>NZ_JAKWJP010000001.1 GCF_022761035.1 Microbacterium sp. SS28
CCTCGTAGATGCCGTTCTTCACCGCCTGCGCCACCTCGTCGAGGTGACTGTTGCACGGCGTCAAGTCCGACGCCGTGTTCGCGATCGCGATCTGCGGACGCCCCTCGAACGCACTCCCCGGCACACCACGCCGCATCCACGCACGGTGGATGTACGCGTTGCGGGCATCGCCCGAGTACCACTGGGAACTGCGCAGGGTCATCGTCGACTCCTTCTTCTCGCACGGGTCGGGCAGCGAGCACTCGCGACCTGCGCCGGCGTGAGCGCCGGGCGAGGGCCACGCTGCGGGGCTGCGCGGGGCGCGGCATCCGTCCCCGTCAACGTACACGGGTGCGTGGAGGCGTTCGCGTCAGCGCAGGCGCGCCGCGACGACACGTGTCGTCGCGGCCGGGTCGGGGCGATGCATGACCGATTCGGGGACGATGACGAGCTCAGCGAGCGGGATCTCGCGGGCGAGACGGTCGGCGGCCTCGATCAGGATCGGGAAGGTCTGCTCGCCGCGCAGCACAATGATCGGCTGCGACACGGCGAGCATCTCGGGCGTCGGCGTCGACACCTCACTCACGAGGTTCGTGTCGTAGACGGTCGACTGCGCGAGCGGCACGACGCTCTCGAAGAGACCGCTCGTGCGGAACGCCTCGATCATGGCGTCGGGCAGGCCGATGCTCTCGCGCTGGAACGTGAGGATCGCCTCGTCGGGGTGCCCGTCGTCGACGAAGCCCTGGAGCCGCTGCGCGAGGTCGGCCGCAGGCTCGTCGACGCCGAAGCGGAAGGGCGGCTCGGAGAGGAAGAGCGCACGCACGGGTACTCCGAGCGAGGCGGCGAAGAGCGCCAGGATCGCGCCCGAAGAGTGCCCGAGTACTGCCGCGTCGCCGCCCACGGCGTCGATGACGGCCGCGAGATCCTCCGCCTCGCGCTCGGGTGCGGAGGCCCGGGCGTCGCCGCTCGACCCGCGTGCGCGTCTGTCCCACGTGACACCGCGGAAGCCCGCCTCGGCGAGTGCTGTGGCGAGCGGTGCGGCATCCGCGGCGGTCGACAGCGCGCCGTTGACGACGACGACCGTCGGTCCCTCTCCCACGATGTCGTAGGCGATGGAGGTTCCGTCTGCAGAGGTGACGTTGTGCATGCCGCCACGATAGTCAGCGGCGACGACACCGCAACGGGGTCCGTGGCCGCCGTCGGTGCTCCATGATCGAGACATGACCCACGCCGATCCGATCGCCACGCTCCGCCGACGCACGAGCGAGAAGTGGACGGCGTATCCCGACGACGTGCTGCCGATGTTCGTCGCCGAGATGGACTTCCCGCTCGCGCCGGCGATCCGCACGGCCCTCGCCGAGGCGATCGAGCTCGGCGACACGGGCTACATCGGCGGGACGGACACGAGGGCCGCGGAAGCGTTCGCGGCGTTCGCGGCGCGCCGGTGGGGGTGGGCGCCCGAACCTGAGCGCATCGGCTACACGACGGACGTGAGCGTCGTCATCGTCGAGTCGCTCCGGCGGCTCATCGCGCCGGGCGACGGCGTCGTCATCACTCCCCCCGTGTACCCGCCCTTCTACGCCGTCATCCCCGAGGCCGGCGGCGTCGTCGTCGAGGTGCCGCTGCTCGATGACGGCGACGCGTACACGCTCGACCTCGACGGCATCGACAAGGCTCTCGAGGCGGGCGCCCGCGCCGTCCTCCTGTGCAATCCGCACAACCCGACCGGCACGGTGCACAGCCCCGCGACGCTCGAAGCGCTGTCGCGGATCGTCGCCGCCCACGGGGCGACTCTCGTGAGCGATGAGATCCACGCTCCCCTGGTGCACTCCGGGCACACGTTCACCCCCTATCTCACGGTGACGGACGAAGCCCGCGACCACGCCATCGTCGCGGCATCCGGAAGCAAGGCTTTCAACCTCGCGGGTCTCAAGACCGCGCTCTTCGTCACGGGCTCCGACCGCATGACGGCGATCCTGCGCTCGTTCCCCGACGAGGTGACCTACCGCACGGGCATCTTCGGACTCATCGCCACGCGGGAGGGCTTCGCTCACGGCGGCGAATGGCTCGACTCGACGGTCGCGACGATCGAGGAAAACTTCCGGACGCTCGAGCGCGAGCTCGCAGCGCATCTGCCGGGAGTGCGCCTGCGCAGGCCGCAGGCGACGTACCTCGCGTGGCTCGACGTGTCAGCGCTCGAGCTCGGCGCCGACCCCGCCGCCTGGATCCTCGAGCGCGCGCGCGTGGCCCTCTTCGACGGCACGGGCTTCGGCCGCGAGGGCGCCGGCTTCGTGCGGATGAACCTCGCGTGCGCGCCCGAGACCATCGCCGAGGCGGTGCGCCGCATCGCCGAGGCCCGGCAGACCCGCACGCTCTGACGGGGCCCCGTTGACCTATCCGTCCGCCCCTGCTCTGATGAGCGCATGGAGGCGATCGTCGACGTCGACTACCTGGTCGTCGGCGCAGGTGCGATGGGGATGGCCTTCGTCGACGCCCTGATCACGGCGGCTCCGGATGTCTCGGTAGCGATCGTCGACCGCCGCCACGGCGCGGGCGGCCACTGGCTCGACGCTTACGGCTTCGTGCGCCTGCACCAGGCCTCGGCTTTCTACGGCGTCGCCTCGACGCTGCTCGGCGGCGGACGCACGCAGACCGAGGGACCCGAGCGCGGACTGCACGAGCGCGCGAGTGCCGCCGAGGTGTGCGAGTACTACGCCCGCGTGCTCGCTCGCCTCATCGCGACGGGCCGGGTCGCCTTCCACGGGCTGAGCGAGTACGAGGGCGACCGCCGGTTCACCTCTTCGCTGAGCGGCCGTCGCTTCCACGCCCCGCGTGCACGCCTCGTCGATGCGCGCTACCTGTCGCCCGACATCCCGTCCCGCACTGCTCCGCCCTTCGCGGTCGATGACGGAGCGCACGTCGTGGCCGTCAACGATCTCGTGCGGCTCGCGCACGCGCCCGCGCACTACGTCATCGTCGGCGCGGGCAAGACGGCGACCGACACGTGCCTGTGGCTGCTCGGGAACGGCGTCGAGCCGGAGGCGATCACGTGGGTGCGTCCGCGCGATCCGTGGCTGCTCAACCGTGCCGTCGTGCAGCCCGATCCGGCGATCTTCCTCGGGATGGCGGCCGACACGATGAGGGCGGCGGCGGGCGCGACGAGCGCGGACGACGTGTTCTTCCGGATGGAGGATGCCGGCATCATGCTCCGCATCGACCGGACGGTCACCCCGACGATGGCGAAGACCCCGACTCTCGCGCAGTGGGAGCTCGACCTCGTCCGCACGATCGATGACGTCATCCGTCGCGGGCATCTGCGTCGCGTCGCTCCGCGGAGCCTCGTCTTCGCCGACGATTCCACAGTGCGGGTCCCCAGCGACACGCTCGTCGTGCACTGCGCCGCCGAGGGGCTCAAGTACCCGGGCCTGCGACCCATCTGGGCGCCCGAAGCGATAACGCCGCAGCCCGTGCGTGTGGGCTTCCCCTGCTTCGGGGCGGCGCTCACGGGCTGGGTCGAGGGCACGCGCGATGCCGACGTCGAGAAGAACCGCGTCTGCCGGCCGTCGCCGTACTCGAACACGCCCACGGACTGGGCCGCGATGCAGACGATCGGCGGCGACGCGTCGCTCGCGATGTCGGGAGAGTCCGACCTGCGTGCGTGGTCGAACACGACGACCCTCAACCCCGTCCGCATCCCGCCCGAGCGCGCCGAGGATCCTGCCGTCCTCGGCGCGACGGCGCGGCTCAAGGAGCACATCGGCGCCGGCCGTGCGCGGCTCGCCGAGCTGGCGGGTCTCGCGCACCCGTGAGCGGGGTCCATGCCCGTCAAGGCACGCCGTTGACGCGCGCCGCGCGCAGGAGGAAACTGCGCCTGGGGTTGCTCGTGCGAGCAGCGCTGAAACTTGGGAAGGCCGCGCAGTCAGTGTCGCTGATGCTCGGACATCGGCCGAACGGCTCACATCGCAGAAGGTGATGGATCCATAATGCGCGCTTCGATTCGGCCTACCTCTTCTCGCACGCGACTGCTTGCGGCCGGCACGACAGTCCTGGCGGTGCTCGCTCTCGCGGGCCTCGCGAGCTCGCCGGCCGTCGCTGCCGGGCCTCAGACAACGACCGAGGAGTACGCCTACGAGTCCTGGTTCTGCGGATATCCGATGCAGGTCCACGGTCAGTTCACGAGCAGGTTCCGCGAGCGGCAGGATCCGCACGGCGGCGACCGGACGCTCGTGCACGAGAACTTCCAGTTCGCCGAGACGTGGACGAATGCGGCGGGCCGCTCGTTCACCGTGTCGGCGAAGGCGAGCAGCAAGGATCTGAAGAGCGTCTCGCTCGGCGGATCTGCCTATGAGGTCATCTTCCAGCAGTCCGGGCAGCCTCAGGTCGTCACCGCCGACGGCGTCGTCCTGGCCCGCGACCGCGGCAATCTGCGATTCCACTTCATCACCGACATCCAGACCGGCGCGTTCGAGTTCCTCGGCGCGACCCTGAACGGACCGCACCCCGGCTTCGAGACCGACCTGTGCAAGATCGTCGCGCCGATCACCGGGAACACCTCGGCCGAGCACCAGACCGCACGGCCTCTCGGCACGACGGGCGCCGGCATGGGCTACTACGAGTACCTTCCGCCGTCTTACGGCGAGGCTGCCTCGGGCAGCCCGCTCCTCGTCGTGACGAATGGCTACGGCGAGAACGGGGACGGCTCGGCGGCGGGGCTCGACCTCCTCCTCTTCACCGGAATCCCGCGCTTCATCGATGTCGGAGGCTGGCCGCTCGACCGCCCGTTCGTCGTGCTCTCGACGCAGCACATCGAGCAGCCGCCCGGACTGCCCGGCGACTGCAGCGATGTGCCGTGGCCCGGCTCCTGCGTGATGCAGATCCAGCACGACGCCGGGAGCCCGCCGGAGTCCCCGTGCACGACGCCCGGCGAACTCGACGCCTTCCTCGACTACGCCGTCACCGCCTATGACGTCGATCCCGACCGCGTGTACGTCACAGGGCTGTCGTGCGGCGCGTTCGGCGTGTGGGAGTACCTCTCGCAGCACGGCGACGAACGCGTCGCGGCGGCGGTCCCGATCGCCGGCGAAGGCCGCCCCGCGTGGGCGACGAGCGGCTGCGCGCTGAGCGCCGTGCCCATCTGGGCGATCCACGGCGAACTCGACGACGTCGTGAACCCGGCGGGCAGCATCGACCCGATCACGGCGCTGAGCGGATGCCCCGGGGTCTCGTCCGACCGGGCGAAGCTCTCGATCTACCCCGGCCTCATGCACGACGGCTGGGACCAGGCCTACAGCGGCAGCGCGGGCGACGACATCTACAGCTGGATGCTCGACTACACGCGCAATTGAGACGCGGGTCGCCGCGGCATCCGGTCTCAGATCTCCCCCGTCCGGTGTCGCGGCGACCCGCCGCGCCTGGGAATTCGCCCTCGAGTCGGCCGAATCGATTCGATACACTGGACCGCCGGGATCCCCGCGCCCTCCCCTCGACCGACTTCTCCCTTCGAGAGCTCCCCCATGACCACCCCCCTCACGACGGGCCGCCCCTGGCGTGTCATCGTCCTGTTCTCCGTGCCCCTGCTCATCGGCAACGTCGTCCAGCAGCTGTACCACTTCGTCGACGCGGTGGTCGTCGGACGCCGGCTCGGCGTCGACGCGCTCGCCGCCGTCGGCGCGACGGGCAGCATGCTCTTCCTGCTGCTGGGGTTCGCGTGGGGTCTGACCTCGGGCTTCGCGATCCCGACGGCGCAGGCCTTCGGCGCAGGGGACTTCCGCGCCGTCCGCCGGTCGGTCGCGGCGGGCACGCTGCTCACGGCCGCGTGCACCGTGCTGCTGACGGTGTGCGCGCCGCTGCTGAGCAAGCCCCTGCTCGAGCTGCTGCAGACACCTCCCGAGCTCATGGACGACGCCGTCGTCTTCGCGCAGGTGAGCTTCCTGGGCGCGGGTGCCCTGATGTTCTTCAACTACCTCTCGGCGATCATCCGCGCGATCGGCGATTCACGCACGCCGCTCGTGTTCCTCGCTCTCGCGTGCGTGCTCAATGTCGCGCTCGTGATCGTGATGGTCGGCCCGCTCGGCTGGGGCGTCGGCGGTGCGGCACTCGCGACGGTCGTCTCGCAGGCCCTGTCGGTGCTGCTGTGCCTCGAGTTCGTCAGGCGACGGATGCCGGTCCTCCACGTGCAGCGCGACGACTGGCGCGTCGGCCGCGGCGAGCTCTCCGCCCACCTGCGCCTCGGCCTGCCGATGGGCTTCCAGGCCTCCATCATCGCGATCGGCACGCTCGTCGTGCAGGTGGCCCTCAACGAGCTCGGCGCCGAGGCGGTCGCGGCCTACACCGCGGCATCCCGCGTCGACGGCCTCGCGGTCGCCCTCCTGCAGTCGCTCGGCCTCGCCGTCTCGATGTACGTCGCGCAGAACCACGGCGGCGGACGCCCCGACCGCATCATGCGCGGAGTGAGCCAGGCGACGTGGATCGCCGTCGGCTCGGCCGTCGTGCTGGGCATCCTGCTCATCGCCTTCGGTGCGTCGCTCGTGCGGCTCTTCATCGGGGACGGCTCGGGCGAGGTCGTCGACCTCGCGGCCCAGATGCTCGTGATCAACGGCGCGAGCTACTGGATCCTCGGGATCCTCTTCGTCCTCCGCGGGGCGCTGCAGGGTCTCGGACACACGCTCATCCCCACCGTGACGGGCGTGATCGAGCTGGTCATGCGCGTCGGCGCCGCGATCGTGCTCGGCAGCATCTTCGGCTTCATCGGCGTCGCCGCGAGCAATCCGCTCGCATGGCTCGGCGCCGTCGTCGTGCTCGTGCCCGCCTACCTGCACGCCCACCGCCAGCTGGCGAAGACCCCCATCACGCCGATGGTCATGACCCCGACGACCCCGATCCCCGTCATGGGCCCGACGGACGGCTCGATGGTCGTGGACGCGATCGTGACGCAGCCGATCATGCTCCCCGGCGGGGTGCTGACGGGCCCCGTCTCCGTCGCGCCGCGCGGACGTCGGCGAGTCGGGCGCGCCGGAGTGCGGGCGCGGCGGCGGACGCGGGACTGAGCCTCACGCAGACCGGGCGGGCGACGCGGCGCCTCGGCGTCTGTCGGCTCGCCCACGATGCGAGCACCTATCCTGAGAACCGTCCGCGGTTCGTGCGGTCGAGGAAGGGCCACCGTGAACATCACCCATCTGCAGCGGTTCGTCGCCGTGGTCGACCACGACGAGCACTTCCCGCGTGCGGCAGATGCTCTCGGCATCCCCCTCGCATCCCTCTACACCTCGATCGAGAAGCTCGAGGAGGAGGTCGGCCACCCGCTGTTCACGCGCGATGGCGCGGGGTGGCGGCTCACCCCTGCGGGAAAGCTGCTCCTCGAGGAGGCGAAGCTGCAGATCGCCGCCGCACCCGCCCCCGCAGCCAAGCCCGTCGTCAAGGCGGGCGGCAAGGCGAAGGCCTCGAAGGGGAAAGGACGGGCGCCCATCGTGAAGGGGCAGCCCAAGCCGTACAAGAAGCGTCAGGGACGCTAGCGGCGCGATCGCGCGCGGCTCGTCGCCTGATGGGACGCCCGCTGCGCGCCCGGCCGCGGCATCCGTCGCCTACTGCTCGGTGACGCGTCCCGCCTCGACCCGCCACTGCCGGTCGGTTTCGACGGTCTCGAGCATGCGCCGGTCGTGCGTCACGAGCAGCAGCGTGCCGTCGTAGGACTCGAGCGCCTGCTCGAGCTGCTCGATCGCGGGCAGGTCGAGATGGTTCGTCGGCTCGTCCAGTACGAGCACGTTGACGCCGCGCGCCTGCAGCAGCGCGAGCTCGGCACGCGTGCGCTCACCCGGCGAGAGCTCGTCGACGGGGCGACCGACGTGATCGGCCTTGAGCCCGAACTTGGCGAGCAGCGTGCGCACGTCGCCGGTCGTCATCTCGGGCACGAGGGCCTCGAACGCGGCGGCGAGCGGCTCCGAGCCGGTAAGCATCGAGCGCTTCTGGTCGATCTCGCCGACCTGCACGTTCGCGCCGAGGCTCGCCGTGCCGTCGTCGGGCTCCTGCCGGCCGAGCAGCGCGCGCAGCAGAGTCGACTTGCCGGCGCCGTTCGGACCCGTGATGCCGATCCGCTCCCCCGCGTTGACCTGCAGCGACACGGGGCCCAGGGCGAACGAGCCCTGCCGGAAGACCGCCGAGCTCAGCGTCGAGACGACAGTGCTCGACCGCGGCGCCGCACCGATCGTGAACTCGAGCTGCCACTCCTTGCGGGGCTCGTCGACCTCTTCGAGGCGGGCGATCCGGCTCTCCATCTGGCGCACCTTCTGCGCCTGCTTCTCGCTCGACTCGGTCGACGCCTTGCGGCGGATCTTGTCGTTGTCGGGCGACTTCTTCATCGCGTTCCGCACGCCCTGGCTCGACCATTCGCGCTGCGTCCGCGCCCGTGCGACGAGGTCGGCCTTCTTCTCGGCGAACTCGTCGTACTTCTCGCGCGCGTGCCGGCGCAGCGTCGCGCGCTCCTCGAGATACGAGTCGTATCCGCCGCCGAACACGCGGTTCGAGCCCTGCGCCAGATCCAGTTCGAGGACCCGGGTGACACAGCGCGCGAGGAACTCGCGGTCATGACTGACCAGGACGACACCCCCACGGATGCCGCGCACGAACGCCTCGAGCCGCTCGAGTCCGTCAAGGTCGAGGTCGTTGGTCGGCTCGTCCAGCAGCACGATGTCGAAGCGCGAGAGGAGGAGCGCGGCGAGGCCGACGCGGGCGGCCTGCCCGCCGGAGAGCGAGGTCATGAGCGCCTGCTCGGGCGCTCCGCCGAGGTCGAGGCCGAGCTCGGCCAGCACGACGGGGAGCCGATCGTCGAGATCGGCCGCGCCGCTCGCGAGCCAGTGGTCGAGCGCCGCCGAGTAGACGTCGGCCGGGTCTTCAGCGTCGGCGGAGGGGGTCGGGTCGCCGAGGGCCGCCGCCGCGGCATCCATGTCTCTCGTCGCCTGTGCGCAGCCCGTGCGACGCGCGATGTACTCGGCGACCGTCTCGCCGGCGAGACGCTCCTGCTCCTGCGGGAGCCAGCCGACGAAGGCGTCAGCCGGAGCGAGCGAGACGGAGCCGGCCTGAGGTTCGTCGATCCCCGCGAGCAGCCGCAGGAGCGTCGATTTGCCCGCGCCGTTCGCCCCGACGACGCCGATGACGTCGCCCGGCGCGACTGTCACGTCGAGCGAGTCGAAGAGCGTGCGATGGCCGTAGCCGCCTGCGAGATCCTGGGCGACGAGGGTTGCGGTCATCCGTCAATCCTCGCATCGCCGAGCGGGTCAGACGTTGAAGCGGAACTCCACGACGTCGCCGTCCTGCATGACATAGTCCTTGCCTTCGAGGCGCGCCTTGCCCTTCGAGCGCGCCTCGACGACCGATCCGGTCTCGATCAGGTCGTCGAACGAGATGACCTCGGCCTTGATGAAGCCCTTCTCGAAGTCGGTGTGGATGACACCGGCCGCCTGAGGCGCCTTCCAGCCCTTGCCGATCGTCCAGGCGCGCGCTTCCTTGGGACCCGCCGTGAGGTATGTCTGCAGGCCCAGCGTGTCGAAGCCGATGCGGGCGAGCTGGTCGAGTCCCGACTCCTCCTGACCCGTCGACGCGAGCAGCTCGGCGGCGTCGGCGGGGTCGAGGTCGATGAGCTCGGACTCGATCTTCGCGTCGAGGAACACGGCCTGGGCGGGCGCGACGAGCGCCTCGAGCGCAGCCTTGCGCGCGGCATCCGTCAGCACCGCCTCGTCCACGTTGAAGACGAAGATGAAGGGCTTCGCGGTGAGCAGGCCCAGCTCTTTGATGGGAGCGAGATCGATGCCCGACGCCGACAGCAGCACACCGCGCTCGAGGGCGTCCTTGGCTTCGACGGCCGCCGCGAGCACGGAGGGGTCGAGCTTGCGGCCCTTGACCTCCTTCTCGTACCGCACGATCGCCTTCTCGAGCGTCTCGAGGTCGGCGAGCTGCAGCTCGGCGTTGATCGTCTCCATGTCGTTCTGCGGGTTGACCGCGCCCTCGACGTGCACGACGTCGTCGTCGGCGAAGCCGCGCACGACCTGCGCGATGGCGTCGGCCTCGCGGATGTTCGCGAGGAACTTGTTGCCGAGCCCCTCGCCCTCCGACGCACCGCGGACGATGCCCGCGATGTCGACGAACGACACGGCGGCGGGCAGGATCCGCTCGCTGTGGAACACCTCGGCGAGCTTCTCGAGGCGCGGGTCGGGGAGGTTGACGACCCCGATGTTGGGCTCGATGGTCGCGAACGGGTAGTTCGCGGCGAGCACCTGGTTCTTGGTCAGGGCGTTGAAGAGGGTGGACTTGCCGACATTCGGCAGCCCGACGATTCCGATGGTGAGAGCCACGGGCATCCAGTCTACGTGGGGCGGGATGCCGCTCCCGCGCCTGCGCGTGCCGCGAGCGGTCGACCGGCGTCTGCGGTGCGCGCGAGGCCCGGCACTGCCGGGGCAGACCGGTCGGCCCCGAGGCGAGCGCCCCGGGGCCGACCGGTCACGCGAGCCGCGTCATCCGCCGACGGCGGTGAGCGCGTTCACCTGCCCGCGTCCGTTGAATCCGTTCGATCCCATGCCGCCCTGGCACACCTGCGGGGCGCCGTTGCTCACCGACGGGAAGTTCGCGTACACAGACATGTCGGTCGGGCACGCGATCGGGTCGGCCTGCTGCTGCAGCATCGCCGCGATCTTCTGCGGGCTCGTGACACCCGTGCTCACGATGAGCGCCGCGACGCCCGCCGCGTGCGGCGAGGCCATCGACGTGCCCTGCGCCCAGCAGTAGCCGGGCTCGCCGGCCAGCGGCACGGCGCAGGTCTCGTCGGTCAGCGCAGCCGGCCAGGTCGACAGGACACGGCCGTTCCCCGTCGCCGCGGGAATCTGGAATCGGCGGTCGCCGCCGGGCGCCACGACGTCGACCGCTCCCACTCCGTAGCTGGAGTAGTACGACTTGAATCCGAGGCTGCCGTTCGCGCTGACGCCGATGACTCCCGGCACCTCGACCGGCACGACGGCGCATGCGTTGGAGATCTCTCGGGTCACCGGGGTGGAGTCATCCGGGCTCGTGACGTCCTGCGTGGGGTGGGCGAGGTCGTCGGACTCGTTGCCCTCGGCCGCCACCACAAGCACGCCCTGCTTCTGCGCCCACGAGATCGCCCGGCGCTCGGCCTCCCAGATGGCCCGCTGCTCGGGATCGTTCTTGCAGTTGTAGAGCCACGGGTCGGCGAAGTAGCTGTTGTTCGTCACCTGGATGCCGTGCGCGCCCGCCCACATGAACGAGCAGACGACGGCCTCGGGGAAGAAGAACCCGTCAGCGTTGCCCGCCTTGATGCCGGCGACCTTGACGCCGGGCGCGACGCCGACGATGCCCGAGCCGGTGTCGGCTGCGGCGATCGTTCCGGCGGTGTGCGTGCCGTGGCCGTTGTCGTCCATCCATGCGGCGGGATCCTGGTTCGGCACGCCGTCGACGCACGAGACGCTGCGGTCCCAGTCGACGTTCGGCGCGAGGTTCGGGTGCGACCAGTCGAGACCCGTGTCGATGTCGCCTACGACGACCGACGGGCTGCCGGGGTTGATGGCGTGCGCGTCCGGGGCCTTGATCTGATCCATGTCCCACTGCAGGCCCGTGAGGTCGGCGCCGAGCGCCGCGACCGCCGGATCGGCGGCTGCGGCAGCCTCGTCGTCATGGAGCTGGACGCCGAGGCGTGCCGTCGCTGCCGCGCCCGAGACGCCTTTGTCTCGGGTGCGGAGCGCCGCGGCGAAGTCGGTGCGATCGGACGTCACGACGGCGACGCCGATCTCGGGGAAGGTGTTGACGACCTTGCCGCCGAGCGCCGTCACGGCGCCGAGCGACGCCGGCGTGACGCTGTTTCCCTTGTAGAGGACGAGGTAGGTCTGCGCGCTGCCGGCGACGGCGGCGGGTGCTGCGGTCGTGGCCGCCACGGCGGGGGTTCCCGCCAGGCACAGTCCCGCGACGGCCAGCGCGCCGAGCGGCAGCGCGAGCCTCTTGAGGATTCGCATGGGTGATGCTCCGATCTTCAGCCGGAGAGGCATCGCGCGATCGCGCAGCACCGCTCCGTGCTCCTGCCACGGCGTCGTCGTCGTGGCGCGACCGACACGGGGATCGCCTGCGTCGGGTACGCAGTGCTGACGCTAGACCCGCGGCGCCTCGGCGACAAGAGACCGGATGCCGCGTCCCCCGTCCATCGCTGCGGCCGTTGCCGCCTCCCGCAGCCGAGGCGATACTGATCCCGTGGACGAGTGCTGTGCGCCGCACGAACCGGAAGGATTCGATCGCGAGTTCGATGCCCGGCTCGCCCGCCGTCTCGCGCGGCAGTACCGACGCGACGGCCTCACCGCGAGCGCCCGGCTGATCCTCGAGTTCGCCGAGACGGTCGGCCTCGAGGGCGCCTCCCTCCTCGAGATCGGCGGCGGCATCGGCGACATCCAGCTCGAGGCTCTCCGGCAGGGTGCCGTGCGCTCCACCAACGTCGAGCTGTCCTCCGCGTACGAGCCCGAGGCGCTGCGCCTCCTCGACGAATCGGGCCTGCGCGCCCGAGTCACGAGAGTCCTCGGCGTGGACCTCGCGCGCACGCCCGACGCCGTCGAGCCGGCTGACATCGTCGTCCTGCACCGCGTCGTGTGCTGCTATCCCGACTTCGATCGCCTGCTGAGCGCGGCCGCCGGTCGAGGCAGACGCGCGGTCGTGTTCAGCCACCCGCCCGACGGTCCGCTGACGAGACTCTCGGCGCGCGCGCTCAACGCCGTCTACTCGCTGACCGGCAACCCCTATCGCTCGTTCGCCCACTCCTCGGACGCGATGGTCGCCGTGCTCCGCCGCCACGGCTTGGAGCCGCGCTACCGCCGGCGCAGCGGACCCTGGCATGTCGTGGGAGCCGTCCGCGCTTAGCCGCGGATCGCAGGGCGACAGGACGTCAGGGGCGGATGCCGCGGAACGCCTCCGTGCGGTAGGGCAGCTCGAGCACTCCCCCGCCGCCGATCTCGTCGTAGAGCTCGGCGACCTCGCGCAGGATCCGCTCGCGTCGGTGCTCCTCCGCCGTGATGACGTAGCTGCGCGACGCCATCATGTCGAGGAACGCCGCCTTCGTGAGCGTCCGCGTCCACCCCCAGCTGCGCCGCTCGAAGGCCGCGAAGGGCGGATGCGGCGCAGGGCCGCCCTCGGCGATGAGGGCTTCGGCCGCCGACCCGTGCATGATCTCGGTCAGCCGCCGCACCCACTCCACCGTCTCGTCGCGCACGTTCCAGATGAGGCCGAGCACGCCACCGGCTCGCAGCACGCGCGCGGCCTCCTCCGAGCCGACTGCCGCGTCGACCCAGTGCCACGCCTGACCCAGGACGACCGCATCGACGCTCGCGTCGGGGAGCGGCATCCGCTCTGCCGTTCCGATGAAGGTCGGGATGCCGTGAACCTGCGTGCGCAGCTCTGCGAGCATCGCGGGGTCGGGATCGATCGCGACGGCCTCCGCGCCGGCCTCGACCAGGACGCGGGTCAGCTTGCCCGTACCCGCGCCGACGTCGGCGACCCGAAGCGGATGGTCTTCGCGCCGGACGGGCTGCAGCATCCATTCGACCGCCTCGAGCGGGTAGTCGGGCCGTCCCGACTCGTAGGCGCCGGCGGCGGAGCCGAACGACGTGGACATCTCCTCGCGACTGGCCATGCTCCGAGCCTACGGCGGGGCTCTCGGCGCGGCACCCGGCGCGATGCGTGCGGGAGGTGTCGTGGGTGCTGCGGGCCGGCGCCGGACGTGCGCGACCCCGGCGCGCCTCTGCGCTGCGCGCGGGACCCCGGGTCAGGGTGGGAGCGTGCCACTGGACTTCACCGCGATCGACTTCGAGACGGCGAACTCCAGCAGTGCCTCCGCCTGCGCCGTCGGGCTCGCCCGCGTGCGCGACGGGCGCGTCGTCGCGGCGACGGGATGGCTCATCCAGCCCCCGCCCGGGCACGACCGGTTCTTCGACGTCAACACGCGCATCCACGGCATCCGCGAAGAGGACGTCGCCGACGCGAAGACCTGGACCGCGCAGCTCGACGAGCTCACCGCATTCATCGGGGACGACGTCCTCGTCGCGCACAACGCCGGCTTCGACGTGAGCGTCCTGCGGCGCGCCTGCGAGGCCACCGACGACGTGTGCCCGCCGTACCGCTACCTGTGCAGCCTGCAGGTCGCACGGCGCGTGTACGACCTCGACTCGTACCGACTGCCGTCGGTCGCCGCGGTCGCGGGATTCATGGACTTCGCCCATCACGACGCCGCCGCGGACGCCCTCGCGTGCGCCCACATCATCATCGACGCGGCGCAGCGCGTCGGCGCGTACGACATGGCATCGCTCGCGAAGGCCGCGGGGGCGCGCATCGCGCAGATCCCCGGGATCGAGCAGCCCGCGCTCCTCGATCTCGAGGGCGTCGGCGCCTTCGCCTGAGCCGGCCTCTCGGAGGCTCGCCGCGAGGGAGACCGACGGATGTCGGAACCTCGCGCGATGCTCGGGACATGGATGCACTGCTCGTCTCGATCCTGGTGATCGTCGCCCTCGCCGCCGGTGTGCTCGCAGGGTGGTTCGCGGGTCTCGCTCGCGGCACGACCCGGACCACCGAGGAGCGCGTCGACCTGCGCTCCCGGCTCGCCGCGTCCGAAGCCGCCCGCGCGGGCGTGCAGGCGCAGCTCGACCATCAGCAGGTGCTCTACCGTGAGCTCGCTGCCCAGACTCGCCACGATCAGGCAGCCCGCGAAGAGCGCGAACGCCGTGAGCAGGCGGTCCTGCGCGCCCTCGCGCCCGTGAGCGAGTCGCTGCAGGCCATGCAGCTGAAGGTCGACACTCTCGAGCGCGATCGTCAGGAGCAATTCGGCTCGCTCGCCGAGCAGCTGCGCCACTCGCGCGAGGCCGACGAGGCGCTGCGCACGACGACCGAGTCGCTCGCGAGCGCGCTGCGGTCCGGCAGCACGCGCGGCGTGTGGGGCGAGACGCAGCTCCGACGGGTCGTCGAGGCGGCGGGCCTCACGCGGTACGTCGATTTCGAGACGCAGACCTCGATCCGGACGGATGCCGGTGCCGGCCGCCCCGACATGGTCATCCGGCTCCCCGGCGACAAGGCGCTCGCCGTCGACGCGAAGGTGCCCCTCGACGCCTATCTCGAGGCGAGCAGCATCCCTTTCACTGCACAGGGCGCCGAGGGTGCGCGACGCAAGGCGCTCCTCGAGAAGCACGTGAAGGCCGTCCGCGCGCACATCGACGCGCTCGCGAAGAAGACGTACTGGGCGGGCCTCGCCTCGAGTCCCGAGTTCGTCGTGTGCTTCGTGCCGAGCGAGTCGCTGCTCGCGGCCGCTCTCGAAGAGGATCCGTCGCTGCTGGACTACGCGTTCGGCAAGCGCGTCGCGCTCGCCTCCCCCGTCAACCTGTGGGCGGTGCTCAAGACCGTCGCCTACACATGGACGCAGCAGGACGTCACTCAAGAGGCCCGCGTCCTGTTCGAGCTCGGCAATCAGCTCTACGAGCGGCTCGGATCGCTCGCGGGCCACGCCGATGACCTGCGGCGTGCGATCGAGCGCACCGTCGACAGCTACAACAAGTTCGCGGGCTCGCTCGAGTCCCGCGTGCTCGTCACGGCGCGGCGGTTCCCCGGCATCGATGAGACGAAGCTCGACGCCCTCGCGGCGCCGCCCGCGATCGAACGGGCACCGCGTCGCCTCACGGCGCCCGAGATGCTCGAGTTCGTCGACGCGGATGGCGCGACGACGGCGGATCTGGGCGAGCTGCGCGGGCGCATCGCGACGGAATGATCCCTCGCGACCGCGTGACGCGGCCGAACCCGCGAGCGCTCAGGCGCCGCCGGGGACGAGGCTCATGAGGGCGATGACGCCCGCCGAGACGAGGACGAACGCCCCGATCATCCACCACGCAGACACCTGGTGACCCTCGTCGCGTCGGACGCGGAAGAAGACGTCCGGCCGGCGCGCGGGATCGGTCGCATTCTTGATCACGGCCTGTGCCCCGGTCTGCGGACCCGTGCTCTGCGCGGCCATCGGCATCCCTCTCGCGACATCACCGGCGCCGCGATCGACGCCGTGACCATTGTGCCAGACGGGCCGCGCGAGGTCCGGGAGGTCGCCAGCGCGTCAGCGGTCCGCGGCGTCCCGGGATCGAGAGCAGACGCCGCTCAGCGCGTCAGAGCCACTTCGACGTGAGGTGCTCCGACGAGATGCGTCGCAGCGTGCCGGAGGCGCCGCGCAGGACGACGCTCTCGGTGTAGACGAAGTCGCCCACGCGGCGCACCCCGGCGACGAGCTCGCCGTTGGTGACCCCCGTCGCGACGAAGAGGGTGTTCTTGCCCGTCACGAGCCCGTCGGCGTCGTACACGTGGCCGTCGAGCTTGAGGCCCGCGTCGATGCCCTTCTGCTTCTCGTCGTCGTCGCGGGGCCAGAGACGGCCCTGGATGTGTCCACCGAGCGCCTTGATGGCGCACGCCGTCACGATGCCCTCGGGGCTGCCGCCGACGCCGACGCACATGTCGGTGCGCGCGTTGTGGCGCGCCGCGTTGATGCCGCCGGCGACGTCGCCGTCCGACATGAGGCGGGTCCCCGCCCCGGCGTCGCGGATGTCCTGGATGAGCTGCGCGTGGCGCGGGCGGTTGAGCACCGAGACGACGAGCTCGTCGACCGGCTTGCCGAGCGCCTTCGCGAGGCGGCGGATGTTCTCGCCGATCGGCAGTTCGATGTCGACGACGCCGACACCGGCGGGGCCCGTCACGAGCTTGTCCATGTAGAACACCGAAGACGCGTCGAGCATCGTGCCGCGGTCCGACACCGCGATCACCGAGAGCGCGTTGTTGCGGCCCTCGGCCGTCAGGGTCGTGCCGTCGATGGGGTCCACGGCGATATCGCACTGGGGTCCACGCCCGTTGCCGACGGCCTCGCCGTTGAAGAGCATGGGCGCGTCATCCTTCTCGCCCTCGCCGATGACGATGACGCCGTCGAAGTTGACCGTCGTGAGGAAGGCGCGCATCGCGTCGACCGCCGCGCCGTCGGCGAGCTCCTTCTGGCCGCGGCCGATGAACGGCACCGCGCGGATCGCCGCCGCCTCGGTCGCTCGCACCAGCTCGAGAGCGAGGTTGCGGTCGGGGTGCAAAGGGCTCATGTCCTCAGTCAGGCTCACCATGGCGTCAGCCTAGCCGCGAGGCGTCGCCGGATCGGGAGTTTTCAGCCGCCACGACGTGAAGGATTCACGATTCTTTCACCCAGTGAAGGAGTGGCCCCGGCGGCGGTTATGGCCGGGATGCGGCATCCCGTCGCGCGACTCCCCTTCGCTAAAGTGAAGGGGAATCCACCGAGCAAGGAGCAGACATGCCCGTCGCCACCCCAGAGCAGTACGCCGAGATGCTGGACCGCGCGAAGGCAGGCGGATTCGCCTACCCCGCGATCAACGCCGCGAGCTCGCAGTCCGTCAACGCCGTGCTGCAGGGTCTCACCGAAGCAGGGTCCGACGGCATCCTGCAGGTCACGACGGGCGGCGCCGACTATTTCGCCGGCCACACCGTCAAGGCTCGCTCGACGGGCGCGCTCGCCTTCGCGGCGTACGTCCACGAGGTCGCCAAGAGCTACCCGATCACGGTCGCCCTGCACACCGACCACTGCCCGAAGCCCGCCCTCGCGGACTTCGTGCTGCCGCTCATCGCGGCGTCCGAGGCGGTCGTCGCCGACGGCGGTCAGCCGATCTTCCAGTCGCACATGTGGGACGGCTCGGCCGTGCCGCTCGATGAGAACGTCGAGGTCGCGCAGCAGCTTCTCCCCCGCCTCAAGGCGATCAACGCGATCCTCGAGGTCGAGATCGGCGTCGTCGGCGGCGAAGAGGACGGCGTGCAGCACGAGGGCTCGAACGACGCTCTCTACACGACGACCGCCGACGTCTCGAAGTTCGTCGAGGCGCTCGGCCTCGGCGAGCAGGGCCGCTACATCGCGGCCCTCACGTTCGGCAACGTGCACGGCGTGTACAAGCCCGGCAACGTCAAGCTCCGTCCCGAGCTGCTCGGCGAGATCCAGGCGGGCATCGCCGAGAAGTTCGGCACGGGCGCCAAGCCCCTCGACCTCGTCTTCCACGGCGGCAGCGGCTCGACCGACGAGGAGATCGCCCTCGCGGTCGCGAACGGCGTCGTCAAGATGAACATCGACACCGACACGCAGTACGCCTTCACCCGCTCCGTCGCGGGCTTCATGTTCTCGAACTACGACGGCGTCCTGAAGGTCGACGGCGAGGTCGGCAACAAGAAGGCCTACGACCCGCGCGCCTGGGGCAAGGTCGCCGAGTCGGCGATGGCCGCCCGCGTCGTCGAGGCGACGAAGCAGCTCGGCTCGCACGGCAAGTCGCAGAGCTGACGTAAGCCAGTCCGACCGGATGCCTCGGCCCTCGGGCCGGGGCATCCGTCGTCTCACGGCTCCCGGTAGCCGTCGAGCAGTCCGGGCGCCCCGTCGGGCACCGAGATCACGACGATCTCGTCCCCCGCCTGCACGTTGCCCGTCTTCACGACGCGCAGGTACGGGCCGAGGCGGCGCTCGTCCGAGAACCGCTTCACCCAGCCGCGCTGATGTCCGCCCATGCGGCGCGCGAACGTCTGGCACGGCGTGCGCGGCATCGTGACCTCGACCTCGACGCGCGGTCCGATGCGCCACCGCTCGCCGATCCGGGCGGCGTTGACGTCGATGCCCTCGGTGCGCAGGTTCTCACCGAAGAACCCCGGCGGGATGTCGCGGCCGAGCTCCTGCGCCCAGAAGTCGGCATCCTCCTGCGCGTAGGCGTAGAGCGCCTTGTCGAGACCGCCGTGATGCTTGCGATCGACCTGCACGTCGCCGTGGGCGCCGAGGGCCCGCACCCGCACGGGCGCCGAGGAGGGGCGCTTGTCGATCGCGGTCACGCCGTTCCCGGCATCCGGTCGCAGCGCGTGCACGACGCAGACGGCGAGAAGTCGGGGCACACCGTCATCCTAGATGCGCTCGTCCGAGGTCACTTCTCGAGGTCGTAGCTCATGAGCACGGCGCCGCTCATGGCGCGGATCTCGACGCTGCGGATCTCACCCACGTCGAGCGCGGTCCCCGCCGAGAGGCGCGCCCTCGAGCCGGACTCGGCACGCCACGTCGACACCGTGGACGCCACGCCCTCGGAGTCCACGACCGCCAGCGCGTAGGTCCAGCTCGTGCCGGGAGAGGCATCCGGAATCTCGGGATACGCGCAGTCCAGTTCGATCCGCGTGCCCCAGTCCACCGACGTGAGCCGCACGCTCGCCTCGAGCGGGATGTCGACGACGCGCTCGAGGGCGAACGTCTCGCCCGCTCGCGGCGACAGGATCGTGAAGGGCACCGCGATCGCCGCCACGACGACGAAGACGGCCGCCAGGGCGATCGCGACGATCCGCGTGCGCCGACGCCGCCGGGCTCGCTGCCGGGCGAGGGTGAGGATCTCAGCGGGACGCTCGTCGGCGCCGGGAAGCGGGCCCACCTGACCCGCGTCGATCCGTTCGGCATCCTCGACGGACAGCCGCGAGAGCAGTCCCGCTGTCGGCGCGAGCTCCGCGACGGCGCGGCGGCACTCGGGGCACTCGGCGACGTGCTCCTCGAACTCTCGGCGGTCGGCCGGCGACAGCGCGCCGAGCGCGTAGGCGGCATCCCATTCGGCGAATCGCGGGTGATCGGGATTCATCGCGTCACCCCTCTCTCCTGAAGCGCGAGCCGCAGGGCGCGCAGACCGTAGTGGAGCCGCGACTTCACGGTGCCCTCCGGAATACCGAGCTCGGTCGATGTCTGAGCGATGCTGAGCCCGCGGTAGTACGCCTTGACGATCACGGTGCGGTGCTCGGGGGTGAGCGAGGCGAGCGCCTCGGCGATGAGGATCGCATCGAACAGGGCGTCGGTGTCGTCACCCGTCGCGCGCTCGGGCAGTTCGTCGACGGTGCGCTCGTGCTTGCGGCGCGCGCTGCGGGCCTCGTCGATGACGATGCGGCGGGCGACCGTGAACATCCAGGCGCGCGTCGTGGACGGTCCCTGCTCGAGGATCCGGGGCGAGCGCCACGCGCGCAGGAGCGTCTCCTGCACGACGTCGTCGGCGCCCGCGCGATCGCCCGTCAGGCGCACGACGTAGCGCCAGATGGGTGCCGCATGCGCGTCGTAGAGCGCGACGAGCTGCTCCTCCTCCGTGGGCACCGCTCACCTCCTCGCAGGAAGCACGGATCCGGAGGCCGCAAGGTTCACCGCGGCGCGTTCATCGGCGCTTCCGCTGGATCGAGTATGGACCCGCGAGGCTCACGAGAAGGTGCGGGTGTACTCCATGAAGGCGGCGTCGCCCAGCAGCGGGATCGCGATGCAGATGTACACGACGATGTACGTGACGATCGCACCCACGACGGGGATCCACCACGAGAGCCGACGCGCACGCATGCTGCGCCACGCGAGGAACGCCGTGAGGGCGAAGCCCGCGAGCAGCACGACCGCCGCGATCGGGCCCCACAGGCGCGCCGACTCGAGGTTGGTGAACTCGCCCGGGACGCCGAGGATCTGCATCGCCTGATTCGCGAGCGCCGCGAAGTCGAAGTACGAGATGGCGGTGAAGATCGAGTTGAACGCGCCGATCGCGAGGAGCGCGAGCGTGACCCCGCGGTCGACGCCCCGCGTCGAGGGCAGTGGGGGCGGGGGTGACGTGTCGACGGGCCACGCGCCGGGAACCGTCGGCGCGTCCGCGGTCTCGGGCGCCTGCCCCGTCTGGAGCGCCCACGTCGCGTCGGGCTGCCGGATGCGGGACGCTTGCTCCTCGGGCGTCGCGTATTCGCCGTATTGCGGTCTGGGCCGCGACGAATCGGCGTCGTGAGGACGAGGCAGCGGCTGCTGCTCGGGTGAGTCGCTCACACCCTGCCCCGTCCACCCAGTGCACGCTCGTCACGCCGCCCCTCGGCATCCTGTCGCAGCTCCTTGGGGAGCGAGAACAAGAGGTCCTCTTCGGCCGTGCGCACCTGCTCGACATCGCCGTATCCGGCGCCGGCGAGCTCCGCGAGCACCTCCTGCACGAGCACTTCGGGCACCGAGGCGCCGCTGGTGACACCGACCGTCTCAACGCCGTCGAGCCACTCCTGGCGCATCTCGTCGGCGTAGTCCACGCGGTAGGCCGCCTTCGCGCCGTGCTCTAGGGCGACCTCGACGAGTCGCACGCTGTTGGACGAGTTGGCCGAGCCCACGACGATGACGAGGTCGGCATCCTTCGCGACCTTCTTGATCGCGACCTGGCGGTTCTGCGTCGCGTAGCAGATGTCGTCCGACGGCGGATCCTGCAGCTCGGGGAAGCGCAGTCGCAGGCGGCGCACCGTCTCCATCGTCTCGTCGACCGACAGGGTCGTCTGCGAGAGCCATACGACCTTCGACGGATCGCGCACGAGGACCGTGTCGGCGTGGTCGGGCGAGTTCACGATGGTGACGTGATCGGGCGCCTCGCCCGCCGTGCCCTCGACCTCTTCATGACCCTCGTGGCCGATCAGCAGGATCTCGAAGTCGTCGCGGGCGAAGCGCACCGCTTCGCGGTGCACCTTCGTGACGAGCGGGCAGGTCGCGTCGATGGCCTGCAGTCCGCGATCGGATGCCTCGCTCACGACCGCGGGAGAGACGCCGTGCGCGCTGAAGACGACGTGCGCGCCGGGCGGCACCTCGTCGACCTCCTCGACGAAGATCGCGCCCTTCTGCTCGAGCTCGGTCACGACGTGGATGTTGTGGACGATCTGCTTGCGCACGTAGACGGGCGCGCCGAAGCGCTCGAGAGCCTTCTCGACGGCGATGACTGCACGATCGACGCCCGCGCAGTAGCCGCGCGGGGCAGCGAGGAGCACCCGCTTGTGTCCGGGGACGGGGATATCCTTGAGTCGCTCACGCCGCCGCGGGACGCGGGGCATGGGCATGCGGATCGCGGGGACTGCAGACGCCGGGCTCACTCCTCGATTCTACGGGCGGCACGTGCGCGGTCCGGCGGTCCGCCCGACGGAAGGACTCCATGACGACGTTCCAGCCCGAGGCGGTGCCCGGGCAGCCGCCGCCCGCCGACTCCGTCCACCCCCGCGAATCGACGCAGCAGGCGCCGACCTCGGTGTCGCGTCTCAACGCCACGATCCGCGGGTTCATCGAGAAGTGGGGCGCCGTCTGGGTCGAGGGCGAGATCACGTCGTGGAACGTGCGTGGCGGCAACGTCTTCGGCAAGCTCAAGGACCTCGACTCCGACGCCCTGATCTCGTTCCGACTGTGGTCGAGCACGCTGCAGCGCACGCCGGGCGACCTCAAGGTCGGCGACCACGTCGTCGTGTGCGTCAAGGCCGACTATTTCGTCCGCAACGGCGAGTTCAGCTTCACGGTGTCGTCCGTGCGCCACGTGGGCCTCGGCGATCAGCTCGAGCGCCTCGAGCGTCTGCGCGCGCAGCTGCGCACCGAGGGACTGTTCGACCCGGCGCGCAAGAAGCGCCTGCCCTTCCTGCCGCAGGTCATCGGCCTCATCACGGGTGAGCGATCGGATGCCGAGAAGGACGTGCACCGCAACGCCGAGCTGCGCTGGCCGCAGGTGCGCTTCCGCACGCGGCACGTCGCGGTGCAGGGCGACCGCTGCGTGCCCGAGACGATCGCGGCACTGGCCGCCCTCGACGCCGACCCCGACGTGGACGTCATCGTCATCGCCCGCGGCGGCGGCGATCCGCAGACCCTGCTCGGGTTCAGCGATGAGCGCCTCGTCCGCGCCGTGGCCGCGGCATCCACTCCCGTCGTGAGCGCGATCGGCCACGAGAACGACCATCCGATCCTCGACGACGTCGCGGATCTGCGCGCCTCGACGCCCACCGACGCCGCCAAGCGCGTCGTGCCCGACGTGGCCGAGCAGCGCGCGCTCGTCGCGCAGCTGCGCGGCCGGCTCGCGACGCGCCTGTCTCACCGGCTGCAGCACGACATCGCCCAGCTCGAGCAGCTGCGCTCGCGTCCCGTGCTGCGCTCGCCCGAGACGCTGCTCGAGTCGCGGGCGCACCAGCTTTGGCTGCTTGTCGCCCGCGGACGCGACATCGTCGAGCGCGACCTCGAGTCGCAGGGCCGCCGCACGTCCGAGCTGCGGGCGTCGCTGCGCGCGCTCTCACCCGCCTCGACGCTCGCCCGCGGCTACGCGATCGCGCACCTGTCCGACGGCGTCATCGTCCGCGATGCGGCGCAGGCCGCGCCGGGCGCCCCCGTCGTCGTGACGGTCGCACGCGGGTCGTTCGCGGCGCGATCCGAGGGCGAGATCCCCGAAGGCGCGCAGGACGAGCAGGTGAGCGGGACGGATGCCGCACCGGCGCCCGCGGCGCACACGCGCCCGGACGGCTCGCAGGTGCCGCCGATCTAGGATGGAAGGCATGACCGTGTCGAGCGAAGCCCTCCCCGACGTCGCGTCGCTGACGTTCGAGCAGGCTCGCGACGAGCTCGTGCGCGTCGTCGCCGAGCTCGAGCAGGGTGCTCCGACCCTCGAGCACTCCCTCGCTCTCTGGGAGCGCGGCGAGGCCCTCGCGCAGCGCTGCGAGGACTGGCTGCTCGGTGCGAAGCGGCGCCTCGAGGAGGCGCGACCCGCCTCGGAGGGCACGAGAGCGTGATGGCCCGTCCCCCGCGCATCGTCGCCGAGCTCGGTCGCCCCGAGACCCCGGAGGAGACGGCAGACCGCAAGGCGGCGTTCTCGCAGGCGTATCGCGCGAGCAAGACCACGCGCAACCTGGTCGCCGCGCTGCTCGTGACCCTCGCGGTCGTTCTCGTGGTCGTCTTCGCCGTGCCTCGCGGGATGCCGCCCGAGCGCGAGCCCATCGACGTGGGCGCGATCGCCGAGAGCGTCGCCGTGACCGAGGGTCGCGCAGTGCTCATCCCCGATGTCCCTGATACCTGGACCGTGAACTCCGCCCGCATCGAAGGCGACTCCGTCCGGGCGTGGGCGATCGTGTACGTGCCCGACGAGGCATCCGGATTCCTGCGCATCGCGCAGGGATTCGACGCCGACGCGGCATGGACGACGCGCGAGCTCAGCGGCGACGCCGTCGAGCGCACGGTGACGCTCGACGGCGTCGAGTGGCAGGTGTACGACATCTCCGACCCGTCACGCGCCGGCAACGTGTCGGTCGCGCTCAGTACCCAGGCCGGCCCCGACACGGTGCTGGTGTATGGCTCGACCGACGAGGAGACCGCCGAGGCCGCGGCCACCGCCCTCGCGGACCAGGTGCGCGCGATCGCCGAGGAGGCACGATGAACGAACGGCCGACCCCGCAGAAGGTGTGGGACGAGATGCTGCGTGGAAACGCGCGATTCGTCGCCGGCGCCCCCGAGCATCCCAGGCAGGACGTCGAGCGCCGCCACGAGCTCGCCTCCGGTCAGACACCCCGCGCCGCCGTGTTCGGATGCTCCGACTCGCGCCTGGCGGCCGAGATCATCTTCGACAAGGGGCTCGGCGACCTGTTCGTCGTCCGAAACGCGGGCCAGGTGATGTCGGCGTCGGTCATCGGGAGCCTCGAATACGCCGTCGCCGTGCTCGATGTGCCGCTCATCGTCATCCTCGGCCACGATGCCTGCGGGGCCGTGCGCGCCGCCGTCGACAGCACGAGCCTGGAGGCACCCGCGCTGCCTGCCAACATCTGGCGTCAGATCGCGCCGATCGTGCCTGCGGCGCGCCGCGTGCTGCGCGCCGAGCATGGGCCGGTCGACCCCGAGGTCGTGCTCGAGCACGTCGGCCGCGAGCACCTGCGCGACACCGTCGCCGAGCTGCTCAACTCATCCGACCTCATTTCGGGCGCGATCGCGGCCAAGCGCCTCGCCATCGTGGCCCTCAACTACCGACTCGCCGAGGGAACCGCGATCCCCGACATCATCATCGGACCGGCGACGACCTCGGACATCTGAACCGCCCCGAACTCCGCAGCCACATCGACAAGAGGAACAACGACGTGACCGACATCGAATACCGCATAGAGCACGACACGATGGGCGAGGTGCGCGTCCCCAAGGACGCCCTCTACGCAGCGCAGACGCAGCGTGCCGTCGAGAACTTCCCCATCTCGGGCGACTCGCTCGACCCGGCCCAGATCGTGGCGCTCGCCCGCATCAAGAAGGCGGCTGCGCTCGCCAACAAAGAGCTCGGGACCCTCGACGGCGCCATCGCCGACGCGATCGCCCGTGCCGCCGACCTCGTCATCTCGGGCGCGCACGCCGACCAGTTCCCGATCGACGTCTACCAGACCGGCAGCGGCACGTCCTCGAACATGAACATGAACGAGGTGCTCGCGACGCTCGCGACGCGCGACCTCGGTCAGACCGTGCACCCCAATGACCACGTGAACGCGTCGCAGTCCTCGAACGACGTCTTCCCGACGTCGGTGCACATCGCCGTGACGCAGGAGCTCATCGACGACCTCATCCCCGCGCTCGACCACCTCGCGGTCGCGCTCGAGGCGAAGGCCGACGAGTGGAAGACCGTCGTCAAGTCCGGCCGCACGCACCTCATGGATGCGACCCCCGTGACCCTCGGCCAGGAGTTCGGCGGCTACGCCCGCCAGCTGCGCCTCGGCATCGAGCGCGTCCAGGCCGTCCTTCCCCGCGTCGCCGAGGTCCCGCTCGGCGGCACCGCCGTCGGCACGGGCATCAACACGCCGAACGGCTTCCCGCAAAAGGTCATCGCGCTCATCGTCGCCGACACCGAGCTGCCGATCACCGAGGCGAAGGACCACTTCGAGGCGCAGGCCAACCGCGACGGGCTCGTCGAGGCATCCGGAGCCCTGCGCACCATCGCGGTGTCGCTCACGAAGATCAACAACGACCTGCGCTGGATGGGGTCGGGCCCCAACACGGGTCTCGGCGAGCTGCACATCCCGGATCTCCAGCCCGGCTCGTCGATCATGCCCGGCAAGGTCAACCCCGTCGTTCCCGAGGCGACGCTCATGGTGTGCGCGCGGATCATCGGCAACGACGCGACGATCGCGTGGGCCGGCGCGTCGGGCTCGTTCGAGCTCAACGTCGCGATCCCGGTCATGGGCACGGCGCTGCTCGAGTCGATCCGCCTCCTCGCGAACTCCTCGCGCCTGCTCGCCGACAAGACGATCGACGGACTCGAGGCGAACGTCGAGCGCGCGGCCGCGTACGCGGGCATGTCGCCGTCCATCGTGACGCCGCTCAACAAGCTCATCGGCTACGAGGCCGCGGCGAAGATCGCGAAGCACTCGGTCACGAAGGGGATCACGGTGCGCGAGGCCGTCATCGACCTCGGCTACGTCGAGCGCGGCGAGCTCACCCTCGAGCAGCTCGACGAGAAGCTCGACCTGCTCTCGATGACGCACCCGGGGTGACGTGACAGCACGCGTCATATCGCGCCGGTCGACGCGGGCGGATAATCGGGACATGACGCGCACGCCTCGACCGATCTCGGCACGCGCCCGCATCCTGGGGGCGATCCTCGCGGTCGCGTGCGTGGGCCTCGCGATCGTCGGCAGCGTCACGTTCCTCGCGCAGCGCGAGCGCGCGATCGCCGACGTGGATTCGCGGCTGCGCGCGCAGGTCGAGTTGCTGCGCTCGGTCGCCGACACGGATCAGGATCCGACGGATGCCGCGGCCGACGGCGCCGCGACGGCCGTCGAGGACCTCAACCCCGACGACTACAAGACGCTCGAGGATTACCTGCACGCAGTCGTGGCCCGACTCGTGACGGCGCGCGGCGAAGGCTCGGTCGCCGTGATCGACGGCGTCCCGCGGTTCCGCCCCGCGACGCTGTCGGGCTTCGACATCTCGGACGACCGCGCGCTGATCGACCGCGCCGTCGCCGAGGTCGCCGAGAAGGGCGGGACGGTCCTGGGCACCGCCGTGACGGACGAAGGGGCGCTGCGGTACATCGCGATCCCCGTCACGATGGAGGGCGAATCCCAGTCCGGCCTGTACATCAGGGCCGTCGATCTCGGCGCGGAGCTCGCCCCCGTCACCGCCGCCGTCGCGACCTACTGGATCGCGGCGATGGCCATGGTGGCGGCGATCGCCGTCGTGGGCTGGTTCGTCGCAGGACGGCTGCTCTCGCCCATCCGCCACCTGCGCGAAGCGGCGGACTCGATCACGATCACCGACCTCTCGCCGCGTCTGCCCGAGCAGGGCAACAACGACATCTCGGACCTCACCCGCACCGTCAACTCGATGCTCGACCGCCTCGAGGGCTCGGTGGACGTGCAGAGACAGCTGCTCGACGACGTGCGGCACGAGCTCAAGACGCCCATCACGATCATCCGCGGGCACCTCGAGATGATGGATCCGTCGGATTCGGAGGACGTCGCCAGCACGCGCGAGATCGGCATCGCCGAGCTGGACCGCATGACGCGCCTCGTCGACGACATCGACGTGCTCGCGACGGTCGAGGGTGACCAGGTCGAGATCGCGGACGTCGACCTCGCGGGCCTCACGGCGCGCGTCGGCGAGCTCGTGACGGCGATCCCCGGGCACGAATGGGGTGTCGAGTCGCGTGCGTCGGGCGTCATCCGCGCCGACCACGATCGCCTGCTGCAGGCGTGGCTCCAGCTCGCCGACAACGCCGCGAAGTACACGCCCGAGGGTGCGCCGATCGAGATCGGCAGCGCGATCGACAGCGAGGACGCACGCCTGTGGGTGCGCGACCACGGCCCCGGCATCCCGCCTGCCGCTCGTCACCGCATCTTCCGGCGCTTCGACCGCGCGCACGGCAAGCGGTCGGTCGGCGGCTCGGGGCTGGGCCTCGCCATCGTCGACGCCATCACGAAGGCGCACGGCGGCCGGTGCGTCGTCACCGACACTCCGGGCGGCGGGGCGACGTTCACGATCCACCTTCCTCTCCCCTCGTCGGCGCTCCCCCAGCCGGTGCGGGCCGGAGACGTCGTGCTGCAGCGGGAGGCCGCCGGATGACTCGCATCCTCATCGTCGAAGACGAGCCGCGCATCGCGGCCTTCGTGAGCCGCGGTCTCGAGGCCGCCGGATACTCGACGGCGTTCTGCGACGACGGCGCGGAAGCGCTCGAGCGCGCCATGCGCTCGGACATCGACCTCGTGCTGCTGGATGTCGGGCTCCCCACGATGGACGGGTTCGAAGTGCTGCGCGAACTGCGGGCTCGGGGCAGCATCGTGCCCGTCATCATGCTGACGGCACGGTCGAGCACGCGCGACACGGTCGAGGGGCTGGATGCCGGCGCCAACGACTACGTCTCGAAGCCCTTCACGTTCGAGGAGCTGCTCGCACGCGTACGCTCCCGCCTACGAGAGAGTGCGCAGCCGTCGTCGACCTCGCTCGTGCACGGCGACGTCGTGCTCGACATCCTGGGCCGCCGTGCGACAGTCGCGGGGCGCGAGGTCGAACTCTCGGCCCGCGAGTTCGCGCTCGCCGAGCAGTTCCTGCGCAACCCCGGGCACGTCCTGAGCCGCGAGCAGCTGCTGAGCCGCGTGTGGGGTCTCGACTTCGACCCGGGCTCGAACGTCGTCGACGTGTACGTGCGCTACCTGCGCGGCAAGCTCGGCTCCGACCACATCACGACGGTGCGCGGCGCGGGCTACCGCTGGGAGTGACCCCTCAGGCGCGACGGACGCGCACCTGAGGTGGGGAAACAGCCGTGCCTGAGCGCTCCAGCAGCGCCTGAGCGCAACGCCGCGCCGCGAGAAGCCCCGCCGGTCCTCCTCTGAGCGCGTCACCGGGCGAACGCCGCCTGGCAGAGAGAAGCCCCCGGCGCTGGGGGACGCCGGGGGCTGGGAAGGGGTCAGAGCTGGGGGACTCTGACCCGCGTCAATCGCCGTGTGGGGGCTGGGGCGATTGAGCTCTCTTCGAGCCGGACCATCGTCCGGCATCGTCACCCGCATCTGCGGGGGTCCTGGGGAGGATGCTGCCGCGCTCGCGCGTGGTCTGGTCCTCGAGTCGTGCGATCCAGCGGTCGACGCGCGGTGTCGCCCATCCGTTGGCGAGCGCCCACGCACGGAGGCGGTCCCACGAGCGTGTGCGCACGGCGTCCTGCTCGATCTCGCGCTGGGACAGCGACGAGTCGTCGGTCACGGCCGGCGGGGCCGGCGCGGGCTGGGTCACGGGTGCAGAGGCGGCGGGAGGCGTGATGACGCGCGGCTCAGGAGCCTGCACGACCTCGGCCGAGGCCGTCGGTCCGGGGATCTCGGGGGCGATGACGGCGGGAGTCGAGGCCTGCGGGGTCGGCGTCGCCGCGGCGTAGCGCGGCGTCACGTGGACGGCGTCGATGCCGACGGCGGCTCCGGGCACATCGGCGAGGGCAGCGCTGTTGCTCAGCGTAACGGCACAGGCGACGGCGACGACGGCAGCGCCGACGATGAACCCGCCTGCGGCGAATCCGGCCCGTCCGTCCACTCGTCACCCCCTGTACCGATCAGCCCCCCGCGGGGCGACGCGAATCGCTCGACTGCGCGTCTTGTCAATGGTCGCAGACGAGTGTGAGAGGAGGGGGAGAGACAGATGAGACTCTTCTCATGTTCATTCCGTCGCATGCACGGATGCCTGGCAGAGCGGGCAGGACAAGGAGGGGCCGGGATGCCGCGCATCCCGGCCCCTCCTTTCCGACTCGTCAGGCGAGCTCGCCGGCCTCCAGAAGGTCGGTGACGAGGGCCGCGATCGCCGAGCGCTCCGAACGCATGAGCGTCACGTGCGCGAAGAGGTCGTGTCCCTTGAGCGTCTCGATGACCGAGGCGACGCCGTCATGGCGGCCGACGCGCAGATTGTCGCGCTGGCCGACGTCGTGCGTGAGCACGACGCGGGAGTTCTGCCCCATGCGGCTCAGCACCGTGAGCAGCACGTTGCGCTCGAGCGACTGGGCCTCGTCCACGATCACGAAGGCGTCGTGCAGCGACCGTCCGCGGATATGAGTGAGGGGCATCACCTCGAGCAGGCCCCGCGCGATGACCTCCTCGATGACGTTGCCCGAGACGACCGAGCCGAGGGTGTCGAAGACCGCCTGGCCCCACGGGTTCATCTTCTCCTGCTGGTCCCCGGGCAGATAGCCGAGCTCCTGACCGCCCACCGCGAAGAGCGGCCGGAAGACGATGATCCGCTTCTGCTGCTGACGCTCGAGCACCGCGTCGAGGCCCGCGCAGAGCGCGAGAGCCGACTTGCCGGTGCCTGCTCGCCCGCCGAGCGACACGATGCCGACGTCGGGATCGAGGAGCAGGTCGAGCGCGATGCGCTGCTCCGCCGAGCGGCCGTGCAGGCCGAACGCCTCGCGGTCGCCGCGCACGAGGCGGTATTCGCCGTCCCCTGTGACGCGACCGAGTGCGGACCCTCGCTCGGAATGGATGATGAGGCCCGTGTTGACCGGCAGGCCGCGGACCTCGTCGCTCAGCGCGACCTCGGTCTCGTACAGGTCGCTCAGGTCGTCGCCCGAGACATCGATCGACGATATGCCCGTCCATCCGGAGTCGATGGCCTGCTCGGCGAGGTACTCCTCGGCGGTGATGCCCAGCGATGCCGCCTTGACGCGCATCGGCAGATCCTTCGACACGACAGTGACCTCCTGGCCGTCCTGCGCCAGGTGCAGGGCGATTGCGAGGATCCGGGTGTCGTTGTCGCCGAGGCGCATGCCCGAGGGCAGCACTGTCGGGTCGGTGTTGTTGAGCTCGACGCGGAGAGTGCCCCCCTCCCCCACGGGAACGGGGAAGTCGAGGCGTCCGTGCTCGATCCTCAGCTCGTCGAGATGACGCAGCGCCTGGCGGGCGAAATAGCCGATCTCGGGGTCGTGGCGCTTGCCCTCGAGTTCGGTGATCACGACCACCGGGATGACGACGCTGTGCTCGGCGAAGCGGAAGAACGCCCGCGGATCGCTCAGCAGCACGGAGGTGTCCAGCACATATGTGCGGAGGGCCTCGCCGAGCTCACCGACCTCTTCGGTCGATTCGCGGTGCTGCCAGTGTGGTGCTCGTGTGGTCACAACCCACTCCCGCCCCGAGTTCTCACCCGGTAGTACAGCGAGTCGACCGTGGTCACGAGTCGCGATCCGAAGGCCGACTCGAACAGGCGCTCTGCCCGTTGGGATGAACGTACGTCCGCCGTGTGTCGGGCGATGACTCGACACGCACTATTGGCGTTACGGGCGCGTGAATTTCCCGCTAAGCGCAGGGATGCCGCGGAGCGTCACCACACGCGCGCGGACGAGAACGCCGCGAGGGCATCTCCGAAGAGCCGCAGCGTGTCGGCGCCCGTGCCGACGTGCGCTGCGACCCTGACGAGGTCGGAGCGCACCGTCACCGTGAGGCCGTGGTTGGCGAGGGATGCCGCGACATGCGCGGCGTCCTGCGGGGCCGGGGCGAGCGCAACGATGCCGGCGCGCTGGGCGGGCTCGCGCGGTGTCGCGACCGGGATGTCGTAGCGGTCGGCGAAGAACATGACGTCGCCCGAGCGCGCGACGAGCTCGCTCTCGATCGACTCGATTCCGACATCCAGGATGTCGCGGACCGCCGTCGCGAGTCGCGCGAACGCGAGGTGGTCGGGGCCGGCGACGCTGAACGCCTGCGCGGACGGTGCCGGCTGCGGGACGGCGTCGAGCGGGAGATCCCCCTCGGTGCCCGCGAAGCCCGACAGCACGGGCGTGATGCGCTCGAGTGCCCGCTCGCTGAAGCGCGCGAACCCTGTGCCCCGGCCGGCGCGCAGCCACTTGTAGCCGTTGCCGCACACGACGTCGGCCGCATCCCAGTCGGCGTCGACGGCGCCGATCCCCTGGATCGCGTCGACGATGAGCAGTCGATCGCCGATGACCTCCCGCAGCGCCGTCAGGTCTGCGCGATACCCCGTGCGGAAGTCGACGAGGCTCACCGCGACGGCCTGCGTGTCGTCGGTCAGGGCGTCGCGGACGGCGTCGGGCGTGACGAACCCGCCCTCGGGCTCGAGCCACTGCACCTGGATCGCACCCAGCGCACTCTCGGCGCGGGAAGCGGCGACGGTCAGGCTCGGGAACTCCGCGCGCGAAACGAGCAGCCCGCCCGTGAGCCCGTAGATCGCATGCATGAGGCCGTATGTCGTCGACGGCTGCAGCACGATCTGCTCGGCATCCGCCCGCAGCAGCTCGGCGAGAAGTTCACGCGTCTCGCGGGCATGCTCGGCCACGAGCTCGATGCTCGAGCGCCGCCCCGAGCCGAGAAGTTCGGCGTCGGCGTGGACCTCGGCACGGACGCTCGGCGAGAGCGGACCGAAGGCCGCCCAGTCGAGATAGCCCGGCTCGCCGTCGAACGACGCCAGAAAGGACTCCCAATCGGTCACAACGCCATTCTGGCATGCGCGCGCGGGGCGCGTAGCGACAGGAGGAGAGCCCGGTCAGACCGCGAAAATCGCGCGGAGCCTCACCCGCCGTAGCGGCGGTCCCGGGTCGTGAAATCGCGGATCGCGCGCAGGAAGTCGACTTCGCGCAGATCCGGACCCAGCGCCTCCACGAAGGAGAACTCGGTGTGGGATGGGTCTGGCGCAGACGGCCACCCCGATTCACCCGCCGTAGCGGCGGTCGCGGGTCGTGAAATCGCGGATCGCGCGGAGGAAGTCGACTTCGCGCAGATCCGGACCGAGCGCCTCTACGAAGTAGAACTCACTGTGGGCGCTCTGCCAGAGCAGGAAATCGCTCAGTCGCTGCTCCCCCGACGTGCGGATCACGAGGTCGGGATCGGGCTGGCCGCCCGTGTAGAGGTGCTCGCCGATCTGCTCGGGTGTGAGGCTCGCGGCGAGCTCTTCGAGCGAGCCTCCCTCCTCGTCGTGCTGCGCGATGATGCTACGCACGGCATCCACGATCTCGCTGCGGCCGCCGTAGCCGACCGCGAGGTTGACGTGCAGTCCCGTCCGGTCGCGCGTGCGCTCGGCGGCCTCGGAGAGGACGCGGGCGAGCTCGGGCGGCAGGTTGTCCACCCGGCCGACGTGCTGGACCCGCCAGTCCCGCTCGTGCGAGAGCTCATCGGCGAGCTCGGCGATGATCTCGATGAGGTCGGCGAGCTCCTGCGAGTCACGCTTGCGCAGATTGTCGGTCGAGAGCAGGTACAGGGAGACGACGCGCACGCCGATCTCGTCGCACCACCGGAGGAATTCGCGCATCTTCGCGGCACCGGCACGGTGGCCGTGGGCGGCCGTGTCGTATCCGAGCTGCCGCGCCCAGCGACGATTGCCGTCGATCATCATGGCGATGTGCCGGGGAACCGCCGCCGCGGGGAGCCGGCGCCGCAGGCGGTTGATGTACAGCCGATAGAGGGGCCCTCTGCCCTTGTTCGACTCCCGCACACGCCTACCGTACAACGGCGCCCCGAGCGATGCCCGCGCGCGCGGCCCGCTTCCGCGCGAGACGCGTACCACGGAAGGAATGGACAGCGCCGTAGGCTTCTCGCGTGGAGCACAGCGTGAACGGCCCGGACGTCGAGGACGAGGGCGCCGACATGCCCCAGCTTCCCCTCATCGAGGACGCCGTCGCCAACGACGGCATCGATCTCAAGCCGTCGTGGCGCGGCTGGATCCACGCCGGGACGTTCCCCGTCGCGCTCGTGGCCGGCATCGTGCTGATCGCGCTCGCGCAGGGTCCCGCGGCCAAGTGGTCGTGCGCCGTGTTCGTCGCCTCGTCGCTCCTGCTCTTCGGCAACTCGGCCCTCTACCACCGCTTCAACTGGAAGCCGACGACGAAGGCCGTCTTCAAGCGGATCGACCACGCGAACATCCTGCTGCTCATCGCGGGCACGTACACGCCGATCGCGGTGCTCGGACTGCCCACCAACCAGTCGGTCCTGCTGCTGTCCCTCGTCTGGGGCGGCGCGATCCTGGGCATCCTGTTCCGCGTGTTCTGGATCGACGCTCCGCGCTGGCTCTACGTCGCGCTCTACCTCGTCCTCGGGTGGGCGGCGGTCATGTATCTGCCGCAGCTCTGGGCGGCGAGCATCCCGATGGTGATCCTCGTCGCGATCGGCGGCCTGCTGTACACGGGCGGCGCGATCGTCTACGCGCTCAAGCGCCCCAACCCGTGGCCCGGCCACTTCGGGTTCCACGAGATCTTCCACGTGTGCACGGTGCTCGCGTTCCTGTGCCACTGGACGGCGGCGCTCATCATCGCGGTCAACCCCGTCTACCACGCGGGCTGACACGCGTTCGGGATGCCGCAGCCGCGGCATCCGTCTCAGCGCTTGTCGTCGTCCTGAGCGTCCGGGTCGCCCGGCTCGCCGTCGCGGGCCGCGGCCTCTTCGGCGTCGAGCATCTCGTCGACCTCCGAGCGGATGCGCGCGCGCCGGATGCGGCGCATCATGTCCCACACGAGAAGGACGACCGCCAGCGCGAGGAACGCGATCGCGACGAACCCCCACGGACCGGGGGTGACGAGCTCCGGGTCGACGGCAGGCGTCGGAGTGGGCGTCGCCGTTGCGGCCGCATGGATGAGTGCGGCGAACGCTGCGTGCATCGGGTTCCTCTTCGCGGAGCGGATAGCCTGGAGTCTCCAGCCTAAATCGCCCGACGGGACGCTCATGACGACGCAGCAGATGCTCGACGAGCGCTATGGCCGCACGAAGCGCCGTGGCAGCCGCTGGGTCGTCGGGATCGGCGCGGCCGTCGCGATCCTCGCGGTCGGCGCATTCGCCTGGATGACGGTCGAAGGCTCACTCGACGCCGTCGACGCGGACGCGACAGGGTTCGAGGTCGTCGACGATCACGGCGTCGTCCTGTCGTTCCAGGTCAGCGCCCCTGCGGGATCGGCGATCGCGTGCGCGCTCGAGGCGCAGGACGAGGGGCACGGCGTCGTCGGGTGGAAGGTCGTCGAACTGCCCCCGGCGGACACGCACGCGAGGGCGTTCCGCGAGACGATTCCGACCGTCGCCGAGGCGACGACCGGTTTTGTCAACTCCTGCTGGGTGACGTAGTCTGACCGCACAGAATCGCGGCGCCCTGGCATGAGCCGGGGCGTCTTGGCTTATCGCCCCCACACGAAGGAGACCGACGTGTCCAGCGACGCTCCCGTCACATTCCTGACGCAGGATGCCTACGACCGGCTCGCGAACGAGCTCGAGCACCTCTCGACCACGGGTCGCGAGGAGATCGCCAAGCGCATCGAGGCCGCTCGCGAAGAGGGCGACCTCAAGGAGAACGGCGGCTACCACGCCGCGAAGGACGAGCAGGGCAAGCAGGAGGCGCGCATCCGCACGCTTCAGCACCTGCTGAAGACCGCGACGGTGAGCGAGGCTCCCGAGAGCACGGGGATCGTCGAGTCCGGCACTGTCGTGACGGCGATCGTCGCGGGCGGCGAAGAGGTCTTCCTGCTCGGCAACCGTGAGATCGCGGCCAACTCGAAGCTCGACGTCTACAGCGAGGCGTCCCCCCTCGGCAGCGCCATCCTGGGACTCGCCGAAGGCGAGTCGACGTCCTACACGGCCCCCAACGGTCGCTCCATCGCGGTCGAGATCGTGAAGGTCGAGACCTACGCGGGCCAGTGACCCGCGTCATGTGAGACATCCGAAGCGGGGCCCGACACGCTGTGTCGGGCCCCGCTTCGCACCCGGAAGGCCCCCGCCGGTCAGTCGGCCCGGACGGTGGGTTCGTAGCCCGCCTCTTCGAGCGTCGCGATGACGTGCGCGCGGTGCTCCTGACCGCGCGTCTCGACGCTCAGCTGCAGGATGACCTCGCTGATCTGCAGGCCCTGGCCGTGCCGCGTGTGCAGCACCTCGATGACGTTGGCCCCCGCCTGGGCGAGCAGCTCGGAGACGCGCGCGAGCTGACCCGGACGGTCGGGCAGCGGGATCTGCAGGGTCATGTAACGGCCGGATGCCGCGAGCCCGTGTGCGACGACGCGCTGCAGCAGCAGCGGATCGATGTTGCCGCCGGACAGCACCAGGACGGTCGGCCCTGTGGCCACGACCTTGCCGGCGAGGATCGCGGCGACGCCGACGGCGCCCGCGGGCTCGACGACCTGCTTCGCGCGCTCCAGAAGCGCGAGGATCGCGCGGGCGATGTCGTCGTCGCTCACCGTCACGACCTCGTCGACGAGCTCGTGGATGATCTCGAACGGGAGGTCGCCGGGCCGCGCGACGGCGATGCCGTCGGCGATCGTCGGGCGCGTGCTGACCTCGACGGGGTGGCCGACCGCGAGCGACGTCGGGTAGGCGGCCGAGTTCTCGGCCTGCACGCCGATGATGCGGACGGTCCGCCCCTCGACGGCCGCCCGGGCCTTGACGGCTGCGGAGACGCCCGCGATGAGCCCTCCCCCGCCGATCCCGACGATGACGGTCTCGACCTCGGGCAGGTCGTCGTAGATCTCGAGCCCGAGCGTGCCCTGGCCGACGATGATGTCGCGGTGGTCGAACGGGTGGATGAGGACAGCGCCCGTGCGCTCCGCGAACTCCGCCGCGAGCCGCAGCGGCGTCTCGACGGTCGCGCCTTCGAGCACGACGTCGGCGCCGTAGCCCCGCGTCGCGAGCAGCTTGGGCACGGGGACTCCGAGCGGCATGAAGATCGTCGCGGGGATCCCGAGAGCCTGCGCCGCGAGCGCGACGCCCTGCGCGTGGTTGCCGGCCGACGCCGCGACGACGCCGCGTGCGCGCTCCTCGGCCGTCAGCCGCGACAGCCGGTAGGCCGCTCCCCGGATCTTGAACGACCCCGTCCGCTGCAGGTTCTCGAGCTTGAGGTGCACGGGAACCCCGAGCAGCTCGGACAGCGACAGGGACTGATCGAGCGGGGTGTGCGAGATGACGCCCTGCAGCACGGCTGCGGCATCCTCGAACTCGGCCAGTCCTGGCACGGTGGCGGACAGTGTCATGCACGACTCCTCGGGGTTCGCGGGACGGTGCTCCAGATGAGATCGCCGTGTGGACTCTCGCCGGTCTTCCATGACCGCGCCCCCAGATACACCGCGACGACGTTGATGAATGCGGCGATCGGAACGGCGAACAGCGCACCCGGGATGCCGGCGATCATGGCTCCGCCCGCGACGACCAGGACGACAGCGAGCGGATGCACCTTCACCGCCGACCCCATGAGGAGGGGCTGCAGCACGTGGCCTTCGAGCTGCTGGACGCCCAGGACCACCACGAGCATCCACAGCGCCGTCCACGGGCCGTTGTAGACGAGCGCGAGGAAGACCGCGAGGGTGCCCGAGAGGACGGCGCCCACGATCGGGATGAACGCGCCGAGGAACACGAGGACCGCGACCGGGATCGCGAGGGGGACGCCGAGCAGGAACGCCCCGAGGCCGATGCCTACGGCGTCGATCGTGGCGACGAGCAGCTGCGTGCGCGCGTAGTTGACGACGGTGGCCCAGCCGGCGTGGCCAGCCCCGTCGACGGCCGGCCGAGCGCGCTTCGGGAAGAGGCGCGTCGTCCAGCGCCAGATGCCCGCTCCGTCGGCGAGGAGGCAGAGCAGGATGAAGAAGGCCAGCAGAGCGCCCGTCGCGACGTGGCCCACGGTCGAGCCGATCGCGAGAGCGCCCGACACGAGGAGCTCGGCCTGCTGCTGGATGAAGACCCAGGCCTGCGACAGGAGTTCGTCGATCTGGCTCGCGCTGAGTCCGAGAGGCCCCTCGATGAGGTATTCGCGGAACCTCTCGACGGCCGCGACCGTCTTGTCCTGCACGCTCGACCACTGGCGGCTGATCTGCCACACGACGAGCCACACGAGGCCTGAGACGACCGCGATCGCACCGATCGCGGCGATGGCGATGGCGAGCCATTTGGGCACCCGCCGGCGCAGCATCCAGGAGAAAGCGGGCCAGAGGAGAGCCGTGATGAGGATCGCGACGAGCAGGGGGATGACGAGGAGCTTGAGCTGGATGACGAGCCAGACCACGACGCCGGCGGCGGCGGCGATCACGAGCAGGCGCCACGCATACGCGGTCGCCACGCGCAGGCCGCGCGGAAGCGAATCCGTGAGCTCGTTCGACACGACGCGGCTGCGGTCGCGAATCGCGTCGAACACGGAGACGCGGGGCTTTTCTTCCGAGCCGCTCATCCGCCCAGTCTAGGCCTGGGGCTCTGCCGGGCCGCGCCGTGACGCTGTCGGAGGCGGTGGTTAGGCTTGCCGCGTGAAACAGACCCTGAGCCGTGCCGAGGCCCGGCGGATCGCCCTCACAGCGCAGGGCTTCGGCCGCCCGCGACCCGCGGTGGCGGGCACTCGTCAGCTCAACCTCGCGCTCGCGCGGATGGCGACGCTGCAGATCGACTCCGTCAACGTCTTCGCGCGCTCGCATTACATGCCGCTCTTCTCGCGCGTCGGCGCGTACGACACCGCGGCGCTCGATCGGCTGCTCTTCGCCCGTCGGCCGCCGTACGTCGAGTACTGGGCGCACGTCGCTGCCTTCATCCCGGCCACCGACTGGGGGCTCTTCCGCTTCCGCATGGACGAGATGCGCGAGCACTACAGCACGCAGACCGACGGGTGGTTCTCGTCCAACCGCGAGATCATCGACTGGGTCCGTGCCGAGCTCGCCGCCCGCGGTCCTCTGCGGCCCGCCGAGATCGAGCACGACGCGAAGCTCGCGGCGCGCGGTCCCTGGTGGGACTGGGACGTCGTCAAGCGCGCACTCGAGCACCTGTGGATCGCGGGCGACGTCGCGATCGCCGGCCGCCGCGGCTTCGAGCGCCGCTACGGGCTCGCGGAGCACGTGATCCCCGCCGACGTGCTGGCGGCGCCCGTCGCACGCGACGACGCGATCCACGAACTGATCCGCCGCGCGGCCGCGGCCTACGGCGTCGCGACGGCCTCCGATCTCGCCGACTACTGGCGCATCCGCGACAGGTCGGCCGTGCTGCAGGCTCTCGCCGACCTCGAGGACTCCGGCGAGGTGCAGCGCGTCGAGGTCGACGGCTGGACGGCGGCAGGGCGGCCCGCCAAGGCGTGGGTCCACCGCGACGCCCAGCTCCCCCGCGGCGTCGACGCGGCGGCCCTGCTCACCCCGTTCGACCCCGTCGTCTGGTTCCGCGACCGCGCCGAGCGGCTCTTCGACTTCGAGTACCGCATCGAGATCTACACCCCCGCGCCTCGCCGCCGCTTCGGCTACTACTCGCTGCCCGTGCTCGTCGGAGACGACATCGTGGGCCGCGTCGATCTCAAAGCCGACCGCGCGCGATCGACACTGCTTGTTCAGTCGGCCTGGTGGGAGCACGGCAGACCCGCGGATGCCGCGCCGCGCCTCGCGGAAGAGCTGCGCCTCGCCGCCCGCTGGCAGCACCTCGACGCGATCTCGATCTCGCAGTGGGGAGACGCGACCGCCGATCTCGCGGATGTCCTGCCAGAGGCCCGCCGCCACGAATCAGGGCCCGCCGCGGCCGTCGGACTCGCCGAGGACGAGCCTGAAGAGCCCGACGATCTCGAGGCCATCGCGTGAAGCGATGGCTCCTCGTGGGCCTCGCCGCCGCCGCCGTCGTTCTCGCAGGACTCGCACTCTGGTGGGCGTTCTCTCGTCCGCTCGGTCCCGAGCAGACGGCGCAGGCGTTCCTCGAGGCCCTGGAGCAGGGTGACGGCGAGCGGGCACTCGAGCTCGCCGAGACTCCCCCCGGCTCCGAACTCGATCGCGCGGGGGCACTCGCGGGCGCCGATGAGCTCATCGCAGACCCGCGTGTCGAGAGCGTCGAGCAGATCGACGGCGGCGCGAAGGCCGTCGTCTCCTTCGAGCTCGACGGAGAGGAGCGCACGGCGGACTTCTCCCTCGTCGAGACGGGTGACGGGTGGCGGGTCGCGGGCGACGCGTTCGGGACTCTCGCCGCGACCTCCACGATCGGTGATCTCGTCACAGCCGGCGGCGTGCCCCTCGCCACGGGTGTCGAGGTCGCCTTGCTGCCCGCGCTCTACCCGCTGGCCGCGGCCCCCGCGGGCATCCTGGACGGTTCGGCGTCCGCCCTGGTCCTGCCCGGCACGGCGAGCGAAGTGACGGTCGAGGCATCCATCTCTCCGCAAGCGACGGCGCTCGCGCAGGAGCAGCTCGACGCGTATGCCGAGGAGTGCGCGCAGCAGACGGATCGCGTGCCCGCGCACTGCGGCATGAAGGTGCCATGGGGTGCCGACCTCGCCGCGCTGTCATCGATCGCGTTCCGCATCGACACTCTTCCGCAGGTGAGCCTCTCCCCCGACCTCACGAGCTTCGTGGCGACCGGCGGCGTGATCGTGGCGACAGCGACCGGCACGACGCGGGAGGGCGCCGAGTCCTCGTTCACCTACCGGGCAGATGACTGGGCGCTGCGCGGCAGCGTCGAGCTCAGTGCCGAGGGGATGGAACTCCGGGTCGACTGAGCAGTCGTGACCCGGCAGCCGTCAGTCCGAGGTGAGCGAGATTTCGCCACGCTCCGCCTTCGGCGGGGCAGATTTCGATACGCGCCGCCTTCGGCGGGGCTACTCAATCTTGAGTCGAGCCGCATCAACGCGGGCTTCGCTCGACGGGCCCCCTGCGCGAGGGGCCCCGCGCGTCGCGAAGCGGCGTGTGGGGTAGTGCCGGGGATGATCCGGCTCGACTCAAAACTGCACGCGGGGAGGCTCCGAGATCGCAGCGCCGTCGACGACCTCGAAGAACTCGCGCTCGCTGAAGCCGAGGTTGCGCGCGAAGAGGTTGTTGGGGAAGACCTTGATCTTGGTGTTCAGCTCGCGCACGCCGCCGTTGTAGAAGCGCCGCGAGGCCTGCACCTTGTCTTCCGTGTCGACGATCGACTGCTGCAGCTGCAGGAAGTTCTGGCTGGCCTGGAGCTGCGGATACGCCTCAGCGACGGCGAAGAGCGACTTCAGCGCCTGCTGCATGTGCCCTTCCGCGACGCCCGCCTCGGCGGGGCCGCCCGCCGAGAGCGTCTCGGCGCGGGCGCGCGTGACGTTCTCGAACACGGCTTTCTCGTGCGCGGCGTAGCCCTTCACCGCCTCGATGAGGTTCGGCAGCAGATCGGCTCTGCGCTTGAGCTGGACCGTGATGTCGCTCCACGCCTCGTCCACCCGCACATTGAGCTGCACAAGCGAGTTGTACGTCGCCCACAGGTAGATACCGACGACGAGAACCAGTGCCACGACGATGATGACAGGGATCAGCCACTCCCACATAAGCGACATCCTATCCATGGCTCGGCCTTCGCCGAGGAGCGCGGAGGCGACTCTCAGCAGCTAGTCCCCGAGAACCCGCGCGAGGTAGTCGTTCTGGAATCGGCGCTCAGGGTCGAGGCGGTCGCGCAGGGCCAGGAAGTCGTCGAACCGGGCGTAGCGCTCGCGCAGGATCGAGGCATCCAACGTGTGCATCTTGCCCCAATGCGGACGCCCGCCGAACGACAGCATGATCTGCTCGACCGCCTGGAAGTACTCCGTGGGGTCCTCGCGCCAGTAGCGGTGGACGGCGATGTAGCCGGATGCCCGGCCGTGTGCCGTCGACATCCACAGGTCGTCGGCCGCGGCGAAGCGCACCTCGACGGGGAACGAGATCTTCCAACCCCGCTCGTCGATGAGCGCCCGAAGCGCCTCGAACGCCGGACGCACGTTCTCGGCCGGGAGCGCGTACTCCATCTCCTTGAAGCGCACGGCGCGGTTCTGCGTGAAGACGCCCGTCGAGGCATCCGTGAACTCCCGATTGCCCGTGAGGTGCACCGCGAGCCGGCTGAACGACGGGACGATGCCGGGGACGGCCTTGCCCGTCGCGCACACGGCGCGATACAGGCCGTTGGCCATGAGCTCTTCGTCGATCCACTTGCCGACGCGAGGAAGCGGATGCCGCGGGGCGTCGCCGGGCAGGCGCGTGTTCGTCTTCGTCAGCGCGACGTCGGTGTGCGGGAACCAGTAGTACTCGAAGTGGTCGGCCACAGCGACGCGCTCGTCGAGGTTCGCGAGCACGTCGGCGAGAGGCTCGGGCCGCTCGACCGCGTGCATGACGAACGCCGGCACGCACTGCAGCGTGACGTCCACGAGCACGCCGAGGGCGCCCAGGCCCGGGGCGATCGCCGGCAGGAGCTCGGCGTTCTGCGTCTCGTCCACCGTCAGCAGCTCACCGGACGCCGTGACGATCGTGGCGCCCACGACCTGCGTCGCGATGCCGCCGAACCGGGCGCCCGTGCCGTGCGTGCCCGTCGAGATGGCGCCCGAGATGGACTGCCTGTCGATGTCGCCGAGGTTCTGCATAGCGAGGCCGAACGGCGCGAGCAGCTTCGGCACCTGGTGCAGGCGCGTGCCCGCGAGAAGACGCACGCGACGACGGTCACGGTCGATCGACACGACACCGCTGAGGTCTTCGAGCTCGAGCAGGACGTCGGGTGCGACCGCGATGCCGCTGAAGCTGTGCCCCGCGCCGATCGGCTTGACCCGCATGCCCGCGCGACCCGCCGCCTCGACCGAGCGCTGCACCTCCTCGACAGAGGCCGGCCGCTCGACGAGTCGAGGACGCACCGCCTCGCTGCGTCCCCAGTTCTGCCATGTGCCGCCCATGCGTGTCACAGGAACGTCTTCCCTTCGCCTCGATACGTCGGCGTCTCGCCGACGAGCCGGTCGCCCTCGACCAGCAGAAACCTGTCGACGCGCTCCGAGAGCTCACCGCTCTTGGAGTGCCGGAACCACACCCGGTCGCCGATCTTGAGACTTCGCGCGGCCTCGCCGCGCAGCGGCGTCTGCACCTCGCCGGCGCCCTCGCGGGGCATCGTCGAGAGGCCCTGCGGCCAGACAGGCGCGGGCTGCCGCGACGCGAGCGGGGGGCCCGAGGCGATCCAGCCGCCGCCCAGCACCGTCGCGATGTCGGGCGCCGGCTTGCGGACGACCTCGAGCGCGAACGCCGCGGCCGGGGCGGGGTCGAAGATGCGGTAGCCGTCGAAGAGGTGACCTGCGAGCAGACCGCTCCCCGCCGTGAGCTCCGTCACCGAGCGGTCGGACGCCGTGTACTCGAGGGAGCCCGTGCCACCGCCGTTGACGAACTCGAGCGGTGCGACGCGGGTCACGGCGTCGACGATCGCGCCGCGACGGTCGAGCAGCTCGCTCGAGGACCGCCGCTGCATCCACCGGATGACCGCATCACCCGATCCCGTCGCGTCGCCCTGCCCCGCGATCTGGGCCTCGTACATCATGAGGCCCACGAGGCGGAAGCCCGGGCGGTCGACGATGAGGCGTGCGAGCGAGGCGACCTCACCGGGCTCGTGCACGGGCGAGCGGTTGACGCCGATGTGCCCGAGTCCGGGGGCGCGCCATGACGCATCTGCGTCGATCGCGACGCGGATGGTCGCGCGACGCGTCGGCGGCACCAGGGAGTCGATGAGGTCGAGCTGCGCGATCGCGTCGACCATGAGGGTGACGCGGGATGCCGCGACCTCGTCGGCCGCGAGCTGCGTGAGCGCGGCACGGTCGGCCGTCGGGTAGCCGACCACGACATCGTCGTGGGTCTCGGCGAGCCAGAGGGCCTCGGGCAAGGTGAACGCCAGGATGCCCCGGTACCCGGGAACCGCGAGCGTCGCGTCGATGATCTCGCGCACGCGGACTGACTTGCTCGCGACGCGGATCGGCACTCCGCCGGCGCGCACGAGCATGTCGAGCGCGTTGTAGCGCAGGGCGGCGAGGTTGACCGCCGCGACGGGTCCTGAGACGCCCGAGACGGCGTCCGTCATGGCGCGCCAATAGGAGCCGGGGTCGGACCACGGGAGGGTCTCTGACGTTTCGGGGGCCGCCAGCAGATCGAGGGTCATTCGGGTTGTCCTCTCGCGCACATCATCGGCACGCATCCCTCCAGCCTAAAGCCCGCGCACCCCGCTCATGAACACGAGGCGATCCCATGCGCCGACTGGGGAAGACCACCAGCCGGCGGAACGGGGTGCCGCCCACCGTGAGACTCCGTCCGATGCCATCCAGGCCATCGGATCGCACCCACCCCGTGCGGCCCCACGTACCCCCGGTGGGACTCGAACCCACACTTCGGCGATTTTAAGTCGCCTGCCTCTGCCGATTGGGCTACGGGGGCGAACCTGCGGACGGCGCAGACCCGCCGCCCACACTATCCGCCGCGCGCAGCGCCGGAGCATCGGCATCGTCCACCGCCTCGCGGGACGTCTTGGCCCACGACGTCCGTCCGCTGAGCTGCCGCACGACCGAGACCGCGAGGGCGCCGAACGTGAGCCACGAGTAGACCGTGTACGGCATCACCTGTACGAGGGCCACGAACGGCGAGTACCAGCGGCCTCCGCGCAGGACGAGCGTCGCGACGCCGGGGCCGAAGGACAGGCTCAGGAAGATGATGAGCACCCACCAGTAGGACGGGCGATAGGGCACGGCGTCGATGACCGACTCCACGATCGACACGACGAGCGCGATCCCCGTGATGAGCTGCAGGGCCGGGGTCACGAGGTAGTAGATCGAGTCGAGGCGCGCGAGCAGCGCCAGCTTCGGCCGGAAGACGCCCCGCAGCAGCGACATAGCCTGCCAGTTGCCCTGCGCCCAGCGAACGCGCTGGCGATAGAGGCGACGGACCGAGTTGAGTCCCTGCTGGTTGATCGCGACGCGGTTCTCCTGCACGCCCGCCCATCCGGCCTGGATGAGCCGCACGCCGAGGTCCTGGTCCTCCGTGGCGGTCGCGCCACGGGCCGTCGCCGTCGTCGATCGTCGCGAGCGCCGAGAGGCGGTTGAACTGCCCATTGCCGCCCATGTTTGCGATGCCCCACCACGAGCGCCCCGCCTGGAAGACGAGGCCGAAGGAGGAGAACTCGACGTCCTGCGCCCACGTGAGCCATCCGCGCCGGTTGTAGATGCGCACGAGCACCTGCACTCCTCCGACCCGGGGGTCGCCGAAGTGCTGTGCGACGACGCGGGGCGCGAGCGCGTCGAGCCGTCCGTCGGCGTCCACGACGGCGATCACGACCCGGTCCTCTGTCCAGGTCGCGTAGCGGGGCTCGCTCGCGATGAACGCCCGTGCGTCGCGATACGCCGCGTTCAGCGCGGCGGCCTTGCCCTTCCGCGCGGCCGGGAGCCGGCGCGAGAGCACATGCAGTCGCGGATCGTCGATGCCCGCGAGGATCTCGCCCGTGCGATCGTCGGAGCCGTCGTCGATCACGAGGAAGACCGCGTTCGTCGCGCTCGTGGCCCGCAGCCGCGCGACGGAGTCCGCGATCGTCACCTCCTCGTTGAGGGCGGGGACCAGGAACACCCACAGGATCTCGGCCTCGGTGGGGCCCGCCTGGGAAGCCTGCCGCCGCACGCGCTGCCGGAACCGGTGGCCGAGGACGAGCAGCACGACGACCGACGTGATCGAGGTCAGGATGACGACGAGCACCGTCCAGAAGAGCCCCTGCACCCAGGCCGGGAGCCCCAGGAAGAGCTCGTCGATGACGGTCACCCCGCCCAGCCCTCCGGCCAGCCGCCCTCGAAGCCGATCTGCTCGTCGTCGCGACCGCCGGCGCGGAGCACCGCGCTCCGCGCGAACCTCGGACCGTAGGCCGTCGGCGCTTCGTAGCCGTACGCGATGTGCTCGAGCGCCTTGAGGATGCGGTCGGCGGCATGGCCGTCGCCGTACGGATTCTCACGCGCCCGACGTCGCGCGAGCTCCTCGGGATCCGCGAGAAGGCGCCTCGCCGCCCGCAGGATCTCGACGACATCCGTGCCGACCAGTTCGACCGTGCCCGCCGCGACGCCTTCCTGACGCTCCGTCGACTCGCGTACGCACAGTACGGGCGTCTGCAGCGACGGAGCCTCCTCCTGGACGCCTCCCGAATCGGTGATCGCGAACGTCGCCCGCTTCAGCAGTCGCGCGAACTCGGCGTACTCCATGGGCGCCACGAGCGAGATGTTCGCGTGTCCGAAGAGCCGACCGCGCAGCGTGTCGGCGACTTCGGGGTTCGGATGCAGCGCGACGACGAATCTCACATCGGGATGCTCCTCCGCCAGGATCCCGACGGCGTCGGCGATCCGCGCGAGCGGGGCGCCCCAGTTCTCGCGCCGGTGCGCCGTGACGGCGACGACACGGGGCCCGTCCTCGTCCTCGAGATCGGCGAGCTGCGGATCGGAGTACGGCTCGGCGTGGTCGGCGGCGATGCGCAGCGCGTCGATCGCGGTGTTCCCCGTGACGAACACCCGCGCGAAGTCGATGCCCTCGCGCACGAGGTTCGCCTTGTTGCTGATCGTCGGCGCGATGTGCAGCGCCGCGATGCGCGAGATGAGCTGACGGTTGAGCTCTTCGGGGAAGGGCGAGAGCGTGTCGGACGTGCGCAGGCCCGCCTCGACGTGGATGACGGGGAGATGCCGATGGAACGCCGTGACCGCGGCGGCGGCAGCGCTCGTCGTGTCGCCGTGGACGAAGCACGCGGCCGGATAGTCGTCGGGGAACGGCGCCACGTTCGCCTTGCGCGGCGGGTCGACCCGCTCGAGCAGGTACTGGTTCAGGTCGAGCATGACCTTGGCGAACAGCTCGTTGAGACCGCGTGGCCCCTTCGGCATGTCGAACGTCACATCGGGCACGATGCCGTCGATCGCCAGCACCTGCGCGACGAGTTCGGCATGCTGCCCCGTCGAGACGACGATGGGGTGGAACCAATCGCTGTCGCGCATCGCCGCGATGAGCGGGAGCATCTTGATCGCCTCGGGGCGCGTGCCCACGACGAACAGGGCATTGAGGTGGGAACTGTCCTCGGTGGCCACAGGCGGAGACTACCGCCCCCGGCGATGCCCCGTCACGAGGAAAGTGGCGGGATGCGATCGCATCCCGCCACTTCGACGACACTCAGCGTGCGGCCGGAACCTTCTCGTCGGCGACCTTCGCCTCGACGGCCGCGGGGGCCGCGGGCTGCGGCGGACGCGGACGGGCCGCGAACTCCTCGAAGACGTAGCGCGGGCTCTGCACCGTCTGCAGGTTGACCATGTCGCGGCGGAGCCAGAAGTTGTTCCACCAGCCCCACGCGACGCGGAACTTGCGCTCCCACGACGGCATGGCCAGGCCGTGGTAGCCGCGGTGGGCGATCCATGCGATCCAGCCCTTGAGAGCGATGTTGCCGGACTGGAAGACGCCGACCCACAGGCCGAGGCCCGCGACCGCGCCGAGGTTCTTGTGGTAGTACTCGCGCGGCAGTTCGCCGCGCAGGACTGCGACGAGGTTCTTCGCGAGGAGCTTCGCCTGGCGCACGGCGTGCTGGGCGTTCGGCACGCAGTAGCCGCCGACGCCGCCGCCGGACAGGTCGGGCACGGCCGAGACGTCGCCGGCCGCCCATGCGCCCTCGACGACCTCGTCTTCGCTGCCGACGCGCAGGTCGGCGCGCGTGCGGATGCGACCGCGCTCTTCGACGGGAAGGTCGCCGCCGCGCACGACCGTCGGGTTCGCCATGACGCCCGCAGTCCACACGATCAGGTCGGTCGGGATGCTCTCGCCCGTCGACAGCTCGACGACGCTGTCGACCGCGCTCGTGAGCTGCGTGTCGAGGTGCACGTAGGCGCCGCGCTTGGCGAGGTTCGCGAGCACCCACTCGCTCGTCTTGAGCGACACCTCGGGCATGATGCGCCCCATCGCCTCGATGAGGTGGAAGTGCGTGTCGTCGAACGTGATCTGCGGGTAGCTCTTGACGAGCGACGAGGCGAGCGAGCGCAGCTCGGCGAACACCTCGATGCCCGCGAAGCCGCCGCCCACGACGACGACCGTCAGCAGGCGGTCGCGGTCGGGACCGGGAGGGAGGGTCGACGCGCGGTCGAAGTTCGACATGAGACGGTCACGGATCGCGACGGCCTCTTCGACCGTCTTGAGGCCGATCGCGTTGTCGGCGATGCCCGGGATCGGGAAGGTGCGTGAGACGGCGCCGGCCGTCACGACGATCTGGTCGTACTCGAACTCGTACGGCTCGCCCAGTTCGGGCGTGATCGTGGCGACCTTGTTCGCGTGGTTGATGCCCGTGACCTTCGCCGCGACGACCGTCGTCTTCTTGAGGTGACGACGCAGTGCGACGACGGAGTGACGGGCCTCGATCGAGCCGGCCGCGACCTCGGGGAGGAACGGCTGGTAGGTCATGTAGGGCAGCGGGTCGACGATCGTGACCTCGGCCTCGCCCTTGCGGAGGTGCTTCTCGAGCTTCCACGCGGTGTAGAAGCCGGCGTAACCGCCGCCGACGATGAGGATCTTGGGCACGGTGCTATTCGCGGTGCTGGACACGGTGTGAGGGACTCCTCGAGATCAACGGCTCGGCGGGCCTGGAGAGCGCGCCATACGAATGCGTCGGACAGCTGCAGTGACGCCGAGCGCCACCAGTATAGCGGCGACCGTCGCCGCCCCGAGCGGCAGGGTGCCGTAGAGGAGCGTGTCCGTCGAGGGCAGCAGAGGCGACGCGGGACGCGTCGCGGCATCCGCGGGCGGAAGGGCTTCGACCGCCACGGGTGACACCGTCGGCTCCGGCGCGGGACCGGCATCCGCCCGGCGATACAGACGCACCCAGTCCTCGAGGCTGCCCATCGGGTTCTCGGAGACGGCGGGAACGGATGCCGCGACGGCGGCCGCGGCATCCACGAGTCCGTAGCCGTAGAGAGGGTCCGGAACGGCCTTCGCCGCTGCGGCGGGACGGGCGGTGCGGATGATGCGGTTGATGACGTTGGCGGCGTCCAGGTCGGGATGCGCCGCCCGCACGAGCGCCGCGATGCCCGCGACGATCGGGGCAGCGCCGCTCGTGCCGTTCCACAGCACGAGGCTTCCGTCGGCCGAGACGCCGACGAGGTCTTCACTCGGCGCCGAGACGCCGATCGTGATGCCCTGCGTCGAAGCCTCGACGCTCGCCCGGCCCCGCGGGTCGACGCCCGCGACGGTCAGCACGCCCGGGATCGTCGCGGGAGCGCCGACGCGCGTCGTGCCGCTGCCGCGGTTGCCCGCCGCCACCACGACCACGACATCGTGGTCGAAGGCGTAGAGGAACGCGTCGTCCCAGCTCTCGTCCCAGTCGGGCGTGTTGGTCGTGAGCGACAGGTTGATGACGTCGGCGCCGTTGTCGACGGCCCACCGGATCGCCTCGGCGATCTGATCCGAGAACGGCACCGCGGCGCCCGACCCGAAGCCCACCGAGATCGCGAGCAGCTCCGCCTCGGGCGCGACGCCGATCATCCCCGCGCCCCCACCCTTCCCACGGCCGGCCGCGAGCGACGCGACCCAGCTGCCGTGGTTGGCGTCGACGGCGCCGACCGGCGAGCGGCCGTCGGGCGAACCCTGGCCGGAGACATCCGTCCCGCCGACGACCGCTCCGGCGAACTCGGCGGGACTGCGGCCGATCCCCGTGTCGATGATCGCGATGCGGACGCCCGCGCCGCGCGTCGTCTGCCACGCGGTGCGGATGCCGTAGTCGTCGAGCCAGTACTCCGCGGCACGGACGGGGTCCTCGGCGGATTCGAGGGGGACGGATGCCGCGGCTCCCGTCGAGGCGACGGCGGTCGCGCGCTCCCCCGCGTCGGCGACAGCCGCGGGCGCGACTCCGAGGGCGCCCACGAGGAGGCCCGCGACGATCGCGCCGAGCGGCGCGCCGATGACGCGCTTCACCCCGCGGACCCCGGCTCGGCGCACACGCAGCGCTCCGGCGACCAGTTCGACAGCGCGAGTGCGCGGTCTCCGATGGGGTTCACGCCGGGGCCGGCCGCCAGGGCGTGGGCCGCGAGGGCGTGCAGGCACTTGACGCGCGTCGGCATGCCACCGGCCGAGATGCCCTCGATCTCGGCGATCTCGCCGAACTGCGCGCGATCGCGCAGGTAGGACTCGTGCGCCGCGAGATACGCGGCCGCGACGTCCTCGTCCGCAAGCTCGTCCGCGAGGCCCGGCATGACGTGCTCGGCCTCGAGAGTCGACATCGCGGCCGTCGCGGCCGGGTGCGTCAGGTAGTAGAAGGTCGGGAACGGCGTGCCGTCGGGAAGGCGGGGGGATGTCGCGGCGACGGTGGGGTTGCCGCACACGCAGCGCGCGGCGACGCCGACGACGCCGCGCGCGGGGCGCCCGAGCTGGTCGCGCATGACCGCGAGATCGACGTCGCTGACGGGCGGGAAGGGCGGCGTGGTCACCCCGAAAGGCTACCGTCGGACGCTGGGACGCCGCTGGATCAGCCGCCGGCCGGCGACTCGGCGGGCGACTCGGACGGCTGGTCCGGAACGCCGATGGACGGGGCGCGGACGGTCTGGGAGAGACCCGCCTCGGTGACGGAGCGGACGAGCTGCGACATCCAGTCGGTCTTCGTCTGTTCCAGCTCGTCGCTCACCGGTCCCTCTTCCTGGGGCACCTGCGCGGGCGGGAGGTCGTCATCGACGAGATAGACGACCTCGCCGGGCTTCATGTAGTACAGCCGCTCGCGCGCCTGCGTCGTGATGTAGGCGGGATCCTGCCATCGCTCGCGCTGGGCCTCGAGATCGTCGACCTCGTCCTGCGTCACCTCGACCGCCGCGACGAGGGCGGCGATCTGCTGGCGCTGGTCGACGTAGGTGCCGATCGTCGGCACGAGGACGAACGCTGCGAGCACCACGAGGCCGAGCATGATGACCATGAACCCGGACAGCCGGACTCCGCCGAGCCAGCCGCGGACGTCGACCGCCCGGCGCTCGCGCGGCACGCGGCGGGTACGAGAAGGGGGAGCCGTTCTCTGTGTCACGGCTCCCCCTCTCGTCAGCGGACCGCTCAGGCGGCGGTCGTCAGCTGGATGCGCGTCGGCGCGTCAGCCCTTGAAGCGGGGGAACGCCTTGCGGCCGATGAACTCCGCCGCGTCGCCCAGCTCTTCCTCGATGCGCAGAAGCTGATTGTATTTCGCGACGCGCTCGCTGCGAGCGGGCGCGCCGCTCTTGATCTGGCCCGAGTTGACGGCGACGACGAGGTCGGCGATCGTCGTGTCCTCGGTCTCGCCCGAACGGTGCGAGAACATCGTCGTGTAGCCCGAGCGGTGCGCGAGCTCGACGGCGTCCAGCGTCTCAGACAGCGAGCCGATCTGGTTGACCTTCACGAGCAGCGAGTTCGCGACGCCGAGGTCGATGCCCTTCGCGAGACGTGCCGGGTTGGTGACGAACAGGTCGTCGCCGACGATCTGCACCTTCGTGCCGAGCTTGTCGGTGAGCGCCTTCCAGGCCTCCCACGAGTCCTCGTCGAGGGGGTCCTCGATCGTGACGATCGGGTAGGAGTCGACGAGTTCGACGTAGTAGTCGGTGAGAGCCTCAGCCGACCAGGGCTTGCCGTCGAACGTGTACACGCCGTCGGTGTAGAACTCCGTCGCCGCGACATCCATGCCGAGCGCGATGTCGGTGCCGACCGCGAAGCCCGCCTTCTCGATGGCCTTCACGAGGAAGTCGAGGCCCTCGCGGTTGCTCTTGAGGTCGGGGGCGAAGCCGCCCTCGTCGCCCAGGCCCGTCGCGTAGCCGGCCTTCTTGAGCTCGGAGTGCAGCACGTGGTAAGTCTCAGCACCCCAGCGCAGCGCCTCGCCGAAGCTCTCGGCGCCGATGGGCGCGAGGAAGAACTCCTGGCAGTCGATGCCGTTGTCGGCGTGCGAGCCGCCGTTGATGACGTTGAACAGCGGCACGGGCAGCACGTGCGCGTTGGGGCCGCCGAGGTAGCGGAACAGCGGGAGGTCGGCCGAGTCTGCGGCGGCCTTCGCGACAGCGAGCGAGACGCCGAGGATCGCGTTCGCGCCGGTGCGCGACTTGTTCTCGGTGCCGTCGGTCTCGAGGAGGATCTCGTCGACGATGCGCTGCTCGCTCGCCTCGACGCCCTCGATCGCGGGGCCGAGCTCGTCGATGACGGCCGTGACGGCCTTCAGGACGCCCTTGCCGCCGTAGCGCGACTTCTCGCCGTCGCGCAGCTCGTACGCCTCGAACGCGCCGGTGGATGCGCCCGAAGGGACGGCAGCGCGCTGGACGGTTCCGTCATCCAGGAGCACCTCCACTTCGACCGTCGGGTTGCCGCGCGAGTCGAGGATCTCGCGCGCGTTGACTGCCTCGATAAGTGCCACGGAGGACTCCTAGAGTGTGTGGAGGTTTGGATCGCGGAGCGTCGTCGGTCCGCCATCCACCTTAGTGACACGGATGCCGCGCCCGCAGTCGACCGACCAGAGTTAACGCGCTAGACGACGAGCGCGATCGCGACGCCGTCCCACCCCTTCGCGTCGAGCGTCTGCAGCGCCGTCGCGTCGAACCGGGGGTCGCGCCCGAGCAGCTCGAGGCCGCGCTGCGTGCCGATGACCTGCGGGTCGACGGTCGCGGGATCGGCGACGCGTCCCCCGCGGCCGACGTTGTCGACGACCACGACGGTTCCCGAGCGGCCGAGCTTCGCCGCCCAGTCGAGGTAGATCGCGTTGGACTCCTTGTCGGCGTCGATGAAGACGAGATCGAACGGCAGCTCGCCGGCGAGGGTGGGAAGCACGTCAGCGGCCCGGCCCACGCGGATCTCGACCCTGTCGCCGACGCCCGCCCGATCCAGGTTGGCGCGCGCGACCTCGGCGTTGCGGGACTCGGCCTCGATCGTGACGATCCAGCCGTCGTCCGGGATGCCGCGGGCGAGCCAGATCGTCGAGTAGGCGCCGAGCGTGCCGATCTCGAGGACGCGCCGCGCGCCCGACATCCGCGCGAGCAGATGCAGGAGCTTGCCGTTCACCGGCGCGACTTCGATCGGGGGCAGGCCTGCGGCGGCCTGGTCGGCGACCGCCGCAGCGAGCGCGGGGTCGGATTCGACGAGGGTCGAGGCGAAGTACGCGTCGAGACGCTGCCACGCATCGGGGGTCGGGTCGGCCATGACTTCAGCCAACCCGCGCCGCCGCCGGGCGTCAACCCCGCTCGACCGCCGAGTCCGCACGGGACCGGTCGACGAGCGCCTGCAGGAGCGCGGCGCCTGTCGCGGCGTCCTCGACTGTCACGACGAGCGGACGCTTGCCGGCGCGCCCGACCTGGATGGCGTCACCGCGCTGCAGCACGACTCCGAACCGGCCGTCGGTGCCGAGCCGGATCCCCCAGCCGCCGAACTGGACCATGGGATCGATGCGCGTCACGGCGACCGACTCGATGCTCGACAGGGGGACGTGCCAGCGCGGGATCCCGACGGCCGATCGGACGGCGAGACCCGCATCGTCGATGCGGATGCGGAACACCGTCGTCGTGAGGAGCAGCACGACGAACAGGACGGCGAGCAGAGCGAACATGACAGCGAGCTCGCCACCACCCGTGACGGCGAGCCACAGGGCCGCGATCGCGAAGACCGCCGTCGCGGCGACGACGCCGATCATCCCCGCGCGGGGCATCGTGACGGTGCGGAGCCACACGGCCCGCTCCCCCGGTGCCAGCGCGAGCGGCTCCGCAGCTGTCGTGCGGGGCCCGCGGCCACCGCTCAGGGCGACGCGCGGCTGCGCGAGCCACGCAGCCGCACCGATCGCGAGACCCAGGACGAGACCACCGATGAGCGCGGGGAGGATGCTGGGCGCATCATGCGCATCGGCGAGGCCCCGCTGCATCCCGAGCGACCACGTCATGAGCGCGACGAGGTACACCGTCGTGCCCGCACTGAGGGCGCCGAGGAACCGCATCGCCGGCGCCCACTCCCCCTCGCGGGACGCGATGAGCACGGGCAGCGCGAACAGCGCCGTGAGCCCCACGCCGACGAGCGCCGTGAGGACGATCGTGAGCGATGCGGATGCGAAGCCGTCGGCCTCGCCTCCCCCGCTCCAGTGCACCGCGACGGGGTCGGGCAGCTGGGGCAGCCACACGAGCATGAGCACGACGCCGCCCAGGGTCGCGACGAGAGGCACGACGACGCCGACGAGCACGAAGCGGCGGCGCGCGCGGCGCAGCTCCGCGGCGTCCGAGCGATCAGGGGCATGGGAAAGGTCAGCGGCCATCGGCGGTCTCCTTCACGAGTGCGGCCAGAGTGTCGGGTGAGAGGCCGAGGCGGCGGGCCTTCTCGGCGAGTGCGACGACGTCGCGGTGCAGGGCGGCGAGGGGGGCCGCGGCATCCGTCACCGTCGCTCCCCGCCCGCGGCGCATGTCGACCAGGCCCTCGTCGCGCAGCTCCTGGTAGGCGCGCAGCACGGTGTGAAGGTTCACGCCGAGCGCTGAAGCGACCTCGCGGGCGGCGGGCAGCCGGTCGCCGGGTGCGACGCGGCCCGTCGCGAGGTCGGCGCGGACGGATGCCGCGATCTGCGCGAAGATCGCGGCGTCGCTCTGCGGATCGATGCGGATGAGCACGTGGGTATTCTATAACAACTAGAACTATTGCCCGGGTCCTTGGGCCGGAATTGTGGGTTCGCGACAAGCGACGTGCGCGGCATCCGTCGCCCTTGGCACACTGGCGCGATGCGTGTGACTCCCCGACGACTGGCCCTCGGCATGAGCCTGTGGATCCCGAACCTGTTCACCGGCATCCGGGTGCGGCGGTTCGCGGACGACTGGACCGAGGCGACCGTCGAGCTGCACGTCAACCTGCTGACCCGCAACTACGTCAAGACGGCGTTCGGCGGGTCGATGTCGGCGATGACGGACCCGTACTTCTTCATGCTCGTGATGCACCAGCTCGGCCGCGACTACGTCGTGTGGGACACGCGGGGCGAGATCGAGTTCGTCAAGCCCGGCCGCGGCGTGCTCACGGCGCACTTCGCCGTGCCGCGCGCGAAGGCGGAGGAGCTGCGCGAGCGCGCCCGCGGTGGCGCCAAGGTGCTCGAGTGGTTCGAGACCGACATCACGGATGCATCGGGCGACCTCGTCGCGCGGGTGCGCCGGGAGGTCTACGTGCGGGAGAAGAAGCGCGTCACCGCGGCGGGGTGAGCGCGTGCTGCGGCTCAGGATCCTAGGCCGGCTGCCGCGTCCCGAAGCGTGTCCCGAAGACGGTCGCTGAGCAGGCTCACAGGCGGTCGCCTGTGTCAGTGGGACGTGACACCGGATGCCGCCGCGATGACGGCGGGCAGCAGAGCCTCCGCCGTGCGGCGGTAGCCGAGGGCACTGGGGTGGAAGCGGTCGAGGCTGAACATCGCGTCGGGCTGCGAGACGAAGACGGGACCGACGGCGCGCCGGAGCGAGACCACGTGGGCTCCCGCATCGATGGATGCCGCGGCCTGCGCGAGCGCGAGCTGCCGCGATGCGCGCCCGCCGAGCGCCCGCAGCGGCTGCGGGACGGGCCGGAGCGCGCTCAGGTCGGGACACGTTCCCACGACGACGTCTGCCCCGAGGTCGCGCAGCCGCGTGATCGCCTCCGCGAGGTGCGCCGCGGCAGTCGCGACCGGGACGCGGTGCGTGACGTCATTGCCGCCCACGACGATGACGGCGACGCGTGGGCTGTAGTGCTCGGGGAGCGCGTCGAGCTGCGCCGCGAGCATCGATGACTCCGCCCCCACGACGGCCGCCGTGCGCAGCCGCACGGGCCGGCGCATGCCGTGCGCGAGGCCCTTCGCGAGGCGCGCGCCGAGGGTGTCCTTCCGGCGCTGGGCGCCGAGCCCCGCCGCGATCGAGTCGCCCAGGACGAGCAGGTCGATCGTCGCGCCGCCGTACGACGCGCGCCAGAGCCGGTCGGCGTCGAGGGCGTCCTCGCCGAGCGGCTTGCCGATGCGGCGACGCGCGACGGCCGCCTGCCGGCTCAGCAGCGCATGGGCGCCGAGCGCCGCAGCGCCCGCTCCCGCGACGGTGCCTGCGGCGGCGAGGGCTGCGGTGCGCGTGCGGCTCACCCTCGTCATCCGATCCTCTCCCGGTGAACGCGCGGTGACCCGGAGGTGGCGCGAGACTCCACATCTGCACGAGTTCACGCCTCCTGGGAGGACAGTGGCGACGTCTCGCGGGTCGGTCGCTAGGTTCGAAGACGTGGGGCTCGAGAGACGACTGCGAACGGGCGACGCCGTCTTCATCGGACTCGGCTCGATGATCGGGGCCGGAGTCTTCTCGGCCTTCGCGCCGGCCGCCGAGGCCGCCGGAGCGGGGCTGCTGATCGGACTCGCCCTCGCGGCCGTCGTCGCGTTCGGCAACGCGACCTCGTCGGCGCAGCTCGCCGCCGTCCACCCCACCTCGGGCGGCACCTACGCGTACGGGCGCGCGGAGCTCGGACCGTGGTGGGGCTTCCTCGCAGGCTGGGGGTTCGTCGTCGGCAAGACCGCGAGCTGCGCCGCCATGGCGCTCACGTTCGCCGCCTACGCGGCGCCGCCCGGGTGGGAGCGCCCGGTCGCGATCGTCGCGGTCGCGGCCCTCGTGACGGTCAACCTCTTCGGCGTGACGCGCACGGCGCAGCTCACGCGGGTCATCGTCGTCGTCGTGCTCCTCACGCTCGCGGTGGCGGTCGCGGCGGGCGCGTCGGCCCCCGGCCGGCCGATCGTCGACGGTCTCGTCGCGGAGGGCTGGTACGGCATCCTGCAGTCCGCGGGCCTGCTGTTCTTCGCCTTCGCCGGCTACGCGCGCATCGCGACGATGGGCGAGGAGGTGCGCGATCCCGCGCGCACGATCCCCCGCGCGATCGTCCTCGCCTTCGCGGGAGCGCTCGTCGTCTACGCCGCCGTCGCGGTCATGCTCCTCTCGGTGCTCGGGCCCGCGGGGATCGCGGCATCGGCCGAGCCTGTCGCGGCGGCTGTCGCGGCATCCGGCTGGGTCTGGGCGGAGCCCGTCGTCCGCATCGGCGCCGCGTGCGCGTCGCTCGGCGCACTGCTCGCCCTCATCGCGGGCATCGGCCGCACGACCTTCGCGATGGCGCGGGAGGGCGACCTGCCGCGCTTCCTCGCCGCCGTGCATCCGCGTCGGCACGTGCCGCACCGAGCCGAGCTCACGCTCGGCACCGTCGTCATCGTGCTCGTCGCGCTCGTCGACCTCCGCGGCGCGATCGGCTTCTCGTCGTTCGGGGTGCTGCTGTACTACCTCGTCGCGAACATCGCGGCATTCCGGCAGGCGGGCGCCGTCCGGCGGTATCCGAGGGCGCTGCAGGTCATCGGCGGCGCGGGATGCGTCATCCTGTCGATCACCCTCCCGTGGCAGAGCGTCGTCACAGGCGTCGCGGTCGTCGCGGTAGGGATCGTCTACCGGATGCTGCGCCTGCGCCTCACGCGAGCGGCTTGAGCTCGAGCCCCGTGCGGGTCGTGCCGTCCCCGACCGTCGCGAAGGCCGTGTAGCCGTCGGCCGTCGCGCGCTCGAGGAGCGCCTTGAGGTTCTTCGTGCGCAGCTCGAGCCGTACGCGGGATCCCTCGCCGACAAGGGCGGCCTTGAGGGCGAGCAGCTCGCCGACGGGCACGTCGCGGTCGTGGACGAGGACGACGGATGCCGCTCCCCCGCTCTCCTCGGACTCGACGAGGTCGACGATCCGCTCGAATCCGATCGAGAAGCCGACCGCCGGGACGTCCTGGCCGAGGAAACGGCCGATCATGCCGTCGTAGCGCCCGCCACCGCCGAGCGAGTACGACACCGACGGGTGCGCGAGCTCGTAGATCGTGCCCGTGTAGTAGCCCATGCCGCGCACGAGGAAGGGGTCGAAGACGAGGGGGATGTCGGTGGCGCCGCGCGACGCTGCAACGGCTTCGCCGATTCCGACGAGGTGCGCGACGACATCGTCCGAGACGCCCTCGGGGAGCGCCTTGCGGATCTGCCGCTCACCGAACGGGTTGTGCTCGAGCGTCGCGGGACGGCGCAGGAACGCCTCGAAGGCGTCGACCGCTCCCGGCGTGGCACCGCGGTCGCGCAGCTCGGTCGCGACGCCCTCCGGGCCGATCTTGTCGAGCTTGTCGATCGTGATGAGCACGCCCGGACGCTCCTCGGGCGTGAAGCCGAAGGTCTCGAGCATGCCGTCCAGGGCGCGCCGGTCGTTGATGCGGATGCTTCCGCCCTCGAGTCCCAGGGCGTCGAGCGTGTCGAGCGTCGCGACCAGGAGCTCGGCCTCGGCGCGGGACGAGGCATCCCCGATGATGTCGATGTCGCACTGCACGAACTGGCGGTAGCGCCCCTTCTGGGGCCGTTCGGCGCGCCACACGGGGGCGATCTGGATCGCGCGGAAGACGCTCGGCAGCTCGGCGCGGTGGCTCGCGTAGAAGCGCGCGAGCGGGACCGTGAGGTCGTACCGCAGGCCGAGGTCGGTCAGCCGGGCCGGGTCGTCGGCACCCGCGCGGATCGCGTCGGCGTCGAGGCCGCGCTGCAGGATGTTGAATGCGAGCTTCTCGTTGTCGCCGCCGATCCCGGAGTGCAGGCGCGCGTACTCCTCGACCACGGGCGTCTCGATCTCGTCGAACCCGTGCGCGCGATAGCGCTCGCGGATGACGGCGAGCACGCGCTCGCGTCGGGCCTTGTCTGCAGGGAGGAAGTCGCGCATGCCGCGCGGCGGATTCACGGATGCCACGGATCTATTCTTCCAGGTCGGCTGAAGGCGCCTTGCTCGCGGGCCTCGTCATGAGATCAGGTGATTTCACGGGGAAAGGACGATCTCAGCCGGATTCTCCTGCGTCGGTGACATCCCCTGACTCGGCGGTGCGGATGTCGCGCTCGAGGCCGCGCAGGCGCTCGCGGAGAGCGCGCTCGGCGTCCCAGCCGTTGATGCGGGCCGTCGCGACGAGCGCGAGCAGGGCGTCGCCGAGCTCGGCCTCGGAGGTGGGGTTCGACCCCTGGGCAGGCTCGGGGACGGCGGAACCGGCCGACGCGGCCTTGCCGAGGAGCTTCTGTGCGAGCGCGAGCGACGGCATGTGCGTCGAGACGCCGTCGAGGACGCTCGTGCGCGTGCGCTTCTCGGCCGCCTTCGCGGCGTTCCAGTGCACGAGCACCTCCTCGGGCGTGTTCGCGACGGCGTCGCCGAAGACATGCGGATGCCGGCGCACCATCTTCTCTGTCAGCCCGCGCGCGACGTCGTCGATGTCGAACGGGTCGTCGAGGTCGCGAGAGGCGATCTCGGAGTGGAAGAGCACCTGCCACAGCAGGTCGCCGAGCTCTTCGCGCAGGTCTGCGCGCGTCCCGTCTTCGACGGCGTCGATGAGCTCGGCGCTCTCTTCGACGAGGTACGGCACGAGGGCGCGGTGGTCGATCTGCTGCGTCCAGACGCAGCGGTCGCGTACGGCTCGCATCGTGTCGGCCGCATCCCGCAGCGGATCGGTCATGCGTCCTCCTCGATCGCGGTTCCCGCACGGCGGTGGTGGCGCACGCGCGCGAGAATCAGGACGACCGCCGCGACGGCCGAGATCATCGAGCCTGCGAGGACGCCCAGGATCGCCTCGTCGCGGACGAGCGGCTCGGTCGCGAACGCGAGGTTCGCGAGCAGCAGCGAGACGGTGAACCCGATGCCGCCGAGAGCGCCGACCGCGACGAGATCGCCGAGCGCGAGCTTCTCGTGCGTCGGATCGCCCGCGAAGAGGCGCTGCCCGATCCATCCCGCGCCCGAGATGCCGATGAGCTTGCCGATCGGGAGCGCCAGCAGCACGCCCCAGAACACGGGTGAGAGCCCGTCTCCCGCCGAGGGGATCACGACGAGCGCCGCCGTGAAGGCGAACAGCGGCAGGACGACGCCGTTGACCCACGGTTCCATGGCGTGTCGCACGACGAGCGCGGGGGTCTGCGCCATCGCGAGTCCGAGCAGCACGCCCGCGATCGTCGCGTGCACGCCGGACAGCAGGATGAACCCCCACGCGGCGAGGCCCGTGACGACGAGCCCCGCGATGATCCAGGCACGCCCGCGCGTGTGCAGCAGCCGGCTCAGAGCTCCGAACATCGCCGTCGCGACGAGGCCCGCCGACAGCATCCCGAAATCGAGGTCCGTCGCGAACAGCACCGCGATGAACACGATGCCGACGACGTCGTCGATGATGGCGAGCGCGAGCAGGAAGATCCGGATGCCGCTCGGCAGGCCGCGGCCGAAGATCGCGAGCACCCCCAGTGCGAACGCGATGTCGGTCGCGGTCGGGATGGGCCAGCCGGCTTCGAAGCCGCTCCCCGCCGTCACCGAGAGGTAGACCGCGATCGGGACGAGCACGCCGCCCGCCGCCGCGAACGCGGGAACGGCGGCCCGGCGCGCGCTGCGCAGCTCGCCGCGCGTGAGCTCGAACTGGAGCTCGATCGACACGAGGAAGAAGAACAGCACGAGGAGTCCGTCCGAGACCCAGTGCGAGAGCGAGAGGTCGATCTCGGTGCCCGGGACGCCCAGATGCACGTGCGAGAACTCGATCACGGCGGGGCCGATCGCGGAGTTCGCGACGATCAGACCGGTCGCCGCAGCGATGAGCAGCAGGATCGCGGGGAATCGCGCCGAGCGCAGCAGCTTCACAGGACCTCCGACAGCGATGCTAGCGAGCCCGCCGTGCGTCACGCGTGACGAACCGGAAACACCGCGGCGTTACCGTTGAACCCATGCCCGAACTCACCAGGACCGAGGCGATCGACCTCGTCGGACGCTACGAAGCAGGTCAGGAGATCCCCGAACGGATGCGCGCGGACGTGCGCCGACTCGGCGGTCTGCTCGGACGGGTGCTCCGCGAGAGCGGCTCGCCGGGCCTCTACGAGGACGTCGAGCGCCTCCGCGCAGCGACGATCCAGGCCTACACCGACGAGACGCCCGAGGCGTTCGCGAAGGCCGCCGAGATCGCCGATTCGTTCACCGTCGAGCGCTCCGCCGAGGTCGCTCGCGCCTTCACGGTGTACTTCCACCTCACGAACCTCATCGAGGAGCACCAGCGCGTGCGCGTGCTCCGCGAGCGCGACGGCCGTCCCGAGCGGGAGGATGCCGCCGACTCGGTCGCGGCCGCGTTCGTGCGCCTCTCGGCCGAGGTCGGCGACGACACGGCCCTCGCACGTCTGCAGGCCCTGCGGTTCCACCCCGTCTTCACGGCGCACCCCACGGAGGCCCGACGCAGCGCCGTCTCGCGCAGCATCCGTCGACTCGCCCGGCTCCTGGACGAGCTCGACATCGTGCTGCGCAACGGCGCCGACGAGCGCCGCACCGAGCGCCGCATGATCGAGGAGATCGACACGCTGTGGCGCACGGCGCCGCTGCGCCCCGAGAAGCCCTCGCCGACCGACGAGGTGCGCTCGATCATGGAGGTCTTCGACGAGACCCTCTACACCGCGATCCCGCACGTCTACCGCCGCGTCGACGATGCGCTGCAGGGCCCCGGCGCGGGCTCACGCGCCCCGATCGTCAAGCCCTTCGTGCGCGTCGGCTCCTGGGTCGGCGGCGATCGCGACGGCAACCCGTTCGTGACGGCGTCGACGACGCGCAAGGCCGCCAAGATCGCGAGCGAGCACATCCTGCTCGGTCTCGAGCGCACCGCGAGCCGCGTCGGACGCACGCTGACGCTCGACGCCGCGACGACTCCCCCGAGCCCCGAGCTCCTGCTGCTCCTGCAGCGCCTCGTCAACGACGACGAAGCGGCCGCGCTCGAGATCTCGAAGCGCTCGCCCAATGAGCCGCACCGGCGCACGCTCCTGCTCATCACCCGAAAGATCGCCGCCACGAGCCGGCGCGATGCCACGATCGCCTACACGCGCGCCGAGGACCTCGTCGCCGACCTGCGCACCGTGCAGGAGTCGCTCGCCCAGGCACCCGCTCCCCGCCAGGCGTTCGGGCACCTGCAGCAGCTCATCTGGCAGGTCGAGACGTTCGGCTTCCACCTGACCGAGCTCGAAGTGCGCCAGCATTCGGCCGTGCACGCGAAGGCGCTCGCGAACCTCGAGGCGGGCGGACCCCGCAGCGAGCAGACACTCGAAGTGCTCGAGGTGTTCCGCAGCATCGTCTCGATCCAGCAGAAGCTCGGGCCGCGCGCCGCCGGACGCTACGTCGTCTCGTTCACGCAGTCCGCCGACGACCTCGCGGCGGTGCACAAGCTCGCCGCGTACGCCGCCGAGGGCGGCGGCTCGATCCCCGTGCTCGACGTCGTGCCGCTCTTCGAGACGTTCGCGGATCTGCAGGCCGCACCCCGCATCCTCGCCGAGATCGTCGAGCATCCCGCCTTCCGCGAACGCCTCGAGCAGACCGATCGCCGGCTCGAGGTCATGCTCGGCTACTCCGACTCGTCGAAGGACGTCGGTCCCGTCGCGGCGACCCTCGCGCTCTATGAGGCGCAGGCCGCGATCGCCGCGTGGGCGCAGGAGAACCGCATCGAGCTGACGCTCTTCCACGGGCGCGGCGGAGCCCTCGGCCGCGGCGGAGGACCCGCCAACACCGCGATCCTCGGGCAGGCGCCGCAGTCGGTCGACGGCCGTTTCAAGCTCACGGAGCAGGGCGAGGTCATCTTCGCCCGGTACGGCGACCCCGCCATCGCGATGCGCCACATCGACCAGGTCGCGGCCGCCGTGCTGCTCGCGTCGGCGCCGTCGATCGAGCACCGCAACCGCGACGCGGCGCAGCGCTATGCCGAGGCCGCGGCGACGATGGATGCGGCATCCCGCGAGCGGTTCTTCTCGCTCGTGAAGGCCCCCGGATTCGCCCCCTGGTTCGCGCAGGTGACGCCGATGGAGGAGATCGGGCTGCTCGCGCTCGGCTCGCGCCCTGCGCGCCGCGGGCTCTCGGTCGAGTCGCTCGAGGACCTCCGAGCGATCCCGTGGGTCTTCGCGTGGACGCAGGCCCGCATCAACCTCGCGGGCTGGTTCGGGCTGGGTTCTGCGCTCGAGGCCGTCGGCGACGAGGCGATGCTGCAGCGCGCGTACGACGAATGGCCGCTGTTCCGCACACTGATCGACAACGTCGCCATGAGCCTCGCGAAGGCCGACAGCCGCATCGCTCAGCGCTACCTCGACCTCGGCGACCGGGACGACCTCGCGCAGCTCGTGATGGACGAGCTCATGCTCACGCGCTCGTGGGTCATCCGCGTCGCGGGCGGCGCCGAGCTGCTCGAGAACCGACCCGTCCTGCAGCGCGCCGTCAAGCTCCGCAGCCCTTACGTCGATGCCCTGTCGTTCCTGCAGCTGCGGGCTCTCCGTGGACTGCGCGACGCCGCGGCGACCGGCGCACCGGCCGATCCCGACCTGCAGCGGCTCCTGCTGCTGTCGGTCAGCGGCGTCGCGGCGGGTCTGCAGAACACGGGCTGACACGCGAGTCGCTCCTCCCGCACGGCTCGCCCCGGCGTACCGTGGGCGCCATGGTCAGGACGTGGGAGAGCGGCATCGTCGCCGTCGAGACGTGTCCCGTCTGCGCCTCGCTGCAGGTGCGGACGGTCGAGCCGGACTGGTTCGTGCTGGAGCTGGAGCGGGCCGACGAGCTGCGCCGAGCGGAGGAGTTCGCCGTCGAGTTCGCCTGTCGCGAGTGCGGTTCGGTCTGGAGCTGACGGGATGCCGCGGGCCTGACGGTGCGCGGCTATCGGCGGCGGGCGGCGGCGGGGAGCGGCATCCCGCTCATTCGAGCCGCCGGTCCTGCTCGTGGCGCGCGAGCCCGCGTCCGTAGCGCTCGGTGAGCTGCACCATGAGGTCGGGCGTATCGCGGTCGAGCCCGAAGACGTACCCCGGGAAGTCGAGCTCGCGCTGGGCAGCCCAGATCTCGTCGTGGCGATCGGGCGAGAGCAGCTGCACAGGGTCGCCGACCGCGACCCACCCGATCGGGACGACCGTCTCGGGAGGAAGCACGGTGCGCAGATGCACGACGGCGTTGATGCGCACTTCACTCCGCGTGCCGATGCGCGCGCCGTTGAAGACGCGCGTGCCGGTGGCGAGGAAGACCTCGTCGGCGATCGTCGCGCCGCTCACGCTCGCCATGGGGCCCACGAGCACGTGATCACCGATGTGGACGGGTGTCGCGGCCGTCGCACGGATGAGCGCGTTCTCCATGACGATGACGTGCTCGCCGAGGGTGATGGCACCGCCCTCTGCCGTCACGACGGCGCCGTGCAGGATCTGGCATCCCGCGCCGATCGTGACGTCACCGCTGATGACGGCCGTCGGCGACACGACGGCTTCCGGATGGATGCGGGGGCTGGCCCCGAGATGCTCGAATCGCATGCTCCTCCTCGGTCAGCGCCAGCGTAGCGCCGTGGCGTCACGATGTCCGGGGCGGCTGCACGGCGACTTAGGGTGGAGAAGGCCCTTCGAGCCGCTCCCCCCCGCTCCAGAAAGCTCCACCTGTGACTGAGACCCTCCTCGCCGTGCCCCCCGTCGTCAACGACGTCTTCGCATCCGTCGTGGCCCGCAATCCGCACGAGCCCGAGTTCCAGCAGGCCGTCCACGAAGTGCTCGTCTCGATCGCGCCCGTCCTCGAGGCGCACCCCGAATTCGTCGAGAGCGGGATCGTCGAGCGTCTCGTCGAGCCCGAGCGCCAGATCATCTTCCGTGTGCCCTGGGTCGACGATGCCGGCCGCCTGCACGTCAACCGCGGCTTCCGCGTCCAGTTCTCGTCGGTGCTCGGCCCGTACAAGGGCGGCCTGCGGTTCCACCCGTCGGTGAACCTGTCGATCGTGAAGTTCCTCGGCTTCGAGCAGATCTTCAAGAACGCGCTCACGGGCCAGGGCATCGGCGGCGGCAAGGGCGGCAGCGACTTCGATCCGCACGGCCGGTCGGACGCCGAGATCATGCGCTTCTGCCAGTCCTTCATGAACGAGCTGTACCGCCACCTCGGCGAGCACACCGATGTGCCGGCGGGCGACATCGGCGTCGGCGCGCGCGAGATCGGCTACCTCTTCGGCCAGTACCGCAAGATCACGAACCGCCACGAGTCCGGCATGTTCACGGGCAAGGGCGTGCAGTGGGGCGGAGCCGAGGTGCGCACCGAGGCGACCGGCTACGGCGCGGTCTTCTTCGCCGAGGAGATGCTCGCGGTCCGCGGCGAGTCGCTCGAGGGCAAGCGCATCGCGGTCTCCGGCTCGGGCAACGTCGCGATCTACGCGATCGCGAAGGCCTGGCAGCTCGGCGCACTTCCTGTGACGGCATCCGACTCGTCCGGCTACATCGTCGACGACGCGGGAATCGACGTCGATCTGCTCCGTCAGCTCAAGGAGGTCGAGCGCGTCCGCATCAGCGAGTACGCCGCGCGCCGCTCGTCCGCCCGGTTCGTCGAGGGCGCCCGCCCGTGGGAGGTCGCGGTCGACATCGCGCTGCCGTCGGCGACCCAGAACGAGCTCGACATCGACGACGCGACAGCGCTCATCGCGAACGGTGTGCGCGCCGTCGCCGAGGGAGCCAACATGCCCACGACGCCGGGCGCCGTCGCGGCGTTCCAGGACGCCGGCGTGCTCTTCGGCCCCGGCAAGGCCGCGAACGCCGGCGGCGTCGCGACCTCGGCGCTCGAGATGAGCCAGAACGCATCGCGTCAGCGCTGGTCGTTCGACGACAGCGAGGCGAAGCTGCGTCAGATCATGAAGAACGTCCACGACTCGGCGTTCGACGCCGCGGCGCGCTATGGCTACGCCGGCGACTATGTCGTCGGTGCGAACTCGGCGGGCTTCGAGCGCGTCGCGCACGCGATGCTCGCGCAGGGCGTCATCTGATCTGACGCCGGGCTGACAGGCCGGAGGATCCGTCGTGATCCTCCGGCCTTTCCCGTCGCAGGCTTCAGTCGGCGACGGATGCCGGCTCCGCTGCCTTCTCGGCGGGCCAGAGCTGCTCGAGCAGCTGCGCGACCCATGCGATGAGGTCGGCGTCGCCGAGCGGGCCGCCCCCGGCCGTCGGCAGGGGCACGACGAGCGCCTCGCCCGAGGAGATGAGCTTGGCCTTGGGGTACAGCCGCTGCAGCCGCACGCGCTTGGAGTCCGGCAGGTCCGCCGGGGCGATCCGCAGGTTCGGGCCCATCGCGACGACGTCGGCGAGGCCCGCCTGCGCCGCGCGACGGCGCAGGCGCGCGACGGAGATGAGCCCCTCGAGCTCGGCGGGCGCGTCGCCGTAGCGGTCCTCCAGCTCTTCGAGGACGAGGTCGATCGCGTCGGGCTTGGCGGTCGCGGATGCCGCGGCCGAGAGCTTCTGGTACGCCTCGAGCCGCAGCCGCTCGCTGTCGATATACGACTCGGGGATGCGCGCCTGCACGGGCAGCTCGAGTCGCAGCTCGGCGGGTCCTTCGATCTCATCGCCGCGGAATGCCGCGACGGCCTCGCCGATCATGCGGAGGTACAGGTCGAAGCCGACGCCCGCGATGTGACCTGCCTGCTCGGCGCCCAGCAGGTTGCCCGCACCGCGCAGCTCGAGATCCTTGAGCGCGACCTGCATGCCGCTGCCGAGGTCGTTGTTGACCGCGATCGTCTCGAGGCGGTCGGCGGCCGTCTCGGACAGCGGCGCCCGCTCGTCGTACAGGAAGTACGCGTAGGCGCGCTCACGGCCGCGGCCGACCCGTCCGCGCAGCTGATGCAGCTGCGACAGGCCGTACTTGTCGGCCCGGTCGATGATGATCGTGTTCGCGTTGGAGATGTCGAGGCCGGTCTCGACGATGGTCGTGCAGACGAGCACATCGGAGCGGCGCTCCCAGAACGCGTCGACGACCTCTTCGAGCGCGTGCTCGCCCATCTGACCGTGGGCGACCGCGATGCGCGCCTCGGGAACGAGCTCGGCGAGGTCGGCGGCGACCCGCTGGATCGACTGGACGCGATTGTGGACGAAGAACACCTGACCCTCGCGCAGCAGCTCACGGCGGATCGCGGCGGCGATCTGCTTGTCGCTGCGCGCGCCGACGTACGACAGGATCGGATGCCGGTCCTCGGGCGGAGTCTGGAGCGTCGACATCTCGCGGATGCCGGTGACGGCCATCTCGAGCGTGCGCGGGATCGGCGTCGCGCTCATCGCGAGGATGTCGACGTTCGTCTTGAGCTTCTTGAGGGCGTCCTTGTGCTCGACGCCGAAGCGCTGCTCCTCGTCGATGATCATGAGGCCGAGGTCTTTGAAGATGACCTTCTCGGTCAGGATGCGGTGCGTGCCGATGACCATGTCGACCGTGCCGTCGGTGAGGCCCGCGAGGGTCTCCTTCGCGTGCTTGTCGGTCTGGAAGCGCGAGAGCGGCCGCACCTTGACGGGGAACCCGGCGAAGCGCTCCGTGAAGGTCTCGAGATGCTGCTTGGCGAGCAGCGTCGTCGGGACGAGCATCGCGACCTGCTTGCCCTCCTGGATCGCCTTGAACGCCGCCCGCACCGCGACCTCGGTCTTGCCGAAGCCGACGTCGCCCGACAGCAGCCGATCCATCGGGATCGGCTTCTCCATGTCGGCCTTGATCTCGTCGATCGTCTGCAGCTGGTCGGGAGTCTCGGCGAAGGGGAAGGCCTCTTCGAGCTCGCGCTGCCACGGGGTGTCGGGCCCGAACGCGTAGCCCTTCGCCGCCATGCGCGCCGAGTAGAGCTTGACGAGCTCGACGGCGATGTCGCGCACGGCCTTGCGCGCCTTGCCCTTGGCCTGCGCCCAGTCGCTGCCGCCCATCTTCGACAGCGTCGGCGCCTCGCCCCCGACGTAGCGCGAGAGAAGGTCGAGCTGGTCGGTCGGCACGAAGAGCTTGTCGCCGGGATACCCGCGCTTGGAGGGCGCGTACTCGATCACGAGGTACTCGCGCACGCTCTTGACGGCGTTGCGACCACCGCTCGAGACCTCGCGCTGCGTGAGCTCGATGAACTTGCCGATGCCGTGCGTCGCGTGCACGACGAGGTCGCCGGCCTTGAGCTGCAGCGGATCGACGACGTTCTTGCGCCGCGAGGCGAGCTTCTTCACGACGCGGCTGTCGCCGCCGATCGTGCGCCCGTAGAACTCGGTCTCGGTGAGCACCGCGACCTTCGCCTCGGCGACCTCGAACCCGCGCTCGAGCCCCGCCGCGACGACGTGCGCGACGCCTGCCTCGGGGGCATGCGCGAGATCGTCGACCTTGCGCGCCGCGATCCCGAGCTCGGCGAGGACGTCGCGTGCGCGCTCGACGAGTCCTGTTCCGGATGCCGCGACCACGACGCGCCAGCCGTCCGCGAGCAGCTCGCCGACGTGCGCCGTCGCCCCCTCGACGCTCCCCTGGAACGACGGCACACCCGACCCCTTGACGCGGATCGCCGCGGACGCCTGCAGCGCGACGTCGATGTCGTCCACATACCCCGGTTCCTGAGCCTCTCGAAGGGCGGCGGCGGCATCCGCTTCGCCCGAATCGAACGTCGAGAGCGTCCACCACGCGTCGCCGCGATCGGCCGCGGCCTCGCGGAGGCGGGGGATCGTCAGGAAGTCGCCCGCGCCGAGGTCGATGGGGGCGCTCGCGCCCGACGTCGCGGCGCTCCAGGCGGCGTCGAGGAACTCGCGGTTCGTGTCGCCGAGCGTGATGGCGCGCGTGACCGCCCGCTCAGGATCGGCTAGCGCGACTGCCGCGCCTTCGGGGAGGTAGTCGACGATGGTCGCGAGTGAATCGACGAGTGCAGGCATGAGCGACTCCATGCCCTCGACGGGGATGCCCTCGGCCATCTTTTCGAGCATGCCCCGCAGGCCGGGCAGCGCGTCCTTGAGTCGCGCGGCCCGCGCGCGGACCTCGTCGGTCAGCAGCAGCTCGCGGCTCGGCGCGAGGACGACATCGGGCACATCGCCCGGCAGCGACCGCTGGTCGGCGACCGAGAACGCGCGGATCTGGTCGACCTCGTCGCCGAAGAACTCGACGCGGTACGGATGGGCGGCGATGGGCGGGAAGACGTCCAGGATGCCGCCGCGCAGCGCGAACTCACCGCGCCGCGAGACCATGTCGACGCGGTGGTACGCGAGCTCGACGAGCCGTGCCGCGACCGCGGAGAGCTCGTGACCCCGTCCTCCGACGCGCAGCTCGATCGGCACGATGTCGCCCAGACCCGCCGCGATCGGCTGCAGCGCGCCGCGGACGGAGGCGGTCACGACAAGGGGCGTGGGGCCCTGCCAGGTCGCGACGCGGCGCAGCACCTCGAGCCGGCGGCCCACGGTCTCGGGACTCGGGCTGAGCCGCTCGTGCGGCAGCGTCTCCCACGCGGGGAAGTGCATGACCTCTGCGGTCGGCAGGAGCGCCTCGAGCGCCGTCCCGAGCGACTCGGCGCGGCGGCCCGTCGGCACGATCGCGAGCAGCGCGGGCGCGTGGCCCGTCGCGGCGCGCCGCTCGATGAGGGACGCGAGGAGCGGAGCGTCGAGCCCCGCGGGGAGCGAGAACTCGGCGTCGACGGATGCCGCGCCCACGGCATCCCGAAACGAATCAGCCTGCTCGAGGGCGCGCAGAATCCCGGGAACTGTCACCGGAAGAGTCTATGGTCGCCCTCGGACACGCGCGCCGGATGCCCGCTCATAGGATGAGTCCGTGAGCGACCCCCTCCCGCCGCGTCGGCCGCTGCCCACCGCCGAACCGCAGGCCGCGCCGCCCGTTCCGCCACTCCCTCCACTCGCTGCCGGCGCGGAGGCGCCGGGAGGCGCAGGGCCCGTGGAGCCGGCGGCCTATCCCCCGCCGCAGGCCTACCCGGGATACCCCTGGACGCCGGCACCGCAGGCGCAGCCCGCCTACGTCGGCTCCCCGCCGCTGGGCTACGCGTCCCCCGCGCCGGGCCACACCGCCCCGCCGCAGGGCTACGCGTCCCCCGCGCCTGGTTTCGCCGCCCCAGCGCAGTCGTACTCGCAGGGCCATGCCGCGCCGCAGGGCTCGCCTGCGGCTGTCGCGCAGCCCGCCTACGGCGGACCGCTCGCGGCGCCCGCGCGCGGCAAGGGCGTCGGAATCGTCGCGCTCATCGCGGGTCTGATCGCGTTCGTCGGCGCGACGGTCACCGTCTCCATCGCGGCGTACCGGATCGGACTCGGCGCGGGCCGCGATCTCGTGACCGGCACTCCGAGCGCCGACTTCGACTGGAGCGTCCTGGCCCCCGTCCGCGACTGGGTGCTGCTCGCCGAGATCTCGTTCTGGGCGGGCACGGCGCTCGGCCTCTGGGCGCTCGTGCAAGGGATCGTCGCGATCGCGACGGGCCGCGGCCGCGGGGCCGGCGCTGCGGGCGTCGTGCTGGCGGTGCTCGCGCCGATCTCGTTCGCCGTCGCGCTCAGCGTGTTCCTCGGCGCGGGACTCGCCGCCGGCTCCGGCATCGGGGGCTGAGCACGCGCCGCGTCAGCGCGGCGCGTGGTGCTTCTGCTGCGCCGCGAGCAGGCCTTCGTCGATGAGCTGCTCGACGGCGTCGGCGGCGTCGCCGACGAGGATGCCGAGATTCTGACGCTCCGACGGGCCGAAGGGGTCGAGCACCCAGTCCGCGGGGTCCTGACGGCCCGGGGGCCGGCCGATGCCGACGCGCACGCGCGGGAACTCCGCCGTGCCGAGCGCCTTCGCGATGTCGCGGACGCCGTTGTGCCCGCCGTGTCCGCCGCCGACCTTGAGCTTGATCGTGTCGAACGGGATGTCGAGCTCGTCGTGCACGACGACGATGCGGTCGGCCTCGATGCCGTAGAACTTCGCGAGCCCCGCGACGGGACCGCCCGAGACGTTCATGAACGAGTTGGGCTTGGCGAGCACGATCTTGGGACCGCCCGGACGCAGCCAGGTCTCGGCGGCGCGCGCGTTGGCCTTGTGCTGCTTGAAGGCCTCGCTGCGCCGCGCGGCGAGCTCGTCCACGACGAGCTGGCCGACGTTGTGCCGCGTCAGCTCATACCGAGGTCCCGGATTCCCCAGTCCCACGACAAGCCATGCGTCCGCCATGCCGTCCATCCTCTCGGTTCCGCGCGCACGCGCACGGAATGCGACGAGGGGGCGCGGCATCCGCACCCCCTCGCCTGACTGCTGTGCTTACTCGGCGACCTCGGCAGCCTCGGACTGCTCGGCAGCGGCGGCCTCGTCGGCGGCCTCGATCTCGTCGGCGGCGCCTGCGCCAGGCGTCGCGATCGCGACGATGAGCACGTCGCCGTCAGCGGCGAGCGTCGCGCCCGCGGGGAGCTTCAGGTCGGCGGCCGTGATGTGCGTGCCGTCTTCGAGGCCCTCGACGTCGAGCTCGATGTTCTCGGGGATGTGGGTCGCCTCGACCTCGAGCGAGATGCTCACCGCGTCGAGGTTCGCGATCGTGCCTGCGGCGGGCTCGCCCACGACGACGATCGGGACGTCGACCTGGACCTTCTCGCCCTTCTTCACGACGAGGAGGTCGATGTGCTCGATGATCTGGTGCACGGGGTCCTTCTGGACGTCCTTGACGAGCGTCAGCTGCTGCGTGCCGTCGACCTCGAGCTCGAGGACGGCGTTCGCGCGGCGGATGAGCAGCGAGACCTGGTGGCCGGGCAGCGCGACGTGCACGGGCGTCGTGCCGTGGCCGTAGATGACGGCGGGGATCTGGCCGGCGGCGCGCAGACGGCGGGCGTAGCCCTTTCCGAAGTTCTCGCGGACCTCGGCGTGGACCTTGGAGTCGGTCTCAGTCGACATGATGTTCTCCTTGCGGGCGCACGCGCCCATTCTGTTCAGGCGAGGAGCCTGGCGTATTGGGGTCTGGATTCGACTCGAACGCGTGCGCGTGAGGAAAGCCGTGAGCCTTGATCACCGCGTCGATCACGGATGCCGCAGCCGACCGCAGGGCCGGCACGAGTCATCCCTCGCCGAAGTTCAGTCAACGAGTCTATCAGTGGCGGGGGCGCGTCCACGCCGGGACGAGCGCCTGCGAGTCTCGTTGATCCACTCCCCGCGAGCTGAAAGGCCGGTGGGGCCGACGACACGCGGCGGGAGGCGTGCGGGACTGCCGCCATCGCCGGAGCAGCGCCCCGGCTACGATGAGAAACGCCCCTCATCCCAGCCTCGGAGGTTCCCATGGATTACGGCTTCGCTTCCCACGTCCTGCTGTGGGTCATCGGCGCCATGGCCTTCGTCGGCGGCCTCGCGACGGTGCTCGCGTTCTGGGCGATGGGGCGTCAGGCGTACCGCAAGAACTGAGGCACGGCTCGCCAGATCCGTCGAGCGGCGTCATGCCTCCGCCGGATCGAACGCGAGCAGCACCTTGGACGACGCCGAGGCGTCGCCCGCGATCGCGAACGCCTCGACGGCACGCGCGACGGGGACGACCTCGGTCACGATGCCGTCGACCACGAGGGTTCCGTCTGCGAGGGCCGCGATCACGGGATCGAACTCCCCCGCGAAGCGGAACGAGCCGGTCAGAGTCAGCTCACGCGTGATCGCCGTCGCGAGCGGCGCGTCCACGGCGCCATGCCGCTGGAGTCCGAGCATCACGACAGTGCCGCCGCGTCCCGCCGCGGCGATGGCGGCCGCGAGCCCTGGTGCGGTGCCGCTCGACTCCACCACGACGTCGGCGTGCAGGGCGCCGATCGCCTCATCGTCGCGGGCGTCGAGCGTCCGGGCCCCGAGCGACACCGCGATGCTCCGCGGCAGCTCCTCGAGGTCGGTCGCGATGACCTCGCCCGCCCCGTGGTGACGGGCGACCGCCGCGACGAGCAGCCCGATGGGCCCCGAGCCGATCACTGCGACCCGCTTGCCGCGGACGTCGCCTGCGCGCTCCAGGCCGTGCCAGGCGACGGCCGCGGGCTCGGCGAGCGCGGCGCGCTCGAGGCTCAGGGAGTCGGGGACGGCATGCAGCATGCGTGCCGGCAGCGCCGCTCGACGCACGAACGCGCCCTGCGTGTGCGGCAGGCGCAGCGCCGAGCCGAGGTACGTCGAGCCGGGCGAGAGGTTGGGACGGTGCGGCGGCCACGGGGTCGCTCCATCGCCGTGCGCCGTCAGGGGGTGTACGGCGACGCGCGCGCCCGCGGCGGGACCCGAGCCGTCGGCGGCGGGGACGAGGACCGTGCCCGCGACCTCGTGGCCGAGGATCATCGGCTCGCGCAGGACGGAGAGTCCTGCGGCACCGTGGCGCCAGTAGTGCAGATCCGAGCCGCACACGCCGCCGTGGGCGATCTCGACGATCGCCTCGTCGGGCGCCGGGGTCGGCTCCGGCAGGTCTTCGACGCGCAGGTCGCCCGCGGCGTGCGCGACGACTCCGAGGTTCGTCACGGTGTGCTCCTGGAGGGTCAGCGGGTCGGGGTCACGAGGAGGACGTCTCCGACCTGCACCTCGACGACCGCGCCCGGCTCGATCGGGACGTTCGTGAAGGGGGCGCCGGTCATGATGACGTCGCCCGGACCGAGCGGCGCCCACGACGCGATGTACGCGAGGCACTCCCGCAGCGGGACGGGGTACGACGCGGCATCCGTCTCGGCGACCGTACGCCCGTCGATCCGCAGCGTCAGCGTGACCGTGTCGAGATCGGCCTCCGTGTCGATCCACGGGCCGAGCGGCGTGTAGCCGGCGCCGGCCTTCCCCTCGAAGTTGCGCGGATCGAAGGCGCCGCGATCGGGGCTCGACAGGTCGTTGACCGCCGTGACCCCGAGGACGTACTCGTGTGCGTTCGCGGCGGTCAGTCCCTCCGTGTCGCGGCCGATCACGACGGCGATCTCGCCCTCGGCCGCCGTCATGCCGGCGTCGCGCCGGAGGTGGACCGTGACGCCGCTGCCGACGACGCCGCGCGGACTCTTGAGCCAGGCCTGCACGGGCGAGACGTGGTCCGGCCCGTTCTGCGCGATGCCGACGACGAGCAGGGGCGCACTCGGTGCGAGCAGCTCCCCCGTCGCGGTGCCGCGGTCGGCGGGTGCCCGGCCCGCGGCGAAGGCCGCGTACGGGTCTTCGATCGCGACGAGGCCGGGCTCGCCGTCGCGGACGTGCACGGGGCCGTCCGCCGTCAGGACGCGTCCGATGCGCATCACACCACCGCCGTCATTCCGCCGTCGACGTAGATCGTCTGGCCGTTGACGAAGTCGCTCGCAGAGCTCGCGAGGAAGACGAGGGTGCCGACGAGATCGTCTGTGCTCCCCCAGCGTCCGGCGGGCGTCCGGCCGCGCACCCACCGCGAGAACTGCTCGTCGGCCACGAGCGCCTTCGTGAGCTCCGTGTCGAAGTAGCCGGGCGCGAGCGTGTTGGCCTGGATGCCGTGCGGCGCGAGATCCGCGCAGAGGCCCTTCGTGAGCATCGCGATGGCTCCCTTCGTCGCCGAGTACGGTGCGATGCCAGGACGCGCCAGCTGCGACTGGACGCTCCCGATCTGGATCAGCTTGCCCGAACCCCGCGCGACCATGCCGCGCGCCGCGCGTCGGGACACGTAGAACGCGCTCGAGAGATTGGTGCTCACGATGTCGGCCCAGTCCTCGTCGGTGAACTCGGTGATGGGCGCGCGACGCTGGATCCCGGCATTGTTCACGAGGATGTCGGGAACGCCGTGGCGCTCCTCCATCGCTCGGAAGCCGGCATCGACGGCCGCCGCGTCGGTGACGTCGAACACGGCGCTGAACACGGGGGCCGAGGCGGCGGTCGCGATCTCGTCCGCGGCCTTCGCCGCCTTCGCGGCATCCCGTCCGTGCACGATGACCGTGGCTCCCGCTTCGGCGAGTCCCTGTGCGAGGGCCCGCCCGATGCCCTGGCTCGATCCCGTCACGAGGGCGAGTCGGCCGTCGAGGTCGAAGAGCGTGCTGCGCGTCACCACTCGACGGTCCGGATCGTGACGGTCGTCGCGCTCACGTCGTCGCCGACCTCGTCGCGCGACACCTTGACGGCGTCGTCCTTGCGGGTCAGGTCGCGGCGCAGCGTCTCGGGGACGAGGAAGGTCGAGGCCGTCGTGATGACCGCGAGCGTCGCCATGTAGATCGCGAGCAGCACCCAGTTGCCGTTGCTGACCGCGATCAGGTACGCGCCGAGCACACCTGCGAGGCCGCCGGCGAGGACGGCGGACAGCTCGCGGGCCATCGCGACGCCGAGGTAGCGGTGCCGGTTTCCGAACAGCTCGGGGAGCATGGCGCACTGCGGTCCGAGCATCGAGTTGACACCCACGCCGATACCGACCGCCACGACCGCGATCGCGAGGTAGTAGTTGCCGAGCGACAGCATCCACCATGCCGGGAACGCGTACAGGAGCAGGAAGACGGCGCCGAAGCGGTAGACGGTGCGACGACCGAAGCGGTCGGACAGCGCGCCGGTGATCGGCACGGAGAAGATGCCGATGAGCGATCCGAGCGTGACGCCCCACGTCAGGAGGCTGCGATCGGCGTCGGCCCCGACCATCGAGACGAAGAACGCGAGCGCGAGCGTGTTGAACATGTACGAGCCGCCGTTCTCGGCCATGCGCAGGCCGATCCCGACCACGACGCCCGGCAGGCCGCGCGTGAAGATCTCCTTGATCGGGTGCTCGGCGATCTGCTCGCTCTTCTCGAGCTCGATGAAGGTCGGCGTCTCCTTGAGGCGCATGCGGATGAACAGGGCGACGATGATGAGCATGAACGACGCGAGGAACGGGATGCGCCAGCCCCACGTGAGCAGCTGCTCTTCGGGCAGGAGCGTGATGAGGCCGAAGACCACCGCTGCCAGCAGGGTTCCGGCCTGGATGCCGATGAACGGCAGCGCCGAGAAGAAGCCGCGCCGGCGGACCGGCGCGTACTCGGCCATGAGGACCGTCGCGCCCGCCTGCTCGGCGCCGGCCCCGAAGCCCTGCAGCAGCCGGCAGGTGACGAGCAGGATCGGCGCCAGGATGCCGATCGCCTCATAGGTGGGCAGCAGGCCGATCGCGGTGGAGGCGCCGCCCATGAGCAGGATCGTGATGACGAGCACCCACTTGCGGCCCAGCTTGTCGCCGAGCGTTCCGAAGAACAGCCCGCCGAACGGACGGGCGAGGAACCCTACGCCGTAGGTCGCGAACGCCAGAACCGTCGCCATCGCCGGATCGTCCTGGGGGAAGAACAGCACGTTGAAGATCAGCGCCGTCGACAGGCCGTACAGCGCGAAGTCGAAGTACTCCAGCGCGCTGCCGATGCTCGAGGCGAGAGTCGCCCGACGCAGATTGTCGGCGTACTCGGGGTCGTCCGTGGGTAGGTCCGTCACGTCAGGTTTCACGCTGCTCATGCCATCTCCTTCGATCGGCTCGCCGGTGCTGGCGATGCTCCCACGATACCAACCTGATGGCCCGAGTTCAATATGTTGAACAGAAGATCTAGCGAGCACCCTTCCGGGCCGCGGCACTGAACGGGTTCGTGAGCGCTTCGGCCGCCTCGAGGAGCGCGGTCGCGACGCGCTCGACGTGCGTGTCGTCCGCCTCGGCGGCCGACATCCCGACGCCGAGGGCGAGTCGCGGGTCGCCGGGCGCCCACGGGTCGAGCGGCACGGCGACGCCGACGATCCCCGCGTAGGACTCCTCCGCGTCGAGCGTCCAGCCGCGCTCGCGGGCCTGTGCGAGACGTTCGAGGAGCGCCGGGATGTCGGTGGGCGACCGATCGGTGAGCTTGGGGAACGGCTCGTGCCCCGCGAGCAGGGCCGTCACCGTCTCGTCGTCGAACCCCATGAGCAGCGCTCGCCCCGTCGCCGAGAGCGCGGCCGGCAGCCGCGATCCGAGCGGCGTGCCGAGGCGCACGCGGGCGCCGCCCTCGTGCCGCGCGAGGTAGAGAGCATCCGTGCCGTCGAGCATCGCGACCTGCACGAGCTCGCGGCGGAGGACCGATGAGGCGTCGCACACGGAATAGAACTCGCGGACCTGCTGGAACTGCGCCGCGAACGCGCCTCCGAGCTCGGCCGTGCGCCGGCCCAGACGGAACCCGAGCGCGACGCGCTCGATCATGTCGGACGCCTCGAGGGCGAGGCAGAGATTCGCCGTCGAGGACTTCGCGAGCCCGAGCGCCGTCGCGAGCTCCGTGAGCGTCATGGGCTCGCGCGCCTGCGCGAGCAGGTCGAGAAGACGGATGCTGCGCGTCACGGCGGGCGCGGGGTCCCGCCCGAGTCGGTCATCCTGTTCGTCGGTCATCGCGCGCACTCCTCCATCGGGAGCCGCGCAGACCCGCGCGGCCTCAGTAGAACTCGACCGTATCGACCATGCTCCGAAGCGGGCGGCCATCGAGGAGCCGTGTCGCCGACTCGGCGAATCGCCGCGCGATCCGCTCCTCCTCCTTGCTGTTCAAGGCGGCCGTGTGGGGGCTCACGAGGACGCTCGGGTGCGACCAGAGCCGCGACTCCCGCGGCAGCGGCTCGACCTCGAAGACGTCGAGCGCGGCGAACGACACGCGCCCGTCGTCGAGGGCGGCGAGGAGCGCCGTCTCGTCGACGACAGTCCCCCGTCCGACGCTCGCGAAGATCGCGCCCGGCTTGACCGCGCCCAGCACGCGCTCACCGATGAGATGGTGCGTCTGCTCGGTGCCGGGCAGCGTCACGACGATCGCATCAGCCTCGGCGACAGCCGACTCGAGCTCGTCGAGCGGGATGAGTCTGTCGACGCCGTCGACGGGCTCTCCCGAGCGACTCGTGCCCCACACCCGCGCGCCGAGCGCGCTGAAGCGCCGCGCGCACTCGGCGCCGATGCCGCCGAGTCCGACGACGAGCACCGTGAGCTCGTCGAGCTGACGCATCTCCCATCGCTCGGGCCACGCACCCTCGCGCTGGTCGTGCAGCAGGCGAGGCAGTCCCTTCGCGCCCGCGAGGACCCCGAAGACCGCGAACTCCGCCAGGGGACCGCCGTGCACTCCCGCGCTCGTCGTGAAGACGATGCGGTCGAGCGCCTCGCGGTCCAGCCCGGCCGCCTTGATCTGGCTGCCGCCTCCCGCCGCCGTCGTCATGACCCAGCGCAGGCGCGGATTCGCGGCGACCGTGCGCGCGAGGGCGGAGGGGTCGACATCCGGGATGCCGAACAGGGCGTCCGCCGAATCCACGAGTGCGTCGAACTCGGCCTGCTGCTGCGGCGTGCGGACGAAGCCGGGGTCGCCCGACCAGTCCGCGGGGCCGCGCATGGGGCGCAGGAGCGAGTGATCGCGGATCACCTCGACGCGAGGCTCGAGTCGCTCGATCAGCGCGCAGAGCTCTTCGCGCAACGGCACGGCGACCGCGACGCGGAGCGTGCCCACCGAGACTTCGGTCTTCACTGAGTCGATCATCCGGATCCCTTCCTCGGGGTCAACGATGTCTCGAGTCTAGCGCGAGTTCAGCCGGTTGAACACTGTCCTACCGACTGGATCTGCAGTACGATCCTGCCATGAGCACCGATTCGACGGACTTCGAAGATGAAGAGACCGGTCCTGCCGAGGGCGTCACCCTCGGCGTCATCGGACTGGGAGCGATGGGCGAGCCCATGGCGCGGCGCCTCGTCGCCGCGCGGGAGCGACTCGTCGTGCACGGCCGACGCCGTCACGAGGGTCTCATCGACGCGGGGGCGACGTGGGCCGAGACGGCACGCGAACTCGCGCACCAGGTCGATGCCGTCCTCGTGATGCTCCCCGACCTTCCTGAGCTCGAAGCGATCCTGCACGGCCCCGACGGCCTGCTGGCCGCGGATCGGCCCCTGCTCATCATGATCGGATCGACCTCCTCTCCGACGGGCGTCCGCGCGCTGGCCGCGCGGCTCCGCGAGGCGTCGGCAGGCCGCATCCGGGTGGTCGACTCCCCCGTCTCCGGCGGCGTCGACGGCGCGACGGCGGGAACGCTCTCGATCATGCTGGGCGGGGATGCCGCCGATGCGGGTCTCGCTGCCACGCTGCTCGCGGCGTGCGGGAGCCCCGTGCACCTCGGCCCCCTCGGCGCCGGCGAGGTGGCGAAGGCGTGCAATCAGCTCATCGTCGCCTCGACGATCCTCGCGCTCGGAGAGGCGACGGTGCTCGCCGAGCGATCCGGGATCGACCCCGGCGCCCTGTGGACGCTGCTCGGCGGCGGCTACGCGGGCTCGAACCTGCTCGACAGCCGTCGCGCCAAGCTCGTCGACGGCGACGACTCGCCGAGCGGCGTCGCGCGCTACATGGTCAAGGATCTGGGCTTCGCGACGGATGTCGCGGTCGAGACGCAGACGCACGCGGTCGTGCTGCCAGCCGTCCGTGCGGCCTTCGACGAACTGGTCGCGGCGGGACTCGGCGACCGCGACATCGCGGTGACACGGCGCTTCATCGCGGAGCGACTCCCGTGACCGCGACCTCACAATGGCGCGCCCCGCGCCGTGAGCATCCCGCACCTCCGGCGTAACACCGTTGCGCCAGACTCTAGGCTTGATGTCAACCCCTGCGCTTTTCACTCAAGGAGCACGTGTGTCTGAGACCACTTCGAACACCGACCCGGCCGTCCAGACGAAGATCTCCACAGATCAGGAGCAGGCGCCCGACCAGGCGACCGTCGCGCACGAAGGCGCGCCGCGCCCCGAAGAGGTCGAGCGCCCCGCGCCGACCCCGACGGGCCCTGCAGGTGCGGCCACGGCCGCCGCGAACATCGGCGTCGTCGGCCTCGCGGTCATGGGCTCGAACCTCGCCCGCAACCTCGCGAGCCGCGAGGGCAACAACGTCGCCGTGTACAACCGGTCGCGCTCGAAGACCGACGAGCTGCTCGAGGCGCACCCCGAGGCCGAGTTCGTCCCGGCGTTCTCGTACGAGGAGTTCGCGGCGAACCTCAGCAAGCCCCGCACGGCGATCATCATGGTCAAGGCGGGACGCCCGACCGACGCCGTCATCGACTCGCTCGTCGAGGTCTTCGAGCCCGGCGACATCATCGTGGACGGCGGCAACGCCCTGTTCACCGACACGATCCGCCGCGAGAAGGCCGTGCGCGACACGGGTATCAACTTCGTCGGCGCCGGCATCTCGGGCGGCGAGGAGGGCGCGCTCAACGGCCCGTCGATCATGCCCGGCGGCTCGGACGAGTCGTGGGTCACGCTCGGGCCGATCCTGAAGTCGATCGCGGCCGTCGCCGAGGGTGAGCCGTGCGTCACGCACGTCGGCCACGATGGTGCGGGCCACTTCGTCAAGATGGTGCACAACGGCATCGAGTACGCCGACATGCAGCTCATCGCCGAGGCCTACGACCTGCTGCGCCGCGGCACCGGCAAGAGCCCCGCCGAGATCGCCGACGTGTTCGCCGAGTGGAACGCGGGCGAACTCGAGTCGTACCTCATCGAGATCACCGCCGAGGTGCTTCGCCAGGTCGACGCCGAGACCGGCAAGCCGCTCGTGGACGTCATCCTCGACCAGGCCGGCGCCAAGGGCACCGGCGCATGGACCGTGCAGACGGCGCTCGACCTCGGTGTGCCCGTCTCGGGCATCGCCGAGGCCACCTTCGCACGGTCGCTCTCGAGCCACCCCGAGCAGCGCGCGATCTCGGGCGGCCTGCCCGGCCCGAGCGAGGCGCTCACCATCGAGGACGCCGACGCGTTCATCGAGGACGTGCGCCTCGCGCTGTTCGCCTCGAAGATCGTCGCGTATTCGCAGGGCTTCGACGAGATCCGCGCGGGTGCCGCCCAGTACGGCTGGACGATCGACCTCGGAGCGGTCTCGAAGATCTGGCGCGCGGGCTGCATCATCCGCGCGCAGTTCCTCAACCGCATCGCCGACGCGTACAACGCCGAGCCCGGCCTCGCGGTCCTGCTCACCGCCCCGTACTTCGTCGAGGCGCTCGACCGCGCGCAGGGCGCGTGGCGCCGGATCGTGTCGACGGCCGCGGGTGCCGGCATCCCCGCTCCCGCGTTCTCGTCGTCGCTGTCGTACTACGACGGTCTGCGCGCCGAGCGCCTGCCCGCCGCGCTCATCCAGGGTCAGCGCGACTTCTTCGGCGCGCACACCTACAAGCGCATCGACAAGGAAGGCACCTTCCACACGCTGTGGTCGGGCGACCGCACCGAGATCGAGGCCGAAGACACGCACTGACGCCTCCGGCCTCGAGCCGGATCGCCACGAACGGCCGCGCTCATGCGCGGCCGTTCGTGCGTCCGGCGCCGTTCACGCGTGGGTGATCGAGGGGGCAGCCCGCCTTTCGAGACGTCGAGCGCCTATTCAGGGGCCACGTTGTGGTTGCGTGCGAAGAGATTGCGCGGATCCCACTGCGCCTTGATCGCGGCGAGGCGCGCCATGGTCTGCGGCGGGAACATGCGCGCGGCGAAGGCGGGATCGGTCGTCGTCGTGAAGTTGCCGTAGACGCCGGCGCCGTGGGCTTCGAGCGCGCCCCACGCCGACTGCAGCCGAGCGCGCTCGGCATCGTCGACGAGCCCCGGGATGTCGAAGCCGCCCGCCATCGCGAACCACGTCGCGCCGCGCGCGGGGAACGGCGTCGCGTCCTGCGGGACATCGCCGAAGGCGCCGCCGAGCGAACGGAGGAAGATGACGGACGCCTCGGTGCTCTCGCGGAATGAGGCGAGTCCGTCGATGAACCCGTCGTCGAGGGTCTCGACGAGGGTGTTGCCCCCGACGAAGCCGGGGAGGGGCTGCTCAGGATCGGGCATCGGGGCGTCCATGAGGATGTCGGGATACGCGCGCGCACCGAGGTCGATCTCGGAGACCCCCTCGAGCGTGAGGAGCGGAGCGAGCACACCCCGAAGCTCCCCTTCGTCCTCGCCGATCCAGCACGCCGTGATAGTGGCGCCCGCGGGCGCGCTCGGGTCCATCGCCGGGACGTCCATGAAGCTCACCGTGAGCGCACGCGGCGCGTCGGCGAGGAGGTCCCGCAGAGCACCGAGGACGGGGCGGGAGTCACCCGAGACCCCGAGCGTCGCGAAGACGACGCCCGGGAGGTCGTGCGCATGGAAGTCGAAGCGCGTCACGATGCCGAAGTTGCCGCCGCCGCCCCGAATCGCCCAGAAGAGGTCGGGATGCGACGTCTCGGAGACCTCGACGACCTCGCCCTCGGCCGTCACGAGCTGCGCGCCGACCAGCTGATCGACCGCGAGGCCCCACGCCCGCACCATCCAGCCGATCCCGCCCCCGAGCGTCAGTCCGCCGACCCCGACGGAAGCGGTGTCACCTGAGCTGATGCCGAGACCGTGCTTCGCGAGGACGCGGGCGACATCGCCCCATCGGGCTCCCCCGCCGATGCGGACCAGTGCCCCGCCCTCCGGGTCGTCGACGACCTCGACGGCGTCGAGCGCCGTGAGATCGATGAGCACGCCGTCATCGAGCGTGCACCACGCGCTGTGCCCGCCGGCGCGCACGACGGCGACCCGCTTCGAGGCCGCGATGAAGCGCACGGCCTCACTGACGTCGTCGATCGATGCGACCCGGACGATGACCTCGGGGCTGCCGAGACCCGCGTGGGACGCGCGCGCGGCATCCCATCCCTCGTCCTCGATGGCGAGGACGGCGCCGGACACGACGGTGCGCAGAGGTGCGATATCCATGCGCCGCACAATATCGCGGGGCGCCGACACCGTCGACGGGTCCCCGACGAGACAGCGCTCCGAAGGGGGCGCCTGTCAAGCGCATGGCCACGCCCACCCGCGCGCACTACCGTGTCGGAGTCGGCAACCGAGAAAGCCGACGAAAGAGGGCGCGATGCGGATAGCGATGCTCGGCCCGATCGCATGGCGCACACCCCCCGTGCACTACGGGCCGTGGGAGCGGGTCACGAGCCTCCTCACGGAGGGGCTCGTGCGGCGCGGCATCGACGTGACGCTCTTCGCGACGGCGGACTCGGTCACCTCGGCGCGGCTCGACGCGGTCGCCCCGCACGGCTACGCGGAGGACGACACGATGGACGGGCGCGTCTGGGAGGCGCTGCACGTCGCCCACGCACTCGCGCGCTCCGCCGAGTTCGACCTCGTCCACAACCAGCTCGACTGGCTGCCGCTCGCCTTCGACGCGTCCTGGCGGGCGCCGATGGTCACGACGATCCACGGATTCTCGGGCGCCGGCATCCTCCCCGCCTACGCGCACGCTCGCTCCGCGCTCGTGTCCATCTCGGACTCCGACCGCTCCCCCGACCTCGCGTACATCGCCACGGTGCACCACGGCATCGACTTCGCGGAGTTCGACGGGTCGCCGCGCGCGGGCGACGACCTCGTCGCGTTCGGACGCATACATCCCGACAAGGGCACGGCCGAGGCGATCGCGATCGCGGCCGGGGCCGGCCGCCGGCTCGTCATCTGCGGAATCGTGCAGGATGCGGCCTACTTCGCTGAGCAAGTCGAGCCGCACATCGACGGTGAGCGCGTCGTGTACCGCGGATCCGTGGGCCCGGCGGAGCGGACCGCGGTGCTCGGAGCCGCCGCGGCACTGCTGCATCCCATCGGCTTCGACGAGCCGTTCGGCCTGTCCGTCGTCGAGGCGATGGCGTGCGGCACGCCCGTCGTCGCCTACCGACGCGGATCGATGCCGGAAGTGATCGACGACAGGGTCACGGGGTTCGTCGTGGACGGCCGGGAGGAGGCGATCGCCGCGATCCCGCTCGCCCTCGGACTCGACCGGCGCATCGTGCGAGCACGCGCCCGCGAGCGCTTCGGCGTCGACCGGATGGTCGACGACTACCTGCGGGTGTATCGCCTGCTCCTGGATGACCCGTCGTTTGTCAAGGGTCGATGAGCTCCCGCCATTCCGTGTTCTACTTGCGACCCCGGGGTCCTGACCTCCCGGACGCCGGACTCCTGATGGCGAGACCCTCGCACGAACGAAGAAGGCCTGATGACCCGATACGGCATGCTGTCCACCTACCCGCCCACGAAGTGCGGCCTCGCAACCTTCACACAATCGCTCGAGAGGGCGCTCACGGAGCGCGGCGGCGACACCGCCGTCATCGTACGAGCGCTCGATGGTCCGCTCGGCCTCGCGGCCGGCCGTCGGAGCGAAATCGCCGACGCCGAGCTGATCCCCGGCGACGCCGCCAGCATGCGAAGAGCCGCGGCGGCGCTGGACGGGTGCGATGTCGCGATCGTCCAGCACGAGTACGGCATCTACGGCGGGCGCGACGGCGACGAGGTCGTGACGCTCCTCGGGATGCTCGGCGTCCCCGTGATCGTCGTGCTGCACACCGTTCTGCCGGCGCCGTCGCCGCACCAGCGGACGGTCCTCGAGGACGTGTGCGCGAGAGCGCAATCCGTCGTCGTCATGACCCGGAGCGCCCGCGACGTTCTCCTCGCGACGTATCGCGTCGCGCCGGACAAGGTCGTCGTCATCCCGCACGGTGTCGCCGCGCTGCACACGCCGGGTGGCGTACGCTCGCACGCCGCGAAGAGACGGGTCCTCACGTGGGGTCTCATCTCGCGCGGCAAGGGGATCGAGTGGGGCATCCGGGCGATGGATCGCCTGCGCCACCTCGACGTCGAATACGTCGTCGCGGGGCAGACGCACCCCAAGGTGCGCGCCGCCGAGGGCGAGGCGTACCGCGAGCACCTCGGGGCGGTCATCCGCGAACTCGGCCTGGAGCATCGCGTCGCGCTCGACGGACGCTACCTCGATGCGAGCGAGCTCGACGGCCTGGTGGGGACCGCGGACGTCGTCCTCCTGCCGTACGAGTCCACCGAGCAGGCGACGTCGGGAGTGCTCGCCGAGGCCGTCGCCGCCGGCATCCCGGTCGTGGCGACGGACTTCCCGCACGCGAGGGAGCTCCTGAGCGGCGGCGCGGGAATCATCGCGGCGCACGGCGACCCGGCATCGATCGCGGAGGCGGTCGGCACGATCCTCGAATCGGATGCCGCCGCACAGCGGATGCGCCGAGCCGCCGCCCGCGACGCCTCGGGCTCGTCGTGGCCGGTCGTCGCCGACGGGTACCGCCGCCTCGTGAAGTCGGCAATGTCGACACGTGCGGCATGACTGCGTGGGGTGCTCGACCCGTCTTCGCACACCTTCGGGCGATGACCGACGAGCGCGGTGTCTTCGAGCACGCGCTTCTGGATGCGCCGCGTCGTGAGCACGGCTACTGCGTCGACGACGTCGCTCGCGCGCTCGTCGTCCTCGCACGCGACCCGCAGCACGATCCGGAGCTGACCGGGCTGACCTCCCTGTGCCTCGCGTTCATCGACCGCGCTGTGGCACCGAGCGGACGGGTCCACAACCGCATGTCCCCGGCGGGGCGATTCACGGACGCGCCCGGCACCGGCGACTGGTGGGGCCGGGCGGTCTGGTCGCTGGGGGTCGCCTTCGCCGGCATCCCGGCAGCCGCCGACGCGACGCGGGCGCTCGCGGTGTTCCACCGTGCGGCATCCGTCCGTCCGGTCCACACGCGGTCGGCGGCCTTCGCGGCACTCGGTGCGGGCGAAGTCCTGGCGATCCGGCCCGGCGATGCGGCGGCGCGCGATCTGCTGCGCAGGGCAGCGGACATGATCCGGCCCCCGCTCGATGCCGCATGGCCCTGGCCCGAGCCGCGTCTGCAGTACGCGAATGCCGTCCTGCCCGAGTCGCTGCTCGCGGCGGGCGAGGGTTTGGAGGATGCTGAGGTCGTGGATCGCGGACTCGGGATGCTGAAGTTCCTGCTCGACGTCGAGACTCGCGACGGCCATCTCTCGGTGACCGGGACGCACGGCCGCGGGCCCGGCGAGGTCGACGTCCAGTTCGATCAGCAGCCGATCGAGGTCGCGGCGATCGCCGACGCCTGCGCTCGCGCGTTCGACCTCACGGCGGACGACGAATGGCGCGCAGGCGTCGCGATGGCGTGGGCCTGGTTCGAGGGCGACAACGACACCGGCATCCCTCTCTACGATCCCGACACCGGGGCGGGGTTCGACGGCCTGACGCGCGACGGCCGGAACGAGAACCGGGGCGCCGAATCGACGCTCGCGATGCTCAGCACGTTCCAGCAGGCGCGGCGCCTGGGCGTCGTCGCGGCGGCGGTCCGATGAGCCTCACGGCGCACGACGCCGTGCTCGAGCACGATCGCAGTCGCGTCGTGACGCGCCTCTTCCTCCCCGGCGAGGACCCTGCCTCGTCGGAGGCCCGCACCGAGAGCATCGTCGAGCGCGTGCTCGCGCTGTCTGCGGACGAACTCGCCGCGACGGCGCAGCAGGCCGTCGCCGAGTTCTCGTCCCACCACGGGGATGTCCCGGCGACGCTCATCGCGCACGCGGAGGCGGTCGTGGACGGGCGCGCGGACGGCACGACGCTGAGCCGCGACCAGCAGCTCGTCGTCGGCTCCGTCTTCACGGCGGATTTCGCGGTGGAGGGTGCCGCCCTGTGCAATCCCAGCACTGTCGTGCACCCCTCCCAGGAGGGCCTCGGAGCCGACGAGTTGCGCGTCGCCGTCTCGCTCCGCTGCATCGGGGAGGGCCACATCTCGTCGATCGGGTTCGCCGACGCCGTGATCGGCGCCGACAGCACGTGGACCTTCGGCGATCGCGCCCAGCCGCTCCTGCGGCCGAGAGTCGCCGAGGGACAGTGGACGCGTTCGCATTTCGCCCATGTCGTCGCCGACGGCGACGGCGCTGGCATGGGCGACATCGCGCACGCAGTGCTCGCGGCACTGCCCGAGCGCTTCCACCATGGCGACATGGAGATCGCGATCGCGGGGCTCCCGTACACGCTCGCGATGCGACCGAGCAGCGTCGGCCCGCTCCAGCGGCTGCGTGAGATCTGCCTGTCCGCCTACTCCGCCACCTTCCCCCCGGCATCCCCGCTCTCGGCGCGCACCCTCATGCCCGTGACTCCGGAAGAGGACCGCGGCGTCGAGGATGCGCGATTCGTGCGCTTCACCGACGAGGACGGTGTCGTGACCTACCGGGCCACCTACACGGCGTACGACGGACGGAACATCGCGCCGCGGCTGCTCACCTCCCCCGATCTCGCGGAGTTCGCCTTCCACCGGCTGAGCGGCACGGGCGCGCACAACAAAGGCATGGCGCTCTTCCCGCGTCTCATCGGCGGCCGACACCTCGCGCTGACGCGCGTCGGGGGCGAGGAGATCTCGCTCGCGTCGTCCGAGGACGGCCTCGTGTGGACGGACCTCGGAGCGGTCTGCGCTCCGCGCGAGCCGTGGGAGCTCATCCAGCTCGGCAACTGCGGTTCGCCGATCGAGACGCCCGAGGGGTGGCTCGTTCTCACGCACGGTGTCGGTCCTCTGCGCACGTACGCGCTCGGCGCCGTCCTGCTCGACCTGGACGACCCCTCGAGGGTCATCCGCCGTACGCGGACGCCTCTCCTGCGACCCGAAGGCGAGATGGTCAAGGGCTACGTGCCGCGCGTCGTCTACTCGTGCGGAGGCATCGTCCACCGAGACACCCTGTGGATCCCCGTCGGCGTCGGGGACTCCCGCATCCGCGTCTTCTCGATATCGCTGGGCGACCTGTCGTCTGCGCTCGAGCAGGAGCCGGCTACAGCCACCCGCGTCGCTTGAAGACGAAGTAGAGCGACGTGCTCGTGGCGGCCATGAGCGTCAGCGCCATCGGGTAGCCCCACGGCCAGGCGAGCTCGGGCATGTAGTCGAAGTTCATCCCGTAGATCGTGCCGACGAGGGTCGGGGCGAAGAGGATCGCGGCCCACGACGACACCTTCTTGACCTGGTCGTTCTGCGTGATGCTGAACTCCGTCATGCGCCGCATCGCGTCGTTGTTGGCCTGCTCGACGAGCGTCGCGTGCACCCCGAGCGCCGATTCGAGCGTGTGCCGGAAGGCGTCGACGCGATCCGTGACATGACGCGCCGAGTCCTCGACCTCATGGAAGGCCGGCGCCGTGCGACCGCCGTCCCCGCGGGCGAGGTCGGCCTGCACGCGCACGAGCATCTCGGGAAGCGGCGAGGTCGCGTGCTGCAGATCGATCACCTCGCGCTGCAGCTTGAAGATGCGCCGCGAGACGCCCTCGTCGTGCGAGAAGAGCTCATCCTCGATCTCGTCGATGTCGTTCTCGACACCCGCGAGCACGGGCCCGTACTCGCGCAGAATGTGCTCCATCATGGCCCACAGCACCGCGATCGGTCCGTTGACGAGCAGTTCGGGATGCCGCTCCAGCTTCTCTCGCACGAGCTCGTCGTCGATGCGGTCGTCGCTGTCGACCGTCAGGACGTAGTCGGGGCCGATGAACAGGTCGACCTCCGAGCACTCGACAGTCTCGCGGTCGTCGAAGTAGCGTGCGGGCTGAAGGACGACGAAGAGCAGATCGCCGTAGCGCTCGAGCTTGCTGCGCTGGTGGCCCTTGAGACTGTCGCGCACGGCCAGCGGGTCGAGGTCGAGCAGCTCGGCGAGCTCCCGCATCTCTTCGGGTCGCGGGCGGCTGAGCGAGACCCACGCGATCCCGCCCTGTGCGCGCGACGCGCGGACCGCATCCGCGGCCCCGGATCTTCCGCCGACCCGCCGCCCCGCGACGTATACGCCCGCATCGATCACCGCCACGGACTCACCTTAACGCTCCGTGGGGCTCAGCCCCGACGCGCCGCGCGACGGTCGTGAACGCCCCGCGAGACTTCACCTCCGGACGCGCCACGCCGTCGCGGGGTGCCACAGGTGAAGTCTCGCGGGGGTGGGCGGATCAGGCGCGAGTGATGTCGCGCACGGTGCCCTTCTCGAGGCGCAGGCGTCGACGCGCACGGCGGGCGACGGCCGAGTCGTGCGTCACGACGATGAGCGTCAGCCCCTCGGCGCCCAGCGCCTCGAGCACCGTCAGGATCTCGTCCCGCATGCTCTCGTCGAGGTTGCCCGTCGGCTCGTCCGCGAGCAGCACGCGCGGCCGCTTGACGATCGCCCGCGCGATCGCGACGCGCTGCTGCTGCCCGCCCGAGAGCTCCCCCGGGCGGTGGTCGCCGCGATCGGCGAGGCCGACGTGCGCGAGCGCCTCGGCGACGCGCTCGGCGCGCTCCGCCTTCGACAGGCCGAGCGGCTCGAGCGCCATGTCGACGTTCTCGTGCGCCGTCAGGGTGGGGATGAGGTTGAATCCCTGGAAGACGAACCCGATCTCCTCGGCGCGCAGCCGCCCGAGCTCGGCGTTCGACGCAGTCGCGGCATCCGTCTCGCCGATGACCACCGAGCCCGTCGACGGCCGATCGAGCGCCCCCAGCAGCTGCAGGAGCGTCGACTTGCCGCCGCCCGTCGGCCCCTGGATCGTCACGAAGTCGCCCGCCGCGATCTCGAGGTCGACCCCCGTGAGCGCCTTGACGACGCGCCCCTTCTGCTCGTAGGTGCGGGTGACGCCCGTGAGTCGGTAGATGGGCGCGGCGGGCAGGGCGGGGCCCGCCTCGGGCGCGGTGTCGATCATGGTCATGGCTTGTGCTCCTGTCTGGGCGGGATCTGTTTCGAACGTGCGATCCACGGGATGCCTCATGCCACCGAGCGCAGTGCTTCTGCGGGGCTCAGCCGCGCGGCACGCCAGCCGCCGAAGGCGCCGGCGATGAGGCCGCCCGCGATGGCGAGTCCGACGGCCGCGACGATGACCCACGCCGTCACGGGGGCGGTCAGCACGATGTCGGCGGTCGTGGAGCCGAGCTGCTGCATGAGTCCGGGACCGCCCTGGCCTCCGGGCCCGCCGAAGCCCTCCTGCGTCGCGGGTGCCGACGAGATCGTGGGCTGGATGATGTTGATCGCGAGGACGCCCGCGAGCCCGATGACGAGGCCGATCGCCCCGCCGATGAGGCCCTGCACGACCGACTCGCCCGCGACCTGGCCCACGACACGGCCGTTGGACCAGCCGATCGCCTTGAGCGTGCCGAACTCGCGCGTGCGGCGCGAGACTCCCGAGATGGTGAAGAGCACGGCGAGCACGACGGCCACCGCGAGCACGAGGATCGACAGCCACGTGCCGAGGTTCGTGATGAGCGACGTCGCGCTCGAGAGCGATCCCGAGACCGTCGAGGCGAGGTCGGACTGCGAGCTCACTGTCGCGTCGGGGAGCTCTTCCGCGATGGCGGACTGCACCGCCGCGATGTCTCCCGCGGATTCGGCCTGCACGTACACGGTCGACACGACGTCGCCGACGCCGGAGAGGTCCTGCGCGACATCCAGCGGGATATAGACGTTCGACGCGGTGTCGGCGGCGCTCGTCGTCGAGGCGATGATGCCCACGACCTCCATGTCGGTGCCGCCGACGTCGATCGTGTCGCCCACTGCGAGGTCGCTCGAGGTCGCGTACGTCTCATCGAGCACCGCGACGAACTCGCCCGCGTCGTCGGCATCGAGGGCGCGGCCGTCGACGACCGAGACTGCAGACAGCGGGCCCACCTCGGCATTGGAGGCGTCGATGCCGAGCACCGTGAAGGCGTCGACGTCGAACGAGCCGCCGCCGAAGCCGCCCTGGCCGCCCTGCTGATCGCCGCCCTGCGGGGGCTGCTGCTGCTGGGCCGTGCCGTCGTCCGTCGGACGCTGCGGAAGCTCGCCGTCGAACGTCGTGTTCGTGAGCGAGAGGGCTCCGGATGCCGCGGCCACGCCGTCGACCCCCGCGACGGTGTCGACGGTCGACGCGTCGAGCGTCCCGCGCATGAAGTCCGCCATGAGGCGCGACTGGCTGAGGCTCGTCGTCCCGTCGTCGGTCGTCGCGCCGTCGTCCTGGCCGAACTCGAAGCGGCCCCCGCCGCCCTCGCCGGGCTGCGCCATCGCTCCCGTGACGGTGAGGTCGGTGCCGACCCCGTACACGGACTCGAGTGCCTGGGCCTGCGCGTCGCGCACCCCCGCCGACAGCGCGTTGACGATGATGACGAGCGCGATCGCGATCGCGAGTCCCGTCGCGACGATGATCGTCTGCTTCTTGCGGCCCGTCAGCTCCCGCCGCAGATACGTCCAGTACATGGGTCTCCTCTCGGCAGGCAGGGGGCCGGCCGTCGGGACCGAAGCTACGAACGCGATCGATGCGGGGGTTCTGTGCAGCCTATGAGCGGGGTATGACCCGCGGTGCGGTCGAAATCCCTCGCGCAGTTTCACAGACGACGCATAGGCTTCGGCATAGGAACCGCATAGGAAAGCGGCTCAGGATGGCGGCATGACCATGACAGGACCCACTCCCGCTCTGCGCCGGCCCGACGGATCGGCGCTGCGCGTCCTGGTCGTCGACGACGAGCAGATGCTCACCGACCTGCTCTCGATGGCTCTGCGCATGGAGGGCTGGGAGGTTCGCACCGCGGCATCCGGATTCCAGGCGCTCCAGGGCGCGCGGGACTTCGACCCGGATGCCGTCGTGCTCGACATCATGATGCCCGACCTCGACGGCATGGCCGTGCTGCAACGGCTGCGGCAGTCCGGCAACGACGTTCCCGTGCTCTTCCTGACGGCGAAGGACGGTGTGAGCGATCGCGTCGCGGGGCTCACCGCCGGAGGCGACGACTACGTCACGAAGCCGTTCAGCCTCGAAGAGGTCGTCGCCCGGCTGCGCGGCCTCATGCGCCGCGCCGGCACGGCTCTCGCGAGCGACGCCGAGCCGATCCTGCATGTCGGCGACCTGTCGCTCAACGAGGACAGCCACGAGATCGAGCGCGGCGGCGAGCAGATCGAGCTGACCGCGACCGAGTTCGAGCTGCTGCGCTACCTCATGCGCAATCAGCGCCGCGTCGTGTCGAAGGCCCAGATCCTCGACCGCGTGTGGAACTACGACTTCGGCGGACGCTCGAGCGTCGTCGAGCTGTACATCTCGTACCTCCGCAAGAAGATCGACCAGGGCCGCGAGCCGCTCATCCACACGGTGCGCGGCGTCGGCTACATGATCAAAGCGCCGCAGTGACCACCTCGCCGTCCGTCGCGGCACCGCCTCGCCGGGGGCGGCGCCCCTGGAGCCTGCAGACCCGGCTCATGGTCACGATCACGGGCATCGTCGCGCTGATCCTGGTCGGCATCGCGATCGCGATCAGCGCGTTCCTCGGGCAGATCCTGCAGGAGAACCTCGACGCAAAGGTGCAGGAGACCGCGAACGTCACCGCCTCGACGCACGCGCGGATGGCGGGACCGATCGCGAACGGGCGCGACGTCACGGCGGCCGACGTGCTGAGCGAAGTGCGGCAGCAGGGCACCCTCTTCGTCGTGAGCCCCTTCGACGGAGCGGCCTCGGGCGCCGTCGTCGAGTCGGACGGCACCGTCACCGAGCTGACGACCGCGCAGGTCGAGCAGGTGCTCGATGAGATCAAGCACCCGGGTCTCACCTCGATCAAGATCGACGGTCTCGGCGAGTACCGTGTCTACGCGTACCAGCTGCAGTCGTACGTCGGCGTCGTCGGCCTTCCGCTGAGCGATGTGCAGACGACGCTCGCACAGATCATCACGGCCGTGCTCATCGTGACGGCGGCCGGTCTCATACTCATCGGCGGCGCGATCATCCTCATCGTTCGCGCGGGCCTTCGCCCCCTGCGCGCCGTCGCCGACACCGCGACGCGCGTTGCGGCGCTCCCGATGGCCGAGGGGTCCGTCTCGATCGACGAGCGCGTCCCCGAAGCCGAAGCCGACGAGCGCACCGAGATCGGGCGCGTGGGCCATGCGCTCAACACGCTCCTCGACCACGTCGACGCGTCGCTCGACGAGCGCCAGCGAAATGAAGAGCGGATGCGACGCTTCGTCGCCGACGCGAGCCACGAGCTGCGCACGCCGCTCGCGTCGATCCGCGGATACTCCGAGCTCTCGCTCAAGGCGATGCGGCGGGCCGAGGCATCCGGTGCCCCTGATGCGGGCACCGTGGAGACGACGACCCAGTCCCTCGACCGCATCCAGGCGCAGTCGCTGCGCATGACGAGACTCGTCGAGGACCTCCTGCTGCTCGCGCGGCTCGACGAGGGCCAGGAGCTCGTCTACGGGACCGTCGACCTCACGCGCCTCGCGATCGAGGCCGTCGACGACGCACGACCGGCCGGTCCCGAACACGACTGGGTGCTCGAGGTCGGCGAGGAGCCCGTCGTCATCGCCGGCGACTCCGGACGGCTGCACCAGGTCGCGGCGAACCTGCTCGCGAACGCCCGCACGCACACTCCCCCGGGTACGACGGTCACGGTGAGCGTCGCGCGCGCGGGCGGCGACGCCGTCTTGCGGGTGCACGACGACGGCCCCGGCGTCGATCCCGTCGTGCGCGACGAGCTGTTCGAGCGCTTCTCGCGTGCGGACCGCTCGCGGGCGCGCAAGACCGGCGGCACGGGACTGGGGCTCTCGATCGCGAAGGCGATCGTCTCGGCCCACGGCGGCACGATCTCGGTAGCGAGCGAGCCCGGCGACACGACGTTCGAGGTGCGCCTGCCGGCGCGGCCAGCCGACCCCGCCGCATCCTGACTCCACGGTCCTTCAGCCCCCGTTTCCCCGGCGGCAGATGGTGAGCGCAGCGCGTAGCGACCCGCACATCGCCGCAGACAGTCGCCTCGGCTGGAAGTCGCGCGCCACTCCCCGGCGGCAGATGGTGGGTGCGACGCAGAGCAACCCGCACATCGTGGCAGACGAGCCGCCTCCGCTGGAAGTCGCGCGCCACTCCCCGGCGGCAGATGGTGAGTGCGACGCCGAGCAACCCGCAGATCGCCGCAGACGAGCCGCCTCGGCGTCATCCTGAACCGCGCCGATGGGGCGGCCGGAAGGCCCGGCCGGGTCAGTAGCCCGAGAACGCGTCAGTCGTGATCGAGCGGGCGCGCTCGAGGGCGGGGGCGAGCTCGGCGATCAGACCGGGAGGGCCCGAGACGTAGGCGTGGCGCGACGCGATGTCGGGCACGACCTGCAGCAGGCCGTCGGCGTCGAGGCGCACGCCCCGCGCCCATACCCAGTGCCGCGGAAGATCGGCGGGCCGGTCGCGCGTGAAGACGACGACGGGGATCCCGGATGCCTCGATCTCGGCGCGATACGCGAGCTCGGCGGAGTCGGAGGCGACGTAGACGAGCACGACGTCGCGGTCCTCGTCCGCGAGCCGCTGGTGGCGCAGCTGCGATGCGAAGGGCGTGACGCCGATGCCCGCGGCGACCATGAGGACGGGGCTCGAGGCGCGCTTGGGCAGCACGAAGTCGCCCCACACGCCGGTCACGGCGAGGTCGGAGCCGGGGGTCACCTCGGCGAGGGCCTTCTTGTACGACGACTGCGGCTTCGCTCCGGGGCCGGCCGCCTCGCGGAATGCGACGGTGAGCTCGGGCAGGTCCTCGGGCGCCGACGCGATGCTGAATTCGCGACGCGTGCCGCGGGCATCGGGATGCCGGTGCGGCACTTCGAGCTCGAGGTACTGTCCCGGTACGAAGGTGAGTCGGCTGTGCGTGCGGAAGGTGAGCTGCGTCACTGTCGGGGTCAGCACGTCGCGGGAGACGAGCGAGAGCTTGACGGCGGAGCGCAGCGAGAACGCGAAGACGAACGCCACCGCGTTGCCGACGAGGAGCGCCCGTTCCTGGCCGAGCGTGATCTCGCCGACCGGGATGGGCCACCCCGCGAGCACGCCGACGACGGCCGCGATGGTGAACTGCTGCCAGCGCCGCGGCGGGAGCGTGAGGGGCTCCGAGAGCATGAAGGCCCCGAGGAAGAGGAACGGCGAGGCCCACAGGATCTGCCAGAACACGTCCCATGAGTCGAACTCGAGCCCCGCCGCTCCGAACTGGACCGAGACGCGCACGAAGGAGACGGCGACGGCGATGACGAGGAACAGCGTCACGACGCGCACCTTCTCGGTGCGCAGCAGCACGAGCAGGCCGAGGATCAGGACGGGGGCGGCGAGCACGGGCGTGCCGACCCACCACGACGAGGCGCCGAGTCCCGGCAGCCAGATGCTCAGCACGGTCAGGACCGTCGCACCGACGGCGGCCGGGTTGAAGATGTGGCGCCCCCGCCACGCGAGGAGGTACTTCGAGGCGGATGCCGCGAACCCCGCGATCGCGATGCCGGCGAGTGCGACCGGGTCGAGCGTCGGGCGCAGGACGAACAGCAGGATGCTCGACGTGATGAGCGACGACTCGATGCGCCACGGGAGGGTCAGGAGGCGCTGGGCCGCGGCATCCGTCCCCACGCAGACGACCGCGAGCACGGCCGCCGTCGCGATGAGCTCGAAGGGCGCCGGGGCGACCAGACCGGCGATCGACACGATGAGGGCGATCCCGGTGAGCGTCACGAGGCTCAGGAAGACGAGACGGTACATCGAGACGCGCCCGAGCACCGCGAAGACGCGCGTCCAGAGAGCTGTGAGGGTTCCGATCACGTGAACAACTCTGCCTTACTGCCGGGAGACCACTCCACGCGGCCGTCGGTCGTCATGCGGACCCACTCGACGCCCCACTCGTGGGCGAGGCGCGGGCCGCCGTCGAAGAAGAGCGCCGTCGCGATCGCGTCGGCGCGCATCGCGGTCGGGGCGATCGCCCACGTCGCGGCGATCGTGCGCACGGGGACTCCCGTGCGGGCGTCCAGCACGTGATGCAGACCCTCGCCCCAGGCGCGCCGGTTCGTCGCCGACGCGCAGAGCGCGGCATCCGTCACCTCGACGACCCCGATCGCTCGACGCGCGTCGAAGGGATGCTCGAGCCCGATGCGCTGCGTCGCTCCGCGCACCGCGAGGTCGCCGCCCGCGTCGACGACGAGGTCGGCAGGCGCCCACGGCGCGAGCGCCTGGACCACGAGATCGACGAGACGGCCCTTGCCGAGCGCGCCGACGTCGAGCAGCGCGGGCTCACTCAGAGCGAGCGCTTCGGGCGACCACGTCACCAGGTCGCGCCATGCGGCGGGCGCGGGCATCGCGCCGCGGTCGGTGAACGAGTACTCCGCGTCGTACCCCCGCTTGGCCAGCGCCTCTCCGACGAGCGGATTGACGGCGCCCTCCGTCGCCGATGAGAGCTCGGCGTACGCGTCGAGCATCGCCGTCGCATCGGGCGGTGCGGGCACGGCGCCGCCCTCGCGCGACAGACGGGACACGACCGAATCGGGGCGGAAGCGCGACCACGCCGCGTCGAACGAGGCGATGACGCCCTCGACCCTGTCGCGCGCGAGGGCGGGCAGCGCATGCGGCGTCTCGATCGCCCAGACGGTGCCGATCGCCCCGAACCGCCACACCGAGCGCGCGTCGGCGCTCACGGAGGTCAGGCCGCGGCCTCGGACTTGATCTGCTGGATCGCCTGGTTGAATCCGCCGCTCGTGAGCGACGAGCCCGCGACGCGGCTCACCGAGATCTCGTCGATGTCCTGGCCGACGACGGCGTCGGAGATGCCTCCGATGAACTTCGCCTGGTACTCCTCGGACTCGCGCGCGCTCGGGTCGCCTGTCACCTCGACGGCCGTGATGATGTCGTCCTCGAGCGTCACGGTGACGCTGATCGTCTCGACTGACTCGGGTGTCTGATAGGCGCCCTCGGCCTCGTAGGTGCCGTTCGTGTAGGTCGCGGACGCCCCCGTGTCGGTCGTGCCGCCGGTGGTCGAGGATCCCGTGTCGCCCGTGTCGGCGCTCGAGGGCGAATCGGCGGCCGAGCAGCCGGCGAGGGCGATGATGCCGGCGACGCCGACGAGGGCGGCTCCCGTGCGGAGCGGGCGGGGTAGGGCGGTCGTGCGGATCCGCTGGATCGAGTGCCCGCGAAGCGGGTGTGGCGAAATCACGATGGTCCTCTCGGCTGCGCCTCGCGGCGGTCGGCATCGCCTCTCGGCGGGTCTCATTCCACGCTAAAGGACACGACGCAGGCACCCGGCCGGTTCAGCCTATGAACCCGCCATGAATGCAGGCGAATGGATCACCGTCGGCGAAAGACGCCCTTGAGCACCTCGACGACGAAGAAGATGAGCAGCGAGAGCAGGATCGGCGCGATCCACGAGACCGGCGAGATCGGTGCGGATTCGAACAGGAGGTTCATGACGGGCACGTAGGTGAACAGCAGCTGCAGCACGATGAGCGCGGCCGCCGAGATCCAGATCATGCGGTTGCCGCGGAAGACGTCGAGCGTGATGCTCGACCGCGACATGAGTCGGCAGTTGAAGAGGAAGGCCAGCTGGCCGAGCGCGAGCATGAGGACGGCCTGCGTCCGCGCGTAGGCGAGGTCGGCCCCGCCCGCGACTGTCGCGTAGAAGATCCCCATCGTGGCCGCCGCGATGACAACCGAGACGATCAGCACGAAGGCGAGCTCGCGTCCGTCGATGATCGGCCCGCCCGTCCTTCGGGGCGCGCGCGTCATGATGCCCCGCTCGGCAGGCTCGTAGGCGAGCGCCAGCGAGAGCGTGACGGCGGTCACCATGTTGATCCACAGGACCTGCACGGATGTGACCGGGAGTGTCAGGCCGAACACGACGGCGACGAGGATGACGAGCGACTGCGCGCCGTTGGTCGGCAGCAGGAAGACGATCGACTTGCGCAGATTGTCGTAGATGCGCCGCCCTTCGGCGATCGCACTGCGGATCGTGGCGAAGTTGTCGTCGGCGAGGACGAGCTCGGCCGCCTCCTTCGTCGCCTCCGTCCCCTTGATGCCCATCGCGATGCCGACGTTCGCCCGGGTGAGGGCGGGCGCGTCGTTGACGCCGTCGCCCGTCATCGCGACGACCTCGCCGTGCGACTGCAGGGCGCGCACGATCCGGATCTTGTGCTCGGGGCTCGTCCGCGCGTACACGTCGACGTCGCGCACGACCTCCTTGAGCTGCTCCTGGCTCAGCGCCTCGAGTTCGGCGCCGGTCAGCACGCGGACGTCGTCGCCCTCGACGAGCCCCATCTCGCGCGCGATCGCGAGCGCCGTCCCCGCGTGGTCGCCCGTGATCATCTTGACCCCGACGCCCGCGCGGTGGCAGTCGGCGATCGCGTCGATCGCCTCGGGCCGAGGCGGGTCCACGATCCCCCACAGACCGAGGAACTCGAGGTCGCGCAGGTCGTCGATCACGAGCCCGTCGGTGCCGGAGGGCACGGGGCGGCGCGCCGCCGCGAGGACGCGCAGGCCCTGCGAGCTCAGCTCGTCGATCGCGGACTCCCAGCGGGCGTGGTCGAGGGGCTCGGCGCCCGACGCGCCGCGCTGCGTGAGGGAGCGTTCGAGGAGACGATCCGGCGCTCCCTTGACGAGGATCGCGCGAGAGCCGTCGGCGCCCTGGTTGAGGGTCGCCATGAACTTGTTCGCGGAGTCGAAGGGGATGACGCCGACCCGTGTCGAGCCGCCCGGATCGAGCCGCCCCTTCATCGAGACGACCTTGAGCGCGCCCTCCGTCGGCTCCCCCACGAGCGACCACGGCGCCTGACCGGCGGCTCCGTCGCCCTTCACGATGTGCGCGTCGTTGCAGAGCGCCGCGATGGCGAGCACGGCTGTCAGATCGCCCTGCCGGCCCGTGCCGGTCCGCGCCGAAGCCGTCGCGGAGTCGTCCGCCGGGGACGCGGTGCGCACGGGACGGATGTCGCCCGTCGGGTCGTAGCCGAGGCCCGACACGTCGTACTCGGCGAGCGGCGTCACGATTCGGCGGACCGTCATCTCGTTCTTGGTCAGCGTCCCCGTCTTGTCGGAGCACACCGTCGTGACCGACCCGAGTGCCTCGACGGCAGGCAGCTTGCGGGTGATCGCGTTCTGGCGCGCCATCTGCTGCACGCCGAGCGCGAGCGTGATCGTCACGAGCGCCGGAAGCCCCTCGGGGATGGCCGCGACGGCGAAGCCGATCGCCGCCGAGATGAGCTCGTCGAACGGCATCTGGTGCAGGAAGCGGCCGATCAGCAGCATGATGGCCGCCATGCCGAGGATGACGATCGTGAGGATGCGGCCGAAGTCGTTCATCTGGCGCGTGAGCGGGGTCTCGAGCGAGCCCGCCTCGTCGGCGAGGCTCTGGATCTTGCCGATCTCGGTCATGATGCCCGTCGCGGTCACGATCCCACGGCCCTGCCCGGCCGACACGATCGTGCCCGAGAACGCCATCGACGTGCGATCGCCGACGCCCGCCTCGGGGGCGACGGGCTCGGTGATCTTCGACGACGGGACCGATTCGCCCGTGAGCGCCGACTCGTCCACACGCAGCTGGAAGGCCTGGAAGAGCCGCACGTCTGCCGGGACCTTGTCGCCTGGCATGAGCCGGATGACGTCGCCCGGCACGAGCTCGGCCGCCGGCACCGTGACCCAGCCGCCGTCGCGCCGTGCGCTCGCGTCGGCCGACAGCATCCCGCGGATGCCGGCGAGCGCCTTCTCCGCCCGCCCCTCCTGGATGTAGCCGATCACCGAGTTGATGATCGCGACAGCCATGATGACCCAGAAGTCGAGCCAGTCGCCCATGAGGGCCTTGATGACGGCGGCCGCGAGCAGGATGTAGATCAGCGTGTCGTTGAAATGCGCGAGGAACCGCAGGATCGCGGGCTTCCGCTTCGGCTCGGGCAGCTCGTTGCGTCCGACGAGCGCGATGCGCGCGCCGGCGTCGTCCGAGCTGAGCCCCGACCGATCGACGCGCAGTTCGCGCGTGACCTCGTCGATGTCGAGCGCGAAAGGACGCGCGACGACCAGTTGAGCCTCGGTGACCTGCGATGCCATGGCGAACCCTTCGACAGGGTCAGGCTATGGCACGTTCCGCGAGTCGCGGGCGTGTCGCGGGCCGCGTCGTCAGACCCGTCGGACAGCTGCCGTCAGGCGGCCCCGTCGAACATGCTCGTGACCGAGCCGTCCTCGAAGACCTCGTGGATGGCCCTCGCCAGCAGCGGCGCGATCGGCAGCACCGTGAGGGTCGGGAAGCGCTTCTCCTCGGGCAGCGGGATCGTGTCGGTGACCACGACCTCGTCGATCGCGGCGCTCTGCAGTCGCTCCGCGGCAGGGTCGCTGAAGATGGGGTGCGTCGCCGCGACGATGACCTTGACGGCCCCGTTCGCCTTGAGCGCCTCAGCGGCCTTGACGATCGTGCCGCCCGTGTCGATCATGTCGTCCACGAGGAGGCACACCCGGCCGTCGACCTGGCCGACGATCTCGTTGACCGTCACCTGGTTGGCGACGTTGGGGTCGCGGCGCTTGTGGATGATCGCGAGCGGCGCGCCGAGGCTGTCCGACCACGTGTCGGCAACCCGCACGCGACCCGTGTCGGGCGAGACGACCGTGAGGCGCGCGCGGTCCTCGGTGCTCAGCGTCCGCTCGAAGTACTCGAGGAGCACGGGCTTGGCGAAGAGGTGGTCGACGGGACCGTCGAAGAATCCCTGAATCTGCGCCGCGTGCAGATCGACGCTCATGACGCGGTCGGCGCCGGCCGTCCTGAGCAGGTCGGCGACGAGACGCGCGCTGATCGGCTCGCGCCCGCGTCCCTTCTTGTCCTGCCGCGAGTAGGGGTAGTAGGGGGCGACGACCGTGATCCGCTTCGCCGACGCGCGCTTGGCCGCGTCGAGCATGATGAGCGTCTCCATGAGCCACTCATTGACGGGCGGGCCGAAGCTCTGGATCAGGAAGAAGTCGCAGCCGCGGATCGACACCTCGAAGCGCGTGAGGATCTCGCCCGACGCGAACGTGCGGTACTCCGTCGGCACGAGCTGCGTGCCGAGCGATGACGCGACGTCCGCGGACAGCGTGGGGTGCGATCGGCCGGATGCGACGACGAGCCGCTTCTTCGTCTTGGCGACGAGGCCCGGTGCGATGTCGTTGTCGCGGTCGAGCTCAACGGTCTTCTTCTTGCGTGCCATCGTCCGCCTTCTGTGCGGACCGGGCACGAGCGGCGACGTCGGCCGCTCCCGTTCCCGGTCGGTTCTTCTCGACCCACCCCTCGACATTTCGCTGAGGAGCGACGCTCAATGCCAGCGCGCCGGCCGGGACGTCCTTGCGGATGACGGCACCGGCACCGGTTTTGGCACCGTCTCCGATCCTAACCGGCGCGACGAAGACGTTGTGCGAGCCCGTGTGCACCTCGTCGCCGATCTCGGTGCGGTGCTTCGTCAGATCGTCGTAGTTCGCTGTGATCGCGCCCGCGCCGAGGTTGACCCCGCGGCCGATCGTCGTGTCGCCGACGTACGACAGATGCGGCACCTTGCTGCCCTCGCCGATCGTGGAGTTCTTCGTCTCGACGAAGGTGCCGATCTTGCCGTGGGCGCCGAGCACGGTGCCGGGGCGCAGGTACGAGAAGGGTCCGACGGTCGCTCCCGCGCCGATGACGGCGAGCGTCGCATCGGAGCGCCGGACCGTGGCCCCCTCCCCCACTTCGCAGTCGACGAGGCTCGTGTCGGGTCCGATCGTCGCACCGGACTCGACCACCGTCGCGCCCAGGACGTGCGTGTTCGGCAGCACCGTGACGTCGGGGGCGAGCTTCGCGTCGACGTCGATCCACGTCGTGGCGGGGTCGACGATCGTCGCCCCCTCGAGCTGCCAGCGCCGGACGGTGCGGGCGTTGAGGATCCTGCCCGCCTCGGCGAGCTGCACGCGGTCGTTGACGCCGAGGGTCAGCGCGACATCGCGGACGATGGATGCCGAGACCGCGAGATCTTCGCCGCGGAGCAGGCCCACGACATCCGTCAGGTACTTCTCGCCCTGCGCGTTGCCCGTGCCGACGCGAGCGAGCTGCGTGCGCAGCGGCGACGCCTGGAAGACGTAGACGCCCGCGTTGATCTCTGTCACGGCAGCCTCGTCGGCGGTCGCGTCCTTCTGCTCGACGATGCGCGAGACGCCGCCGGCGCCGTCGCGGATGATGCGGCCGTAGCCGCTCGCGTCGTCGAGGATCGCGCTCATGAGCGTGACGGCTGCCGCCGACTCGCGGTGCGCGCGGATGAGGCTCGAGAGCGTGTCGACGTCGAGCAGGGGAACGTCGCCGCTCAGCACGAGGACGTCGCCCGTGAAGTCGGGCAGCTGCGCGAGCGCGATCTCGACGGCGCGCCCCGTGCCGGGGACCTCGTCCTGATCGACCACGACGACCTCGGGCGCATCGGCGAGCACGGCCGCGGCGACGCGATCGCGCTCGTGCCGGACGACGACGAGCACGCGCGCGGGTCCGAGGTCGAGCGCCGTGTGCAGGACGTGCCCCACGAGGGGACGGCCGCCGATGGGATGCAGCACCTTCGGCAGCGACGACTTCATGCGCGTGCCCTGCCCTGCGGCGAGGACGATGACGGCGAGTCCAGGGTCTGCGACGGTGTTCGACATGCTCCGCCGCCAGGACTCGAACCTAGACCTAACAGCTCCAAAGGCTGTCGTGCTGCCATTACACCACGGCGGACCGGCGGCCCCGCGGGGCGGCCTCGTCCAGTCTGCCATGGCACGACAGGACGCTCGTGAGGTCGTCCTCACGCGAAGGAGGGGGTGCCGAATGCCGGGGGGAGGCATCCGGCACCCCCTGGCTCAGCGGCGCACCGTGACGGTGAGCGTCTTGCTGGAGGTGACGCCCGCGCCGTTCAGGAATTCGACGCGATACACGTGCGAGCCCTTCGCCTTCCCTGCTGCCGCGACGGATGCCGACTGCGCGTTCGGCGTCGACGCCGCGAGCGGCCCCTCCGCGACGAGCGAGCCGTCCTCGTAGAAGCGGTAGGCCGTCGCGTTCGTGCCCCACCAGAGGTTGGCGGTGACGGTGTACGCGCCGTCGCCGTCGTGGTTGTCGTGGCTCAGAACCGGCACGCCGGGCTTGGCATCCGTCACCTTGACCGTGACAGGCGTGACGGCGGTCGTGCCCTGGGAGTTGACGAGCTCACCCGTGTAGACGTACGTGCCGTCCTTCTTGCCGGACACCGGCACGGCCGCCGACTGCCCCGAGACGCCGCCGTAGCGCAGCGGCACGGCCGCGATGAGCGTGCCGTTCTCGAAGAGCCGGAACACCGTCGCGTTCTCGCCCCACCAGAGGTTGACCTTCACGGTGTACGCGCCGTCCTTCAGCCCCGTGTCCCAGCCGTTGTCGTCGGACAGGACGCCGCGGGCGGGCGCCGTCCGCGCGCCGTCCGCGAGCGGCACGAGGCCGCCGACGGCGAGGGCGAGGCGAGTGCGGGCTGCCTGCACATCCGCCTCGGTCGGCCAGTCGGCGCCGAGGACGATGCGCGCGCCCTCGAGCGCGGCGGTCACGGCGGACGCCGTCGCCGGCGTGTACGGCGCGAGGTCGCGCGCCGCGGCGGCGGCGACATCCGCTTCGAGCGCAGTGGTGACGACGACCGGACCGACGCGCGTGAGGCGCACCTCGTCGAGTGTGCCCCACGCCTCGGCGCTGAGCGAGAGGGCGGCCGAGACCGTCACCACGCCATCCGTGCCGACCGTGACAGGGGCTGTCGTCCCCGTGCGGAACACGCGCCACCCGGCGAGCTCGAGCGGGGCCGACGCAGAGCCGGCCGCCGTCGCCGCCGTCACGACGGCCGAGTCGCCGGCCGCCGCGCCGCCCCCCTGCGTCGTGGCCGAGAGGGTGTACTGGCCCTCCGGGACGCCCGTGATGCGCTGCGAGAGGGCCGCCCGGTACGGCGTGCCGAGCCAGAAGACGAGCGCGCGGGATCCCTGCGCGGCATCCCCCGTCGCACCGATCGCGGCGCCCTCGCCCGTGACTGTCCACGCCGAGGCGTCAGAGTCTTCGAACCCGGCGTTCTTCACCCACTGGCGGGGGGTCACGGTGATCGACGCCGACAGGGCGCCCGCGGCATCCGTCTTCCCGGCGACGGTGTACGAGCCGGAGCCCGTGATCGCCCCGACGGCGCTGGACCACACGACCGGGATGCTGTCGGCCGATCCGTTCCATCGCACGATGTCGACCGTCTGAGGCAGCGCGATCGGGTCGCCCTCGACGAACGTCACCGCCACAGGCGCGACGGTCGGCGCCGGCTCGGCGCCCGAGAGCTCGAGCGCATCGAACGCGGAGTCGAGCTGGGCGAGCGCGTCGTCGACGAGCTGCTGGGCCGGACTCGTTGCGGCGAGCACGACGGCGGCGATCTCGAGAGCGTCGTCGAGCCCCGCGAGGGACTCCGCGGTCGCGGCCTCGCGCACGACGAGGTCGGCGCGCGCGACGGCTGCCCGCAGAGCCGCGGTGTCGGCGGCGGTGGCCTCCTTGACGAGCCGGACGTCGTCGAGCGTGCCCCACGCGCCGCCAGGGAGGTTCGCCGAGATCCGCACCGTGACGGCGTCTCCCGCCGCCACGGCGACGGCGCTCGTCGTGGGCGTCGACCAGTTGAGCCAGCCGTTCATCGCGAAGGGCGCGAACGCGCTCTTGCCGCCCGGTGCCGTCGAGAGCGTGATGCGGACGTCGCTCGCGGCGTTCTCGCCGTCTCCCTGGAGCGATGCCGAGGCGGTGTAGCTGCCCGCGGCGAGTCCCGTGACGATCTGCGTCAGCGTGAACGTGTAGGCCGAGCCCGAGTAGAAGTGGGACGAGCGGGTGCCTGTCTTCGGGTCGTTCGTCGAGCGGACCGTGAGCGCCGATCCGTTCCGCGCCCACATGCTGATGTCGGCGCCCTCGAACGACGGGTTGCGCAGGAAGTTCTGCGCGAGAACCGTGACGGTCGCCGTCGTCGCGTGACCGCCGGCCGTCGTGCCCGCGACCGTGTAGGTTCCCGCACCCTTGATCCATGCCGCGGCATCCGACCACGTGACGGCCTGCTGCTCACTGGAGCCGTCGTTGTACGAGACGGTGACGGTGGCCGGGAGCGCGATCGTCTGACCCTCGGTGAAGCTCACGGCGGGGTCCTGCACGTCGGTCACTTCACGCGGAGCGACGGCGCCCGTGCGGACGTACTCGAAGACGCGGAGCGACTCGAGGGGCGTGCCGTCGTGCGCGAACAGTGCCTGGTTGTCCCACGCCGATCCTCCGTACCACTGCCCTGCGTCGTCGGGGTCGTACTCCCCCGAGTAGCTCGAAGCCCAGCCGGATCCGTCGCGCTCCCACAGGACCTTGTTCGCGGCGAGCTGGTCGGGCGGGCCGACGGGCAGCCACGCGGGCTCCCAGTAGAAGACGCCGATGCCGGCCGAGCCGACGTTCGCGACCGCCTGGATGACGTCGCGCACGGCGGTCGCCTGCCCCTGGACGCTCACGGGGTACTGCGTGGCCTCGGACGGCAGGTCGATGACGTTGCCGTGACCGTCGCCGTCCTCGAGCGTGTAGGCCCAGCTCGTCTCGGCGACCATGACCTTCTTGCCGTACGTGTCCGCGACCTGCTTGAGCACGCTCGTGAGGTTCGACAGTGTCCCGTGCCAGTAGGGGTAGTACGACGACGCGAAGACGTCGTAGTCGACGCCGTACGTCGCGAGGTTCGCGGCGTAGCCCGCGTACCGGCCCACGGATTCGGGGTTGGTGAAGTGCACCGCGACGAGGGCGTCGGGGTACACGTCGCGGACGGCCTCGGAGCCGGCCTGGAAGATCTTCGCCATGTTCGCGAAGCCCGTGACGCCCGCGACGCCGTTGTTGGTCTCGTTCCCGACCTGCACCATCTCGACGTCGACACCCGCGTCGGCCATCTGCTGCAGCGCGTCCTCTGTGAAGTCCCGCGTCGCGGTCGCCTTCTCGTCGACGCTCAGCGCGGCCCACGCCTTCGGTGACTTCTGCTTGGCGGGGTCCGCCCAGAAGTCGGAGTAGTGGAAGTCGACGAGGACGCCGAGTCCGGCATCCGTCGCCCTCTCGCCGATCTCGACGGCGCGCGCGACGTCGACGCTGCCGCCGCCGTAGCCGTTGCCGTTCGCGTCGTGGGGGTCGTTCCATACGCGGATGCGGACGTCGGTGACGCCGTGGTCGGCGAGGACGTCGAACAGGTCGGCGGGCGCGCCCGCGTCGTCGCGGAAGACGACGCCCGAGTCCTCGAGCGCGAGCGCCGACGAGACGTCGACGCCGTTGATGAAGTCGGCGGGCAGATTGTCGACCTTCTGGACGACGATGCCGGCTTCGACCGGCCCGTCCTCCGCGGCGGCGGGCGCGGCGAAGCCGGTGACGACGAGGGCGGCCGCGGTCATGACTGTGACCGGTCCCAGTGTCAGGCGGACGTGTTTTCTCATGGTGCTCCGATCAGCGGTGATGGGAAAGAAGCGGGAGGGCTGGTTCCCGCGGGGAGGTCAGCCCTTGACGGCTCCGCTCGTCAGTCCACCGACGATGTATCGCTGGAGTGACAGGACGAGGATGGCGATGGGCAGCGCGCCGATGACGGCGCCGGCCGTGAAAAGGCCCCAGTTCGACGACAGCTGGTTCGAGACCCACTGGTACATGCCGACCGCGAGCGTCCACTGGTCTTCCGACACGAGCACGATCTTCGCGATGATGAAGTCGCCGAACGTCGTGATGAACGACAGCAGCGCGACGACCGCGAGGATCGGCGTGACGAGCGGGAAGATGAGCTTCCAGAAGATCTGCGCGTGGCTCGCGCCGTCGATCTTGGCGGACTCGTCGATCTCGATCGGAACCGTGTTGAAGAAGCCGTAGAGCAGGAACGTGTTCGTCCCGAGCACTCCGCCGAAGTACACGCAGATCAGCGAGATCTTCGAATTGAGCCCGAGTGCCGGGATGACGGCGCCGAGCGACAGGAGCATGAGGAAGATCGCGATGAAGGCGAGCGCCTGCGGGAACATCTGGACGATGAGCAGCGTCGTGAGTCCCGCACGCCGTCCGGAGAAGCGGAAGCGCGAGAAGGCGTAGGCGGCCGACGCGCCCATGAGGACCGAGCCGACTGCGACGACGGTGCAGATGATCAGCGTGTTGAGCACCCACGTCCAGTAGCTCGTCTCGCCGAGCGCGACGTAGTTGACGCCCGAGATCTCGCTGAACAGCGCCGTCGCCGCCGAGAGCGTGCCGCGCGGATTGAGCGACGCGGACAGGACGTACACGAGCGGGAAGAGCGCGTAGAAGATGATGACGGCCGCCAGGAGGTACTTCCAGCCGACTTCGAAGATCCACCGACGCCGGCGCAGGCCGGGTCGCGATGAGGCCTGCCGCTTCGCGGTGGCGGACGAGGTGCGTGTGGACGCGGTCTGCGTGGACATCACATGAACTCCTCGAGCTTGCGGGTCTGACGGAATGAGAAGAAGGCGATGATGCCGACGAAGAGGAACGCGATGATCGACAATGCGCTCGCGAGTCCGTAATCGGCGGCGCCGCCCGAGACGCCCGAGATGTCGTAGATCGCCGAGATGAGGATGTCGGTGTACCCCAGTGCGTAGGGTGCGCCGGGTATCGACGGGCCGCCGTTGTTGAACATGTAGATGACGGTGAAGTTGTTGAATGCGACGGCGAACGACGAGATCGCGAGCGGCGCCGTGGACACGAGCAGGAGCGGAAGGATGATCGACCGGAAACGGCGGAATCTTCCCGCGCCGTCGATCTCGGCCGCCTCCAGCGCATCGCCCGGGATCGCCTGGAGCGCTCCCGTGCATACGAGCAGCCAGTAGGGGTAGCTCAGCCACACGTTGACCCAGAGCACCGCAATGCGGGCGAGCGTCGGATCGCCGAGCCAGTTGATGTCGGCGCCGAAGAAGAACAGGTCGTTGATGACGCCGAACTCCTTGTTGAACATGCCGCGGAAGACGAGCGCCGACATGAACGCCGGGAAGGCGTACGGGAGGATGAAGAGCGTCCGCATCCATTTGCGTCCACGCACTCTCGGGTCGTTGTAGACGAGCGCGAAGAACAGCCCGAGAGCGAACGGGATGATCACCGACAGGACCGACCACACGAGGGTCCAGCCGAAGACGAGCAGCATCGGCTCGGCGAGCTTCGGATCCGTGAAGAGGCGCGTGAAGTTCTCGAAGCCGACGTTGACCGCCCACCCGGCGGGGAGCGACGTGCCGTCGTCGGCCGTGAAGGTGCCCTTCTCGGTCGCGTGGTAGACCGTCCCCGTCGTCGTATCGGTGATGGTCTGCGCCGACTCGTCCCACACGAGGGTCGAGGTGTAGATCGAGGCCGTGACTGCGTCGCGAGTGCGCAGCGCGCCGTCGTTGGGGTCGTCCGACACGGGGACGCGCAGGGCGATGACCGAGTCCTGCAGTGCCTGATCGCTCAGCAGCTGGTTGCGGTCGACGATGTCCCATCCCGGGACCTCGGTGGGTGCCCCGCTGCCGGACATCTCGCCGACGTCGTTGAGCGGCTGATCCTCCGTGCCGACGCGGACCGTGCCGCCGTCGTTGATCGCGAACCCGAGCGCGCCGAGCTGCTGCACGATCGTGAGGGGGTACGTCTCGGATCCCTCGACGCGCCGCTCGCCCTGGATGAGGGCGGCTTGGACCGCCTGCTCCTGCGTGCCCGCGTGGCCCGTGCCGTAGTTCGTGAAGGCGATGTAGGCCGTGTACGCGAAGATGAAGATCTGGAAGACGAAGAGGAAGATCAGGCCCGGAAGCAGGTACTTCAGGGGGATCGTGCGCTTCGAGAAGTAGACCCAGTCGGCGATCGCGACGATCACGACCATCCCGACGAGGATGAACCAGTTCTCGACGCGGTACGCGGACAGGACGACGAGCACCCCGAACGCGTTGATGAGCATCATCAGGATGAGCTTGACGACGAAGCCCCATCCGAGCCCGCGCCAATTGCGGGCGTGGGATTCTCGGGCGGGCCGTAGCGGTCCGTCCCCCGGGGGCGGGGCCTGCGTGGCCTCCTGCGTGAGCGACATCGTGGTCCTTCCTTCTCGTCAGCGCGTGTGTCGGGGAGTGGGCTGCGGGGCGGGCAGGAAGCCCGCCCCGCAGCCCGAACCGCTCAGCCGCCCAGGGCGCCGTTGAGCGAGTCGATCATCGTGTTCCACGTCGACACGGGGTCGGCGCCGGCGATGATCTGCGCCTCAGCGGCGTTCCAGTAGTCCCACACGGTGCCCATCTCGGGGATGCTCGGCATCGGGACGCCGTTCTGCGACGACGCGAGGAAGCCCGCGATGACCGGGTCGGACGAGACCTCTTCGGCGAGCGAGCTCCACGCGGGGATGCGCGGGTCGGCGTCGTAGAGGGCGCGCTGCGCGTCATCCGTCGCGAGGTAGTTCACGAGGAACTCGTTCGCGAGGAGCGCGTTCTTGCTCTGCGAGCTCAGGTAGAAGCCCTGCACGCCGACGAACGGTGCGGCGGGCTGCCCGCCGGCCGACGGGATGGGGCTGACCTTGAGGTTGACGTCGCCGAACGACGCGATCGCCCACGGGCCCTGGACCGTGAAGGCCGCCTTGCCCGTGTTGAACAGCTCGTTGTTCGTGTCGTAGTCGATCGTCGTCGAGAGGTAACCAGCGCCGGTCTCGCCGTTGGCGCCGAGCCACGTCGCGAACGCCTCGCCGTTCGGGCCGCCCATGCCGACCTCGGTCGTGTAGGAGCCGGAGTCGTCCTGCACGAAGACGGGGGCGCCGAACGACGTCTGGAAGCCGTACATCGTGTAGCCGTCGCCCGTCTGGCCGTTCGTGTTGATGACGAACGGACGCTCGGCGCCGGACGCCGTGCCCATCTGGATCATCTCGTCCCACGTCGTGGGGGCGGTCTCGCCGACGAGGTCGACGTTCTGGATGAGAGCGACCGTCTCGGACGAGTACGGAAGCGCGTACAGCTGGCCGTCGTAGGTCATGGCCTGGATCGCGACGGGCTCGAACTCCGACGCCTTGTCGCCGAGGTCGACCGTGTTCACGACACCCGCCGCGACGAGCGCGCCGAGCCAGTCGTGCGCGCCGATCGTGATGTCGGGGCCTTCGCCCGTCGGCACCTGGGCGATGAAGTCGTTGCGGATGTCCTCGAAGTTCTTCTCGACGAGGTTCACGGTCGTGCCGGTCTCCTCCTCGAACGCCTTTGCCGCTGCCTCGACGGCGGGCTTGCGGTTGGCGTCGACCCAGACCGTGAGCTCCTGGTCGCTGCCTTCGCTGTCGGTCGAGTCGGAGCTGCCGCCGCTGCTGCAGCCCGCGAGGAGTGCGGCGGTCGCGAGGATCGCGATGCCCATTCCGATGTGCTTGCGCATTTCTTTCCTTCCAGAAGGAGGGTCGTCGCGCGAGCCGATGGGGATCGCGACGCTACGACCTGTGATTGAGGTGCCCGGGATCGTGGTGCTGTGTTCCTGGCTTTGGCTCCGAAGGTAGACCCGGGCGTGGTGCCGTGCCAGGGGTCTCAGTGCGGGTCGGCGACCACCCCCCGCGTGCCGCGCTCCGACGAGCGGATGACGGCGAACCCTCCCGCCGCCACCTCGACCTCCGCGGCGACCGACGTTGCGGTGATGAGCTCGGTCCCCGACGCCGGGATCCGCACGATCTCGTCGGTGTGGTTGACGATGACAGCGAACTCGGCATCCTCCGAGCGGCGCATCACGACCTCGACGCCTTCGGGCAGGCCGGACGGGGCGACACCCGCGTCGCGGTAGACCGCGGCGGCGACGGTCCCGAGGCCCGCGGCATCCAATCGTGTGCTCACGTACCAGCCGTGGCCCTCGCCGTGCCTCTTGCGCGTGATGGCGGCCTTGCCGGCTCCGGGGCCGTCGAGATAGGTGGCGACGACCTCGGCGTCCTCGACGACGAGGTCCTCGGCCCAGACATCGGCGATCAGGGTGTCGCTCTCGCGCCACCGGACCCCGCACGTCGCGCCTTCGCGGAGCGGCAGGAATTCTTCGACCCGGATGCCGAGGGCGGGCGTGAGCGGAGCGACGAAGCCGCCCTCGTGCACGGCGTCCCGCTCGTCGACGATCGCCGAGAAGAACGAGACGAGCAGTGTCCCGCCCTGCGCGACGTACGCGTTGAGGTTGTCGGCGTCGGCCGTGCTCAGCATGTACTGCGCGGGGGCGACGACGAGCTTGTAGGCGGAGAGGTCCTGGCCCGGCAGCGCGAAGTCGACGGTGATGCCGTCGCGCCAGAGCCGCTCGTAGAACGCGCGGACCCGCTCGGCGTGGGTGACGTCCTCGGACGGGCGCCACTCGAGGTCCTGCGCCCAGAACGACTCGAAGTCCCACAGGATCGCGACGTCGGCGACGACGCGCGAGCCGACCAGCTCGTCGAGGCGTCCGAGCGACGAGCCGAGCTCGACGACCTCGCGCCAGAGCCGGGAGCCCGTGCCGGCGTGCGGGATCATCGCGGAATGGAACTTCTCCGCCCCGAAGCGGGAGGCCCGCCACTGGAAGAAGAGGATCGCGTCGGCACCGCGCGCGACGTGGCTCAGCGAGTTGCGCGCCATCTCGCCGGGGCGCTTGGCGATGTTGCGCGGCTGCCAGTTGACGGCCGACGTCGAGTGCTCCATCAGGATCCACGGCTTGCCGCCGCCGACGGACCGGGAGAGGTCGGCCGCGATCGCGAGGCCGATCTCGCCCTCGGGATCGGCCGCCCACAGGTAGTGGTCGTCCGAGACGATGTCGACTTCGCGAGCCCACGCCCACATGTCGGTCGTCCAGCTCTGGTTGGCCATGAAGTTCGTCGTGATGGGCTGGGCCGCGTGCGCGCGGATCGCGTCGCGCTCCGCGACGAAGCACGCGCGCAGCTGGTGGTCGGTGAACCGCGCGAAGTCGAGGCGCTGCGACGGGTTGACGACCGACGGGGCCGCGGCAGGAGCGCCGACGTGGTCCCACTCGCCGTAGTGCTGGCCCCAGAAGGTCGTGCCCCACGCGCTGTTGAGAGCGTCGAGCGAGCCGTACTTCTCCTGGAGCCACAGCCGGAAGGCGCGGACGGACTGGTCGGAGTAGTCCTCCCCGACGGGCACGCCGTACTCGTTGTGCACGTGCCACAGGACGACGGCGGGGTGCTCGCCGTAGCGCTCCGCGAGCGCGGATGCGATGCGCACGATCGCCTCGCGGTACGCGGGCGACGAGTGCGACGCCATGCCGCGCGCGCCGAATCCCATGACGACGCCGTCGCGCGTCTGCACGCGGGCGTCGGGGTGGTTCGCGAAGAACCAGGCGGGAGGGGATGCCGTGGGCGTGCCCAGATCGACGGCGATGCCGTTCTCGTGCAGGAGGTCAATCAGCTCGTCGAGCCACGCGAAGTCGAAGACTCCCTCGCTCGTCTCGAGCAGCGCCCACGAGAAGATGCCGACGCTCACGAGGTTGACGCCGGCCTCGCGCATGAGGGCGACGTCCTCGAGCCAGACATCGCGAGGCCACTGCTCCGGCGTGTAGTCGCCGCCGTACGCGATCCCTGAGATCGCGGGCCAGGCGGGTGTCGAAGTCATGGACGCTCCAGCGGGTCGTGGTGGTGCGGTCTCAGCGATGTGAACACTGTGACCGGTCACAGTTCTACGCCCGATGATGCATCGACGCCAGCATCGTGCTCAATCCGTTACCAAACTGTGACCGGTCACAGTCTTCGGCGCAGTTCCTCTCGGATGCGGCGGATCCGCGGTAGAGTCGCCCTTCGTGGAGCACCCGAAGCCCAAGCGCAAGCCCACGATCCGCGACATCGCGGCCGCGGCAGGCGTTTCGCACGGCACGGTCTCACGCGTGCTCAACGGGGGCCACTGGGTCTCGCCCGAGGCCCATGCCGCCGTCGATGCGGCGATCCGCTCGACGGGCTACACCGCGAACCACGCGGCGCGCAGCCTCGCGACGGGCAAGGCGGGTTCGCTCGCCTTCCTGCTGACCGAGCCGCAGCATCTGCTCTTCTCCGATCCGACCTTCGCGCTCCTCCTCCGCGGCGCGGCCGAGGCGCTCGCCCAGCGCTCCATGACGCTCGTCCTGCTCGTCGCCGGCAGCCCCGCCGAGCGCGCGAGCGTGACGCAGTACGTGAGCGCGGGGCACGTCGACGGCGTCCTGCTCATCTCGACCCACGAGTCCGACCCCCTCCTCGACTCGCTCATCGCGGCCGGCGTCCCCACCGTCTGCTGCGGGCTCCCGCTCGGCCACCAGGCTGACGTCTCGACGGTGTCGGTCGACGAGGTCGGGTCTGCGCGTGCCATGACCCGGCACCTGCTCGACCGGGGTCACTCACGCATCGCGATGATCGCGGGGCCGCACGACACCCCCGGCGGCAAGTACCGGCTCGTGGGATTCCGTGAGGAGCTCGGCGAACGCTTCGACCCCGACCTCGTCGAAGAGGGCGACTACACTCTCGAATCCGGCATCGCGGCCATGAACCGGCTGCTCGAGAAGGGCGCGCCGCCCGACGCCGTCTTCGCGGGATCCGACCTCATGGCGGCGGGCGCCGTGACCGCCCTGCGCCGCGCGGGCCTGCGCGTGCCCGACGACGTCGCCGTCGCGGGATTCGACGACTCGGGCCTCGCCGCGACGCACGAGCCTCCGCTCACGACGATGCGCCAGCCGTGGGAGCAGATCAGCGAGCGGATGGTCGCGCTGCTGCTCGAGGTCATCGACGGCGCCCCGCACGAGGCGGTGACGCTCTCGACGACGCTCGTCGTCCGCGAGAGCGCCTGAGGTCGAGCGCCCGCACCGGCGCCCTCGATAATGGAGGGATGGCTCAAGAGGCGGACGAGGTCGACCGGATCGTCGAGGCGTGGATCGCACAGCGTCCCGACCTCGACTTCTCGCCCCTCGAAGTGCTCTCGCGCGTCGACCGGCTCTCGCGCCATCTCGACCGCGCGCGGCGCGACGCCTTCCGGCGCAGCGAGCTCGAGCCGTGGGAGTGGGATGTGCTCTCGGCGCTCCGCCGCGCGGGCGAGCCGTTCCAGCTGAGCCCCAAGCAGCTCCTGCAGCAGACCCTCGTCTCGAGCGGGACGATGACCAATCGCATCGACCGCCTCGTCGGACGCCGCCTCGTGCGACGCGAGAACGACCCCGACGACGGGCGCAGCATCCTGGTCACCCTGACGGAGGACGGCCGAGTGAGAGTGGATGCCGCGATCACCCGCCTCGTCGACGCGGAGGCCCTCCTGCTCGCGGCACTCCCCCGCGGAGACCGCGAACGGCTCGCGGCGCTCCTGCGCAAACTGAGCCTCGGATTCGACACGAACGGAACCCACTGATGGCGCATCTGCTCGGCGCTGAGGCGCTGCGCCTCGAGTTCCCCACGAAGGTCGTCTTCGACTCCGTCTCGCTCGGCGTCGACGAGGGCGACCGCATCGGCATCGTCGGACGCAACGGCGACGGCAAGTCGAGCCTGCTCGCGATGCTCGCGGGCCGTCTCGAGCCGAATGCCGGCCGTGTCACCCTTCGCGGAGGTGTGACCGTCGGCGTGCTCGACCAGGGCGACACGCTCGATGACACCTTGACGATCCGCGAAGCCGTCGTGGGCGACACCCCCGAACACGAATGGGCGGGCGACCCCCGCGTGCGCGACGTCATCGCGGGCCTGCTCGCCGATCTGGAGTGGGACGGCTCGGTCGCTCCCCTCTCGGGAGGTCAGCGCCGGCGCGTCGCGCTCGCGAAGCTCCTCACCGGCGACTGGGACGTCCTCGCGCTGGACGAGCCGACGAACCACCTCGATGTCGAGGGCATCGCCTGGCTGGCCGAGCACCTCAAGCGCCGCTGGTCGCGCAACTCGGGGGCGCTGCTGGTCGTGACCCACGACCGGTGGTTCCTGGACGAGGTGTGCACGGCGACCTGGGAGGTGCACGACGGACTCGTCGAACCCTTCGAGGGCGGCTACGCGGCGTACATCCTGCAGCGGGTCGAGCGCGACCGGCAGTCCGCCGTCATCGAGTCGCGCCGCCTGAACCTCGCACGCAAGGAGCTCGCGTGGCTGCGCCGCGGCGCGCCGGCGCGCACCGCGAAGCCCAAATTCCGCATCGACGCGGCCAACGAGCTCATCGCCGATGTGCCCGAGATCCGCGACAAGATCGCCCTGCAGTCCCTCGCGGTGTCGCGCCTCGGCAAGGACGTCGTCGACCTGCTCGACGTGTCGGTCACCTACGACGGCGCCGAGGCGCCGGTCCTCCGCGACATCGAGTGGCGCCTCGCGCCCGGCGAGCGCACCGGCATCCTCGGGGTGAACGGCGCGGGCAAGTCGACGCTCCTCGGCCTCATCACGGGCAGCATCCAGCCGTCATCGGGGCGGGTCAAGCGGGGCAAGACCATCCAGGTCGCGACGCTCACGCAGCGCATCGACAACCTCGAGGCGCACCTCGACGATCCGGTGCGCGTCGTCGTCGCGGGGCTGCGCACGAGCTACGTGTTCGGGTCGGGCTCGAAGGCGCAGGAGCTCACCCCCGGCCAGCTCCTCGAACGACTCGGCTTCCAGAGCGCGCAGCTCTCGACGCCCGTCAAGAACCTGTCCGGCGGTCAGCAGCGCCGCCTGCAGCTGCTGCTGATCCTGCTCGAGCAGCCGAACGTGCTGATCCTCGACGAGCCCACCAACGACCTCGACACCGACATGCTCGCTGCTCTCGAAGACCTGCTCGACTCGTGGCCCGGCACGCTCATCGTCGTCTCGCACGACCGCTATTTCATCGAGCGCGTCACCGACCAGCAGTACGCCCTCTTCGACGGGCACCTGCGTCACCTCCCGGGCGGTCTCGAAGAGTACCTGCGCGTGCGCACGGCTCAGCAGGCGAAGACGGATGCAGCTCCCCCGCGGTCCGCCGGCGCGCAGCCGGCGACGGCGAAGGCCGCGGCATCCCCCGCGCTCGTCGGCGCCGAGCGCCGCACGGCCGAGAAGGAGCTGTCCTCGATCGACCGGCGCCTCGAGAAGCTCACGACGGCCATCGCGGCACTCGATGTGGCGTTCGTGGGCGCGCACGACGACTATGCGCGAGTCTCGACCCTGCAGAGCGAGCGCGCGACGCTCGCGGACGAGCAGTCGACGCTCGAGGAGCGCTGGCTCGAACTGAGCGAAGCGCTCGAGCGATAGCGAGGCGCACCCATGTACGTGGTCCCCGATCAGTCCGGCCGCCGCATCGTCGTGACGGGCGCCAACAGCGGCACGGGCAAACAGGCCGCGGAGCGACTCGCGAAGGCCGGAGCATCCGTCGTCCTGGCCGTGCGGTCCCGAGAGCGGGGAGAGGCGGCTCAGGCCGAGATCCGGGCTGCGGTCCCCGACGCCGACCTCGAGGTGCGCACCCTCGACCTCGCGGATCTGTCGAGCGTGCGCGCGTTCGCCACGGCGATCCTCACGCCGGGCGAGCCGCTCGACGTGCTCGTCAACAACGCCGGCGTCATGAACCCGCCGCGGCGGCGCGAGACGATGGACGGCTTCGAGCTCCAGCTCGGCACCAATTTCCTGGGGCCTTTCCTCCTCACGAGCCTCCTGCTGCCGCGCATCCTCGAGTCGGCCGCGGGGCGCGTCGTGACGATGTCGAGCGCCGTCGCGATCTACGGGCGCATCCGGTTCGACGACCTCCAGTCGCGTCGGCGCTATCGCCCCGAGCTCGCCTACGCGCAGTCCAAACTCGCCGACCTGCATATGGGACTGCACCTCGCGGAGCTCGCGCGCGCGAGCAGTGCGCCGCTGCTGAGCACGCTCGCGCACCCCGGCTACACGCGGACGAACCTGCAGTCCGCGGGCGTCAACCTGGACCGGGCCCCCGGTCGCGAGAAGACGCCCGCCGACCGGACGCTCTTCCCCTCGCAGGGCGTCGAAGAGGGCACGGAGCCGCTCCTGTTCGCGACGGCGGATCCCGCCGCGGTGCAGGGCGGCTACTACGGCCCGCGCAACGGCCTGACGGGCCCGACTCGCCCTGCGTCGATCTACCGGAGCGCGCGCCGTGGCCCCGACACGGCGGCGTCGCTGTGGGCCGTCGCGCGCGACCTGACGGGCGCACCCGACGTGCGCCCGCTGTTCGGATCCGGCGGCGTCAGTACCAGAAGCTGAGGCGGGCCGTCTCGGGCCAGAGGAACAGTCGCGCCGCGGCGAGAGCGTCCGACGCCTCGACTCGTCCGGCGGCGACGAGCGTCGTGAGCGAGACCGAGCCCAGGTACGCCGCCGAGAGCTCCGCCACCCCGAGTCGCACCAGGGGCACACCGTCGCTCGCCGCGCCCTCCCACGGCTCGACCCGAGCAGTCCCGCTCTCGTCGACGCGCAGGATCCACCGCCCCTCGGCGAAGCCGAGCGGATCGACGACCTCGAGCGCGACGGTCCCGGCTGCCGCATAGCGACGCGCCGTCAGCGCAGCCGGCACGTCGAGGATGCGCACCCACTGGTGGTCGCCGACCGACAGCTTCGCTGCGCGACGGTCGGCGATCATCCACAGCACAGGCTCGTCGATCGAGAGCTCGCCCGCCTCGAGTTCGCCGACCAGGTCGAGCTCGAGCAGGAAGCGCCACAGCGCCGCGTAGGCGTCGGGGGTCTCGGCGACGAGCCGCTCGACGCGCACCTTCGAGCGCGCGAAGTCGGCGTGGTTCTCGCGGTACGAGTACAGCGCCACGCCGCGATCGAGGCCCGACGCATCGGCGTACCGCACGGCGCGCAGCCGCTCGGGGTGCTCGGCATCGGGCCGTGTCCCCGCGAAGCGGTCCCAGTGCCCCTCGGGCATCTCGATCTCGCCCGGCATGCCGATCCGCGCGCGGTCGTGGATGCCGGGTGCGAGCTCGCGGAACCGCTCGCGCGAGATGAAGTCGACGCGCCCGTCGGGGCGCGGTCCGATCCAGTGCGCGCGAGGCACGTCGACCTGCAGGTACCCGCTCATCGCGGCCGCCGCGAATCCGAAGCGGCCGTAGATCGTCGACTCGCTCACCGTGAGGATCGCGACGGGCACTCCGACGTCGGCGGCCCGCCTCAGCTCGCCCTCCATCATCGAGCGCAGGATGCCGCGCCGCCGGTGCGTCGGCGCGACGGTGACGGTGCTGATGGCGACCGACGGGATGCCGCGCCCACCCGGCACCGAGAGCTCGGCGACCCACGACGCGAAGGTCGCGACCGGCCGTTCCGGCTCTGGTGCCGCGTGGTCGTACACGCCGATCCGGCGGCGCTGCCCGCCGCGCTCGAACCACGCGCCGAGCTGCACCTCGGTCAGCTCGCCGTCGAGGAAGCCGCGCGCGACGGCCTGACTCCAGGGCGCGGCATCGGCGGGGTCCTCACTCGCGACGAGCCTCAGCTCGAGACCCGTCGCGTCGAGCGCGGCGCGCGCCGTCTCGTCGGTCGCGGCCGTGCGGTGGAGGGATGCGAGGTCGGTCATCTTCGGTCACTCCTCGGGTCGAACTGTCGTGCAGGTCAGAGGGTGCGCGCTCCGGGGACGGGACCGTGCACGTGCAGCGCGGTGAGGCCGGACGCGGCCAGCGTCACCTGCAGCTCGAGCGCCGGCTCGGGGCCGGCGGCGAGGAACGCGAGCGTCGGCCCCGAGCCCGACACGAGGCCCGCGAGGGCGCCGGACTGCTCGCCGAGCTCAAGCGCCGCGCGCAGGTCGCCCCGCAGCGAGAGCGCGGCGGCCTGGAGGTCGTTGCGGACGTGCTCGGCGAGCACCGACGGATCGCCCGCGCGCAGCGCCTGCAGCACGCCAGGGTCGACGGCGGGCACGCGCCGCGGCGGTGCGATGTCGGGCGCACGGTCCGCCCGGAGCCGATCCAGGTGGCGGTACACGTCGGGCGTCGAGAGGCCGTCGCCGTCGCTCGTGACGATGATCCAGTCGAACCGGCCCTTCGCGAGGGCGGGGCTCAGCTGATCGCCGCGACCCGTCCCGATCGCTGTCCCGCCGAGGAGCGAGAACGGCACGTCGGCGCCGAGCCTCGTCGCGATCCGGTGCAGCTCGGCTGTCCCGAGCTCGGTGCCCCACAGCGCGTCGCACGCGACCAGTGCGGCAGCGGCATCCGCAGATCCTCCGCCCATCCCGCCCGCGACGGGCACGTGCTTGACGATCTCGAGGTGCACGCCGCCCTTGTAGCCCGCGCGCTGCGCGACGAGGCGGGCTGCGCGCAGGGCGAGGTTGCGGTCGTCGGCGGGGACGCCCGAGACGTCGACCGTGCCCGAGATCGAGATCGAGAAGTCGTCCGCGGACTCGGCCCACACGTCCTCGTAGAGCGACACCGCCTGATACGCGGAGGCGACGTCGTGGTAGCCGTCCTCCTGCACGTCGCCGACCTCGAAGAAGAGGTTGATCTTCCCCGGGGCCCGGACGTGGACGCGATCGGCGACGGCGGCCCGCGTCACGACTCGGCCGACTCCGCCCAGGGGTTCGGGTCCATCGCGTCCGCGAGCGCGTCGATCTGCTCGAGCTCCTCCGTCGAGAAGGCGGGGCCCTGCGTCGCGGTGATGTTCTCGTCGATCTGAGCGGTCGACGAGGCGCCGATGAGCGCCGATGCGACGACGGGGTCGCGGAGCGTCCACTGGATCGCGAACTGCGCGAGCGACTGTCCGCGCTCCTTCGCGATGACGTCGAGTCCGCGGAGGGTCGTGAGCGCCTTGTCGGTCAGGCGACGGCCGCCGAGCGACCAGCGGTCCTGCGAGCGCTGGGCGCTGCCGTCGCCGAGGTACTTGCTCGTGAGCAGGCCCTGCGCGAGGGGCACGAACGCGATCGCGCCGAGGCCCTCCTTCTTCAGCACGCCCGTCAGGCCGTCCTCGATCCAGCGGTCGAGGATCGAGTACGACGGCTGGTGGATGACGAGGGGCGTGCCGAGGCTGCGGGCGACGGCCGCCGCGACGACGGTCTGCTCGGCGCTGTACGACGAGATCCCGACGTAGAGCGCCTTGCCCTGGCGGACGAGCGTGTCGAGCGCCGCGACGGTCTCCTCGACGGGCACGTCGGGGTCGTATCGGTGCGAGTAGAAGATGTCGACGTAGTCGACGCTCATGCGGGTGAGGGACTGCTCGGCGCTCGCGATGAGGTACTTCTTCGAGCCGCCGTTGGCGTACGGGCCGTCCCACATGTCGTAGCCGGCCTTCGACGAGATGATGAGCTCGTCGCGGTAGCGGCCGAAGTCCTCGCGCATCATCCGGCCGAAGTTGGTCTCGGCTGAGCCGTACGGCGGACCGTAGTTGTTCGCGAGGTCGAAGTGCGTGATGCCCTTGTCGAAGGCGTGACGCAGCACCTCGCGCTGACGGTCGAACGGGATGTTGTCGCCGAAGTTCCACCACAATCCGAGCGAGATCGGCGGGAGCGTCAGGCCGGACGCGCCGACCTTGCGGTATTCGAGAGCGTCGTAGCGGGTGTGGGCGGCGGAGTACGGGCGGTGCAGGTCGCCGCCGCGGGAGCGATAGCGCGATTCATCGGTCACCGTTCGAGGCTAGCGTGCCGGGCCCGGCGAGGTCAGCGCCGGCGTCGCGGGCCTCGCCGTGCCTGTTGTCAAGGGGCCCCGGGGGAAACGACCGCGAAACACGGTCTGCGTAGGGTGACGAGTCCCCCGTCCCTTCCTGCGTTCCGAGGAGGCTCCATGCCGGCACTTTCCGCGCTGCCCGTTGCGAGCGACACCTGGTCGTCGCTCCTGCGCCGACCCGACGTCGTCATCGACCGCGGGACCCTCCACCTCCGACACGAGTCGACGACCCCCGCCGACGCCGCGCGCGACGACCTCCTCCTCGTCGCCGACGCGCTCGAGGCCGCCGGTGTCGCGACCCTCCTCGTCCGCCACGACCGCCGGACCCTCGCGCTCGTCGTCGACGTCGCGGATCGGGATGCCGCCTTCCGCGCGCTGAGCGAGGTCGGCGCCGTCGAGCCGCTGTACCTCAAGCCGCGCCGCGGCGAGCCCGTGCTCGCGGCCGAGGCCGCCTCTCCCCGCGACAAGCCGTCGTCGTGGCGCGTCTACCGACCGCGCATCAGCCGGCGCGGCGACCTGCGCTACGGCGCGTCGAGCGGTGCGCGGCTCGAGTTCTGGAGGTTCGGCGAGATCGTCGAGGCTCCGACGGCGAATGCGCTCCTGCGCGCCAACACACCCGCCGCCGACATCGCCTTCTCGACCGTCGAGCGCCACGACCGCACGTGGCGGACGGTGGACGGCATGTTCGATCCCCAGCCGGATGAGTTCACCGAGCCGGTCGACATCGTCTTCTCGTGGGTGGACGGCTCGGCGACGGAGTTCCAGCGGCAGCGCGCCGCCCAGATGGCGGGCTACGTCGTCGGCGAGGGCGATGACGGCCCCGCCCGGTACCGTCAGGTCGACGAGCTGCGCTATGCCCTGCGGAGCGTCCACATGTACGCACCGTGGGTCCGCCGCATCTTCATCGCGACGGACTCCCCCGCGCCGTCGTGGCTCGTCGAGCACCCGAAGGTCACGATCGTGCGCAGCGACGAGTTCTTCGGCGACACCTCGGTGCTCCCGACCCACAACTCCCACGCCGTCGAGGCGCAGCTGCACCGGATCGACGGACTCGCGGAGCACTTCCTCTACTCCAACGACGACATGTTCTTCGCGCGCCCCGTGGAGCCCGAGCTGTTCTTCACCCCGGCGGGCGTCACGAAGTTCGTCGAGTGCGAAGTGCGCATCGGCGCAGGCTCGACGGCTGCGGGCCGCAGCGGACACGACAACGCCCTGCGCGTCAACCGCGAGCTCCTGCGCGAGCGCTTCGACCGGCGGATCGTGCGCGACCTCGAGCACTGCGCGACGCCGCTGCGCCGCAGCATCCTGGCCGAGCTCGAGGAGGCCTTCCCCGAGGAGATCGCGCGGACCGCGGCATCCCGATTCCGCTCGGCCACCGACGTCTCTGTCACGAACTGCCTCTACCACTACTACGCGCTCATGACGGGTCGCGCGGTCGTGACGCGTCGACCGCGCGTGCGCTACGTCCAGACGACGCTCGCGAAGTCGCTGCGCGGCATGGACGAGCTCGCGGCCCGACGCGACGTCGACATGTTCTGCCTCAACGACGGCGGCGAGCACGAGATCCCGGAAGACCTCCGCGTCTCGGTTCTGCGCGCGACGCTCGAGCGGATGTTCCCCGTGCGGGCGCCGTGGGAGCGACCCGCGGTCAGCGCAGGACGGGAAGAGGCTCGGTCGGCGCATCCCTCCGCGGCGCGCTGAGCGCTGCGGCGTTCCGCGGCGGCACGATTCCGGCGGAGGCGAGCCGGCGCTGCGCCTCCGCGGCGTCGATGTGCTCGAGCGTGCGGGGCGCGTCGACGGGGACCACGGAGTGCACGACGGTCTCGTCGTAGACATGAACGAGGTTGAACGACTGCGCGCCGTCCTGCGGCCGCGTGCCGCCCGTCGGCACCGTCAGGTCCTGCGTGTAGCAGGTCGCCGAGGCGACCGAGACGGGGATGCCGGCGAACGTCGCGAACGTCGAGTAGTGCAGGTGGCCCGCGATGATGGCGCGCACGTCGGACCCCCGAAGCACCCCGGCGAGGCGGGACTGGTCGCGCAGCTCGACGCTCGCCGCGAGCGGCAGGACGCTCGGGACGGGCGGGTGGTGCATCGCGAGGATCGTGCCGAGCGGCGCAGGGGTCGCGAGCACGTCGCGCAGCCACGCGAGCTGCCTGTCGCGCAACTCGCCGTGGTGCTCGCCCGGCACCGTCGAATCGAGCGTCACGATCCGCAGTCCGTCGAGCTCGTCGACGCGATCGACCGGCGCCACCCCCTCCTCGCCCAGGAGGTGCGTGCGGAATGCCGCACGGTCGTCGTGGTTGCCCATGACCCACAGGACCGGCGCCCCGAGGCGCGCCGCGAACGGCTCGACGAGATCGCGGATCGCGATGTACGCGTCGTGCTCGCCCCAGTCGGCGAGGTCGCCGGTGAAGACCAGGGCATGGGGACGGATGCCGGACCCCTCGATCGACCGCAGCGCGCGGGCCAGCCGCTCCTCCGCGTCGATGCGGTGGAACAGATGCGAGCCGGCGGCACGCAGATGCGTGTCGCTGAGGTGAAGCAGGATCCGCTCGGGCTCCGGGTATTCCGCAGTCCGCATCGTCATCGTCCCCCTGGGTGCGGGGCACGGGCCCCGCGGGCGCGCTCGAACGCCGCCGCAATGTTACAGGCATGTTTCGGGGTGCACCCTGAGACACAGCGTGAACATCCGGCCAACTCTCGCCGGCCGGAGCGGATCAGACCTGCGCGATGCGCTGGAAGTCGTCGATCGACAGCTCCTCGCCGCGCGCCGTCGGCGGGACGCCGGCGCTCTCCAGGACGGCGGATGCCGTCCCCGACGAGCCGCCGAACACCGCGGACAGCGCCTGCCTGAGCATCTTGCGACGCTGCTGGAAGGCGGCATCCACGATCCGGAACGTCTGCCGGCGCTCGTCCTCGGTGCCGCGCGGCGCGGCGTCGCGTTCGAACGCGACCAGGACGCTGTCGACGTTGGGGACGGGCCAGAACACCTGCCGCGACACGGTGCCCGCGAGCCGCCACGCGCCGTACCACGCGGCCTTCGCACTCGGCGCGCCGTACACCTTCGATCCGGGGGGAGCCGCGAGCCGCTCCCCGACCTCGGCCTGCACCATCACGACGCCGCGCTGCAGGTGCGGGAAGGTCTCGAGGAAGTGCAGCAGCACGGGCACGCTCACGTTGTACGGCAGGTTCGCGACCAGGACCGTGGGGTCGCCCGGCAGCTCGGTCACGCGCAGGGCGTCCGCGTCCACGACAGTCAGCGCGTCGCCTGGGACACCGTGCGCCGCCGCCGTCGCGGGGAGGCGCTCGGCGAGGCGGTGGTCGATCTCGACGGCCGTGACGGATGCCCCGGTCTCGAGGATCGCGAGCGTGAGCGAGCCGAGTCCCGGACCCACCTCGACGACGCGGTCGCCGGGCTGGACGCGCGCGACCTGCACGATCTTGCGGACGGTGTTCGCGTCGACGACGAAGTTCTGCCCGAGCTTCTTGGTCGGCGTGACATCGAGCTCGGCCGCGAGGGCGCGGATCTCGGAGGCACCGAGGAGGCTGACGGGCATGCGATCCACAGTAGCCGTGCCGCGCCTCCCCGCCGTGTTCGACGGGACCCGCGCCCTTCCGGGGACGCCCGGGCCCGGTCCGGGTGGCGCCGCGTGCGTGTCGCACCCCGCTCGTAGGATGGCGGGATGGCCACGCTCGGCGAGCTCGTCTCACCCCGCCGCCTCGGACGCGACTTCCCGTGGCTCATGGCCGCGTCATGGTCGAGCAATCTGGGCGACGGGATCGCGCTCTCGGCGGCGCCGCTGCTCATCGCATCGCTGACGTCGTCGCCCGTGCTCGTCGCGGCGGGCGCGATGATGCAGTTCCTGCCGTGGCTGCTGTTCGGGCTGCTCGCGGGCTCCGTCGCCGATCATCAGGACCGCCGACGTCTCGTGATGATCGCGAACGGCGTGCGGGCCGTCATCGTGCTCGGCCTCGTGGTCTTCCTCGTGACGGGCAACGCGACGGTGTGGGTCGTGCTCGCAACGGCGTTCCTCTACGGAACTGCCGAGGTCTTCGCGGATTCGGCGGGCAGCACGCTCCTCCCGATGCTCGTGCGGCCCGCCGACCTCGGGATCGGCAATGCCCGGCTGCAGGCGGGCTACCTCGTCGCGAATCAGCTCCTCGGCCCGCCGCTCGGCGCGTTCCTCTTCGCCGTAGGGTCCTTCCTGCCGTTCCTGCTGCAGGTCCTGTGCGTCTCGCTCGCGATCGTCCTCATCTCGCGCATCGCCCGCACGCCCGTGCCGCCGCGCGACGCGCCGCCGGACGGCGCGAAGCCGCATCCCATCCGCGACGGCCTGCTGTGGCTGCGGCACAACGCACCCGTGCGGACGCTCGTGCTCATCATCCTCGTGTTCAACATCACGTGGGCGGCACCGTGGGGCGTCCTCGTCCTGTATGCGACCGAGCACCTCGGGATCGGCGTCGTCGGCTACGGCGCGCTCACGACGGCGTCGGCACTCGGCGGCCTGATCGCCGTCGGATGCTTCGGATGGCTCGAGCGCCACGTGTCGTTCGCGACACTCATGCGCGTATGCCTCACGCTGGAGGTGTTCATGCACCTCACGTTCGCCCTCACGACGTCGGCCGTGATCGCCTTCGTGGTCATGTTCGTCTTCGGCCTCTATGCGTTCGTGTGGGGCACGATTTCGACGACGGTGCGCCAGCGCCTCGTGCCCCTCGAGCTGCAGGGCCGGATCGCATCGGTCAACATGGTCGGGGTGTTCGGCGGGATCGTCATCGGGCAGCTCATCGGCGGCCTGCTCGCGCAGACGTGGGGACTCACGGCGCCCTGGTGGTTCGCGTTCGCCGGCTCGGCGATCACGCTCCTGCTCGTCTGGCGGCCCATCTCGCACATCGCGGCGGCTCCCCCCGTCCTCGGCGGGGAGGAGGCGGAGCGCCTCGCCGATGAGGGGGAACCGGGCGCCGGTGGGATGCCTCTCGCCGACTGAGCGGCATCCGCCCCGGAATCCCCCCGCTCACCGGAGCGCGAGCGTCAGTCACCCGCCTCCCACGGCAGGCTCACTGTGGGGAGTATCAGGATGCGCCCCAGCACGGCCGTCGGGTGCTTCGCCATGTACGCCGCGGCATCGTCGATCGACTCGGCCTCGAGCAGGTCGTAGCCCGCGAACCACTCCTTGAACTCGGGAAAGGGACCGTCGGTCACGATGGCCCGGCCGTCGCGGACGACGACCGACTTCGCCCGATCGCGGCCCGCGACGGGGGCTCCGAGGCTCAGCGTGCCGGCGTCGGAGCCTTCCTGAGCCCAGGACTCCAGCATCCGCCGGTCTTCGTCCTGCGGAAGCGTCGCTCCCGTCGCATCGGTCAGATGGATGACGAGATACTGCTGCGTTGTCATGACTGTTCTCCATTCGTGGATGCCGCGAGCTGAGTGCGGCGGCGGGTGAGGTGGGCCACCTCTGCGGTGTTCGCCGCGAGTGCGATCGCCTGGTCGAACGCGGCGCGGGCGTCGTCGGATCGGCCGACGCGGTGCAGGAGCTCGCCCCGGGTCGCGTGGAACGCGTGGTGGCGATCGAGCGCGCAGGCGAGCTGATCCACCATGACCAGCGCCGTCTCCGGCGAGCCGGACTCCGAGACGGCGATCGATTTGTTGAGGGTCACGATCGGACTGGGGTCGACGCGCTCGAGTGCGCCGTACAGCGCCACGATGCGCGACCAGTCCGTGTCGCGCGCATCTGCAGTCGACACGTGCACGGCGTTGACCGCTGACAGCAGCTCATACCGGCCTGCACCGGCGCCGCCGCGTGCGACGGCGGCGAGGCGCTCACTTACCAGGGCGAGTCCCTCCTCGATGAGGGCACGGTCCCACGCGGTGCGATCCTGCTCCTCGAGGCGCACGAGCTCCCCGTCGGGTGAGAAGCGTGCGGGCGCGCGGGCCTCGGTCATGAGCATGAGGGCCAGCAGACCCGTCGCCTCGGCGCGCTCAGGCGAACCCGCCGACAGCAGGTCCCGCACGAGCCGCGTGAGCCGGATCGCCTCACCCGTGAGGTCGGGGCGGAGCGGATCCGATTCACTGCCCGAGGAGAGGTACCCCTCGTTGAAGATCAGGTACAGCACCGCGAGCACACCCGCGGCACGGTCCGCGAGATCATCTTCCTCGGGAACCCGGAACGGCACGCGCTCGGACTTGATCCTGCCTTTCGCGCGAGTCAGCCGCTGCGCCATCGTCGTCTCCGGCACCAGGAACGCCTTGGCGATCTCGGCGACAGTCAGGCCGCCGACGATGCGCAGGGTGAGCGCCACCCGCGCCTCCATGCTCAGCACCGGATGGCAGCACACGAACACGAGGCGCAGGCGGTCGTCCTCGACGACGCCGACGTCTGCGGGGACCGAATCATCCGCGAGCATGAGCGCCTCCTGATGCAGCTCGCTCCCGCGCGCTTCGCGCCGGAGCCGGTCGATCGCCTTCCGGTGCGCCGTCGTCGTGATCCACGCACCCGGATTCGGGGGCACACCCTCGGCAGGCCACCGCTCGACGGCGATCGCGAACGCCTCGGCGGCGACGTCCTCGGCGAGGCCCAGATCGTGGAACCGACGCGCCAGGCCCGCGACGACTCGCGCCCACTCCTCACGATGTGCACGCGCGATCGCGGCGGCGACATCAGAGGTCATGTCGGGCTCCTTCGCTTTCGGTTCGCCGATGACGGCTCTCATCAGGTCGACGAACGGGATCCCCTCGATTCGACATCTCAGCGGAGAAACAGATCAAGAGCCTGTCTTCCGATGCGTCGTGTCGAAGTCTGCGCGGACCGTTCGTAGCTCCTGTGAGGGGCGGATGCCCTTCGAGAGAGGACACCATGAACAATCGCATGAGTGACGACGACAGGCTCGAGTACGCGGGCCGGATCCACGAGGCTCGGGCACTCCTGCGTCGCGAGCGCAGGGCGCGACGCGGCCGCTTCTGGAACCACGTGAGCGAGGCGCTGCTGTCGATCCCCGCAGGCATCGCGGTGCGCCTCGGGGGCTGAGCCCGGGGCTCGCTCAGTCGGCGAACGAGCCGTAGACCGCGAGCGTGTTCGCGGCCAGCTGCACGCACAGCTCGTCGACCTCGACGCCGAGCTCGTCCGCCATGAAGCGGACGGTCACGGGGATGAGGTACGGCGCGTTGGGGCGCCCGCGATGCGGGGTCGGCGTGAGGAACGGGGCATCCGTCTCCACCAGGATCCGGTCGCGGGGAATCACCGCGAGGGCGTCGCGCAGGTTCTGCGCGTTCTTGAACGTGATGTTGCCCGCGAAGCTCAGGTAGTACCCGCGCTCCCCCGCGATGCGCGCCATGTCGGCGTCGCCCGAGAAGCAGTGGAAGACCGTGCGCTCGGGGGCGCCGACGCGCTCGAGGGTCTCGAGCACAGCGTCGTGCGCGTCGCGGTCGTGGATCTGCATCGCGATGCCGTGCCTCTTCGCGAGTGCGATGTGCGCCTCGAAGCTCTCGAACTGAGCAGGCAGGCCGTCCTCGTCGGTGCGGAAGAAGTCGAGCCCCGTCTCGCCGATCGCGCGCACGCGCGGCTGCGCCGCGAGCTCGTCGATGACCGCGATCGCCTCGGCGAGCCGGCCCGCGGCGGCGTAGGCGGGCGCTTCGTTGGGGTGGATCGCGACGGCGGCGAGGACGCGGGGATGGGATGCCGCCGCCCACGCCGACCAGCGGCTCGACTCGATGTCTCCGCCGGCCTGCACGACGCCGATGACGCCGACCGCGCCCGCGCGCTCGAGCTGCTCGTCGAGCGACAGCCCGACGCCGTCCTCGATCTCGAGGTGGGCGTGGTTGTCGTAGACGGGCACCGCGAGCGGCTCGGGCGCGACGGGGTACGAGACGTCGCGCGAGCCCTTCTCGCGCGTGCGGACGTAGTTGCTCGGGTCGGTCGTCATCATGCCGAACTTCGGATCGTTCCACGACAATCGGAGCATTCCGCGCGGAGTGTCCGAATGTCGCGCGCTCGTCCGAACTTCGTGACCGGGGAAAGGCTCATACGGTCTGCTCGACGCGCGGGAAGAGCGGGGCGAGGGCGCTCACCGACGAACCGGCCGGAAGGATGCCCCAGCCGCCCGCGTCGCGGATCGGCTGGTCCTGCAGGCGTCCGAGCGTCTCGGGCGCGCCGAGCGCGACCCACAGCTTCTCGGTAGAGACAGGCATGACGGGCGACAGCAGCACCGCGAGGGCGCGCAGGCCCTCGGCGCACGTGTAGAGCACCGTGCCGAGGCGCTCGCGCTGCGTCTCGTCCTTCGCGAGCGCCCACGGCTCGTTCTCGGTGATGTAGCCGTTGAGCGCCTCGACGATGGCCCAGATGTGGTCGATCGCCTCGTCGATGCGGAACCGCTCGATCGCGGAATCGGCCATCGTCGCGGCATCCCGGACGACCTTCTGGATGCCCAGATCGGCCTCGGAGTAGGCGCCGGCGGGCGGGACGACGCCCTCGAAGTAGCGGTCGACCATGGCGGTCGTCCGCGATGCGAGGTTGCCGAAGCCGTTGGCGAGCTCGGACTGGTAGCGGGCCGAGAGGTCCTCCCAGGAGAACGAGCCGTCCTGTCCGAACGCGATGGCCGAGAGGAAGTAGAACCGGTACGCGTCCGAGCCGAAGACTTCGGTGATCTCGGTCGGCGCGATGCCCGTGAGCTTCGACTTCGACATCTTCTCGCCGCCCACGAGCAGCCAGCCGTGAGCGAAGACTCCGCGTGGCACCTCGACGCCCGCCGCCATGAGCATGGCGGGCCAGATGACGGCGTGGAAGCGCAGGATGTCCTTGCCGACGACGTGGTAGGCGGGCCAGCGGCGCGCGAACTCCGCGGGGTCGCTGCTGTACCCGACGGCCGTGGCGTAGTTGAGCAGCGCGTCGACCCACACGTAGATGACGTGCGACTCGTCCCACGGCACCGTGATGCCCCAGTCGAACGTCGACCGCGAGATCGAGAGGTCCTTGAGGCCGTTCTTGACGAACGAGACGACCTCGTTGCGCGCCGACTCGGGGCGGATGAAGTCCGGCACCGTCGAGTAGAGCTCGAGCAGCTTGTCCTGGAACTCGCTGAGCTTGAAGAAGTAGTTCTTCTCCTGCAGCAGCTCGAGGGGCTTCGAGTGGATGGCGCAGACCTTGAGACCCTCGAACGGGCCCTCGCCGTCGACGATCTCGGACTCGGTCTTGAACTCCTCGCAGCCGACGCAGTACAGCGCCTCGAACTCGCCCGCGTAGATGTAGCCGCGGTCGTAGATCGCCTGCACGAACTGCTTGACGCGCTCCTCATGGCGCGGCTGCGTCGTGCGGATGAAGTCGTCGTTGGCGACGTCGAGCGTGTTCAGCAGCGGGAACCACTCCTGCGACACGAGCTTGTCGACCCACTCCTGCGGGGTCGAGCCGTTGGCCGAGGCGGCACGCATCATCTTCTGACCGTGCTCGTCGGTGCCGGTCAGCATCCAGGTGTCGTCCCCGGCCTGGCGGTGCCACCGCGCGAGGGTGTCGACCGCCACGGTCGTGTAGCCGTGGCCGATGTGGGGCACGTCGCTCGGATAGTAGATCGGCGTCGTGATGTAGAAGGATCGGCCGGAAGTCACCGGAAGAGTCTATTTGGCCCGGATGCCGCCTTCCGCCGCTGTGACGTGAGCCCCCCGTGCGCGCCCGTCTGCGGGCTGCTCCGTAACACGCGGCGCTTCGCGCCTGATCAGGAACCGCTGCGGCTCGCTCGCTCCGCGAGCGTTGCCTGATAGAGCTCACGCGAGGAGTGGCCGGTCTGGCCAGCGACTTCGGCCGCGGCATCCTTCAATCTCGTGCCCTGCGCGACGAGCGCACCGACCTGAGCGACGGCGTCGGGGAAGGCGACCTCGGCGCGCTCGGCGCCCGCGACCACGACGACGAGCTCGCCGCGGACGCCGTCGCCCGCCCACTCGACGAGCTCGGCGAGGCTCCCCCGCGCGACCTCTTCGTGCAGCTTCGTCAGCTCGCGGCAGACCGCCGCACGGCGGTCGGCGCCGAAGACGGCCGCCATGTCGGCGAGGGATGCCGCGACCCGCGCCGGCGAGTCGAAGAACACCATCGTCCGCGGCTCGCGGGCGAGCGCCGTGAAGACCGCGCGGCGCTCCCCCGATTTGCGCGGGAGGAATCCCTCGAACGAGAAGCGGTCGGTCGGGAGCCCCGACACCGCGAGAGCCGTGACGACGGCGCTCGGACCGGGGATCGCGGTCACGACGACCCCCGCTTCGGCCGCCGCGGCGACGACACCGTAGCCGGGGTCGCTCACGGTGGGCATGCCGGCATCGCTCAGGAGCAGGACATCACCGTCGCGCGCGAGCTCGACGAGCTCGCCCGCGCGCTGCTTCTCGTTGTGGTCGTGGAGGGCGATCAGGCGCGGCCGATTGGCGATGCCGAGCGCGGCGAGCAGCCGCTGCGTCGTGCGGGTGTCCTCTGCGGCGATGACCTTGGCCGTCTCGAGCGCTTCGACGAGACGGCGGGAGGCGTCGCCGAGGTTTCCGATCGGGGTCGCCGCGAGGATGATCACGGCGCCCAGCATAGGCTGGACGCCGTGACCGCCACCTCCGAGCCGCTCCTGCCGCAGCCGCTCGTCGCCGAGGTCCGGCCGACGTTCTACGAGCGCTGGCGGTCCCGTCTCGACACGGATCCGCGGGTCTATCGCGTGTGGAGCGTGCTGGCTCCCGTGCTCGTGACGCTGCTCGCCGGCATCCTCCGCTTCTGGAATCTCGCGCATCCGCACGCGATCGTCTTCGACGAGACGTACTACGTCAAGGATGCGTGGAGCCAGTGGCATCTCGGCTTCCCGTCGGAGTGGCCTGACGGCGCCGACGCGCGCTTCCTCGCTGGCGAGACCGACATCTTCACGGGCGACCCGAGCTACGTCGTGCATCCGCCGCTCGGCAAGTGGATCATCGGGGCGGGCATGGCCCTCTTCGGCGCCGACTCGACGTTCGGCTGGCGGTTCGCCGTCGCGCTCTTCGGTACAGCGACGGTGCTGGTGCTGTACTACGTGGCCCGCGCGCTCGGCGGCTCGATCGTCTTCGCCGCGATCACGGCGCTCTTCCTCGCCGTGGACGGCCTCGGCATCGTGCTGAGCCGCGTCGCGATCCTCGACGGCATCCTGACGTTCTTCGTCGTGCTGGGCTTCCTCTTCGTGCTGCTCGACCGGCGCAGACATCGCGAGCGGCTCGAGGCGGCGATCGAGTCGCGGAGGATCGACGGCATCGCGCCGCCGTGGGCTCCCGTGTTCTGGAACCGCCCGTGGATCCTCGCGGCGGGAGCGGCCCTGGGCGCCGCGACGGCCGTCAAGTGGTCGGGGCTGTACGTCATCGCGGCGGTCGGCGTGTACCTCGTGGTCGACGACGCCCTCCTGCGGCGCACGGCGGGCATCGGATACTGGCCGACGGATGCCGCCTTCCGCCAGGGCCTCGCGACGTTCGTGCTGTTCGTGCCCGTCTCGTTCGTCGTGTACCTCGCGTCGTGGACGGGCTGGCTCGTGACGGACGGAGGCTACGACCGGCACAAGGCCGACGCGTCTCCCGCGAGCGGGCTGTTCGCGTGGGTGCCGCTCACCCTGCAGAGCCTGTGGCTGTACCACCAGGCGATCTACGCCTCCAACCTCAACCTCGCGTCACCGCACAGCTACGCGAGCCCCGCGTGGCAGTGGCCGCTGCTCCTGCGGCCGACGTCGATGTACTACCTCGGTTCGGCGACGGGCGAGAACGGATGCCTCGCGGGCGGCAACGGCTGCGCCGAGGGCATCACGAGCATCCCGAACCCGCTGCTGTGGTGGGCGGCGATCATCGCGGTCGTCTACCTGGTGTGGCGGTGCATCGCCAAGCGCGTTGCGACCGACTGGCTCATCCTGACGGGCATCGTGGCGACCTACGCCCCATGGCTGCTGTACCCGAACCGGACGATCTTCCAGTTCTATACGATCGTCATCCTGCCGTTCATGCTGATCGCCCTCACGATCCTGCTGAGAGATCTCGCGCAGCTGCGGACGCAGCGCGGCTTCCCCCTCGGCCGCTGGGCCACGGGGATCTTCATCGTCGCTGTGCTCGCCGTCTCAGCGTGGTACTTCCCGGTGTGGACGGGCATCCCTGTGTCGTACGAGTTCTGGTTCTGGCACTTCAACCGGGACGGCTGGATCTAGCCGCGCGACGCGAGCTGCCAGAGAATCTCGCGACTCGAGGCCGAGCTGCGCGAGTTCTGCCGAGTCGGCGGTGACGCGAAGCCGGCCCGGGTCAGGCGGGCGGTGTGGCAGCCGCCGCCGCGCGCGCCGCGACCGGCAGCGCCGCGAGGATGCGGTCGAGCGCGGCGTCGTCGTGCGCGGCAGTGAGGAACCACGCCTCGAAGACGCTCGGAGGCAGCGAGACGCCCGCGTCGAGCATCGCGTGGAAGAACGCGGGGTAGCGCCAGGCTTCCTGGTCGCGCGCATCCGCGTAGTCGCGCACGGCGCCCTCGCGGAAGGCGACCGAGAACAGGCTCCCCGCGTGCGAGACGACGTGCGCGACGCCCGCGCCGGTCAGGGCGGCGTCGAGCGCGTTCGAGACGACGGATGCCGCGGCATCCACTCGCTCGTACACACCGGCGTCGGCGAGCCGCAGCGTCGCGAGGCCTGCTGCGACGGCGAGCGGATTGCCGCTGAGCGTGCCGGCCTGGTACACGGGGCCGAGCGGGGCGAGCAGGTCGAGCAGGTCGGCGCGACCGCCGATCGCGGCGAGCGGCATGCCTCCGCCGATGACCTTGCCGAACGTCACGAGGTCGGGCACCCAGGTCTCGCCCTCGGCCCGCTCGAGCCCCCACCAGCCGGCGGAGCCGACGCGGAAGCCCGTGAGCACCTCGTCGAGGATGAGCAGCGCGCCGTGCGCGTGCGCCGTCTCGCTCAGGAAGCGGTTGAAGCCCGCCTCGGGCGCCAGGATGCCGGCGTTGGCGCCGGCGGCCTCGGTGATGATCGCCGCGATGCGGCCGGGGTGCGCCTCGAACGCCGCGAGGACCGCCTCGCGATCGTTGTACGGCAGCACGAGGGTCAGCCCCGCGATGTCGGCGGGGACGCCCGCCGAGCCCGGCAGGCCGAGCGTCGCGACGCCCGACCCCGACTCGGCGAGGAGGCCGTCGGAGTGCCCGTGGTAGTGGCCGGCGAACTTCACGATGACGTCGCGGGATGTCGCGCCGCGCGCGATGCGGATCGCGGTCATCGTCGACTCGGTGCCCGTCGAGACGAGGCGGAGCTTCTCGATTCCGGGCGTCCCATCGACGCGGAGCCGGTCGATGACGAGTTCCGCGAGGTCGGTCTCGCCGGGGGTCGACGCTCCGAACGACAGACCTCGGGATGCCGCCTCCTGCACCGCCGCGACGACCTCCGGATGCGCGTGGCCGAGCAGCGCCGGTCCCCACGACGCGACGAGGTCGACGTACTCGCGGCCCGTGACGTCGGTGACGAGCCCGCCCTTGGCGGACACGATCGAGAGGGGCGTCCCACCGACCGACCCGAAGGCTCGGACCGGCGAATTGACGCCGCCGGGGATGACGGTGCGGGCGCGGGCTGCGGCATCCGCGTTCGTGATCGTGCTCATGCGTGGGTCCATCTCTCGGCGGCCTCGATGGCCCAGTACGTCAGGACGGCGTCGGCGCCCGCGCGCACGATGCTCGTGAGGGTCTCGTCGATCGCGCGCTCGCGGTCGATCCAGCCCTGAGCCGCGGCGGCCTCGACCATCGAGTACTCGCCGCTCACCTGATACGCCCACACGGGCACGGGCGAGACGGCAGCCGCGTCGGCGAGTACGTCGAGGTACGACATCGCGGGCTTGACCATGACGACGTCGGCGCTCTCCGCGACATCCAGTGCGATCTCGCGCGCGCCCTCGCGCCGATTGGCGGGGTCGAGCTGATACGTGCGGCGGTCGCCCTCGAGCGAGGACTGCACGGCCTCCCGGAAGGGGCCGTAGAACGCCGAGGCGTACTTCGCGGCGTAGCCGAGCAGCGCCACGTCCGACCGGCCTGCGCCGTCGAGGGCCGCACGCACGGCGGCGACCTGGCCGTCCATCATGCCGGAGAGGCCGAGCAGCGCCGATCCGGACTGCGCCTGCGCGAGGGCCATCTCGCGGTAGCGCTCGAGGGTCGCATCGTTGTCGACGCGCCCGCGGGCGTCGAGCACCCCGCAGTGGCCGTGGTCGGTGAACTCGTCGAGGCACAGGTCGGTCTGCACGACGAGCGCGTCGCCGACCTCGGCGGCGGCGATGCGGGTCGCGACGTTGAGGATGCCGGCGGGGTCGGTCGCCCCCGAGCCGATCGCGTCCTTGTGCTCGGGCACGCCGAACAGCATGACGCCGCCGATCCCGGCGGCCGCGGCGAGGGCGAGCTCGACGCGCAGCGAGTCGGCCGTGTGCTGCACGACGCCCGGCATCGACGAGATGGGCCGGGGCTCGGAAGCGCCCTCGGCGATGAACAGCGGGAGCACGAGCTGCGCGGGGTTCACGCGCGTCTCGGCGGCGAGGCGTCGCCAGGCGGGCGTCGAGCGCAGGCGCCGGGGCCGGGCTGCCGGGAAGGCTGCGTCGGAGAGGGACATGGATGCTCCGGTCAGTCGTGGAGGGGCGCGAGGCGGGCAGCGCCGAGGGCGAGCAGCTCGTCCGCGACGCGCGCGGCGAGCTCGGCGGGCGCGTCGTCGTCGGGGAACGCGGCGTGCGCGCTCGTGACGTACTCGCCGCCGTCGGGACGGTACACGCGGGCCGTGAGGAAGAGCAGGCCGTCCTCGAGGAACGCGTGCGCGCCGATGGGCGCTGCGCACCCCGCCTCGAGGCGCGCGAGCACGCCGCGCTCGGCCTCGGCGGCCTGGCGCGTCGGACGGTGGTCGAGTCGTGCCGCGTGACGCTCGTCGCCCGCACGGGTCTCCACCGCGAGGGCGCCCTGCGCGGGCGCGGTCGGCCACGACTCGAGTGGGAGCAGCTGCGACACGGCGTCGAGGCGGCCGATGCGCCCGAGCCCCGCCGCGGCGAGCAGGACGGCGTCGAGCGCGCGCTCGGGGTCGTCCGTCGTGAGGCGCTCGAGGCGCGAGTCGATGTTGCCGCGGATGTCGATGAGCTCGAGGTCGGGCCGGCGCGCAGCGAGCTGCGCGCGACGGCGCGGGGAGCCCGTGCCGACGCGCGCGCCGGCGGCCAGCGCATCGAGCTCGACCCCGTCGCGCGTGCACAGGGCGTCGCGCGCGTCGGCGCGCTTCGGGACGGCGGCGATCGACAGTCCCTCGGCGGGAGTCGTCGGAAGATCCTTGAACGAGTGCACGACGGCGTCGACCTCGCCCGCGAGGAGCGCTTCGCGCAGAGCTGTCGCGAAGACGCCGGTTCCGCCGAGCGAGGCGAGGGACTCCGCCGAGCGGTCGCCCTCCGAGACGATCAGGACGAGCTCGCCGCCGAGCGCCTCGGCGACTGTGCCGGCCTGGGCGCGGGCGAGGGTGCTCGCACGAGTGCCGATGCGGAGAGTCATGAGCGCGGCATCCCGATCGTCATGAGAGCACCTCGCCGAGTTCGGATGCCTCGATGAGCCGGCCCGTGAAGAACGGCACCTCTTCGCGTACGTGACGGCGCGCCTCGGTCGCACGCAGGTGGCGCATGAGGTCGACGAGCTCGATCGGGTCGTCCGCCTCGAGCGCGAGGATCCACTCGTAGTCGCCCAGCGCGAAGCTCGCGACGGTGTTGCTCTGCACCTGCGGGTACTCGCGCCCCTTGAGGCCGTGGTCGGAGAGCATCGCCCCGCGCTCGGCCGCCGGCAGGATGTACCACTCGTACGACCGGACGAACGGGTAGACCGTGACCCACTGCTTCGGCGAGAGGCCCCGCGCGAAGGCGGGCGCGTGGTCGCGGCTGAACTCCGCGTCACGGTGGACGCCCAGCGCGTTCCACGTCGGCAGCAGCGTGCTGAGCTCGCGCGTACGGCGCAGCGCGCGCAGAGCGGACTGCAGGCCTTCGGCCGAGTCGCCCGTGAGCCACACGAGCACGTCGGCGTCGGCACGGAGGCCAGAGACGTCGTAGAACCCGCGCACGGTCCCGCCGAGCTGGGCGACGACGTCGTTCGCCGCGGGCGCGCCGTCGGCGGCGCCTGCGGGATGCGGGTCGCGACGGAACACCGCCCAGAGCGTGTAGTGCGTCGGCGCATCGGCGCTTCGGATCGTGTCGGTCGTGTGCGCGTCGTTCCGGTCGGTCACTCTTCCATCCTCGCCCCTCAGGACGGGCCCCGGCCAATCCGTGACGACGCCGAGACATCCCGCGCGACGCGATCCGCGTGCGGCACGACCGACGCGAGCCCCGTTCCGGCGACTGTCTCCCCGACCGCGAGGATGTCGTCGAGGCCCGCCGCGATCCCGCGCGTCCAGGTGTGCACGGTCGCGTCGGCGAGGGAGCCGAGCAGAGTGCCCAGCAGGATGCCTGCATCCCGCGTCGCCGTCTCGACCACGTCGTGCGGAGTGCCGTCGTACGAGAGCCGCAGCGCGTGGCGGCCGGGGAGGGCCTCGGCGATCCAGTCCCATTTCGCCGTCAGGTGCGTGAGGGCCCGCGCCGTGACGCCCGGCGCCTCCGCCGACACGAGGACGCCCGTGCCGCGCGGCGCCGCGTCGAGCGCGGGCGCGTCGACGACGAGCGTCACGAGCGTCACGGTGCGCGGGGCCGCCGCATCGGGCGCCCCGGACGCGCGCACGACGAGCCCCGAGCGGTGCCGGCCCGCGACGACGACGCCGTCCGGCCGCACGTCCTCGACGCGGGCGCCGAGCTCGATCGTGACCCCGAGGCGCGCGCAATCCGCCGCGAGGGCGTCGACGAGGCGGAACATGCCGCCCCGGATCCCCGCGACCTGCGAGCCGGCCGGAGCCGCCGCGTGCAGGGCGCGCACGGCCGCCGCGAGCGAACCGCGCTCGCGCAGCTCTTCGCGCAGCCGCGGATGAGCCCGCTCGACGGGCAGGTCGTCGGGCGTGCTCGAGTGCACGCCGCGGACGATCGGCGCGACGAGGCCGTCGACCACCGCGGCGCCCATGCGCGCGCGGACGAGGGCGCCGAGGGATGCGGCATCCGCCCCCTCCTCGGCAGGGAGCACGGCGTCGAGGCTCGCGCGCTCCGCCGCCTCGCGACCGATCGCGCGCACGACGTCGGGGGCGAGCGGATCTCCCGGGATGCCGAGCAGCCCCGTCGCGGGCAGCGGCACGGCGCTGCCGTCGGCGCGGTGCAGCCAGGCGGGAGTCTGCCGCGGGGTCACGATGTCTTCCGCGAGCCCCAGTTCGGCGAGGAGGGCCGCGACGGCTCCGCCCCTGGTCGCGAACGACTCCGCCGCGGCGTCGAGGTCGACGCCGGCGACGCGCTGGCGGGCGACCTGGCCGCCCAGCGAGCCGGACTGCTCGAGAACCGTGACAGTCAGGCCCTCGAGGGCGAGGCGCCGCGCGGCCACGAGGCCGCCGACGCCGCCCCCGATGACGATCGCGTCAGAGGGCATGCACGAGGTCGACGATGCGCGTGAGGACCGCCGGGTCCGTCTCGGGCGGCACGCCGTGCCCGAGATTCACGATGTGCGCCGGGAGCGACCGACCCCGCTCGACGACGTCGCGCACGTGCGCGTCGAGGATCGGCCACGGCGCGGCCAGAAGGGCGGGATCGATGTTGCCCTGCAGCGGGAACCGCCCGCCGAGGCGTGCGTCGGCCTCGTCGAGGGGAAGGCGCCAGTCGATCCCGATGACGTCGGCGCCCAGCCCCGGGAGCAGGTCGAGCATGTCGCCCATGCCGAGGCCGAAGTGGATCTTGGGCACGTCGAAGCCGCGCAGGCCGTCGAACGCGCGGTGCGAATGCGGGGCGGCGCGCCGCTGATAGTCGTTGCGCGACAGCGACCCCGCCCACGAGTCGAACAGCTGCACGACGCTCGCGCCGGCCTCGACCTGCGCGCGCAGGAAGGCGCCCGTGACATCGGCGCACCAGTTGAGCAGAGCCGCCCACGTGTGCGGGTCGGTCCGCATGAGCGCGCGGGCGCGCAGCTGATCCTTCGACGGACCGCCCTCGATGAGGTAGCTCGCGAGCGTGTACGGCGCACCTCCGAAGCCGACGAGCGGCGTCGTGCCGAGCTCCGCCACGACCAGGCGCACCGCCTCGGAGATCGGCTCGAGCGCGTCGGCCTCGAGGGGACGCAGATTCAGCACGTCGGATGCCGTGCGGATCGGCGAATCCAGCACGGGGCCGCGCCCCGGGACGATGCGCACGTCCACCCCGGCGAGCAGCACGGGCACGACGATGTCGCTGAAGAACACCGCGGCGTCGACGCCGTGTCGGCGCACGGGCTGCAGCGTGATCTCGGCCGCGAGAGCGGGATCGAGGCACGCGTCGAGCATCTCGGTGCCGGCGCGACTCGCCCGGTATTCCGGGAGCGAGCGGCCCGCTTGCCGCATGAACCAGACGGGCAGTGACTCGGGCCGATCCCCGCGCGCAGCACGCACGAGAGGGGCGTCCGACGTGCGGCCGTCGAGAAGAGGATGGGTGGAGGGCAGGGCGCTCAGAGGCGATGGCACCCTTCCAGGCTAAACTCGACGCGTGCTGTTCTGCCTGACGGCGAACCACCGGAACACCGGGTTCGACGTCCTCGACCGGATCTCGAGGGCTGCTGACTCGACCGGCGCCGACGTCCTCGCTGCCCACGGATTCGTGCGCGGCGCCGTTGTGCTGGCCACGTGCAACCGCTTCGAGACGTACCTCGAGCTCGACGAACCCGTCACCGGCGGCGTCGTCCTGGCGCGCGAAGCCGTGCTCGAGGCGGTCGCCGCGACGACGGGGACGGATGCCGAGGCCCTGCGTGAGTCGGCGGTCGTGCTGAGCGGCGACGACGTCGTGCGCCATCTGTTCGCCGTGAGCTCGGGCCTCGAGTCGATGGTCGTCGGCGAAGAGGAGATCAGCGGCCAGGTGCAGCGCGCATTGCGCGCCGCCCGCGAGGCCGGGACGAGCAGCACGGAGCTCGAGCAGGCGTTCCAGCGCGCGGCGCGCGCGACGCGCGACGTGCGTGCGAAGGCCGACCTCGCCGCCGCGGGACGCTCACTCGCACGCCTGGCCCTCGACCTCGCCGACTCGCGTGTCACCGACTGGGCGACGGTGCCCGTGCTGCTCGTCGGCACGGGGCACTACGCCGCGACGACGATCGCCGCTCTTCAGGCGCGCGGTGCCGACGACGTCCGCGTGTACTCCGCCACGGGGCGCGCCGACAACTTCGCCGCCCGCTACGGCGTGCGCGCCGAGCACGACCTGCGCGAGGCGATCCGCGCAGCGCAGATCGTCCTGACGTGCACGGCGCGCTACACGGTGGGCCCGCAGGACATCCCCGACGAGCGTCCGCGGCTCATCTTCGACCTCGGGCTCCCCCGCAACGTCGAACCCGCCGTCGGAGCGATTCCCGGGGTCGAGCTGCTCGACCTCGAGCTGATCGGCCGGCACGCGGCCCTCGCCGAGCTCGGCGCCGGCGCGCACGAGGTCGTCGGCTCGGCCGTCGCGACCTTCCACGCCGAGCGCGCCGCCGCGCCCGCGATCGTCGCGTGGCGCACGCACGTCGCGTCGGTGCTCGACAGCGAGCTCGGGCGACTTCGCGAGGACGACGACCGCACGGCGGCCGCGCTGCGGCACCTCGCGGGCGTGCTCTCCCACGGCCCGACCGTCCGCGCGCGCGAGTTCGCCGCCGAAGGACGCCTCGACGAGTTCGAGCGCGCGCTCGAGACGGTGTTCGGCGTCGAGATCGCCGCGCGGCTCTCGGCCGTCGACGACGAGCGCGCCGCCGGCTGACCGCCGCCGGTGCCTCCCGCCCGGCGCGTCTCGCATGCGCGTCGGTGACAGCATCCGATTCTGGCGAGTCGCCGAAACGTGCGAGCCGCACCCGCCGATTCTGGCGAGTCGCCAGAATGTGCGAGCCGCACCCGCCGATTCTGGCGAGTCGCCAGAATGCGCGAGCCGCGCCCGCGTCAGGGCACGAGATCCGCGGGGTCGGTCACGGGCAGGCGGCACACGAAGTCGCGGCAGTCGTACGCCGTCGCGCGGCCGTTGCGGAGGCTCTTGCCGGCGAACAGTCCGAATCCCGCGTCAGCCCACGCCGCGGCCTGCTCCGGCGTGACGACGGCGACGACGTCGGCGGGCAGCGCGCGAGCGGCGGTCGCGAACGCGTCGACCCGGTCCTCCGCGATCACCACCACCTGACGGGGCGCGCTCGCGAGGAGCGCCGCGACGCGGAGGAGCGCCGAGTGCGCGAGCGGCTGCGCCAGCGCCGCCTCGGCGTGCTCCGCGACGAGCCGCTCCGCGAGCTCACGATCGCCGCCCTCGCCACCGAGCATCCAGATGGTCGCGGCGGCTCCCGCGATCGCCGCGACACCTGAGGGCTCGTCGCCGTCGGTCGCGGCATCCGGAGCCATGACACCGCTCGCCGCCAGCACAGGGTCGGTGCCGGCCGGCGCTCGCAGCGAGCCGTCGGGCGACACGGCTGCCTGTACGAGGTGCCGCGCCCGCTGGGCGTACGAGACCTCACCGGTCGCGACGGCGAGGGCGAGCAGTCCCTCGGCGAGCTGGCCGTGGTCGGCGACCGTCGCGGGCGCGGCGGAGGCAGCGCCGTCGAGCGAGGCGCGGCGCAGCACTCCGTCGGCCGAGACGTTCGTGGTGAGCACCGCGTCGGCGGCCCGCCGCGCCGCGTCGATCCAGGACGGCTCCTTGAGGCGAGCCCCACCGCGGGCGAGTGCGCCGATGGCGAGCCCGTTCCACCCCGTCACGACCTTGCCGTCGACGGCGGGCGGGGCGAGGTCGGACCGCGCCGCGGCATCCCGCAGGTAATACCCGCCCTCGCTCCGTGCGCCGTCGATCCACGACTCGGAGTCCTGCGCGGCGCCGAAGCCGCCGTCGGCCCGCTGCAGCACCTCCCGCAGGAACCGCACGACCCCGCGCGCCGTCGCCTCGTCGCCCGCCTCGAGGGCGACGTCGAGCAGCTGCGCGTTGTCGGTCAGCATGCGCTCGTAGTGCGGCACGCTCCAGTCGCGCCGGGTCGCGTAGCGGAAGAACCCGCCCTCCACCGCGTCCCTCAACTCGGACCCGGCCATCGCCGCGAGCGCGCGCTCAGCGACGGTGGATGTCTGGGGAGCGGCTTCGCGCACGAGCCGCGTCTGCAGCAGCCGCAGCGACGTCGCGACGGGGAACTTGGGCGCGCCCGGGTCGCCGCCCCAGAAACCGCCGTATTCGGGGTCCTCGCGCGCGGCCAGGGCGCGCGCGGCATCGACGAGGGCTGCGGCATCCGGAAGCGCACCCGCATCCGTGGCGGAGGTCCGCACATCCGCGAGCGCCTGCGCGATCGCTTCGGCCGTCCCCTCGGCGGCCTCGCGGCGCTCGGTCCACGCCTCGTGGACGGCGTCGAGGACCTGCCCGAACGACGGCATGCCGACGCGCGGGGCGGGCGGGAAGTAGGTTCCGGCGTAGAAGGGCCCGCCGTCGGGTGTCGTGAAGATGCTCAGCGGCCAGCCGAGGTTCTGCGTGAACGCGGCGGCCGCGGCCATGTACGCCGCGTCGACCTCGGGATGCTCCTCGCGGTCGACCTTGATCGCGACGAACCGGTCATTGAGGGTCGCGGCCAGCGCGGGATCCTCGAACGACTCCCGCGCCATCACGTGGCACCAGTGGCACGTCGAATAGCCGATCGAGACGAACACCGGCACGTCGCGCCGCCGCGCCTCAGCGAAGGCCTCTTCGCCCCACACGCGCCACTCCACGGGGTTGCCGGCGTGCGCGCGCAGATAGGGACTCGCGGATGCCGCAAGCCCCGCATTCTCGACGGGACCCGTCATCCGGCCAGCCTAGAACGTGGGGCATGCGCCGAGCGCGGAGTCCGCCGCCTGCGATCACCCGCTCGCGCCATACGATGGAGGGCTATGCCCGCGCCCGAACCCGTCATCGTCTACCCGCCCGAGCTGCCCGTCAGCGCCGCGCGGGACGAGATCGCGCGCGCCATCCGTGACAACCAGGTCGTCATCGTCGCGGGTGCGACAGGCTCGGGCAAGACGACGCAGCTCCCCAAGATCTGCCTCGAACTCGGCCGCACGAGCATCGCGCACACGCAGCCTCGCCGCATCGCGGCCCGGTCGATCGCCGAGCGCATCGCCGAGGAGCTCGAGGTCCCCCTCGGCTCGACCGTCGGCTACAGGGTCCGCTTCACCGACAAGGTCTCGGCCGACACACGCATCGCGCTCATGACCGACGGCATCCTGCTCAACGAGATCCATCGCGACCGCCTCCTCCGGCGGTACGACACGATCATCGTCGACGAGGCGCACGAGCGGTCGCTCAACGTCGACTTCCTGCTCGGCTACCTGACCCGCATCCTGCCGAAGCGTCCCGATCTCAAGGTCATCATCACTTCCGCGACGATCGATCCGCAGAGCTTCGCGAAGCACTTCGGCGCCTCGACGGGCTCGGCGACCGAGAAGACCCCCGCCCCGATCATCGAGGTCTCCGGCCGCACCTACCCCGTCGAGATCCGCTATCGGGGCGTGGAGGCGGCGGCCGGCGCCGAATCGGACGACGTCGACGGCATCACGGCCGCCCTGCGCGAACTCGATCGCGAGCCGGCGGGCGACGTGCTCGTGTTCCTTCCGGGCGAGGCCGAGATCCGGGATGCCATGGATGCCGTCCGCGGCATGTACGCGAAGGATGCCGCACCCACGGAGGTCCTCCCCCTCTACGGGCGGCTGAGCTCGGCCGAGCAGCACCGCGTCTTCGAGCGCTCGACGGTCGCGGGCGTGCGGCGGCGCGTCATCCTCGCGACGAACGTCGCCGAGACGAGCCTCACGGTTCCCGGCATCCGGTACGTCGTCGACACGGGGACGGCGCGCATCTCGCGCTACAGCAACCGCACGAAGATCCAGCAGCTGCCGATCGAGGCGATCTCGCAGGCATCGGCGCAGCAGCGCTCGGGACGCGCGGGTCGCACGGCGCCGGGCATCGCGATCCGGCTGTACTCCGAGGACGACTTCGAGCGGCGCGAGGAGTTCACCGAGCCCGAGATCCTCCGCACGAGCCTCGCCTCCGTCATCCTCCAGATGCTGTCGCTCGGGTTCGGCGACATCTCGGAGTTCCCCTTCCTCACGCCGCCCGACTCCCGCGGCGTCAGAGCCGCCTTCGACCTGCTCGTCGAGCTCGGCGCCGTCACAGAAACCCGACCGGGCGCCGATCGCGGCGAGCCGAGGCGCGGCCCGCGCCTCACCGACCTGGGGCGCGAGATCTCGCGCCTGCCGATCGACCCGCGCTTCGCGCGCATGCTCATCCAGGCTCGGGAGGCCGGCGTCGTTCGCGACATGCTTGCGATCGTCGCCGGCATGTCGATCCAGGACGTCCGCGAGCGTCCGGAGGAGCGCCGCGAGGAGGCCGACCGGTTCCACGCGCGGTTCGCCGACCCGACGAGCGACTTCCTGACGCTCCTGAATCTGTGGAATCACCTGCAGGAGAAGCAGGGTGAGCTCGGCTCGAGCGCCTTCCGCCGCCTGTGCCGCACCGAGCACCTCAACTACGTCCGCGTGCGCGAGTGGTTCGACGTGCATCGCCAGCTCGCCGCGATCATGGGGAGGCCCAAGACGGCCCGGTCCTCAGAATCTCGGTCATCGAGTAGCGGCGAAGCCGCGTATCGAGATGCTGAGGCGATCCACAAGGCGATCCTGTCCGGGCTGCTGTCGCACCTCGGGATCCTCGACGAGCGACGGTCCGGTCAGGCGCCTGCGAAGGGCGGACGGCCCGGCGCTGCCGCGAAGACCCGCCCGTCCGCGGAGTACCTCGGGGCCCGCGGCACGCGGTTCGCGATCTTCCCCGGCTCGGGGCTCCGCAAGAAGTCCCCGCCCGCCGTCATGGCGGCCGAACTCGTCGAGACCTCGCGCCTGTTCGCCCGCACCGTCGCCGCCGTCGACACGGCCTGGGCGGAAGAGCTCGCGGGCGACCTCGCCAAGCGCTCGCTGAGCGAGCCGCACTGGTCGAAGTCGGCAGGGGCGGCATCCGCTTACGAGAAGGTGACGCTCTTCGGAGTCGAGATCATTCCGCGGCGACGCGTCCAGCTCGCCCGCTTCGACCGGCCGTTCGCCCGTGAGCTGTTCGTTCGTCACGCGCTCGTCGAGGGCGATTGGGATGTCGCGACCCTCGACACCCGCCTCACGGCCTTCGAGCGCCGCAACCTCGAGCTGCGCCGCCGCCTCGAGAAGATCGAGGAGCGCGAGCGACGCCGCGACATCCTCGCGGGCGACGAGGCCGTCTACGCCTTCTACGATGCGCGCATCCCCCGGGATGTCTTCGACGCCCGCTCGTTCGAGTCGTGGTGGCGGGATGCTTCCTCCCGCACGCCGCGACTGCTCGACATGACCGAGGCCGACCTCGCGGGCGACGTGCGCCGCAGCGACGAGCGGGACTTCCCTGCGCGCTGGCGGCAGGGCGATCAGGTGCTCTCGCTCGCCTACCGGTTCGAGCCCGGCGCACCCGACGACGGCGTCACGGCGGTCGTGCCGCTCGCGCTGCTCGCGCAGCTGCGCCCCGACGGCTTCGACTGGCAGGTGCCGGGCATGCGCGACGAGCTCATCGCGGCGCTCATCCGCTCGCTGCCCAAGGCGATCCGCCGGCACGTCGTGCCCGCCGCGGATTGGGCCGCCAAGCTCGCGGAGGAGATCGGCGATCAGGGACCCGAGTCCCACGACGGCCTGCCGTCGATGGGTCTGCGGGAGGCCCTCGCTGCGCGCATCCAGCGCGTCGCGAACCAGCCGGTCACGGCGGCGGACTTCGAGCTCGAGCGCGTGCCGGGTCATCTTCAGGTGTCGTTCCGCGCCCTCGACGAACGCGGGCGCGCCGCCGGTGCGAGTCGCGATCTCGCGGAGCTGCAGGAGCGCCTGTCGGGCCGGGCCCGGAACGCCGTCTCGCGGTCGCTGTCCGCGGCAGAGCGCGCGCCTCGCGCGTCGAGTGAGCGTGGCGAGACGAAACGCCTCGGACCTGCGTCGAATCCCGGCTCGGGCCCCCGCCCGCCGGGCGCGCCCGGCGGTCCGACCCGCACGAGCGCCTTCGCCGAGCAGACCGGCCTGACGGAGTGGACTTTCGGCGACCTGCCGGACGTCGTCGACACGAAGGTCGCGGGCGGCGTCGTGCGCGGCTATCCCGCGATCATCGACGAGGGGGCGAGCGTCGCGCTCCGCATCGAGACGACTCCCGAGGCCGCCGCCGCGGCGACGCGGGCAGGAGTCCGCCGTCTCGTCCTGCTCGCCGTCGCCTCCCCTGCGACGTATGTGCTCGACCACCTGACATCGCCCGAGAAGCTCGCGCTCGCGGCATCCCCCTACCCCTCCGCGAAGGCGCTCATCGAGGACGCGCGCATCGCCGTGGCGGACGCCGTCATCGCGCGCACCGCCCCCGGCGGAGTCCGCACGCGCGCCGCCTTCGAGGCTGTGCGCGACGGGCTCTCGGCCGTCGTCGTCGACGAGGTCTTCGAGACCGTGTCGCTCGCGGCGCGGATCCTGACGGCCGCCCGCGACGTCGAGCGCGCGCTGCGAGACCAGAACTCGCTCACGCTGCTCGGCGCGCTCGGCGACGTCAAGACGCACGTCGCGGGCCTCGTGTTCCCCGGATTCGTCTCGCGCACGGGCACCGCCCGGCTCGCGCACCTTCCCCGCTATCTGCGCGGCGACCTCGACCGCGTGCGGGCCCTCGCCGACAATCCGGGCAGGGACAGGCAGCGGATGACGGAGTTCGAGCGGGCCGCGGCGGTGTACGCCGAAGCGGGAGGCGTCATCCCGTCGCCCGCCGACGCACCCGCTTCGCTGGCGCACGTGCGCTGGCTGCTCGAGGAGTACCGCGTGAGCCTTTTCGCGCAGTCGCTCGGAACCGCCGAGCCCGTGTCGATGCAGCGCATCCAGAAGACGCTGCGCGGCTCCTGACCCGGCGCGTAACAGCTCGTCACCCTCCGTAACGACGAAACGTCGCGGTCCTGCGCACCCCTAGCGTGAAGCACACGGATGAAGGGGGACGACGGATGACGAACATCACGGCGACAGCCGAACCGGGCACGGCGGCACGATACGGCGCAGGCGCGGAGGCGCCCGCGATCCTCGATGACGAGCGGGGCGTCATCCCGCTCCTGCTCGCGCACCGCTCGGTGCGCGCCTTCGCTGCGACGCCCCTCGATGAGGACGTCGTGCCGACGCTCGTCGCCGCCGCACAGTCGGCCTCGACGTCGTCGAACCTGCAGACCTGGAGCGTCGTCACGGTCTCCGACGCGGGGCACAAGGACCGCATCGCGACGCTCGCGGGCGACCAGGACTTCATCCGCGAGGCTCCGCTCTTCCTCGTCTTCGTCGCCGACTGGGCGCGCGGCCGATCGATCGCGGCCGATGCGGGAGCCGGCAGTGAAGGCATCGACTTCCTCGACAGCACGCTCGTCGCCGTCATCGACGCCGCGATCGCGGCGCAGAACGCCGTCGTGGCGGCCGAGGCGCTGGGCCTCGGCGCCGTGTACGTCGGCGCCGTCCGCAACAGCCCCGGAGAACTCTCCGACGTGCTCGGACTTCCGCGCGGGTCGTTCCCCGCCGTCGGTGTCGCGATCGGGCACCCGCGCGCCGACGTCCGAACCGCCGTCAAGCCGCGCCTGCCGCAGTCCGTCGTCCGTCACAGCGAGACGTATCGCGCCGCGGAGTCCGCCGAGATCGCCGCGTACGACGACACGCTCCGCGAGTACAACACGTCGCAGGGCCGCCCGCGCGCGTGGACGGATGCCGTCGTGGAGCGCGTGCGCAGCGCCGACGCGCTGCACGGCCGCGACCTCCTTCGCGGCATCCTGTACTCGCGCGGTCTCGCCTCGCGCTGACCAGCGACCCGGATCCCGCCGGAATAGTCCGCAGACCACAGGAGGTTGGGCCCGACATGACCCACGCGATCGTCTACTCGCAGTTCGGAGGGCCCGAGGTCCTCACCCTGGCCGAGGTTCCCGCGGCCGAGCCCGCCGCCGGCGAGCTCGGCGTCCGCGTCGAGGCGGCGGGCGTCAATCCGATCGACTGGAAGGTGCGCTCGGGACTGCGTCCGAGCGGCGCACTCACCGAGCCTCGACGCGTGGGCGGCGATCTGGGCGGCGTCGTGACAGCCGTCGGCCCCGGCGTGGACGGCTTCCGCGTGGGCGATCCGGTCGCCGTCTTCGGCGTGCAGGGCGGGTACGCGACGGACGTCGTCGTGCCGGCCGGGAAGGCGCACGTGCGGCCCGGAGGCGTCTCCGCGGCCGAGGCGGCAGGGCTCGGCATCCCGGGGGGCACGGCGTATCAGGCGGTCCGCTCGCTGAGCGTCGGCCCGGGCGACACGCTCCTCGTGCACGGCGGCTCGGGCGCCGTCGGCCAGGCCATCATCCAGTTCGCGATCCTGTGGGGCGCGACCGTCGTCGCGACGTCGTCCGAGCGGCGCTTCGACCGCCTGCGCGAGCTCGGGGCCATTCCCGTCGCCTACGGCGAAGGACTCGCGGACCGCGTGCGCGCCGCGGCCCCCGACGGCGTCACGGTCATCATCGACGCCGCCGGCACCGATGAGGCGCTCGAGACCTCGATCGAGCTGCTCGCCGACAAGAGCCGTATCGCGACGATCGTGCGGGGTCGGGATGCCGCGGCGCTCGGCATCCGCGCGTTCGGGGGCGGCAGTCCCGAGGCGCTCACGCCGCAGCAGCTCGCGTGGCGTGCCGAAGCGGTGCCCGTCGCTCTCAACCTCATCGCAGCCGGGGCGTTCTCGATCGAGCTCGGTCCGTCGTTCCCGCTCGCCGAGGCGGGTCAGGCCCACCAGGTCGTGCAGGACGGCGTCGACGGCAAGGTCGTGCTGCTCCCCTAGCGCGCAGGCCCCGTCGCCACGGGGCGGCCGGGCGTGTTCGACCACTGGCTCCACGAACCGGGATACACGGTGACGGCGATGCCGGCGACCGCCCCCGCGAGGGCCGTGTGCGCCGCCGTGAGGCCCGACCCGCAGTAGGCGGCGACAGGCGTGTCGTCGGTCGCGCCGACGGCGGCGAAGGCCTCGCGCAGGGCGCCCTGCTCGGCGAACCCGTCTCCGACGAGCAGCGCTCCCGCCGGCAGGTTGACTGCACCGGGGATGTGGCCGGCGACGGGGTCGTACGGCTCGGTCTCGCCGCGGTAGCGCTCGGGCGCCCGCGCGTCCAGCAGCACGCCGTGCTCGGGCCAGGCCGCAGCCTCGTCGATCGTCGCCACGTCGGCGCGCAGCTCGGTCAGCGTGATCGAGCCGCGCCGCGGCACCGTGTGGCCCGCCTCGAGCGGCAGGCCCGCGGCCGTCCACGCCGACAGCCCGCCGTCCAGCACGCGCACGTCGGCGACGCCCGAGCCGCGCAAGAGCCACCATGCCCGTGCTGCAGCGACGGAACGGTAGTCGTCGTACACGACGACGGCATCGCCGTCGTCGAGGCCCCAACCCCGCGCGGCATCCTGCAGCACGTCTCGGGACGGAAGCGGATGCCGTCCCTCGGACGGGGCGCCGTGCGTCGAGAGCTCGCTTTCCATGTCGACGAACACGGCGCCGGGCAGGTGTCCCGCGAGGTACTCGGCCCGCCCGTCCGGGCGCTCGAGGCGATACCGCACATCGAGGATCCGGATGCGGTCGCCCGCCTCGAGGCGGGCTCGCAGGTCGTCGACGGAAATGAGTGGGGTTGCGTGCATATCGGAATCCTCACACGCGCGGCTGCAACAGTTCGCAACACCGGAATACGCAATCGGGGCGCACCCGCGACAATTGACGAATGTCTTCCTCCCCCCGCCGCCAGGGCTTCGCCACGGCCCAGGTGCAGGCCGGGTACGACCCGGGTCTTGCGCAGAACACCGCCGTCGCGCCGATCTACCAGTCGTCCGCCTACCAGTTCGCCTCGCTCGCCGACGCCCGCGACCTCTTCGCGCTGCGCAAGCCCGGCAACATCTACAGCCGCAACGCCAACCCGACGCAGCTCGTCTTCGAAGAGCGCGTCGCCGCGCTCGAGGGCGGACGCGCGGCCGCCGCCGTCGCCTCGGGGCAGGCGGCCGTCGCCGTGACGCTCCTGGCCCTCGCGAAGTCCGGCGAGCACATCGTCGCGGGGCGGCAGATCTACGGCGGCACGGTCGACCTGCTGCAGGACACCTTCGCCGACTGGGGCATCGACGTCACGTTCGTCGATCAGGACGACATCGAGGCGTGGCGCGCCGCCGTCCGCCCCGAGACCCGCGCGCTGTTCGGCGAATCGATCACCAATCCGCTCGCGCAGGTGCTCGACATCCGCGCCGTCGCCGACGTCGCGCACGAGGCCGGCGTGCCGCTCGTGATCGACAACACCGTGGCGACGCCCGCGCTCATCCGGCCGGGCGAGTACGGCGCCGACTTCGTCGTCCACTCGGCCACGAAGTACCTCGGCGGCCACGGCACGTCGCTCGGCGGGGTCGTCGTCGACCTCGGCACGTTCGACTTCGGCGCCGAGCCCGAGCGCTGGCCCCAGCTGACGCAGCCCTACGCCCGCGTGCGCGATCTCGTGCTGTGGGACCACTTCGGCGCCGAGGGCTTCGCGTTCGTCGCGCTCGTCAAGTCGAAGTACGTGCACGACCTCGGCCCCTCGATCTCGCCCTTCAACGCCTTCCAGCTGCTGCAGGGCATCGAGACCCTCGAGCTGCGCATGGCGCGGCACAGCGCCTCCGCGCTCACGGTCGCGCAGTTCCTCGCCAGCCACCCCGCCGTCGCGAAGGTGCACCACCCGCTGCTGTCCACCTCGCCGTGGCACGACCTGGCCCTGCGCTACGCGCCCGACGGCGCGGCATCCGTCTTCGCCTTCGACCTCGTCTCGACGGGTGACCCCGAGGACGACTGGGAGAAGGTGCAGTCCTTCGTCGACTCGCTCGAGGTCGTGCGGCTCGTCGCCAACATCGGCGACGCGCGCAGCCTCGTCGCGCACCCCGCGTCGATGACCCACAGCCACCTCACCGAGGAGCAGTTCGCCGAGGCGGGCATCACGGGGACGACGATCCGGCTCTCGATCGGCCTCGAGGACCCGGCCGACATCGTGGCCGATCTCGCGCGCTCGCTCGACCTCGTGACGGACGTCGTCGCCGAAGCGGAGCAGGCACTCACCCAGGCGCACTGAGCGCGGCGCGAGCGCGCTCGCTACGCTCGGGGCATGACCTCTCCCGACCCCTCCGGCCTGCGCTGGGGCATTCTGGCAACCGGCGGCATCGCGCACGCCTTCACGAAAGACCTGCGCACCGCGGGGCTCGACATCGCCGCCGTCGGCTCGCGCCGTGCGGAGGCCGCGCGCGCCTTCGCCGACGAGTACGGGATCCCGCACGCGCACGGCTCGTACGAGGAGCTGGTCTCGGACCCCGACGTCGACATCGTCTACATCGCGACGCCGCACCCTTCCCACGCCGAGAACGCGATCCTCGCGCTCGAGCACGGCAAGCACGTGCTCGTCGAGAAGCCGTTCACGCTGACGGGCGCCGAAGCAGCCCGCGTGCGCGACGTCGCGGCCGAGCGCGGTCTGCTCGCGATGGAAGCCATGTGGACGCGGTACCTCCCCCACATGATCCGCATCCGCGAGCTCGTCGCCTCGGGCGCGCTCGGCGAGGTGCGCGGGCTCTTCGCCGACCACACGCAGAGGCTCCCCACCGACCCCGCGCATCGACTCAATGCGATCGAGCTCGGCGGCGGCGCACTCCTCGACCTGGGCATCTACCCGGTGTCGTTCGCGTGGGACATCCTCGGCGCCCCCGTCTCGATCACGGCATCCGCCCGACTCATCGAGACCGGCGTCGACAGCGAGGTCGCGACGATCTTCACCCACGCGAGCGGCGCCGTCTCGACGACGCTGTCGGCCGCGCGCTCCGCGGGACCGAACACGGCGCACATCATCGGCACGGAGGCCCGCATCGACATCGACCGCGTCTGGTACTCGCCGACGTCGTTCCGGCTCATCGCTCCGGACGGCACGGTGCTCGAGGACTACGTCTCGCATAACGAGGGCCGGGGCATGCAGTTCCAGGCGCTCGCGGCCGAGGGGTACATCGCGGCTGGACAGTCCGACAGCGACATCCTGCCGATCGAGGAGACTGTCGCGATCATGGAGTCCCTCGACGAGGTGCGCCGCCTCATCGGCGTGCGCTACCCGCAGGAGTCCTGACATGCCCGAATCGACACCGCGGGTCGCGGTCTACCTCGACTTCGACAACATCGTGATGTCCTGGTACGACCGCGTGCACGGACGCAACTCGTACTCGCGCGACCGCCAGCGCATCGCCGAGCAGACGACAGACCCCGAGATCGCGCAGCGGCTCACGGCCGCGACCGTCGACGTCGGCGCGATCATCGACTACGCAGCATCCTTCGGCACCCTCGTTCTGACGCGGGCGTACGCCGACTGGTCCTCGCCCGTCAACGCCGTGTACCGCAGCCAGCTCGTCGCGCGCGCTGTCGACCTCGTGCAGCTGTTCCCGGCCGCCGCGTACGCCAAGAACGGCGCCGACATCCGGCTCGCCGTCGACGCCGTCGAGGACATGTTCCGGCTGCCCGATCTCACGCACGTCGTGATCGTCGCGGGCGACAGCGACTACGTGCCGCTCGCGCAGCGCTGCAAGCGCCTGGGTCGTTTCGTCGTAGGCGTCGGCGTCGCGGGATCGACCGCGAAGTCGCTCGCCGCCGCGTGCGACCAGTTCGACTCGTACGACTCGCTTCCAGGCGTCACGGTCCCCACGAGACCCAAGGCAGCCGCGGCGGCGGTTTCGACCGTGACGGCGCCCGCGCCGCCGACCGGCACTCCGACGACGGAGGCCGCGCCGACGGGGCGACGCCGGAAGAAGCCGCCGGAGGAGCCGATCGCCGAACCTGCCGACGATCAGCCCGAAGAGCCGACCGAAGAGCAGCTCGAAGGCACCTCCGCCGTGCTGCTGGACCGGGCCCTGCGCCTCGAGAACGTCCGTACCGATGAGGAGTGGCTACACCTGTCGGCAGTCAAGAACCTGCTCAAGCGCATGGACCCGTCGTTCAGCGAGAAGGCGCTCGGCCACCGGTCGTTCTCGGACTTCGTGAAGGCGCATCCGGATGTCGCCGAGATCGACGAGTCGACGAACATCGTGCGTGTGCGGCTCGTCGGCCGCTGACGCCGACCGCCTACGTACGACCGCCTACGTACGACCGCTGACGATGCGACGCAGCCCCGAGGCGAGTGCCTCGGGGCTGCGTCGTGCCGGGTGAGCGGTCAGGCCGCGAACGGAATAGCCCCCACGAGCACGCCGACCGCGAGCATCACGAGCGACACGACCGTCGCGCGCCACAGGACCTTCTTGTGGTGGTCGCCGAGGTTGACGCTCGCGAGCGAGACGAGCAGCAGGATCGCCGGGACGAGCGGGCTCTGCAGGTGCACGGGCTGGCCCGTGATCGAGGCGCGCGCCATCTCGACGGGCTCGATGCCGTACGCCGATGCGCTCTCGGCGAGGATCGGGAGGATCCCGTAGTAGAACGCGTCGTTGGACATGAAGAACGTGAACGGGATCGACAGGATGCCCGTGATGACCGCGAGCGAGGGGCCGAGGGATGCCGGGATCACCGTCGTGATCCACGACGCCATGGCGTCGACCATGCCCGTGCCGTTCAGGACGCCGACGAGCACGCCGGCGGCGAGGACCATCGAGACGACGCCGACGATGCTCGGCGCGTGTGCGACGATCTCGTCCGCCTGGCCCTTGATCTTCGGGAAGTTGACGACGAGCGCGACGGCGGCACCGACCATGAAGACGTAGGGCAGCGGGAAGATGTCGAGGATGAGCAGCACCATGAGCCCGACGGTCAGCGCGAGGTTGAACCAGATGAGCTTGGGCCGCAGCGTGGGGCGACGGGGGTCGAGGACCGTGTCGGCCATCGCGGTGTCGGCGGCGTCGACGAGGTCGGCCGCGAGGACCGCGGTGCGCGCACCCGCGACCGTCACGAGGTTGCCCGTCCGCAGCGACGCGCGGGCGCCCGGCTTGGGGTCGGCGCCGCGGAAGATGCGGGGCGCCGAGAACCCGCGCCATCCGCCGGCCTCGGCGTCGATGCGCGTCGTGTCGACGAGCCCGAGCCGACGGCGCTCGGCAAGTCCCAGCATCCATGCGAACGTCAGCGACACGATGAGACCGGCTGCGAGCGAGGGCAGCATCGGCACGAAGATGTCGGTCGGCTCGAGGCCGAGCGCCGTCGCGGCGCGGACCGTGGGACCGCCCCACGGCACGATGTTGAGCGTGCCGTTCATGAGTCCCGCGACGCACGTCAGGACGACGGGGCTCATGCCGAGACGCAGGTAGATGGGCAGCATCGCGGACGTCGTGATGATGAACGTCGTCGACCCGTCGCCGTCGAGCGAGACGGCGCCGGCCAGCAGCGCCGTGCCGAGCACGACCTTGGCGGGGTCATTGCCGAGCAGCCGTGTGATGAAGCGGATGAGCGGATCGAAGAGCCCGACGTCGATCATGATGCCGAAGTACATGATCGCGAACATGAGCAGCGCTGCCGTCGGCGCCATGTTGCCGATCGCGTCGATGATCATGTCGCCGAGGCCGAGTCCGGCGCCCGCGAAGAGGCCGAAGATCGTCGGCACGAGGATGAGCGCGACCATGGGTGTGAGCCGCCGCGTCATGATGAGGGCCATGAACGTGAGGATCATCGTGAAGCCGAGGGCGACGAGGATCCCCTCGGAGGGCACGAAGGCGACGGAGTATGCCTCCTCCGCGGAGGCCGCCGCCTGAAGAGCTGTCACTTGCATCTCGACTCCTTCGTCTTCCACACCCACGTGGTGTGCGATTCGAGATGGTAGGCAGGGCCTGCCGCGCCGCGCGCGCTATCTCGCATTGCCGTGCGTTCTGCGCGTAGCGTTGGTTCAGCGCATTCTGCTCATGGACGGAGGTGGTGCCGTGCGATTCGCGACGCGGGTGCTCATACTCCAGCTCGCGACGGTGGCCGCCGTCGTCGCGGTGTGCACGGCGGTCTTCGTGGTCCTCGGCATCCAGCAGCTGCGCGAGGAATCCGAGGCGTCCGCGCTCAACATCGCGCGCACCGTGGCCGAGGACCCCGACGTGCGCCGCCTGGTCGCCGAATTCTCCGCGGACCCCGGGACACCGGATGCCGCCGACCTCCGCGGCGGCGACCTGCAGGTCATCGCGGCCGCCGTGAGCGCCCGTACCGACGCCCTGTTCGTCGTGATCGCCGATGACCACGGCATCCGGCTCGCGCATCCCAACCAGGACCTGCTCGGAGAGCAGGTGAGCACGCCGTTCGAGGACGTGCTGCGGGGCGAGGAGGTCGTCGACTGGGAGCGCGGCACGCTGGGCGAGTCCGCCCGCGCCAAGGTGCCGGTCTACGCCCCCGATGCCGCCGACGAGGCCCCCGTGGGCGAGGTCAGCGTCGGCTTCGAGCGGGCGAGCGTCTTCGACGACCTCCCCGCGCTCCTCGGAGGAATCGCGATCGCCGCCGCGGCGGCCCTCGGGATCGGCGCGCTCGCCGCGCTGCTCATCCGTCGCCGCTGGGAGCGCCTCACGCTCGGCCTGCAGCCCGAGGAGCTCGTGGGCCTCGTGCAGAACCAGGCCGCCGTCCTCGACGGCGTGGGCGACGGCGTCGTCGCGCTCGATGCGGCGGGCGTCGTCCGCGTCTGCAACGCGTCGGCGGCACGGATGCTGGGCCTCGACGATCCCGTCGGCCGACGCCTCGACGAGCTCGACGTGCCGCAGGACGTGCTCGCCGTCGTCTCGGAGCGGACGCCCCGCGACGGCATCCTGGTCGGAGACCGCGTGCTGTATCTCGATGCGCACCCCGTCCTCCGAGACGGGCAGTCGCTCGGCGACGTGCTCATCGTGCGAGACCGCACCGACCTCGTCGCGCTCGCGGAGCGGCTCGAGACCGTCCGCGCCATGACGAGCGCGCTGCGGGTGCAGCGCCACGAGTTCGCCAACCGGCTCCATGTCGCGACGGGCCTCATCGACGCGCAGCGGCCCGGCGAGGCGCGCGCGTTCCTCGCCGAGCAGCTCGGCCGCGGCCCGGTCGACTTCCCCGTCGAGGGACTCGAGCGCATCGCCGACCCGCTCCTGCAGTCCTTCGTGGGCGCCAAGGCGATCGAGGCGAGCGAGCGCGGCGTCGAGCTGCACATCGCCGACGACACGTTGCTGCACGGCACGCTCGCAGCGGCGGAGGACGTCGCGGCCGTCGTCGGGAACCTGCTCGACAACGCGATCACCGCCGCCGTGCGCGGAGAGCCGCCCCGCGTCGTCGAGCTCGCACTGCTCGACGACGGCGCCGAGCTCGTCGCGACGGTCGCCGACTCGGGTCCCGGCATCGCCGAGGGGGTCGAGGTCTTCGCGGCGCCCGGCGCCGTCGCGGACAGCGCGCCCGACCGCGTGCACGGGCACGGCATCGGGCTGCGGCTCGCGCGCGAGCTCGCGCGCCGGCGCGGCGGCGACGTGTGGATCATCGAGCGCACGCGTACCGAGGGCGGCGCGGTCTTCGGCGCGCGACTGCCCGGCGTCATGCGCGCGACGAAGGAGGACGTGACACCATGACCACCGGCATCCGTGTGCTCGTCGTCGACGACGACTTCCGCGTCGCGGGACTGCACCGCGACATCGTCGACGCGCGTCCGGGATTCACGGCGCTGGAGCCGGTCGGGACCGTCTCGCGGGCGCGGGTGGCCGTGCGCGACGAGCGCCCCGACCTCGTCCTCGTCGACGCGTACCTGCCCGACGGCGACGGGATCGAGCTCGTGCGCGCGCTCGACGTCGACGCTGTCGTCCTGTCGGCCGCGAGCGACGCCGCGACGCTGCGCCGCGCGTTGCGGGCGGGTGCGCTCGCCTACCTCATCAAGCCCTTCGAGTCGCGGGCACTCGCCGACCTGCTCGACCGCTACGCGCGCTACCGCAATCTCATGCAGGGCGGAGAGGTGCTCGTGCAGGAGGACCTCGATCGGGCGCTGTCGATCCTGCACGGCAGCGAAGCGCCGTCCCTCTCGCGGACGGCGACGGAGCAGCTCATCCTCGAGTCGCTCGACGGCGAGGGCGCGTCCGCATCCGAGGTGGCCGACCGCTCCGGCGTGTCGCGCGCGACGGCGCAGCGCCACCTCGCGGCGCTCGCGGCGCGGGGCGTCATCGAGGTGCGCCTGCGCTACGGGACGACGGGCCGTCCCGAGCACCGCTACCTCCGCCGCTGACGCGTCCCGCCGTCAGCCGCGCGGCGGGGCGACCTCGGCGAGGAAGCCGAGCAGCGCGGTGTTGAACGCCTTGGGCTGCTCGATGTTGGCGGCGTGCCCGTCGTTCGGGATGACGACGAACCGCCCGTGCGGTGCGAGCGCAGCGGATGTCGCGGCATGGGCGCTCGGCCAGAACTCGCTCTCGGCGCCTGCCACGAAGAGCACCGGCACGTCGGTGCCGGCGATCACGGGTCGCCAGTCTGCCTTCGCGTGGTCGGCGAGCAGCGTGAGCTCGCCGGGCGTGAGTTCGCGCTCGGCGCCCTTCATCGCGCGCAGGAGCCGCACGAGGCGCATGCCGCGCTTCGCGATGGGCGTGCCCTTGCCTGTGTCGGGGATGCTCTCGGCGAAGTAAGTGTCGACGTTGGACGCGTCGTAGCCGTAGAACCCGAGCGGCCACTCGGACGTGTTGAGCATCTTCGGCGTCTGGTCGACGATCGCGACGGCGCTGACCCGCGCCGCGCCGGTCTGCCCGAGGTACGACCAGATCGTGTTGCCGCCCATCGAGCCGCCCACGAGCACGACATCGTGCAGATCGAGGCCGTCGAGCACCTCGCGCACATCCGCCCCGCGCCGCGCCATGTCGACACCCGACGCGGGTCGCTCGGCGGCACCATGGCCGCGCAGGTCCACGACGAGCACGCGGTATCCCGCCTTCGCGAGGGGTTCGACCTGGTACAGCCAGCTCGTCCCCGCGGCCTTGAAGCCCGCGAGCAGCACGACGGGTCGCCCTGACGGATCGCCGTGCTCCGTGTACTCGAGGCGGACGCCGTCGTCCGTCGTCAGGGATGCCATCGTGCTCATGCTCCGTTCGGGAAGGCTTTGCCGGGGTTCAGGATGCCGCGCGGATCGAACGCGCGCTTGATCGCCGCGTGCAGGTCCAGCACGACGGGGCTCAGCTCCTCCGCCGCGCCGGGGAGCTTGAGGAGGCCGACGCCGTGCTCCCCCGTCACCGTGCCACCGAGGGCGCGGCAGTCCTCGACGATGCGGTCGAACGCGCGCTTGGCCCGCCGCTTCGCGTCGTCGTCGCCCTCCGGCGCGATGATGAGCGGATGCAGGTTGCCGTCGCCGGCGTGGGCGATGTTCGCGATCACGACGCCCTCGTCGGCCGCCGCGCGCTCGATGCGGGCGAGCATCTCCGGCACCGCCGCACGAGGGACGCACACGTCCTCCGTGAGCACGGGACCGAGTCTCTCGAGCGCCGGATACGCGAGCCGCCGGGCTGCGAACAGCCGCGCGATCTCGTCGGGATCCGTCGCACGCTCGACCTGCGCTCCCCCGGCCTCGAGGAAAATGTCCTCGATCCGCTGAGCGAGCTCCTCGCCCCGCGCCCCCGGCTCGTCGACCTTCGAGAGCAGGAGCGCCTGGGCCCCCTCCGGCAGCTGCCAGCCCTGCCACTGCGCGACGGCATCGAGGCACGTGCGGTCGATGAGCTCGAGCGCCGACGGGATGATGCCGGCCGCCGACACGGCGGCGACGGCCCGTCCGGCAGCCGGCAGCGAACCGAAGTAGCCGACGATCGCGCGCTCCTCGCGGCCGCCGAGAGGCAGCAGCCGGAGGGTCGCCTCGACGACGACGCCGAGGGTGCCTTCGGAACCGACGAGCAGGCCAGTGAGGTCGTAGCCGGTCACTCCCTTGGCGGTCGTGCGGCCGACCGTCGCGACGCGGCCGTCGGCGAGGACAGCCGTGAGCCCGAGCACGTAGTCGCGCGTCACGCCGTACTTGACGCAGCAGATGCCGCCCGCGTTGGTCGCGACGTTGCCGCCGATCGTCGAGATCGACTGGCTCGCGGGGTCGGGTGGGTACCACAGCCCGACCTCGGCGACGTGTCGCCGCAGGTCGTCGTTGAGCACGCCGGCCTGCACGACGGCGTAGCGCTCGTCCACGTCGACGCGGACGATGGCGTCCATGCGCTCGAGCGAGAGGACGAGGCATCCGCTCATCGCGTTCGCCCCGCCCGACAGACCCGTTCCCGCACCGCGCGGCACGACGGGCGCGCCGTGGGCCGCCGCGATGCGCATCGTCTGCACGACGTCCTGCGTCGAGGTGGCGAACACGACGGCCGCGGGCAGCGCGTAGTCGGCCCACTCGGCATCGTCGTGGCTGCAGCGTTCGAGGGTTTCGGGATCGGTGTCGACGCATCCTTCGGGAAGGGCGGCGATCAGTTCTTCGACAACGTCGTCCATGGCGCTGTCGATGCTAGCCGTCCCGGCGCGCCGCGATGACCTCGTCGACCCAGGCGGGCACGACCTCGCTCGCGCGCCCCGCGCGCACGTCGTCGAACGGCACGAGCGCGTCGGTCGGAGCCAGGTTGAGCTCGACCGTGCGCGCCGCGAACGCCGCCGCCAGCGCGACGTACCCGGCCGCGGGATACACGGCGCCCGACGTCCCGATCGAGACGAACACGTCGCATGCGACGATCGCCTGCTCGATGCGGTCCAGCTCGTACGGCAGCTCACCGAACCAGACGACGTCGGGGCGCAGCATCCGCTCTCCGCAGACCGGGCAGGGCGGGCGATCGATGAGGTCGCGCGTCCAGTCCGGCCGGGCGCCGCACGCAGTGCACAGGGCGCGGCGCAGCTCGCCGTGCATGTGCACGAGGTTGCGGCTGCCGGCGCGCTCGTGCAGATCGTCGACGTTCTGCGTCACGACGAGCAGGTCGTGGCCGATCGCCCCCTCGAGGCGAGCCAGCGCGCGATGCGCCGGATTGGGGCGGACGGATGCCACTCCCCTGCGCCGCTCGTCGTAGAAACGCAGGACGAGGTCGGGGTCGGCGTCGAAGCCCTCCGGCGTTGCGACGTCCTCGACGCGGTGACCCTCCCAGAGCCCGTCGGCATCGCGGAAGGTCGGCACGCCGCTCTCCGCCGAGATGCCCGCTCCCGTCAGCACGACGATCCGCATGGCACCATTGTGACGTGAGCGACGCCGCATCCGGGAAGACACCTCTGACCCGCCTCCCGGACGGGACGGTCAAGCAGGTGGGCCCCCTCACGGGCACCCGGGTGTGGACCGTGCCGGGACGCGCGAACCGGCCGCTCGCGGCGCCGCGCGACGCACCGCGAGACCTCGTGCCCGGCGACGAGACGCGCCTGTGCGCGTTCTGCGAGGATCGCTACCTCGAGACGACGCCCGAGAAGGCACGGCTCGTCGGCGACGACTTCACCGAGCTGCGCCGAGTGCCGGCGTCGGCGCTGCACGACACGAGGGCCGAGTTCCGTCGCTTCGGCAATCTCTTCGAGATCGTCTCGGCGGAGTACTGGCGCGAGAACCACGGGTTCCGCCAGCCCGGAACTGTCGTGGCGTGGGCGAACGACTACCTCGACGATCCCGCGGGACGCGCGCACATCGAGCGCCTCGCGGCGATACGGAACGCGGCCTCCGAAGTCCCGCAGTCGGTCGAGGAGGCCGCTCTCGACCTCGTCGGCGGTTCGCACGACGTCGTCGTCGCGCGGCGGCACGTCGTCGACGGCGCCGTGACCGACGACCAGCTCGTGTCGTCCGGTGTCCTCACGCCGCGCGAACACGCCGAGTACTTCGCGTTCACGGTGCGCTCGCTCGACGAGATCGCCAAGGCGCAGCCGCACGCCGCCTACGTCGCGGTCTTCCAGAACTGGCTGCGCCCCGCCGGTGCATCGTTCGAGCACCTGCACAAGCAGCTCGTCGCGATCGACGAGCACGGGCCCCAGGTCGACCACGAGCTGCGTCTGCTCGCCGGCGACCACCGGCTCTACCAGCACGCGATCGCCGATCTCGCCGTGGAGCAGGGGCTTGTCGTCGCGGCGAACGACCACGCCGTGGTCTTCGCGGGCGTCGGGCACCGCTATCCCGCCTTCGAGGTCTATTCCCGCGCGAGCGCCAATCTGCCTCAGGAGCACTCGCCCGAGGAGGTGCGCGCGATGTCCGACCTCGTGCACGCGCTGCACGCCGCGACGGGCGTGCACGTGCCCACGAACGAGGAGTGGCATTATCGCCCGCCCGGAGCACCGTGGGCGATGCCATGGCGCATCGTGCTGAAGTGGCGCATCTCGAACCCCGCGGGCTTCGAGGGCGGCACGAAGATCTACGTCAACACGATCGACCCGTGGGAGCTGCGGCGCCGCACCGTCGAAGAGCTCGAGAAGCTGCGCGCCGAGGGATCGCTCGCCGACGGCATCCGCATCGGCGACGAGTGCAGCGCCGAAGACGCGCGGCTCGGCTACGCGGATTGACCGTTCCGCCGCGAGGCGGCCCCTCGCGCACCGCGCTTCGCGAGCGCATGCTGGAGGCAGAGGCGCCGTGCACGGAATCGAGGTGCGGCATGAACGCGAAGCGCACGTTGTCGCTGGCTGTGGGAGTCGCAGCCGCAGTGCTCCTGACCGGCTGCACCGCGGCATCCGCTCCGGCGCTGCCGACCGGTGACGAAGCCGTCGAGCTCGACCCGGCGGACTTCACGACCGACATCGACAATCCGTACTGGCCCATGACGGTCGGCACGCGGTGGACGTATCGCGAGACCGATCCCGACGGCGATCTGACGGTGGACGTCACCGTCACCTCGGAGACGAAGCGCATCGCGAACGGCATCGAGGCGCGCGTCGTCCGCGACACCGTGTGGCGCGGCGGCGAGATCGTCGAGGACACCTACGACTGGTACGCGCAGGACTCCGACGGCAACATCTGGTACCTCGGCGAGGACACCGCCGAGTTCGAGGACGGCGCGGTCGCCTCCCGCGAGGGCAGCTTCGAGGCGGGCGTGGACGGCGCGCTCCCCGGCATCGCCCTGCCTGCCGAGCCGGAGCCTGGCATGAGCTACCGGCAGGAGTACAAGGCGGGCGAGGCCGAGGACGAAGGCGCCGTGCTCGGCATCGACGAACTCGTCGAGGTGCCGTTCGGGGCGTACCGCGACGCCCTGCTGACGCGCGACACGACTCCGCTCGAGCCCGATGTCGAAGAGCTCAAGTTCTACGTGCTGGATGTCGGACCCGTGCTGACGCTGACGTCGTCGGGCGGGAGTGCGCGCGAGGAGCTCGTCGCCATGACCACCGTGTCCGACGGCACCTCGACGGGGCCGCTCGGGTCACCGGATTGAACCGTACCGGGACCTGCTGCCGTCGCGTCAGCGCCTCGTCGACCAGAGCGCCCACGCGACCAGGAGCGGCTGGAAGAAGAGCCGCCCGAGGCGCTTCGCGTCGGTGTCGAGCCTGAACCCGTCGCGATGCTGGAGCCACTGGTCGACGTTCCCGGGGAAGACGGCGACGAAGAATCCGGCGAGGATCGCGCCGACCCGCCGGCGCTCCTTCGGCAGCGCGACGAGGGCCGCACCGAGCATGACCTCGACGACGCCCGAGGCGACGACGACTCCGTCCTTGTCGATCGGGACGATCTCGGTCGTCCAGTCGGGCACCTGGTTCTGGAACTCGCTGCGCGCCCAGAAGAGGTGACTCACGCCCGCGAAGACCATGGCCCCCGCGAGCATCCATCGAAGTGCCGTCCGCATGCGTCGATTCAACCGGATGCTGCCGTCCGGATCGACCCCTTGCGTCCGGCTCGCGACCCGAGTATCTCCCTGCGGTCGGGTGCCACGCGGGGCGCGCGCCAGACCCAGGTGCGCCTCACGGGAGGAGATGGCGCCACGGGAGGCGCCCTGACGCCGCGATGACCCTCCGCTCGCGTCATCTCCTCCCGTGACGCTCGCGCGAGACGATCAGTGGTACCGGCCGCTGTACGCGTTGATCGCGGGCTGGCCGCCGAGGTGCGCGTAGAGCACATTCGAGTCCTTGGGGATCTCGCCCGACGACACGAGTTCGATGAGCCCCGCCATCGACTTGCCCTCGTAGACCGGATCGAGGATGACGCCCTCGAGCCGCCCCGTGAGGTAGATCGCCTCGTCGGTCGAGGCCACCGGGATGCCGTACACATCGCCCGCCCAGCCCTCGAGCACCGTGATCTCGTCCTCGCGCAGGTCACGGCCGACGCCGATCGCCTCGGCCGTGCGCCGCGCGATGCGGGCGACCTGGTCGCGGGTCTTCTCGATCGTCGCCGAGGCGTCGATCCCGAGCACGCGCCGCGGGCGGTCGCCGAAGTTCTCGGCGAGATCGGCGAAGCCCGCGATCATGCCGGCGTGCGTCGAGCCGGTCACGGTGCAGACCACGATCGTGTCGAAGAAGATGCCGAGCTGCTCCTCCTGCGCCTTGACCTCGTGCGCCCAGTTGGCGAAGCCGAGGCCGCCCAGCGGGTGGTCCGAAGCGCCCGCGGGGATCGCATAGGGCGTGCCGCCGGCTGCCTCGACGTCGGCGATCGCCTCCTTCCACGAGTCGCGGAACCCGATGTCGAACCCGGCCGACGAGAGGCGCACGTCGGCCCCCATGACCCGCGAGAGCAGGATGTTGCCGACGCGGTCGTTGACGGAATCCGGCCAGTCGACCCAGTGCTCCTGCACCAGGACGGCCTTCATGCCGAGGTGCGCCGCGACGGCAGCGACCTGCCGCGTGTGGTTGGACTGCACGCCGCCGATCGAGACAAGCGTGTCGGCACCCTGCGCGAGCGCCTCGGGCACGAGGTACTCGAGCTTGCGCACCTTGTTGCCGCCGAAGGCGAGGCCGCTCGACACGTCCTCGCGCTTGGCCCAGATGCGCGCGCCGCCGAGGTGATCAGACAGGCGGTTGAGCGGGTGGACGGGGCTCGGACCGAACGTCAGCGAGTGACGCGGGAAATCGGCGAGAGTCATGAGGGCTCCTTCGGGAGGGTTTCGATGGTTCCGGATGCTGTCAGGAGGCGTTCGAGCGTGAGCCAGTTCTCGCGCACGGCCTGGGCTGCCGCGTCGGCCTCGCCCGCCGCGCACAGCGCGAGGATGCGGTCGTGGTCGGCGACACTCCCGCGGCCCGCGAGCGTCGCGAAGCGCGCCCGCTCGAGCCGGCGCAGGAGGGGCGTGACCTGCTCGAGCAGACCGGGCAGAAGCGGATTCGCGCTCGCGCGCACCGCGACGGCGTGGAAGTCGTCGTCGGCGGCGATCGCGGCATCCACATCGCCGCTCTTGAGCGCCGCGGCGAAGCGCCGGTTCGCGGCGCGCATGTCTGCGAGGTCGTCGTCCGTGAGAAGCGGCACGGCGTCGCGCACCGCGAGTTCGTGCAGGCTCGCGGCGATCCGCTGCGCCGCGAAGGCATCGCGCGCGTCGAGCGGCGCGACGACGGTCTCCTTCGCCCTGCGCGTGTGCACGAGGCCCGCCGCGTCGAGGCGCGCGATCGCTTCGCGGATCGGCGTGCGACTCACCCCGAGCCAGGCCTCGAGCTCGCTGTCGCGCAGCCGCTCACCGGGCGCGAGCTGCCCGCTCACGATCGCGTCGCGCAGCTGCGCGTACGCGTAGTCACGCAGCGAGCTCGGTCTTTCCGTTCGTGGAAGCGGCATGCAATATATTGCACACTGCCGAGGGATGCCGCGTCAAATCTCGCCTCGTCGCATCCTCTCGCCCAGCGAGCCGACCCGTTCGCATCATCCGGAACGTCGCGAGAGTTCACCTCTGTCCTCGCCAGGTCGCCGCAGACGTACATGATTGACGTCTCGCGGGGTGTGAAGACCGCGCCGGCACGGCTCAGCCCTTCAGCATCTCCCGCAGCGTCTGCACCGTGTCGGCGTCCCCGGGGAGCTTGTCGTCGCGGTAGCGCTTGACGCGCGCGAAGCGCAGCGCGATGCCACCCGGATACCTCGTCGAGCGCTGCACACCGTCGATCGCTATCTCGACCACGATCTCGTGCGGAAGCCATACGGTGCCGGGCGTCTCGCGCACCGCGAGCTCCTGGAAGCGCTCCGTCTGCCACTTCAGAAGCGCGTCGGTGAGGCCCTTGAACGTCTTGCCGACCATGACGAACCCGCCGCCGAACTCGCCCGTCTCGTCGAGCGCCCCGAGGTGCAGGTTCGAGAGCCAGCCCTGACGCCGGCCGTAGCCCCACTCGGCGGCGAGCACGACGAGGTCGAAGGTGTGGACAGGCTTGACCTTGATCCAGCTCGCCCCGCGACGCCCTGCCGCATACGGCGAGTCGATCGCCTTGACCACGACACCCTCGTGGCCCGCGGCGAGGGCCTCGGCCGCGATCCGCTCGGCGACTGCCGCATCGGCGGTGACCTCTCCCGGGATCCGGTGCGCAGGCGCGATCCGGCCCAGCTCGTCACGGCGCACGCGCAGCGGCTCGTCGAGCAGATCGCGCCCGTCGACGTGGAGCACGTCGAAGAACCACGGATGCAGCACCGTCTCGCGCGCGAGCTCGGCACCGAACCGCGACATCGTGTCCTGGAAGGGCCGCGGAGCGTCGTTCTCGTCGAGCGCGAGCGTCTCGCCGTCGAGGATCACGTCGGTCACCGGCATCCCCTTGACGACCTCGACGACTTCGGGCAGCCGATGCGTGATGTCGGCGAGCGTCCGCGTGAAGATGCGCACGTCGTCGGCGTGGCGATGAACCTGGATGCGTGCGCCGTCGAGCTTGTATTCGACGGATGCCTCGCCCACCGCCGCGAGCGCATCGCTCGGAGTCGCAGCCGTCGAAGCGAGCATCGGCAGCACGCCGCGCCCCACGACGAGGCCGACCGCCTCGAGCTCTGCCGGCGTGCCGGTGAGGGCGAGGAGGGCCGTCGCGCCGAGGTCGCCCGAGAGCATCGCGGCACGTCGCACGGCGTCGGGCTCCCGCTCCCCCGCACGGGCGATCGCGTCGAGCAGCACGCCCTCGAGCGCACCCGTGCGCAGCTCGCCCAGGATGACACGGGTCACGAAGTCCCACTCGGCCGTTGTCGCGCGAGAAGCGACGCCGCGCAGAGTGTCGGCGCGCACAGCGGCCGACCCCGCCCCCGAGGCGCCGGCGAGCGCGTCGAGAGCCGAGTCGACGTCCGTGATCGTGAGGGTCGACTCGCCGGCGTGCGGCACGTCGAGCGACGACAGGCTCCGCCATCCGACGCCGACGCGGCCCTGGCGGGGACTCGCGGTGAGGAACCCGACAGCGATCGGAATCTCGTCCGGGGCGAGCTGCCGCAGCAGCGTCGCGAGCGCGTCGATCTTGGCGAGGCGCGAGCGCGTGGCTGCAACCGCCTCTGCGGTGTCGACGACGGCCCTCAGCAGCATCCCCGCATCATCTCACCACCCGCCGACAGCGGGTGGGGGCTAATGATCGACGACGCCGACGTAGACGAGCGTCGGGGTCGCCGGATCGTCGTCCGACACCGAGCACACGGCAGGGAAGGTGACGTCGGTGTTCTGCGTCCAGGTCACGCCTTCGGGCACGTAGACCCACCACTCCAGCGTGGCCTCCGTGTCGCCGATCCACGGAGCCGAGTCCGACGGGCCGGTGACCGTCGCACCCGGGTACTCGCTCTCGAGCGCGGGGATGCACACCGCAGCGATCTGATCGTCGCGGTAGCCGAGGATGAGCCCGTCGTCCGCCGCGGCCGTCACGACCGGGGTCGGGGTCGGCGTCTGCTCGACGGGGGTCGGCTCGGCCGGCACGATCGGCGCGCGCGACGTCGTGGGTGTCGGCACGGACGGCTCGGGAGACGCGCAGCCCGCGACGGAGACCGTCGCGGCGAGCAGGGCGAGGACGGCGAGGCGGCGGAGCACCCTCCGACCCTACGCAGTCCCCGAGGGCGTTCCGCGCACGTGTGGAGGGTGTCGCCTCGAGCGCACGGGTGGCTCGTACGTGCCGACGTCACAGCGCGCGTTCGCCCCCGCGGCGATCGTCGTCAGCTGCGACCGCCGGGCGGTCCGACCAGCAGCAGCACGGCGTAGAGCGCAACGAGCGCGACGGCGATGAGGACCGCGAGCACCCAGGGGCGCCCGAGGAACCAGCGCAGGAGCCGGTCGTGCCAGAGGGCGTCGCGCGGATCCTCCGTGGCCTCGAGTCGCCACGCCCCCGCGAGGCGGCCCGTGCGGTGCAGCCAGATCTCGGTGGGGATCGTCGCGTACGGGATCACGGCGCTCACGAGCGCGACGAGCGTCGGCCAGGGGCGCCAGCGGTTGTTCTTCGCGACCAGGATCACTGTCGCGCCGTACGAGAGGAACACGAATCCGTGGATGCCGCCGCCCACCGTCACGCCGATCGCGATGTCCGTGAGGGCGCGGAGGACGAGGCCGAGGATGAGCAGGGTCCACGAGATCGCCTCGAGGATCGCGAGGGCGCGGAAGAGTTCGAGAGGAGTGCGGAACACACCTTCAGTTTACCTGAAGGTTTCAGCCGACCTTGACGTCGCTGCCGAACGGCTCCTCGTGGAGACCCTCGAGCGCCTGCGTGAGCAGGCTCGCTCCGTCGGCGAACGTCGCGTCGAGGCGGGCGAGTCGCGCGTCGGCCTCGGCGAGGGATGCTTCGCCCTTCGCGGTCGCGCGCAGGTCGGACGCGGCGCCCGCCTGGGCCGTGGCATCCTGCACCAGACCCTCTTCCTGCAGCGTGCGCACGGCGGTGTGCGCCGTCTGCACCGTGATCTGCGAGCGGCGCGCGAGCTCGGAGAACGAGATGCCCGGCGTCGCGTGGATGTGGGCGAGCAGCCCGTACTTGCGGGTCGTGAGGCCCAGATCCTTGAGCGCTGCGGAGAGCCGGGCATCCCACACGCTCGAAACGGTGAGCAGCGCGATGACCGGGCTGAAAGGCGGACGCTCAGGCATGACATTCCATCGTAGCGAGCGGGATCAGTGCGGGCCTCCTGTGGCGGGCTCGTAATGATCCGCGGCGATGGTCAGCTCGGCGCGACCCGCCGTGAGGGCGCGCAGATCGAGCACGTAGCGCTCGAGCTCGGCGTCCGGAACGCTCGCGACGACCTTGGCGCGGCCGTCGTCGGCGGATTCGCTCGCGTGCACGCGTCCGCGTCGGCCGCTGAGGTCGGTCAGGACGGGTCCCTGGAGGTCGACGGGCACCGTCACCGTGACGGTCGAGACGGGTTCGAGCAGCACCGTGCGGGCCTCCGCGAGCGCGGCCTTGACCCCGAGCGAGGCCGCCGTGCGGAACGCCATCTCGGACGAGTCGACCGAATGCGCCTTGCCGTCCAGCAGCTCGACCTGCACGTCGACGACGGGGTGCCCGAGCGGGCCGCCGGCAGCGAGTGCCTCGCGCGCGCCCCGCTCGACGGCCGGGATGTACGAGCGCGGCACGGCACCGCCCACGACCGAGTCGACGAACGCGAAGCCCGCACCGGGAGGGAGCGGCGAGACCGCGAGCTGCACGACGGCGAACTGACCGTGTCCGCCGGACTGCTTCTTGAGCTTGCCTTCGGCGCGCGCCGCGCGCGAGATCGTCTCGCGGTAGGCGACGGGCGCGATGCCCGTCGTCACGTGGACGCCCAGAACGCGGGCGAGGCGTTCGACGGCCACCGCGACGTGCGTATCACCGAGCCCGCGCAGGATCGTGACGCTCCCGGACCTGTCGACGACGAGCGTCGGGTCGTCCGCCGTCAGCCGCGCGAGCGCCGTCGTGAGCTTCGCGTCGTCCGTCTGCGAGACCGGCTCGAGCGTCGTCGCGTAGACGGGCGATCGCACCGGCAGCGGCGTGGGGCGGGCCCGTCCCTGCCCGCGGGTCCACAGGAGCGAGCCTGCGGGCGTCCCGGCGAGCTTCGCGACAGCGCCCACCTGGCCCGCGCGGAACGCCTCGGCCGGCACGTGCTCGGCGCCGCGCAGGCGGAACAGCGCCGGGATGCGCTCCTCGACCCCCGTCGTCGCGTTCCTCAGGCGATCCCCCGGCCGGAGTACGCCCGAGAGCACCTTGAGCATCGCGACCTGGCCCACGAAGGGGTCGGCGACCGTACGGAACACGTGCACGAGGGTCTCGCCGTCCGGATCCGTCGCAACGCGGTGTTCGGAGCCGCCGCGTCCCTCCTCGTCCGTCCCCAGCATGATGCGACCGTCGTGGGCTGCGGCGGCGGGCCCGAGTTCGCAGATGAGATCGATGACGTGGTCGACGCCCGTGCCGGCCAGACCCGAGCACACGACGATCGGCACGGCGTCGCCCGCCGCGACGGCACCCGCGAGCGTGCACTCGAGTTCGTCTGCCGACGGCTCGTCGCCCTCGAGGTAGGCCTCGAGCTGCGCGTCGTCGCGCGACACGATCTCCTCGGTCACCTGCTCGTGGAGGCGGTGCTCCTCGGCCTCGATCTCGGCGGGGAGCGCCTCCTCGTGATGATGCCCGTCCTCGTCGTACACGAGGGCGCGCTCCGTGAGGATGTCGGCGACCCCGTGGAAGGCGTGCTCCTCGCCGAGCGGCAATTCGAGCGGCCAGAGCCCCGCGCCGAACGCGTCGCGCAGCTGCTGCACCGTCGCGCGGAAGTCGGCACGCGCGCGGTCCTCGTGCGTCACGGCGACGATGCGCGCGACCCCCGCCGCACCGGCGCTCGCCCAGGCCGCGCGTGTCCCGCCCGTGACGCCGTCGACGGCGCTCACGACGATGACGGCGACCTCCGCGACCTGCAGCGCGGCATCCACTGCCCCGATGAAATCCGGATGCCCCGGGGTGTCGATGATCGTCACTCCGAGTTCGGCGCCGCGCCTCTTCCACGTGAACCACGCGAGGGCCGGGCCGAGGGAGCTTCCGCGCGCGATCTCCTCGGGCTCGTGGTCGCAGACGGTGGTCCCCTGCTCGACGCTGCCCATGCGCCCGATCACGCCGGCCTCGTGCAGCATCGCCTCGGCGAGCGTCGTCTTGCCGCTCCCCATGGCGCCCAGCAGCACGACGGTGCGATGGGTCGGGATGTCGGATGTCGCGGCCAAGGCGTCCTCCCGCGTCGTCGCGGACCAGTAGCGACCATCGTGCTCCTCCCGAGGAGCACGCGCCAGTGGGAGGCGCCGGTGGGGCGCGTCCGTGTCATGCCCCGTTGGGAGGACAGGGAGCGGCGCCGCGGGCCGGGTGTGCCGGCGCGCGGCGCCGCTCAGCGGGTCTCCGTGCGGATCAGGGGCTGGGGAGCTGCTCGGCGGACGCGCCGGACTGCGTCCACGTCCCCGCGGAGCACTCGTAGAAGGCGCTCACCGAGGTGTCGATGTAGACGTCGCCGTCGGCCACGCACGTCGCGTTGTCGGGCGCGCCCGTGCCGAGGAGCACCTGGGTGCCGGCAGCGCCCGCGGCGCCCTGCTCCCCCTGCTCACCCTGCTCGCCCGCCGGCCCCTGCGCGCCCGCCGCGCCGGCCGCGCCCGGCTCGCCGGAGAGGTTCTCGGCCGCCGACTCGCGGATGTTGCCCGCCCACACCCACTGGCCGTCCCGGAACACGTAGACGTCGGAGGTCTTGACGTTGATGTAGACGTCGCCCTCATAGCCCTTCCCCGCCGTCGGGACGCCCTGACCGGCACGCACTGCCGAGCCCGCCGGCAGGATCTCTTCGATGATCGCCTCGTACTCCTCCGTCGGGATCGGCGTCGGCTCGGGAGCGACGACGCTGCTCGTCGGCTCGGGCGCCGCGTCGGTCGATCCTGCGAGCCGGGCTCCGAGGAACGCCGCGACGAACGACAGCAGCACGACGCCGACGCCGACGCCGATGAGGGCGCCGAGGCCGATGCCGCCCTTCTGCGGAGCGGCGCCGCCCGGCGCACTGCGGGTCGTGGGGGTCTGCGAGGGATCGCTCATTCCGTGGCTCTCTTCTCGTCGGCGAGGGATGCCGGCTCTCCGCCGACACGTGACGCTCAGTGTAGGGAGGCGGGGTGCGGCCGGGAAGGGGACGGATGCCCGTTCGCGCCGCCCGTAGGCTCGTGCCGATGCGAGAGTTCTTCCGAGGTGCCGGCCTGCTGCTCGCCGGTTTCGCGTGGTGGCGACGCCGCCCGCGCGCGATGGCCCTCGGCCTCCTGCCCGCCGCGATCGTCGCCGTGCTGCTGGTCGCCGCCCTCACGGCGCTCGGCGCGTCGCTCACTCCTCTCACGACAGCAGTGACGCCGTTCGCGGAGGGCTGGGTGCCCTTCTGGCGCGATCTCCTGCGGTTCGGCGTCGGCGCCGCAGCGTTCGGCGGCGCGCTGGTCCTGGCCGTCGTGTCCTTCACGGCCCTGACGCTCGTCGTCGGCGAGCCGTTCTACGAGCGGATCTGGCGCACCGTCGAGCGCGATCTCGGCGGTGACGTCCCCGACGGCGACAATCCGTTCTGGCGCTCCGTCGTCGACGGCGCGTCGCTCGTGGGACGCGGCATCCTGGTCGCGATACTGGCGGCCCTCATGGGCCTCATCCCCGTCGTCGGAACCGTGCTCGGGTTCCTGACCGGCGTCCTGCTCACCGGCTGGCTGCTCGCCGACGAGCTGTCGTCGCGGTCGCTCGCGGCGCGTGGCCTGACACGCGACGAGCGGCGGGCGCTGCTCCGGGCGCATCGCGCCCGGGCGCTGGGCTTCGGCGTTGCGACGCAGCTCTTCTTCCTCGTCCCGCTCGGCGCCGTCGCGGTCATGCCCGTCGCGGTCGCGGGTTCGACGGCACTCGCGCGGTCGCTGCTCGGGGAAGACGCGGACGCCGCGCGCTGAGCACTGGGGCTCACAGCCTCATCGGCCCTGAGGCCTGGCGGGCCGAAGGGAAGCCACGGTCCCCTGCGGCGGGGTCGGCGCCCGCCGAACCTCGGTGCACCCGGAGGGTCACGTGCAGGTGGCCCTCTTGACAGCTCCGTGAGCGAGGGCTTGACTCCTGAATCGGAGCTCGTTCCATCATCACGGCGTGGTGTTCTCCCGCCACGCCGACGACTCCCACGGGTGTCGTCTCCTGAATTACGCACGGTCCTCGCACTGCGTCAGGACCGCTGATCGGTGCACCCTCTGGAGGCAGTCATGCCATCGCAACTCACCTATCCCGGCGTGTACATCGAGGAGGTGCCGAGTGGAGTCCGCACGATCGTCGGGGTCTCGACCTCCGTCACCGCCTTCGTCGGCAGAGCCCCGCGCGGACCCGTCGGCGAACCGACGGTCGTCACGAGCTATGGCGACTACGAACGCGCGTTCGGCGGCCTGTGGAAGGGCTCCGCGCTCGGGTTCGCCGTACGGGACTTCTTCTCGAACGGCGGGAGCATCGCGGTCGTCGTGCGGCTCTACCGCGCCAACGGCGTCGCCGGCAAGGCGACGGGCGCGCAGGGCGGCCTGACGCTCGAGACCGCCGACGAGGGCGAGTTCGGTGCGAAGATCCGGTTCCGCGTCGACCACGACACGCGACCACCCGACGCGTCCCTCGGCGAGGTCGCGACGACGCTCTTCAACCTCACGGTGTACGACGGGGGCACGGGTCTCATCGAGACGCACCGCAACGTGTCGGTAGGCGTCACGGGACATCCCCGGTTCGTGACCGACGTGCTGAAGAACGCGTCGACCCTCGTGCGCGTCTCGGGCGCGGCGCCGGGGACCCGTCCCGCGAAGCACGCGGCCCCGACAGCCGGTCAGGACATCTGGGCGCTCGCGAGCCTCAGCGAGCCGCTCGTAGGCGGGTCGGACGGCGACCCGCTCACAGACGCATCCTTCAACGGCGCGGGCCTCGAGGCCCAGGCCAAGGGGCTGTTCGCGCTCGAGCGCGCCGACATCTTCAACCTGCTCGTCATCCCGCCGTACGACAGCGCGAGCCTGACCGACGCGAAGGTGAGCGACCCCGTCCACAAGGATGCCGCCCGCTACGCCGCGAAGCGCCGCGCGCTCTACATCGTCGACGGCAAGCCCGACTGGACGAAGGTGAGCGACGCGATCACGGGCGTCGCTTCGACGTTCACGATCGCGAGCGAGTTCACGAAGAACGTCGCGCTGTACTTCCCGCGGCTGATGCAGCCGAATCCGCTCAAGGACGGCCAGCTCGAGCCGTTCGCGGCGGCGGGCGCCGTCGCGGGCGTCTTCGCGCGGACGGATGCCGGGCGAGGCGTGTGGAAAGCACCCGCGGGTCTCGACGCGGGGCTCAACGGAGTCCCCGCCCTCGAAGTGCCCCTCACGGACGGCGACATCGGGCAGCTCAATCCCCTCGGGGTCAACGCGCTTCGTGCGATCTCCGGCGCCGGGCGGGTCATCTGGGGCGCGCGGACGCTGCAGGGGTCCGACCGCCTCGCGAGCGAGTGGAAGTACGTCCCGGTGCGGCGCACGGCCCTCTACATCGAGGAGTCGCTCTTCCGCGGCACCCAGTGGGTCGTGTTCGAGCCCAACGACGAGCCGCTGTGGGCGCAGATCCGCCTGAGCGTCGGGACGTTCCTGGGCGACCTGTTCCGGCAGGGCGCGTTCCAGGGTCGGACGCCGCGGGAGGCCTACTTCGTCAAGTGCGACAGGGAGACGACGACCCAGTCCGACATCGACAAGGGCATCGTCAACATCCACGTCGGGTTCGCGCCGCTCAAACCGGCCGAGTTCGTCGTCATCAGGCTGCAGCAGATCGCCGGCGCGAGCGCCGTCTGAGCCGAGGGAATGGACACATGGCACAGTTCAGCGTCAACGCGACCCGCTTCGACCCGTACAAGAACTTCAAGTTCCGCGTGAAGTGGGACGGCAAGTACGTCGCGGGGGTCAGCAAGGTGAGCGGCCTCAAACGGACGACCGAAGTCGTCGAGCACCGGGAGGGCGGCGACCCGTCGTCGTCGCGCAAGTCGCCCGGCCGCGTCAAGTTCGAGGCGATCACGCTCGAGCGGGGCGTCACGCACGACGTCGAGTTCGAGCAGTGGGCGAACAAGGTCTGGAATTTCGGGTCGGGTCTCGGGGCGGAGGTCTCGCTCAAGGACTTCCGCAAGGACCTCATCGTCGAGCTCTACAACGAGGCCGGTCAGATCGTGCTCGCGTACCGCGTGTTCCGGGCGTGGGTCTCGGAGTACCAGGCGCTTCCCGACCTCGACGCCAACGCGAACGCCGTCGCGATCCAGACCCTCAAGCTCGAGAACGAGGGCTGGGAACGCGACTACGCCGTCGTCGAGCCCGCCGAACCGTCCTTCACCGAACCGTAGGAGCCGACCGTGGCCGCGATGGCCGCCGCGGCGGTGCGCGCACAGACGATCCTCGAACTCGCCGACGCGGCGCGGGACGAGGAGCCGATCGCGCGCGCCCTGCGGGTCGCGGGCGCGGCCGGAGCGGATGCCGCGAGCCTGCGCGACGCGCCGCTCGGCCGGCTGCACGCGGCCGCGCTCAGCTTCCACACGGCGCTCGCGGGTGCGCGCCTCGACGCCGTCGCGACGTGCGCCGCGTGCGGGTCGGTCGTCGAGTTCTCGCTCGACGCCGACGCCCTCGTGTCGCTCGCGACCCTCGATGGCCCGGAGGCCTCAGGAGAGCTGACTGTCGCGACGGAAGAGGGCGAGTGGCATGCCGCATGGCGGGCGCCGACGGCGGGCGACCTGGCCGCCGTCGCAGGACGCGGGGACGCGGCATCCGCGCTCCTCGCGCTCTGCTGCCGGCTGACGGATCCGCACGGACAGCGCACGACGGATGCCCCGTCCGACGTCGTCGACCGGGTCGAGGCGCAGCTCGCCGCCGCCGATCCCCTCGCCGAGGTCTCGGTCGCGATCGAGTGTCCGGAGTGCGGCACGGCATTCGTCGTCGACGTCGACCCGATCGCGTTCGTGTGGCGAGAGGTCGAGACGCGCGCACGGCGCGCGCTGTACGACATCGACGCCCTCGCCCGCGCCTACGGCTGGACGGAGTCCGAGGTGCTCGGCCTCTCGGAGGAGCGCCGCGCCGCCTACCTCGAGATCGTGCGGGAGGGCTCATGAGCGGCTACCTCGCCCGCCTCGCGGCCCGGGCCGCGGGTGCTCCCGCCCAGGCCGGTCCGCGGCTCCCGTCGCGTTTCGAGGCGGCCGACTCGGCCGCGTCGACGGATGCCGCATCCCCCGTGCCCACCGCGGAGACTCCCCTGCGCACCGAGCAGCGCCCCGCCCCTCGACAGGCGCGTGCGGCTCCGCGGGGCGAGCCGGCGGCCGCCGTTCCGCCTGCCGCGCACGAGCTCCCCACCCAGCGGCGGACGGACGCCGCGCCGCCCATCGCGGCGACCGAGACCGCCGCACCCGGCCGGCCCGCGGCGGCCCCGGAGCCGACTGCGGCGCCCCTGACTTCACGCAGCGAGGGGGTCCCGCGCGTCCAGGCCGCCCCTGCCCCGCGCGCAGCCGTCCACGCATCGACGCCCACGCGCGCCGAAGCATCCGTCGCCCCATCAGAAGCCGACGTCGTGCACGTCACGATCGACCGTGTCGAAGTGCGCGCGATGCTCGCCGCGCCCACCGCCGCGCGGCCGACGCGACCCGCGCGGGACGCCGAGCGGTCGCTGCACGACTACCTCGCAGGGAGAGGCCGATGAGCGGCCCGCTCGCGATCGGCGGCGTCAGCGGGGTCCTCCGCAACCTCCTCGACAACGGGATCGTCGAGGCGGGGCCTGCGGTCGGCACCGTCAAGGTCACGGCGATCGCACCGGACGCCATCAAACTCAACGAACCCGACTCCGAACCGGGCCTCAACCTGTTCCTGTACCGCGTGAGCCCCAATCCCGGCTGGCGCAACGTCGGGCTCCCCGAGTTCGATCCCGCCGGCGGGCGCACGTCGAACCCACCCCTCGCCCTCGACCTGCACTATCTCCTCACTGCCTACGGCACGGCGGACTTCGAGGCCGAGATCCTGCTCGGCTACGCGATGTCGATCCTGCACGCGCACCCCGTGCTCGACCGCGCCTCCATCACGACGGCGCTGCAAGCGGGGGTCGTGAGCGGGAGCATCCTTCCTCCTGCGTACGCGGCGCTCGCCGCAGCCGACCTCGCCGACCAGGCCGCCGCGATCACGGTCACGACCGAGCCGATCGACTCGGAGGAGATGTCGCGCCTCTGGTCGGCGATCCAGGCGAACTACCGCCCGAGTGTCGGCTATCTCGTGACGGTCGTCCTCATCGAGGCGACGAAGCCCGTGCGCAGCGGGCCGCCCGTCCTCACGCGGGGCGACCCCGCCCCGAACGGGGGTCGCGAGCCCGGCGTGTTCGTCCACGCCGATCTGCTGCCACCCGTGCCGACCGTGTTCCGCGTCGTGCCGGCGACGCCGCAGCCCGCGGCTGCCCTGGGCGAGACGGTGCGCATCGCCGGCGCGCACCTGAACGGCACGAGCGTCGAGGTGCGGTTCGCGCATCCGACGCTCGCCGCACCCGTCGTCGTGCCGATCGGCGCGAACGCCGAGCGCGACTTCATCGACGTGGCGCTCCCCGCGAGTCCCGGCGCCGACGCCGCGTGGCCGGCCGGCACGTGGACCGTCCGCGTCTCGCTCGTCGCGCCGACCGAGACCGTCGCGCGCGAGACGAACGCCGCCGCGATGCAGCTCGCCCCCGTCATCCGCTTCGGGGGCGCGACGGGCGCCGTGCGCGACGCCGTCTCAGGCTTCGTCACGGCGACTGTCGAGGTCTCTCCCGAGGTGCGACCCGGCCAGCGGGCGACCCTCGCACTCGGCGGCGACACGGCGCTCGCCGAACCGCACCCGGCCGTCACGGACACGCTGTCGTTCGAATACGGCGACATCCCGGGTGGACCGCAGTGGGTGCGCGTCACGATCGACGGTGCGGAGAGCCGGCTCATCCTGTTGAGCCCCAAGACGCCGCCCGACCCGCCGGCGTTCGACCCCGTCCAGACGATCACGGTGCCATGAGCACGCCGGCCGCGTTCGAGGGGGATCAGACCCCGCCCGAGGAGTCCAGCGCTCCTCTCGTCGCCGAGCTCGCGCGCATCGCGGCCCTCCTGCGCGGCGAGGCCGCGCCCCGGCAGGAGACCGGCGACACTCCCCTCGACGATCTCGCGGGACGACTCGGACTCTCGCCGTTCGAGCGCGACGTCCTCGTCCTCGCCGCCGCGGTCGAGCTCGACGCGCAGATCGCGGCGACCGTCGCGGCAGCTCAGGGCGGCACGGCTTCGCCGACCTTCGGGCTCGCGCTGGCGGCGCTCCCCCACGCGCACTGGGACGCCCTGTCGCCCGATCGCCCCCTGCGCCGTCGACGGCTCGTACGGCTCGGGCCGGGCGACATCCTCGCCCTGCGCCCGCTCCGCATCGATGAGGCCGTGCTGCACCGCCTGACGGGACTCGGAGCGGGGCGCCTCGACGGCCTCCTCGCGGATCAGCGCGCCGGCGGCCTCACCGCCGCGCAGGTCGAACTCGCCGCCGAGCTCGCGAGCGCGGTGCGCGCCGTCGACGGCCCCGTCCTCGTGCACCTCGCCGGAGCGGATGCCGACACGCGCGCGGGAGTCGTCGCGCGCCTCGCCGCGAGTCTCGGCGGAGGCGTGCTCGCGGTGAGCGACGCCGTCGCCGCCGAGCGCGACGCCGCCGACACGGCCGCGGTGCTCGACCGCGAGGCCCTGCTCGACGGGCGCCTCGTTGCGACCGACGACGTGCGGCTGCTCGCACTGCTCGAGACGGAGGTCGTCGTGACGGACGCCGCAGGAGAGGCCGCGGGGCGCGTGACGCTCGCCCGCACGGTGCCGCTTCCGACCGCATCGGAGGAGGCGGAGCTGTGGCGCGCGGCGCTCGAGCGCTCCGACGCCGAGATCATCCGCGTCGCCGAGCGCGAGCTCTCGCAGCACTTCCGTCTGCCCGCGGGTGTCGTGGCCGCTGTCGCCGCCGAGTGGCGGGCGCTCGCCGACCCCGACCTGGCGGCGCTTCGGCGCCTCGTGCGCGAGCGTTCGCGCACGGGCTTCGGCGCGCTCGCGCAGCGGATCGAGCCCCGTGCGACCTGGGACGACCTCGTGCTCCCCCCGGGTCAGCAAGAGCTGCTGCAGGAGATCGAGCGGCACGTCCGGCATCGTGCGATCGTCCTCGACGAGTGGGGGTTCGCGAGCCGCTCCGACCGCGGACTCGGAGTGACCGCTCTCTTCGCGGGCGAGAGCGGCACGGGCAAGACGATGGCCGCCGAGGTCCTCGCGGGATCGCTCGGCCTCGACCTCTACCGCATCGACCTCTCGGCACTCGTGAGCAAGTACATCGGCGAGACCGAGAAGCACCTGTCGATCGTCTTCGACGCGGCCGAGGCATCCGGTGCCGTCCTCCTCTTCGATGAGGCGGACGCGCTCTTCGGCAAGCGCAGCGACGTCAAGGACAGCCACGATCGCTACGCGAACCTCGAGGTCGCCTATCTGCTGCAGCGCATGGAGTCCTACCGCGGGCTCGCGATCCTGACGACGAATCTGCGGGGCAACGTCGACCGAGCGTTCCTGCGCCGCATCCGGTTCGTCGTGCAGTTCCCCTTCCCGGATCAGGCCTCGCGCACCGAGATCTGGCGCACCGTGTTCCCCGCGGCGACGCCGCTCGCCGACGTCGACTTCGCCGCCCTCGCACGCATGCAGCTGAGCGGAGGCGCGATCCGCCAGATCGCCCTCTCGGCGGCTTTCGCCGCGGCCGGCGAAGGGGTGGCCGTGGGGCCGGAGCATCTGCTGCGCGCCGCGACGCGCGAAGTCGCGAAGTCGGAGCGCACCCTCACCGCGGCCGAGACGGGCGCCCTGCGCGGGGGGTCGGCATGACGCGCATCGACGTGCACATCGACCGACTCGTCCTGCGCGGCGTGCCCCCCGAGCTCGCCGAGGGCCTCGGTCCCCTCGTCGAGGTGCGGCTGAGCGAACTCGCGACGGCCGACCGCCGCGGCGACGAGGCCCCCGCGTGGGCGGCGCCGCCACCCCGGCGCGCGGCCATCACCGACCGCGACGGACTCGCGGCCCACATCGCGCGCGACGTCTGGGCGTCGGCGGGCGGTCGCCTGTCCGGGGAGATGTCGCCATGACGCGCGCCCCCGCGACCACTGCGCACACGGATGCCGCGCCCCCGCGCCGCGTGTCGCACCGCCACGACGCGACCGAGCGTCAGGCCGACCGCGCCGCCGACATCGTCGCGCGCGGCGGGAGCGTCACAGGCTGGTCGTTCGCGAGCGTGCCGGCCGAGGCATCCGTCCACCGTGACGAGGAGGAGAAGAAGAAGCCGGTGCAGGATCCGACGATGGCGCCGCCGACGCCGAAATCGACGAGCGACTCTCTCGTCGAAGGCCTCGGCAAGGCCGGGGAGGCTGCGCTGAAGTCGAAGCCCGGCCGCGAGGTGCAGGACAAGGTCACCGAGATCAAGCCGCTCGCGGGCGCCGTCGCGGCAGGCATGCTCGTGGCCGGCAAGGAGGTGCCCATCCCCCTCGGCAAGGGCGTCACGCTGGGGGTCAAGGTCGACGGACTCACCGAAGGAAAGGTGAACTCGGTCGGCGCCACGCTCAGCTGGGGCGGCGGCTCGCCGAAGTCGGCGACCGGCAAGAAGGCGCCCGTCCTGGATCCGATGAGCGAGAAGCTCATGGCCTCGATCCGAGCCCAGACCGAGGCCCACGCCGAGCCGCCGGTCGCGAAGCCGGCGGGTGTCGGCATCCCGGGGCTGCCGACCCCGAAGACCCCCACGCCATCCGGACCGGGGTGGTCGTTCAGCCCCTTCGCGCCGGGAGCCGTGCCCATCGGCATCCGGCCGCTGCCCGGCTCGGCCAAGAAGGGCGACGCGAACGCCGACCAGGCCGCCCCGACCGAAGAGCCGAAGAAGGAGGACGAGATCAAGCGCGCCCCCGCAACGGCGACCGAGACTGCGTCGGACATCGACACGAGCGGTGTGGATGCCGCGACCCGCGGCGGCGGGCGCGCGCTCGACCCGGGTCTCCGTCACTCGATGGAGGCGCGCTTCGGCTACGACTTCTCGTCCGTGCGGCTGCACGACGACCCGCAGGCGGCGAGCGCCGCGGCAGGAGTGGATGCCGCGGCCTTCACCGTCGGCGAGCACATCGTGTTCGCATCCGGCCGCTTCGACCCGTCGAGTCCACAGGGCCGGCACCTCATCGCGCACGAACTCGCCCACGTCGTGCAGGAGCGCGGCAATGCGGCGCCGCGGACGACCGGTGCGCCCACGCGCATCCACCGGCTCGACGTGGGCAACTGGTTCGCGCTGCTGTTCGGCGGCGAGGGCACGTGGACCGAGAACGAGCTGCGGTCGTACCTCCGCAAGATCACGGCGGCGCGCGCGCACGAGGGCTGGTGGGAGTCCGACAACAAGGCGCGTGCGATCGTCCGCAAGTGGAAGGCGGGGACGCCGGGGTGGGAGCTGACCGGCACGCAGATGGCGCTGCTCACCGACGAGATGCTCGACGGGGCCGTGCTCGACGAAGACGAGAACGCGATCCTCGACCTGCTCGAGTCGGCGAGCGCCGATGAGCTGATCGTGCTCTTCCGGGATCCGCCCAAGCGCTACGCGGCGCTCAACGACGCGTTCGACGGCGCGGAGCAGACCCGCCTCGACCAGCTCGTGACGCAGCGGTTCGCGGGCGGCGGCAAGGCCCTCGAACAGGGGACCGTGAACGTCGTCGGCCCCGCGCTCCCGGTCGGCTCGCCGATCTTCCCCTTCGATCCGGCGCAGTTCGACGCGCGGTTCGAAGCCGAGTACTACGGGCTCGACCCGGCATCCGTCGTCGAGCACTTCTCCCCCGCGGATCGCGTCAAGGCGCGAGAACACGTCTTGCGCACGACACTTCCGCGGTGGAAGGGCGAGCTCGACGCGGCCACGCGCGCACGCGTCAAGGAGAAGGATCCGGCCCGGCTGCGGGAGCTCGAGAAGAAGGAGGGCAAGCTCGACCAGCGCGTGCGCGCCCTCGACATCTTCATCGCCGCCACACTGCAGGTCGTTCCGGCCTCGCCCGGCGAGGCGATCGCGAGCACCTCCGCGGTGACCGGCCCCCGGGCCAAGGCGGCGCGCGAAGCATTGACGCCTCCGCGCCCTCCCAAGCCGACGCCGGCCGCGCCTGCACCCCCGCCCGCGGCCCCCGCGAGCCCTCCGGTGTCGACGACGGCCCCGGGCGTCACGCAGACCAAGGCCGAGCGCCTCGCCGAGGCCGCGCGCAAGCAGGCCGAGGCCGCCCGTCGAGCGAAGGACGAAGCCGCCCGCAAGAAGGCCGAAGCAGAGCGGAAGGCCAAGGAAGCAGCTGAACGCAAGGCCATGTTCGCTCCGGGCGGCAAGTACCGCACGCTCGTCGCGGCGACGCTCGCGAAGATCATCACGGATGCATACGACGCCGCTCTGAAATCGGGCAAGGCGGCCGGCACAACCGAGATCGAGCGCATGGCGGAGCCCGCGAAGAATGCCACCGACGAGGTCTTCGCGTCGTTCTACGGCGCCGGGACGCGCCCTGAGCTGACGTTCGGCGGCGCGACGCCGACGCTGTTCTCGTGGCACGATCGGCAGACTCGCGCGGTGCGCTCGGCGAAGCCCGACGAGCGCGTCAACTGGGCGCTCGACCAGATCCGGTACTACTTCCGCTCCGACGAGGCGTTCGACGCGATCAACGCCGAGTGCGACGCGCACCCCCAGACCGTGAACAACCGGCCGAACGAAGAGGCTCAGGCGCTCGAAGCCGTCGCGCAGGCGACGGTCTCGGCGGGAGTGAGCGACAAGTGGGAGAACGACCCGCAGACCACGGCCGACAAGCTCATCTTCATCGACCGCAACTGGGGCGGCGCGCAGACGGGCGGGAAGATCTACGTCGACATGCTGCAGAGCGGGAAGGTCGACGAGGACCGCCGCGCCCGGTGGGACATGTTCCAGACCCTCATCCACGAGTACGGGCACACGCTCGCGCACGCCGACTACCGCACGTACGCCGGCAAGCTCAAGCGCACCTCGGACCGGGAGTGGAACACCCTCATGGAGGGTGTCGACAGCCTGCTCACCGACGTGGTGTGGGCGCGCAGCGGTCGCAAGCGGCTCGCCGACAAGCCGACCCGCGTGCTCGTCGAAGGTGCCGCATGGGCGGCGCTGCCCCCGATCGCTATGCGACCGCCGAGCGCGTACGCGTCGATCACGGAAGCGCAGCGGCTCGTCGACCTCGTCGGCGCGGACAACGTGTGGACCGCGTACTTCCTCGGGAAGGTCGACCGCATCGGTGCGAAGGCAGACGGGAGCCCGCCGTGACCGATACTCTCGCGCGCTTCGTCGATGACGCAGACGTCTCGGAGTGGACCGGCCTGCCCGCCCACTCCACGATGAAGCTGGGCATCGACCACGATGACGCCTTCCTGTTCGACGGGGCGCTGGGCGACCCCCCGACCTCGACTCCGTGGACGTCGCTGCCGACCCGCCGGTTCACCGACGGGCTTCGCGTGTGGCTCGACGACGATCGCGCGATCCTTCTCGAGGGCGCGATGCCCACCGCTGACGACGGGAGCTTCCTCGGCATTCCCGACCTCGGCCCGCCTGACGCCGCACTGGACTTCGAGTTCGGGCCGCTCCTGATCTCGCACGGCGAACTGGTCTACGGGTCGCGCGGCCTGGCGGTGTGCGTCAACCCGCGCAGCGGCGTGCTGCTCGCGCTCCGGGGGTTCGGGCCGACGACGGCCGACGACTACCTCCGCCGACTGCGTCCGGTCTCCGAACCCGAAATGCGACGTCCTGCGGGGAGGACGCCGTGAGCCTGGCGCACGCCCACCCCGCGACCCCCGCGCCCGAGCGCCCGAGCGGCATCCACGCCGTCGGGCGGGCCGATGCGCCCGCCGAGCGCGCGGCGGACCGGTTCGCCGAGGCAGCCGTCGCCCCCGCGGCAGCGGCCGGCTGGTCGTTCGCGGCGGTCCCCCCGCGTGCGCCGTCGGAAGCCGCGACGGTGGACGTGCGGCTGGACGGCGAGGGTCGCGCGCTCGACGCGCGGGAGCGCGCAGAGGCGCCGCAGGGCCTCGACCCCGACGCCGTGCGGGTGCACACCGACCCCGCCGCGCAGGACACCGCCGAGCGCGCGGGCGCCGCGGCGCTCACGGTCGGAACACGGATCGCGTTCGCCCGCGGACGGGAGCAGCGCGGCACCGAGCCGGGGCGGCGGCTGCTCGCACACGAGCTCGCCCACGCCGCGCAGCAGCGCGGCGGCGCGCACACCATCGTGCGGAGGCAGCCGGTGGCGCCCGTCACCCCCGTCACGACGCTCATGGGGCTCCCCGAGGCGGACCGCAAGCGCATCAAGGTCGTGACGGAATCGCAGGTCACGGTCCCCGGTATCGCGACGTCGTTCGACCCCAACGCCGTCCCGTACACGCCGCCGGCCGCGACGACGATCGCGATCGACCCCTCGGCGAGCGGCGTGCAGCCCAAGGGCCTGCAGAACATCGTCGGGCAGCTGCTGGACGCGACAGTCCTGCCCGGGAACACGACGATCACGCTGAGACTCGCGCTCGCCAAGTACGGCGGGATCGACGGACTGTACCGCTTCACACACCACGCGCCGCCGCCCGCCGCCAAGGCCACCGCGACGACGCGCGTGCTCGTCGAGCAGCTCGGGGCGGCGGTCGCGCCGCCCGACCAGGCGGTGCCGGGCCCGCCCGAGCCGGGGAAGGATCCGCCGGCCGATCCGGTCGCCGACAAGATCAAGGACGCGGGCCTCGTCCACTCCCTCACGGGCGATCAGCTCGACGCCCTGCGCGGAGCCGTCTCGCGGCTGCCCGGCTCGCACCTCGCACTCGTCAAAGGGCTCACGATCGTGGTCGGCAGCCCGCCCGCGGGCGAGGACGGGGAGTACGACGCCAAGACGCACACGGTGACGATTCGCAAGAGCGCGTTCGACAAGTCCGACGTGCGGTTCCTCGGGCGCGGCAACGTCCTGTCCTACGCGTCCGAGGTGATCCTCCACGAGATCGGGCATGCCGTCGACGATGCCGACCTCCGCAAGGCGATGGCGGCCTACTCCGCGGCGGGAAAGGCGCAGACCGACACCCTCGCGGCGAATGCCGACGCGAAGGGCAGCTACCCCAAGGGCGGGCCCGAGGAGAAGGCGATCAAGGCCGCCGAGCAGGCGACCAAGACCGCGCGCGACGCGCTCGCCGCCACGAAGAGCCGGTCCGGCTCGACCGTCACGTTCCAGGGAGGCACGGCCGACGTCGATGAGAAGGGCGGGGCGGCCGGCAAGGCGTTCCGCGAGGCGTCCAAGAAGGACGGCATCGCGGTGTCCGAGTACGGCACGACCGCGTGGAAGGAGAACTACGCCGAGGCGTACGCGCTCTACATCTCCTCTCCCGAGCTCCTGCAGGCACTGCGCCCTGCGACCTTCGCCCACCTTGCAGCCACCCTCCCGAAGTGAGGAGACGCACATGACTTCGCCCCGGCTCATCAAAGGCGGCCTCGTGCAGGTCGACGTCAAGAGCGGGCGGACGCTGCGGACGATCGCGCTGCAGTACAACCCCGACACGCTTAGCCGCACCGTCCAGGTGCAGGCCGCCGGCGAGACGGGGGGTGACAAGTCGCAGGCTCTGCGCCTCAAGGGCGCCGCGGCCGAGACCATCAAGGTCGAAGCCGAGATCGACGCGACCGACAGGCTCGAGCACCCCGACCATAACCGGAACGCGACCGAACTCGGCATCCATCCCGAGCTCGCAGCCCTCGAGCTGCTCGTGCAGCCCTCGAGCGAGGCCCTGCAGGGCAACGAATCGCTCGCGCGCGGCGGCACCCTCGAAGTGCTCGCCATCGAGGCGCCCCTCCTCCTGTTCGTGTGGGGCGCGAACCGCGTCGTCCCGGTCCGCATCACGGACCTGTCGATCACCGAAGACGCGTTCGACGCGAACCTCAACCCGATCAGGGCGACGGTGTCGCTCGGGATGCGGGTGCTCACGGTCGACGATGTCGGCTTCGACCACCGCGGCGGCCAGCTCTTCATGGCTCATCTGCGCTCGCGCGAGGCGCTCGCCAAGAAGGCCGCCTCGGCATCCCTGTCGACTCTCGGAGTGACGGAGCTGTGACATGACCGATCCCCTGCAGCAGCTGCTCTCGGCGGGCGTCGTCCCGCAGCTCTCGCTCCCGCCCACGAGCCGGTACGCGGGCGTCGGCATCGCGCACCACGTGCCCGACACCGAGCCGGGCGTCGAGCCCGTCCCCGTCGCGTTCCTGCGGCGCAGGCTCGTCCCGCGGCCGGAGCGGTTCAGCGCGCTCTACGAAGTGCGCTGCGTCGAGGGTGACCGTCGCGACCTCCTCGCCGCGCGGCACCTCGGCGACGCCGAGCTCTGGTGGCGCCTCGCCGACGCGAACGGCGTCATCGATCCCGTCGACATGGCGGAGCCGCCGGGGCGTCCGCTGCGCGTGACCCTTCCCGCCGATATGAGGGGCGCTGATGTCTGAGCTGCCTCCGCAGCCCGTCCGGCTGCATCTCTACGCGGGCCCTGCCGTCGCCCTCCCGGTGCCGCAGGCGCTCGTCGACGCGCTCCGCGAGGTCACGATCGAGACGGGCTCGGGCGACACGCAGAGCGGGTTCGAGCTCGTCTTCGACGTGCCGAAGAAATCGCCCCTGTCCACGCTCTTCCTCCTGACGGGCGGTGTGTCGATACCCCTCTTCCGCATCGTGCTCGCCGTCACCATCGGCGGCACGACCCAAGTGCTCGCCGACGGCGTCATGACCGAGCACGAGTTCGCGACGGACGGTGCGAGCTCGACGCTGCACGTCAAGGGCAAGGACCTCACGGCGGTCATGGACATCTTCGAGCTCGACGGCATCCCGTACCCGGCGATGCCCGCCGCCGTGCGCGTGCTGGCGATCCTCGCGAAGTACGCGGCCCTCGGGGTCGCCCCCCTCGTCATCCCGGCCCTCATCGAGGAGCCGCCCATCCCGACCGAGAAGATCCCGCGCCACCAGGGCAGCGACTACGCCTACGTCAAGAAGCTCGCCCACGAGGCCGGTTACGTCTTCTACATCGACCCGGGCCCGCTCCCCGGGATGAGCAAGGCCTACTGGGGCCCGGAGGTGCGGCTCGGCATCCCGCAGCCTGCTCTCAACGCCGGACTGGACGGACCGCACGACAACGTCACGTCGCTCACGTTCTCGCTCAACAAGGAGGCGAAGGAGCTGCCCGTCGTGACCGTGCACGAGCCGTGGAGCAAGGCCGCGATCCCCCTCCCGATCCCCGACATCAATCCGCTGCGCCCCATGCTCGGGGTCGTCCCGCCGCTTCCGCCCAAGATCACGATGCTCCCCGAGACGGCGAAGCTGAGCGCGCCCGCCGCGATCATGAAGGGCATCGCCTACGCGGGGCAGCACGACGACATGGTGACGGGCACGGGGACCCTCGACGTGACCCGCTACGGCCGCGTGCTCACGTCGCGCGGACTCGTCGGCGTCCGCGGCGCCGGCGAAGCCTTCAACGGCCTGTACTACGTCAGTCGCGTGACGCACAAGATCGCGCGCGGCAGCTACACGCAGTCCTTCACCCTCGCCCGCAACGCCCTGCTGTCCACCGTTCCGGAGGTGCCCGTATGAGCGACACCGAGACGCTCCTCACGACCAAGAAGCTCTTCGGCCTGTACCGGGGAACGTGCGTCAACAACGTCGACCCGATGCAGATGGGCCGCATCCAGCTGCTCGTGCCGTCCATCGGGCTGCCGCCGAGCTCGTGGGCGATGCCGTGCCTGCCTGTCACGGGCACGCAGACGGGCGTCTTCACGGTGCCCGCGGTAGGCGCGGGCGTGTGGGTCGAGTTCGAGGGCGGCGATCCCGACCACCCGGTGTGGGTCGGCGGCTTCTACTCCCCCGCCGACGTCCCTGCGGCGTCCCGCATCGTGCCGCCCGGCGTCTCGGGCTTCACATTCCAGACGCAGCTCGGCAACTCGATCACGATCAGCGACACCCCCGGGCCCACCGGCGGCATCCTCATCAAGACCACGACCGGCGCCATGATCTCGGTCAGCGACGTCGGCATCACGATCAGCAACGGCAAGGGCGCCGTGATCTCGATGGTCGGGCCGACCGTCAGCATCAACGCCGGCGCCCTCACGGTGACCTGAGGAGGGACGGATGCCTGGACCCATCGTGCACGCGGGGGCCGTCGTCCTGTGCGCCCATGGCGGGCAGGCGACGGCGACCTCGCCCTTCCCGCGCGTGCTCGTGTCGGGACAGCCGGTCGTGACGCTCGCGACGCAGTACGTCGTCGCGGGATGCCCCCTCTCCAGCTCGTCCGGGCCCTTCGACGTGAGCGGCCAGTGGATCGTCGGGGCCGTCCGCGTCCAGGCCGGCGGCGTGCCCGTCGCCATCTCGAGCGGATCGTCGATCACCGTCGCGACGGGCGGGCCCCTCGTGCCCGTCGTCGTGCAGCCGAGGGCGGTGGCGTCATGAGCGGCACGCTCGACTACCCGTGGTCCGTGGACGGCACGGGCCGCACCTCCACGACGGGGCGGGACGAACACGTGCGAGACCTCATCGAGCAGGTGCTGCTGACGTCGCCGGGCGAACGCGTCATGCGCCCCGACTTCGGTGCGGGACTCCTCGCGCAGGTCTTCGCGCCGGGCGGACCCGAGGTCGCCGCCGCGTCGCAGTTCCTCGTGCAGGCCGCGCTCGAGCGCGAACTCGCCGACGTCATCGCGCTCGAGTCGGTCGACGTCGAAGCGCGCGACGCCGCCGTCGTCGCGACCGTCGCCTACGTCGTGCGCGCGACGGGGGCGCACGAGGTGCAGACGTTCCGCACGCCGCCGGGGGTGTCATCATGACGTGCTACACGTGCGGCGACCGGCGCCGGCTGACGGCCGTCAAGCTCGCGGGACTGCTCAACGGCATCGAGTTCCTCGAGGTGCGCGACCACGACGAAGGGGTGCAGGCCCTCCGGCAGCGCACGCTCGTCGTGCGGCTCCTCCTCGCGGTGCCGGCGGGCCTTGACCGCACCTGGATCGAGATCGAGGGCGGCGAGCGCATCCGGCCCGTCGAGATCGAGTGGGCCAAGGCCGCGACCGCGCTGACTGCGGCCGAACTCCCCCTCGTCGAGGGCTACGACGACCCGTCGACGCTCATCGTCGTCCGCACGAAGCGGTGGGGCGACTTCTCGCTCTACCGGTTGCGCATTCGCACGCCCGGGACCGACGACCCGCCCACGGGGTTCGACCCCCTCCTCGCTTCGGTCCCGTTCTCATTCAAGGTGGAGTGCCCGAGCGACCTCGACTGCGAGCAGCCGTGCACCTGCCCGCCCGGGGTGCATCATCCGCCGCCCATCGACTACCTCGCGAAGGACTATCAGGGCTTCCGCCGCGTCATGCTCGAGCGCATGGCGCTCCTCGCGCCGGGATGGACCGAGCGGTCGTCCGCGGATGTCGGAGTCATGCTCGTCGAGCTGCTCGCGTACGCGGCGGACGAGCTGTCGTATCGACAGGATGCCGTCGCGACCGAGGCGTACCTCGGAACGGCCCGCAGCCGCGTCTCGCTGCGCAGGCATGCCCGTCTGGTCGACTACCGCGTGCACGACGGCGCGGCCGCGCGCGTGTGGGCGCGCATCAAGGTCGCGGATGGTGCCACCGACGTGCCCCTCGCGGCGCACACCCGTCTCCTCACGCGTGTGTCCGGCATCGCCGATGGGCGGCTGAAGGACGGCACACGCGATCATGAGCGGGTGCTCGACGCGCGTCCCGTCGAGTTCCAGACCGTCCACGCCGCACTCCTCGACCACGATCACGCCGAGATGCGGTTCTGGACGTGGGGGCGCCTCGACGCGACACTGCGCCCGGGCTCGACGTCGGCGACGCTCCGCGGCGACCACCCGGCCCTCCGCGCGGGCGAGGTGCTCATCCTCGCCGAGACGGTCTCGCCGTCGACGAGGATCGCGGCCGACGCCGATCCCGCACGCCGGTTCGCCGTGCGGCTCACGGAGGTCCGCTCGTCGAAGGACCCCTCAGGCATGCTCTTCGACGGCGGCGTCGAAGACGTCACCGAGATCCGCTGGCATGACGAGGACGCCCTGCCGGCCGCTCTGTGCCTCGCCGTCGACGGCACCGAGACGGCCGGCGCGTGGGGAAACGTCGTGCTCGCCGACCACGGCGCGACGGTCACGAGCGATGACGGCCTCGGCGAGCTGCTCGGCACGGTCCCGGCGTCGCGCCTCGTGCGGGCCGCGGCCGACTGCGACGACGAGGGCGAACGGGTTCCTCCGCGCTTCCGCCCGGGACTGCGGTACGCCCCGCTCACGCGCGTCCTCGCGCGCGAGCGGGCCGTCCTCGCGACGGCCCCGCTCACCCCGACGCTGCGCACCGAGCTCTCGGGGAGTGCGTCGAAGAACGAGCTGCAGGCGCTCTTCGCGGCGGCGGGCATCGCCCGCATAGGGGACGAGGCGATCGTCCGCGGTGCAGGACGGCTGCACTCCCTGAGCTTCGGGGGCGGCGCGTGGCTGCTCCGCGAAGAGCCGCTCGGCACTCTGCAGGTGCTCGAGGAGTGGGAATCGGCATCCCGCGCCCGAGAAGGCGACCCGCGCGACGCCGTCGCGTCGGTCGTGCTCACGGGCGTCGACCCCGCATCCGGACCGAACGACTGGGAGCCGAGCGCCGATCTCATCGCGAGCGACGGGGCGCACCGCGCGTTCGTGGTCGAGCAGGAGCATGACGGGACCGTCTTCCTGCGCTTCGGCGACGACGAGCACGGCGCCCGGCCGCCCGAGGGCACCGAGTTCCGCGCCCGGTACCGCGTCGGCAACGGCACCGCGGGCAACATCGGCCGCGAGAGCCTCGCCTATGTCGTGGACGACGAGACCGACATCGTCGGGGTCGTCAATCCGCTCGCGGCGTTCGGCGGGATCGAGCCCGAGACGGGGGACGAGATCCGCCGCGATGCGCCCGCGACGCTCTCGATCCAGGAGCGCGCCGTGACGGCATCCGACTACGCCGCGAAAGCGGGCCTCTATCCGGGCGTCGCGAAGGCCGAGGCGACGTTCCGGTGGACGGGATCGTGGCGCACGGTGTTCGTCACCGCTGACCGCCGCGCGGGGCGGCCCGTCGACGCCTCGTTCGAGACGGGCCTGCGCGTCCACCTCGAGCGGTTCCGCATGGCGGGTTACGACCTCGAGGTGACCAGCCCGGTCTTCGTGCCGCTCGAGGTCGCCCTCCGCATCTGCGTCTCGCGGCGCCATCACCGCTCGCCTGTCGCGCGAGACGTGCGCGACGTGCTCTCGGACGGGATGCTGTCGGACGGCCGCCTCGGACTCTTCCACCCCGACCGCTTCACGTTCGGCCAGAGCGTCTACCTCTCGTCGATCCTCGCGGCGGTCCACTCGGTGCCGGGTGTCGAGTCCGTCGACGTCGTGACCTTCCAACGGCAGCACGAGCCGTGGTCGAGCGGCATCGCGTCGGGCGTCATCCCGATGGGACGACTCGAGATCGCGCGCCTCGACGACGACCCGAGCTTCCCCGAGCGCGGTGTCCTCGAGCTCACCTATGGAGGCGGATCATGAGCACTCGACATTCCGCGTGCGGCTGCCCCGCGTGCCGCGCGGCCGCCGCGCCGCCGCTGCCCGTCGCGAACAGGCCGGGGCTGCGGTCGATCTCCTACCGGTCGGGCACGCACGGAGACTTCCTCGCAGCGATGATCGCCGGCTTGTCGCGAGACACGAGCCCGCGGCTCCATCCGATCCCGCCCGCGACGACGGCGCCGAAGCCGCACGAGGGGCGTCCAGCGCTGCGCGGGCTGCGCACGCGGGACTCCGACGATGCGACGATCGCGCTGCTCGACGCGTTCGCGGTGACGGCCGACATCCTGACGTTCTACACGGAGCGACTCGCCAACGAGGCATATCTCGGGACCGCGATCGAGCGCGCGTCGCTGCAGGAGCTCGGCGCGCTCGTCGCATACAGGCTCGCCCGCGGCGCGGCCGCCGAGACCGTGCTCGCCTTCTCGCTCGAGAAGCCGCCCGCTCCGCTCCCCCCGTCGATGAAGGATCCGGGGATCGCGCCGCCCGTCCTGCCGACGGCGCTCACCCTCCCGGTCGGGCTTCGCGTGCAGAGCATCCCCGGGCCCGGCGAGCAGCCGCAGACGTTCGAGACGGTCGAGCAGATCGAGGCCCGTCCGGCATGGAACGCGCTGCCGGTCGCGCAGACCGTGGGGTGGCCCGTCACCGCCGCGACGAAAGAGGCGTGGCTCAGCGGGATCGGCCTCGGCCTCGCGGCGGGCGACGTCGTGCTGCTGACATCGCATGACGCGACGGGCGAGTGGGACGCCCTGCAGCTCACGGACGTCGACCCCGAGCCCGCCGCGGGCCGCACGCGCATCGCATGGTCGCAGGCTCTCAAGGCCTCCGCCCTGCCGATGCTGCAGAGCGGCGCGTTCGAGGTCTTCGCGATGCGGCGACGGCTGTCGCTCTTCGGCCACAACGCGCCGAAGTTCGCACTCAAGGACCCGAATGCGAGCCCGCCGACCTACGACACCGTCGACGGGCTGTCCGACTTCCGCTCGGCCTACAGCGTCGCCGGCGTCACGTTCACGACGCTCGACGGCTCGCACCCCGAGGTCGCGGTCGATTCGTGGCTCCTGCTCGAGTGGGGAGGCCGGACGCGGTACCGCGTCGAGAAGAACACCGAGCTGAGCCAGCAGTCGTGGGGCCTCGCGGGCCCCGTCACGGCCCTCGAGCTGGCGGGTCCCGCGTGGACCAACACGATCGCCCCGCGCTACGTCACCGCCCTCGCGGTGTCGGAGCGCCTCATGCTCGCCGAGGCCCCCGACACGGCCGCACTCGCGGGCACGGCCCTCGTCGTCGACGGCGACGCGACGGGGATGTCGAAGGGCCGCGAGGTGATCCTTGCGGGGACGGATGCCGCGGGCGCGCCCGTGTCCGAGACGCTCCACGTCGAGAAGGTCGAGGCGATCGGCGGCGCAGCGGGCGTGCGCACGCGGATCACGGTCGCGACCGCGCCCGCGAACCCGCCGACGCACGCGAGCGCCGTCGTCTTCGGCAATGCCGCCCGCGCGACGCACGGCGAGACGGTGACGCAGCTGCTCGGCTCGGGCGATGCGCGTCAGGCGTTCGCCGCCTACCGGCTGCAGCAGTCGCCCCTCACCTTCGTGCGCGCCGAGACGCCGCGCGGCACGGCGTCGAGCCTCGAGGTGCGGGTCGACGACGTGCGCTGGACCGAGGTGCCGACGACGGCGACCGCGGGCCCGCGCGATCGCGTGTACGAGACGCGGGACGAGCCCGACGGCGGCATCAGCGTCGTCTTCGGCGACGGCAGCAACGGCGCACGGCCTTCGACGGGTGCCACGAACATCCGCGCTCGTCATCGCAAGGGCATCGGCGCAGCGGGCAACGTCCGCAAGGACCAGCTCGGAATCGCCCTCGACCGCCCCCTCGGGCTCAAGGGCGTGACCAACCCGGCGCCCGCTGTCGGCGGCGTCGACCCGGAGTCCGAGGCTGACGCGCGACGCGGCATCCCGATCCCCGTCCGCACGCTCGGACGCACCGTCTCGCTCCTCGACTACGCCGACTTCTCGCTCGCCTTCGCGGGCATCGGGAAGGCGCAGGTGACCGTGCTGCCCGCGACGGGTGGCAGAGCGCTCATCGTCGTGACGGTGGCGGATGCCGCGGGCGCGGCGCCACCCGTCGAGGTCGTCTCGCGGCTCGAGCGCGAGCTCATCCGCTGGGGCGACCCGCTCGTCGAGCTCGTCGCGGTGCCCGTCCGCCGGGTCGAGTTCCGCATCTCGATGAAGGTCGACACCGATTCCGACCGCGAGCGCGGGGTCGTCCTCGCGGCGCTCGAGAAGGCACTCCGCGATGGGTACGGTGCACGGGCACGCGAGCTCGGCGACCATGTCTCGGCATCGAAGCTCGTCGCGACCGCCGCGTCGGTGGTGGGCATCGTGGGGGTCGACCTCGACCTCCTCCACCGGGCGGCGACGCCGACGCTCGAGAAGCGCCTCATCGCGGCCCCTGCCACCTCCGCCGTACCCGTCCCGCTCGGGGCCGAGCTGCTCGTGCTCTCGCCCGATCCCTTCCCGCCGCTCCTGGAGATGCCATGACCGAGCCCGAGGCCGGAACCACCGCCGCCCGGCTGTGGCAGCTGCTCCCCGCCGTCTACCGCCTGCGGGACGGCGAGGCGGGCGGCGTGCTCGCCGAGCTGCTCGACGTCTTCGGCGACCAGCTCGACGTGCTCGGCGAAGAGCTCGCGCAGCTCTACGACGACCAGTTCGTCGAGACGGCGGCCCCGTGGGCGACGCCGTACATCGGCGGGGTCGTCGGGTACCGCCCCATCCACGGCGTCGTGCCCGAGGTCGTCTCGCCGCGCGCCGAGGTCGCGAATACCGTCGCGTACCGCCGACGCAAGGGCACCGCGGCCGTCATCGAGCAGCTCGCCGCCGACGTCACGGGGTGGCCCGCGCGCGTGTACGAGTCGTTCGAGCGCCTCGCGACGACGCAGTACATGAACCACACGCGTCCGCACGCGGTCGCGAGCGCGAGCATGCGCGATCACGAGGCCCTGCACCACGTCGCCCCGGAGGGCGCGGCGTTCGACGACCTCGCGCACACGGCGCACGCGCGGCCCCTCGCCTCGACCTGGCGCGAGCACCGCGGCCGCTACGGGATCGTGAAGATCCCGATCTTCCTGTGGCGGACACAGCCCGTGCGGCTCGAGCGCTCGCCCCTGACTCCCGACCCGTCGGTCGATGGTCGCCGATTCCGCTTCGACCCGCTCGGCGCCGATACGAGGCTCTTCGCGCAGCCCCGCATCGAGACCGAGATCTCGCACCTCGCCGAACCGCCCGACGTGCCGCAGCCGCTCACTGTGCGGTGGGCCGCCGACCACGCGCCCGCGGTCTACGGGCCCACGCTCTCGCGCGCGCGACGCTCGATCCTGCTCGAGAGGCAGACGGGCGCCGGCGAGCCTGTCGCGATCCCTCTCGCCGACGTCCGCTTCGCCGACCTCTCCGACGCGCCGGGCGGTGCGACATGGGCGCATGAGCCTCCCGCGGGCCAGGTGTACATCGACCCCGCGCGCGGGCGGGTGTGGCTCGGCGACGCGCCGCCCGCCGGCGAGCAGGTGCTCGCGACCTTCTCGATCGGCATGGCAGTGCCGGTCGGGGCGGGAAACCGGCGGCGCGGAGACGAGCCGCTCCCCGCGCCGGAGCAGACGGTCTCGGACGGCGACCTCCTGCAGCCGGCCCTCGACCTCGTGCAGGACGGCGGCACGGTCCTCGTCGCCGACTCACGGCGCTACGCGCAGAACCTCACGATCACGGCCCACACACCCGACCCGACCGCCGATCCGGGGTCGGCGGTGTGCCTCGCCGCAGCGCAGGGCGCCCGCCCCTCGCTCGAGCTCACGAAGCCTCTTCTGCTCGACATGGAGCCCAGGAGCACCGTCGTGCTCGACGGCGTGCTCCTCTCGGGCGCGCCCGTGGTCCTGGACGAGGTCGATCCACCGGATCGGGACCGCCGCACGATCGTCATCCGCGACGCGACCCTCGTGCCGGGCCTCACCCGCACGCCGGACGGTGCAGCTGGTTCGCCGACCCGCGCGAGTCTCATCGTGCTCGACCCGTTCGCATGCGTCCGCATCGAGCGCAGCGTCGTCGGCGCGATCGTCGCCGTCGAGGGCGTCACGGTCGAGGTGACCGACTCGATCATCGACGGCTCGGCCCGCACCGGCGTCGCGCTCACGGGACGCGACGGCGCCTCGCCCCGGACCGTGGCGTCCGACGCCGATTGGCAAACCGGCGACGGTACCGCGGCGGCAGGCGATCTCGACATCCGCGAATCCACGGTCGTCGGGTCGGCCCGCTGCGTGCGGCTCGATGCCTCGAACTCGCTCTTCCTCGCAACCCTCGAGCCCGGCGATCCGCGCCCGCGCCCCGTGCACGTCGAGCGCAAGCAGCAGGGATGCGTGCGCTATTCGTTCCTGCCCGAGGGATCCCAGACGGGCCGGCGGTTCCACTGCGCGCCGCGACCCGACGACCCCGTCGCCGTGCAGCGCGCCTCCCGGCCGCGCTTCGACTCGATGCGCTTCGGCGACCACGACTATCTCCGGCTGCACGAAGGCACGCCGGATCGCATCCGGCGCGGCGCCGACGATGAGAGCGAGATGGGTGTGACGCACCGTCTCTACGCTCCGCAGCGCGAGGCGAATCTGCGCATCCGCCTCGACGAGTACCTGCGGTTCGGCCTCGCCGCCGACCGCATCTTCGCGACATGAATCCGGGAAAGGGACGAACTGATGGGTGCTGACCTCAGCGGTGTGCGATTCGACGCACGCAAGGATCACTCGGGTGTCGTGCTTCAGCAGGGGCGTCTCCTGCTCGACGGCGACTGGAACGAGCTCGTCGCGATACTCGAGCGCCGTCTGCGCGCCAATGTCGCCGATCTCGACGGCCCCGGACCTCAGCCGGGGATCCAGGGCACGGCGGCGGTGTCGAAGGTCACGCCGGACGCCTTCGCACTGACCCTCGCGGCGGGCGACCTCGCGATCGGGCGTGGGCGCCTGTACGCCGACGGGCTGCTCGCCGAGAACCACGGCGGCGCGCCCGACGACACGTTCGACCCGATCCTGGCCGAGTCCTTCGGCTCGGGGGCCGTGACCTACTCGACGCAGCCGTATCTGCCTGCCCCGCCCGCACTCCCGAAGACCGGCACGCACCTCGTCTACCTCGACGTGTGGCAGCGCGAGGTCACGCACCTCGAGGATCCAGGGCTCATCGAGCGCGCCGTGGGCGTCGACACGACGGCGCGCTCGCAGACCGTCTGGCAGGTCAAGCACTTCGCCGTGCCTGCCGGCACGACCTGCGGAACGCCCGACGACGCCCTCAAGGGATGGGGCGAGTCCATCGCACCCTCGGGCGCGCGCCTCACCGTCGAGACGATCGCCGTCGTCGACGACGAACCGTGCGAACTCCCACCCACGGGCGGCTACCGGGGCCTCGAGCACCAGACCTACCGCGTCGAGATCCACGACCCCGGAACCCTCGGCACAGCGACCTTCAAGTGGTCGCGCGACAACGCGTCCGTCGCGAGTCCGATCCTCGAGGTGCTCGACGCGGGAGCCACGGTGCGTCCCGCCTCGCTCGGCAAGGACGACGTGCTCGGCTTCCACGACGGCGACTGGGTCGAGATCCTCGACGACGAGCGCGAACTCTGGGGCAAGCCGGGCGAGATCCGCCGCATCGAGATCGACGACGCCGAGGGCACGATCACCCTCGTGGGTTCCGCGCTGCCGGTCGACCTGCAGCTGACGATTCCGGATGCCGCGTCCCGCCATCTGCGGATCCGGCGCTGGGACCAGGTGGGCGTCGTCCAGAACACGGCGGGCGGCACGGTGGTCGACCTCGACCAGGCCGGTGCGACAGGGGTGATCCCCGTGCCCGCTGTCGCGACCGACAGGGTCGTGCTCGAGCACGGGCTCGTCGTGGGGTTCTCGTCGGCCGGCGGATCGTTCCGCACGGGCGACCACTGGATCGTCCCCGCGCGCGCCGCCGACGCGTCGGGCGGCGCGGTGGGGGCCGATCCGCTCCTCGAGGAAGCCCCGCCGCTCGGCATCCACCACCACTATGTGCGGCTCGGCATCCTCACCGCCGCAGGCGTCACGGACTGCCGTCCCCAGTGGCCGACTCCCGGCGAAGGGGGTGGGAAGGGCTGCGACGAGTGCGGCTGCGAGTGCACGGAGTGCGTGACCCCCGTCTCGCACGCGAGCGGCGAGCTCACGATCCAGGACGCGGTCGACCGCGTCATCGCGAGCGGAGGAGGGACCGTGTGCCTCGCGATCGGCCTGTATGCGATCCGCGAGCCCGTCCGCGTGGCCGACGCCGTCTCGGTGCGCATCCATGGTCAGGGCGCGGGCTCGATCGTCGTGGCGTCGGCGTCCGAGGGCTTCGTCGTGTCACGGAGTCGTTTCACGACGATCGACGACCTCGCGATCGTGGCCGCGAACGACTCCGCCATCGTTCTCGACACGACGGTCGCCGCGACGGTCGAGCGCGTGACGGCGCTCATCCTCGCGCAGGAGGGCCCTTCGCGGGCGGCGATCGCCCTCGCTGGCGCGGCGGTCCTCACGCGTCTCCGCGACAACATCGTCCTCGCGCCGACGGGCATCGGCGAGGCCTCGACGGGTGCGGAGGCGCGCCGCCGCACGCTCCTCGTCGCGGCGCTCGACGTGAGTGACAACTTCGTCGTCGCGCGCGACTTCGGGCTCCGGCTCGACGGCACGACGGCCTTCATGCTCGCGAACCGCGTCGCCGCCAACACGGTCCTCCGCGCCGCGCAGGGCGGGCTCGTCACGACAGGCATCGTGGCTCCGGCATCCCTCCTCCCCGGCAGCTCGGTGGCGCTCGACGACAACACGGTCATCGTCGGCGGCACGGGCATCGCCGTGTCGGAGGGCGGCTTCGCGATCACCGGCAACCACGTCGCCGCCCCTCGCTCCGATCAGCCGGCTCGCACCGACGGGATCGCGATCATGCCCACGCCGCGTGGCGAGCTCGTGCGCGACACGGTCCGCATCGACGGCAATCACATCAGAGGCGTCGGCGGGCACGGGATCGTCGACTACTCCCCCGTCCAGACGCTCGAGATCACGCGCAATCGCATCGAGGTCACCCAGCACGGCATCGTCGTCGACGAGAAGTCATCGGTCGACGTAGCGACGATCGCACACAACACGGTGCTGGATGTCGGCTCCCGGATCACCGACGAGGCGCCCGGGGTCTTCGGCATCCGGGTTGTCAACGCGACGCGTGCGGGCATCGAATCGAACACCGTGCGCGGCGTAGGGACCGCGCCCACGATGGGCGGGCGGTCCATCGGCATCGACGTCGTCGCGGCCGCGGAGTCCCGCATCGCGGGCAACACCGTCGACCGCGTGGGCGACGTCGACAACGGGCGCGCAGAGATCGGCATCGCGGTGCGCGGCTTCGCGCGCTCGCAGATCGAGGGCAACTCGTCGCGCCGCTATCCGCCCGATCCGGAGTTCGACCCGAACGGCGGCGGCTTCATCGGCCTGCTCGTCGGCAGCGCCGACGAGCGCGAGCACGAGGTGGGCTTCACGACAGCCGGGGGCATCACGACGGGGCTCTCGTCCTCCGTCTTCGGCATCGGCCCGGCGTCCGCAGTCGGCTTCGGGCGCATCAGCGCCCCCGTCGTGACGGTCGACGCGAACATCGTCGCGGGCGGCGCAGGCGACGCACCGCCCGCCATGATCGTCGGGCTCCGCGGCGACGTCATCATCACGTCGAATCACGTGCACGGGAATGTCGAGTTCGGCACGCTCGCCCTGTGGGTGCGCGCCGAGACGGGGGCGATCGCGCAGAACCGCCTGCGCGGCCGGCGGGAGCCCACCGCCGAGCTCTCGCTCACGGGTGCCACCGTGCTCGGCAACCTGTCGAGCGGCATCCTCCACCTCAACGGCTCGCCGCTGGGCGCGCCGTGGGACGCCCTCAACGTCGCCATCTGAGTGTCATCGCCATCTGAGAGAGGTCACATCGTGCACAAGCGCGTCACCCCGGAAGCCCGGGACCCCGAACACAACCGCGTCGCCGACGGCGCCGCCGTCAGCGCGATGCTCGAGCTGCTCACCGACGGCGTCGGCGGACTTCCCGCGGCCTTCGAACGGGCCGACGAGGAGCGCCGCCTCCGAGACGACGCGACACGCGAGGTCCTCGCGTCGCCCGAGCTCCGCAAGGCCGCTCGCCAGTCCCCCGAGCTCGCCGCGAACATCGCGTCGGTTCGCGACGTTCTCAAGAGGAAGGATGCCGCGGCCGAGCAATCCCTCACCGAGCTGCGCGACGCCACCGAGGAGTGGCTCGTCGCGCTCAAGCGCCTGCGCGAGCTCGGGTGAACCCGAACGGCCGACCGACTCTCGGAAGGCACGAAGGGGGTCCTCTGGAAGCCCAGTACTTCCCTGCTGAGCTGTATGGCCCGGAATCCCGCGGATTCTGCGGCACCTCGCCTGGCTCATGCCGCCTGCGTGCCGCTCGACGCAAGAGCGGCTTGTGTATGCCGTCCGCGGGTCGATCGACGCTGCAACCCGTCTGTTTGCCACGGTCACCGCGCCCAGGGCGGATCGAACGGCGTCCCCTAGGAGGAGCTCAGCGACGCGCGATAAGCGCGCGCTCATCGTGCACTTCACCGTGCGGGACAACCGGGCGCCGCCGCAAGGTGGCATCCTCCATGTCAGCGCCTCCCGATGCCAACGCTCACTTGTCTCCTCACCTTGCTCGCGCCCGGGTCGAACGCGCTGCCCTTCCCTGCGAGCGCGAGCGCGATCAGTATGGAGTTGTCGGCATCGAGCGAAGAGGGTCAAGATGAGCGTTTACCGAGTGATCGACGTCATCGGCACGAGTGCCTCGTCCTGGGAGGAGGCGGCCCGAGAAGCGATCAGCACCGCCGCGGGTTCGCTGCACGACCTCCGTGTCGGAGAGGTGACGAAGCTGGACGTCGTTGTCGGCGATGACGGGACGCTGTTGTTCCGGGCGCGGATCCAGCTCTCGTTCAAGTACGCGCCCGAGTAAGCCGACCGCCGGTTATACAGGAGGCGTGTCGACACCGCAGGCTCGCACCCGGGTCTGACGGCAGTGTGCAGAGTTGGCCGTGCCCATCGCCGGCTGCCTGGTTAGCGGTTCAGGCCCGTCGTCGGGAGATGAGCGTGTGGTCGAAGGTCCTCAAGGCATCTTGATGCACGCAAGGGGACCGGCGTGCGCACGCGGGCCGACCCCGTGCGGCATGCTGTGAGGGTGCCGCTGCTTCCTACCTCCCAGCGCTCCTTACTCGTGAGAACCACGGCCGTCGATGACGCCGCCTGGCACCGCCTGGTCGCGGTACTGGGCGAAGAGAACGAAGACGGCTTTCGCGCCTACGTCGACTTCGTTGACGACCCGATGTGGGTCGGGGCGCCGCGCGATCTACTGCGCAACTCGATCCCTCAGCATCCGCGAGAGACCGCGGTGCTTTTCATCGCAGACGACGAGACGCTCTCTGCGCCAGACTTCCCGATTGTTGTCGTGGATCTTCTCGAGCAGCGCCCCGCGTTCCGCTGCGTCGCATCAGAGCTCTGGGCCGTGGAGAACAACCTGAACATCGCAAACATGGACTGGGAGGAGTTCGCGGATTCGACAGACCAGAACGGCGTCTACCGCGGACCCAACGAACGCTGAGCAACCGGCTTCTCAGCGATCGAGCCGAAGCCCCTCCTTCCGCTCTGCGGAAATGGAGATTCACGCGACGAGCCACGCGGAAAAGGCCGACGAGGTCAGCACCCGATCTACCGGGTTCAGTTCTGGGAACAGTCCGCTTTGGCTATGGGTTCAATCTGGACGCGTTCATCATCGTCGGCGCCTCCAGCGTCGAGCAGGCACCGCACGGGTTACAGCTCGCCGAGCTGGCGGGGCCGGGGCGCCAGGTCCGGCAGCGCGGCCGCCAGCAGCCGCCCGCACAGGGTCCCCCGCACCGCCCACTGGATCCGCAACGCCACGATCACCGGCTCCCCATACAGAGGGCCTCGGGGCGGTCGGGACTTGACCGCCTTCAGCACCAGCGCCTGCTCAACGCCTTCCGCGCATGGCTGCGATGCCACCCGTTCAGCTCGCACACCTGATCCGGATCTAACCCGGGCGGGACTTGCTGCCGCGCCGATCCTCCAGCGCGAGCTTCTTCGTGACCGCCTTTGGTTCGCTTATGGTCAGCCCCATAGCAGGACCCACCGCCGCCGTCCCGCGGACACCGGCAGGCACACCGCTACGCGCAATCCCAAAGGATTCCTCGATACCCACGACGCGCGCACTCCTCATGAGTCAACGCGATGGCTTGACCACGTCTTGGGGTCCGAGGATAGTGAGCGCTGCAGGGGTACGAGCGCGGTGGCCATTCTCTTCCGTCGGCAGACGCCCTGCGGTGTCGATTCGTTCGGCACCCTTCGGAGGAGAATCAAATGGCCCGCAAGACTGCGTCAATTTCGCTGCTCGCGATCGCTCTCAGTCTGGCCGGCGGCGTGGCAGCTGAAGCCGCCAATGAGTCTTCCGATCGGGCCGACAAGCCGAGCAACGGACCGATCGCGTTCGGTGGCTGGGATCCCGCCATCGACAATTTCAGTCTGTGGGCGGCTGCGGCCGATGGCTCAGGTCAGGTGCGTCTCACGGACGGGCCAGCCAATTTCTCGGATTGGTCGCCTGATGGCACCCGCATTGCGTTCGACTATGCCGACGAGACCGGCGTGCACATCGCCACCATCGCTGCCGACGGCAGTGATCGCCGTGCTCTCACGGTCGCCCCGGGGATCCAAGAAGCACCAAAATGGGCGCCCGATGGGAACCTCATCGTGTACAACGGGTTCCCGTTTGGCGAGGACCCGTTCACTATCTCCATCTGGGTCATGAACGCTGATGGCTCGCAGCCTCGGCAACTCACCGAAGGCGCACTCGACGTCGAACCAGTGTTCTCGCCAGACGGGACCCAGATAGCGTTCGGTCGGATCGTCGGCGACAGCCCGGCCGGTCAACTCGAAGCGATCTACGTCATGAATGCCGATGGCACGGGGTTGCGCGAAGTCGTCGCGGCCCGCCCAGCCCTCGAACATCCCGACTGGTCCCCGGACGGCCACTCCATCACCTTCAACATCGGCCCGGAGCACCCAGATGCGCCGAACTCCGGAGCGATCCTCTCGGTGCGGACGAACGGCCACGGCCTGCGCGTGCTCCACGAGCCCACCGACCAACTTCGATTCTTCAAGGCAGTGTGGTCGCCCGATGGCCGCCAGATGCTCGCAGGGTGCCACGACACTGAAGCGGGAATCGACAGAATCTGCACCATCCCCACCAACGGCAAGGCGCGCGTGATCATCGCGGGAGACGAGTGGGTCAACTTCCCCTCGTGGGGACCGCGGACGAGTTCCGCGCTCGACTGACCTACGCCGTCGCGATCCGTGCGCGCACGCTCAAGGACCGACCTACGCACGGTGGACGTTCGGTGGAAACCTGAATGCATGGAGATCAACGCGTGGTGGCCCGCACTCGAGTCGACCACCAAGAAATGGCTCATTGCTCACAACGGCGAACCGCTCCCCGCGGACGTCGTGGCCGAGATTGTGGCTGTCAGCGGTTCAGAGCCCGCAGGTTCTCACCTTTCGGATCACGAGATCGATTGGATCGAGGCCGAGGCTAACGACGAATAGCCGTCTCACCCGCTCGTCCAGGGACCTCCAGCGCACTACGACTCGCCAGTGGGCAGGCGGGACATGCGCACAGCGGCTGCTTGCTCTGCTGAACTCGCGGTGTCTGATTGAGTGCGTCACCATGCCAGTTCCGCTCTGCACGCCTCGCACGGATGCGCACCGGCGTTCGGGCAGCGTCAAGGTTGCGGTCTGGGTGCGCCCCCACGACTGCTACTGGCCCAGCAGTCGCTTCATTCCCTGTCGGAGCCAGCCGATGACCGGGTGTTGGTGGTGGTAGTCGTTCCAGCCCTTGACGTAGTTGTGGCCGAGCTTCCCGGCCTGGAGCGGTAGTCCTCTCCTTGCATCGTCCTGACCCTCGCAATAGTGGTCGTAGCCTGCGAGATAGATCGGGTCCCAGTTGGCATTACGCGTGACACCGACGGAAGCGGCCATGCCCCCGAGACGACGTTGTGACATCTCGAATGTCCGCCCTTGCAGTGGTGTGAGCCTGGCCGCGCCCGGGGGTTGGTTCCCGCCTGTCGGCATCACGCTGCGGACGGCTTCATGCTTCCCCTTGAACAACGGCAGATGGGCCCATGGTCGCGTCTTGCCCTGCGGATACTCGCCGGCGCGACGATCGCTTCGAACGAACTCGGTGGGACTTGGAATCTTGAGATCAAGACTCCCCGCCTGGCCGTTCGTCAGAGCCGGCGGATTGTTGCGCAGCAGAAGCCGTTGACCGTGCCCCGGCGGGCGCAATTCTTCCCAGCGGGCCGTAAGGCGAGCGGCGTAACTGAAACCCGTCGCAAGGTTGTTCCAGGCCGCAAGGGCCGCAGCCCCCTGCCTTAGCCTGACGCGTCGGCCGAGTTTCGCGGCGTCGCCCGCCACGTAGTCGATCGCGACCTCATAGCGGAACCAGTGGTTCCTCGTCGCCGCCTTGATGAACTCCTCGATTCCATTGTTGTGGTCGGAGTTCGTGGGCTTCTGCGGAAAAGCCGTGAGGTTCTGAGCACCGACAGGTCCCGCACCGGGGCCGCCGAGCCTTTCGTTCAACAGGTGACCCTGACAATAGACCGCACCATCCGTGGCCATGTTGAACAGGTCGACGTGCTCGGACGGCGCGAAGCCAGGAGTGCGACGCGGACTCGAGCCCCCACCCACAGCACCGGGCCCGACGACCGCTGTCACGTGCGTTCCCTGAAGGGTTGCCGGATCGAGCGGACCCCATCGTGCATCAACCCGATGGCGTTGCACGAAGGCCGCGACCGCGCGGTTGCCGGCACTCCGCTGAAGCGCGAGGGCTTCGGCGACTATGCGAGATTGTTCAGACTGGCCATGAGCAGCATGAACCGCTCGCTGCGCGCACCCACGTTGTCGTGAGGAGTCGTCGCGCCCCGCCATCGACCGCATAGCTCGATCGTGCCAGCGGCCCCACTCATCTGCCCGCACGGCCGCGAACTCCGAAGTGCCCAATCCGTGGCCCCCGCCGCGGCCCGATCGGGCACGGCCCCATGCGCGATGAACGACCGGCCCGCGGTCGGCTGTGGACCGGCTCGGTTTTTCGTAATGCGATGTCGCCATGGGTGGTGAAGCGGCGAGGACGCGGACGACCCGGACGCGGAGCAGAGCCGGCCCAAGTCGTCGCGCTCCGACTCACCACGGACGAGCTCGCCGCGCTCGACGCCCGCGCCGCGCGCGAGCACAAGACCCGCTCGCAGCTCATTCGCGAAGCGATCGGTGCGTACGCGTCGTGAAGGTCCACGACTCTGTGTCAAGCACGGCATCGCACCGAAGACATCATCCAGGCTGCGTCGTGGCCGCTATGGATCGACGATCTCGACGACGACACGGGTGTACATCTCGACGGCGCAGCGACCTGGGCGCCCGGTCGGGCGGCTCGTGGCCGGATGCGTATCCTCCCCGGACGGCCGGATCTCGCCGGATCCCTACGGCCGCGTTCCGAATCAACTCTGCGCAATCCACGGGGATGTCGTTGACGGAAAGAGCAAGCCTCTGATCAGGGACTCTTGCTCTTCAATCCCGGGAGAGCCCTTGCGGGCGCATCAGAGCAGGGTGTAATCCAGAGTCTCGTCGGGGGTGTCCTGGGGGCACGCTCGAGACGTGCGGCCCGCGCACGTCGAACTGAAGCTGGGGAACGGACACGCATGATGCGCGATGACGCGCACCGACTGCGCATGAGCGCGGTTGGCATGCCTGGCATCTCCCCGAGTCGGACGCTGTATTCCTTCGCCGGTGGTCGCGCCTCGTGAGTCGGACGCGCTGGCATTCGAGAGGACGCCAGGAATGAATCGCAGATCATCGACCGCGATCGTCGCTTCCGTCGCGCTGACGGCACTGGTGTGGGGCGGCTTCGCTCCCCCTGCTGCAGGCGCCGAACCGGCGGCGATCGCGCCTGCCGCGACGGTGGAGACAGCGGTGACTCCCGCCGCCGTCGGCTCGAGCACCACCGAAGTCGTTCGCACCGATCAGTGGATGAAGCAGCTGTGGACCGAGGCCCCTACTGCGCTCGACGTCCCGCTGTGGAAGTTCATCTTCCCGGGCTCCCACGACGCCGGCACGTACGGGATCAAGCCGGTCCTGGCCTGCGAAGGGTGCGATACGCACCTGGCGCCGATGGACGCGAGCTGCAGGGACACGGTGCCCGACGCACTTCACTTCCTGTGTGATGAGTGGAGCGGAACGATCGCGTCTGTGTCTCTGCCGTGGGCGCGCACGCAATCGCGTGATCTGCAAGGGCAGCTCAACGCCGGGTCCCGGTTCTTCGACCTGCGATTCTTCCGAGCGACAGCAGATGATCAAGAGAGAACGAAGAACGATCCCGAGCTGCGCCTCACGGAGGGCAACTTCTACATCCATCACACGTTGGCGGGACCTCAAGTCGAAGAGATCATGAACAGCATCGTGGCGTTCTTGAGTGCGCCCGGCCACGAGCGCGAGCTCATCATCCTGAGGCTCGATCACCTCAAGGAGGGTGACGGGGCGATGGGGGTTGACTCGATCAACGCGCTGCTCACCTACATCGAGTCCCGCATCGGCGAGTATCTCGCACCACGCAGCCTGGGTGCGGATGCGACCCCGACCGAACTCCTCGACAAGGGGCACCAGGTCATCCTCGCGTACGACTACTCGCCGCCCGTGGATGCCGATGGCAATCCTGCGAAGGATGACGCCGGCAACCTGATCCCCACGGTTGATCAGGCGCACCTCGATAACCTCTGGACGATCAACAACAACTACATCGAACGCCTGGACGATCCCGCCACCACCGATGACGTGGAGGGAGGCTACCCGCTGCCTGACGACCCCGAGCGGCCGTGGCGCAATGTCTCGGAGATCGTGACGACGGCGTCGACGACCTTCGCCAAGCGTGCCGATCTGAACGGCCTCAGCAGCGCGGGGCTCGCAATCGGACTGGATGACGGCGTCTTCGCACTCATCCGACAGGCCATCTGCCCCGACTACGATCCGCTCAGCAAATACCCCGGCCCGGACGGCAGGCTCCTGTGCCCCGCGCTCGACGACGATTACGACGAGTTCGGTGGTCTGATGGACGTCTCGGCCTACACCAACCCGATGATCCTGCCCTCGCTGACGCAGATCCCGCGCAGGTACGTCAACATGGTGCACGTCGACTTCTACCCCGGGGCTTTCACCCAGGAGGCCTACACGCTCAACCGGGGAGCGATGCGCACCGCAGTGCGCATCTTCGACGTCTCCGAGCTCACGTCCCACGACAGCGGCCTCGAGGTCGACATCAACACTCACGATCCGGACTTCTACCCGGTGTTCACCTTCCCGGACGTACCGCCGACCGCGTGGGCGTCGCGTGACGAGCGCAACCAGCGGCGTACCGACGCCGCCGTCATCCACCCCTGGTGGCCCGGGTGGCGAGCGTATCCGAACGACTGGGGCACGGCGAACGTGAAGTTCGGCATTCGGGATGCCGACGTATTCAGCGATGACGACGACAGTCGAATCAACGGCTCATCGATCACCCAGACCGTCTCGATCGATGTTTCCGGGTGCTTCGCCGATGTGGACAAGTGCCCGCAGAACGCCGACCCCGGCTTGCATCAGATCAGCGGGACGGGCGACTCCGATACGTCTCGAGTGACCTACTCCGTGGACGCGTGCGTCTGGTCTTTCATCGCCGGACACGTGCCCGCCGAGCGATCCGTGTGCGACCTCTCGTCGGACAACCGTCCGAATGTCAGCATCGTCAACGCGCAAGGCGACGACATCCCGGACGTCGAGAAGCTCGAAGGCACCGGCGCCGGGTTCACCCCGTTCGAGTTCCGTGTGAAGCTCGACAAGATCGTCCCGCGCGACACATCGATCCGCTACGTCGTGGAAGGCGGCACGGCAGCCAGGGCGAGGATCATGCCCTGCACCGCTCCGGCCTGCGACTTCCCCGGCAGCGGATCTTCTTATGTGACCATTCCCGCTGGTCTCACCTCGGCCCTGATCACCGTCGACGTGCTCGCCGACTCCTGGGTCGAAGACACCGAGGACTTCACCGTCCAGATCTTCGACGGCTGGCCGGCCATGCAGCTGCTGAAAATCGTGGACGGCACGGCTACCGGTCGGATCGCGAACGACGACGCCTACAGCGTGAGCATCGATGACGCCGGCGAGATCGAAGGCAGCTTCGTGCTCGGCCAACTGTGCGAGGCCGGTCCATTTCCGATGGTCTTCACGGCCACGCTGAATCAGCCGCGCTCGCAGACGGTGACGGTGGACTGGGCGGCCGTCCAAGGGACCGCACAGCCGGACACCGACTTGATCGGCCCCGTGAGCGGCACCCTGACCTTCGCGCCGGGCGTCGTGACGCAGAAGATCAGCATCACCTCGCGATGCGACCTCACCTTCGAGCCCGACGAGACGTTCATCGTGCAGCTGTCCCACGCCACGGGCGACACCCTGATCACACCCGGCGGTGGAGAGGGCACGATCAAGAACGACGACGAGGGCACCTCCATCACCATCGCCCCGCGGGAGGTCGGATTCAGCGAGGGAGATAGCGGAACGCGGGGCTTCGAGTTCAAGATCGGGACGAGCACATTCGACCACAAGCCCGTGACGGTGTACTACGAGACCGTCAGCGGCACCGCAGGGGCTCCTGACGACTACACCGCGGTCACCTCGAGCGTGACTTTCCAGCATGGTGACACGGTCAAACCGGTCACGATCTACGCGAACGGAGATACCGCGGTCGAGCCCGATGAGACGTTCTTCATCCGTCTCCTCCGATTCGAGACCGAAGACGAAGCGGACGCGGGTGGGTTCGTCATCGATCCGAATCAGGACGAGAGTGTGGCGACCATCCGCAACGACGACGGCGGAAAGCTGAGCATCAGCGACGTGACAGCCGCCGAGGGCACCCAGTGCACGACGACCCCGTTCGTGTTCACCGTGTCGGCCAGCAAACCCAGCGCGAGCCCGGTGACGGTGCGCTACGACACGAAGAGTGGCGCCGCGATCGCCGGAAGCGATTACACCCCGGCCTCCGGTGAGGTGACGTTCGCACCGGGCGAGGTCTCCAAGACGATCACCGTGCCGGTCACCTGTGACAGCGACATCGAACCGGACGAGGTTTTCATCGTCGTGCTGTCGTCGCCGACCGAGGCGAGCCTCGGAGACAAGAGCACGGGCGTCGGCTGGATCACGAATGACGACGAGCCCCCGGCGCCGACAGTGACGCCCGTCGTCACAGGAACGAAGGGCCTGGCCGACTGGTACGTGACGGATGTCGGCATCCACTTCGATGTCCAGACGTTCGGTGCCGCCACCACCGCGTCCTCCGGGTGCAGCGATGCCTCGGTCGTGGCTGACACCGCCGGCGCAACGTTCACGTGCACCGTTACGACGGACGGCGGCACGGCCTCGGCGAGCGTCACCGTCAAGCGCGATGCGACGGCGCCCACCGGGGTGGGCGTGCTGTCGGGCCCGGTCGGCGACAACGACTGGTACACCGGCCCGGTCAAGGTCGATTGGACCCTCGACGACAACATGTCGGGCGTCGCCTCCGACTGTGCATCCGCGACGTCGGCCGTCGAGGGCACGAACCTGTCGTTCACCTGCACCGTGACGGATGCCGCCGGGAACGAGGCATCCCTCACCTCGCCCACGTACAAGCTCGATTCGACCCCGCCCACCGCCGTTGCAGCGCTTTCGGGACAACTGGGAGACAATGACTGGTACACCGGTCCGGTCACTGCGACCTGGACGCTCGACGACACCCTCTCGGGAGTTGCGACCGAGTGCCCCGCCGAGACCTCGGGGGCCGAAGGCGTGGATCTGGAGTTCGGCTGCACCGTGATGGACATGGCCGGGAACGAGACATCCGAGACCTCCGCGCTGTACAAGCTCGACTCCACACCGCCCACCGCGGTCGGCGTTCTCTCGGGACAAATGGGAGACAATGACTGGTACACCGGTCCGGTCACGGTGACCTGGACGCTCGGCGACACGCTCTCGGGCCTCGCGTCGGACTGCCCCGCCGGGACTTCGGGGGTCGAAGGCGTGGACCTGTCCTTCGACTGCACGGTGACGGATCTCGCCGGGAACGCGGCATCCGCGACGTCCCCGGTCTACAAGCTCGACTCGACCGTGCCGACGGTAACCTTCACCGGCAGCACCGGCCCGTTCAGTCTGCTCGACACCGTGGCGATCACGTGCACCACTGCGGACAGCCTGTCGGGCATCGCGAGCGACACGTGTAAAGGCTTCGCCGGCCCCGCGTACGCTTTCCTGGGCGGACGCAGCTACACCGCGACGGCGACCGATAACGCAGGCAACGTGGGAGCCGGGTCCGTGCGGTTCACCGTCAACGCCACTGCCGACGACCTGTGCGAACTCGTCAAGCGCTGGGTGGCAAGCGCGGGCATCGCCAACTCGCTGTGCGTGAAGTTGGCGGCCTCCGATCGCGCCTTCAACCGCGGCAGTCCCACCGCCGGCAACAACAACCTCGACGCGTTCATCCAGGAAGTGAAGGCACAGATGGCGAAGGAAATCGCCCCGGGCCACGCCCAGACGCTGGCGGAGATCGCCGCAGCGATGAAGCAGACCCCGCCGGCGAGGGGACTGTCTGAATAACGGTGGATCTGGTCTGGCCTAACCGAAAGGAAAGGCGATGACCGATGTCATCGAGATGATCGGTCCTGTGACGGGAGAGATCATCGATCAGCAGCAGATCGCAGCGCAGTTGCTCGCGCAGGCGAAGGAGCAGGGCGACCGAGCCCCGTCAAGCCTCCACCGGGCGCCGGAGCCGCGGCGGAAAGCCGCGGACTTCCGGGAATGTTTGGTGGACCTGAGGGGACTCGAACCCCTGACCCCCTGAGAGGAGTGCATGAGATCCGAATCCTTTCTGTTGTTGCGACTTGTTAGTCGTTAGAAGGGATTCTACGTCGCGAGCGCCTCAGGCTGGACGTCCGCCTTCACGGTTGATCCGGGTTCGTTGGGGTTGAAAAGAGCGAGTAAAAGGCGACCCGTCAGGCGACCAACAGCGACGTGGTCCACCGCGACTGCCGCATCTCGGCTCGCCCGAGCCGGCTCACGTCTCGAACGACGGTCTCCTGACTCGTAGACATCAGCTTTTCCCGCTGACTCCTCGCCAGAGCCTCGCCCACCAAATGGCGCGCGGGGGCTGTGGAGTCGGGGTCTGGGGGCTCGCCACCCGTTGAGATTCCACAGCGCGGCGATCGGATGCTTGCACGCGGGCAGCACGATCGGCATCTAGCTTTCCGTGCCAGTCGACCTCACCCCGAGTGATGAAGTAGTGGGAGTTGCACGGCAAGCCTGTCGCGGCGACCGATGGCTTCAGCGACACCTCGCCGTCGAAGATGACTCGATATCGTGCCGGCGACAGCTTGGTGACGACCTCTCGCCCGCAGCCGCAGGGGCAGATGTGTCCAGCGGTCGAGTAGGGCGCCGAGATGTAGAGAACGCCTGGCTCCATCGGTGTGGGGAACGATTCGACGAACTGCGCCACGTAGCGGTCTGTCGACCTCATGCAACGTCCCCGTTCCGGAGTTCGTTGAGGAAGAGCTTGAAAATCGTTTGGCTGGTCTCGGTGTGGGTCGCGTAGAAGCCGAGGTGGCGCTTCCAGCGAATCACGGCGAGGTTGGCGTTCAGCGCGTTCAGCTCCGCGATCTGGATGTTCGCGCTGTAGTCGTCCTCCCCGGGCGGGGTGGCGGCCTCGGTTGGTAGCGCGATTTCGTCGCCAGGAAGGTAGGTCGTCACCTTCGCCATCCCGGTCAGTCCACCGTCGCCCTCGCGGAAGCTCATGCCGACGTCGATGAATGGCACTCCCCGCTCCTTGAGCCACCGCATGATCTCCGGCCTCGCGTCAGCGTCGGCGGCGGCGAGGAATACGAAGGTTGCCCCTTCAAGGAGGTCCAGATTGTCGGTCGTCAGCGCAACCGGATGGGCTGTGATGCCCGTGTGCATCCGTGAGTACTCAGCTGCGAAGTACTCCGCCTTGTTGGGCTTCGCCCTGACCACGTCGTGCAGCGCAGCGCCAGGAGCGCGGAAGGCGTTGTGATGCTCGAAGTAGTCTCCGTCGATGAGGATGATGCGATCGACCCAGGTCTTCGCCACCTGGTCGAGGATGAAGCTGCCAGTGCCGCCGACGCCCACGATCGCGATGGTGTGGCCCCGAAAAAGGTTGCTGAACGTGGCCAGTCCGGCCCGGGTCGTGTTGGTGTCGGAGTAGACGAGGGGCAGGTCGTCGGGCACGACCTGGAACGAACCGCCAGGCGTATCCGTGACGGAATCATCGATCTGACGGGCCGCGCTCCGCAGGATGTGGGCGTACCGCTGAATCTTCTGGTGCAGGTCAGCGTAAGCTCCGCCTGGCGGCTTGAACGACAGCATGTAGTCGGCCACATCCTCGTTGCCGAAGCCGTGATTCTGGCCGGCACTCCCGAGGGGCTGTTCGCGTTCGTCACGAGGCTCCTCGCCCGCGAACCAGATTCGGTGATCGCCGCTCGCATCCGCGACTACGCCCTCGGAGTAGCTCACGGGGAGCACGAGCCGGCCGTCCTTGCGGAGCCCGGACGGCCCGACGTATGGCAAGCGGCGTACGAGAAGGTGCCCCGCTTCGAGCACCATGTCGTAGCCGTCCGCCAACAGCCGAGTGATCTGCTCGTCAGGAACGGTTGGCGGGTTCGACATCGAACACCATTCCGTCCTTTACGACGACGTCCTTACCCGGACGCAGCGCGTGATCCGGCCCATGTCCGCGGCTGACTTCGACGAGTGTCCCTGCAGGGTCATACGGCTGCCCAGGAAATGCGACCTCCACCACCTGCTCGAAGCTGATCTTCTTCTCGCCCCACTCGACGGGTCGCGTGTTGACCGTGATCGTCACAGTCTTGCTCGGCCCCTTCTCTACCTCAGATGCAGTCATTGCCTGCTCTCCTATCTCCGGCTCCGCGGGTCTGTAGTGAGTGTGTTTCAGATCTGAAACACTGTCTTGAGTATAGAACATAGCGCGTCGACTTCCAAGCAGTGCATCGAGAGTGCAACACTGGCATCTACCACCGACACCCGCAGAGATGAGAGGACCGTGCGCATGACCAAAACGAAGATCGACACCGCAGGGCTCTACGCCGCGCTCGACGCCGAGCGCACTGCTCGAGCATGGTCGTGGCGTCAGTTGGCAAAGGAGATCGGCACGAGCCCCTCACTGCTTTCGCGCCTCGGAAACGAGCAACGACCAGACGCTGACGGCTTCGCCACGCTCGTGCGCTGGCTCAATATGCCCGCCGAGACATTCATGATCGACACGGAAGCCACCGGCACGCAGCCGGAGCCCGACCTCGTCACCCAACTCGCGCCACTCCTACGCGCGCGTCAAGATCTGGACGACAGGGACGTCGCCTACCTTGAAGAGGTCATTCGAGCGACAGTGAAGCACATGCATGCCACTCGGGGGGAATCGGAGTGACGGTGAAGCGCATCAACAAGGCAGCCTGCAAACGGCTGGCCGGTGAGGTGCGCGCTGAACTGAGCCTCGGTCTCATGGACCCGCTCGATCCGTGGCAACTGGCGGAGGAGTACGGCGTCACGGTCATGGCTCTCGGCGACCTGCCGCTCGACCACCACATTCGCGAACACTTCCACAGCGTTCGCGCCGAGGTCTTTTCGGGTGCCTTGCTCCCCCATCGCACAGGCGCGGTCATCATCGAGAACGACGCCCATCCACTCGCACGTCGGCGCTCGACGATGGGCCATGAGATGGCTCACGTCGTCGGCGAGCACAAGTTCGGCACCAGCCTCGTCAACGAGCGCGGCTGCCGCACGGCCGACAAGTTCCAAGAGGACGAGGCGGCCGAGATATCCGGCGAACTCCTGATCCCCTCCGATGCCGCCAAGCGGCTCGCCCGTCAGAGGGCCACCGACGACGACGTCGCCCAGCTCTTCGGCGTGAGCACAGAATTTGCTCGCTGGCGCATGAACGCTACTGGTGCCCGCATCATTGCCCAGCGCGCAGCCGCCTATCGCTGACGACACGATCATGCAACCGGGGTTAGGCCTCGTCGATCCGAGAGCAGACGGACGTCCTTCTGATTTGTTCGGCGCTCAAGGTTCGCAATGATCGCATTCTGCGTTTCCGGGGTCCAGAAGATCTTGAGGTTCTCGCGCGCCCGAGTGATCGCGGTGTAGAAGATGCTGTGGGTGGTGTCCTCTTCGTTAGCGTCGGTGATGACGATCTTCACCGATTCGTACTCGAGGCCCTGCGCACGGTGGATCGACACAGCGTAGGCAACCTGGAAAGGCACCGTGGTGTTGGCGTCCTGGTTGTCATTGTCGCTACTGGCCATCTCGACGACGTCGAACGCCACAACCGAGTCGCGCACCCATTCGAGTTCACTGCCCAAGACCGAGAGCTCGGTGACATCACTATGCAGGTCGACCTCAAACCGGATCTTGCCCGGGACCTGATCGATCCCGGTAATCGTTCCCTTGAGGTTGTTGTAGATCAGCTTCCCGAAGCGATTCGTGTCGCCAAAGACAACCGGGTCGCCGACCTTGTAGGTCGAGACACCCCACTCGACCGTGGCACTCGGGTTCGAACTCTGTAGGAAGCGGTTGACGTTGTTGATCCCGTACAGGCCGTCGTAGTTGAGGCAGAGGATGATCTCGTCATCGCGGCGAGCTTGAAAGAGCTCCGAGCTGAGCCGCGCCGAGTAGCTTCCGCGCGTCATGGCCTCCGTGATGTCCTCGTCGATCTCGCGAACCTTCTTCCACAGTCCGAGCAGCCCTTCGTTCTTTGTGCGAAACGGCGTGTTGAGCTCGGTGACCGCTGAGGGAGGTACGAACGACCGCGCCAGACCAAACCAGTTCCCAAACTGGATCGAGTCGATCTGGTACACGTCACCAACGAGGACGAGCACCTTGAAGCGCGTTGCCTGCAGCACTTTGAGGAGATCGCTGTTGCTCACCGTGCTGCACTCGTCGATCACGACGAGGTCATACTCCGACCCACCCGCGCCGGACCAGATTTGGCTCGCGACCGTGCGGAACGTCGGATGCTGCGCCTGCACCCGGCGTTTGAGGTTATCGACGGCCGAGTGCGTGTTGGCGAGGAACAGCGTCCGGCCGTCGTTGAAGTAGTTGGCGATGTAATTCACCATCGTTGACTTGCCCGTCCCAGCCGCCCCATAGATCAGGGCCACGTGGGAGTCCGCAAAGAGCGAGACCAGCGCGTCCGACTTCGTCGTGTCATCGATTAGGCCGGGCCGCTCGTCGAGCCAGCGCCTGACGGCCTCTTCCCATCCGCCAACGCCGGACGAAGCTCGCTCCTGGATTTTGTTGATGATCTCGACGGTGTCGTCTTCGTACCCGCGGATGAAGACGTGGCCACGGTCGACCTCGAGTCGGCGAGCCTGATGTGTCCGGTAGAGGGCGCAATTGAACTGCTCGATGTGTGCGGCGACGTCGCCGAACTGCGCGAGATCGGCGAGCGGCGTGTACAGCAGGCCACGGTCGTCGACGTTGCTGCGCACCCGATGAGCCAGCAGTTCGTGCGTGCGCGCTGAGGGATCGAGTAGTTCGAGCAGATCTCGAAACCGGGGGTTGTGACCCGGCAGCGAGGTGCAGAAGGGCATCTCGTCAAACGGGATACAGCCCCATTGCAGCTTTAGCCCAGACAATCTCGCGCAGCCATCGGGATTGAACTGCTCGACGAGGACGGAGTTCTTTAGCCGGAGCAGAAGATAGCGAAGAACGATGTGGCCCGGCGCACTGCTCCGGAGCGTTTGCCGAGCTGCATCGAACGTTGGAAAGAGCCGGGGTGTGCGCGCCCTCGCCGTTGCCCACGCCTTGACACCGTCGTACTGACCGTCGGGCAGCTCCAGCATGTCGACAAGGCTCGAGTTCGTCCGCGTCAGGTACTCCATGAGCTGGCGGTACTCGGTGCTCGTGGAACTGACGTCGTACGAAGAGCCGTAGATTCGGCCGAGCTTCTCCAGCTCACACGGCCTGATCGAGACCTCCCATGAGCGAATAACCATGATCGGCATCGTCTGCTCGATGACCTCGATCGAGTCCGACAGCAGCATCAGCCGGGCCGCGTACTTGTCGTCGATGTCGATGTCGGTAAACGCGATCACCCGATCGAACTTGCTCACCCGATCAACCGGAGCCGTGAACGTTACCTCGTAGTAGATCCGACCATCGACAAAGAAGGGCCGACTCTTCAGGACGTAGTAACGGTCGCTGCGCCCTTGATCCGCCGGCAGCTCCGACACCGCTTGGATCCGCGCCGCGATCTTCTCGTGATACTCGCGAAGCGACGGGTCCTGGTCGATGGGAAACTTCTCAAGATTCGCGAGGACATCGATGCCGCATTGATCGCGCAGGAGCGCGCGTACGCGGAGCAAGTACTCGTAGTACTTGAGCATCAAACGCTCGGAGCCATCGCCATCGAACGTGTAGTGGGAGACGCTGGGCTCAAGCATCCGGTAGAAGCGGCTCAGGAAGGCCAGCTGGCCCTTGCCCTTCAGCCACGCGAGTCCCGCTGTGATCGCCGCATAGTCGTAATTGGTCGTCCCGTTGCCGCTCTGGAGCCGCACGGCGACGCCCTCGACCAGATGGCGCAACTGCTGCAGGACGTTTTGGGCCAGCAACGCGCGGTTGCCGCTCAGCCCGTCGATGTTTTCGCAGATTGCCGTATCGATGTCGCGGATGTGCGTGTCGACGTTGCTCAAGCCGACTCCTCGGTAGGAACTCCGAGCGCCGACAGCAGCCGCTGGTGGAGTGCCGAAAGGAGCTCGCGGCCAGCTTCGCTTGGGACCGCCGTGCCATGTGTCACCAGCCAGCTGGCCACGGCGACCTTCGAGGGGGCTTTCCAGCCCTTCTTCTCGATCCAGTTTGTGGCGGCCTTGGCGATCGATGCTCCGTCCTCCACGGTGATCTCCGCGAACGACACAAGGTCCTCATCGGTAAGCCCAGGGTTGGATTCAAGGACGAGCGCGGTGAGCGCCTTGCCGTAACACCCGGCGTCGATGACGTTCTCGATCCCAGGGGTTGAGAGTTCCGCAATGAGCCGCTCCGGAACCCCGACGTCGCTGAGCGCCTTGGCCAGCTTCTTGCCGCCATCGTCGCCGTCGACCAGGTACGCGACGCGGGCGGCTTCCAGGTCGAGTTTCGAGAGTAGGTCGTTGGGTGCCTCGGCGAGGCCGGCGGCAACTTGGTACGGCAATTCGCCGACTCCAAGCGCGGTGCGCATCAGTGTCGGCAACAAGATCATCTCGGTCGCGCCTTCGGCGAGGACAACGCGGCGGGCTGGCGTAAACGCGGCGGCGGCCGCACCCATTGCCATCATGAGAGGCGAATACCCCGCGGTACCTTGCCAGAAGCTGTTCTTGACATCGCTGATCTGGAGGTTGTCGGGCCGCGGCGCCACGACACGGATGCCCGTTCCGAGGTCTGGTGGCAGGCAGGCGGGGCTGTGGGTCGTGTAGATCACCTTTACGGCCTGCTGCTGTGTGACGAACATGTTCACGAGATCGGCCTGCGCGTCGATGTGAAGGTGATTCTCCGCCTCGTCGATGAGGAGGACGGGAAGCTCGTCGGTGCCGTGGACTTTGAGGAAGGCGATGAGCGCGATGAACATTCGGAGACCGGCGCTTCGCTCGGCGAACACCGTGACGTTGTCGCCGTCCTCCATCAGCTCGACTCGGAGTTCACCGCCATCCACCTCGAAGTGGACCGACAGACGAGACTGCTTCCAGGCTTCTTCAAAGAGCGCATCCATGCGCCTATTCGCCTTGACGATCGCGCTCCGGCGGCGCGCGGTGTCACCGGACTGAATGAACTGATGGAGTTCGGCGAGGTCGAGCGATGCCATCCTGGCTAGATTCGCGAGCGCGCGCGGCGGGCTGGCTACCTGGTCGAGGTTGTACGTCGACTGGATCGAACGATCCTCCTCGCCGAACAGCACGAATCTCGGCGTGCGCTTCCAGATTCGGTCGCGGGCTTCTGGCGCCGGGGCGTCGCGCTCCGCCCAGGTCAAGACGCCCGAGTAGGCGCCGATAAGGTCGGCGGCATCGAGGGCGTCCGTAGCGGTGACTCCAAGAAGCGATCGGGTGGTTGCAACGACTTCCTCGGGCAGCGCCGTTCCGGGTTCGTCAACGGCCGCACCGACCGCGTCGGCGACGAGCTGTAACTCGGCTCGGTAGTCGCGCGGGGCGTCCCCATTCGGATCCGCGTAAACGGTCTCGCGATCAATGAGATCGTCAAGATCCGCCCGCGACAACACGGCCGCAAGCACATCCCGCGCAACAGCGAGCGGCTTGACAGACTTACGTGCGATCGGCGTCAACGTGACTTGGACATGCTCGCCAGATGCCGTACGGGCAATACGCGCGCGAGTTGGCAACTCCTGAAGGTCAAGGTCTGCGAGCGCCTCCTGATCCTCACCATCAAGCACATAGTCAAGCGTGGTGACCAGCGTGTCATCTGTGGTCTCCGCAGCCCTCGACCGCTCCGGAAGCGGAATCGAGCCCCCGCGGTCGACGAAAGCCAAAGCGTTGAGGAGCGTCGTCTTGCCGGCTTCGTTAGGCCCGACGATGGCGATCACCTTCGCATCGAGATTGACTTTGGAATCAACTATGCGGCCGTACCCTCTGATGTGCGCGGAGATCAGCCTCATGACTCTCCTCCCGCGCCGAGGCCGAAGAACCGCTCGAAGAACGCGCCGAGCTTCTCCAGGACGCGCTGCTTCTTCTCACCGTGCCCGCCGTCGCCGGCGAATCGCGACACTGGTGGGAGCACGCGCGTGATGGCGGTGCCACCAGTCTGGAGGCTGCCGTCGCGAAACGCCCGCTGGACGAATTCGTGCGTCTCTTCGGGGCGGAGCTTCTCCTCGGCGATGATGCGATCCAGCTCAGCGGCGCGCTGAGCGGCGACAAAGGCCGCCCACTCCTCGTCGATCGATCCGGCCACCGATACCCGGTCAACGAAGGCCTCGATGAGGTCCTTCTTGTTGCGGAGGCTCGGGCTGGCGTCGATGGCGCGGGTGATCTCGGCACGGATCCCCTTGTCGTCGCCGTCGCCCCGCTCGTTCCGGTACTTGTCAACGAGCATCAGGATGTAGTCGACGTTGATCTCAACTTGTTTGATGAGCTCGATCTCGAAGACGATGTCGTCGTTGATCCGCTCCTTCTCTGCTGTCGTGACCTTGCGGAACTCGGCATACAGGTCCAGGTAGATCGAGCGGTAATCCTGCGTCTGGCGCTCGGTGAGGATCTCGTTGCCTTCGAAGTCATCGAACGAGGTCAGGATGTTTTCCAGCCGCAGGATCGCGCCGAGAAGCTGGATGAAGTCCTTCTGCGCCTGCTCCCCCACGATCTGAGTGCCCAGCGGGAAGCGGTCGAGGAGCTCGGTGACCTTCTCGGCATAGTCGGTGTAGTAGTCGCCGTATGGCTTGAGAAGCACCACCCCGCGGGCGTTCTTGTTGCCGAACAGAGCGATGGCGTCGTTAGTTTGCTGTTCGAGGTCACGGAAGCTGACGACGTTGCCGTACGTCTTGATGGAGTTGAGGATCCGATTGGTGCGCGAGTACGCCTGAATCAGGCCATGCGAGCGCAGGTTCTTGTCAACCCAGAGCGTGTTCAGCGTCGTAGCGTCGAAGCCCGTGAGGAACATGTTGACGACGATGACCAGATCAATCTCCCGCTGCTTCAGTCGCTTCGAGAGATCGGTGTAGTAGCCGGCGAAACCGTCCGAGCCAGTATCCCAACGCGTGCCGAACGTGCCGTTGTAGTTCTGGATGGCTTCGTCAAGGAAGTCCCGGGAAGACGCGTCGAGTGCCGCCGTGTCGAAGCCCTCTTCGTCGAGGTAGTCGTCGCCCTGCGCTTCGTTGGCCGCAAACGAGTAGATGATGCCGACTTTGAGGCGCTGCGCGATCGGAAGCGCCTCCTGCGCCTCGGCGAACGCGCTGTAGTAGCGTTTCGCCGCATCGATCGATGCGGTCGCAAACAAGGCGTTGAAGCCGTTCACGCGGCGCTCACCGAGCGCGTAATGCTCGCTGCGACGAGTCTTCTGGTCGAAGTGCTCGAGGATGTACGCGACAACTTGGCGGATGCGCTCGGGGTCGAGCAGCGCCTTCTCGGTGTCAATCGCCGGCACTTGCTTATCGGTGATGCCCTCGGGCAGCTTCACCGTGTTCACATAGTCGATACGGAACGGCAGGACGTTCTTGTCGCTGATGGCATCGACGATTGTGTAGGTGTGCGCGGCCGTCTGATGCGTCTCTGTCGGGCAGTTCCTCGGGTCGCCGTGGAGGAAGCACCCGAACGCCTGTGCGGTGGTCTTGAGCTGCGGGTTACCGCCTGATCCAGCGTTCTCGGCGAAGATCGGCGTCCCAGTGAACCCGAAGAGGTTGTAGCGCTTGAATGCCTTCGTGATGCGGCTATGCATGTCACCGAACTGCGAGCGGTGGCACTCATCGAAGATGATCACGACGTGCCCGTCGTAGATTGCATGGCCCTTGTCGGCCTGCACGAGCCGCGCGAGCTTCTGGATGGTCGTGATGACGATGCGGCGTTCAGGATCCGCCAGGTGCTTTGACAGCTGGTTCGTCGAGGTAGAGGCGTTCGCCGCCCCCTTCTCAAAGCGGTCGTACTCGCGCTGCGTCTGCCAGTCGAGATCCTTACGGTCGACGACGAACAGCACCTTGTCGACACTCGGCAACCGAGACGCGAGCTGCGCCGTCTTAAAAGACGTGAGCGTCTTACCGGAGCCCGTCGTGTGCCAGATATAGCCGCCCGCCGCGACGCTCCCGAGCCGCTTGTAGTTGGTTGAGATGTCGATCTTCTGCAGGATTCGCTCGGTGGCCACGATCTGATACGGCCGCATGACCAGCAGCAAGCGGTCCATGGTGAGGACGCAGTACCGGGTGAGGATTGCGAGCAGGGTGTGCTTGGCGAAGAAGGTCTTCGTGAAGCCCGTCAGGTCTTGGATCGGGCGGTTGGTGGAGTCCGCCCACCAGGAGGTGAACTCGAACGAGTTGCTCGTGCGGCGGACGCGCTTACGGCCCGCGGCGTCCTCGATGTGTTGGCGGCGAGTGGTGTTCGAGTAGTACTTGGTCAGTGTGCCGTTACTGATGACGAAGAGCTGGACGTAGTCGAAGAGCCCCGACCCAGCCCAAAAGCTGTCCCGCTGGTAGCGGTCGATCTGGTTGAACGCCTCGCGGATATCAACACCGCGGCGCTTGAGCTCGACGTGAACGAGAGGCAGACCGTTGACCAGCACGGTCACGTCGTAGCGGTTCGAGCGCGCCGCTCCCCCGTCTGGGCCGATCTCATACTGGTTGACGACCTGCAGCCGGTTGTTGTGGACGTTCTTCTTGTCGAGCAGCGCGATGTTCTTCGTTGAGCCGTCATCGCGCCGGAAGGCATGAATGTGGTTCTCCTGGATGCGTAGGGTCTTCTCGGCGGCGCCGTCGTTCGCACCGACGATGTACTCGGCCAGCAGCCGGCCCCACTCGTCATCCGAGAAGGTGACGCCGTTAAGCGCCTGGAGCTTGGCGCGAAGGTTAGTTAGCAGATCTGTCTCAGAACGGAGGGGCAGATACTCGTAGGCCTGGCCCTCCAGCAACTCGATGAAGTCGCGCTCGAGTTCGGCCTCGGATTGGTACGCGGCCGACGTGGCGGCGTCCGGGATGAACTCGGCAACGACCGTCGACTCCGACGAGACAGCGATCGGGTCGTACTTCCGAGGGAGGACGTCGCTCATCGCCCTGCCTCCGACGCGTCAAACATCCGGTTGCGATAGTGCTCGAACTGCTTCTGCCGCGCTTGCAACTCTGCGTTGAGCGCGGTAGACAAGTCGGCCAAAAGCGCGTCGTACTGGTCGAGCGTCGCGACGATGCTCCGCTGCTCGACGAGATCGGGGACTGGAATGAGTAGGCGACCGAGATTCTCGCCGGAGATCCGCTTCACCTTGGCGCGAGCGACATACTTGTCCTTCTCGCGGATCAAGCCCTCCGTGCGTAGGTAATATGCAACGAACTTCGGATCGAGCACACTCGAGCGGAACAGGAAGCAGTCGTCGTGGATCGCGACGTCAGTCGAGCCGAGCCAGGCGACGCCCCTACCGACGTCCTCGACCGTTTCACCGACTGCCGCGATCACGACGTCTCCCGGCCTCGCGAAGCGCAGCTGAGACTTTAGGTCTTCACGTACGTGCGAGACGGCCTCAGTGGCCGAGATCCCATAGGTCGTGTAGATCTCGCCGTAGTGGATGCTCGGGACACCTTCCTTCACCTGGTCGTTCTTGGTGAAGCGACGCCCGCGAATGAACTCGCCGACCGTCCCCATTGGAACGCGTGGAGCGTCAGACACGTCTGTTAGGTCTGTCATGCCGCCAGCTCCTCAAAAGTCAGCAGGCGGTCACGGTAGTACTCGTACTGTTTGCGCCGAGCTGCAATCTCAGCAGGAATGCCGCCACCGATGTCGTTGACCATTGCATCAAATCGATCGAGAACCTCGGTTATCCGTTCCTGTTCTCCGAGGCTCGGGAACGGGAAACGTATGTCCTCGAATGTCGCGAGGTTGATGTTCGCTTGCGCACTGCCTTTGCCCATCGCAACCAACGTCGATTTAAGTGATTGCAGTAGGTATTCCACATAGCCGGCCGAGGCCCGCTCGGGGTCCACCACCAGTCCAATCACGCTGTCCGGGAAGCACGCATCGAAGTCCAGAACCCCGGTCTCGGCGATGTTTGCAGCGATGGTTATGCAGATCGTGCCCCTGGGCCATAGCTTGCTCTGAGCCAGCCCCGCTTCACTGTAGGTCTGCGTAAATCCGACAATTCGATGCCCGCTGCTCCTGACATCCCCCGTCTGAATGAAGGGGTAGGGCCCGTCGTAGAGTCGAGGATCATTGCGCGGACGGTGTTTGGACTTGCCTCGACCGAAGTCCCCGGCTACCTCCCGAAGGGTCAACCACTGGCAGTCCGACTCTGGCCGCAGCAGCAAATCTCGGTAGTACTGGAACTGAGAGCGTCGGGCCTCCTGCTCTGCCTCGAGCTCCTCAATGAGCCCGGACCCCGCACCGGCGAAGTGGTCCAACACCGAGACGATCTCTCGCTGAACCACGATAGGTGGCACGGGAAGTCGAACCTTCGCCAGCTGCCGAGCGGAGACGTCGAAAACCTTTGTACCGGTTGCTAGACCGCGCTTCTGGACGGAAAACGACTCCGATTGAAACCAATACGAGAGATACTTGGGATCGAAGTCATGCTTGATAATCGTGGCGTGACCTCCGGTGACGATCGGCTCTGAACCGAGCCAGGCGACTGCCTTTCCGACGTCCTCCACGTTCTCGCTAGTGTTTGTGATGATGATGTCGCCAGGCTGTGCCTTCGCGAGCTTGAGCGCGGCCTCCGGAGTGACGAACGAGATCGTTTCGGCTGCAGAAACGCCGTACCTCGTATAAATCTGGCCGTAATGGATCGCTCCAACGCCCTCGTCGACGAGATCAGTTTTGGGCATGCCATTGCCACGAACTAGTCGGGCGATATCACCGAGCATCCTGAACTCCACACCACCGGGCGCATGTTCGGCGATCAGATCGTCTACACGACTCACCGCGCGCTCTCCAGGTTCGCGACGATCTCGTCGATGGCAGTCCTGAGCTCCGCCTGCCGAGCCACGATTCTCGCGATCTCAGCATTCAGCTCGGTGATGTCGACAACTTCGCGGGTATCCTCCTGCTCGACGTACGAGGAGACAGCGATGTTGTAGCCGTTCGCGGCTATGTCCTCGTTCCGCACCAGCTTGGCCAAGTGGGCGACGTTCTTGCGGGCAACGAAGGTGTCAAGGATGTGCTGCTGGCTATCCGGGGTGAGCTTGTTCTTGTTGCCTACGCGCTTGAACTCGCGCGAGGCGTCGATGAACAAGACATCGTTCTCAGTCTTGGACTTCTTGAGCACGATGATGCAAGTCGCGATCGTGGTACCGAAGAAGAGATCTGGCGGCAGCTGAATGACCGACTCGACGAAGTTGTTGTCGATGAGGTACTGGCGGATCTTCTGCTCCGCTCCCCCGCGATATAGCACGCCAGGAAACTCGACGATGGCGGCCGTGCCGTTCACCGCAAGTGCGCTCAGAATGTGCATCGTGAAGGCGAGATCAGCCTTTGACTGAGGCGCCAACACACCGGCCGGCGCGAACCGCGAGTCGTTGACCAGAAGCTGATTGCTGTTGCCCTCCCACTTGATCGAGTAGGGCGGGTTGGAGACGATCGCCTCGAACGGCTCATCGTCGAGATGCGCGGGATGCATGAGGGTGTCGCCATGAGCGAGGTTGAACTGCTCGTAGGGCACGTCGTGCAGGAACATGTTGATGCGCGCCAGGTTGTACGTCGTCAGGTTGATCTCCTGACCGTAGAAGCCCTGGCGCACCTTACCCGGGCCGAGGATCTTCTGGAACTTGAGCAGGAGCGAGCCACTCCCGACAGCCGGGTCGTAGACCTTGTTCACCTCGGTCTTGCCAACCACGGTGATCCGCGCCAGCATCTCGGAGACTTCCTGGGGCGTGTAGTACTCACCACCAGACTTGCCCGCGTCGGCCGCGTACATCTGCATCAGGTACTCGTAGGCATCACCGAACAGGTCGATCGTGTTGTCCTCGAAGCTGCCCAGGTTGAGGTCTCCGATGGCATCAAGAAGCTTGCGGAGCTTCTGGTTCCGGAGCGGCACCGAGTTGCCGAGTTTGGCACTGTTTACATCGACATCCGCGAAGAGACCCTTGATGTCGTCCTCGCTGTCCGCGCCGACTGCTGAACCCTCGATCGCCTTGAACACCGCGTCGAGCGTTTCATTCAGGTTCTCGTTGTCCTTCGACGCCTTTCGGACGTTGGCGAAGAGCTGGCTCGGGAGGATATAGAAGCCCTTCTCCTCCACTGTGTCCTTACGGCCAAACTCCGCCTCCTGGTCTGAGATCGCCGCGTAGTCGAAGGAGTGATTGCCCGCGCTCCGCTCGTGGCTGTTGAGGTAGGCGGTGAGGTTCTCGGAGATGAAGCGGTAGAACAGCATCCCGAGCACGTAGCTCTTGAAATCCCAGCCGTCGACGGACCCTCGCAGATCGTTCGCAATTCGCCAGATCGTCTTGTGCAGCTCGGCGCGCTGTCCTTCTTTGGTTGTCGGGGCCATCTCTTCGTCTCCTGCGCCGGGGCGCGCTTAGTTCTTGCCAGGGGCTCACTGGTACCGTATCGGGGCGAACCGACACGAATGATGTGCCTCGCGGCGCATGAGTTCCCGGGATGATGCAGTCGGGAGCATGATCTGCTGCGACCGAGACCTGCAGTTTCCCGTAATTGTGACATGACCAGGGGTTCTTTGAAAGCAATTCCCGAGTCGGTGCCAGCCGCGAGCAGCAGCGTGGCCCTCAATCTCGGTGCCCAGGAAGACGCTGCATCTAGTCGGTTCTGATCAACGGTCAGCCTTGTGTCGAGGATGACGCCCCAGTCCCCCCGTGTTACTGACACGATCAATGTCGACCCGGTGCCCTAGGTTGCTCATATGCAACTCAAGAAGGCAGCGCTCGAGCAGCACATCGCGGTGTTTGGGGAGAGCGGTAGCGGCAAGACGGTGTTGGTGTCGTCGTTCTACGGCGCGACGCAAGAGGCTCAGTTCCTCAGCCAAAGCCTGTTCCACGTCGTCGCCGACGACATTGGTCAGGGCGCGAAGCTGCACCGGAACTATCTCGGCATGCGGGATTCAGCCCGGGTGCCCGACCCGACACAGTTCGCGGCGACGTCGTACGCCTTCTCGGTCAAGCTGAAGGATACTGGCGAAGCGAAGGCGAAGTCTGCGCCCTTCGACGCCCTTCGTCTCGTCTGGCACGACTACCCCGGTGAGTGGTTCGAGCAGGACGTCACGGGCGAAGAATCAAAGCGCCGCGTTGACACCTTCCGGTCGCTCCTCGGATCCGACGTGGCAGTGCTACTTGTCGACGGCCAGAAGCTGCTGGACAACGCCGGAGAGGAGGATCGGTACCTCAAGTCGCTCTTCGGCAACTTCCGAAACGGGCTGCTGAATCTGAAGGATGAACTCCTGGAGGACGGCAGGCCACTCGTCGAGTTCCCGCGCATCTGGATCCTGGCGCTCTCGAAGGCAGACCTGCTGCCGGAGACGACAGTCTTCAACTTCCGCGACCTACTGATCGAGAAGGCCGCCGACGACCTCGACGAGCTGCGCAAGGTGCTCGCTGGGATCGTCGAAGACAGCGATGCTCTCTCCGTCGGCGAGGACTTCCTCCTGCTGTCGTCGGCCAAGTTCGAGCCCGGAAAGATTGAGGTCAAGAAACGAGTCGGACTAGATCTCGTCCTTCCCCTCGCCGCAATCCTGCCTTTCGAACGGCACGTCAAGTGGGCGCAGAGGAAGCAACTGCCTGCGAAGGTCGCCGAGAACCTGCTCAGTGGCGCCGGCCTCCTGGCCGCGGCGCTGATCGGGAAGAAGGCGAAGAAGCCGGGCGTCGCGGGGATGATCCTGGGTCTCATCAACGCTGACGTCGTCAACGAAGCTGCGAAGCTCGCTGGCGACAAGCTCAAGGCCGTCAACGCCGAGGCGTTCGCGAAGCAGAACTACGTCACCGCCACCTTGACAGGCTTCCAGATGGATCTCGACCAGGCAGGGAAGGAGCAGTTCCTCCTTCGGAGCCTGAAATGACGTCGAGATCCGACCCGTTTCTGTGGGCCACCCGCGGGAAGCGCTGGGGGTTCCGGTTTCTGCGGGACGGAGGGCTGCCTGATCCGCTTCCGATCTATGAGAACGCGTTCGCAGGCGTCGGGGGCAAGCGGGAAGTCTGCCTGCGCGTCGGCGGCGACGTCGTATTGCGCTTCCCCGATCCAGAGGGCCGCACGGACGCAGCAGGCCGAGTAATCCCGCACAGCTTTGTCATCTTCCCCCCGCTCGCGGACGAGGTGCACTCGCTCGACGACGGATTGCGCCTCGTCTGGGCGCAGGTCTCGGCTGAGTTCGCGCGCGACTGGGACGCCCCTTCGGCACAGACGGAACGCGGATGACGGCCGATCCGCTGAGCGACGTCCAGACGCCCCGGTGTCCGGAGTGTGGCACCGTGCTGAGAGACGCCGGAAGCGGCTACGCCTGCCACTCGTGCCGCATCGTTGTGATCGGCACTATCCAGTCGTAGCTCAATGAGCCGCGTCGTACGCCTCGACAACCTCAACCGGCACGCGCCGCGGTCGTCTACCGTGTGACCGCTGCTGGAAGCCCACCAACGGATCGCGGCCAGGCCAACGCTCGGCTCTACCCGCGTTCGCCTGGTCCTCGCGGTGGCTGGGACGGGGACTGCGACTCCGATAAACGGCGCGAGAACAACGTTGCACCCGTTGCTGGGTGTCAAAGCGACCTTTCCTTTGAAGGGTAAGCGCCTCCGTTAGGTTGTTGGGGAAGAAACGCCTGTGCGATGCCAGCGAGCCCCGGCTGAACCTTCCCAACGATCTGTCTGATCTGCCTGCGCTCCAGGGCAAGCTCGGGCTGCGCTTCGAGGACTTCGTCTAGAGCAGTGAGCGCGACGATGCGCTCCACCGGGACCGTTGCCTTCCCCGAACGAACTCGCATCGCGTTCTCAAGTCCTGCTTCCTCGAGTAGGCGCAGACGGTTCCTGTGCACGTGCGCTTCAATGTCCGCCCACAGTTGCTGCGCGCGACGCTCGCGCGCAGCAACCGCGACGTTCGACCTCGCGCTTCGAACAGCTGCTGCGACATCCCGGCTCGTCAGCAAGTCCACGCGCTTCATCCGCTCGGTCACGATCTCCACCGCACGAGCCCACACGACCTGCTCGACGTCGACTGGCGGCAAACCCATGCGCGAGCGGGTGGCCACGAAGGAGTGCGCGAAGGCGCGGAATCGACCGCCATGCGCCACCATGTGCTCAGTCAGGCTCTGCGTGAGCCGAGCGAACTGCCGCAGGCGCTCCGACAGCACCGGGTCGTTGAAGTAGGCAGCGGCCGCTCGATCGTTTGCGCGGCGCTCAGCTGCTGTGGTGCGATGCAGCTCCTTGGGCGGCAGGCCCGCTCGCTCGAGCCGGTGTGCGAGTCGCTTGGCAGCGTTGTTCTTGTCGAGGTCGGCACGGTACTTCTCGGGGTCGTTTCGTCGCTTGCGCTGAATCTCAGCGGTGCGCTCCTTGTTCCGATCGGCCCAGGCCTTTCGCGCCGCTTTCATCTTGTCGGGTTCCAAGTCGCGCCAGGCGGTCGCCCGCCTATTCAGTTCCTCCCGATGTGTCCGGCGGTAGCGCTCGAGGTACCCCGTCACTTTGTCGGGGTTGGCGGCCTGCCAGCGGCGGTGGTACTCCCGGACGTGATCAGGGTGGGCTTCCTTCCAGCGCTTCGATGCCTCGTTTGATCGGCGGCGTTTGTCGAGCAGCTGACGTTTGCGCGCGGCCGTTCGGCGCATCGACTCGCGGTTGAGCTCCCTCGACCGCTCGAGGTTCTCGGCCCTCCACAGGCGGTTCAGTTCGCGGACACGCTCGGGATGCGCCTCTTTCCATCGTCGCGCGGAAGCAGCGTGTCGATCTGGATGAGCCTGCCGGTATCGGCGGTTGCTCTCGCGAGCGCGTTCGTTCGCGGCATCCTGATCGTCGGGCTGCTCTTTCCGAGCGGCGGGACGCGAGGCGTCGTCCGACGCGTCGGCCATCTGTCTCGCCTACTCCCCCGTCGGCTCTGGCGCGAGCTCGATGACGAGTTCGATGAGTTCGGCGCGATGGGCCGAAGGATTGGTGATCACGCGACCGACGGCGGCTCGCAGCTCGTCGAGATCCTCGGAGTGCAGTGCTGTCACTGGCGCCAGGCAGTACTCGATGTCGTTCTGCAGGTTGTAGTCGCCGTCGTCCACGGCGATCTCGGGATAGTAAAACAAGGCCGCGAGCGCCGTCCTTTGCAGAAGTTCGTCGAACTGCTCCTGGGGCAACGCCATACGACACCTCCGAGAATCGGACACCAGTCTGCGTACAAGACTGGCCCGAGCAAGAGGTGCGCACGTCGCCCCACGCGGCGTGCTCGAGAATCAATGCAGAACGCGCGCCGGCGCCCGCGTCACGCGCTCAAGCTGAACTCCGTCGCTCATCACGGCGACGCGAGTGACGCGACGGACCTGAGCCTCGCGCATCTTCACGCGCAGCAGGCAGACGAGGCTCGCCGGCCCGACGGCGACAAACTTGAGCGCGTTCCACAGGAACAGAAGCACCAGCAGGTTGAGCCATCCTGCTGCGCCTTGCTCGACGAGTCCCGCGCAGAGCGCGGCTGCGAGGAAGTAGATCACCGCGATGAGCATCGCGGGCACTCCCCACTTCAGGCCGCGGCGCGTGAAGATCGCAGCGAGAAGAATGTTGCTCGGCATGAACCGACGAAGAAAGGTGCGGAGACGGATGCTCAGCATCCAGGTCGCTCCGAACATGCGGCTGCCCTCCATGCGTTCGGCAACAAGAACCTGGAAGGACTGGCCGACGGCCCGTCATACCGCCGCAACGAGCGGCGGCGCATTAGAGGTTGCCTGGTGAAAGCGTAGAACGGGCGGCCGACAATGGAAAGACCACGGACGACTACCGGCTGGGCGCCGCCATCCTGTGAGTACTCCCCCTCGCGCCGGAGGCCTGGTCAGATGCGGCACTGGCCAAACGTCGTGCAGCTTCCATCGCAGTACGGGCGCGCACAGCATCCCGCTCCTGAGCGCTGCTCGTCGGAACGCCGCCGATCGGACGGTGGCCGGTAATCGCGTACCTGTCGCGATACGCGGCAACGACGCGGGCTTGACGAATCCACGCTGCACGGGCGGATCCGTGTGGCTCGACGCCGAGTGCGGCGACCCACGAGTCGCGTCCCGCAAGTGCGCTCTCAGTGAGACGCTGGGCTCGATGCTCCATGAGCGACTTCCGTTCGTCCAGTGCGACACGCATCTCTGTGGTCATCGGCCCGAGAGCCTCGGGGATGAGACCCGCGATCAGTCGCGGCGCCCTGCGCCCGATGTCACGCTGGGCGGCCCCGCGCGCGATGGTCTTCTCGAGGCGAGACAGAATGACTGCCGCGACGTCGCCGGCTCCGTCGAAACCGCGTGACCGCACAACCGCGGGGAAGAGCAGGTCCACATCGTGGTGATCGGCCTCGGCGCGCCGGAGCGCAGCTGTGAGCGGACCGAAGGCTTCCGAGTCGAATACACCCGAGGCTTCGGCGCTCGTCAGCCCCGCCCTCTCGATCAGTGCGACCCAGCGGTCACGCTGTGCCGCAGCTGCGATGGTCTCGTACTCCGCACCCAGCTGCGCGATGGACTCCCAGCGGTCCTGCTCGGCCGCTATCGTCTCGTGGGCAGAGAGCTCTGCGCCGACGAGCTGAACCACACCGTAGAGGACCGTCCGAGCGGTCACATCGATCGGATCGCCGGGGTGCGGTCCCCCGTGCGCAGTTTCCGGCCGGTCGACGGCGACGTAGGCGGTATTCGCCTCGCGCCCACGCGTCATGGCGACGTAGAGGCTTTCGCGCGTCATTCCGGACCGCACGAGGACGTGAGCCGTGTCGGTTGTGATCCCCTGCGCTCGGTGGGCGGTGATCGCGTACCCCAGGTCGACGTGCTCGGCGGCATAGGCAGCGGGCAGTGCCACCGTTGCTCCCCAGGCCCGGCCGGTGCGGCGCACCAGTATCCCCCCGTCGCGGCGCAGCGCGACGACACTCCACCTGTCCCCATTGCGCACCCACGTCCGTCCCGCGCGCAGGGTGCGGTCGTTGCGCCGCGTGAGCACGATGTCACCGACCGCCGCCGCGGTGCCCGCGTGCAGTGTGACCTCGTCCGGTCCGGTGACCTCACCATCGAGGATCCGCTCGGCGCGAGCGCGTACGTTGAGCGCTGCAACGGCGTCGTTGGAATCCGCAACGAGGACGCTCGACTTGCCGCGGCGCACATCGTCGCGCCATTGCGCGTATGCCGCGTCGATCATCGCGTCCGAATCGCCCTCGACAAGTCGGCCGTGCTCCGCGTAGGCATCGATCACGTCGACATCGCCATCGCGCAACTGGACGGATGCCTCCTTCTCCCAGCTGTGGACGAACCGATGGACGTCGACCAGCTCAGGCACGTCATCCCGATCGTGGACCAGTAGAGCGAATGCGCCGCCTGCGTCGACTGCCTGGAGTTGCGCGTGGTCACCAACAAGCAGGACCTTTGCGCCTGCATCCGCCGCCAAGCGCGAAACGCGGTCCAGCGAGAGCGTGCCGGCAAGCGACGCCTCATCGACGATCACCAACTGCCCGGCAGAGAAGGAGTCACCATGGATCAGGTGGTTGGTCCACCACTTGGCGGTGTTCTCGGTCGGGATGCCGAGCTCCTCAGCGAGCACGTGCGCGGCGCCTGCCGAAGGTGCGAGTCCGACGACGGAGCCCCGACCGTAAAACGCTTCCCAGGCGTCGCGCAGTGCGCGCATCGCCGTGGTCTTGCCGGTGCCTGCGGCCCCGACGAGCAGATCGACGGTGCGGCCCGAGCTGACGATGCGGTCGAGCGCCTCCCTCTGGTCGGAGCCGAGCGCAATGCGGTCGCGTCCTGCCGATCGGGTCTGCACGGTCGGCATACGCGGTGCGAGAGTGTCGCGGGAGCGGTCGAGCAGCCGCGCCTCGGCCTCGAGAAGAAGCTCGGCCGTGAAAACGGCGCTGCGGCGCGCGCGGAAAACCGAAGACCCGTCGGCGCGCTGGAACTCGAGCGGAGTTGCCGCGATCTCAGGCGGCGACAGTCGCAGAGACGCACTCTCCGCCGCATCGGCGACGAGCTCGACCACCGCTTCGCGATCGGATGCTGTCGCGAATCGCATCGGCATGGTCTGACGTGCGGCCTCAGCGACGAGGTTCCAGCGGCGCCACGTCGTCCGCTTGTCGGCGACGGTGACCATCACGCTGTTGCCGAGGGTCGCTAGTTGCTGGGGCGAGAGGTCCGTTGCACGCATCAGCGTCGGTCCCGCGCTGTCCGCGACCAGCGCGTGCGCCCACGATGTTGCCTCACGCCCAAGCGCGTTCGACGCACGGTTGCGCCATCCGCCCGTCAACTCGGCCAGCGAGTGCAATTGCTTCTCGGGACGTGTCGAAAGCGTCGCCTGCGCGCGCAACTTCATGATCGTTGCAGCCGTTGGTCGGTGTCCGTGCGACGCGACATAGGCGGCGATGAGGCGATCGGTTTCGCCATCGATCGCGTGCGCTCGCGTGGAGAACTCGTGAACGAGCTCTTCCGGCACGCCGACGATCGCCCACGTCGTGTTGCGGTCACGGCCGAGGTCTCGCGCCTCCCAGTCGATCCCGAGCGAGCGCGTGAGCTCATCGCTGAAGATCGCCTCGTGCAACTCCGACAGTGCAACGACGGCCGCGTGCACGGGCCTGCCATCGAGTGAGCGCCACTTGCCGTCGAGTGCGGTCTGCACTTTGTTGCTCACGACGACGTGGGTGTGCAGGTGAGGATCGCCTGCGCGGCTGTCGAAGTGATCGAAAGCCGTCGCGATCAGTCCGTGCACTCGGACCTGTGCGACTGCCCCGTCGCCTGCCCTTGCACCTGTGCGAGTCATCGCAACCTCGCGGCCGATGTACGCAACGACGTGTGCAACGGCGCGATGGTGCGCACCAGCGATGAGCGCCTGCGTGTCTGCGTTGGCAACTGCCCACAGCACGCTCGCTGACTTCGGGATCGAGAACGTAAAGTCGTAACCGGCTACCGCGCGCTGACGGGGCCCGCCTGCCTGCCCTTCCCTGCCGTACTGCGGGTACGCGCGACCCAGGGGCTCGCCGGTGACCGGGTGCCGTCCCATCCCGATCAGCAGTTGCAGCTGTGCTTCGCTGACTGTGTCTCCCTCGCGGATGCTGGAAGCCAGCGACCCCAGACCGGCACCCATCCATCGGCCCGGCGGGGTGCCCTCCGCGCTGTAGTAGCGCGTGAGCGGAGTGGAAAGCGAGCGGTCTCCGTCGCCGGCGGCGACGGTGCGGAGCAGGTACTTGTAGCCGTCGCCGGCACTCATCACCCGCATCGAGACCGTCACCGCGCCACCTCCGCTCTTCACGGAGGAGGTGCGCTATCGGGGCCGACGCGATATTGATCGCGGGCTTTATCGCGTGCGTGCGGCGATGTAGTCCGACCAATCGCGGGCCGCGAGCATCGCCCATTTGGTGGCGGTCTTGTCGGCGATTCCGATGAGGTCGGCGAGCACAGGGGCGGGGAGCAGGCCGGCGAGGGAGAAAAGAGCGGCGTGGCGAGATCGGGCCGGGTGGATGCCGTGAGCGACGAGCTCTTTGCGGAAGTTCTCTCGTTCCAGGTGCCTGCCAGGATTGCGGCCAGGGAAGAGCCAGCCGTGGCTCGTGCTGGCGATGCTGGGAACCCGGCGGGTGGCGTGCTCCCGGATGAGGGTGTCGAGGATCGGGGGCATCCCCATGGGCGTGGTGTCGAAAGCCACCAACACTTTGCCGTCGTCTGTGACGGTGATCTGGTCGGTGGTCATGGCGCAGACGTCCATCAGGTTCTGCGCGAACAGCAGTGTGAACAGGCCTCCGATTCGGGCGTAGGGGCGGATCGTGTCGTCGTGGAGCAGGATGTCGACCTGTTGCCAGCGTTCCTCGTCAGACACGTCGACGATGGGGAGGCTGCTTGGTGGGGCTGTCAGCCTGAGGGCCCGGTTGGCGCCGGTGCGGCGGAGCCAGCTGATGAATCCGTATTGCCCGGCGCGTCCCCCGGGATGGTCGCTGAAGTAGAGGTCCAGCTGCGGTTGCGTGAGGGTGGCGATCGTGGTGCCGTGCTCGATGGCCCAGTTCGCGAGCCGGATCCCGAGGGTGACCTTGTAACGGGCGGCGTCGGCTTGCCCTTTGCTGATGTGAGCTCCGCCCCCTGATTGTTGTCTCAGCAGGTGCAGGACGTGCCAGCGCGCGTATCTGCTGATGAGTGCGGCGTGTTCGGCGTCTAGCGGTGCGAGCTTGTCGTCCAGCCAGCGCTCGATCCTTTCCAGGGAGGCGTCGTAGGCGGGCAGGATGCCGGTGCCGGCGAGCAGGTCTCGGAGATAGGTGTGGGACCGGTCTGACGGGAACCCGCGGAATGCGTCGTGGCTGATTGGCATCTCCCCGCGCGCCATCAGCCCGAGCAGGCGATTGCCGGTTGCCGGCGGTTTCAGAAGCCAGCTGATCACGCTCTGCGGCCGCTTCGCGCCCGCGAGCTCGTCGTAGAGCGGCTGTAGTCGATCGTGGATGCGACTGGTGGTCGGGTCGGTGAGCAGGGTGGTGAGGCGCTTGGCCAGGACGCAGCCGGCGCATCGCCTGTTGCTGTAGGGCTGGTCTTCGCGGCCGCAACTCGTGCAGGCGAACACGGATTCCTCGCCGGCGCAGGACGCGCAGACCGCCAAGCCGCTGCTCACGGTCGAGTGATATCCGAGCGGGCGGCGCTGCGCGCATTCCGGGCAGATGCCCGGGTGGTAGGCCATCGCGAAGCGGCACTTCGCGCAGATCGGCCCGATCGGCAGCGTCACGGTCACGCGCATCGCGCCGCAGCGAGCACACGCCCGCCGGGGCGCTGGACTCACTCGGTGACGCCGTCGGGCCGGCGAATCCGGGCGCGGACCGGGCGCAGGTCACCGATCTTCGGGCCGCCCTCCCCCGCCGTCCCGGTGCGGGCAGTCGCGGTGGCGACCACCACCGGGGTGATCAGGTCCGTCGGGGTGCATCCCAGTGCGTCGCAGAGCGCGACGAGCACCTCGGTGTTCAACCGCTGCGGGGTCTTCGTGACCAGCCGGTAGACGTGCTCACGGGTGAGGTGGATGCCGCGGTCCTCCAGCAGCGGGACCAGTTCGCTGGTCTGGAACATCCCCCGGTCGGCCATCACCTGTCGCAGGTTCCACTGCACCTGGATCGTCCTCATCGTCACTCCGTCTCGCTCGTCCCATAGACCCTTGCCAGGGCCGCTTGCAGCGCCTTGTTCTTGAAGTCGTTCGATACCGATGTGTAGATCGCGGTGGTCGAGGCGTGCGTGTGCCCGACCTGCTCCGTGACGAACCGCTCCGGATAGCCATGCTCGATCAGGTGCGTCACGTATGAGTGGCGCAGGCAATGCAAGGAGAGATGCTCATCCAGCCCGACCTCAGCGCGCGCTGTCGCGAAGAACTCGTCGACGTGGCGCACGCTCACCCGGGTGCGCCGCTCGGTGAGCCAGAGCGCCGGGTGCCCGCCGGCCTCGTAGAGCGGCAGCGCCTGCGCGACCCACTGCTGCAACCCGGCCACCGCCCAGTCGAACTCGGGCACCGCGAGAACCGTGCGCCGGCGCGGCAGCGATCCGCGCATCGCTTTCCCGAACCGGACGTGCACCGAGCCGTAGCTGCCCCAGATCCGCACGTGCGGATTGGGCCGCAAGTCCGCAACGTCCAGCCGCACCAGCTCGTTGCGGCGCAACCCGAACGCGTACGTGGTCTTGATCATGGTTGCATCGCGCAACGCCGCCAATGCACCCTTCCGACCGGAACGGGCGATCGTCTCCACGCGGTCGTCGAGCCAGTCGAACAGCGCCTCGAGTTCCCGATAGGTCAACGGGCGCCGCTGCGGCCGGCCCTCGTACTCGTTCAGATGCGCGACGGTGTTCCACTCGTTGCAGATCTGCGCAGGGACCGTCCCGAACCGGTCATGACATTGCGTCGGCCACTCATAGCGGGAGTCCGTGAGGTAGTCGAAAAACATCCGCAACGTCAAGTGATAGCCGCGCACCGTCGACACCGCGAACCGCGTCGGACCCGAAGTCAACGACACCGTGAAATCCTCCAGATCCGCAGGCGTCCACTCCCACGGATACGACTCCGTGAACTCCTGGAACCGGCGGATCAATCGCTCCCGATCCGCGATCGTGCCGCTCCCTAATTGACGCGACCTCTGCTGTCGCCCCCAGCCGCCGACCATCGCCTCGAACACCGCGGCGGGCTCGTTCAGGTGCACCACGCCGGGCACCAGCATCAACGGCGCCGCCCCTGGAAACTCCCCCGCCATGCGCCCTCATCCGTTGCATAGAACATCACGATGTAACTTCTAACGCAACAATAGGATCGGCAGCCAGGTAACTCAAGGCATCGACGGGATCCGTTCCCACAACGTCGTGCCCTTCACCCCCATCAGATGTGACATCTGCTGCGATAAAGCCGGTTTGCCCTCGATCTGCAAGAGGCGTGACAGCTGTTGAGCAGGGACTTCATGGTCAGGAATGGCGCCTGGAGGTCGACGAGCTCTCTCGGATGGGCCAGACAAGGAGCGGGCCTTTACCTGCGTCAGGCGGCGCGTTCGACTGGATAAACTCGCGCGCATGGGGAACGACGCGTGATCCCGGCCTTCGAAGACGGGGACTGGTGCCTCCCGGACGGCATTCACATCACTACGCTCGACGAGATCGAAGAACGCTTCGTCACCGGCGCGCCATTCAGCGATCAGCGACGCATCGTCTTCGACGCGTTCAAGGTCTGGTACTCGATCGTCTCGCCCCATCTTGGGGGCGCGCGGTTCTGGATCGACGGCGGCTTCGTCACGCACAAGCCATGGGCGGCACCGTCCGACGTCGACGTTACAGTCATGGCGAAGACGAGCGACGTGAACGCGCTGCCCGCCGACGTGCAGGACCGCATCATGAATCTGCTGACCGAGAGGACAGCGACCGGCAAGGTGCAACCGATGTCGGGCATGGTCGACGCGTTCCTGTTTGCGCGGGGCGACGTAGACAGCACTGTGGGATGGATCAACGATTGGAAGACGGTACTCGACGAGAACCGGGTGCCGGTTCCGAACAAGGTCAAGGGGTTCTTGGAGGTGCGACCGTGACCCTGAACGCAGCGGAGATCGCCTCCTTCCGTGACGCTTGGTACGAGGCCGAAGGCGACGACTTCGCGAGCCGCGCGACCCGCCGCTCCCTGCAAGCGTTCGCATTTGAGCACGACGAGTTGACGCCTCTGCTCTTCGAACTCACGAACCGTGCGCAGTCCGAACTCGATCTGCATCTCGACGGCGAGACGGTGCATCACCACGAAGCGAATGCAGAGTCGTTCGCCCAGTTGGTTCGCGGTATCGCTGATGCGACGAAGGAAGTTGCGAAGCACATGCTCGGGCGTCAGCGACGCTCCTCAACGCTGCGTATCCTCGCCCCCAGCCCCGGTTCGGTTCGCGTCGTCTTGAAGGCTGCGACGCCGGAAGAGGCGACCGGGCGCACCGCGCAGAACACGCGCACACCGTCAGTCGACTCGACGTCGCTCGACGCGATTGCCGTGCTGCTATCGCGGGCGCAGCAGGAGGGCGCGAAGGTGACCGATGACGTTCTGTCGGGCCTCGCTGCCGATCTGCCGCAGAAAGCACACGCTGGGCTGAAGCGTGCAGCCAAGGCGATCGACGCGCAGGACTGGGACATCGTGGGCGAGTTGAGATCGGTGCACGGCTTCCAGCCCGTGCATGTCGGCGCGCTGGGGGCCAAGGCACTTTTGCGCGTGCTCGACGAGCATCAGGAGAGCAGCACGTCGACGACGCTCTCGGGAGCGATCGACGGCACGCGGCGCTCGATCGGTGCACTGTGGTTCACCCCTGACGGCAGGGCTGCGATCGAAGCAGCGGTGCCCAGCCCGGAACTCATGGAGCAGGCGGTGCAGCACGATGCAGCGAATCAGCGAGTGCGAGCCGAGTTCGACGTGGTGACGATCGTCGGCAAGGGAGCGAACGCGCGTCGTCGCCAGGTGTACACGCTACGTTCAATCGAGCCACTGCCCGACGCCCCGACGCTGATCTAGCGCGACCACTCGCAACCTCGGCAGCGAGTGCGCGCGCCGCGGTCAAGGGTCGAGGGTCAACGCGTGGCGGGCGGGAGGTGGACAGCGCCGCACGGCTGGGAACAGTCGTACGTCGCGGTGTCGCGCCACGTCGCATCCTCCACGCGAGGCGTTCAGCTCATCTCGCTCTCAGCCAACTGGTGACCAGACTCTCCCACCGCGCGGGATCGGAATTCCACGTCATCGTGTGGCCAGCATCGAATTCCTCGAGCTCAACGATGTCTCCGCGGAGCCCTGCGAGTACCCGCGAAGGGCCGATCGGTGCCGAGTCGTCCCGTGTACCGTGAAGGATCAATGTCGGTGTCTCGAGTTCGTGCGCGCGAGTGTTCCAGTTGAGCGAACGCAACGAGATGGGTCTGGGGAGCCCGACCTGCCGGGCGAGCGGACCGAACGCGAGCCACGGCACTGCAAGCAATCCGAAAGCGGCGGGGATGCCGGCCCGAGCACAGTTCGCCTTGATTGTTTCGATCCAGTCGAGGACCGGAGACTCAAGGACGAGTGCGCTGATACGCGGCGAGTAGCGGGGGTCAGCGGCGAGCTGCAGCGCAATCGCCGCGCCCATCGACCATCCGAAGAGCACAATGCGTTGCGCGCCATTAGCGATGGCGAATTGCACGGCTGCGGCGACGTCGTCGACCTCGGTGGCTCCGAGGGTGGAGCGTCCCGTACCTGCCCAGGGTCCGTCGCCGTCATTCCGAAAGGTCACCACGAGTGAGGTGTAGCCGAGCGCAGCGGCGACTTGTGCTCCGCGCAACGGCCCGGAACGTGGACTGCCGAGTCCGTGGATGTGAATTGCCCAGGTCTCCGGATCGTCGCCCTTGATCAGCCAGGCAGGGGCGGTGCCTGCGGGAGTCGGAAACTGCACGTCTGCGGCGTCGAGACCAGCCTCAGCTGGCGTCGTGAAGTAGATGCCGCTCCACGAGACTCGATCACCGATCGCCGGTAGGAGACCGGCGGAGAGCTTCGTCGCTCGACGCGCAACCAGGCTGGGCCCTCGCTGCTCGACATCCTCAGAGAGTTGCGCCCATCCGCCTCCTTCGAACAGGAGGGTGTACGAGCCGCGGGCGATCGTCTGCCGCGTCTGGTCGAGCACGACCACGACTGCGCCTTCATCCCTCTCGACATCCCGGATCGAAAGATTGAAGGTTCGGGGCGCGGGTGGAGCCGTCAGCCGACGGGCTATGACCGCGCCGACGCCGAGCGCCGAGGCTGCGGCAGCACTGAGCATCCATCCCAGCGTTCTCGGTGTGCGCACTCCCATGCCCGTTCTGTTGTCGGCGACGAACCAGGCTCATCGCATATCTGAGCCAAGCAGATGGGCCTCAGCTCGTTCCAGCAGGTGACGGTCTTCGTTGGTCGGATCGAACTCGACGCGTGGGTCGATCATCGCGTCTCGAATCTCCACCACCTCGCGATGGAGCACTGTCTCGGGATCCTCAAGTCGAATGGCAGTGGCGTCGCGCTGGCTGAGTCCGGGTCGGACTCGAGTCGCGGCATCCCACAGCGGCGTGAGCTGCTCGACAAAGCTCTGCGTTCGCGTCAGCCTCCTTCGCTCGCCGATGTAGCGAAGGGCGGGCTGACCCGCGAGGCCGATACAGAGGAAGACGAAGGTGAGGAGGAAGAGCGGACCGTACAGGCTGCCTGCTGCAACCATCAGCTGCAGATTTCCGGTGAGATGCGCGATGTCCATGACGATCACAACCACGCTGAGCGAGACGCCGAGCACGGCGCCAATGATGAGCGATCCGGCCGGAATTCGCTGCACACCAGTGCGGAGCCGGAATTGACGGATCGCGACCGTCGCCATGGCCGCGACCACGACGCCGTAGTAGGTGAATTGAATGATGGAGTAGGCCGCCGCTGCCGGTTGTTCCCCGAGGTCCAGCATGAAGTTCGTCGTCGTAGAGCCCGTGTCGATCAGGAGGAAGGCGGTCACCAGGCCGGCGAGTGCAACGACAAGCGTGGCCGGTCCGAGGGCGATACGAACAGGTAGCGGACGGTACTCGGCCGCCTTCGTGATGCCACGACCGAGGAAGAAGACGCCGATCATCAGTGCGGCGTCAGCGATCAACGTCCCGAGGTTCGAGCCGCCCAGAAGCGCATCCACAGGCGCATACACTGCATCGACGCTGAGCGTCATGGCGATCGCGATCGTGATCGCAGCGTACGTGATGCTGCGCTCCGCCCTTCGGCGGCGCAGGATCAGCAGACTGATGACGAGTACCCACATCAGCGACGCGATGACGGCCTGAATCATCCGAAGATCTCCAGGTAGCGAGACTCTGCAAACGCCGAACCTCTGATCGCGGCGGCCAGATGGTCGGCGAGCGACTCCGCTGCGACTTCACTGTCGCAGTCCAGGTCCTGCCGGGCGAGGAGGCGGCGACGCGTGTGCGGCGGGATGTCGGGAAGCAGGAAGTCGTCGACCGAGCAATCGTCGTCGTCGCCGTGGCCGAGGATCATGTGCGCGAACTCGTGCAGCACGAACTGCTGCCGGTGAAGGATCGAGTCGCTATGTGCGTGGAGGACGAGATCCTCCGAATCCGTGATCAGCCACAGGGCGCAGATCCCGTCGTGTTCACCGAGGTCGGCGAGCTCGACGATTCGAAGTGTTCGCTGCCGGCGCTTCTGGAGGACGCTGACCAGTTCGTCGAAAGTGAAAGCGCTCCCGAGCGCGAGGTCTTCGACGGCCGTCGACACGGTCTGTTCGATGTTCACGTGTCTCACTCCCTTCCGGGAGCGTGCGCACGGGTGGTCGGCGAGGACCGGCGTGGGCACTGCTCAGGTTTGTGTCATTTCCTCATCCAGGAACTTGCTGATCGCTTGAAGTGCCTTCGGCGAGACGTCCCCCAGCGTTCGCGCGGCGTACGACTTGACCCGTGCCGCGCGCATCGAGCGGATCAGGTCCAATTGGGCATTCACCTTCTCGGGTGTTGGCGCGCCCTCCTCGCCGAGGAGGAATGGCGCGTCCACGTCGAAGAATGCGGCCAGCCCGTCGACGATGACGGGATCTCTGACGTACCGGTGGCCGTTGACCATATACGTCCATCGCGACCGCGACAGGCTTGCCCCTCGAGCTTCGAGGAATGCAGCGATCTGCGCGTAGGTCGGCTCCGCACCTGACTCGGCGATGGACACATCGAGCAAGAGCCTGAGGCGCTTCGCCAGATCCTCGGCGGCCGCCTTGTTGTCGTCTTCCGTCATTCCACTGGACCACCCTTCGCCCTCGGGTAAGGCAAGGCATCGTCGCTGATATCCGCATGGCATCCATCGATTTGGGCATGCTCAAGCTATCCGTTGCGCATGCTCAAAGCAAGGGTTGCGCATGCTCAAACTTGGTGCTAGACCAGAGTCAGTTCATGTTGAGCATGCTCAATGGAGGTGACGACAAGACAGAATCAAGGCACGACTCGACGGCAGGTTGACGCCCGTCGAGCTTCGCCCACCGCTCGGAGCGAAGACCTCCGAGCGCCTCGAGCTTGCACTCTCGCATTCAGATGACCCCGCGCACGCGGTGCGGTCTCGCGAAGTGCCTCATCTGCTCCCGATGGAGCACCTCAGTGTCATGGACGCGCACAGAAGCAGCGCGCCGCCACTCAGGAGAGGTGATCGTCGTGTCCGACCAGATGACAAGGCCCGACTCGGAATCGAAGTTGAACGAGCTGCACGATCGACTCGTCCGTTCTGTGGAGGCGTTGATCGAGAGCGACGATTGGAAGCGAGCGCTTGAGTTCGCAGCCCACTTCCGCTCGCGCTCCTTCAACAACACACTCCTCATCTGGGCTCAGCACACCGCGGCGTTCGAGGCCGGCACAGTCGCCGAACCGATGCCGACCTACGTCGCCGGCTTCAGGCAATGGGAGAAGTTGGGCCGTAGCGTTGTGGCCGGTCAGCACGGCTACATGATCTTCGCGCCCCGCACGGCGCGGTTCGCGACCACCACTCCCCTGGATGCCTCGTCGTGGCGCCGCCTCGCACCGCGGGAGCGTCCGCGGGCAGGCGAAGCCGTGCGCGCGGGCATCACTGGCGCCCGGACGGCGTATGTATGGGACATCGCGCAGACGACCGGCGCGGCCATCGCCGTGCTCCCGCATCCCCAACTTCTACGCGGCGACGCGCCACCCGGGCTTTGGGATGGGCTTGCCACGCTGATCGATGCAGAGGACTTCAGCCTGTCGTTGGTGGCCGATGCGACATCCATCGATGGTGCGAACGGGCGGACCGACTTCTCGAGGCGGAACGTGACGATTCGCGAGGACATGGATGCCGCTGCGCGCACGAAGACGCTGGCTCACGAACTCGCCCACATCCGGCTGCACGGGCCGGACCACGAAGCGCTCGCGCACCGCGGCATCGGGGAGGTCGAGGCCGAGTCCATAGCACTGATGGTCGCCTCGGCTCATGGCATGGACACGAGGGACTACACAATCCCCTATGTCGCCGGATGGGCAACTGCCGTTCCGGATTCGGATGCCGTTGCGGTGGTGCAGCAAACGGGTGAGCGTGTTCGGCGCACTGCCGTCGCGATCCTCGACGCGCTCCCCACAGACCAGGTCGGCGCAGGAGACCCGCCCGGCCTGGATCGTCCCGCGGCTGCGCGAGAACCGCTGCGAAAGCCGACTTCGTCCACGCCGCCGCGGATCGCCGAGCCCATCCCGGCGCGGAGCATTTCATGAGCATCGCCGATGTCCTGCTGCGAGTCGGCCGCCTGGACACGAGCGAAGCCGCACTCCAGTTCGCGGCGGCGGGGGTTCCGGTCTTCCCGTGCGAACCTCAAGGGAAACGGCCGTTGACGGGCGCTGGGTTCCTCGACGCCACACGCGACCTCGAACAGGTCAGCGCATGGTGGCGTCGCTCGCCGCACGCCAACATCGGGATGCCAACGGGTCGCACGTCCGGCATCGACGTCGTCGATGTGGATGTCAAAGCCGATGGAACGGGGTTCCCCATGCTCCACCTCGCCGTGGATCAGGGCCTCCTCGACGGCGAACTCGCACGTGTTCGAACGCCGTCGGGCGGTCTTCATATCTACTTTCCGGCGGCGGGTCCTCAGCGATGCTGGCAGGCAGCCCGCTCGCACATCGATTTTCGCGGCGAGGGCGGATACGTCGTCGTCCCTCCCTCCTCGGCCCTCACGTCTGGCGGCACGAAGTCATACAGTCCCTTCTCGTTGTCTTCTTCGGAGGCGAGGTCCATCGATGCTGCCGCTCTCCGCGACTTCCTGGACCCGCGACCCATCCGAGACGCGCGCGCGCAGACAGATTCGATGAACGGCGAAGTGCTTTCGCGTTGGGTGTCCCGTCTGCGTGAGGGCGAGCGCAACCACGGTCTGTTCTGGGCGGCCTGCCGGCTGAGCGAGGCCGGCGTAATCGCGGACGCGATCGTGGAGGTTCTCGGGCCGGCCGCCGCCCGCATCGGGCTGGAAGCGAATGAGATAGAGCGCACGATCTACTCCGCTTGCCGGCATACGCACGCAGGCCGGGCGACCACGGGTGGGACCACGGTCAACGGCGCCCCACCCGGGCGACAGCTGTCGAGTGCGACACGGAGCCTCCCGTGAACTCGGCGAGAGGCGGCATCCGGTTGGCAATGCTGACCGCTGTCGTCGGCACCGTCTTCATCGCGGCGGGAGCCTTCTGGCTGTCATTCACGTCGCTCGCAGACCTCGCACGCCGCTCGGGTCTGGGCGCCGACCAGGCGTGGGCGTGGCCTCTCATCGTTGACGGAATCATCGTCGTCGCGACGGTCGCGGTCGTCGTCCTCGCGGGGACACGAGCGGCGTGGTACCCCTGGATGCTGCTCTTCGCAGGCGCGCTCATCTCGGTCACCGGCAATGCGCTCCACGCTGTCGTGACGGCAACGTCCGATGGGCCGCTCGTCCTGGCTGCGGCCGTCGCGGCCGTCCCACCCCTTGTGCTTCTCGCCATCACCCATCTCACCTCGGTCCTGACTCGTCACGCCTCCAGATCGCCTTCGGCCGAGCAGATGCTCGAACCCGAGCTGCGATTGACGGTCGTCACCGACGCAGACCGCCCCCTACCCCTCATCGACGGACCGCCGAGCGCTGTCGGCAAGGCAGGGCCAGACGACGCGGCAGAACTCCGCGCCTCCGGATGGTCGAACCGTGCGATCGCTCAGCGCCTCGGGGTTCATCCGTCGACCGTCGGCAGATGGCTGCAGGACCGCGTGGCCGGACATCAGCACGAACTGACAGAGAGGAGTTGAGCGATGTACGAGACACCACAGAGCCGGGAGGAGGGGGCTCTCAGGCCCATGACGGAGGGCGAGGCCCCCGAGTTGGTAGATGAGGGCCACGCCGCGCACCGCGCGCACGTCCAGCGCGCCGCCTCCGAGCGCGTGCTCCGAGCGAACCTCGCTCCCGAGCATGGCGTGACGTGGGTCCGCGTCTCAGACCTCATCAGCTCGGGAACCGGGCGTATTGCGGGACGCGGGATCGACTTCGAGGCCGAGCTCGCTCGCCGCCTGCGGCATCCCGTCGACGCGACCCGCCAAGCCATCAGGGATCGCCGCTCCGCGTTGCCTCCGCTCGATGTATTCGGGCGGAGCCGAGCGCGGGCCAGTCACGACGCGCTCGGACGGAGTTGATCGGAGGTGCCTGCGAACCCGAGAATCGCGTCCGCCGCCACGGCCGAGGACGACCCGCGCACCTACCAACCAGGAGGTGTCACGATGTCCGAAGCGAGCCGCGCCAGAGGGATCACGTTCAAAGACTCGGAAGGTCTTCGCGATCTGCTCGACCGCATGAGCACTACCGAGTCCGCGGCATGGCAATCGGATCGGGAGGTCGCCGACCTGATGAGCTACGCGGCAAAGCGGTTCGCGGCACTCGCACGCAAGCACGGAATGGATCCGTGGGAGGCCGCGACGGCAACGTTCGAAGCGATGCGGGCAGCCTCGGTCCGCCGCGCCGACGACCCATGGGCGATCGTGACCCGCGCCGTGCAGGTCACATGCATCGCTGAGGAGCGAGCGCGCGGTCTCCTCTGTTCGGTCCATCAAGCGCGGAGGCCTCGCTACTCCGTCTTCCACGACGCCGAGCGATTCAGCGACCGCGAGAACGCACTGGTCGACTATCACCCCGCGTTCCGCGTCCAACCCCCGGACCCCGAAGCATCGGAACAATCCGCAGCCGTCGAATCCGCGGTGGAGGACTCGATCGCCCTGTTCGCACTAGTCGGTTGGCCGGCCGACACCGCTCGGTCAGGAGTCGAGTACGTGTGCTCCCGGCTTGCCGACGCGCCCTCCCGACCAGCCGCCTTCGAACAGCTTCGCCGCGATCACGCCGCTCGAGCCCTCCTCGACCTCCCCCAGACAGCGTGGCGGGCGATGCTCAGTGTCCTGCTGGGATGCCCCGACCCCGCCCAGGAGCACACGGCCGCGGGACGCGGCATCCTCCTCCGACTCCTCGTCGGCGAGTCGCTCGAGTCGTTGCTCCACGACGATCGTCTCCTAAGAGCCCTCCTTGAGAACGTGCCCTTCCAACGACCATGAAGCAGCAAGGCCACATCGAGCTCGAGCGGTCCGTCGACTCCATCCGCGTCGGATCCAGGCACCGCGCTGACCTTGGCGACATCGACGCGCTGGCTGCATCGATTGAGCACCAAGGCTTGCTGCAGCCCATCACGGTCACGCCCGAAGGCGTCCTCGTCTGCGGTGCGCGTCGACTCGCCGCGCTGCGGCAACTCGGGGTCCGGAAGGTCAGCGTGTGGGTGCGTGCCGGCATCTCAGACCGTCTCACGCAAGTGCTCGCCGAGCAGGACGAGAACGCGCTGCACAAGCCGCTCTCACCTACCGAGGCCGCCACGCTGTATCGCGAGTGCAAGACGCTTCTCGCGGAGGATGCTGCGCGCCGACAGCTCGCATCGCGCTTCGGTGCCGTAGCCACCGGGGGCGGCTCGGACGGCGCCGTTACAGTAACGGCACCGTCGAAGCGGAACGACGGAGACACCCGAACCCAGGCCGCGCTTCTCGTCACTGGGCGGCGGTCGTTTACGACACTCGAGCGCATCGGCCGACTGCAGGACATCGCCGCGGATGAGTCACTTTCGGCTGAAGTCCGCCACCATGCACGGGCCGAACTCGACGCGGTGGAAAAGGGTGCCCCGGTTCTCCCCGCCTTCCGCAGGGTGAGCGGCGACCAAGTGCTGACGGAACTCGACGCAGTTGCCGAGTCGGTCAACAAGTCTGCGGAGGATCGGAGCGCCGCCGTCGAGGCCGCGGCGAGGATCCGAGCAGGCGAGGAGCCGTCCTGGGGTGAGGACCCGAAGCAGGTCGCCGTCAGGGCTCTGGCCCGATCCAAGGCGGCGAATCCTTCGACGACTCCGCCTCAGAGGATGTCATCCGCTGAGCTCAAGCGCTTCGTTTACACATGGGACGACCTCGCGAACTGGTGGGAGCGGTTCGATCCGTCGGTCATCGCGAGCGGGCTCACGCAAGACGAGTGGAGCCGCTTCGAGGCAACACTCGAGGGCAGTCTGAGTTTCGCCGATCGAGTCCGCGAGCTGCGCGGCGACAGCTCGGCGACCTCGCAACGCGCCAGCTGAATCCGGCGCTGAGGCAGCCAGCGCGCACCTCTCCGTCGACTCCTCCGAACTCGACTCGACGGGATACCCCAATGCACGCTCAGCGCCGCCGTCGGATCCTCATCGCGACAGTGCTCGCGGGTGCCGGCATCCTCGTCCTGCTGATCGTCGTCGGCGTGTACGGGCTTCTTCGCGGCCCAGCATCCACTCAATCGCGACCGGCGCCCACGGTCAGCGCGACAGTCGCGCCTCCTACTTCACCCGTCGCCCACCCACGGCCACTGACAGCGTCGGCGGACTCAGAGGTGTTCGGGCGCGCAGCAGCGATCGCGTTGTTCCGATGGGACACGCGCGGTTCCGCCGGACCCTCGGAGTGGGCACAGCCGCTCATCGATGTCGGAGACCCGGAGGAGGCCGCGGGACTCGCATCGGACATCCGCGGCTACTCGCCGACGATCGAGCAATGGGAGCAGCTCAAGGCCTACGGGACGCGTCAATGGCTCGCGATCGACTCCGCAAACGTTCCCGCGACATGGGCGACGGCCGTGGCGCAGGCAGCACCCGGTCAGCTCCCACCCGGTGCGACTGCATACACGATCACCGGCGTGCGGCATCGCGACGGCATCTGGGACGGCGAGCCGATCGCCACCTCCAGCGACGTCGCTCTCACAGTCTTCATCGCCTGCCCGAGGGAACAGGATTGTCGGCTGCTCCGCCTTTCGCGACTGAACGAGCCACTCGAGTGACGCGATGGCGAAGCTGCTCGGCATTCTGCTTGTCCTCGTCCTGACAATCCCCTCGGTCGGGCTGATCACTGTCGCGACCCTGCTCAGCCCGGCCGTCGCATCGTGCTCCGTCAGCAGCCTTCTCGTCGGCCCGATCCCCGAATCATTGACCGCTCGAACGCGCGACGGCCACGCGATCACTCTCCACAGGCCGCAGCTCGCACACGCAGCCACTCTCATCACGGTGGGCGCCCAAACGGTCGGCGTCGGCCGACCGGGAGTGCTCATTGCCCTGATGGCGGCTCTGACTGAGTCGACACTTCGGATGCTGTCGAACACGACCGCCTACCCGGAGTCGGCAAGTTACCCCAATGACGGCGACGGTTCGGATCACGACTCCCTCGGCCTGTTTCAGATGCGACCGGAGGCGGGCTGGGGCTCCGTTGGGGAACTGATGGGCGCGTCCTACCAAGCACAAGCGTTCTACGGCGGTCCGACCGGGCCGAATGCCGGCTCACCCCGAGGACTCTTGGATGTCGCCGGCTGGCAGTCGCTCGACCCGGGTGTCGCCGCGCAATCGGTCGAAGTCAGCGCGTACCCCGACCGGTACCAGAGCTACCAGCCCGTCGCCGAGGCCATCCTCAACGCCCTCACCTCGTCGCCGCCGAGATCGAGCGGCAACGGTGACGTCCGAGTCCCCGAGACGACGCGAATCGTGTTCCCACTCCCGGCCGGCACCTACACGGACACCTCGAGCTTCGGCTGGCGCACCGATCCCTTCACGGGCAAGCAGAAGTTTCACGAGGGCAGCGACCTCGCAGCTGCGGGTGGGACCCCAATCCTTGCGGTCGCCGACGGCGTCGTCACCTTCGCGGGCCCTCGGGGCGGCTACGGCAACCTGATCATCATCGAGCACACGGTCGACGGCGAGCGTGTCGCTTCCTACTACGCGCATATGTGGGATGCCGGCATCCACGTCGCGGCGGGTAGCACCGTGACAGCCGGACAGCACATCGGCGACGTCGGATCCTCCGGTCGATCGTCCGGCACCCACCTGCACCTCGAGATCCATCCGGGCGGGCCCTCGCACCCACCTGTGAACGCCATCGAATGGCTGGCGGAGCACGAGGCAGCGGGACTCGAGGGCGGGGCACTCGTACCGGCCGACTGCATCGCGACCGCATCATGAGCACCAACGTTTTCCCTGACTTCGGCGCCGTCGGGGGCGCCGACCAGCTTCGTGACATCGTGGGCGCGCTGATGATGTTCGCGCTCATCACTTCCGTCCTCATGCTCATCGTCTGCGCCACCACCTGGGCCCTGGCCGCAGGCAACGGGCACTACCAGACCGCAGCGCGGGCGCGACTCGGCGTCTGGCTGGCCTGCGGTACAGCCGCACTCGCGGGTGCCGGCGTCGCTTTCGTGAACTTCCTCCTCGGCATCGGCGCAGACCTCTAGTCCGGTGGGCAGGGGGCCAGGGAGCCCTGGCGCTCCTTCCCTTCGAACCATTCCGGCGAACGAGGAGCATCCCGTGATCGACATCGACCCGAACGCCACAGGTCTTCCTGGCATCGAGCAGCTCCGCGTCATCGTCGGCGCGGTCATGACGATCGGACTAATTCTCAGCGTTCTTGCCTTGATCGTCTCCGCGATCGTCTGGGGCTTCGGCGCGAACTCTTCGAACCCGCACCTCGCGTCACGGGGCAAGCTCGGAGTTCTCGTCTCCTGCGGGGCTGCGATCATCTGCGGCGCCGCGGTCACGCTGATCAACTTCTTCTGGGGCGTCGGCCAGACCGTCTGACCGGCGACACGAAATCCCAGGCCACCCCATGAGCGTGTGCGAGGTGCCGGTCATCGCCACCGTGTGCGATGCCGTCGGGGAGGGCACGGCAACGCTCATCGCCGCACCGTTCGACTGGCTCGCCTACGCGATGGGCTCGGCCGCCGCCTGGCTGTTCGAGGCGGTGTGGAGCGCCTTCGACAGCACGACGCTGGTCGACGTCAGGGCGCCGGGGTACGTCGACGTGTTCAACGTGCTGTTCGGTGTCGCCGTCTTCGTCACGCTCGTCTTCTTCTGCTTCCAGCTCATCACGGGGCTCGTGCGACGCGACCCCGGCGCTCTCTCGCGAGCGGCACTGGGACTGGGCAAGTCGATCCTCGGATCCTTCGTCGTGATCTCACTCACCGCCCTGCTGCTCGAGATTACAGACCAGCTCGCGATCGGCATCGTTCAGGCGACCGGAAACACGATGGCCGGCATCGGGGACCGGATCGCGCTGCTCGTCGCGGGCCTTGCCACGATCAACATCACTACGCCCGGCGTGGGTGCGATCGTCACGATCTTTCTGGCCGGACTGGCGATCAGCGCCGCCGCGATCGTCTGGTTCTCACTCCTCATTCGCAAAGCGCTCCTGCTCGTCGCGATCGTGTTCGGCCCGATCGCGCTGGCCGGCTCGGCGTGGGATGCGACAAAGGGATGGCTCGGCAAGTGGACAGCATTCGTCGTCGCGCTGATCCTGTCCAAGCTTGTGCTCGTCGTCATCTTCCTGGTCGCGGTGGCCCAAGTCGCGGCGCCCATCGACGCCGACCTCGCCTCGATCAGCGACCCCATCGCCGGAATCGTGCTGATGTTCATCGCTGCTTTCGCGCCATACATCACCTACAAGTTCCTCAGCTTCGTCGGCTTCGACATGTACCACGCGATGTCGAGCGAGCAGGAGGCCAAGTCCTCGCTCAACCGACCAGTCCCGGTGCCCACAGGACCGATGGCCGGTAATGCGGCGAAGATCCTCGGTGCGACCGGACAGCGCGGGGCGGGCACCTCAACCGGTGCAGCGACTGGTGGTGGCGGTACTGCTGCGACAGGAGCTTCATCAGCAGGTGCAGTGGGAGCCGGGATTGCGGCCGGCGCCGCTGTGGTTCACGGCGCCGCGACAGCGGGACCGAAGGCCGGTGGCGCCATCGCCGGGGCAGCGGATGCTCAGACCCAGTCCACCGGCGGCTCTGCGTCGTCCAGCCCGCGCGCGGTCGGCCGCGTGCGTGAGGCATCTGTGGGCGTAGCGACTCCCGGACATCACAGCTCCGCACCGCGGCCGCCGTTGCGGGTCCCGCCACGACAGGGAGAGACACGACCATGACTCGACCGGAATCGAGCTCGGCCTTCCAGCCGGTGCCCGTGCAGTTCTCGCGACTCACGCGTCGCGGCATTCTGCTCGGCCTCTCTCTTCCGCAGCTCATCGCCGTTTCGATCGGGCTCCTGACGATCGTCGTCGCGCTCTATTCGTCCGGGGCTGAAGCCGTCGCGTGGACAGCGCCGATCTGGCTCTCGACGATCCTTGTCGCGAGCGTCGGCGTCGGTGGCCGGAAGATCGTCGAGTGGACGCCCGTGCTCCTCCAGTGGTCACGGCGCGTGTTGTCCGGACAGCTCACCTACCGCAAGCGGATCGAGCGTCCACGCCCCGCCGGTACTCTGGCACTCCCCGGAGATGCGGCACGCCTCCGCGAGTGGGTCGACGTCGAGTCGGGTGCCGTGATGATCCATGACCCTCATGCGCAGACACTGACGGCGGTTCTCGGGATCTCCCATCCCGCGTTCGTGCTGCTCGATCCCGCGGAGCAGCACCGCCGCGTCGCGGGATGGGGCCGCGTGCTCGCGGGAGCCTGTCGATCTGGCCGCATCTCACGAGTGCAGGTTTGCGAACGAACCCTCCTCGACTCAGGCACAGGACTCGACGAGTGGTGGGATCACCACGGCGTCGACGACGGCAGTTGGGCCGCCGCGACCTATCGGGAGCTGATCGCGCGCGCAGGTCCCGCCGGTGAGCGACACGCCACCACGGTCAGCATCGCCCTGGATCTGCATGCCGCCGGACGACAGATCCGAGCGGGCGGTGGAGGAATGCGCGGATCGGCGAGCGTGCTCCGACAGGAGATGGCCGCCATCGTGTCCGCGCTTCGAGCGGCTGACCTCGCCGTAGGCGACTGGCACGGTCCGGCCGAGCTCGCCACAGTTCTGAGGTCGGCGTATGACCCCGCGGCGAGTCTTGGTCTCGAGCGGCATCCTTCCATCGGAACGGCGCTTGCCGACGCCGGACCGGTCGCCGTTACGGAGACCTGGGATGGGTTGCGCAGCGACAGCGCGCATCATGTCGTGCTGTGGATCAGCGAATGGCCGCGATCGCAGGTCTTCCCCGGATTCCTTTCCCCACTCGTGCTCTCCAACGGTGTGCTGCGCACAATGTCACTGCACTACATTCCGGTGAGATCCGATCACGCCGCGCGAGACATACGCCGCAAGAAGACGGAGCTGATCAGCGACGCCCACCAGCGTCGTCGCATCGGGCAGATCGAGGATGCTGCTGCCACCGCCGAGTACGAAGACGCGCTACAGCAGGAGGCCGACCTCACGGCCGGCCACGGCGTCCTTCGCACGATCGGGCTGATCAGCATCTCCGCCCCCACACAAGCGGAACTCGACGTAGCTGTCGCGACCGTCGAACAGGCCGCGATCCAAGCCTCCTGCGAGACACGTCGGCTCGTCGGCCAGCAGGCGCAAGCATTCGGGGCTGCCGCACTCCCCCTCTGTCGGCCCACGTGAGTCGACATCCCTACGAGTGATTGGAGCAAGCCATGAGCGCTGACGAATCGCCTCGTCATGTTGCCGCCACGGCGTCGAATGAGATGAGGCATCTTGCCCAGGCGACCATCGCCCTCGACGACCCTGCCGACCTCTACCCTCTGATCGGGGAACTCCTCGGCTCCCTCCGATCGCTCGTGCAGGTCACCGATCAGCTCGCCCACGCGCATATGCAGCACCGAGGCCGCGCTCGCACGGACGACGGCGACGCCTCGATCGGCGCACAGGACGCGGACGGCGCGGCATGGGCGCTTGTGCGCGCTCGTGAGCTCCTCGACGCCGCCGAGAGCGCGACCGACCTCGCATCACAAAACTCGGGACACATCGCGTGGATGCCGACGGAAAGGACCGAGCGATGGCTGAACGTCGTCTTCTTGCAGGGCGCCGATGCAGTCCACACGCTCGACCTCCTCGAGCGGTCCGAAACGCAGGCAGCGATTCGCCACCTTGCACGCTGGGACTATGGCGACGAAACCACCGAGTCCGCTCTCGTCAACGGATACGTCTACGAAGGGATCCCCGCCAGCTCAACCGACCGCACGGCGCAGGACCCGACCTCAGGGTACGCACTCATCTACAACCAGACGCTCGGATACGTCTCTCTCCTGCGTCGCTTCGCTCGCGGCCCGGACGACGTCGACTCCCCGGCGATCGACATCTCGGCGACGCCTACACATTTGTCGGCGGTTCCCACGTGGATCTCCCCGAGACGGGACAGCAATCGCTCCGTTGTGAGGAGCGTCGCACTGTGAGAGACGAGGAGCAGCTTCACGCCAGCACGCTGATCAACCCCCATGGCGAACGTCGCCACCACCGCCGCGGCCGCGAACGCGCCGCGGCCCGGATCGAAGCCGACGCGCGCAAGACGCACGCCCGTGAGGCGAAGGAGCAATGGGTCGCGGAGCGCGCCGAAGCCCGCGCAGCGGCGTACCTGCCCGCCGCAGGTGAGGCGGGTCCGGCTGCTCTGCGCACACCGGGCCGACTCCGGCTTCCCAAGCATCAGGACACGTCCGCCACGCTGGCCGGCCACTACCCCTTCCTCGCCGAGGCAGGATTGGGTTCCGCCGGCGTCTTCGTCGGACAGGACCTCTACTCCGGCGGCTCGTTTGTCTACGACCCGTGGGTGCTCTATCAGCGCGGCCTCATCACGGCTCCCAACGTCGTACTGGCGGGCATCGTGGGATCCGGCAAGTCCTCCCTCGCCAAGTCCCTCTACACCCGCTCGCTCCCCTTCGGCCGCCGCGTCTACGTCCCCGGCGATCCAAAAGGCGAACACACCGCCGTCGCGGAGGCCGTCGGGGGCCGCGCCATCATCCTCGGCCACGGACTCCGCAACCGGCTGAACCCGCTCGACGAGGGCCATCGCGCGTCAGCCGTGTCGGACGCCGAATGGGCGGCTCAGGTCGCCGCCCGCCGTCGCGACCTGATCGGCGCGCTCGCCGAGACCGTGCTCGAGCGGTCACTCACCCCGCTGGAGCACACCGCGATCGACCTCGCCCTCACGGACGTCGTCCGAAGCGCAGAGGTACCGATACTGCCCATGGTCGTCGAAAGGATCCTGTCCCCCAGCGGACACGACGACCGCGAGCGACGACTCGCAGAAGACGGCCGCCTCGTCGGACACGCGCTCCGCCGGCTCGTCGCCGGCGACCTGGCGGGCCTGTTCGACGGCCCCTCCACCGTTCGTTTCGACCCCGCTCTGCCGATGGTGTCCCTCGACCTCTCACGCGTCGCTGAGAACTCGACGCTCGTCTCCGTCCTGATGACCTGTTCGTCGGCATGGATGGAATCGGCGCTGGCCGACCCCGCCGGTGGGCAGCGCTGGGTCATCTACGACGAAGCCTGGCGTCTGATGGCCTACCCCGCTCTGCTCCGCCGGATGGATGCCCAATGGCGCCTGGCACGCCACTTCGGAATCGCGAACATGCTCGTCTTCCACAAACTGTCAGACCTCGACAACGTCGGAGACTCCGGCTCCGCGATGCGTGCGCTCGCCTCATCACTCCTCGCCAACGCCGAGACCCGCATCGTCTACCGGCAGGAACCAGACCAGCTCGGCTCCACTGCAGCCGCGCTCGGCCTGACCCGCACCGAGATGAACCTCCTCCCGGCACTCGGCACCGGGCAAGGCCTGTGGCGGGTGAAGGACCGCAGCTTCGTCGTCCAGCACCAACTGCACCCCGACGAGCTCGCCATCTTCGACACCACCGCCCGAATGACGGCGGCATAACCGCAGGCGCACCCGACGCACCTGCCCGACACAAGGAGCCCCCCATGTCCCACTCGTTCTCCGAAGACCGCCTCGCCCGCATCAGCCTGGCCGCCGCATCCGAACCCGGCGACAACGTCACCGGAACCCTCATCGCCCGCGTCGGCGCCATCGAGACTCTCGCGCTCGTCACATCAGACTCCCCGCTGCCGGCGCCGATCGACCCCGCGGAAGGAAGCCTCTGGCGACGAAGGCTGGCGCCGCGCCTTGACCCTGGCCAGGTGGACCGCATCCGAGACGAGATGGAGCGCCGCGCGCTCACGATGTTGACCACCGAGGACCTCGCGTGGCCGGCCGAGCTGCAGCAGCTTGGTTCGGGGGCCCCGCTCGCTCTCTGGCTCAGCGGACAGCCGAGCCGACTCGAAGGTGCGACGGCGAGTCGGATCACGCTGGTCGGCGCCCGCGCCGCAACCAGCTACGGCGAGCACATCACGATGGAGCTCGCCGCCGACCTCGCCTCCCAAGGACGGATCATCTACTCGGGCGGCGCTTACGGCATCGACGGCGCGGCGCATCGAGCCGCGACGATGGCGCGCCCCGGCTCGACAGTGGCGGTCCTCGCAACCGGCCTGGACCGCGCCTACCCCGTCGGCAACCAGCAGCTGTTCGAACGGATCCAGGACTCCGGCGGCCTGCTCGTCAGCGAGCTGCCGCCCGGCTCGTCGCCAACACGCTGGCGCTTCCTACAACGCAATCGGATCCTCGCCGCGCTCACCGGCGCCACCGTCGTGGTTGAAGCAGGCTACCGCTCCGGATCGCTCAACGTCGCCGGCCAGGCCCACGCTTTGGGGAGACCGATCGGCGCAGTACCCGGTCCCATCACCAGCCCAGCCAGCGCCGGCTGCCACCGGCTACTCCAGGAGGGCATAGCCACGATCGTGACCGACACGAGAGACGCGATCGACCTGCTCGACTCGACCAACACCACCGGCCCAGACCGGCCGTTCAACGTCGCGACATCCGCGCGTCGCCCGCTGCGGCTCGAGCCAGACATCAGCCTCTGATGAACGCGCACACGACAATCGCTGGCGGCCCGTCATGAGCACACCCAAGCCGTCGAGCGCCTTCGGTGACGAACTGACGAACCTCGGCCTCGGAATCCTCATCGCCGGAGCTTCGCTCGCCGTGATTCTCCGCGCAGCCGGGTCAGCGGCGGCGTGGCTCACCGGCGTAACCCAACCCCCTGCGGGGATCGGCGCCGGGCTCGGAGTGCTGCTCAACCCCGCCGACCCCGCCTCCGCACTGCAAGCCCCAGGCCTGAACCCGGTCGCCTATTGGTTCTGTGCCGCCCTGGCGATGGGCGTCGTCGCCGGTCTCGCCCTCCTCGTGTGGCGGCTGGTTCGCGGCAACCATCGCCCGACCGCGACCAACCCGCATCGCATCGAGGGAATCGCCGGCCGCCACGACGTCGCTCACGCCGCGTCACGGAGCGCGCTCATGAAGCGGGCCGCACACCTGCGGCCGTCGCTCACCAATGCCAAGCCCACCGATGTGGGCTATCTGATCGGGCACGCGCGGGCATCTGCCGTCTGGGCAAGCGTCGAGGACTCGATCCTGGTCATCGGCCCACCCCGATCCGGGAAGGGCGCGCACATCGTCATCAACGCGATCCTTGATGCGCCCGGGGCCGTAGTCACCACCTCCACGCGCCCCGACAACCTCACCGCGACACTCCGGGCACGCGAGCGGCTCGGTCCGGTGGCCGTCTTCGACCCGCAACAACTGGCCGAAGGCGTACCGGCCGGCCTCCGATGGTCGCCGATCCGCGGCTGCGAGAACCCCCTCACCGCGATGATCCGCGCCGCAGGCCTCGCCGTCGGCACTGGTCTCGCCGCCGGCGGGGTCGAATCCGGCGGCTTCTGGGAGGCCAAGACCCGCACCGCGCTGCAGTCGCTGCTGCACGCGGCCGCACTCGCAGACCGGCCACCCGGCGAGCTCTTCCGCTGGACACTCGACCCGGCCGCAGCATCCGACGCCGTCGCGATCCTCATCAATGACCCCCGCGCAGCGAGCGGGTGGGCTGACTCACTGCAAGCGATGCTCGAATCCGACCCCAGAACCCGCGACTCCATCTGGCAAGGCGTCTCGCTCGCGCTCGCCGCACTCGCCGACCCGCGTGTCCTCGCCGCGGTCTCCCCCGCACCCGGCGAGTCGTTCGACCCCGAGTCGTTCCTCAGAAGCAACGGGACCCTGTACCTCCTCGCCACCGGCGCCGGCGCCAACAACTCCGCCGCGCTCGTCGCGGCATTCGTGGAAGACGTCGTCGAGTCAGCACGCCGAATCGCCGCACGCAATCCCGGCGCCCGACTCGACCCGCCCCTGCTGCTCGCCCTCGACGAAATCGGCAACCTCGCGCCCCTCCCCTCCCTGCCAACCCTGATGGCTGAGGGCGGAGGTACGGGGATCACCACAATGCCGGTGCTCCAGTCCCTCACCCAGGCGCGCTCCAAGTGGAGCGACAACGCCGCCGGCGCGATCTGGGATGCGTCGATCGTCAAAGTCATCCTCGGCGGCGCATCGAACTCCCGCGACCTCCAAGACCTGGCGACCCTCATTGGCGACCGTGACGAAGCCACCGATTCCGTGACCGTTGGCGACCGCGGGACACGATCGTCACAACGGTCGGTCCGTCGGGTGGCGATCATGCCGCCCGACGTCATCCGCACCCTCCCGTTCGGTACGGGCTTGGTGATGCTTCGCGCGGCCCCACCAATCGTCACCCAACTGCGTACCTGGACATCGCGACGCGACGCGAGAGCGCTGCTCGCCGATAGATCTGCGCTCGAGACGCTGCTGCGACAGCATCCGGAGCTCAATGAGAATCCAGAGCCCGCGGAGGACGATCCAGAGGAGTGACCGCGTTCGCCCACACCCAGCAGCGGTGCTCCTTGTTGCCGACCTGGAAGGATACGCCGCACGCCACGTCATTCCAGACGACGACCGTCCCCTCGACCCGCATCGAGTGCGGCCCGAATCTCACCCAGGCGTTGCACGGCTTCGGTTGAGGGTCGCGAGTGACGGGCAACGTGTCCGCCTGCCGTTCCTGGGGCGTCAACGACTGAAGCGGATGCTCAGCTGCGATGCGGGCGAGGATGCGGTCGTCCATCAGCCGATCGAAATGCTGTTCGTATCGTTTGGACGTACCGATGGTCGGACCCCTTCCCCGGCCGAGGACGAGGATATGGCCGACTACCGACGTCCTGCGGTCGTCGTGCAACGTCGTGAGCACCTCTTCGGTAGAGCGGATCACCCGGTCCGCCCCGATCGCAAGGAACAGTCCAATGGCTCTCCACACCCAGCAGTCCATCTCCGGCTTCATTGCCTCGGAGCCCCAGCTGTCGACCTTGGAGAATGGCGAACCCCGCCTCTACCTCCGCATCGGGCAGCCCCACTTCCGCCGCAACGAAGACGGCACGTTCACCGAGCTCGAGCCGACCTTCCACGACATGGTCTCCTACCGAGCTACCGCCGAACGCGCACTCACTCGCTTCGCCAAAGGCGACAGCTTCATCGCCGAGGGTTACACCCGCACCTTCCCGATCGAACGCGACGGCCAGGTGGTCGAAGCGGAGGAGTTCGTCGCCAAGAAGCTCGGACACGACCTCGCCCGCACGAACTACGTGGTCGACCGATCCCGACGGTCAGCCGTCGCGGCTGAGCGGGAGACCCCGACTCGCGGGGTATCTGCGTCCGAGCACAGGACCGCCGTCGCAAGCGCGCTCGGCATCTGACACGTAGCGATGACGTCCCCTTTCGCAAGTCACGGGCACGACGAACCCGAAGCGGGTTTTCGCGCCGCGTCGATGGACGACTCCGACGACGGACCCACGAAGTCGGAGCCTCCGCGGCCTGTGAACTGGAACCTCCTCACCGCGGAGGATGCCGAGACAGAGTGGATCGAGCTGAACAAGTGGGTGAACTGGCTGCGCCGCACCTACGGACTGCCGGCATCCGTGATCCCGCCGTTCTGGCACCGGCACCCCGAACTCGTCTGGGAACTGTCCGCGCTCCACCTGCACTGGCTCTGCGCCTACGACCCCGACCAACACGGATCCGCTCCGATCGGCTGGCACCACGATTTCGCTGACGCCCGCCAGCGCCTCCACGATTGGGTAGCGACGTGCGGGACACGACTCGACAAGGATCGTGCCACCCGCCAGACATCCTGGCCCGGAGAGCCCGCCGCGTCGAGTGTCGACGACAAGGTCATCTCGAATCGCGACGAGGACTTTGTGATGTTCGTTCTCGGTGACTTGGACCGCCGGCGTCAAGCAGAGCAAGATTTCTATGCGTCGGTCGCGGACGGTAACTGACCCCGGACTGCAGTTGAGTGAACGTTTGGCGAACACCTTCGTGCGGATCTGCTCGTGGCAGAACGATGGCGCTACGGTCAGCTCAACCAGCTGGAGCGTGAACGATGACGCAACACGCAGTGATCAATCGACTCGGTGTACTTTGGACGGTCAAGTCCGAGGTACGCCAAGTTGTGTCGGCGTATGAGACCCGGGATGCCGCGGTCGCCGCGGCTCGCAGCCTGCTCCGTGGAGCCGGCGGTGGGGAGATCGTCATCCCGGACGCAGACGGTCAAATCACCACCGAAACGGTCGCCGGCTCAGGGTAGCCGGTGGCCTAGGGTTTCACAACCGATCGAATGCTACGCCCCGCCTCCGCTGACGGGAGCGGTGTTCAAGCGCGTGGGAGTCCGCGACGGGCACGTCGGTGAACGGCCCACCAGATGATGGGTGCCCCGACGATGGTGGGCAGCACCCAGAATGCCCAGCCGGGCAGCAGGCTCCAGATCGGCAACTGTGGTCCATTGTCGCCGTAGAACGCGGTGAGCATCGCGATGTAGGACGTACCGATGGCGATGATGTGCCACGAGTCGGCCCATTTCCGGCGACGGTTCAGCACGCCAAGCGACGCGGCCGTCACCGACAGGGTCCCGAGCGCCAGCAGGTGAAGGTTGAGTGGCCAGCGGATGGCCACCATGACGACCATGGTGACGAAGATCACCGCGAGGGCGAGCAGATACGTCCATCCGACACGGCGATGCCGTCGGGTGCCTTTGCGCGTGAGCATCACGGTCGCGCCCGCGACGACCGCCGTCACTCCGGCGGCGATGTGCACCGCGACCATGCCGAGGAAGATGGCACCTGCATCGGGGATCTCAATCCCGAAGAAGTCACTCACAATACGTCAGCGACGTTCTTTGTGTCCTTGTTGGAACTGGCGAATCATCTCTGCGATCCGGATCGGGCGCTGCTCCGGTCGGCGCTTCGTTGAGTCGATCCATCGGAGCCAGGCCGTGCGGTAGAACTGCGCGAGCGAATCGAAGAAGTCGGCCGCATCCGGAGCAGCATCGAGCGCCGCCGCGACATCCGCGGCGAGGTCGGCGCGCTGCGGTCCCTCCGGCTCGAGCACGACGTCCACCTGCGCACCGTCACCCAGTGGGACACGGCACCAGGCTGGTCCGAGGGCGATGACCGGCCCCTCCTCCCGCTTCTCGATGACGCCGCGCATGGGTCTGCCCGCCACTGACCCGGCCACGGGATGGCGCGACTTGCGGCCCCATGCCTCGTCCGGATCGAACGGAATCGGCACGCGTGTTCGACCCTGCCGATCCACCGCAATCGTGGTGTGGAACCTCCGCTGCTCAGGCACGAGAATAAGCCTGCCACCATCCACTCGCCTCCGCGCTGGGCACAACGGCGGGCGCCGTAGAGATCCGACTCCCCTTGCAAGTGATCAGGGGAGAATTGATGTGTGAAAGTCGAAGTCCTCCACATCGGCGACTGCCCGAACTGGGTCGAGGCAGGCAACCGCATCCGTGAAGCCTTGGACGCGACCGGACTCGATGACGTTGAGGTCACTTTCCGACTGCTGACAGCCGTTGAGGATGCCGCGCGGGTTCCGTTTGCCGGATCGCCCACGATCCTGCTCGACGGCAAGGATCTCTTTCCCAGCGGTGACCAGAGTTCGGCCCTGGCATGCCGGGTTTATCCGACCCCAGTGGGACTGGCCGGGCTGCCCACAACGAGCCAAATCATCGAGGCACTCGCCCCTCATGTGCCTTGACACCGCGGTTGAACGGTCCCCCTGCGGCCGGTCGCTTTAGCAGCAAGGGCATGATGAGTCAGTGCTGAGGGGGGTGCGACGCCTGCTGCGGAGAACTCTGCTCGGCAGACCGCTCCGACGCACCGCCAGAGGCGGCGCCACCCGCGCGCCGGCGGATTGCAAACCAGATGAGCGGTGCCCCGACGGCGGTGGGCAGCACCCAGAACGCCCAGGCCGGCAGCAGCTCCCAGATGGGCAGCTGGGGTCCGTTGTCGACGTAGAACGCGGTGAGCATAGCGATGTACGACGAGCCCATCGCGACGATGTGCCACGCGTCCGACCATCGGCGACGGCGGTTCAGCACGCCAAGTGACGCAGCGGTCAGCGAGACCGTTCCCAGCGCCAGGAGGTGGAGGTTGAGCGGCCATCGGATGACAACCATGACGACCATCGTGACAAAGATCACGGAGAGGGCGGTGAGGTAGGTCCAGCCGACGCGTCGATGCCGTCGCGTGCCTTTCCGCATGAGCATCACCGCCGCGCCGGCGACGACGGCGGTCAAGCCTGCGGCGATGTGCAGCGCCAATGCCACGAAGAACAGAGCTCCGGCATCGGGAACCTCGATCCCGAGGATGTCGATCATCGCGCACGCCTCCGTGACCTCACTATGCGTAGCAATACTACGTATCGCCAAGACTAAGAACAAGCCTCAGGCGTAGTATTACTACCTATGAGTGCGGAAGCGCTGAAGGGCCATCTCGACGGACTATTGCTGGCGACGCTCGAGGACGGCCCGCTTCACGGCTACGCCGTCATCGAGGCCCTTCGCGAGGGCAGTTCGGGACATTTCGATCTGCCGACTGGGACGGTGTATCCGGCGCTGCGACGGCTCGAAGCGGCTGGGCTCGTGCGCTCCGGTTGGTCGGTCGTGTCCGGTCGCCGACGCCGGACATACGAGATCACCCCAGCCGGGCGGCGCGCATTGACGGACCAGCGGACGGTCTGGGATCGGTTCTCGGACGCCGTCAACACGCTCATGCGGCCGAGAGCGCAGGGTGCGACATGACCAGCCGCGCAGACCGGCGCCCGGAACCGGCGAAGGAATACCTCGCTGCGATCGAGGCCGGAATTCCGCGGTGGCTGCGCGGTCGCCGAGCCGCGGTGGCCGAACTGGGCGATGGCCTCGACGACGCGATCAGCGACTACCGCCTGCAGGGCCTCCCTCCCGATGAAGCCGCAATCCGAGCGGTCCGCGACAGCGGACCCGCTTCCGTGATCGCCGGCGCATTCACCACGACTCTCTCCGCGGTGCATGCCCGTCACACCGCTCTCGCGCTGCTCGCCTCGGGACCGTTCATCGGATTGGTCTGGCTCACCGCCCTCGCCCCCGGCAGACCGCCGACCGAGCTCCTCGTGAAGATCCCACCCCTTGGACTGTTCATCCTCGCGTCCATCACCATCTGCGTTGCGACGCTTCTGGCGACCGGACCCGGTCGACTGAGACCGCCGTGGGCCCAGCGGCATCCGTCACGTCTCGCGGCAGCTGCGTGCGCTTGCGCGGTGGCCGGCGATGCTCTTCTGCTCGGCTCCGCGCTCACCACCGTCGTTGCGGTTTCGGGCTGGTCTCCCAGCCTTGCATTGATCTGCGCGGTCCTACTCAGTCTGACGCGGCTGGCGATCACACAGCGAGTCGCTCGCAGAGACCTTGTATCCGCAGGGGCCTAAGGGGCGTACGTGTGACGGCTCCCCTCCAGGGTTCCCATCAGGTCGCGGAACTCGTCAGGGGTGATCTCGCCGCGGGCGAGGCGCTGTTCCAGCACCTGCCGGGCCGGGTCCACGGGGCCGTTGGGTTCGCCCACGCCTCGTTGCGGTCTTCCAGTCGGTCGCAGCAACAGCACTCACGACGACAAGCCCACCGACGATCAGCAGCGGAATCAGAAGCCCTGGGATCAGCATCCACCATCCGCCGAACCCGTAGTTCCCCATCATGACGCGCCTCCTCACTAGTCTTCGTTCTGCTTCTTAGTCAACGTCGCGCGCGGGTAGGAGCGTTGGGACCTTCGACCCCCCGCGTGGCGGACGTCTCGACCAGGCCAACTCATCCTGCGACGGGACCTTGGGCCTTTGTGACATTCGCGGCGCGTGCAACTGTGTGGATGAGGCCAGTCCGCGACGTTTCAGAGATGTCGCTTGCAACGACGCCTGACTACCGAGGAGGGACCATGAGCAGCGATACGAAGCGCCAGTACCGGTACTCCGAGGAGGCATCGGCACGCCTGACCGCGACCGCGGAAGAGGTGTTCACATTTCTCGACGATCACCGATCCATCGCCGTGCACATGGGGGCCGGCCGCTCCCCCATGATGGGCGGTGGTGAGATGGCCCTGGAGCTGGACGCGGGAGGTGGCCGTGAAGTCGGCTCGCACATTCGGATGACGGGCACGGCCTTCGGCCTGAAGCTCGCGCTCGACCAGGTTGTGGTGGAGCGGACCCCGCCGACATCCAAGGCCTGGCAGACCGTCAGCCAGCGGCTCATCGTGATCGGCGCCTATGCGATGGGGTTCCGGATCGAACCCGCCGCGAGCGGGACGCAGTTGACGGTATGGATCCGCTATGACGCGGCGCCGAACCGCGTGCTCGGCCTGCTCGGCGGGAGGATGTATGCGCGCTGGTGCGTCAGGCAGATGAGAGACGCTGCCGCGGCGCACTTCCGGCCCGAACTCGACGCCGCGGGTCGAGCCCGCTGATCCGTGTGGCGCCCGGAAGGTCCACTATTCGAGGTCGCTGTCGCGAAGTTCTGCGGGAAGGTCATCACCGTCGTCCACCATTCGCGCGTAGTGGTCGTCGGCGGAGAAGTAGATGCCGGCGACCATCCCGGTGATGAAGAACTCGTCGGCGGCGGCGCCATTCAGACCGGTCGGCGTGAGGAAGAGGAGGTAGCGGTCGCCGACCTGCAGTGTCGCTGACGGGACCGAGGATGTCATCCCGCCGAACGTGCGCACGTGGACGACAGTCCCCTCAGCCACCGGAACAGCGGGCTCGGGTGACGTCGATCCGAGGACTTCGGGTGTGAATGATCGCTCCACGTCGAGGGTGAAGACGGTGGCACCGTCTTCACCCATCTGCTCTGCGGTCACCACTCCCGACACGACGGCGCCGCTGTCGGCGATCAACTCCTGCAGCGACGTGTATAGCTTCACTCGTGATCCCATGCCGGTGGATGGACCGGTTACCGAATCTCCGGCGGGCTCGGTCGGTGTGGGAACGGCGTCCTGAGTGCCTCCGGGTGCGCTTTGGAGTGCGACGACGAGCACGACGGCGCCGACGCTGAGGGCGGCGACGGCGAGGGCAGCGCGCTTGCCGACGACAGAGTCATCGCGCCGTTGGGCCGGTGCTCTGGTGGCGGTCTCGACGAGCAGCGTGCGGAGTGCTGCGGTGCGCTCTGGGTCAGGCTGGTCGGTCATGGCGTTACTCCTCCTGCTGATGACTGCGACGCGAGTTCCTGATACTTGACGCGCAGTGCTCGGTTTGCTCTGGAGAGGCGGGACTTCACGGTTCCCGGAGGAACTCCGAGCGCTTGCGCGGCCTGTGCTTCGCTGAGCCCGTTGAGGACGCAGAGCGCGACCACCTCGCGGTGGGGGCGGGACAGCTGCGCGAGCGCCGCTTGTGCCGGGCCGGCGTCGAGGGCGTCGGCATGGTCGGGCTGAGGCGCTGGCGGGGGCAGTCGTCGCAGAAGCGCGCGGTGACGTCGCGCGCTGCGCGTGAGGTTCAGCGACGCGTTGGTTGCGACGACCAGCAGCCACGGCAGCATCGACCCGTCTACGAAGCGGATCCGGTCGCGGTGTCGCCACGCTTCCAGCCACACGACAGCGGCCACGTCCTCTGCGTCGACCGGGTTCGGGACCAGCCGGAGGCTGTGGCGGTACACGCGGGAGTGATGGAGGTCGAACAACTCGCCCAAAGCGTCGCCGTTCCCCTGCAGGGCGCTGCGCCAGCGCTCCGCATCGGTGACCTCCACAGTGGTCATACTCTGTAGTGTCCAGCAGAGGCCGTTCGGTTCCCTGTATTCCGTCAGCTGCTCGGCACGAGCGCCGGCGAGGGCTGAGCCGGCAGGCGGAGGCGCTTGAGCAGCAGCGCGTTGACGGCGACGATCACGCTGGATCCCGACATGCTGATCGCGGCGATCTCCGGCGAGAGCATGATTCCGAACGCCGGGTAGAACAGGCCGGCGGCGATGGGAAGCGCGATCGCGTTGTAGCCGATCGCCCAGCCGAGGTTCTGCCGCATCTTCCGCAACGTGCCCCGTCCGATCCGGATCGCGACGGCGACGTCCATCGGGTCCGATCGCATCAGCACCACGTCCGCCGTCTCGATGGCGACGTCGGTACCAGCGCCGATCGCGACTCCCAGGTCGGCCTGGGCGAGGGCGGGCGCGTCGTTGACGCCGTCTCCCACCATCGCGACCACCTTGCCGTCCTTTTGAAGTTCAGCGATCTTGGCGCTCTTGTCCTCCGGGAGCACCTCCGCGATGACAGTGTCGATACCCAGGAGCGCGGCGATGCGACGGGCGGTGGGTTCGTTGTCACCTGTGAGCATCGCGACCTCGACGTCCTGCTCGTGCAGGGCGTCGATGGCGGCTTTGGCGGTTTCCCGTGGCGCGTCGGCGAGGGCGATGGTGCCGGCGATGTTCCCGTCGACGGCGAACAGGATCGCCGTGCGGCCGCTCCCGGCGAGCTCTTGCTGCGCTGCCCGGACCGGGGTGATATCGATGCCTTCGGCGGCCATCAGTCGGGCGTTGCCGAGCACGATCTGGTGGCCGCCGACGGTGGCGGTGGCACCCTGCCCGGTGACGTTGCGGAACGCGGTTGCGGTCAGGCGGGGTATGTTGCGTTCGTCGGCGTAGGACACGATCGCGCGAGCGAGGGGATGCTCGGACTCGCGTTCGGCGGCAGTGATCAGTGACAGGAGCTGGATGTCGTCGCTGCCGAGCGGAAGGTAGTCGGTGACCTCCGGTTCGCCCTTGGTCAAGGTGCCGGTCTTGTCGAACACGACGGTGTTGACCTTCGCGGCGGCTTCAATGCTGCCGGCGTTCTTGAACAGCACGCCTCGCTTTGCGCCCAGACCCGTGCCGACCATGATGGCCGTGGGGGTCGCCAGGCCGAGGGCGTCGGGGCAGGTGATGACGACCACGGTGATCGCGAAAAGCATCGCGGTGGGAACGTCGGCGCCTGCGAGCAGCCAGCCGACGAACGTCAGCGTGCCGCCGACGAGCGCGACGAGCACGAGCCAGAACGCGGCCCGATCGGCCAGTCGCTGTCCGGGCGCCTTCGAGTTCTGGGCCTCTTGCACGAGCTGCACGATCTGCGCGAGGGCGGTGTCGGCGCCGACCCTCGTCGCGCGAACACGGAGGGTGCCCACGGTGTTCACGGTTGCTCCGATGACGTCGGATCCCGTGCTCTTGGTGACCGGCATCGATTCCCCGGTGACCATGGACTCGTCGACTTCGGATTCGCCGGACTCGACCACACCGTCGGTGGGGATCTTGGCACCGGGGCGGACGAGCATCACATCGCCCGGCACGATGTCGGCGGTGGGGACCTCGACCTCCTCGCCGTTCCGGATGACCACCGCCCGCGCCGGCGCCAGCTCGAGCAGCGTGCGGATCGCGTCGTTGGCGCCGCCGCGGGCGCGCATCTCGACCCAGTGGCCGAGCAGCACGAAGGTGGCGAGCACGCTGGCGGCCTCGTAGAAGACCTCGCCGCCACCGGTCAGGGTGACGTAGACGCTGTACAGCCAGCCCGTGCCGACACCAACGGCGACGAGCACCATCATGTCCAGCGTCCGGGCGCGCAGGGCCCGCCAGGCGCCGTCGAAGAAAATCCACGCCGAGTAGAAGATCACCGGCAGCGAGAGGATCAGCGAGAACATCGCGTCGCTCAGCCCGAACGGCGCCGGGACCGTGAAACCGAACACCTCGCGGCCGATCGGAGACCACAGGGTGATCGGCACCGACAGCACCGCGGCGACCAGGAAGCGGTTCCGCATGTCGCGGGTCATGTCGCGCATCGACATTCCGGCGTGGTGGCCACCGTGCCCCATCACGTCCTGGGCGGTGCGTGGCGCAGTCTCGTGAACGTGACTTCCAGCGGCAGGCGCGTGGGCCTCGTGCGTCCGGGCCCGGTGATCCAGGGAGGCATCCGCCGCCTGGTGGAGCGCATGTGGATCCGTGGCGGGCTGCTCGTCAACCGTGTGCGAGTGCGCGGCCGCGGCCGCGGCCGCGGCGTGCCCCATGTGCTCCGACTCCGATGTGTGACTGGTGGGCTGGTGGGAGGTGGGCGCCTGCGCGGGGCCATCGTGGACACCTGCCCCGTGTGACGCGTGAGCCTCAGGCTGAGACGCGGGGGTGGAAGGCGTGGTCGTTCCTGGCGTGTGGTGTGCAGGGTGACCGCCGACGCTGTCTTGAGCAGCCTGGTGACTCATGTGGTGATGACTGTGATCACTGGCGGCGACGGGGCGCGGTTCGGCGTCCGGGTCGCAGATGTGATCGGGAACGGATTGGCCGGCGCAGTGGTAGCCGCAGTCGATGATCCAGCGCCGCAGCTGGTCGACGGATGTGGTGGTCGGGTCGTAGGTGACGTTCGCCGTCTGCGATACGGGGTTCGCGTCGACGGCGAGCACGCCGGGCTGCCGGGACAGGCGCGTCTCGACGACGCTCTTCGAGGAGGCGCGGAGGATGCCTGATACCTCGAGGACGACGGTACTGGTGGGCGCTGTCATGGTGTTCCTTCCATCTCGATTTCGCGTTCTCGCCATCGATCTCAGGAGTGTCCGTCTTGTTCGCCGTCCTGTGTGATGATCGTCTCGCCCGTGTCGTCGATGCGTACGATGCCGCGGTCGTCCGCGAGGAGGACGGCTCCCGATTCACCTGCGGTGAGCGCGCTCAAGGGGCCGTGGGTCTCTGCGAGCTTCTCCCAGCCGCCGTCGGGCGACGAGCGCCACAGCACTCCTTCTGTGTCTGCGCCGACGAGGGTGCCGTCGGCGAAAGCGTCTAGCGTATAGAGCAGGGGTGCGTCGGGGAGGATGGAGAAGGTCACGCCTTCATCCCTGCTGACCTGAACTCCCCTCTCCGTCGCCGCGTACAGCACTCCGTCTGCCGCGGAGGCAAGGTCGACCATGGGGAGGTCGGCGCCGGTGGACCAACTGAGTCCCCCGTCCGTACTGACCCGCACTGCGGGGGATGCCGATCCGACGCCGAACAATCGGCCATTGGAGGTGCTGTCAAGGATGTGGAAGTCCTCCACGCCCGTGAACGCGACGGGCGCCCACGACTGTCCCGCATCGTCGCTTCGGATGATTCCGAGGTTCGGTGTACCGAGTTCGACCGGTGTATCCGTTCCGGGATGACCGGAGGCGAACAGCGTGCCGTCAGAGCTCGTGAGACCCATGAGGTCGGCTTGGTTACCGCTGATGGGGCCGGTTACGGTGCCGGCGCTGTCGATCTGATAGAGCCCCACATGGGTAGCGACAAGGAGCGCGTCGCCTGCCCCTTCTTCCAGTCCGTGGATATGCACGAAGGCGTCGGACTCCGCGCCGAGCGTGTTCGCCGGGCCGGGTCCAGCGATCTCTGAGCAGCCAGCCAGGCTGAGTCCGAGCACCGTGAGTGCGGAGACAAATGTTGGTTTGCGAGACATTTCTCGCGCCTCCTAGATGTTGAGGGTCGGGCTGCACGGTGCGGCGGCGAGGATGCAGCGCGCGTGTGCTGCAGGACCGCCTTCGCTGCCGTAGAGCAGAGTGCTCGACGGGGAGTCGGCGGCGGTGGGTGGGGTCGGGGGTCATCCGACCCCACCCACGAACTCAGAGTTGATCGAGCAGGTCCTGCATGGTGGCGATCTCGGCCGTCTGGTCCTCGACGATTTTGTTCGCGAGCGCCACCGCGTCCGGGTTCTGTCCGGCATCGATCTCGGCCTGTGCCATCTCGATGGCGCCCTCATGGTGCATGATCATCTGCTCTAGAAACACGCGGCTCGCTTCCGGTCCGGTGGTGGCATCCAGCGCCGCCATGTCGTCTTCCGACATCATCCCGTCGCCGTGGCCCATGCCATCCGAGGAGTCGCTGTCGTCGGCGACACCCCAGTCCTGGAGCCAGCCCTGCATCGTCTCGATCTCGGGGCCTTGCGCCTCCTTGATCTTGGTGGCGAGGTCTGTGACGCGAGCGTCGACGTCCTCTTTCGTGAGGACGGCGTCGGCCATCTCGATGGCCTGTTCATGGTGCGGGATCATCATGGTCGCGAACATCGCGTCGGCGTCGTTGAAGTCGGCCGACTCGGAGCTGCTCATCATGCCGGACTCGTGGTTGGTGCCGGGCATGGTGGACTGCTGCGGGGCGCACCCAGCGAGGACGAGGGCGGCGGCCAGAGCGGTGGAGGCCAGTGTGATAGTGCGGATTCTGTTCATCGGTATGTCCTTTTCATGTCAGTGCGAAACAAGGTGATTTGTGCGCGTGGCACGTCGCAGCAACTCCGGACGCCCGGAGTGCGCGCGAAAGATCACGTTCGACTGATGGAGAGGACGTACAACGAGGGCGGTCGTGCGCGCGCCAGTGCGCGCCGAGCGACTTCGGTCGTTAGTCCGAGAAGTGGTGCGCGCAGATCGACTCTGCCCAGATCTTTCGGAATTGCCAGAATCAGAACAGTGATGAGCAGCCCGAGAACACACGCCATCGCCAGCATCGAGTGGCCATCCACCGGTCCACTGGTCCCGCAATCGCACAACTCAGGGTCGGCCACCCCAGAGGGATCGTGCATCGACGGCGCATGCGAATCGGCTACCGCGGCGACGCCAGCTGGGGAGTGTCCGTGGCTGGCGTCGCCCCCGCTCAGCGTGTGCATCGCGAGCAGGCCGACGATGACCCCGAGGGTGAGGGCCACACCGATCAGTACGCGCGTGAGGGAGGAGCGTGACTGCAGGATGGCGCGGATCGTCCGCATCGGCTGTCCTCCTTCTCTGTCAGGATTGGCGCGAGCGCCAATGGCGCCCCAGTCGCCGATCAACTCGCGGTTGCGTACCGGGCCGGGTCTGCGTCCCAGAGCGGGGGGCAGTCGGCGCAGCAGAACCAGTACCTCGTCCCTCGGTAGTCGCGGTAGAGGCCCTTCGCCTCGGCGCGCTCCGGGTTCACCATGTTGTCCGGCATCACGGGGCATTCCACCAGCTGCGCCGCACCGGGCTCCGGGTCGTGGTGGTGGTGGTGCGCGACCGTGGCGGCGAAGCGGTCGTGTGGGTGCTCATGCCCGTGACCCTCGTCGTGCGCGGGCACATGGTCGTGCGCGGGCCCGTGGTCGTGCTCGCGGGGATGGTGATCGTGCTCGTGCTCGTGCTCGTGCTCGTGGGGATGGTGATCGTGCTCGTGGTGGTGGGTCATGTCTGTTCCTGTCTCAGGATTCGACGGTCTGCCGGATCATCGGTGCAACGGCGGGGATGCCGGGGAGCGGACGGAATCTCCTTAGGCGGAGACTGTTCGTCACGACGAACACTGAGGAGAACGCCATCGCCGCGGCCGCGACGATCGGGTTGAGGAGGGCGGCCATCGCGATCGGGACGGCGGCGACGTTGTAGGCGAAGGCCCAGAACAGGTTGCCCTTGATCGTGCCGAGGGTGCGGCGTGCGAGCCGGATCGCGTCGGGCACGACAAGAAGATCGCCCGAGACGATCGTCAGATCGCTGGCCGTGATCGCGGCGTCAGTGCCGGTGCCCATGGCGATGCCGAGGTCCGCGGCTGCGAGCGCGGCGGCGTCGTTGACGCCGTCCCCGACCATCGCGACGACTCGACCGCGCTGCTGGAGGTCACGGATCGCGTCGAGCTTGCCGGCCGGGGTCATGCCCGATCGGACATCGTCGATTCCGACAGCGGCCGCGACAGCGTGCGCGGCACCCGCGTTGTCGCCGGTCAGGAGAATGGGGGTCAGGCCGAGCCTGCGGAGGCGGGTGATCGCCTCAGCACTGTGCGGCTTCACGGTGTCCGCGACGCTGATCGCGCCCCGCGCCACACCGTCCCACGCCACCACGATGACACTCCCACCGGCAGCCTCGTCGGCGGCGATGCGTGCGGTGAGGGCGACGGGGACCTGGATCGCCCATTGCTCGTCAAGCCATGCGGCGCGTCCGGCGACGACCAGGCGTCCCTCGACGACGGCCTGAACACCCTGCCCGGCATGCGCGAGGAACTCTTCCGCCGTGGGCGGGGCGGGAATGGCGTCGACGATGGCACGGGCGATCGGATGCTCCGACCCGTGCTCAGCTGCGGCTGCGATACGGAGCAGTTCGTGCTCACTGACCGCTTCTGTGGGATGGACGGCGCTGATGCTCATGGCGCCTTCGGTCACGGTGCCGGTCTTGTCGAGCACGATGGTGTCGACGCGGCGGGTCTGCTCGAGCACCTGCGGGCCGCGAATGAGAATTCCCAGCTGAGAGCCCCGGCCGGTGCCGACCAGAAGAGCCGTAGGAGTGGCGAGCCCCAACGCGCACGGGCACGCGATGATCAGCGTTGTGACCGCCGCGGTGAACGCGATCTCCAGCGGAGCCCCGGTCAGCGCCCACCCCGTGAACGCGATGATTGCCAGACCGATCACGATTGGAACGAAGATGGCCGAGACCCGGTCCGCGAGCCGCTGCACCTCCGCTTTGCCGGTTTGCGCGTCTTCCACAAGCTTCGCGATGCGAGCGAGCTCGGTGTCAGCACCAGTTCGGGTGATCCGGACCAGCAGTCGGCCTCCGGCATTGACGGTGGCGCCGACGACCGGTGCGCCGGGTCCCACTTCCACCGGGACGGACTCGCCCGTCAGCATGCTCTCGTCGACGGCGGATGCGCCCTCGACCACGACGCCGTCGGAAGGGATCTTCTCCCCCGGCCGCACGACCACCGTGTCACCCACCGCGAGCTGGTCGACTGGGATTCGCCGTTCCAGACCGTCGCGGACCACCGCGGCATCCTTTGCTCCCAGTTCGAGGAGCGCGCGCAAGGCCTCGCCGGACTGTCGCTTGGCCCGTGTCTCCATGTATCGGCCGGCGAGGATGAACACCGTCACCAGCGCGGCAACCTCGAGATAGAGCTCGTGACCACCAGCCTGCGGAGGGCCGAAGAGTTGGAAGCTCATCGTCATCCCGGGCATGCCAGCACCACCGAAAAACAGCGCGTACAGCGACCACCCGAACGAGGCGAGCACGCCCACACTGATCAGCGTGTCCATCGTGGCGGCACCGTGCCGGGCGTTGATCGCCGCTGCGCGGTGGAACGGCCAGGCACCCCACACCACGATCGGGGCGGTCAGGGTCAGTGCCAGCCACTGCCAGTTCGTGAACTGGAGCGCGGGGATCATCGACATCAGCGCGACGGGCGCCGCAAGCACAGCCGAGATGATCAGCCGCTGTCGCCAGGAGGTCAGCTCCGGGTCCGCCGCAGCTCGCCGGTTCTCGTCCGCGGCGGCCGGCGGAGCGGGGACTGCGGCGGCATACCCGGCGGCCTCGACGGCGGCCACCAGCTGTTCGACTGGCACGCCGTCGGCGCGGACGTGTGCACGCTCGGTCGCGAAGTTGACCGTCGCCTCAACACCCGGGAGCTTGTTCAGCTTCCGTTCGATCCGGGTGGCGCACGAGGCGCATGTCATCCCGGTGATGTCGAGGTCGACGTCGGCGGTGCTCATGAGGTGGGCGCGAGCGCGTACCCGGCCTCTTCGACCGCGGCACGCACCTGGTCTTCGTCGAGAACGGCGTCGCTTGCGACGCGAACACGGGAGAGGCCGCCCGAGTTCAGGTCGACGTCCACCTCGGCGACCCCCGGAAGCTCGGAGAGCTCCTCGGTCACGCTGCGCACGCAGTGTCCGCACGTCATGCCCTCGACGAGGTAGTCGGTGACGATGGGGCGCGACCCCATCGGCTCGGGCGCGGTCTGCGCCGACGCCGTGGCAGTCGCGTGGCTGGTCGGGGAACAGCAGGCGCAGCCGGCGTTCTTGTCGGTCAGGCCGAGGTCGCGAGTCTCAAAAGCAGTCATAGTTCTTCCTTCTTGTGGCGTCTTGTCGTGGCTCAGGAGCGGACGAGGCGTGCGATCGCGTCGCTGGCTTCGCGCAGCTTTTCGTCTGCGACCGGTCCCCCGGCGGCTGTGGCTTCAGCGACGCAGTGCGTCAGGTGGTCTTCGAGCAAGGCGAGGGCGACAGATTCCAGCGCACTCTTCGCAGCGGAAACCTGGGTAAGCACATCGATGCAGTACTTGTCTTCTTCGATCATGCGGGCGATGCCGCGCACCTGCCCCTCCGCGCGGCGGAGACGCTTAAGCAGAGCTTCCTTGTCGTCGACATAACCGTGAACATGCATCGCCGTACCTCCTACTCCATTGTACCCCATGGGGGTATGGGGTAGTGCGGGACTTTGGGTATTCGGGGATGGTTCGTGCGACCGACCTGCTGGCAATGTCGCCGTCCTGTGTCGCGGCGTTCCTCCGAGGAATGGCCGAGATCGTCAAGACCGTGTCCTAGGTGACGTGGCGAGGCGCTCATAGCGTGAAGTCGTAGGGAAGACGCCGCGGCAATCGTCCGGCGCGAGGTGAGGACGGAGTCCATTGTGTCTAGTAAGTCGGCTCTCATTGAAGCCCCAACCCCAGAGGCGAAGGGATATCGCGAAGCGACTGTTTCGGGGCCGGCGCGGCGGGGACGCATCGGAGTCATCGTCTTCGGTTCCTTGACCCTCGGATTGGTGACTGCGGTTCTCCTCGTGCTGGTCCCGTTCGGACCAGCGACCCAGAGCGCAGTCATCGGATCCGTGCTGTGCGGATTCGCGGCGGGTTGGGCGATGCTGGCCCTGCTCGCAGCGCGGTTCACCGATCAGCCGCAGCGATGGGCGTTCGCCCCCGCCGCGCTGATGGGGCCGAGCGGACTTCTCCTAGTGGTGTTCGGACCGGCAGTGCAACCGGCGGTCAACTGGATTCTTCCTGCAGCAATGCTCGCCGTGTCGATTTACATGATCGTGCGCGTCCGGCAGAACCTCAGCGGGTCGCGCGCTCGGTGGGTGCTTTATCCCGTGATCGCGGCGCTGGGGCTGGCGTCGGTCGGAGCCGGCTATCAGGCGATCGGCGAGGCGGTGGATGCCCAGGCGACCCCGATGCCCGGACGGCTGATCGATGTCGGCGGTCACCGTCTGCACCTGTACTGCGCCGGCTCCGGCGGCCCCACCGTGGTGCTGGAAGCCGGCGGCGGTGCAGCGGCCGCCGAGCTCGAGCTGCTCCGCTCGGCGGTGGCACGCGACACCCGCGTGTGCGTCTACGACCGCGCCGGGCGCGGCTGGAGCGACTCCACCCCCACGCTCGCCCACGGCATCCAGATCGCGACCGACCTGCACACCCTGCTCGAGCGGGCACAGGTTCCTGGACCGTACGTCCTCGCGGGCCATTCCTTCGGCGGGCTGTACGTGCAGATGTTCGCCACGCAGTATCCGAGCGATGTCGCGGGGATGGTGCTGATCGACTCAACTGCGCCCGACGCGACCTCCTCCGGCTACCAGCCCCACCCGTTCGTCATGGACCGTGTCATCGCGTTGCTCTCCTCACCCGCACAGCTCGGGTTGGGCCACATGTTCGGAGGTACCGCACGCGACCTGCTCAGCAGCATCAACGAGTACGCCGACGCGGGAGACGCCGTGCAGCACGCGGCGTCCCTCACCGGCTTCGGCGACAAGCCCCTGTTCGTTCTGACCGCCGGCGTCGACAGCGATGCTGAGTGGTTCGAGGCGCAGGACCGGATGGCCGCATTGTCGACCGACAGCGTGCACCGCGTCGTCGAGAATGCCAGCCACCAGATGCTGGTCTCGGATGAAGAACCCGCCGCCGTCACGGCTCACGCGATTCTCGACGTGGTCGCCGCCGTCCGGAGTGGTCAGCCCCTCGCAAAGTGAGACGAGTGCCGGCGCGCGCAGGTCGCGCGCCGGCACTCCCGCGGTCCGGCTGTCAGGTCGGCCCGAAATGGTGCCGGTGGTCGCCGGGCGTCGTGTTGAGCCGCCGGCGGAAGGCGCGGTTCATGGTCTCGGGGGTTCCGAAGCCGCACTTTCGGGCGATCTCCTCCATCCCGAGGAGAGTGGTCTCGAGGAGGCGGCACGCCGCCTCCATCCGCACCGCCTCGACATGTTCCGCGGGTGTGATGCCGACCTCGCCTTTGAACACGCGACTGAACTGCCGTTCCGAAAGGTGGGTGCGCTGCGCCATCGCCGGGATAGAGAGGTCGGCGGTGAGGTTGTCGGGAATCCAGGCCAGCAGGTCGCGGATAGGTTCGTCGTTCGCGGACTGGGCCGCGAGTACTGCGGAGAACTGGGCCTGCCCGCCCGAGCGGCGAAGGTAGACAACCAGCCGGCGGGCGACGGTCGCTGCCGCTTTACGGCCGTGATCGTCGGCGACTAGGGCGAGCGCGAGGTCGATGCCCGCGGTGACGCCGGCAGAGGTCCAGACGTTGCCGTCCTGCACATAGATCGCATCTGGCTCGACCGCGACCTCCGGGTAGTCGCGCTCGAGGTCTGCGCATTCCGCCCAGTGCGTCGTCGCGCGGCGTCCGTCAAGCACCCCCGCTGCGGCGAGGAGGAACGCACCCGAGCAGACCGATGTCACCCGACGTGACCGAGCCGCGAGCCGCCGGACGTTGTCGACCAGCTTCGTGTCGGCGGCCGCGACATCCATGTCTCGGCCCCCGGAGACCACGAGCGTGTCGATGTCTCCGGTGACCTGCTCGATCGGGTCGGTCGCAAACGCGAGGCCGCTCGTCGAGACGACGGAACCGCCGTCGACGCTGACGAGCTGGGTCGCGTATCGGGGAATCGGCAGGAACCGCGACGCGGTGGAGAACACCTCCAGCGGTCCCGTGACGTCGAGGATCTGCGCGGAGGGGAACCCCACGATCACGATCCGCGGCTCGGTCTGGGCCGGTCCTCGGTGGCCGAGATCGTCAAGAGCGTGTCCTAGGTGGGTCGCGGGCTCAGTCATACCGTGAAATCACCCCCATAACAGGAATCGAGGCCTCGTGTATTCGCCATACTGCACCGGTTTCCGGTGGATGTCGCTTGTCACCGCGGTCGCGGTCACTGCCGCGCTCATCGCATTTCGCCGTTGCGCGAGCAATGAGCGAATCGCCTACGCCGTCGCGGCCGGAGCCGTGCGCCGACGGAGCGAGTCTGCAGCATCCACCCCGTCCCTCTTCGAATCGAGTCCGAAATGATCACCGTACGACTCTCGACCTACGCCCGCTACGGGTTCGCCTTGCTGCTCTCGATGGCGGCCATTGCGCTTCCCACCGTGCCCGCCTCGGCAGCACAGGATGAGGCGATCGACGTCGAGGCGGTCGACCAGTTCGTGATCGACAGCCTCGCCCAGGCGGGGATCCCGGGGGCGGCCATCGCGATCACCCGCGGGCGGGAAATCGTGCATGTGCGGGGCTATGGGCACGACTCCGAGGGCAGCGCGGTCACCGACGGGACTTCGTTCCGGATCGCGTCGTTGAGCAAGGCGTTCACGTCCCTTGCCGTGATGCAGCTCGTCGACGCCGGAAAGATCGCGCTTGACGACAGCGTTTACTCCCGCCTGCCGGAGTTCCATATCGCCGATCCGCGCGGGAAGGACATCACGATCCGCGAGCTCCTCGATCAGACGTCCGGGCTCGCGGACCGGGAGGTCCCCGATCTCAGCCGGCCGCAGCCGGCCACTCTCGCCGAAGCAGCCGCGAGCCTTCACGCCGCGCGCCTGGTCGCCGATCCGGGAGACGAGTTCAACTACCACAACCCCAACTATCAAGTCGCCGCGCGGCTGGTCGAGGTCGTCAGCGGGGAGAGCTTCGACGAGTATCTCCGCCACCATGTCTTCCGGCCCGCCGGCATGGATGCGAGCACCGACACCAAGAAGGACAACGATCCTGTAGCCGATCTCGCGGGCGGGCACCTGCTCGCCTACGGGCGGCCGGTCCCGGTGCCCGCCCCGGGCGACTTCGCGGACGGCGCGGGCGGCGTCGTGTCGACCGCCGCCGACATGGCGCAATGGCTCATCGTGCAAGCCGGCGGTGGCGTCACCGCCGACGGCGTCCGAATCGTGTCCGAGTCGGCCATGACGCAGATGCACACGAGCCGTGGAAGCTCCCGCTACGCGCTCGGCTGGAGCACCAGCGGACCTGAGGATGCCCCGACCCGGCTCACGCACACCGGCAACCTCCTCACCTTCAGCGCCGCGACCGCGATCCTGCCTGAGTCCCGGATCGGCCTCTCGCTGATGTTCAACGCCAGCTCCGGGGTGCTCATCGAGCAGATCGGGATCTTCCACGGAGTACTCGACATCATCGAGGGTGGAGACCCGCGCCCCACCGCGCCCTATCTATCCCGGCAGGTTCCTCGACACCGTGCTCGCGGTCCTCACTGTCGCCATGCTTCTCGCGGCGTGTCGTGGAGTGGTCTCCGCGGGTCGGTGGGCAGTCCGCCTCGGCCGGACACCTGTCCTCGCAATCGCGCGCCTCGCACCGCTCGTTGGACTGCTCGTGCTGGTCGCGTCTGTGCCCAAGCTCGCTGGATGGTTCCTCGATGGCCGCGACTTCACCTGGGTCACGATCCTGTACAGCTGGCCCGCGCTCGCGATCTTCGCTGCCACGACTGCGCTCGCAGGGACTGTGACGCTGGCCGCCAGGAGCTGGCAGCTTGGAGCGATCGCACCGCGGGATCGTCCGAGGTCCGCGGCTGCTCGCAGAGAGCGGGAGGCAGCGGCGCCGAATCTGTTGCGACTCGCGCCGGTGATGCGGACACCCGCGCGACCGTAGGGCTGTCCTAGCTCCAACGCGTCGCGTCTCCGGATGAATTTGGCGATGGGATGCCGGCGGGCTCGCCCCGCCGGCATCCGTAACCGAGTCGCATTCACCGCGGACTCGAGCGCGCGCCTTGACGCTGCAGCGCCACGCCCGCTGCCACGCCCGCCAGCAGGGTCACGGCGAGGCGGACCCAGTCATAGGACGGATCGATCAGCGACGGCGTGGCGTTGAACGACGCGTGCAGCAGACCGACGGTGAGAAGGCTCCCGCCCGTCCACCGGTCCACACCGGCAATCATCAGGCGCAGCCCGAAGCCGGCCACGACGAGGGAGACGATGTTGATCAGGACGTTTCCGCCTGCGAATGCCAACGGCAGGTGGATAGCCGCGAACATGAGTGCGGTGAGCGAGCTGCCCGCGATCGTCCCCCAGCGCAGCATGGCCCGCCGCTGGAAGTAGCCGGTCCAAGCCGTCTCCTCCCAGATGTTGATGATCAGCCAGCTGCTCAGGAGTTGAACCGCGAAACCGCCCAGCACAGTCAGAGTGAGAGGCTGCGCTGCGCCTAATGCGGCGGACAGAGCCCACACCACCGCGGGCAAGCCCAAGCCGGCCACGGGCAGCCACCACCAGTGCGCGGGGAGTCGAACAGCGTCGCGCAGCAGATGTCGCACCGCGGCTCCCCCACCCTCACGCCAGGTGAAGAGAAGTGCAGGCAGCAGCAGGCCGAGGAAGTTCACGGCCAGCAGGAACACCTCCATCGGAAGCTGCAGCGCGACCGCCATGCCGAGCAGGACCCACCCGGAGAGGACCGCGATGCCGGCGAAGAGGAAGAGGTTCCTTGTGCGGGGCGCGGCGACCGGCTTCCGCCGCGTGTGTGACCGCTGCCGCGGCGTGGACGTAGACATGATCTGCTCCTTCGAGTGCTCGGAACGGGCCACCTGCCCGTCCTACGAGGCACGTTAGAACCTCAACCGAAGTTGAGGTCAAGAGCGAATTCAGCCCGATTTGGTAGACCTCGCGTCGATCCAGCGGCGCGGGCCCGGCCCCGACCGGGATAGCTGGTCGCCGGGATTCTGCAACGCGCACGTGGTCAGGCTCAAACAGCCGCAACCGATGCAGTCGTTGAGATCATCGCGCAGGTGCTGGAGGTCGGCGATGCGCGCATCCAGCTGCTCTTTCCAGTGCGCCGAGAGCCGAGCCCAGTCGCGTCGCCGCGGCGTCCGCCCCTCCGGGAGCGAGTCAAGCGCCTCCTTGATCTCCGCGAGCGAAATCCCCACCCGCTGTGACACCCGAACAAAGGCAACCCTGCGCAAGGTGTCCCGCGCATACCGACGCTGATTGCCCGCACTGCGCTCGCTGCGGATCAGACCCGCCCGCTCATAGAAGTGCAGAGCCGAAACACTCACCCCACTCCGCGCCGAAACCTCCCCCACCGTCAACGGCTTGGTCTTATCGATCCACGGCTCGGCCATCTTCGCCCTCCGGGACCACGGTACTAAGAAGAGCGGTCACGACATGCCCTACGGGAAGTTGTGGTGTACGGACGGCCCACACCAGAGCACCTGCGGGTGGCGATGCGTCGAACCGTGTCCATCACCAGCCCGGTCACGCCCCAGGGTAACGAGGCATCATGCGAGGCCGACTCTGCAGTAGCGGGGCTTCCGTGACGCTGCGAGCTAGACGCCCTAGGCGTCCGATCCGGACCGAATGCTCTCCAGGACCAGAGCGGCGAGCCGCCGCGCAGCAGATGGAGTGGCTATTGATCCGGCGGCGCCAAGCGATCCTACAGCGTATGCGGCGAGCTCCTCCGGAGAGAGGTCGGCGCGCGCCCGGCCGTCCCTGACCTCGTCAGCGATGATGTCTCGCAACAATTCGCGTACTTCGTTCTCCGCCATAGCTAACTGCCCCGCCCCATGAAGCGACCCGTCATCGCCGTGACGGTGGCTCCGAATGCGCGCGTACGCGACGAGGACATTCTCCAAGCGAACTTCATCAGAGCTCTGGCTCGAGATGGCGTGCAGACGTTGCAGGTGCCGCGAGATCTCCCGCTGCTGCCAGGCAACCAACGCGGCCGCGACGTCTGGAACGTATCGATAGAGCGTTGCTCGCCCCACTCCGCTCTTTTCCGCCAGAGCCGTCATCGTCAGGCCCGTCACGCCGTCGCGGTGAACAAGCTCGGCGGTCGCGTCGAGGATCGCATCGAGAACGGCCGACCGATGATCGGCGATGGTGTCACTCCACAGCTTGGGCACGGGAGGATTCTAACATTCGAGACAGTTTGACTCAATACGAACACTGTGTATTAATAGCAGCATGTCCCGAAAGTCGGCGATCCCTCCCTGGGTCATCGTTCTTGGCGCCATCATCGTCGCCGTCGTCGTCACTGTTCTGATCGTGCATCTGACGGGGAACGGCATGGCGGGCATGCACGGATGAGTTCGACAAGGGGGCGCACCCGGTCGGTGATCCGTGCACTGCACGTGGTCACATCGATCAGCTGGGCGGCCGCAGTGGCGGTGTTCCTGGTGATTGCCATCCTCGGTTGGTCCGCCCCCGATACTCGGGTCCATGCCGGCGCGTACGCGGCCCTTGCAACCACACTTTGGGTCGTGATCGTTCCGCTTACCATCCTGTCGTTCCTCACCGGCGTACTGACCTCGGTCCTTTCGCGCTGGGGGTTGACGCGTCACTGGTGGGTTCTCTTCAAGCTCGTGCTCACCACTGGGGCGACAGCGTTGCTTTTGGTTCATACGAGAGTTGTGGATGCCGCGGCCGACGCCGCGCTGGGGATGGGCCATGACATGGAAGCACTTCAGCTTCAACTCGTTATCGACTCCGCTGCTGCGTTCGGCGTTCTCGCACTCATCGCTGGGCTGGGCTACATCAAGCCGCGCGGAATCACGCCCTGGTCGGATAGCTCGAGAGCGAACTGACTTCACCCACTCCCGGGTGCGAACTCGAACTGCCGAGTCAGTCGCGGCACGCCCTTTCGGCGCAGTCGCGGAGCGCGTCGAGGTCGAACCCCTGCTCGCGCCACCGCTCCCGGAGCTTGTCCGAGACTGCACCGTTCTCGAGCAGGCAACGCAACAGGTGGCACCAGTCGCCACCTTCATGCGAGTCGCCGCGACCGCCGGGCTCGGGGTCGGGCCGGTCGCCGCCGGGCCACACAGCGGCCGTCAGCAGCGCTTCTCGGGTGAACGGCACCCCGCGGACCGAGCCTCCTTCCGCGGTCACGGTGAACCGGTAGATACCGGACTGGTTCGCGGGCATCGAGAGGCTGAAGGTGCCACCGGGCTCCTCAGCCAGGGCGTGCGTTGTCGCCGAGCCGTCGGGGTAGGTGACGTGAGCGGCGACCCGCGCCCGACCCTCGACCGGGACGCCGTACTCACTCAGCACAGCGCGCACCATAAGGTCGGATCCAGGGGTGAATCCGCTCTGCGTCAGACCGGCGCGCATCCGGAGGTTGGTCAGCGAGTGCACGCTCAGGCAGTACGCCGCCCCCTGTGTCCGAAGGTCCCGGAGCTTGGGATCATTGTCGTCCCGAGCCAGCAGCTTCTTGTAGGCGCGCTTGTCGATTCTCAGCACGGCATGCCAGGTGCCGGCGTGCGCGGGACCCTGCGGCGCAGGCAAGGGGAGGGAGAGAGCGACAGTTGTGACCTCAGCGTTCCGCTCCACGTCGAGGCCCGGCACGCCACTTGATGCATCCAGCAGTTCCCCCATCGGCGTCTCGACTGCGACGTGCAGGACGGGCAGAGTCGTCAGCAGGATGACCCGCGCGTTGATGTCAGCTTCGGTGAGGGCAAAGGGGATCCGGACCTCTGCTCCGGGCAGCACATGTCCAACCGGGTCGACCACGATCTCGGTCTTGCTCACGCCCGCGAGGATCTGCAGGAAGAACTTCCTGACGCGGAACTGGTCATCAAGACTTGACGACAACGTTCCGGAGAGCAGGAGAGCCCCTCCCGTAGACCCGGCGATCTGGGTGAGGGCGAGCGTATTCACCTGGGTCTCGTTGCCCAGTCCGACCGCGTACGTTCGGTCGTCGATCGCCGACGCGACGTCCGCAATGGATTGGGGCCGGTTCTGGAGGCCGTCGGTGAAGACGACGATCGCCTTGTCGGTGTAGTCGCCTGCCGGCAAGGCGTTCAGCTCCGAACGCGCCATCGCGAGTCCGTCCCCGACGGAGGTGGCCCCGTGCGCGCCGTGCGCCGCGATCGCGTTGAGGGCCAGACCTCGCACCGGGTCACCGAAGCCGTCGCTGGTGATCTTGGAGATCGGCAGACCTCCGAATGTGGCGTGGTTGGACGGATACGCGTCATCGTCGAACCGGGTCAGGCCGATGCCGTTGTTCTTCTGGATGAGGTTGGCGAACAGCGCCGCCGCATCCTTGAGCACGTCGAGGCGTTGCGCGCCGCTGGTACCAGCAGGGTCCGCCATGCTGCCGGATTGATCGAGTGAGAGTGCGACAGCTACCGTCGGCCGGGGGATCGTGTTTCCGAGCAGCTCGAGGTCGAAGTCCTGTGTTCCGACAGTCACCGTCGTGTTCACTGGCCCGAGGGACTGCGGCGCAGTGCCGACCGCGCCGGCGGTGAACTCGAACCAGACGCGGATGTCGCGATATTGCGTCGGTCCCGCCTTGGAAAGGACGGAGGGTGTGGCGACGGAGAACGGCGCGGCGGGCGTCGTGCCCGGCTTGATCTGGGCCGTTACATCGCCGCAGGTGCGGACACGGAAGGTGGCCGAACGCCAGGTCGTCTCGAGCTCGGGTACGTCGTTGAAGACGACCTGGTACCTCGAGGTCGCACTGTTCAAGGGGTTTTCCGCCTCGACGATCCGGAAGTCGCTCCCGTTCGAGTCGTAGCACGGCGGCGAGACCACGGAGACGTCGAGATAGTTGATGACCGCCCGCTTTGTGGGATCCGAGGCCCACGGGTCCAGGCCCGTGCCGCCTGCCCAGGGTTCGACGTGCTCGCTGATGAGCGAGGTCAGTTGGCCGGGAGTGAGCCCGGCGTACGCGGTCGCCGATTGGATGCGCTCGGGGTGCGCGGGGTCGGTCTGCCACTTGGCCCAGAGCCGATCCAGGTTGGAGTGCAGCAGGAACACGAACGGGTCGTGGAACGAGTAGTGTGCGTCGCTGATCGTCCCGCCGATGTAACTGTGCGCGACGAAGTCATGAGCGGACTTCAGCGCCGCGGCGAACGATGAAAAGTCCGTGTTCAGCAGGATCGACGAGTCCGTCGCGATGTTCGGAGTGCCGTCCGGGTTCGCGTCGCTCACGCCGACCGCCCGCCAGATCTTCGCATGTCCGTTGCCGAGCTCGGCATCCTCCGACGACTCAAAATTCGCCAGGAGGTGGCTCACCTCGCCGGACGCGTTGTCCATGAATTGATCTGTGAAGAGCGCCGCACGTGGTCCCGATGCCACTCGAGGATCGGTCGTCCAGTCCCAATAATGCAACGACAGTGCGGGATCGACCTCGCGAAGGAGCGCTTCCAGCCGCTTGACGATGACGCGATGCCAAGGAATGAAGGCGGGGCCGCCATGAACATCGACACCGTTGAAGTGGGCGTTCTTGTGGATCTCCTCCTGCTTGTCCCAGTACGACACGCCATCAGGGAAGAACTTCGTGGTGTCCAGTTTGCGGATCGCTTCGATGAAGCGGTCGCGCTCGATGGGACTGACTTCAGCAATGTTGCGTCGGATCCCGTCTCCGATGGCCATGGCTCTCTCCTCACACGAACGGCACACGAATGGCGCCACGAAGTGAGGAGGGCCGGCCGGATCCGCGTGATACATCCGTGCCACGAGGAGGGAATTGCTTCGTGTGGTGGTGGTCCAGCCGGTGCGATCAGGCTCGGGGATGCGAGTTCGGCGTACTCAAGGAGGGTGTCGACGAGTTGGGGCATGGAGATATCGGGGGACATGAAGTTACTTTGCCTGGGTCGCACGGGGCAGGGATCGGCAGAAGTACTGCCTGGCAGACGGCCGCCCAACGAGTCTCGCGCAACCAAAATGGGAACGTTCCTACGCGGAGCCCTGATGGAGAGCGCCGCTTCCCGAAACCGGCTGGATGGGATCTCGGTGCTCTTCGATCCAACTCTGCAGGTCCGACACAGCGAAGGCGAGATGCTTCCCGAAACGATGCGCGGGCGGGCCGAGGCCCCTGGTGCGCCAGTCGTAGACGGTCGAGACAGGCACCCGCAGGTGCGCGGCGACTTCCCTGACGTTCATCAGATGCTCTAAGCCCCATTCGTTCTGGGCGGCTTCTTTCAGATCCATGAACAGTAGGTGCGCCAGTCGCTACGAATCCTAGAGAACCGCAATCAATGGGCAGATACCTCCGTTGACTCCTGTTCGGTTCGACCGCGAGATGCGCTCCCGATGCGAGCCATGCCAGTGCGCCACCTCGACCCTCGCAGGGGGTACGTCCCTTGTGGGTGCCGACCCTATCTACGCGCCTTCTCTTTCGCGGCGCCTCACCGCACCGATGGTGTCGTGGACGGCCTGCACGATATCGCGCACGTCCGGAGTCTCACGCGTTCGCTTTGCGTAGTACTGCTCTGTGACCCGTGAACGCTCGTGCCCGAGCAGCAGCGCCGTCTGCTCGAGTCCTATCCTGTTCGCGACGACCGTGCCCACAGACCTACGAAGGGCGTGTGGCACATAGTCCTTGGGGAGCCCCGCGTGCCGTCGGACGTTCCGCAGGGAGCGGTGCACATCCTGCTGGCCGTTGGGTCGGAGCGTCCGGGTGTGAAACACGAACTCGCTGCCGCCGTCGTTGTCGACCAGACGGCGCAACAGGATAGCGACGGCGTACTCAGGAAGGGCGATCTCGCGTCGTCCAGCTTCCGACTTCGGAAATGGCTCCCAGCGCTTGGCTCCTCCCTTCTCCTTGACGGCACCGTTAACGACCAAATACGGGGACCCCGTGTCGAGGTTCACGTCCTTCTCCCAGCGCAGCCCCAGCACCTCGCCGATACGGAGACCCGTGGCGAGGATCATGTCGACCGTGTCCAGCAGGAGCGGGCTGGGCATCGGGCCTGGGCGGTCCGGATCCTCGTTGTAAGCGACGACCGCCGCACGGAACATGCGCAATTCCTCGATCCCCGGCGCGAAGATTTCCTTCTTCTTCCGGCGCATCGCGGGCACCTCGCGTACGAGATTGCGTTCGACGACGCCCATCTGGGCCGCGTAGGTCATGATCAGGGAGAGCACCCCCTTCGCGTTGCGTGCCTGCGCCGGCCATTCCCGGACCATCTGGTGGTAGGCAATTGAGATCTCGCGAGTCGTAATCTGGTCGACGAGCTCGTCTCCGAGTCGCGGAATGAGGATGTTCCGGGCGATGCGCTCGTGTTCGTGACGTGTCGAGGGCGCGATTTCCCCCTGTTCCATCCGGAGTCGGTCGTGCTCGATCCACTCCAGCGCGAGATCGCGGAATGTGCGCGGCACTGCGGGGTCCGGCGCGCCCTTCCCGGGGCGGGCCTCCGCGACAAGCGCGGGGAGCTTGCCGAGCAGCTTGCGCGCGGCTTCCGACCTGCTCCTGCCCTGCGCCGTGGTCTTCGACTCGCTGCCGTCGAGACGGCGATAGCGGGCAGTGAGGACGACCTTGCCGTTTTCGAGCGTCGTCTGGGTGAACTCGCCCCAGGTGCCATCTTGAAGCTTCGGTCGCGGCATCTCAGCGCCCCACTTCGCACATCGAATCGGCGTCGACGGTCCTGCGATGAGATTCCGCACCGCGCAGGGAAGTACGTCGACTTGCCGGATAGGTGCGTTCGCGAGGCCGCCGCGGGTGCGCATCGCGTCCGAGAGCCGAGCCCCCACGTAGAGACCGCGGTGTCGGTCTTCCCGATCGGCACCGGTTGCTTCCGAATGCGAACGATTGAAAAAGGCGAGTAAAGGGCGACCGAGCCCCGTCAAGCCCCCACCGGGCGCCGGAGCCGCGGCGACGAGCCGCGGACTTCCGGGAGTATTTGGTGGACCTGAGGGGACTCGAACCCCTGACCCCCTGCATGCCATGCAGGTGCGGCGTCGATTACGTCCCGTCCCACTCATCCGTCACTAGGGACAGCTTCGCTTTTCTTTCCCTCAGCGCGCATGGGGTTGGCGGGCGCGATCCCATTCCTAACTGCGAAGTCCATAACCATGTCGAGGATCCCGCGCGAGAATCTGCCTCGATCCGCAGATACCTCGAGGGCGCGGACTAAGAACGGCTCGAGAATCTCCGCAGTGATCTCATCGATCGGAATCTGCTCGAAGGTCGTCAAAACCCAATGACGAAGCATGTACTCGAGGTTGGCCACGGCGTCCTCGGGCGTCCCCCCTGTTCGCAACTCAACGAGCCAAGCTTCCGCGACGTCGCCGAACGGTGAGTCAGCACTCACCAGTTCGAGGGCGCGCTCGACCTGAAGCAATTGCGAGATGCGCTCCGCCAGAAGTCGGCTCGCCGCTGCTTCGCTCCGGCCGGTCGCGGTTACCACACGCCGGCCCCCGTCCCAACGGCGATATCGCGCGACAGCTCGAAACTTGTCTGATTCCAGTCTGGTAGTCGAGATCGTGCCATAGGTTCCCGGCGCGATCGCTGGCCGGCTCACAGGATCCACCTCCAGTGCACGGTTGGGGGCGACGAGAATCTCATCGGTCCAGTCGCTTCCTCGTCGGAATCTCCACGACCATCCGCTCGCGGAGCTCATCGAGGTCGACTCGGATGAGTCGGCCGACGTGATAGCCGTGCACCGTCCCGTCCGAGATCCGGCGTCGGACCGTCTTGATCGAGACTCCGAACTCCCCCGCCGCAACGGCGAGCGAGACGAGCGACCGCAGGGGCGTTTCCGCACGAGGGCGAGTGGTCATGGCAGTACCTCCTGGTTTCCGATGCCTTCCTTACCTGATAGGTGTCCATCGCCGTCCAGCGGTGACTCATCACCCGCCCCCGCGGGCTCGATCCCGGCCTCGGCCCGACGCATCCTCGCTTCGATGCGATCGCTCATGCGATCGGCGAGCTCACGGTCTCGCGCCATCGTCGCGTGCTGGTATCGGAGGACAACGCGGATGTCCGAGTGTCCGCCGCGGCGCATGAGCTCGGCGAGCGTCGCACCCTCCTGGGCGAAGATCGTCAAACCCGCGTGGCGGAGGTCGTGGAATCGGAACCTCGGAGGCAAGCCTGCGACGGCATCCCGACTGTCCATCCAGACGTATCCCCATCGCGTGTTCGACAACGGCACGCTGCCACGGGCATTGGTGGGAACCAGCGGAGCCTTCGCGTCCGGCCCGACATGGTCACACAGATGAGACTTGAGCCGCTCCAGCATGACTTTCGGGACGGCGAGAGACCTCTTGCCGGCCTCGCTCTTGAGCTCGTTCGAGTAGTCCCCCGTGTTCGCGCTCAGCTGGCGCCGCACGTGCAGGATTGCACCACCATCGTCGAGCCACTGGATGTCACGCCGCTGCAGTCCGAGGCACTCGGCACGACGCAACTGACACCACGCGGCGAGCAGCACCATGATCGCCAGCTGCTTCGGCGTTGCGTCGTAGAGGGCCTCCACCTGCTGCGGCGTCGCGACGTCGTCATCGAGCCCGGCATTGTCATTCTTGATCACCGCCTCCTGCCGGGGCAGCGAGACAGCCGGCGCGGCCGGGATGAGCCCGTCGCGTGCCGCCTGTCGAAGGATCATCATGAGCACAGTCAGCACCGGGCGCGTCACCCCATTGAACTTGGACTTCGGATTCAACGGCGAAGGGATGCTGTCTAGGCGTGCAGTCAGGGTGCGGATGCGCTCGATGTCCACCTCCCGGACCGGCAGATCGCCGAACTCGGGAACCAGATAGCCGTCGATCTTGCCCTTATAGGAGCGGACCGTGCCGAGCGCGCGACGCTTGCCGTTCTTCTTCGGCTCGGTGCGAATCGTCGCGATCCACTGATTCGCGTACTCGGTGAATCTGATGGACCGAGCCTTCTCCGCGGCAGCTTCCGCTCGGCGCCGCGCCGCGCCCGCGGACGGCGGCTCCCACTCCCCTCGTGCGATCGTCGAATGCATGCTGGCGAGCCACGTGCGCGCATCGGTCTTGGTCAGGAACGTCAGCGGCTTGTCGTCCTCCGTACGAGCCGGATAGGTCTCGCCGTTGGGTGCGGGGTAGCGGGCCTGCCAGCGGCCGGAGGGCAGCTTACGAAGACTCCCCCAGCCCTCCCGCTTCACGCCCGCGCTTCCGGTCGTCCTGGTGGTGCTCATCGTGCCCTCCTGTGACCCTGAGTGGACTCAAGCGGGCGGTCGTGCCACTCCGTGCCATTCGGAGCACTTGATGGGTAAAATGTGCCTCTCGTCAGGCCCTTTACAACCCTGAGGACGCCTCCTATGGCACGCAGTGGCACGACTTCAGTGGCACGCCGATACCGAATTCCGGCCGGCGGACCACCCCGCTTCACCAAGAGAGGTGCGCGCGTGCCACCCGCGTGCCACACCGAATTGCCGTTCACGTCCATCTGAGTCCTCCTCTGTCTGTTGAGAGAAGGCACGAAAGAGGCCCGGAACCGCAGAATCCTGCGGGTCCGGGCCTCTCAGCCGCCCTTTACGGGCGGGGCACGTCCGGGGACTTCTAGAAGTCCCAGTCCTCGTCCTCGGTCGCCTCGGCCTTGCCGATGACGTACGACGAACCCGATCCGCTGAAGAAGTCGTGGTTCTCGTCCGCGTTGGGCGACAGCGCCGACAGGATCGCCGGGTTCACGTTCGTGACGGTCGAGGGGAACATGGCCTCGTAGCCCAGGTTCATGAGGGCCTTGTTGGCGTTGTAGTGCAGGAACTTCTTGACGTCCTCGGTGAGGCCGATGCCGTCGTAGAGGTCCTGCGTGTACTGCACCTCGTTGTCGTAGAGCTCGTAGAGCAGCGAGAACGTGTAGTCCTTGAGCTCGTCGCGCTTGGCCTGGTCGAGCTGCTCGAGTCCCTTCTGGAACTTGTAGCCGATGTAGTAGCCGTGCACGGCCTCGTCGCGGATGATGAGGCGGATGATGTCGGCCGTGTTCGTCAGCTTGGCCTTGCTCGACCAGTACAGCGGCAGGTAGAAGCCCGAGTAGAACAGGAACGACTCGAGCAGCGTCGAGGCGACCTTGCGCTTGAGGGGCTCGTCGCCGCGGTAGTACTCCATGACGATGTGCGCCTTGCGCTGCAGGTTCTCGTTCTCGACCGACCAGCGGAACGCGTCGTCGATCTCGGACGTCGAGCACAGCGTCGAGAAGATCGACGAGTAGCTCTTGGCGTGCACCGACTCCATGAACGCGATGTTCGTGTAAACGGCCTCTTCGTGCGGCGTGATCGCATCGGGTATGAGCGACACGGCGCCGACGGTGCCCTGGATCGTGTCGAGGAGCGTGAGCCCCGTGAACACGCGCATCGTCGTCTGCTGCTCTTCGGGGGTCAGCGTCGCCCACGACTGCACGTCGTTGGAGAGCGGCACCTTCTCGGGGAGCCAGAAGTTGTTGACGAGGCGGTTCCAGACCTCGAGGTCCTTGTCGTCCTGAATGCGGTTCCAGTTGATCGCCTGGACGGAATCCAGGAGCTGGAGCTTGGGTGCGGTCATATCGAGTCCTTGTTGCCGGTCGTCGGGCGAGCGAAAGAAGAAGCGCAGCGCATCAGAGCATGCAGCTGACGCATCCCTCCTGCTCGGTTCCCTCGAGCGCCATCTGGCGCAGGCGGATGTAGTAGATCGTCTTGATGCCCTTGCGCCACGCGTAGATCTGCGCGCGGTTGATGTCGCGCGTCGTCGCGGTGTCCTTGAAGAACAGCGTGAGCGACAGGCCCTGGTCGACGTGTTGCGTCGCGGCGGCGTAGGTGTCGATGACCTTCTCGTAGCCGACCTCGTACGCGTCCTGGTAGTACTCCAGGTTCTCGTTCGTCATGAACGGCGCCGGGTAGTAGACGCGGCCGATCTTGCCTTCCTTGCGGATCTCGATCTTCGACGCGATCGGGTGGATCGACGACGTCGAGTTGTTGATGTACGAGATCGAGCCCGTCGGCGGCACGGCCTGCAGGTTCTGGTTGTAGATGCCGTGCTGCTGGATCTGCGCCTTGAGCTCGCGCCAGTCATCCTGCGTCGGGATCGCGACGCCGGCGAAGAGCTCCTTGGCCTTCTCGGTCTGCGGCTCCCACACCTGGTCGATGTACTTGTCGAAGAACTGCCCCGACGCATAGGTCGAGTCGGCGAACCCGTCGAAGGCCTGACCGCGCTCCTTCGCGATGGCGTTCGACGCGCGCAGCGCGTGGAACAGCACCGTGTAGAAGTAGATGTTCGTGAAGTCGATGCCCTCTTCCGAGCCGTAGTACACGTGCTCACGGGCGAGGTAGCCGTGCAGGTTCATCTGGCCGAGGCCGATCGCGTGCGAGCGGTCGTTGCCGTCCTCGATCGAGCGCACAGAGGTGATGTGGCTCTGATCGCTCACCGCCGACAGCGCGCGGATCGATGTCTCGACCGTGCGACCGAGGTCGCCGCCGTCCATCGCGAGGGCGATGTTCATCGAGCCGAGGTTGCACGAGATGTCCTTGCCGATGTCGGCGTAGGAGAGGTCCTCGTTGTAGGTCGTCGGCGTGTTCACCTGCAGGATCTCGCTGCACAGGTTCGACATGTTGATCCGGCCCTTGATGGGGTTGGCCCGGTTCACCGTGTCTTCGAACATGATGTACGGGTAGCCCGACTCGAACTGGATCTCGGCGAGCGTCTGGAAGAACTCGCGCGCGTTGATCTTCGTCTTCTTGATCCGCGCGTCGTCGACCATCTCGCGGTACTTCTCGGTCACCGAGATGTCGCCGAACGGCACGCCGTACACGCGCTCGACGTCGTACGGCGAGAAGAGGTACATGTCCTCGTCGTTCTTGGCGAGCTCGAACGTGATGTCGGGGATGACGACGCCGAGCGACAGCGTCTTGATGCGGATCTTCTCGTCCGCGTTCTCGCGCTTCGTGTCGAGGAAGCGCAGGATGTCGGGGTGGTGCGCCGAGAGGTACACGGCGCCCGCGCCCTGGCGCGCGCCGAGCTGGTTGGCGTAGCTGAAGCTGTCTTCGAGCAGCTTCATGACAGGGATGATGCCGCTGGACTGGTTCTCGATCTGCTTGATCGGCGCACCCGCCTCGCGGATGTTCGAGAGCAGGAGCGCGACGCCGCCGCCGCGCTTGGAGAGCTGCAGCGCCGAGTTGATGCCGCGCGCGATCGACTCCATGTTGTCTTCGATGCGAAGGAGGAAGCACGACACGAGCTCGCCGCGCTGCGCCTTGCCCGTGTTGAGGAACGTCGGCGTCGCGGGCTGGAAGCGTCCCGCGATGATCTCGTCGACGAGCGCGTTCGCGAGAGCCTGGTCGCCGTCAGCGAGCCCGAGGGCCGTCATGACGACGCGATCCTCGAAGCGCTCGAGGTAGCGCTTGCCGTCGAAGGTCTTGAGCGTGTAGCTCGTGTAGTACTTGAAGGCGCCGAGGAACGTCTCGAAGCGGAACTTCTTGCCGTAGGCGCGGTCGTTGAGCTGCTGGATGAACTCGAACGGGTACTTCGCCAGCACCTCGGGCTCGTAGTACTCCTTCTCGACGAGGTAGTCGAGACGCTCCTTGAGCGAGTGGAAGAACACCGTGTTCTGGTTCACGTGCTGCAGGAAGTACTCCCGCGCAGCGCGCTTGTCGGCGTCGAACTGGATCTTCCCGTCCGGGCCGTACAGGTTGAGCATCGCGTTGAGGGCGTGGTAGTCCAGTCCCTCGAAGCGCGCGTCGGACGCGAAACCCGTCTCCGTCAGTGCAGCTTCCACCATCGTTCCAATCCGTCGCTCACGCGATCCACATCTTCTGGCGTGCCGAATAGCTCTAGCCGATACAAGTGCGGCACGTGGCACTTGCGGCTGATGATGTCGCCGGCGGCGCAGAACGCGTCGCCGAAATTCGTGTTCCCCGCGGAGATGACCCCGCGGAGGTGTTTCCGGTTCTCCTCGACGTTGAGGAATCGGATGACCTGCTTGGGCACCGCGCCCTTCTCTTCGCCTCGACCCTGGCCACCCCCATAGGTGGGAGTGACCAGGACGAACGGCTCGTCGATGACGAGCGGCGGTTCAGAGGAATGCAGCGGGATGCGCAGGGCCGGCAGGTGCAGCTTCTCGACGAAGCGCGCCGTGTTGCCGGAAGTGCTTGAGAAGTACACGAGCAGCGGGGCGCTCGTGGCCACCGCGCTCATGACTCAGGCCAGGCGCGCGGCGAGCTCGTCGATCTTGTCGGGACGGAAGCCCGACCAGTGGTCCTCGTCGGTGATGACGACGGGCGCCTGCAGGTAGCCGAGGGCCTTGACCTGCTCGAGCGCGGCGGCGTCCTGAGAGACATCGAGCACCTCGTACTCGATTCCCTTGGAGTCGAGTGCGCGGTACGTCGCGTTGCACTGAACGCACGAAGGCTTCGTGTAGACCGTGATCGCCATGTGGTTTCTCCCCTCACATCCGGTGTAGTGACCGGCGGTCCCCCCACCGGGAGTCCAATACTACATATGGGTACGGACATTGGATAGCACCACAAGGGCTAGTAGTTACATCCGTGTAGTTTTCCACCGTTCTCCCCATATACAACACAGCTTCTCCACCGTTTCATCCACAGGCGGCGGCATTCACAGCAACCGCGGGAAAACGCCTGGAACGAGCCGAATCCGGATGCCGCGACCGCGGTTGTCCACAGGTTCAGACGCTACGCGGGGGTCCCGACATCCGTTCCCTGTGGATGACCGCGGGCGGCGTGTCGATCCACCCCTCCCAGGGCGTCCGGGCGTGTCGAGCGGTGCCCGACAGGACGGATCCACCCGCGCGAGAGCCTCCGCGATACCCTGATCTGATGGCCGGGTACCGTGAACTGCTGCGCACCCCCGGCGTGGGCCGCATCATCGCGGCGCAGCTGACGGCCCGCTTCCCCAACGGGATGACGAGCCTCGCGATCCTCCTCCACATCGAGCAGGTCACCGGGTCGTACGGCCAGGCCGGACTCGTGCTGGCCGCGACCTCGGTCGGCCAGGCGATCGCCGGGCCCGTCACGAGCCGCTGGATGGGCGTGTGGGGCATGCGGCGCGTGCTGACCACGACGCTCGCGGTCTGTGCGGTCGCGATCACGGCGCTCGCCCTCGTGCAGGCGCCGCTGCCCGTCTACATGGCGCTCGGCCTCGTCGCGGGCCTGTCCACGCCGCCCGTGCAGTCGGCGGTGCGCACGATCTATCCCAAGATGGTCAACTCGCGGCAGCTCACGCCGCTCTTCTCGCTCGACGCGTCGCTGCAGGAGATCATCTGGATCATTGCGCCCGTGCTCATCACGTTCGTCGCGACGCAGGTCGGCACGGTGCAGGGGCTCCTGCTCGTCGTCGTGATCCTCATCGGCGGCGGCGCATGGTTCATCCTTTCGCCAGAGGTCGGACGCGTCCGCATCCCGCGGAGCCGGCGGAGCATCGGCAAGGTGCTCGCCAAGCCGCCCGTCCTGCTCGCGACAGTCACGGGCTTCCTCCTGATCGGCGCGTGCGCCGCCGTCGAGGCGGGCGTCGTCTCGACGTTCGGCCACGGCGGCCTCGAGGCGGGTATCGTCCTGGCGGTCTTCTCGATCGGCAGCCTCGCGGGCGGACTCACGTTCGGCCACATCCCGATCGGCCCGTGGGCCATGGCGCGACGGTTCGCCGTCGTCGCCGCGGGACTCGCACTGACGACGATCTCACTCGACGTCTGGTGGCTCGGCGGGTCGCTCGTCATCGCCGGAATCGGCATCGCACCGGCGCTCGCTGTCATGTTCGCGATGACCTCGGCGAGCGTCAAGTTCAGCGAGACCGCCGAGTCGTTCGGCTGGGTCGGCACGGGGCAGCTGATCGGCGCGGCGGCGGGCTCGGCGATCGCCGGCTTCCTCATCGATGGCGTCGGCCCGCAAGGCGCCTACTGGGCCGCGACCATCTTCGCGACGCTCGGGGTACTCGTGTCGGTGCTCTTCGTGCGATCCTTCCCCGATCTGCGCGGCCGCGATGCGAGTCCCATCCCCGACACGGAGCCCGTGCAGACGATCACGTGACGGCGGCATGCTCAGCCCATAGCGCTCGCATAGGTGAACGCGCTTGCCTGGTGTCATGAGCAACGACGACCGCTGGCTCGACGACGACGGCAACCCCATCGACGAGGACCACCGCGGCCTCGTGTACGACATCCGCACCCTGGTCGATCGTCGCCGCGCCCTCGGCATCTTCGGCGGCCTCACGCTCACGACGCTCCTCGCGGCGTGCGGCGTGAAGACCGACGATGCGGCCGCCACGTCACCGGCGGCGACGCCCACCGCAGCGGAGACGGCGGAGCCGTCCGCCTCGGCGACGGCCGAGGCATCCACTCCGCTCACTGAAGTGCCCGACGAGACGGGGGGTCCCTACCCGGGCGACGGATCCAACGGCGTCAACGTCCTCGACGACTCCGGGATCGTGCGCAGCGACATCCGCTCGAGCTTCGGGTCTTCCACGACGGTCGCCGAGGGCGTGCCGCTCACCGTGGCGCTGACGGTCCGGGATGCCGCGACGGGCACCGCCCTCGCGGGCCGCGGCGTCTACATCTGGCACTGCGATCGCGACGGCAACTACTCGCTCTACAGCAGCGGTGTCGAGAACGAGAACTACCTGCGCGGTGTGCAGGAGACCGACGCGACCGGCACAGTGACGTTCACCTCGATCTTTCCCGCGTGCTATCCGGGCCGCTGGCCGCACATCCACTTCGAGGTGTACGAAGACATCGCCACGGCCGTCGCCTCAGGACCCATCGTCAAGACGAGCCAGATCGCCCTGCCCGCCGAGGTGGATTCGGCCGTCTACGCGACCGCCGGCTACGAGCGCAGCGTGCAGACCCTCAGCCAGATCTCGCTGCAGTCCGACATGGTGTTCGGCGAGGACGGCGGCATCCATCAGCTCGCGACGATGTCAGGGTCGGTCTCGGAGGGCTACCGCGCGGCGCTGACGATCGGGGTCTGACTCACGCGAGGCGCTCGAGCAGTGCGAGCACGGCGAGCGCATACGCGTCGGCGGGTGCGGGATGCTCGAACACGAGCACGGCGTCCGGCCCCGCGGGCTGGTGCAGCGAGATCTCGACCTCGTACGTGTCGGGGAGGCGGCGGAGGGCCCGGAAGGCGCCCCGCAGCAGCTCGCGCAGCTGATCCTCGCTCGGAAGCCAGAGGGCGTCCTCGAGTGCGACGGAGTCCAGCGCCCATTCCGTCGTGCCGTTGAACGAGAGGATCCTGCCCGTCGGGTATTCGCGCGGCTCGATCGTCATCTCGCTCACGGTGAAGATGTCGGCCTCGAACTCCGGCTCGTCCAGCTGGAACCGGTCGCCCGAGCGCGGATGCCACACGAGGCCCGCGGCACGCAGCGCGACTGCCATCTCCGTCGAGATCATGCCGACCATCCTCTCGCGGAACCGGCACCCCGCGGGCCGACCGTATCCTGGGCGCATGCCTGCTCCCGTCACTCTCCCCCGTCTCGCGTGGGGCGATCCCTCGTCGTCGCGCCGCGCCCTGCTCGCCCACGGGCTCGGATCGAACGGCGCGCTCATGTGGCGGTACGGCCTCGCGCTCGCGGAGGCCGGGTGGTACGCCGTCGCGGTCGATCTGCGCGGCCATGGCACGGCGCCGCGGGCGCTCGACTACACGCTCGAGGCCTACGCCGCCGACCTCGCGCACACGCGCCCCGCCGACCAGGACCACTGGGAGCTCGTCGTCGCGCACTCGCTCGGCGGCGCCGCGGCGACCCTCGCGGCCGCCGATCACTTCGGGTGGACGCGGCGTCTCATCCTCATCGATCCCGCGATCCACCTGAACCCGCACGACCGCGACGTCGTCCGCGACTCGCAGGAACGCGCGTTCGAGAACCCGACGGTGGCGGCCGTCCGCGCCGAGCACCCGACGTGGCACGAGCACGATATCGAGCTCAAGGCGCTGTCGGCACAGCAGGCGAGCCGCTGGGCGGTCGAACAGACGAGTGCGCAGAACCCGGCCTGGGACGTGCGGGACGCGGCATCCCATCTGCTGATCCCCACGCACGTCATCGCGTCCGACCCGAAGGTCTACTCGATCTTCAAGGGCGAGCTCGTGGACGAGGTCCGCCGCAATGCGCGCATCACGGTCTCGGTCGTCACGGGTGCGGGCCACTCGCCGCACCGCGACCTGCCCGAGGACACGATGCGCCACCTCCACGACGCGCTCGCCGGCTGAGACCCCGCCCGCTCAGCGCTGCACGGGTATCTCGGCACCGAGCGTGAGATCGACCACGACGTCCACGAAGTCGGGGATCCGGCCAGCGAGGTCGTCCACGAAGGCGGAGGAGGGCGGCAGGTCGCCCGACCGGGACACGACTGCGACGGTGGCCGTGAGCCCGCTCCAGGTCACATCGTCGACGTAGGCGTCCGGCGTGTCCGCGAGCCAGTCCTGCGCCTCGGCCTCGACCGCGAGCCCCCAGCGCGCCAGTGCGAACGCGACGAGCGTGTTGGCCGCGAGCGGGACGGCGACGAGCACCGCGAGCACGGCGACGATCGCGTACGAGCGGCGGCGCTTCGCCGTGGGCGATGAGGAGGGCTCGCGCGCGTAGCCCGCGGCGGTGTACACGAACGCGCCCGCGATGACGAGGGCGAAGACGTTCGAGAGGAAGAGCATGAGGGCGCCGAAGGCCTGATCCCACTCCCCCACGCCGGCGCAGACGCCGACGACCGCGAGCGGCGGCACGAGCGAGATCGCGATCGCGACGCCGGGCAGCACGGCGCTGAGGTCGCGACGGCACATCGCGAACGCGCCCGCGAGGCCCGTCGCGAGCGCTGCGACGAGGTCCATGAGGTTGGGTGAGGTGCGGCCGGCGATCTGCGAGTTGCCCGACAGCCGGCCCGGGTCGGCGATCGCGGCGGCGAAGCCCATACCGAGCAGCACGACGATGACGGTGCCGAGAAGCACCCACAGGATCGACCGTCCGACGAGGCTGCGACTGCCGATCACGAGACCGAGCCCGATCCCCTGGATGGGTGTCGCGAGGGGCGCGATGATCATGGCGCCGATGACGGTCGCAGTCGAATCGGTCAGGACGCCCGCGATCGCGACGAGTCCCGCGAGCACGAGCATGATGAGAAAGCCCGTGCGCTTGCTGACCACCTCGCCATGGTCGAGGTCGACCGCGTCGGTGAGCTCCGCGACGGACTGGCGCTGCGAGCGAGGGATGAGCGTCTGCGTGATGCGGCCCATGGCGCCATGATCCAGCGGAAGGCGCACTCGGGCTGGTGCCACGCCGCAGGAGCCCGGGCCTGTGCACCCGCGCGGAGACGAGAATGAGGGGGTGACCTCGACGCCGTTCGACCCGACCACGCTGCTTCCCGACGACCTGCTCGAGCGCTTCCGCGAGCGCGCCGTCGTCCACGACCGCGAGAACACGTTCCCCGAGGCCGACCTCGCCGAGCTGAAGGCCGCGGGCTACCTCGCGATCCTCGTGCCGGCGGAGCTCGGCGGCGCGGGGCTCGGTCTCGCCGAAGCATCCGTCCTGCAGCAGCGCCTCGCGGGAGCGGCGCCGGCGACGGCCCTCGCGGTCAACATGCACCTCGTGTGGACGGGTGTCGCGAAGGTCATGGCGGATCGGGGCGTCGACGCGCTGCGGTTCGTGCAGGAGGGCGCCGTCCAGGGCGAGGTCTTCGCGTTCGGCATCAGCGAGGCGGGCAACGACCTCGTGCTGTTCGGTAGCGATACGGATGCCGCTCCTCAGCCCGACGGCGGGTACGCGTTCACCGGGACGAAGATCTTCACGTCCCTCGCGCCGGTCTGGACGCGGCTGGGCCTGCACGGGCTGGACACGACCTCGCCCGACGGGCCGAAACTCGTCTACGCGTTCGTGGAGCGCTCGGACGCCGTCGTGACGCGCGACGACTGGGACACGCTCGGCATGCGCGGCACGCAGAGCCGCACGACCGAGCTGCACGGCGCGACCGCCCCCGCTGACCGCGTCGTCCGGAGGATCGACCCGGGCCCGAATCCCGACCCCATCGTTTTCGGCATCTTCAGCGTCTTCGAGCTGCTGCTCGCGTCGGTCTACACGGGTATCGCGCGGCGCGCGCTCGACCTCGCTGTCGCGGCGGCCCAGACGCGGGTCTCGAAGAAGACCGGCGCGGCGTACAGCCAGGATCCCGACATCCGTTGGCGGATCGCCGGGATGGCCCTTGCGTACGACGCGCTCCCGCCGCAGATCGCCGCGCTGAGCCGCGACGTCGACGAGCGCGCCGACCACGGCGCGCGCTGGTTCTCTCTGCTCGCCGGCGTCAAGCACCGTGCCGTCACAGCGGCGAAGGCGATCGTCGACGACGCCGTGCTCGTCGCGGGCGGCTCGTCGTACTTCACACGCTCCGAGCTGTCGCGGCTCTACCGCGATGTGCTCGCTGGCATGTTCCACCCGTCCGACCCTGAGTCGGCGCACTCGACCGTCGCCTCGGCCTGGCTCGGTCCGCTCGAGATCTGAGCAGGATTCGAGAAGCGGAGCGGCGTCCGTCATCCGTATCGTTGCCGTCATGACCACCGAGAAGAGCACCAAGTCCGGATTCACCGCCGACGAGCGCGCCGCCATGCGCAACCGCGCGGCCGAGCTCAAGAAGCAGGAGCGCAAGGGCAAGACCGCCGAGGAGAAGGCCGCCATCGACCGGCAGGACCTGCTCGACGCCATCGAGGGCATGGGCCCCAGCGACCGCGCCATCGCCGAGGGCATCGATGCCATCGTGACCGCCGAGGCGCCGCAGCTCGCCTCGAAGACCTGGTACGGTTTCCCCGCCTACACGCGGGACGGCAAGGTCGTGCTGTTCTTCAAGCCCGCCGAGAAGTTCAAGGACCGCTACGCGACCCTCGGCTTCGACACCGCGGCGGCCCTCGACGACGGCCAGATGTGGCCGACGTCGTACGCGATCCTCTCGCTCACGAAGGCCGACGAGAAGCTCATCGCCGAGCTCGTGAAGCGCGCCGCGGGCTGACACCGCCGAGGCGCGGGGGTCGACCGGATCGACGCGAGCGACCGGAGCGACCCGCCGCGGCCGACACCGCAAGCCCTGCTACCGGCAGCCCGCACCCGTGCGAGGATGCCGTCATGGCGCCCACGCCCACGCATCTGCTCAGTCCCGCCGATCAGGAGCGACGGCGCGCGCTGCGCGTCATGAAGGGCGTCGCGCTCGGAGCCCTCCTCGGCATGGCCGCCGTGTTCCTCGTGTCGTTCGCGTTCGAGGAGCAGGTCCCGGCGCTCGCCTACGTGCGCGCCGCCGCGGAGGGCGGCATGGTGGGCGCGCTCGCGGACTGGTTCGCCGTGACGGCGCTTTTCCGGCATCCATTGGGCATCCCCATCCCGCACACCGCGATCATCCCCAACCGCAAGGACGAGATCGGCCGCACGCTGGGCGAGTTCGTCGAGACGGAGTTCCTGCGCGGCGACGTCGTCCGCGCGAAACTCGAGGCAACGGCGGTCGCGGTGCGCGCCGGGGAGTGGCTGCGCGTGCCCGCGCACGCCGAGCGGGTCACGGCCGAGGGCTCGGCGATGGCCTCCGGCATCCTGCGAGCCCTGAGCGACGACGACGTGCAGGACGTCATCGAAGAGCTCGCTCGTGAGCACCTCATCGCGCCCGAGTGGGGTCCGCCGCTCGGCGCCTGGCTCGGACGCATCGTCGATTCGGGCGCGCATCACGGCGCCGTCGACCTCGGCGTCGACAACATCGAGGCATGGCTCGCGGGCAACCAGACGGCGTTCACGGGGCTCGTCTCGCGGCGCCTGCCCGCGTGGGTTCCCTCGATCGCGCAGCGGCTCGTCGACGACACCGTCTACAACGAGGCTGTCAAGTTCGTCGCGGCGATCAAGGCCGACCCGCAGCATCCCGCCCGCAAAGCGATCGACGGCTACCTGCACCGCCTGTCCGACAGCCTGCAGCACGACCCCGCGACGATCGGCCGCCTCGAGGACGCGAAGATCGCGGTCTTCGACAGCCCGCGCGTGCGCGAGCTCGCCGCCGAGGTGTGGAACACGGCGAAGACGGGCCTGCTCGCCTCGCTCGCCGACCCCCAGAGCGGACTCCGCCGCCGCGCCGCGACCGCTGTCGCGGAGATCGGCGATCGATTGACGACGGATGCCGCACTCCAGCGTCGCGTCGACACGTGGGTCACCGACGCCGCCGTCTTCCTCGTCGACCGCTACCGCCACGACATCGCCTCGATCATCACCGACACCGTCGAGCGATGGGACCCCGCCGAGACCACCGAGAAGATCGAGCTCATGGTCGGGCGGGACCTGCAGTACATCCGTCTGAACGGCACGATCGTCGGCGCGCTCGCGGGGCTCATCATCTTCACTGTCGCGCAGGCCCTCCTGGGCTAGCCTGGGCGCATGACCGAGGCCGCCGACCAGCTCCTCTTCAGTTACGGGACCCTCCAGCAGCCCGAAGTCCAGCTCGACACCTTCGGGCGCCTGCTCGCGAGTGACGACGACGTGCTGCCCGGCTACACCGTCGACTACGCCGAGATCGAGGACCATCGCGTCGTCGAGGTCTCGGGACACGCCGTGCACCCCATCGTGCGAGCGACCGGCAATCCGCGCGACAAGGTCGTCGGCAAAGTGCTCCACGTGACCGAGGACGAGGTGGAGGCGGCCGACGAGTACGAGGTCACCCTCTATCGCCGCGTGTCGGCGACCCTCGCGAGCGGCCGTGCCGCGTGGGTGTACGTGTCGGTCTGATGGCGCTCGCGCACGATCCGCTCTGGCCCCGCGCGGGCGGCTGGCCGTCCTTCGACGACGTCGAGGGGCGGACGGATGCCGTCGTCCTCGGTGTTCCCGCATGGAAGACGTCGCTCTCGCCGACGGGCGCGCACGCGACCCCCGCCGCGGTGCGCGACGCGCTGCAGCGGTACAGCGCGACGCTCATGGGCCCGCCCGCCGTGGATCTCGGGGCCGCCCTGCGGATCGCGGATGCGGGCGATGTCGTCGACCCGGACGGGCCAGAGGGTGAAGTCGCCGTCCGTGCGCGCGTCGCAGAGCTGTCTGCCCGCGCGGGGCTCGTGATCGCGCTCGGCGGCGACAACTCCGCGACCTACGCCCTCGCGCAGGGCGCCGGTGCCACGGGGCTCATCACGCTCGACGCCCACCTCGACCTGCGAGACGGCGTCTCCAACGGCTCCCCCGTGCGCCGGCTCGTCGAGGACGGCCTGGACCCGCGCCGCGTCGTCCAGATCGGGATCGCCGACTTCGCGAACTCCGCCGTCTACGCGCGGCGCGCCGCCGACCTGGGCATCACGGTCGTGACGCTCGACGCCCTGCGCAGCCGAGGCATCCCCGACGTCGTGCGCGAAGCGCTCGAGGTCGCGGGTGCGGGAGACCGCGGCATCCATCTCGACATCGACGTCGACGTGTGCGACCGCTCGGTCGCGCCGGGATGCCCGGCCTCGGTCCCGGGCGGCCTGGCCGCGTGGGAGCTGCGCGCGCTCGTGCGGGCAGCCGCATCCGATTCTCGCGTCGCGAGCGCCGACATAGTCGAAGTCGACGCGACAGCCGATGCTCCAGACGGTCGTACGGTGCGGCTCGCGGCGCTGTGCGTGCTCGAGCTGCTCGCAGGAAGGATCACGCCATGACCTCTCACCTCTCCGGCATCCGGCTCGCTCTCGTCCGGCACGCGAAGTCGGACTGGGGCGACCCCTCTCTCGACGACCACGACCGGCCGCTCAACGAGCGCGGCCGGCGCGACGCGCCCGTCATGGCGCAGCGTCTCGCCGACGCCGGATTCCGCGCGGACGCGATCCTCTCGAGCACGGCGCTCCGGGCCGCGACGACGGCCGCGCACTTCGGCGACGCCCTCGGGGTGAGCGTCGAGCACCAGGAGCGTCTCTACGGCGCACCCGCGTCGCTCCTGCTCGAGGCTGCCGCCGAGCGCGGCGCCGCCTCGGTCGTCGTCGTGGCGCACGATCCCGGAATGAGCGTGCTCGCAGGCCGCCTCTCGGGCGAGATCGGCCACATGCCCACGTGCGCCGTCGCGACGTTCACGTGGGATGTCGACGACTGGGACGTCGCGACGGCGCTCGACCCGGCATCCTGGACCTTCGACACGCCCCGCTGAGGTCGGCGCCGTCACCACCTCGTCGGTTCCGGCGTTCTTGCGGAGTTCGGGCGGCTACAGTCGCACGCCGTCCTTCCAGACGCCCGCGACGAGCGGCACGCCCGGCCGATACGCGAGGTGCACGCGCGTCGGGGCGTCGAGCAGCACGAGATCGGCGCGCTTGCCTGGTGCGATGACGCCGACGTCCTCGCGGCGGAGCGCCTTCGCGCCGCCGGCTGTCGCGGAGTAGACGGCCTCCGCGGGCGTCATGCCCATCTCGCGCACTGCGAGGGCGATCATGAGCGGCATCGAGCTGGTGAAGCTCGAGCCCGGGTTGCAGTCGCTCGCGATCGCGACGGTCGCGCCCGCGTCGAGAAGGCGCCGCGCGTCGGGGTACGGCTGCCGCGTCGAGAACTCGACCCCCGGCAGCAGCGTCGCGACGGTGTCGCTCTCCGCGAGCGCCGCGACGTCGTCGTCGTCGAGATACGTGCAGTGGTCGACGGATGCCGCTCCCGCCGCGACCGCGAGCCGCACGCCCTCCCCGGGGCCGAGCTGGTTGCCGTGCACGCGAGGCAGGAGGCCGCGCGCGGCTCCCGCCGCGAGGACGCGCCGCGCCTCGTCGGGCGTGAAGGCGCCCCGCTCGCAGAAGACGTCGATCCACCGGGAGTGCGGCGCGCACGCGTCGAGCATCTCGCCGCACACGAGGTCGACGTACGCGTCGCGGTCGTCCGCGAACTCGGCGGGCACGACGTGCGCCCCGAGGAAAGTGACCTCGCGCGTGACCTCGGCAGCGAGCCGCGCGAGGCGCTCCTCGTCGGCGACCGTGAGTCCGTAGCCGGTCTTGACCTCGAACGTGGTCGTTCCCTGGCCGTGCAGCTCGTCGACGAATCGCGCGAGGCGAGCGCGCAGCTCGTCGTCGCTCGCGGCGCGCGTCGCCGCGACGGTCCGGCGTATGCCGCCCGCCGCATACGGCGTGCCGCTCATCCGCGCCTCGAACTCGTCGGCGCGATCACCGCCGAACACCAGGTGCGTGTGCGAGTCGACGAACCCCGGGATGACGGCCCGCGCGCCGGCGTCGACGACACGCGAAGCTCCCTCCGCCGGGATGGCGGCGGCGTCGGCAGCAGCGCCGACCCACGCGATGCGTCCGGACTCGATCAGCACCGCGGCATCCGTCATCGTCCCGCACGGATCGCTCGGCGTGCCGACGTTCGTCGTCAGCTCGCCGATGTTCGTGATGAGCGTCGCTGTCATCGAATCCCCCTCGCGAGACTTCACCTCTGTCACGTTTCGAGCCGCGCCCGATGACACAGGTGAAGTCTCGCGCGCTTCTCACCACCCGGCGCGACGGTCGCGGGGCGGGTCACAGCATCGGCACCTTCAGACCGCGCTCGGCGGCGACCTCGCGGGCGCGGTCGTAGCCGGCATCGACATGGCGCATGACGCCCGTCCCGGGATCGTTGACGAGCACGCGCGCGAGCTTCTCGGCCGCGAGCGGCGTCCCGTCCGCGACGGTGACCTGTCCCGCGTGGATCGAACGCCCGATCCCGACGCCGCCGCCGTGGTGTATCGACACCCACGAAGCACCCGACGCGGTATTGAGCAGCGCGTTGAGCAGCGGCCAGTCGGCGATCGCGTCAGAGCCGTCGGCCATCGCCTCGGTCTCGCGGTAGGGCGAGGCCACCGACCCCGCATCGAGATGGTCACGGCCGATCACGATGGGTCCCGACAGCTCGCCCGAGGCGACCATCTCGTTGAACGTGAGCCCCGCGAGGTGACGCTCCTGGTACCCGAGCCAGCAGATCCGGGCGGGCAGTCCCTCGAAGTGGACGGTGTCGCCCGCCTTCTGCAGCCACCGCACGAGTCCCGCGTTGTCGGGGAACAGCTCCATGACGGCGCGGTCGGTCTTGCGGATGTCCTCCGGATCGCCCGAGAGCGCGACCCAGCGGAAGGGCCCGCGCCCCTCCGCGAACTGCGGTCGGATGTACGCCGGCACGAAGCCCGGGAACTGGAAGGCGCGCTCGAATCCCCCGAGCTGCGCCTCGGCGCGGATCGAGTTGCCGTAGTCGAAGACCTCGGCTCCGGCATCCTGGAATCCGACCATCGCGGCGACCTGCTTGGCCATGCTGCCGCGAGCCCGCGCCGTGAAGCCTTCGGGATCGCGGGATGCCGCCTCCCGCCATTCCCCGAACGGAATGCCCACCGGAAGATACGCGAGGGGGTCGTGCGCACTCGTCTGGTCCGTCACGATGTCGATCGCGACCCCGCCCGTCTGATGGCGCAGGAGCAGATCGGGGAACACCTCGGCGGCGTTGCCGACGACCCCGACCGACAGCGCCTCCCCGGCCGCCTTCGCCGCGGACACCCGCGCGAGCGCGGCGGCGAGGTCGGTCGTGTACTCGTCGAGGTAGCCGTGCTCGACGCGGCGCGCGAGGCGCGACTCGTCGACGTCGACGATGAGGGCGACTCCCCCGTTGAGCGTCACGGCGAGCGGCTGCGCGCCGCCCATGCCGCCGCATCCGCCGGTGAGTGTCAGCGTGCCCGCGAGGCTGTCGCGGCCGAGCGACCGCGCCACGGCGGCGAAGGTCTCGTACGTGCCCTGCAGGATGCCCTGCGTGCCGATGTAGATCCACGAACCCGCGGTCATCTGCCCGTACATCGTGAGGCCCAACGCCTCCAGGCGGCGGAACTCGGGCCACGTCGCCCAGTCCCCCACGAGGTTGGAATTGGCGATGAGCACGCGCGGCGCCCACTCGTGCGTGCGGAACACCCCGACGGGCTTGCCGGACTGCACGAGCAGCGTCTCGTCGGGCTCGAGTTCGTCGAGCGTGCGCACGATCGCGTCGAAGGCCTCCCATGACCGGGCGGCCTTGCCCGTCCCGCCGTAGACGACGAGGTCTTCGGGGTGCTCGGCGACCTCGGGATCGAGGTTGTTCATGAGCATCCGCTTGGCGGCCTCGGCGCCCCAACTCTTCGCCGTGCGCTCGGGGCCGCGCGGGGCGCGGACGATGCGGGAACCGACCGGCTGCGGCTGCGCCACAGCGTCGGGGATCTGCAGTTCTTCGGACGTCTTCATCGTGATTCCTCCGACATCGTGGTGTTCTCCGACGGTGCGCCGGCGGCTCCGAGGGCGGCCGCGGCCACGGCACCCGAAAGAACGAGGTCCGTCACAGCCTCGATCTCGGGCGAGACGAATCGGTCGCGCCCCGGTCCGCCCGCGACGGTGCGCACGAGGTCGCGCGCAGCGCCGGTCGCCGGGCCGGGCTGCAGCGGCGCCCGCAGGTCGAGGGCCCGCGCCGCCGTGAGCACCTCGATCGCGAGCACGCGCGCGAGCCCGTCGACACCGCGGCGCAGCTTGCGAGCGGCGGCCCACCCCATCGAGACGTGGTCCTCCTGCATCGCGGACGACGGGATCGAGTCGACGGATGCCGGCACCGCGAGCCGCTTGAGTTCCGACACGATCCCGGCCGCGGCGTACTGCGCGATCATGAGGCCCGAGTCGACGCCGACCTCGTCGGCGAGGAAAGACGGCAGATCGCGGCTGCGCGCGGGGTCGAGGGCGCGGTCGGTGCGGCGCTCCGAGATCGAGGCGACGTCGGCGACCGCGATGGCGAGGAAGTCGAGCACGTACGCGACGGGCGCGCCGTGGAAGTTGCCGTTGGACTCGACGCGTCCGTCGTCGGTGACGACGGGATTGTCGACGGATGCCGCGAGCTCGCGTTCGGCGACCAGGCCGGCGTGGGCGAGCGTATCGCGCGCGGCGCCGTGCACCTGCGGGGAGCAGCGCAGCGAGTACGCGTCCTGCACCCTCGTGCACACCGCCGGGTCGCGGTGCGACGCCATGATCGCCGAACCCGCGAGCAGCGCCCGCAGATTCGCCGCGGACGCGCCCTGACCCACCTGAGGACGCATCGCCATGAGGTCCGCCGCGAAGACGGCGTCGGTGCCGAGCTGGCTCTCGACCGACATCGCGGCGGCGACGTCAGCGGTGTCGAACAGCACCTGCAGGTCGTGGAGCGCGAGGAGCAGCATCCCGAGCATGCCGTCTGTGCCGTTGATGAGGGCCAGGCCCTCCTTCTCGCGCAGTTCGAGCGGGACGATGGATGCCGCGGCCAGTGCCTCGGCGGCGGGCATCAGCATGCCGTCGACCCGTACGTCCCCCTCGCCCATCGCGGCGAGCGCGACGTGCGACAGCGGGGCGAGATCGCCCGAGCAGCCGAGCGAGCCGTACTCGCGGACGATCGGGGTGATCCCGGCGTTGACCATCGCGGCGTACGTCTCGACCACGATCGGCCGGACTCCCGTGCGTCCCGTCGCGAGCGTCCGCAGACGGAGGAGCTGCAGTGCACGCACGACCTCGGCCTCGACCTCGGCACCCGTGCCGGCCGCGTGCGAGCGGATGAGCGAGGCCTGCAGCTGCATCCGCCGTTCGAGCGGGATGAACGTCGTCGCGAGGGCTCCGAAGCCCGTCGAGATGCCGTAGTGCGGGTCGGGGTCGTCGGCGAGACGCTCGATCAGCGTGCGGGTCTCGGCGATCCGCGCGAGCGCGTCGGCATCGACCTCGACGCGGGCGCCGTGCCGCGCAACTGCGACGACGTCCTCGGGGCGCAGGGGCGCCGCGCCGATCGTGACGACCTCGAGGGCGGGAGTGACGGTGACCATGGCTCGATTCCACACCCGCGCCCTCGCGTGCGACAGACGGTCGTGGCATCCTGTGTCTGTCATGCCAGACAATCGCGCGAGCTCGTCCGCCATCGCCGCCGACCGACCCCAGGTGCCCGCCGCCGACCAGACGCTGCGCATCCTCACCTTCCTCGGCCGGCAGCGCGGCCCGGTCGCTGCGCGCACGATCGTGACGCACCTCGGCATCCCCCGCTCGAGCGTGTATCACCTGCTCGGCGCCCTCGAGGAGCACGGATACGTCGTGCACGTTCCCGCCGAGCGGCGGTGGGGCCTCGGCGTCGCCGCCTTCGAGCTCGCGGGCGGCTTCGCCCGCCAGGCTCCGCTCGCACGGCTCGGCCGGCCGCTGCTCGCCGATCTCGTGGACCGCGTCGGCGAGAGCGCGCACCTCGCGGTCATGAGCGGGCGCGACGTCGTCTACATCGTCGAGGAGCGCGCGCCCCGCCGCCCCGCCTTGGTGACCGACGTCGGCGTGCGGCTCCCCGCGCACCTCACCGCGACGGGGCGGGCGATGCTCGCGGCGCTTCCCCGCGAGCAGGTGCGGGCGCTGTTCCCGGATGCCGCCTCCTTCGCCGACCGCACGGGTCGCGGTCCCCACAGCCCCCGTGAGCTGCGTGACCTGCTGCGCGAGGCGCGCCAGAGCGGCCATGCGACGGAGGATGGCGAGGTCACGCTCGGGCTGCGCTCCGTCGGCATCGCGGTGCTCGACCACGTCGGCTGGCCGACCGCCGCCATCGCCGTGACCTGGCCGGACGAGGCGGCGCGCGATGCGGACGGGCCCACACACGCAGAGCCTCGGGGCGGCGCACCAGCCGAAGCGCGCGTGGCAGCTCTCGCTCCACTCGTCGCCCGCGCCGCCGCCGAGCTGTCGCACCGCCTCTACGGGCGCTGAGGCGAGAAGTACTCCCGCTCCCGCACCACCAGTACGGGCTCGATGAGCCGATGCCAAGGCCCGGCGCCGACGTCGCCGGCCGACGCATCGGCGACGAGCAGATCGAGCACAGCTTCTGCGACGCGCTCAGGCCGCTGCTCGACGCTCGCGATGCCCAGCGCCTCGGCGACGGGCGTGTTGTCGAAGCCGACGACGAGCAGCTCGGGGCGCCCCGCGTGCGACGCCGCGAGGTGCGCGCCGAGCGCGAGGGCGTCGCTCGCGCATACGACGGCGTCGACGCGCTCGCGCGCGAGCTCGCGCTCTACCGTCGCCCTCGCCTCGGCGACGCTGTCGAGCGTGCTCCAGCGCAGTCCTTCGCCGCCGAGCGCCTCGCGCCATCCCCGCTCGCGATCGTCACCCGTCCCGGAGCCGGCGGGCCATCCCAGGAAGGCGACGCGGTCCCCCTCGCCAAGCGCGTGGAATGTCGCGGCGCGCGTGCCGGCGGCCCCGTCGACGTCGACCCAAGGGCGCGCGGGATCGCCCATCTGCGCACCCGTGCCCGGCTCGCCCCACGGGCGGCCGAACGCGACGAACGGCACACCATGCTCGGCGAGCCACGCCTCGCGCGGGTCGCCCTCGAACGTGCCCGTCAGCACGACGCGGTCGATCTCGCCGCCCTCGCGCAGTCGCCGGATGCGTGCGATCTCGTCGTCGGCGTCGTCGGCGGCGTATACGAGCAGGCGCAGACCGCGCGGCGTCGCCTGGTCAGTCAGCGCATGCACGAAGCGGTCGAGGACGATCCCCGAGATGCCACCCGCATACGGATCGAGACGGATGCCGATCGTTTCGCTGCGCCGCGTGCGCAACCGGCGCGCAGCCATCGAGGGGGCGTAGCCCAGTTCCGCGATCGCCTCCTCGACGCGCGCGCGCGTCGGAGCGCGCACGATCTCAGGCGTGTTCAGGACGTTCGACACGGTCTGACGCGACACGCCTGCGCGGCGCGCGACATCTTCGACCGTGGGCTGGCGAGCAGTCATCACTATCACCTTCCGCGGCGAGCGCAACCCCCTCGACGCTTCGACGACGCCGTCGTTACGGTGCACACGCAGGCGAGATTTGAACGATCAAATCCCGTCGCACCAGAGTATCGAAGGAGATCTCATGAAGCGACACACAGCAGCGCGCGGTCTCATCGCCGGAGTGTTCACGGTCGGCGCTGCCCTCGTCCTCGCCGGCTGCGGGCAGGGATTCAGCGACGGCGGAGACGGCGGCGGGGGCGAGGCATCCGACGGCGCGCTCACGAGCTCCGACGACGGCCTCACGATCCAATTCGGGTCGAGCGGAGATGCAGAGACGGATGCCGTGAAGGAAGCGGCAGCGGCATGGTCGGCGAAGTCAGGCATCGATGTGGAGGTGAAGGTCGCCACCGACCAAGCGCAGGAGCTCGCGCAGGGATTCGCGGCGGGCGACCCGCCCGACCTCTTCTATCTGGCTCCCGAGTTCTTGGCGGGCTACGCCGACAACGGCTCACTGAAGGCGTACGGCGACCTTCTGGAGAACAAAGACGACTTCTACCCGTCGCTCGTCGAGAACTTCACCTATGACGGCGACTTCTATTGCGCGCCGAAAGACTTCTCGACGCTCGCCCTCATCATCAACAAGGGCCTGTGGGATGCCGCGGGCCTCACCGAGGCCGACATCCCGACGACGTGGGACGAGTTGTCGAGCGTCGCCCAGACGCTCACGAAAGACGGTGTCGTGGGCCTCGGGTTCGGGTGGGAGTGGCAGCGCATCGGAACGTTCATGGCGCAGGCAGGCGGCGGCCTGGTCCGTGACGGCGAGGTCATCGCGAACAGCCAGGAGAACGTCGACGCCCTCACTTACGTCAAAGACCAGATGGCGGCGGGCACGTTCGCGTACGCGCAGGATCTGGGCGCGGGCTGGGGTGGTGAGGCGTTCGGCAAGCAGCTGAGTGCCATGACGATCGAAGGCAACTGGATCACCGGTGCCATGACCAACGACTTCCCCGACGTGGAGTACATCGTGGCGGAGCTGCCCGAGGGGCCCGGGGGCAAGGGCACCCTGCAGTTCACGAACTGCTGGGGCATGGCCGCCGACAGTCCGAACCAGGCGGCCGCTCTCGACCTCGTCGAGTACATGACGAGCGCCGATCAGCTGCTCGCCTTCTCGAAGGCCTTCGGGCCCATGCCCTCGGCGAAGTCGGCCGCGGATCAGTGGACGAGCGACAACCCAACCCTCGCAGCCTTCCTCGCGGGCGCCGACTACGCGCAGGGATTCCCGACCTACGACGGAAGCTCGGACGCCATCACGGACTTCAACTCCCAGCTCCAGGGACTGAAGGACGGCGACCCGCAGCAGATCCTCGACACCGTCCAGTCCAACTTCGAGGCGATCGTCGGCTGAGGTGAGCGCGCGATGACTGCCACCGCCTCAGCGCCTCGCCGCGCACGGTCTACCCGATCGGGGATCCGTCGCGGCGAGACGCTGGCGGGCTGGGTTTTCATACTGCCCGTGATCGTCATCCTCGGTGTCTTCCTCCTCGTTCCGGTGATCATGGCGCTCTGGGTGAGCGTCTCGGACTGGAACGGGCGGGGAAGCCCGTTCTCGAGCAACGTGAACTTCGTCGGCCTGCAGAACTATGCCAGCGTCACGACTGGCGACGGACTGACAGCGCGTGACTTCGGAACGGCGATGCGCAACAACGCGTGGTACGTGCTCCTCGTCGTGCCGCTGCAGACGGCGCTTTCGCTCTTCCTCGCGCTCCTCGTCAACGGCGCGATGCTCCGCGGCCGCGGATTCTTCCGGACCGCCTTCTACTTCCCGTCGGTGACGGCGACCGTGGCGATCACGGTGCTGTGGCTGTTCCTGTTCAACCCGCGGGGAGTCGTGAACGCGTTCCTCGGCGTGGTCGGGATCGACGGGCCGAATTGGTTCGCCGACCCGCGGGGCATCTTCCACGTGGTCCTCTCGAGTGTCGGCGTCCGGGAAGGACCCGGATTCCTGACTGAGAATCGCTTCATCGCCGTCTCCTGGTGGAACTGGATGTCAGGCCCGTCGGTGGCGATGTCGGCGTTCATCCTCATGGCGATCTTCACGACGAGCGGCACGTTCATGCTGCTGTTCCTCGCTGCTCTGCAGAACATCGGCCCCGAGATCCAGGAAGCGGCAATGGTCGACGGGGCCGATGCATGGCAGCGGTTCTGGCGCGTGACGCTTCCGCAGCTGCGCCCGGCGCTGTTCACGGTGCTGACTCTGGGGCTCATCGGCTGCTGGCAGGTGTTCGATCAGATCTACACCGGCACCCGAGGATCGCCTGCCAAGACGACCTTGACTCCTGCCTACCTCTCATACGACGCGGGCTTCCTCGACCAGGACTGGGGTCAGGGCGCGGCCATCGCCTTCATCCTGTTCGCGATCATCGTGCTGTTCACGCTGTTCCAGCGCTGGGCGCTCCGCGAACGTCCGGTGTCCCGGCGTCGCGCCCGCGAGTACGAGGTGCCGGCCCGGCCGGCGACCGCGACGCCGGCGACCGTCGCAGCCAACCAGGTGCCGAGTCCTCCCGACCCCGCCCAGGCGCCTGGCGGCATTGACCGCGACCCGCAGAACGGAGCCCCGCGATGATCGACACGACCGTCGACAAGGCACGGATGAGCGCACCGCCGAGACGCGCGCCCGGGGCTGGATCCACGACGCGACGCCTCAGGTCGGGCACCGGATGGCAGATCGCGCTCTACGCCGTGCTCATCCTCATCTCGCTCGTCTACATCTATCCCTTCCTCGTCCAGCTCTCGACGTCCTTCAAGACGGACGCCGAAGCCGCCATCAACCCGGTGGCGCTCATTCCGCAGATATGGTCGACCGCGGCCTACGAGCGCCTGTTCCTGCGCAGCGACTTCCCGGTGTGGTTCCAGAACTCGGCGATCGTGACCGTCAGTGTCACGCTCCTCCGGGTGTTCTTCGTATCGCTCGCGGGCTACGCCCTGGCGCGGCTCAGCTTCCGCGGGCGCGGAATCGTGTTTGCGGCGGTCATCGGCGTCATGGCCGTACCGAGCGTCGTGCTCCTCATTCCGCGGTTCCTCGTCATCAACCAGCTGGGCATCTACGACTCGTACGCGGGCATGATCCTGCCACTCCTCGTCGACGCCGCAGGTGTGTTCATCATGAAGAACTTCTTCGAGTCGATCCCGGTGTCGGTCGAGGAGCAGGCCAGGATCGACGGCGCGGGCGCCTTCCGCATCTTCTGGTCCGTCGTGCTCCCGATGGCGCGGCCCGCGCTCATCACGATCATCATCCTGTCCTTCCAGGGATCGTGGAACGAGCTGTCGCACTTCATCGTCGCCACCCAGTCGCCCGAGCTGACGACCCTCACGAAGGGCGTCGCCGGGCTCGCATCCGGTCAGCTGAGCCAGGGAACGCAGTATCCGCTCAAGCTCGCGGCGGCGCTCATCATGACCATCCCGGTCGCTCTGCTGTTCTTCGTCTTCCAGAAGCGCATCATGAACGCCAGCCAAGGAGCCGTGAAGGAATGAACCCGGGGCTTCAGCCCTTCCTGTCCGACGCCGTCGTCGTGCTGCGGGCGCCGACTCAGGTCTGGTCGGGCCGCAGCGGCGACCTCGGCGCCGAGCCCATCGACGGGATCTATCACGGCGACACGCGCTTCGTCCGCGAAGAGGCGCTGACCTACACGGATGCCGCGGAAGACGTCCTGATCCCCGAGGCCGTATCGCTGGCCGAGGTTTCGGCGTCTCTCGTGGAGTTCGGCGCACTCCTGCGGGGCATCGACGACGACACCCCCGATCCGAAAGTGCGGCTGCTGCGGCGCAGGACTGTCGAGGCGGGCATCGTCCGCGAGCGGATCACCGTTCGCTCCCACCTGGAGTCTCCCGTCCGGACGATGCTGCGCGTGCGCATCGTGCCCGACTTCGCGACGATGCAGCAGGTCAAGGCGGGCATCCCCGGCACACGTCCGTGGACGGCGCACGACGCGCACGGCGGTGCCCGCGTCGAGGCCGGCGACGCCGCTCTCGTCATCTGGGCATCCGGCTCGCACACGACGATCGGCGAGTCCATCGAACTCGAATGGAACGTCGACTGCCCACCCCGCGGCGAGTGGACGAGCGAGTGGTCGATGCGTCTCTTCGACCCGACCCTCGTCGTGCACGCGGGCTCCGCGACGCTCTGGGGCACGGGGACGGTCCCCACTCCCCCACCCGGCGCCGCTGACGCGTCCTCCGGAGCCTCCAGGCGCGTGGGCCCGGCCTCTCCCGTCGTCGACCCGAGGCTCGACCGGTGGCTCACTCGGGCTGTCTCCGATCTCGACGCCCTGCGCCTCTCGCTGCCCGACCACCCCGAGGACGAGTTCTTCGCGGCGGGCGCACCGTGGTTCTTCACGCTCTTCGGTCGAGACTCGCTGTGGGCTGCGCGGCTCGCGCTGTCGGTCGACCCCGGCATCGCGGCATCCACTCTTCGCGTCCTCGCGCGGCTGCAGGGCGGCGCCACCGACCCTGCGACGGCGCAGCAGCCCGGCAAGATCCCGCACGAGCTGCGATCCGCGACACTCGAGATGCCCGGCGAGGGCATCTCGCTGGCGCCCTTGTACTACGGCACCGTCGACGCGACCCCGCTCTGGGTCGCGCTGCTCGGCGAGGCGTCCGAGGCCGGCATGCCCGCCGCCGATGTCGAGGCGCTCCTGCCGACCCTCGAGCGGGCGCTGGAGTGGACCATCGGCACGGCGGGCGACGACGGCTTCCTCGACTACATCGACGAGACGGGCCATGGCCTGTCGAATCAGGGCTGGAAGGACTCCGGCGACTCGATCCAGTGGCGCGACGGGACGATCGCCGAAGGGCCGATCGCGCTGAGCGAAGTCCAGGGCTACGCGTACGAGGCTGCCCTCGCGGGCGCGCGCCTGCTCGACACGTTCGGGCGCCCGGGGGCGGACCGCCTGCGCGAGTGGGCGGCGGGCCTGAAGGCGAGGTTCGCCAAGCGGTTCTGGGTCACGACGCCGGAGGGTCGATACCCTGCGATCGCGCTCGACCGCGACGGCCGCCCGGTCGACACCCTGACCTCCAACATCGGTCATCTGCTGAGCACCGGCATCCTCGACGCGGCAGACGAGGCCGCCGTCGCCGATCTGCTGACGGGCGCATCGATGTCGTCCGGCTTCGGCGTGAGGACGATGTCGACGGATGCCGCTGGCTACTGGCCCCTCAGCTACCACGGCGGCAGCGTGTGGGCGCACGACACCGCGATCATCGCGCGCGGCATGGCCCGCGCGGGGCTGCCTGATCACGCACGCACTGTCATGGAGGGCCTGCTCGCCGCCGCGGAGGCGTTCGACTTCCGGATGCCCGAGCTGCACGCGGGCGACGCACGCGCGGACTCGCCAGTCCCGGCGCCCTACCCCGCCGCGTGCCGGCCGCAGGCGTGGTCGGCGGCCGCCGCTGTCGCGTGCCTCGAGATCGTCGCGCGAGACCCCGAGCGCTGAGCGTCAGACGACGGTCGCGACGGTTCCGCCCGTGAGTCTCACGAGCTCGTCGTAAGTCAGAGGGAAGACGGTGTGCGGCGTGCCGCCCGCGGCCCAGATCTCGGGGAACGCCGCAAGGTCCTCGTCGACGATCGTCGTGAGGGGAGACGGGTGCCCCGTGGGGGCCACTCCCCCGATCGCCTGACCCGTCGCGTCCCGCACCTGCTCCGGCGTGGCGCGCGTGATCGTCGCGCGACCCAGCCGCGCAGCGAGCGCCCGCGTGTCGACGCGGTGCGCTCCGCTCGTCATGACGAGCAGCGGCTCGCCATCCGACCAGAAGACGAGGCTGTTGGCGATCGCGCCGACCTCGACACCGAGCGCCTCGGCGGCGAGGACGGCTGTGGACGCGGCATCCGGAAGCACGACGATCTCGCCCTGGATGCCGGTCGCGCGGAGCGAATCGTGGACGAGGCGGCTGCGGGCGGGGAGGTGCGCGGTCACCGGCCCAGCCTATGGTGAGCCGGCGACAGCGCGGGTCGTGTCAGCGCACGAAGCTCAGCCCGCTCGTCGAGGTGGAGTCCGACGGGAAGGACGTGTCCGTGTACGGCGCATAGACGGAGGACGTGGCAGTGCCCGCGGCGGTGTCGATCTCCACGATGCGGACGGGGTTGGTCAGGCTGTGGTATGCCGTCAGCAGGCTCACGATCTTGTTTCCGTTGACCCCGACGTCCGTGCGGACCGCGGACGTGCCGACGTGGCCGGAGAGGACGACCTTGACGTTCGGGTACACCTTGATGAGGTTGTCGTGAAGGTACTGCGGCGAGGTGGCGCCGTAGCCGCCGTTGCTCCCGCTGATCGTGCCGTCGGCGTTGAGGTAGGAGTGCGTCACGACGATGACGTTGGCGTCGGGATGCGACGCGACGACCGTCTTCGCCCAGGCCACCGCCTCGACGCGCGGCCACAGCTCGAGATTGAGGACGAGCCAGTCCACGCCGCCCGCGCGGAACAGCTGATAGGCGTTGTCGATCTTGCCCGCCTCGAAGGTCCCCTCGATGTCCGGGAACCTCGAGACTGGGAAGTACCGGTTGTACGCCGTCGTGTCGCGCACCGTTGCGTTCGTGTTGGCCCCGGGGCATGCCGACCCGCCCGCGCAGACGGCGGCGGTGTCGTGATTGCCGATCGCGCCCGACCACGGCATCGCCCGCTCGAGCGGCTGCAGCTCGGTGCTCGCCCGCTGGAACTGAGCCGGGTCGACGGCACCCCAGTTGGTCAAGTCTCCGATCTGCGTCGCGAAACGCAGGTCGAGACGCTGCTGGTTCGCCACGAGCCACGCCACACGATCGGCGAACCGCGCGTTGCTCGAGGTGATCTCGTTCTGGGTGTCGGGGATGACGGCGAAGCTGAACCGGGTGTCGCCGTCATCGCCCGGCGCGCCGCCCTCGGGCACCGCGTAGAACGCCACGCGCTCGACCACCCAGCCCGCGCCGACGAGGATGTCGCGGTCGGCTGCAGTCGCCAGCCGGTGCATGCCGTTCAGGGTGAGCTGATAGATGGGCTCGAGGCAGCCGGTCTCCGTCGTCGAGGCGTAGAAGGCGACGAACTGCTTCGCGTAGCCCGCCGCCAGCGCGGCATCGACGTCGGGGCCTTCCGCAGCCCAGACGAAGTCGCCCCAGCGGTACAGGCGCCAGATCGGCGTGAGGCCCGCGCCGTCGGAGTCCGCGACCTCGGTCAGCACCTTCCGGTCGCCCGTGAAGCCGTACAGCGCTGCCGCCGAATCCACCTCGACGGCCGAGAGCGTCGCAAGACTCGCCTCGGTGCTCGGCTTGACGACCTGGATCAGGTCCGCGTCGAAGGACGCGCACTCCGGGGCGACCGCCGCGGAGGCGGGCGGCACCGACCAGAAGGTCGCTCCGAAGAGGAGAAGCAGTGTGCTCACCAGGACGAGGAAGGCTCGCGTTCCCGGCTTCGTCAGTGTTCTGGACATCGTTGCTCATCCCTCGATCCGTGCGCCCAAGCCGCCTAGAGTCGATCCGGTCTCACGCAGCGCTGCGGACCGATATCGAGCCCAGGAACCATACCCCGGAGAGGGACGCCTGCATACCCCCGTTGCGGATTCCGGGGGAAACGTGCAAGGAAGCGACTCGGCGCGTCAGCCGCGCGCGAGGATCTCGCCGTGCGGCATGAAGAACCAGCCGTCCGGCGAGGCGGCCCACTCGCGCCATCCGGCCGAGATGCGCTCGAGACCCGCGCGATCGGTGATGCCATGGGCCACCGCGTGCTCGGCGAACGACGAGTGCAGCGCCCGGTCGGCCCACGAGCCGCCCCACCACTCGCGCGATTCGAGCGTTTCGAACAGCCACAGCGACGCGGACGACTCGACCTCGGTGAAACCGGCTTCCCGCGCCCATGCCTTGAGGCGGCGCCCTGCCGCGGGCTCCCCCGAGACGAGGCGGTGCACCTGGAGGTAGACCTGGTGCCACTCGTCCAACCCAGGCACGAGCGGATACCAGATGACCCCCGCATAGTCGACGTCGCGCACGGCGACGACGCCGTCCGGCGCCAGCACGCGCCGGAACTCACGCAGCGCGTCGACGGGACGACCCAGGTGCTGCAGCACCTGATGCGCATGCACGATGTCGTAGGTCCCGTCGGCGGCATCGAGCGCGTAGGCATCGCCCACGCCGAACGCGACGTTCGCGACTCCGCGCTCCGCTGCGAGGGCCGTGGCCTTCTCGACGACGTCGGCCGCGGCATCCAGCCCCGTCACCTCGCCGGGTGCGACGCGCTGCGCGAGGTCGATCGTGATGGTGCCGGGACCCGATCCCACGTCGAGCACGCGCAGGCCCGCGCGCAGGTGCGGCACGAGGTATGCAGCCGAGTTCTCGACCGTCCGCCGCTCGTGCGACCGCAGGACGCTCTCGTGATGACCGTGGGTGTAGTGCTCCGCCATCCCACGACAGTATCGCCGCGGGAGTGCTTTATACCCGCTCACTCCTGAACGAAGAATCGAAGCAGATTGCCCGAGAGCGACGCGTCCGGTTGAACAGTACGCCCGGTGATGGTGCAATGGAGAGTGGATGCCGCAACGCCGCGGTGTCCGCAGCGCACAGCCCACAAGGCCGGCCCGAAGGAAGATCGCGATGTCGCACACCCTGCCCCTCCCCGAGTTCACGCATGAACGCGTGGAGGTGATCACCGGCCGCCGCAGCGGCCTCTTCATCGCCGTCGCACTTCACTCCTCCGTGCTCGGCTCCGCCCTCGGCGGCGCGCGTCTGTGGACGTACGATCACTGGAACGACGCGCTGGGCGACGCGCTGCGCCTGTCGGCCGCCATGACCCTGAAGAACGCTGCGGCGGGCCTCGACGCGGGCGGCGGCAAGGCCGTCATCGGTCTCGCCCCCGGAGAGACGCTCGACGCGGAGCGCCGTCGCGCCGCGTTCCTCGATCTCGGCGACGCCGTCGAGTCCCTGCACGGCCTCTACCGCACGGCCGAGGACGTCGGCTCGACGACCGACGACATGCTCGTCGTGAGCGAGCGCACCGAGCACGTCGTGGGTCTGCCCGACGCCGTCGGCGGCTCGGGCGAGCCGGCGGGACCCACGAGCCTCGGCGTCTACGAGGCGCTCCGCGCGACGCTCGAACGCGTCACCGGCTCAGCCGACGTCGAGGGTCGACGCATCACGGTGTCGGGCCTCGGCCAGGTCGGCGGCCGGCTCGCCGTGCGGCTCGCCGCGGAGGGCGCCGTGCTGACCGTCACCGACGTGAATCCCGCCAAGCGCGACCTCGCCGGCGACCTCGGGGCAGCATGGAGCCAGCCGGGCATGGAGCACCTCGTGCCCGCCGATGTCTTCGTTCCCGCCGGGATCGGCGGTCTCCTGACCGCTGAGGTCATCGACGAACTCGACGCGAAGGCCGTGTGCGGACCCGCGAACAACCCGCTCGCGTCGCACGAGGGCGCCGCGCAGCTCGCGGGGCGCGGCATCCTGTACGCCCCCGACTTCGTCGTCAACGCGGGCGGCGTCATCTACCTTGATCTCGTCGCCAAGCAGCTCGGCACGCGCGTCGAGATCATGGACCGGGTAGCCGCGATCGGCGATACGGTCCGCCGTGTCTTCGACGACGCGGAGTCCCGCAGCGTGACGCCGCTCGAGGCGGCCGAGGGCATCGCCGCGGCGCGGCTCGCGGCCGGCGCGGGGCACGGCGCCCACGCGCTCGCCTAGCGGAGGGATGCGACGCAGTGCCAGGCACCACGGCACTGCGTCGCACTTTCAAGGGGGCTCGTGCGAGGATGGTCCCGCTCCGGCACCGCCGCCGGGACGCAGCACGATGAGTCAAGGGAGAAGCTCGTGTTCCCCAGTCCGTACCCCGACGTCGACATCCCCGATCTGAGCGTCTACGACTACCTCTTCGCATCCCTGACCGCCGACGAGGCCGCGCGCATCGCGCTCATCGACCCTGCGACGGGCGCCGAGACGACCTACGGCGCTCTGCGCGCCCAGGTCGACGCCTTCGCGGGGGCGCTCGCGGCGCGCGGCGTAGGCGTCGGCACCGTCGTGGCCCTCCTGTGCCCCAACGTGCCGGCCTTCGCGACGGTGTTCCACGGCATCCTCCGCGCGGGGGCGACGGTCACGACGATCAACTCGCTGTACACGGCGGGAGAGATCGAGAAGCAGTTGAAGGATGCCGGTGCCACGTGGTTCGTCACGGTGTCGCCGCTGCTGGCTCAGGCCTCCACGGCGGCCGAGGCTGTCGGCCTCCCGCACGATCGTGTCATCGTCATGGACGGCGCGCACGGACACGAGAACCTCCGCGGCCTGCTCATGGAGGGTCGAACCGCCCCCGAGGTCTCGTTCGACCCCGCGACGCACGTCGCGGTGCTGCCGTACTCGTCTGGCACGACGGGCATCCCGAAGGGTGTCATGCTGAGCCACCGCAACCTCGTCGCCAACGTCCAGCAGTCTCGCGTCAACATCGACCTCAAGGCCGACGACCGAGTGCTCGCGGTGCTGCCCTTCTTCCACATCTACGGCATGACGGTGCTGCTCAATCTCGCGCTGCGCCAGCGCGCGAGCCTCGTGACGATGCCGAAGTTCGACCTCGTCGAGTTCCTCACGAACATCCAGAAGCACACGTGCACGTACCTCTACATCGCGCCGCCCATCGCGGTCGCGCTGGCGAAGCATCCCATCGTCGATCAGTTCGACATCTCGAGCGTGCACACCGTCTTCTCGGGTGCGGCTCCCCTCGACGGCGAGACGGCCGAGCTCGCGGGCGCCCGCATCCACGCGCGCATGATGCAGGGCTACGGCATGAGCGAACTGAGCCCCGTGTCGCACGCGATGCCGTGGGACCGCGACGACATCCCCGTCAGCTCGGTCGGCACGCTGCTGCCCAACCAGGTCTGCAAGCTCATCGACCCCGCGACGGGCGACGAGATCACCGAGCTCGGCGAAGACGGCGTGACCGCGGCGGGCGAGCTGTGGATCAAGGGGCCGAACGTCATGCTCGGCTACCTTGACAATCCCGCGGCGACCGCCGAGACGCTCGACGCCGACGGGTTCCTGCACACGGGCGATGTCGCGATCTATCACGATGGCGGCTACTTCTCGATCGTCGATCGCGTCAAGGAGCTCATCAAGTACAAGGGCTACCAGATCGCGCCCGCCGAGCTCGAGGCACTCCTGCTCGGACACCCTCAGGTCATGGATGTCGCCGTCATCGGCGTGCTCGACGACGACAAGCAGGAGATCCCCAAGGCGTTCGTCGTGCGCGCCGGCGACTCGCCGCTCACGGAGCAGGAGGTCATGGACTTCGTCGCCGAGCACGTCGCTCCGCACAAGAAGGTCCGCCGCGTCGAGTTCATCGACGTCATCCCGAAGTCGACGTCCGGCAAGATCCTGCGGAAGGATCTGCGGGCCCGCGAGGCTGCGAACGCCTGAGTTCCGAATCAGAAGACGGATGCCCCGGCCGCTGCTGCGGCCGGGGCATCCGTCATTCCACCGGGCGCGCGTCCGCCCGGCGGGGTCCTCAGGTCGTGGCTTCGGCGGTTTCCTGCTCGGGCTTCGCAGCGATCGTCGCCGGCAGGTGACGCGATAGGAGGAGCGAGAGCACCATGAGCGCGAAGACGATGAAGATCGCCTGCTGCAGCGCCTCGACCTGCGAGTTGGCGTAGTCCTGCGCGATCGCCGTCGCGGACTCCTGCGAACCGCCGGCGTCGAGCACGAGGGTCTCGGCCTGATCCTGCGAGATGATCGGCACGCCCTGCTCGCTCAGCGCCGCGACGACGGAGTCGCGCTCGTCCGGTGTGATCGTCGCGTTCTGCGCGACCGCCGTCGTGAAGCCCGACGTGAGCAGCAGGATGAACACCGAGCCGACGATCGCCGTGCCGAACGACGAGCCGAGGTTCTGGAACGTTCCCTGCAGGCCGCCCACCTCGGACGTGTCGTCCTTTTCGACCGCCGACATGTTGACGTTGCCGAGCTGCGAGGCGAGGAGGCCGAAGCCGGCGCCGACGATGAACATGCCGATCGCGAACGGCGCGCCCGCGAGCTCGGGCTGGATCGAGAAGAGCACGAAGAGCAGGCCGACCGCCATCGTGATCTGGCCGAGCTGCGCGATGCGCCGCGCGGACCGGCGGGACGTGAGCCACGACCCGAGGATCGAGAAGAGGATGAGCCCCGCCGACAGCGGGAGGATCTTCAGGCCCGTCTCGAGCGCGTCGTAGCCCTGCATGGTCTGCAGGTAGACCGGGATGACGAAGAAGAGCGCCGCGATCGCGAAGTACTGCACGAGGAAGCCGGACAGGCCGCTGCGGAGCGCCGCGATGTTGAACAGGCTCACCTTGAGGAGCGGGACCTTGCCCGCCTCGACGAGTTTGCGCTGCCGCTGGACGAACCACCACAGCACGACGATGCCGAGCAGGATGAAGTACGTCACGAGCGAGACGCCCAGCGGCTCGACCGGCTGCCCGTTGAACTCGGGCGAGTACAGCGGCACGAACCAGCCCCACGTCTTGGACTGCAGCACGCCGAAGACGAGGAGCGCCATGCCGCCCGCCGACAGCACGACGCTCAGCAGGTCGATCTTGAGCTTCGGGTTGGCCTCGACGTCCTTGATCCTGCCCGAGACGATGAGCACGCCGATCATGACGACGGTCTCGGCGAAGAACACGTAGCGCCACGAGCCGTACGTCGTGACGAGGCCACCGATGAGCGGACCGGCAGCGGCCGCGAGTCCCGTCACCGCACCCAGGATCGAGAAGGCCGCGACGCGCGCCTTGCCCTGATAGTTGATGGCCGCGAGGGCCGCGATCGCCGGGATCACGAGCACGGCGCCGAGGCCCTCGATGAGCGACCAGCCGAACAGCAGCTGCGTGAGGTTCTGGCTCAGGCCCGTGATGAGCGAGCCGATGCCGTAGATGACCGAGCCGATCTTGAACGCGCGGCCGCGTCCCCACTTGTCGCCGAGCTTTCCACCCGTGAGCATGAACGCCGCCATCGTCAGCGTGTAGAACGTGATGGCCGCCTGCATGCCCGTGATCGACGTGTCGAGATCGGAGGCGACCTGGGAGATCGAAACGTTCATGACGGTGCTGTCGAGCACCATCACGAACTGCGCCACAGCGAGGATGACGATCACGAGCCAGTTCTTCATGGCCCGACCATAGCGCCGCCCGGCCCCGCGGCGTCGCAGCCGCTACCCGAAACGGGTGAACCCGGCCGACGCGCCTCGCACGGCAGAAGACGAAACCCCCGGTCAGAACGACGTCTGACCAGGGGTTTCGGATTCGGTGGACCTGAGGGGAATCGAACCCCTGACCTCCTCGATGCGAACGAGGCGCGCTACCAACTGCGCTACAGGCCCGTGAACCTCAGTTAGGTTAGCACGCTCCGGGAGAGGCTCCGAATCGAGCGGACGGGCCCTCTCACGCGCCCGACGCGCGGCGCTCGAGAAGGCGACGCACGTGCGCTTCGATCTCGGAATCGTCGACGTGTCCCGTGCGTGCGAACTCGCTCTCGGCCGCGCGCGCCCGTCGTACGACGGCGATCGAGGGGGGCTCCTGCTCCTGTGCGCGAGCGCGCAGCGCCTCCTCGAGAGCGGCTTCTCGCAGTGCCTCGCGGGCCTCCGCGGCATCCAGCAGGGCGGCGGCGCGCGACCCGGCCGATGCCGTGAGTGGCCGTGGCAGCTCACGCGGAGCCCACGCGCGCTCGTCGGGCGCGAGCGCGACATCCTGAACGGTCGCCGTCTCGCGGACCGCTTCAGCCTCTTCCGCCGCCCGGACCGCGACAGGGCGGCCGACGCGCGCACTCCGACGCAGGAGGGCGGCGCACACGCCGGTCAGAGCGAGTCCGACGGCGAGCAGCATCCATCCGCCGGTGCTGGCGACTTCCCACGCGCCCCATGCCACGAGCCCGAGCGCGATCAGCGCGGTCGTCGACGTGAGCAGCCGGGCGCGGCGGCGCGCGCGGGCACGGCGCGCGGCGGGCAGGTCGCGCGCGATCGCGAGCGCCTGACGCGCCTCTTCGAGGCCCGCCTGGTCGAGTTCGACCTGCGTGCGCTTGGCGAGGTCCTCACGCTCGGCGAGGGCGCGGCGAGCGGCCTTCTGCTGAGCCAGAGCCGTGCGGGCATTGAGCTCGAGGTGCACTTCGTCCGGTGTCTCGCTCGTCTCGGCGAGGACGCGCAACGCCTGGTTGAGTCGCACGGCGTTGCGCTCGGCCGCGTCGTACTGGCGGCGGCTCGCGAGAGTCGGCAGAAGGTAGACGAGCCACAGCAGGGCCGCGACGAGAACGATGACCCCGCCCCCCAGCACCTGCCCACCCATGACTCCAAGGTAAGCGAGATGGTGTCAGTCGATGGTGATATATCGGCGTGTCGTCCGGAGCCGCACGCGGCGGACTCCGGAGTCAGGCGTGCAGGCGATCCGCGGGCGGGATCGTCGCGGCGTCCTGCGGGGCGCGCCCCTGCACCCAGCGCTCGAGCACGCCCTCGGGCACCTCTTCGCGCACGAGGGCGAACGCGTAGTGGTCGCGCCAGTCGCCGTCGATGTGGATGAAGCGGCGCCGAAGCCCCTCGTACCGGAAGCCGAGCTTCTCGACGACGCGCAGACTCGCCTGGTTCTCGGGACGGATGCAGATCTCCATGCGGTGCAGCCGCAGCTCGCTGAAGCAGATGTCGGTCGCCATCGCGACGCAGGCGGGCGTGATGCCGCGCCCCGCGAAGCGCTCGCTCACCCAGTAGCCGATCGTCGCCGACGCGAGCGAGCCGCGCGCGACGCCCCAGACGTTGAGCTGGCCGGCGATCTCGCCGTCGTACTCCATGACGAAGGGAACGCCGGCGCCGTCGCGGTACTGCTGTAGAAGCCTGCGGATGCCGAGCCGCATGTCGAACGAGACGGGCCCGTCGGGACTCGTCGCCTCCCACGGTCGCAGCCACGAGCGATTGCTCAGCAACTCCTGCTGCAGCATCCGCGCGTCGCGCTGACGGACGAGGCGCAGCGACACGGGCCCGTGCCGACGGGGAGCGGTCAGTTCCATCGACCTCTCCCCTCAGCCGGGCGGCGTCACCCTGCGGTCACAGCGTTGCCGCGAAGTCCTTCAACCAGGGACGCAGCTCGGGACCGAGATCGTCTCGATCGGCGGCCAGCTGCACGATGGCCTTGATGTAGTCAACTCTATCTCCGGTGTCGTATCGACGACCCCGGAACACCACTCCGTACACGCCGGGACCTTCGGGATCCGCTGCGAGCTCCTGCAGGGCATCGGTCAGCTGGATCTCGCCGCCCTTGCCCGGCTCGGTGCGCTCGAGGACGTCGAAGACGGCGGGGCTCAGGACGTACCGGCCGATGACCGCGTAGTTCGACGGGGCATCTTCTGCCGAGGGCTTCTCCACGAGGCCCGTCACCTTGACGACGTCGACCGACTCGGTCGCCTCGACGGCGGCGGCGCCGTACAGGTGGATGTGGTCGGGGTCCACCTCCATGAGCGCGATGATCGCCGCGCCGGTGCGATCGTGCTCGGCGAGCATCGTCGTCAAGAGCGGGTCGCGCTCGTCGATGAGGTCGTCACCGAGCAGCACCGCGAACGGGTGGTCGCCGACATGCGAGCGCGCCCGCAGGACCGCGTGGCCGAGGCCCTTCGGCTCGCCCTGACGGACGAAGTGGATGTCGGCGAGGTCGCTCGACTGCTGCACCTTCGCGAGCTTGGCGTGATCGCCCTTGCGCTCGAGGTTCGTCTCGAGCTCGGGCACCGAGTCGAAGTGGTTCGAGAGCGCGTTCTTGTTGCGCCCGATGATGATGAGGATGTCGCCGATGCCCGCCTGCGTCGCCTCTTCGACGACGTACTGGATCGCCGGCTTGTCGACGACCGGCAGCATCTCCTTGGGCATGGCCTTGGTGGCGGGAAGGAATCGCGTGCCGAGTCCGGCGGCGGGAATGACGGCCTTGAAGGGCTTGTGAGGCATCCCACGATCCTATCCGGGACCCTCCGACAGCCTCGGGAAGGCCGGTCCCCCTTGCCACGCCTAGAATCGTGTGCATGTCCGATGCGATCGCCGACGCGAAGCGCGCCCTGCGCGCTGAGCTCCGTGAGCGTCGGCAGTGCCTCTCCGAGTCGGCGCGGGATGCCGCATCCCACGGTCTGACTCAGCAGCTGAACGCGCTCGTCGACCGTGTCGGCGCCCGATCGATCTCGTGCTTCCTCTCGACCACGACCGAGCCCGGCACGCGCGAATTCGTCGACGGCGCCGTGGCCCGCGGCATCCGGGTCCTGCTTCCCGTGACCCGCACGGACGGCCTGCTCGACTGGGCGGTGGCGACGAGCGACCTCGACATCGCGGAGGGCATGTACGGGCTTCCGGAACCTGTCGGCGAGCTGCTCGGCCCCATCGCGGTCAACGACGTCGACCTGCTCGTGATCCCCGCCGCCGCCGTCGACACGAGCGGCATGCGCCTGGGCTGGGGTCGCGGCTTCTTCGACAAGACGCTCGGCTCGATGGAGCGCTGCCCACCCGTGTACGCCGTCGTCTACGACTCCGAGATCCTCGACGAGGTCCCCCGCGACCTGCACGACCAGCCCGTCACGGGCGTCGTGACGCCCACCCAGACCCGCGTGCTCGCGCCCCCGCGCCGCTGACCGAAAGGGCCTCCATGCCCACCTACGCCTACGCCTGCAAGAAGTGCGGCCACCGTTTCGATGCCGTGCAGTCCTTCGCCGACCCGACCCTCACCGAGTGCCCCGAATGCGGCGGCGCGCTGCGCAAGGAGTACGGCTCGATCGGCGTGACGTTCAACGGATCCGGCTTCTACCGCACCGATTCGCGCGCCGCCGCGCCCGGGTCGACCTCCACCTCGAGCGGCACGTCGGGTGGTGACTCGTCGTCTTCTTCGACAGGATCGAAGTCCGAGGCGAAGGCCGCGCCCGCAGCGACGGGTTCCTGACCGGCGGAAGCCGGCGACAGTGAGAGGCAGTCACATGATCAAAGGCTTCAAGGAGTTCATCCTCCGCGGCAACGTCATCGATCTGGCCGTCGCGGTCGTCATCGGCGCCGCATTCACGGGCATCGTCAACGCGATCGTCGCAGGACTCATCAATCCGCTCATCGCGCTGATCTTCCAGGCCGACAGCCTCAGCAGCCTGACGTGGAAGGTGCAGACCCTCACGGGCTCGGTCACCGAGTTCAGCTGGGGACTCATCATCGGCGCGCTCATAAACTTCGTCGCGGTCGCAGTCGTCGTCTACTTCGTGTTCGTGTACCCCATGAACCGCCTCAAGGAGCGCCAAGAGGCCCGCAAGGGCATCGCGCAGCCCGAAGAGGAGCCGCTGCCCACCGAGACGGAGCTGCTCGTGCAGATCCGCGACCTGCTCGAGAAGCAGTCCCCCGCGCCCAAGGCCTGACCGCCTCGGCGCGCGGCTCGGCCGCGTCGCCGCGCCTCGCGAGCCCGCGAGCCCGCGAGCCCGCGGGGCCGCTGGCCGTACCGGCGAGCGCGCGAGCGAAGGAGCGAGGCGCGTCAGTAGTGCGGCGGGACGTCGCGCCGCAGGCGCTCGTCGTTCGGACCGTCGGCGGGGACGGATGCCGCATCCTGCACCTCGTCGTCCGCGGGGACGGGCTCCTCCGACGTGCCCGGTGCCGGCGTCAGCTTTGCGCGGCGCGAGCCGGGCACGCGCTCGACGCGCTGGCGATCACTCGAGGACATCGAACGGCTGCGTGTCGGTCTGCGCCGTCACGGCCTCGGGCGCGACCCCGAGCAGCGCGGCGATCCGCGCCGCGACGCCCGCGGGGTCGCTGTAGAGGTCGAACGCGTGCACGCGCACGTAGTGCCAGCCGAGGCGCCGCAGGATCTGCGGGCGCAGGCGCAGCGACTCGCGCAGCGATTCCCCCACCGTCTCGGGGTCGATCTCGGCGACGACGGCTTTGCCGTCGTGCTGCGCGACGAGCGGGAGCAGTCCCCGGTAGTGCACGTCGACCGAGACGCCCAGAGCGCGCAGCTCGTGCGCGAGCGCACGGGTCAGCGGATCGGCGAGGTCCTCGAGTCGGGCTTCGCGCGCGCGGGCAGCGATGCCCCCGAGGATCGACATGAGCGTCGCCGCGCCGTAGTCGAGACGACCGTCGTCGAAGGCCGAGGGCCGGATCGACGACACGATGACCATCGAGCGGCGTGCGCGCGTCATCCCGACCGTCAGCAGACGGTCTCCATCGGGCGTCGAGAGGTCTCCGAAGTCGCTCAGCACACGGCCATGGCGGGTCAGCCCGAAGCCGAGCGAGAAGATGACGCGATCGCGGCTCTCGGCGACGGACTCCTCGAGCGTCAGCACCGCGAAGGGCTCTGCGGTGTCGCGCGAGACGAAGTCCGCGACATCCGATCGTCCTGAGAAGGCGCTCTCGACAGCGGCTCGCACGCGCTCGGCGTGCTTGGCGCTCGCCGTCACGACCATGAGCGACTCGGACGAGCGGTTGATCGCGTGCTCGAGCACGAGCGTCACGACGCGGCTCACTTCGGCGTCGGGGCTCTCGACCGCTCCCGTCACGGGGTCGGGAGCGCCCATGCCGCCCTCGACGTAGTCGACGCCGAGGCTCCCGCGGCCGAGGTACGAGCCCGCCCACGGCAGCGACACGAGCTCGCCGCCGTAGAACGCGTCGTTCACGAGGCGCGCGAGGTCCTCGCCGCCGGCGCGATAGCTGCGGGTGAGGGTCTCGACGGGCAGCAGCTCGGCGAGGCGCTCGAAGACGCTCGTCTCGTCGAAGGGTTCGGTCTCATCGCCCTCGTCGGAGCGCGCGGGACCCGCCGCGACGCGGAACGGCGTCGGCTTCTGCGTCACGGGGTCGCCGAAGACGACGACCTGCCGCGCCCGGCGCAGCGCCGGGACGGCCTCGGCGAGGCACAGCGCCCCGGCATCGGCGATGACGACGACATCGAAGGACGGAGCATCCGGAATCGAGGGCACGTCGTAGGGCGACGCGAGCCACACGGGCGCCAGCGTCCGCAGGAGGGTCGGCGCGACGGCGGCGAGCAGCGCGGGATCCGAGACGCCGTCCTTGAGCGCGCGCTTGAGGGCCCTGGCCTCGTCCGGCTCGTCGACGATCGCGATACGCCACTGTGTCGCGAGCTGAGCCGCGAGAAGCGGACCGGATGCCGCGGCGTGCGCCTCGTCGACGAGACGGAAGTCGCGCTCGAGGCGGTCGACGACGGCGGTGTTCGCTCCCAGGAGCGCGCGGTCGCTGCGCAGCAGGTGCTCGAGTGCGGACTGCCACCATGCGAACTCGAGCTCGTCGCCGACCTGCTCTTCGGGGACGTGCCGCACGGACAGCTCGATGAGCAGCGGCTCGAGCCCGAGCGCCGCGAGCTGCGAGCGCAGCGACGCGCGCTCCATGAGGTTGTCGAAGACGTCCGACTTGGCTGCGAGGCCCGCGAGCGTGCGCACGAGCTCGGGGATCGGCAGCCCCGCGAAGCGCTGATCGGCGGGGCGGCCGAGGATCCCGTCGAGGGCGGAGAGATCCGCTTCTACGCGCTGCCACGCGACGTGGACGTCGGCGAGGCCGAGCGGCACCTCCGGCACGACGCCGACATCGACGTGCCGCTGCCACTCGGCGCGCTGCTGCTGCACGCGCAGCAGAGCCTCGTGCATGTCGGCGATGTGGACGCCGGGACGCACATACTCCCGGGAGAGCCGGCGCAGGTGCCGGCGCCGCGTGCCACTCAAGTCGGGCGCGTCGCGCCGCGGCCCGTGAGCCTGGATGAGTTCGCCGAGAGGCCGCTCGAAGACCGTCGGGCTGAACCGGTCGAGCGAATCGCGGATGCCCTGGAGCAGGCGCAGGTACACGCCGAGCTCGGTGATCGTGCGGAAGGGCCGCATGCGCGTCTGCGCGATGAGCTCGTACGCGCGCTCGAGCAGGCCAGGGACGTCACGGCGGTGCAGCGTCCCCGCGAGTCCGTGGGCGGCGCGCGCCTGCTCGGTCGTCGCGAAGCTCACGCCGTACCAGGGCGACTCCCCCGGACCGACCCGGAACTCGCCGAGCCGCGCGGCGGCCGCGAGGGTCGCCGCGGCATCGGCTCGTCCGCGTGCGAGGCGCTCGAGGGTCGCGAGGTCGAAGCGCGCCGCCGTCTCGAGCCGGGGCTCGCGCGACGCGAGGGTCGTGAGGGTGCGCAGGATGTCGAGCATCGACACCCCGAGGGACTCGTGGCGCCTGCCGACGGCGCCGCGATAGTCGCGCAGGACGCCGCGCAGACGCACGAGCGCGTCGTCGATGTCGGAGATCTTGGGCTGCTCGGCCTTCTCGTTGCGCGTGATGGCCCTGATGAGGTCGCGCTGCAGATCTCGGGGCGACACGGCGAGGCCCGCGAGCCCGATGCCGGCGAGCCTGTGGCGCACGCCCTCGAGCGTCGAGCGTCGCGCGCTCACGACGAGCACACGCTTGCCGTCCTTGACAAGCGATCCGACGGCGTTGATGACCGTCTGCGTGCCGCCGGTGCCGGGGAGCGTGTGGATCGCGAGGGAATGACCGGTGGCGATGCGGGCGAGGACGCGCTCCTGTTCCGCGTCCGCGTCGAGAAGGAGGAGATCGGATGCCGGGGCCCGCTCGTCCGGATTCGCGAGCTGCGGCACCTCGCGGAGCATCGTCAGCCGTTCGCGATCGTCGTGGTGCCCCGCGAGCGCGTTGAGGATCGGGTGATCGAGGTCGACGGCGTCGCGGGCCATGGGCTCGCCGACATCGCCGAAGCTCGAGACGACGAGGCGCGGCTTGACAGTGAAGGTCTCGATCGACGCCGTCAGCGCGCGCAGGCGATCGATGACGGGCTGCGGTTTGAAGACGCCGGCGTCCGAGGCGAGCGCCGCGAGGGCCGCCCCGTCGACCTCGATGCCGAAGTGCGCGCGGAGGGCGCGCACGAGTTCGGGGTTCACCGTGATGGTGCCGTGCAGCTTGAGCTCGAAGTCGGCGTGGTGGCGGCGGATCGCGAGCGGACGCAGCAGCACCGGCGCGGTGCACGCGATTCCGCCGATGCTCCAGGAGGCGAGTCCTACGCCGAGGCGCACGGCGTCGAGGCCCCGCGCCGTGCGCAGCTCGACGTTCTTGGCGGTGAGCCGCTCGGCGGCGATGCGCGCCGAGCGCAGCGCGACCTCGTCGCGGAAGAGGTTCGACAGCAGCGTCGAGCGGCCCGTGATGAACTGCGGCAGGCTTCCGGGATGAGCCTGCGTGATCTCGATCCCGGCATCCGCGTTGTCCGCGTAGTGCAGCAGGGTCGACCTGCCGCCCAGCGTCGCGAGCTCACTGCGAAGTCGATCGCGTTCGGGTTCTGCGATGTGCACGACGGTCACTCCCGGTTCGGACAGCCCGAGGTCACCAGGGGTCACGGGTGCCGCGGGCACATGGTCTTCCGCGCCCATCACGGCGCTTCCTTCTGCTCGCCACACACGAGCCAGCGTATGCGGCCCCCGCGCGGGAGGCCGGTTGCCGGTCCGAGTTTCGCGGTATTGGCGACACGCCGGGTGATCAGCGGTTCCTCCCCAGGCCCCCAGAGCGGCGCGTCATCCCCAGTCCGAAGGCTTCCCGCCGGCCGTGCGCGCCGCGGCACCAGGATGGTCGCATGACCGAGATCGCCTTCCGTGTGCATCCCTCCCCCGTCGGTGAGATCCTCATCGTCGCGGGCCCCGAGGGCATCGTGACCCTCCATCCCTTCGACGGCCCGCTCGACGCCGAGATCGCGCGCGTCGCGCTGCAGCTGCACTCCGTACCCGTCCCCGACGAGGAGGCCGGCGGCGACGTCGACCTGCAGCTCGACGAATACTTCGAGGGCGAGCGACGGGAGTTCGACGTGCCGCTCGATTGGCGACTGGCGAACGGCTTCCGTCGTGCCGCGCTCGAGGCGGTGTGCGACATCCCGTACGGCGAGACGGCCGGGTACGGCGAGGTCGCGATCGCGGCGGGGAGCCCCGGCGCGGCGCGGGCCGTCGGGACGGCGTGCGCGACGACGCCCTTCTCGATCGTGGTCCCGGTGCACCGCGTCGTCCGGGCCGACGGATCGCTCGGCGAATACGGCGGCAGGCCCGAGGTCAAGCAGTTCCTCCTCGACCTCGAGCGCGGCCCGGTGGATCCCCCCGTCGTGCCGAGCGGCAAGACCGCGGACGTGTAGGCCGTCCGTGCAGCGGCCCCGGTCGGATCCCCCACGGGTCCGGCCGGGGCCGCATCTTCAGGCAGAGGACGTCCGGCGCCTAGTGTTCCGTCGCCTTCTCGGCCCCGTAGCCCGTGAGTGACCGCACATCCATCTCGGCCGCCCGGCGCTTGTTCTCCGAGTCGCGGTGCGACACGACCGAGCCGAGCCAGCCGAGCACGAACCCGAGCGGGATCGACACGATGCCCGGGTTGTTGAGCGGCCAGATCGCGACGCCCGTGTTCTTGAAGACGCTCGTCTCGGTCCCCCAGAAGACCGGCGACAGCAGGATGAGGATGATCGCTGCCGCGAGGCCTCCGTACATGCTCCACACCGCGCCGCGCGTCGTGAACCGCCGCCAGAACAGCGAGTAGAGGATCGTCGGCAGGTTGGCGGATGCCGCGACCGCGAAGGCGAGCGCGACGAGGAACGCGATGTTCTGCCCCTGCACGGCGATGCCGCCGAGGATCGCCAGGATGCCGATCACGATGACCGTGCGACGCGCGACCTTGACCTCGCCGTCGGCGGGGACGTTGCCCTTCTTGACGACGTTCGCGTAGATGTCGTGCGCGAACGAAGCCGCCGCCGTGATCGTGAGACCCGCGACGACCGCGAGGATCGTCGCGAAGGCGACCGCCGAGATGAACCCGAGCAGCAGCGGTCCGCCGAGCGCGTTGGCCAGGAGCGGAGCTGCCGAGTTGACGCCGCCCGGCGCCGCCTTGATCACGTCCGGCCCGACGAGGTAGCCCGCGCCGTAGCCGAGCACGAGCGTCAGCAGGTAGAAGAGCCCGATGAGCCAGATCGCCCACACGACCGAACGACGAGCCTCTTTCGCGGTCGGCACGGTGTAGAAGCGCATGAGCACGTGCGGCAGGCCCGCCGTGCCGAGGACGAGCGCGATCGACAGTGAGATGAAGTCCCACGGATTGTGGCCGTACTGCAGGCCCGGCGCCAGGATCGCGTCCTTCGGGTCGGTCGATGACGCGTCGACGGCATTGGCGAGCAGTGCGTCGAGGCTGAAGCCGTTGATCGCGAGCACCCAGATCGTCATGACGACGGCCCCGCCGATGAGCAGGAAGGCCTTGACGATCTGAACCCACGTCGTGCCCTTCATCCCGCCGACAAGCACGTAGACGATCATGAGCAGGCCGACGACCGCGACGACGACCGACTGACCGACCTGGTCGTCGATCCCGAGCAGGAGCGACACGAGCCCGCCCGCCCCCGCCATCTGCGCGAGCAGATAGAAGAAGCACACGGCGAGGGTCGTGATGGCCGCCGCCATGCGCACGGGCCGCTCCTTGAGCCGGAACGACAGGACGTCGGCCATGGTGAACTTGCCCGTGTTGCGCATGAGCTCGGCGACGAGCAGCAGCGCGACGAGCCAAGCGACGAGGAAGCCGATCGAGTAGAGGAATCCGTCATAGCCGTTGATCGCGATGGCACCCGTGATGCCGAGGAAGGATGCCGCCGAGAGATAGTCGCCCGATATCGCGAAGCCGTTCTGCGGCCCCGTGAACGAACGGCCTGCGGCGTAATAGTCGGCGGCCGTCTTGTTGTTGCGGCTCGCGCGGATGACGATGAAGAGCGTCACCGCGACGAACGCCGCGAAGATCGAGATGTTGAGGACGGGGTTGTTCTCGACCGTCGTCACCGTGGCCTGCACCGTCTCCCACGGTCCCTCTGCCGCCCACGCTCCCTGAGCTTGTCGAAGGGCGCTCATGCCTGTGCCTCCTGCCGCTCGAGGTCCTCGCGGATCTCGGTGGAGATGGGGTCGAGCCGGTGGTTGGCGTACCAGACGTACCACATGGTGATCGCGAAGGTCGTGACGAATTGACCGAGGCCCAGCAGCAGGCCGACGGTGATGTAGCCCCACGCGCGCTGCGCCATGAATTCCGGCGCGAACGACGAGAGCAGCACGTACGCGAAGTACCAGACAAGGAATGCGATCGAGAGCGGGAAGACGAAGGAACGGTGCGTGCGCTTGAGTTCGACGAAGCGGGGCGAGCGCTCCTCTGCGATGTAATCGATGTCGCCGGGCGGCACCGTGTCGGTCGTGCTGTCGGTCATGTCGGCCTCCTTGCCTGTTTCTCGGGTGCACCGGTGCACCCCGTGGACGGCGCGCCTCAGCGCGCGCTGTGTGGGGCGGGCGCGGCGCCGCGGACGGCATCGGCCAGCCCATCGAGGACGGCGGGATCCTCGATGGTCGCGGGAATCTTGTACGGCTCGCCGTCGACGATCTGACGCATGGTCTTGCGCAGGATCTTGCCCGAGCGCGTCTTGGGCAGTCGGTCGAGCACCGTCACGTCGCGGAAGGCCGCCACGGGGCCCACGTGCTCTCGCACGAGGGCGACCAGCTCGCGCTCGAGGTCGTCGTGCGAGATCTCGACGTGCGCCTTGAGGGTCACGAAGCCGGCGGCCCGCTGGCCTTTGAGGTCGTCGTGCACGCCGATGACGGCGCACTCCGCGACGGCGTGGTGCATCGTGAGCACCTCTTCGAGCGATCCCGTGGACAGGCGGTGGCCGGCGACGTTGATGACATCGTCGGTGCGACCCATCACGAACACGTAGCCGTCCTCGTCGATGTGGCCCGCGTCGCCCGTCGCGTAGTGCCCGGGGAACGCCGTGAGGTACGAGTCGCGGAAGCGCTCAGGGCTCCCCCACACACCCGTGAGCGCGCCCGGCGGCAGCGGCGTCCGCAGGACGATGTTGCCTTCGGGGGTCGACCCGTCCGCGCCCGTGCCGGTCAGGTCGCGGCCCTTGCCGTCGACGATCCGGACGTCGTACCCCGGCATCGGCACGGCGGTCGAGCCCGCCTTCGGCGCGAGCGCCTCGATCCCGACGGGGATGGCGCAGATGGGCCATCCGGTCTCGGTCTGCCACCAGTGGTCGACGATCGGGACGCGCAGTCCGTCGTTCGCCCAGTGCCACGTCTCGGGGTCCAGGCGCTCGCCGGCGAGGAAGAGCGTTCGCAGCGAGTCGAGCGCGCCGTCCGGGAGTTCGTCGAGCTCGGGGTCCACTCGCCGGATCGCGCGGAGCGCGGTCGGCGCCGTGAACATCGCCTTGACGCGGTAGTCGCGCACGATGCGCCAGAACTCACCGGCATCGGGAGTCCCCACCGGCTTGCCCTCGAAGAGGACCGTCGTGGCGCCCGCGAGCAGGGGTCCGTAGACGATGAACGAGTGGCCGACGACCCAGCCGACGTCGGATGCCGTGAACATCGTGTCGCCGGGGCCGATGTCGTAGATGTTCCGCATCGCCCAGGACAGCGCGACGGCGTAGCCGCCCGTGTCGCGCACGACGCCCTTGGGGCTGCCCGTCGTGCCCGACGTATAGAGGACGTACAGAGGGTCGGATGCGACGACCGGGACGGGATCGGCGGGCTCCGCCGCGGCGACGAGGCGATCCCAGTCGCGCCACGCGACGCCGTCGACGCTCCCGGTCATCTCGTCGGCCGACCCAGGCACGGCGGCGCGGTCTCGCACGACGACCGTCGAGACGATTCCCGGGGTCGCCTCGAGCGCCTTCTGCACGATCGGCAGGTACTCGACGATGCGGCCGGGCTCGAGCCCGCCCGATGCCGTCACGATCACGCTGGGTCGCGCGTCGGCGATGCGCACGGCGAGCTCCGTCGCGGCGAACCCGCCGAACACGACGGAGTGGATCGCGCCGAGACGTGCGCACGCGAGCATCGCGATGACCGCCTCCGGTGTCATCGGCAGGTACAGCAGCACGCGGTCCCGGCGCGTGACGCCGAGCCCGCGCAGGGCGCCCGCGAACCCTGCGACGCGGTCGCGCAGCTCTGCGTAGGTGTAGTCCTTGCTCGTGCCCGTCATCGCAGAGTGGTACCGCAGCGCTATGGCGCCGCCTCGCCCCGCGTCCACGTGCCGGTCGAGGCAGTTGACGCTCATGTTCAGTGCCCCGTCCGGGAACCACGTCCACGCGTCTTCCCGTGTCGTCAGCGCACGGGCGGGGGCGCATGTCCAGTCGACGGCGCTCGCGGCTTCGAGCCAGAACGCCTCGGGCTCGTCGAGGCTTCTGCGCCACTCGTCTCGGTATGCCGTCATTCGCGTTTCTCCCTCGAAACCGGATGTCTCGCGGCGATCGTCGCCGATCCCCGCGATGGTAGGGTCGACGCTACGAACGGCGGCGACAGGGCCGTCACCCCCGAAAGTAGGTAGCGGGTGGTCACGCAGCCATGGAGCGCATCCGAGGCGCAGCTGCTCGCCGGGGCACTTCGGGACTTCGCGCAGCACACGAGCTTTCCCGTGGTCTTCGGCGGATTCGCGACCGAGGACGGCGTGCGGATCACCACGATCCACGGCAGCCGCACCCGCAGTCTCGAAGGTCTCGTCGTGCGCCGCGACCGCGGTCTGGGCGGCCGCGCCGTCACAGAGCTGCGGCCGCGGATGACCAACGACTACGGCACGTCGCGGCAGATCACCCACGACTACGACGGCCACGTGCTCGGCGAGGGGATCTCGGCGCTGCTCGCGGTCCCCGTCGTCGTCGACGGCGGTGCGCGCGGCGTGCTCTACGGCGGATCATGGGTCGACGGGAACGTCGGGGATGTCGTCGCGGCTCCCGGATTCCGCATCGCCGAGGCACTCGCGACCGAGCTGCGCATCCGCGACGAGGTCGAGAAGCGCGTCACGTCGTTCGGGCGGGTCCAGGCCGAAGCGCCCGCGCCCGCCATCGACCCCGCCCAGCTCGAGGAGCTGCGCGAGAGCTACGCGGAATTGCGGAGCATCTCGGCGAATGTGACCGACCCGGCACTGCGTGAACGGCTCGGCATGCTCGAGCGTCGGCTCGCTCATCTGTCCGGCGAGCCCGTCGCCGACGCCTCCGAGCCGGAATCCGCCATCCGGCTCTCACCGCGCGAGATCGATGTGCTCGCGTGCGCGGCGCTCGGCGCGACGAACGCCGAGATCGGTCGCACGCTGTCCTTGAAAGAGGCGACGGTCAAGTCGTATCTGCAGGCTGCGATGGCGAAACTTGATGCTTCGACCCGCCATGCGGCGGTGGCGAAGGCGCGTCGTCTGAGGCTGCTCCCCTAATCCCCGCTATTCATCGCGGAAATGCGCTGAGCGTTCTCCCAGAATTGTCGCGCCGGCATTTTCTTGGATAGTGCCGAGCGACATTCTGGCGTAAAGTCGCATTATGGCCCGAAGAATTGTGCATCAGCTCGTCGACGATCTCGACGGAAGCGTCCTCGAGGTGGGAGAGGGTGAAACCGTCCTCTTCTCGCTCGACGGCGTCGCCTACGAGATCGATCTCACCGACGCGAACGCCGCGGAATTCCGCGAATCGTTCACCTCCTACATCGCCGCTGCGCGGCGCGTCTCTGCAGGGCGCCCCTCGCGAGGCGGCGGCGGCTCCTCGTCCGCGGATGCGCGCAAGCGCCGCCGAACGGGACAGCAGGACTACGGCCCTGTGCGCGCATGGGCCAAGGACAACGGCTACACGCTCTCGGAGCGCGGCCGGATTCCGGCATCCGTCCTCGAAGCCTACGAAGCCGCCCACTGACCATTCCGGATCGCGACGGGCTCGCCCCCGCCGCGATCCCTCGGCCGCTCAGCCTCCCGTCTTGACGGTGAGGAATGTGCGGTTCGATGACGTCCCATTGTTGATGTAGGCGACGTAGCGCGAATTCGCCTGGAGACCCGACCACGATGCCGTGTACGAGGTCTTCACGCCAGGCGCGAGCGGAAGCGTCGTCGGCGTGATCGTGAGCGGCGAACCGCTCGTGCGGATATTGGTCGCCCACAGGTTGAAGGTCGTCCCGGGTGCGGCGCGATCTGCGATGACGTAGATCACCCACGTCCCGCTGGTGGGCGTCGCGATGTCGAGCGTCTCGCTCGGTCCGAAGCTCGACCGCGACACGGGGTCGCCGACCGGGATGATCCCGAGATACGTCCGTGTCGCGGCGACCCACAGCTCGGCATCCGCCGACGACTCGAGGGTCACCCTCGTGAGCTTCGTGCCGGACGGCACCGAGAAGGTGTAGGCGACCTGCTCACCCGTCTTGATGACGCCCGACGCACCCTTCGCGGTTCCGGCGGAGTTCTTGAGGTACGTGCTGCGGTTGAGCGTCGTGCCCGTGAGGCTCAGGTTGGTGGTCGCCCCTCCCGTGACCTCGACGATCTGCGAGCCCGTGCGCCCCGTGCCCGAGACGGCATTGGGCGCGTCGACGACGGTCGGGCGGACGGCGATCGGCGCACGGACGGTCTTTCCCGCACCCGTCCACGTCACGAAGCCCGTGGACCACTTGCCTGCAGCCGCCGATCCGCGGGTGAAGGTGACCGTGAAGGACTTCGTCTGACCCGCCGCGAGGGTGAGCGACGTCGGCGAGACGGTCGTCGCGACCCCCGACATCCCGCTGACCTTCGCGGTGTAGGTCCCCGCGGTGAGTGCTGTCACGGACCTCGTCACCGTCTGGGTGCCCGCAAGGCTGCCGATGGAGATGGATGCCTGGTTGAGGTTGCTCGGATCGATCGCCGCGGCGGGGCCGAGCGAGTACCCCGCGCCCGCGAGGAACGACATCCAGTCCGCCTGCGTGCTGCGGTAGACGAGCCCGGGGTTCAGGAACGTCCGGGCGGAGACCTGTCCCGCACCCTGCGCGAACGGATCGGTCGCGGCCGACCCGTCGGCCTTCACGGTGTTCGTGGCGGTCGTCATGAGCGCCGAGCGGATGTCGGAGGGCAGAGCCGTCGGACGCAGACTCAGATACAGCGCCCCGAGGCCCGCGACGTGCGGCGCCGCCATCGACGTGCCCGACATGAAGCCGTACTGAGCGCCGCCGCCGGACGCGTTCTGGATCGCCGCGAGCACCCCCGTGCCGGGGGCCGCGACATCCGGCTTGAGCACGTCGAGGTCGTCGGCGATGACGGGTCCGCGCGAACTGAAGCCCGCGATCTGCGGAGTCGGCGGGTTGTAGCCCGTCGGGTTGGTCGCCGTGAGGGTCGCGGTCGTCCCCGCGGCGCGCGAGGCGTCGATGAGCGGCGTCCGCAGGTCGGCCTGGACGTGGATCGTCGGCACGGAGTGCGCGTCGAGGTCGAGCGAATCGGTCTGCTTATTGACGAGGATCATGCCGATCCCGCCCGCCTGCGCGACGGCGGCGGACTTGTCGGCGCGGCCGATCTCGCCGCGGTCGCACACCACGATCCGCCCCGTCACCTGCGCCGTCTTGAGCGCCCCGGGCGCGCAGAGCGCGGACCCGGCATCGCCGCCGTAGACGAGCGGCCCCGTCACGGGATCCACGACGGTCGTGCTGGCGCCCGGCGCCTGCAGTCCCGTCGAGAGCGTCGCGGTCGCGACGTCGAACGGCAGCGTGCTCGCCGCGACTGTCGTGTACCAGGGGTACGGGTGGTCGAGCGTCGTCGCACCCGGACCCGAGTTGCCCGCCGAGGCCGCGACGAAGACACCCGCAGACGCCGCGCCGAGAAACGCGTGGTCCTCGGGCGAGAGCGTCGGCGAGGGACCCCCGCCGATCGAGAAGTTGATGACGTCGACGCCATCGGCGACGGCCTGGTCGATCGCCGCGACGAGGTCCGACGAGGCGCATCCGCCGGCACCGTCGGAGTTCGTCCAGCACGCCTTGTACATCGCGACCTTCGCGGCGGGGGCCACGCCCGTGATCGTCGCGGATGCGGCATCCGTCACCGCGACGGCGATGCCGCCGTTGCCGGCCGCCGTCGAGGCCGTGTGGCTGCCGTGGCCCTCGACGTCTCGCGGAGACTTGGGGTCGCTCGAGGCGACGGCGCCGAAGCCCGTGACGTAGAACCGGCCCGCGATGACCTTCGTCGAGTAGTCGCCACCGTCCCACTGCGGCCCCGTCACGCGCGCCGAGCGGAACGTGCCGCCGTCCTTCTTCGCGTAGACCACCTCGTTGCCCACGAGGTACGGCTCGGTTCCCGCGGTCGTCCCGAGCGCCGCTCCGGCGAACGACGGATTCTCGGGGGCGATGCCCGTGTCGATGACGCCGACCACGACGCCCTTGCCGGCTTCCGTCGCGCCGCCGACGGTCTGCCACGCGTCGGGCACCCCGAGGAAGTCGGTGCCCGTCGTGACCGTCCTGTGCCGCAGTTCGTCGCGGTCGAGCGCAGAAACCCCCGGCAACGCCGAGAGCGCGGCGGCCTGCGCGGCCGAGAGCTTCGCGCTGAACCCGTTGAAGGCGACGGTGTAGGAGTACGCGATCTTCGCCCCGACCGCGCCCGCGATGCGGCTCTGCGCCACCGTCAAGTATTCGCGGTACTTCTTGGCGGCGTCGGTCAGGACGTCGAGCTGCGCTCCCGCGACGGGCGCCGTCGCGGCAAGCCCTGCGATGCCGCCGAGATAGGCCGCGACCGCGGGCGCGTCGAGGCGCACGATGTAGGTTCCGGCCTCATAGGCGGCAAGGGGAGCGGATGCCGCGGCCTGCGGCGCGGGCTGCGCAGCGGCGGGCGCGGCCGCGGCAGAGATCGCGAGCGCTGCGGCGACGCCGAGGGAGAGGTAGGCGCGGCGGACGAACGGCGAGACGGACATCGCACTCCTGTCACATGTGGAACAGCACGAGGTGGAGCATGTGGTGCGGGATGGAGCCGTGGCGGTGGGGGCGTCTTGGGGACGTCTGCCGCTGGGGCGAGCATGGCACCGAGATGCTGGATCGCGCAAACTTCGCATCACCCACGTCAGTGACGGCCATGGGTGGAACTGCGCGGCGGCGAGGTGCGTAGTCGCGCCGGTCTGCGTCCGTCAAGCCCTTCGACAGGGGCGCGCCGACGGAGGCACAGTGTGTCGGCCCCTTCCCGCCTGAGGAGACCGATGCACCCACGCTCCACCGCCCTGCGACACCTCTCGGGCGAGCCCCGAACGTCGGCTCGCCGCCGAGAGCCGCTGCGCGTCGTGGATCGTCGTCGCGCATGGTGGATCGTCTCCGCGGCCGCCGCTCACGCCTGGGGCAACCTGTGGTCGGAGGATCGATGGGACGTTTCATCTATGAGGAGACGACGCGCGTCGAGTTCGACGACCGCGCGCTCGCGCACCTGCAGATCGTGGTGGGCACGAAGCTTCGGCGCAACGAGTCCTTCTACTTCTCGTGGCGTGGCGATCTCGCCACCGGCGGCGGGCGGACGAGTGTCTGGGTGCATGCGCACGCGCACCTCCTCTTCCGCTTCCACGGCAGCCGGACGCCGCGGCTCAACCGGGCTTGGCTCGACGCGCTCATGTACACGGCCAACTCGCCCAACGGCCTGCACCTCGTACCCGAGCCGCCCGACATCCCGGACGCCGACGGAGCTCTCGACCCCGCATGACTCGCCGCTCGGCGAACTGACCGCCGCACGAGGGGCCCGGCCGTGACGGATGCCGACGCGGTACGCCACAGGTCGGTCCGCACCGCGAGCGTCGACGACGCGCAGCGCTCGATGAGCGAGCTGTACGGCACGGAGATGGACCTCACGGTGCTCCCGCAGCGCGGTTTCGGCTACGCGATGTCGGCGGTCGAGGACGCCACGATGTCGATCGCGGCACTGCGATTCAGCGGACGATGCCGGTCGGGCACCGACTCCTTCCCCGACGTCATGATCGCGCACGCGGTGCGCGGGCGGCACCGCTGGAGAGTGGGCGACGAGCGCGGCTCGGGTGCTGTGCCGTTCATCGTTCCGCCCGGCGTCGAGATGCGCGTCGAATTCTCGGGTTCGCGGCTGCGGACCGCCGGATTCGACTGCGCGTACCTGCGCGAGGTCGTGCAGTCGATCACGGGAGCACCCGAGGTGACGTTCCGGTTCGACGGCATCAATGGGCAGCGCCGGCGACCCTTCCTCGCGGCCGAGGCTCTCGCGACGCTCGAAGCCGCTCTGATCGACGAGCCCGCGAGGGGAGCGACCTCGCTCGCCCGCGCGCAGATCGTGCGGCACGCGGCGATCTCCTTGCTCACGTCCTTCCCCATCGCGGAGCTCGACACGCGCGCGGATCGGGGACCCCAGCACCGCAGCATCCGTCTCGCCATCGCCTTCATGGAAGAGCACGCGCACGAGCCGATCACGGTGGGAGACATAGCGATCGCCGCGGGCACCACGACGCGGTCGCTTCAGGATGCCTTCCGGCGGCGCTTCGACATGACCCCCACGCAGTTCCTGCGCCGGCTGCGCCTGCGACTCGCGCACGATCAGCTCGTCACGGGGGCGGAGGCGGGCCTGACGGTGCGCGCCGCGGCGCAGCGCTGGGGGTTCGCGCACGCGGGTCGCTTCGCGCAGCAGTACCTCATGGAGTACGGCGAGCACCCGTCGCAGACCCTCCGACGCTGACCGGATGCCGCGCGCCGCGGCCGCCCGCGAGTCAGCGCGCAGGCAGTGCGCGCGCGAGCGACTGCGAGGCGGCGATGGGGTCCGGCCCGGCGGGGATCATGACGGATGACGTCACTCCGGCGGCGGCGAGGGCGTCGACCTTCGCGCGCACCTGGTCGGGCGTTCCCGCGAGCGTCAGGCGCGACAGCCAGGCATCCGGAATCCGCTCGACGAACTCGGCACGGTCGGCGCACTCGCTGCGCAGTGCGGCGAAGTCCTCGGCGATGTCGAGCGGCGCGAGATGCGGCGCCCAGTCGGGTTCGCCGATCCACTCGACCGCAGGACGGACGAGCCGCAGCGCCTCGGTCTCGTCGTCCGCGACGGCGGCGACGTTGTACGCGACGATGCGGTGGGGGCCGTCTGCGGCGATCTTCTCGATCGCGGCGCGCACGTATTCGGGCGTGGCCGGCTCTGCGAGCACCGTGCCATCGGCGACGCGCCCAGAGACGCGCAGCGACTTCGGCCCGCGCACGCCCAGCAGGATCTCGGGCGCGACGACCGGCACCGAGACGGGATCGAGCGCGACGAGGTCATCCGGATCCTCGGTGCGCACGGCCACGTGATCGCCGCGCAGCAGCGCCCGCAGCGTCTCGACGTGATGCGCGAGGAACGCGAGCGGCCGCTCGGGCCACACGCCGAGTGATCTCATCCACCCCGGCATGCCGTGCCCGATCCCCACGTCGAGGCGGCCAGGGAACATCTGCGCGAGGGTCGCGACCTCCATCGCCTCGAACGCGACGCTGCGCACAGCGGCAGGAAGGATGCCGATGCCGACGGTGAGGCGGTCGGTCGCGGCGAGCACGGCCGCGGCCTGCGCGATGCCGCCGCGGAAGCCGAGGTCCTCGACCACCCACACCTCGTCGAATCCGAGTCGCTCGACCTCCCGGGCGAACGCCAGGATGAGGTCGGGAGCGAGGTCGCGCGGAAGCATGATGCCGTGGCGGAGAGAGGTCATCGACGTCCTTCTGTTCGGGCCGCCGTCGAGACGGCTCGAGAGGACTCGTCAGCGGCGGGCTCGGTCCCATGATGGCTCACGCCGCCGACGCCGGCGGCGCGGCATCCACCCCCTCATGCGATGCGGACGAACCTCGGTCCCTCGTAGCCGTCGCGGCTGACGGCCTCCTGGAACATCGCGACCGGCCGCACCCAGAAGGCGTAGTCGCCGTAGAGCTGCCGGTAGAACACGAGCTCGTCGCCGGACTCGGTGTGGCGGCCCGTGCCCACGACCTCGTAGCGCTCGCCCTTGAAGTGCTGGTAGATCCCCGGCTCGATCGAGCCGGAAGTCGATGGCGTCATCCCGCGATGGTAGGGCATCGGGCATCCGCGACCGGCCCGGCCGCGGGCTGCCGGCGGGCTGGGTGGTGTCAGCGTTCCAGAGTCCGCCGCGGCAGCTCGCCGTAGGCCGCCCGGTACTCGCCGGCGAAGCGGCCGAGGTGCTGGAAACCCCACGAGTGCGCGATCGACGCGACATCCGCGACACTGCTGTCGGAACGCACGAGGTCCGCGCGCACAGCGGACAGCCGCGCTCTGCGCAGTTCGGCCGTCGGCGTCGAATCGAGGTACCGGCGGAACGCGGACTGCAGACCGCGGACGCTCAGGCGCGCGGCCGCCGCGATGTCCTCGAGCGCGATCGGCTCGGCGAGATGCTCGTCGATGTGGGCGAGGGCGCGACGGACGGCCGAGGGCAGGGCGTCGCCCTCCCACCGGGTCTCGGATCCCGTGACCTCCATCGGGAAGCAGCTCAGAGCCGCCGCGAACAGGAGCGAGACGGCGGGGCGGCGCAGCAGCTCGTTGTTCAGCAGTTCCGGGTTCTCGAAGGTCTCCCGGACGAATTCGACGGTCTTCGTCCAGGTGACGGCACGATCCGCGCTCACCGGCGCCGTCCCGTTCGTTCGCACACGGGCCCGCTCGATCCCGCGCGAGGCTCCGGCGAACTCCGCGAGCGCTCCCTGGCTCAGATTCACCATGTGGATGTCGAGACCCTCGGACTGCGACGCACCCAGACCCGGCCGGAAAAGGAAGGGCGATGCGACGTCGAGGGGCTCGTCGTTGCTCGTGGCGGAGTAGCGCCCCGAGATCAGCTGCCCGATCGCCACAGTCCCGGTGAACTCCACCTGGATGTCCGCCCAGGAGTCGATCGAGAAGCGCGCCAGCACGGCCCGCTCGTCTCCGCGGACGTGCTGGGCGAATGCGAACGGCGTCGCGGACTCACGGAACTCGGCGAGGGGATACACCCTGCGCAGCACTGTTTCGGCCTCGGCGAGATCCGTCGACGCCACGGATTCATCGATCAGCGTCATCGAGCCCCAAACCCTCCGCCCGTACCCCTCGTACGCAAGCATCGACGCCTCGGCCGCGCGCGTCAATGTGGTCGTGCGCCACGGCGGATCCCTTTCCCGCGCAGGGGCCCGACTCCGCCCGCCGATCGGATAGATCTTGCGCACTGCGGATATCGGCGTACTGTCGAAACAGGATCCTCTGAGGTCGCGTGAAGGAGCGCGCGCATGGGAAAGCTCACTTACGAGAACAGCGTCAAAATCGATCTGGACGACCGCGCTCTGGCCCACCTCGAGCTCGTCATCGGCTCCAAGCTGCGTCGCCGGGAGCCGTTCCACTTCTCGTGGAAAGACGACGCGAGCGTCGGCAGCGGCCGCACGACCATCTGGGTGCATCCCTCCGCGTCCCTCGTCTTCAAGTACCAGGGTTCGCGCCGCCCGAGCATCAACCACGCGTGGATCGAAGCCCTCGCCTATGCGGCCAACTCCCCCGCCGGGCTGACCCTCGTGCCGGAGCCTCCCGATCGTCCGACATCGACAGCCCCCGGGCACGAGAAGACGTCGGTCGCGTGAACCCGCGATCCAGGCATCGGGAGCTTCTCGCCGCGGCCCGCAGGCGCCGGACGGGGCGGCTCGTGACCGTCGAGCTCGGGCGGCATCCCACACGAAACCGTCGTCCCCGCCTGGGGCGGGCGGTCGCTTCGCGATCGCAGCGCTCATCTTGGGAGGGCGCTCCTCAGGCGGGGACTCTACGGGAGGAGGCGACCCGCTGGGGGAACGTGGTCGCCTCCTCCGCCTGACGCTTCGGGCTCCATCGCTTCGGCCGCGCCGGGCGCGGAGCGCGTGCTTCCCGCTCGGGATGCTTCTCGCCGCGTCGCGGGAAGCTCGGGCGCAGCCCGCGAATGCTGTCGGGTCGCGTGCGGGTCAGCGGGGTGGCACCGCCCGCACGCGATTGTTGCGCGCGTTGTGCTCCAGCTCGACGAGCCCGAGCGCCTCGAGCAGCGGCGGAAGGTACATCCCGAAGCGACCTAGATAGCCCTTCCGCTGGCCGTACCACCCGCCGACGGGGTTGTCGGCCGAGCGACCCCACGCCTCGACGGTGTCCGGCGCAGCATCCTTCTGCTCGTCGGCGGCGCCGAGGGCGACCCAGTCGCCGCGGCGGACGAGCTCTTCGTGCAGGTCCTCGATCGCGCGCGCGAGGTACGTCAGCTTCGTGCTCCCCACCTGACAGACGAGCAGCGGCGGATCGGATGCGTCATCCCGGTGCATCGTGTACTCCGACGACAGCGGCGCTGTGCGCAGCCGCCACGGATCCGCCGCGGTGCACTCCGGTCCATGTCTCGCTCATGATCGTCCCCTCTCGACGCCGTCGGACGGGTACAGTCTGGCCCGCACGCGGGAGCCGCGGCAGAGGGGCGCCTCGATCGACGCGCGCTGCGGCTGCACTGCTGCGCGCAGCAGTGCACAACCTCGCGAGCGCTTCAAGCCCCTCAAGAACCGCAGGCCGCCCGGATATCGTCGCCGGTGTGCAGGGCTGACCCGATGGCCCCGCCATCCTGAGGATCCACCATGCGTCAGCGATCGAACGCCGACCTCGATGCGGCTCTGCGGCATGTTCAAGGCGCGGCGCCGGCTGTGAGAAGCGCCTCATGATCTCACCGCTCATCGCCGCCGGCGTGCTCGTGATCGCGACGGTCATCCTGATGACCGTGCGCCCTCGGGCGGTGCGAGACATCGCGATCAGCGCTCGCGCGGCCACGATCACAGGTGCCATGCCGGTCACCCCGACGGACGAGCCCGACGCGGCCGCCGCTCTCGCGGCGTCGGAGGCGATGGGGAGCGCCATGATCCAGGCGGGCTACTCGGTCGAGACGGTGCAGGAGGTGCTCAGCGACATCGCTCGCGTCAACGGCCTCCCCGACAGCCAAGTGCTGGTCTTTCCGAACGCCGTGCTCGTCTCGGCGCGAGGCGGAGGACAGCATCAGACCGGTGCCGTCGCGGGCTCCGACGGCCAGCTGCTCTTCTCGCAGATCGACGAAGTGCAGAAGACGGTGGATGCCGCGCGCACGGGCGTCATGGACCCGCGCTCCACGGTCGAGCGGATCGATCGCATCCGGCAGATGGCCCCGCGCTATGGACCGGTCCTGCGCGTGCTCGGCTACGCGTGCCTGAGCGCGGCGCTGTGCGTGCTTCTCGGAGCGACCTGGGCGGGCGTGTCGCTCGCCGCCGCGCTCGGACTCGTGGTGGGGGCGGCACTGCTCGTGAGCGAGCGCGTCCCCCGGCGGTACGGCGCGCTGATCACGGTCGCGATCGCGTTCTTCGTCGCGGTCGTGGTGTTCCTGCTGCTGCGAGCGGGGTGGGGCAGCGGCATCCTGGCGGCACTGCTCGCTCCCTTGGTCGTCCTGCTCCCCGGCGCACTGCTCACCACCGCGGTGCTCGAACTGTCGATGGGCCACATGATCTCGGGCGCCGGAAGAGCGGCCGCGGGAGGCATGCAGCTCATCCTGCTGGGCGCCGGAATCGTGACCGCCGGCGCGGTGGTCGGCGTGCCTGATCTCGACTTCAGCGAGCGGCCGGGGCTGCTGGGGCCGGTCGCGCCCTGGATCGCTGTCGCGGTGTACGGTGTGGCCATCTCCGTGCACCGCTCTGCGCCACCCCGCTCGCTCGGCTGGATGCTGCTCGTCCTGTACGTCGCCTATGCCGCGCAGGTGCTCGGAGACCTCCTCGTCGGGGGCGTGCTCTCGGCCTTCATCGGGGCGCTCTGCGTGACTCCGGTCACCGCGCTGGTCGCGCGGCAGCCGTCCGGTCCGGCGGCACTCGTGAGCTTCACGCCCGCATTCTGGCTGCTCGTTCCGGGAGCCCTCGGACTGGTGAGCGTGGCCGATGCCCTCGGCGGCGACTCTGCGGCAGCGGCATCCCTCATTGCAACCGTGACGACGATGGTCGCCATCGCCCTCGGGGTGCTGGCCGGCTCGAGCCTCTCGAACCGGATGCGCCGACCGGCACTCTGAGCTCGCACCATCTCGCCGCTGTGGCCCGACCCTCTCGCGAGCGGGCTGTGGGAGCGCTATGCTCCGGCTCGTCAGGACATTTTCGGGGATGTCTCGGTACCCGAATACTTCTCGCCGCTTGGGGGCGAGAAGACCTACAGCGCTAGCGCAGGTGTGGCATGGACGCCACTACGAAAGCCAGGCCGCAGCCGCGGCGAACCGACGGCTGCGTCGCCGACCTGTGCGCGCTGAACCACACGCTTCGCGAGACGGGCACTCGCGATGGCCTCCCGAACGCGCTCCAGCACGCGTTCGCGGAGAGTGACGCCCTGGTGGGGATACCAGGGTTACCCGAAAGGAATGGCCATGAGAATGAAGTGGAAGGTGATCACCGGGGCGGCCTTGGCTGTGTCCCTCGTGATCGCACCGCTGGCGGCGCTTGGGGCCGCAGCCGACGAAGTTCCGCCCGACCCGACGACCACGGCGGTCGTCGACGACAGTGCGGCGGTCGAGGAGCCGGCGGCAGCAGCACCTGCCGAACCGGCGAGCGCGCCGGCGGAGGAGCCGGCCGCGGCACCGGCACCGGAGCCGGCCGCGGAGCCTGCCGCAGCGCCGGAGGAGTCGGTGGCGGCACCGGAGCCGACCGCCGAGCCTGTCGCAGCGCCGGAGGAGTCGGCGGCAGCGCCGGCGGAACAGCCGGAAGCTGATGTCGGGCAGGCGCAGGCCGATCCGTATCCGGCGCCGGCACCGTCGCCGACGTCGTACCCCGAGGTCGTGACGCTCGCCACACCCGTCGCCGATGACGCGTGCGGCACGCAGAACGACATGTACGTCCTCCCCGAGGACACCGCGGGCGTCACCTACATGAGTGACGGGCCCGACATCGTCGCGGTCATCGCGACGGGCTTTGTCGTCGAGAACGCGCCGGCCGGTTGGGTCATGGAGGACGACACGACGTGGCGCTACGCCTTCAACGAGTCGAACTTCACAGACGAGCCGTGTCTCATCCCTGTCACCCTCATGCCACCGGTGATCGTGGACGAGTGCGGCATGGACAACGACTCCGTGACGCCGCCGGCTGACACCGAGGGCGTGCACTACGACTGGGCCAGTCCTGATCCGAACAACCTCGACATCATGGCGACGGTGCAGGACGGGTACGTCGTCGAGCCGCTCCCCGAGGGCTGGGTAGACAACGGGGACGGGACGTTCACGTACGTGTTCACCTACGAGTTCACCGACGAAGCCTGCCCGCCGACGCCTGTCACCCTCATGCCACCGGTGATCGTGGACGAGTGCGGCATGGACAACGACTCCGTGACGCCGCCGGCTGACACCGAGGGCGTGCACTACGACTGGGCCAGTCCAGATCCGAACAACCTCGACATCATCGCGATGGTGCAGGAGGGCTACGTCGTCGAGACGGTCCCCGAGGGCTGGGTCGACAACGGGGACGGGACGTTCACGTACGTGTTCACCTACGAGTTCACCGACGTGCCGTGTGTGGTCGTCGTCACGCTCATGCCCCCTCAGATCGTGGACGAGTGCGGTACGGCGAACGACGACGCGGCGCTGCCGGACGACACCGAGGGCGTGCACTACGACTGGGTCGACTTCGACGACCCGGCCAACCTCGACGTCATGGCGTCAGTCCAGGAAGGGTACGTCGTCGAGACGCTCCCCGAGGGCTGGGTCGACAACGAGGACGGGACGTTCACGTACGTCTTCACTTACGAGTTCACGGACGAGGACTGCCCCCTGAGCCCGGGCAGCATCGGGTCGGTGTGCGTCAGCGACATTCCGTGGATGGACTACGAAGTGTTCCTGCCGGAAGGCTTCGTGCCGGATAGCGCCACGCCGCTGAGCATCACCTTCGTCAACCCCAGTGGGCCCAACTACGTGGTTTCGAACCTCGCTCTGAAGGGCAGGATCCTCTGGCCGGGCGCCAGCGTGAACCCGCCGGGGTGGCCCGGCTGGGTGCTCAACGCGGACGGCACGTACTCCGAGACGACCGGCAACTACGCCTGGACACGCAACGGCGTCACGGTGATCTTCGAGGTCAACCCGACGTATGAGACCGTGGTCGCGTATCCGGCGGCCACCTCGACGTGCGCCAACCCGCCCAAGCCGGCCGGGCTGGCCGTGACAGGCTCCGACCCGATGCCCTGGGGCGTCGGCGGGGCTGCCGCGCTCGCCCTCGGCATCGCCCTGGTCACGTTGAGGAGGTTCGCTCGGCGCTGATCGATCAACAGTGGAATGAGCCGGTCCCCGCCTGGATGGTCAGGCGGGGACCGACCCAGTTATTCGCAGTAGCCGGGCTGATCGCTTGGCGGGACAACCGGGCTCGGCTCGCCTGTGCACAGCGAAGAGGAACGAGCCCCCGACCGGGTCAGGTAGGGGGCTCGTTCGGTCAGCGTCCGCGGCTCAGAGAACCGGGACAGTCACGTTCGGCAGGAGCTTGCCGTTGACGAACAGCGAGACCGAGCCGCTGGGCACGACCGCACCAGTCGTCGTGGCACCATCGGTGACCGCGCCATCGGTGATCGCGCCATCGGTGACGGCGCCATCCGTCACCGCGCCCGCGACGATCGCGCCGTCGGTGACGGCGCCTTCCGTGATCGCGCCATTCGTGATGACGTTGCTCAGAGCGGTCACCTTGCCGGCGTTCTCGGCGCGAAGGCAGTCGTCCGGGTTCTCGCCCGGCTCGGCATCCCATTCGCCCCATGTCACGGTGCTCCCGAAGGAGTACTCGGCGAACGAGTAGGCGCCGAAGTCGTACCCACCGAAGTTGTAGCCGCCGAAGGCGTACGCGCCGAACTCGTAGGCGTCGAACGTCGGCGCGTTCCATTCCGCGCTCGCACCCGCGACGAAGCCGCTGCCGTTGGTCAGACCCTTGAGGAAGAACCCGGTGAACTGGTTGCTCTTGCGCGCGTCGTAGTCGACGGAGTAGCCGAGGGTGCCGTTCAGCACACCGACACGGGTGCCCGTGCGCTGGCCGTCGCGCTCGCCGTCGCGGACGCCCTCGCGTGTGCCGACCCGACTGCCGTCGCGCGTTCCGACACGCGAGCCGTCGCGCTCACCCTCACGGTGGAACGTCTTGTTCTTGTTCTCGATGGTGCAGGTGAGATCCTGCGACACGCTCTGAGTCGCCGACTGCACGCCGACCTGGCTGGCGCTCTGCGTGCCGGCCTGCGTGCCGGCCTGCGTGCCTGCCTGCGACACGTCCTGCGACAGCGACTGCGAAGCAGCCTGCGTCGTCGTGAACGAGAGGGCGGCGGCGTTCTGCTGCAGCTTCTGGTTGTTCCAGCCCATCACGGTCTGGACTTCACCCTTCCCCACGAAGCCCACACCGGAATCGGTCATGGTGTAGGCGCTTGCCCCCGTCGTGCTGCAGACGAGAGCCGTAGCCGCGAGCGCTGTGGCCGCGGCGATCTTTGTGATGCGACGCATCGATGATCCCCCTTGATCATTTTCGGGTTGCTCACCGGGTTGCTGAGTCCCGTGGTGAGCGATTCAAGGGACACTATCATAATTCTAATGAACCTCTAATGCGCCTCTGTTCCGCGACTAAACCGCTGTTCTTGGAGACCCACGCACCTTGTGCAGCCGCTCGCGGCCAGAGAGTCCCGGGCCTTCGCGGCGCGCTCGACACCCTGCCGCCGCCTGGTCTGGTCCGAGCCATGGGAAAGGGTATGGCAGCGACCCCGCCGCTCAGAGGTGGTGGTGGAGAAGTCGCTGGTCACCGGTGAAAACCGGAAAAGGTGCCCCTGGAGGGACTCGAACACGTTTTGAGCATTCTGCATAGCGTCATCGAACGACAACTTCCGCGGAATTACGGGGGTTTTGGAGAGCTCGACGACATCGAACGACGTCCGAAAACAGCCAACTGCGAATGGTATGCGGCCAAATTGCGGCCAAGAATCCCTGTCCCGGAGGGGCGTCGGAGGGCATGCCAGCAGAGGATGCGGCCAAATGGTTATTGGACACTAACTGAAGACCGCAGTTTTGAGCTTTTTGGACGCAGTGTCGCATCTTGTAGAGCATTGTGCTCAAACGCCGATTTTTGCGCCGAGTTGCTGTCAGCGCCCGATCGACGGGCCGCCGGGCCGGCTGGGGCCCGTCGGCCCACTCCGATGAAGGAAAGGGTCGACCGCTGGCGCCCTGCGAGGCTCCTGGATCCGCACCTCGGGCGCGAGGCCCGAGTCGCGCGCGCGACTCATGAGGCGAGTCGCGGTGCTCTGGCTGATATCGAGCGTGTCGGCGACGAGCTTGAGCGGAGGGTAGCTGAGCGCTGTCGCGACGCGGTAGACGGCGACCGCGTCGTAAAGGATGTCCGAGGGCTCGCGATCTTCGCGTGTCTGCTCGCGTGCGAGAAACTCTCCCACGGGGATGCGCTCGCTGTAACCATCGCCGGATTCGACGTCAACGGTGACGACGGCGAAGGCTGACTTCGTCATGATCCAGTGCGTGCGCACCTCGCGCAGCACCTGACTGGTGATGTCGACGCCGCCCCCCTCCCGCTCGAGTGCGGCAAGAGCGACGGCGGAGCGGCCGAGAGCTGCATCCCATTCGACGCGCACGGTGATCGTCGCAGGCACGTCCTGCTCGCCCGACACCCGCGCATGCCACGTCTTCGGCACGGTTACGCCGCTGCCGAGATCGATGCGTTCCTCGCTGATGTCGTATGTCTCGACTTCTGCCATGGAGCCCACTATTCCAGGTCGGCGAAGATTCGTGAACAAGACTGTCGATCTTGGCTCACATGTGTGATAGCTTGCAGCGAGGGAGAGTGTCACTCCTGGCTCTAGGAAAGGAAGGGCGATGAACCGATCTCAGGACTGCCTGGCTCTGACGATGAAGGATGCCGCGAAGCTCGTCGGCGTCGACTACCGCACGATCAAGCTCGGCATCGACAGCGGGACGATCCCCACGGTCCAGCTCGGCCCACGCCGCATGATCCCCCGGGTTCCGTTGCTTCGCGCCTTCGGGGTCGACGCCTGACCGCTGCTTGTCATGGCGGACAGTGAGGAGCGTGTGGCCATCCACTGCGACGCATTACGGTTGCGCCAACGCCGCTCGTCACGCAATGTGGACCTCACCTCGGTCGCTCCGCGCGCCGGGCTCTTCCCGCTCGAAGGGAACGCATCATGACCGACCAGGACAACCCGATCGACCTCGACTTCCTCCTGCGCGAAGACATCAGCGACGTCGACTTCGAGATCCCAGCCAGCGGACCGGTCGTCGACTGGCGGACACTGGAGGGCGCCGATGCTCGAGCCGCGTGGGACTCCCTGCGCGACTGGGTCGAATGGTTCACGGTCCGCTACAAGATCTCGGAGTCGATCGTGCCGGTGTGCTGGTACAAGCACGGCGACCTCGTCGAGCAACTCGCCGCGCTCCACGCATCCCACACCGTCGCATTCGATCCGTCGGACAACGGATTCGGGCCACTCGGATGGCACGAAGAACTCAGCCTGGCTCTGCCTCGCCTCCGTCAGGCGTACTACAGTCAGTGCTCGCACGGACACGGCCCCGTCAACCCCCGCTCCTGGACGAGCACCGACGACGAGCAAGAATGGGGCGGCTGGATCAACCAGACGCACGCCCGGTGAAGGGCCTCGGCGCCTCGCGGGTCCCGACAAGGGTGTCCAGATCAGATTCGCGTAGATGACGCCGGCCGCATGACGAGGATGCCCAAGCTTGACCACACGATGATGCGCGCCCAGTCGGTGTAGCGGGGTGAGCGGGCGCCCGCGCCGAACCCGGCAGTGTCTGCCCAGATCACGAACTCGTCGAATTGCATCGTCACCCGCGGCGGTGGAGTCGACGGGGCCGATGGTCGCGGAGTCTCGGCCCGGGTTGCTTGCGGGCGAGCCGTCTGTTCGGACGCGCCGGATGATGGATGCCCGGGGTAAGGCTTGCGGCGCGGATCACTGGTGTAGCGCACCAGGATGTCGCGGGCCTCACGCGCACTGTTGAAGTCCCGGCCGAGCCGCGCGCGATCGTTCGGGTTTCGCATCCGGGTGCAGGTCGGGGTGGAGTGCCCTCGCGCGCCGTCGGAATGCATCGCGGATCTCGTCGACCGTGGCGGCCGCGGGGACTCCGAGGTGGGCGCGCGCTTCGTCGAGCGTCATGCCATCGCCGTCAGGTAGCGCTGGTACTCCCGGGTGAGGCGCTCCTGCAGGCCGCGCTGTGCGACGACCGCAAACTGAGCGAACAGCCTCTCGGTGAGGCGCGCCTTGAGAACCTCGTGAACGATCAGCAGGGCGATCGAAGCGAGCCCCGCCGAGAACCCGACCAGGCGAAGCATCGGCGACGATCCGAGGAACGCGCTCGCGATCAACATGACGAGAAACAAGTACCCGAGCCAGTTCGAGAGGCGCCCCCAAATCGCGATCGACCGGTAGTAGGCGCCGGTGGTCTGCCACCAGAGCTTGTTGGGCCTCCAGAACTCCCACCCATCCGGCGCGGCAGCGCCGGCCTGCGTCGGCGACCAATCGGCCGGTGGCTGCCAGAACGCGTTGTCGCGCACCCACTTATCGGTCGGCGTCGGCCAGCCCCGGGGCAGGCGAAAGTCAGCGGGCACCACGGCTACACGGATGCGGGCCCCTCGTCGGGTCAACGTCGTCGTCCTCCCCAGGAAACGGGACATCGTCGACGCCCAGACTAGTGTCGACCCGGGCCCGTGCTTCGCAGCCGCGATCAGAACCCCTGCCATGCTGTGTCTGTGCCCCAGCAGAACGACCTCGTCGCCGTGCTCATCGATGCAGACAATGTCTCGCCCGCGCGGATCGGCGCGGTCATGACGGAGATCGCGCAGTACGGCACAGCATCCGTGAAGCGTGTCTACGGGGACTGGACGAAACCGCAACTAGGCAGCTGGAAGACCGCCGCTAGCGAGCACGTCATTCAGCCGATGCAGCAGTTCGCGAACACCGCCGGCAAGAACGCCACCGACAGTGCCCTCATCATCGACGCGATGGACCTGCTCTACACAGGGAGGTTCCAGGCGTTCTGCATCGTCTCCAGCGACAGCGACTTCACCCGCCTCGCATCCCGGATCCGAGAGGACGGTGTCACGGTCTACGGGTTCGGTGAGCGAAAGACCCCGGAGGCCTTCCGCAACGCGTGCGACCGATTCACGTACCTCGACGTGCTCACCGAGCCATCCACTGATGCTGCCGGAACTCCCGCGCTCAAGACCCGGGTCCCGGCCGCGAAACTGCGCACCGACGGCGCCCTCGTCAGCGCCTTGCGCGCCGCGATCGGCGGCGCATCCCTCGACGACGGATGGGCCGACCTGGCCGCCGTCGGATCGCTCGTGCGAAAGCAGCGACCCGACTTCGACTCACGCAACTGGGGATACGCGAAACTCTCCGAGCTCGTGCGCGAGATCGGACTCTTCGAGATCGGGCCCCGCCCCGCCGGCGGTGTGCGCGTCAGGCTCGCGCCACAACTGGTGAAGTAGCCGAGGCGCCCGGATTCGATCCCCAAACGGGCCGCGCGTCATAGTCATTCCACCTAGCGCGGGTTCGCACCTGCGGCCGTGTCCGGACGCATACAGCGCGGTGCGGATCGTGCGTCAGGCGGCTGGTTCGTCGGCTTCGGGGTCGGTATCCACCGTGTGCAAGACGACGACATCGTGAACCGTCGCGTCGCCCGGCTCGCTGGGCTTCGTCAGCTCAAGCGATGCAAGGTGCTTCTTCAGTCGCATCGACATCGGGAGGAAAGTCGCGAGGGTCAGAGCACCGGACGCGACACCGCCGAGCACAGGCAGTATCTTCGCGACGCCTCCCGCGAAGATCTGCTTCGTCATTCGAATCCCGAGATAGCCGGCGACCGTCTTCACGATCGGATAGATGGCACCCTTCGTTAGGGCCATCTGCGGCAGCTTCTTGAGCGCCTGCTTCGAGAGCAAGTCGGCGATCTTGGCGAGGCCAGCATTGGCGGCGCTCGCCCCAAACATCACCCCGATGAAGATCGTGAGGATGCCCATGGTGGCGTCGTCCGGCTCTTCGTTGTCATCGGAGAAGAGATCGGGCCAGCTGTACAGATACGCGAGCTTCTGAGCGATCCGGATGACGTGGGCGAAGTACTGCGTGATGTCGGCGGGGATTGTCGCCACAACAGCCCATCCGCCGGGCATGCCTGTAGCCGTCGAGAGCGTCGTGACTTTGCTCGTCTCCCACCGGATCGAATCGTCCGCGGCTTTGCCCAGCACCTCGAGCGAGATCCCTGCCGCTGCTGGAGACTGCTCGATCGCTACGCTGATCTGCTCCTCGGAACAGTATCTCGCCAGCGCCTTCGAGAGATATGCCGCTCGATTGATCCGCACGCCAGGCATCTTTGCTGCCGCGACCATGACCCCGGCAAAGCGCGATTCCGGGTCTCCAACTTCATTGCCACCTTTACCCATTCACGCAACCTATCTGATCGTGCTGACACGGCACGGTTCGTTCATAGCTTCTGTCGCGCATCCAGGCGCACGGACGCCAAGCCTTCGAGCAATGAGCGCCACGCCTCCCGCCCCGCCGTGCCTTATGGGCACGGTCGTCGGGGGACTGTTCTGTATTGAGAGATCCCTCTTCCGGCAATGCGCGCATGCGGGACGTCAGCGCGCGGGCGAACCCGTGTCGGGTCAAGCGATCCATGGCACCATGGCAGCGAACCGGCTCTTCGCCGGTGGAGGACCGCATCGGCGCGAGACGATCCTGCGACAGTGGAGGCCATTCCGGCGTTGAGGGTCGTGGGCTAGGTTGAGCGGCATGGTCGACGCTCAGATCGGTGGACCGAGCTGGATCGCGCCGGAGTCACGTCGCTACTTCGGCGAGAACCCCCTCGCGGTCAGTCGCCATGTAACCGCACAGAGCCGGAAGCTTGCTACCGCCGCGATCAGCACGACCACCCACGCTCGCTACTACGCCCTACACTCACTCGTCGCCGATGAGTGCGAGCGGCGCGGTTACGGCCTCGACGAGCAGATGCAGCTGATGCGCCGATGCGAGGTCGTGCTCGCAGCCGTGACGATCGCGCATCGGGACGAGCATCCGCGGTCGCTGAACCCGCACGGGGTCAGGGCGGTAGGCGGCGCGCTAGACCGCTATAGCATGCTCGACCTCGAGGAGCTAGCGGGGACGGGCGTTGGCTCCTATGCGAAGGCGCGATGGGGCTTTTTCTGGGATTACGGGACCGTCGAGCAAACACTCGGCCTCGTGACCTGGACAGCTGATGGTTTGAAGGCTGGCACCCACATCGATGCCAGTGCGGTGAGGGAAGGCCTCGGTGGCATTCTCGACTTCGCCGGACGCGACCGCATCGAGCTCGAGTCGTTGCGCGAGCGGTCGGACCTCTGCCTGTGCCAAATGCGATGGTCGGCCGATGGCGCCGCGTTGCGGGAGAGGTTGCTCCCGTCCAGAGCGGAACCGCACGCCAGTAGCGCATCGGCGCAGACGACCCACCTCCTGCTGATCCTCCTGGAACTGAACGCAGGCGGCGGTGGGACGCTGCAGGACGAACTCGGGAACTTCCTCTTGTTCAACCCCATCGCTAAAGACGACGCGCGTCTGCGAGGTTTGGAGGCTACTCCGGCATGGCAAGGGCTACTGCTCCGCGAGATCTCCGTCCGCGCCTGGCATCGCCTGTGGGGTTGGCTCGTTGACCAGATCGACGGTGACGCGACGATCGATGAGCTCGGACAGGCACTCGCGAGAGAGCTGCCGGACGTATCCGTCGGCGCGTATCTCGCGGATCTCCCGCCACGTACAGATCACGCCGGAACCGAACCTCGGATGCTGCCTGCCGAGGAGCAGGTCGAGCTGGACCAAACCCGCACGGCCGTGGACCGACAGTTGGGCAAGCTGTTGCTCGGAGCGATGCGAATGGACGAATTGCCATCGAGAGTCGCTGTCTACTTCGAACACGCGCCGACTGAACGACAGTCACGGCTGCGGCCCGGCTGGCTACGCGCCTTGATCCCCAACTGGGCCGATCAGTCGCTGCGCGATTTTGCGATTTTCCTGACTCAGCAAATGATCTTCCGCGCAAGCCAGGTCACCCTCTCAAAGGCAAGATTCGATCCAACAACGTGCATATACGAACTACCTCTCGGTATCTCGGTCCGTGATGGACTTGTCGTCAAGGACACAAACCAGGCCTCCATCGACACGTGGTTTCGTTGGAACGCACTCGCACGAATACTCGCGGGAGTAGGACTCACCGAGAACGTCGACGGACGCTGGCAGGTCACGGAGCAAGGTCGCCTGTCGTGACCATGATCGAGGCGACCGCCGATCCCATCGTTCCTCTGCGGCTTTTCGCTGAGGAGGCAGCGCACCGCGACATGCAGGCGACCGAAGCGCTCTTCCTTACGTACAACGTCGACCTGCCGTTTCTCGAAGCACGTCTTCTCGACCTGTGTCGACAAGCGGGAGCCCGCGTCACCGTGGTCGCCGACGCCACGGTATGGGCGCCAGACCTCCGCTCCGTCACCCGGGCTGGCCTGCGCTACCACCTCGGGCTGGTCTGCGCGAGGGCGGCGTTCCATCCCAAGCTCAGTGTCATCGTCGGTCCCGAGCGAGCGATCGCGATTGTGGGATCGGGGAATCTCGGGATGGCGGGCTGGCAATCGAACGCGGAGATCGCCACCGTGATCTCAGCGACCAAGGATGCCGCGCCTATCGCGATGGAAGACCTGCGTGGCGTTCTCGACACGCTCGCGAACCGCTCGGAACTGGACCCGTCGTCCGCGGACGCCATCCGCCGAACAAGTGCTGAACTGACCGCGCTTCTCGCGCAAGCCGAAATCATCGATACGGGGCATCGCGTCGCCGCGTCGTGGGACGGACCGCTCGCCGACCGGTTGCCGTCCAGCCCTGTAGACGAACTGTTGCTTTCGGCAGCATTTCACGACAAAGCGAGCGCTACCGTGGCCGATCTGCTGCGGCGCTTGCGGCCAAGTTCGGTGCGCGTCGCGCTGCAGCCGGGTCGAACGGTCATCGACCCAGCCGCGCTAGATCGAGTGCTCACCGAATACGCCTCAGAGTCGGACGCAGATTGCGCCGTGCTCATCGACCAAGAACCCCGGTATCGCCACGGCAAGCTGATCGAGTGGACGGTCGACGGGGCGCGGTCGGCATTGACGGGTAGCCCGAATCTGTCGAGCGGGGCGCTGTTGCTTGACGTCCCGAAAGGCAATTTCGAACTCGCGGTCCTTGGCCCCACGTCGACACTCTTCCCGCCAGGCAATCCAGCCTCCAACCCCGCCAGTCTCCCCGCGCGTTCGGGGTTCCTCCCCGGCGAAACACCAGGTGAAAGCGGTCCGCTCGTTGTTGCCGCCACTGTGCGGCGGGACGTTCTGAGCCTTCGAGTAGCCCGAGCGACAACCAACTTCGACGTCGAATCGTCAAACTACTCCGACCCCGACGCCTGGCTTACCCTGCGTTCGGAGACTGCGGCGGTATCAACCCTCGAACTGACCGGCGAATTCAACGGCGGTGACCGTGTTCGACTCGCGTGGAACGACTCCAGCGGCTCCCGCAGACGGTCCGCTCCGATGTACGTCACGGACCTCGAATTGGCGCTCAGTCGGCCGGTCGATCGTTCTCACGAACCCCGGATCAAACAGGCTGCACTGACCGACCTGTGGGGCGACGACCTCTCATTCCTAGAGTCTCTTCTCCACGAACTGCAAAGCCTCACAGGACCTCTCACGGAATCCATGCCTTCGTCGCCGGAACTGACACATGTGATTCGGCCCGACACCGGGAGAACCGCACCGAAGTCGGACACAGACGTCTGGCTCTGGCTCAGAGAGGACGTGGTCGCGACACTTGGACCAGGAATCGGCCCATTCGCACTAGGGTTCCCACCGCTCCCGTTCGCGTCAACGGCGCCATCGCCTGACTGGACGGACGTCGCGGACCTCACTGAGGAAGCCGACCTTGAGACGGAAGTCGACCCGGGCGACAGCGAGACGGAAGAGAACGACGATCCTCACGGGTCCGACGAGCCGAATGAGTTCTCCGTCGATCACAACAAGAGTCCCCTTGGCGTGCGCCGAAAGAAGCGGCGCTGGTGCCAAGACATAGCTGACATCGCTCCCCGCCTGGACGTCCCATACAGACTGCTGGCACTCCGCATCACACTTCGGTTCTGGCGCCGCGGCGACTGGGACGAAGACGATCCGAGCCCTCTACGCATTATCGACACGCTGGTGACTTCACTCGCTGCACCAAACCCGCGAGGCCGCCTGGACCCTCCGGCCGAACTGACGGCCCGGGTCGGCAGTCTCGTCACGGTTGCGCTGACGCTTCTGCAGCCGGACGACGGTGGAGCCGACGAGGTGAGGAGCGACATCTACCGGTCCCTTCGCGCCGTCCTGGCGAGCCTGAGTTCGACAGCATCCGATGAACAACTCGAGGCCGACTTCAAGAATCTCGTCAAGCAGGCCGACATGGAGTACTACATGTACACCGCCCACAGACTGAGAGAAGACGCGATAAGCGGTGACCGCCTCGGCGAGCTTGAACGTCGACTACGACTCGAGAACACCCCGTCATCAGTCACCCGACCGGCGATCAATCTGCTGCACCTGGTCGCAGACGTCCCTACAGTTCGCGTCGAACGACTCGCGCTGGAACTCATCTGCGAGGTCGAAGAGCACAGCGGAATCGGAATCTGGGTAAGCAATCGAGAAGGTGACTGGGCCCTCGCCGCGTGGAGCGCCCGTGACCTTATCCGGGTTACCCCCTATCCGAACGGTCGTCTCCGCTGGCGGTACCACCATCTCCGCCAGCTCACCACTCCATGCTCAATCGCCGGCGAGGAGTTCCGCGGACAGAATGTGAACCTCGGAAGGTCTCGACCGGAGCCGGAAGCGGCCGCGATCCTTCAAGCGATGGGAATCACAGACCCGTACCCGCCCACATCGACAGGCCGAACGGACGCGGCGGCCGCCGATTGAGGCGCTCCTCGAGGAGCACAACCTCGCCGGTGATACGGAGTGGAATTGCCCCGTTCCATTCCCGAATCGGGGCATCCTGCGGCCACGGGATCGTAATTCGGGCAGTAGCACCCAAGCGAGACCGTGATTCGGCGTCGTCGGCCGTAGGTTAGGCGCTCATTCTTCCGGTTTGCCGATGATGTAGAAGTCGATGTGGATCCCGGTGACTGTGCCGTCGGGGGCGAGGGTGCGGTCAAGTGCATAGAACCCGTCGTCGCCGTAGCCCGCGCGCGAGAGGATCAGGTTCTCCCCTCGTGTCGCCAGGGGCAAGACGATGTTCGCCGTGCCGGGCGGCAGCGGGTCGTCATCCATCTGCTGCGCCCACCAGGAGTCCGGCTTGCCTGAGCGGAAGATCTCGGAAAACCAGTCGCCTCTGTTGTAGGGCATGCACCGGGTCGCTGCCTCGGCGTCGAGGAAGGCGACGGTGCCGGCATCGACCTCGATACCCCAGTACCGGCCGGGGCCGGGTGGTCCGTCGCGATTCGGGGCCGCCTCTACGGATGCTGCTTCCGACTCGGAGAGCACGACGGACAGGTACCCCGGCCGCACGAGCGAGCGGTCTTGGGTTTCGGACAGATCGACCATGGTCGCTCGAACCGGGTAGTGGCCGGACGGTACCGGGATCAGGGTCGGAGCATCCAGGTTCACGTACGGGTCGCAGGCTCCGAGCAGCCCCGACTCCACGTACAGCTCACCAAGATCGACGACAGTGAGCTGCACCCAACGCCCATCGGGCAACGGAGCCCGGCCGGAACACAACGCGTAATAATCGCCGATCTCCATGGCTCGATCATGCCGGTCTGTCGACTACCAAGGCACCCACGACGCAACTGTCGGCATTCGGATCACTCAGTGGGCTTCGGCCTGGAAGTGGGCGCTCAGGAGGAGACGGAAACCACGCGACCTCCCTCAACGATCACAGTGCCGTAGAACCGCTGCGACTCGCCGCTGTAGATCCCATCGGGCAGCCCCTCTGCGTCATCCAGGTTGCCGCGATATACGAAGCCCCACGAGCCGGTGGTGGGAAGCCACTCCTGCACAAGGACGTCGTGGCCCACGAGGGCTGAAATGGTCCCGTCGTCCATGTCTGCCAATTCGGATGGACGAGGCGTCAGGCTCTCGTCGTAGTTGCCGAATACGGGCATCTGTCCTCCTGGGTCGCTCGGGACGGCTCAGCCTATCGCCCAACTCGCACGCGCCTGGCTGGGAACTTGGCAGTGGCATCTCCGGCGGATCCCCATGCGGGCAGTGCGCGGAAGGGGCGGGATGGCGTGCAGCCGGTCCCAAGGTCGGCGTGTGTGGAGAGCTACCCATCGTTCCGACCCGGAAGACACCTTGCCAGATCGGGTGCATCTGAGCTCAAGCACAGTGCCCCGTGCGCAAGCGTGTGGCCTCACCACTGAGCGATACCCGCGCAATCGAGTGCCCCCAGACAGAGCGCGGGCCAGGTTACGGCGAAACCCACGGTTGACTCTTCTTCCAGCTTGAAGGTGTTGATGCCTAGGACCTCTCCACGAGCGTTCACCAGCGGGCCGCCACTGTTGCCGTGGTTGATGGCTGCATCCGTCATCAACAGCCGCTCGTCAGTCAAGACATTTGAGGCGGTTCCGAACGTTACGGAGCCGGCGATCCCGTGGGGGCTACCGAAAGCCGCTACCCACATCCCGATGCTCGGCTCATCTGCACGGCGAAGTGGCGTCAGGGAGTGCTCGATGGTGAGGATCGCAAGGTCGTTCAGCGAGTCCGATTGCGTGATCTTTGCGTCGGACGTGAATCCGGATCCTCGGACCGAAACCGGCCCCCTACCGTCGAGGCAGTCTGCGATGACGTGATTGTTGGTGAAGATCGTGTGGGTGGGCTCAGTCGATGTGTCCGTTGACATAGCGAATCCGGATCCCGTCGACTGGGCGCTGCCCGTTGCGCAGACCACCGTGACAACGGACTCCTGCACTTGTCCGACGAACGAGTCGACGCTCCCTGGTCGATCGTAGAGATCATTTGCGCTGAAGTCTGGCTGAGCCCGCCCCAGACTTGTCGCAACAAGCATGGCGACAAGGCCGATCGATGCAGCCGCAGCCAATCCAAGAATCCAAATCAGTGGGCGAGACGGGAGTGTTTGAATCGCTCGCGCCGGCTTGACCTGCTCAGGAGTCGCGTCGTGAAGACGACCTGAGCGGTACTCATACATGCGGTCCGCGAAGTGAAGTTTGTCCCCGTCCGTTAGGGTTGCGCGATCGATTCGCTGGCCGTTCAGAAACGTCCCGTTCGCCGAAGCCAGATCCTGAACGAATGGATTGCTGGGATCGAGGTCGACGACCGCATGGCGGCGGGACACAAGTGACGAGGTCACGATGAGGTCGGCGGGCGCTTCCCGTCCCACGACGAGAAGAGTTCTGCTGGCGTCCATCTTCAGTTGCTTAGGAAGCACGCGGTAGCGGCGCCGTCATCGATCGCAGCGTTTAGCGCAGCGACGTCGTCCCACAGGAGGTCTTCCCCGGCCTTTATTCGTGCGCGTTCCCGCGGATACAGGTCATCGTGCGAGCCCTCCCTCGTTTCGACGGCGATCGACGCGGAGTAGTCGTCCCAGTAGCGGCCGAGATTGACGAGATCATCGACAACTTCGATTTGCGCGCTTGACACTTCGGCGCTGTAGTGGGAACCCTCGTTCGCGGAGGCGGCCGAGACGATTTCCGTTTGCAGGGCGAAGAGATCGTCGGCCATGCCGGTTGCTCGGGCGGACCAGATCGACCAATCCTCCCACTCGCCGGTGTTCCACCGATGCCGGGAGTGGGCATCGAGGTAGGCCTGAGTTGAGCCGAGTGCCTTCGCAAGTTCGGCGCGCCACTCCTCATTTGCCGTATCGATACATCCCTGGACATCCCCGCGGGAGAGCACTATTTCCCTGCCCTCTGTCCCCTTAGGGCCGTGGATAGTGAGCGTTACGTTCTCGCTCCGCGCTCTGACGGAAATCTGTAGCGGTTGGCCAATCGACAGCACGTTGAGCCCGAGTTCGCCGGCCGTCCACGTCTGTTGAAAGGCCTCGTCTCCGGTAAGCGTTGGCTCGTACGCGACGGTGATCTTCGAGTCGGGATGCCATTTCCCGACCTCCAGCTCGCCACCGCGTCCGCTGGGGAATGCGATCGTACTCCCCTCGCCGTTCTCGACCTTGATCCGGATTGTGGGGCGTTCGACGAACATATTGCCTGATAGCGCGTTGTCGTATTCGAGCTCGATCGCGCCGCCGAACGGGGCGATCGCGTTGGCAGTCGCAAGGCCGAGCGCGGCGACGACAAGTACCAGTGCTGCCGCCGCAGCAATGATTGGCCAACGTCGCGTGCGAATGCGCGAACTGGAATTATTGGAATCCGCGTCGACGGGCCCTGCGGCTTCCACGTGGGCGGCGCGAGCCAGCGCAGTCGCTGAACCGAGCACGGTTGAATTCGATGCTTCGTCGGTCTGGCCGGAGTTGCCCACGAAGGATGCGAGAACGCTACGAACGGTCTCGAGAGGAGGCCTGGATTCGGGGTCCTTCGCTAGACAGCCGGATGCGAGGCCGCGCAGCGGTTCCGGCACGTCTGTCAAGTCCGGCGCTTCGTTCACGACCCGGTACAGCATCGCGTCCGGCCGTCCTTCGCCGAACGGGTTCCTGCCCGTCGTAATGAACACGATCAGCATCCCGAAGTTGAACACATCGGAGGCCGCTGTAACCGGCTTTCCAACCGCCTGCTCGGGCGAGAGCCACGACGGGGTTCCTACCAACGCGCCCGTTCGCGTCGACCCGGCGACGTCCTCGATCGCGCTAATCCCGAAGTCGACGACGCGGATGCCATCGGGGCCATAAATGATGTTCGAAGGCTTCAGGTCGCGGTGGACAATGCCCGCCGCGTGGATAGTCTGCAAAGCCTCGGCAACGCCGTCCAGGGCGGCAGATGCCATAGCGCCGGCAAGCGGGGAGGTCGCGACCATCGCCGCAAGAGAGGCGCCAGGGACGTACTCGACCACGAGATACGGCAGTTCGGCCGTTGACTCAACGCCCAGGACCCTGGCAACTCGGCTCCCCTGCACCCGTTCAAGCGCGGTTGCCTCACGCGCGAGGAGCTCACGCAGCGGCTGCGACGTGGCAAGGTGTCTGTGGAGAACCTTCACCGCAACCGCCGTCCCGTCCGCGCGGTGCCCCAGAAACACCACTGCTGACCCACCCTCGCCGATGCGCGCGCTAAGTCGCACATCCCCAAGATTCTGCGGGTCGCCCTCGACTAGAGGCGTTGTCATGCCTTCACCTGTCCGTTCAGATTCCAGGTCCGCTCGCATCCCACTGCGAGCCGAGATTCGGCGCGGCCCGCTTGGCGGCTGGCGTCGAAGCAACCGAATTATATGAAGTGTCAGCTGACATCGCGCAGCGCGACCGGCAGGTCGAGCTTCCCCGCGCCGTAGCGTTCGTAGTATGGGCTATCTCGGCTGGTGAGTGCGTAGGCGACGAGATGAGGTCAGTGGACCCCAGGCCCTGCTCTAATGGATGTCTATCGCACTTCTATGTGAATTCTATGCATAGGGCGCTGTGTGGTGTGTGGATGGAGTGGGAACGCGTTCCAGAGCAATGCTCCGCCAAGGAGCCCGGCTTTGCTAAGCAGTCCGTGCACAGCGGTCGCGCTGGGTTCCTTGCTACCCACGAGGCCGACGTATGCCGGTGATGTGAATGCCACGCCGGACTGTCTAGCGCCCTGCCAGCCGGCAGCTTCGCCGACCAAGACAAGCTCGCCGCCCTCGACAGACCTGAGATGAGCGATTAGACGGTCCCGACGCTGTGAGACCGTTGTAGCGAATCCCCCCTCGAGATCGCTTGCGTCCAAGTAAAAGTTCGTCGCGAGCGCGCTGGACCGGATCGCCAGAACGGCATCAGCCAACGCATGGTTCAATAGCACCACTCCACTTCGAACAGCGACTGCGACTTGCCCTGATCCTAGGGGCGCCCTCCTCAGACATTCGTATCGGGCAGTGCGCGGTCGGGGGCACCGAAAGCGTGCAAGTGTCGCTCTCAACGGGCGTTCGCGCGTAGCCGATCATGCTGGCCGCGACGTCGAGTCGGCTCAGCCCGGGGGCCCTTACAACACTGAGTCCGCCCGCGTCGAGCTATACGCTTCCACGCATGGACGCGCAACAGCGAGAGATGCTCGTTCGCGCGCGCCGCGACGTTCCTGTCGATGTGGCGGCTCGCGAGGAGAAGGCTCAGGAGCTCCTCTCTCGCCTATTCGAGCACCTTGACGAGCTGGACATCGAGTCGCACGAGATCTTGATCCGTCGTCGGCGGGGCGCGCGAAACTCCGTCATCCTCTGGGGTGATGACGAATCCCTGGGCGAGTACCTGCTCGATGATCGACTGCTGCTCTGCGCCGAAAACACTCGCGCCGTCCTGACGGATGCCCTTGTCAGTGCGGGCTATGAGCCGCCGCGAGAGGCCCTGGTGGCCTGGACCCTCGGCGCCCCCACGCTTCGCGCACACATTGGCTTGTACGGATGGGGACCGGTCCTCGCCGTTCAGCTTCGCCCCGAAGGGTCAGTGCGACCTTTCCTCGCGGCGAGCTGCTTCTTCGACGTGGGGACATACATCAGTGTTGCTGAGGCGTTCAACCCCGCGATTGAGCGCGCCCTTCGCTTCCATGGTGTACAGGCGCGCCCGGTGTCGCCGAACGATGTGCCGGAGACGGCCAATGTCAACTCATCACTGAGTCTGGAATGGGACCCTCAGTGGTGGGGGACACTGGTGCCTCCCCACAGCCCGCACGAGCAACTGGTGCGCCGCGCTCTGACAGCGGAAGCAGCCGCCCGGGTGGCACCCGAGGTCGCGCGCGCGGTGAGCGAGATCATTGGCCGAGTGGTGGTTGACCAGTTCCACCCGAATTCCGCTGGCCATAGGGGTTGGCTTCGTCGCAGCGGAATCGTGTCGGCTGAACTCGCAAGGGAACTCTCAGATCACGCACCCGCCATCCGGTTGCCGGCCGGGTGGATGCAGGCGTGGGACGAATCTCGGCACATCTCGGAGGACCACGCGATCCTGCTCACAGCGTTGAAGCTTCGTAGTGACTTCCCCGATTGGTGGGTTGAATTGCCATGGCGGGACTTCGATCCAGTCGGGGGCGACACCCGCGGGCCCCACCCGCTACAACTGACCTCCGAGGACATCCAGAAGAGCACAGCTCCCGACCTGCTTCGAGTCATCATCGACCACGATCTGTTCGGTGCCACGTTTTTTGACATGACGACCAATGACATCTACCGCCTCTGGCTCGTAGCGGCAGTACTCTGCGCTCGGCTCGGCTCGAGCGCTGGATCCCACGAGTCGCCCACTCGCGAGCGCAGATGCGAGATCTGCGGCTTGACTTTCGAGGTCGGATCGCTCGCGGCGCGACACGTCGCCAGCACTCGGACGGCCAACATATGTGCGCTATGCATGGCTGATGCGGTCTACCCCGATCTGAGCCCGTCAAACAAACCCGAGATTCGAGAAGAGGGCACGATCGGAGTCGTGCGCCTGCTATGCGAGATGGCGGGCGCAGCGGTGCCCCGCGCCGTCGCGTTTCATATGCTGCAGAATCGGGTCGAAGACCGGATCGGGGCGGCCATGATGCGAATGCTGCTCCCTGACCGGAGAGACAACTGGTTCTCGTGGTTGAACGTCGCAGGCGTCGTGAACGACGGCTGGCGGGGCAGCTATGGCGTCACGAGCATCGCAAACGACGGCCACCCGTGCCGATCCCTCATCGAGCGATACATCGACGACTTCATGAGCGCCGCAGGAATCGACCATGATGTCGAACCGCAGTACCCGTACCACCCCGAGTTCAATCCGAACAGCCGGTTGAGAGCGGACTGGGAGCTAACCGACGGCACATTCGTCGAAGCCGCCGGGCTGATGACCTCAGAGAAGTATCGAGCACGCATGAGCACGAAGCGACAGCTCGCCGATGCCTGCGGGTTCAAGCTCATCGTGATCACGGAGTCCGACCTCACCGACCTGGATCGGCTACTTGAGTCGTAACGCCCAGATGCAGCGCGAGAGATGGCTCGCGCCTGCAGCGTCGACTTGTGCTCGCCGGGAAGTCGCCGTCGCGACACGTGTCGAATCTCATCCGTGGGAAATTGTTCGGCCGACGCGACGAGCGGAATCATCGTGAGCCGCTCGGAGCGATCCTTATCCGCGCGCTGCACCAAGGCGGCTCGTTCGCGTGCAATCGTTTTGGTCGCTGGGATCCTGAGCTGATGGCTACTCGAGCTCGGCGCAGATGTCCCTGGTGCGACCAGAGGAGCCGGTGATCGTGAACGTGTTCTGCGCGTCCACCTGATAGGTCACTCGACCGATGTAGAGCGTCGTTGATGGGCCTGCGGGAACGTCGGTCGGGAACATGAGGATCACGTTGTGTCCCGTGCTTCTCACCGTGGCGGGTCCAACGGGATTGATGGTCGCGCTTGTCACGGAGCCGTTCCCTTTCAGCGGGATGGTCGCGCCTGTGGACACGTTCTCGAAGGTGAGGTCGGAGCCTCGCCCCGCGGTGAGCGTTCGGACGATGTTCCCGTCGGCGTCGGTGAACTCCCTGGTGATCGCGGAGCCGCCTGTTCCCGTGACGTGGAGCTCGAAGGTGCAGGCCGCGCCCGCCGGGAGGACGAAATCGAAGTCAGCGGCGATTGCCGGGATCGGCGTCGCGATGGGTATGACTGCTGCCGCGATCGCCACGACTGCCAGCTTCCACCGATTCAGTGCCGCCATTGTCGGACCCCCTTGGTTCGGGCGCGCCGGTCCCGTTTCAAGAGAATGGACCGGCTGTCGCATCGATTTCCCAGATGAGAGGAGGATTGCAGTCGGATTGCGACGGCGCAACAGGGGGCGTCACCGACGCGGAATGCGCCGCTTGTACTAGCGGCACATCGGCGACGCTGATCCGTCCGGGCGACAGGAGACCACAACGTACCGAGCTGCTGCGGCCCGGCGAGGTCACAGCCCGATCAGGAACCAATCCCTGACACGCGCCGCAGAGGATCCCCGTGCGCGCAATGCGCGGAAGCGGAACCGTCTCGCGCATCGCGCCAGGATACTCACGCATTCGAGGGCTGCGCAGATCACACCGGCGACGTGACAAACACCTGACACCTGCCGTGGTCGCGGGTGTCAGGGGTTGCCCGGCAACGTCAGGTGACTTCAATCGATTGGGGGTCGTTGAGGGCGTTAAGCCGACGCCGCTTGACCTCGGAGTCGATGAACCTTGCGCGGATTCCGGTCATTTCGCCACCGTGGATGCGGTTGAGGAGGAAGTCGCCCAGGAAACCCCGTTCGAGCGCGTTCTCGACATGGAAATGGTCGGTTGTCTCGACCGCGAAAATCCGGTTGGTGTCTAGCGCCCGGAACGAGTCGATCGACATGACCGACTCCTCCTCGGTGCCCCACACGAGGCGGTCGAACTGTTTCGTACCGCGCCAGTGTTGCCGAATCCGTTCCCGCATGTTGAATGCCGTTCCGATGTAGGCCTGTCGGTACTGATCGAGCACCATTACATAGACACCTTGCGCTCCATCGAGACTCCACAGATCCTCGACCTCCTCTACGGAGGGGTTCTCGCTCAGCATCGCGGCAAGCGCGCGTTCGAACTCCTCATGCGAGATCTGGGCGAAGAACGCCATGTTCAAGTCGAAGTTGCGCAGGGCGCTGATCCGCATGTCTTCGACAACCTTGTCCGTGTATCGAGTGTGATCCGAGTCCTCGAAGACCGAATCCATCCGCGCCCACTGCCTGTCGGTGAAAAGATGCCGTCGTTGCCGTATCGAAGGGGTCCAATTCGGTATTGCGTACATCTCGCGAGTGAGTCGGAATCCGTACTTGCCGTGCTGGATACGTTCGCCGAAGTGATCGATCGGGCGCGGGTTGGGCTGTGCGGCGTGATGGCTCTTCTTGGGCGCCTCACCAGGCGCGGTGGCCCGAACTGGGCGTGTCCGCGTCGTCCAGGCGACGCCGTCGTAGTACCGCTGGATGCCGGCGATCTGGGTGTCGGTGTACCACCCGCGACCGTAGGGCCCCCTGCGCGGGTCCTCTGTACTCATGAACATCTCCGCAAACGGCCACGTCCAAATAACGACAGCAACTTCCCTCTAGTCCAGGAACCACGCCCAATGTACCGACCGAGACTCGCGGCGCCTGCCCCGCCGGCTCCCGTCAGAGCGAATCGTATGCCTGCCGTCGGATCCACGTTGCGCACTACGCCCTCGCGTTCAGATGGGGCGTGTCGCGAGCTCTTGCCTACCTTGAGAACTCGCCCCGTGAGCACGTCGCTGTCCATGCACACGCCGCAGCGTATCGGACTCGTGGTCCTAGCTGGGTTCCCGCACCTCAAGAACGAGGTCGCTGAATTGATCGCCGCCGAGGGTGCCGGGCGAATCCAGTGGTCGATGGGCCATCAACAGGTGAGGGCTGAGCCTGTCCCAACCTCGAACTGGGAGACATGTCTCCCATGCGGCGGTCTATGCCTCGGTTTACCCGAATGCATTACGACCCGAATTTCGCCTAAGTCGCCCCAAGTGGTATATCTCGATCCAACGCATAATCGGGGAGTCCATTTGAGAACATTCGTGCAACTCAACGTCGAAGTGCGACCCGATACATCTGGAAATAGCCAGTCCTCTCCGACCTCAGAACAGACGGTCGCGTTCGTCAGAGAACTGATTCTGCGGTCAGCCTGGTACCCCGAGCATCCGCTGGACGAAAGCGTGGTCGCGGCATTGATCGACGCTGCAAAAGAGATCTCCAATCAGAAAGAGGGGCTCCGTCACGAGGAAGCGCTGGCCATAGCGGAACGCATCCTCGGTCCCGGTGCGCGCGTTGGGAACACATTGTTTTTGGCGACGAACACCCTCGTACTGCTATCGCAAATGAAGGATGGCAATCCTCTGAGCAGTCTTTCGGCGAGCCGGGTGATGCCTCTCCATGACGGCATCGAGGAGTGTTGGGGGATGATCACGGTTCAGAGGAGCCGGGTTGACCTTCGCGTCAGGTCCGAGGATGTCGACCGTCTCGAGGAAGCAACCGAACGAGCGCTCGTCGCGCTGAACATCCACGCCTCGAATAGCCGTCAGAAGAAGGTGGCAGCAGATACTGGGTCGTTCTTGCTATGCACCATGGAGAATCATCCTGCCCGCGAAATCTCGAAGGACGGCACGGAGAGCAGATCAGGCAAGATCCACGTGCTCAGCAGGTGGGGACGAGGCGCCTATATAGTCAGCAGACCGCTTCAACTGTCTTTGACGATCGCTGTATTCGCACTGCTGCTTACGACGGTCGTTATGCAGAGCCTCGAGGTCGCACTCTCGCTGACCGGGTGGTTCGCCTGGTGGCACTCCCTCATCGACAAGCTCCTCACGACTGCGCTGTGGGCCGCCGTGCTCGCTTATGCAGCGGGCATAGGAGAGGTCCGGCGCCACCCCCACATCCGGACCGGCGGCAAACGAGTTCTCATCGGCTGGAAGAGATAGCAAGACCGAAAGCGCCGCAACGAGCCTCGACCGCACCGTGTAGCATCACGGAAGCGAGAGTTCGGAACTGTCAGTTCGATGCGATGCCGATCGCGTCGGTGACCTCGAAGCAACACGACGGCGTCGCGCCGGAGCTCAGTTAGCGCGACGCGCACGCCCGTCTCGAAAAGCGCCCGTCGGCGTTGCTGGATGAGCAAGAGTCATCAAAGCCGGATCGAACGTGCCCACTCGCAGCATCTGGCACGGCCTCGTGCGTCTGGCCGTAGCCGTGTCTCACACGCGCAGCGACAACGGGCCTGCGGAGGGCCCGCGCAAGTCCATTTACGATCCCTCAGCGGGCTGGTCCGTTCGACGGGCGCCTAGGTGTACTGAGCCATCAGGTTGGTGACACTCGGGCTGCGGGCGTGAGTTCGTGGCTGGAGTGGGTTCGTTCAGTGTTGTAGTGCTCGATCCAGGGTGCAAGGGCGTCGGCGCGGGCTTGGTTGTTGGCGAAGGCTTCGCGATAGGCCCATTCGGTGGCGAGAGTCCGGTTGAAGCGCTCGACCTTGCCGTTCTGCCAGGGGCAGTGTGGCTTGATGAACTTCTGTCGGGCGCCGAGTTCGGCGATCGCGGTATGGAACGCGGCTGAGTGTCGGTATGCGAACGCGTTGTCGGAGATGACTCGTTCGATCCGGGTGATGCCGTGGCTGGCAAAGTAGGCTGCGGCGCGGATCAGGAACTGCGCCGCGGTGTGGCCCTTCTCGTCGGGGTGGATCTCGGCGTAGGCGAGGCGAGTGTGGTCGTCAACGGCGGCGTGCACGTAGTCGAAGCCGATCGGCTTCTTGTCGATGCGGGATTGGTGATTCGCGGTCGTCCAGCCCTCTGCTCGCCAGCCACCACCGTCGGGGATCCGGCCGAGCTTCTTGACGTCCACGTGCACCAGGTCACCGGGGTGCTCGTGCTCGTATCGGTTCGCTGTCGCCCGCGTTGCGCGAATCACGGCCCCGGTGATCGGATCCAGCCAAGCGAGCGGCGGGACTCCGTGACGGACCAAGATGCGAGAGATCGTCCTGGCGGCAACACCGGTCTCGGCCGAGAGCCGTGCTGGCCCGAACCGCAGCCGTGTCCGCGCTTCCAGCACAGCGCGTTCCCGCTCCGCGCTCGTTCGCGTGGGCGACCGGTGCGGCCGGCTGGACCGCTCCGACAGGCCAGCGTCGCCCTGCTCCCGGAATCGTCGCACCCACCGATGGGCGCACTGGCGTGAGACACCGAGCTCTCTCGCGACGTGAGCGACAGGACGGTGATCCCGAACAACACGGGCGACGATCAATCGCCGCGCGTGCATCGTCAATCGGGCGTTAGCGTGGGACACAGAGGCCTCCTGGCAGTGGCAGAACTAGACAGCTCCACTAAGCCAGGGGGCCTCCCACGTTCACAAGACCGCTGTCACCAACGTCATGGCCAGGTACGCCTAGGCCGATGTGGATGCGGCAGGTGTGTCCTGACTGAATGTGTTCCACCAGCGACCTTCGCGCTGGACCCACAGCGAGCTGATGAACATCACCTCTGCGGTGCTCTTGCTCGGCTGTCTGTACTCGGCGCGATAGCACAGCAACGCGGCGTCCGCGGAAACGTCGATCAGTCTCGCGTCCGTGATGGCGTACGAAGCGATGCTGGGCCCATCAGCCAGGTCGTCGGTGTGGTCGGCCCGGTTGGCGAAGCCAGTCGGAAACACCCCGATGAAGTCCTCCGAAAGCAGGGCGCGATCAGCATCCGCGTCCCCGCGGACCAGCGCATCCCAGACCGCCGACTCCAGATCGATGAAGAATGTCGTGCCACGATCGTGCATCTAGTCACTATCGCAGGCTCTTCATTCGAGCAGTCGGCGCGGGCAAACCCGCGACCTGGCACCCACGCCATCCCCATCCGGTCCGCGACCGCCGGAGGGGCGTGGCCAGCGATGCCGATACCTGTCCACGCAATCGGGACGAAGTCGCCCGACGGTGCTCCCCCTTGGGAGTCGCGGCAATTTGACCGGTCGACTCGCCCGTAACTCATGGGGCTTCGCGCCGCGACGTCACCGTCGCGCGGAGAATGTCATCCGGGTCGGTCTCCCTCCAAGCCTCAGCGAATCTGAGCAGGACGGGCGAAACGGCCACCGTACCAACGCCCGCGATGATCGCGATGACTGTGAACGAACTCGCCCACGCCGAGATTGAAGTGCCGTACAGCAGCACCATCAGGCCGAGAAACTCGCCGAGCACCAGCATTAGAGCGACGATCAGCATCACGTATGCCGGCAGGAACCCGGTGAAGGCAACCTTGCCCATCATTGCGGTCGCGACTCGCACCCGGTCGCGCAGTCGTTTCGTACCGTGCCGGGCGCGCAACCGGCGGAAGTGGAGGCGCATCTCGCGGTGATCGAGCCGTTTCAGCCCACGAGCTTCAACGACAAGTGCGAGCAGAAGCACCGGGATGATTTGGACGACCGCACCCCAGAAGGCAGCCTGATTCTCTTCCACAAAGCGGAGGCTACTGGCAAGGAGCGACATGCCCGCGACCATCCCTGTTCGGGCAGTGCGCGTTTGAGGGACAGTCACGGGCTGTGGGGGCCGCAATGCCGACAACCTCGAGGTCGTCACGTGCCGGGTCGATTCTCGAAGTGGGTATGCGCGCAAAATCGTGCGCACGAGTTCAGATCACTGCCCCTGGAGGGCAGACCTGCGGGGCGCGGATTGATCCATTATCTGAAGAACTCGTCGCGTGACGATCGCAGCGGGCGAGTGTGGAAGGGTAACCCACGCAGAACCTGCGCGATCACGAGCTTGTTCGCCGGTTCGTCGAGTTCTCGCAACTCGGACCCGATCGCTCGGAGGTCCAACTGCGCCCGGCTGATAGCTATTGCCTCAGCGGCCGTCATGTCAGCAATGACTTCCGGGCGTTCGACCACCTATTCCCGATCGAGCATCGCCACCTCCTACGTTTGGCGCTACGTCTCCTTGACGAGTTGACGGGCACGCACCTCGTCGAGACGCGTGCGGCCTCAGCAGCGTCCGATTCGATCGCTCCGCGCCGGCTGTCCCGGACCGGCCGGGGACAACCTCGGCGCCTAGCGAGGTGGCGCAGTTCAGGTCCTGGCCGCCCGAGCTGGGATTGTCACAAGGCCAGGCTTTCAGACTCCGTCAATCACGAGCACGCCAGGTCTCGGCGATCTTCTCCAGCTCCGGGAGGCTAAGAAGGTAGTCATCGGAGCCGTGCCCACGTTCGCGGGCATCCACGATACGGCGGTACTCGTTCAGCATTCGCGCGTATATGTCGAGCATCTCCATGTGGGAATTGCCGTCGTCGTGCGACTCGACCTGCGGGCGAAGCCAGTCCACCTCTGTCTGTCCCGCATCAAGAACGCGACATGTTGCTGGCCTGACATAATTTCCGTCTAAGCTCTGCGAGATCCACACTACGGAGGCGCGTGTGATTCAGCGTGTCACCGATTGGCGCAGTGGCATCTGACCTGCACGCTACGAGTCGACCGTGCCGAGCGACGGCCCCGGCCTGTGTACCCAGCAATATCTGGTCTGCGTCATTGGCTGCTACCCAATAGGTACTCACTGATGGCCGTGACTAGATCCTGCACGGACTGCCAGTTCGTGAGGGCGAACAGGGCAAAGGTCAGCCCAACGCCCAGCAGGAACGTGGTGATCGTCCACCAGACCGAGACGACCGTACCCCTGTTCATGTTCCTAAGGATCGCTTGACGCTGTCCCTGTGAGAGATTCAGGAACTCGCGCGCGTCGTTCGCCTCCTGCTCGAGCACGCGGGCCCTGTCAAAGAGGTCGTCTACCTGCACAACTGCGATATGGATGTTGTTGGTTAGATTCGCGAGTGACTTCTGCGTCATGAGTAGCTGGGACTTCATCCGCGCAAGTTCGGGTAGTCCAGACCTCTCGAGGTCCTGGTCCCAGCGGTAGCGCCGCATTAGGACGACCGTAGAGATGAAGCGAATGAATAGGACGCCAAATAGGATCGCAGCCGCAGCGTAGACCGGCCTCAGCAACAGAGGCGTTCCCGATCTGACGGCCAGAATCGCGAAGGCAGCAGATGCGGCGAGTTCAAGGAGGGCGAGGATCGTCCAGAACGCGGTGTGCTCGCGTACGCGTTCACGCCTCTCCCGTCTGCGCTCCAATTGGGAACTGCGCGTCCGCCATTGGATCCAGCGGATGGCACAGATGAGCGCGAGCGCACTGCCGGCCACAGCTGCTGGAAGAGCGGGCCAGTACAGAGCTGGGTCTGCCGAGAAAACCAACCCGCCAACGGTGCCGAGCCCGGCTCCGAGCAGGATGAAGCAGATCGACCAGTGCTCGAAGAATGGCCCTGAGCTGTTCTCGCTGCGCCAGAGCCACCCGCCAACCGTTAAAGCGAGACAGCTGATCAACGTCGAGATGACGGCGACTACGACGTACCCAACTCCGTCAAACCCGAACCATGCGTTGAGGACGATCGGAATTGCACCAATCACGGTGGCTATCCCGAGTGGCCAAAAGATCGAGTTCAGCTCAGCGTATTCCGGCTCGAACGGCACTCTCTCGCTGGTGTTGCTGGCGGACTCCGCCGGGGACACCTGATTCACCACAAGCGGCACCATATCAGTGGACTCTACGGGCCCGAGGTAGCGCCCGGTCCTTGTTGTGTGGCGTGCGTCTTGGGTCCGTCCGACCGATCGGCGACCGCCGCTCGTGCGCCTGTAGTGGTCGCGTTCGAGCGGCACTACCCGGCGTTGGCGATGGACAGCTCGCAGACGATGCGGAACTACTCCGTCGCGATCCAGTTCTGCACAACTTCGGGCAGGGTCTTGAAATCCGAGATAGATTCCCAAATCGAATCGTGCGGTGATGACAGATCGATGATGGTCAGCGCCGTACCCGATAACGAAGCCACTGAGCCCCTCGTGTCGTCGTCGGCACCGATCCGGCAGACCTAATCGAGCGCCTGAAGCGCGATGTCGACGCTGCCGGCTTGCGTCCGGTGTCAGAGGTGCCATGGCTCTGACGCCCGGTCAGTAGCCGGTCCATGAGCGGGCACTGGATGCACTTCCGCGCTGCTACGTTCGTCGCCATGCAGAAGCTGTGGCCGTTCGTGATGCTCGCTGGCGGCGCGCTCGTCGTGGTCGCGTTCGTCGTCTGGTTCGACGATGCGGACTGTGGGTCTGACAGGGATTGCGGCTACTTGGTGGGGCTCGCTGTGTGGTTCTGGGTTCTCCTCATCCTGGGTATCGCGACCGTCATCGTCGGGTTCATCCTGCGCTCAAGGCACAACACCAAGTAGAGATGAACAGGCTCGGTGCGCCAATGCCGGTCCATCAGCGCGGGCGGCGGCGCGGGAGTTACGGTCAGCTCGGCGGCGGTATCAGATGCGTTGCGGCGGGCTCCTGTGTTGCGTCATCGATGTGGCCGCGCGCCAGCCGAACGAGTGAATAGCGCGTCGAACTACTCGCCGCCGTACTTGACCGAGTGAAGATACCCAATCCTGCGGCCGGTGCTCTTTGCGTCCCTCTCTAGTTGCGCGAACCCCATGGCGTAACTCTTCGCTTCGGTCGACCACTCGCTCCAGTTTCCCGACGCGTCAAAAAGACGAGCGTCGATCGCCACTGGATGCCATGGTGGGGGGTGTCCTCGTCTCCAGGCGGGGAATCGAGCCCTCTTCGCGACGTCGAGGAAGTAGCGATCGAGCTCGGCGTACGCGGAACTTCTCCAAAACTTGTACGACTCACGTAAGTCGGCCCCGCGTGACCGCCGCCATTCGCCTAGGTCGTGGGCCCCTTGATTCTCGGCCTCGAAGTAATAGCGCTCCGCAACCTCAAGCGCGTGCCGCTGCGCCTCCAGGACCCGGCGCGTGTATTCGGCCGCTGCCGATGTCGGTCCAAATACCACGCGAACGTCAGCCCTTGCCAGCCGAACCAGATCGATGGCCTTAATGCTCCGCTCAATACGGCGTTGACGGCGGGCTATGTCGTCGAGCAGCACTTCGTTGCGGTGAGGGATATCGGGCGTCCGCGGGGATGGTGGGGTTATGCCGCGCAGCGCCGCGAGCGCTGCCAGCGCGTCGCGCGCGAAGACCCTGGCTGGCCCTAGGAGGAGTTCACGAGCTTGCAGGTGTCGACTCGAAACTAGAGCCGCTACGGACGCGCCGAATACGCCGACAAGACTCAGGACCGCTACCAATATGGCGGTGCCCACCTCCACCTCATCCACGTGTGCAACCTAGTCGATTGATCACTGCTTTGAAGTCATGTCCATACACAATCCCCCGCAAGCCGGTCCCTGACGGGGCGCGGCTGCGAGCTCGTTGAGGGTCGTCTCGCTGAGCGTCCGGTCCAATGCGGCGAGTGCTACGGTGGGCGCATTCCAGCGGGGAGGTGAGAGACGGGATGATCGACGCTCTGTCTTCCTTCCTGCAGGTCCTGTTGTCCTCTTCGGCTGTGATCGGTGCCTCTGAGGCCGGCTCGGCATCGATGTGGGCTGTTGTGCTGGCGGCAGCTGTTGTCGTCGTTCTGTTGCAGGCCGGGGGTTCGCCCCGATCGATGCGGGCCTCCCTGGTCCGTCCGGACAGAGCCATCGATGTGTCGGTGGCGGTCGCGCAGAGTGATCCGGATGCTGCGGGGCATCCGCGTTCGCGCGCTCCGGGAATTGCGGCTTCGGCCGCGTAGCGCGTCGACGCTCCTCCACCTGTCCTTGAGGGTGATGTCTGTGTTCGTCGTTGTCTGGCGTGGCCGTTCTGCGACCACCTCTCACATCAACGGACGGACATCATGGACCTTTTCTCATTCCCACCCATCTCGGCCACCCTCGACGCGGCATATGCCCTGCTGATGGCGTTGGCGTCGCTGCTGGAACCGATCACGGGCGGCGCATCCGCGGCCGTCGCCGTCGTGATCCTCACTCTCCTGGTGCGGACGATCTTGATCCCCACCGGGGTTGCGCAGGCCAAAGCTGATCAGACTCGCGCGCGTCTGGCGCCGAAGCTGCAGTTGCTGCAGCGAAGACACAAGGATGCCCGCGAGCGTCTGCAACGCGAGACGATGAAGCTTTACGCCGACGAGAAAGCATACCCGTTCGCCGGATGCGCTCCCGTGCTCATCCAAGCCCCAGTTGTCGGCATCATCTACACGCTGTTCCTGCACACCGTCATCGCCGGCCACCCCAACGACTTGCTTACCGAACAGGTCTTCAGTGTGCCGCTCGGAGCCAGCCTCATTGGTTCTATCGGGAACGGATCCTTGACGTTGCCGGCCGTCGCCGTCTTCAGTGTCGTGATCCTCTTGATCGTGGCAGTCGCTGAGATCACCCGTCGCCTCCTGCGCCCCGCTCCGACAGCGTCAGCGTCAACGCCAGGCGGTGAGGGGATGCTCCGTCTGGTGGGCGTCCTGCAGTTCAGCACGGCGATCGCGGCGGCGTTCGTTCCACTCGCCGCTGGGCTCTACCTCCTCGTCACAGTCGCGTGGACCTTAGCCCAACGCCTCATTCTGCGACGAAGGTTCCCCATCGAGCCTTCAACCCGTCAGGCATAGGAACCAAAGGCTCGCAGACGCCTCGTAAGCCGGTCCGCAACGTGCACAGGCGCTCTTGAGTTCCCCATAGTTATGATGCGAATCATGGACGTGAACACTCTGTATAAGGACATGATGTTCTCCGTCCTACGACTCGTGACCTCCGACGAGTATGGAGATGGCGCCACAGGCACCGGACTTCTCGTCGACTTGGAATCGACGCCAGGAATGAGCTCGCCTGTTCTTCTCACGAATAGGCATGTCGTCGAGCGTGCTGCAGAGATCTCACTGCATTTGCCCACCAGTGATGGACCCGCCGCTGTTGCCCTTGGGGAAACCGTCCAGATCAGGATGGTGCTGGAAGAAGAGAGATTCTTTTCACCACGGGATCGCCATGTCGACCTCGCGGTCATGCCGTTTGGCGCAGTCTTGCAGGCCCTCAAGGATCTGCCGACGCCGCCTTTCGTTAGGTTTCTGCCGGTGTCAGAGTTCCCGTCGAGCAAGCAGTATGACGCGCTCGACGCACTAGAAGACGTCTTCTTCATAGGCTTCCCGGATGGTCGTTGGGACGACACCAACAAGACGCCGATCATGCGAAAGGGAACCACCGCGACCCCAGCTACGCTCTTCTTCGATGGTCGACCACAATTCTTGATCGACGCGAGCGTGTTCCCGGGCAACAGTGGCAGCCCTGTTTTTGTGATGCGGACGACAAACTACATATCGGGAACAAGGTTGATGTCCGAGCAGATCGCGATGTTCGTGGGAGTCATCACGGGGTCCCTGCATCAGCGTCACGACGTGACCGTATTCGACACGACGTCTGAGATTACGGAACAGCTTGATCTCGGCCTAGTTGTCAACGTCGGCGCCGTGAGAGCCACGCTGGATGAGTACTGCGAGTATGCGAACGTGCCGAAGCCGAGGTATCGCACGTCTGCTCTCGGTCTCGCGTGACTGTCGAAACTGCCTACGACGAACTCTGACTCCGCTCTATGCATGCGCGTCCGTCGACGGAGGCGTCGCGTCAGCGATTGCCGCGATAAGACAAGCCTTCGACGTCGACGTGATTCTGGCGGATGCGATCCTAAGTATGCAGGTGCGGCGTTCCACACCCGAGGCGATCCTGCGGCTGCAGGTGGAGTTATCCGACGTCGAAGCAATCCTCTCTTCGTAGCGAACGCGATCCACATACGCGCATTGCGCGAAAGAGGAGCGGTCCCGCGTGGCCGCTGCCATGCGCGCCATGCCCTTTCGCGCAACCGGAGGGTCCCGGCGCGCGACCCCTCTAGCCCTTGACTCCCAAGCAGCGAATGACACGCTGAGCGCATGTGGGACGCGAGTCTTCCCCGTCAGGAATTGTCTCCGCTGCGTCGGCCAGGCGGTGCCCAGAATGCTGCGGGAATCCGCTGTGGACCGACTTCCGGTGGCGATCAGCGCGGCTCTGCGGCGGCCCTGCTTCGTCTACAGCAGGTGGCCGGAAATCTGGCGGTCGCCGGGGCAATCACGGGCGGTTCGCGGGCGGTTGATGTTCCCCAGGTTCAGCGCGAGATGAAGTTCGAGATCCAAACCCCGAACAGGGTCTTTCGCGTCGGCGGCACGGACCATAGGAAACGAGGCGGTGTTTGTCGCCGTCCATCGGGCGGAGAACCTCGGAGGCGCAGGCTCCTTGATGCTCAGGGGACCCTGTCGTCGAGTATTGCGAAGGCGCATCGAACGGCCAGTCTGGATCGGTTGCTGATCCGGATAGTGTGGCGGAATGAGTCAAAAAGCTGCACCGCCTCGAGTCGTGCGCCTCGCCGCGACGGGGGTGCTCGGTGAGCACGAACATCAGGTGGACTTCAAAGAGCCTGACGACTTCGCTATTGTTTATGGTCCGAACGGTGTCGGTAAGACAAGATTCCTGGAGATCATCGAGGCCCTGGCGAATTTGCGTCTTGATGCTCTCGCTACATTACCGTTCGAAACCGCGTTGATCTCCTTCTCGGATGACTCGAGCTTGCAAGTCTCACACAGCTTGGCCGAGGTGCCAGTCGAGTCCGAGGGGACTCTCTTCGAGTTCATTGACGCCCCCAACTCTCGCGATGCACGCAACCGCCGCAAGAGGGCGAAGAATGACGTCGTGCCCTGCCTAGTCTTTGACCTGCAGAACGGTAGGAACGTTGTAAGGGCGCCCCCGATCCCCCTCGGCATAGCGACGGACCGTGATTCGGCGCCGATCGGAGTTCGTCGCGACCGACTCCCCATTCCTGTACGTCACGAGTTCGATCGGATTCTAGAGCGGACCGGAAGCATGGCGGAGGCTCGAGCCTTTCTCCGCCACTTCGACAGGATGCCTAGTTGGCGCTACGTGCTGCCGGAGTCCTTCACGACCTACGTGGACAAGCTGGATCTTCGTCTCATTGCCACTCAGCGGCTCCTCACTATGGATATTGAGTCGCGCTCGTCGAGCGGTCGAAAGGAGGGGAGTGCACCACGTCCGACGATCGAGCAATATTCGGACACCGTCCGCGAGCGCCTCGAAAGCGACTTGTCTGAAAACTCACGGCTATCGCAGCGACTGGACAGCATCTTCCCGCGGCTGATGTTGGCCCGGCGCGAACAGTCCACCATGAGCGCTGAATCCATCCGTGAACGACTCGACGATCAGAGCAAAAGGCGGGCGCGGATTCAGCAGATCACTCCTCTAGGCATCCAACATGAGCTTCCGTTGCCCGAAGGAGAGCTTACTGCCGGTCAGCGCTCCGTGCTCGAGCTCTATGCAGAGCACGCGGAGCAAAAGCTCGCGACCTTCGCCGACACCGTCGAGAAGATCGACCTGCTCGAAGAAATCGTTAACTCGCGCTTGTATGGGAAACGACTCCAGATCAACGCCGAGGACGGAATCACGATTGTTCGTGGAACGGATGGCGAAAGAATCCCGCTTGCGGCCCTTTCATCGGGAGAGCAACACGAGATTATCCTCATGTTCGATCTGCTCTTCAATGTGAAGGCGGGCGGTCTTGTGCTGATCGACGAGCCTGAGATCTCGCTGCACATCGCGTGGCAAAAGCGCTTCATCCCCGATGTTCTCCGGATCGCCAAGTTGGTGGGGTTTCAGTTCGTCATCGCCACGCATTCGCCTCAAATAATCGACGGGAACTGGCGCTTCGCCCAGCGACTTGGCCCTAAGGCGGCGGTCTTCGACGAGGCAGATGAGGATGCTTGAGGAGCTGACTCCTGACTCTGTCTACTCCGCGATCATGATGGAAGAGCCTCAGCCCGTGGCGGTTCTACTCGTCGAAGGACCCGACGACGACATGATTCTGGGTGACCATCTGCGGCGAGGGGTGATCGGAATCGTGTGCGGCAACAGAAGCGTGGCGATCTCGGCTACGGAGATCTCGCACCAAGAGGGGCGCGAGAACGTCTTTGCGCTCGTTGATCGTGATCTGGTACCTGAAGTCGTCGGAACCGAGCTAACTCATCCCGCCGTCGTGACGACCAGTGCGTACGACCTCACCGCCGACCTCGCAGCCGAATGCCCCGGCGCGATCAAGATGGCCCTAATGAGCCTGGCGCATCGAGAGGCGCGAGTCGTCAGTGAGCGACGAGGTGACGACATCGAGCACGTCATTATCGAGATCGCCACCGTGTTCGCCGGGATCCGTGTCGCAGTACTTCGCGAGGGATATCCCGTGCGGCTGGACGGTTTCAATTTCGCGAAAGTGCTCGGGGCGCAATTCGAAACCTTGGGAGTCGAGGTCTTTGCGGAGAATCTTGTGATTACCAAACCACAGAGCTTCTCCTGGAGTGCGGCTTCAGTAGAAAGTCTGCGGAACTCGGTGTTGAAGCACGGCGGCGCGCGCGAACTGTGTGGCGGTCACGATCTAGCGGGCGTCGCGCACGGCCTAGTGGTGGCGGCGGGCGGCCGACAATTTTCAAAGCGGTCATTTGAAGCGGCCATTCGAGTGCATGCTCGGTGCGAGGTTCTCACGAAGTTGGATTGCGTATTGGAACTACAGCGGCTTTCCCAAGCAGCCACGGGACTAAGCTTGTTCGATTGCGAGCCGGCGGCTTAGAAACATCGATTCTCGTGAGGTGTGTCGGCGACGCTTGAGAACTAGTCAGTTTCGACGCCGTCGTTTTGGCCGGTTCTTGAACCGTTGCCGACATCGTGACCGTCCAAGAGTTCGCCTCAGGAAGCCGAGGTGGGTTCGGCGCGCAGACCATGCGCGATACATCCGTCTCACCGAGCCGAGCCTCTTCGACATGAGCGGTCCCCATGCTCCCGCGAAGCGGGCGGGCGCGATCGGCTGGTTGATTCCCTCGGGCGCGGCATTCGAGGTGCTCGACGAACAGGACCCTGCGACGACGAGGTTATGATCTGGTTGCCTGCACCCTACAGCCGCGCACCTATGTCGATCACGTGGGGGAAGACGTCGTTGAGTGACCAGAGCACGCCTGTAGTTTGGAATCCGGCACCTCACGCGGACAATGCCGCGATACTGGGACGGTACCCGGTGGCTGGACTGAACAGCCGAGCAAGCCGCGGCCACACAGCCCAGGGGGCATGAGGGCGCGCCCGGCCTCGTTCCCGTCGCGCACACTTCGCCCCCGGCCCCGCAACCTATTCCGGCCCGCCGACCGTCATGACTGCCGGACTGCCCGGTGCCCATACGCGATCGACGGCGTTCGGGCGCGATCGACGGCGTTGGGAACTGTGGTCCTGTGCTTCGGCATTGGCGCCTTGCTCCTGAGCTGGGTGCCATGGCTAGGGATGCTGTTCGCGGTGGCGGCGGCCATCTTCGGCGTGATCGCCCTCATCCGCAAGCAGCCGTTCGGGTACGCGCTAACAGGTCTGATCCTCGGCGCGGTGGCGCTCATAGTGGCCGTACTGATCACCGTGGGCTTCACCGCCTTCGTCGGTGGAAGGTCAGCGCAGTCGGGGAGACGTTCCATTCCCCCAGTGACCACTACGCCGGAAGATCCGCCGCCGCAGGAGACAAAAGGGGGCATGCCTCACCGCCGCCTGCACCCGAGTCAGAGCTAGCCACCCCAGACCTCGCGGCCGTCGGCACGGTGGACGAGCGAACGTTGCTCCTCATTGCCAACGAGCCCGACGCGCACATCGGCACCCACGTCATCGTGTTCGGCGACATCACTCAACTTGACTCGGCAACTGGTCCCGCAACATGCTTCTATCCGCAGCCGAAGCCCAGAAGGACTACTCGTTCGACTACGGGCAAATACCTACGCCACGTCCGGCGACAGTGAAAGCGTGTGCCCCGTGTTCGACCCCCTTGTCGAGGGAGATCACGTCAAGATGTGGGTTTACAGTGCTCGGGAGCTTCAGCTACGACACACAGATCGGCGGCAACACCACAGTGCCCGCATTTCAGGTGTGGCAGGCCGAGCTGCTGCCGGCCGAAGAATACTGAACCGTCCCTTGCGCGACACGCATGTGACTCCCTCCACGATCGTGCGTAGGCCGGTCCTCCACCGGACGCGTCAACGGCATCCGGTTGTTCGGCTTCCTGACGGGCTGCGCTGTTGCACGAGACCCGCGCGCTCACAGCCACGATTAGGGTTGGCCAACTGCAACGCCGCCGCGCCCGCTGCTATTGCCTCCTGCCGACTCCCGGCCCGGGCGCGCCCGGGCCGGAATTGCTGAGACTGACATGACACTGAGTGTCACGCTATTCTCAGTAAAGAGGTGATCGTATGGTGCGAGACGTAGACGTGCTGCGCATGGATCGAACGCGCCCGGCTGCGCACAATACGGCCTCAGGACCTTGAGAAGCCTCTGACCCATCCGCGCCGCACCATCAACCGTCTGGTCGAGGCCGGTGCACTTCTGCGGCTTGCGCAAGGCGTTTATACGGCGCCACCGGACGGACGCGATGCTCACACATGGCGACCAACTATCGAGGCGGCCGGCCTCGCCGTGGCGACCGTCCGCTTCGGCAACCGCAATGCCATTCTCATGGGCCTCGGCGCGGCGCGACACTGGACGGCAATTCCACGAGCAATCGGCGTGACGACCATTGCCGTACCCGCTGCCGGCCGACCAGCCGTGGAACTGGACTATGGCGGAGAAGTTCACCTCATCCCCCGTGACCTAGACCGGCTCGACGCAGTACTCGAACGCACCGAGCTCGGACAGGCGCTGGTCACGACACCAGCACAGACGCTCTACGACCTGATGATGAAGCCTGCACAGGGTGGCATGCCCGACGAGGCAGCTGCCGCCGTGCAGAACCTCAGAGTCCGAGTGAACCCCGTGGATCTGCGCAATGTCGTGCAAGCGCATGGCCGCGCGAACGCCACGGTCCGGACCGTCCTGAACGGCATGGAAAGGGAACATCGTGGCGCGACGGAATGAGCATGAAGGCCGCGGCGCGGGCCCTGGAGAGTCCGACGCGCGGATGGACAGCATCCAGGACCCGACTGCGGCCGCGCCGATTCCGGGCGTCCTCGACGAGCAGGAACGCGTCGCTGTGGAACGACTGGCCCACGGAAATCGTCGAGATCGAGCAGCGCTACAGCGACGCACCTCCCGCGCGGCTACGCGTGCTGACTTCCGGAGCCTTCGTCGCGTCGAAGTTGTCCTCCTGGAGCGACCGTGGAGCATCCCGCGACCTTTACCATCTGTGGGCTCTCGCTGAGGCAGGCATGATCGACGCCGAGGCAGCGGCGCTTTTCGCCAAGCTCGGTCCTTACACGAGCGCGTCGAGGGTGCCCTTCACCCGCATCCCGACCGATGCGGAATGGAGGGCAGCCCTCGACCACCAGTGCATCCCCGCGGTCGGCCCGGAGACTGCCGCCAAGATCGTCCGTGAGGCGCTCGCGGCGACATCACGCTGACGGCGGACAAGGCGCTCGTCGCTACCGCCATCAGAGCGACATCCCTCCCCGCGAAGCGGGCTGCCTCGGCGTGGTCCAAGGCTCGGAAGCCTGGAGCTCCCGCTCTCGCGCAGCCCGTCGCAGCTCGGTGTGCGCCGCACGCATCGCGTCCTGGATTGTGAGCTCGGTCGTCCCGCGCATCATGGTCGCACCAACCTGCGCAATCGCCTCCTCGTCGGTCCGCGCGACAGTGATCGCGATGTTCTGGTGACGTCCTCGGGTCAGTCCGACGTACAACCCAGCGGCATCGACATCCGGACCCACCACAGCAGCATCCGTCGTCTCGCCCTGGATGCCGTGCACCGTTGACGCGTACGCCAGTTGCACGTGCTCGAGCGCGTACTCGCGACTAACGCCGTGCAGCTCGCCGCTGTCGCTCGCCGACGCGAGCGTGATGACGTCATCCCGGATCCCGCGCACCACCCACTGCGCACGGTTCTCGACTCCGGTGCGCGGGTCGTTGCGACGCGTCTGCACGGTGTCGCCGACGAGGATGCGCTGCTCCCCCATCCCGAGCGCAAGCACGGTGGCATCGAGCTCGCCCACGTCGACACGGCGCTGCTGGATCGCATCGTTGATCGCATCCGCCTCGCTGTTCGTGCCCGAGACCAGCGCGACCCGCTTCCCACGCGCGTGCCACTCGAAGTAGGCCGTGACCATCGCGTGGCGCGCTTCCTCCGTGCTTCGCACCCGTTGCACGTGCCCGCCCTCGAGCAACTCCCCTGCAACGGTAAGAGCGTGGTCCCGGTCGCGAGGTTTGCGCAGGCGAAGAGTGAGAGCGGCATACTCGGGATCACTGAAGCGGTGCACAGTGTCGAGTTCGACGGATGCTGTCGCGAAGCGCACCGCGGATGCCATCGCTCCGGCGTGGCCGACGGGAAGCGCCTGATACGGATCGCCCACCATCGCGACGCCGACCCGCTCTCGGAGCGCGAGATCGACGAGCGCGTCCGCCGTCTGCAGGTCGACCATGCCGGCCTCGTCCACGACGATCCGATCGCCGCGGCGAAGTTCGAACCGCGAAGGGCCTTTGTAGACGACCCCGGATTCCAGATCGGCCTCACCGAAGGACAGCCGCGTCCACACCTGGACTCCCGCCGCGTGGATGTTCCAGCGGTAGCCGTGGTCGGCGAGCAAGGCGTGCAGGCTCGACGCCTCGGCGCCGACCTCTCGTGACGCGACGGACGCTGCCTTGCGAGTCGGCGCAACCACCAGCATCCGTCGGTGTTGTTGTCTCAATCCCTCGTACGCCACGCGCAGCATCGAGGTCTTGCCTGCGCCGGCCGGCCCGGTGATCGCGACGAGTCCGGCCGTGCCCGCGATCGCGCCCGCTCCAGCGAGTTGCGACGTATCCAGCCGGTCGACGTCTTCTGGGGATGCCGCGGCCTGACGCAACTCCTGCGGCAGGATCGACCGGCCCGGGGTTGCTAGTGCATCGAGGCGGCCGGCTAGGCGAATCTTCAGGCGCACCGTCTCGGTCGCCATGAACGCCTTCACGTGGCCTGGGAGGTCAGCATCCTTCACAAGTCGCACGGCCTTATGGTGCGCTTGCTCGGCGATCGCATCGATTGTCGGGGTCAGTTCGTCCCGAGGCGCGATAACCCCACTGCGTGAGAGAGCGCGCGCGGCACCGGCGCGCAGATCGAACGAACTGAACCTGCCGCCAGAGCGGGTGGACCGCTCATCCGCATCCACCACCGCGGCGTCCGCCAGGAGGTCCAGGTCGAGCGTGTCGAGTGGAGTCGAGACGAGCGGAACCGGCGCACGGTCGAGGGCGAGTCGGGGGTCAAGACTCGCAAGCTCGTCACGGACGGTCGCCTCCCACGACTGCTCGTCGAGGTCGGCGGGCTTGTTCGGGCGCGACATCGCCCACGCGCGGCGGTCGATCTGCGTCAAGACTCGGATGCTGGGGCTCGCACCCCCGTGCTCGGCACTCCACTCCGCGATGAGCTTCGCCCGGTTCGCCTCGATCTGCGCCGAACGACGCGAGAAAGGTCGAACCACCCCCACCAGTTCTGCCACCTCGCCGTCGTCATCGAGGGTGAATCCGTGGCGAGCGAGCGCCGCAACCCACTGCGGGTCGGTACGAGCAGCGAGATCTCCTTCGGCGTTGATCAGGGTGTGCAGCTTCATCGCGACCCGCGAGTCGACGTTGGACCACTTGCCGTCGGCGCCGAGCACCTTCACGTTCAGCCAGAGGTGGCGGTGGGCGTGCGGGTCCAGCGCGCGCGAGCGACGGTGGTCGAGCTCGACGACCTCGATGCGGGTGATGTCTTCCCGGATGAGTCCGCCGTGGCCGCGACGTGCGTTGAGTTCGTCGAGCCAGGTGGTCAGGATCCGGTCACGCAGGCGGTCTTGCAGCGACTCGAACTCGGTCGCCAAGTCCGGATGCAGCAGCGCGGCGATGCTGTATGACTTGGGGTGGTTGAGCGTCGCATCAAGCAAGAGGTCGGCGTCCGCGCTGAGGCGCTGGATTCCTCGCTCCTCCCCTGTGACCGGGTCATGGCCGGTCAGCCACACTCGGAGCGCGCCCGCGGACAGCTCGTCGGCGTGGATCGCTCCGTCCGTGACGACGAATCGCGTGACGCTCGCGTCGGCCGCATTGCTGTACAACTCGAGTGCATCGGAGCCCGTCGAAAGGTGGAGATGAGCGTCGCAGGTTCCCTTGACGGCATAGTCGATCGCTCGCCTGACGCCGCCGGATCCGGCGCCTCTCTTCCACCGCTGGAGGCCTCCGCGCATGGCGCCAGAGTACGACTACTTTTGCAGCCTGGCCAGCACTTTTTACGGAACGCAGGTAGGTGTAGCGGGATGTTTCTGAACGGCGCCCGGATCACGGCCCCACCGAACGGTGCCTGCGTGCATCGCAGCTTCTTTTTGTCGTAGCTTCTTTGGCGAGAGCTGTGCCGTGGGGATTGCTAAGTGCTCGGGACGTCGAATCGCCGTCACCGATTTGAGATCGGGATCATGTGGGTGCAGCCGGCAAGTCGTTCGGGCTCGGCATCCTCGTGGAAGACTGCATGAGTGGCGGGTTGCTCTATCGGGCCGTCCATCGAGATCGAGAGGCGGCCATGGTCGACGGCAAGCAGATTCGCGTCTATCTGGTGGACGGTACACCGGGCGGCCTGTTGACGGCCGAGATTATGAACTGGACAGGTCACGTCATTGCGGCCCCACGATCGGACATCGCAAGTCTGCTTGCCCGCGAGGAGGTGCGCCGAACTGGCGTGTACCTCTTGCTCGGCGACGATCCGGAATCGCAAGCCCCATCGGGAAAGGCCGTCTACGTTGGTGAGGGCGACGATATTGCAGTTCGACTTCGCCAGCACGCACGTGCCGAGGAGGTTGGCGGGAAGGACTTCTGGGATCGAGTGGTCGTCCTGACATCCAAGGATGCAAACGTCACGAAGGCGCACGCGCGCTATCTCGAGGCGAGACTCATTGGCGCAGCCGCGACAGCCAAGCGAGCCACGGTGATGAATGTGACAGCGCCGAGCCCGATCCAGCTCCCCGAGGCTGATCGCTCGGACATGGAGTACTACCTCAGCCAGGTGCAAATAGTGCTTCCCGTCCTCGGAATAACGGAGTTCCGCCCGACGCGTGTCATCAACAACGCTGGGGCGGACTCGCCGTCAGCCGACCCGGTTGGCGCACGAACGTCCCCGACGTTCCGATTTGATATCCCCCGCCATGGCGTTTCAGCCGTGGCCCAAGAGATCGACGGCGAGTTCACCGTACTGCAGGGCTCAACCGCGAGGGCCGATTGGGTCGGGACCCATCGGCACCCTGGGTACCAGCGACAACACGTCGCCCTGCTTAGCGACGGGACGCTTCTGCGCGAAGCAGGCACGCTGGCACGATTCACCCAAGACGTGGTGTTCTCGTCGCCGTCAGCAGCAGCTGCTGTGGTCGCTGGTCGCTCTGCGAATGGACGTACATCTTGGATCGACACCGCAAACGGCGTGAATTTCGGCGACTGGCAGAGCCGAGGAATCAGCGATCAAACTTCCCTTGACAGTCCAAAGGTGACTCAAGTCGTCTTCTGAGTACGCGGCGGTCGTCCTGAGGCGAGCGACCGATCGGAGAACAGATCGCGGCAGTGAGCACTGGATTTGCCCCGGACTATCTTCGTCACTTTCGCCTTCGATGCAGGCGAGACATCACCGGCGACTGCGCACGTTATTGCAAGCTGTACTTCACCAGACACTTGGGTCACGGGCAGTTCGCCGGGCACTGAGTCGCGAGTGGGCTCCCGCGCTGATTCCCGCTGATGGGCGCTCTCATGTCGGGGACTCAGCCGCCCAGCACCACAGATGTCTGTCTGCGCGATCCAATACTGTCCGAGGGTCGATGGTGCACTTCCGGCACCGACCGGACGCGTTCATTGACGGAAGGATCACCTTATTCGTCCGGGCCTGCTTTGAACGTGACTCAGGCCGGTGGCGCAATCTCGAGCGCGCCATCGCGCCGAAACGCAACGGCGATCCGCGACGCGAGGCGCTCGAGGTACGAGCGCCAGGCCAGGTCTGTCATCACGTCGTCTCGGCTCGGGAAAGGCAGATCGACGAGATGAAGACGGAAGTCGGGCGAGGTCGCCCGCTCAAGAATCGATCGCGTGCCCCCCGCCGCAGCCTTGCGCGCCGGGTAGAAGACCGCGGCGCTCTCGGGTCTTCCGATCTGTGGGGCGTCCGCGGTGTAACTGTAAGCGAAGAGCTGGTATGCGTCGGCCGCGCCGATAGTCGACTCGTCTAGCTTGTACTTCCCGTCGGCGAGGATCGCGTGGCCGTCGAGTGCAAAGAAAAGATCGGCGCTTCCTTCGCCTCCGCCAGTCCACGGGGATGACACCGGAAGCTGCTCGGCGACACTCCCGCTGTCGGCGCAGATGCGGAGCGCATCGGCAAGCACCTGCTCCCACCACTTCTCCATGTAGAGGCTGATCGTGATTGTGCGCGAGGTCCAGGCTTCGTGTCCCTCAGGCACGATCGCGTGGCGGCTCAGGACCTCAGCGGCGAGGTCGAGCGCGACCCTCCATGGCTGGTCGAGTGGCGACATTGCGAGACGACGGTGGGCGAGGAGCGCGCGTTCGCGATCGAGGATGGTGACGGAGTCCAATCTCCGCGCGAACCCGATAGCACGGGACTGAAGCGAGCCGACAATCGTGGAGAGCCGACTCGGCGCCGGGTCGGTCGCAACAACCCGGAGCGCGGCTAGCACGATCCGCAGGACGTCTGTGTCGGTGGACAGCTCATCGAAGGTTGACTCCACGGTGGGTCGGCCGGTTGTCAGTGCCAATGCGAGGCTCTGCGCGGAGAGCTTCCCGCGCGGCGTTGCCAACGACTCGGTCCGAGTCCGGTATCGCGGCCTGACCCGGTCGATGACTCGACCTACTTCATCGAGCAACATCTGCTGGGAGACGATCCTGAGCAGGGATGCCTCGGGGGACCCCTGATACCCGGCACCACCTAAGACTGAGCGCTGTCGCTTCACCAGCAGCATCACCCGGACCACGTCCTCTAAACTCCGCCCGGCGGGCCTCGGCTCGGCTACCTCATCGACGCCAACAAGACGCACCCGCTCCAACAGATAGCCGTCATGCGTGCCCCCCTCTGCCTCTGCCCCTGCCTCTGCCTCACCGCCCGTCTCCAGGAGTCCCTGAGCGATCAGGTCGCGGACGCCTGGCTCCGTCACGATCTCCACCGTGTCGAGCTCGAATAGCGTGACGTGGGTCGACATGCCGCGGTGGTGATGGATCGCCGAAACGGCGCCACGGGCGTCAGCCCACGGCTTTGGCAGCACCGTGAAGGTCAGCGCGCCTCCAGCGCCATCTGAAATGGCGCAGAACCCCGCGCGCGTGCCGCGAGGACTCGCTTTGATGGCTATTCGGTCGCTAATCATTTGCGCGTTCGTCGGTGGTATCCTCATCTGCACCGCTTTGAGCATCTACCGTCGTCAGAGCCGCTGGAATGTACTCGTCAATCGAGAGACCGCTGGTCAGGCCGAAGCCTGTCTTCACGATCTGCAGGCCGAGCTGCCCGTTCAGGAAGCGTTCGAATTCGGCAAACCCCTCACGCACCTTCGCCTGTACTTCGTCAGGCAGGTTACTACTGAGGACCCACGCTTCGCGGTGTCCCGAATCGAGGAGCTCGGGAACGAACGCCTGGGTCACGGTATCGATTAGTTGGGGAAGAATCGAGTAACGCCATACGATGCGTTCGCCGCCATCACCGCGACCAGATTCAGTGGAGCGAAAGGCCCCGAAGCTGCGTCCCGAGGCATCAGCTGTCGATCGGCCGGTGTAGAAGGACCGGTCATCGAACGACTTGAGAACAGAATCCTTGGCGCCGGAGAACGGCGTGTACTCGAGACGAAGCCGTCTGACGCCGAGTGGGCTCAGTACCATGACGCCGTCATTCAGAGTCTGCACAGGCAACCTGCCGCCACCCTCGTCCAGGGTGTCGAGTCGGTAATTGCCCGGCCGACACAGCTTCACCTGCGTGTAGAGGTGCCCGAGATACTCAACCTCGACCGGGACGACGTTTACGCCGTTGTCGAGCTGATCGGCCGACACGGATGCCGCGATCGCGGTTAGTAGTAGGTCGACCCATTCCTTCTTCGGCAACTGAACCTGTGTAGCGCCGCCGCCCGCTCCGGTCGTGTTGCGAACCTCCATCCAGTAGCCGGTGAGTCCAGGCACACGAGGATCCAGCTCGAATAGGTAGCTGTGCCCGAGCGTGCTGTCTGGCCCGAGGGCGAAGCGCAGCGCGACGTTGAGCTGATCAAGCGCATCCACGGAACGCGAGATGACCTCCGCGCCGACTGCGGGCAGTGCGACACCAAGCCTGTCCTTGAGGTCCTCACCGACCAGGGGATCCACGTGAAGGAATGCGAATCGTCGGCGCAAGGCAGAATCGAGCGGCGCGATCGAACGATCAGAGGAGTTCATCGTCCCGAGGATGTACAGGTTATCCGGGACGCCGAGTATCTCGTTCGAGTATGCGAGTTGGGTCGCCGCACCTCCACTCCAGCAGTCTGCATGATCGGTATCAGACTTCGTGCAGCTCGAGTCATGAGTGAAGCGCTTGGATGCCTCGAGCCCAAGGAGAAGGTCGCCGAGAACGGCGGATACGTTCGCCCGGTTGATCTCGTCTATCAGCACGAGGAAATCGCGGTCGGGCTGCGATCGCGCCTCGCGCACCCACTCGCGGAAAACCCCGGGCAGAAGCTCGAATCCTTTCGGAGAGCCTTTCGGATTGTAGCGAATCCCCTCGACGAACTCCTCGTAGCCAGTGCTCGGATGGAATGTGATTGCCCAGTGTCCACTTCCGTCGGCGAGGCGCCCGTCGGCGTCAAGGCCGAGCATCCGCGGCCAGGCGTCTGCGATCGCCGCAACCGAGAAAGACTTACCGGTGCCTGGCGGACCTTCCAGGATGACGTTCCTGAACACTTGAAGGGCAGTGATCGCCTCGGTCGCTAGCCCGCTTGTCATCCCAATACGCTCTCTTCTCTACCGAGGACGTGATCAACCAGCCGAGACCGTGCCGACGAACGGATCGTGTCGGAGGGTTCCCGGTCGGTCACCCGTCGGCTTATAGACACAGGAATACGCGTGCTCAAGGGCCGGGAGGAGCTCGACGAATCCGAGCTCGTCCGCGATCACCTGGTCAATCTCATCCGTGATGTCGCGCATTTCGGAGAGCACATAATTCCCCATGTACTTCCCCGCGTACGGGGTAAAGAGCATGTGGTTTGGGAAATCGGCCACTAGGCGCTCCGCAGCGGCCGACAGGCGGGCTCTCCCGGCTTCGCTGAACCGGGTCGGATCGACCGGGATCTTACCCAGCACGGTGTTCGTCAGGTGGAAGTCGTCACCGGTCGAGTACCACCAGACGAATGCGAACTTCGACGCAGCCACGGCGAGGAATAACCGAGCGGCCACATCGTCGTCCACGGAGACTCGCGAACCGCCAGTCTGTTCGGCTGTACGGCCGTCTCGCTCATAGGCAGGAGGCTCTCGCAGGTAGATCGACAGCCAATAGAGGGGCACCTGCTTGAATCCGACCGACGCCGAACCCGACTTACTGCGAATCAAGCTTCCGAGCGCACCAGGTGCTTCGTCTGCCTTCTTCACAATCTCAAGGTAACCCTCGCTCGTCACGCGCAACCATCCGAACTTGAGCCTCACCTTCGCCGGAAGTTCAACGTACTTCAGCGTCTCGAAGAGCGCCGGGCGGTAGGCGTCGTACCAGCGGTGCGTCTTGGTGACATAGAGCTCCTTGTCACCGCCGCCACGGTGTCCGACGAGGATGGTGCTCCGCACACCGAGACCCGCGCTGAAGAGTGCCGCCGGGTTGCGCGAGAAGTTACTCACCCAGATCCGCCCGAAGCGGGCCTCCAGGAACTCGCGAAGCGTTGCAAAGTCGTCGCTGAATGTCGCCGAGATCGGGATGATGAGGGCCATACGACCGTCTGGACCCGTGATCTGCGATGCCCTCTCGGTACACGGCGCATAGATGTCGGGCAGCGCGTCGGTCTTGAATCCCTTGTAGGAGTACTCGGTGACGTTCTTCCTCTGGATGTAGGGAGGGTTGCCAATCACCACGTCAAAACCGTCTCGGTCGAAAACTTCCGGGAACTCGATGAACCAATGAAACGGCCGCGTTGCCGCAACCCAGTCATCGAAGCTGCTCTTTCGCTTCTCGATGGCGTAGTACTGCCGGTTCGTCTCCGCGCGAGCCTTCTGCAGCACGCTCTTCAGGTGCGCGCGGCGCATTTTGACAGCAGCCGCATCGTCGGCTTCCTGTGCCTGTCGGAAGGCGCTGTAGGCATCCTTGACTAGCTCCGACGACGCGCGGGCCTGCCAGGAGTTGTCGTCGGCGATGAGCAGCCCGTCACTAGCGATGTCAATCTCGTCGGGGATACGAGCGCCGACGAGCATGTTGCCAGTCTTTATGTTGAAATCGAGGTCCGGGAGCGGCTCGATCTTCTGCGGGTCAGCGATCGCCGAGGCTAGCTTGAGGAAGAGACGAAGGCGGGCCACCTCGACGGCCTCCGGCATGATGTCCACGCCGTACAAGTTCGCCAGGCAGGCATGCTTGAGCAGGTAGTAATCTCGCCCGCCCTTGTGACCGTCCACATCGTCCCGGAGCGCATCGAGCCCGGCGTCGACGCCGCGATCCACGAGATCCACTGTTTCGAGCAAGGCGGAATAGACCGGCACGAGCAGGTTCAGCGCAGCAAAGAGGAATGCGCCGGAGCCGCAGGTCGGGTCGATGATGTGAAGGTCCGTCAGCGCTGCCCAAATCGACCGCAGCTTTGACGGGTCAGTGACTCGCCTGATCGCGTCCACCGCGAGCGCCTCGATATTAATGTTCGCCGAGACCGCGGCATCCACGCTCGTGACCGTGCCGGCCGCCAGCAGATCACGAGTGACCTCCAGGTAGTCGCGCCGGGCGTCGATCTCCCACCAACTCTCGCCAGGCAGGGCGTGCTGGCCATCCACTTCGCCGAGCCACGAGGGGCGTCGGTGTGAGGTACGCTCGGCCTCGATCTCCGACGGGATCGGGTGCTCAGTCCCGTGGCGGAGCGAATCCCAGATGTACCGCGTGGGGTCGGCGGGCAGGAGGTCCCAAACAAGCACGCCGATCTTCTCCAGGTGCGAGACAATCACCGGGAGCAGGGTCGACCGGGTCATGAAGTGGGTCACGTCCTCCTTCGTGTAATACGCACCCATCTGCTTCGAGTTGACGAACTGCTCGAAGATGTAGCCGAGGACATCCGGGTTGATTTCATCGCCCGCGGACGGCGCAGTGTCGAGGTGCCAGGTGTAGTCGGAGAAGAAACCGAGGATTCGCTCGAATGCACTGTCGGGGATTGTGATCTGCCCTCCGAACTCCTCCTCGATCGGCGTCGGACCGAAGAGCCCGCCATTCACGTAGGGCACCTTGCCAAGAATGCGCTCGATGTCGCGATCCGCGATGGGGGTGTCCTTCTCATTTAGCTTTTCGAAGAAGAGCGGGAGCAGAGCATCGCGGTAGAAGCCGTAGTACTGGTCGCGCCCTCGGAGCTGCTGCACGCCTTGCAGGGTGTGCTCCAGGTACCAGAGGTCGCCGTTCAGGAACTCCTTCTTCTGCATGAAGTAGAGGAACATGAGCCGGTTGAGCAGGGTCGTCGAGTACGCCTTCGCAAAGCCCTCAGTAAGCCCGGCGATCTCTTTCGCGAGGTTCTCATGTTCCGACGCAAACCGGTCGTAGAACTTCTTCGTGACATTCGAAGCGTCGAAGTGCCCATGAATGCGGTCAAGGACATCGGTGAGATGGAAGCCCTTCCGGTGATCTTCCTGCGTGAACGTCAGCCCGGCTAGGCGTTGCGCCATGAACGTGGGGAGTACGCCTGGGGCAGTCGCCATCCGTTCGAAAGTGGTGGTGCCCGCAGCAGTGGTCCGGGGCCAGTGCCAGCACCAGGAGTCCGGAGCCTGGAAGAGCTCCATGCACTCCGCAGAGAGCGGGGCCAGCGCGTTGTGGACGGCCTTCATAGCCTTCGGCGTCGGCTTTGTCTCGCACTGAACTGTATAAACGCGGAAGCCCTTCAGCTGCGCCGCCATCTTTGGAAGGAAGGTCCCCTCCTCGGTCTCGACTGGCCCGAGCGTGCCGGTTGGCGAGTCCCAGAAGAGTCCCGAAACGAAGACCCCGGTCAGTCCATCAGTCTCGAAGCGCCTCTGCAACGCCGCCGTCTTCGTCATCCCTGCCGCCATGGGTCGACCTCCTCTGTGGGTCCGACGGGGTTGAACCCCATCGAGGTGACGACCTGAACGCGATCAGCGCCAAAGTCCCGGACGTCGAGCAGCACCTTGTCGTCGTTCATCATGAGGAGTCGATCGATGAGATCGTCCGGGTCGCCGAGGACGCGTGCGGCCCGGAGGATGCCGACGACATCCTTCTTTGCGGTCTCTCGGATCGGGCTGGCGTTGACCGCATCGATGAGCTCGCTGAGGCGCGCGCGAGTAATCGTGACGATGTCGATCCGATCCACCTGACGTTTGAGGAAGTCGTAGAGCTGTTTCCGCAGGCCATGGTTAAGCAGCACGGTGTTCTGCTTCACTTGCTCCGTCATCATGTCGGCGGCGCGCTGCATGAGGGTGAACTGATCGCTCAGCGCTTCGGCGGCTGCTTCGGCGTACACACTCTCTGTCGCCTTGAGTGCCTCCATCGGCGTGAGCAGCTTCGTCTCAGCACTCGTCGTCCGAATCAGCAGGTCGGTGCCGGCGTCGGTGCGTCCGTAGGTGATCGCACTCGGCAACCCTTCGAGGTCGATTGCCTTGGTCGAGTACACGAGGTCCTCGAGCGTCTTGGCGATCTCCCGGTCCTGCGGTGCGGCTTTGTCCCAAATGCCGAGCGCGTACGACGAGGCGTCGACTTCGCCCTCGTCTTCGCTGAGGTTCGCCTTGCCATTAAAGAGACCGGAGACATCGATTGTAAAGTCGTCATCCTCAAAAAACTGCTCACCGCCACCAAGGATCTGGTGGGCGTTCTTGAGCCGCTTCTGCAGCCGCTCGCGCAGCTTGATGATCGCCTCGACCCCTTCCTGCGGCAGGAAGGAGATGACACGGATCGTGTCAGCTCTCTGGCCGACGCGGTCGACGCGGCCGGCGCGCTGGATCACCTTGATGATCGTCCACGGCAGGTCCCAGTTCACGACGATTGCCGAGTCCTGGAGGTTCTGACCTTCACTCAGGACGTCGGTGGTGACGAGCACGTCCACCTCGGTCTCGCCGGTCGGCAGCCCCCCGAGGTGGTCGTTCGCTTTGGGCGCGAACCGTCGGGCCACCTTCACCGCGTCACCCGACTGGCCACTGGCCGAGGCGATCGACCGCTTCGTCCACAGGGGCAGGTGCTCCGCGATGTAGTCGACGGTGTCCTTGTACTCGCTGAATACGAGCACCTTCTCGCCAACGGGCAGACCGTTGATCAGTCCAGCGAGCGCCTTCAGCTTCGAGTCGTCCTCAGGCCTCCAGACGCCATTTGAATCGAGGAGATCCTGCAGGATGTCGCAGTCCTCCCGGATGTTACGGAGGAGCAGATCCTTCTTGAAGAGCTCCGGGCGAGCCCACCGAATCCCGGCGGGCTTCCTTGCCGAAAGCTCCTTGTAGGCGCCCTCGGCGTAGTCGAGCCACTGCTGCGCGGTCCACCGGATGCCCCATGCCGCAGATGCGGCATCCGCGAGCTCATCGTCTGTATCGACGTCGTAGTCGACGTCATCAAGGTCGAAATACTGATCAGCAAAGTTCCCAAGCGGGATCCTCAGGTTCTTCGACAGCGCGTGTTCGAGCACTGCATTGCGGGCGATCATGCGCTTTACGGTGAGGATGAATGCGTGGGCGCTTGATGTTAGGCGCTTGAGCGCCGTGGTACGGATGAAACCTGCCGCCGCCTGGATCGACTTTTCCAGGTCGGCGATGAGCTCCTTCTCGGCCCTGTCCTCGCCCACGATGTCTTCCTTCAGATACCTGCCGAGCTGGTAGCGGGCGTAGGTAAGGTTCTCGACCGCATTGAAGGTGTCCTCCGTCGCGAGCGCGTCGTTGGGGTCCTTGGCGCCGCCAGGGTACTTGAGTCCCTCCGCGACACGCTTGGGGAAGCGGAATGTGGTGCCGTCTGGGAACTGAAGGTTGACTTCGCCGGTCCGCTCGTCCTTCCGCCCGTAGGTCGCCTCCAAGAACTTGCGCGTGCGGCGGACGAGGAACTCGCTGAGGAGACGCTGCCAGTCCTCGTTGTGCTCTGACTGATCGAAGGCGGCAAGGCTGTCGAGGCGACCTCCGGTCTTCTTCGCAACTTCCTGCGCGCCCTTGCCGGGACCCTTAATCGCATCGAGCTCGGCAATGTGCTTGTCCGGACGGATACCAAGCGGCTCATCCCAGTCGAGCTTCAAACCAAGCTGACCGCCGATGTCCTTATGGCGAGCGTTGAACATGGTCGCCGTGAGGAGGACAACCTTGCTGTCATTCTCGGCAACGTAGGCGTGGATCGCGTCCCATGCCTTGCGAAGCCGGTTCCGCAGATTGTGCGACTCGTCGATGAGGACGATGCGGTAGCGCCGAAGGTCAGGCAGCTCGCGATGTACCATGCTGAGGCTGATGACCTTGCCCGGGATGTGGAAGCGGTACAGGTGCTCCTCCCACATCTTCACGAGGTTCTTCGGCGCAATGACGAGGACGCTCTCGCCAACCGTCGCCGCGATCGCCGTACCGGTGAGCGTCTTGCCGAGCCCCACGACGTCGCCAATTACGGCAATACCTTTGCGCTCCAGCAGGCGTGTGGCCACCTGGACGGCGCTGATCTGATGCGGGAGAAGGACCTTCTTCACCTCCGGCGGGATGTCGAGAGTGACACCTTCGCGAGCGTCGCGAGATAGTTCGAACGCAAGCCGCAGGTAGACGTAGTACGGACTCGGCTGCTCCAGTCGAATGAATGACTCTTCGAGCACGCGCTCCAGCTCGCGGGTGATGTCGACCGAGAAGTAGTCGTCCCAGCGAGCCTCGAACCATTCGGAGAGCTCCTCCGCGACCTGCTGGTCCGTCTCCTCGAGGCTGAGCTCGCCCTGCTTGACAAGCCCCGCGGCAGTGAAGTTCGACGAGCCGACGATCGCGCGCCGATTTTGCATGCCCGCGGCCTCGTGGGTGATGTAGAGCTTCGCGTGCAGCGGCTCACGAGCCACGAACTTCACCTGGAGTAGGCCGTCCGCCAGGTCAGTCTGCAACTGGCGAAGTCCGGCTACCTCGGCCTTGGACGGCACGCCCCATGTAAGTTGTCGAGCGAATCCAAGGACTGCCTGATCCGCCCGGTTAACGGCAGTGCTCATGTCCACAGCCTGCTGCCCGCCCTCAACGGCCTGCCGGACGGTGTCCTCGATCGGTACTGCCATGCCCACCAGAAGTCGCACCTGCTTCCGACCCTCGGGAGTAGGCCGTCGCATTGTGCCGATCGCTTCGCGCAGCAGCCGCCATCCACGAAGGTTGAAATAGCCGACGCAAGCGTCGAACGCGTTCGCGTGCGGCAATACCGCGCTGAGCGCGTCACGGAGGCTGAGGTCCTCGTTGTCGACAATCTTGCTCATTTGCTACTTTCCGCGAGTTGGTCTACGCGCTCAAGTGCCCGGTGAACCACTCGTCCGGACGGGCCACCGACATGCGCTCTATCTCGTGCGCGATCATGGATGGCGAGAACGTCCCCGTAGGTGTTTACCCTCAGGGACGCTGCGCTCCCTACGGTAGCGGCGACGGCCGACGTCGGGCGGTCATCCGTGTCCGCGTCGGCAATATCGCTGCCTTTCATGGCAAAAGAATGCGCGTGAAGATCCCGCGAACGATTTCGTTCCCGGGTCGGGACCAAGGTAGCCGAGCACGCACGGGGTGGCGCTAATGCACCGTCGACGGATCCGTCTGCGGCGATCCGCTGTTCCCGGCCACGCGGCTGGGCGGCATGCAGTTGGAGCGGGGAGCTCACGACGACTATCGCGATCGGTGAACGCTCGACGATTCCCCACACACGCTCCTGATCTTCGGTGTCAGCATCAAGCCAGGCGTTCGTCGCGGGCACAGCAAAATGCCACCCGAGGGCTCGAGCGCTCTCTGCAGCCTGCCCGCGTCTCCGCCGTTCACTCCGCGACACCCAGTTCTCTTCGGCCAGGATAAGAGTGCTCGCAACCAGTCGGTCGACCGGCGCCTATTCGAGGGAGTGCAGCAGTGCGAAAGCAGATCAACGTCGTCGGTGCCGTGATCGTGCGAGACGGCACCGTCCTGTGCGCGAAGCGCGGCCCGCTGGGGAGTCTCGCTGGGCGCTGGGAGTTTCCCGGCGGCAAGATCGAGCCCGGAGAGACCGCCAGGGCAGCTCTAGAGCGGGAGATCGCCGAGGAACTCGAGTGCGCTGTCGACGTGGGCGACGAGGTGACAAAAACAGCCTACGAGTATGACTTCGGCGTGGTCACGCTGACGACGTTCTGGTGCGAGCTGCTCGAGGGCAGCCCGAGGCTGACGGAGCACGCCGAAGTGCGCTGGTGTTTGCCCGGCGAGCTCGAGGAACTCGACTGGGCTCCGGCCGACATCCCCGCAGCCCGAATGGTGTTCGCTGCAGCGGGCAGCGGACAGCTAGGGCAGAGCTAGCTCGAATCCGTCCCCGTCGCGCGAAGCGACTGTGATGCCGAGGTCCGCCGTCAGCTCTTGCAGGTCAGCGTCCACCCGTCCTGGCAGGAGAATCATCGGCCTCGCCTCGGCGTCGAACGTGCGGGCGTTGTGGGTGTAGTCCAGCACCTGGCCAATGGCCATGCGGACGTACTCGCGTCCTGTGGACTTCTTCGCCTCAACCACCCACCCCTCGTCTTGGACATATAGGTCAGGCTCGATAATCGCTCCGGCGACTGGGAGCCGCAGCCTGCTAGGTGGCGTACCGCGCTCGATGAGCCACGATCCGAAGTCTGCCTGAAGTTGGAACTCCTGACGCGAGACGACACGATCACCTGGAGGGAGCTCTGTCGCGTCGACGATCACGTTGATGTCGGACGCATCGGGCGGGTCCCACCGCCCAATCTGAGGTTTGAGCAGCCGAAGCTGGCCAGGGTTGGGAGCGAGCAGCGTGGCGTTAGCGTCGAGCGGCACGAGGTTGAAGATGATGGCGCGTCTCTGATGACCGTCGGCGCCCGGTATCTCGTGGAAAGCGCAGACGGGATCGCCCGTCGTGAAGGCTCCGACGTACGTGGCGTACGGAGGTTGAGCATTGAAGACGCGAATCATGCGGCCCTCGTCAGCAGCATTCAGGAGTGACTTGTTCCCGCGGGTGAACGCTTGATTCCCCGACTGGCCCTCACCCGTATACGCGAAACTCCCGTCGGGCTGGAGTCCTTCGTGAAGGTCGTACCCGTAGCGCGATCCGCGCGCGGGGTTCGTGAAGATGAAGATGTCGGAGGTGCGGCTCGATGAGGAGATCCCTCCCTGTTGCCCACCGCCGTACTGACGGTGGAGCTGCTTGCGGCGCACCGTGTCGCCGACCTCGAGCGCCCACTCGCCGGGTGAACGATCGACCGCTGCGAGCCTCGATCGCACCTCTTCGGCCTGGAGATCGTCAAGCACCCAACGAGTCGTGTCCGCCGGCAGAGTGCCGTAGAGATCGCGAAGAATGTCCCGCACCCGCTTCTGGCTTACACCGGCCTCCAGCGCCAGCAGCGCCGGAGTTGTGGGGTCCATAGCCGCAGCGTATCGGTCTCGGGGCCCTGGTATGAAGCACTCACCATGCGGTCGACCGAACACACGACCCGCCGCTCCGACAATCAGCCTCCATAGCGCTCGGGCGCGATGCAGTGCGCGCCCGCGAAGGGTTGCTAAGCGGAGCGCGCCAGCGCGGAGTCTGCAAAGAGTGAGCGGGTGAGAACGGAGTCACGACCGATCGCTAAACTCTCGGCTTCGGAGGGAGACGCCCTCCACCACAACGCCAGTTGGCGACGTCTTCCGCCATCTATCCACATCTTCTGCCAGCTGCGTTGACGGCCCTCGACTCGTGTCCGACACTGGGCGGAGACTGAGCGTCAACCGTCACGAGCGGAGGTCGAGATGGGCACAATCTCCCCGTACGAAACGGTGAGCGGGCGTCGCTACCGCGTGCGCTACCGAAAGCCGGATCACACCGAGGCGCAGAAGCGCGGCTTCACGACGATGCGCGAGGCCAAGTTGTACCTCTCCATGGTCACAATGTCCAAGTCGAAGGGCGAGTACATCGACCCGTCCTCGTCGCGGGTGCCGGTCCAGATGTTCGCCGACAGTTGGCTGCGGTCCAAGCAACCGCCGATGTCGAAGCCCTCCTACTGCGTGACGCTCGAGCAGGCCTGGAGGAACCATGTCGCTCCGATCTGGGCTCATAGGGAGATCTCCTCGATCCGCCGTTCTGAAGTGCAGGATTGGGTGTCAGAACTCGCAACTCGGAAGTCGCGCACCGTCGTTCTTCGCGCCTTGGGAGTCCTCGCCGGCATCCTCGATGTCGCCATCGACGATCGTCGCCTCACGAACAACCCCGCCCGCCATATCCGCAATCTCCCTCGGAACGGTCCGGGCAAGCGTCGTGTCTACCTCTCGCACGACCAGGTCACGACACTGGCGGCGTGCTCGGCGCATCCAACCATGGTCCTGACGCTGGCGTACACCGGCCTGCGATGGGGCGAGGCCACGGGACTGCGAGTGCGCAGCGTCAACCGGCTGCGTCGACGCTTCGTCATCGAGGAGAACGCCGTCATGATCTCCTACGAGATTCACGTCGGCACGCCGAAAACTCACGAGAAGCGCTCGGTCCCTTACCCGGAACGTCTCGCTTCGATGATCGAGCAGGCTTGCGCCGGCAAGGGCCCGGAAGGATTGCTCTTCGGCGACGGCGTCAACCACATGCGTAACTCCGGCAGCCAGGGTTGGTTCGCCAACGCGGTGAAGCGCGCTCAGGCAGTCGACCCATCGATTCCCCGGCTTACGCCGCACGACCTCCGTCACACCGCCGCATCGCTCGCGATCAGCTCCGGCGCCAACGTGAAGGCGGTGCAGCGGATGCTGGGACACGCGTCAGCGGCGATGACACTCGACACCTACGCCGATCTTTTCGACGACGATCTGGATGCCGTCGCGGCGCGACTGAATGACGCGATGCGGCTGGTGGCGTTGCCGGCGGGTCCGCAGACTCGCTACGCCCGTCCGCACCAACCGTAGAGCACATTGCTCAGTTTTTCGTCCGGCCGCGAACCGCTCGGAGTGCTCGATTTCGGCGGTTTGAGACGCCAAACGAAGCCTCTCGAAGGCACTCGAATCAGCCTCGATTTGGGCTCATAGCATTCTCAAATGCGGCCAAAAAGCGGCCAAAAGCACAATTTGAGTGGTCTGACCACAGAAGGAATCCCTGGTCAGAAGCTAAAAAAGACTGTGCCCCTGGAGGGACTCGAACCCCCAACCGTTTCCTTAGGACGGAACTGCTCTTCCATTGAGCTACAGAGGCTGGCGGCATCCAGTCTACGGCGACAGCCTCGATCGCCCCGCCACGCGCAGGCCTACTCGTCGCGAACCGCGACGACCACCTTGCCGAGGCCGCGGCCCTCGCCGTGGTGGGTGAGGGCCTCGGCGGTCTTTTCGAGCGGGAATCGCCGGTCGATGTGGATACGCACGTCGCCGGCGACGCAGCGGTCGGCGACGGCCGCGAAGCGCGAGGGACCCTGTTGCACCATGAGGATGCCCATGCGCCGCCGCGTGGCCAGCCCGGCGAGGGCTCCCACGGTCGCGATGCGCAGCAGCGTTCGCACCGTGCCGCCGACCATGAGGTAGCGGCCGCCCACCGCGAGCGCGCGGCGGAGATCGGACACCGACCGCTGCGCGACGAGGTCGACGATGACGTCATAGGGCCCGGTGCGCGTGAAGTCCTGCGTGCGGTAGTCGATCACCTCGTCGGCGCCCAGTCCGCGCATGAAATCGAGCTTGCCCGCGTTGTCGACGGCGGTGATGTGGATTCCGGATGCCGCGGCCAGCTGGATCGCGAACATGCCGGTGCCTCCGCCGGCGCCGTTGACCAGCATCCGCTCCCCCGCCCTCGCGCGGGCAACCGCCTGTGTGGCGATCGTGCCGGACTGCGGGATCGTGGATGCCTCTGCGAAGGAGAGCGCGGACGGCTTACGGGCGAGCGCATGGACGGGTGCGACGGCATACTCCGCGAAGCCGCCCTGCCGGGCGAGATTGTCGCCGTAGACCTCGTCGCCGACGCGGAAGTCCGAGACGCCGGCGCCCACGGCGGCGATGCGCCCCGCGATGTCGGACCCGAGGATCCGCCGACGCGGGCGGCTGAGCCCGCCGATGCGCGCGTATGCGGGACTGCCGTGCAGCCCCTCCCAGTCGCTCAGGTTCACGCTGGTCGCGACGACCTCGACGAGCACCTCACCCGGGCCCGGGGTCGGAGTCGGGACGTCCTCCACCCGCAGGCCGGACGGCGGCCCGTATCGGTCGTAGACGACGGCTCTCACAGGAACAGTGTGGAGCAGGCCGCTTGGCGACGCATCCGTCGGCGGCGTGTCGATCAGACTACCCAGCGCTGTCGACCGCCACGATGAAGCATCGCTTCACGTGACCTGGGGGTTAGTGTGCATCCGACTCTGCTCGAGACGCTGTCCGCATGGGTGCTGATCGTCGGCTTCGCGATCTCGCTCGTCTACGAACTGTGGCGCGCGAGCGCGAAGGCCGGCACGTCGCGGCACGACTCGTGGCGCGCGTTCCTGATCTGGAATCTGTGGCTCTACGTCGTCGTGGCGGTCGTGATCGTGCTGCTGCTCGCGGGAGTGCCGGGCGCCGCGTGGGTCGGCCTCGTCTTCTCAGTCCTCATGGTCGTGATCTCGGTGGTCTACTACAACCCCGTGATCATGCTCGAGCGCAAACCCGCCCTGATCGACTGGATCGAAGACCTTGTCTACACGGGTCTGCTCTTCGTCGTCGCCGCCTTCCTCTGGCTCGAGGTCGCAGGTCTGACGCTCTCCTGACCGGCGGGGCCCGCGCCATCAGCGGAAGTCCCGCGATCGATGATCGACGCCCACGCGCAGGTCTTCGAAGCTGTCCGCGAGCAGGTTGGTGACGCCCTCGACCGAGCGCTCCAGCATCCCGCGCACGATGAGCGCCGGTGAATCACGCACGACCCTGCGATAGCGGTTCCAGACCCCTACCGAGCAGATCACGTTGACGAGTCCGTGCTCGTCCTCGAGATTCAAGAACGTGACACCGGATGCCGTCGCCGGCCGCTGCCGGTGCGTGACGAGTCCCGCGACCTCGACGCGTCGGCCGCTCTCGTGCGTGTGCAGCTCGTGGGACGTGAGAACCCCGCGGGCGTCGAGCCCTGAGCGGTAGTGGGTCAGGGGATGGTCGTCGGTCGAGACGCCCGTCGCCCACAGGTCGGCGGCGAGTCGCTCGTAGCTCGTCGGATCGGGGAAGAGCGGCGGCTGCACCGCGACGAGCGTGTCGGGGAGATATTCGGCGCGGTCCTGCGCGGCGGAACCCGCGAGCCAGATCGCCTCGCGGCGCGTGAGGCCGAAGCAGTCGAAGGCGCCCGCGGTCGCGAGCGACTCGACTTGTACTGCGGTCACCCCCGTGCGCCGCACGAGATCCCGCAGGTCGCGGAAGGCTCCCCCGCTCTCACGCTCGGCGACGATGCGCTCGGCGGCGGCCGAGCCGATGCCCTTGACCCCCGCGAGACCGAGCCGCACGGCGAAGGCGCCGTCGCGGCGGTGGGCGGCGGACTCGTCGGGGGCGGTGCGGTCGAAGTCGCCGACGGGCGGCTGGTGGCGGGCGAGGCAGGAGTCGAGGCCGGCCAGCGCCGGTGCGGGCGCTTCGGGAGGAGATGACCGTTTCGGAGGGCCGCCGGAGGACTCAGCATCCTCCGCAGGCGTCATCTCCTCCCGAACCGCCCGCTCGAGGGTCGCCTCGGCGTTGGAGAGCAGCAGGTCGGGGCGCAGCACCTCGACACCGTGCCGGCGCGCGTCGGCGGTGAGCGTCGCGGGCGAGTAGAAGCCCATCGGCTGCGCGCGCAGCAGCCCCGCGAGGAACGCGCCGGGATAGTGGAGCTTGATCCACGAGCTCGCGTAGACGAGCAGCGCGAACGACAGCGAGTGCGACTCGGCGAAGCCGAAGTTCGCGAACGCCTGGATCTTGGCGTAGATGTCGTCGGCCTCCTGGCCGACGAGCCCATTGCTCTCCATCCCCGCATAGAGCTTCTCGCGCAGCGAATCGATGCGCTCCACCCCGCGCTTCGAACCCATCGCACGGCGCAGCTGGTCGGCGTCCTCGCCGCTCACCTCGCCGACGGCGACGGCCATCTGCATGAGCTGCTCCTGGAAGACCGGGATGCCGAGCGTGCGCTCGAGCACGGGCTCGAGCTTCTCGTGGGCATACGTGATCGGCTCGCGCCCCAGCTTGCGCCGCACGAACGGGTGCACGGCGCCGCCCTGGATGGGCCCCGGACGGATGAGGGCGATCTGCACGACGAGGTCGTAGAAGCGCCGAGGCTGCAGCCTCGGCAGCAGTCCCATCTGCGCGCGCGACTCGACCTGGAACACGCCGATCGAATCGGCACGGCACAGCATGTCGTAGACGGCCTTCTCTTCCTTCGGGATCGTGGCGAGCTCCCAGTCCTCCCCCGTCGAGTCGCGGACCATGTCGAAGCAGTACTGCAGGGCCGCGAGCATCCCGAGTCCCAGCAGGTCGAACTTGACGAGCCCCATCCAGGCGGCGTCATCTTTGTCCCACTGGATGATCGTGCGGTTCTCCATGCGCGCGTGCTCGATCGGCACGACCTCGCCGACCGGGCGGTCGGTCAGCACCATGCCGCCGGAATGGATGCCGAGATGTCTCGGCGCCTTCAGCAGCTCGGTCGCGTACTCGATGACCTGATCCGGGATGTCGTGCTGCGGCCCGGTCGACAGGGAAGCGCCCCATTGCTCGACCTGCTTGGACCACGCGTCCTGCTGCCCCGGCGAATGGCCGAGGGCCTTCGCCATGTCGCGCACGGCGTTCTTCGGCCGGTACTGGATGACGTTCGCGACCTGCGCGGCCCGTTCGCGTCCGTAGGTGCCGTAGACCCACTGGATGATCTCTTCGCGGCGGTCCGAGTCGAAGTCGACGTCGATGTCGGGCTCTTCGTCGCGCAGGCTCGACAGGAAGCGCTCGAACGGCAGGTCATAGGCGATCGAGTCGACCGCCGTGATGTCGAGCAGGTAGCAGACGGCGCTGTTGGCCGCAGACCCGCGACCCTGGCACAGGATGCCGCGCCGCCGCGCCTCTTGCACGATGCCGTAGACGATCAGGAAGTAGCCCGGGAAGTCCTTCATCTCGATGACGCCGAGCTCTCGGTCGATGCGCTCGCCCTGCTCCTTCGTGAGGTCTGGGTACTTGCGCGGCACCGCCTCCCACACGAGATGCCGCAGCCACGTCATGGGCGTGTGGCCGTCGGGCACCTCCTGCTTGGGGAGCGCGGGCTTCGCCTTGCGCAGCGGGAAGGCGAGCTCGTCGGCGAGCGTCACGGTGCGTGCGACCGCCCCCGGGTACCGCGCGAAGCGCTCCGCCATCTCGGCCCCCGAACGCAGGTGCGCCCCCGCGTGCGCGGGAAGCCAGCCGTCGAGCTCGTCCATCCCGCGGTTCGCCCGCACGGCCGCGATCGCCGCCGCGAGATGCTCGCGCTCGGGAACGGCGTAGTGCACGTTGTTCGTCGCGAGCAGCGGCAGGCCGCGCTCGGCGGCGAGCCCCGCGAGCACGTCGTTGTGGCGCGTGTCGAGCGGATTGCCGTGGTCGATGAGCTCGACGTTGACGGTGTCCCGTCCGAACAGGGCGACGAGCCGGTCGAGCTCACGCGCCGCCGCCGCAGGACCGTCGGAGGCGAGCGCGTGCCGCACGGCGCCCTTGCGGCATCCCGTCAGCACCGCCCACTGCTCCCCCGCCTGCATCGCGAGCTCATCGAGGTCGTAGAGCGGCCTGCCCTTCTCAGCTCCCTGCAGCTGCGCGTGGGTGAGGGCTGCCGCGAGATGGTGGTAGCCCTCTTCTCCGCGCGCGAGGACGAGCAGATGCCGGCCGACGGGATCGGGCTCACCGTTCTGCGGCTCGGGCAGCTCGAGCGAGAGCTCTGCGCCGAACACCGTCTTGACCTGGAGCGATTCGGCGGCTTCGGCCAGGCGCACGATGCCGTAGAAGCCGTCATGATCAGTGATCGCGAGCGCGTGCAGGCCGAGCCGCTCGGCCTCTTCGGCGAGCTCTTCGGGCGAGGATGCGCCGTCGAGGAAGGAGTAGGTCGAATGCACGTGAAGCTCGGCGTAGGGCACGGCGTCGGTCGGACGCACGATCTCGGGTGCGACGTACTTGCCCCGCTTGCGCGACCACGCGGGGCTGTCGCCGCCGTCTGCTCCGGCGGGGACGTGGTCGGGACGGCGGCGGTCGCTGAGCAGCCGCTCCATCTCGGACCACGGCACGGAGGGATTGTCGAAGCCCATCAGGCGCCTCGCCTAGTCATAGCGGGCCTCCGCGCTCCAGCGGCCGGCCTCGCAGACGAGCAGCCACGCGACATCGTCGGCGTCGACGACCTGGAATCGGTGTGAGCGACGGGCGCGCGCGGCATCCCATCCCCTCTCGCTGATGGGCCACGGCCCCGCCCACTGCGCGATCGCGCGGCGACGACCGCCCTCGGTGAGGACGGCGGGGTGCGCTGTGACTCGCCCACGCTCGTCGACCGCGACGAGGCCGCCGACGCTCGAGGTCACCTCGACCCGCGGAGGCTCGGCGAACACCGACGCGGGCAGCGGGTCGGGCAGGCTCCCCGGCCACGGCCGCGCGCGTTCCTTCGCGAGCACGGCGCGATCGCCCCACGGCACGAGCACCTGCCGCTCGGCGAGCCATCGCCCTCCGCCGACGGCGGGCGTCAGGACGCCGCGATGCCCGAGCATCGCCTGCACACGCGAGAGGGCGTGGTGTACGCGCTCTTCGGGACCGGCGCCGAAGATCGCGGGCGCATGATGGGATGCCGCATCCACCGCCTCGGGAGAGATCCGCACGTGCGAGACCCCGCTGCGCAGGCCCTCGGCGTCTTCGCCCAGCTGCCACCGCACGCGGTCGACGACCGCCGCCGCGTCGAACGAGCCGGGATGCAGCCACACCCGCTCGCTGCGCTCACCGCGGTCACCCGTGAGCTCGACGCGCAGCTCGGTGCAGACGAGGTCGATCGCTCCGAGCCCCGCGATGAAGTCGTCGGCGGCCAGTCGCATGCCGAACGCGACCTGATCGGCGATTTCGAGCGGCGGCTCGAACGCGACCTCGCGCTGCAGCTCGGGCGGCGGCGTGCGCGGATCGACGGCGCGCGGGTCGCGCCCTGAGGCCAGCGCGTGCAGGCGCATGCCGCGCTCGGCGAATCGCTCGTGCACGCGCTCGGGATCGAGCGCGGCGAACTCCCCCAGCGTCTGCACGCCCAGTCGCGCGAGGAGCCCCGCGAATTCCGCCCCACCGCCGAGCGAGACGTCGTCGAGCAGGCCGATCGGCAGCGGCGCGAGGAAGCCCGCCGCCTCGCCCGTCGGCACGACGCACACCGGATCGTCGGGGCGCGTCCCCGCGCGCGCCGCCTGCTCGGCGGTGAACGGACCGTCGGCCACGCCGGCGCGCGCCGTCTCGATGCCGAACTCGCTGAGCGACTCGAGCAGCACACAGGCCGCCTCGACCTCGCCGCCGTAGTAGCGGGCGGGGCCTCGCGCCTTGATCGCGCACAGTCCCGCGCGCACGATCTGGATGCCCGGCGCGCGCTCCTCGATGCGCGCGACGACGGGCGAGAAGACGCGGTGATCGCGCATCGCATCGGCTGCGATCACCGCGAGCCCCGGGCACCGCGCCTGCGCATCGCGGCGGCGCTGCCCGCGGCGGACGCCGTTCGCGCGCGCCGCCGCGGAGCATGCGACGACCTCGTTCCGCTCGAACACGGCGACCGGCGCGGACGGGTCGACGGCGCCTTCGCGGGCGAGGGCCGTGACCGGCCAGTCCGGGAACCACAGGACGAGGCTGCGCACAGGCGCGTCGGCACGCATGTCAGCCCACCGCCTCGAGCACGCGCATCGCCCGGCGCAGACGCTCGTCGAACTCCTCCTGCGCCGCGGGAGCGGGCACGACGTCCCGGACCGGAGTGACAGAGCGCGGCTCCCGCGGCTGCGCGGAGGGCTCGGGCGTTTCGTCTCGTAGAACCGCGATTCCTGAGCTTGCCGGAGGGCGCTCAACGACCGGGGGTTGGGAATCGGCGGCAGGGAGAGCCACGACCGAGGGCAGGACGAGCGCCACCTCGCCATGCGGCCCGGGCAGCAGCATCCGCTCCCGTCGTTCTCTCGGCCATCGTCTGCTCGACGACGTGACCGTCACGGCACGGCTCTCGAGATAGCCGTGTCCGTTGCCGAGCCCGCTCCATTCGGGGTCGCTCACCTCGAGCATCGCCTCGGCCTGTGGCCACGGCCCCTGCACGAGCAGCACCGTCCCGCGGTCGCGCAGCCGCGCCGCGAGCCGTGAGACTTCGGCGTCGGCGGCTCGACCCGGCGGACGCACCGCCACGACGGGCGCAACCTCGGCGATCGTCGCCACGACCGCGAGCCATCGCGGCCCGGGATCGGGCACGAGCACGAGTCTGCTCAGATCGACGCCGAGCGACTCGGCGGCCTCGGCGCCGAGCTCGGGCATGCCGATCGCGGCGCACCACGACCCGTCCTGCGATGGACGAGACATCAGAGCGAGCAGGAGCGACGCCGACCGCTTGAGGGCGTAGGCAGACCCCGCGCGCAGCCCGCCGCCGGGCAGCAGCGACGCGAAAGCCGGGTGCGTGGGCAGCACAGGCGCATCGAGCCGCCGGCCCTGCACGCGCTCGAGCTGAGCGCGCAGGCGCGACACCTCGCCACCCTGCTCCTGCCGGAGCGCCTCGTTCCGCACGATCGCCCTCACCTCCACAGAATAGAACACATGTTCTATTCGTTCAATGATGGGATCGAACTTATCTCCACCCTCCGACATCGCAGGGTGGAGCGGAACTCAGCCGATGACCTCCGCCGTCGTCGCGATGCGCGCGAACCCGCCGCCCTGCAGGACGAGCGCCGCGCCCGCCATGAGCTCGGAGGCCGTGCGGGTCACGGTGCCGAGGCCCGCGACCTCCGCGACGAGATCGAACGTGCGCGTCGCATCGAGCACGACAGTCGTGTCGTAGCCGAGATTGCCCGCCATGCGCGCCGTCGTCTCGACGCACATGTTGGTCTGGATGCCGCAGATCACGAGCTCGCCGATCCCCTGTTCGCTCAGCCACGCGTGCAGATTGGGGTCGCCGTAGAACGCGGAGTTGACGTTCTTCGCGACGACGAGCGACGCCGAGGCTGCCGCGACCGCGTCGACGAGGGCGTTGCCGGGCGCATCGGGATGCAGCGGCGAGCCGGGCAACGCGGAGTCGTGCCGCACGACGACGATCGGCTCACCCGCCGCCGACCACTCCGCGATGAGCGCGGCGACGTTCGCCTCGCACTCGGGATTGGCGGTCTGACCCCAGAAGGCGAGGTCGTCGAAGCCGCGCTGCATGTCGATGACGATGAGGGCTCGGGTCATCCGTCCATCACATCACAGGGCGGAAGCGCGGAAGGTCCCCACGCCCCCTCCCGGCACCGCTGACGCGGTGCCGCGAGCCTCGGGGCGCGTGGGCCAGGCCTCGACCGCCGCGGATCGTCGCGCGACTGCCGTTCTGCCCGCCCGAGCGTGAACACCTCGCCGCTCGTGGGCACCGCGCGTCCCGACGGCACCCCGCCGCGCGACGGCACGCCGCCCGACGCCAGCGCGACGCGGTGCGACGGCGCCCGCGGCCACCCCGGCGAGCACGAGCGCGACGCCCACTGCCTGCACGACGCCGAAGGCCTCGCCCGCGATCGCGACGCCGAGCACGACTCCCGTGACGGGATTGAGCAGCCCCACGACTCCCACCGTCTCGGCGGGCAGCCGCCGCAGCCCCGTGAACCACGCGACGTACGCGACCGCCGTGCCCACGATCGCGACGTACGCGAAACCGGTAGTGCTCGACGGCGAGGGAGCGGGAGGCGCGCCCTCGACGAGCAGCGCGACGGGCAGCAGCACAAGCGATCCCGCAAGCAGCTGCCACGACGCCATCGGCAGGGCCGGCACGTCGGAGCCCCAGCGGGCGGTGAGCACGAATCCGATCGAGGACGACACCATGGCGCCGAGGGATGCCGCGACCCCCCAGCCGTCGACCCCGCCCGGATCGAAGCCGAGGAGGACCCCGACGCCGAGAAGTCCCACGGCAGCCCCGGCGACGGCCGCGAGTCGCGGACGCTGTCGCATCAGGAGCCATGCGAAGAGCATGATCGAGACCGCCGACGTCGACATGACGGTCGCCGCGAGGCTCGAGGGCAGGCGCTGCCCCGCGATGTACACGAGGACGAAGAATCCGCCGACGTTGAGCACGCCGAGCACGATCGATCGCCACCACCACGCGCCGTGCGGCAGGCGGCGCGCGATGAGCAGCACTAGCAGTCCCGCGGGAAGAGCGCGCAGCACTCCACCCCACAGCGGCGCGTCGGGCGGGAGCAGGTGCCGCGTCACGACGTAGGTGCTCCCCCACGCGATGGGCGCGATCACGGTGATGAGCACGGCACGCCATCGATTCTCTTCCACGGAAGATACTTTATCTTACTGGGAAGATATCTGCACCTATGATCGATCCATGACGCAGGACGAAGACCGCATCGCGCAGCTGCAGGCCGCGTGGCGCCGCGAGCGACCCGACCTCGATGTGTCGCCACAGGGCGTCATCGGCCGCCTCCATCGCGTCGCGCTCGAACTCACCTCGCGTCTCACCGATGTCTACGCCGCGCACGGACTCAGCGAGGGAGACTTCGACGTCCTCGCCACCCTGCGCCGCGCGGGCGAGCCCTACGAGCGACTCGCGGGCGAGCTCGCCGACCACACCCTCGTTACCACGGGCGGACTCACCAAGCGCGTCGACCGGCTGATCGCCCGCGGTCTCGTCGAACGGCGGGCCGAAGCATCCGATGCCCGCAGACGTCTCGTCCGCCTCACCCCCGCCGGCAAGACGCTCATCGACACCGCGTTCACGGCACACATCGCCAACGAGCATCGTCTGCTCGACTCGCTCGGCCCGGACGACGTCGCCGCCTTGGAGCCGATCCTCACACGCTGGCTCGCGATCCTCGACGAGCGCCCGCCGGCCCGCTGATGACACGCCGAGAACAGCGACGGATGCCGCGGATCCGCGTCACCGAAGGCGCGACGACATCGCAGCGAGCCGCGGATCCGCGTCAGTCCGAGCACCGGCCCGGCACCGCGAACTCGGCGCTACGCGGCGAGCTCGAGGTACGGCTCCCAGCGGGGGTCCGTGCGATCCGTGCCGCGCACCGTCCACTGCGCGCCGCGCGGCGGGCGCGGAGCGAACTGCAGCTCCCACCCCATCTCCTGCGGCGTGCGATCGCCCTTGACGTTGTTGCAGCGCAGGCAGCACGCCACGAGGTTCTCCCACGAGTCCCCTCCACCGCGCGAGCGGGGCTGGATGTGGTCGATCGTCGAGGCCGCCTTTCCGCAGTAGCCGCAGCGGTGGCTGTCGCGGCGCAGCACTCCGCGGCGCGTCACGGGGATGTGGCGCCCGCCCGGCACGCGCACGTAGCGCGTCAGGATGATGACCGCGGGTCTGTCGTACGCCTGTCTCGTGCCCCAGACGGGCTCACCGTCGATGTGTTCGATGACGGTGGCCTTCTCGTTCATGACGAGCACGATGGCCCGTTTGAACGACACGATCGCGAGCGGCTCATAGCCCGCGTTCAGCACCAGAGTGCGCATTCCTCATCCTCTCGAACGGCCGGGACGGCTTCTCGGTCATTCCGCCTTGCGCGACGGCTCGAGGACTCGGAGGGCATGAAAAAAGGCGCTGTCTTACAGACAGCGCCTTGGCGCCACGGTCAGGCCGTGGCATCCGCTCGTGTGATGCCGAAGGACGAGCAGGCCGAGCGCATCCATGGTTCGGATGCGTGGCATGGCGTCCATCGGTTCCCCTCCGCTTTCTCGAAGCGTCAGGTTCAGGCTAATGCACGCGAAGAACACGCGGCCGTTCGCAAGATGTGAACGTCCTGTGGCGTGTCGGCGAACGGCCGATACGCCTCACACCGCGAGGTGACGGGCGATCAGCCCGCGTTGGCCTGCAGCCACGCCAGCGGGTCGGCGAGCGCACCGTTGATGCGCACTTCGAAGTGCAGGTGGTTCGCGGTCGACGAGCCCGTGCTGCCGACGGCGCCGATGAGCTGGCCGGCCGAGACGCTCTGGCCCGAGACGACCTGGCGGCTGCCGTACGTCATGTGGCCGTAGAGCGTCGAGACCTGCTGGCCGCCGACGACCGAGTCGATCGTGACGGCGACGCCGTACCCGCTGTAGCTCTCCTGCGAGATGCGCACGACACCCGCGGCGGCCGCGAAGATGGGCGTGCCGGCAGGGGCGAGCATGTCGAACCCGTTGTGGTTCGGGCGGTTCGGCGGGCGGAACAGGTTGATCGAGCTGTACGTGAAGTTCGTGACGGGCCAGCGCACTTCGCCGGATCCGGGAGCCGTCATCGACAGATTCATGCTGTAGACGGAGCCGGATGACGCGGCCTTGGCCGAGGCGAGCTGGCGGGCGCGAGCGGCCGCGGCCTCTTCGGCCTTCTTCTTCGCGATCTCTTCGGGCGTCGTCGCGGCGTAGCCGCCGCGGTCGAGCTCTTCTGACGTCGCGTCTGAGGCCACGACGAGCGACTGCGCGTCGTCGGCGGCGACCTGCTGCAGGGTCACAGCGGCTTCGGCGGGCGCACGCCACGCGCCGTAGGCCGGAAGGGCGACGGTCGCGACGAGTCCGCCGACCATCGTGAGGATGACGAGACTGCGCAGCGGTCGAGACCCTCGACGCGGAGACGCCGAGGCGGAGGTCACCCGGGCGGGGCGCCGAGGCTTGGCCCGTCGTGCCGCGAGGCCGCGCACACGGGAGCGCGTCGCGACACCCGTCGGGTGCGCCTGCAACGAGTCGTCGTCCGGTGTCTCGATCTGTTCAGCCAAACTGTCCTCCGGCGCCTCTGCGCCGGTGGCGCCTGGCTCGTCAGCACTGGGTGTTCGGGGCACTTGATGCAGGCTTCACCGCGCAGACGACGAACCGGGGAGGCAATCTGTACGGGGTCCGTCGGCGGGCTTCTCGCCTGGTGGACTCTTCGAGGCTACCCGAAGATAACGAATAAGTCACATTGAGCAACTTATGGCGCCGCGTCAGACCCGTTCGTCGACGAGGAAGATGTGCGCCGCGACCTCGACCGGCAGCTCGAGCGCTTCGTCGGTGCCGTCCATCTCGACCAGGACGTAGCCCTCGCTGTAACGGAATCCGCCCTTCGCCCCCGGGACGACACCGGCGGCCTTGAGCTGCTGCAGCAGCTCGGGGTCGACCTGCACGGGCTCGGCGAGCCGTCGCACGGTGCCCGCGACCGGCGCGCCCGTCTCGTTCAGGTGGCGGACGAGGCCGACGACACCCTGATCGAAGGTCTTCGCCGGGATGTCGCCGAGCTGGTCGAGACCGGGGATCGGGTTGCCGTAGGGCGACTCGGTGGGATGCCCCAGCAGCTCCACGAGGCGACGCTCGACCTGCTCGCTCATGACGTGCTCCCAGCGGCACGCCTCTTCGTGCACGTAGGCCCAGTCGAGCCCGATGACGTCGGAGAGCAGGCGCTCGGCGAGCCGGTGCTTGCGCATGACGTCGACGGCCTTGCCGCGTCCCGCGTCGGTGAGCTCGAGCCGGCGGTCGTCGGACACGACGACGAGCCCGTCGCGCTCCATGCGGCCCACGGTCTGCGAGACCGTCGGTCCGGAGTGGCCGAGGCGTTCCGAGATGCGCGCGCGCAGAGGGATGATGCCCTCCTCCTCGAGCTCGAGGATCGTGCGCAGATACATCTCAGTGGTATCGATCAAGTCGGTCATTCGGCATCCTCGAAGCGCATGGGCAGGCTCCCCAGCCTACCAATCCGGCCCGGCACCGAGGCTGTCATACGGATCGGCGCCCTGGAGCGTGCGACCTAGAATCAGAGGCATGTCGCACGTCCTGCTGCCCCGTGAGATCCTGCCCGCCGACGGACGATTCGGGTGCGGCCCGTCGAAGGTCCGCCCGGCCCAGCTCGAGACGCTCGCGGGCCCCGCGTCGGCGCTCCTCGGCACGTCGCACCGTCAGGCGCCTGTGAAGGAGCTCGTCGGACGCGTCCGCGCGGGTCTCGCCGACCTCCTGCGCCTCCCGAACGGCTACGAGATCATCCTCGGCAACGGCGGGTCGACGGCGTTCTGGGATGCCGCGGCCTTCGGTCTCATCGAGAAGCGCAGCCAGAACCTCGTCTTCGGCGAGTTCGGCGGCAAGTTCGCGTCCGCCGCGAAGGCGCCGTGGCTCGAAGCCCCCGATGTCCGCCAGGTCGACGCCGGCACGAGCACGACGGCGGAGGCCGTCGAGGGCGTGGACGTCTACGCGTGGCCGCACAACGAGACGTCGACGGGCGTCGCCGCATCGATCGCGCGCGTCTCCGCGGATGCGGGCGCCCTCACCGTCATCGACGCGACGAGCGCCGCGGGCGGCATCGACTTCTCGGTCTCGCAGACCGATGTGTACTACTTCGCCCCGCAGAAGAACCTCGGATCGGACGGCGGACTGTGGTTCGCGGCCGTCTCGCCCGCCGCGATCGAGCGGATCGAGCGCATCGCCGCGTCCGGCCGGTACATCCCCGAGTTCCTCAGCCTCAAGAACGCGGTGGACAACTCGCGCCTCAACCAGACGCTCAACACCCCCGCGATCGCGACGCTCATCCTGCTCGACTCGCAGCTCGAGTGGATCAACGGCAACGGCGGACTGCAGTGGGCCGACGCCCGCACGCACGAGTCGTCGCAGGCGCTCTACGACTGGGCCGAGGCATCCGCTTTCGCGACGCCGTTCGTCGCGAACGCCGCCGACCGCTCTCCCGTCGTCGTGACGATCGACTTCGACGAGTCGATCGACGCCGCCGCCGTCGCGAAGAGCCTGCGCGCCAACGGGATCGTCGACACCGAGCCCTACCGCAAGCTCGGCCGCAACCAGCTGCGCGTCGCGACGTTCGTCTCGATCGACCCCGACGACGTGCGCCAGCTCATCCGGAGCATCGACTACACGGTCGAGCGACTGGGCTGAGCCTCGACGTCGGCCCCGTCCCGCAGCGGTGACGGGGTCGGCGTCAGCACCGCCGTCACGATCGCCTCGATCGCGAACTCCGTCGCCCGCGCGAGATCCACGGCGTCCGGCTCGAGCAGCCACTGCACCTGCAGGCCGTCCATGACGGCGAGGATGCTCGCCGACGCGAACGCGATGGTCTCGGGCGCCGTGACGCCGCGCTCGGCGCACACGACCGCGAATGCATGCGCGACCTCCGACCGGAGCGTCCGGTAGCGCTTCTCGAAGAACTCCCGGCCGGGGTGGTCGTGGGTCACGGATTCGGCCGACAGCACGACGAACGTCTGCACGATTCCGGCCCGGTGCGCGTTGACGAACGCCGTGCGCACGAGGTGGCGGAAGAGCGGCATCCCATCGGGGATGTGCTGCTCTTCGAGGTCGGCGACGTCGGTGTCGTCGCGGTGCTGGAGAACCTCGAGCAGCAGTTCGTGCTTCGACCCGAAGTGATGCAGGATCCCGGCGTGGGTCATCCCGACCTGGTCGGCGATCTCCTGGAGCGTGCCGCCCGTGAATCCCTTGCTGCCGAAGATCTCGACGGCGGCGTCCAGGATCTCGCGTCTGCGGGCGAGGGTCTCGGGCCGCGAGCGCGGTTGCCGACGCTGTGCGGTCATCGCTCGGCGCTCCTTCTTCTCGGCGTCTCGGGTGCGTTTCCGCAGCCGCCTGTGAGTCTACGCACGGCCTGTCCGGGCGTTCCCACAGAGTAGTTGCAAAAGTTACTTACTTGATTGTAAGTTGTTCCAGCAATCACCCCCCGACGCCGTCGTCACCTCCCCGGGCGACACGATGTCGTGCTCACATCAAGGAGAAGCAATGAGGCTCAGAACAACCCTTGCCGCCGTCGGCGTCGTCGCGGCGCTGGTGCTCACCGGCTGCGCGAGCGGCGGCGGCGACGACTCGGACTCCGCCGGAGCGGCGCTCACGATCGCGAAGCCCGACGGCGCCATCACCACCGAGTCGAACAACCCCTACCTGGGCGACTCCTCCGCCTCGAAGTACGCGTACGGCAAGGTCATCTTCGAGTCGCTCGCACTCGTGAACCCGACCGGCGACCTCGGTACCACGCCCTGGCTCGCAGAATCCGTGGAGTGGAACGACGACTACACGCAGCTCACCGCCGTCGCGCGCAGCGGCGTGAAGTGGAGCGACGGCGAGGACTTCACCGCGGACGACATCGCGTTCTCGTTCAACCAGGTGCTGGACGGCAAGCTCAACGACACCAACGCGCTCGACATCAAGAGCGTCACGGTCGACGGCGACACCGTCACGATCGACTTCAACAGCTCGAAGTACACCCAGCAGGCACGCGTGCTGCACTTCCAGATCGTGCCCGAGCACATCTGGAAGGACATCGACGACCCGAACACCGATCCGCTCACCGGCGAGGGTCAGGTCGTCGGCACCGGCCCGTACGTGCTCGACTCGTGGACGACCGAGTCGGTCACCCTCGCGGCGAACCCCGACTACTGGGGCGGCGAGCTGGCCGTGCCCGAGCTGCACTATGTCTCATACGGCGACAACGCGGCCCTCACGACCGCTCTCGCGACGGGCGAGGCAGACTGGGCGCAGGCGTTCATCCCGCAGATCCAGGACAGCTACCTGTCGGCCGATCCCGCCAACACCTTCCTCGCGTCGCCGACGGCGGGCGCGGGAACGCTGTTCATGAACCTGCAGACCAAGCCGTTCAACGACCCCGCGCTGCGTCAGGCGCTCGCCTGGACGATCGACCGTCAGGCCTATGTCGACATCGCCCGTGAAGGCGCGAGCGAGGCGATCTGGAGCGTGACCGGTCTCGGCACCCTGCTCGAGGACGAGGTCGTGCCCGAGTACGCGGGTCAGAACTACGAGGTCGACGTCGACAAGGCGCGCGCGATCCTGACCGACGCCGGCTACACGTGGGAGGGCGAGAGCCTCGTCGACCCCGACGGCGAGCCCGTCACGTTCTCGATCTCGGTCCCCGCGGGCTGGAGCGACTGGAACACCGAGCAGGCGCTGATCGCGGAGGAGCTCAAGGAGGGCCTCGGCATCGAGGTCAAGGTCGACCAGCCGGATTGGGGCGGTTGGGATGCCGCACGCCAGGAGGGCACGTTCCAGGCGATCATCCACTGGCTCGAGGACACCGGCAACGCGTACGGCCTCTACACGTCGGCGATGGACCCCAAGTGGATCGTCGACGACAAGGCGGCCTTCAACTTCGGACGCTTCGACGACCCCGCTGTCACCGACGCGCTGAACACGTACGCGAACGCGTCGTCCGATGCCGACCGATCCGCGGCCCTCGCGGTGATCGAGAAGGCGTTCGTCGAGAACGTCCCCGTCATCCCGCTCGGTGCGCACCCGCTCCTGGGTGAGTTCAACACCCGCAATTACATCGGATGGCCGGCGGAGGGCGACCTGTACGCCTCGGCCGACCCGACCCAGCCGGCGATCGTGCAGATCCTGACCAAGCTGCAGCCCGCCGGATGACGCAGCGCGGGCGGGGCGGATGCGCAGGCGTCCGCCCCGCCCGCATGTCACCCCTCACGAAAGCGAATCAGCACCGATGAGAGATCCGCTCCTCTCCGTCCACGACTTCTCGATCGTCTACGACGTCGATCCCCCCGTGCGCGCGGTCAAGAACGTCAGCCTCGAACTCCAGCGCGGTGAGATCCTCGGACTCGCCGGCGAGAGCGGCTGCGGCAAGACCACGCTCGCCTACGGCATCCAGCGCCTCCTCAAGCCGCCCGCGGTCATCACGAGCGGCTCCGTTCTCTTCCACGACGCGAACGGCGAGGACGTCGACATCAACGGCCTCGAAGCCGAGGAGATGCGCCGCTTCCGCTGGGACAAGATCTCGATGGTCTTCCAGGGGGCGATGAACTCGCTGAACCCGGTCGCGACCATCGGGTCCCAGCTCGAGGACGTCTTCGAGGTCCACCGCCCGAGCCTCTCGCGCCGACAGCGGCGCGAGGAGGCTATCGAGCTCCTCGACCTCGTCAAGATCGGTGCGCAGCGGTATCGCTCGTATCCGCACGAACTGTCCGGCGGCATGCGCCAGCGCGTCATGATCGCCATGGCCCTCGCCCTGCGCCCGCAGCTCATGGTCATGGACGAGCCGACGACGGCGCTCGATGTGCTCGTGCAGCGCGAGATCCTGCGTCAGATCTCGCAGCTGCGCCACGAGTTCGGATTCTCGGTCATCTTCATCACCCACGACCTGCCGCTGCTGCTCGAGATCAGCGACCGCCTCGCGATCATGCGCGACGGAGAGATCGTCGAGCTCGACACCGCCGAGCGCGTCTGGACCGATCCTCAGGACGAGTACACCCGGACGCTGCTGGCTTCCTTCCCCAGACTCACCGGAGCCAGAGGGGTGGTCAGGCGATGACCGTCCTCGAATTCGACGCCGTCACCAAGGCCTACGCCGTGCGCGGCGCGGGCCAGATCAAGGCGCTCGACGACGTGAGCTTCACCCTCCGCTCGGGCCAGACGATCGGCCTCGTCGGCCAGTCCGGCAGCGGCAAGTCGACGATCGCGAAGATCCTCACCCAGCTGGAGTGGCCGACGAGCGGCGAGGTCCGCTTCGACGGCCAGCCGATCCCCCGTCGCGGCAAGGGACTGCGCAGCTACCGGCAGCAGCTGCGGATGGTCTTCCAGGATCCGTTCGCATCGCTGAACCCGTACCACACCATCCGCTACGCCATCCAGCGGCCGCTCCAGCTGCACCAGGTGGTGCCGAAGGATCAGCTGGACGACGAAGTCCGCCGTCTCCTCGACCGAGTCAGGCTCGACGCCGACACCGTCATCGACCGCCGTCCGCACGAGCTCTCGGGCGGCCAGCGCCAGCGCGTCGCGATCGCCCGGGCGCTCGCATCCCGCCCGAAGCTGCTCGTGGCCGACGAGCCGGTCTCGATGCTGGACGTGTCGATCCGCCTCGGAGTGCTCAACCTTCTCGCCGACCTGCAGCGCGAGGAGGGCCTGGGTGTGCTGTACATCACGCACGACCTCGCGACCGCGCGCCATTTCAGCGACGAGATCCTCGTGCTCAACCAGGGGCGCGTCGTCGAGCGCGGTCCCGCCGACGACGTGATCCTGCGTCCCCAGAACCCGTACACACAAGAGCTGCGGGCGGCATCCCCCGATCCCGACACCTACTTCGCGCACGCAGCAGGCAACCCCGGAGGTGAGAAGTGAGCGCTGTCGCCCCCCAGCTGCCCGCGGACTTCGACGCGATCGAAGCGGGCACCACCGCGACGAGCGCCGTCAAGGGCCGCATCCGCGTCCCCTGGCGCTTCCTCGGCAACCGCGCCCTGTTCTACCTGTTCACGCTGTGGGCGGCCATCACGATCAACTTCTTCCTGCCGCGCCTCATGAAGGGCGACGCGGTGAGCGCGTACCTCGCGCGCAACCGCAACGTGTCGCCCGAGGCGGCCGAGGCGCTGCGCGCCCTGCTCGGGCTCGATGCCGACACGTCGCTCTGGCAGCAGTACATCGAGTACTGGAGCCACCTCCTGCAGGGCGATCTCGGCATCTCGCTCCTTCACGGCATGCGGCCGGTGACCGAGGTGGTCGGACAGTCCCTCATCTGGACCGTCGCCCTGGTCGGCTTCGCGACGCTCCTCGCATTCACGATCGGCACCGTCGGCGGCGCGATCGTCGGATGGCGTCGAGGCAGCCGGCTCGACCTCCTCATCCCGATCACGACCTTCTTCAGCACGATCCCCTACTTCTGGCTCGGCCTCCTGGCGATCGCGGTGTTCTCGGTCGCCCTCGGGTGGTTCCCGATCGGCAAGGCCTACGGCGTCGGAGTGGTGCCGGAGTGGTCGTGGGAGTTCATCGGCGACGTGATCCATCACGGCTTCCTCCCCGCGGCGACGATCATCCTGGCCTCGCTCGGCGGCTGGATGCTGGGCATGCGCAACATGATGCTCACCGTGCTCGACGAGGACTACGTCACCGTCGCGCAGGCCAAGGGCATGCCGAACGACCGCGTGCTGTGGCGCTACGCCGCGCGCAACGCCGTGCTGCCCCAGATCCAGAGCTTCGCGCTCGCGCTCGGCTTCATCGTCGGCGGCACGATCGTGATGGAGGTCGTGTTCAGCTACCCCGGCGTCGGCAAGCTCCTGCTCGACGCCACGAACGCGAAGGACTACGCCCTCATGCAGGGGGTGTTCCTCGTGATCACCCTCTCGGTGCTCCTGGCGAACCTCCTCGCCGACGTCGCCTACGCATTCCTCGACCCGCGCACGCGCCAGACGGAGGCCTGAGCATGAACACGATCGTCAACGACACAGAGCAGCCCTCGGCGAGCGCGCGCCGTCCGGCGAACGCGCCGGCGACCGCGAGCGTCCGAAGCACCGCCCCTGCCGGCGGGGCGCCCCGGAAGCCGACCTTCTGGTCGAAGCTGGGTGCGGCTTTCGCGATGTTCCGCAACGGGAAGTCGATCACAGGCCTGTCGATCCTGGGGTTCTTCGTGCTCGTCGCGATCCTCGCGGACGTGCTGGCCCCGTACTCCCCCACGAAGGTCGACAACACGGCGCGCTTCCAGCCGCCGTCGGCGGCGCACTGGCTGGGCACGACGCACATCGGCGAGGACGTGCTGAGCCAGGTCATCCACGGCACTCGCGGCGTCATCGTGGTGGGGTTCCTCGCGGCGATCATCGCCACGGTCATCGCGATCATCGTCGGGGTGCTGTCGGGCTACCTGCGCGGGTGGCGCGGCGAGGGCCTCTCGGCCCTCACGAACGTCTTCCTGGTGATCCCGGGCATCCCGCTCATCATCATCGTGGCGTCGATGTTCGAGGACCCGCCCCTCATCCTCATCGCGGGGGTGCTGGGCCTCATCGGCTGGGCGTGGGGCGCGCGCGTGCTGCGCGCCCAGACGATGTCGCTGCGCGGTCGGGACTTCATCCAGGCGGCCCGCGCCAACGGCGAGCCTCTGCGGCGGATCATCACGGTCGAGATGCTCCCGAACCTCATGGCGCTCATCGCCGCGAGCTTCGTGGGCACCGTCACGGCCGCGATCATCGGGCTCACGACCCTCTCGTACATCGGCATCATCCCGGTGACGACCTACAACTGGGGCACGATCCTCAACTGGGCCAGCGCACAGGGCGCGTTCCGCCAGGGCCAATGGTGGTGGTTCATGCCCCCGGGCCTGTGCATCGCGACCATCGGCGTCGCACTCTCGCTCATCAACTTCGGCATCGACGAGTACGTCAACCCGCGCCTGCGATCCGCCGGCGAGCGCGCCCGAGCCATGAAGAAGAAGGGCATGAACGTGAACGACACGGTCACCGCCGTGCGCACCGACGTGAACATCCAGGAGAACGTGTGACCACCGCGACCATTCCGAACTACCTCGACGACGCACTCCCCGTCGCCGACCGCATCGCCGATCTCCTGCACCGCATGACGGTCGAGGAGAAGATCGGCCAGATGCTGCAGCTCGACGCCCGCGAGGACCTCGACGACCAGGTCGCACGGATGCACGCGGGATCGATCCTTCACGCCTCCCCCGAGAAGGTCCTGCGCGCACGCGAGCTCACCCGCTCGACGCGCCTGCAGATCCCCCTGCTCGTCGCGGAGGACTGCATCCACGGCCACTCGTTCTGGGAGGGTGCGACGATCTACCCGACGCAGCTCGGCCTGGCGGCCGCGTGGGATCCCGACCTCGCAGAGCGCGTCGCACGCGCCACCGCCGTCGAGGTCTCGGCCACCGGCATCCACTGGACGTTCTCACCCGTGCTGTGCGTCGCGCGCGACCTGCGCTGGGGGCGTGTCGACGAGACGTTCGGCGAGGACCCGTTCCTCATCGGCGAGCTCGCCTCGGCGATGGTGCGCGGCTACCAGGGCGGCGGGCTCGATGACCCGACCGCGATCCTCGCGACGGCCAAGCACTTCGCGGGGTACTCCGAGACGCAGGGCGGTCGAGACGCGAGCGAGGCCGACATCTCGCGCCGCAAGCTGCGCTCGTGGTTCCTGCCCCCGTTCGAGCGCGTTGCGAGAGAGGGATGCCGCACCTTCATGCTCGGCTACCAGACGACCGACGGCGTGCCCATCACGGTCAACGACTGGCTGCTGAACGACGTGCTGCGCGGCGAGTGGGGGTACACCGGCACCCTCATCACCGACTGGGACAACGTCGGGCGCATGGTGTGGGAGCAGAAGGTGCAGCCCGACTACGCGCACGCCGCCGCCGCCGCGGTGCTCGCGGGCAACGACATGATCATGACGACGCCCGGGTTCTTCCAGGGCGCGCTCGACGCTCTCGCGCAGGGGCTCATGACGGAGGACGACCTGGATCGCGCCGTCACCCGCATCCTGCTGCTCAAGTTCGAGTTCGGCCTCTTCGAGGACCCGCGGCTGCCCGACCGCGAGCGCATCGCGACGGCGGTCGGCTCGGCCGAGCACACGGCCCTCAACCTCGAGGCCGCCCGCCGGTCGCTCGTGCTGCTGCGCAATGACGGCACCCTGCCGTTCGCGGGCGGGCTCACGGCGGACGCCTCCGGGCGGGCGCGGGACGCGGCATCCGGATCCCGCCGCATCGCCGTCGTCGGCCCCCTCGCCGACGATGCGCAGACGCAGCTGGGCGACTGGGCGGGATCGTCGGGGCAGGTCGACTGGATCCCCGACGGGCACCCGCGCGAGCTGATCTCGACGGTGCTCGACGGGCTGCGCGCGCACGCCCCGGCGGACTGGCAGATCGTCCACGCGCGCGGCGCCGACATCCTGACGCTCGAGCAGGACCCCGAGGGCGCCTTCTTCCCCGACGGACAGCCCCGCCCCCAGGTCGTCGTGCCGTGCGCCCCCGACGCGGACCTCATCGCCGAGGCAGTGGCCGCCGCCGAGGGTGCCGACTATGTCGTCGCGATCGTCGGCGATCGCATCGAGCTCGTCGGCGAGGGCCGCTCGACGGCGACGCTCGAACTCGTCGGCGGGCAGCTCGCGCTGCTCGAGGCGCTCGCGGCGACCGGCACGCCACTCGTCGTCGTGCTGCTCGCGTCGAAGCCGCACGTCCTCCCGTCGTCGGTGACGGATGCCGCGGCCCTCGTGTGGGCGGCCAATCCCGGCATGCGCGGGGGGCAGGCGATCGCCGAGCTGCTGCTGGGCCTCATCGAGCCGAGCGGCCGCCTGCCGATCTCGTTCGCGCGGCACGCGGGCCAGCTGCCGATCTACTACAACCAGATCCGCGGCCAGCACGGCGACCGCTACGCCGATCTGACGCAGAGCCCCGCCTTCGCCTTCGGCGAGGGGCTCACGTACACGAGCGTGGAGTACTCGCGGCTGAGGGTCGTCGACCCCGAGGTCGGCAGCGACGACTCGGTGCACGCCGTCGTCGAGCTGCACAACACGGGCACGCGTCCCGCGCACGAGATCGTCCAGGTCTACGTACGCGACAGCGTGACCTCGGTCAGCTGGGCCGACCGCGAGCTCAAGGCCTACCGGCACGTCGATCTGCTGCCCGGTGAACGGGCGACGGTCGAGTTGTCGCTGCCGGCGTCGGAATGCACGATCGTGGATGCCGCCGGCCGGCGTCTGGTCGAGGCGGGCGAGTTCGAGCTGCTCGTGGGCCCCTCATCCCGCACGGAGGCGCTGCTCAGTGCGCGCTTCCGCGTGGCCGACCCCGTCGGTGCCGCCGCCGGGTCGGATCGTCGCGCGGTCGAGCACCGCTGAGACGAAGCGAAGGGGTGGATCCCCCGCCGCAGTGCGGGCGGCGGGGATCCACCCCTTCGTCATGTCTTCGTGAGGCTCAGTCGGAGTCGCGCTCGTACCGGTCGAGGTCGTACGGACCGGAGTCGTCGTCCTCGTCGTCCTGGTCGTCCTCGTCGTCCTCGTCGTCATCGTCATCGGACTCGTCGTCGGAGTCTTCGTCGTCGGCGACATCCTCGTCCGCGAAGTCGGAATCGTCGATGTCGGAATCATCCTCGTCGTCGACGTCGAATCCTTCGTCGTCCGTCGCGGCCAGGCCGACGACGTCGGCCAGCTCGTCGATGTCGACGCCGTCGACGTCGCCCGCGTGCAGGATCGGCGAGCCGTCCCGATCGAAGTCCTCCGCGTCGAGGTCGTCGACGTCGTCGAGTTCGTCGTCGGCATCGAGTTCGTCGTCGTCGATCTCACCGGACTCTGCCTCTCCGGCCTCGGCGAGCGCTGCCTGGGCGGCGTGGTATTCGGCGAGGCGCACGGCCCAGGGCACCCAGTCGGGTGCGAGCAGCGCGCCGCCGCCCGGGAGCAGCTCGAGTTCGAGGACTGTGGGATCGGCATCCTCGACGCGCGCGACGCTGACGGTCCAGAACCAGCCCGGATACCCGGCGAGCAGGTTCTCGAAGCGCAGCGACACGACGCCGCCGTTCTCGATCGAGTAGCCCGCGGGCGCCCCGACCGTGTGGGCGGGAGTGACTTCATGCAGCGCCGCGAGCGCGAGGTCGTGCGCGGCGAGCAGACGCTCGTCAGGCTCGACCGGCTCAGGCGCGGCCTCGGGCTCGGGCTCGACAGCCTCGGCCTCCGTCTCAGCGGAAGCCGCGGGCGCCGAGGAGTCCGGCTGGTCTGCCGACTGCGAAGAGGCGTCCCGCTCGGCCGTGGGCTCGGCGGAAGCATCCGACTCCCCTGCCGACTCCGTGGCAGACGCGGCCTCTGCAGGAACGTCAGGCTCCGCAGACGCCTCGGTCGCCGCGCCGGCGGCAGGCTCGTTCGAGCCCTCCGTCGACGCCGACGCCGACACGTCGGCCTCGGGCGCGACGTCGTCGGCCTCGGGCCGGTGCTCGGCGCCGAGTGCCTCGACCGGATCAGGCGTCGAGGTCATCCGCGACCTTGCGCAGCATCGCCGCGACCTTCTTGGCGCTGGCCCCACTCGGGTAGTGGCCACGACGCAGGTCGCCGCCCATGACGTCGAGGAACTTCACGAGGTCCTCGACGATGATCGCCATGTCGTCCGCGGGCTTGCGCGAGCGCTTCGAGAGGCTCACGGGCGCCTCGAGGACGCGCACTGCGAGCGCCTGGAGGCCGCGCTTGCCGTCGGCGACGCCGAACTCGAGGCGGGCGCCCTGCTTCGGCGCGGGAGTGCCTGCGGGGAGGGCAGTGGCGTGCAGGAAGACGTCCTGGCCGTCATCTGTCGTGATGAAGCCGAACCCCTTCTCCTCGTCGTAGAACCTGACCTTGCCGGTGGGCATGGAATGACCTCGCTGTAGAAAAGCCCGCACTCGGCGGGCAGGGTGTGACGGACCAGTGGGCCCTGCCTCCAGCCTACGGCACGCCCGCCAACGGGTAGGCTGATGCGGATGAGCACGCGCAGTGGGGGTCCCGAAGTTCCGGTCAGGCGGATCGACCGCATCCTGGCCTACATGGCACTGGGGATCACGGTCATCTCGATCATCTGCTTCTTCGCTGTCATCCTCGCCCGCCCGCTCGGCGTCGACGACTTCACCACCGGCATCTGGCCGATGATCGTCGTCCTGCCGCTGATCGCCCTGCCGATCGCCTTCGTGCTGATCATCGCGCTGCTGATCATGAGCTTCGTCCGACGCGCGCGGGCCAATAAAGGGGCATAGGCCACCCCGATGACCACAGACGAGCGTTCGCTCGCGACGTGGCTGGCGGATCGCGATGACGCGGCCCTGGCCCGGACGTTCGGGTTGCGCTCCGTCTCGCCCAACGCGTCGTGGAGCGACTTCTTCGACGCCGCCGAGGCGCTGCTCGACCCGGCATCCGTCGATCGCGCCCTCGTCCGCCTGCCACGGCGTGCGCTCGCGGCACTCGCGAGCGGAGACTCCGACAGCGAGCGCGCGGGGCTCGAGCGCCTCGCACTGCTCGACGCGACGGGCACGCCCTTCACGACAGTCGCGGAGCGCGTCGCCGCGGCCCGCGCGGGGACGACCGAGGCGTTCGTCGCAGAAGCCGCGCCCTCCGAGCCCTCGCTCGCCGACCACTCCGCGTCGGCGGCTGCCGCCGAGCGCGCCTTCGCCTCGATCGGCGCTCTCGCCGACCTGCTGATCGCGACGCTGCACACGCCGCTCTCGCGCACGGGGGCGGGCCCCGTGAGCGCCGCCGACCGCAAGAGATTGACGGATGCCGGTGCCATCGCGTCACCCGAAGACCTCGACGACCTCGTGGCGGCCGCCGCGGCATCCGGCCTCCTCACCGAGACGGAACGCGAGTGGATCGCGGGCGACGGAGTGGACGCGTGGCTGCAGTCCTCGACGACGCGCCGCTGGGCGGTCGTCGTCGAAGGCCTGCGCGACACCCTGCGCCCGGGCCTGCGCACGCCCGGCGGGGGCTTCGTCACGCCCGCCGCGTGGCCCTCGCTGTACCCGCTGGATCCCGAGTGGCCCGCGATCTCGACGCGCACGCGCCGCCTCGCGGAGCGCTGGGGCCTCGTGACGCCTGAGGGCGCCGAACCGGCGTGGGCCCGCACTCTTCGCCTCGGCGAGCCCGCCGACGCGGCGTCGCTCGCCGAGCTCCTCCCGGCCGAGATCGACCGGATCTACCTCCAGGCCGACCTGTCCGCCATCGCGCCGGGGCCCCTCGCGCCCGCTCTCGACCTGCGGCTGCGGCGCATCGCGGTCCGGGAGTCGCGGGCGCAGGCATCCACGTATCGCTTCACGGCCGAATCCCTCGTGGCGGGCATGTCCGAGGGCGAGACGGCGGAGTCGGTGCGCGCCTTCCTCTCCGAGCTGTCGCTGACCGGCATCCCGCAGCCCCTCGAGTACCTCATCACGAGCACCGCGGGGCGTCACGGCCTCGTGCGCATCGGCCTCGACGCCCACGGCAACACCTCGATCGAGAGCGCCGACCGCGGACTGCTCAACGCGATCGAGGTCGATCAGGCGCTGCGACCGCTCGGACTCGTGCGCGACGGGTCCAGCCTTGTGACGCGTGCGGCGCGGGACGTCGTCTACTGGTCGCTCGCCGACGCCCGCTACCCCGTCGTCGCGGTCGACGAGCGCGGCGGGTCGACGCCGATCGTGCGACGGCGCCCCGCGCGCGGCGGAAAGCCCGCCGCCGAGCCCTCGTTCGCACCGCTCATCGCACGGCTCCGGCAGTCGCACGACACCGACTCGGATGCCGCGTGGCTCGGCCGCGAGCTCGACCAGGCCGTGCGGGCGCGCGCGATCATCGAGGTCGTCGTCCGCCTGCCCGGCGGCGAGGAGCGCACGTTCACGCTCGAGGCCACGGGTCTCGGCGGCGGTCGCCTGCGCGGACGCGACCGCAGCGCCGACATCGAGCGCACGCTCCCGGTCTCGTCGATCGTGACGGTGCGCCCCGCCTGACCTGGCGCAGCGATGCCCGGCATCACGCCGGCCGGTAGACTTGTCCGTTATGGCTGACGGCCCCCTCATCGTGCAGAGCGACCGGACTGTGCTGCTGGAAGTAGCCCATCCGGACGCCGAGAGCGCACGCCACGAGCTCGCGATCTTCGCGGAGCTCGAGCGCGCGCCCGAGCACATCCACACGTACCGCATCACCCGGCTCGGCCTGTGGAACGCCCGCGCGGCGGGCCACGACGCCGACGACATGCTCGAGACGCTCGACCGCTGGTCGCGCTTCCCCGTGCCACCGTCGGTGTCGATCGACATCCGCGAGACGGTCGGCCGCTACGGCCGGCTCGTCATCGAACGCGACGCCGAGGGCGCGCTCGTGCTGCGATCGACGGATGCCGCGGTGCTGGCCGAGGTCTCGAAGAACAAGCGCATCCAGCCGCTGCTGATCGGGCGCCCCTCCCCCGACTCCTTCCAGATCGACGCCTGGGCGCGCGGGCACATCAAGCAGGAGCTCCTGAAGATCGGCTGGCCCGCGGAGGATCTCGCCGGTTACACGCCGGGGACGCCGCATCCCATCGAACTCGCGGAAGACGGCTGGAACCTGCGCCCCTATCAGCGCCTCGCCGTCGACAAGTTCTCGGACGGCGGGTCGGGCGTCGTCGTGCTCCCCTGCGGCGCCGGCAAGACGCTCGTCGGCGCGGCCGCGATGGCTGACACCAAGACGACGACCCTCATCCTCGTGACCAACACCGTGAGCGCGCGGCAGTGGCGCGACGAGCTGCTCAAGCGCACGTCGCTCACGGCGGAGGAGATCGGCGAGTACTCCGGTCAGGTCAAAGAGGTCAAGCCGGTCACGATCGCGACCTACCAGATCCTCACGGCCAAGCGCGCGGGGCAGTACGCCCACCTCGCACTGCTCGACGCCCTGGACTGGGGTCTCATCGTGTACGACGAGGTGCATCTGCTGCCCGCGCCCGTCTTCAAGCTCACAGCCGACCTGCAGGCGCGCCGCCGCCTCGGCCTCACCGCGACGCTCGTGCGCGAAGACGGTCGCGAGGGCGACGTCTTCAGCCTCATCGGACCCAAGCGGTTCGACGCACCGTGGAAGGAGATCGAGGCCCAGGGCTTCATCTCGCCCGCCGCCTGCTACGAAGTGCGCGTCGACCTCCCGGAGGGCGAGCGGCTCGAGTACGCCGCCTCGGCCGATGAAGACCGATATCGCCTCGCCGCCACGGCGTACGCGAAGATCGGCGTCGTCCGCAGCCTCGTCGAGCGGCACAAGGGCGAGCGCATCCTCGTGATCGGGCAGTACCTCGACCAGATCGACGTGCTCTCGGAGGCGCTCGGCGCGCCCAAGATCACGGGCGCGACCCCCGTCGACGAGCGCGAGGAGCTCTACCAGGCGTTCCGCGTCGGCGAGATCGAAGTTCTCGTCGTGTCGAAGGTCGCGAACTTCTCGATCGACCTGCCCGAGGCATCCGTCGCCATCCAGGTCTCCGGATCGTTCGGCTCGCGCCAGGAGGAGGCCCAGCGCCTCGGACGCCTGCTGCGACCGAAGCAGTCGGCGCACACCGCGAGCTTCTACACGCTCATCGCGCGGGACACGGTCGACCAGGACTTCGCGCAGAACCGCCAGCGGTTCCTCGCCGAGCAGGGGTACAGCTACACCATCCTCGACGCCGATCAGGTCGCCGCGGCCTGATCGAAACCTGAGGTGAGACGACAGCTCCTCGACGCCGATCAGGTCGCCGCGGCCTGAACTCGACCCGAGGTGAGACGACAGCTCCTCGACGCCGACCAAGTCGCCGCGGCCTGAGCCGCACGGCCGGGGGTCAGTCGAGGAGGAAGGCGGCGATCCGCCGCGTGACCTCCTCGGGGTTGTCGTCGACGAGGTAGTGGGCGCCGCCCGGTACGAACTCGACAGTCGTGTTCGGCGCATCGTCCGCGCTGACATGGAGCGCGTCCTTCGGCAGCAGCGCGTCGTCCGCTCCGAAGAGCACGAGCGTCGGCGTCTGCAGAACGCGACCGATGTAGGCGCCGCTCAGGGCCCTCATGAAGCCCGGGAGGATGAGTCCGCGATACAGCTTCGACGCCGCGCGGGCGCGCGCCGGCTCGCGCAGGGCTCGCAGGTAGGCCGCGGCATCCTCGTCCCGCTTCGGGCGGATCTCGGACACGCGCAGGATGTGCCGCGTGAGCCTCTGACGCCCGCGTGAGAGCAGCCGGGGGCCGAGCCCCGGTGTCGCCGTGACCCACTGGAACCACAGATGCGGGAACGCCCTCAGGAGGCCGACGACGAGCGCCCGATTCATCCGGAAGTAGGGCGCCGGCACGGCGATCGCGACGAAGCGTCGAATCCGCTCCGGATGCTCGAGGCACAGGTCGAAGCCGACGAGGGCGCCCCAGTCGTGGCCGACGAGGTCGACGCGCGCGAGGCCGAGCTCGTCGAGAAGAGCGATCACGTCCCGCTGCACGGTCGGCGAGTCGTATCCGCCGGGAGGCGCTTCCGTGTCGCCTGCTCCCCGCAGGTCGGGAGCGACGAGGTGCGCACGGCCCGCGAGCGCCTGCATGACCGGCGCCCACTCGAGGGAGCTCTGCGGGAATCCGTGCAGGAACAGGATGGGCGCCCCCGCCCCCGCTTCGGTCACGTGCATGCGCAGGCCGTTCGCTGTGACCGTCCGCGAGCGGATGCCGGTGATCTCGGTCATTCTGAGAGAATACTACGTTCGTAGTAGCGTGTCACTACGTCTGCAGTGAATCCGAGCGGTAGGCTCCTCGGGATGAGCACGACGCGAGAACGCGCCCTCGAAGCGGCCGTCGACCTGGTCGGCACACAGGGGATCCGCGCACTCACCCACGCCCGCGTCGATGCGCAGGCAGGCCTCGCCCGCGGATCGACGTCGAACCACTTCCGCACGCGCGCCGCGCTGCTCGCGGGGGTCGCCGAGTGGATCGCCGAGCAGGAGACGCGCGACCTGGGAGCAGCGCTGGCCCAGCCGTTCGACGACCTCGACGGGTTCGTGGACATGTTCAGCGCGGGCGTCGAGCAGCTGACGGGGCCTTACGCGGTCCGCACGCGAGCGCGGTATGCACTCTTCCTCGAGGCGGCCTCGGACCCCGCGCTTTTCGCGCCGCTGCGCGCCCAGCGGGAGAGCCTCACGGCGTGGTCCCGCAGCCTCCTCGTCGCGCTCGGGGCGCAGCATCCGGATACCGCCGTGCGCGCTTTCATGGCGTTCGGCGACGGCATCGTCCTCCATCGTCTGAGCGTCGACCCGAACGCCCCCGTGCGCGAGAGCGTCGCCGTCGCGGTGCGCGGCTGCCTGGCCGCCTGACGACCGCCCTCCGCGCCTGCGCGGCCTGACGGCCGCGAACCTGCCTCAGTCGTTGCCCTCGGGGCGCACGTTGTGGCGCTGATACGCGGGGTCGCGCCAACCCTCGATCGCCTCGATCATGCGCGTCGCATCCACCGTCTCGCGGACGTTGTGCGCGCGGAAGATCCGCGCTCCGTGCGCGGCGCACCACGCGGCGGCGGCGAGCGATCCGGCGAGCCGGTCCCCGCGCTCGCGGTCGAGGCTCTCGCCGATGAAGTCCTTGTTCGACAGCGCGACCAGCAGCACTCCCCCGAGTTCGGTCAGTTCGCCGAAGCGCCGCGTGAGCTCGAGCGTCTGCGCGGTGCTCTTGTTGAGGTCGTGCCCAGGGTCGAGCACGATGCGCTCGGGCGGCACGCCGCGCGAGAGCGCGAGGTCCCGCCGCGCACGCAGGAAGTCCGCGACATCCCGCACGACGTCGTCATAGTGCGGGAGCGGATGCTGCGTCCGGGGCGCCGCGAGACTGTGCGCGATCACGACGGTCGCGTCGCTGTCGGCGACGACGTCGGCCATGCGCGGGTCGTGCAGCCCCGTCGTGTCGTTGACGATCGCCGCCCCCGCTTCGATCGCGGCGCGCGCGACTTCGGGATGGAAGGTGTCGACGCTCACCGCGACGAGCGGCGACAGCGCCTCCACGACCGGGACGATGCGGGCGATCTCATCTGCGACCGGCAGGGCGGGGCCGGGCGCGAACGGGACGCCGCCGACGTCGACGATCTCCGCGCCGGCGGCCGCGGCATCCATCCCCGCGGCGATCGCGGCGTCGAGCGCGAACGTCGCGCCCCGGTCGTAGAACGAATCCGGTGTGCGGTTGACGATCGCCATGACGACGAGGCGCCGCGAGAAGTCGATCTCGCGGCCGCCGATCCGCCGGACGGGATGGTCGATGCGCACCGGGCTCGTCACGAGGCAGCGAGGTGCTCGAGGCTGACGGACTCATCGCGCAGTGCGGCCGCCGTGACGGGCGTCGCGTCGCGGATGAGCTTCTTGAGCTGATCCTGCACGTCCCACACGTTGACGTTCATCGCACCGACGACCCGGACTCCGTCGAACCAGAACGCGATGAACTCGCGACCCGCGACGTCGCCGCGCGTCACGAGCTGCGCATCGCGCATGAGGGGTGCGTAACCCGAGAGCTCCATGCCGAGATCGAACTGGTCGGTGTAGAAGTACGGGATCGAATTGTGGGATGCCGCGATCCCGAGCATCGACCGGGCGGCGACCGAGCCCGCCTTGAGCGCGTTGTCCCAGTGCTCGCTGCGCAGATGCCGCTGCACGACGGGGTGGAACGCGTTCGCGACATCGCCCGCCGCGAAGACGTCGGGTGCGTCGGTGCGCAGGGCCGCGTCGGCGAGGATGCCGCCCTCGACGCGGATGCCCGCCTCCTCGGCGAGCGACGTGTTCGGCACGGCGCCCACACCGATCACGACGAGGTCTGCAGGCACGACTTCGCCGCCGACGCGGACGCCATCGACGTGCCCCGAACCCGTGATCCCCTCGACGTCGACGGACGCGCGCAGGTCGACCCCGTTCTCGAGGTGCAGATCGCGGAAGACGGCGCCCATCTCGGCTCCGATGGCCGCCGCGAGCGGAACGGGGTCGCGCTCGAGCACAGTGACCTCGTTGCCGAGGGTCCGCGCGGTCGCTGCGACCTCCATGCCGATCCATCCGGATCCGATGAGAACGAGGCGCTTTCCGCCGCCGCGCAGCTGCTCCGCGAGCGCGTTCGAGTCGTCGAGGGTGCGCAGTGTGCGGACGCCCTCGAGGTCGGCGCCTTCGAGCGGCAGACGCCGGGGCGAGGATCCCGTCGCCAGCAGCAGCGCGTCATACGAGAGGGTCGTGCCGTCGTCGAGCGAGACACGATGATCCGCGGGGTCGAGGGCCGCAGCAGACACGCCGGTCCGCAGGTCGACCCCGCCCTCCTCGTACCACTCCGAAGGATGCAGGATGACGGCATCCGTCCCCTCCTTGCCCTCGAGGTAGCCCTTCGAGAGCGGTGGACGCTGGTACGGCGGATGCGGCTCCGCGGCGAGCACCGTGACCTCGCCGGCGAATCCCTCCTTGCGCAGCCGTTCGACGGCCTTGCCTGCGGCGAGCCCGCCGCCGACGATCACGAAGTGCGCCATGTCTCCTCCTCATGGGATGCGCGGATGAACCGGGCGCGCAGGCCCGCGTCATCGTCGATCTCGCCCGTGAAGGCGCTCGTCACCGTCGTGGTGCCCTGCGCGCGGATGCCGCGCGCCGACATGCACAGATGCTCGGCCGAGAGCACGACGCCCACACCGCGCGGCGCGAGCTCGGCGTCGAGATGCTCCGCGATCTGCATCGTCAGCCGCTCCTGGACCTGCAGGTCGCGCGCGAACCAGTCGACGACGCGGGCGAGCTTCGAGAGTCCCACGATGCGCTCCCCCGGCAGGTAGCCGACGTGCGCGACGCCCCGGAAGGGCAGCAGGTGGTGGCGACAGAGCGACGCGAACGGGATGTCGCGCACGAGCACGAGCTCGCGATAGCCCTCATCGTTCGGGAAGGTCGTCATCGCGAACGGCTGCGGCTCCAGCAGCTCGAGCAGGCCCGCCACGACGCGGCGCGGCGTGTCGCCGAGGTGCTCGTCGTCCAGATCGCGGCCGAGGGCCCGCAGCAGCTCGGCGACAGCCGACCGCGCGCGATCGGCGTCGATCGCGCCGTCGACCGGGTGCAGTCGCGCTGCGCTGGACTGAGTCATCGGTGATCCCCTTCCGCCTGCTGATGCCGAGGCTAGGCCGGGTCGATTCTTTTGTCAATGGATCTTGATTTTAGAGATAGACTCGCCCCATGGTGAACGCCAATCGCATCGCCGCGATCGCAGCGCTCGGAGACCCCGTGCGGCGGCGGCTGTACCTGCTCACGGCGGAGCGCCCCGTGAGTCGCGACGAAGCGGCCGACGCGGTCGGCATCGCCCGCAGCACTGCCGCGTTCCACCTCGACCGCCTCGCCGACGAGGGCCTCGTGACGGTCTCGTACCGTCGGCTCTCCGGCCGCAGCGGCCCGGGTGCGGGCCGTCCGTCGAAGCTCTACGCCGCGGCATCCGTCGATGTCTCGGCCAGCATCCCCGAGCGCCACTACGACCTCGCGGGCGACCTGCTGGCCTCGGCGATCGAGCGCGCCGAGCGCGACGACGTCCCTGTGCGGGAGGCGCTGGCCACGCAGGCGCACGAGGTGGGTACGGCGATCGGCGCCGAGTCGGCCGACCTCGACACGGCGCTCGTGCGCTGCGGATTCGAGCCCACCGCCGACGAAGGCGGCGGTGTGATCCTGCAGAACTGCCCCTTCCATGCCCTCGCGACAACCCACACGGCGCTCGTCTGCGGAGCGAACGTGGCCCTCGTGCGGGGCATGGCGGAGGGCGCGGGCGACCCGCGCGAGAGCGTGCTCGAGCCTCGCGACGGGCACTGCTGCGTCCGCGTGCGGCCCGCGTCGGAATGACGCGCGAGGCCCCCTTCCGCCGGATATCCAGCGCCGCCATCGATTCCGCCGACATAATGAGGGCATGACCGCACCTCGTATCCTCGTCGTCGACGATGAGCCGAACATCCGCGACCTGCTCATCACGAGCCTGCGCTTCGCGGGCTACCAGGTCCGGGCCGTCTCCAACGGCGCCCAGACCATCTCGGCCGTCCTCGAGGAGGAGCCCGACCTGATCATCCTCGACGTCATGCTCCCCGACATGAACGGGTTCAGCGTCACGAAGCGTCTGCGGGGTGCCGGCTATACGGCGCCGATCCTCTTCCTCACTGCGAAGGACGAGACCGAGGACAAGATCACGGGCCTCAACGCGGGTGGCGACGACTACGTCACGAAGCCTTTCTCGCTCGACGAGATCGTCGCGCGCATCCAGGCGATCCTGCGCCGCACGATGCAGGCCGACGAGGAGTCGGTCATCCGCGCGGGCGAGCTCACGATGGACCAGGACACGCATGACGTCGTCGTCGGGGACGTCTCGATCGACCTCAGCCCGACCGAGTTCAAGCTGCTGCGCTACCTCATGCTCAATCCCAACCGCGTGCTGTCGAAGGCGCAGATCCTCGATCACGTGTGGGAGTACGACTTCAACGGCGACGCGGGGATCGTCGAGAGCTACATCTCCTACCTGCGCCGCAAGATCGATCCGCACGCGACGGAGCCCCTCATCCAGACCAAGCGCGGCTTCGGCTACATGCTGAAGGCCGGCAAGACCGCCTGACCGGCCGCGACGGGGAGGCGAACGCCCTGGCGAAGAAGTCCGACGCCCTCACGGGGTGGTGGCGCGGCATCAGCCTGCGCGCCAAGGTCACGGCTGTCACCGTGTCGCTCCTCGTCGTGGGTCTGGTCGCCGCCGGCATCGGCACGATGGCGTTCCTCCGCAACGCGCTCATCATCAGCCTCGACGACCAGCTCGTGCAGCTGACGACGTCGGACGTCGCCGTGAACAGTCTGCTCGAGACGACGACGACAGACGGCGTGACGACGTTCAAGAAGAAGCCGGATGCCGTGACGGACTACTCCGTCGCGATCTACGGTCCCGACGGGGCGCGTGTCATCACGGCCGGTGGCGACCGGGACGGTCCCCAGCCGCTCTTCCCCGAGACCCGGACGCTGCAGCACACGCAGGAGCGCGGGACGACTCCGTTCGAGATCCCGAGCGACGACGGCACGGGTGTGTTCCACGCGAGCGCCGACATCTACCCACCGGATGGCGCCGCCGTGCTCTATTCGCAGGTCGTCGCACTGCCCCTCGCGCCGATCAACCGCGTCGTGACGACCTACCTCGGCATCTACAGCATCCTGGCCCTCATCACGATCGTCGCAAGCGCCCTGCTGACCCGCTGGCTCGTGACCCTCACGTTCCGCAGCCTCGGGCAGGTCGAGTCGACGGCGATGACCATCGCCACGGGCGACTTCAGCCAGCGCATGACCGACATCGAGCCGATCAAGACCGAGGTCGGACGTCTGAAAACGGCGATCAATGCGATGCTCGACCGCGTCGACGCGGCGATCACCGAGCGCGATTCAACCGTGCGGCAGATGCGCCGCTTCATCGGCGACGCGAGCCATGAGCTGCGCACGCCGCTCGTGACGGTGCGCGGCTACGCCGAGCTGTACCGCATGGGCGCGATCGAGGGCGACGAGGACGTCACGCAGGCGATGGACCGCATCGAGAGCGAGGCCAAGCGCATGGGCTTCCTCGTCGAGGACCTCCTCGCCCTCGCCCGGCTCGACGAGCGCCGCGATGTCGTGATTGCGCCCGTCGACCTGCGGCCGATCGCGCGGGATGCCGCGATGGACGTCCGCGCGGCATCCCCCCTTCGTCCTGTCTCGGTGCTCGACACGACGCTCTTGGGTCCTCCGCCGATCGCCGAGGAGGCGTCCGAGCCCGAACCGCACAACCTGGAGGCCCCCAAGGGACGGCGCGGCGGTGCGAGCCCGTCGGCGAAGTCGCGCGCCGGCGCGACCCTCTCGCTGCTGCGCCGGCGACCCCGCCCCGTACCTGCGATCCAGGCGTCGGGTGTCGGCGAGGCCCCGCCCGTCGCTCCCGTCGACCTCGGCGTGGAAGAGTCGTCCGACACTCCGCCGATCGTGCTCGGGGATGAGAACCGCATCCGCCAGGTCGTCGCGAACCTGCTCGGCAACGCGCGGCGCTTCACGGGCGAGGACTCCCCGATCGAGCTGCGCATCGGCATCGACGTCACGACCGAGATGGGATGGATCGAGATCGTCGACCACGGCGAAGGTGTGCCCGACCAGATCAAGGAGAAGATCTTCCAGCGCTTCTGGCGCGCCGACACCTCGCGCGCCCGCGAAACGGGCGGGACGGGCCTGGGCCTGTCGATCGTCGCGTCGATCGTCGAGGCCCTGCACGGCAGTGTCGACGTCGTCGACACCCCTGGCGGAGGCGCGACCTTCCGGGTCGCCCTCCCGCTCGCGAGCGAGGCGATCACGGCGGCCCGCGCGAGCCTTCCGACGCAGCCGCTCACGCGCGTGCGCGACCAACGCTGACGGCGTCTCCTCCCCAGCGGCGGCCCCGCACTCACGCCTGCACAGCCGCTTCCGCGGCGCGGGATCCCGCATCCCGCCTCCCTAGCCTGGCCCGAGTCACTCCAACCCAGACTCCAGGAGGTTCCCATGGCCGTCTTCTCCGTCGACAGCGATGCCGTCTACGCCGCGACCGGATCGGTGCGCGGCACGATCGACCGCATCCAGGGCGAGACGCAGTCGATGCTCGCCCAGCTCACGCATCTGCAGTCCACGTGGTCGGGCGGTGCGGCAATCGCGTTCCAGGGCGTCGTCGATCAGTGGCGCGCGACCCAGCGCCAGGTCGAAGACGCCCTCGCAGGCATCAACGGCGCCCTCGGCGTCGCGGCGCGGCAGTACGCCGACGCCGAGCAGGCCTCGGTCGCGCTGTTCCGCTGACCCCGGCCTCCGGCCGCCCGGCGCCCGGCGCCCGGCGCCCGACTCGACCTCGACCCGACCTCGACCTCGACTTCGGCCGAGCGCACGCGGCAATGAGAAAGGCCCCCTCCCGAAGGAGGGGGCCTTTCTGCGATTCGCTATTCGCTACCGCGGGCGGGACTCAGAAGTCCATGCCACCCGTGGGGTCGCCCGCCGGAGCGCCGACCTTCTCGGGCTTGTCCGCCACGACGACCTCGGTCGTCAGGAACAGACCGGCGATCGACGCCGCGTTCTGCAGAGCGGAGCGCGTCACCTTGGCGGGGTCGATGATCCCCTGGGCGAACAGGTCGCCGTACTCGCCGGTCGCGGCGTTGAGGCCGTGGCCGACGGGCAGGCCCGCGACCGTGTTCGCGACGACGCCGGGCTCGAGGCCCGCGTTGAGGGCGATCTGCTTGAGCGGAGCCTCGATGGCGACCTTGACGATGTTCGCACCGGTGGCCTCGTCACCCGAGAGCTCGAGGTTCGCGAAGACGGTCTTGCCGGCCTGGATGAGCGCGACGCCACCACCGGCGACGATGCCCTCTTCGACGGCAGCCTTCGCGTTGCGGACGGCATCCTCGATGCGGTGCTTGCGCTCCTTCAGCTCGACCTCGGTGGCCGCACCCGCCTTGATGACGGCGACGCCGCCGGCGAGCTTGGCGAGGCGCTCCTGGAGCTTCTCGCGGTCGTAGTCGCTGTCGGTGTTCTCGATCTCGCGACGGATCTGGGTCACGCGACCCTCGATCTGGCTCGACTCGCCCGCACCCTCGACGATGGTCGTCTCGTCCTTGGTGATGATGACCTTGCGCGCACGGCCGAGCAGGTCCGTGGTGGCGTTCTCGAGCTTGAGACCGACCTCCTCGGTGATGACCTGGCCACCCGTGAGGATCGCGATGTCCTGGAGCTGCGCCTTGCGGCGGTCGCCGAAGCCGGGAGCCTTGACGGCAGCCGACTTGAAGATGCCGCGGATCTTGTTGAGCACGAGAGTCGCAAGCGCCTCGCCCTCGACATCCTCGGCGATGATGACGAGCTCCTTGCCCTCCTGGATCACCTTGTCGACGATCGGCAGAAGGTCCTTGATGTTCGAGATCTTCTGGTTCGCGATGAGGATGTAGGGGTCCTCGAAGACCGCTTCCTGACGCTCGGGGTCGGTGACGAAGTAGGGGTTGATGTAGCCCTTGTCGAACCGCATGCCCTCGGTGAGCTCGAGCTCGGTGCCGAACGTGTTCGACTCCTCGACGGTGACGACGCCTTCCTTGCCGACCTTGTCGATCGCCTCGGCGATCAGGTCGCCGATGGTGGTGTCGGCAGCCGAGATCGACGCGGTAGCGGCGATCTGCTCCTTGGACTCGACGGGGCGTGCCGAAGAGAGCAGCTCCTCCGAGATCGCGGCGACGGCCTTCTCGATGCCGCGCTTGAGCGAGATGGGGTCGGCGCCGGCGGCCACGTTGCGGAGGCCTTCCTTGACGAGCGCCTGGGCGAGGACGGTAGCCGTCGTCGTGCCGTCACCGGCGACGTCGTCGGTCTTCTTCGCGACCTCCTTGACGAGCTCGGCCCCGATCTTCTCGTACGGGTCGTCGAGCTCGATCTCCTTGGCGATCGAGACACCGTCGTTCGTGATCGTGGGGGCGCCCCACTTCTTCTCGAGAACGACGTTGCGACCGCGGGGGCCCAGGGTCACCTTGACGGCGTCGGCCAGGATGTTGAGGCCGCGCTCGAGGCCGCGACGGGCCTCCTCATCGAAAGCGATGATCTTTGCCATGTGTGTTCGTCCCTCCGGACGGGCTAGGTCTTAGCACTCGCAGATGTCGAGTGCTAACCCATTCTGGCACTCGCCCTTAGAGAGTGCAAGCCACGCGGAACGTCCCGACACACGGCGACACCCCGGCGGCACGAGGCCCTCCGGGGTGTCGAAGTCAGCGGCTGCCCGATTCGGGATGCCGCGGCATCCGTCGGTCAGGACACGACGCGCACCGACTCGGCCTGCGGGCCCTTCTGACCCGATCCGACCGTGAATTCGACCTTCTGCCCCTCTTCCAGGACACGGAAGCCCGACATGTCGATGTTCGAGTAGTGGACGAAGACGTCCTGGCCCTCCGTGACGGTGATGAAGCCGAAGCCCTTCTCGGCGTTGAACCACTTGACAGTGCCCTGCGTCATTCGAATCACTCCTGTAGCCGTGTTATTCCGCCCATCGTATGGGCGGCTTTCGGGCCGAAATCGCGAGGAGAGGAACTGTTGACACGCATGCCGCGAAGTGTTTACCGGGCCGAAACACCCGCCCGTTCGCAGGTCAGGGAGTAGCTGAGGGGCTCGGCGGATTGCTCGTGCGATCCAGGCCGATGACCACGACGAGCTGCTTCGTCGTGCTCTCGTCGATGTCAGCCGTCGCGGGGTCGTCGGCCGGCTGGTACACGTCGCTCTGCGCGACCTGGGCGCCGCCCAGCACCGTCTCGGCGAGGCCGCGGGCAGCCGCCTCATCTTCGGGGAAGGCGAAGTAGACGGTCGTCTCGGCGAAGTCGGTGACACCCGCGCCGCTCGCGGTGACGGAGTCGGCGGGCCAGCCCGCCGCGACGATCTGATCCTTCATCTGCGTCGCGAGGCCCTCTTCGGAGGTCGCGTTCAGCACGATGACGGCGTACGTCGTGTCCACGACCGGGGCGACCGTCTCGATGGGAGTCGGGGTCGGCGAGGGCGGCGGGTTGAGCACGATCCGCCCCGACGCGATGAGGGTGCCGAAGATGCCGACCGCGATGAGGACGATGGTCGCGAGGATCGCCCACAGGAAGACGACCCATCCCCGCATGTGGGGGTTCTCGGCGCGGTGCGCGCCCACTCGACCTGTTTCCGCGGGGAGTTCGTCGAAGCGATCTCTCGGGAAGGTCGATTTCGGCACCACAGAATGCTACCGGTAGGACCGATGACGGCCGATCAGCGCGGCTGTGCGACGGAGCGCGCGCCCTGCGCGTGGCGGGCGGCGTCGCGCAGGCGGCGCAGCCGCTTGACGAGCATCGGGTCGTGCTGCTGCGCGTCGGCGGTGTCGATCAGGCGCCCCAGCAGCTGGTAGTACCGCGCGGGCGAGAGGTCCAGGTCGGCCCGGATTGCCTCCTCCTTCGCACCGGCGTGGCGGCGCCATTCGGCCTCGAAGTCGAGGATGGCGCGTTCGCGGTCGGAGAGGGGCACACGCTCACGCTAGCCGCGCGGCGCCACGGCGGCCGTGCGCCACTCCACGAAACCGCCGAGCGGGTCGACGGCGGCGAGCGGCTCCCCGTCATGGGCGAGGACGAACCCCTCCCAGCCGGCGAGGTCTATCGGCGGGCGCCACGCTTCGTGGAGGGTGGGCGGGTCGATCGTCACCCATTCGACGGGGGCGGCCGTCAGCGTCGCGAGCAGCCGGTCGCGGCCCGCGCGCGGGATGTGCGGCAGGACGCCCGGGGTCGTGACGACGAGGGTCGCGTCGGCGGGCGCGCGATCCAGGATCGCCTGGAGCACGACAGGGTTGGTCGCATCGCCCCGCACGATGAGCGACGGATCGGCTGCGGCGATGTCGAGGGCGGCGGTGATGCGCTGGGCGCGGCCCTCCTCCCCCGGCCACACGAGCGTCGTGAGGAAGCGCCGGTCGGCCTCGTCTGTCGCGTCGAGCGGGTCCAGGTCGATCCCCGCGCGCCACACGATCTCGGGCATGCGCAGCGGCATCACGCCCGCGAGCTCGCCCCGCAGTTCGCACTCCAGGACGACGGACGAGACGCCGTCGTGCGGGTCGAGCGCGGCATTCCGAGCCCCTGAATAGCGGTACGAGTAGCGGTCAGGCTGGAGGCACAGCCCCGCGCTCGCACCGATCTCGACGAGGGCGATCGGCCCGTCGATCCTGCTCAGGGCGGGCAGCAGCGCGGCGCAGCGCAGCGGCTCATTCGTCTGCAGACCGCGGCGCGCGCTCTCGGCGACGACCGCGGCGGCGTTGCGGGCGAGCCACGCCGACCACTCCGCGTAGGGCTCGAGCGGAGCTCCGAGCAGACGCGTGATCGCGAAGACGAGGGGCGGCTGGCGACGCGTCGCGGGGATGCGCGCGAGGATCTCGGCCGTCGCCTCGTCGGCCGCCACGCCCGCCGCCCACTCGCTGTACAGGTCCGAGCGCCCCGGGGCCTCGTCGCGCGCGAAGCGGTCGTAGCGCTCCCGCAACGCGCGCACTTCACTCTCCGCGTCGTGCACCACGCCGCGAGACTTCGCCTCAGTCATCGGATCGCTCGGTTCTGCGGACACAGATGAAGTCTCGCGGATCGGGCGAACCGAGCGCACCGTGTCAGTGTCGGGTTGAATGGAGGGGCGAGAAGGAGATCTCATGAGCTACCCCGTCGAAAAGTCCGACGCCGAATGGCGCGATCAGCTCGGTCCCGAGCAGTACGCCGTCCTGCGCGAAGCCGCCACCGAGCGCGCGTGGACCGGTGAGCTGCTCGACGAGCACCGCGCGGGCCTCTACACGTGCGCCGCGTGCGGCTCGGAGCTGTTCAAGAGCGGCACGAAGTTCGACTCGCACTGCGGGTGGCCGAGCTTCTACGAGTCGATCCAGCCCGAGGCGGTCGAGCTCATCGAGGACCGCACGTATGGGATGGTGCGCACCGAGGTCCGCTGCGCGAATTGCGGCTCGCACCTCGGTCACGTCTTCCCCGACGGCTTCGGCACGCCCACAGGCGACCGCTACTGCATGAACTCGATCTCGCTCGCGTTCACGCCGGAATCATGAGCAGCGCATTCGAAGCGGCCCGTGCGCGCCGCTCCTGGTCGAAGGTGACGGATGCCGCGCCGAGCCACGGCGAGCTGCTGGAGCTGGTCTCGGCCGCGGGCCGCGTCGCCGATCACTCGTCGCTCAAGCCTTGGCGGCTCATCGAGCTGCGCGGCGACGACCGCAAGGCGCTCGGCCGCGCGATCAACAAGGCCGAGGGCCACAAGGGCGCCTCGACCAAGCCGCAGCGCGCGCCGCTGCTGATCGCGGTCGTCGCGAGCTACCGCAAGAGCAAGGTGCCGCGCTGGGAGCAGGAGGCCGTCGCCTCCGGCGTCGCCCACATGCTGAGCCTGCTGCTCGACGAAGCCGGGTGGGGCGTCTTCTGGCGCACCGGCGGGTACACGCGCGACAAGGCTGTGGCGAAGGCACACGGGCTCGAGAAGAACGAAGAGCTGCTCGGCTGGCTCTACGTCGGCGGCAAGCCGCACCGCTCGCGCGGAGGTCACCGCAAGCCGCTCGACGCCTCGCGGTTCGTGTCGCGCATGCCCGGCGGCAAGAAGCACTGACCCGCAGGGGCGAGTTGTTCTGCCCGAGCCCGGGACCGGCTCGGGTTCGGCTTCGTCGGCGCGAGAGGATCCGCGCCGTCAGCCGCGAGCCCGGCGCGCGATCCGCGCCCACGGGATGACCGCGACGACGACGCCCCCGAGTGCGACGCACACCGCCGCGAGCGCGAAGGGAAGCGCGGGACCCGAGAGCGGGGGCCAGACGGCGTCGAGGACGACGGATGTCGCGAGCAGGCCGACGACGGAGCCGAGCCCCAGCAGGAGCACGCCGGTGTGCCGCACGAGCGCCGCCGACAGGAAGATGTAGACGACGCCGATCCCGCCGCCGGTGTACAGCCACGGCGGCGTGGGAGCAGCCGCGGGGGGCCCGTCGAGTGCGACGTGGATCGCCGCGGCGAGGGCGAGCACGATCGTCCCGCCGACGAAGTTGACCAGGGTCGCGACGAGGGGGCTGCCCACGGCCTGCCGCAGTCGGCCGTTCGTCGCCTGCTGCCATGCGATGCCCGCGCCCGCGAGGAACGGCAGGAGCAGCATCCACCACGGCACATTCCCGGTCCCCTGCCCCGCCAGGCACAGCACGACCGAGAGCAGCACGAGCGCGCCGCCCGCGATGCGCCCCATCGTGACCGCGACGACGCCGGCCGGACCGTAGCCGACGCGGTCGAGCACGAGGCCGTTGAGCGTCTGCCCCGCAACGACGCCGACCGTGAACAGCGCGACGCCGATCGTCGCGACCGTGAGGCCCTGCGTCGCGACGGTGAGAGCTCCCGCAAGGCCGCCCAGCAGCATCCAGAACGGAATTCTCGCCGTGCCTCGCTCGTGCTCTGCGAAGCCGCGGGTGCGTCGTCTCGTTCCCACGCCGCGAATGAGGCGAGCGACGCCTGCGCGTCCGTCGGGCAGAGCCGCGGCGAGCACGAGCAGGATCACAAGCCCCGAGCCGAACGAGATGACCGCCGCGACGAGACCGTCGTCGAGTGCGACCCCGAGCGAGCCGTTGATGCGCGCCTGCGTCGCCGTGAGGACGCCGACCAGCACGGCGCCGCCGAGCGCGAGCCAGGCGGGAAGGCGGCGAGGAGGCACCCGACCATCCTGCCCGAGCCGGGGCGTGAGCCCCGACCGGGCAGGGCGGTGGTCAGCGGGCGACGCTCAGTGGGACATCTGGTCGAGAGCCACCGTGGCGGCGAGGATCAGCCCGATGTCCTGGCCCGCATCGATCTCGACGCCGTAGCTGTCGCGCACGCGCAGCCACCTCTTGGAGACCTCGGCGATCTTGGAGCCGTCGACCTCGAAGGTGTACTCGTGGTCGACGATGTTGCCCTGGATGTCGATATCGGCGAAGTCGTCGGCCGACAGCGTGAAGCGCTCCCGCAGCGGGGAGATGAGCGCCTTCTTGATCGTGGCGTCGGGCCGGCCGGGGCGTTCGATCGACATCGTGTCGCGGATCGCGATCTTGCGCTCCTGGACCTTGGCCACCTCGGCGCCGGCCATGTCGCGGATCACGAGCGTGTCGCGGATGCGGGCGACCTTCCCATCCACCTTGAACGCGCGGCGTCCGCCGGTGGTCTCGATCCAATAGTCATCCCCGAACGACACGAGCTTCTCGCGCATCTGGAAGACCTCCGCATCGCGGCCGCCACCGCGCCGCTCCTCACGCCGCTCTTGACGCTCTTCTCGACGGCCCAGTGCCATGCTTCACCCTTCTTCCGGTTGGCTCAGCAGAGGACATCGGCATCGGACCGGTGTGCTCGTGACAACGGGCGGACAGGGAGTCCGGCCGTCATTGCCTCGCACGTCCGGACCGTACTCGCGCACGGCGAACAGGTCAAGAACGGTGAGGAACGGGTGGGCGTCTCCTATCGAGGGATCGGCTCCTGCCTCGACGGGTAGGGTGTCGGGGTGACAGCGCCCGCTCCGTCGACCCCCAGTCCCCCACCGCGGCCCGGTGCCATCTACTTCGTCGGGCGCGTTGTGCTGCGGCCGTTGTTCTGGGTCATGTACCGTCCGCGCATCGTCGGTCGAGGGAACGTGCCCGAGCGTGGGCCGGTGCTGCTGGCGAGCAACCATCTCGCGTCGCTCGACACCGTCATCATCCCGACATCCGCGGCCCGTCCGGTGCAGTTCCTCATCAAGTCGTCGTACTTCACGGGCTCGGGCGTACTCGGCCGCGCCAAGCGCTGGTTCTTCACTTCGATCGGCGGCGTGCCGGTGTACCGGGCGACGGGTCGCGCTGCGCGAGCCGCGCTCGACGCCGGGAGCAGCATCCTGCGGGCTGGAAGCGTGTTCGCGGTGTTCCCCGAGGGAACCCGCTCACGCGACGGGAAGCTGCACGAGGGTCACGGCGGCGCGGCATGGATGGCGCGCGACACGGGCGCCGCGGTGGTGCCCGTCGGGCTGATCGGCACCGGCGCCGCCAAGCCGCTGAGCCATCTGCTCCCCGGGCGTCCGCGCCTCGAGGTGCACTTCGGCGAGCCGCTCGACCTCGCCGACCTCGAGGGGGTGCCGGACGGCAGGGCCCGTCGAGAGATCACCGAGCGCATGATGGCCGCCATCGCCCGCCTGAGCGGACAGGAACGCTCCGGCGGCGTGAACGCGACCTCGCGCGACTGAGCAGCTCCCTCAGCGGGAGACCGCCTGACTCAGTCGCCGGGTCCGACCTCGTGCGGTTGATGAGGCATCCCCTCACAGTTGGTGCAGGAAGTCCGTTCGCCGTGCGGGTGCCGGCGGCGCGAAGCTGACCTTGAGCGCGTATCCGTGCGCACCGGTCCGTCGGTCGCCGAGTTCGACGTGCAGTCCGTCCAGCTCTCTCCGCCAGACCAGCGGCTCCGCCTCTCCGAGCAGTCTCACCTCTGCGATCTCGCGCGGCTCCACCTGGTGGCGCCGCCCGAGAGTGGTCAGGACGACGCTCCCCGTCTCGGGCCACACCACCGTCGACGCGTACAGGTACGATCCGGTGACGTCGTGGCGGGTGGTGAAGCGGAAGTCGTCGGCGCTGAAGATCGACGACTCGCCGTCCACGAACGAACCGCCCTTGATCTGCAGCGGGCCCTCTCCAGGGACATGGTAGGGAACGGTGCCGTAGATCGCCTCACCGTTCACGGCGAGCCAATCCCCGATGGCCTCGAGGATCGCGATCTCCGGTTCGGCGATCGTGCCGTCGGGTTTGGGCCCGATGTTCAGCAGCAGGTTTCCGTTCTTCGCGACGACGTCCAGCAGTTCACCCAACAGCTCGGGGATGCTCTTGTAGTCGTGGCCCTCGATCCAGCACCACGAGTTGCGAGACACGGCCGAGTCGTTCTGCCAGACGAACGGCTGTACGGTGCTCATCGCGCCGCGTTCGATGTCGTAGACCGCAGCTCCATCGGCGAAGGCGTTCCACTTGTAGGCGATGACCACTTCCCGGCCCCACTCGTGGGCGCTGTTGTAGTAGTAGGCCGCGAGGGTGCGCAGGTACGGCTCGAAGGCCTCGGTCTCGATCCACCAGTCGAACCACAGGATCTCCGGCCGGTACCGGTCGATGATCTCGACGGTGCGCAGGAGCCAGTCATCCAGATGAGCGCGGGACGGTGAGGTCTCCTCCCGCTGTGCCGGACCGTAGAAGTCGCTGAACTCAGGATCGCGGACGTCGGAGTCGAACGCGGTGCCGCCATTCATGAAGAACCAGTGCTCGGCGCGGTGGGATGACGCACCGAACGTCATCGACTGGTCGCGCACCGCCGCCCCGAGCGCCCCGAACACGTCGGAGCTCGGCCCCATCTGCCTCGCGTTCCACCGCGTGCGGGCACTGTCGTACATGGCGAAGCCGTCGTGATGCTCGGCGACGGGCACCACGTACTGCGCGCCGGCGCGGCGGAAGAGCGCGGCCCACGCGTCCGGGTCGAAGTCGTGCATGTGGAACTGGGGGATGAAGTCCTTGTACCCGAAGTCGGACTGCGAGCCGTACGTCTCGACGTGATGCGCGAACTCGCGGGTGCCCTGCTGGTACATGCTCCGCGAGTACCACTCGCTGCCGAACGCCGGCACGGAGTACACACCCCAGTGCAGGAAGATCCCGAACTTCGCCTCACCGAACCATCGCGCCGGACGGTAGCCGCGCAGCGAGTCCCACGTGTCGGTGAACGGCCCCGCCGCCACGGTCTGCGCGATCCGCTCCAGTTGGACGGCATCGTCGGCGTGGGAAACGGGCGCGGGGATCCAGGATCGATCCATCATCCGAATGACTCCTTGGTTCGACTCGAGCGGCTTCGCCTCGCCCGGCCACCCTCTGCGCCGGCGCAGAGGTACGGAGCGCCCTCATCCGGCACGGCCCACACGAAGCAGTCCCCACAATGTCATGCGACCGGCCGCACAGATTCCGCGAAAGGCCGTGCTGCCTCGGGATTTCGGCGGATCGACCTCGTTCGCCGAACGAGCTCAGCTCGTCAGGACGACCTTCCCGACGTTCCTGCGCTCCTCGATATGCGTGTGGGCCGCCGCCACCTCCGCGAGCGGGAAGCTGCGGTCGACGTGGGCGCGCACCCACCCCGCTTCCACGCCGCCGAGGATGGTCCGCATCCACTCCGCCGTCATCTCGGCCTCGCCCCACATGTGACCGAGATTGACGCCGAAGACGGCTCTGTTCGCGTTCATGAGCGCCACGGGATGAAAGAACGGCATGCCCGCGGCGGCCCACCCGAGGCGAAGCGGTCCTGCGAGCCTCGACGTCGTCGCCGTCGAGACCCCGAACATGCCGAGCCGGCCGCCCGAGCGCAGCGCGCGGTAGCTCTTCTTCCAATGCGCGCCGCCGAGCGGATCGGTGACGAGCGCGACGCCCCGCCCGCCGGTGAGACGGTCGACCTCTTTCGTCCAATCCGCCGTGCGGTAGTCGATGAGCTCCGCAGCGCCGCGTTCCCGCAGGAACGGATGCTTCGCACTGCTGGCCGTGCCGTAGATGGTCGCACCGACATGCCGGGCGATGTCGATCGCGGCGAGCCCGACGCCTCCGCCGGCGTTGTGGATGAGCACCGTCTCTTCGGGCTTGAGAGAGCCCATCACCACGAGCAGCTGCCACGCCGTGAGGTAGGCCACGGGAAGGGACGCCGCCTCCTCGTGCGAAAGGCGAGACGGCTTCGCGAAGACCTGGCCGACGGGAACCGAGACCACGTCCGCGTAGCCCCCGAATCGGGTGAGGCCGATGACGTCGGTGCCGATCAGCGCGGGATCGACTCCGCTGCCGACGGCGTCGACAGCGCCCGACACCTCGTAGCCGACCACAACGGGCGGTTTCGGAGCATCGGGGTACAGGCCCTGCCGCGCGAGGATGTCGGCGAAGTTGATGCCGCTCGCCCTGACCCGAATGCGCGCCTCCCCAGGGGCCGGCTGAGGGTCAGGACCCTCGCGCAGCTGCAGCTTCTCCGGGCCGCCGTGACCGACGATGACCGCTTGGATCATGCGACTCCTCCCGTCGTGCGACAGACCGTGCGACCGCCGTGAACGCCCGCGAAGTCGAGGCCGAGCCTACGCCGGACGTGTCACCTCACACGGAGCGTGTGAAAGCAGCCCGAGTCCAGCGTCGCGAACTGCTGCGCCCGCGGGCAGCCAGTCTGCGGGAATCGGCTCGCGACGATCGATCGAACAAGCTGGTGGGTTCGATCAGCAGGGTGTCGGGAGTCGTCGCCCGCGACTAGTCTGTGGCGCGATCGCGCGTTCCGAGCCTCCCGCGATCAGGGGGTCATCATGCTCCGCCGCCGTGCCGTCTCAATTCTCCTCGCCGCTTCCGCGATCCTCGCGCTCGGGCTCTCCTCGGCTGCTCCGGCCGTGGCGGCTGACGCTGCCGCCCCCGATGCGGCTGCGACCGGAACACCCCAGTGGGAGACCATCGGACGGGCGACCGTCTCCGGCACGCCGAGCGGCGGGTCGACGATGACGGCGGACCCCGGTACGTGGGTGCCGACACCTGACTCGTTCGACTACCAATGGCAGGCGGGCGGCGCTCCTCTCAGCGGTGCCACAGGCCAGACGTTCACCCTCCCCGAAGGCCCGAGCGACGCGACCTACCGGGTCGCGGTGACGGCGCACAAAGCGGGCTATCCACAGCAGACGGCCTACAGCGCCCCCTTCGAGATCATCTCGTTCGACGGCTTCCTCGACGCGTTGGACGCCGACCCCGGCACAACGATCTCCGGACGATTCGCGAGCAGCGGCGCCACGATCGGAAGCGCGGCGATCGACGGATTCCCGGCGGCGGGTGCGGACTATCTCGTCCTCTCCACCGGCAATGCGCGCGAAGCGCTGCGCACCTTCCCGCCGGGAACACAGGTCGTCATCTCGACAGGTCTCGAGACGGCGCCCGCCGGCGTCGGAGGCTGGGACATGAGCACCATCACCATCACAGTCGATCCGCCGGATGCCGCGTCCCGCCTCGCCCTCGACTACGCCTTCGCGACGGAGGAGAGCCCCGGCACCCGCACGAAGGACGTGCTCACGATCGAGTCGCCCACGTCGCAGCTGTCGATCGCGGACGACCACGAGCGGGTGATCGCACCCAACAACCTGGCCTTCGACTCCGCCGGACGACAGCTGAATGCCGACAGCGAGGATCTCTCCCCCATCGCGGGGAACGGCATCAATCGGTGGTCCCCCCGACTGACGGCCCTCATCCCGCTGAGGTCGGGCGCGACCGACGTGATCGTCTCGATCCAGGACATCGGCGACGAGTCCGCCGACTCCGTCGTGCTGCTCGACAACCTGCGAACCGTCGTCGATCCGGTCTGCGCGTCCGGCGCGGTGTGGGAGGCCCCGAGCATCACCGGCACTCCGGCAGTGGATGCCGTGCTCACCGGGGATCCCGGACGCTTCCCGCCGAGCGGGCGACTCAACTATCGCTGGCTGCGCGACGGGCAGCCCATAGCGGGCGCCGTCGACACCACCTACCGCGTGGGGGTCGCGGATCTCGGCGCACGCCTCAGCTTCCGCGTGACGACCGTCGATACGACGCCGATCGAGAAGCGCACCTCAGCACCGACAGCCCGGGTCGGGCTCGCGGCATTCACCGTCGTTCCCGTGCCGACGGTGACCGGCAGCCGCACCGTCGGCCGAGTGCTGACCGCCCAGGTCGGGGAGTGGAGCCCTGAGCCTCAGACGGTCGCCTTCCAGTGGCGCCGCGACGGCGCCGCGATACCCGGAGCGCGGTCTGTCCGCTACACGCTCACCGCGGCCGACGAAGGCGCCCGGGTGGACGTGAAGATCGTCGGACTGCGACTCGGATATCGGCCGGGCGCGGCGGACAGCGCCGATGGACCGCGCATCGCGCCGAAACCCTGACGCGCGCGTCGAGAGCCCCGCTACGGGAGAACCGGGACGTCGAATCCCCGCCCTCCGGGAGGGCGAGGTCCGACGGATGTGGAGCCGACTACGGGACTTGAACCCGTAACCCCCTAATTACAAGTTAGGTGCGCTACCAATTGCGCCAAGTCGGCAGAGCGCCCAGTCTAGCCGGGCGGCCGGAGCGGGAACGCCGGGTCAGGGCGTGGGCGTCGGGGTGGGCGTGGGGCTCGCCGTGCGGTAGTAGCTGTCGCTCGCGATCGTGAGGACGAACTGCGAGAACTCGGCCGGGTCGTCGAGCGCTCCGACGTACTGGGTGCCGTTGACAAGGACCATCGGCGTGCCGGTGAGGGCCGTGCCGTCCGTGTCGGGGATGCTCACGAGCGCACGGTCGGTCGCCGACTTCGCCCACGAGGCGAAGTCCTCGTCTTCGATGCAGGCCCGCACGACCTTCGGCGAGGACGCTCCCGCGGCCTGGGCGATCGTGGCGAGTTCCTCGTCGGAGAAGCCGTCGGAGTCGACCGCGGGCTGCTGGTCCAGCAGCGTGTGGGTGAAGGCGAAGAAGGTGTCGGGCGAGTGGGTCGCGACGCACGCGGCTGCGCTCGCGGCGCGCAACGAGTACTTCGTGCCGTTCGACTTCGAGGTGAGCATCGCGACGGGGTAGTAGGAGAGCGTCGCGGCGCCCTGCGTGACCCACGCGGAGAGCTGCGGGGCGTTCGCGAGCTGGAAGTCGCGCGAACCCGGCGACAGGTAGTCGACGTAGACGCGGATGTCGACGGCCGGCTGAGCTGTCGCAGAGGGGTCGGGAGTCGGCGTCTCGGTAGGAGTCGCGGGCTCGGTCGGCGCCGCGGGGGCCGCGTTGCCCATCTCGCTCGAGCCGTCCTCGAGGGTGGTGCCGGTCACCGACGTCACGATGATCCCGTCACCGTTCACGTTCGCAGGATCCAGAAGAGGCTTGGATGCCGCAGACCCGACGGTCCACGTCACGACGACGGCCGTCACGGCGACGATGGCGACGATCGCGGCGGCGATCGCGGCCGTGCGGATGAGGCGCGCCCTCGACTGCTTCGCCTGAACCTGCAGCGCCTTCTCGCGGACAGCTTCACGGCGATCGCTCGTGGCGGGCACGCTGTCTGATTCGTCGCTCGACATGGAACCTTCTGAGTTCGGACGGCCGATTCGGCCCGGCCGCACCGGGGAGGCGACCGCAGACGATGCTAACGATCGTGGCTGGGAAATACCCAGACGATGCCCGCGACACGACCGCGAATCCGCGGCAGCGCCCACGGGGGTGCCTCGGTTTCAGGACCCGCCGGTCCTCGTGTCATAATGAGAGATACGCCCGATGATGGGCGCGCGGGGAGCCCCCGCTCATTCCATTCACTACGGATCGTCCGGCACGTACCTGCCGGTGAAGGAGAAGAAAACATGGCGTCCGTCACGTTCGACAACGCAACCCGCCTGTACCCCGGGGGCACGCGCCCCGCTGTGGACAAGCTCAACCTCGAAGTCGCCGATGGCGAGTTCCTGGTTCTCGTCGGCCCCTCCGGCTGTGGCAAGTCCACGTCGCTGCGCATGCTGGCCGGCCTCGAAGAGGTCAACTCGGGCCGCATCCTCATCGGCGACCGCGACGTCACCGACGTCCCGCCGAAGGACCGCGACATCGCGATGGTCTTCCAGAACTACGCGCTGTACCCGCACATGACGGTCGCCGAGAACATGGGCTTCGCCCTGAAGATCGCCGGCGTCGGCAAGGAAGAGCGCGCCGCCCGCGTCCTCGAGGCCGCCAAGCTCCTCGACCTCGAGCAGTACCTCACGCGCAAGCCGAAGGCCCTCTCGGGTGGTCAGCGTCAGCGCGTCGCGATGGGCCGCGCAATCGTCCGCCAGCCCCAGGTGTTCCTCATGGACGAGCCGCTGTCGAACCTCGACGCCAAGCTCCGCGTCCAGACGCGCACGCAGATCGCTTCGCTGCAGCGCCGCCTCGGCGTCACGACGGTCTACGTCACGCACGACCAGACCGAGGCCCTCACCATGGGCGACCGCATCGCGGTCCTCAAGGACGGCCTCCTGCAGCAGGTCGGCACGCCGCGTGACCTGTACGAGACGCCCAACAACGTCTTCGTCGCCGGCTTCATCGGCTCGCCCGCGATGAACCTCTTCCCGGCGCACCTCGCCGAGGGTGGCGTTCAGTTCGGCAACACCGTCGCTCCGATCGAGGCCGACACGCTCGGCAAGGCGCACGGCTCCGAGGTCACGATCGGCGTTCGCCCCGAAGACATCGTGGTGGCTCCGGCCGACGGCAAGGGCCTCACGGTCCAGGTCGACCTCGTCGAGGAGCTCGGCGCCGACGGCTACCTCTACGGTCACACCGACGTCAACGGCAAGCGCACCGACATCGTCGCGCGCGTCGACGGCCGCCGTCACCCGAACGCGGGCGACACCGTCGTCCTCGCCGCGGTCCCCGGCCACGTGCACGTCTTCGACCTCGAGTCGGGCGAGCGCCTGACCGACAAGGCGATCGCAGCCGCGTAACACGACACGGTCACAGCGCGGGCGGCTCTTTTCAGAACCGCCCGCGCTGTTCCATTTCCAAAGGAACCCATGCCCGCTGCCCTGAGCATCACCGCCAGCTCCGTGGATCCCGGACTGCTGACGCTCCCCTGGTCCACACCGCTGGCCGAATGGCCCAGCAGCACGATCGTCTTCCTCCCGAAGGGCATCTCGCGCCACCTGGTGCGCTTCGCGAACCTCTCCGGCCGCGTCGTCGCCGTCAAGGAGACGACGGAGGAGATGGCGCGTCGCGAGTACGACATGCTCGGCAACCTCGCACGTCTGGACGCTCCCTGCGTCGAGCGCGTCGCCGTCATCGCCGGGCGGAAGGATGCCGCGGGTGAGCCGCTCCCCGCGGTGCTCGTCACGGCGCACCTCAAGTTCTCACTCCCCTACCGCGCCCTCTTCACGCAGGTGCTGCGACCCGATACGGCGAACCGTCTCGTGGATGCCCTCGCGGTGCTGCTCGTCCGCCTGCACAACGTCGGGTTCTTCTGGGGCGACGTCTCACTCTCGAACACGCTCTTCCGCCGGGATGCGGGCGCCTTCGCGGCCTACCTCGTGGACGCCGAGACCGGCGAGCTGCACGAGACGGGGCTGACCCCCGGGCAGCGCGCGCACGACCTCGAGGTCGCACGCACGAACATCGCGGGCGAGATCATGGACCTCGAGGCGGGCGGCCGTCTCGAGGGTGGCATCGACGCCCTCGCGATCGCCGACGGCATCATGTCGTCGTACCACCGCCTGTGGGGCGCGCTCACCGACCGCGAGTCGTTCTCGGCGAACGAGACGTGGCGGCTCACGGAGCGCGTGCAGCGCCTCAACGACCTCGGCTTCGACATCGGCGAGATGTCGATCCAGGCGACCCCTGACGGCACGCGCGTGTCGATCCAGCCCAAGGTCGTCGACGCGGGGCACCACCAGCGCCGGCTCCTGCGCCTGACGGGCCTCGACGTCGAAGAGAACCAGGCCCGCCGCCTGCTCAACGACCTCGACGAGTTCCGCGCGCGAGTCTCGCGTCTCGGCGACGACGAGGAGATGGTCGCGCACGAGTGGCTCACGCGCGTCTTCGAGCCCGTCGTGAAGGCGATCCCGTTCGACCTGCGCTCCAAGCTCGAGCCTGCCGAGGTCTATCACCAGGTGCTCGAGCACCGCTGGTACGCCTCACAGGCGCGCGGGCGGTCGGTCCCCCTCGCCGAGGCGCTCACGAGCTACATGGACGAAGTCCTGCGCCACCGCCGCGACGAGGCGACGCTCATGGGACCGCCCACCGAGAGCATGACGCTCCCCCTCGACACCGACGCCCTCGAAATCGTCGACGAGGATGACGGCATCGACTGGCGCGACCTGGTCTGACGCGGCATCCGCTCCCCTTCCATGGCAAAGCGGCCCGCCCCCTAGGGAGCGAGCCGCTTTCGCTGACTGAGGGTCAGTACCCGACGGTGAACCGCTCGCGCGAGTGCTTCGGGTTCTCGATCTCGTCGATGAACGCGACACCGAGGTCTGCGCCGGAGATGTCCGACTTGCCCTCGTCATCGCGGACGACGACGTCGCCGCCGACGCGGTAGGCGCCCGTGCGCTCGCCCGCGTTCCACGCGCCGAAGATCTCGGCCGGGTGGATGAAGAACCAGTCGAGGTCCGCGGGCGTGGCCTGCAGCCCCTCGAGGATGTCGACGCCGGTCTGCGCCTCGGCCTTGTACTCCTCGGGGAAGTTCAGGTCGATCAGGCGCGGGCCGCCGGGGGCGGACAGCGAGCCGCCGGCGCCGCCGACGACGCCGAGACGGATGGACGTGCCGACGAGCGCCTGCGCGAGCTCGAGGACGGCGTCGACCGCGGCATCGGCCATGTCGCCGCGCGGGGCGATCGCCGAGACGATGACGTCGACGCCCTGCAGCTCCTCGAGCAGGCCGGGAACGTCGAGGATCGTGCCTTCGACGTACGTCACGCCGTCGATCCGCTCAGCGGGCACCTGGCGGGCCACCGAGACGACGGTGTGTCCGCGCGCCGCCCCTTCGGCGACGATGTGGCGTCCGGCGTAGCCAGTTCCTCCGATGACGGCGATACGTGCCATGGTCTTCCTTTCGTCAGGTTCCACGAGTGCAAGCGAGCACTCCCGGGATTCATTCCCGGGAATGCATTATTTCGCGGCGCCGGTGCGGAGGGTCGAGACCTGGTAGAGGGCGACGGATGCCGCGATGCCGGCGTTGAGCGACTCGGTCGCTGCCGAGATCGGGATCGACACGACCTGATCGCATGTCTCGGTCACGAGGCGCGAGAGGCCCTTGCCCTCGGAGCCCACGACGATGACGACGGGACGGTCGGCGAGCTCGAGCGCGGGCAGCGAGATGTCGCCCCCGCCGTCGAGGCCCAGGACGAACACACCCTGCTTCTTGAACTCCTTGAGCATCGCGGTGAGGTTGGCTGCGATCGCGACGGGGACCCGCGCCGCGGCGCCCGCGCTCGTCTTCCACGCGGCGGAGTTCACGCTCGCCGAGCGCCGCTGCGGGAGGATGACGGCGTGCCCGCCGAATGCGGCGGTGGAGCGGATGATGGCGCCGAGGTTGCGCGGATCGGTCACACCGTCGAGCGCGACGAAAAGCGGGGTCTCGCCGCGATCGATGACCTGCTCGAGGAGGTCCTGCGGGTGGCTGTACTCGTAGGGCGGCACCTTGAGCGCGACGCCCTGGTGCACGCCGTCGAACCCGGCCATGCGGTCGAGCTCGGGGCGCGTCACCTCGAGCACGGGGATCTCGCGGTGCGTCGCGATCGACAGCATCTCCTTGACGCGGTCGTCCATCTCGACGCGCTGCGCGATGTAGAGCGCGGTCGCGGGGATCTTGGCGCGCAGCGCCTCGAGGACGCTGTTGCGCCCCGTGACGGTCTCGGTGTCGTCGTCCTTCTTGGCCCGCGGCGCGCGCGAGCCACCCGTCGAGCCGCCCGGCCTGCCCTTGCCGCCCGCCGCGGCGTAGCGCTCAGCCGCGGCCTTGCGCTTGCCCGCGGGGTGCCACGCGCGATCCTCCGCCTTGGGGGTCGGACCGCGACCCTCGAGCGACCGCTTGTTCTTGCCGCCGGTGCCCTTCGTGGGACCCTTGCCGCCCTTGCTCGCGCCGGGGCGCCCTGGCTTAGCCATCGATACTCCAATGTGTTCCGTCTGCGCTGTCTTCCAGCGTGATTCCTGCGGCGGCGATCGCATCGCGGATGCGATCGGCCGCCGCCCAGTCCTTCGCGGCCCGCGCGTCGGCGCGCTGGGCCAGCATCGTCGTGAGAAGGGCGTCGAGAGCGGATGCCTCGGCCCCTCCGGCATCCCCGAGCCACTGTGGATCCTCGGGGTCGATGCCGAGGATCCCGGTCATGACGGCGACTTCGCCGAAGGCGCGCAGCACGCCGTCGCGATCGCCTGCGTCGAGGGCGGAGTTGCCGTCCCGCACCGTCTCGTGCACGACCGCGAGCGCCTGCGGCACCCCGAGGTCGTCGTCCATCGCAACGGCGAACCGCTCCGGCACGGCGACCTCGACACGCTGATCGCCGTCGCTCGCGAGAGCCCTCGCGGCGCGGTGCAGGAACGTGCGGATGCGGTCGAGCGCGGCCTCGGCCTCGTCGAACGTCGACGGCGTGATGTCGAGGCTCGAACGGTAGTGCGCGGCGGCGAGCGCGTAGCGGACGACGAGGGGGTCGCGCTCGCGCAGCACGTCCTCGGCGAGGATGAAGTTGAACAGCGACTTGGACATCTTCTGCGCGCCGACGGTCACGAGCCCGTTGTGCACCCAGTACCGGGCGAACCCATCGCCTGCCGCCGTCGACTGCGCGAGCTCGTTCTCGTGATGCGGGAAGCGCAGATCGAGGCCGCCGCCGTGGATGTCGAACTCGGATCCGAGGTACCGGCGCGACATCGCCGAGCACTCGATGTGCCAGCCGGGGCGCCCCGCGCCCCACGGTGAATCCCACGTCGCCGACGACGGCTCATCGGGCTTGGCGCCCTTCCAGAGCGCGAAGTCGCGGGGGTCACGCTTGCCGCGCGGATCGGCGTCGGCGGCCGGCTCCATCGCGTCGAGGGACTGGTTGGTGAGCGAGCCGTACGACGGCCATGACCGCACGTCGAAGTAGACGTCACCCGCGGCATCGGTACCGGCGGTCGCGGGGTACGCGTGCCCCGCGTCGATGAGGCGCCCGATGAGCTCCTGCATCTGCGGGATCGACGCGGTCGCGCGCGGTTCGTACGTGGGAGGGAGGATGCCGATCGCGGTGTACGCGCGGGTGAACTCGAGCTCGATGCGGTACGCGAGCGCCCACCACGGCTCGGTGTCGGTCGCATTGACGAGCACCTTGTCGTCGATGTCGGTCACGTTGCGGACGAATGTGACGCGCTCGTACCTGTGGGCGAGCCAGCGGCGCAGGATGTCGAAGCTCAGCGCGCCGCGGAGGTGGCCGATGTGGGGTCCCGACTGCACCGTCGGTCCACACACGTAGATCGTGATGTTCCGGGGGTCGAGGGGCACGAAGTCGCGCAGCTGCTGCGCCTTGGTGTCATAGAGCCGGACCGTCACTGCACCAGCCTACCGGCGCCCTCCTGTGCGAACCCGGCGCGTGTCGGGTCGCCACGACGGGATGAAGTAGGAATGAAGGATGCTCCATGTTCTCGCCGTCTTCGCGGCAGCCGTCCTCTTCGGCACGACGGGCACCTCGCAGGCGCTCGGGCCGGACGGCGCGACGCCTCTCGCGATCGGCGCCGTACGTCTCGCGATCGGCGGCACGGGGCTCGCGCTCATCGCCTTCACGCTCGCGCGCCGCCACCGCATTCGTGCGGAGCGCCGACCGGATGCCGCGCCCCGGCCGCGTCTCGGCATCCGTCCCCTCGCCCTCATGGTGCTCACGGGCGTGTGCCTCGCGACCTACCAGCCGCTCTTCTTCCTCGGGACCGAGCGCAACGGCGTCGCCGTCGGCACCGTCATCGCGCTGGGATCCGCCCCGATCATGGCGGGGCTGCTGGAGTGGCTCCTGACGCGGCGGGCGCCGAGCGCCGCGTGGATGGTCGCGACGGCGCTCGCGACGGTCGGCGTCGTGCTGCTCGGAGCCGGCGGCGCGTCGTCGGGCGCAGGCGCGGGCGGGACCGACCCGATCGGCCTGCTCGGGTCGCTGGGAGCCGCCGCCTCGTTCGCCGTCATCGCCAACGCCCAGCGCCGGCTGCTCGACGCGGGGTGGGACCCCTTCACCGTCGTCGGGGCGATGGGGGCGAGCTCGGCCGTCATCGCGATCGTCGCGCTGCCGTTCGTCGACCTGTCCTGGCTGTCGACGACCGCGGGGGTCGTGATGGGCCTGTGGCTCGGCATCGCAACGATCTCGATCGCCTACGTGCTTTTCACGTGGGGCCTGAGCGGGCTCACGGCGGCGACCGCCGCGACGCTCACGCTCGGCGAGCCGCTCACCGCGAGCATCCTGGGGATCTTCGTCCTCGACGAGCGGCTGAGCGCCCTCGCGATCGCGGGTCTCGTCGTGCTCGCCGCGGGCCTCGCCCTGCTCGCGTGGGGGTCGCGCTCCGCGCGGGATCCGCGTCCCTTCGCTGTGGAAGGGTGACCATGACCATCGAGATCCTCGTCGACGACGTGACGTCGGAGGCGACGCTGCGCCTCATCGCGAGCCACCTGGACGGGATGCGCGAATACTCTCCCCCCGAGAGCGTGCACGCCCTCGATGTGGGCGCGCTGCGGCATCCGTCGATCACGTTCTGGTCGGCCTGGATCGACGGGGAGCTCGCGGGGATCGGCGCCCTCAAGGCGATCGACGCGCAGCGCGGCGAGCTCAAGTCGATGCGCGTCGACGACCGGTTCCGCGGCTCGGGTGTGGGCCGCGCCCTGCTGCGGCACATCATGGCGGCCGCGCGGGAGCGCGGGATGACGAGCCTGTGGCTCGAGACGGGCACGACCGCCGACTTCGTCCCCGCGCAGCGGCTCTACGCGAGCGAGGGCTTCACGGAGTGCGCCCCCTTCGAGGGGTACGCGCACGACCCGTTCTCGCTGTTCATGACCCGCGAACTTTAGCGCGGGTCGCGACGCTCAGGCGGGGACGAGGAGCGCGACGGCGAAGGCCGCGACGCCCTCACCCGTGCCCGTGAAGCCGAGTCCGTCGGTCGTGGTCGCCGACAGGGAGACGGATGCTCCGCCGAGCGCCGCCGAGAGTGCGGCCTCGGCCTCGGCGCGGCGTGCCGCGAAGCGCGGACGATTCGCCTGCACCTGCACGGAGACGTTCCCGATGCGCCAGCCCGCCTCGCCGAGGAGGGCGAGTGTGCGGGCGAGGAAGGCGTCGGCGTGGGCCGCGGCGTACTCGGGCCGCGACGTGCCGAAGTGCGTGCCGATGTCGCCCAGGCCGGCCGCGGACAGCAGCGCGTCGACGATCGCGTGGGCGACGGCATCCCCGTCCGAGTGCCCTGAGAGGGCGGGCTCGCCGGGCCACTCGAGGCCTGCGAGCCACAGGTCGCCCGCGCCGCCGAAGGCGTGCACGTCGGTGCCGAGGCCTACGCGCGGGACGACGGCGGCGTGCCCGATGGTGGACGTCACGGCGGGAAGAGGCGTCACCAGGCCACGCGCACGGTCGAGGTCCGCGGGGGTCGTGATCTTGAAGCCGAGCGCATCGCCTGCGACGGCGGCGACGCTGTGGCCCGCCTGCGCGACGAGGGCCGCGTCGTCGGTGAAGTCCTCGGTCGCCGCGCCGTACGCGGCATCGAGCACGTCGCGTCGGAAGCCCTGCGGAGTCTGCGCGGCGGCGAGCTCTGCGCGGTCGACGGCCGCGACGATCTCGGAGCCGTCGACGCGCTTGAGCGTGTCGATGACGGGCAGCACCGGGATCGCCCCGTCCGCGCCCGCGTCGATCGCTGCGACGACCCGCGCGAAGACCTCGGGCGGTGTCAGGGCGCGCGCCGCATCGTGCACGAGCACGATGTCGACGTCGCCCCACACGGCGTGCAGGCCCGCACGGACAGACTCCTGGCGCGTCGCGCCGCCCGGGACGACCGAGACGAGGTCGCGCTTGTCGCCGGCAGCCTCGATGGCCTCGGTCAGCGCGTCGCCGACGCGGTCTTCGGGTGCGACGACGATGACCTGCGCGGCGGTCGCGGCGAAGACCCCGCGCAGTGCGTGACGCAGGATCGAGTGCTCGTCGAGCCCGACGAACGCTTTGGGCGTCGATCGGCCCAGCCGCGTGCCGGAGCCTGCGGCGACGACGATTACGGCGATGCGCGGCACAGGGATCACTCCTCGACCGGAGTCGAGTGGCGGATCCTGAGTGGTATCGAGGGGCACGCCCTCACGCTACCGGCCACACCGGGTTTCGAGGCGCGCGTCGCGGGCTGCTCACCCGTGACCCGCGCCGCGTCGAGGTCAGGAGGCCAGGACCTCGTCGAGGACGACGCCGGCCTGCTCTTCGTCCGTCTTCTCGGCGAGCGCGAGCTCGGAGATGAGGATCTGACGGGCCTTCGCGAGCATGCGCTTCTCGCCCGCCGAGAGTCCGCGGTCCTGATCGCGGCGCCACAGGTCGCGGACGACCTCGCTCACCTTGATGACATCACCGGAAGCGAGCTTCTCGAGGTTCGCCTTGTAGCGACGCGACCAGTTGGTCGGCTCCTCCGTGAAGGGCGCGCGAAGCACCTCGAAGACGCGCTCGAGCCCCTCTTTGCCGATCACATCGCGGACCCCCACGAGATCGACGTTGTCAGCCGGGACCTCGATGGTCAGATCGCCTTGAGTGACGCGGAGCTTGAGGTAGACCTTTTCTTCGCCCTTGATTACTCGAGTCTTCACTTCTGCGATCGTCGCCGCCCCATGGTGCGGGTAAACGACCGTCTCGCCAACCTCAAAAAGCATGCAGTTATGTCCTTTCGGCAACCTCCAGGATACCACAGGCGACATACGCTAAGGTTCGCCGCCCACCCTCGCGGCGACACACCCGCGACACGCTGACCCTCTAGACTGCAGGGGATGTCTGCATCCGTCCCAGGAGGATCCGTGATTTCGATACACCGCCCCGCCGGGTCGGCGCTCAATCCGAGGAAACCGCGCCTCATCGCGTCGCTCGCCCTCGGCGCCGTCGTCCTTCTCGGGACGACCGGCTGCGCCATGCTCTCGACGCAGGCGACGACGCTGCCGTACTCGCCCGCCGATGGGGTCAACGTGCCCGACTCGGGGCCGCTCGAGGTGCGCAACGCGCTGCTCGTCACGAACGAGGAGGGCGAGGACGCCAACTTCCTCGCCGCGATCATCAACTCGTCCGACGAGACGCAGACCCTGCACCTCGAGTTCGGCGAGGAGAACCCCATCGAAGAGACCGTGCGCGTGCCCGCGCACACGACGGTGAGCCTCGGCGTGACCGAGGACGCACTCCTCATCGAAGGGATCGACGCGCCCGCCGGCTCGGACGTCCTCGTGTACTTCCAGTCCGGTGACGCCGAAGGCGTCCAGGTCGCCGTGCCCGTCCTCGACGGCGCACTCGACTACCTCGCGCCGTTCGTGCCCTGAGCACCGGCGACGCCGCGAAGCGCCCCTCGACTCCACGAGTCGAGGGGCGCTTCGCGTTCGGGGGTCTCAGCCCTCGAAGCGGTAGCCGAGGCCGCGCACGGTCACGAGCATCTCGGGCTCGCCGGGATTCTCCTCGATGCGCGAGCGGATGCGCTTGATGTGCACATCGAGCGTCTTGGTGTCGCCGAAGTAGTCGGTGCCCCACACGCGGTCGATCAGCTGGCCGCGGGTGAGAACGCGACCGGCGTTGCGCATGAGCACCTCGAGCAGCTCGAATTCCTTGAGGGGCATGCTGATCTCGCCGCCCGCGACGGCCACGGTGTGGCGGTCGATGTCGAGCGTCACGCGGCCGCCGGTCAGGACCCGGTCGTCGAGGTCCGCCTCGACCGACGAGAGACGACGCAGCACGGCACGCATGCGGGCGAGCAGCTCGCGCGCGGAGTAGGGCTTGGTCACGTAGTCATCGGCGCCCAGCTCGAGCCCCACGACGATGTCGACCTCGGAGTCCTTGGCCGTCAGCATGATGATCGGCACGTTGGAGACGGTCCGCAGCTGCCGGCACACCTCGGTGCCCGGCATCCCCGGCAGCATGAGGTCGAGCAGCACGATGTCGGTGCCGCGCTCGCGGAACGCCGTGAGCGCGGACGGGCCGTCTTCGGCGATCTCGACCTCGTGGCCTTCGCGGCGCAGCAGGTAGGCGAGAGGGTCGGCGAGGTCGGGCTCGTCCTCGACGATCAAGACGCGGGTCATGGGGTGTCTCCGTTCACAGGGGCAGGGATCGTGGTCGCCGGACGCGGCGTCGCGGCCTTCGCACGACTCTTCTTACGCTTCTTGCGCGGCGGCTCGGGGACGGGGCCCTCGACCAGCGGTAACCGGATGGTGAAGGTCGAGCCGCGGCCGGGACGCGACCACAGGGTCACCTCGCCGCCGTGGCGCTGCACGGCGTGCTTGACGATCGACAGGCCGAGCCCCGTTCCGCCCGTGCGGCGCGAGCGCGCCTGATCCGCGCGGTAGAAGCGCTCGAACACGCGCGCCTGCTCGCCCTCGGGGATGCCGATCCCGCGGTCGGTCACGGCGATCTCGACGATGTCGCCGACCGCCTTGACGCCCACCCCGACGGTCGAGCCGCTCGGCGAGTAGGCGATCGCGTTGACGACGAGGTTGCCGACGGCCTCGCTGAGGATCTGCGCATCGCCGCGGACGTAGAGGCCGCGGGCGCCGCCGCGCGTGATCGAGACGCCCGCGGAGTCGGCGGGGATGACGTGCGCGTCGATCGCCGAGGCGACGACCTCGTCGACCGAGACCTCGCGCTCGTCGGAGAACTCGTCGGCCGCCTGCAGGCGCGACAGGCTCATGATGCGCGACGTGAGCTGGGCCAGGCGCGCCGCCTCGGCCAGGAGCCGCGCCGCGAACACCCGCACCTGGGCGGGGTCGTCGGCAGCCGACTCGATCGCTTCGGCGAGAAGGCTCACGGCGCCCACCGGGGTCTTGATCTCGTGGCTCGTGTTGGCCACGAAGTCGCGCCGCATCTGCTCGACGCGCTCCTTCTCGGTGATGTCGCGCAGCACGAGGAACGAGAAGCGCGTCGAGATGCGGGTCGCCCGCACGACGACGAGCCGCGGCTCGGCGGGCGGCGCGCCGCGGCGCAGCCGCAGGGTGGATGTCGCGGCGGACTCCCCCGCCCGCGCACGGCGGGCGACGGCCTTGAGCTCGTCGCCTGGAAGGACGTACCCCTCCACGAGGCCGAACGGCGCCGCGAGGTTCGACGCTGCGACGACCGTGAACGACGCGTCGACGACGGCGGCCGCGTCATCCATCCCGTGCAGAACCTGCGCGACGCCCTCGGGGACGATGGCCGTCGTCTCGGACTGCAGCCGGTCGCGGGCGCGCAGCGACGCCATGATGACCGCAGTGACGAGGCCCCCGATAATCGCCCCCAGGAGCAGGGCGAGCAGCGCGAGCTGCGTCGTTTCCATGCTCTCCAGAGTAGAGGGGCGGCTGCTGCCGCAATCGGCCGTCCGGGGCTGCCCGCGGGGAGGGACGGCTACTATTCACTCTCGCGGCACCGTTCGTTAACCTTCGCTGACGACAATCGCCGAGGCTGCCCGAGCCAGGGCCATGCATAGGAAAGAGGTGTCGGATGCGCGAGGTATTCCACCAGTCCCTCGAGGACGTCCAGGATCGGCTCGTCGAGATCTCCGAGCTCGTGACGACCGCGATCGAGAAGGCGACGCGCGCCTTCGGCACGAGCGACGTCGCGCTCGCCGAGGAGGTCATCGAGGCCGACGCCGTCATCGACGAGAAGGCGATCGCCCTCGACGAGATCGCGATCGAGATCCTCGCCCGTCAGCAGCCGGTCGCCCGCGACCTGCGGATCGTCGTGAGCGCTCTGCGCATCAGCGCGTCGCTCGAGCGAATGGGCGACATCGCCGAGCACATCGCTCAGCTGACGCGAATGCGCTTCCCTGAGCGGGCGATCCCGCGAGGACTCAAGAGCACGTTCACCCAGATGGGTCAGCTCGACGTCGAGGTGGCGCGCAAGCTCACCGAGCTGCTGCGCACGCAGGACCTCGAGATCGCCGAGCAGCTGCGCAACGACGACGACAAGATCGACGACCTGCACGTCTCGGTGTTCGAGAAGGTCCTCTCGGACAGCTGGCAGGGCGAGACCGCCGCGACCGTCGACGCGACCCTCGCGAGCCGCTACCACGAGCGCTTCGCCGACCACGCCGTGTCGATCTCGAAGAAGGTCACCTACCTCGCGACGGGCGACTGGACGACCGACAGCGACGACACGTTCGTCGCTCCCGCCCCGGGAGCAGCCACGACGCTGTAACCGGCTCCGCGCGGAGAGCGCGAAAGACCAGAAGAGCGGATGCCCCGGGGGGAGCATCCGCTCTTCTTCTCGTTCGGATCAGCGCACGATCGCGGCTCGCGTCATTTCTTGGCGCCCTGCGCCGCAACGGCGGCGGCACCCGCGGCGGCCGCCTCGGGGTCGAGGTACTCCCCCGGTCCGAGCGGCATGAAGTCCTCGCCGAGGCGATAGACGAGCGGGATGCCGGTGGGGATGTTGAGCTCCGAGATGTCGGCGTCGCTGATGCCGTCGAGGTGCTTCACAAGGCCCCGCAAGGAGTTTCCGTGCGCCGTCACGAGGACGGTCTTGCCCGCCGCGAGGTCGGGCTTGATGTCGCTCTCCCAGTAGGGCAGGAAGCGGTCGATGACGAGCGAAAGCGACTCGGTGCGCGGGATCTCGCCGTCGATGCCGACGTAGCGCGGATCGTTCACCTGGCTGAACTCGGAGTCGTCGTCGAGGACGGGCGGCGGCACGTCGAACGAACGACGCCAGAGCATGAACTGCTCCTGGCCGAACTCGGCGAGGGTCTGGGCCTTGTCCTTGCCCTGCAGCGCACCGTAGTGGCGCTCGTTGAGCCGCCACGTGCGCTTGACGGGGATCCACAGGCGGTCGGCGGCGTCGAGGGCGAGGTTCGCGGTCTGGATGGCGCGGCTGAGCACCGAGGTGTGCAGGACGTCCGGGAGCAGCCCCGACTCGGCGAGCAGCTCGCCGCCGCGCGTGGCTTCGGCCCGGCCCTTCTCCGAGAGCCGGACGTCGACCCATCCGGTGAAGAGGTTGAGTTCGTTCCATTCGCTCTGGCCGTGGCGAAGCAGGATCAGCGTGTAGGGCGCGGTCATGCTCGCCATGATACCGAGACCGGGATGTCGCGCACGGCCTGGCATCATGGGCTCATGGCGACCCGGCGATCCCCCGTCGGCCAGGTCACGCGGGGAACGACGGGAACGAACCGGCTGCGTCGCGTCGACCGCTGGATCGCGCGGCATCCGGCACTGCGCGGCGCCGCCGATCCGCTCGTCGTCGATCTCGGCTACGGAGCGAGCGGCGTGACGGCGCTCGAGCTGCACGCCCGCCTCGCGCGCGCCCGCCCCGATGTCGAGGTGCTGGGGCTCGAGATCGAACCGGCGCGCGTGGAGCGGGCGCGTGAGCAGCTCGCGGCGGTGCGGGCCGGCACGACGGGGTTCGATCCCGGCGCACGGGTCTCGTTCGGCCTCGGTGGCTTCGAAGTGCCGATCGCGGGCGGGCGGCGGCCCGCCGTCATCCGCGCGATGAACGTCCTGCGCCAGTACCAGGAGGCGGAGGTCGCCGACGCGTGGGGCCGCATGTGCGACCGGCTCGCGCCCGGTGGAATCCTCGTCGAGGGCACGTGCGACGAGCTCGGGCGCATCATGACGTGGATCGTCGTGGGCCCCGACGCCGCGCCCCGCACGCTCTCGGTCTCGCTGCGGCTCGCGGAGCTGGAGCGTCCCGCCATCGCGGCGGAGCGGCTCCCGAAGGCCCTCATCCACCGCAACGTCCCCGGCGAGGGCGTGCACGCCTTCCTCGCGGCGCTGGACGCCGAATGGGACCGCGCCGCAGCCGTCGCCCCGTTCGGCCCTGTGCACCGCTGGGAGACGGCTCTGGCCGCGCTCTCGGCGGCCGGCTGGCCGCTGCAGGCCCGAGCGCGATGGCGGCTCGGCGAGGTCACCCTGCCCTGGAGCGCCGTCGCCCCCGCGACGTGACGTTCAGATCCGCGGGATCGCGGCGCGCGCCTCGGCCGGCGTGAGCCCCGTCGCGGTGAGCAGATCGACCACGAGCGGGCGCAGCGCCGCCACGAGGTTCTGATCGCCGAGCGACGCGTCCGGCAGCACGTCGGCCGGGTCGAGGCGCCGTGCGACGGCGTAGAGCGCCTCGCGGGCGGCGGGCTGCAGCGCGATGTCCTCGAGCGAGTCGGAGACGACGGATGCCGCGCGCATGACCTCGGCGAGCAGCTCGGCGGGAACGGGCCGCGCGCGGCCGTCGTCGCACACGTAGACGACGCGCCGCGCGATGACCCGCAGGTTGCGGACGGCGAGGTCGAGCGAGGCGCGCACGCGCTCGTGCCGCTGCAGCTCGGCGCGCTGACGGCGCAGGAACGGCGAGATGCGCGCGATCGCGATCCCCGATTCGAGCGAGGATCGCCAGTGGTCGGCGAGTGGCGTGAGCGCACGGGCCTTCTCGAGTCCGCGCTCCGCGCGCAGGCGATCGCCGCGACGGAGCGCCTGCGCGAGGGTCGCGGCTGCGGCGTCGAGCGCCGCGAAGAGCGCCCTCGCGTCGCGCAGCTCGGTCTTCAGCGGATTGCGCGGGATGAACGCCGTGACGATGAGCGCGGCGATGCCGCCGATGATCCCGTCGTAGACACGCAGGAACGGCGCAGGCGACGGGATCGCCATGACGATGAGCGATTGGATCGCCGCCGCGATCGCGAATCCCGCCTGCGGCGAGAGGAAGCGCGCCACGACCAGTGTCACGCCGAGCGCGAGTCCGATCTGCCACCACCCCGTGCCCGCGACGAGCAGCAGCAGCTCGGCGACGACGATGCCCACGAGCATCCCGAGCACCGTCTCGAGCACGCCGCGCGGCCTCGCGTCGCGCACGAGTCCCAGACTGCCGACCGTGACGGTCGCCGCGAGCAGCGGGCTCGGGTGACCCAACACGCCATGCGCGAACGCATAGGCGGCCGTCGCCGCGACGACGATCTGCAGGATCGGGATGCCGGATGCCGACACCCTCGCGAACGCCGGACGGGGGTCGATCCGCCTTCGCCAGCCGGTCGGGACGGCCTGTGTCACGGGCCCGCTCGCCGGCCGCGAGATCATTTCGCCTGCGCGCGCCGCGACAGTCGCGGAAGACGAGGTACGCCGGCGGTGGCTCCGGCCTCTGGCGGGACGATGACCTCCTGCGCCGCGGCGACGGGGCCCTCTTCCGTGTCGACGACGAGGGGTGCGTCCACGGGGGTGGATCGCCGCACGATCGCGAGCGCGATCGGGCCCTCTTCGAAGTGCTGCGCGACCGAGGTGATCGTGCCGACGACATCCTCGCCGGCGCGGACCTGCTCGCCGGCCGCGGGCAGCAGACTCTCGGAGCCGTCGAGGGCGAGCGCGACGAGGCGACGCGGCGGATGACCGAGGTTGTGCACCTTGGCGACCGTCTCCTGGCCGCGGTAGCAGCCCTTGCTGAGGTGCACGGCGGTGCGCAGCCAGTCCAGCTCGTGCGGGATCGCGCGGTCGTCGACCTCGTTCGACCAGCGCGGGCGCCAGGCCGCGACGCGCAGCGCGTCGGTCGCGATGAGACCCGCGAGGGCGATGTCGCCGCGGGCGGCGGCATCCGCGATCCGCTGCTCTTCGGCGCGCGTGACGATAGCCTCGCTCCAGTCGCGATCGGCGCCCGGATGCGGGTCGGCGAACGCGTAGCCGTGGCCTCCCGCCGAGACGCCGGGCCAGGGGTCGCGCCACACGACCGGCACGCCGGCCGGGGCGGTCGCCTCGACCGCGTCGAGCGCCTGCGCGGTGCCGCCGATGACGGCGAACTCGTCGCTCGCATCGCGCGGGGCGACGCGGAGCCGGAACCGCATGCGCAGGAGCCAGGCGAGCAGAGCGTCGGCATCGCCTGCGTCGGCGATGAGCCACGTCGTCTCGCCGTCGTCGAGGACGGACGCCGCGTGCTCGATGCGACCGTGCGGATCGAGCACGAGCAGCTCGGTGCTCTCACCCGGGGCGAGGGCCGTGAGCGCCTGCGACGTCAGGGAGTCGAGCCACGAGAGCCGGTCCTCGCCCGATACGGCGAGGACGCGACGGTCGCCGAGCGGCGCGACGGCGGAGCCCACGGCGAGCGCGCGCTGCTCGGTGAAGGGGTTGCCCACGTGCAGGAGTCCCCGCCCGTCGATGACGGCGCCGGGCACGAGTGCGAAGCCGGCGGTCATCAGTCGGCCCTCGCGAGGCGTGCCGATGCGTGCGAGGCGAGCTCGCTGCCGAGGGCGGCGATGTCCCACGCCCACAGCAGGTGCTGGTCCACGAGGCCGTACAGCCGGGTGGCCGCCGCGTAGGGCTTGGCGCCGGCGGTGCGCACGACGGCATCCGTCGCGATGTCGATGCGCGGGCCGCGCACCTGCCCCAGGTACAGCTCGCTCACGCCGTCGGAATGGATGATCGACGCCTCGATGTCGAAGCCGCCCTCGGCGTTGCGCAGCAGCTCGACGTCGTCGGCGGTGCGCTCGAGGGGCGCTGCGGTCGCGGGAAGCAGCCCCGGCCCGACGTCGGCGGCGCCCGCGGGGCGCGAGAGGCGCCAGAAGCCGACCTCCGACACGAGCGGGGTGCGCTCCGACTCGCCGAGCAGCCACGCGCTCGCGGAGTAGTTCAGGTACGGGCCGCCGTCATGGCTGAAGCTCACGCGGTGCGCGAACTCGCCTTCGAAGCGGTGACCGGATGCCTCGTAGTCGATGACCCCGGTGCCTTCCCACACGCCCACGAGCCACGAGAGCGGCACGAGGTCGGCGGGCAGATCGGTCGGCAGCTCCAGCACGGCGCGCCGATCTTCAGCGCTGGCCGCGGTACAGGTTCTTGACGACGACGCCCGAGACGAAGACGATCGCGAGCGACGCGAGAGCGAGAAGCCCCACGAAGAAGAGTTCGAGCGCGAGCAGATCCATATCGTCAGTCTAGTCAGGAACCGGGACCCGAGCCCCGCGACGCTACCCCGGGACGATCGAGGCGAGACCGAACCCGAGGCTGATGACACCCAGGACGATGAGGGCGCCGAGGATGCTGATCGCCACGCGGCGGATGTAGCCCTGCGAGCGTCCGTACGCCAGCTGGACGGCGAACGCGAGGATCAGGGTGCCGCCCAGGGCGACGACGAGCCATGCCGCGCGCCAGTCGGCGGGCACGAAGAGGCCGATCGCGACGCCGATGACGGCCGCCACGACCCAGACGGTCACGATGCCGCCGGTGGTGCGGCGCGGCGCAAGCGCGGGTGCTGCCATGGCTCCATTGTGGCGCACGCGACGCGCCCTGCGCCGACTCGTTCGATACGCGGTGGCCGCGAGGCCCCTAAACTGGGTTCTCACGCCGCGTCCGGCCGCGTCGGGAGGTTCACTTTTGGCACAGCTCCTCGTCCTGAGTTCCGCTCAAGGAGGCGGCCCCGTCCTGCCCTCGCTCGAGCTCCTCAGCCATCGAGTGCGCCAGATCCCCGCCGAGCCGGCGCAGCTGGTCAACGCGCCGAGCGCCGACGTCATCTTCGTCGACGCGCGCATCGACCTCGTCGGCGCCAAGTCGCTGTGCAAGATCCTCAACACGACAGGCCTCGACGCGCCGCTCGTCCTGGTCGTGACCGAGGGCGGACTCACCGCCGTGTCCACCGACTGGGGCATCGACGACGTCATCCTCGTGACGGCCGGTCCCGCCGAGGTCGACGCCCGCGTGCGCCTCGCGATCGGACGCATGTCGAAGGAGCAGGTCTCGACGCGCATCCAGACGTCGGGGATCACGATCGACGAGTCCTCCTACTCCGCGAAGGTGCACGGCAAGCCCCTCGACCTCACCTACAAGGAGTTCCAGCTCCTGCACTTCTTCGCGACGCACCCCTCGCGCGTCTTCACCCGCGAGCAGCTGCTGAGCGAAGTGTGGGGCTACGACTACTTCGGCGGCACGCGAACGGTCGACGTGCACGTGCGGCGCCTGCGCGCCAAGCTCGGCGACCTCGAGCAGCTGATCGGCACTGTCCGCAACGTCGGCTACCGCTTCAACGTCTACGAAGACGATCAGCTGCCGGCACCGTCGTCGCACTCCCCCGCATAGCAGGACGAACGCGCAGCGCGAGGTTCCTGCGCAGGCGCCCGCGCGTGCCTGCGGGCCCGCGTTGACGGCTGGTTCACACACTCGTCACGTCCCCCTGCAATGATGAGGGGATGATCGAACACGAGGTGCTCGACGCCGGGCTCGGCGACGCGGATGACGATGACTTCGACCAGTCCGAGGCGTTCGACTCGCAGCTTCCCGACCACCGCTATCTCGACCGCGAGCTGAGCTGGCTCGCGTTCAACCAGCGGGTGCTCGAGCTGGCAGAGGATCCCCGCCTTCCGGCGCTCGAACGGGCCAACTTCCTCGCGATCTTCGCGAGCAACCTCGACGAGTTCTTCATGGTGCGCGTCGCGGGTCTCAAGCGCCGCATCCTCACGGGCCTCGCGGTGCCCACCAACATCGGCCGGTCTCCTCAGGACGTCCTGGCCGACATCTCGGCCGACGCCCACAGTCTGCAGGTGCGGCACGCGAGCGTGTGGACGCAGGACGTCAAGCCCGTGCTCGCGGAAGCCGGCATCGAGGTCATCGACTGGGACGCCCTCACCGATGACGAGCGATCGCGCCTCTACGAGTACTTCCAGGCGCAGGTCTTCCCCGTCCTGATGCCGCTCGCCGTCGACCCCGCGCACCCCTTCCCGTACATCTCGGGCCTCTCGCTCAACCTCGCGATCCGCATCCGCAACGCCCGGACGGGTCGTCAGGAGTTCGCGCGCCTCAAGGTGCCGCCCATGCTCCCGCGCTTCGTCCAGGTCTCGCGCGAGGGCGACTCGGTGCGGTATCTGCCGCTCGAGTACCTCATCTCGAACAACCTCGGCGATATGTTCCCGGGCATGGAGATCCTCGATCACCACACCTTCCGCCTCACGCGCAACGAAGACGTCGCGATCGAGGAGGACGAGACCGAGAATCTCATCCAGGCGCTCGAGGCCGAGCTGCTGCGGCGCAGGTTCGGACCGCCCATCCGCCTCGAGGTCACCGAGGACATGGACGACCTCACCCTCGACCTGCTCATCAAAGAGCTCACGATCACGGACCAGGAGGTCTATCGCCTCCCCGGGCCGCTCGATCTGCGCGGCCTCTTCGACCTCGCGCGGATCGACCGCCCCGAGCTGCGGTTCGCGCCGCACGTGCCGACGACCGCCGTGGCCTTCCAGCCGGGTGAGCAGAACGGCCGACCCGACCTGTTCGGCGCGATCCGCAAGGCCGATGTGCTCGTGCACCACCCGTACGAGTCGTTCGCGACGAGTGTTCAGGCCTTCCTCGAACAGGCTGCGAAGGACCCGCACGTCCTCGCCATCAAGCAGACGCTCTACCGCACGTCGGGCGACAGCCCCATCGTGCAGGCGCTGATCGACGCCGCCGAAGCGGGCAAGCAGGTGCTCGCGCTCGTCGAGGTGAAGGCGCGGTTCGACGAGGCGGCCAACATCGTGTGGGCGCGCAAGCTCGAGAAGGCCGGCGTCCACGTCGTCTACGGGCTCGTCGGGCTCAAGACGCACTGCAAGCTCGCCCTCGTCATCCGCGAGGAGGACGGCGTGCTCAAGCACTACAGCCACGTCGGCACGGGCAACTACAATCCCAAGACGAGCCGCATCTACGAGGACTTCGGCCTCTTCACGGTGGACGACCAGGTCGGCCGCGACCTCACGCGCCTTTTCAACGAGCTCAGCGGCTACGCGATCGAGAAGAAGTTCAAGCGGCTCCTCGTGGCGCCCCTGCACCTTCGCAAGGGCCTCCTGCGACTCATCGACCGCGAGCGGCGCAACGCGCTGGACGGCAAGCCGGCGCGCATCCGCATCAAGGTCAACTCGATGGTCGACGAGCAGATCATCGATGCGCTCTACCGGGCGAGCCAGGCGGGCGTGCCCGTCGAGGTGTGGGTGCGCGGGATCTGCTCGCTCAAGCCGGGCGTCGAGGGCATGAGCGAGAACATCACGGTGCGCAGCATCCTGGGCCGCTATCTGGAGCACTCGCGGATCTTCGCGTTCGAGAACGGCGGCAGCCCCGAGGTGTACATCGGAAGCGCAGACATGATGCACCGCAACCTCGACCGCCGCGTCGAAGCGCTCGTGCGGGTCGTCGCACCGCACCACGTGAAGGAGCTCGTCGAACTGTTCGCGCTGGCGATGGCCGACACCACGAGCTCGTGGTGGCTCGGCGCGGACGGCGAGTGGACGCGGCACAGCGTCGGCGACGACGGCAAGGCGCTCGTCGACATCCAGGACCGCACGATGAGCAGCGTGCAGAGGCGGCGGCGCGCACGGGCGGTCCGATGACCGAAACCGCTGTCTACGCGGCGGGCGGCGTCATCTGGCGCCTCGTCGAGAGCAAGATCAAGGTGCTGCTGATCCATCGGACGGCGTACCGCGACATCACCCTGCCCAAGGGCAAGGTCGACCCGGGCGAGACGCTCGCCGAGACCGCCGTGCGCGAGATCTTCGAAGAGACAGGAATCCGCGTGAGCCTCGGGGTGCCTGTCGGAGTCTCGCGCTACCACATGCCCAACAAGCGGCAGAAGATCGTGCACTACTGGTCGGCGCACGCGACGGATGCCGCGATCCGCTCGTCTGCGTTCGTGCCCAATCGCGAGATCGCCGCGATCGAATGGGTCTCGCCCAAGAAGGCGCTCAAGCGCCTGAGCTATCCCGTCGACGTCGAGATCCTCGAGAACTTCCTGCGCTTCGTCGAAGACGGCGTGCTCGAGACCTTCCCCCTCATCGTGCTGCGCCACGCCAAGGCGCTGACCCGCGAGGAGTGGAAGGGGAAGGATGCCGCGCGCCCGCTGTCTCCCCGAGGTCGCAAGCAGGCGGGCGCAGCCGTAGGGCAGCTCCTCGCGTTCGGACCGCACACGATCGTCTCGTCGCCCGCCGTGCGCTGCGTCAAGACCGTCGTCCCACTCTCGGCGGCGACGGGGCGGCGCATCGAGCGGACCACGCTCATCAGTCAGGACGCGTGGGAGGAGGGCGGCTCGGACGCCCGGCGGATCGTCGGCGAGCGCGTGCGCGCGCGTCGGCCCGCCGTGCTCTGCAGTCACGGCCCGGTGCTGCCCGACATCCTGAGCGAGATTGCGCTCGCGACAGGGACGCTGCGCGGCTCGTACCTCGGCAGCGCCTCGGCGCTCGACACCGGCGCGTTCTCTGTCGTGCACCTCTCGGCGACCAACCCCGGGTCGGGGATCGTGGCGATCGAGACGCACGAGCCGAAGGTTTAGCCGACTCGGGTCAATGCGAGCGAAGCCCGCGTTGACGCGAGGCGGCTGAAGGTTGAGTAGCCCGCGCGAAGCGCGAGCGTATCGAAACATACCGAGCCCGGCTCGCGCCGAGGTCGTACCAGAGCCACTTCTCCGAGGTCTCACATGTTGGACGGCATCAGGATCGCGTGGCGCGACATCCCCGAGGGCTCGCCGCGCCGCGACACCGCGTGGCGCCTCCTGCGCGAGCTGCTGCCGGACGGCGCCGAGCTCACGAACCCCTGCCCGCGCTGCGGCGGATCGCACGGGCCGGTCCGCGTCTCGGGCGCACCGGCCGTCGTCAGCGTCACCTACGCGGGCCCCCTCGCGATCGTCGCGGTCGCCGACACCGGCGCGGTGACGGCGATCGGCATCGACGCCGAGCCGGTCGAGGATGCACGGCGGGATGCCGCGGGCCTTGCCGGCGTGCTCGGGGCCGGCGCGGCATCCGTCCGCTCCTGGACGAGGGTCGAAGCGGCGCTCAAGGCGGACGGACGGGGGCTGCGCGTGGATCCCGCGTCGGTCCGGGTGCGCGAGCACGACACGCGGTGGACCGCCGTCGTGCCGGGCGCGGAGCATCTTCAGGGCTGGGACGCCGAGGGGCCGGAGGGCTTCGTCGTGAGCGTCGCGGTGCGTGTCAGTGCAGCGGCGGCACCGCAGCCCGATCGAGCCACGCGTCCAGCAGGGCCGTCTGCGGCGACCCCGTGACGTCCTCGATGCACTGGCGGAAGTCGACGGTCGAGACGAGGCCGTGCCTGTGCTGCAGGGCCCAGCGCCGCAGGACCGCGAAGAACTGGTCGTCGCCGAGCCGTCGGCGCAGCGCGTGCAGCGTCAGCGCACCCCGCTTGTAGACGCGGTCGTCGAACATGTCGTCGGGTCCGGGGTCGCCGAGAAGAAGGTCCTGCGGAAGGCGCTGGAGGCGCGCATGCTGCCCCGCGGCGAGGGTGTCGGCGCTCGGACCGCCCGCAGCCTCGGACCACAGCCACTCGGCGTAGCAGGCGAAGCCCTCGTTGAGCCAGATGTCGCGCCAGTGCGCGACGCCGACGCTGTTGCCGAACCACTGGTGCGCGAGCTCGTGGGCGACGAGCCGCTCGGAGTCGGGATCGAGGTGGTTCGAGCCGAAGACGGCCAGCCCCTGCGCCTCGAGCGGGATCTCGAGGGCATCGGAGGTGACGACGATCGTGCAGTGGTCCTGCGGATAGGGGCCGAAGGCCTCCTCGAAGACGGCCAGCATGCGCGGCACGTCGCGGAAGGCGTTGCGCACGCGGGGCGCGAGCGCCGGCGGATGCACGATCCGGGCAGGGCCGAGCGCGAACTCGGTGTAGCGGCCGATGTGCACGGCGGCGAGGTACGTAGCGACGGGGAGATCGGTTGCGAACTCCCAGCGGGTGCGCCCCCCGACGCGCTGCGGAGGCGCCGCGACACCCGTCGCCGCGACGCGGTAGCCCTCGTCGGTCGTGACGGCGATCCGGTAGCGCGCGCGGTCGTCGGGCCGGTCGTTGCACGGGAACCACGTCGGTGCGCCGGTGGGCTGCGAGGCGACGAGGGCGCCGTCGTCGAGCTCTTCCCACCCGATCGTCCCCCACCGCGAGCGCCGCGGACCGGGCGCGCCCGCGTACTGCACCTCGATCGAGAACGCCTCGCCCGCGACGAGCGGACGCGGCGGGATGATGCGGAGCTTGCGCGGGCCGAGCTGCATCGTCGTCCGAGGGTCGCCGTCGATGCGGGCACGCGTCGCGCGCAGGCCCACGAGGTCGAGGGAGATCGAGCGCGTGTCGACCGCGGCGACCGCGTTGATGATCGCGCGCCCCTGCAGCCGGTTGGTGCGCACGCGGTACTGCAGGTCGAGGTCGTACGACTCGACGTCGAACGTGAGATCGCCGCTCTGCGGGGCGTAGTGGTCGTGCTCCCTCACGATGTCGACTGGTAGGCGCGCACCTTGACCGCGCGCCAGGGTCCGATGGGGTTGCCGCTCCAGCGCGAGCCGACCGGGACGGTCTCGCCGCGCATCACGAGGGACGCGGGGCCGACCGTCGCGTGCGCGCCGATCGCGGCGGCGGGGAGGATGACGCTGTGCGGACCGAGGGTCGCCCCCTCTTCGAGTTCGACGGTGTCCATGCTCATGATCCGATCATGGAACAGGTGAGTCTGCACGACGCACCCGCGGTTGACGGTGGATCCGTCGCCCAGCTTCACGAGGTCGGGCTCGGGGAGCCAGTAGCTGTCGCACCAGACGCCCCTGCCGATCGTCGCGCCGAGGGCCCGCAGCCACACGGCGAGGGCGGGCGTGCCCGCCGCACCGCGGGCGAACCACGGCGCCGCGACCATCTCGGTGAAGGTGTCCGACACCTCGGTGCGCCACACGAAGCTCGACCACAGGGGCTGCTCGCCGGCGTGGATGGGACCCACGATGAGCCATTTCGCCGCGACCGAGACTCCCGCGGCGAGAGCGCCTGCTGCGAGCATCACGAGTCCGGAGAGCAGCAGCGTCCAGATCGGCCCGAGCCACGCGAGGAGGCCCGCGAACGCGAACAGGACGAGCAGCCCGATCGCGCACGTCACGAAGACGGGGAGGAGGCGGCACAGCTCCCACAGGGCGCGGGCGAGGCGGAGGCGCGCCGGCGGGTTGTAGGTGCGGCTGTCATCGCCCTCGGCCGAGATGCGGCGCAGCCGGACGGCCGGCGAGCCGAGCCACGATGACCCCGGCTTCGCCTTGGCGGGCGCAGAGGAGAGCACGGCGACGAGGCCGTCCCGCGGGACGCGGTGGCCGGGACCCGCCATGCCCGAGTTGCCCAGGAAGGCGCGCTTGCCGATGCGCACGGCGCCGATGCGGAGCCATCCGCCGTGCAGCTCGTAGGACGCGACCATCGTGTCGTCGGCGAGGAACGCGCCGTCTTCGATGCGGGTCAGCGACGGGATGAGCAGCACCGTCGACGCCTCGACGTCGCGGCCGACCTCCGCGCCGAGGAGGCGCAGCCAGACGGGCGTGAAGAGGCTCGAATAGAGCGGGAAGAGGATCGTCCGCGACGAGTCGAGCAGGCGCTCGATCGTCCAGGCCTGCCACCCGATGCGGCTGCGCACGGCATGCGTGCCCTCGTGCAGGTTGATCGACATCAGCCGCACGAGCACGAGCACGGCGACGGCGAACGTGAGCCCGACCGTGAGAGTCGCGGGGATGAGCCACACGAACGCCGCGCCGAGCGCCGAGGCGAGGTCACCAGCTCCCCGGATGCCCTGGACGATGACGAGGCCACCCATCGCGAAGGCCGCGATGGGGAGCAGCCCCAGCACAAGCGCAGACGCGGCGTACGCCCACAGCCACCGCGTGCGGACGGGCGGCCGTGTTTCGGGCCAGTCGCTCGCGACGCCGCCCACGCGCTCGGCGGGCGAGCCGGCCCACGACTGGTCGGCGCGCACGCGCCCGAAGACGGCCGAGCCGGGCGCGATGTGCGCGCGCTCGTCGATGCGGGTGCCCGGCGCGAGGGTGCTGCGCGTGCCCACCGTCGCATCGTCGCCGACGCGGACGGGCCCGACGCGCAGCAGGTCGCCGTCGATCCAGTAGCCCGCGAGGTCGACCTCGGGTTCGATCGATGCACCGTCGCCGACCTCGAGCATGCCGGTGATGGGCGGGAGCGTGTGCATGTCGACGTTGCGGCCGATCTTGGCGCCGAGCGCCCGCGCGTAGTACGTGATCCACGGAGCGCCGGCGAGGCCGACGGCGTCGATCTGGTCGGCGATCTGCTCGGCGAGCCACAGCCGCAGGTGCACCTGCCCGCCGCGCGGGTAGTCGCCCGGTCGCAGTCCCGCCAGGAGGAGGCGAGCGGATGCCGCGGCCACCGTCATGCGTCCGAACGGCGTCGCGAACACGAGGAGGCCGATGACGAGGAGCCACCACGGTGCGGTCGGCAGCGCCTCGAAGCCGGGGACGAAGCTCAGGATCGTGCCGGCCGTCACCATGTACAGGAGCCAGCGGACGCCCGACAGGATGAACAGCGGAACCGTCGCGAGCGTCTGGATCCACTGCGTCGTGCGCGGGGTCGGCGTCGGTCGGTGGAAGTCCGATACGTCCTCGTCGGGGAGGAAGGGACCGAGCGCCTTCGCCATGGCGCCGAGGCGCGGGACGTCGTAGATGTCCGCGACCGAGAACTCCGGCACGCGGGCGCGGATGCGGGACACGAGCTGCGCCGCCGAGAGCGAGCCGCCGCCGAGGTCGAAGAAGTCGGCCTTGCGGTCGGGGACGGGGATGCCGAGCACGGCGTGCCACTGCTCCGCGAGCCACGCCTCGGCGGGGCTCAGCCCCGCGATCGGCACCTCGACGCCGGGGAGTGGCCACGGGAGGGCGGCGCGGTCGACCTTGCCGGACGTGCGGACCGGCAGCTCGGGCATGACGGCGAGCAGCGGCACGACCGCCGCGGGGAGCACTTCGGCGAGCTGGGCGCGCGCCGCTGCGCGGTCGAACTCCCCCTCGACGACGAGATAGCCGACCAGCACGGGCACTCCGGCCTCGGTCGTGCGCACCGCCGCCGTCGCCGCCGTGACGCCGTCGAGGTCTCCGAGCGCGGACTCGACCTCGCCGAGCTCGATGCGCCGGCCGCCGACTTTGACCTGGTCGTCGGCGCGGCCCTGGAAGACGAGCCCCTCGCGCTCGAAGCGCACGAGGTCGCCCGAGCGGTACGCCCGGTCCCAGCCGAGCGTCGGCATCGGCGCGTACTTCTCGAGGTCCTTCGCGGGGTCGAGGTACCGCGCGAGCCCGACGCCGCCGATGATGAGCTCGCCGACGTCGCCCTCGGCGACCGGCTCGCCCTCGGCGTCGACGACGGCGAGCGACCACCCGTCGAGCGGAAGGCCGATCCGCACCGGGATCGTGCCGTCGAGCGGAGCTGCGCACGCGACGACCGTCGCCTCGGTCGGCCCGTACGTGTTCCACACTTCGCGACCGTCGGCTGCGAGGCGCGCGGCGAGCTCGGGCGGGCACGCCTCGCCGCCGAAGATGAGCAGGCGGACGTTCTCGATGGCGTCGCCCGGCCACATCGCCGCGAGCGTCGGAACCGTCGAGACGACGGTGATCGACTGGCGGATGAGCCACGGCGCGAGGTCCTCACCCGACCGCACAAGCGAGCGCGGCGCGGGGACGAGGCATCCGCCGTGCCGCCACGCGAGCCACATCTCTTCGCACGATGCGTCGAAGGCCACCGACAGCCCCGCGAGCACACGGTCGCCCGGCCCGACCGGAGCATCCTGCAGGAAGATCCGCGCCTCGGCGTCGACGAATGCGGCCGCCGACCGGTGCGAGACGGCGACCCCCTTGGGAACGCCGGTAGAGCCGGACGTGAAGATGATCCACGCGTCGTCGTCGACCGTCGGCGGCGGAACCGCCTGGATCGCGTGGGTGTCGGGGTGCGGAGCAGGACCGTCGAAGAGTGCGGTCCCCACGCCCACTCCAGGCGTCGCCGGCGCGCCGCCCGGAGCCTCCGGGCGCGTGGGCCCGTCCGGGGCGGGCGTCGTGTCGTCGCGGGGCGTGTACTCCCCCAACCCCGTGATGACGCCCTTCACCTTCGCTTCCCCGAACACGAGGCGCGCGCGCTCGTCGGGGTCGTCGGCGTCGACGGGGACGTACGCGGCGCCGGCGGCGAGAATGCCGAGGATCGAGAGGTAGAGCTCCTTCGAGCCCGAGACGACGCGCACGCCGACGCGATCGCCGCGCCGCACGCCCGCGTCGTGCAGGCGCGCGGCGGTCCGACCGACACGAGCCATGAGCTCGCGATAGCTCAGCGCGCCCGAGCCGTCGTCGATCGCGGATGCTTCGGGATGCCGCGCCGTCGTGTCGCGGAGGATGTCGATGAGTGTGCGAGGCGCCGGTGCCTGCGCTGTCCGGTCCAGAGCGCTCTGGGTGGCCGCGGCGCCCACGTCAGGAAAGGAGCTCGATGAGCTGCGCCTTCGAGAGACGCGAGTAGCCCGTCCGGCCGGCGTCGCGGGCGCGCTCGCGCAACGCCGCGACGGTGAGGGTGTCGAGCGCCGGGACGGGCACTGCCTGCGTACGGGGGCGCCGAGCGCGGGGACGCGCGGGAGCGGCAGGCTCGGCGGCGGATTCTGCCGCCGGCTCGGGCGCGGGGGCGACGGGCTCGAGCGAGATGACCGCCTCGAGGGTCGCGGGCTCCGGCTGCGCGGGCTCGGTCGGCGCGACGAGCCCGGCGAGCTCGGGCGCGGGGGTCAGCTGCGTACGACGGACGCTCACGGGCTTCGCGGCGCGCGGGGCGGCATCCCGCTTCCTGCCCTTCTTCTTCTGTGCAGCGGCCTTCGCGGCAGCCTTCTTGGCCGCCTTCTTCTCGGCAGCCTTCCGTTCGGCGGCCGCCTTCTTCGCCTTCTCGGCAGCCTTCCTCTGCTGGCGCGCGAGCGCGGACTCGGTCGCCGTCACGGCGCGTGCGGACGCCTTGTCGGCGGCCTTCGCGATCTTCTCGGGGCGCTTGCGGATCGCCTTCTTCGACACGTCGGCAGCATCCTTCGCGGCGTCGGCGAACGCTCGGAGCTTCTTGGCGGGCTTGGCGGGAAGCGTCTTCGCCACCTGCTTCGCGAACTTCGCCGCGGCAGCGGCATCCTGCACGGCGGCGATCGCCTTGCGCTCGGTCTTGGTGCTCTGGGACATAGGCAGAACCATATCGGGCCCATGTGAAACGACCCTCCGACCGGCCGTCCCACGCCTCCATTCGCGAGCATGGACGTCCCCGTCGCGTTAACCTTCCGTTCACCGCGGACGCCCAGACTGTTAGGAGTCGGTGTTTACCGTCAGGTCGAACCCTGCACCGGGTTCCACTCCCTGACACCCGAAGGATCCACACAGTGAAGATCTCCCGCATCGCCCAGCTGGGCGCTGTCGCCGCCATCGCGGCCCTCACGCTCGCCGGATGCGCCTCGAACGAGGGCGGCACCGCGAGCAGCCCCGCCGCCGACGCTCCCGCCGGTCTCTCGGGCACGCTCAACGGCTCGGGTGCGACCTCGCAGCAGGTCGCTGTCCAGGCCTGGACCGCCGAGTTCCAGACCGCCAACCCCGACGTCACCGTCAACTACGACCCGCAGGGCTCGGGCACGGGCCGCGAGTCCTTCCAGTCCGGCGCCGTCGGCTTCGCGGGCTCGGACCGCGCGTTCAAGCTCGATGAGATCGAGGCAGGGCCGTTCGACGCGTGCGTCGAGGGCACGGACATCGTCGAGATCCCCGCCTACGTCTCGCCCATCGCGATCGCGTTCAACCTCGAGGGCATCGACTCCCTCGACCTCGACCCCGCGACGATCGCCGGCATCTTCGCCGGCACGATCACCAACTGGAACGACCCGGCGATCGCCGCGACGAACGACGGCGTCGAGCTGCCCGACCTCGCGATCTCGCCCGTCCACCGCTCCGACAAGTCGGGCACGACGGCCAACTTCACCGACTACCTCGCGCAGACCGCTGACACGGTCTGGACCTACGGCTCGGTCGAGGAGTGGCCGATCCAGGGTGGCGAGGCCGCACAGGGCACGTCGGGCGTCGTCAACGCGATCAAGGGCGGCAACGGCACGATCGGCTACGCCGACCACTCGCAGACGACCGACCTGTCGACCGTCTCCGTCCAGGTCGGCGACGAGTGGGTCGAGCCGTCCGCCGAAGGCGCCGCCATCGCGCTCGACGCCTCGCCGCTCGAGGAGGGTCGCGCGTCGACCGACCTCGCGTACACGATCGACCGCACCACGACCGAGGCGGGCGCCTACCCCGTGCTCCTCGTGAGCTACCTCATCGGCTGCACCGAGTACGCCGACCCCGCCGCCGGCGCGCTCGTGAAGGGCTTCTTCTCGACCGCCATCAGCGACGCGGGACAGCAGACGGCCGCTGAGAACGCCGGCAGCGCGCCCATCTCGGCCGAGCTCGCCGCCCAGGCGCAGGCCGCGGTCGACGCGATCAAGTAAACACGGACCGTCTCGGCCCCGGATCACCGCACGGCGATCCGGGGCCGAATGCCGGACAAGACCCCTTTCACCCGAACAAGGACGGATGACATGACAGCCGCCCCCGCCGAGGCGAAGATCGAGGCCAAGAAGCGCCCCGGTGACATCTGGTTCTCGGGCACGGCTCTGGCTGCCGGCTCGATGATCCTGGCCACCCTCGCGGCCGTCGCGATCTTCCTCATCATCCAGTCGGTCCCCGCCATCGGAGCGACCGCCGAGGACGCCTCGCTGCTGACCACGAACTTCTGGGACTACGTGTGGCCCCTGCTGTTCGGCACGATCTGGGCGGCTCTTCTGGCCCTCCTCCTCGCGGTGCCGCTCTCGCTCGGCGTCGCGCTCTTCATCACCCACTACGCGCCCCGCCGCATCGCGCAGGGCCTCGGCTACGTCGTGGATCTGCTCGCGGCGGTGCCGTCGGTCGTCTTCGGCCTGTGGGGCATCCTCGTGCTCGCCCCGGCCGTCCAGCCCGTCTACACGTGGCTCAACGCCAACATGGGCTGGTTCCCCCTCTTCGCAGGCGACGTGTCGGCCACGGGCCGCACGATCTTCACGGCATCCATCGTCCTCGCCGTCATGGTCGTCCCGATCATCACCGCGATCTGCCGCGAGATCTTCCTGCAGACGCCCGTCCTCCACGAGGAGGCGGCACTCGCGCTCGGCGCGACGCGCTGGGAGATGATCCGCATGGCCGTGCTGCCGTTCGGCCGCAGCGGCATCGTCTCCGCCTCGATGCTGGGCCTCGGCCGCGCACTCGGCGAGACGATGGCCGTCGCCATGGTGCTCTCGGCGACCGGCACCGTGACCTTCCAGCTCTTCACCTCGACCAACCCGTCGACGATCGCGGCGAACATCGCGCTCACGTTCCCCGAGGCCTACGGCACCAACATCAACGTGCTGATCGCGACGGGCCTCATCCTGTTCGTCGTGACCTTCGCGGTCAACTTCATCGCCCGGTGGATCGTCAACCGCCGCAAGGAATTCTCGGGGGCCAACTGATGACCATCACCGCCACGCCTCCGCGCCCCGTGGTCGCCACGACCCGGTCCAAGCTCACGACGGGCCACCTTCCGACCTGGACCGTCTGGGGCATCCTCGCCGGCTCGCTCCTCGCGATGCTCGCCGTCTTCGGCATCATCGCCGTCGGCGGCGAGGAGCCGCTCAACATCGCGGGCTGGCTCGTCTCGGGCGCCGTCCTGTACCTCGTGCTGATCTTCACGATCTCGGCCATCGTCGAGAGCCGCCGCAAGGCCGTCGACCGTCTCGTGACGGGCGTCGTCGCGTCGGCCTTCGCGATCGCGATGGTGCCGCTCGTCTCGGTCGCCTGGACCGTCGTGGTCAACGGAATCGCCCGCTTCGACGCCGAGTTCTTCTCGTCGTCGATGCGCAACGTCGTCGGCGAGGGCGGCGGTGTGCTCCACGCCATCGTCGGCACCGTGCTCATCACGGGCATGGCGGCGCTCATCTCGATCCCGATCGGCCTCATGGCCGCGATCTACCTCGTGGAGTACGGCGAGGGCAAGCGTCTCGGGCGCGGCATCACGTTCCTCGTCGACGTCATGACCGGCATCCCGTCGATCGTCGCGGGTCTGTTCGCGTACGCGCTGTTCGCGCTGTTCTTCGGCCCCGGCATCCGGATGGGCTTCATGGGCTCCATCGCCCTGTCGGTCCTGATGATCCCCGTCGTCGTGCGCTCGACGGAGGAGATGCTGCGGCTCGTGCCGAACGAGCTCCGTGAGGCGTCGTACGCCCTCGGCGTGCCGAAGTGGCGCACGATCGTCAAGGTCGTGCTGCCCACCTCGATCGCCGGCATCACGACGGGCATCATGCTCTCGATCTCGCGCGTCATCGGCGAGACCGCGCCGCTGCTCATCACGGCGGGCTTCACGAACAGCATGAACTACGACCTCTTCAGCGGTCGCATGCAGACGCTCCCCGTCTTCACCTACACGGAGTACGCCAACCAGGGCATCCCGCCCGAGGCGTACACCGACCGCGCGTGGGCCGCCGCCCTGACGCTCATCCTCATCGTCATGGTCCTGAACCTCGTCGCCCGCCTCGTGGCGAAGGTGTTCTCGCCGAAGACCGGCCGCTGACCTCCTCACCCGAAAGAACTGAGCCTTGTCCAAGAGCATCGAAGTCAACGACCTCAACGTCTACTACGGCGATTTCATGGCCGTCGAGGGAGTCTCCCTCGCCATCGAGCCGCGCAGCGTGACGGCCTTCATCGGCCCCTCCGGCTGCGGCAAGTCGACCTTCCTGCGCACGCTCAACCGCATGCACGAGGTCATCCCCAACGCCCGCGTCGAGGGCGAGGTGCTCCTCGACGGAGACAACCTCTACGGCCCCGGCGTCGACCCCGTGCTCGTGCGCCGCCAAGTCGGCATGGTGTTCCAGCGGCCGAACCCCTTCCCGACGATGTCGATCAAGGAGAATGTGCTCGCGGGCGTCAAGCTCAACAACAAGCGCATCTCACGCTCGGACGCCGACGCGCTCGTCGAGAAGTCGCTGCGCGGCGCGAACCTCTGGAACGAGGTCAAGGACCGTCTCGAGAAGCCCGGGTCGGGCCTGTCGGGCGGCCAGCAGCAGCGTCTGTGCATCGCGCGCGCGATCGCCGTCTCGCCCGACGTGCTCCTGATGGACGAGCCCTGCTCGGCCCTCGACCCGATCTCGACCTACGCGATCGAGGAGCTGATCGAGGAGCTCAAGCAGGAGTACACGATCGTCATCGTGACCCACAACATGCAGCAGGCGTCGCGCGTCTCGGAGAAGACCGCGTTCTTCAACATCGCCGGCACGGGCAAGCCCGGCAAGCTCATCGAGTACAACGACACGCGTTCGATCTTCACGACGCCGACCGTCCAGGCCACCGAGGACTACGTGTCGGGTCGCTTCGGGTAACCCGAGCACGGGCGGAGGAGATGGCACCACCGGAGGATCGGATGCCGCGCCTCGATCCTCCCGTGGCGCCACCTCCTCCCTTATTGTCGCGGGGGCGGCGGGCGGCTTCAGTCGCGCGGGCTCAGCAGGTAGCGATTGACGGATGCCGTCAGCTCCGCGTCCATCGCGAGCTCGGCGCCGTCGACCGCCGTGATGGGGGCGGCGAGCCGCACGCTCGAGACGAGCCACGCGGCGTCCGCCCGCGCGAGGTCGGCGACCGGGATCGACTCGTAGGCGACCTCGTGCCCTTCCGCGGCGAGGTGCTCGAAGAGGCTCACCTGCGTCGTGCCGTGGAGGATCGCGCCGGACGGCTCGGGCGTCACGAACCGATCGCCGAAGCGCAGGATGACCGACGCCGTGGGCGCCTCGAGGACGAGTCCGTCCGACGAGACGAAGATCGCGTCATCCGCTCCCCTGCGCTTCGCCTCGCGCAGCGCCGCCATGTTGACGGCGTACGAGAGGGTCTTCGCGCCGAGCAGGAGCCACGGCGCCCGTGCGGGGGCCGCGCTGTCGTACCCGCGATCGAGGGTCACGACGCGGATGCCGCGGGTGCGCGCGGCGGTGTTGTCGGCCGCCTGGGCCGCCGTCACCCACGCGGTCGGCGCGGGGCCGTGCTCGACGCCGCGGCTCAGGATGAGCTTGATCACGCCCTCGCCCGACGCGGGGCTCTCGGCGGCGGCGCGTGCGACCGCCTGTCGCCACTGCGCGGCGTTCGGAGCCGGGAGGTCGCACAGCCGCGCCGACTGCGCGAGCCTCTCGAGGTGCGCCTGGACCTCCTGCGGGTGACCGGCGACAACGCCGATCGACTCGAAGATGCCGTCGCCGCGCTGCGTGCTGAGCTCTCCGATGCTGAGGGCGGGGCTCGTCGGGTCGACCACGGCGAACGTGTCGGCGAAGTCGGTGCGGGGATCATCGGATGCCGCGGGCTCGATCAAGAGGGCGAAGCGCCAGGTCATGCGACGAGCCTACGCGGCGGGAATACCCGCACGCGGGCGTCCGTTACACTGGATCAGCCGGGCCGCAGTAACCCCGGGCTCCATCTTCTGCCGCTCCGAGCGGCTCCGCGCCGAGAGGCGTTCTGCGGCCCGGCTTTCTCTTTGCCTGCGACACGTCCGCGCGTCGAAGCGCGACGCAGGGCTTCAGGTCAGGGCGTCTCGCCGCCACAGCGCCGCACACGCCGAGAGGTCGCCCGCGTAGTCGGAGAGGCGCAGCGCGCGCGTCGTGAACGTCGAGGCCCGCTCCGGCTCGGTCGCCTCGTAGTCGTCGGCGAGATGCGTCGCCCCCGAGGCCTGGACGCGGCAGAACGCTGCTGCGCGGTCGAGCGCGACGGCGAAGTCGCCCTGGAAGAGCCCGCGCAGGATCGTGTCGACGAGGGCGACGAGCTCGTCGGGACCCGCCGGCACGGGAGCTCCCGCGACGACGGGGTCGGCGGAGTCGAGGGCGAGCCTCCCCCGCTCGTAGAGGAGGGCCGCGGTCTGCGCGTCGTCGTGGATCGACAGCTGCAGCAGGTACAGCCGCCACAGCGCTCCCGGCAGCGTGCGCGCGGGCGAGCGCGACCACAGCTCGGCGAGATCGTCGATGCCGTGCACGTCGGTGAAGGCGACGAGACGGTCGACGATCTCTCCGCTCGGGTCCTGCCGCACGCGGGCGAGCAGCGCCTGCGCCGTCGAGTGCGCGACGCGCGACACCTCGGCAGGATCCTCGGCGGCGAAGACGCGGTCGAAGACCTCGGCGGGTCGCCGCACCGGCTTGTGGAACTCCCTGGAATCGTCGCTCATCCGTTCCAGGCTACCCGCGGCCACAAGGGTGCGGTCGCGGGCGGGCACCATCCAGGGGAGGCACATGGCTCAGCCGCCGAGGTGACCGATCACGCCTGGTTGATGCGGATGTGGTTGCCCGCGGGGTCGCGGAAGGCGGCATCCCGGGGTCCCCAGTCCTGCGCGATCGGCTCCTGCAGCACCTCGGCTCCCGAGGCGCGGAGGCGCTCGAAGGTCGCATCGAGGTCGTCCGTCGTGAAGACGTACGGGCCGGGGCCCGAGCCCTTCGCGACGAGGCGGTGCAGGGCGTCGCCGTCCTCGGGCGAGCGGCCCGCGGTCGGGTCGGAGACGACGAGCGAGAGTCCCGCCTGGCTGGGGAAGCCAAAGCTCACCCACCGGTGGCCGTCGTACGCGACATCGTTCACGACCTCGAGACCGAGGCCGTCGCGGTAGAACGGGATCGCGGCGTCGACGTCGTCGACGGTGATGGGGCTGTATGCGAGTGAGATCGTGGTCATGGGCTCCACGCTACGGATCCCGCAGCGGGCGCGCTTCTCCGATCCTGCTCGGATCACCGCCCGCACCGACCCCGGCAGGGTGCTGGTCACGCGTAGCGGGTCGGCCGCGTCAGGATCTTGGCGATGCACAGCGGCATCGCCTCGGCCGCCTCGTGCGGACGCGCGCGGTATGCGCTCGGCGTCTCGCCGACGATCTCGGTGAACGTCGAGCTGAACGAGCCGAGCGAGGTCGCTCCCACGGCGGTGCAGGCATCCGTCACCGACGTCCCCGCCCGAAGCAGCGCCATCGCCCGCTCGATGCGCCGCGTCATGAGGTACGCGTAGGGCGTCTCGCCGTAGGCGGTCTTGAACTCGCGCGAGAAGTGCGCGGGCGACATGAGCGCCTTGGCGGCCATCGTCGGGACGTCGAGCGGCTCGGCGTAGTCGCGGTCCATGAGGTCGCGCGCGCGCCGCAGATGCACGAGCGTCTGCGGGGACTGCTCGGAACGACCGGATGCCGAAGCCACGCCTCGCACACTACCCGCGCTGCGGGCTCACGCCGTCGGGATCGTGACGATCGGATCGGACGTCGGCTGCCCCGTCGGCGACCCGCCCTCGGGCTCGACCGAGACGGCGATGACATCCCCTGCCTGCACCGTGCCGTCGAGCAGCGCCGTCGCATTGCCGGTCTCGTCGGTGTCGAACTGCCCCGCCGAGACCGCCGTGCCCTCGCGCACGAACCACAGCTCGTAGGTCTGCTCCGACGTCGCGGATTCGACGCCGTTCGTCACGACGACGACCTTGCCGACCGACTCCGACCAGTGGGCCGTCGCGGTGCCGCCGCCTGCGACCTCGGCGGTCGCCGCCTGCGCGTCGGGCGCCGCCTCGATCTGCTCGAGGGCGACGACGGACGCGGGCGCCCGCAGCCGGTCGCCGATGACGACGGCCGTCGTGCCGAGGGCGATGAGCAGGACGAAGGATGCCGCGAGCGCGAGCAGCCCCCGTGTCCAGTTGCGGCGCGCGACAGTCTGGATGACCTCCGTCGACGGTGCGGGCTCGCGGGGCTCGGCGGGCGCGTCGTCAGCGGCCGCGGGACGCGCGATGCGGGCGAGGAGGGCGTCGCGCACGAAGGCGGGCGGCTCGACCTCGGCGACGCCGTCGGCGAGCTCTGAGGCGGTCGCGGCATCCGTCTCGACGATCGAGCTCCATTCCGGATGCTCCGCCAGCGCCTCCTCGAAGGCGCGCGCGTCGTCGGGTGACAGCGCGCCGAGCGCGTGGCCTGCCGAAAGCTCGGCGAATTCGTGCACGTTCATTGCGTCACCCCCATCTCGGTCCGCAGGCGGGACAGTCCGTCTCGCATCCTGGTCTTGATCGTTCCCAGCGGCGCCCCCACGAGCGCCGCGATCTCACTCTGGCTGTATCCCCCGAAGTACGCGAGCGTTAGCGCCTCGCGCTGCGGGTCGGGCAGGGCCGCGACGGCTCTCGCGACGCGGCGTCCCTCGATCCGCAGCTCGACCTGCTCGGCGACCCCGTCGTGCGGGACGTCGAGGTCTCGCGCGCCGATCCGACGGTCGCGGTCCGCACTGGACTGCGCCGACCGCACGCGGTCGACGGCCCGTCGATGTGCGATCGTGAGCACCCAGGCCCTCCCCTGCCCTTTGTTCGGAGCGAACCGGTCGGCGGATTGCCAGATCTCGAGGAAGACCTCCTGCAGCACCTCTTCGCTCTGCGCGCGATCGACGAGGACGCGGAGGATGAGTCCGAAGACACGCGGCGAGAGCAGGTCGTAGAGGCGCGCGAACGCGGACTCTTCGCCGTCCGCGACGAGGACGAGCAGTTCGCCGACATGATCGCGAGGGTCGGTGCCCTCCACGGGCACGTCCACTCCATCGATCACCACATCCACCAGCATGCCCTAGCCCCCTCTGCTCCCCCAGGGATTGACGTCGACACGATTCATCCGAATGTGAACGAGTAGGCCTCGACGCCGGGCGACACCGTGACCTCGAGCACGCCGCGCGCTCCGCCCGCTCCTGTGACGACGGCGTACGACTTCGGAGTGCCCGAGACCGCGATCCGCTCTGGCGCTCCGCCGTCGAGCCGCACGACCACGTCGCCCTCGCCGGCCAGCACCATGCGCACCTCATCGGCATGGAAATCGAGACGGATGTCGCCGCCCGCCGCGTCCGCGGGCGTGGCGTACTGCGTCTCCACTGTCCACTCGCCGTCGAGCGCGAACGAATCGGCAGGCTGCTCGGCGGGTGCGGTGAACGACGACGTCCCGGCTCCGTACGATCCGGATCCGCCGAAGTTCACCTCCTTCGACGAGCCGAGGAAGGTCTCGCGCGTCGTCGCCCCCGCGTCGGGCGTGTCGTCGGCGACCTCGGTCGCGGGCGGGAGCGCGGCATCCGGATCCGCGTTCTGCAGGAGTTCGCGGATGAGCTTCTCGGTCGCTTCGTAGTTGCCCTCTCCGAACGCGATGTGCCGCACGACGCCGTCCGCGTCGATGAGGTAGTGCGCGGGCCAGTACCGGTTGCGGTAGTTCGTCCACGTCGCGAGGTCGTTGTCGAGCGCGACGGGGTAGGTGATGCCGAAGTCGCGCGCACCGGCGGCGACGTTCGGGGCATCCTTCTCGAAGGCGTACTCGGGCGAGTGGATGCCGATCACGCGCAGTCCCGCGGAGCGGTATGCCTCGTCCCACGCGACGACGTGCGGGATGCTGCGCTGGCAGTTGATGCACGAGTACGCCCAGAAGTCGATGAGCACGACCTGACCGCGGAGGTCGGGGAGGTCGACGGGGGCGCCGTCGGGCGTGTTGAGCCACTGCTCGATGCCGCGGATGCTCGGCGCCGTGCCGCACGACTCGAGCTCGACGGCGCCGTTCGTGCACTGGTCGAGATCCTTGTTCTCGTCGGTGACGAGGCCGCCGAGGTCGAGCGCGCGGCGCGCGTCGGGATTGTCGGTGAGGTCGCGCTGGATGCCGGCGGTGTAGTCGGGCACGAGCCGCTGCAGCAGCTGCGGCACATTGAGGACGAGCCCAGCGGCGAGCGCGAGCATCGCGATGCCCGCCGCGATCCGCAGGCCGCGCTCGCGCGTGCGGAACGCGCGGATGCGCTCGATGACGGTGCGTCCGGCGAGCGCGAAGAACAGCAGCGGGATCGCGACGCCGACGGCGAAGGACACCGTGAGCAGGACTGTCTCGATGCCGATCCGGCCGGTGGAGCCCGCGACGATGATCGCGGCGAGGACGGGCCCCGCGCACGGCACGAAGACGGCGCCGAGCGCGAGGCCGACACCGAAGCCGTGCCCGCCGTTGGCGACCTCCCGGCGGGGAAGCCACTGGAACGGCTTCTCGAGCAGCTGCTCGAACCGCGGCACCATGAGCCCGATGCCGATCAGGACGAGCACGGCGATCCCGAACCACCGGATGACGTCCTGCGGCAGGTTCAGCGCGCCCAGCACGAGCGACCCCGCGAGCGTCACGGCCGTGAAGCTCGTGATGAGCCCCAGGATCACGAAGTACGGACGCCGGCGGGATGCCGCGATGGGCCCGTCGTCCTGCCCTTCGAAGCGGGCCGACTGGGCGCCGGCCGTGAGGAAGATGACGGGCAGCACCGGCAGGATGCACGGCGAGATGCCCGTGATGAGCCCGCCGAGCAGGCCGATGATGATGACGGACATGTGCGCTCCTCGGTGTCTGCCGGTTCTTCGACTCCGACGCCGGATCGGATTGGCACCCTCGCCTGGCGGGGCGGGAGCGGGAGCGGCATCCAATCCGATTCGCACGGCGTGCCGAAGAGCCTGTGTACGCCGCCTCTGCGGCGGACCACCCCCGGGCACCCGGGACGTGTCCATCGAGAGTCCGCACGCGGGCTCCGACATCGGAGGAACTCATGCTCAGCAGGAAGTCGCACCTCACAGCGGGCCTCACGCTCGCCTTCGCCGCCGCCCTCGCCCTCTCGGCCTGCACGTCCGCCACGCCGGCCTCGGACACGATGGAGTCGCAGGCTCCCGCCGCCGAGCCCAGCGAGTCGTCGATGGCCGACGACCAGACGATGGACCCGGCCGCGAACCTCGTGGGCCCGGGCTGCCAGGCGTACGCCGACGCCGTGCCGTCCGGCGACGGATCGATCCAGGGGATGTCGCAGGACCCCGTCGCGGTCGCGGCATCCAACAACCCGATGCTCACGACGCTCGTCGCCGCCGTCAGCGGTCAGCTCAACCCCGAGGTGAACCTCGTCGACACGCTCAACGGAAGCGAGTTCACGGTCTTCGCCCCCGTCGACGACGCCTTCGCGAAGATCGACCCCGCGACGATCGAGGCGCTCAAGACCGACACGGCGACGCTGTCGTCGATCCTCACCTACCACGTCGTCCCGGGTCAGATCGAGCCGGCCGACATCGTCGGAACGCACACGACCGTGCAGGGCGCGGACCTCGAGGTCACGGGCAGCGGCGACTCGCTCATGGTCAACGACGCGACGGTCATCTGCGGCGGCGTGCAGACCGCGAACGCCGTCGTCTACCTCATCGACACGGTGCTGATGCCGCCGATGCAGTAGCGAGAACGGTCCGATCACGCGCAGACACGATCGGGTGGGGGCGGCGAGACCGCCGGGGCCTGCGGGCCCCGGCGGTCTCGCCGTCCTCCGCATGCACGCTCGCCGGGGCGGAAGGCGCGCGCTCGGTAGGGTGAACAGCGACGGAGAGGCGGCCTCGTGATCGCTCGGTTCGAAGAACTCGACTGGCAGCCGACGCGGATGGGCGACCTGACGCTGCGGCGGCGCACCGAACCCACGACGGGCGACCTCGTCTACGAGGTCAAGCTCGGCGACGAATACCTGATGTCCAGCCTGTTCACCGTCGCCGAGGAGGAGCTCGCGACGCTCGGCCTGGCGGCGACGACTGGAGGCGACCTCGACGTCCTGGTGGGCGGGCTCGGCCTCGGGTACACAGCGGCGACGGCGCTCCGCGACGATCGGGTGCGCTCCCTCGCCGTGATCGATGCGCTGCCCGCCGTCATCGGCTGGCACGAGCGTGAACTGCTGCCCGTGTCGACCGCCCTCGTCCGCGACGCGCGCACGGCGCTCGTGCACGACGACTTCTTCGCCGTCATGCGCCGACCGCCTGCCGGGGATGAAGCCCCCTACGACGCGATCCTGCTCGATGTCGATCACTCGCCGCGTCATCAGCTCGACCCGACGCACGCCGACCTCTACACCGTCGCCGGCTTGACGGCCCTCGGTCGCCACCTCCGCAGCGACGGTGTCTTCGCGCTCTGGTCCGACGATCCGCCGGACGATGAGTTCATGGCCGTCCTGGCCGCGGTGTTCGATCGCGCCACCGCGCACGTCGTGGACTTCGCGAACCCCCTGACGGGCGGGATCTCGTCGAACACGATCTACGTCGGAGTCCGTCGCGGCTGACCGCCGGCGACGACCCCGCTCACCGGCCGGTGGGCATCGCCCGGCCGATTCGTCGCGCGCGACGTGCACCCTCATCCGCTCGAAGTAGGCTGGTAGCTCACGGGCCTGTAGCTCAGTCGGTAGAGCATCGGACTTTTAATCCGCGGGTCGAGGGTTCGAGCCCCTCCGGGCCCACAGAGAAGACGGCGAGCCTCCGGGGTCGCCGTCTTCGCCTGTTCGCGGCATCCCCCCTCTGCCACGGCAGGGTGGTCCGGGTCAATGGGGGGCCTCGCCGTGAGAGGCGCGGGATAGGTTCGATGAGGGCCACTGCGGCGGCGCCCGACCGCTGCGGGTGCCCGCGTAGGAGGGGAATGAACGTCGTGGAATCGCCCGCATCGGTCGGCGTCGGCTCGATTCTCGTGGGCCGCTACCGCCTCGACGAGCTGGTCGGCGAAGGCGGGATGTCGCGCGTGTTCCGCGCCGAGGACCTCGCCCTCGAGCGCACCGTCGCCGTCAAGATCATGCACGCCGCGACCGACGGATCGCCCGCTCGCGTGCGCACCGAGACGAAGCTGCTCGCGTCGCTCGGTCATCCGTCGCTCGTGACGCTATACGACGCGCACATCGCAAGTACAGGGCCCAGCTTCCTGGTCATGGAGTACGTCGAGGGCGCGACGCTCGCGGCGCGTCTCGCCGATGGTCCGCTGCCTGCCGCCGAAGTCGCGGCGCTCGCGATCGACCTCGCCGAGGCTCTGCACGCCGTGCACGCCAAGAACGTCGTGCATCGCGACATCAAGCCGTCGAACGTCCTGATCTGGCCGTCACCCCTGCCGGACCGCACCTTCCGCGCGAAGCTCACGGACTTCGGCATCGCGTACCTCATCGATTCGACGCGAGTCACTTCACCCGGCACCGTCATCGGCACGGCGGCATACCTCGCGCCCGAGCAGGTGCGCGGCGAGGCACCCTCGCCGGCCGCCGACATCTACTCGCTCGGACTCGTCCTGCTCGAATCGCTCACGGGTGTCCGCGCGTTCGGCAATGCGCTGGGCCACGAGGCGATCGTCGCGCGGCTCACGACCTCGCCCTCGATCCCCGACGACACACCGGAACCGTGGCGCGTCCTGTTCGCCGCGATGACGGCACCCGATCCCGCACGACGGCCGACGGCGCTGCAGGTCGCACTCGCCGCGACGGCGCTGCGCGGACAGGATGCCTCGACCGGCACGATCGTCTCGCTCATCACCGACCCCACGGTGGCGGCACCGGCCGTGGCCGAGCTCGAGCCGACGTCGCATCCCGACGTGCCGACCGAGGCCTCCCCGGCACCCGACGCGCGCCGTGGACCCGACCCCACACTCGTGCTCGCACAGGACGATGATCCCCCCGTGCCGGCTCCGGCGCCCGCGCGCCGCCGCCGGGGGTTCACCGCGGTGCTGCTCGTGTGCGTCGGCCTCGCCGTCGCGGCGGCCATCGCGATCGGCGTCGCCTTCAGCACACAGCAGCCCGAGCCTGCGCCCGCACTCCCGGGCAACGTCGAACCGCTCGGCACGCATCTGCAGCAGCTCCTCGATGAGGTGAGCCCGTGATCCGACGCCTTGCCGCCTCTGCTGCCGCTGCCGCGATCGTCGTCGCGGCGCTGACCGGCTGCGCGTCTCCCTCGCTCGACACATCGTTCGGCGACCAGCTGCAGACGTCGGTCGTCGAGGTGGCCTCGGCCGCCGCGGGCGGCGACCTTCCCGGTGCGATCGTGCAGCTCGACGAGGTGCAGGCCCAGCTGCAGGAGGCGATCGACGCCGAGGCCGTGACGGCAGCGCGGGCCGCGCGCATCCAGACCGCGATCGACGCCGTCCGCGCCGATCTCGAGGCGCTCGTGCCGCCTGCTCCCGCACCTGCTCCGGAACCCGCGCCCGTCGAGCCTGGGACCGACGGGGTCGACGACGGCGATCAGGGCAACGGCAACGACAACAGCGGACCCGGCAACAACAACGGCAACAGCGGCAAGGACAAGGACAAGGGCAAGGGCGACTGAGCTCAGAGCGCCGTCCGGGCGGTCCGCCGCGCGTGCGCGCTCAGCTCATCGCCCCGGCGCGCGAGGAAGTGCTCGAGCCGCTCCGGGTCGATGCGGCCGATCTCGCGCAGCGCGACGCCGACATTCGTCTGCACGAGGTGCTCGGGATCCGCGGCCAGCAGCTCGCACAGCGCGAGCGGGTCGTCGAGGTCGCCCGCGCGGATGATCCAGAACGCCGCGGTGATCGCCATGCGACGGTGCCAGCGGTCGTCGGACCGCGCGAGCGTGAAGAGCACATCGCGGGGCTTGTCGAGCAGGTACCACCCGACCACCCGCGGCGCGGCACGGTCGATGTAATCCCACGTGTCGACACGGTCCAGCCGCCGCATCCACAGCTCGTACAGCGCGTCCCGGTCGACCGCGCGCTGCCGCGCCTTGAAGTCCAGGACGCTGACGGCGACCATCCGCATCTCGTACGCGTCGGAGTCGAGCAGCAGGTCGACCTCGGGCAGCGGCATCCGGCTTCCGCGCTCGGCGATGTCGAAGACGGTGCCCATGCGCACTCCGATGACGGTGGTGGTCTCGTCGGTCATGCGCTTCTCGATCTTCGCGCGTTCGTCGACGGATGCCGCGGCCTCGAGTTCGGCGAGCACAGCGGCCGCCGTCAGCGGCTCAGTCATCGTCGAGGCTCCGCGACAGCTCGTGCTCGAGGCCGTTCGGACCCTCGATGGTCGCGCCGGTCGGGCGGAATCCCAGCCGGGCGTAGGCGGCACGGGCGCGGGTGTTCTCGTCGTGGACGTCGAGGAAGAGGCTGTCGGCTCCCTGCGTGCGCGCCCACGCCGCGCCCGCGGCGAAGAGCCTGTCGAGCAGGCCCGTCCCGCGATGCTCGGGGTTGACGTAGACGGCGACGGCGGTCGCCCCACCGGTGTCCCGCACGCGTCCGAAGTAGTCGGCGACCCCCGGCTCGGGGATGAGGATCGTGACCGTCCCCACCCACGTTCGACCCGTCTCGGCGATGAACTGCGCCGCGCTGCCGGAGAGCGCGGCGCCGACGGCGCGCTCGTCCCAGAACTCGCGCGGCCGGGCCATGGCGTCGTCGCGCGTCTCGAGGAATGCGATGCCCGCGGCGGGGTCGTCGAGAGCCTCGAGCCGCAGCCTGCGCACGCGCTCGCCATCGCTCGCGAAGACGCGGCGGACCTCGGGCTCAGACACCCGACTCGGCGAGCTCGGCGCCGGCGTGGGCAAGCTCGGCGAGCGCCGCTTCGCTCGTCTCGGGGGCGACCCCCGCGATGAGATCCGTCAGGATGCGCACGTGCCGGCCGTGCTCGATCGCATCGAGCGCGGAGGCGCGGACGCAGTAGTCGGTCGCGATCCCCGCGACGTCGATGTCGATGACGCCGTGCGCCTCGAGCAGATCCGACACCGTCTCGCCGTCGTCGGTCGTCCCCTCGAAGAGCGAGTAGGCCGGGCGTCCCTGCCCCTTCTTGACGTGGTGCGTGACGGCCGAGGTGTCGAGGCCCCCGTCATACTCCGCGCCCGCCGTGCCGCTCACGCAGTGGACGGGCCAGGTGTCGACGAAGTCCGGCTCGCCCGCCGCGAAGTGCCCGCCGTTGTCGTTGTCGCCGTCGTGCCAGTCGCGCGAGGCGACGATCACGGCGTACTCCGCGGCGTGCGCGGCGAGGTGGCGGGAGATGCGCTCCGCGACGGCGTGCCCGCCGTCGACGCCGAGCGCACCTCCCTCGGTGAAGTCGTTCTGGACGTCGACGATGAACAGTGCCTTGCTCATGGTCCGAGCGTACGCCGCACCGCCGCGGCAGGACTCCTCACGATCGGGTTGCCGGGTCGGCGTCAACCTCTTCCCGACGGTCGGGGGACGCGGACCTGCGGAGCTCCGGCGCGGCGTCGGCGGAGGTCTCGCCCCACGCATTCGCCCGGCCGAGCCGCGAGGGCCACCAGATCGCGCGCCCGATGTCGTACGTGACGGCGGGGACCAGCAGCGAGCGCACGACGAACGTGTCGAGCAGCACGCCGAAGGCCACGATGAACGCGAGCTGGGCGAGGAACAGGATCGGGATGACGCCGAGCGCCGCGAACGTCGCCGCGAGCACGAGACCGGCGGAGGTGATGACGCCGCCCGTCGCGACGAGGCCGCGCAGGATGCCGCGCCTCGTGCCGTGCACGAGCGACTCCTCCCGCACGCGCGACATGAGGAAGATGTTGTAGTCGACCCCCAGCGCGACGAGGAAGATGAACCCGTAGAGCGGCACGGCAGGGTCGGCGCCGGGGAACCCGAAGACGACGTTGAACACGATCGCGCTGACCCCGAGGGCCGCGGCGAACGACAGGATGACGCTCAGGATCAGCAGCACGGGCGCCACGATCGCGCGCAGCAGCAGCATGAGGATCACGAGGATCACGAGCAGCACGACGGGGATGATGACCGTGCGGTCACGGATCGAGGTCGCGTTCGAGTCGATGTCGGTCGCGGTCACTCCGCCGACGACGGCCGTGCCGGCGCCGAGCTCGTCGTCCAGCGCGACCCGGAGGTCTGCCACCGTCTGCTCCGCCTCGACGGAGTCCGCCGCGTCGGTCAGGGTGCCGACGAGCAGGACGTCGCCCTCGGACAGGGTCGGCTCGGGCGCCTCGGCGCTCGGGGGTCCCGGCACGGTCAGCACGGCATCGCCGCCCGTCACCTCGACCGTCGCCTGGCCGGTCGGTGAGTCCTCCGATGCCACGGCGACCGAGTCGATGCCGTCGCTTTCGGCCATGATGGTCGCGGCGTCGGCGAGCTGGTCCTGCGGGACGATGACGTAGACGGGGCTGCCCGATCCCGCCGGGAAATGCTCCGCGAGCACCTCCTGGCCGTCGCGGGCCTCGGAAGCGCCGAGCACGAGATCGCTCGACGGCACGCCGTCCGCCTTGAGCTGCAGCATGCCCGCCGACGCAATCAGCAGGATGAGGGTGCAGGCGACCCACACGGTGCGGGTGCGGCGAGCGACGAGGCGCGCCTGCCGCGGCCAGAAGCCCTTGACCGGCTGCGTGAGGTCGTCGGGAAGCGGCGCGGCGGGACCCTTCGGGATGAACGGCCAGAAGGCCGCGCGGCCGACGACGGCCAGGAGCGCCGGCAGGAACGTGAGCGCAGAGAGCACCGAGAACACGATGCCGATCGCCGCGATCGGGCCGAGGGCGCGGTTGGTCGCGAGATCGGACAGCAGCAGGCACAGGAGGCCCGCGATGACGGTGCCGCCCGAGGCGAGGATGGGCTCGAAGGCGCCTCGCCACGCGCGGTTCGTGGCATCCCACCGCGTCTCACCATCGGCGATCGCCTCTCGGAATCGAGCGACGTACAGCAGCGCGTAGTCGGTCGCGGCACCGATCACGAGGATGAACAGGATCCCCTGGACCTGCCCGTTGAGCACGAAGATCTCGGCTTTCGCGAGCCACCAGACGGTGAGCAGCGCGACGCACAGCGCGAAGAGCGACGTCATGAGCACGAGGATCGGCAGGAGCGGCGAGCGGTAGACGATCACGAGGATGATGAACACCGCGAGGAGCGCGACCCCCAGCAGCAGTCCGTCGATGCCGAGGAATCCTTCGACGAGATCCGCCGTGAAGCCCGCCGGCCCCGTGACCCAGCCCTCGAGCCCCGCGGGGAGGCTGTCTTCTATCGTCGTCCGCATCTCTCCGACGACTTCGCCGATCTCTCCCGACGCGTCGATGGGCACGAACAGCTGCGCCGCCTGACCGTCCTCCGAGAGGATCGGGGGCGAGACATCGCCCGTGACGCCGTCGAGCGCGGCGAACTCGTCGGCGAGGTCCTGCAGCGCGGCGAGGTCGTCCTCGGAGAGATCGCCCTCGCCCTCCACGACCACCACAGCGGGGATCGTGTCGTCGCCGAGGAAGTCCGGCAAACGCTCGCTCACCTCGGTCGCATCGGCGCTCTCGGGGAGGAACGACGACTGGTCGTTGGACGAGACCTCGTCGACCCTGCCGAAGTACGGGCCGCCGATCGAACCGCCCACGAGCCACACGAGGATCAGGACGACCGGGATGCCGATCCGCAGCCACCTCGATGGTCGGCGGTGTGCGGAGGGGGCTGAGCGGAGCTCGCGGCGAGTCGACATATCGCTAGCTTATCTAGCAATCGGCTCGACGTCGACATCGGCGATCTAGGGTGAGTCGCGATGTCCGCTGCACTCGTCTCGCTCTTCGGCGCGCTCGTCTACGGCTCCGCCGACTTCCTCGGGGGACTCGCTGCGCGACGCCTGCGCTCCATCGTCGTGACGGCGGTCGCGGCCGCGGCGGGCCTCGTCCTGCTCGTCGTCGCGTATCCCGTCATCGGCGGCGAGTGGCTGCCGGCCGACGTCGCATGGGGTGCGCTCTCGGGGGTGACGGGTGCCATCGCGATCGTGCTGCTCTACGCGTGCCTCGCGATCGGGCCCATGAGCATCCTCTCGCCGCTCACGGCTGTGGTCTCGGCGATCGCGCCCATCGCGTGGGCGCTCGTCGTCGAAGGCGAGACCCTCACCTGGACCGGCTACGCCGGGCTCGGCGTCGCGCTCGTCGCCGTCGTGCTCGTCGGATTCATCCCGGGCGAGAAGGTCGTGCGACCGAGCGCGCGGGGCCTGCTCTACGCCGTCGGGGCAGGACTCGCGATCGGCGCATTCCTCATCGTCATAGACCGGACGAGCGACGAGAGCGGCCTGGTGCCCCTCATCGTCAACCGCTCCGTGAGTGCCGTCATCACGGCGGCGACAGTCGGCGTCCTGACGATCGTGGCGGTGCGCGCGGGGCGTCGCGCCTCGAGCGTCCTCGCCGCGACGCCTGCGCGCCTGGGAGCGACCCCGACCGGGCACGCCGACCTCGAGCACGCCGGGATCGATGCGGGTGGGCGGGAGCCGGCCGCGGCGGCGCGTGACGCGGCATCCCGTGCCTCCGCCTGGTGGCTCGCGATCGGATGCGGCGCGCTCGACGCCCTCGCCAACCTGATGCTCGTCTTCGCGCTGCGCATCGGCGACCTCGCGATCGTCTCGGCGCTCACCGCGATGTATCCCGCCGGCACGATCCTGCTCGCGGCGGTGGTCCTGCGCGAGCGCATCGCGGGCGTGCAGTGGATCGGGCTCGTGCTCGCCCTCCTCGCGGGCGGACTGCTCGCGCTCGGCTGACCGGCGCGAGCGTCCGGCGCGGCCGCGTCAGCCGCGCGCGAAGAGCAGGATGCCCGAGAGGATGAGCGCGATGAGCCCGAGGGCGCCCAGGCCGGCGGCGAGGAGCGCGACGGCGCGGACGGCGGGCGAGCCGTGCGTCAGCCGCATGCGGTTGGGGGTGCCCCGGCGGTAGAAGATGTCGGCCATCTCCTTGCCCGCGAGGGCGTGCGCCTGCTCGTGGTTCAGCTGCGCCGCGTTGACTCCCCCGTCGGCGTCGAACCACCGCACGAGCGAGCGCCCGTCCTCGTGCTCGACGAACGCGCGGCCCGCGACCCACGTGCCGTCGGCGAGCTTGAGGATCAGCGCGACGATCGCGAGGAGGACGCCCGCGCCGAGACCCACCCACGTGAAGATCTCGATGATGGCGTCGATCGCGTGGTCCATCGGCTCCTCGTCAGGGTGCGGGTGAGGCGCGCAGCAGAGTGGGCCCCGGGATTCCGCGCAGGGCATGAGTCTACCGGGCCTGCTCGCGCGGCTTTCCCGTGAGCGAATGTCGGCATGTATCAGACGCGCACTTCCACTCTCTTCCCAGCGTGGACACAATGGGCCCTATGACGCATGCGGGCGCGGAGTCATCCGTCGATGCGGTCGAGCCCGCTCGCTGGGAGCGCGCGGCCGCACTCTTCGTGCGCTGGCGCGAGGGCGACGATCGGGCGATGGACGAGCTCGTCCGGCTCATGACGCCGGCCCTGTGGCACATCGTGCGGTCGTACGGACTCGAGGCCGCACTCGCCCAGGATGTCGTGCAGACGACGTGGCTCACCCTCGTGCGCCGGCACTCCTCGATCGTCGATCCGCTGGCCGTCTCGGGCTGGCTCACGATGTGCGCGCGCCGCGAGGCGTGGCGCGTCGGCAAGCAGCACCGCCTCGCGCGGCCGACCGACGTCGAGGTGCTCGAGCCGCAGCTCCCGGTCCACGAATCGGCGGAGCAGACGGCGACCGCCGACGACGAGAGGCGCCGCCTCTGGAGCGCCGTGGGCAGGCTCGACGAGCGCTGTCGCCACCTGCTGCGGATCGTCGCGTTCGACGACCGGCCGGACTACGCGCGCATCGCCGAGGACCTCGGGATGCCGGTCGGATCCATCGGGCCGACCCGTCAGCGCTGCCTCGCGAAACTCCGAGCCGAACTCGAGGGCGACGGATGGGGAGACCATGGACACTGACGACACCAGCGCCGACAGGGCGCTGTTCGCACGCCTCCGGGACATGTGGGAGGAGACGGACCCCGTGCCGGAGGACCTGGCCGACCGAATGGTCGCCGCCGTCGCCGTCGCCGATCTCTCGCGCGAGTACGCGCTGCTGACCCTCGTCGAGGGTTCCGTCCCCGCGGCGATCCGCGGCGAGACCGACACCGCGACCCTCCAGTTCAGCGACGGCGAGACGAATGTGCTGCTGCACGTGACGGCGACCGAGGACGGCTCCCGTCGGGTCGACGGGTGGGTGGATGCCGCTGCCCTCGCGATCCGCCTCATGCAGGACGACCACGACTGGCCTGCCCAGGCGGGCGAGCACGGGCGCTTCGCATTCGACTCGATCCCCCCCGGCGTCTCGCGACTGCACATCGTCGTGCGGGGGTCCGACGGAGATCTGCACGACTTCCGGACCCCGCGGTTCGAGGTTTAGGGAACAGGGGCCATTCGGCCCGCGCGATCACCATCCCGATGAGCACAGGGCTCGACGGGCAGAAGGGACAGCGACATGGCCGAAGAGCCGACCTGGCAGGAGCGAGAGGCGGCGTCCGAGCCGCGCGGAGTGGTCCTCGACCCCGGCCGGGAGCCCATCCCGGGCATCCCCGCGTTCGCGACCGCGTACGTGCCCGACCACCTCCTCATCACGGGCGACGCGTCGCACGCGCTCGAGGTGCTCGAGCGCGCCGCCGCCGTGTTCGGGTGGAGGCTCGTGCCCCAGACCCTCCGCGACAACCGCTACGCCGACAAGGACGGTGCGCGCAGCACGGCGCTGACCCGGGCCGTGATCGTGAAGGATCCGGGCGCCGAGCGGGACGAGCCCGTCGATGCGTGGCGGCTGCTGCAGCGGGCACGGCGTCTCACGCTGCGGATCCGCACTGTCACGAGGGGCCTCGAGCGGCCGGATCTCGTGGGGCCGTTCGGCCGCCGTCTCCCTTCGGCACAGCTCGTGGCGGTGCCGAAGGACGATCCGCTCCGCGGCGTCGGGCTCGACCACATCCTCTCGGTGGACGACATAGGCCTTAACCCGTTCGCGCGCACCAATCCCTTCGCCCGGACGAACCCTTTCGCACGGACCAATCCCTTCGCACGGACCAACCCCGCCGCGGACCTCGAGAACTACTCGTGGGCGGGCACAGGCGGGCTCGAGGTCGTGACCTACGTGGGCCCGCCTCCCCGGTGGAGCCACGAGACGAAGCAGGGCGGGCGGCGTCCGGTCGTCGCCGTGATCGACACGGGATGCGGTGAGCACTCGTGGCTGCCCACCGCGTCGAACGCGGCCGGGGGCCCGTGGCTCGAGGCGCGGCTTCCCGCGTTCACTCCCCCGCAGGTCGTCGGCGTCGAGAACGTCGACACCGACCCCGAGGTCCATCCCGATCAGACGGGCCCGCGCGACGGCCGGTTCGACGCGTCGTCGGGTCACGGCACCTTCGTGTGCGGCATCGTCCGGCAGGCGGGGCCGGATGTCGACATCATCGCGGCGCGCGTCGCGGACAGCGACGGGACCGTGCTCGAGAGCGAGCTGCTCGCGGCGCTCGAAGAGTTGCTCGAGCTGCTCGACAACCAGCCCGACGTCGCGCTCGACGTCGTGAACCTGTCGCTCGGCTACTACCACGAGACACCTCAGGACGGACTGTTCTCGACGGGCCTCTACGACATCCTCGTCGACTTCCGCAGCCGAGGGATCGTCGTGGTGTGCTCCGCAGGCAACGACTCGACCGAGCGGCCGACCTTCCCCGCGGCGCTGTGGGAGGGCAGCGATCCGGCACTGGGTCTCGGACCCGAGCCCGCCGGCATCGCGCCGCACGTCTCGGTCGGCGCGCTCAACCCGAACCGTCGATCGGTCGCGCTCTTCAGCAACATCGGTCCGTGGGTGCGCCTCTACGCCCCCGGCACGTCGGTGCTGAGCACGCTCCCCGCGACGTTCGAGGGCGGGCTCGACGCCGCGGCGCACGACGACCGGCTCGGGCTTCCGCGGCGCATGGTGGATCCGGACGACTTCCGGGGCGGCTTCGCGATCTGGAGCGGCACGTCGTTCGCGGCCCCCTATGTCGCGGGGCTCATCGCGCAGAGCATGGCGGAGCCGCTCACCGCGGCACAGGGCCGCCCCGCGCTGGGCTTCGACGACGTGCTCCAGCTGCTCTCCTCTCCGGAGCTGTCGGTATGGGATGCCTCGAAACCCACGATCGCCTGAGAGAAGGAGCCCTGTGACGACAGACACCGCTGCCGACAGCGTCGCGCGTCTGCGGAGGCGCCCGACGCCGGATGCCGCCGCGCTCTACCGGCGCGGAGTGGACCAGGTCAACGCCGGCCGCTACGTGCCGGCGCGACGCTCGCTCACCCGCGCGGCGGCCGCGGCGCGCGAACTGGGCGACGTCGATCTCGAGGCGCGCATCGCGGGGACGACGGGCTATCTGCTCGCCATCTCGAGCGACGCCGACGACGGCGAGCGACTGTGCCGAGAGGCGCTCGCGCTCCGCGGCATCTCCCCCGGCACCGTCGCGATCCTGCAAGGGCAGCTCGGGTCGATCGAGATGTCGCGCGGCCGGCTCGAGAGTGCGACGGAGTGGCTCGGGCGCAGCATCCGGGGCCTCTCCGACGACCCCGTGCGCGCCGCGAACATGCGCATGAACCGTGCTCTCGTGGCAATGGATCGCGGCGAGTTCGCGGCGGCGCGGGCCGACCTCGACGAGGCGGAGCGGGCCTATCTCGAGGCGGGCGACGTGCTCGTCGCGGCGCAGGCCGTGCACAACAGCGGCTACGTCTCGATGCTGGAGGGTGACGTCGTCCGCGCGCTGCAGACGATGGAGCGGGTCCGAGCTCCCATCGACGCGGAGTCGGAGCTGTGGGCCGCGACGAACGAGTCCGACCGGGCGCTCGCGCTGCGCGACGCGGGGCTGATCACCGAAGCCGAGACGAGCCTCGCGAACGTCGCCCGGGTGTTCGGGAGCCTCCGCGCCGTCCGCGAGCAGGCGGACGCCGAGTACGAGCTCGCACGGTCGCTGCTGCGTCACGCGCCCAGTCGCGCCGCGAAGGTCGCCGCCGCCGCGGCGCGGAGGTTCCGCCGCGTCGGCAGTGACGCGCGGGCGCTGCGGGCCGAGGCGGTCCGGCTTCGCGCACTGCTCGCCGCGGGCTCCGAGGACACCTCCGAGATGACGGACGGCCCCCGGCGCCTTCCCCCGGCCGATGAGGTCGCCACGACGGCTCACGCCCTCGATGCCCACGGACTGCGGGGGGATGCCGCGGCCCTGCGTCTCGCGGATCGGCTCGCGCGCCTCCGGCGCACGGGCGTCGATCCGCACGGGGAGACGGTCCGGGTCGCGAAGGGGCTGCCGCTCGAGGTCACACTCATGGCCTACGAGCTGCGTTCGCGGCACGCGCGCGGCGCGGGCCGCGAGGGACAGGCGCGACGCCAGGCGGCGCGCGGTGTCGAGCTGCTCGAGAGCTCGCGGCAGACGATGGGAAGCCTCGAGCTGCAGGGCGCCTCGGGCATGCTCGGCCGCGGCCTGCTCGCGGAAGGACTGTCGTCGGCCGTGCGCTCGGGGCGCCCCGACGTCGTCTTCGACTGGTCCGAGCGCGCGCGGCACATGAGCCTGCAGGTCGTGCCGCTGCGACCGCCGCCCGACGAGGAGTCGGCCGCCGAGCTCGCGGAGCTGCGCATGATCCGCGCGGCCCACCCCGACGGGGACTGGCTCGCCGACCCCCGCGCGGCGGCGCTGCGCGATCGCGCGCGCGAGCGGCAGTGGTCGCACACGGGGACCGCCGCGATCCACGAGCGCGTCGGGCTCGACGAAGCGCGCGCCGCGCTCGACGACGGCGACGCCGTCGTGTCGTTCGTCTACGACGGCAGAGAGCTCGTCGCGCTCGTCGCGACGCAGGATCGCACCGAGGTGAGCACGCTCGACTGGACGCGGGGGCACTCGGCGCTCGCGGGTCTGCGCTCGGACCTCGACATGGCCGCCGCCGTGCGGTCGGGGCCTCTCGCGTCCGTCGTCCAGGAGTCGCTCGACGACCGCCTGGCGGCACTGTCGAGCTTCCTGCTCGCCCCGATCGCGGCGGCGATCGGGGATGCGCGCCGTGTCGTCGTGGCGGTGCCCGGGGTGCTGTCCGGCGTGCCGTGGACGATGCTGCCGGGCGCCTGCGACCGAGCCGTCACGATGACGCCGTCGATCTCGCGGTGGGTCAGGGAGCGGGGAGCAGAGCCGTGGCGCACCCGGTCCGTCGGCTTCGCCGTGGGTCCCCACGTCAGGCGCGGCGACGAGGAGATCGCGCGCGCCGCCTCGGCATGGGCGTCGGATCGGGTGCTGTCGGGAGCACACGCGACGGTGGATGCCGTGGCCGAGCTCGCCGCCGAGGTCGACATCCTCCACGTCGCGGCGCACGGGCGCCACTCGCTCGACAATCCGCAGTTCTCGGCCCTCGAGCTGGCCGACGGCGCCCTGTTCGGCTACGACATCGACCGCATGCCGCACGTGCCGCAGACTGTCGTCCTGTCGGCGTGCGAGCTGGGCAGGTCGTCGGTGCGATGGGGTGAGGAGACCGTCGGGATGACGCGGGCGTGGCTGCATGCCGGCGCACGGTGCGTCGTGGCGTCGCCGGTCGTCGTGAGCGACGACGTCGCGTGCGACCTGCTCGGCGCCATGCACGAGCGGCTCGCGGCGGGCGAGGTGCCTTCATCGGCGCTCGCACGGGCCGTCGAGGAGACGGGCATCGTCGCGCCGTTCCTCGTGCACGGCACGGGGTTCTGAGCACCTCGGGGACAGACGGAGCGAACCGAGGAAGCGCGGCAGCAGGGCCGCGCACGCCTAACGGGAGAGCGCCGCGAGCCGGTCGACGTCGACCGAGAGCATGAGCCACTCGCGGAGCGTCTCGGAGTGCTCCGCATCCTCGTCCCAGTCGGGCTCGGTGAGCGCCCACCGGTGCATGAGGCGGGCAGCCGTGCCGGTGCGGTGCCCGGCATCCAGCACCTCGGCGAGCGCTTCGGCCTCGTCGAAGTCGAGGCTGCAGACGAACTCCTCGTGCCCCTGCAGAAGGCTCTCGACGACGTCGGCGAGATGGTCGACGGTCTGCGCGAGGTGATGCCACCCGGCAATCGCGCTGAGGGGCGAGCGAGCCGTCGTCGTCGTGTCCATTGAAGTTCTCCCGGTTCGGAGCGGAGGTGCCGCTCGTCATGGAAGAGGCGGCACCGGCCGCGGTGATACCCGCACCCGGCATCCGCGGCGATGTATCAGCGCGCCTCTGCCCCGCTCCTCCTCTCCGAGGGGATCCCAGAAGTCTGGGTCATTCGGCGCCCCGCAAGCGAAGGACGCTGTCATGTCTCACTCCCTCCTGCCCGACGACGCCCCGGACGACGTCGTCACGCACCTCGCCGCCGAACTCGGCATCGCGAAGCCGCGGCTCATCGCGGCATCCGAGACCCGTCTCCCCTCAGGCGAGATCGCCCGCCTGTTCACGGCGGCAGACCCCGACAAGCCGAATGCGTCGGCCGCGGTCACCGTCACCGAGTCGGGCGTCGTGCGGCCGCTCGCGGCGCTCGAGAAGCTGTTCCCGGGCGGCCGGCTGTTCGTGCCGGACTTCCCCGTGGGCCACCACGTGCCGGAAGGCCGCAAGGAGCCGATCCGGATCGATCCGACGACAAACGACTGGCGGCTCAACCGCTGCGAGCGCGTCACCGAGAAGATCACTGTCACGGTGCCCAAGTCGTCGGCGCCGCCGAAGGCCGACGTCTATCTGCTCGCCGACACGACGGGGAGCATGTCGGCCGTGCTCGCGTCCGTCAAGGCCGGCGCGAGCGTCATCCTGAACAACCCGGCGCTGGCCGGATTCGACGTCGCGTGGGGCGTCGGCAACTATCGCGACTTCCCGGTGGACGGCGTCCGCAACTCCTACGCGTTCGCGCACCAGGTGTCTCCGACGACGACGCTCGCGGTGGCGGATGCCGCGATCGCGACGTGGGACGCGAACGAGGGCTCCGACGGCTCGGAGGGGCAGCTGTACGCGCTCCACCAGATCGCGACCGACCCCGCAATCGGGTGGCGGCCGGACGCGAAGCGGATCCTGGTGTGGTTCGGCGACGCGCCGGGGCACGACCCCATCCCGACCGCCCTGAGCGGACTCGGCGCGGCGATCACCGAGGCGACCGCGACCGCCGACCTCGACGGCGCCGACATCACCGTCATCGCGGTGAGCACGACGACGGGGTTCGCGACGGCTCTCGACGACGATCCGAACGCGGATGCCGCCGACTACGCCCCCTCGGCACCGGCGGGTGTCGCAGGCCAGGCGACCCGGATCACGGCCGCGACGGGCGGCTCGCACACGACGGGCGTCAACCCCGGCGACATCGTCTCGACGCTCGCGACGGTCATCGCGGCCGCCGTGACGTCGATCGGGTCGATCTCTCTCGTGCCGACGGGCGGCACGGCGCAGTTCGTCGAGTCGATCTCTCCCGCGAGCTACGGCCCGCTGCCGGGAGACGTCGAGCACGTGCTCGTGTTCGAGGTCACATGGGTCGGCGTGACCGACTGCCGTGAGAAGGACCAGGTGTTCACGGGCACGCTCGACGTCATCGCAGACGGAGTCGTCGTCGCGCAGAAGACCGTGCGGGTGACGGTACCGGCCTGCCGGTACCACTACTCGGTCGAGTTCGTCGCCGGGTACGCCGAGGACGACCGCGAGCCCGGGCCGTTCCTGCCCGGCAGGTATGCGACCGCCGTCACGATCTACAACCCGGGCACGTGCCCCGTGGACATCGAGAAGCGGTTCGCGCCGCTCATCCTCGACGGCAAGGCCATCGGCCGGGAGCCGGAGGTCGTCCCCGCCAAGCGGTTCGCCGCGATCACACTGCAGGCGGGCGAGGCGACGTTCGACGACCGGATCGCCCTGCGGGAGGCCGTGGGCCTCGCGCCGGAGCTGCTGTTCGGCGTGCTCGACATCGTGTCGGACCGACCTCTGTCGGTGACCGCGACGCACACGGCGGGCGGCAAGGAGACCGGCGTGTCGATCACGTCGCGCACGATCGAGGCCGTCCGGGCCCCGTGACGCGCCCCTGACCCCGTCCCGGCCGGGCGCCGAATCCCGGCCGGGACGGCCCCTCCGGCACGGGCCGGAGAACCACGAAGGGCGGGCCCTCGTCATACGACGAGAGCCCGCCCTTGCGCGAGGCGTCGGGCGCCTCGCGCTGTGTCAGACCGTTCGCTCCTCGAGGACGTAGCCCTCTTCGCCGTGCTCGGCGAGGTCGACGCCGGCGATCTCGTCCTCGCTCTTGACGCGGAAGCCGAGCGTCTTGTCGATCAGGAAGCCGATCACGATCGTCAGGACGAAGGAGTACGCGAGCACCGAGAACGCGGCGATCGCCTGCACGATCAGCTGCGTGCCGTCGCCGCCCATGAACAGGCCGGTGCCGGTCGCGAAGAAGCCGAGGTAGAGGGTGCCGATGAGGCCGCCGACGAGGTGGATGCCCACGACGTCGAGCGAGTCGTCGAAGCCCCACTTGTACTTGAGCTCGATCGCGAGGGCGCACAGGGCGCCCGCGACGAGTCCGAGGACGATGGCCCACACGGGGGTGAGAGCAGCGCACGCGGGGGTGATGGCGACGAGACCCGCGATGGCACCGGATGCCGCGCCGATCGACGTCGGCTTGCCGTCCTTGATCTTCTCGACCATGAGCCACGCGAGCAGGGACGCCGCCGTCGCGGCGATCGTGTTGACGTAGACGAGGGCCGCGGTGTTGTCTGCCGCGAGCTCGGATCCGCCGTTGAAGCCGAACCAGCCGAACCACAGCAGGCCCGCGCCGAGGAGCACATAGGGCGGGTTGTGGGGCACGTGCGCGCCCTTCTGGAAGCCGACGCGCTTGCCGAGGACGAGCGCGAGTGCGAGCGCTGCGGCGCCGGCGTTGATGTGCACCGCCGTACCGCCGGCGAAGTCGATGACGCCGACGCCGAAGACCTCCTGCAGGCCGTAGGTGATCCATCCGCCGTACGCGAAGCTGCCGTCCTCGGCGAGGCCGAAGTTGAAGACCCAGCTCGCGACGGGGAAGTACACGACTGTCGCCCACAGGCCCGCGAACAGCATCCACGAACCGAACTTGGCGCGGTCCGCGATCGCTCCCGAGATGAGCGCGACGGTGATGATCGCGAAGGTCGCCTGGAAGGCGACGAACGCGAGCGGCGGGTACGCGGCGCCCTCGGGCGTCTCGAGCACGCTCTCGAGACCGATCGCCGACCAGTCGATCGACCAGGGCGCGACGAGCCCCGTCGACCCCGGGAAGGCGACGGCGTAGCCGTAGAGCACCCACAGGACGCCGATGAGACCCGCCGCGCCGAAGGTCATCATCATCATGCTGATGACGCTCTTCGCCTTGACGAGGCCTCCGTAGAAGAAGGCGAGTCCGGGGGCCATCAGCAGCACGAGCGCTGCCGACAGCAGGATGAACGCGGTATTTCCCTGATCCATGGCGCGAGCCTCTCTGCAGGCTCTGCGAGCGACCGCCGGGTTGCGGTGCGGCTCTGTTTTCCGCCTGCCAGCAGATCACTGCTGTGCAACCCATTTTCTTGGTGCGCAACTCAGGCACGATTTCTGCCGCATGAACCTTGCGTGACAAGGCCCCTTGAGGGTTTTACGTGCCCGAAACATCGGGGACACCCGTCGGATGCGCCCGAGTTGTTACTGTCAATCAACACACTTCACCAACAGTCAACCCGACCCGAGGAGAACCGCCATGACACTTCCCGCCTTCGCCGGGGGTGACCTCGTCACACTCCCCACCGCACCGCAGTCGCTGCGCGACCGCGCCCTCGCCGACGACGTCCGCTTCATCCTCGCCGTGTTCGTCGATCTCAACGGCAAGCCCTGCGCCAAGCTCGTCCCGATCTCGGCCGCCGACGAGCTCGAGGCGGGCGAGCTCGGCTTCGCCGGGTTCGCGGCCGGCCTGATCGGACAGCACCCGCACGACTCCGACCTCATCGCGGTCCCCGACCTCGACTCGTACGCACCGATCCCCTTCGTGCGCGAGGGCCTCGCGATCGTGCACTGCGACCCCTACGTCGACGGCGAGCCGTGGCCGTACGCGCCCCGCGTCATCCTCAAGCGCGCTCTGGCGCGGCTCGCCGAGCGCGGCCTGTCGGCGAAGGTCGGCGCCGAGGTCGAGTACTTCCTCGTCGACCGCGACGAGTCAGGCCGTCTCTCGGCGGCCGACGCGAAGGACGAAGGCCTGCGCTCCTGCTACGACGCACGCGGCGTGACGCGCATGTACGACCACCTCGCCGCCGTGAGCGACGCGATGAACGCGCTCGGCTGGGGCAACTACGCCAACGACCACGAGGACGCGCCGGGGCAGTTCGAGCAGAACTTCGCCTACGACGAGGCGCTCGTGACGGCCGACCGCGTCATCACTCTCCGCTACCTCATCGGCATGCTCGCCGAGCAGCGCGGCATGACGGCGACGTTCATGCCCAAGCCGTTCAGCGACCGCGCCGGCAACGGCCTGCACTTCCACCTCTCGCTGTGGGACGGCGGGACGCCGGTCTTCCCCGACGCCTCGGACGGGCGTGGCCTCGGCCTCTCCGACGTCGCCTACTCGTTCGTCGGCATGCTCGACCACGCCCCGGGCCTGCAGCTGTTCCTCGCGCCGAGCGTCAACTCGTACAAGCGCCGTGGTGCGACCACGAGCGCGTCGGGCGCGACCTGGTCTCCCAAGCATGCGACGTACGGCGGCAACGACCGCACGCACTTCATCCGCGTGCCCGACGGCAACCGCATCGAGCTGCGCGCCGCCGACGGTTCGGCGAACCCGTACCTCGCTCTCGCCGCCGTCGTCCACGCGGGCCTCGACGGCATCGAGCAGGGCTCGGATCCGGGCGACCCGTGCGGCCCCGGCGAGTTCCGTGAGAGCTCCGCCGTGCTCCCCCGCACACTGCTGCACGCCGTCCAGTCGCTCCGCGACGACGCCGTGCTGCGCGAGGCGATCGGCGCCGGCCGCGGCGTGGGCGAGTACTTCGCCGACGCCAAGGAGGACGAGTTCCTCGGCTGGCACAACACCGTCACCGAATGGGAGCTCGACCGCTACCTCACGGCGTACTGAGCTCCCCGGCATCCCGAACCTCACGAAAGGAAGAACCCATGTGCGGAATCGCTGCACTGCAGATTCGCAACCCCGCGCTGCGCGCCGACCTCGGCGATCTGATGCACGGCATGCTGTGCGAGATCGTCGAGCGCGGCCCCGACTCGGCGGGCCTCGCCCTCTACGGATCCGATCGGCTCACGCCCGAGGGATGGTCGGCTGTCACCGTGATCTCGGATGCCGATCCCGGCGTCCTCGCGGATGAGCTGCGGGCGCTCCTCCCCGAGGCCGACGGCCTCACCGTCGTCGCGTACGCCGAGTCGGTGCTCGTGGGCGCCACGGTCGAGGCGTCGGCGCTCGAGCGCGCCGTGCGCGTGGCACTGCCGGGCGCGAGCATCATCGGCCGCGGGTCCCACGTCGCGGTGCTGAAGGGCGTCGGGCACCCCGTCGAGCTCGCGGACACCTACCGGCTGACCGAGATCACCGGCACGCAGGCGCTCTCGCACACCCGCATGGCGACCGAGTCGGCTGTCACGGCAGTCGGAGCCCACCCCTTCACCGTCGCCGAGGATCTCTGCCTCGTGCACAACGGCTCGTTCAGCAACCACGCCTCGATCCGCCGGTGGCTCCGCGCCGAGGGCGTCGAGTTCGACAGCGAGAACGACTCCGAGGTGGCCGCGCGCTTCATCGCGTGGCGCATGGCGCAGGGCGACGACCTCAAGACGGCGCTCGAGGCGCTGCAGGGCGTCTTCGACGGCTTCTACACGCTCGTCGTCACGACGGCCGACAGCATGGCCGTGGTCCGCGACCCGATCGCGTGCAAGCCCGCGATCATCGCCGAGACCGACGACTGGATCGCGATGGCGTCCGAGTACCGCGCGCTCGCGGGGCTCCCCGGCATCGAGGACGCCCGCATCTTCGAGCCGTCCCCCGGCGTCGTCTACACCTGGTCGATCACCGATGGGGCGATCCAGACGCCCGTCCTGGAAGAAGCAGTCCGATGAGCCTCATCACCACGGCCCCGGCGGCCACGACAGTCGACCTCGCCCGCTCGAGCGTGCGCGAGCTGAACCAGCTGCTGCACGACGCCGCCGACGGCACCGCCTGGACGGTCGAGTCCCCCGTCGGCAGCCACAACATCGCGGTCGGCATCACCGCCGACATCGACGTGACGGTCGAAGGCAACGTCGGCTACTACTTCGCGGGGATGCATCAGACCGGCACCGCGACGGTGCACGGCAGCGCCGGCGTCGGCCTCGCCGAGAACATCATGTCGGGCGTCGTGCACGTCACGGGCGATGCCTCGCAGTCGACCGGAGCGACGGGCCACGGCGGTCTCGTCGTCGTCGACGGCAACACGGGCGCCCGCTGCGGCATCTCGATGAAGGGCGTCGACATCGTCGTGGGAGGCAGCATCGGCCACGCCTCGGCCTTCATGGCGCAGGCCGGACGCCTCGTCGTCTGCGGCGACGCGGGCGAGGCGCTCGGCGACTCGATCTACGAAGCGCGCATCTACGTGCGCGGCGAGGTCGCGTCGCTCGGCGCCGACTGCGTCGAGAAGGAGGTGCGCCCCGAGCACCTCGCCGAGCTCGCCGACCTGCTCGCGCGCGCCGGGCGCAGCGAGCGCCCCGAGGAGTTCCGCCGCTACGGCTCGGCGCGAAACCTCTACCACTTCAAGGTCGACAACACCGGCTCGTACTGACCCACCGCATCACCAGGAGCACACCATGACCCACGATCTCGCCGCGCTCGGCCTCCGCGAATCCGCGACCTTCGACCGAGCCACCATCCACGACATCCAGCGTGCCGCCGCGACCGGCATCTACGACATCCGCGGCTGGGGTGCCAAACGCCCGCTGCCGCACTTCGACGACCTGCTCTTCCTCGGGGCGAGCATGTCGCGCTACCCCCTCGAGGGCTACCGGGAGAAGTGCGCGACCGACGTGACGCTCGGCGCCCGCAATGCGCTCGAGCCGATCCATCTCGACATCCCGGTCACGATCGCCGGCATGAGCTTCGGCGCCCTCTCGGCCAACGCGAAGGAGGCGCTCGGACGCGGCGCGAGCGAGGCGGGCACGTCGACGACCACCGGCGACGGCGGCATGACGCCCGAGGAGCGCGGCCAGTCCAAGACGCTCGTCTACCAGTACCTCCCGTCGCGCTACGGCATGAACCCCGACGACCTGCGCAAGGCCGACGCGATCGAGATCGTGCTCGGCCAGGGTGCCAAGCCCGGCGGCGGCGGCATGCTGCTCGGCCAGAAGATCACCGAGCGCGTCGCCGGCATGCGCACCCTGCCGGTCGGCATCGACCAGCGCTCGGCGAGCCGCCACCCGGACTGGACGGGACCCGACGACCTCACGATCAAGATCGCCGAGATCCGCGAGATCACGGACTGGCGCAAGCCCATCTACGTCAAGATCGGGGCGTCCCGGCCGTACTACGACACGGCCCTCGCCGTGAAGGCCGGTGCAGACGTCGTCGTGCTCGACGGCATGCAGGGCGGGACCGCCGCGACGCAGCAGGTGTTCATCGAGCACGTCGGCATCCCGACCCTCGCCGCGATCGGCCCCGCCGTCGCGGCACTGCAGGAGCTCGGCGTGCACCGCACGGGGGTTCAGCTCATCGTCTCGGGCGGCATCCGCACGGGTGCCGACGTCGCGAAGGCCCTCGCGCTCGGGGCGGATGCCGTCGCGATCGGCACCGCAGCACTCATCGCGCTCGGCGACAACGACCCGCGCTACGCCGACGAGTACGCGAAGCTCGGTTCGGCCGCGGGGTTCTACGACGACTTCCAGGACGGTCGCGATCCCGCCGGCATCTCGACGCAGGACCCCGAGCTCTCGGCCCGCCTCGATCCGGTCGCGGCGGGACGCCGACTCGCCAACTACATCCGCGTGCTGACCCTCGAGGCGCAGACGATCGCGCGGGCCTGCGGGAAGTCGCACGTGCGCAACCTCGAGCCGGAGGACCTCGTGGCCCTCACCGTCGAGTCCGCAGCGATGGCCGGCGTGCCGCTGGCCGGCACGTCCTGGATCCCCGGACGCAGCTGAACCCGTGTCCATCGACCTGGGCGCGCGGCCCGATCTGAACGAGTCGGCGGGACTGGATGTCGTCACTCCCGCCGACGCCGCGCCCGAGTCGTGGGCGAACGGCCTGGGCGTCACGCGGGTGCTCGCGAAGCGCCTCGCGTGGCGGCTCAGCATCGCCGAGCTGCGGGGACGGATGCCGTTCTCCCGCCTCGAGGGTGTCGAGCGTGTGCTGATCCCGCTCAGCGCGTCCCCGCTGACCCTGACCGTGGATGGCGTCGAGCACCGCGTGGAGCGGGAGCGCGGCATCCGCTTCCCCGGTGAGGCCCGGGTCGTCGCGAGCGCCGATCGCGGCGGCGTCTCGGTCGTCAACGTCATGGTCAAGCGGGGGCTCGCCGTCCCCGCCTACCGCATCGACGTCCGGCGCGGCGCCGTGCCGATCGACCCGAACACGACCCTCACCGTGCTGCTGGCAGGGGCGGCGACCGTCGACGACCTGCCGCTCCCGCCGGGCAGCGCCCTGCTGCAGAGCACGCGGCCCCGCCGCATCCTGTGCGAGTCCGCGCTCATCGCGCGGTTCCGGATCGTCCCCTGCGGCCACTGAGCCGCCCACCTGAAAGGCCTCCATGTCCACTCACCCGATCGCGATCATCGGCGCGGGCCTCGCGGGCGCCGCGGCCGCGTGGAGCCTCGCCCGCCGCGGCCACGACGTCGTCCTCCTCGAGCGCACGACGCCGGCGAGCGCCTTCGGCAGCTCGCACGGCTCGGCGCGGATCCTGCGGTACACCTACCCCGACGCGTTCTACACGGGCCTCATGGTCGAGGCGCGGCGCGGCTGGGACGAGCTCGAGGCCCTCCACGGCGAGCGCCTCATCACCCCGACCGGGTCGCTCGACTACGGAGCGACGCGCGAGCCGGGCGCCCTCGCGGCGGTGCTGTCGGGCTACGGCATCCCGCACGAGCTGGTGAGCGCCGCCGAGGCGGCGTCCCGCTGGCCGGGGTTCGCCTTCGACGGCCCCGTGCTGTGGCACGAGAGCGCCGGCGTCATCGACGCGGAGGCGACGGTCGAGGCGATGGTGGGCCTCGCGATCGCCGCCGGCGCGCAGCTGCGACAGGACTGGACGGCGGCTCGCGTGATCGCGCACGGCGAGGACTTCCTCGTCGAGTCGGCGGCGGGCGACACGGTTCTCGCCTCGCACGTCGTCGTCGCGGCCGGCGGATGGCTGCCGGCGCTGCTCGGCGAGCTGGGGCTCCCCTCCGCGACCCTCGCCGCGTTCCCGCCGCTCGAAGTGCGTCAGGAGCAGGCGCTGCACTTCCCCTACCGCGACGTCGATGCCGCATGGCCGACCTTCATCAACAAGCGGTCCGACATCCAGGTCTACGGTCTGCCCGGCGGCCGCGACGCCGGGTTCCGGGGTCAGAAGGTCGCGGAGTACAACGGCGGCCGCGTCATCGGCTCGGCCCTCGAGCACGATCGCGTCGTCGATCCGGTCAAGCGCGAGCGGCTCGTCGCGTACGTCGAGCGCGCGCTTCCGGGGCTCGTCCCCGAGCCGTACGCAGAGACGACGTGCCTCTTCACGAACGCTCCCGCGGACGAGTTCATCATCGACCGCACGGGCGGCGTCACGATCCTCTCGCCGTGCTCCGGGCACGCGGCGAAGTTCGCGCCGCTGCTCGGCGAGATCACCGCTCGCCTCGTGACGGGCGAGGACTCCGGCATCTCGCGGTTCCGCCCGCTCGCGGCACTGGCGGGCGCATGAGCGGCGTCGCGGCGATGCTCCGCGAGATCGCGTCGATCGGCCGGGACGACGCGCGCGGCGGCTTCAGCAGAGCGGGATACTCGGATGCCGACCGCGAGCTGCGGGAGTGGTTCGCGTCGCACGCAGAGGCGCGGGGACTCGACCTCGAGCGCGATCGCAACGGCACGCTGTGGGCGTGGTGGAATCCGTCAGGCAGCACGGCGAAGGCGGTCGTCACGGGGAGCCACCTCGACTCGGTCCCGGGCGGCGGCGGCTACGACGGACCGCTCGGCGTGGCATCCGCCCTCGCCGCCGTCGACATCCTGCGCGGCCGCGGGGTCGCGCCGTCGCGGCCGATCGGCATCGCGGTCTTCCCCGAGGAGGAGGGCTCGCGCTTCGGCGTCGCGTGCCTCGGATCGCGCCTCATGAGCGGCGCGATCGATCCCGCGAGGGCCCTTGCGCTCACCGACCGCGAAGGCGACACGTTCGCCTCGGTCGCCGAGCGCGACGGACTCGACGCCGCGCACCTCGGTGCCGACCCCGACCGCCTCGCGGGCATCTCGGCGTTCGTCGAGCTGCACGTCGAGCAGGGGCGCGGCCTCATCGACCTCGGCGAGCCCGTCGCGATCGCGTCGTCGATCCTCGGCCACGGGCGGTGGCGCGTGACGGTCGACGGCGAGGGCAACCACGCCGGCACGACCCTCATGGGCGACCGACGCGACCCCGTCGTGGCCGCGGCGCGCATGATCGTCGAGATCCGCGACCTCGCGCGCCGCACGCCGGACGCGCGCGCGACCGTGGGCCGCCTCGAGCCGGTCCCCGGCGGGACGAACGTGATCGCCTCGCAGGTGCGGTTCTGGATCGACATCCGGCATCCCGACGACGTCGTGACGGCGGCCCTCGTGTCCGAGGCGCGCGACCGGATCCTGGCGGCGGCAGCAGAGGAGGGATGCCGCGCCGACGTGCGCGAGGAATCGCTGAGCCCGACCGTCGACTTCGACCTCGGCCTGCGCGAGACGCTGCGCACGTCGCTCCCCGGTGCGCCGGAGCTCGGTACGGGAGCCGGCCACGACGCCGGGGTGCTCGCCTCGGCGGTCCCGACGGCGATGCTCTTCGTGCGCAATCCGACGGGCATCTCGCATTCCCCCGACGAGCTCGTCGAGGACGCCGACGCCGAGGTCGGCGCCGCCGCTCTCGCTGACGTGCTGCGCGACCTCGCGGCGACGACGAGCGACGCCCCCGCGAGCGCGGCCAATATGATGGCGAGGTGAGTGCGGCGACCGCGGGGGCAGGCGAGGGCGCCGGTGGAGTGCTCGAGCCGGTCATCGCCCAGCAGGTGCGTCGCTATCGCGCCGAGCAGGGCATCTCGGCGGCCGACCTCGCGGCGCGCACGGGCCTGTCGAAGGCGATGATCTCGAAGATCGAGTCGGCCACGACGTCGTGCTCGCTCACGACGCTGCAGCGCCTCGCGGACGGCTTCGGCATCCCCGTGACGGCGCTGTTCCGCGGATCGGCGAGCGACCGCGAGGCCTCGTTCACGAAGGCAGGAGCCGGCAGCGTCAGCGTGCGCAGCGGCACGCAGCACGGGCATCTGTACCGCATGCTCGGCGTGCTCAAGGACACCCCGAACGCCCTCGAGCCCACGCTCGTGACGCTCACCGACGCATCCAATGTCTTCCCGCTCTTCCAGCACCCCGGCACCGAGTTCCTCTACATGCTCGAGGGGCGCATGAAGTACGGGCACGGCGGGTACGAGTACGAGATGGCACCGGGCGACGCGCTCCTGCTCGACGGCGAAGCGGCGCACGGCCCGGTCGAGCTGATCGAGGTCCCGATCCGGTTCCTCGCGATCCGGTCGCGCTAGCGGCCGAAGGAGGACGTCATGACGGATGCCGCTGCCCAGCCGCCCCGCCCGCTCGCAGGTCGCGCGGAGGACGACCCGGCCTCGAGGTTCTTCCGTGGCGGGGGGCGGCACCGCTTCACGGCGCGCGAGGCGTTCGTCACGGCGGTGTCGCAGCCGGTCGCGGAGTTCGTGCGCGTCACCCTCTCGGGGCCGGACTTCCACGACTTCGCGAGCACGGGCCCGAGCGACCACGTGCGCGTCTTCTTCCCCGACCCCGCGACGGGCGAGCTCGTCGCACCCCGCCCCGCGACTGAGGGCGAGGACGGCATCGTCCGCCCCGACGCGCCGATGCTCGCGCGCGACTTCACGCCCTTGAACCCGCGGGTCGACGAGGCGACGGGCTACGGCGCATTCGACCTGGACTTCCTGCTGCACGCCGATCCGGGCCCCGCCGCGGCGTTCGGCGCGCAGGCGAAGCTCGGCGACCGGCTCGTCGTCGTCGGTCCGCGCGGATCGAAGAACGCGACGCAGAACGCCCCGCGCATCCTGCTCGTCGTCGACCCGACGGCGTTCCCGGCGGCGTCGCGCTGGGCCGCCGAAGTGCCCGCCTCGACGCGCGTCGACGTGATCGTCGACGTCGCGGGCGACCTCGCGTGGGCCGAGACCTACCTCCGCGCGACCCGCGACGACGTCACCGTCACGGCTGGCGGCGCCGACCTCGCGGACGCCGTTCGCACGGCGGGAGTGGATGCCGGCACTTTCGTGTTCGGCGCGGGAGAGGCATCCCGCCTCATCCCCCTCCGCAGGCTGCTGCGCTACGAGCTGGAACTCCCCCGCGCCCAGTTCGCCCTGAGCGGCTACTGGAAGCGCGGCGCCGCCGCCTTCGACCACCACGCCCCGATCGACCCCGCCGACCCCGACTGAGCGTCCCGCGCCGTCGCGAATTCAGGCGATTCGGCGAGATCAGGAATTTCCATCGTTCGAAAGGCCTGAGCAGCCCGAATCACCTGGATTCGTCCCGCGCCGACGCACGCGGCGCCGTCGGGGAGCGGCATCCGTTCGACGGGAACGGATGCCGCGCCTGGCCGTCTCAGCGACGCACGAGACCCTCGGGCCGGCGCAGGAAGCACACCGCCACGAGTGCGATCAGCACGACCGCCGCGGGCAGCAGGATCGCCTGCGACATCGCGGTCGAGAATCCGTCGACGACGAAGTCCGGAAGCGTCCCGCCGCCGAAGCCGCCCTGCGCATCACTCGCGCCCGGCAGGTTAGCCTCGAGGCGCGCCTGCATGAACGCGGCGATCGAGGCCGACCCGATGACTGAGCCGATGGTGCGGGTCGTGTTGTAGATGCCGGCACCGGCACCCGCCTGGCGCGGCTCGAGGTTGCGCGTGGCGGTCGTCGCGAGCGGACCCCACATGCCGGCACTGCCGATCCCCATGAGGGCCGACGGCAGCAGGAACATCCAGATCGGGGTGTCGACGTTCATGAGGCTCGAGTACCAGAGGATCGACAGCGTGTAACACGCGAGGCCCGGCACGAGAAGGAAGCGCGGGTCGGTCCGGTCGAGCAGGCGCCCGGCGAACGGCGCGAGCACGCCGGTCAGCACGGCCATGGGGATGAGCAGCAGCGCCGACTCGGTCGGTGAGAGCCCGCGGGCGAGCTGGATGAAGAACATGAGGGGCAGCGACATGCTCGTCACGGCGAAGCCCACCGTCGAGATCGAGATGTTCGCGATCGAGAAGTTGCGCTCCCGGAACAGCTCGAGCGGAACGAGCGGCTCATTCTTCGTCCGAGCCTGCGTCCAGATGAAGATGCCCATCACCACCACGCCGCCCGCGATCATCGCCCACACCCACAGTGCCCAGTCGTAGTGCTGCCCCTCCTGCAGTCCGAACACGATGAGGAAGAGACCGATGGCGCTCAGGAAGACGCCCAGGATGTCGAAGCGGTGCGCGTGTGTCTCGAGCTTGGGCACCAGGATCCACGCCAGCACGAATGCGACGATGCCCACCGGGATGTTGATGAAGAAGATCCACTCCCAGCCGAGGCCATCCACGAGAAGGCCGCCCGCGATGGGCCCGACGAGAGTCGCGACACCGGCGGTCGCGCCCCACAGTCCCATGGCCGCACCGCGCCGGTTGGGCGGGAACGTGCGCGTGATGACGGCCATCGTCTGCGGCGTCATGAGCGCAGCGCCGAACCCCTGCGCGGCGCGCGCCGCGATCAGCAGGGTGAGCGTGGACGACAGACCGCAGCCGAGCGAGGCGAGCGTGAAGACGGCGAGCCCGATGAGGTAGATGTTGCGCGGCCCGAACCGGTCGCCGAGCCGCCCCGTGATGAGCAGCGGCACGGCGTACGCCAGCAGGTAGGCCGACGTGACCCACACGACGTTGTCGAGGTTGTTCGTGTCGGGGTCGAGGGCCGCCTTGATGGCGGGGTTCGCGACCGACACGATCGTCGTGTCGACGAGGATCATGAAGAACCCGATGACGAGAGCCCAGAGGGCTGGCCACGGGTTCTGGGGCGCCTTGGTCTTCAGGGCGCCGGTCGACGGATTGCTCGCGCGGGCGGTGACGGATGCCGCGGCATCCGTCTCATCGGTTCCCGAGCGTGTCGTGGGATCAGTCATCGGCGTGCAGCCTTTCGGTCTTCGAGATAGCGTGCGGAGGGCACGTCGGGTGCGCCCCACGGGAAGTCGTCCTGCGCGAGACGCACGTGCAGCGAGTCGAGCCACTCGAGGTCGCTGCCGAGCAGCGCGAGCTCGCGCTCGGCCTCGATGAGGTACTGCGCCGGCACGCCGCGGGAGTGCGCGGAGTGCAGCGCCGCCGCGAGATCCGATCGCCGTTCCGCGAGCGCCTCTGCGCGCCCCCGGAGCAGCGCGACCACCTCATGGCGCTCGAGATTGTGGGCCTCGGCGAGCGCGACCCTGAACTCGGCGGGCCGATCGATGCGCGCGAGCTCGCGCCGCACCCAGTCGACGACGGCCGCCCGTCCGTCGGCGGTCTGCGTGTAGGTCGTGCGCTCGGGCCGGTTGCCCTCGCGGTCGATGCCGACCTCGGCGAGCAGCCCCGCCCGTTCGAGGCGGCCGACCGTGTGGTAGACCGTGCCGTTCGTGATCGTGACGAGCCGTTCATCCCGTCGCTGGCGCATGAGGCGGATCATCTCGTACGGATGCATGTCGCCTTCACCCAGCAGGGCGAGGATCATGAGCCCCAGCGGGCTCAGCGCGCGCGCGACATCCTTCACGATGCTCGTCTCCCGCCCTGGTCGAATGGTCCACGCAATACTAGTCCATCTGAACTATTCAAGGGTGGTCCTTGCCCCCGGCAGAGGTTGGGGGCAGTCTGTGGGCGTACCCGCTCCCCGCCACGACGGCACGACGGTTCTCGAGCCCTCCGACCGCTGAGCAGGCACGGACTCGGGAGGAGATCGATGATGAGTTCCCCTGGACCGCTGAGCGGCGAGACGACGTCCGAGCCGCCGGCCGACTTCGGTCGCCACAACATGTTCGTCTTCGGGCGCGGCACCGTCTTCCTGTCGCACCTTCCGATGTTCATGGCGCCGCACGACGCGCAGCTGCTCCTCGAAGTGGCGGTGGAGAAGGACGGGAGCGAGCTCGGCGACGCGTGGTCGGCGGAGCGCGCAGAGCATCCGGACGAGCGGCTCTACACGGTCATGCCCGAGAAGTTCGCGCTGTCCAGTCTCTACGCGACGGATCCGCCCGAGCGGGAGTCGTTCCGGGCGACTTTCTTCCGCGGGCATCTGGAACGCGGCGGCGAGCCGATCCCTGACTTCTCCGACGTCGAGGTGCGCATCTCGGACATCGTCTATGCGCGCAGATTCGATCGTCAGGTCCCGCTCGACGAGCTCACGTATCGGCTGGTCGGACGCGGCGACGAGCTGTTTCTCGCGCACGTCATCACCGAGCCTCCCGACTTCGACCAGATCCTGTCCGTCGCGCTGACGGGTGAGCGCCCGGACGACGACGATCTTCGGGCCGGCATCGAGGTCGTGTTCGAGGGCCGCGCGAACACGGCCGAAGCCCGGGTCCGGAGCGCAGAGAAGGTGACCGGCCGCGGGCACGTCACCGGCGCGCACCGGTTCATGACCCTCGAGTTCGACCAGGTGAGCGAGCTGTACTTCGAGGAAGGCGAGCTCTCGACATCCCGCGGCGCTTTCGAACCGACCCCGCTCGAGACCGAGTCGGGGTTCGGCGACTAGAGGCCCTCGCGGCCGCCGAACGGCTCAGGCCTGCTCGGAACCGCTCGTGGCGGTGGTGGACGACGAGCGGCGGTGCTCCAATCCGCCGATGATGAGGTCGACGCCGAAGAGGAACTCGGCTGCCGCATCGCGGTCGTTCAGGGGCGAGAGGCTCGCATCGGCCACGACGACGCCGAGGCTGTCGTACTGCATGCGCTGCTGCTCGTGCGAGACGTGTCCGATCACGAAGTGCAGCAGCGTCGAGGCGGCTCGATCGGCGGTGGCCGAGTCGTAGCCGTCGGCCGTGATCGCGTCGGTGAGACGGTCGCGGGCCGCGGCGGACCCTAGGCCGAGCGCGAGCGTGCTCGAGACGACCTCCGCTCCGTCACGGTAGGCCAGCAGCGCGTCGCGCAGGGCGGATGCCTCGAACCGCGTGCGGGAGGCGGCATCCACTCCCCCTGGGCGCTGCGCGGCTTGCGCCACGATGCGGTCGGCGAGTTCCGCGAGAAGGGTCTGCTTGTTCGGGAAGTGCCAGTAGAGCGCGCTCGGCTGCACGTCGAGGGCGGCCGCGAGGCGACGCATCGTGAGGTCGGGCAGCCCGTCGTCGTCGAGGATCTTCAGCGCGGCACGTGCCACGGCGTCGCGAGTGTGACGTCGTCCGGTTTCTGCTGCGGCCATTCCCTCACTATAGTGAACGGCGTTCAGGTGAACGCCGTTCAGGTGACCGGGTTTTCCCCGAAGGAGACGACAATGGCCAATCCGCTCCGCCCCCGCCGGATCGACGCGACGGATGTCGCGCGCATCGCCGTGTTCGCGGCGATCATCGCCGTGCTCGGCCTGCCGGGGAGCTTCACGGTGCTCGGCGCCGTGCCGATCACGGCGCAGACGCTCGGCGTGATGCTCGCGGGTGCGATCCTCGGTCCGTGGCTCGGCGCTCTGTCGGTCACGGTGTTCCTGACGCTCGTCACGCTCGGGCTGCCGCTCCTCGCGGGCGGGCGCGGCGGCATCGGGGTCTTCCTCGGACCGTCTGCCGGGTACCTGCTCGGCTGGATCGTGGGCGCCTTCGTCATCGGCCTCATCGTGCACGCGGGGGGCCGCAAGCCCGTCACGTGGCGCACCTTCGTGGGCATCGTGACCGGCGGGATCCTCGTCGTCTACGCGATCGGCATCCCCGTGCAGGCACTCGTGACGCGCCTGCCGCTCGCCGAGACGGCGCTCACGAGCCTCGTGTTCATCCCCGGCGACCTCGTGAAGGCCGTCATCGCGACGGCGATCGTCATGACCCTCGTGCGCGCGTACCCGCGGGCGTTCCGGCGCACATGGCCGGCGAAGGTCGACGCATCCGTGCCGACGGAACCGGCGCGCGTGCCGTGATCGTCCCGGTCGGCGGCGAGTCGGCGGGGCTGCTCGAGGGGCTGCGCACGCTGCGCGCTGCCGGGCAGATCCCGCTGGTCGTCGACGAGCGCTGGTCGGATTCGCAGCGGGATGCCGTGGCCGCGGCATCGGCCGCCGCGCAGCCTCCCCCGGACACGGGGTGGGCGACGCTGACCTCGGGCAGCAGCGGCTCGCCGCGGATCGTGCTGCGCAGCGCCGCATCGTGGGCCTCGTCGTTCGCCGCAGTCGCACGACTGCTGGACGCGAGCGCGGATGACGCTGTGCTGCTGCCCGCTCCGGCATCGGCATCCCTCACGCTCTTCTCTCTCGCGCACGCGCTCGCGGACGGACCGCGTCCGGTGCTCGGCTCCGCGGATCCGCGCACCGTCGACCACTCCGCGATCACGTGCCTGCACGGCACGCCGCACGCGCTGCGGAGCGTGCTCGACGCAGGGCCTCCCCCTCACCTGCGTGCGGCCCTGGTCGGCGGCTCGCATCTCGACGGCGCCCTGCGCGAGCAGGCCGAGGCAGCCGGCATCCGGGTGGTCGCGTACTACGGCGCGGCGGAGCTGTCGTTCGTGGCCGTCGACGAGGGCGACGGACTGCGCGCGTTCCCCGGCGTCGAGCTCGAGATCCGCGACGGCGAGCTGTGGGTGCGGTCTCCGTTCGTCGCGCTCGGATACGCCGGCAGCGGCGGACCGCTGCGCAACGACGGAGACTGGGCGACCGTCGGCGACCGGGCAGAGCTGGTCGACGGCCGGCTGCGGCTGCTGGGGCGAGCGGATGACGCGATCCTCAGCGCCTCCGCCACGATCGTGCCCGAGGAGGTCGAGGCCGTGCTGCGGTCGCTGCCCGGTGTCCGCGATGCCGTCGTGTTCGGCGTCCCGCAGGCGCGGGTGGGCGCCCTCGTCGCCGCGTTCGTCGAACTCGACGATTCGCACGCGCCCGACCTGCGGGCGGCGAGCGCGGCGCAGCTGACGCCCGCGCACCGACCGCGGCAATGGTTCGCGGGCACGCTCCCCCGCACCGCATCGGGCAAGCCCGCGCGCGCCGAGGCCGTCCGCCGCGCGCTGGCCGGAGAGGTGGAGCGCCTTGCCGTCTGACCCCGTCATCATCGCCGCGCGACGCAGCCCGATCGGCACCCGCGGCCGCGCCCTCGCGCAGCTGCGCGTCGGCGAACTCGCCGCACCCGTCATCCGCGCGACCCTCGCCGACGCGGAGGCGTCGACGGGAGCGCCGATCGACGTGGCCGACGTGCTGCTGGGCAACTGCATGGGCCCGGGCGGCAATCCCGCGCGCATCGCGGCACTCGCCGCGGGCCTCGACCCGCGGATCCCAGGCGGCACGGTCGACCGGCAGTGCGGCAGCGGACTCGCGGCGATCCTCGACGCGGCTGCCGCGATCCGGGCCGGCGACGACCGGATGCGGGTCGCAGGCGGTGTCGAGAGCGCGTCGACCGCCCCGGTGCGGTCGATCGACGGCGTGCCGTACGACCGCGCCCCCTTCGCGCCGGACGGATTCGCCGACCCCGACATGACCCGCGCCGCCGAGGACCTCGCGGCCCACGACGGCATCGCCCGCGCCCGGCAGGACGCGCACGCGGCGCGCAGCCACGCCCGCGCCCGGGAGGCGCTCGCGGCCGGCCGGTTCGACGCCGAGCTCGTGCCCCTCGCCGGCCTCGACCACGACGACGCGATCGGCGGCGCCGAGCGCCTGCTGCCCCGGCTTCCCGCCCTGTTCCCGGGCGGCACCGTCACGGCGGGCACGGCGACGCGCATCGGCGACGGCGCGGCCACCGTCCTGGTCGCACCGGCCGGGAGCGGCCCCGGTCTCGCCATCCGCGCCGCCGCCGTGGTCGGCTGCGATCCCGCGCTCCCCGGGGTCGGCGCGGCGCCCGCCGTGCAGGCCGCGCTCTCCGCCGCCGGAATGTCGGTCGCCGACATCTCCGCGCTCGAGATCGTCGAGGCGTTCGCGGCGCAGAGCCTCGCCGTCCTCGACCGGCTCGGCATCGCCGACGACGACCCGCGGGTGTGCGCCGACGGCGGCGCCCTCGCGCTGGGGCACCCGTGGGGAGCCAGCGGCGCGGTCGCCGTCGTCCGCCTGTTCAGCCGCCTCGTCCGCGGGGGTGCTCCCGCGGGCACGCTCGGGGTGGCCGCGGCATCCGTCGGCGGCGGCCTGGGCGTCGCCGCACTCCTGCAGGTCGTGCGATGAGCGTCGTGCTCGATTCCGTGACGGTGCGCCTCGGCGACGCCGACGTGCTGCGCGACGTCTCGCTCGACGTCGACGCCCGCACGCTCGCGGTGATCGGCGAGAACGGCTCGGGCAAGTCCACCTTCGCGCGACTCGTCGGCGGGCTCGTCTCCCCCACGCGGGGCACGATGCGGCTTCTGGGACTCGACCCGGCAACGCAGGCCGACGCGCTGCGGCGGCGGACGGCGCTCATCTTCAGCAACCCGGACGCGCAGATCCTCATGCCGACCGTCGCCGAGGACGTCGCGTTCTCGCTCCGCGCCGACCGCCTGCCCGCGGCCGAGCTCCGCGAGCGCGTCGCGACCGCGCTGGGGCGGTTCGGGCTCACGAGCCTCTCCGAGCGCGCGTCGCACGACCTGTCGGGCGGGCAGAAGCAGCTGCTCGCCCTGTGCGGCGCATTCGTGCGCCGCCCCGACCTGGTCGTCGCCGACGAGCCCACCGCCTACCTCGACGCCCGCAACGCGCGACGCGTCGCCGACCACCTGTTCGCCGACGAGGGGCACCGGCTCGTGCTGGTCACGCACGATCTCGCGCTGGCGCAGCGCTGCGACGCGGCGGTGCGGTTCGCCGACGGCCGGGTCGCCGCGGTCGGCGAGCCCGCCGCACTCGTCGCCGAGTACGAGGCGCTCCTGCGATGCTGACTCTCTACCGGCCCGGTGACGGGCGCCTGCACCGCATGCCCGCGGGCCGCAAGACGCTGCTCGTGCTCGCCGTCGTGCTGGGCATCTCGTTCCTCCCCTCGACGTGGTGGGGCGCCGGGGTCGCGGCATCCGTCACGGTCCTCGCCTACGCCGCGGCAGGCCTCGGCGACGGGATGCTCGGTCTGCGCGATCTCGCGCACCAGGTGTTCGCGCTGCGCTGGATCCTCGCGTTCACGCTGGTCAGCCAGCTCATCTTCCTGGGTCCCGAGCCGGCCGTCGCCAACACCACCCGCATCGTCGCAGCGATCGTCGTCAGCGCGCTGCTCGTGCTCACGACCCGCGTCACCGAGCTGCTGGACGCGCTCGAGCGCGGGCTCCGCCCCCTCGAGCGTCTGCGCCTCGATTCGCAGCGCGCCGCGCTCATGCTCACCGTGACGCTCACCACGATCCCCGTGCTCGCGAGGCTCGCCCGAGAAGTGCGCGACGCGCAGCGCGCCCGCGGCGCCGGGCGCAGCCTGCGCACCTTCGCCGTGCCGTTCCTCGTCCTGGCCTCGAAGCACGCGTTCGAACTCGGCGACGCCCTCACCGCGCGGGGCGTGCGATGACCTCGCCTCATCCCGTCGTGCGCGGGCCCGTCGTGGACGACGAGACGCGCTGCATCCACTACCGCACGTCCCTCGACATCATCGCGATCCGGTTCGCGTGCTGCCGCGAGTTCTACCCCTGCCACCTCTGCCACGCCGAGACGGCGGACCACGCGGCCGAGCAGTGGCCGGTCGCCCATCGCGAGGAGCGCGCCGTGCTCTGCGGAGCCTGCGGGAACCTCCTCACGATCACCGAGTACCTCCAGACCGACGCCTGCCCTGCGTGCGCCGCATCCTTCAACCCCGGCTGCGCGCTCCACACCGAGCTGTACTTCCAGGTCTGACGCGAGGGTGCCGGCCCGCGCTTCCGTCATCTGCGGAGAAGTGGATGCCGCATCCCCTGCCGTGCCAGGTCACGACTCCTGCGCAGCGGCCGCTTCCGCCTCGGACGCTTCCGCCTCGGTTGCTTCCGCCTCGGTTGCTTCCGCCTCGGTCGCTTCCGCTTCGATCGCTTCGGCGGCCGCCGTGATCCGGTTCGCCATGCCGCGGAAGATGAAGCCGTGGAACGGCAGCACCGCGAACCAGTACAGGCGGCCCGCGAGCCCGAGCGGGAAGAAGACGGCGCGCTGGTCGTACCGCGATCCGGTCCCGTCGGCGCTCGCGCGCAGCTCGAGCCACGCCAGGCCGGGCACCTTCATCTCGGCCCGCAGTCGCAGCAGGCTGCCCGGCTCGATGGCCTCGACGCGCCAGAAGTCGAGCGCATCGCCCACCTCGAGCCGCGACCTGCTGCGGCGTCCGCGGGCGAGGCCGACGCCGCCGACGAGTTTGTCCATCCAGCCCCGCATCGCCCACAGGAGCGGCTGCGAGTACCAGCCGTTGACGCCCCCGATCCCCTCGATGACGCGCCACAGCTGCGCGGGACTCGCGGGCGTGCGCGCCGAGCGAACGTCGGTGAAGACGGTCTTCCCCGCCCAATCCGGATCACTCGGCAGCGGATCGCTCGGCACCCCCAGCACCTCGGAGTCGCGCCAGCTCGTCTCGACGCCGTCCTCCGCTTCGCGCCCGAGCGCGAGGTCGACGGCGCGCCGGTACGGCGTGAGCCCGTCGGCCGGCGGAGCGATGAGCGCGTCGACATCGTGATTCTTGACGATGCAGTCGTTCTGCAGCGACTCGACGAGCGGCCGCGCGATCGACCGCGGGATGGGCGTCACGAGATTGACCCAGTGCGACGCGAGCCGCGGTGTGAGCACGGGGAGCGCCGCGATGGGACGCTGCCGCAGCCCCGCCTCGACCGCGTAGCCGTTCATCATCTGGCCGTAGCGCAGCACGTCGGGGCCGCCGATGTCCACCGCCTGATTGATCTCCGCCGGCACGCGCGCGGCGCCGAGCAGGTAGTGCAGCACATCGCGCACCGCGATCGGCTGAATGCGATTGCGCACCCAGCGCGGCGCCGGCATGTACGGGAGCACCTCGGTCAGATGCCGCACCATCTCGAACGACGCCGAGCCCGACCCGATCACGACGCCCGCCTGCAGCACGAGCGTCGGCACGCCCGAGCCCAGCAGTATCCGGCCCACCTCGACGCGGGAGCGCAGGTGCGGCGAGAGCTCCGCATCGTCCGGGTGCAGCCCGCCGAGGTACACGATGCGCGAGACTCCGGCCGCAGCCGCCGCGTCGGCGATCGTCGTGGCGGCCCGCCGGTCGGCGTCTTCGAAGCCCCGCCCCGCCGCCATCGAGTGGACCAGGTAGTAGAGCACGTCGACGTCGCGCACGGCCTCGGCGACGGCCGCGGCATCCGTCACGTCTCCGACGTGCGTATCGACGCGCGCCGCCCAGTCGAACGTCCCGACCCGCCTCGCATCCCGCGCGAGAACCCGCACGCGGTAGCCCGCCGCAAGAAGGCGCGGCACGAGCCGTCCGCCGATGTACCCCGTCGCACCCAGCACGAGGGCGGTGGGCGGCGACCCGTCGGCTCGCGGGGCGGCGCTCAGTCCCGGCTCACTGCCGGTCGGCGAGGTCGATTCCGTCACCCTCCGACGCTAAGGGGCCCATGGATGCCGCTGCCAGGGCTTGCGCGGGACTCCGACACGTGCCATCCCGCGCCGACTGGCTGTCATGCAACCCGGGTGCGAGGGCCCCAGCTCGGCGTTCCTCACTCGCTGCCCTCGTCGAGTGGAGATTCCGTGTCAGCCGCATGGCACGGGCTGCGGAGGTGGTGGTCGATACCATCGGCACCGTGTTGCGCTTCGACGACCCGCTTCCAGTACGACCGAGACGTGTTCTGGTCGCTGGAGTATCGGGGGTCGGGAAGACGAGCCTCGCGCGACGGATCGCGGAGATCATCGACGCCCCGCACACCGAGATCGACGCGCTCTATCACGGCGCGGGCTGGGTTCCCCGTGACGACTTCCTCGACGACGTGCGCCGTCTCATCGCGCGAGAGTCGTGGACGACCGAATGGCAGTACTCGACCGCGCGGTCCCTCCTCGCGGCGCGCGCCGACACGGTCGTGTGGCTCGACCTGCCGTTCGCGACGGTGACTCTCCCCCGTGTCGTGCGGCGCACGCTGCGGCGACGGCTGGGACGGGAGATCCTGTGGAACGGCAACGTGGAGCCGCCGCTGCACACGATCTTCACCGATCGGGAGCACATCGTGCGCTGGGCGGTCTCCACACGGAACAAGTATCGGATGCGGATACCGGCACTCGAGCGTGAGAACCCGCACCTGACCGTGGTTCATCTCACGTCTCAGCGCCAGGTCGAACATTGGCTGAGCGGATCACTCGCACACGCAGTCCGATGAGGTGGCGGCGACCGAACAACGCGAGGGTCGCGCTATCCCTGTCCCGGCGCTCCGTATACCCCGCCGTCAGGCAGGGGCGGGCAGGTGGCAGATGCGGTGAGCGCGGCGATCTCGGCTCTCACGGCGACGCCATCGCCCGTTCTCGCGATCGTGTACACGATTCCTTCCTGCGAATCCGGCGCAGGGATGTAACCGACCATCGCGCTGGTGATCGCCGGGTCGTCCGACGTCGGCGCAGATGCCGTCGTAATGAGGTCGGCTGTCGGATGCTCCCTCAGCCAATTGGACGCGTCGCTGACGGTCGCACCCGGGATTCTCCAGAACGCCTCGAACTCTTCGACCGGGCCACACGGCCACCCGGTGTAAGAGTTGAAGCCCCCGATGGGTGCGTCGGAGGCAACGGCTCCCGGGGGAAGTGCTGCCGCCTCGAGCCAGGCCTGGACTCGCTCGCGCGCCGCGGCGACCTCACTGTCGACAGCGGCGGCGGGCTCGCTCGTCGCAGTGGGCTCGCTCGTCTCGGTGGGCTCACTGATGACCTCCGGCGTGACGACTCCCGCGCCCGCCGCAGGGGTGGCACACCCGGTCATCGCCAGGGCAAGAATCAACGAACCGGCGAGCGCGACGAGGCGACATTGCATGCGCCCACCGTAGCGGCCGGATCACACCCGACCTGACCGCGCTCGGCGCCGGCTCCCATCCCGTCGCCGCCGACGGCCACCAATACCTGAGCTGAATGTCCGGGGATCTTGTTAGCGTCACGTCCGTGGCAGTATCCGATGCGCTCGCCGGGCTGGATCCGGCACAGCTCGAGGCCGTCGAGCACGGCGATGGGCCACTCGTGGTCGCGGCGGGGGCCGGCACCGGGAAGACGCGTGTGCTCACCGCGCGGGTTGCGCGGCTGCTCGAGGCGGGGATCGCACCCGAACGGATCCTGCTGCTGACGTTCACCCGGCGCGCGGCGTCCGCGATGCTCTCTCGCGCCGCCGTGATGTGCGGCGACGCGCAGGCCGCGCAGCGCATCGCCGGTGGCACGTTCCATGCCGTCGCGCACCGGATCGTCGCCGAGCACGCGCAGCATCTGGGTCTGGCCGACGTGACGGTCATCGATCCCGACGACGTCATCGACCTGATCGACCTCCTGCGGGCGGAGCACGGGCTCGACGGCACCGAGGTGCGGCTGCCCACGACACGCACGATCGCCGACATCGGCTCCCGCGCGATCAACACCGCAACCCCGGCCCGCGCCGTCATCGAAGCGCAGTTTCCGTGGGCGCTCGAGCAGGCCGACGCGATCGCCGGCCTGCTGCGCCACTACCGCGAACGCAAGCGTGAACGCGGCCTGCTCGACCTCGATGATCTGCTCATCGCCTTGCGGGCGCTCGTCGCTGACCCCGATGTCGGAGCACGCCTGCGGGCGCGCTGGGACTGGGTGCTCGTCGACGAGTACCAGGACGTGAACCAGCTCCAGGTCGACATCGTGCGCGGGCTCAGTCCCGACGGCCGCGGGCTCACGGTCGTCGGCGACGATGCACAGGCGATCTACGCGTTCCGGGGGGCGAGCGCCGGGCACCTGCTCGAGCTCGTCGAGGCGTACCCCGACGCCACGCTCGTGCGCCTCGAACGCAATTTCCGTTCCACGCAGCCGATCCTCGACCTCGCGAACCAGGTGCGCCCGGGCGACCTGAGGCTGCGGCTCGTCGCCGACCGACCGCAGCCGGGCGCCCGCCCGACGCTGGTGACCTGCCGCAACGCCGACGACGAGGCCCGCACGATCGCGGACCGCATCCTCGCCGCGCACATCGAGGGCACGCCGCTGCGTGCGCAGGCTGTGCTGATGCGCACCGGATCCCACAGCGCACAGCTCGAGGTCGAGCTCAAGGTGCGGGCGATCCCGTTCCACAAGTTCGGCGGGATCGGGTACCTGGAGACCGCGCACGTGCGCGACCTGCTGGCCAGCTTCCGCGTGATTCTCAACCCGGCGGACGAGGTGTCCTGGTACCGCCTACTCACGCGGCACCGTGCGATCGGCAAAGCGAGTGCCCGCGGGCTGGCCCGGATCCTCGCAGACGGGGGCGTCGATCGCACCGCCGACGCGGTCGCGGAAGCACCCGCGAAGGCGCGCACCGGGCTCGCGTCGACCCTGTCGCTGCTCAGCGCCGTCGACTCCACGACCGCCGTGCCGGAGTTGGTCGAGGCATGCCGAGGCGCGGTGGATCCGCTGCTGCGCGCGCACTACCCGGATTGGCACCGTCGCGTGACCGAAGTCGACGGCATCGCGCAGGCCGCCGCCCGGCAGACCGATCTCCGTACGTTCGTGAGCGAGCAGGCGATCGACCCGGTGAACGTCGCCGGCGACTGGGCGAAGCAGCCACATCTCGATGAGGACTGGCTGACCCTGTCCACGATCCACTCCGCGAAGGGCCTGGAATGGGACACGGTGCACCTGCTGCGCGCGAACGACGGCGCGATGCCGTCCGATATGGCACTCACCTCGGCCGCCGGGCTCGCCGAGGAGGAGCGCCTCTTCTACGTCGCGGTCACCCGCGCGCGCGACGCCCTCGACGTGTACGTACCGTCGCAGCTGCCGACGCATCCCACCGCGTTCATGGCCAAGCACGTCACCGCCAAGCCCAGCCGATTCCTGACAGAACCCGCACGCGCTCTCATGGAGCCGGTCAGCACCGCCGCCGTCACGCCCGAGCCTGCGATCAAGCGGGCCGTCGTGGCGGCCCGCGTGCGCACTGACGCGTTCGACGATTTGTTCGCCTGATCTTCATCGGCTGGCCTCGCCCCTGGCGCGCCGACACGCGTGTCGCAGACTTCGTCGCTCACGGCGACGGACGCCCGCGGATCGGGTCCCCCTGGATCGCCTGTGACGGGCGGAGGAGTCCCGCGGATCAACATCCCGGGAACAAGCAGGCATCCGTAAGCTCGCCTCTGTGAGCACGCAGCCCGTCATTCGTAAAGTCCTCATCGACCAGCTTCTGCCGGCGCCGCTTCCGACGACCCACGTCGAGATCCGCCGGATCACGATGGAGCCCAACACCGCGGCCGGTGCACATGCCCACAACGGGCCGGTCTTCGGCTCGATCGAGCGCGGCGCTGTGATCTTCCGGATCGCCGACGAGCCCGCCGCCATACTCCGCGCCGGCGACATCTTCTACGAACCGGCCGGCGTCGTGGTCTCCCAGTTCGACGCCACCGAAGACGGCGCCGTCTTCCTCGGCTATTTCCTCCTCACCGAGGACCAAACCAGCGAGCTCCGCCAGATCGACGCTGACTGAACAGCCGACAGTCACCCTCGCACGGCACGCCGGACAGGCGCCGGACGCAGCGGTGTCGGCTCAAAGTGTGCGTCTCTCGACCCTCTTGCGCCTGGTGGCCGGGGCCTGGAGGGTTGGTGGGGACCGCCTCGGGTGACCGCTGGCGGGTGCGCGTCGCCGGCGCGGAGGGGTGGAACGGATGACGGATTCCGAAGAGCGGTCGGTCAGCGAGTTCATCGCCTCCCTGGCGGGTGAGCAGACCATCCAGGACGCCGAAACCCTGGTGCAGATCATGCAGCGGATCAGCGGGCTCGAGCCCACGCTGTGGAACGTCGGCACGATCGGATTCGGCACCTATCACTACCGATATGACAGCGGCCGTGAGGGCGAGGGACACACGATCGGGTTCTATCCGCGGCGAGGCAAGTTGACCATCTATCTGATGGACGGCACCACGCGCCACCGCGCGCTGCTCGCCGAACTGGGAAAGCACACCACGACGGGGTACTGCCTGTACATCCGGCGTCTGAGCGACATCGACCTCTCCGTGCTGGAGCGAATCGTTGACGCGTCGTACCGGTTCGTTGCGGCGAAGGCTCGCAGCGGTCCGATCCGGGAGATCCTGTGGAAGGCCGCTGACGGCGGAGAGTGACCTTCCCGCCGATCGCCTGTGGAGGCCCGCCCCTGCATCCCGACTCCGCGGGTCTGCGGCCGGCGAGGGACGCGCCTGGACAGCGGGCGGCCGCTCGAAACGGCGGGCGTGCGAACGGATGCACCGTTCCTGTCCTCCGCGCAGAGTACATCGACGCCCGTGGTTCGCCGCAGATATCCCCGCGCGGAGCCACGCACCCCGTCGGCCTAGCTCACCGCGCGGGAGTGTCGTCAGTGGCGCGGCTTGCGATAGGGGCGGTCGTCGTCGCGGCGCGCCCCGCGCCCCGGGCCACCCGTGTCGAGCCGCAGTTCGATGAGCCGTCCCGAGATGCGGGTGCCCTCGAGCCGGTCGAGCGTCGCGCGCGAAAGGTCGGCGGGCAGCTCGACGAGGGAGAAGTCCGGCCGGATCTGGATCGCCCCGAAGTCGTCGCGCTTGAGGCCGCCCTCGTTCGCGAGCGCGCCGACGATCTGGCGGGGCTCGACGCGATGGCGTTTGCCGACGGCGATCCGATAGGTCGCCATCCCCTCGCGGGGCGTACGGGGCCGTCGCTCGCCGCCGTCGCGATCGCGATCGAAGCCTCCCGGCCGCTCGCCCCGATCGCGCTCGAAGCGTTCGCGGTGCGACGGCTCCGAGTCGGGCTCGAGCAGGAGCGGCGACTCGCCCTGGGCGACCACGGCGAGGGCGGCGGCGACATCCACTTCGGGAACATCGTGGTTCCGCACGTAGTGGGCGACGATGTCGCGGAAGCGGTCGATGCGCTCCGCCTCGCCGAGGGCCGCGGTGATGCGGTCGTCGAAGCGCGCGAGGCGCGTGACGTTGACCTCGTCGACGCTCGGCAGCGGGATCTCGGTGAGCTCCTGACGCGTGGCGCGCTCGATCGCGCGCACGAGCCCGCGCTCGCGCGGTGTCACGAAGCTGATCGCGTCACCCGACCGTCCGGCGCGACCCGTGCGGCCGATGCGGTGCACGTAGGACTCGGTGTCGGTGGGGATGTCGAAGTTCACGACGTGCGAGATGCGCTCGACATCGAGGCCGCGCGCGGCGACGTCCGTCGCGACGAGGATGTCGAGCTTGCCCGACTTGAGCTGGTTGATGGTCTTCTCGCGCACGGGCTGCGCGACGTCGCCGTTGATCGCGGCCGCCGAGTATCCCCGCGCGCGCAGCTTCTCGGCGATCTCCTCCGTCACGCTCTTCGTGCGGCCGAAGACGATCATCCCGTCGAAGTTCTCGGTCTCGAGGATGCGCGTGAGGGCATCCATCTTCTGCTGGAACGACACGATGAGGTAGCGCTGCGTGATCGTCGACGACGTCGTCGTCTTGGTCTTGACGGTGATCTCTTCGGGATCGTGGAGGTACTGCTGCGAAATGCGCCGGATCGCCGGGGGCATCGTCGCCGAGAAGAGTGCGACCTGCTTCGTGTCGGGAGTGTCGGCGAGGATCGTCTCGACGTCTTCCGCGAAGCCCATCTTGAGCATCTCGTCGGCCTCGTCGAGCACGAGGTACTTCAGCTCAGTCAGGTCCAGGGTTCCCTTTTCGAGGTGGTCCATGATGCGTCCGGGCGTGCCGACGATGACGTGCACACCGCGGCGGAGGGCCGACAGCTGCACGCCGTAGCCCTGGCCGCCGTAGACGGGGAGCACGTGCACTCCCCGCAGGTGCGACGCGTACTTCTCGAACGCCTCGCACACCTGCAGCGCGAGCTCGCGCGTCGGGGCGAGCACGAGCGCCTGCGGCGTCTTCTGCGACAGGTCGAGTCGGTCGAGGATCGGCAGGGCGAATGCCGCGGTCTTGCCCGTGCCGGTCTGCGCGAGACCCACGACGTCGCGACCGGCCAGAAGGGTCGGGATCGTCGCCGCCTGGATCGCCGACGGCGTCTCATACCCGACGTCGCGCAGCGCCGCGAGCATCGAATCGCCCAATCCCAGGGCGGCGAATGTCATCGTGGCGGGCTCCTGCGGAGCCGCTTCCTCGATCGGGGCATCGGACGTGGTCACAATTCAGGGTAGTGGGCGCTTCCTGTGCGGCGACAGGATGACGCGTCCGCGCCGCACCTCGGGTGACGCGTCGGGCGCAGCGAGCCGAGACGAAGCGGACGGAGAGGGGTCATCATGGATTTCATGACCGAGGCGCCGAAGATCGTCGTTCGACCCGAGATCCCCTATGTGGCCATCACCGCCGAGGTCACGATGGACGACATCGGAGCCGTTGTGCCGCCGCTGACGAGTGAGGTCTTCGACTGGCTGGCGGCGAAGGGCATCGCGCCGGCCGGCGCGGCGTTCTGGAAGTACGACGTCATCGACATGGAGCGCCGCCTCGTGATCGAGACCGGTGTTCCCGTCGCTGAGCAGGTCGAGGGCGACTCGCGGGTCCGTCGGGGGCTGCTGCCCGCGGGCCGCTATGCGACCGTCATCCACGTCGGTCATCCGCAGACGCTCATGAGCGCGACCGCGCGGCTGCTCGAGTGGGGCAGGGAGCAGGGTCTGACGTGGGATGTTGCGCCGACGCCGAATGGCGATCGGTGGGGATGTCGTCTGGAGACCTACCTCGACGAGCCTGGCCAGGACATGAACGAGTGGGCGACGGAACTCGCCTTCAAGCTCGCGGACGACTGATCGCCTGCCGCGGGAAGCGAGGCACTCACGGGCGGCCGGCGGCGAGCCGGGTCTACGCCGCGGCAGAGAGTCCGGCCGCGACGGCGAAGCCCAGCACAGCGACGAGGCCAGCGGTGTTCCCGGCCTTCTCCTTCGCTTCTGGAATCATCGCGCTGACCAGCATGACGAGAAGCGCGCCGGCCGCGAAGCCGTCGATCGCGCCGGTGAGGCGAGGGTCGACCACCGAGGAGACCGCGTACCCGCCCAGGGTGGCCAGAGCACAGACGACCGCCACAGCGCTCCATCCGAGGATGATCGTGCGGGACTTCGTGCCGGCGGCGCGCATGTCGGTGGCTGAGCCGATCGCCTCCGGGAGGTTCGACACGAAGATCGCGACGAGCAGAGCGATGCTCACGCCCTCACCGGCACCCAGGCCGATACCCAGCACCGCCTGTTCGGGCACTCCGTCCAGCAGGGAGCCCAGGAGCAGGGGCAGGCCCGCAGCGCCCCCGCCGGAGCGCCCTCCGATCCGCTCGACGCCGCGATCACCGAGGAAGAAGGCCAGCGCGCCCGCGGCGAGCCCCAGCGCGACGGGCAGTCCGCCGGAGACGGCGAGCCCTTCCTCGACGAGCTCGAACGAGACGCTGGAGATGAGTGCTCCCGCACCGAAGCCCAGGACGGCCCCGACCAGGCGGTCATCCCATCGATGGATCACCCCCAGCACCGCGCCGATGAGCAGGGAGGATGCCGCTACCGCACCCCACAAGAGAGCCGCCAACACAGTGACGACGATATCGATGCGAGCGGCATCCGCCTATGGCGTCTGGGACGCGTCGTCAGCCCGGACGACGGTTCCAGCCCGGGGTGAGCGTGAGCGCTTCTGGGAGGGCCTCTCAGCGCGCGAGCGCCGCCGGGAGGATGACGTGGTCGATCGTCGTGATCATGAAGTCGCGGTCGACGGGCTCGCGCAGCATCAGTGTGCGGTAGGCGGCCATCGCCGGCCCGATCTGGCACAGCGCCTCGACGTCGACGTCCGAAGAGATCTCGCCGCGTTCGATGGCGCGGCGGAAGATGACGCGATTGGCAGCGGCCCGCGGCTCGACGATGGCTTCTCGGGCCGCGGCAGCCAGTTCGGGGTCGCGCGCGATCATAGAGACGATCCCGGCCATGACCTGCAGTTTGCGCTGACCCTCCTGGATGGTGGGCGAGCGCACCATCGCCACGAGGTCTCCGCGAAGCGTCCCCGTGTCGGGCAGCGACTCGAGATCGAGATCCTTCGCCTTCATGCAGGCGACCGCGTCGAGCACGAGCTCGGGCTTGGACGCCCAGCGCCGGTAGACCGTAGCCTTGCCGGCTTTGGCCCGGGCAGCCACCATGTCGATCGTCATGCCGTCGTAGCCGGTCTCGGCGAGCACGTCGAGGGTGGCATCCAGAATCTCGGCATCACGCGTGTGATCCCGCTTACGACCGAGGCGAGGCTTGGCCTCGAGGTCGACGTGCGTCATTGCGGCCTGCCTCCTTCTCGTTCGACGGGCCTCAACATTACCGCCGGGTAAATTCCTGAACTGTAACGATCCGGAACTCAACAGTACCGTATATGCTCCCCTCATGACTTCCACCCCGCTCGCCACGACCAACGGCCGTCGCTGGATCACCCTCGCAGTGGTCGGACTCGCCCAGCTCATGGTCGTGCTCGACGCCACCGTTGTGAACATCGCACTCCCCTCGGCGCAGGCCGACCTCGGCTTCACCGACGGTCAGCGCCAGTGGATCATCACGGCCTACTCGCTCGCCTTCGGCAGCCTGCTGCTGCTCGGCGGCCGACTCTCCGACCTCATGGGTCGCAAGCGCACGTTCATCATCGGGCTCATCGGCTTCGCGATCGCCTCCGCGCTCGGTGGAGCGGCGGGCACGTTCGAGCTGCTGGTGGCGGCGCGTGCCATGCAGGGCGCTTTTGCCGCACTGCTCGCCCCGACGGCACTCGCCGTGCTCACCACGACCTTCGTGATCCCCAAGGAGCGCGCCCGCGCATTCGGGGTCTTCGGCGCGATCGCCGGCGCGGGCGGTGCCATCGGGCTCCTGCTCGGCGGCATCCTCACGGAAGCCTTCGACTGGCGCTGGAACCTCTACATCAACGTCTTCATCGCCGCCGCAGCCCTCATCGGCGCCCTCATCTACATCCCGTTCATCGCGCGCACCGGCCCCCGGCCGAAGCTCGACGTTCCGGGAACCCTCCTGGTCTCGGGCGGCCTCTTCGGCCTGGTGTTCGGGTTCTCGAACGCCGAGACCGACGGCTGGGACTCGCCGCTGACGTGGGGCATGCTCGCAGCCGCCGTCGTCCTGCTCGGCACCTTCGTGCTGTGGCAGCGCCGGGCGAAGCATCCGCTCCTCCCCCTGGCGATCGTCCTCGACCGCAACCGCGGCGCGGCCTTCCTCTCGGTGATGGTCGCCGGCGCGGGGATGTTCGGCATCTTCCTCTTCGTCACCTACTACCTGCAGCTGACCCTGGGCTATTCGCCGATCCAGACCGGTCTCGCCTTCCTTCCGATGATCGGGATGCTGGTGCTCGCCGCGCAGCTGGGCACGAACATCTTCGTGCCGAGGTTCGGCCCCAAGGTGCTGGTGCCCTCCGGCATGATCCTCGGCGTGATCGGGATGATCTGGCTCACGTTCCTCGACGCCTCGAGCGTCTACGCGGCGAACGTGATGCCACCGCTCATGGTGATCGGCTTCGCGATGGGCACGATCATGCCGGCATCGATGCAGACCGCGACGCTCGGGGTGAACCGGGAGTTCGCCGGTGTCGCCTCAGCGACGGTCAACACGAGCCAGCAGGTCGGCGGGTCGATCGGCACTGCACTGCTCAACACCCTCGCGGCCACGGCTGCGGCGGACTACCTCGCCGCGCACACGCCCGTGACACCCGAGGTCGGCGTGGATGCCGCGCTCGCGAGCTACGCCACCGCGTACTGGTGGGGCGCGGCCTTCTTCGCCGCCGGAGCTGTCATGGCGGCCCTGTTGTTCCGTCGGCGCGGCGACGGGATCTCTCTGTCGCACGACGAGCAGCCTGCGGCCGGCGCGGACGTGGACCCCGTCGTCGTCCACTGATCCGAGCAGCCCTTCTGCTGCGCGGGCGACCGGGTTACGGTCGGTGTCATGGCCTCCCTGCTGGAACGCTTGCGGGACGCGACGAACGCCCATGACCCGCAGCGGATGGCTTCGCTGTTCGCGTACGACTATGAGAGCAGCCAGCCCGCGCATCCTGCCCGCGCCTTCAGAGGCCGTGAGCAGGTGCTGGCCAACTGGACGGCGGTGTTCCGGGGTGTCCCGGACTTCGCCGCCGAACTGATGGCCGCCGCGGTCGACGGTGACACTGAGTGGGGTGAATGGGACTGGCGCGGTCGCTACACCGATGGCGCCGCGTTCGCGATGCGCGGTGTCGTGATCCTTACTGCACGCGATGGACTGATCTCACGAATGCGCCTGTATGTGGAACCCGTCGACGGCGGTGACGACGACATCGACGCCGCCGTACGGGACCTCTATCGACCACCGACGGACGACTGACCGGTCGCCCCGCACACGCACCCACGGAGTGAACCGAGATGTGGATCGAGTGCTTCGAGAAGGACACGCGATACGACGGCGCCGACATCGACGCGCTGATCGAGCAGTTCATCGAACACGTGCGCGCCACGCACGACGTGCCGTACCCCGAGGCCGAGATGAGGCTGTGGGCACGCAATTTCGCTGAGGCGTCGGCGCGTGAAGACGGGCCCACTGAGCGACTGCCGTCGATCGGCTCGATCGAGATCCATCCCGTCACAGAGGAGCGCATCGACGATTGGCTGCGGTTCTTCGACCGCGACGCGTTCCCCGACAACCCGGACTGGGGATCCTGCTATTGCCTGCATCCTCACACCGGCGACGCTCCCGAGCGGCCCTGGCGCGACGTGCGGGCAGACATGATCGAGCGCCTCCGCGCGGGAGCGACGCTCGGCTACCTCGCATACGTCGACGGCCGAGCGGCTGGCTGGGTCAACGCCTCGCCCCGATCGACCTACGCGAAGTACGCCGGCATCGATCCTCACGGTCCCGCTCCTGACGCCATCGTGGGCGTCTCCTGCTTCGTCATCGCCCCGCCCTACCGGCGCCATGGCGTCTCATCGGCGCTCCTGGATCGCGTCGTGACCGACGCCGCGGCGCGCGGCGCGGAGCACATCGAGGGATATCCGCGCCGCGAGGCGGATGGCGAGGACTCAGCGGCCTTCTGCGGCCCCCGGTCGATGTTCGACGCGCGCAGCTTCGCGCCCGCCGAGGAGCACGAGCACTACACCGTGGTCCGCCGATCCCTCTGATCGATCGGCATCCAACCGAAGGAAGGGCCGGCGGCGATCAGTGCTGCCGGACGAGACGGTTGAGTCGCTCGGACATCACGAGGCCCAAGGCCGTCAGGACGGCCAGGAAGAGCGGCAGCATCCACATTCCCGACCAGGCCGAGAGTGCGCCGAACAGGGGCGGCGCGAGGGTGGAACCGGCGTAGGCGGCCGCCATCTGGATGCCGACGATCGCCTGCGAGTTGCGGCGACCGAAGTTGACGGGCGTGGAGTGGATGATCGCGGGATAGATCGGCGCACAGCCGAGACCCGCGATCACGAGCCCGACGAGCGCCAGCACATCGGTCTCGACCGGGAGCGCGAGCATCGCGACACCGATGCCGACCGTCACGAAGCCGCCGCGGATCATGCGCCGGTCGCCGACCCGGTCGGCGAAGAAGCCTGCGATGAAGCGTCCTGCGGTGATGCCGATGAGGAACAGCGAGGCGAACGCCGCCGCGGTCGCGGGGTCGACTCCGCGATCCGTCACGAGATACGTCGATGCCCAGAGGATCGCGGTGCTCTCGAGGCCGCAGTAGGCGAAGAAGGCCGTCAGGATCAGCAGGACGCCGGGGATTCGAAGAGCCTGCGCGAGGGGCACGTGCGCGCTGCGTCTTCCCGTGGGCTCGTCAGCGCCTTGGTGCGTCTCACCCGGTTCGGCCGCATGACCGGCCGGGACGAGCGGGTTGACCCTTCGCCACAGCGGGATGCTCACGAGCAGCACCGCCGTGAGGAGGACTTGGATCACGCCGACGATCTGGTAGGCGCTGGACCAGCCCAGACCCGCCGTGAGCGCGTAGCTCATGATGAAAGGGCTGATCGACGCGCCCAGCCCCCAACAGGCATGCAGCCAGTTCATGTGGCGCGCGGCGTAGTGCAGGGCCACGTAGTTGTTGAGGGCGGCGTCGACGGCGCCGGCCCCGAGGCCATACGGAATCGCCCAGAGGCACAGCATCCAGAACGAGTCGGAGACTGAGAAGCCGACGAGTGCCGCCGCGGTCATCCCGACGCTGACGGCCGTGACGAGTCCGACGCCGAATCGGCGAGTGACGCGCTCGGACGCGAGGCTCGAGAGGATCGTGCCGCTCGCGATGATCATCGTGATGATGCCGGCGAAGGCGATCGGCACGCCGAGGTCCTGGTGCATGACCGGCCATCCCGCACCCACGAGGGCGTCGGGCAGTCCGAGGCTGATGAAGGCGACATAGATGATCGCCAGGAGGAGCGAGTACACGGTTGTGCGAGGTGCCTTTCAGAAGGGCATCGGTGCGCCGATCACAGAGCCCGAAAAGAACGGGGCTCGGGTCGCAGCGAAGCGACCCGAGCCCAGGATGTCAGTCAGAGAGTCGACGCGAAGGGGTCGAACCCGGCGGGAAGCAGCGGAACGGGCGCGACGGTGCTCTGGATCTTGACAGTCTCACCCGTGGCGGCCGATTCGGCTGCCGACAGCAGGACGTCGAGCACGTGGAACCCGAGTTCCCCGGAAGCGACGTGCGGGCGGTCTTCGGCGATGGCACGGACCATGTCCAGCGCGCCGAGGCCACGGCCGACCTCGATCTGCTCGTGCTCGATCTCGATCCATTCCTGGTCGAACGACATCCCGTCACGCAGGACGCCGAGCGGCGCCACGACGGCGATGCGGCCGGCGAACTGGTTCGGATCGGGGATCACGATCGACCCCTCCGTCCCGTGGATCTCGACGACTCCGTGCCGCTCGAGCGCCGAGTCGAAGCTGAGCAGGCTCTGCGACTGCGCACCCGAATCGAACGCCGCGATGATCTGGATCGTGGAGGGCACCTCGACGGGGAAGGACTCCCCCGCCTTCGGACCGGTGTGGATCTGCCGCTCCTCATTCGCCTTCGTGCCGAAGGCGGAGATGCGATCGACGGCTCCGAACAGGCTCACCAGGGCGGAGAAGTAGTACGGGCCCATGTCGAGCAGCGGGCCGGCGCCCTCGGCGAAGAGGAACGCGGGATTGGGATGCCACAGGTCGGGCCCCTGCGTCTGGAAGACGGTCTGCGCGAACAGCGGACGACCGATCCGGCCTTCTTCGATCGCGCGACGCGCGGCCTGGAATCCGGGGCCGAGGAGAGTGTCGGGCGCCGACCCGATGCGGAGCCCGGCAGCCTCGGCCTCGCGCAGCAGCAGAGCCGCGCCCTCGCGGTCGAGGCCGAGCGGCTTCTCCGTCCAGACGTGCTTGCCCGCGGCGATCGCGGCGCGAGAGACCTCGATGTGCGCGGCGGGGATCGTCAGGTTGATGACGAGATCGACACCCGGGTGCGCGAAGACGTCGTCCGCGGTCCCGTATGCGGGAACCTCGTACTTCTCGGCCTGCTCGCGAGCCCGCTCGACGAACAGATCACCGAGGATGACGACCTCGACGTCGGGGAACGCGGAGAGGTTCTGCAGGTAGGTGTCGCTGATGACCCCGACGCCGATGATGCCGATGCCGACCGCGCTCATCGAACGAACCCGCCCTCGGTCAGGAACGCGTAGCTCGCGGCGATGTCCTCGAACACGTCACCGGGGGCGTTGTCGTACTCGATGACGGCGAACTTGACGGCCGTGCCGGCGCGCAGCGCGTCGGCGAGCGGCACGTCGCCCTCGCCCGGGCGGCGCTGGTCGAGGCTCGCGGAGCCGAACTCGCCGGCATCCGGTCCGAACGGATTGACCGCGGGAGCGATGCCGTCCTTGACGTGCACCGCCACGAGCCGATCGCCCAGTCGCGAGACGAGGCCGACGCCGTCCTGCCCGCCGACCAGCGCCCAGTAAAGGTCGAGCTCGATCGCGACGCGCTCATCCGTGAGCTCGACGAAGCGCTCGAACGCGGTCTGCCCGTCGAAGTCCGCGACGAACTCCTGCGCGTGGTTGTGGTAGCCGACGCTGAGCCCGAAGCCGGCCGCGACCTCGACGAGGCGGTTGAGACGGTCGGCGATGTCGGTGACACCCTCGATCGTCAGCCACCGGTCCGGCGCGACGAAGGGGTCGATGACCGTCGTGATGCCGATCGCCGCGGCGGCCTCGAAGACGACCTCCGGCGCGGGGGTGGGAATCGAGCCGTCCGGCGTCCACAGCTCGTCGGACAGCAGCGGCGCGTGGCCGGTCGGCGACGACAGGCCGGCCGCGTCCAGAGCGCTGCGGATCTCCTGCGGACGGCGGACGAAGTCGAACGCCTCCACATTCTTGAGCCCGATCGCGGCGAGCTTGTCGAGCGAGCCGCCCATGTCGGCCGAGAACGGCGCAGCGAGTGTGTAGAGCTGGACGGACGCCAGGGGCTTGGATGCTTCAGGCAGGGCCACGATGACCTTCTCCTCGTCAGAACGGGCAGCGATCGCGTACCCGGGGGCTCGATTTGAAAACCTCCACGTGGAAGTTTATCCGTAGACGGCCCGGGCGGTCAATGGTCAGCGGGCGGATTCGCGAGCATTCTGTCGAGTGTCGCGAGCGCCGCCTCGTGATCGAGATTCAGCAGGAGATTCAGCGCGGCGTGCTCGCGGCGGGGAGAGTCGACCGCGCGGCATCGGCGAGGGCGACGAGGTCTTCGCGCAGGTATCGGGCGTAGCCGTCGGGGGCACGGCCGACCTGGCGGCCGCTGGTGCGGACCCAGGCACCGTCCGTTGCGGCCAGTCGGCCTCCGCGCGCGCGGATCTCGTCGATCAGCCAGACATCCTCGTGAACGGTTGCATCCGTGAACCCGCCGGCGTCGAGAAGCACGTTCGCTCGGATGCCCAGGTTCGCGCCGTGCACGTGGCCGTTCGCCGCGCCCGGAGTGTGGGTTGCCAGCCATGCTTCGATCTGGGAGGCGTCGAGGTCGCGGAAGTCGGGGCGGACCGTGCCGACCACGACGTCGACGCCTCGGCGCGCGAGCGACAGCTGGTGGGTCAGCCAGTTCACCGGGACGACGGAGTCCGCGTCGGTGTGCGCCGTCCAGATGCGGTCCGGGCGGATGCCGACGAGGCGATCGAGAGCGGCACGGACGCCTGTTGCGCGGGCGGTGCCGACAGACCGCGCATCGACGGCGAGCAGTTCGACGCCTGCGTCTCTCGCGATGTCGGCCGACCTGTCGGTGCACGCGTCGAGGACGGCCCACACACTGAGGTGGTCCACGGCGTGGCGCGCGGCGCGCGCGGCGATGCCGATCGAGGCGAGGCAGGCGCCGATGAGCTGCTCCTCGTCGTGCGCGGGCACGATCACCGCGATCGCGTCGACGCGACGGTTCATGCGGGGCTCCCCTGGGCCGCCGCGGGTGTCGGCCGGCGTCGGTAGACGTCGAGAACGAAGTCCTCTTCGAGGTGGTGGAGGATGCTGGTCCACGCGGTATCTGCGCCGAGAGCGGCGTGCACCTCGTCACCGGTCAGCGGCGCATCGGGGCTCGCGTGCCGCCAGTGGCAGGCGACGAGGATGCCGTCCTCGGCGAGCGCGGATCCGATCCGTCGTCGGGCAGTGTCGAGGTCCGCCCTCGACCAGTAGTAGCCGATCTCGGACAGCACCACCAGGTCGAAGCGACCGGGCGGCCAGTCGTGCGGCAGGGTCCCCTGCACGAACCTCACCGTGTCCGCTCCGCGCAGGCGGTCCTGAGCCTTCTGCAGCGCGGTCGTCGAGAGATCGACGGCGAGCACGGCATCCGCCCGAGCGGCGAGCTGCGTGGTCAAGACCCCCGTCGCGCAGCCGAGCTCGAGGGCTCGGGTGAAGCGTCGTCTGGGAAGCGCGGCCAGCAGCACCGCGCGTTTGCGCTCCTCGTACCAGCTCGTCTCGAACCCCCACGGGTCGTTGCGCGAGCGGAAGAAGTCTTCGAACATCGACCGGTCAGCCGAGAGGGCAGCTCGCGGCGGGTCGGCGTCGATGAACATCTCGAACGGCCGACTGAAATGCGCCGCCATGCCCTCGTGCACGATCGCCTCCTCCCCCGCACGGTCCGAGAGGGGGTGCACCTGCGACGCGTGTTGGCCGATGGCGGAGGCTTTCGCCGCTCCGACGCGCGGGGTGAGCGGCAGGATCCGCCACGAGGCGGGGTCGACGACAACGTCGATCTCAGCGGGGTTCGCCCAGTGCCAAAGCCAGATCGGATAGCCGACGACCCGCACACCCGGCCCATGCACCGACAGGGCGACCTCGCCGGCGACGCGGTGATCGCGATGACCGTCGCCCCACCACGGCGCCGCGAGCAGCACGCCGTGCGGCAGCGGGCCGAGCTCGTCCTGCACCGCTTGGCGCAGCGCCGCCGCATGCTCGCGAAGGCCCCCGTCGGGAAGGCCGAGAAACCTCATCCGGGCACCGGGAGCCAACTCGCGCAGAGCGGAGACGACCTCGAGTCGGCGTCGCGCGCCGAGTCCGGCCGCGCCCGCAGAATCCGGATGCGAGGACTCCCCGTCGGTCGCGACGATCACCGAGACATCGATTCCGGATGCCGCGGCCGTCGCGATCAGGCCGCCGCTGCCGAGCGTCTCGTCGTCGGGATGCGCCGACAGGATCACGAGCCGCTCGACTGCCGCATCCAACCGGGGAGCATCGGCCCAGGGGCGGGCCGAGACCCACTCCTGTTCCGCGGTGCCCGGTGCGCGGTGATCGAAGACGACCCTCATGCGGTCACCCGCCTTCCCAGGCGAGCGACATCCCTCTCCGCGTGATGCTGACGGACGTAGACCCGCAGGTCGGCGACGCGTCGTGCATGCTCCTCATCCGTCGTCAGGGGGCCGGGGCCGAGGGCGCGGTCCGCCACGTGGAGCACGAGTTCCACGGCATCCGCGGTCACCGACCGCACCCGCGCAGCGACCGCGCCGATGTCGTCGACCGGCTTGGGCGCATCCACGAGATCCGCCGCCTCCGACAGCACGGCGCGCGCCGCCCACAGCGCGGCATCCGCCTTGCCCGCATGGAAGAACGCCAACTGATCCGCGTCCTCGCGCGCGGCGGCGCGCACGAGGGCGTCCTGCAACGGGATGGTGCCGCCCCACCAGGCCGCGGCGACACCCATCCCACCCCACGCGAAGCCCGGCCGCGTCAGATACCAGCCCGGATCTCCTATCGGAACGGCCCGCGCCGCGCTGAACTCGACCGGCGCACTCACGACCTGGCTGAGTCCCCGCGAGACCCAGGGGCCGGAGCGCGCCGTCACGCCCGGGGCGCGGAGGGGAACCGCGAAGAGCTGCCGCTGGTCGGGCGCGACCCACGCCGTCACGAGGGCGTGGGTGAGCCGGCCCGCGAGCGAGCACCATGGCTTGGTCCCGTCCAGCCGCCACCCGCGGGCGATGTCCTTCGATGCCACCAGCCTCGTACCGGGCCCCTCTGCCGCGAAGACACCCCATGTGGCGTCGTCCCCGGAGCCCAGCCCGTCGCGCACGCCATCGGTGTCGATTCCGGCCGCGCGCGCCTCGGCCAGGATGGCGAGCGCATCGAGGTGAGGCTCCAGGATGCGTGCGGCCGCGACATCCACTCGTGACGTCTCCGCGAGGAACTGCCACAGATCCACGGTCCGACCAGACCCCGGCAGCGGGATCTCCCGCCCTATGCGGGCGGCCCACTCGAGTGTCGCATCCACGTCCGAACCCAGACCGAGCACGGCATCCGGCGACGCCGCCGACTCGGCGCGCCAGGCTGCCCGCCCCGGCCTCAATCCCACTGCGCCCATGATCATCGTTCCCGTGCCCGTCTCCCGCTCGCCCGCGCGGAATCGCCGTCGCTCAGCGTCCGACGAGAGCACGCGTCGGCGTGCGGTCCCCCGTTGGTGTCGCCGTGAGCCCCGACGGTACGGGAACCTCGGCCGCCTCCCCTCGGCGTTGCGCGGTGGCGCCGTCCCGTGCTAGCCGGCGCTGAGTGACGGTAGCGTCGAGCCATGAGCTCAGTGGCTGATCCGATCGCCGGCTGGCGGTCGGCAGCGCGGTGGCTCCTCGTCGTGCTGCTCGCCGCTGCAGGCACGTCGCACCTGACATGGGGCAGGCGTGGATACCGCATCGTCGTGCCGGACTGGTCGACCCGCCTCACAGGTCTCGACAAGGATGCGATCGTCGTGGGATCGGGTGTCGCCGAGCTCATGCTCGCGGGCGCGGTCGCGACGATCCCCCGGCAGCGGAGCGTCGGCTGGCTCGTCGCGGCGTTCTTCGTCGCGGTCTTCCCCGGCAACGTCCACCAGTGGCGGACCGGCCGCGCGGCGCCGATGCTGCGCACAGACCGCGCCCGTTTCGTGCGCCTGCTGCTCCAGCCGGTCCTGATCGCCTGGACCCTGTGGGCCACGCGGTAGGGCTTCTGGCCTCAGCGAAGTGGCCCGCAGCCCGCCCAATGCGGGGATAGTCGCGCGCTCGGTGGCATGCTGATCTTCAACTGAAGGAGAACAACATGTTCAATGACAACGGGTCGTTCCTGCTCGCACTTTTCGAGTTCTTCCTGTTCCTCGCCTGGTTCATGTGCCTCTTCTGGGTCTTCGGCGACATCTTCCGCAGCAAGGACCTGGGCGGAGGCGGAAAGACGCTCTGGGTGATCTTCGTCATCCTCGTTCCCTGGCTGGGAATCCTGGTCTATCTGATCGCCCGCGGCGGGGGCATGCAGCAGCGCCAGCTGGAGCAGATGCAGGCGATGCGCTCGGCGCAGGCCGAGTACATCCAATCGGTCGCGGGGTCGTCAGCCACGTCGGCGACCGATCAGATCGCCTCGGCCAAGTCGCTGTTGGACTCGGGTGCCATCACACAGGCGGAGTTCGACTCTCTCAAGGCCAAGGCGCTCGCGTAGCGATCGCCCCGCTCGCGCAACGAGCGCAGCAGCGTCCGCGCGGTCGATAGCAGCAGCCGTCGGAGAGCAGGATGCGTCTCGCACACCGCTGCGAAGCGGTGTGCGAGACCGAAGCCGAGGTGATCCATGGCGGTCGTCCTGGTCGAGGGTGAAAGCGATCGGATCGCGCTCGAGGTCCTGGCCGCAAGGCTGGGTGCTCGCCTTCCCCGAATCGCGATAGTCAACGGCGCAAGCGGTGCGCGCCGTGCCGTGGCAGAGCTGCGCGGAGAGAGCACCTTCGGGTTGGTCGATGTCAACGAGCGTGCGCAGTTCGAGAGCGTGGTCGATGACGTGTTCGTGTGCGACCCGGATCTCGAAGGGGAGTTGATCCGCGCGCTGGGCACCGCCGCCGTGGAGGACGTCATTGCGGCGCAGGGCGAGCTCGAGTCCTTCAGATCGCTGCAGAATCAGCCGGCGCAGCGAGGGAGGCCGACGAGCGCGCAGCTGATGCGGTTCTTCGGCGGGCGGAGCGGGAACAAGCGTCGTTACGCCGGTCTGCTCGCCGCCGCGGTTCCACTGGATCAGGTGCCCGACCCCCTCGCCGCGCTCATCCGGGCCGCCGACGGGCGCTAGCCGAGACGTGAACCCCCTCCACTGTCTAACACCAGACTGTGCCCGCGAGCAGCAGATGGGACGCGGTTGCGAGGGCACACGTCGGCATCCTCATGCGAACGACTCCTCGAGCCAGCGCACGATGAACGCCGGTGCGGTGTCGGCTGCTTCCAAGGCGACGGCGACATGCGACCCATCCATCCAGTGGATCTCGGAATCCGGGATGCGCGCGTCGGCGTAGAAGACGTTCGCGGGCGGGACGATCTTGTCGTACCGGCCGTGGACGATGAGCGTCGGACAGGCGATGCGCTCCAGAGGCGCGGGTTCGAACAGCGTGAAGTCGTTGCGCATGCCGGGGCGCCGTCGGGCGGATCCGAGCGAAGCGCGGAGCACGGCCTCCAGTTGGGCGGTCCGCCCGGGAATCGCCGCGAGGGCTGCCGCGCGCTCCGCCGCTCCCGCCCTCGTGTACGTCGCGGCGCCGCGGAACAGGAGGGTGAGGGTCTGTCTCGTGCGGTGGCGGAGCAGCCACAGCTGCAGCTTCGCGGTGACGTCGCGTGCGGCGACGCTCGAAAGACGATTCGGTATCGGGCCGGGGATGCAGACGCTGTCGACCTGCACGAGCCGTGAGACACGGTCCGGATGACGGGCGGCGAGTTCGTAGCTCGCGGGTCCCCCACCCGAGGCTCCGAACACGATGATGTCGTCGATGTCGAGCGCGTCCAGCAGCGCGGCGAGGGCGTCACCCTGTTGAGCGAAGGTCCGTCCGACCGTCAACGGGGTTCCGAGGTATCCGGGTCTGCTCGGCGCGATGACCTTGTAGCCGCTCAGCCGCAGGAACTCGGCGCCGACCAGTCCCTGATCCCAGCCGCCGAGCGTGCCGTGGACGGCAAGTACCGGGACGCCGTCGCCGCGGGCGGCGTACTCGATCGGCCCCGCGGTGGTGGGGACGGTGCGGGGTGTCTCCGCCATGCACGCGAAGAAGTCTTCTGCGGTCGGTGCGGCGACCATGCCTCATCATCCCAGCGCGGTCCCGCACCGACCAGAGGGGTCTCCTGCGGTGGCGTGGCGTCCGGCGCCGGCCGCGCGACTGAAGCCGCCGGGGCTCAGTCGAGGTCGTGACTCGGACGGAGACGCTCGGCCTGGCGCAGGAGGTGCTGCTGCTCCAGGACGCTGGTGGCGCGGCGCGCGGCATCCGCGTACTCGGCGGCCGCGGCATGCACCTCCCCGGCCCTTTCATGCAGGTACGCGAGTGCGGCGTGATAGCGCGGGACGTCGTCGCCGACGAGTTCGAGGGCGGCGAGGCCCGCGTGCGGCCCATCGGCTTCTCCGATCGCGACGGCACGGCCCAGCCGGATGACGGGCGAATCCCCGAAGGCGAGAAGCTCGTCGTACCACTCGACGATCTGCACCCAGTCGGTCTCGGCGGCAGTGGCCGCATCCGCGTGCAGCGCGGCGATCGCGGCCTGCGCCTGATACTGCCCCAGCCTGTCGCGTGCGAGCGCCGACTGCAGGATGGCGACGCCCTCCGTGTTCGCATCGACGTCCCACAGGGCACGATCCTGCTCGGAGAGCGGGATGAGCCTGCCGCCCACCACACGGGCCGGCTGTCTCGCATGGTGGAGCAGCATGAGCGCGAGCAGCCCAGCGACCTCCGGCTCGTCGGTCAGCGCGGCGAGCTGCCGGGTGACGCGGACCGCCTCGGAGGCGATGTCGACCCCGCCCGAGTAGCCCTCGTTGAAGAGGAGATAGAGCACGCGCAGGACGCGAGACAGATCGCCCGGCTGATCGAGGGGGATGCCGGCGAGCCGCTGCTTCGCGCGACTGATGCGCTGCGCCATCGTCGCCTCCGGCACGAGGAAGGCGTCTGCGATCTGTCGCGTCGTCAGGCCTGCGACGGCACGCAGTGTGAGGGCGATAGCCGACGTCGAGGTGAGGATGGGATGCGTGCACAGGAAGTAGAGCCCGAGCGTGTCGTCCCGCTGGGGAACGGGGCCGACCTCGGGCTCCCGCGCGAGCCGCTCCTCGCGGGCGGTGCGCGCCGCCTCGCTGCGCATTTGGTCGAGAAACGCTCGCCACGCGACCGTGACGAGCCACGCACGGATGTCGCGCACCTCCTCGAGGAGGGGTCGCTCGAGCGTGCGAACGAGGGCCGTCTGCACGGCATCCTCGGCCGACGCGAAGTCCGCGCCGCGCCGGACGAGGATGCCGACGACCTCAGGGATCGCGCGACGCAGTGCCGTCGCATCCACCGGCGTCACGCCACGTCGGCCGGGGGCGCGCTCATCACCTCACGCAGCTCGAGCCACTCACCCAGCGGGGTGCCGCCCGCCCACGGTGCGGCCGAGAGCTCGGAGGCGAGCTCGAGCGCCCGGTCGTAGGAGTCGACCTCGATCAGCATCCATCCCGCGATGAGGTCTTTCGTCTCGGCGAACGGACCGTCGACGACCGGCGGGCGCCCCTCGCCGTCGAAGCGCACCCAGGAGCCTCCCATCGAGAGCCCCTCGGAGGACACCAGCTCCCCCGACGCGATGAGCCGCTGCTCCATGTCCTGCATGTACTGCACGTGCGCGACCCACTCGTCCGGCGTGAGCTGATCCATCGGGACCGTGTTCACCGCGGGACGCCCGCCCCGGTAATGCTTGAGCATCAGATACTTGGCCATGACAGCCTCTCGTTCGGTGCGGCCCATTCTGACCGCTTCAGATAGGAGACGGAACCGACCCGGCGATCTCTACATCGGCCGGCGAGAATCTCTGCGCAGGGCCGTGACCGGTTCGCGGAGCCGCCGGGGAGCTCGACCCGTCAGGTCCCCGTGTCGGCGGGCGGGCGCGCGATGAAGACCTCGACGACCGCATCGACCAGTGCGATGCGCACGGTCGAGCCCGGAGGGACAGCGGGATCGATGCTTCCCGGTGGGATCAGGTCCGGATCGGCGAGGACGTCGATCTGCGGCTCCAGCGGGCGACGACTGCAGGACTGCTTGTAGAACGAGCCGTCGGTCGACAGCAGCAGGCACGCCGCATCGCTGCCGTTGGTCATCGTCCAGACATCGAGGGCCCCGACCTGACCGTGGTAGCTGAGCGCTCCGGGTGGGATGCCCCACGTGTTGAGCGTCGTGGTGCTGATGCCCGGGACGATCGCATCCGAGGGCAGGAGCCTCGAGGTGAGCGTCAGCTCCGCCCGCGGGCGCGAGATCTCGGCTGCGACGAGCGCCGCCCCGGCCGCGAGTGCGAGGGTCACCGCCGCGATCGTGATCGCCCATGGAAGATTTCGGCGCCAGAACGGCCCTGTGGATGCCGGTGCTCGAGCTCCCTCTCCCGTCTCCTGCGGCGTCGGGGCGTCGTCCAATGGCGCGGGTGCGGACGAGGCATCCGTGGGGATCGCACCCTGCTCGGGCGGATCGGCGGGCGCTTCCCCCTCCCCTGCCTCGAGAGCGCGCAGGCGCCTCTGCGCCGCGGGATCGGCCGCGATGTCGGCACCCGGGCCGTACGCGCGCCGGAGCAGCTCGGCGAGCTCGACATCCACGGGGCGTGACTCCCCTGCCATGGTCCGATTATCCGCGCGTCGGCGGCCGCGGGCAGGGCTGTCCCGCGATCGAGCACCTGCTCAGCCGTGCGGATGGTGTCGGTGACCCACGCCGTGCGGTTTGTACCGCTCGTCCACAGGCATGCGAACGCATGGGCCCGAGATTCGGTCGGCGCTGCGCTCTGTTTGGCCCGCGGTCGGGTCGGTAGCGTGGAGCGTATGCCAATCAGGCTGGACAACGTCGCGATCGCCGTCCGCGACCTCGAGGCGACGATCTCGTTCTTCACCGACCTCGGCCTCACCGTCATCGGCCGCGACACCGTGAGCGGTGAATGGACCGACACTGCCGTGGGTCTCGACGGCAACCACGCCAAAATCGCGATGCTGCAAACCCCCGACGGCGACGGTCGCCTCGAGCTGTTCGAATACATCCATCCCGACGCGATCGAGACCGAACCCACCCGCCCCAACGAGATCGGCATGCACCGTGTCGCGTTCGCCGTCGACGACATCGACGACGCACTCGAGATCGCCGCGAGGCACGGATGCTTCCCACTCCGCGGCGTCGCCACCTACCAAGACGCCTACAAGCTCGCCTACGTCCGCGGACCCAGCGGCATCATCCTGATGCTCGCCGAAGAACTGAACAAGGACCGCAACGCCTAGCGCAGCCGGGACCAGGACTCGGCGCAACCGTTGGTACCGGAACCAACGCTCGTAGGACGGACCGACTATCGAACGGTGCGTTCGGTCATGGATGAGACTCGCATCGAGGCACGGACTACTCCTGGGGTTGGCTGTAGGGATTGCGTGCCGGCGGTTGGCAGCTCGTCGGATCGATCCCGTGGTCCAACACTTGCTGATAGACACCTTGAGCGTCGCTGGCCGGCGTGACCCCCATCTCAGTAAGGCACTTGCGCAGGGCGACATAGGTCGGAGAGTCGTACGTGTGGGCGACTTGCCATGCCATGTCGATCTGCTGGAAAGGCGGGTAGCAGATCGCGTGCGCGCTCTCGTCCACCGCGAGGTAGGAGTACTGGTGCACGCCACCTTCCATGTACTCGGCCGCCAGGCCAGATCCGTTGTCACGCATGCATTGTGCAAACGCGGCGTACGCCGCTTCGTACGTCTCCGCCGTGACCCCGAGCGGCTCCTCATCAAGCGGGGTCGAGGAAGGCACGCCGACTGCTGGTCGGCCGGATCCCCCGCCGCTCCAGATCACGAAAGGCACGGCGACAGAGACCACGACGGCCGTGAGGGCCACGGCGAGTGCGGCCGCAGCCCAGCGCGGACGGGTAGTTCGCTGAGGAGCCACCGATGTCTGTCCGCCATCACGCGGGGAGGGCGCTGCGTCGGCATCCACGACGGCGGAGGCCGCTCGACTGAGCAGGGCCGCACGCCCTTTGGCGAGCGCATCGTCGGTGGGGATCCGGCTCTCGTCACGGGTGTTGCGGAGCGGGGTCAGCTCGTCCATGTTCCACTTCCTCCGAATTGATGCTGATGCCCGCGGCCTGTCTCAGCACCCGGCGAACGCGGTTGAGCCGGGAACGGACGGTGCCGATCGGGACGTTGGTCGCCCCGGCTATCGCGGCATAATCGAGATCTGCCCACGCGTACAGCAGCAGCGTGTCGCGATCCTCCGCCCGAAGTCGTGTGAGCGCTCGGTCGAGACGGTGCACGAGCCGTTGCGCATCGATCCGGTCGTGTGCTTGGTCTACGAAGTCGGGAGCGATCCGGCCCGCCAGGTCCGCCGTCATTCCCTTCCAGGCCACCGCTTCCAGTCGAGTGTGTCTGCGGATCAGCCGCGTCGCGATACCGAGAAGCCAGGGCCGGGCGTCCGGTACGGCGGTGTCGTAGGTCCGGCGCTTCTCGAACGCGACCACAAAGGTGTCGGACATGATGTCTTCGGCCGCGTGGTCACCCACGCGTTGAGCCGCGTACCGGAACACTGAGCGAGCATGCCGGTCGTACAGGTCGGCGAATATCGCCGGCTCAGCTATCGACGTCTCGATGACCTCGTTGTCGGGGCTCACAACCGTATTGCTCGATTCCGCAGAATTGGTTCACGCCAATACGCATCCCACACCGAAAGAGCATCACCACGCCAGTCCAGGCACCCCAATTGAGCAGGCGATTGACCCGTCACTGATGTGCCCGCAACAGGACCGACCTTCGGGCGCACACTGGACCGTGAGTCGTAGGGGACTCCTGCCTGGATCGAGATCAGTTGCCGCGGGCGGGTGACGTCGGTTGTCACGACATCGCCTCGCCGGCGTCCCCCCTCGGGCCGGAGCTCGGCGACGTCGACGGCTGAGCCGTTGTGGGCTACCGATACGCGTCTCATACTGGCCCCGTGGACCGATGTGGGGTGCCGGGTCTTCGAGTTCAGCGCACGGCCAGCGAACGAGGCCTCATTCACCGACGCGTTCGGCGTCCTCCTCGTGCGCTCCATCGCGAAGTCCACCCGCTTCTACCCAACAAGCACCATCGTCGCGCCGGCCGCCGCACGATCGCCCGTGAGCAGACGAGTGTCAGGGCTGCGATGTTCGCCGTGGTCTTCATCGCCGCGATCGCTGTCGCAGGCTGCAGCCCGACAAGTGGCGAGCAGCCGAGATCGGCGGAATCGAAGTCGCCTGCGACCAGTTCGGCGGCCCCGCCGGATCTCGAGGCGGGTGGCCCGGTCGCGCTGCCGGACGGTCGAGAGTTGTATGTCCGCTGTTCCGGTACAGGCTCGCCGACGGTGATCCTCGAGGCCGGCGACCTCGACACCACCGGGTCGTACGCCTTCGCCGAACGGGACCTCGCAGCGGTGACGCGCACCTGCGTATACGACCGAGCGAACCTCGGCAGCAGCGACCCCGCTCCCGGCCCGCGCCAACTCACCGACCTTGTCGCGGACCTGGAGGGGTGGATCGACGCCTCCGGGGAGCCGGGTCCGTTCGTCCTCGTCGGCACCTCCGGAGGCGGGTATATCACCGCCGGCTACGCCGTGGAGCACCCCGACCGGATCGCGGGGATGGTGTTCGTCGACGTCGGAGCGCCATTCCTCGACCCACCGCCGGAGATCATCGACGAGACTCGGCCAGACCATCCGGGAAACACCGAGAAACGCGACTACCTGCAGGTCGAGAAGGATGCCTGGGGCGCCCGCCGGCTGGTCGGGGACATCCCGGTGACTGTCATCTCCAACCAATACACGGAGGACGAGATCGCCGACGCGGAGTTCCCATCCGAACGCCGCGGTATGGAGACGAACGTCGAGGAGCAGGAAGGATGGTTCGTCCTCAGCCCCCGCGCGGAGCAACTTGTCGTCACGACCGGTCATGCCGTCGAGGAGGTGGATCCCCAACTCGTGATCGACGCCATCCTGGACGTGGTGTCGGCCGCCCGCGCCGAGGACTGACGGGCCGCGGGAAGTCCGCCACGCGAACGACTTGACCATCGCTCAATCCGCCACAGCTCGAGGGATGACCCGCCCGCTTGCGGACCCGTGACCGAGCGCGGCCGACCGGCTACGTTGATCGCCATGCGTGCGGCTGCTCGGGAGTGCCGCGGGGACTGGTCAGACATGACCGCCTGATTGTCAGAGCCGCTCCGCCAGGTCGTCCCGCTCGCCCCAGAACCGACGTCGACCACACCCGATGCCCTCATCGATAGCTCGCCGCATGTCACCCGCGAAGGTGCGAGGGCGGGCACGTCGTCGCTGGCGTTTCGGGACGAGTCAGCGCCGTGGCAGTCGGACACGCCGGATTTCACGCTCTCTGCCGCGCCCCATGAGCGACCGCGTTGCCGGCGCCCCGGCGATAACCGGGCGATGCGCCCTATCGTTCACGGCGTACAGAAGACGCGCGGATAGGGTGTGGCGCGGTGCTGAGCCAGCGCCCTTGCGTCCGACAGGCCGGCGCTCCGCACATGCCGGATGGCTTCGTTGTGGGGAAGGTCTCGGTCAGGCTCGTGAACCTTTCGCCGGTTCGCGGACATTTCAGGGTATGGACGATGCTGACGGCTCCGACCGGGTGCGGGTCGGCGGCGCCGTAGGACTTCTAAAGTCGGAGCCGAAATGAGCGACGTCGCCGCGGTCGACACGACGCGCACTGCTCTGTTGCGCCGGTATCGCATGTTGTTCGCCGCATCCGCGCTGGCACTACTGGCCGCCATCGCCGGCTGCACCACTGTTCCGGAACCCTCGTCGATCGGCACCTCTGGTGGGATGGCGACCGGACCCGGAGAGCCGCCGAGTGCCGCCGAAGGCTGGATCGCGTTCGCAACTCCGTATGCGGCCATGGACCTTATGCTCGTCCGGCCTGGCGAGCTTGCGCATCGGATCGTCGGGTCCGACACCGACGACATCGCCCGGGGGTGTCCGGCGTTCGCTCCGGGGACCGCGCGGCTCGCCTTCGGTGAGGCGACTGGCGACCACGAAGCGGGATGGACCGGTGCGGCGCTCGTGCTCGCCGATGTGACGACCTCAGGTGAGGCGTCCATCGTCGGGCGCTTCGCGGTCGATCACGAGGCGTCGATGCCGTGCCCGATCTGGTCCGCAGATGGTCGCTGGGTGGCCTTCGGCACCGGGGCGGATCGTCCTGGCAACAGCTCCGTCTACCAATTCACCGAAGTCTGGCTGGTGGATACCGACACCAGTGAAATTCGGCGGCTGCCCGACGTGGCCGCCAATGACATCGAATGGGCACCCGACGGGTCTCAGCTGTACATCGCCGGTGAGGGCGGCATCTCGGTCTACTCCGTCGTCGATGACTCCCTCCGAACCATCGACGACACCGCGCTGACCCGGACGATCGCCCTGTCTCCCGATGGGCAGACACTGGCTGTCGAACGACGCCGGATCAACGCGGCCGAGCGGTTCGATCTCATCCTCATGAATGCCGACGGCTCCGCCCAGCGCGTCCTCGTCGAGGACTACACGCTGATGAACGGCATCGGGCCGGTTTGGTCGCCCGATGGGAGCAGCATCGTCTTCCAGCGCTCCTGCAAGACCTACGCAGACGCATCCGGCGACGTGCAGCGGTGCTATCCGCAGCACGAAGCGGTCATCGTCAACGCGCGCGACAACGACCCGAGCAACCCGGCCGGCACACAGACCGTGATCGCGGCCGTGCAGACCGGCGAGGGCGTCGACTCGCTCCTCTGGTTCCCGACTGCGGTCACCTGGTCGCCCGACGGCACGATGCTGCTCTCCCGGGCATGGGGACAGCCATACGGCTTTCCGGATGCCGGAACAGATGCGCTGGGTGTGATCGCCATCCCCGTCTCGGGCTCGTCACCGCCAGTTGTCTTGTACGAAACCACCGAGGGGGCCGACGGATACGACCTGCTTGAGATGAACGGCTTCCAGAGCTGGGTCGCACCGTAGCGCCCCGAACCCAACCTCGAGACCACCACCGCGGCCTTACATCCGATGGCGCCGGTTTCGCCGGTCCTCGCAATGCTCGCATTCCTCCTCGCAACACCAGTGAGTCAGCTCAGACCGCCATTTGAAGCCCGCAAGCAGTCCCTCCAAGACTGAGCAATCAAGGACCGACCCCCGGGCGCCCTCGTCTCCGGTTCAGGCCGCGGCCCGGGAGGACGCATGGCCCCTTCTCCTGTGGGGCGGGGAAGGGTAGGAAGGAGCACGAGGACGCCATGTCGCAGCTAGACCAGCCTGGAGCCACACCCGGGAGCTCCGCTCGCGAACGTCGCTACACGACGCTCAATCCTGCAACCGGCGAGCATATTCGGGACTACCCCTTCCTGCCGAGTGATCAGATCGACGCGATTGTGGGCGCAGCGCACGACGCATTCTTGGTGTGGCGCCGCTGGCCGGTGACCGAGCGAGCCAAGATTGTGGGGCGCGCCGCCGAGCTGATGGGTGCGCGAGCCGAAGAATTCGCGCAACTCATCACACTGGAGATGGGAAAGCTGATCACCGACAGCCGGGGCGAGGCGCCCTGGGCTGCGAGCATCCTGAGGTACTACGCAGAGAACGGACCGCGATTCCTTGAATCAGAAACCCTGCCGGTCGATGCCGGATGGGCCGTTCTGGTAAATGAGCCGCTCGGCGTAATTCTCGCTATCGAGCCCTGGAACTTTCCCCTGTACCAAGTTGTACGCGTGGCCGGACCCCAGCTCATTGCCGGAAACACGCTATTGCTCAAGCACTCCGAAATCTGTCCCCAAACCGCACTTGCCCTGGAGCAGGTCTTCACCGACGCCGGAGCGCCCAAAGGCGTCTTCACCAACGTCTTCCTGCGCATCGCCGACGTGGAGCGCGTCATCGAACACCCCGCGGTGCAGGGAGTAACTCTCACCGGCAGCGGCGAGGCCGGCTCGTCGGTCGCTCAGGTCGCGGGCCGCAACCTCAAGAAGTGCGTTCTGGAACTCGGCGGCAGCGACCCGTTCATCATCCTGGATCTGGAGGCCGGCGGGGGTCTCGACGGCACAGCAAACGCTGCAGCTGAGAGTCGACTGGGCAACGCCGGTCAGAGCTGCGCGGCAGCGAAACGAGTCATCGTCCTTGAGGAGTTCTACGACGATTTCGTCGCCGCCCTGGCCCGCCGCTTCGCCGCGATCCGTCTCGGTGATCCCAACGATCCGAACACAGAGCTCGGGCCGCTCTCCTCCGAGCCAGCTGCGGCCCGGTTGGCAGCCCAGGTTGCCGACGCCATCGACAAAGGAGCAACAGTCATCACGGGTGGCGGACGACCGCTCAGCCCCGGCGCATTCTTCGAACCAACCATCCTCACCGACGTCGAGCCCACTATGCGCGCCTACAGCGAAGAACTCTTCGGGCCTGTCTGCGTCGTCTACAAAGCCGCCGACGACGACTCAGCGGTCCGGCTGGCCAACGCCTCCCCGTTCGGTCTGAGCGGCGTCGTGTTCTGTACCGACCCGACACGTGCCCGCTCAGTAGCAGACGCGCTCGACAGCGGAATGGCCTGGATCAACCACCCAACCGGCACAGAACCCCAGACTCCCTTCGGCGGGGTGAAACGCTCCGGCTACGGGCGCGAACTGTCCCACCTCGGGATCCTGGAGTTCGTCAACCGAAAGCTGATCCGCACCTTCCCCCCTCAGAACATGTGAATTGCCAGACGATCCGCACCGTGACGGGAGGGATCATCGCTCAGAGGAACGTGCGGCGCCGTTGCTCGCGCAGACCCGGAAACCCGGTCGCTGTCGACCGGCTCACGGTCCGCAGTGGAATATCGCGTCGTCGCCGGAATGTTGGAGTTGCCAACCGAACTCGAACGTCGATTGGATGACGGATGCCCAGCGTCTCTGAACTGCTCTCAGCCAACCTGCACGAGGTGTTCGGCAACCGAGACGCCCTCGCCAGGCGCAAGGCAGTCGATTGGGTGTACTCGGAGGACGTCATGTTCACCGACCCCGAGGGCGCCGTTCAGGGACGATCAGCCGTAAACGACAAGGCAGCAGCGCTGCTCGCCGACGTTCCCAGCGACTTCGTGTTCGTCGAAGATGGAGAGCGTTACGTCGGCACGGACATCGGCGCGCTCGCCTGGGCATTCGGTCCGACCGGTGCTCCCGTCGCTCGCGGCATTGACGTCATCACGGTCGCCAACGAGACGATCACAAGCCTTCGCACCTTCCTTATCGACACCAGCATGTAGTCGCTCAGGGTGGAATATGCGACCGCTCATCGGCCGGCATCCGCGCACGAGGAGAAGCGATCGGGATTCGGCAGCGACTCTGGGTCGATCGCGCCGCCTGGTTTCCGCTGCGCGCCGGGCATCACGGGCCTGGAGATCCGCCACCCCCGGACGTGTGCTCACCTGAGCACCGTTCCGCCGGCCGATCGTCAACTGCGGGCCGGCCCAGACCACCCGGTGATGAATCCTTGATGGCGGTGGTGCATCCGTCCCGCGTCGATGGGGGCCGTCTCGTGGCCCGCCAGCTCCTGCACCCACAGCGGCTGCTGGTCGATCGTCACCGACCCCACGCCGGCCGTGAAATAAGCGACGATCGGAGGACTCGCAACGAACTCGGCCGCGAAGGGACCGACACCACTGACGCGCACCACGGCGTCGCGCGAACGCAGATCGCGCATGAGCACAGCGAACGCTTCGGGATCGTCAGATGCTGGTACCTGCGGTGCCACCGGCAACTGCGAGCGCAGCTCGCGGAGGATATCTTGGCGCTGCGTCGCCGAAAGTCGAGCGAAGGCGGCGGCGTAGGCCTTGTCGGCGACGTTCGCGGGAACGTTTCCCAGTAGATATGCATATCGCCCGATCTGCTCGTCTTCGCTGATCGCGTGATGCGCGTGTCGCCTCTTCACGGCTCCTCCTGACCTGGGGGTCAGAGTACGCCGACCGAATCGCTCAGTCGATGGGCGCGCTGATCGCAGACCCGGCTTTCGCCGGCACGGCGATCCTGCCGAGAGGACTCTGACGGGGATCCTGTGGCGGTTTCCAAACGGGAGGGACTGGGCAAATACCGTGGCGGTCGAGAACCGCGTCGTGTCCTGCTCCGCTGAGGGACCCTTTTGATGCACGAAGAACGCGTACTCCGGCACAGACCAGAAGCGGCGCTCTCGCTGGTCGGCGGTCCTCGTGCGGAGTGCGGTGACCGTGGAGCGCCGCAGGACCGGCGCGCAGCCCGCCGTCACGTCGAAGATCGAAGGCCCGGGGTCCACCCTTGCGTGATCGGGTGCAGCCATATCCATCGTCGGCCGACACCGATAACGTCGATGTGTTGGCATCCGTAAGGGAGCGGCGATGAGCACTTCTGCGCACGATCTGTCCTTGCTAGATGATCCGGTCGCGCAGCAGCTGCTCGCGTCACCGGTCCTGGCCAGGCTTGCGTACAACTGGTCCGATGGAACGCCCCGGGTGGTGCCCATCTGGTTCCACTGGGACGGTCGGAACGTCGTCGTGGCCAGTCCGCCGGGGGCGCCGAAGGTGAAGGTGCTGGGCAGCCGGCCCGAAGTCGCGGTCACCATCGACACCGAGACGTTCCCTTACCGAGTGCTGTCGATCCGAGGGCGGGCGGAGATGGACATGCTCAGTGATGTCGCACCCGAGTACGCCGCGGCGGCGGAACGGTACTTTGGCGAGGAACAGGGACGAGCGTGGGTGGTGCAACTCCGTGGCCGGCCGATGTGTCGAATTCGCATCGTGCCCGAGTGGGTCAACATCCTCGACTTCGAAACGCGTCTTCCGAGCGCCCTGAGCTTGTAGTCGGCGCTCTGTCCCCTCGTCTCACGTGGGCGAGGTCCACGTCGAACCCCGGTCTCGCCCCAGACAGGAGCTTGTGTCGCCAGCTGACGACGACGGTGCCACGGATGTGAACGGTCGGAGGGCCCCGCTGTCATGTCGACATCGCACTTCCTGAGCGCCAAGCCTCTAGTCAGCGGATGCAGGCGAGTTTCGTGCTGCCAGAGCCGCTGCTCGGCGAAGGCCGCGTTGCGACGTGGGAAAGCGGTCGATCATGGCTTGCAGCTCTGCGGCATCCACGTCGGCGCCGAACGGCTCCGTGCCGGGTTCCAATTTGGCCCCGTCGGCGAGCTGGCGCAGCCGGACCGGGTGGAAGCCGATGTCGTTGACGATGCTGGCGACGAGGTCGAGCGCCTCGGCGTCGTCTGCGGCGACGCCGATGGCCTTGCGGTCTGTTTGACCGGCGGGTCGCGCCTCGTCCTCGAGGTCGGTGTAACCCATGTGATTGAACGCCTTGACGACCCGCGACGCGGATAGGTGATTCTGCACGATTTCGCTGCTTGATGTGAGTGGATCGGTGAACTCGGCTTGGACGCCGTCCGCCGCCCACCAGTAGTTCATGGCGTCGATTACGAGTTTGCCCGCCAGCGCGTTCGCGGGAATCTCCCGGTACTTGTTGAGCGGGAGGGCGAGGATGACGATCTCGGCTTGCTGAGCCACAGCGGCCGCGGTCGTGGCCGTTGCCCCGTGGGCGAGGACGTCGTGCGGCAGTGCGATTCGCTTCGGGTCGCCGGATCCGGCGATCAGCACCCGATAGCCGGCGGCCGCGGCCAGTCGCGCGAGGACCACACCGAACTTGCCGGCACCGAGGATGCCGATCACAGGCTTATCTGCAGTCATGCAGGTCCGAGCCCTCCATCCATGATCCCCGCGACACATCCACTCCCAACATCATCTTCATGCAATCAGCACTCAGCTGCGTTCACGCCGGACGCGGCATTCGACCTACGACATCCCAGGTCAGAGAAGATGGGCTGGCTGCGGGGCTGCTCGGCGCCGGGGGTCCGCAGCCCTCGACCCGTCTCGTCTCGAGCCCACGAGCGCCTGCTCAACGCGGTTAGCGACCCTCGTCCGACAATGCGCTGCGGATTCGTCGACGACTCCGACACCTCCGCCGCCTCCCCGGGATTGCCTTTAGAGTCAGACGATTCTCAGGCGCGTCGATGCATTCGGCGCTCAGACGGAGTAGACACCGAGTAGAAGTCGAGTCCATGGCTCTTGAACCTTTTGTGAATGCAAGATTCGCTGGCCAGACCTGGGATGTGGAGCCACCTAAGGGAATCGAACCCTTGACCTATTCATTACGAGTGAATCGCTCTGCCGACTGAGCTAAGGTGGCGCACCTCGCTTGCGCGGGGCACGATGAACGATCTTACAGGGTCTTCGAGGTGCTCGCGAACCGAGGCCGGCTCCGACCGTACGGAGGCCGGAGTTTCACGATGTTACGCGCTGATTTCGAACCGCTGAGAACCGCGCCTAGCCTCGAATAGGCACCGCGAAGAGGCGAACGCGGTCCGAGACGGTCGCGCTCGCGGTCGACACCGCACTGCGGTGCCACCGACAGACCAGGAGCACGATCATGTCCAAGAAGATCTTCACCGCAGCAGCGCTCGCCCTTCCCCTCGCCCTCGTCCTCGGAGGCTGCGCAAGCGGCGCCGACACTGCCGGCGGCTCGTCCGCCGAGGCCGCGCCGGAGGTCGTCCGCATCGGCGTCGTCGGCGCCGGCGACCCGTACTGGGAGACGTACAAGGAGGCGGCTGCCGCGGAGGGCATCGAGATCGAGCTCGTCGACTTCACGGAGTACACGCAGCCCAACCCCGCGCTCTCGGCCGATGAGCTGGACCTGAACCAGTTCCAGCACGTCATCTACCTCGCGACGTACAACGTCAACAGCGACGACGACCTCGAGCCCGTCGGCGCGACGGCGATCTACCCGCTCGGCCTGTACTCGACGCAGTACGACGACGTCGCCGACATCCCCGAGGGATCGAAGGTCGCCGTGCCGAACGACGAGTCCAACCAGGCCCGTGGCCTGCTCGTGCTGCAGTCGGCCGGCCTCATCGAGCTCGAGGACGGCGGATCGATCTTCTCGACCGTCGCCGACGTCCTCCCGTCGTCCAAGGTCACGGTCGAGGCGCTCGACGCAGCCTTCACCGCCACGTCGCTGCCCGATGTCGCCGCCGCGATCATCAACAACGACTTCATCGAGGACGCGGGCCTCGAGCCCAGCGACGCGATCGCGCAGGACGACCCGAGCGACCCCACCGCGTTCCCCTACATCAACATCTTCGCGGCCCGCGCCGCGGACGCCGACAACCCGACCTACCTCAAGCTCGTCGAGATCTACCAGAACACGCAGGACGTGCTCGACGGCGTGCAGGAGGCTTCGGGCGGCTCGGCCGTGTTCGTCAAGACGCCGGCCGCCGACCTCGTCAGCTCGCTGCACGACGTCGAGGACGACATCCGCGCCAACCAGTAAGCAGTCCCCTCTCGCGTGTGCGGCCCGTTCTCGGAGCGGGCCGCACACGCGTGCGTCACTCCAGGAGCAGCGCATGACGCTCATCCGCCTGACCGGCGTCACCAAGTCCTTCCCCGCGGCATCGAAGGATGCCGCCCCGACCGTCGCCGTCGACGACGTGTCGCTCGAGATCGCCGCAGGCGAGATCTGCGGCATCATCGGCTACTCGGGTGCCGGCAAGAGCACCGTGCTCCGCCTCGTCAACGCGCTCGAGACGCCCACTTCGGGCTCGATCGAGATCGACGACCGCGAGATCAGGAAGCTCTCGGAGCGCGAACTGCGCACGCTCCGCGGCGACATCGGCATGATCTTCCAGCAGTTCAACCTCTTCGACTCGCGCACGGTCGCGGGCAACGTCGCCTATCCGCTCGAAGTCGCCCGCCGTCCGCGCGCCGAGATCGCGGCGCGCGTCGACGAGCTGCTGCGCTTCGTGGGCCTCGCCGACAAGGCGCGCAACTACCCCGAGCAGCTCTCCGGCGGCCAGAAGCAGCGCGTCGGCATCGCCCGCGCGCTCGCGACGAGTCCCCGCATTCTGCTCGCCGACGAGGCGACGAGCGCGCTGGACCCCGACACGACGCAAGAGGTGCTCGCGCTCCTGCGGCGTGTCAACCGCGAGCTCGGCATCACGATCCTCGTCATCACGCACGAGATGGACGTCATCCGCACGCTCGCCGACCGCGTCATCGTCATGGAGGGCGGGCGCATCATCGAGGCGGGCGAGGTCTTCGACGTGCTGTCGGCCCCTCGGCATCCCGCGACGCAGCGGTTCGTCGCGAGCATCATCGAGGACGTCCCCGTGGGCGAGCAGCTCGCGACGCTGCGCGGACGCCACCCCGGCAGGATCGTGACGTTCACGATCCGCGACGGCGACGTCACACAGGCCGACGTCTTCGCGGCGCTGTCGGCCCACGGCGTGCGCTTCGAGCTCATCCACGGCGGCATCAACGACATCCGCGGGCGCGTCTTCGGTCACCTGACCCTCGCACTGTCGGGCGACTCCGGCGCCGTGCAGCAGGCCATCGACGCGGCATCCGCCTTCGCCCCGCTCATCGAGGAGGACGCCCGTGGATAGGCTCATCGACCTGCTGCCCGAGCTCTGGGCGGCCACCGCCGAGACGCTCTACGTCGCCACCCTCGCCCTCGTCTTCGGCGGTCTCGCGGGGCTCATCCTGGGCCTCGGCCTGTACGCCGCGCGTCCCGGCAGCCTCTTTCCGAATCGCCCCTTCTACGGCGGGCTGAACTTCGTCGTCAACTTCTTCCGCCCGATCCCGTTCGTGATCTTCCTCGCCGCCGTGCAGCCCATCGCGCGCAGCCTCGGCATCCCCGGCATCGGCCCCGAGTTCGCCGTCTTCGCGATCTCGATCGCCTCGATGTTCGCGATCAGCCGCATCGTCGAGCAGAACCTCCTGACGGTGCGACCCGGCGTCGTCGAAGCCGCACGCGCGGCGGGTGCGAGCCGGTCGCGGATCCTGTTCCGGCTCATCCCCCGTGAATCGCTCGGACCCCTCGTGCTCGGCTACACGTTCATCGTCGTCGCGCTCGTCGACATGACCGCGATCGCGGGCGCCGTCGCCGCCGGCGGCCTCGGCGAGTTCGCGATCGTCTACGGCTTCAAGCAGTTCAACCCCGTCGTGACATGGGCCGCCGTGCTCGTCATCATCGTGATCGTCCAGGTCGTGCAGTTCCTCGGCAACGCGCTCGCGCGCCGCATCCTGCGTCGCTGAGGGAGATCGACAGGCGATGGACGGATGCCGACCCCCGGCATCCGTCTATTCGCAACGCAGTCCGTCCTCAGGCACCGTGCCCGAGAGCAGGTACGCCTCGACGGCCGCGTCGACGCAGGTGTTGCCCTTGTTGTAGCCCGTGTGGCCCTCGCCGACCCGCGTGACGAGCACTCCCGAGGCGAGCTGGTCGGCGAGCGACACCGACCATTCGTAGGGCGTCGCGGGGTCGTTCGTCGTTCCGACGACGACGATCGGCGCCGCACCGTCGGCCGTGATCTTCTCGCGCACCCCGGTCGGGGGGTAGGGCCAGACGTCGCACGGATCGGGACCCGACCAGTACGGCGCGACGGTCGGCGCCTTCTCTGCCAGCAGGGCGTCGGCCGCCGCCTTCGCCTCGGGCGTCGCGTCTGCGGGGTAGTCCATGCAGTTGTACGCGCGGAACGCCTCGGTCGAGTTGTCGGCGTAGACGCCGTTCTCGCGGGAGTAGTAGAAGTCCGCGAGAGCGAACGCGACATCGGCCTCGCCCTCGAGCACGTCGGTCAGCGCGGTCGTGAGATACGACCAGCTGGCCTGCGAATAGAGAGCCGCGACGATCGCCGTCATGAGCGAATCGGCGCCGAGCTCACGGCCGTCGGATGCCGGCAGCGGCGAGCGGTCGACGCTCGCGAGCAGCGTCCCGAGGTCGGCCATGGCGTCGTCGACCGAGCCGCGGAAGGGGCAGTCGTCCTGCTGGAGACAGTCGGCCATATACGCGCGCAGCGCGCTCTCGAAGCCGATGCCCTGCGTCGTGCTGACGTCGAGACCCGAGACGGACGGGTCGATCGCCCCGTCCAGCACGAGCCGGCCGACGCGCTCGGGGTAGAGCTTCGCGTACGTCGCGCCCAGGAACGTGCCGTAGGAGTAGCCGAGGTAGTTGAGACTCTCGTCGCCCAGGACGGCACGCAGGAGGTCCATGTCGCGCGCCGCGCTGTCGGTCGTGATGAAGGGCAGGAGTCCGCCGCTGCCCGCATCGCACGCCTGCGCGAAGTCGGCGTGCCGCGCGAGCAGCTCTTCGGTCCAGGCGTCCGACCCGCGGCGGCCTTCGGGGATGTCGAACAGGTACGCGTCCATGTCGGCGGCGTCGTAACAGCGCACGGCCGTGGACTCCCCCACGCCGCGCGGATCGAAGCCGATCACGTCGTACGCAGCCTGCAGCGGCTCGCCGACCGCGAAGTCGACCGAGTCGCGCACGAGATCGACGCCGCTCGCGCCCGGTCCGCCCGGGTTGGTGAGCAGCGAACCGAGGGCGTCGCCGCTCGTCGCGCGGTGCCGGATGACCGAGAGCTCGATCTCGCCCGCCGACGGGTTCGTCCAGTCCAGTGGGGCCTTCACCACGGTGCAGTCGAAGCCGTCGCCGCAGCCCTCCCACGAGAGCTGCTGTCCGTAGTACGGCAGCAGGTCGGCCGAGACGCCGGACGTGTCGGGCGCGAGGCTCTCTGTCGATACGGGCGCGCCGCCGGGGATCGCCTGGTACAGACAGCCCGAGAGGAGGACGGATGCTGCGGCGAGCGCCGCGACGAATGCTGCGACGCGGCGCGGGCCGCGCGTCGTGATCGGGTTCACGGAGTCCTTCCGCTCGCGACGGTCACGAGCATGCTTTCGAGCGCGAGCGCCGGCGCGGCGTTCTGCTCGACGTTGCGGCGGGTTTCGGTGATCCGGTCGAGCACCGTGAGCGTGCGAGCGGGCGTCCATGCCGCCGCGAGGGCGCGCAGTTCCGGCTCGAGCTCGAGATTGATGAGGTCGGTGTCGCGGCCGAACTGCAGCACGACGACGTCGCGGAACATCGACTGCAGATCGGTCAGCGCCCGATCGATGCCGTCGCGCAGGCTGCGCGTGGCGCGCCGCTTCTGCTCGTCCTCGAGCGCCGAGAGCTGACCGCGCACCGCGGGCGGGACGGCGGCGCCCTCGGCGATGCCCAGCATGCGGCGAAGGCTCGCGCGCTCGGCCTCGTCGCGCTCGAGCGTGAGGGCCTTCGCGTCCTCGGTCGCGGCCTGGACGATGGCGCCCGCGACCTCGACGGCGTCGCCGACGCCGCGCACGCGCAGCACGGCGCGCAGCGTCTCGTCGCGGCGCACGCGGGTCGCGGCATCCGTCGCGAGGCGCTGTGCCATGCCGATGTGCCGCTGGGCGTGCCGCGCGGACTGCTCGGCGATCGCGGGATCGACCCCCGTGCGCTGCACGATGAGGCGCGCGACGTCGGCGACCTCGGGGTCGCGCAGCCGCAGCGTGCGCACGCGGGATCGGATCGTCGGGAGCAGGTCGGCCTCGCTCGGGGCGCAGAGGACCCACACGGTGCGCTCGGGCGGCTCTTCGAGGGCCTTGAGCAGCACGTTGGACGTGCGCTCGGCCATGCGGTCGGCGTCCTCCATCACGATGACGCGGTAGCGACCGAGCGAGGGTGCGAAGTACGACCGCTCGACGAGCGCGCGGGCGTCCTTGATCGAGATGATGACGCCCTCGGTGCGCAGAGCCGTGAGGTCGGGATGCGTGCCGGCGAGCACCTGGTGCATGACGTGCTCGTCGCCGGGCTCGGCGATGAGCGCCGCAGCGAACGCGTATGCGAGCGTCGACCTGCCCGAGCCGGGCGGCCCTGTGATGAGCCACGCGTGCGTCATGGCCGCGGGATCGGATGCCGCGGCCTGCAGCGCCGCGACGGCGTCGTCCTGCCCCCACACGTCGCTCCAGGGCGCAGTGCCGACCTCCGCCGTGGCATCCATCCGTTCAGCCTAACCGGGGGCGCCGACGCCACCCCGGGAGTCGCCTGCGAGCACCGACTCGACGCGGGCGCGCACGTCGCCCGCGAGGTCGTCGGCCGGGCGGGCGGCGTCGAGGACGAGGAATCGGCCGGGCTCGTCGGCCGCGATCGCGAGGAACCGGTCTCGCACGCGCGCGTGGAAGTCCTCGCGCTCGGACTCGAGCCGGTCGAACGGCTTGTCGTCGGCGTCGAGCCGCCCGCGCGCCGTGGCGGGGTCGAGGTCCAGCAGGATCGTCAGGTCGGGGACGAGGCCCCGCGCCGCCCACATCGACAGGTCGCGGATCTCACCTGGCTCGAGCTGCCGTCCGTCGCCCTGGTAGGCGACCGACGAGTCGAAGTAGCGGTCCTGGATCACGACGTCGCCGCGCTCGAGGGCGGGCCGGACGACCGTCTCGATGTGGTGCGCGCGATCGGCGGCGTACAGCAGCGCCTCGGCCCGCGGCGCGATGTCGCCGCGGTGGTGCAGGACGATGTCGCGCACGAGCACGCCCACCTCGGTGCCGCCCGGCTCGCGCGTGCGCACGACGGTGCGCCCGAGGCTCGTGAGCCACTCGTCGAGCAGCGCCGCCTGCGTCGTCTTTCCGACGCCGTCGCCGCCTTCGAGCGTGACGAACAGGCCGGGGTGGCCGCGTCCGGGCGAGGCCGCCTCGGCCGTCACTTCTTGGCCGGGGCTTTGCGGGTCGTCGTGCGCTTGGGCGCGGGTCCCTTGGCGCGCTTGTCGGCGAGCATCTGCACGGCGATCTCGAACGTGATGTCGTCGGGCGTCTGGCCGCGCGGAATCGTGACGTTGGTCACTCCGTCGGTCACGTACGCGCCGAAGCGGCCGTCCTTGATCTTGATCGGCTTCTCGCTCACGGGGTCCGCCTCGAACTCCTTGAGCGCGCTCGACGCACCGCGGGCGCCGTACTTGGGCTGCGCGTACACCGCGAGCGCCTCCTCGAGCGTGATGTCGAAGATCTGCTGCTCGCTGGGCAGCGTCCGCGAGTCCGTGCCCTTCTTGAGGTACGGACCGTAGCGGCCGTTCTGCGCCGTGATCTCGTTGCCCGACTCGGGGTCGGCCCCGACGACGCGCGGCAGCGAGAGCAGCTTGAGCGCCGTCTCGAAGTCGATCGTGTCGACCGACATCGATTTGAAGAGCGACGCCGTGCGCGGCTTGGGCGCGGGCTCCTTCTTGGCGGCGCCCCGCTTCTTGGGAGCCTCCACGATCTCGCCGGTTCCCTCGTCCGCGGCGTCCGGATCCACGGGATCGGCCTCCTGGACGTACGGGCCGAAGCGGCCGTCCTTGACCAGGACCAGCTTGCCGTTCTCGGGGTTCTCTCCGAGCACGCGGTCGCCCGCGACGGGCGCGTCGATGAGCTCCTGCGCCTTGGCGGGGGTCAGCTCGTCGGGCGCGAGCTCTTCCGGGATGTTGACGCGGCGCGGCTCGGCCTCGGGGTTGGCGGTGTCGACGACCTCGAGGTACGGCCCGTACTTGCCGAACCGGAGGGTCGTGGCATCCGTGATCCTCGTCGCATTGAGCTCACGCGCGTCGATCTCGCCGAGGTTTTCGACGATGTTGCGCAGGCCCACCTGCGCCTCGGAGCCGAAGTAGAACTCGCGCAGCCACGCGACGCGCTGCTGCTCGCCGCGCGCGATGGCGTCGAGGTCGTCCTCGAGGCCCGCCGTGAAGTCGTAGTCGACGAGATCGGCGAAGTGCTGTTCGAGCAGACGCACGACGCTGAAGGCGAGCCAGCTCGGCACGAGCGCCTGACCGCGCTTGCTCACGTAGCCGCGATCGAGGATCACGTCGATGATGCTCGCGAACGTCGAGGGACGCCCGATGCCCTTCTCTTCGAGCGCCTTCACGAGGCTCGCCTCGGTGTAGCGGGGCTTGGGGGTCGTCGAGTGCCCCTTGGGCTCGACGTCCTTCATGCGCAGCGTGTCGCCGACCGCCATGGCCGGCAGCGACTGCTCCTCGGACTTGTCGGCGTCGCCGCGCTTCTCGTCGCGGCCCTCTTCGTACGCCTCGAGGAAGCCCTTGAAGGTGTAGACGGTTCCGGATGCCGTGAACTCGGCGGTCCGCCCGCCCGCGGCGACCGCGAGCGTGACGGTCGTGGTCTCGTACTTCGCGTCCGACATCTGGCTCGCGATCGTGCGCTTCCAGATGAGGTCGTACATGCGCTGCTCGTCGCGGTCCAGCTCGGACGAGACCGACGCGGGCGTGCGGAACTCTTCGCCCGAGGGACGGATCGCCTCGTGCGCCTCCTGCGCGTTCTTCGCGTTGTTGCGGTAGACGCGGGGCTGAAGCGGCACGGCCTTCTCGCCGTAGAGGCTCACCGCCTGCGAGCGCGCCGCTTCGACCGCCTGCTTCGAGAGCGCGGTCGAGTCGGTGCGCATATAGGTGATGAACCCCTTCTCGTAGAGGCGCTGCGCGACGCTCATGGCGTGCTTGGCGCTCATCGCGAGCTTGCGACCGGCCTCCTGCTGAAGGGTCGAGGTCGTGAAGGGGGCGCGCGGGCTGCGCGTGCCGGGCTTGGCCTCGATGTTCGTGACGGATGCTTCGCCTGCCGCTGTGACGGCGTCCGCGAGTGCGCGTGCCGCGGCCTCGTCGAGCACGACGACGGCCTTCTTGAGCTCACCGCGGTCGTCGAAGTCGGTGCCGCGGGCGAGGGCTGCGCCGTCGACACGGGCGAGTCTCGTCGTGAAGGCCGATTCGCCCTTCGCGGCGAGCGCCTCGACATCCCAGTACGAGGCCGAGACGAACGCCATGCGCTCGCGCTCGCGGTCGACGACCATGCGCGTCGCGGCGGACTGCACGCGGCCGGCGCTCAGCGCCGCGCCCTCGCGACCGCTGCCGACCTTGCGCCAGAGAACGGGAGAGACATCCCAGCCGTACAGGCGGTCGAGGACGCGGCGGGTCTCCTGCGCGTCGACCAGCGCGAGGTCGAGCTCGCGCGTGTTCTCGGCGGCCTCGCGGATCGCGTCCTTCGTGATCTCGTGGAAGACCATGCGCTTGACGGGGACCTTGGGCTTGAGCACCTCGAGCAGATGCCACGCGATGGCTTCGCCCTCGCGGTCCTCATCAGTCGCGAGCAGGACTTCGTCGGCGCCCTTGAGGGCGCGCTTGAGCTCGGCGACGGTCTTCGACTTGCGGTCGTTGACGACGTAATAGGGGTCGAAGCCGTTGTCGACGTCGATCGAGTACTTGCCGTACGCCTGCTTCTTGTCGTCCGGGATCTCTTTCTTGCTCGCGAGATCGCGGATGTGCCCGACCGAGCTCAGCACCTCGTATCCATCGCCGAGATACCCCTGGATCGACTTCATCTTCGTGGGGGACTCGACGATCACGAGCTTCTTGCCTTGTGCCAACGTGGGTCGTCCTTTCTTCGAAGCACACCATACACACCGCTTCCGGGGGTCGGCGCTGTGAGGACTCTCAGGGTGGGACCCGCCAAGGATCAGCGAGTGCCCGTTTCGGGCGGCGGCCCGGCGCGCGCGGAGGCGCTCGCGGTGAGGGCTCCGAAGGTCGCCGAGACCGTCACCGTGGCCACGAGACCGTCGACGTCGCAGGCCGCGAGCGATGCTCCCCCGGCTTGTGCGACGTCGGCGGCCCGCTCGCACGGAACGCCTCGAGAGGCTCCGGATGCCGCATCCGCCGCCGCGAGAGCCGCGGCATCCGCGGCCCCCGCCAGGCGCTGCCCCGTCACGGCCGCCGCGCTGACGGTGGTGAGACCCAGCACGAGCGCCGCGCAGCCCGCGACGATCCCCACGGCGAGCCCCGTGCCCGCCATCACAGGCCTCCCGCGAGCGCGCACGACCGGGCCGAGATCGTCACGGCGGCGATGCCGGCGGGCGCCGTCGCCGTGACGCATACGAGGTCGCCCGTCCGTTCGACGGCGGCGCTCGCCCCGGCGACAGCGGCGGAGACGACGCGGCCGGCGGCCTCGGTCGGCTCGCCGCGCGCGACGACCCGTGCGGCGTCGGCCGCGGCATCCTGAAGCCTGACGTTGCGTGCCCCCGCGGCGAGCGCGCCGACCCCGAAGAGGAGGACGAGCGCCACCGCGGGGAAGGCGACGGCGAACTCGGCGACGACGGATCCGCGGTCGCCGCCGAGCCGACGGACGATCATGCGACGGTGAGTGCCCGCCGGACGAGATCCGTGAGGATGCCGCGCACTTCGTCCGAGCGCATGATCACGACGAGCAGTCCCGCGAAGGCGACGGCCGCCATGGTCGCGATCGCGTACTCGGCGGTCGCGGCGCCCGTGTCGTCGGTGAACAGGTGCGACGCGCGACGGCGCGTGAGCCGGGGAATCGAGCGCGTGCGCCGGGGAATCGACATGAGGTACTCCTTCTATCTATGTGGGCACGGTCTGGGGTCGGTGCGATCTGCGGTCGGGTGCGTCACTCGGGTGCGCGGCGCGGCTCGCTCACAGCGAGATCGACATCGTGGACATGACGCTCAAGAGCATCGGGGCGACGCCGAGGAGCAGGAACGCGGGCAGTGTGCACACGCCGAGCGGCACGAGCAGGCGCGACGAGAGCCGCGCGGCTCGGAGACGCCCGTCGATCCGGGCGCGGTGCCGCGCGAGTGCCGCAGCAGCCTTGAGCAGCTCGATCGCGGGGATCCCGGCACGCTGCGAGAGGTGCAGCACCTCTTCGACCGCGGCGTCGGGCGCTGGGCCGCCGGAGCGGGCCACGACTTCTCTCGCGCGGTCGAGCGAGACGCCGCCCGCGACGGCGATCGCGAGCAGCTCGGCCGCCAGCCCGGGAGTGCCGGGCGCGGGAGCCGCGCGCCGCACAAGGGCCGCCGTCCACCGATGCGCGACGAGCACGAGCGCGATGCCCGCCGCGAGGCACGCGATCCCGAGCGGGTTGGTGACGAGGGTGACCGCCGTGTCGAACCCGAGCGCCGCACCGAGGGCGATCGCGACGAGGGGCAGCCAGGCCATGAGCCGCGCCGTCCCCGCCGGTTCCGCGAGTGCCAACCGCGCGTCATCGGCCGCCTCCTGCGCGTCGCGCAGCGCCCCCGCTATGGCGCGGAGCGAGTCGGACAGGGGCGCGCCGACGGTCGTCGCGATCGCCCAGGCGGCCGCGACATCGCGCCATGCCCCGCCTTGCACGGCGATCGCCTCGACGAGGCTCCGCTCCGCGGCATCCCGATGCACGCGCGCCGCGATCGGTTCGCCCGTCTCGGCCGCGATCTGCCACGCGCGGGCGGGCGCCATGCCGGACTGCAGCAGCACAGCGAGGCGCAGCACGGCGTCCGCCGCCTCGTCGGCGGACGGCGCTGAGGATCGTCGGCGCATCACACGTCCTGCTCGATCGTGAGCCGACCGGCTGCGTCGAGGGCGGGGTGGCCGATCGCCGCGAGCCGGCGCGCCCCGTCGGCATCGCGGGCGACGTGGAGCACTACGCCGATCGCACTCACGACCTGACGCGCGAGCGCGCGGTCGTCGAGCCCGGCGAGCGCGCCGAGGGACTCGAGTCGCGCGGCGACTTCGTGCAAGCCGTTCGCGTGCAGCGTCCCGGCACCGCCGTCGTGGCCCGTGTTGAGCGCCGACAGCAGCTCACGCACCTCCTCGCCGCGACACTCCCCCACGACGAGCCGATCCGGTCGCATCCGCAGCGCCTCGCGGACGAGCCGCGCGAGCCCGATGCCGCCGGCGCCCTCGAGATTGGGCTGTCGCGCCTCGAGGCGCACGTGGTGGGGATGCGCGATGCGCAGCTCGGCGACATCCTCGATCGTGACGATCCGGTCGGTGCGCGCCGCGTGCCCGAGCAGCGCCGCGAGCAGCGTCGTCTTGCCCGCGCCCGCCGCGCCCGTCACGAGGAGATTCTCGCGCCGCTCGACGGCGGACTCGAGCCGACTCCGGGTGTGCGCATCGAACATTCCGGAGGCCTCGAGCTCGTCGAGCGTCGGAACGCCGGGCTGCGGCACCCGGATGGAGATCGCGGTGCCCGAGGGCGCGACGGGCGGCAGGACGGCGTGCACCCGGATGCCGCCTTCGAGGCGCACATCGACGCAGGCGGAGGCGTCGTCGAGATGACGACCGCCGAGTCCGATGAGTGCGACGGCGAGCGCGCGGACGTCCTCTTCCGTCGCTCGCCACCCGGAGGCGCGCTCCGCTCCCCTGCCGCGGTCGACGAAGAGTCCGTCCGAGCCGTTGACGAAGAGGTCGGTCACGGCCGGGTCAGCGAGGAAGGGTGCGAGCGTGTCGAGCGCGGGATGGTCCGGCACGACCCGCGCGCGGGGCGAGGCGATCCGCTCCCCCGCCGCGACGGGAGCGGCATCCGCTGCCGACGCCGAAGGGACGAAGCGCGAACGGGTCTCCGCGCCCGAGGAGGAGAAGGAGGCAGACGTCGGCGTCGCGACGCGCGTCGCGCGCACCCCGTCACGGGGCTGGACGACGAACGGCTCGGGCATGCGTCGACGCTAGAAGCGCGCACCCATTCCGGCGACGGCATCCATCGACGCGGTGGAAGGCTCGTCGGCCTCGAAGGGGTGGGGAGGAGAGGCGCTTCGCCGGGGCTGCGGGAGCCGAAGTGAAAAAGGGCGGCATCCCATGGGGGGAATGGGATGCCGCCACAAGCGACACCGCACTTCGGGGGGTGATTCGGGTGCCGCAATGCCAGAACCAAGTTCGGCCGTGGATGAGCATACGCAACGAGGCGCAACGTTCCAAACAAAACGGGCGAGTTCGAGGTGATATATCGGGAGCGGTCCCACGGATGGCGGCCACCCACTATCGGAGCCACCCACTATCGGAGGTAGTGACCGCACGGCCCCGTGGGTAGATTGCTTGCGGCATCCCTCTCTCAGGAAATCCGTAAAGCCCGCAAAGGAGCGCGCCCCATGAGCAGCCAGATCGACCACCTCCTCGACGAGACCCGTCGATTCGCGCCGCCCGCCGAATTCGCGGAGGGCGCCGTCGGCACGGCGGAGCTGTACACGCAGGCCCGCGGCGATCTCGAGGGGTTCTGGGGCGACAGGGCGCGCGACCTGCTGCACTGGCACAAGCCCTTCACGCAGGTGCTCGACTGGACGAACCCGCCTTTCGCGAAGTGGTTCGCCGACGGCGAGCTCAACGTCTCGTACAACTGCCTCGACCGCCACGTCGAGGCAGGCAACGGCGACCGCGTCGCGCTGCTGTGGGAGGGCGAGCCCGGCGACGAGCGCCGGGTGACCTACGCCGAACTGACCGACGAGGTGAAGCGGCTCGCGAACGTCCTCGAGGGGCTCGGCATCGGCGTGGGCGACCGCGTCGCCATCTACCTTCCGATGATCCCCGAGGCGATCGCCGCGATGCTGGCCGTGGTGCGGATCGGCGCGATCCACTCCGTCGTCTTCGGCGGCTTCTCGGCCGACAGCCTGCGCTCGCGCATCGACGACGCCGGTGCCAAGCTCGTCATCACCGCAGACGGCGGCTACCGCAAGGGCAAGGTCTCGCCGCTCAAGCCCGCCGTCGACCTCGCGCTGGCCGACCGCAACGGATCGGGCCCGCAGGAGACCGTGGAGAACGTCCTCGTCGTCCGCCGCGGCGGCAACGACGTCGACTGGACGGAAGGCCGCGACCTGTGGTGGCACGACGTGGTCCCGCAGGCGTCCGGCGAGCACGAGGCGCAGTCGTTCCCGGCCGAGAACCCGCTGTTCATCCTCTATACGTCCGGCACGACGGGCAAGCCCAAGGGCATCCTGCACACCTCAGGGGGCTACCTGACGCAGGCGACCTTCACCAACAAGGTCGTCCACGACATCCACCCCGAGACCGACGTCTACTGGTGCACCGCCGACATCGGCTGGGTGACAGGGCACACCTACGTCACGTACGGGCCGCTCGCGAACGGCGCGACGCAGGTTCTCTACGAGGGCACCCCCGACACCCCGCACCCGGGGCGCTGGTGGGAGGTCGTCGAGAAGTACGGCGTGACGATCCTCTACACGGCGCCGACCGCGATCCGGTCGTTCATGAAGCTCGGCCGCGCGATCCCGAAGAAGTTCGACCTGTCGTCGCTGCGGCTGCTCGGCTCGGTGGGCGAGCCCATCAACCCCGAGGCGTGGATGTGGTATCGCAAGATCATCGGCGGCAAGGCGGCGCCGATCGTCGACACGTGGTGGCAGACCGAGACGGGCGCGATCATGATCTCCGCCCTGCCGGGCGTGACGGAGACCAAGCCCGGCAGCGCGCAGGTGCCGATCCCGGGCGTCGCTGTCGACGTCGTCGACGAGGACGGCACCCACGTCGGCAACGGCAACGGCGGCCTGCTCGTCGTGACCGAGCCGTGGCCGAGCATGCTGCGCGGCATCTGGGGCGACCCCGAGCGGTTCAAGGAGACCTACTGGGACAAGTTCCAGAAGCAGGGCTACTACTTCGCCGGTGACGGCGCGCGCCTCGACGACGACGGGGACGTGTGGCTGCTCGGCCGCGTCGACGACGTCATGAACGTGTCGGGCCACCGCCTCTCGACGACCGAGATCGAATCGGCACTCGTCGGCAACGAGGCGGTCGCCGAGGCCGCCGTGGTCGGAGCCTCGGACGAGACGACCGGCCAGGCCGTCGTCGCCTTCGTCATCGTCAAGCAGTCCTACCTCGCCGAGCACTCGGCGGAAGGCCTCGCGAACACCCTGCGGCTCTGGGTCGGCGAGCAGATCGGCCCGATCGCACGTCCTCGGGACGTCTATATCGTGGGCGAACTGCCCAAGACCCGCTCGGGCAAGATAATGCGCCGCCTGCTCCGCGACGTCGCGGAGGGCCGTGAGGTCGGCGACACGACGACCCTCGCCGACACCGCCGTCATGTCGGTGATCTCCGCGCAGGTCAAGTAGCCGGGAACGAGAAGGGGCGGATGCCGCGACACAGCTGTGTCGCGGCATCCGCCCCTCTTCATCAGGCGAAGACGTCACGCGAAGGTGAAGACGACCTCTACCTCGACGGGGCTGTCGAGCGGCAGGACGGGCACGCCGACGGCGGAGCGCGCGTGGCGGCCCTCCTCGCCGAAGATCTCGCCCAGGACGTCGCTCGCGCCGTTGATGACACCGGGCTGACCCGTGAACTCGGAGACGGATGCCACGAAGCCTGTGACCTTCAGGACGCCGGTGAGGCGGTCCACGCCGCCCACTGCCGCGGCCGCGGCCGCGACGGCGTTGAGCGCCGACTGGCGCGCGTATCCCTTCGCATCGGCCGCGGGGACGAGTCCGTCACCCTCGCCGACCTTGCCGGCCGCGGGCAGGGCGCCCTGCACCATGGGCAGCTGGCCCGCGGTGTAGACGAGGTCGCCGTGCGCCTTGGCGGGCACGTAGGCCGCGACGGGCGGGACGACGGCGGGCAGCTCGATGCCGAGCTCTGCGAGACGTTGCGAAACGGTCAAGGCTCAGGCCCCCTCGAACTGCTTGGCCGCGACGGCCGCGGCATCCAGTCCGGCATTCTGCGCCCCGTCGCCGACGGGGCGCTTGAAGTAGGCCACGAGCCCGCCTTCGGGTCCCGTCACGACCTGCACGAGCTCCCAGCCCTGCTTGCCCCAGTTGTTGAGGATCGCGGCGGTGTTGTGAATGAGAAGGGGCGTCGTGAGGTATTCCCACGTGGTCATCTGCGGCTCCGGCGGGGTCGAGGTGTGTGAACGGGGAAAGCCCTGATCGTGCGCAAAACACAGAACGACGCGCGCGGCGCCGTGAAGGGATCGCCCAGGTATCTCCCTTACGATCAACCCTATGCCTGATACGAAACGGACGGCTAGCGGTGTGCTCGGCGGACTCGCCGGCCTCGTTGGTCTGAGCGCTGTCGCCGGGGTCCTGGTCGCTGCGACAGTCACTCCCGCCATCGCATTGTCCGGAGCCGCGGCATCCAGCGCGATCACGATGTTCGACAATCTGCCGAGCGTGCTCGAGATCGACAAGCTCATGCTGCCGTCGACGCTGATCTACACCGACCCGAGCACGGGCCAGGAGACCGAGTGGACGCAGTTCTACGATCAGAACCGCTCCCCTGTCCAGTTCGAGGAGATCGCGCCCGTCATGTACGACGCGATCCTCTCGAGCGAGGATAAGAACTTCTACAAGCACGGCGGCATCGACCTCGTCGGCACCGCGAGTGCCGTCTATGACAACCTGCGTGGCACGGACAGCCGAGGCGGCTCGTCGATCAGCCAGCAGTACGTCAAGAACATCCTCGTACAGCGCTGCGAGTCCAACGCCAAGGCGGTGACCGAGGAGAAGGACGGCGAGACGGTCGTCGTCACGACCCTCGAGCAGGCGCTCGCCAACTGCTACACCGAGGCGACGACGGCTTCGGGTGACGAGGGCATCCAGCGCAAGCTGCAGGAGATGCGCTACGCGATCGCGCTCGAGCAGAAGTACTCGAAGCAGGAGATCCTGCTCGGCTACCTCAACATCGCGAGCTTCGGCGGCACGAACTACGGGGTCGACGCCGCTGCGCGCTACTACTTCGGTGTCGCCGCAAAGGATCTGTCTCTGGCACAATCGGCGGCTCTTGCCGGCATGGTGCAGAACCCGAACACGTACCGCATCGATATGAAGGGCGGCACGACGACCGACAAGGACGGCAACCCGCTCAATGGCGAGGCAGACGGCTATTCGCTGACGAAGGACCGTCAGGTCTACGTGCTCGACCGGCTTCTCGCTGACGGCAAGATCACGCAGGAGCAACACGACGCGGCCGTCGCGGAGCCGATCACCCCGGTGATCACGAAGCCGACGCGCGGCTGCGAGTCGACCGGCGGCGGTGCTTACTTCTGCCAGTACGTCGTCTCGATCATCAAGACAGACCCCGCCTTCGGCGCGACGCTCGACGAGCGGATGAAGGCGCTCCGTCAGGGCGGTCTGAAGATCTACACGACGATGGACCCTCGTGTGCAACAGGCCAGCGAAGCGGCCATGACGCAGTACACTCCGACCTCGATCGAGGGCATGGATTTCGGCTCGACCTCGGTGAGCCTTGAGGCGTCGACGGGCCGCATTCTCGGGATCGCGCAGAACACGAGGTTCAGCGAAGATGCGAGCGCCGCCGGCGACCCCAACATCTCGTCACTCGTGTACGCCGGCGACAGCAAGAACGGCGGCTCGATCGGGTTCCCTGCCGGCTCGACCTTCAAGCTGTTCACGCTGATCGACTGGCTCGAGAAGGGCAAGTCGCTCAACGAGACGCTGAACGGCGTCAACCACGTCTTCAAGCGCATGACCAACTCGTGCTACGGCGACTGGGTCAACACGTCGAACACCAAGATCGGGAACTACAACAACGTCGGCGGCTATGTCGGCACGCCGATGCGCTTCACGCGCGACTCCCTCAACTCGGGCTTCCTCGCGATGGCAGAGAAGCTCGACCTCTGCGACATCGCGAAGGTCGTCGAGAAGATGGGCGTCACCACCTTCGACATTGCTACCGGCGACGCTGTCCCGATCCAGATGCAGTACGCACCCAACGTCATCGGGTCCAGCAACGTCTCGCCCCTCGCGATGGCATCGGCGTACGCAACGGTCGCGAACAACGGCATCCGCTGCGAGCCGAAGGCGATTGACAAAGTTGTCGATCGCGACGGCCGCGAGTTCGCCCCGCAGAGGACGTGCACGCAGGTGCTCGATCCCGGGATCGCCGCCACGGCCGCCTATGCGCTGCAGGGCGTGATGGCGTCGGGCGGCACGGGCGCGCAGGGCAATCCCAACGACGGCACGCCGATGATCGGCAAGACGGGCACTCACGAGCAGTGGCAGACCTGGCTGGTCGAGTCGAGTTCGAAGGTCACGACGGCAGTTTGGGTCGGGAACGCGGAAGGCGAAGTGCCGCTGGCCAAGCAGTGGTACAAGGGCTTGACTCTCAACAATCTGCGCTATCCGATCAACAAGTCGATCATGAGCACTGTCAACGATCTGTACGGTGGCGACCGGTTTCCCGATGCCAAGCAGGAGCTGCTCCGTCAGGTGCTGACGGATCTGCCGAGCGTCGTCGGGCTTCCGGTCGATGAGGCTCAACGCCAGCTCGAGGCGGCCGGGTTCCAAGTCTCCGTCGGCGACGCTGTGGACTCTACTGAGGCTGCAGGCCTCGTCGCTTCCCAGAATCCGGGTGCTGGAAAAGTCGCGGGCGGCGCGGTGGTGACGATCAACCCCAGCAACGGGAACGGCGTGACCGTGCCCGCGGATGTCGCGGGGCGGTCTGTCAGCGAGGCGATCAGCTATCTGCGCTCCGCCGGCTTCGGCAACGTCCAACCCGGCAGCTGCACGCTGGAGGCTGGCGTCAAGGGCAACGGCCAGGCGACCGGCACCAACCCGCCGGGCGGCACGGTCGTCAACCGCAACGCGACGATCCTCGTCGACTACAAGAGCGAGCACTGCAACTAGTGGCGGCCTCCACCGCACGCACCGCCCTCACCGCGCTCGGCGCCGTGGGGGCGGTGGCCGCCGGGTCGGCGATCTGGGGCATCGGCATCGAGCGCTACCTCTTCACACTGCGCCGGCACACGCTGCGGGTCCTCCCCGAGGATGCCGCGCCCGTCAAGGTGCTGCACCTCTCGGACGCGCACATGGCGCCGTGGCAGCGCCGCAAGCAGGAGTGGATCGCGGCGCTCGCAGCGCTCGAGCCCGATCTCGTCGTCAACACGGGAGACAACCTCGGTCATGAGCAGGGACTGCGCGGCCTTCGACGCGCGTTCGACCCGCTGCGCGGCATCCCGGGCGTCTTCGTCCACGGATCCAACGACCACGCCGCTCCGTCGCCGCGCAACCCGCTCAAGTACTTCACGGGCCCGTCGAAGATCAAGGTCACGGCCGAGCCGCTCGACACGCAGGCGCTCGACGGGTATCTGACCGAGGACCTCGGCTGGACGCCGCTCAACAACGCCGTCGCCGCCCTCCAGGTCGCGGGGCTGCGCATCGACGCCTTCGGCGTGAGCGACGCGCACCGCCACTGGGACCGCCTCGACGCCCTGCCCGATCCTCTCGACGAGCTGCGCGACACGGGCGAGGCAGACCTCACGATCGGCGTCACGCATGCCCCCTACCGGCGAGTGCTGGACGGCTTCACATCGCTCGGCGCCGACGTCATCTTCGGCGGTCACACGCACGGCGGGCAGGTGCGCGTGCCGGGCTTCGGGGCGCTCGTGGCCAACTGCGACATCCCGCTCCGTCAGGCACGCGGACTCAGCGAGTGGTCGCACGGGCTGCGGACGGTTCCGCTGAACGTCAGCGCGGGGCTCGGGCATTCGATCTACGCGCCCGTGCGGTTCGCGTGCCGGCCGGAGGCGTCGCTCATCACCCTCCTTCCCGAGGCCTGATCCGGTGCCTCGGTTCGGAGCACGGCTCCCGATCGGGTAGACTCAGAGGGTTGTCGACGGGGTGTGGCGCAGCTTGGTAGCGCGCTTCGTTCGGGACGAAGAGGCCGCAGGTTCAAATCCTGTCACCCCGACAGCGAGGAGGCTCCACCGGTAGCGGTGGGGCCTTCTGCCGTATCAGGAACCGCCCCGGAGACAGGAGCACGCATGCCGCACCCCCGCCTCGTCGCGTTCGACCTCGACGACACCCTCGCGCCTTCCAAGAGCGCCATCGACCCGCGCATCGGCGATCTGCTCGTCGATCTCGCCGAGCGCGTCGATGTCGCGATCATCTCGGGCGGTCAGCTCGCCCAGTTCACGGCGCAGGTCGTCGACAGGCTTCCGGATGCCTCGGACGCGGCCCTCTCGCGCCTGCACCTGCTGCCCACATGCGGCACGCAGTACTACCGCATCACTCCCGACGGCGTCACGACGGTCTACGCGCGGGCGCTTACGGAGGACCAGAAGGCGCGCGCTCTCGCGGCCGTCGAGGGCGAGGCCCGCCGCCTCGGCCTGTGGGAGAGCGAGACGTGGGGCGACATCCTCGAGGACCGCGGATCGCAGATCACGTTCTCGGCCCTCGGCCAGCGCGCGCCCGTCGACGCGAAGTCGGCGTGGGACCCCACGGGTGAGAAGAAGAACGCGCTGCGCGCCGCCGTCGCCGACCTCCTCCCCGATCTCGAGGTGCGCTCGGGCGGGTCGACCTCGGTCGACATCACCGAGCGCGGCATCGACAAGGCCTTCGGCATGCGGCAGCTCGCCGAGCAGACCGGCATCCCGCTCGATGACATGCTCTTCGTCGGCGACCGGCTCGACCCGGACGGCAACGACTACCCCGTCCTCGCGATGGGCGTCGAGTGCCAGGCCGTCGACGGCTGGGAGGACACCGCCGAGTTCCTCGAGGGCCTCATCCCGACCCTTCCCGTCCCCGCTCAGGCGTGACGGAAGCACGACGGCCCCGCGGTTCTCCGCGGGGCCGTCGTCGTGCAGGGCGAGGGTCAGACCGTCCCGCGCATGCGGGGGCGGTGGCCCCGAACGCCGCCTGACGGGCACCTGTCGCGCCGCGCCGAGCGGGTGTAATCTCCATGCGAAACACGAACTCGATGATGGGGGTAATCACGGGGCATCGTCTTCGCGCCATTCGGTCGAGAGGAGAAATCACCATGCCACGGCGCGACGTCAGCAACATCATCCAGACGCAGGCACTCAAACGGGTTCAGAGCCTGAACCGCGACGACGTCCTCGCGTCTCTCAAAGAAGGCGGCATCACGTCGCTCGACGATCTCGTCGACAACGTGCTGGACTTCTATCGTGAGTCGGAGGGGTTCTCGGGCAATCCCGTCGCCTACGACACATTCATCTACACGCAGTTCGTCTACAAGGCCGCGCTGCAACTCGACTTCGACAAGAGCATCATCCTGGCGCAGCCCGACTGACGCCCCGTGACAGCTCTCACAGAACAGGAGATCGCCGACTCGGCATGGAGCTGGGTCGGCGATCGCCTTGCGCACTGGTCACCCTTTCACCTCGGTGACCAGTTCCACGTCTCGAAGGCGCAGCGCGTGCCGGAGCTCTCGATCGCCCTCCTCTCCCACCGCGAGAGCGGCCTGGGCGAGCATCCGATCTTTCCGCAGATCGTGGAGGCGCTCACCACGATCCGGGCCGACGCATCGCTCATGGACCGGCTGACGCGCTCCCCCCAGGAGTTCGCGATCTACCTCGACATCTATGCGCTGGGACGGATGCTGGGACCCGATGACCGCACCCTGCGGGCCGACCTGGAGCGCGCGCTGGCATGGGGCATCCCCGCGCAGTCGGAACGTCTTCCGCATCGCGAGATGGATGTGCGACTGTCGCTCGATTGGGCGGGCCTGGAGTGGAGCGAGGAGACCTGGGACCAGCTCATCGCGCGGTCGATCCTCGGCCGGCTGCCGGACATCGCTCACCTGGACGAACCCAACCTCTACGCCGTGACGCATGTCGTGCTCTTCGCGCACGCCTTCGGCCTGCCGGGCCCGTCGCCGTGGGGCATCGCACCGTCGCGACCGGTCGAGCGATTCCTGACCGGCGCCCTCGCGCGGACGATGCGGGAGCGCCACTGGGATCTGGTCGCCGAGTTCATCCTGTGCTGGGACCTGATCGGCCTGCCCTGGACACCGGCGTACGAGCTCGCCTGGCAGCATCTGCTCGAACAGCGCGACGACGCGGGGGCCTTTCCCGGTCCGCGAAGCGACACGCACGGCGTGCCGCCGCGCGAGGCCGACGACGAGGCGCTGTACGTCGCGCACCACTACCACACGACCCTCATGGTCGTCATGGTCTGCGCGCAGCGACGCAGGCGCCTGCTCGGGACCTCCCACACGCCGCCGCTCGCGTGGGAGCCCCGCGTCGTGCACGGCGACGGGACGTCGCTGCAGGCAGCGCTCGCCGCGGCAGACGCCGCCGGCAGCGCCACAGGAGAGCGCGACCCCTGGGGCGATGTCACAGCCACGGCAGAGGCCGGACCTTCGACCCAGCCGAATCGGGGGGCCGATCCTCCCGACCCCGATCCGCTCGTGGACGAGACGCTGGTGCTCGCGATCGAGGCGCTCGCCGACCCCGACCGTCGCTTCGCGCCCGCCCTCGCACAGCGCCTCGAAGCGGGCGGCGCAGCGGCGCTGCGGGACGAGGCATGGGTTCGGGACGCAGTCGAGGCGATCGCAGGATGCGAGTACCGCGAGGGGCGCCTCGGCATGGCCGCCCGTCTCTGGCGAGTGTGGCTCGAGTTCGACCCCGAGCCCGAGGCCCTCGAGCGCGTCACCGGCCTGCTCCTGCTGGCCCAGCGCCCTGACGGCCGCTTCGGCCGCTTCGGGCCGGAACGTCGCGAACTCGTCCGGCGCGGCATCCCGATCGATCCCGATCCGTTCGCGAGCCACTCCGCCGACGTGCTCCGCGCGCTGCGCGCGATCGCGCGCCGCGCGCAGCGCGTGAGCGGAGGCTAGGCCCGGGCGCGGGACGCGGCGGCCGCCGGCGCCTCGCTGAGCGCCGGTGAGACCGGCACGAGTCGCGTGAGCTGGGTCACGTGCCCCGGCTCGAGTTCCTCGAGCGATGCGACGCCGAGCAGCTGCATCGTGCGCTCGATCTCGCTGCGCAGGATCGCGATCGTGCGGTCGACGCCTTCGCGTCCGCCGGCCATGAGGCCGTAGAGGTAGGCGCGTCCGATCAGGGTGAATTTCGCGCCGAGCGCGATCGAGGCGACGATGTCGGCGCCGTTCATGATGCCCGTGTCGATCATGATCGTCGCGTCCTTGCCGACTTCGCGGACGACGTTCGGCAGCAGATGGAACGGGATCGGCGCGCGGTCGAGCTGACGGCCGCCGTGGTTGGACAGGATGATGCCGTCGACTCCGAGGTCGATGAGCCGCTTCGAATCCTCGACGTTCTGGACGCCCTTGATGACGATCTTGCCCGGCCAGATCTCGCGGATGACGGCGAGGTCCTCGTAGCTGATGGTCGGGTCCATCGCGGCGTTGAGCAGCTCACCGACCGTGCCGCCCGTCGTCGCGAGCGACGCGAACTCGAGCTTGGGCGTCGTGAGGAAGTCGTACCACCACCACGGCCGCGGGATCGCGTTGATGATCGTGCCGACCGTGAGCTGCGGCGGGATCGAGAAGCCGTTTCGCTTGTCGCGCAGACGGGCGCCCGCGACGGGCGTGTCGACGGTGAACATGAGGGTGTCGAAGCCGGCCTCGGCGGCGCGCTTGGCGAGCCCGTACGAAATCTCGCGATCGCGCATGACGTACAGCTGGAACCAATTGCGGCCGTGCGGGTTGGCCGCCTTGACGTCCTCGATCGAGGTCGTGCCGAGCGTCGAGAGCGTGAACGGGATGCCGGCGGCCGCCGCCGCGGACGCGCCCGCGATCTCGCCCTCGGTCTGCATGAGCCGCGTGAAGCCCGTCGGCGCGATGCCGAACGGCAGCGCCGAGAGGCCGCCGAGGATCGTCGTGGACATGTCTACGCGCTCGGCCGGTCGCAGGATCGACGGGTGGAACTCGACGTCCTCGAAGGCCTGGCGGGCACGGGTGAGCGACAGCTCGCCCTCCGCGGCGCCGTCCGTGTAGTCGAACGCGGCCTTGGGCGTGCGGCGCTTGGCGATCGAGCGCAGGTCGCCGATCGTGAGGGCGCCCTGCAGGCGCCGCTTCTTGCCGTTGAGCTCGGGCTTCTTGAACTTCATGAGCTCGAAGAGCTCGGAGGGGACGGGCAGCTGCCGGGTCACCATGGGAATGTATCCTTCCGTCAATCGCGGGTCAGGCCCGCAGCGGCGTAGAAGCCGGCGATGTGGTCGTGGACGAGGGAACGGGCGAGGTCGACCTCGCCCGCGTCGATGGCCGTCATGAGGTGGTTGTGCTCGCTGCGCAGGCGCGCGACCGCAGCATCCCAATCCGGAATCGTGCGCGCGCCCTTCTGCACATACGATTCGATCGCCGTGCGCAGGCCCCCCATCGAGGCGGAGACGACGGCGTTCCCGGATGCCTCGGCGAGGGCCAGGTGGAACTGGGCGTCGAGCGCGATGAACTCCTCGGCGTTGAGTGACGTGTCGTCCATCGCGGTGAGCGTCGCACGCGCGTCGGCGAGGTCGTGCGCGGACTCTACGGCGAGCCGGGCCACGACCCACTCCTCGAGCAGGAGACGCGTCGCGACGACGTCGGCGAGCGGGAAGCCCTGCGCCGCGACCTGGAGCCGCAGCAGCGCCGCGAGGCCGCCGCGCGGCGTGGAGACGATGATGGCGCCGGATGTCGGTCCCGAGCCCGTCCCCGTGCGGATGAGCCCCATGACTTCGAGCACGCGCAGCGCTTCGCGCACGCTGGAACGGCCGACGCCGAGGGTCGCGGCGAGCTCGCGCTCGGGGGGCAGCCGCTCGCCGGGGTTCAGCCGGCCTTCGAGCAGGTCGGATTCGATCTTCTCGAGCACGACCCGCCATGCTCGAGCCGGGGCGGGGGCGACGTCGTCGGCCACGGCAAACTCCTCAACGTTGTGGTCCGACCACAATACACGCGGTGGTCAGACCACGCAAACCGGAGGATTCCTCACACTGCTCTCAGCCGAGCCGACCGCCCGACGCGCGCAGGTAGTCCTCCGCGCACAGCGACTCGTACGTGACGCGCGCGGTCGAAAGCTCATCGATCGCGACCTGGTCGCCGTCGAAGACGAAGCGACCGCCGACGAGCCGCGCGTTGTAGATCGCCTTTCGGCCGCAGCGGCAGATGGTCTTGAGCTCCTCGAGCGAGTGCGCGAGCTCGAGGAGCCGCCGCGACCCGGGGAACGCCTGCGTCTGGAAGTCCGTCCGGATGCCGTAGGCGATCACCGGGATGCCCTCGAGCACGACGATCCGAAGGAGATCGTCGACCTGGTCGCGCGTGAGGAACTGAGCCTCGTCGATGAGCAGGCACGCGATGTCGACGGGATGCTCGTTCGACTCGGGCACGAGGGACGCGTCGGCGTCGCGTCGCACGCGGGCGCGGTGCTCCGCGAAGAGCGCTCGCACGTCGTCGTCCGGTGCGATGAGGAAGTCGACGGGACGGCTGACTCCGAGCCTCGACGAGATCTCGTCGGCGCCCTTCGTGTCGATCGCGGGCTTGGCCAGCAGGACGTGCTGTCCGCGCTCCTCGTAGTTGTAGGCGGCCTGCAGCATCGCCGTCGACTTGCCGGAGTTCATCGCCCCGTAGCGGAAGTAGAGCTTGGCCACCCAGCGAGTTTAGCCAGGTCGCTCAGGGTCGTTCGGGCGAGTCAGCGGCCGCCGAAGCCTCCGCCGCCTCCCCCGCCGCCCGAGAAGCCGCCACCGCTCGAGCCGCCGGAAGAGGACCAGCTGCTCGAGAACGACGAGCCGGACGAGCTCGACGAGCTGCCGCTCGAGACGGGAGTCGAGGCGAGGCGTCCGATCGACGACGACGCGTCCGAGAGCGAATCGGACGTGACGGAGTCGAAGAGCGCGAGACGCGGGCTCGACACCTCGACGGCCTGCGCGGAGCGGATGACCTCGACCCATTCGCGCTGCATGCCGAAGAGCACGGCGTAGGGCAGCAGCCGCTCGTACAGGTTGACGACGTCGGCGCCCGACGCGTTCGGAGCGTCGCCGAACGCGCGGACGCCCGACGAGACGAGGTCGGCGTTCTGCGGCGTCTGGGCGAAGCGCAGGCGGTCCTCCTCGGCGAGGCGGAGGTACTCGCGGATGCCCTCGAGATACGTCTTGTGCTTCCCGCCGGCGAGCGTGAGCGTCGTCTGCGGGAAGCCGAAGAACGGCAGGATGATGAACGCGCCGAAGGCGCTGAGGATCGCGAGCAGGTTGATCCAGCCGCCGAGCGCGCCGAGGTCGGTCAGCACCGACGGCACGGCGTCGAGGAAGAAGACGAGGAGCATCGCGACGACGAATCCGCCGAACTGCGCCGCGCCCCGCACCGCGCCGACCCACTTGGGCGTCTTGCTGCGGTAGCCGCGGTCGACTGTCGCGTCGTCGATGCGCCGCACGTAGGTCACGGCGCGGACGGGCGGCTTGCGGGCGAACTCGCCCAGGTCGACGCGGTCGCCGGGAGCGGCATCCTTCCCGAACAGGGTCGTCACGATGCGGCGGTCGTCGTGCTCGAGACCGGAATCGTCGCGCAGGACGACGCTGAAGTCCTCGGCGTCGTCGCGGTCACCCTTCGCCGTGATCTCGACCTTGTCGCGCACCGCGAGGTCGACGACATGGGCCGCAAGCGCCTTCGCCGGCACCCCGAGCACTCCGGCGGAGAGCGTCGGCGACTCGTCGACGGGCGGCGCGTACTGCACGATGACGGGATCGCCGTCGGGATTGCGACGCAGGAACGCCTTGACGACGATGACGAAGACGATGCCGCCGAAGCCCGCGAGAAGTCCGAGGACGGGGAGGATCCACTCCCACCACGGATAGGGCGGTGGAGGCGGCGGCGTCGGGGCGTTGAACGTGCCCTGCTCGAATCCGATCGCGACCGTGACGTTCTCGTCGGGGCCCAGGCCGTCGTCCGCCGCCGAGAACGACAGCTGCATGTCGGAGGCGCCCGTGATCGCGTTCTCGAAGGCCCACGCCGTGACGGCGTCGGTCGGTTCGGCACCCGACGACGGCTGGATGTCGCAGCGCTCGGTCGACTCCGCGGGGCCCGTGTAGCAGAAGACACGATCCGGCAGGATGCCGAGACCCGCGCTGCCCAGGACGTGCACGTTCGCGCGCACCGAGGCGAAGGGCTGCGCGTGATCGGTGCCGATGGTGTCCCAGTAGAACTCGTCAGCCTCCGTGTCGGCGTAGTGCAGCACGACGTCGCTCATCGTGTACGAGATGACGTAGGTCTGCGCGCCGTGCACGTACGAGTCGTCTCCCGTCAGGACATAGACGAAATCCTCGTCCTCCTCCGTCCACCAGGGGATCGCCGCTCCCCCGGCGCCCGTCACGCTCACGACCTGCGTGTCGTGCGCGATGCCCGAGTCGGCCTTCGGGAGCCACCGGATGATGCCCTTGTTCTGATCGGTCTCGGGGAAGTGCGCCACGAGCGTCTCGGTCGTGAAGAGCTCGCTCTGGCCGCCGGGATCGCGCCCCAGCCAGTAGTCGGCCTCGAACGAGTCGTAGACGAAGTCGTCGACGCCGGCGCGGACGGCGACAGGGGCCGCTGCGGGGATGGATGCCGCTGCCGCCGGCGCGACGGACAACCCCACGGCACCCGCGACGAAGACCGCGGCGGCAGCAGCACGGACGAGCGCTCTGAGCCCCATCGCGCCAGCGTAGCGGGCAGGTCGGTCAGGACGTGCGGGCTAGGCCGCCCACGCCGTGCGGGTGGCGCCGATCAGGCCGTGAGGGCGAGCGTCTCGGCCGTTTCGGCGAGGGTCTCCTCTGCGACCTCGGGTCGCGGGTTGAGCGTCTCGCCATAGCTCGGGATGAGCTGCTTGAGAGTCGGCTCCCAACGCGCGATGTCGTCCGGGAAGCACGTCTTCAGCAGCCCGAGCATGATCGAGACCGCCGTCGAGGCGCCCGGGGATGCGCCGAGCAGTCCCGCGATCGAGCCGTCCTTCGCCGTGACGACCTCGGTGCCGAACTGCAGCACACCGCCCTTCTTGGCGTCCTTCTTCATGACCTGCGCGCGCTGACCGGCCTGGATGAGCTCCCAGTCGCCGTCCTTCGCCGTGGGCACGAACGTGCGGAGGCTGTCGACCTTGCGGCTGTGGTTCTTCAGCAGCTCGCCGACGAGGTAGGTGATGAGGCTCGGGTTGTCCACGGCGACCTTGATCATGGGCCAGAGGTTGCCGGGACGCACCTGCGTCACGATGTCGAGCATCGAGCCGTTCTTGAGGAACTTCGGGCTGAACGTCGCGAACGGACCGAAGAGGAGGGATGCCTCGCCGTCGACGACGCGCGTGTCGAGGTGCGGCACCGACATGGGCGGCGCGCCGACGGAGGCCTGCGAGTAGACCTTCGCCTTGTGCTGCGCGACGAGCGACGGGTCGGTCGTCTTGAGGAACTGCCCGCCGATCGGGAAGACGCCGTAGCCCTTGATCTCGGGGATGCCGGAGCGCTGCAGGAGCTTGAGAGCCCAGCCGCCCGCACCGACGAAGACGAAGCGCGCCTTGATCTGGCCCGGCGTGCGGCCGACGGAGTTGCGCCACTTCAGCAGCCACGTGCCGTCGCTCTGCTTCTTGATGCGACGCACCTCGCGGTTGGTCACGACGTCGACGCCGCGCTCCTTCAGTCCGTCGAACAGCTGGTGCGTGAGCGCGCCGAAGTCGACGTCGGTGCCCGCCGGCACGCGCGTCGCGGCGAACGGCTCGCCCGCGCGGCGCTTCTGCATGAGCAGGGGCGCCCACGTGTTGATGACGCGCGAGTCGTCGCTGAACTGGATGCCCGAGAACAGGGGCTCGCTCTTGAGCGCCTCGTAGCGCTTGCGGAGGTACTCGACATCCTTCTCACCGCGCACGAACGTCATGTGCGGCGCCGTGTTGATGAACGTCTGGGGAGCGTCGAGCACGCCGCGGTCCACGAGCGACGACCAGAACTGCCGGCTCTGCTGGAACTGCTCGTTGATAGAGATCGCCTTTGCAGGGTCGACGGTGCCGTCGGACGCCTCCGGCATGTAGTTCAGCTCGCACAGGGCGGCATGGCCCGTGCCCGCGTTGTTCCACGCGTTGGAGCTCTCGAGCGCCACGTCGTGGAGTCGTTCGTAGACGACGATCTTCCAGTCGGGCTGCAGTTCGGAGAGGAGGGTACCCAGGGTGGCGCTCATAATGCCGCCACCGATGAGCACGACATCGACGGTCTCGGTCACCTGTCAATCCTAGGCGGCGCGCCGGGGCCTCCCGCCCGATGCGGGGGTCCGGCATCCGTCAAACTCTGCGGTTCTTACCGCTGCGGCAAACCGGGCACGGCTGCGGGAATCGCGCGTGACACGTCGAAGAGTGGGAACGGATGCCGGGGTGTCGGCGAGAATCCCCGCCGTGGTGCTCGCGCGCGGCGGGTGTGACGGCATGACGATGCCGGGTCGAGCGGTATCGGGCGAGCGACGGCCGGGCGGCCGCCGGCGGCGGGCGTCAGGCCGAGACGCCGAGGTTCGCCGCGACGACCTCGGCGATCTGCACGGCGTTCAGCGCCGCACCCTTGCGCAGGTTGTCGTTCGAGATGAAGAGCACGAGGCCCTTGCCCTCGGGAGCCGACTGGTCGGCGCGGATACGGCCGACATAGCTCGGGTCGGAGCCGGCGGCCTGCAGCGGCGTGGGCACCTCTTCGAGCGCGACGCCCGGCGCCACGGCGAGCAGCTCGCGCGCCCGCTCGGGCGTGATGTCGCGCGCGAACTCGACGTGGATCGAGAGCGAGTGGCCCGTGAAGACGGGGACGCGCACGCACGTGCCTGCGACGCGCAGGTCGGGCAGCTCGAGGATCTTGCGGCTCTCGTTGCGGAGCTTCTTCTCTTCGTCGGTCTCGTTGAGGCCGTCCTCGACGAGGCTGCCCGCGAACGGGATGACGTCGAACGCGATCGGCGCGACGTACTTCTCGGGCTTGGGGAACTTCACGGCCGAGCCGTCGCGCACGAGGTCGATCGCGTTGGGCTGGGCGACGACGGCCTCGATCTGGCCGAGCAGCTCCTGCGCACCCGCGAGACCCGAGCCCGAGACCGCCTGGTAGGTCGACACGATGAGGCGCTCGAGACCCGCCTCGGTGTCGAGCACCTTGAGCACCGGCATCGCGGCCATCGTGGTGCAGTTGGGGTTCGCGATGATGCCACGGTACGCCTGCGCAATCGCGTGCGGGTTGACCTCGCTCACGACGAGCGGGATCTCGGGGTCGTTGCGCCACGCGCTCGAGTTGTCGATGACGACGGCGCCGGCCTCGGCGAAGCGGGGGGCGTGCGCGCGGCTGCCCGTCGCACCCGCTGAGAAGAGCGCGATGTCGATGCCTGCGGGATCGGCGTCCGCGACATCCTCGATCACGATCGTCTCGCCCGCGAACTCGACCGACGTTCCCGCAGAGCGCGCCGTGCCGAACAGGCGCAGCTCCCGGATCGGGAACGAGCGCTCCGCGAGAATCTCGCGCATGACCGTGCCCACCTGGCCGGTGGCGCCCACGACGGCGACGGAGAGTCCGGAGTCTGAGATGCGAGTCATGCGGGAATCCTCGGGGTGATGCGGCGACGCGCGAAGGCAGGGGCCGAGCGCGGGGTTTGCCCGATTCTACCGGCCCGGCACGGGAGGGGACCTCCGTGTGACTGCGCGGACGGCCGGCGGCTACGTGAGCGGGAGCGCGTTCCAGCGTCCCGGCTCGTCGAACGCGCCGTAGGCGAGGTCGACGCCGGCGGGGCCGATCGACGCGATGCACACGAGCAGCGACAGCGTCGGATAGCCGAGCGGACGGTTGTCGCGGATGATCGCGTCGTCGTCCGTCGGCTCGAGCGACGACGACCGCTCGAGCAGCGCGAGCCAGGGCGAGAACCAGTCGAGGGATGCCGCGGCCTGCCCCGGCGTCTCGGCGAACGTCTCGAGCCACCGTGCGATACGCGGCGTCGTGTCGTCGTCGACGTCGTCGTGCGCGATCATGTGCGTGCCCGGCGCGAGGTCGACCGTGCGGGACTCGACCCCGTTCCACGTCGTGACGGCGACGCGCGGGCCCTCGACCTCGACGAGGTTGAATCCGTGGGTGTGCGGATGCTCGCCGGGGCGCCGTCCCGCGACCGACTCGAGCACGACTCCCCCGCGCGAGACGACCTCGCTCTCGGGCACATCGACCTCGTCGGCGCGGTTGAGGAGCACCGCGAGGCGTCGCCGGTCGGCGTCGGCGGCGAGCCACGCACCGCCCGCCCGCGCATCGCGGACGCCGACGACGCCCGGGTACGCCTGCGGCCACCAGTCGCCGAGGGGATCCCAGGCCCGTGCGGGGTCCTCATCGCGGACGGCGAGCAGCCGCGTGGGCTCGTCGGGACTCTCGGGCACGTGGACGATGACGGTGCACATGAGCGTGGCTTTCTCGCGGCGAACCGACCGCGCCGCGCCGCAACGGGGCGTGGGAGGATCGGGGAATGTTCATCGTAGTCGGCGTGACGGGCGGCATCGCCGCCTACAAGACGGCGCACCTCGTGCGGCTGCTCGTGCTCGAGGGCCACGACGTGCACGTCATCCCGACCGAGGACGCGCTGCGCTTCGTCGGCCTCACGACGTGGGAGGCGATCAGCCGGCACCCCGTCACGACATCGGTGCACGAGGACGTCTCCGAAGTGCGGCACGTCGCCCTGGGCCGCAAGGCGGACCTCGTGATCGTCGCGCCCGCGACCGCCAACACCCTCGCGTCGATGACCGCGGGTCTCGCGAATGACCTGCTGGGCACGACACTCCTCGCGACGAACGCCCCCGTCGTCGTCGCCCCCGCGATGCACACCGAGATGTGGCGGCACCCCGCGACGGTCGCGAACATCGAGACCCTCCGCAGTCGCGGCGTCGTCGTCGTCGGCCCCGCGGACGGTCCGCTCACGGGCGGCGACAGCGGACCGGGACGGATGTCGGAGCCGGAGCAGATCGCAGCATCCGCGCTCGCAGTCGTGACGTCGGGCGGCGATCTCGCGGGCCTCACCGTCACCATCTCGACGGGTGGCACGCGCGAGCCGATCGACCCCGTCCGGTATCTCGGCAACCGCTCGAGCGGACGCCAGGGGGCAGAGGTCGCTCTCGCGGCGGCGGCGCGCGGCGCGCATGTGCGGCTCGTCGCGGCGCACGTCGACGAGGGCGTGCTGGCGGCGGCATCCATCCATCCCCGCATCGAGATCTCACGCGCAGGCACCGCCGCCGAGCTCGGCACGGCCGTGCGGAACGCCTCCGCCGACGCCGACGTCGTCGTGATGGTCGCGGCGGTCGCCGACTACCGCGTCGCCGAGGTCGCCGACCACAAGCTCAGCAAGGAGGACGGGCAGCTGCAGACCCTCCAGCTCGTCGAGAACGACGACATCCTCGCGGGACTCGTCCAGGCGCGTCGCGACGGCCAGACGATCGTCGGATTCGGGGCCGAGACGGCGACGGATGCCGCGGAGCTGCTCGACCGCGCGCGCCGCAAGCGGCGCCGCAAGGGCGTCGATCTGCTCGCCGTCAACGAGGTCGGGTGGGGCAAGGGCTTCGAGGCGAGCGAGAACCGCATCCTCGTCGTGGATGCCCGCGACGAGGTAACGGCCGAGGCATCCGGAACCAAGCGCGACGTTGCCGACGCCCTGTGGGACTCGGTCCTCGCGGTGCGCGGCACGGCGAAGGCGTGAGCACGCGCGGCGGTCCCGATCAGATCGGCGACCTGCCGCGGATCGGACGCCCCGCCGCGAGCGCCTTCCTGCTCGCGGGCATCACGTCGCTCGACGGCGTCGCGGCGCGCACGCGCGGCGACCTGCTCGCGCTGCACGGTGTCGGGCCGAAGGCGATCGCGATCCTCGAGACGGCCCTCGCCGAGCGCGGGCTGGCGTTCTCAGGCTGACCTCGCCCGCCCATGTTGGGGCCATGTTCGGGGTGAGCTCCTGCCGTCTCCGAGCCGCTGAGCCGACCCCATGTCACCCCACCAGCCGGCGCCATCCGCTTTCAGGGTGAACCAGCGTCGCCACCGGCTCATGGAGCCGACCGCAAGTCACCCGACACAGCCGGGCCCCGCCGCGTTCAGGGTGAAGCAGTGGCGCTTCCTCCCCACGCAGCCGTCGACGAGTCACCCCGCGAAGCCTGCGTGAGGAGGTTCAGGGTGAATCGAAGCCGCAGCTCGGCCGCGGGGCGAACAGGCGCCGGGCACGCAGCGCGGCTCCGCGATACTCAGCGACCGGTGCCGGCGTGGACTACCGCGTCGGCGTCGCCGTCGAGACCGTAGGCGCGGTGGACGACGCGTGCGGCCTCGGCGAGGTCGTCGCCGCGCACGACGACCGAGATGCGGATCTCGGAGGTCGAGATCATCTCGATGTTGATGCCCGCGATCGACAGCGCCTCGAAAAGGGTCGCCGATACGCCCGAGTGCGTGCGCATGCCAGCACCGACGACCGAGAGCTTGCCGATCTGGTCGTCGTGGATGAGGCTCTCGAAGCCGATCTCGTCCTGGTCGCCCGAGAGGGCACGGAGTGCCGTCGCGGCATCCGTCTTCGGAAGCGTGAACGAGATGTCGGTGCGCGCGGTCGCGGCTGCCGAGACGTTCTGCACGATCATGTCGACGTTCGCACCGGACTTCGCGACGACCTTGAAGATCTCCGCGGCCTTGCCGGGGACATCGGGGACGCCGACGACGGTGATCTTCGCCTGACCGAGGTCGGTGGCGACTCCTGCGACGATGGGCTCTTCCATGACTTCTCCTTCGCCGTCGGGGCGGGTCATCCCCGGGCCGAGCACATAGGTTCCGACGTTCGGGCTGAACGTCGAGCGCGCGTGGATGAGCACGCCGTGGCGGCGTGCGTACTCGACGGCGCGGATGTACAGCACCTTCGCGCCGTTCGCGGCGAGCTCGAGCATCTCTTCGCTCGAGACGGTGCCGAGCTTGCGGGCCTTCGGGACGACGCGGGGGTCGGCCGTGAAGATGCCGTCGACGTCGCTGTAGATCTCGCACACGTCGGCTTCGAGCGCCGCTGCGAGGGCGACGGCGGTCGTGTCGGATCCGCCGCGGCCGAGGGTCGTGATGTCGCGCGTGTCGCGATTGAAGCCCTGGAAGCCCGCGACGATGACGATCGCGCCCTCGTCGAGCGCTTCGCGCAGGCGGATCGGCGTGACGTCGACGATGCGGGCCGAGCCGTGGTCGGCCGTCGTGATCATGCCGGCCTGGCTGCCCGTGAACGAGCGCGCCTCGAAGCCCATCGAGTGGATCGCCATCGCGAGCAGCGCCATCGAGATGCGCTCTCCGCTCGAGAGCAGCATGTCGAGCTCACGCGGTGCCGGGATGGGGGCCACCTGGCCCGCGAGGTCGAGCAGCTCGTCGGTCGTGTCGCCCATCGCGCTCACGGCGACGACGACGTCGTGGCCGGCGCGACGGGTGTCGACGATGCGCTTCGCGACCCGCTTGATGCTCTCCGCGTCGGCGACGGACGACCCGCCGTACTTCTGGACGATCAGCGCCACGTTGGAAACTCCCGGGTATGCGCCGCCGGTCGATACACGGCGGAGGACCGACGGATGCCGCGCCCCAACGGTCCATCTTACGGAGAGTCCATGCCGGACCGATCATGTGACGTGCTCTCCGGGCCAGTAGCCTGCGAGCATGGATCAGCTCGCATCGTGGAGCGAGTTCAACATCGCGATGGCCGGGGCCGCCGCGGCGCTCGCAGGGCTCGTCATCGTCGCGGCGAGCGTCAACATCACCCAGGTCGTGAAGGCCCGGTCCGTGACCGCGCGGCTCGCGGCCGGGATCGCGACCCTCGTGCTCGCCATCACGGCATCCGGGCTGGGGCTCGTGCCCGAGATCTCGATGGCCTGGTACGGGGCGGTCCTCACGGTCGCGACGCTCGTCGCCGCGGTCTTCCAGGTGCACGCCGCACGGGTCGTGTTCGGGGATCGCGACCACCGCAACCGCCAGCGGTTCCTCAAAGGATCCGTCGGAGGCCTGCCCCTGCTCGCCTATCTCGCCGCGGGCGTGCTCGTGCTCGTCGGTCATCCGGCGGGGCTCGTGTTCGCGGCCGTCGGGTGCCTCGCCGCGATCGCGACGGCGATCATCATCTCGTGGGTCGCGCTCGTCGAGGTGCTGCGCTGAACCTCAGCTGATCGTCGGCTCGGACAGCTCGGGCTGCGTCCTGCGCGATCGGACGATCCCGCCCGTCGCGGCGAGCCAGCAGCCGAGGATCACGAGCGGGAAGCCGATCAGCAGGCCGACGCTGATCTCCTCGCCGAGCAGGATCGTGCCGAGCACGATCGCGACGACGGGGTTGACGTAGGTGAAGAGCGGCGCCCGTACGGGGCCCACCTCGGCGATGAGCGCGAAGAACGCGACGAAGGCGACGGCCGTGCAGATCACCCCGAGGGCCACGAGCGAGATCGTGCTGCGCGCCGTCGGCGGCTCGTGCTGCGTGAGCAGGCCGATCGGCAGGTAGAACAGGCCGACGGCGAAGAGCGACAGGGTGATCGTGCCGAGCGCGGGGACGTCCTTGAGCTTCGTCGCGACGATGAACGGCGCGATCGCGTAGCAGAGCGCGACGAGCAGCAGCTCGCCGACCGCGAGCAGGCTCGTCGCGCCGCCGGCCGCGAGGCCCGGCCCCGCGACGATGACCGCAACTCCCGCGAAGCCGATGAGCAGTCCCCCGGCGCGCGCGGGGCGGAGTACGCCCTTGTCGCCGCGCGTGAACGCGATGACGGCGGCGAACAGCGGCACGGTCGCGACGAGCAGGCCCGTCAGGCCCGAGGGCAGCGTCTGCTCGGCGTGGCCGAGCAGCAGGAACGGGCCCGCCATCTCGATCGCGCCGAACGCGAGCACCCAGGGCCAGAACTTCAGGGCGGGCCGCAGCGCGCGCCGATGCAGCGCGATGGGGAGGAGGATCAGCGCCCCGATGAGTGTTCGCCCGGCGACGACGGCCGCGGGCGAGTACGAGTCGACGGCCTCCTTGATGAAGAGATATGGCAGGCCCCAGACGAGGGCCATGATCGCGAACAGCACCCATCCCTTGGTGCTGAACCGCGTCGACGCGGCGGGATTCACAGCGTGCGGCGCCCTTCGAAGGCTCGGCCGAGAGTGACCTCGTCGGCGTACTCGAGGTCGCCGCCGACGGGAAGCCCGGAGGCGAGCCGCGTCACGGTGATCTCGAGCGTGTGCAGCAGACGGCTGAGGTAGGTCGCCGTCGCCTCGCCCTCGAGGTTGGGGTTCGTCGCGAGGATCACCTCTTGCACGGTGCCGTCCTGGAGCCGTCGCATGAGCTGCGTGATGCGCAGGTCGTCGGGTCCGATGCCCGCGATGGGGCTGATCGCCCCGCCGAGCACGTGGTAGAGCCCGCGGAACTCGCGCGTGCGCTCGATGGCCGCGACATCCTTCGCGTCCTCGACGACGCAGATGAGCGTCTCGTTGCGGCGCGGATCGCGGCAGATCGAGCAGCGGTCCTGCTCGGAGACGTTGCCGCAGATCTCGCAGAAGCGCACCTTCTCACGCACTTCGGCGAGCAGCTGCGCGAGGTGCGAGACGTCGAAGTTCGGAGTCTGCAGAATGTGGAACGTGATGCGCTGGGCCGACTTCGGGCCGATGCCCGGAAGCCGACCGAACTCATCGATGAGGTCTTGGACGATGCCGTCGTACATGGGTCAGCTGAACCTCGTGGGCGGCTCGTAGGGCTCTTCGCGGACGAACGTCGCCCCGAGCACCTGGCGCACGACAGCCTCGCCGTAGCGCTGCGGCTGACCGGGACGGCTGCCCTGCTGCGCGCGCGGCGCGGTGCCCTGGACGGGGGCCGACAGCGGGGGCGCGATGACGGGTGGGACCGGGGCGTCGACGGATGCCGGCGGCTCGGGCTCGTCGTCGTCCTCGTCGAGCTCGATCGAAGGTGCGACATCCTCCGCCGGGAGCACGTCGCCCTCCCGGACGGGCGCGAGCGTCGCGGTGCGCAGGCGCGCGGCCTCGGTCGCGGCATCCTCGGGCTCGTCGTCGATGGCGAACTGCCCGACGGCTGGTGCGGGCACGGACGACTCGGGCGCGGTGCCGGCGGGGGGCGCGGCATCCGGAATCGGCGCCACCGCCCACTCGGTCACAGGCGCGGCGGACGCGCGGGCAGGCGCCGGGCGATCCGCGCCGCTCTCGCCGCGACCGGCGCGCGGCGCGGGTGAGCCGCCGCCGGAGCCGGATCCTGGGCCGGACCCACCTGAGCGGTCGTCGCCGCCGGACCGGCCAGAACCTCGAGCGGGCTCGAAGCGGGCGATGTACTTCACCCGCAGGCCGAGCGCCGCGAGGATCGCGCCGCGGAGGTCTTCGCTGGGCCCCGCGCCGGCAGAGAGCTGCTTGAACTTCGCGACGTCCTTCTCGCTCGTGAACGACAGCGTCAGCACGTCGCCTTCCAGTGCGACGACCGAGGCGGTGACCGCGAGCATCCACGACGAGCGGCTGATCGTCTCGAGTCGGGACAGGATGCCGGGCCACGCGTCGCGCAGGCGCTCGAGCGTGACGGGGCCGGACGGAACGGGAGGCTCGGGCGCCGGGGCCGCGGGAGCCGGTGCGACCGGGCGTGCGGGGGCCCACCCCTCGGTAGGCTCGGGAACCGTCCGGGCAGGCTCGGGGACCGCCGCAGCGGGCGCGGCAGGCCCCGCAGCGGGCGCGGCAGGCCCCGCGCCGGCCGCGGCAGGCGGCACCGACGCGGGCGCGGCCGCCTGGCTCGCGACAGGGGGAGGAGCAGGCGCCGGAGCAGCACTCGAGGCCGCGGCAGGCACAGCAGCGGGCGCGGCCGGCGCCGAGGTCCCTGTCGCGGCGAGCACGCGCGCGACCATGAGCTCGAGCTGCAGGCGCGGCGAGGTGGCCCCCGTCATGTCGTCGAGCGTCGCGATCACGAGGTCGGCGGTGTGCGAGAGGCGGCCGGCGCCGAACGCCGTCGCCTGACCCCCCATGCGCTCGAGCTCCTCGGCTGAGACGCCGCGCAGCACTGCCGCCGCCCCATCGCCGGTCGCGCTCACGATGATGAGGTCGCGCAGCCGCTCGAGAAGGTCGTCGACGAAGCGCCGCGGGTCCTGACCGGTCTGGACGACGCGGTCGACGGCGGCGAACGCGGCCGACGCGTCGGTCGCGGCGAACGCGTCGACGACCTCGTCGAGCAGTTCGGCATGCGTGTAGCCGAGCAGCGCGACGGCGCGCTCGTACGTCACGGTCGGCCCCTCGGACCCCGCGATCAGCTGGTCGAGCAGCGACAGGGTGTCGCGCGGCGAGCCGCCGCCGGCGCGCACGACGAGCGGCAGGACGCCGGGCGCGACGGTCACCCCCTCGGTGTCGCACAGGGACTGTACGTATTCGAGCATCGCGCCCGGCGGCACGAGCCGGAACGGGTAGTGGTGCGTGCGCGAGCGGATCGTGCCGATGACCTTCTCGGGCTCGGTCGTCGCGAAGATGAACTTGACGTGATCGGGCGGCTCTTCGACGAGCTTGAGCAGCGCATTGAAGCCCTGCGGCGTCACCATGTGCGCCTCGTCGAGGATGAAGATCTTGAAGCGGTCGCGGGCGGGCGCGAAGATCGCACGCTCGCGCAGGTCTCGCGCGTCGTCGACGCCGTTGTGCGAGGCCGCGTCGATCTCGACGACGTCGAGCGATCCGCCCCCGCCGCGGCCCAGCTCGACGCAGCTGTCGCACGTGCCGCACGGCGTGTCGGTCGGGCCCTGGGCGCAGTTGAGGCAGCGTGCCAGGATGCGCGCCGACGTCGTCTTGCCGCAGCCGCGCGGACCCGAGAACAGGTACGCATGGCCCACGCGGTCGCTGCGCAGTGCCGTCATGAGCGGATCGGTCACCTGCGACTGCCCGATCATCTCGCCGAACGCCTCAGGACGGTACCGGCGGTAGAGGGCTGTGGTCACCGGTCCAGCCTACGGTGAGCGGCCGACACCGCGCCGGGTCGATCGGAGTCGATCCGGGCGCATCGCCCCGCCCAGCCGGTTTGACACGCGCGACGGGCCTGCTGATACATTGCTCGGCAGTGACACGGGGTGCTCGCGACGCGAGCTGAGAACACACCCGTCGAACCTGATCTCGTTAGGACGAGCGAAGGGATGTCCCGATGACCGCGCGTATCTCCACGCATCTGCCCCCGGCGGAGGCGCTCGAAGCGCTCCGCGCCGCCGCACCGCTCACGCAGTGCATCACGAACGCCGTCGTGACGAACTTCACGGCGAACGCGCTCCTCGCGCTGGGCGCGTCACCTGCCATGTGCGACCTGCCCGGCGAGGCGTGGATGTTCGCGGGGATCGCCGGCGGCGTCCTCGTCAACCTCGGCACCCCCACCGCCGAGCAGCGGGAGGCGGCCCGCGAAGCGGTGTGCGCGGGAACGCCGTGGGTGCTCGACCCCGTCGCCGTCGGCGTGCTCCCCGTGCGGACGGCCCTCGCGGCGGAGCTCGTCGCGGCGGGCCCCGCGATCGTGCGCGCCAACGCGTCCGAGGTGCTCGCCGTCGCGGGGCGCGCGAACGGAGGGCGCGGCGTGGACGCGACCGACGACCCGGACTCGGCGGCGGACGCCGCCCTCGAGCTCGCGCGACGCACCGGCGGAGTCGTGGCGGTGTCGGGAGCCGTCGATCTCGTGACGGACGGCGTCGACGTCGTCCGCGTGCACGGCGGCAGCCCTCTGCTGACGCGGATCACGGGCGGCGGGTGCTCGCTCGGGGCCGTCATGGCGGCGTTCCTCGCCGTCACGAGCCCCCTGTCGGCGGCGGTCGCGGCATCCGTCGTCTTCGCCGTCGCCTCGGAGCGGGCCGCTGCGGTCGCGCAGGGTCCGGGGTCGTTCGGCGTCGCCTTCCTCGACGCTCTCGCGACGATCACCCCGGACGACCTGCGGTCGGACGAGCAGGCCGAACGGCTCGTGTGGGCGGCAGTCGAGCTCGCGGGATGACCGCGCACGATCTCTCACTGCATCTCGTCACCGACGAGCGCCTCGCCTTCCCGCGTCTCACGTCGGTCGTCGACGCCGCGGTCGACGCGGGGGTGTCGGTCGTCCAGCTCCGTTCGAAGGCCGCGGCCACCGGCGAGCTGCTCGTCCAAGCGATCGTGCTCTCGCGCGTCATCGCGGGACGCGCCGCGTTCGTCGTCGACGACCGCCTCGACATCGTCCTCGCGGCGCGCGACGCCGGCGCCCGCGTGGACGGCATCCATCTCGGGCAGCGGGATCTGCCGCCCCGCGCCGCCCGGCGGCTCCTCGGCCCCGAGTCGCTCATCGGCTGGACCGCGAACACGCCGGAGCACCTCGCGGCCGCCGCCGGCATGCCGGACGGCACGATCGACTACCTCGGCGTCGGCGTCATCCGCCCCACGGCGACGAAGCCCGACCACCCTGCGCCGCTCGGGATCGACGGCTTCGCGGCGCTCGCGCAGCGCACGGCGTTCCCGTGCGTCGCGATCGGCGGTGTCACGGCGGACGACGTGCTCGCCCTGCGACGCGTCGGCGCCGCAGGTGTCGCGGTCGTCTCGGCGATCTGCGGAGCGGACGACCCGCGTGCGGCGACCCGCGAGTTCGCGAGATCGCTCGCGGCGAGCCAGGTCCCGGCATGAGCGTGCCGAGAGTCCTCAGCATCGCCGGCACCGATCCGACGGGAGGCGCAGGCGTGCAGGCAGACCTCAAGTCGATCGGCGCGCTCGGCGGCTACGGGATGGCCGTCGTGACGGCGCTCGTCGCACAGAACACGCGCGGCGTGCGGTCGATCCACGTGCCGCCCGCGGCCTTCCTCAGTGAGCAGTTGCGCGCCGTGAGCGACGACGTCGCGCTTGACGCCGTCAAGATCGGGATGCTGCACTCCCGCGCGCTCGTCGAGACGGTCGACGACTGGCTGCACGACGTCGCGCCGCCGATCGTCGTGCTCGATCCCGTCATGGTCGCGACGAGCGGCGACCGGCTGCTCGACCGCGCGGCCGAGGAGGCCGTGCGGGCGCTGTGCTCGCGCGCCGACCTCGTGACCCCGAATCTCGCCGAGCTCGCCGTCCTCACAGGGCGCGCGCCCGCCGAGGACTGGCGGACGGCGCTCGACCAGGCGCATGCCCTGCACGAGTCGAGCGGAGCCGCGGTGCTCGTCAAGGGCGGTCATCTCGCCGGCGGGTCGTCCCCCGATGCGATCGTCGCGGACGGGGCCGTGCACGAGGTGACCGGGCCGAGGATCGCGACCCGCAGCACCCACGGCACGGGGTGCTCGCTCTCGTCGGCGATGGCGACGCTGCGCGCGTCGGGGCTCTCGTGGCCGGACGCGCTGACGAGGGCGAAGGCGTGGCTCACGGGCGCTCTCGCCGCCGCCGACGCGCTGCAGGTGGGACGCGGCAACGGGCCAGTGGACCACTTCCACGAGCTGCGTCGGGCCGCGTCGTGGACGGATGCCGCATGGCAGGTCACCGCCCGGGTGCGCGCCGACGTCGACCGCTGCGGATTCGTGCAGGCACTCGGCGACGGGACCCTCGCCGAGGCCCGCTTCCACCGTTATCTCGCGCAGGATGCCCTCTACCTGCACGGCTACTCCCGCGTGCTCGCGGTCGCCGCCGATCTCGCGCCGACCGACGCCGATCGCGCGTTCTGGGGCGCTTGCGCCGAGTCCGCGCTCGAAGAGGAGTCACGGCTGCATCGTGAGCGCATCGGCGTCGCGACGCAGGATGCGGCATCCGCGACCCTCGCGTATCTCGGCCATCTCGACTCCGTCGCCGCACGCGGACAGTACGCCGAGATCGTGGCGGCGGTGCTCCCCTGCTTCTGGCTGTACAGCGATGTGGGGCGTCGGCTGCGCGCGCTCAGCGCACCGGCTCACCCCTACCGCGACTGGCTCGAGACCTACGACGACCCCGCGTTCGCAGACGCGACGAAGCGCGCGATCGCGGCCGCCGAGGCTGCCGCGGGTGCGGCATCCGTCGACGAACGTGACAGCATGACGCAGGTGTTCGTCGCGTCGATGCGGCTCGAGCTCGCGTTCTTCGAGGCCTTCTGAGCGCCCCTCAGACGTCGAGGGGGCCGTCCGGGCCGTCCGCTCCGTCCCCGATGATCGGGATCGACATCGTGACGGTGGGGACGGATGCCGACAGCAGCGTGCCGTCTTCGCGCCGGACGTCCTCGAACTGACGGATCGTCGGACGCCCCGGCAGCACGGGCCCCTGGTCGGCGAGCGGCACCACGATCTCCTCGCCGGGGGCGACGATGAACGACGCGCCCCTGACCTGGAAGTCGATGGGCCTCGTGCCCTGCGACGCGACACGGATCTCTCTGCGCCGGACCGCGACATCCAGCTGCGCTCCGTGCCATTGCAGCGAGTACGCGAGCTCGTCCCATGACTCCGGGAGCCTCGGATCGAACGTCAGCGTGCCGAAGTGATCGCGCATTCCGCCGAAGCCCGCGATGAGCGCCGTCCACACACCGCCCGCCGACGCGACGTGCACGCCGTCGGACGCGTTGTGGTGCAGGTCGCCGAGATCGACGAACGCGGACTGCAGGAAGTACTCGAGTGCGAGGTCCTGGTAGCCGACCTCGGCGGCGAGGATCGACTGCACGACCGCCGACAGTGTCGAGTCGCCCGTCGTGAGCGGGTCGTAGTACTCGAAGTCGGCGAGCTTCTCGTCGGCGGTGAAGTGATTGCCTTGCAGGAACAGCGCGAGCACGACATCCGCCTGCTTGAGCACCTGGTACCGGTAGATCACGAGCGGGTGGAAGTGCAGCAGGAGCGGCCTCTTGTCGGGCGGCGTGTGCTCGAGGTCCCAGATCTCGCGCTCGAGGAACACGGCGTCCTGCGGGTGGATGCCGAGCGCCGCACTGTACGGGATGTGCATCGCCTCGCCGGCACGCTCCCATGCCTCGGGCTCTTCCGGGTCGAGCGCGAGGCGGTCGACCATCATGCGGTACGCCTCGGGGTCGTCGTCGGCCATGAGCCGCACGACGCGCGCCGCGAAGCGCAGGTTGAAGCGCGCCATGACGTTCGTGAAGAGATTGTCGTTGACGACCGTCGTGTACTCGTCGGGGCCCGTGACGCCATGGATGTGGAACGACTCGACGGAATCGTCGCTCGTACGCCAGAACCCGAGCGTCGTCCACAGGCGCGCTGTCTCCACCGCGATGTCGATGCCCTCGCGGTAGAGGAATTCGACGTCACCCGTGGCGCGCACGTACTTCGCGAGCGCGAAGCTGACGTCGGCATTGATGTGGTACTGCGCCGTGCCGGCGGCGTAGTAGGCCGAGGCCTCTTCGCCGTTGATCGTGCGCCACGGGAAGAGGGCGCCTGCCTCATTGAGCTGGAATGCCCGCTTGCGGCCGGCCGGGAGCATGAGGTAGCGCATGCGGAGTGCGTTGCGCGCCCACAGCGGCGTCGTGTACATGAGGAACGGGAGGACGTAGATCTCGGTGTCCCAGAAGTAGTGCCCGCTGTAACCCGACCCCGAGACGCCCTTCGCCGGGACGCCCTGGCCGTCCGCGCGCGCCGCCGCCTGAGCGAGCTGGAAGAGGCACCAGCGCGTCGCCTGCTGGAGGGCATCGTGTCCCGCGATGCGCACGTCGGAGCGCGCCCAGAACGCATCGAGCCATGCGCGCTGCTGCAGGAACACGGCGTCCGTGCCGACCGAGAGCGCGCGGTCGAGCGTGCGACGGCAGCGGTCGACGAGCTCGCGCGCCGGCACGCCGCGCGACGTGTGGTAGCTCACGAGCTTCGTCACGCGGATGGGCACACCGGCCTTCGCCTGCACCCGGAAGACGTTCTTCGCGATGTCCGCTTCGATGAGGCGGCGCGCCGAGAACTCGTTGTCGGTCTCGACGACGTGGTCGGCAACGACGGCGATCGTCATGCCCGACTCTGCGACGCGGTACGAGAGCGCGGAGCGCATGTCGTCCTGCCAGAAGTCCTGCGGCTGCAGCACCCGCTCGTGGAGCTTCTCGGTCTTGCGCGGGTCGAAGCCGCCCTTCTTGGTCCCCACGTTCGCACCGCCGTAGACGTCCTCGCCGTCCTGGCGGTTGATGAGCTGGCAGTTGACCGTGACGGGGGCGTCGGCGTCGAGCACCGTGACGTCGACCCGCATGACGGCGAGGTGCTTCTCTTCGAACGACACGAGACGCTCGAAGTCGACGCGCACGTGCTTTCCCGAGGGCGTCACCCACGTGAGACCGCGGCGCAGCACGCCGTCGCGCATGTCGAGCGAGCGCTCGTAGTCGCGCACGTCCGTGACGTCGAACGACAGCGGCTCGTCGTCGACGTAGATGCGCATGACCTTCGCGTCGGGCGCGTTGACGATCGTCTGCCCGACTTCGGCGAAGCCGTAGGCCTGCTCCGCGTGGCGGATCTGGAACGTCTCGTGGAAACCGTTGATGAACGTGCCGTGCTCGTGCGCGTGCCGGCCCTCGGGCATGTTGCCGCGCAGGCCGAGGTACCCGTTGCCGACGGCGAACAGCGTCTCGGTGACGCCGGCGTCCGCGAGGATGAAGTTCTTCTCGACGAGCCGCCAGGGGTCGACGGGGAAGCGGTCGCGGTCGATCATCAGACGAGTTCCTCCAGGTCCTGGACGACGATGTGTGCACCCGCATCGCGCAGGACCTCGGCCCCGACGCCGCGGTCGACGCCCACGACGAGGGCGAAGCCGCCCGCAACCGCGGACTTCACTCCGCTCAGCGCGTCCTCGACGGCTACGCTGCGGGCGGGCTCGACGCCCATCATGCGCGCGGCCTCGAGGAAGACATCCGGTGCAGGCTTCGAAGCCAGGTGGTCGCGCTCGGCGATGACGCCGTCCATCACGACCGGGAACCGCTCGCGGATCCCCGCGACCTGCAGCACCTCTTCGGCGTTCTTCGAGCTCGACACGACGGCGACGGGGGTGCCTGCCACGGCGAGCGCGTCGAGCAGTGCGATCGAGCCCGGGTAGGGCTCGATGCCGTCGGTGCGCAGGACGCGCGAGAAGACGGCGTTCTTGCGGTTGCCGATGCCGCACACGGTGTCGGCCTCGACGGCGTCGGACGGGTCGCCCCATGGCACCTCGACGTCGCGGCTGTGCAGAAGGCTCGCGACGCCGTCGTAGCGCTTCTTGCCGTCGAGGTACTCGAAGTAGTCGCGATCCGTGTACTCCGGATCGATGCCCCACGCCGCGAAGAGCTCCTCGAACATCGTCCGCCACGCGTGCATATGCACCTCCGCGGTCGGTGTCAGCACACCGTCGAGGTCGAAGAGCACGGCGTCGTAGCCGGTCAGGTCGGGCAGGGCGTCAGCGGGCACAGAACCTCCAGAAAGGAAGCGGGTGGTCGGACTGCCGGCTCTTCGTCGTGCCGTCATGCCAGCGTAGTCCGCCGCTCCCGACAGCAGGAGGATGCGCGCGTTACGGATGCGTGACGGATGCCGGGTCCGCCCTCGCACCGCACGTCCCTCGGAGCATTTCACCTCATTCGGACCGAATCGCAGGATTGGTCCGAATAAGCTGCAATCGTCCGACGAAGAGCGTCAGGCCTCTGCCGCGGCGAGCGCCTGCCGGGCGATCTCGAGCTCTTCGTTCGTCGGGACGACGAGCACCGTGACGCGCGAGGAATCGGTCGAGATGACCCGGATGCCGCGCCCGCGCGCCTCGTTGCGCTCGGGATCGATCTCGACCCCCGCGAATCCGAGCGTCTCGAGGGCACCCGCGCGGACGAGCGGCGAATTCTCACCGACGCCCGCCGTGAACGAGATGACGTCCGCGCCGCCGAGCTCGGCGAGGTACGCACCCGCGTAGGAGCGGAGGCGATGCAGGTACACCTCGAAGGCGAGTGTGGCCGCGGCATCCCCTCGCTGCACTCCGTCCTCGACATCGCGCATGTCGGAGACTCCGGCGAGGCCCAGGATGCCGCTGCGCTTGTTCAGCAGCGTGTCGAGGTCGTCGATCGAGAAGTTCGCGCGGCGCGCCAGATGGAACAGGACCGCGGGGTCGATGTCGCCCGAGCGCGTGCCCATGACGAGTCCCTCGAGCGGCGTGAGCCCCATCGACGTGTCGACCGAGCGGCCTCCGTCGACCGCCGTGACCGACGCGCCGTTGCCGAGGTGGAACACGATCTGCTTGAGCTCTTCGAGCGGGCGGCCGAGGAACGCCGCGGCGGCCTCCGAGACGAACTTGTGCGATGTGCCGTGGAAGCCGTAGCGGCGGATGCGATGCGCCTCGGCGAGCGTGCGGTCGATCGCATACGTGTAGGCCGCGGGCGGCAGGGTCTGGTGGAACGCCGTGTCGAACACCGCGACGTGCGGGAGATCGGGGAAGTCTGCCTTCGCGGCCCTGATGCCCTGCAGCGCGCCGGGATTGTGCAGCGGCGCGAGCACCGAGAGCTCGTCGATGTTGATCTCGACGAGCGGACTGATGAGGGTCGGCTCGAAGAACCGGGCGCCGCCGTGCACGACCCGGTGCCCGACGGCGGTCGGCGCGTGATCGTCGAGCGAGGGGCCGTGCTCGGCGAACGCGTCGAGCATGACGCGGAACCCCGCCGTGTGGTCGGGGATCGGCAGTTCGCGCGTGTACTTCGCGTCGCGCGCGGCGGGAGCGGGCTCCCCCTCGTCGGCCGAGAAGTAGACGGTGTGCCGCGACTCCCCCACCTCTTCGCCGATGCGCTCGACGAGCCCCGACGCGAGGACGACCTCGGCCTGCATGTCGATGAGCTGGTACTTGAAAGAGGACGAACCGCTGTTGACGACCAGCACGACGCTCATGCCGTGGCTCCCCCACCCTGGGCCTGGATCGCGGTGATCGCGATCGTGTTGATGATGTCGTCGACGAGCGCGCCGCGCGACAGGTCGTTGATGGGCTTGTTGAGCCCCTGCAGGACGGGCCCGATCGCGACGGCGCCCGCCGAGCGCTGCACCGCCTTGTAGGTGTTGTTGCCCGTGTTGAGATCCGGGAACACGAAGACCGTCGCGCGGCCCGCGACATCCGACTCCGGCATCTTCGCCTTCGCGACCGCCGCGTCCGCCGCGGCGTCGTACTGGATCGGCCCCTCGACGAGCAGCTCGGGGGCGCGCTCGCGTACGAGGGCCGTCGCCTCGCGCACCTTCTCGACCTCGGCGCCGGATCCGGACTCTCCCGTCGAGTACGACAGCATCGCGATCCTGGGATCGATGCCGAACTGCGCGGCCGTCGCGGCCGACGAGACGGCGATGTCGGCGAGCTGAGTCGCGGAGGGGTCGGGGATCACCGCACAGTCGCCGTAGACGAGCACGCGGTCGGCGAGCGCCATGAGGAACACCGACGAGACGACCGAGACGCCCGGCTTCGTCTTGATGATCTCGAACGCGGGCCGGATCGTGTGGGCTGTCGTGTGCACGGCGCCCGAGACCATCCCGTCCGCGAGGCCCAGATGCACCATGAGCGTCCCGAAGTACGAGACGTCGGTCACGGTGTCGGCGGCCTGCGCGTAGGTGACTCCCTTGTGGGCGCGCAGGCGCTCGTACTCGCGCGCGAACCTGTCGACGTGAACGGCGTCGAAGGGACTCAGGATCGTGGCCCCGGCGATGTCGAGGCCGAGCTCGAGGGCGCGGCTGCGCACCTCGATCTCCTCTCCGAGGATCGTGAGGTCGGCGATCCCGCGCGCGAGGACGCTCGCGGCGGCGCGCAGGATGCGGTCGTCGTCGCCCTCGGGCAGCACGATGTGCCGGCGATCCGCGCGGGCGCGCTCCATGAGGCCGTACTCGAACATGAGCGGCGTCAGGACGGTCGAGCGCGCGAGGCCCAGCGACCGGACGAGCGCCTCGGTGTCGACGTGGCTCTCGAACAGCGCGAGGGCCGTGTCGTAGCGGCGCTGCGAGTCGGCGGCGAGCCGTCCCCGCGCCGCCATGATCTTCACGATCGCGTCGTAGGTCGCCAGATCCGTCGTGACGATCGGGAGCGTCGCGCCGAGGCCGTCGATGAGGCGGTCGATGTCGTCGGGCAGCGGGAAGGGGCCGTTCAGGACGATCCCCGAGACGGAGGGGAAGGTGCCGGACCGCTGCGCGAGCAGCGTCGCGAGCAGCACCTCGACACGGTCGGCGGGGATGACGACGAGGGCGCCGTCGACGAGCCTCGGCAGCACGTTGACGAGCGACATCCCGGCGATGACGACCTCGAGCACTTCACGGGTGAACATCTGCGGCTCACCCTTGAGCACCTTCCCGTCGACGGAGCGCATGACATCGCGGACGGACGGCGCGACCAGGAGTCGGTCCTCCGGCAGGACCCACACGCCCACGGTGCCGACGGCCGTCGCGCGCTCGGGGGTCGCCGTCGCGTCGACGACCGTGCGCACCGCGGTGACCGTGTCAACGAGGCTCGCGGGGTCGGCGCGGTTGACGACGACGGCGAACAGGCCGGCGCGGCCGTGCGCGAGCTCGGCGAGCGAGAGGGCCGCGAGCTGTCCGATCTCCTCCGGCGTGCGGGGCGAGGACGTGCCGAGGTGCTCGCCCTCGCTGCCGCGTCCGTTGACGACGAGCAGGACCGGCGCGCCGAGGTTCGCGGCGATGCGCGCGTTGAAGCCGAGCTCGGTCGGGCTGCCGACATCGGTGTAGTCGCTGCCGACGATGACGACGGCGTCGCACTGGGATTCGACGGTCTTGTAGCGCTGGACGATCGTCGCGAGCGCGGCATCCGGATCCTGACGCACGTCGTCGTACGTGACGCCGACGCACAGGTCGTAGTCGAGGTCGACGCCGTCGTGGTCGAGCAGCATCTCGAGGACGTAGTCGCGCTCGCGCGTCGACCGCGCGATGGGGCGGAACACCCCGACCCGCGGCGTCGCGTGGCTCAGGGCGTCGAGCACCCCCAGCGCGATGGTGGACTTGCCCGAGTGACCTTCTGCCGAGGTGATGAAGATGCTCTGCGCCACGCGGCCCAGCCTATGGGCGGGCGGGTGCCGCGGCCAGGCGGTCACCCGGAGAAATCACGACGTCGAGAGAAGCCCCGGGAAAAAGTAAGACTCTCCGCGCACCCGGCAGAGCCTGGTTACCCTTGCTACGTTTCCGTCCTGGGGGAGTTGGCCTGGATGCCGTCACGCGGAGAGCTGAGAACAGTCTAGCCGTTCGCCGACGAGGCGAGTGCCGCGGCCTCGTCAAGCGGGATCGCCCGCACTCCCCCGCCCGTCTCGGCGAGGATCAGAACGCTCGGCGCCGACAACCCCTCGATCGCCGAGAGCACGGCGGGGAGGTCGACGTCGCCGAGCCCGGCGCCGCCGGGGGCCCCGCTCTCGTGCCACACCGACACGGACGCGCCGGTCGCCGAGCGGATGCCGCGCACGAGCTCGCCCGATTCCGCGGCCGCGACGAGGACGACCCGGCCCACCGTCGCGACGGCGGCTGCCGGCTTCGCGATCGCGCGATCGTGCCGCCAGACCGCGAAGTGGTAGGCGAAGACGACGGCCGTCGCGACGAGCAGGCCGAACGGGGCGCGGATGCGCTCGATGAGGCCTGCCGCGCCGCCCGCGCCGAGCGCGAACTCGAAGACGCGGAAGCCGATGATGAGGACCGCCGCGATCGCGACGACGGCGCTCGCCCCGAAGATCGTGACGAGGTAGACGCGGCGAGCGCGGTCGGCCGCATCGTCCGCCGAGGCGGCGCGCGTCGGCTGCCACGCGAACCACCATGCGGGCGCACCGACGACCAGCGCGCTCAGGCCGCCGAGCAGGAGTGTGCGCGGGTCGTCGTCGACGAGGTTGGGCGACAGCGTCGCGAGGAGCCCGTTGATCACGACGCCGAACCCGCTCGCGGCGCCGATGAGGGCGACGGCCGAGACGAGCAGTCGCGCACCCCGCCGCACACCCTCCGAGCGGCGGGCGACGACCTGCGCGTGATAGGCCCACACGATGCCGCCGATGAGCGCGGCGGCGATCGCGACGTCGAGCGACGCCATGACCTCTGCGACGGGATCGTCATCGAAGAGCACGCGCAGGAGCGTGAAGAGGGCGAAGCCCGTCGCGTAGAGGGTCGTGGCCGCCGCGGCGCCCACGACGATGACGAGCACGACCGGCGCGAACGAGCCCGGCGCATCGCGTCCGCCCTCGACGAACCAGTGCCACCACCATACGACGGCGCCTACGAGCGCCCACGCGAGTGCCTGCGCCGCCGCCGTCGACCACGACTGCGACGAGACGAGCACCTCGCCGCCCAGCGAGAGGGCCGCCTCGATGAGCGCGGCGAGCGCCGTGATCACACCGATTGCGGCGACCGCCAGTCCGTACAGCGCGCCGAGCGACACCGGGACGTACGGCAGCCGCGCGGGCGCCGTGGCGGCGCTGCGCCGCATATGCCGGTGCCAGAGCCAGACGGCGCTCCACACGACGGCGGAGGCTGCGGCACCGGCATCCCATCGTCCCTCGATGCCTTCCGCGGCCGCCGTCGACAGCCCGACGCTCGCGGTGATGAGCGCCGTCGTCGACATCGCAGCGAGGTAGAGCGCCCAGACGAGCGACCGTCGTTCGTCCGCTTCGGCGAACCGGCGCCGCTGCCACCACCACAGCAGGCCCGCGAGCGGGAGTCCGATGACGGTGAAGGCGAGCGAGCGCGCGAGCCCCGAATCGCCCGAGGTGAGCACCTGACCCGCGCCGACCGCGCGCTCGAGGAGTCCCGTGAGCCCGATCGCCGCGACGACGACGAGCGCGAACAGGATGACATAGACGATGATGCGGCGCACGGCCGTCTGCGCCCGCCCCGGCCCGGCCATCAGCGCGGCTCTGTCTGTGCGCACACGACGAACTCCCACGGCGTGGCAGAGATGAGCCAGTCGCCGCCCGTGCGCTCGAGTTCGAAGACGCCCTCGTTCTCGTACTCGCTCGTGCCGAGCGGCCCCGACCCGTAGACGGTCGCGATCAGCACCTCGACGCGAGCGGAGTCGTCGCGCACGGTGGTCTCGAGCAGCGTCACGCGCCGATCCTCGGTGCCGGCCGAGGTCTGCTCGCAGTCGTCCGCGATCTCGGGGACGAGATAGTCGATCGCCGTGTCGACGTCGCCGTCGACGACAGCCTGCGAATAGCGCTGCACGACCCCCTCGGGCGTGCCCTCGTCGTACTGCGCGGGGGCGCTGCGCGCGAAGACCGCGATCAGCGCGACGATGACGACCACCGCGACGACGGCGATCAGCACGATCATCGTGGTCCGCGACCCGCGCTTCGGCGAGTCTGATGCCGGTTCGCTCATACGCACATGATGCTGCCTGCATCGATCCGGGGCGAGGATCTGCGAGCGAGAATCGCCGGGCGGGCCCCGATCGGCGGACCCCCTGCCCAGCGATCTCTCAGGCCCACAGCACCGCCCACGCGATTAGGATCAGGACAAGGGCGATGGCGCCCCCAGAACGACGGTGGGACCGGGGAGGTCGCGGTGGCGGATACGGCGACGACGGAAGCCACGGCGGCGGACAGCGACGAGATCGACGCTGACGCATTCGCCCGCATGACCGGGCGCATCACGGATGCCGTCGGCAGTGTCATCGACGGCAAGCCCGACGCCGTGCGCTCGGCGCTCGTGTGCCTCCTCGCCGAGGGGCATCTTCTCATCGAGGACGTCCCGGGTGTCGGCAAGACGATGCTCGCGCGGGCGCTCGCGGCCTCCGTCGACGCGACGGTGCGCCGCATCCAATTCACTCCCGATCTGCTGCCCGGCGACGTCACGGGCGTCAGCGTCTTCAACCCGCTCGAGCGCGAGTTCGAGTTCAAGCCCGGCGCGATCTTCGCGAACATCGTGATCGCCGACGAGATCAACCGCTCATCCCCCAAGACGCAGTCGGCCCTGCTCGAGGCGATGGAGGAGCACCAGGTCACGGTCGACGGGCACTCGCATCCGCTCCCGGACCCGTTCCTCGTCGTCGCGACGCAGAACCCGCTCGAGATGGAGGGCACCTACGCGCTGCCCGAGGCGCAGCGCGACCGGTTCATGATGCGCATCTCGATGGGCTACCCCGACGCGCGGTCCGAAGCGCTCATGCTGCGCCAGCGCGACACCGTCAACCCTCTCGAGGCGCTGCGCGCCGTCGCCTCGGCCGCCGAGGTCTCGCGTCTCGTGGCCTGGGCCCGCGCCGTGCACGTCGCCCCGACGATCGAGGACTACGCCGTCGCGCTCGCGCACGCGACGCGCGCGCACTCCGACCTGCGCCTGGGCGCGAGCCCCCGCGCGACGCTCCAGCTCGTCCGCGCCGCGAAGGTGTGGGCGGCTCTCGACGGGCGGGAGTTCGTCATCCCCGACGACATCACCGCCCTTCTCGTGCAGGTGTTCGCGCACCGGCTCATCCCGACCCGCGCGGCGGGCGGCTCGCGGGTCCGCTCGGGCGCCGACGCCGTCACCCTGATCCTCGAGCGCATCGCACAGAGCGTGCGCGTGCCGATCGCCGCGCGTCCCTGAGCCAGGAGACCGCCGTGCATCCCCCCAGCGCCGCGAGGTCGTCATGAGACGCCTGTGGCCGTTCACGGTGCGCGGCTCGGGGGCCCTCGCACTCGGCATCGCGTGCTTCATCGTCGCGAACGAGCTCGGAGTCGTCGAGTTGATGTACTTCGGGATGCTGCTCCTCGGCGTCCTCGTCGCCGCATGGGTGTCGCTGCACCTCGTGCGCCGCACCGATCGCGTCACGCGGTCCCTCTCCCCCGATGTCGGCACGGTCGGCCGCACGTCGACGGTCGTCACGCGCGTCGGCGTGCGCTCGCCCTTCCCGACGGCTCCCGGAACGTGGCAGGACGCGCTGCCGCTCGGCGTGGGCGGGGTCGCGCGCGGCTCGTTCCCCGCGATCGGCTCGGGCTTCCGCGGAGCCGAGAAGTCGGTCGAGCTCGAGTACACCGTGACGGGCGTACGGCGCGGCATCCATTCCCTCGGGCCCCTCACCGTGACGTCGATGGATCCCTTCGGACTCGCGCGCCGCCGCATGACCTTCGCCGATCACGCCAAGGTGACGATCGCGCCGGCCTCGATCGAGCTCTCGCCCCTCATCAACCTGCTCGGCGACGCCGGCGGCACGCTGCACTCGCAGACCAACCACCTCGGGCAGGGCGCCGACAATCTCGTGGCACGGCCGTACGTCCCGGGCGACTCGATGCGCCGCATCCACTGGCGCGCGTCGGCGCACCGCGGCGACCTCATGGTGCGCCAGGAGGAGCAGGAGTCGACGCCCGATGCCGTCGTCGTGCTCGATCGCGGCGTGCTGCGGTACACGGCCGATGCGCTGGCCTCGACGGGCTCCGACCCGGGATTCGAGACCGCCGTCTCGATCGCGATCTCGGTCCTGACGCGCCTCGTGCAGGACGGCTACGCCGTCGACATCATCGACACCGACGGCACTCCGCTCGCGGAGCACATCGACGGCGGCGACATGACGGCCGTCGAGGACGTCCGCACGCACTTCGCGACGCTCACGGCCCGCAAGGACGACCATCTGCAGCGACTGTCGAAGGTCTTCCTCGGCGTCATGACGGGTCCCGTCGTCCTCGTGACCGGCCGGTTCGACCGCGCGGACGCGGACGCGATCGCGCCCATCGTCCACCACAGCTCGCTGCCGATCCTGCTCGCCGTCTCGCCCACGCAGGACGCGCTGGGGCGTGCGCTCGATGCCGGGTGGCATGCGGCATCCGTCCCGCCGTTCTCCGAAATGGCGAGCGCATGGACCGCCGTCGTCGAGCGGGGGGTGAGCCGTGCGTTCCGCTGAGCGGGTGCAGGCCGACGGCAGCGTCCACGTGGGCAGGCAGCGGCCCGCCGACGAGCGCGAGCTGCGACGCCCCCCGGATCTCGGCATGACGATCGGCGTCTTCGTCGCGATCTTCGCGGCGCTGCTCCCCGTCACGGGCGTCGTACGGCCGTGGCCATGGCTGCTCGGGGCGACGGTGCTGACCGCGATCATCCTCGCCGTGGGCTTCGTCGCACGGCGCTACCGTCTGCCCGCCGTCGCCGTGAGCCTGCTCGAGCTCGCCGCGTGGGCGCTCGCGCTGACGTTCCTCTTCTTCCGCGACACGGCGCTGCTGTTCTTCGTGCCGACCCCGAGCACGCTCCGCGCCGTCCCCGAGGCGCTGGCCGCCGCGTCGCAGGAGATCGCGCTCGGCGCCGCGCCGCTCGACGCGGGGCCCGAGCTCGCCTTCCTCATCGTGGGTGCCACGGCGGCGCTCGCGATCATCGTCGACCACGTCGTGCTGACGGCACGGATGCCGCTGCTCGCCGCCGTCGGACTCATCGCGGTCTCGCTCATTCCCTCGATCGCGGTGCCGCGGGGCGTCGACGTGCCCGCCTTCGTGCTGCTGGCGGGCGCCGTGCTCTTCCTCCTCCGCGCCGAGACCCGCGCGCGCGAGCCGAAGCCACCGCGCGATGCGTCGCGCGCGGGCGGTGCCACGGCAACGGCCCTCGGCATCGGCGCGATCGCCGTCGTGGTCGCGATCGTCGCCTCCCCGCTGCTCCCCCAGCCGGCCATCCAGGCCGGCAGCGGCGGGATCGGCGCAGGTCCCGGCATCGACGTGTCGCTGCAGCTCGGCGACGACCTTCGCCGGCCGCGGGAGACTGTTGCATTGACCGTCCGGTCGTCGATGGCGGGAGCACCGTATCTGCGCGCCGCGACGCTCTCGGAGTTCGACGGAGCGATCTGGGAGCCCGACCGCGTGCGGTCCGTGCCGCTCGGAAGCGAACTCGGCCTCGACGAGCCCGAGGTGACCGCCGACATCCGCGTGACGGAGTACACGACGATCGTCTCCGTGCAGGACCTCGTCTCGCCGTGGCTGCCGGTGCCGTTCCCTGCCGTCGGCGTCACGGGGCTCGAGGGCGACTGGGAGGCCGTCCCCTACAACCGCACCGTCGTGTCGCGCACGACGTCCACGGCGGGCCAGGAGTACGCGGTCGTCACGCACGTGCCGCGACCGTCGCTGGAGCAGATCCGGGCCGCATCGGCCGTCGGCGAGCAGCTGCGCGAGGAGACGAAGGCGCTGCCGGGCGGCATGCCCGAGATCATCGAGCAGACGGCCCGCGAGGTGACCGCGACAGCGCAGAACGACTACGACGCCCTCGCGATGCTGCAGCGGTGGTTCCGCAGCAGCGGCTTCCGGTATTCCCTCGACGCGCCCGTCGAGGACCGCTTCGACGGCAGCGGGGCGCAGGCTGTCGCGCGATTCCTGGAGGCGAAGGAAGGGTACTGCGTGCACTTCGCCTCGGCTTTCGCGCTCATGGCGAGGACGCTCGAAATGCCCTCGCGCATCGTCGTCGGGTTCCTCCCGGGCACCGCCACGACGGACGCCGTCGACCGGCAGACCGTGTACACGGTCATGAGCAGCCAGCTGCACGCGTGGCCCGAGGTCTACTTCGACGGCATCGGCTGGGTCCCGTTCGAGCCCACCGTCGGCCTCGGCGTGCCCACGACCTTCTCACCCGCCGCGACGCTCGCCGACAACCCGGGCGACGTCCGCGACCCGCTGGACGGGCCCACGCCGTCCGCGTCGGCGCTCCTCCCCGAGGCCGAGCGCTCGCTCGACGACCCCTCTGTCTCGCAGGCCGATTCCTCCAGCACGACCGTCAATCCGCTGCCGATGTTCGGTGCCCTCGTCGCAGCGCTCGTGGCCCTGTCGATTCCGGCGCTCATCCAGGGCGCTCGCACGCGCCGCATGCTCGCCGCGGCTGCCCGCGGCGACGCGGTCGCAGCGTGGACCGTCGTGCAGGACGCCGCGATCGACCTGGGCATCGCGGCCCCTGCGAGCGAGTCGCCCCGCGCCCTCGGAAGGCGCCTCATCGACGAGCACGGCGCGCCGCTGGCCGCGACGACGCGGCTCGTCGCCGCGATCGAGCGCACGAGCTACGCCGAGATCGCCTCCGATTCGGTGGACGGTTCGATGGCGGATGCCGCGGCCTCCGTCCGCGCCGCGCTCTTCGAGCACCTGCCCTCCATGCGCCGCCTCCGCGGCGTCATCCTGCCGAGATCGCTCGTCGTGCGGCCGGGGTCGGTCTACGCGAGCGCGGGCTCGAGAGGCGCGCGCACCTGAGCCGCGTTCGGCCCGCCGCCCGGCAGCAGGTAGGATGTCCTCTGGCCCTTGTGGCTTCCGGAGGATTCGCCTAGTGGCCTATGGCGCACGCTTGGAAAGCGTGTTGGGTGAAAGCCCTCGGGGGTTCGAATCCCCCATCCTCCGCACTGTGAAATGGCGCCGTCCCGAAGGGGCGGCGCCATTTCACATCTTGCGTTCAGGCCTGCGCCACCCGCTCCGGAAGCAGATCATCGATCAGCGCCTCGATTCGCCGGCGGATCTCGTCACGAATGGGACGCACCGCCTCGATTCCCTGACCGGCCGGGTCGTCGAGCTCCCAGTCTTCGTAGCGCTTGCCCGGGAAGATCGGGCACGCGTCGCCGCAGCCCATCGTGATGACGACATCCGATTCCTTGACGGCGTCGACCGTCAGCACCTTGGGGGTGTTGCCTGCGATGTCGATGCCTTCTTCCGCCATCGCTTCGACGGCCACGGGATTGATGACGTCCTTGGGCGCGGACCCCGCGGAGAGCACCTCGACCTCGTCGCCGCCGAGGGCGCGCAGATACCCGGCGGCCATCTGCGAACGGCCGGCGTTGTGGACGCACACGAACAGAACGGTGGGCTTTTCACTCATGGCGGTCTCTCTTTCTCTTCCTGAAAGCATAGACCGCTATCTATATGACTATCGAGCCGGATCAGATGAACGTTCGGGGAACAACTCCACGAGCAGACCGCGCACGCGGACCTCGATGTCGTCCCTGATCGCACGAATCCGCTCCGGCGATTTGCCGACCGGGTCGTCCAGGTCCCAATCCAGGTACCGTCGGCCGGCGTAGACCGGGCACGCATCGCCGCATCCCATCGTGACGACGACGTCGGCGGCGCGGACGACCTCGTCGGTGAGCGGCTTGGGAAACTCCCCGCCGAGCGATACGCCGATCTCTTCGAGCGCCGCCGCGATGCTGTGGCGCACGTCGCTCGCCGGCTCCGAACCCGCGGTCCTCACGGCGACTCGATCGCCCGCGAGCTGCCGGAGTATGCCCGCCGCGATCTGTGAGCGGCCGGCGTTCTGCACGCACACGAAGAGCACCGTGGGCACCGCGGGCGCGTGCGCGATCTCGTGGCTGAGCGCTTCCAAGCGCGTTGCGGCGAACGTCGCCGTGCGGCTGGCCAGCACCGGAGACCGCGAGCTGCCGACCAGCAGCCGGCAGCTCTCCAGCACCGTGGCGTGGACGGTCTCTGGGCTGAACACGCCGCGAAAGCGGAGCGAAAGATCGCGGGCGATTCGCTCGAGGTCCGGTTGCCGCGCGGGCTCCAAGCCGCCGCCGAGAAGCGCGTCGACACGATCTGCATGCTCGTCTGCGATCCAGTACCAGACGCGGCGCCCCTCAGGCTCGCGCACGACGATGCCGTCATCGTGCAACACCTTCACATGGTGGCTGACTGTCGGCTGTCGAAGCTCCAGCGCTTCCGCGAGCCTGCCGACCAGAGCCCGCCCATCCGCGGAGTCGCGGATCAACCGAAGAATGCGAATGCGGGTCGGATCTCCCAAGGAGGCGAAGCTCGTCGCGGGATCCATAGACGCGAGTCTATCGACCATGGGGGCACCGGTGAATGGCGGGCCGTCCCTGCTTCAGTCGCTCTGGACCGTGTCGCTGCGCCGCTCGATCAAGAGCGTGTCGCGCCACGCGCCGGCGTGCGGGCCGATGCCGGACCGCGCGATGCGCTCGCGCCGGCCCACCACCCGGAAGCCCGCCGCCTCATGCAGTCTGAGGCTCGCGGCGTTCTCCGGGAAGATGCTGGACTGGATCGTCCAGATCCCCGCATCCTCGGCAGCGTCGATGAACACGTCGAGGAGGCGGCGACCGACTCCTTGTCCACGAGCGCTGCGGTCGATGTAGACCGAGTGCTCGACGACGCCGCGGTACGCCGGGCGGGAGGACACCGGCGAGGCGGCGATCCAACCGAGAAGAGCGCCGCTCTCGTCGGCGGCGATGAACCGCAGTCCGGGCGGCTTCCCGGCGTCGAAGCTCTGCCAGGTCGGGGTGGCGACCTCGAAGGTCGCCTCCCCGTCCTCGATCCCCTGTGCGTAGATCTCCTCGACCGCCCGCCAGTCAGCGGCGGCCATCTCGCGCACTTCCGCCATCAACAGCATCCACCGCCGTTGCCGGCGTCCGTCGAGCAGACACCCGTTGCGGGAAGCACGAGTTCGACGTTCGACGCGGACGCGGTGTCGCCGCTCAGCCATGCCGTCACCGAACGCACCTGCTCGTAGCCCGTGGCGAGCAGGAACGTCGGCGCCCGCCCGTATGACTTCATCCCGACGATGAAGAACCCCTGCTCCGGGTGGGCCAGCTCGCGGAAGCCATGGGGCTCGACGCTGCCACAGGAGTGCACGTTCGGGTCGATGAGGGGTGCGAGCCGCTTGGGCGCCTCGACGATCTCATCGAGCTCGAGTCGGATCTCTCGGAGGATGTCGAGGTTCGGCCGGAACCCGGTGGCATTCACGACGATGTCGGCCTCGTGGGTCACGACGTCACCGCGGTGATGTCCGACCAGTTCGACGGCGTCGCCTGTGCGGCGGGCTCGGATGATCTCGAAGCCGTCGACGAGGGCGATGTCGCCCCGCTCGACGGCTCGGTCGACGCGGCTTCCGAGGTTGGCGCGACCGATGAGCTCATCGTCGGGCGAAGAGGATACGCGGACGGCTTTCGCGTTGCGGATCAGCCAGGTCACCGTGGTGCCGGCTTCCTCACTCGCGAGCTGCACCAGCGCCAGCAGCGTGTTGGCGGCGGAGTGCCCGGCGCCGACGACGGTTACCCGTCGGCCCGCGAACGCGGCGCGATCCTTGCCGAGCACATCGGGAAGCGCTGGAGTGACACGGTCGGCGATGTCTGCCATCCCCAGCAGTTCAAGCCCGCTCGAGGAGAGCGAATTCGGAGACGTGTACGTGCCGGATGCGTCGATCACCGCGCGCGCAGCAACGTCCTCCACGTCGCCGTTCGCCGTCCGGATGCGCACCGCGAAGGGGGTGACGGCGCGGCGGGCGGTCCGGGTGCGGTCCATCCCCTCGCGGGTTACGCCGATCACTTCGACGCCGGTGCGGATCCGCTGAGCGATCTCCTCGACGGCAGCGAGCGGGGAGACGTACTTCTCGACGAGTTCTGTCCCTGTCGGCGCGCGCTCAGGATCCGGCAGTTCCCACCCGCGCTCCTCGAGCAGGCGGCGCGACGCGGGATCCACGAGATGCTTCCATGGAGAGAACAGACGCGTGTGACCCCAGGCCCGCACGCTGGCCGCCACCTCATCGCCCGCCTCGAAGACGACGAAGTCGATGCCGCGCTCGACCAGATTCGCCGCGGCGGCCAAGCCGATCGGCCCCGCGCCGATGATCGCGACAGGCAGAGCCGAAAGCGGGCCGGCTGCACGAACGCGGGGTGTCAGGTCGAGTAGGGTCACAACGTCCTCCAACGGATATCGATGAACTTCGATACCTCGATACTGAACCTACGTATCGACATCTGTCAATATCGACTAGCCTCGATATATGACCACGATGCTCGACGTGACGGACATCACCACCGGCGTGTGCTGCGCTCCCCTCGTTCGCGAGCCCCTCACCGCCGAAGAAGCCGACCGGCTCGCCACGACCATGAAGGCGCTGGCGGATCCGACTCGCCTCCGGCTGCTGTCCATCGTCGCCGCCTCGGAGAACTCCGAGGCCTGCGTCTGCGACCTCATCGAGCCGGTCGGACTCAGCCAGCCGACGGTGTCGCACCACCTCAAGATTCTGACGACGGCAGGGTTCCTGACGCGCAGCAAGCGCGGCACGTGGGCGTACTTCACGCTCGTGCCCGGCGCACTGGACCGCGTCTCCCAGCTCCTCGTCGCGTCGTGACGCACACCGTTCGCGCCGCTGCCGGCGAGTTCCTCGGCAGCGCGGGACTCGCCGCCGTCGTCATCGGGTCCGGCATTGCCGCGCAGCGCCTCTCGCCCACCGACGTCGGCCTGCAGCTCTTCGAGAACGCGTTCGCCACCGCCCTCGGACTGGCGGTTCTGATCCTCGTCTTCGCGACGGTCTCGGGATCGCATTTCAACCCCGTGGTCACCCTCGTCGACATCGCGCTCCATCGCCGGACGTGGTCGACCGCAGCGGCGTATCTGCCCGTCCAGGTTCTCGGGTGCATCGTGGGCGCACTGCTCGCCAACGTGATGTTCGCCGCCCCGGCGATCGCCTGGAGCACAGCCGATCGCTCAGGGTGGCCCCTCCTGCTGTCCGAAGTCGTCGCGACCGCCGGACTCATCGTGCTGATCTTCGCGCTGGTACGGACCGAACGCTCGCACCTCGCTGCGCCGGCCGTCGGCGCATACATCGGCGCGGCATACTTCTTCACCTCGTCCACGAGCTTCGCGAACCCCGCCATCACCATCGGCCGCATGTTCAGCGACACCTTCGCGGGAATCGCTCCCTCCTCCGCGTTGCCGTTCATCGGGGCGCAGCTCGTCGGCGCAGTCATCGGCTACGCGGTCGTCCGGATGCTCTTCCCGGTCGCAGCGGCTGAGCCGGCTGTCCCACCGCGGGGCGGTGGACGGGCAGTTCGCCGGTGACGGGCCCTCCCGCCTAGCGCCAAGACCGCCACGCGCAGCCGCGCCCAGATCGATGCAGGAACGTGCTGGCGGCGTATCGCTGCCGAGTCGGAGCCTTTGTCACTCGGGGTGACGAGGCTTTCACCGTCGACGCTCGATCCATCGCGTGGGTTCGGACGTCCAGGATGCCGCCCGCTCGTCCCGCTCGGTGATGAGCATGGCGAGCCTCAGGCGGCCGAGAACCTCCGTGCGCACTCGTCGCAGGCGAACCCCGTCACGCCGCATCGCTTCCGGCCCGGCGGTCGCCCACCATCGATCGAGAGCTTCGTAGACCTCCGGCTCGTCGCGCGGATCGAGGAGGTCGCCCGTGAGCCGGGCGATCCCCGTCTGACGTCCTGAGCGGTCAGCTCGGAGCGCGTGGAACCACAGGATGACCGCCGCGACGCCGGCGCATGCGAGCAGCGTGAGGCCCGTCGTCTGTGGGAGTGCTCGATACGGATCGAGCTCTCCCCAGCGGAACGCCAGGACATATGCGGCGACCAGGAGCCACAGCATCCCGAATATCAGGTGGATGACCGCAGGGACGCGCGATCCCCAGAGCGATCCGTTCGCGCGGCGCGGTTCGAGCCACCAGAGGAGCGACACCGAGAGCACCGCGCAGAGTCCGGCGGGCAGCAGCCCCTGCAGTCCCAATGGGCCATTGCGCGGCGTGGCGACGAGCGCCACGGCGACCACGCCGAGCACGAATGCGACGCCCAGGAGGGCGCGATGCCGCGTGCTCGACGCCCGGACTTTCGCCGCGACAGGGTCGCGTCGTTCGTTCGCGTCGCGCACCGCCGCTGCCCGCGCGCGCTCATGGTCGGTGAGTGTGCGGGGGTCCGAGGCCAGGACGGCGACCCGCCACGTGTCCTCGAGGGCTGCCTTGGCGTCGCGGTAATCGGCGTCGAAGAGGATGAGGTCGATGCGCCCGAGCGTGCGGTCGTCCAACCCCGTCACCGAATCGTGTCCGGATCCGGCCATCGTGCCCCCTGTCCGTCAGGAGTCGGCCTGCTGTTCTGCGCCAAGGGTAGGCCGCATGGCTTATCGCCTGCCGCGAATCCGTCTCACGGAAGGCGGGCGGGAGCTAGCGGTAGAAGCCGCGCGCGGCGTTCGTCGAGCGGACGAGGGACGGGATCACGAACAGGTCGACCAGCAGCCAGATGCCGCCGGCGATGACGAGAGGGATGCCGATGAGCAGCGGCGACAGCAGCCAGCCGCCCCACCAGACGAGGTTGAAGATCACGGCGGACGCGGTGAGGCCGAGGTAGAACCGATGACCCGCCACACCGCCCAGGAGGAACCAGAACAGGTAGGCGATGCCGCTCTCCTTGGCCGGGCGCACCACGACGGTGTTCGGCGGCGCGAGCGGGCCCCACGCGCGTCCGTCCCACCACTGCATCGCACCGGATGGGCTCGGATACCAGCCCGGCGGCGTGACCGGCTGGGCGTATACCGGCTGGGCGTACGCCGGCTCCGCATACGCGGGCCGGTCGTAGGCCTGGTGAGCGTAGACCGGCTGGGTCGGCGCTGCGGACGGCACGACGAGCGTCTGCGGGGGTGCCAGGTCGGGCGCGAGGCCGGCGTACTCGGCCTCCTTGGACGGCGCGCCCAGGACGTCGGGCGTCCACTCGCGCCCGTCCCAGAACCGCTTGCCTCCCCCGGGTATCTCGTACCATCCGGCGGGCGTGCGAGCCATCTCGTCCTCCTCGAGTCGGGAATGACCGGCGCGTTCCACGCACGCAGCCTGCGGCCCCCAGGAATGACCGTGCGCTCAATGTAATGCCTGCGGGCGATGGATGCTGCGCTCGGTTGCGGGGCGACCCCTCGGCGAGCTCGGGGACCGGGATGGGCGAGGGGCGCCGAGGGCGGGGCGCGCCGGGCGACGGTGGGGACGGCGGGCGACGCGCGAGGCCGGGGCGCGAGAGGGGCGGAGCACTACGGGGCGGGCACGGACTCGGAGGCCGTCGCGGCGGGGGCCGCGCTGCCCGGGTCCTTGCGGCGGAGCCGGTCGAGCAGAAGCGATCCCGCGACGCCGACCACGAGCGCGACCACCAGTGATGGGAGCACGAGCTCGGGCAGCGTGAGCGCCATGAGGAACACCTGCACCGCGTAATCGGCCATCTCGCGCGGATAGGCGGCGAGCACGCGCGTCCCGGCCGCCGCCGACACGGCCGTGAAGAAGGCGGGTCCGATCCACAGCGCGGCGAGGCTCACGATGACGGCGGCGATGCGCCCGCCCGTGCGGAAGCCGCACCACGCGATCGCGCAACCCACGAGCAGGCCGGGCATCCAGCGCAGGACGAACGAGATGACCTGGACGAGCTCGTTCGGGCCGAGAAGGAGGACCTCGCGCAGGGCCGCGCCCGCCCACGACGCCGAGACGATCGCGGCGAGCGCCAGTCCGATCGTGGCGCCGGGGACGGGTGCGCGCGCGATGAGCAGCCCCACGAGCAGGCCCACCAGGATCGACACGATCATCACCGCGACGACCGCACCGGCGTAGACCGCGGTGCGCGTCGAACGCTCGAGCGACGCCACTGTCACGACGGACGACTGCACGATCGCGACGAGCTGCACCGCGAGCATCCCGAACACCAGCGCCGCCGTGCCGAAGCGCGGGCGGCGCTCGCCCAGGGCTCGACCCGCGATCCCCGCGGCGGCCGCACCGACGACCAGCAGCGCGACGATCGTCGCGAGGAAGTACTGGCTGAAGGGCAGGAGTGCGAACGGGGTAACGGTCGTCGACTGGTCGGCAGCGAGGTTCTGCAACGGCAGCCGCGCGCCCGTCACGAGCCACGGGAGCAGGCCGACGAGGGCTCCCCCGGCACCGATCGAGAACCAGACCCAGATCGGAAGGAGGCGGCGGTCGACGGAACTCATCCGCGCAGACTATCGAGGCATCGGGCCGCCGAGCCGCAAGACGAACGCCAGGATCAGGAAGACGACGGATGCCGCAAGCCCGACGGACCCCGACATCCGGCGCTTGCGGATCTCGGCGGGTCCGATGTCGCACACACCCGGCTGGTGGACGGCGGTCCGATGGCGTCATTCCGGCCCATTGCCGCGCCGCAACGGGCGGCATCGGGTCTTGTCCCCGCTCCGAAGAATTGGTTACTGTGCGGTAAGTAACCACGGTGTCCGCCGTGGGGACCTCAACGGAGAGGAACTCCCCCGCATGATCCCCCGCCCCGAATCCCTGCGCCACCGCCGGCGTCGCACGCGAACCATCGTGTCGATGTCGGCCGGTGCGGCCCTTCTGGCAGGAGCGCTCGTCGCGACGCCCGCCCAGGCCGCACCACCCCAGCAGATCGACCCGACGAATCCGGACTTCGGTCCGAACGTCACGGTCTTCAGCCCCGACACGCCACTCGACAGCATCCAGGCGGCCGTCGACGCCCTCGCCGACGAGCAGCGCGACGCCGAGATGTCGTCGGCCCGGCACGCCGTGTACTTCCTGCCCGGCGAGTACGGCACGCCGGCCCAGCCGCTGCGGTTCGAGGTCGGCTACTACACGGAGGTCGCGGGCCTCGGCGCCTCGCCCGAGGACGTCACGATCACGGGCGCGGTCGAGGTCTACAACCGGTGCCTGGACGGCGGCGGCACGTCGAACTGCATCGCGCTGACGAACTTCTGGCGCACGCTGTCGAACCTGAGCATCGACGTGCAGGCTGCCGAGCGCGCGTGCCGCACCGGCACGAACTTCTGGGCCGTGTCGCAGGCGGTCTCGCTGCGTCGCCTCGACATCTCGGGCGGCAACCTGTCGCTCATGGACTACTGCACGGCCGGGCCGCAGTATGCGAGCGGTGGGTTCATCGCCGACTCCCGCCTGCCCGTCACGATCAACGGCTCGCAGCAGCAGTGGCTCACGCGCAACAGCGAGGTCGCGAACTGGACCAACGGCGTCTGGAATCAGGTCTTCTCGGGCGTCGTAGGCGCCCCGGACGACGCCGGCTTCCCATCGCAGACCTACACGACGATCGACTCGACGCCCGTCTCGCGGGAGAAGCCGTACCTCTACGTCGGCGCCGACGGGCGCTACGCCGTGCGGGTGCCCTCGGCTCAGCACGGCACGAGCGGCGTCTCGTGGGCCGACGGAGAGACGGCGGGACGCAGCATCCCGATCAGCGACTTCTACATCGCGAAGCCGGGCGACTCGGCGCAGGTCATCAACACCAACCTCGCCCGCGGCAAGCACCTGCTGCTGACGCCCGGCGTCTACGACATCGCCAAGACGATCGACGTCAAGCGCCCCGACACCGTCGTGCTCGGCATGGGACACGCGACGCTCACGTCCGTGGGCGGTGCGGTTCCGATCGAGGTGGCGGATGCCGCGGGGGTCGTCATCGCCGGTGTCACGATCGACGCCGGCACGACGCTGTCGCCTGCGCTCATGCGCATCGGCAAGGCGAACGGCAACGGCCACGGCAACAAGGCAGTCGCCACGAACCCCATCACGCTGAGCGACGTGTACTTCCGCGTCGGCGGGCCGCACATCGGCAAGACGACGACGGCGCTCGAGGTCAACGCGGACGGCGTGCTCATCGACCACATCTGGGTGTGGCGCGCCGACCACGGCCTCGAGGGCTTCACGGGCGGGGTCAACGGCGACACGCAGCGCTGGGCGACCAACACCGGCACGAACGGCGTCATCGTGAACGGCGACGACGTCACCGCGACGGGGCTGTTCGTCGAGCACTTCCAGAAGTACAACACCCTCTGGAAGGGCGAGGACGGACACGTGATCCTGTATCAGAACGAGCTTCCGTACGACCCGCCGACGCAGGCGGACTGGACGCAGCCCGACGGGACGCTCGGCTACCCCGGGTACGTTGTCGCGGCGGGGGTGAAGAGCCACCTGCTCGAGGGCGCGGGCGTATACGTGTTCAACCAGAACAACCCGTCCATCGTGACCGCGAACGGCTTCTCGGCGCCCGAGACGCCGGGTGTGCGGCTGCACCACATCATGACGGTCAACCTCAGCGCCGGCAGGATCGACCACGTCGTGAACGACGTCGGCACGGCCGCGACGATGTCGAACGTCGGCACGCCGCAGTTCATCGTCGACTACCCCGCGGAGTAGTCGATTCGGGATGCCTCGGCCCGGCGTTCGCGTCGGGCCGAGGCATCCGTCGTCTTCAGTCCCCCGTCGGGAACACGACCTGCGGCCGGGTCAGCCGGCCGCGACCGACTCGGCGGCGACCGCCGCGACGGCCGCGCGGATCGCGTCGATCGTGACCTGCGGGTGCGAGACGAGCGACACGTGCGACGCGTCGACCTCGGTGACGGTCGCACCCGCGCGCTCCGCGAGGCGGCGCTTGGTGCCGATCGGGATGACGCGGTCCTCGGTCGCGAGCACGGCCCAGCTCGGGATCGACTTCCAGGCGGGCGGACCCGACGGCGTGACGTTGGCGACGAACGAGGCGGGCCGCTGCGTCGCGACGATCGTGTCCCGCTCGGCCTCGGACAGGTCCTGCGCGAACGCCGTGTGCACCGTCTCGGGCTTGAGGAACGCCTCGGCGGCGCCCTCCGGCGCCCCCGGGTAGCCCGCGATGTCGAGCACCGTCGTGGGATCGGCCACGGCGAGCGCCGACCCCGAGCCCTCGAGGATGCTGACGACGGTCTCGCCCTCGTCGGGGATGAACGCGTCGACGTAGACGAGTGCCCGCACGTCGCCCGCCTGGTGCGCCGCGTTCGTGATGACCGCGCCGCCGTACGAGTGGCCGACGAGCACGACGGGCCCCGAGGTGCGCTGCGCGAGGAACGACGCGATGTACGCCGAATCCTCCGTGAGGCCGCGGAGGAGGTTCGGCGGCGCGAGCACCGTGAGCCCCTCCGCCTGCAGCGGCGTGATCACCGCGTTCCAGCTCGAGGCGTCCGCCCAGGCGCCGTGGACGAGGACGATGGTGGGATTGCTTTCCGGCATGTCGAACTCCGATCTCGCCGCGTCAGCGCGGCCTCTGTGAGTGGATCGCGTCTCGAGTGCTGTGCCAGACGCACCGCCAGATTAGGAGCGCTCCCACCGAATCGGGGATCTGTTAACAGAGATTTCTTCTTGGGCCGATGCTCAGGCACCCCGCAGGACCCGGGCTGGTCGCGCCTGAGACCTCACGCACGGAGGATCTTCTCCATCTTGCGACCCTTCGCGAGCTCGTCGACGAGCTTGTCGAGGTAGCGGATCTTCTGCATGAGCGGGTCCTCGATCTGCTCGACGCGCATGCCGCAGATGACCCCCGTGATGAGCGATGCGTTCGGATTGAGGTCGGCGTCGGCGAAGAAGTCCTCGAACGTCGTGTGCTCCTCGAGGTGGCGATGCAGGTCGGCCTCGTCGAATCCCGTGAGCCACTCGATGACCTCGTCGAGCTCGTCGGTGGTGCGCCCCTTCTTCTCGACCTTCGTCACGTAGAGGGGGTAGACCGAGGCGAAGCTCAGCGTGAAGATCCTGTGCACACGACAAGCGTACGAAGGCTCGGAGGCCGTGTCATCGACCCTCGGGCGGGCCGAGCGGGATCTCACGGCTCTCGTCCCACGGCTCGGTCCACCCGAGCCGATCGAAGAGGCCGTCCAGCAGCAGCCCCGTGAACCCCCAGACGAGGTGCGTGCCGCCGGGCGTGTGCACCTCGAACCCCGGGCCCCGCCACTCCTGCCCTGCGCGGCGGATCACCGTGACCCCACGATGCGCGGGATCGAGCAGGTCGGCGACGGGGGCGCGGAACACGGCTGCCGACTCGGCGACGTCGACGACGTGGACGGGGGACGGATGCCGCCACCACGCCAGCACGGGCGTCACGAGGTGCTGCGAGTAGACGAGCGGCACCTCCTCGAGCGACCCGAGCACCTCGACGCCTGCGGGGTCGAGCCCCGTCTCCTCGCGCGCTTCGCGCAGTGCGGCCGCCACCGGTCCGTCGTCGCCCGGATCGACGCGCCCGCCGGGGAAGGCGACCTGGCCCGGGTGCGAGCGGAGCGTCGACGCCCGCGCGAGCAGCAGCACATCGAGATCGCGCGAGACGGCCTCGGCGTGCGCGCCGTGCCGGCTCGGGAGCGCGTCGAGCACGCCGAAGAGAATGAGGACGGCGGCGGGCCGTGCGTCGGCCGCGTCGATGCCCTCGATCAGCCGGCCGGCGCCACGCGGGGCGCCGTGGTCGCCGACGAGCCCGAGCAGCTGCGTCCGCGCACCGCGCGGCCCCTCGTCGACAGACACCCGCTCAGGCTACGCCGCCCCGCCGACCGCGAGGCCGCGCGGTAGCACCCGCGGATGCCCGCCACAACCCCGCCGACCGAATTCAGCGGCGGGTCATAGCGTGGCGGCATCCCCGATCGAAAGGCGAAGCGATGGCTGCCACCGCGACCAAGAACACGAGCGCGAAGGATGCCGCACCGACGGGTGCGGCGAAGAACCGCCGGCGTCCGGCCAAGTCCGGTGCGATGCTCACCGACACCCAGAACGCCGAAAGCGGTTTCCGCGCCTCCGAAGAGCTGAGCGACAACCTGCAGAAGGTGCTCGTCGACCTCATCGAGCTCGCGAGCCAGGGCAAGCAGGCGCACTGGAACGTCGTCGGAAAGAACTTCCGCGACACGCACCGTCAGCTCGACGAGATCATCGAGGCTGCGCGCACGTTCAGCGACACGATCGCCGAGCGCATGCGCGCGCTGCACGCACTGCCGGACGGCCGCAGCGACACCGTCGCCGAGACGACGACGCTGCCCGAGCTTCCGCAGGGCGAGATCGACACCTCGGATGTCATCGACCTCGTGACCGAGCGGCTGGAGGCGGCCATCGGGACGTGCCGCGACGTGCACGACGCCGTCGATGAGGAGGACCCGACGAGCGCCGACATCCTGCACGCGATCCTCGAGTCGCTCGAGCAGTTCGCGTGGATGGTGAGCGCCGAGAACCGCACTCCCCGCCGCTGAGCGGACGGAGAATCGCGTCTCATCGCTTCAGCGAGGCCCGCCGAAAGGGAACTCGTCGAGGGGCTCATGCCGACCTCCGCCGAGCCCGAAGGCATCATCCCCGTCGACGACGTGCTCGCGTAGTGGGGGCTGCCGAAGAGGGCTTCGGAGAGGGCTTCCGACAGGCGGATCGAGACGCCCCCAGCCCCCGGAAAACCGGGGCGCAGAGCGAGGCCACCCAGGTAACGTTCAGATAACGCCCAGAAAAGACGGGCAGGATCTGGGTTTTGTGTCCGCAGGAGCGGCCGCGATGCGTCGACTCGCCGGCGCGGACCACCCGACACGAAACCCGATTCCATGCACCCGAGCACTTCCTCCACGCCCGTCCGCCGTAACCTCAGATCGGCCGAGCGTCGCGCTCGCCGCCGCCCCGGAATCGTCGTCGGAGGCGTCGCAGCCGGAGTTCTGACGGTCGTCGGATTCGCGGGCGCCGTGCCCGTCTCGTTCGCCGAGGCCGGCGGAACGACTCCCACCTTCGCTTTCGCTTCGTACACGACCTCGCCCGCCCCGGCCGTGATCGAGCCGCAGCCCCAGGCCAATGCGACCACGACCGCGGCCCGCGAGGCGATCACCGCGGCCGAGACCGCCGTCGCGGCGGCCCAGACGGTCGCGGCCGACATCGCGGCATCCGGCCTCGACGTCGGCGTCGCCGACACCACCGTCGAGACGGCGGACCTCGAGGACGCCGCGGCGCGCCTCGAGCTCGGCATCGACGCGCTCCCCGAGCCCATGCTCCCCGATGTCACGGACGACGTCACCGCCCTCGTCTCGACGGTCGGCGAGCAGGTCGCGAGCCTGCGCGGGAGCCTCGACGCCGCGGTCGCGGCCGAGGCCCAGCGCCAGGCCGAGGAGAAGGCCCGCCAGGAGGCCGAGGCCCGCGCCGCCGCCGAGGCGGCTGCGGCAGCGGCAGCCCGCCCCTCGTCCTCCGGACGTTCGACGTCGTACCCCACAGCTCCGATCCCGTCCGGCAACGGAAACGGCGACAACAGCCCCGCCGGTGCACAGGCCTTCGCCTACTCGCAGTTCCCGTCGCGCGGCTGGGGCGACGATCAGTTCGGATGCCTCGTCGCGCTCTGGAACAAGGAGTCGGGCTGGAACTACCAGGCCTACAACCGGGGCAGCGGAGCCTTCGGCATCCCGCAGGCGCTCCCCGGCAGCAAGATGAGCAGCGCGGGCGCCGACTGGCAGAGCAACGCGGCGACGCAGGTCATGTGGGGCCTCGGCTACATCCAGGGCCGCTACGGCACGCCGTGCGGCGCGTGGGGCCACTCGCAGTCGACCGGCTGGTACTGACCCACTGATCCACTGATCCGCCGTGACGGAGCCGTCTCCCCCGCGGGGAGGCGGCTCCGTCGTATGACGGGCCGGGTTCGACGCGTCGGCTGGGCTCGGCGACCGGTCGAGCACCGAGGCGATTGACGCCGGCGACATCGGCTGGAAGGCTGACCGCGTCGCACCCGACGACGGGTGTCGAAGGTGGTGGATGCCATGGTCCTCTCGGCTCGCGCAACGCAGGCGAAGGCGTCGGTCGACATCGTCGCCAGGTTCTTCGACGAAGTCCACGCGCTGACGGACCGCCCCGATGCTCTGGATCTCACGTTCGGCGACCCGCACGAACTGGCGCTGCCCGGGCTGACCGCGGCGCTGCGGGCCCAGATCGAGCCGCAGTCCGTCGACTGGTTCGCCTACAAGACGAGCGAGCGTGCCGCGAAGGAGGCCGTCGCGACGGGCCTGCGGGCCGAGCTCGGGCTGCCTTTCGAGCCCGACGACATCGCGATGACGCAGGGTGCCTTCGGTGCCATCTCGCTGGCGTTCTCACTGCTGACGGACGCGGGCGACGAAGTTGTGATCCCGGTTCCCGGGTGGTTCTGCTACGAGCCCATGCTCTACGCGGCGAATCTGACTCCCGTCCGCGCAGCGCTCGCCGAAGGAAGCTTCGATCTCGATGTCGACGCGATCGCACGGGCGATCACGTCGCGCACACGCGTGGTGATCGTCAATTCCCCGGCGAACCCGACCGGGCGCGTCTATCCGAAGGCATCGTGGGACGCGCTCGCCGAAGTGCTCGAGGAGGCCTCCCGAAAGCACGGACACCGCATCTGGATCCTGTCCGACGAGCCGTATCGTCGCATCCGCTTCGACGGCATCGGGTTCGCGAGCCCCGCCGGCTCATACGCGTGGACGGCGATCGATTACAGCTACGCGAAGGTCATGCTGGCCCCGGGCCAGCGTCTCGGCTATCTCGCGCTGTCGCCGCTGCTTGCCGCCGACGAGCGGACCGAGCTGCGGGCGGCATTCATGCCCGTCGGGCTCGCGATCGGCTGGGGATTCCCGGACGCCATCATGCAATACGCCGCGCCGGCGCTCGAGACCGTGTCGCTCGACATGGTCGAGCTGAGCCGCAAGCGCGACCGCATGTACGGGGCGCTCACCGACGCGGCCATCGAGGTGACGCGACCCGAGGGCACATTCTACCTGTGGGGCAGGGCGCCGGGCGGCGACGCGCAGGCCTTCTGCGACGCCCTCGCGGCACGCGGCGTCTACCTGATGTCGGGCAGCCTCTTCGACCAGCCGCATCACTTCCGCATCTCGCTCACCGCGACGATGGAGACGATCGACCGGGCGCTCCCCCACATCGTCGAGGTCGCCGAGCCGCTCGGATGACGGCGGACCGACGACGGGATGCTCCGGCCCCCGTCGCCTCGCTCGTCCGCGGTCCCGGATGCCGCACCGTGCGATCCGGCAGGGCCCGGCCGGATCGGGGCCGATGTCGACGCGCGAGGGTACCCTCGTTCCATGGTCGCGGCGGAGCCCGGGTGGTACGACGACGGAACCGGCGCGATGCGCTGGTGGGACGGTTCGCGCTGGACCGAGCACTACGCCGACTTCGGTGTCGGCGGAGTCGAGCTGCGCGCGGACGCGGTCGCGCCGACGCAGACGCCGACCGCCGCGGGCTGGTACGACGACGGCCGCGGGCGGATGCGCTGGTGGGACGGTCGGCGGTGGACGACGCAATCGCGCTTCAGCGGCAGCGAGGAGTCCTTCGCGGGACTCACCGTCGACGTGCGGTGGATCCACTTCGGCGAGCTCAGCCAGCCGATCGCAGGCGTCGTCGCGATCGTCGACACCCTGGGCGAGATCGGCAGGCGGCCTGCGCTCGCGAGCGCGGCTCGCGGCAAGATGCTGTTCGACACGCGTGGACGGGTGACGGCGGGGCAATTCGGGCGGCTCGACCGACGCGCGACCGCGCTCGCGATCGAGAGCGCGAGCCAGATGTGGGTCACGTATCCCCCGCCCGCAGACGAAGCACGGGCGCGGCAGTTCGCCTCGTGGATCAACTCGAGCGCGGAGCACTACCGGTACGGCTGACGGATGCCGCGGGACGGCAAGCGCCGCCGACCCCGGAGGGCCGGCGGCGCCGGGGAGCGGCATCCGTCATCCCGCAGCGTTCGCGCGGACGCGACCGAAGACGCGCAGTCCGCACGCGACGAACACGGCGAGGAGCGGCGTCATGCCCAGTGCCGGGAGGATCGGCACGGCGTAGGGCAGGAACAGCAGGCCCGCCTGGCCGACGACGATCGCGGGGATCGCCCACCAGCCGATGACGCCGGCGCGCACGAGCCCGATCGCGGCGACGATGAGCCCGACCGCGATGAGCGGAGCGAGCCCGAACGAGAGCTGGAACGCGAGGTGGCTGTAGACGGCCTCCGAGATCGACGCGCCCGCCTCGAGGCTCAGGTTGCGTCCGAGTTCGAGGTGCATCCAGTCCGCGAAGAGCGAGCCGGAGTTGTCGAGCAGCGCGACCGATGCGATGAGTGCGCCGATGACGGCGGGGATGGCGCCCCGAGTCCCGCGCACGAGCCACGCGAACGCGATGACGCCGACGCCCATGAGCAGGTTGCCGTAGTGCAGCAGGACGGCCGAGAGCTGCGTGAGGCCCGGGTCACGGGCGAGCGACTCGATGTAGCTCGCCTTGTCCTCGCCGTTCTGCACGGGCGAGGTCGCGAGTCCCGCGAAGAACAGTGCGGGCCCCGCGAGCAGCGCGATGCCGGCGGCGACCGCGAGGGCGGTGTGGGCGCGATGGCGCACGACGGGTGACGCCGTGGGGAGCGGGTGGGCGGCGGTGGCGGTCATGAGGACTCCTCGATTCACGAAGCGGATGCCGCGGATCAGCGGCAGGGCTACGCTCCCAGCGGGGCGGGGTGGGCGTCTGCCTTCCCGCGGTCCGGTCCGCCGGCCGGGAGGACGACCCGCATCGCCCGGCATGTCATCCGTACGGACGACAGACGCGGCGCCGCGCTCCCCTAGCGTGGTGTCCATCGCGCGGCCCCCGCGCGTTCCCCCTGGCCGAGAGGACCGCCGTGCGCAGAGCGGAGTGGATCCCGCCCGTCGTGGGCGCCGCGGGCCTCACGCTCGTCGGGGTCGTCGAGATCCTCCTGGACCCCTCGTTCCGGACCGCGCCGCTCGCCCCCGCCGCCGTGCTTGTGCTCGTCATCCTGGGAACGCTCGTCGCCGTGCGCGCGCCCATCCTCGGCACGGCGATCGTCGCGCTGCAGTTCCCGCTCGCGGCGGCGCTCGGACTCGACGGACCGACCGGCGCCGGCGTGCTCGCCTTCTTCCTGCTCCCCGCCTGGGCGGGGTGGCGCCGGCCGCCGCGCGTCTCGTGGATCGCTCCGCTCGCGGCGCAGCTGCTCGCGACGGCGGGCGCCGCGCTCGGCGCGATGGCGGGCGCGGCATCCGGAACCGCCTCCGACCCGTCGTCCGTCGACCTCGCGGCCGTCGCGTGGGAGAACCTGTACTTCTCGGCGATCGCGTGGGTGTCGTGGATGGTGGGCGCGTTCGCGCGCGGCGCCGGCGACCGCGCTGCCCGCGCCGAACGGCTCGCGGAAGCGCTCGACGCCGAGCGCGAGGCACGCGAGCGCACGATCCTCGTGGAGGAGCGGCAGCGCATCGCCCGTGACCTGCACGACTCGGTCGCGCACTCGGTGAGCGTCATGACGCTGCAGATCGGGGCACTGCGCACGACGCTGCCCGCGGGGTCGTCCGAGGCGGAGATGCTCAAGGGCATCGAGCGACTCGGCCGGGAGTCGGTCGCCGAGCTGCGCAGCGCCGTCGGCATCCTGCGCGAGTCAGAACCCGCCGAGGCGGCGCCGCCCTCGCTCGCACGGGCGTCCGAGCTCGTCGACGATGCTCGCGCGACGGGTCTCGACGTGTCGTTCACGCAGGAGGGCGATTTCGCGGGGCTGAGTCGTGCGACGGATGTCTCGGCGTTCCGCGTGCTGCAGGAGTCGCTCACGAACGTCCTCCGGCACGCGCCCGGCAGCACGGCACGCGTCCGCCTCGCGCGCGACCCCCGCAGCCTCGTCGTGGAAGTCGAGAACACGGATGCCGCGGCCCCGCCATCACCCGCCCGCTCCGGCGGCGGTCACGGCCTCGTCGGCATGCACGAGCGCCTCGCGCTCGCGGGCGGCGGCTTCTCGGCGGGTCCGACCGCGCGCGGCGGGTGGCGGGTGCGCGCGGAATTCCCCGTGGAGGAGATCGCGTGAGCGAGCGTCAGATCCGGATCGCCCTCGCCGACGACGAGGCGATGATCCGCGCCGGCCTCCGGCTGCTGCTCGAGCATCAGAGCGACCTCGCGGTCGTCGGCGAGGCAGCAGACGGCGTCGACGCCGTCGCGATGGTGCGCCGCACGCGTCCCGACGTCGTCCTGCTCGACATCCGGATGCCGCACCAGGACGGTCTCGCGGCCGCCCGCGAGATCATCGCCGAGGGCACGGCCAAGGTCATCATGCTGACGACCTTCGACGACGACCGCTCGCTGTCGGAGGCGCTGCGGGCCGGGGTGAGCGGCTTCCTGCTGAAGGTCGCGCCGCCCGAGCAGCTGCTCGCGGCCGTGCGCAGCGTCGCCGAGGGCAACGCCCTGCTCGACCCCGCCGTCACGGTGCGGGTCATCGAGTCGTTCGCCCGCACGGCGGCACCCGACCCGCGGCTCGTCGCGCAGCTCGCCTCGCTCACCGATCGCGAGCGCGACGTGCTGAGCCAGGTCGCGCTCGGGCAGTCGAACGCCGAGATCGCGGCATCCCTCTTCCTCGGCGAGACGACAGTCAAGACCTACCTTTCGCGCGCGCTCGCGAAGCTCGCGCTGCGCGACCGCGTGCAGGTCGTCGTCTTCGCCTACGAGAGCGGGCTCGTGCAGCCCGGTCGCGGCGGCGTGTGACCGGGCCGCTCGCGGGGCCTCGGCCCGGACGCGCGCCACAACGCCCGAATAGCCAGCGGAGCGGCCCCGATCGTCAGGGCGGTTTCGGCGGCCTCCGAGCGGTCCGCGCCGACTCAGCGCCCGCGCGACCAGAGGCCCGCGAAGAGCGCGTGCGCGAGCGGGGCGAGCGAGAGCACCATGAGCGCCGTCCCCCAGGCGACGTCCTGCGAGCGCAGCAGGATGCCGCCGATCAGGAGGCCCGCGAAGAGCACCGCCGAGACGATCCGGCGTCCCGTGCGCTCGAGGCGCGCGAGCCGCTTCTCGAGGCGCGGTGTCTCGACCGACACCTTGCCCTCCTCGACGCGCGTCACGAGGCCGTCGAGCCGTCCAGGGAGGCGCGCGACGAGGGCCGCCGTCGACAGCGCCTCCTTCGCGACGGACTGCGCGATGTTCCCGCGCTCGTCGCGCAGCAGCTGCGCGGCGTAGGGCTCGACCGCGTCCCACACGTTAAAGCTCGGGTCGAGTCCGCTGCACATGCCCGACGTCAGCGACATGGCCCGCACGATCAGGAGGAAGTTCTCCGGCAGCTGGAACGGCAGCGAGCGCACGACGTCGCCGAACTCGCGCGCGAAGTCGCGGAACTCGCGCGGATCCACGTCGCGCAGCTCGGCGAAGCCCATCCCGCCGAAGCGCGCGAAGAGCTGCGTCATCGCGCGCTCGAGCTCGGCCGTGTCGGCGGAGGGCAGCAGGATTCCGACGCCCCGGATGCTGTCGACGAGGCGCTTCCCGTCACGCGCGGCGACCGCGAGCAGCAGCTGCCGCAGACCGCTGCGGAGTGTGTCGGGGACCTCGCCCATCATGCCGAAGTCGATGAACGTGAGCTTCCACGGGCGGGACGCGGCCGTGACCTCCGTCGCGGGCGTCACGAAGATGTTCCCGGGGTGCGGATCCGCGTGGAAGAACCCGTGCCCGAAGAGCTGGTCGAACATGACGGCAGCGAACTCGGCGGCGACCTCTGACGGGTCGATCCCGGCAGCCCGCAGCGCATCGACGTCGTTGATCTTGATCGCCGTGACGTCCTCGAGGGTCAGCACGCGGCGCGTCGTGCGCTCCCACACGACCTCGGGCACGCCGATGCGCTCGTCGCCCGCGAAGCTCGCCGCGAAGCGCTCGGCGCTCGCAGCCTCGTGGAGATAGTCGATCTCCTCGAAGCTCGTGTGCGCGAACTCCTCGACGAGCTCGGGCAGGTCGACGTGGTCCGAGACGACGCGCACGCGGTTGAGCCATCCAGCGACGCGCCGCAGTGCCTTGAGGTCGACGTCGACGATCTGCTCGATCCCGGGTCGCTGCACCTTGACGACGACGTCGCGCAGCCCCGTGTCGGCGGCCGTCACGTCGGTGAGCTGCGCGCGGTGCGCTTGACCGAGGGATGCCGCTGCCACCGGCACGGCCTCGAACGATGCGTACGCGTGCTCGAGCGGCATACCCAGCTCGACCTCGGCCGCGCCGCGGATCGCTTCGAACGGCACGGGCGGCACCTCGTCCTGGAGCCCCTCGAGCTCTTTCGTGATCTCGGGCGGCAGCACGTCGAGGCGCGACGACATGAACTGGCCGACCTTGATCATGAGGCCGCCGAGGTCGACCGCGAGCACGTGGAAGCGCTGCGCGATCCGCGTCAGGCGCGCCGCGCGCCCGCGCGCCGAGACGCGCGCGAGGCCGAACCGCGGCAGCACGAGCTCGAACCACCACACCTGCATGATGTAGCGGGCCGCGAACCGCAGGATGCGTCGGTATCGGGCGCGCGTGTTCCCGACGTCGGCCATCGCATCTCCTTGACGCCGACGTGCCGGGGCACTCGGTCGAGCTTCGGCAGCTCGGACCTCGGCCGCCGGATTCGGGCGGATTCAGTCCTGAGCGAGGATGGAGTAGAGCTTACGGCGTGCCTCGTCGAGGACGTCGACCGCCTGCTTCACCTGCTCGGGAGTCCCCGCCCGCGCGACCTGCGCCGCGACCTGCGCGAGCTCCATGCCGGCCTTGGGCAGCGCGGCGGCCGCGTGCGCGGCATCCCGCATTCCCGACGACTCCCACGGCGCGGGCCGTTCGCCCGCAGCGCCGGCCGCCTCGCGTCCCGCCTCGGTCAGCGAGTACGTCTTGCGGCCGCCCGACTCCTCGGCCGCGATGAGGCCCTCGTCGGCAAGGAGCTGCAGGGTCGGATAGACCGATCCCGCACTCGGCTTCCACGAGCCGCCGCTGCGCTCCTCGATCTGCTGGATGATCTGGTAGCCGTGCATGGGCTGCTCGGCGAGCAGAGCGAGGACGGCGGCGCGCACGTCGCCCTTGCCCATCCGCGTTCCGGTCGTGCCGACCTTCTGCTCGAAGGCACCGCGCAGCTGCTCCATGATGTCCCACAGACCCGAGCCCTGGCCGCCGAGACCACCCGGACCGCGCCCAGGGAAACCTCCGCCGAACCCTCCGCCGGTGTACGAACCGCTCATGTCATCCTCCTCGGATTCGAGGCGCTCAACGCGTCAACGATATATACCGATATATCGTTAACCCTCGTCTTCCGCAAGGGATCGGCACCTCAGGCGACAGGGCCGGCCGCGAGCGTCACGTCGGCGGACTGCGTCGCACCCGAGGCATCGACCCACGTGATCGTCACGGTGTCGCCCGGCTCGTAACCCGCGATGAGCGCGCTCAGCGTCGCGGAATCCGTCACCGCCGCACCGTCGATCGCCGTCACTGTGTCGCCGCCGGTGAGCCCCGCCTCGGCGGCCGGCGTTCCCGCGTAGACGCCGGCGATGAGCGCGCCCGCGCTGCTGCGCGCCCCGCCTGACGTGCCGTAACGGCCGTACGTCTGCGTCTGCGATGCGAGTCCCACGCCCAGGAAGGCGGGGTAGCCGAGAGTCACCCCGCCGCCCTCCTCGCCGTCGGCGATCTGCTGGGCGATCGCGAGCGCATCCTCGATCGGGATCGCCCACCCCGAGATCGCGCTCCTGCCGGACGACGCGGCCGTCGTCATGCCGATCACTTCGCCCTCCGCGTCCAGGAGCGCACCGCCCGAGTCGCCCGAGACGACGTCGGCGGCGACCTGGATCATTCCGTCGAGCGTCTCGCCCGCCGCGTTGCCCTCGGACGCCGTCGTGACGGTCGTCTCGAGCTCGCTGATCCGGCCGTCCGCGGCGAGCAGCTCGCCCCGGCCCATGGCATTGCCGACGGCGGTCACGGCGTCGCCGACGCTCTCCGCGTCCTGGTCGATCGTCACAGTGGCGAGGTCGCTCGCACCCTCGAGCTGCAGCAGCGCGACGTCGTCCTGCGCGTCCGTGCCGACGACGGTGGCCGCGTACGTCTCCCCGGTCGAGGCGATGGTCACCTGGATCCGCGTCGAGCCCGCGACGACATGGTTGTTCGTGAGGACGAGCCCGCCGCTCGTGAGCACCATGCCCGTGCCGGCGGCCTCGGCCTGCGCATAGCCCAGCACCGTGTCGATGAGCACGACGCCCGTCGACTCGTCGGCCGTCGCGGCTGTCGCATCGATCGCGAGCGACGCGCTGCGAGAGCCGTACGGGTTCGAGCCGTAGCCGGATGCGGCGCCGGCGGAAGAGAGCGTCGAGACCGCGGCGGGCGGGGCGGCGGCGGTCGCCGTCGTCGGGATGGCGAAGGTCAGCGCCACCGCGCAGGTGAGCGTCGCCGCCGTCGTCGCGAGGAGCCATCCTCGGGTCGTGCGCGCCGGCGGGGCGGGGTGGGGCGATGCGTCGGTACTGTCGAACATGGGCTTCTCCTTCTCGTTGCATCGATGACACCCTCCGAGCCTCGGAACTCACGAGCGAAGAGCTATGGCACACCTATGGATGAGGCGGCGCACCCGTCCGGCCGCCAGAACTCACACCCCGCTCCCAGCTTCGCGGGACCAAACCCGCGCACACCGGCGTTCTTCCTCTCTGACGGCGCAGCCAGCGGCGTCACCTGAGGAGGATCCGTGTCACACGACTACCGCAAGACCGCAGACGCTCTGAGCAGTCTCAGCGAGCTGCAGTACCGCGTCACGCAGGAGGACGGCACCGAGCCGGCGTTCCGCAACGCGTACTGGAACAACCACGAGGACGGCATCTACGTCGACGTCGTCTCGGGGCAGCCCCTGTTCTCGTCGGCCGACAAGTTCGACAGCGGAACCGGGTGGCCGAGCTTCACGCGGCCGATCGAGCCCGAGGCCGTCCGCACCAAGACCGACTGGAAGCTGTTCATGCCCCGCACCGAGGTGCGCTCCACGGGCGCCGACAGCCACCTGGGCCACGTGTTCGATGACGGCCCACGCACGGCCGGCGGCCTGAGATACTGCATGAACTCGGCGGCGCTGCGCTTCGTCCCCGCCGCCGAGCTCGACGAGCAGGGCTACAGCGCCTACCGTCCCCTCTTCGACAACGACACCCAGGAGAACGCATCATGACCAGCGGACCATTCGACAAGGGCGAGATCACCCGCACCCCCGGCACCGAGACCGCCGTCCTCGCGGGCGGCTGCTTCTGGGGCGTCGAGGACCTCATCCGCCGCCAGCCCGGCGTGCTCGACACGCGCGTCGGCTACACGGGCGGCGAGAACGCGCACGCGACCTACCGCAAGCACCCGGGGCACGCCGAGGCCGTCGAGATCGTCTTCGACCCCGCCAAGACGTCCTACCGCGACATCCTCGCGTTCTTCTTCCAGATCCACGACCCGTCGACCCTGAACCGCCAGGGCAACGACCTCGGCACGAGCTACCGCTCCGCGATCTTCCCGCTCTCGCCCGAGCAGGAGCGGGTCGCGCGCGACACGATCGCCGATGTGGACGCGTCGGGCCTGTGGCCCGCCAAGGCCGTCACGACCATCGAGCCCGAGGGGCCCTTCTGGGAGGCCGAGCCCGAGCACCAGGACTACCTCGTGCGCATCCCGCACGGCTACACGTGCCACTTCGTGCGTCCGGGATGGGTTCTCCCCCGGCGCGCGGACGCGACGGCGTAAAGAGGACGAACAGTGGACGCCGCGGCCCGACGGGTCGCGGCATCCACTGTTCTGCGTCGGTTCTCTAGACGGCGACCGGCGCCCCGAGCCGCGCGAGCAGGGCCTGCGCGACCGATGCGGCGGACTGCGGGTTCTGGCCGCTGATGAGCGCACCGTCCTCGACGACGAAGTCCGCCCACGGCTCGGCCGTCTCGACGACGACACCGCCCGTCCGCAGCGCCGACTCGAGCAGCCACGGCGTGTTCTCGCCCAGGCCGCCCTGCAGCTCTTCCGCGTCCGTGAAGGCCGTGACGGTGCGTCCGGCAGCGGCGAGCGAGCCATCGCGACGCGTCGCCGCGAGGAGTGCCGCGAGGCCGTGGCACACGAGCGCGAGCAGCACGCCGTCGTCGAGCGCGCGGACGATGAGGGCTCCGGATGCCGGATCCGCCGCGAGGTCGGCCATCGGGCCGTGCCCGCCCGGGTAGAACACGGCGTCGTAGACCGAGAGGTCGACGTCCTCGATGCGCTGGGGCGCGGCGAGACCGGGGATCGCGGCGAGCGCCTCCCCGGCGGCCTCCTGACCCTCGAGCGAACCGGCGTCGGCGACGGGGGCGACACCGCCGGGCGTCGCGAAAGCGACCTCGTGGCCCGCCGCGGTGAGCAGCTCGTAGGGGGTCAGCAGCTCTTCCGCCCAGAAGCCGGTGGCATGTGCGCTGCCGTCCGCGAGGGTCAGCTCGCGAGCGGCGGTCACGACGAACAGGACAGTGGACATGGGTCTCCTCGAGACGGTGAGTGGTGCCGGCGCGATCACGCCGACGACAAAGGGAACGGATGCCACTCCCCCGCCGTTCCGATATCTTGGCGATGTGAGCCATAACGATTCTGATGGGTTGAGCGATCTCGGCCTGTGGCGCGCGTTCCTCGCGGTGCACGCGACGGGGACGCTGTCCGCCGCCGCCCGCACCATGGGCATCACACAGCCGGCCGTCTCGGCCCAGCTGCAGAACCTCGAGCGGCTCCTCGGCGAGCGACTCTTCGAGCGCACGGCGAGGGGCGTCGTGCCGACGGCGCGCGCCGCCGAGCTCGCGGCGCGCCTCGCGGGCCCGTTCGACGCCGTCGCCGCCGCGCTCACGGGAGTGGGGCCGGATGCCTCCTCCTTCGAGTCGCCCGTCCGCGTCGGGGGCCCCGCCGAACTGCTGGCCGAAGTCGTCGCTCCGCTGCTCGCTCCCCTCGTCGCGGACGGCGTGCGCGTGCACCTCGTGCCCGGGCTGCCCGGCCCGCTCGTCGAACTGCTGCGCACCGGCGGACTCGACCTCGTGATCGCCTCGGAGCGCCCGCGCGGCCGCGCGGTCGTCGGAGGTCCGCTCGTGGACGAGACGTTCGTGCTGGTCGCAAGTCCCGGCTTCGCCGAGCAGCACGGGCTCGCGGCATCCACTTCTCCACCGGCCGGAGCGGAGGCCTTCGCCGGCCTGCCGCTGCTCGCGTACGCGCACGACGTGCCGATACTGCGCCGTTTCTGGCGGCACGTGTTCGGAGTCCGGCTCGAGCGGGACCCCGCCCTGACCCTGCCCGACCTGCGCGCCCTGCGCGACGCGGCAGTCGCGGGTGCCGGGGTCACGGTGCTGCCGAGCTACCTGTGCCGCGCAGCGCTCGACGGGGGTGCGCTCCTCGACGTGCACCCGACCGACGACCCGCCGATCAACACGCTCCACCTCGTGCGACGCCCCGGCAGTGCGACCAGGTCGCACGTCGAGCGCGTGCGCGGCATCCTGACCGATCCCGTCGTTGCGACGGTGGCCGACGACGGGCCGCGCCTCTCGCCGGTGTCGGCGCCTGCCGCCACACTGGGAGCATGAGCACGCCCTGGGTGCTGCACGTCGACCTCGACCAGTTCATCGCGGCGGTCGAGATCCTGCGGCGCCCCGAGCTCGCCGGCCTGCCCGTCATCGTGGGCGGGCGGGGTGACCCGACCGAGCGCGCCGTCGTGTCGACGGCGTCGTACGAGGCCCGGGCGTTCGGGGTCGGCTCGGGCATGCCGCTGCGCATCGCGGCGCGCAAGATTCCGGATGCCGTCATCCTGCCGGTCGACGCTCCCACCTACCTCGCCGCCTCCGAGGAGGTCATGGCCACGCTGCGCGAACAGCCGGGGGCCGTCGTGCAGGTGCTCGGCTGGGACGAGGCCTTCGTCGGCATCATCGCCGACGATCCCGAGGAGTACGCGCGCACGCTGCAGGCCGCCGTGCTCGAGCGGACGCGCCTGCACTGCAGCGTCGGCATCGGCGACACGCTCGTGCGGGCGAAGAACGCGACCGACTTCGGCAAGCCTCGGGGCACGTTCCGCCTGACGGCGGACAACTGGCTCGAGGTCATGGGCGAGCGACCGACGCAGGCGCTGTGGGGTGTCGGCGCCAAGATCTCGAAGCGGCTCGCGGCTCTGGGTGTGACGACAGTCGCCGAGCTCGCGTCGGCCGACCTCGAGCCCCTCGCCGCCGAGTTCGGTCCGCGCATGGGCCCCTGGTATCGCCAGCTCGGCCGCGGCGACGGCTCGAACGTCGTCGATGCGACCCCGTGGGTCGCACGCGGGCACAGCCGCGAGACGACGTATCAGGTCGACCTCGCAGACCCCGCCGAGATCGAGACGGCCGCGCGCGAACTGATCGCCCAGGTGATGGCCGACGTGGTCGCCGAGGGGCGGCCCGTCATCGGTGTCGCACTCAAGGTGCGCTACGCGCCGTTCCTCACGAAGACCTTCACACGCAAGATCTCCGAGACGTTCGACCGCGACACCGTCGCGGCCGAGATCATGGGCCTCGTCGCGAGGATCGAGCCCGACCGGGCGATCCGGCTGCTCGGCGTGCGCGCCGAGATGGCGATGCCCGACGACGCGCGTGACGGGCACACCCCGACCCCGAGCGGCTGGTGAGCACTCAGCCGTCCTGCGAAGGCCGGCTCACGCGATAGCGCACGTGGGTCACGAGTGAGGCTCCTCGCGAGGCGACCAGCTCGAGCGGCCACTGGCCGACGCCGTCGAACAGCCGGAGCCCGTCGCCCAGCACGACGGGCGAGATCTGCAGCATGAGCTCGTCCACCAGCCCCGCGGCGAGGTACTGGCGGATCGTGCTCACGCCGCCCGCGACGTGGACCGGCTCGTCGCCCGCGGCATCCTGCGCGCGCTCGAGCGCCGCCTCGATGCCGTCCGTGACGAAGTGGAAGGTCGTGCCTCCCTCCATCTCGATCGAGGCTCGCGCGTGATGCGTCAGGACGAAGACGGGTCGGTGGTACGGCGGGTTCGGACCCCACCAGCCCTGCCAGTCGTCGTCCCACTCGCCCCGCACGGGCCCGAACATGTTGCGCCCCATGATGAACGCGCCCGCGTCGACGATCGCATCGATCTCGGACCGGTTCTCCTCCGGTGTCTCGAACATCCAGCGATGCAGGATGCCCGGCGGGATGCCGCCGAACGGACGCTCCAGCGTCTGGTTCTCACCTGCGCCGATCCCGTCGAGCGAGATCGACATCGTTCCGATGACCTTCGACATCGGCACCTCCCGTGATCCGGCGTCAGTCCAGACGCGTGACGTCGACCTGCAGCTCGTGGGCGAGCCGCTCGAGTTCGCCGACCAAGGCGTCCAGATCGACGGATGCCGGCACGGCGGCCGAGATCGTCGCGTCGAACAGGCGACCGCCGGCCATCGCGGCATCCCGCGTCTCGCTCGTCATGCGCTCGATGCTCACGCCGTGGCGGCTCAGGGTCGAGGAGAGTTCCCGCACGATGCCGGGGTGGTCGTTGCCCAGCACCTCGAACGTCACGCGATGGGCGGGAGAGGCCTCCGTCGCCGTCTGCCTGGCCGGTATCGCGACAGTCACGAGACCCTCGATCCCGCCGAGGGCCGCGCGCAGGTCGTCGGCGCGCTCGGGCGCGACCGAGACCTCGATGATGCCGGCGAAGGCTCCCGCGAGCTCGGCGAGCTGGCTGTTCTCCCAGTTGCCGCCATGGGCGCCGATCACCTCGGCGACCGCGGCGACGAGTCCGGCGCGATCGTCTCCGACGACGGTGAGCACGAGCGTTGTCATGGGGTCAGCGTACCCACGCCGTCCTGCCGCCGAACCCTCTCTCGTCAGCGCGGAAGAAGTTCGGGGGTCAGCGCCTCGCGCTCGTCGAAGACGAAGCACTCCCCCGTCCAGTGGTCGGCGCCGACGTGCTCGAAGTATCCGAGGATGCCGCCTTCGAGCTGGAGCGCGGGCACACCGAGCTCGTCGAGGTAGAGCGCGGCCTTCTCGCACCGGATGCCGCCCGTGCAGAAGCTCACGACGGTCTTGCCCTCGAGGTCCGCGCGGCCGGCGGTCGCGGCATCCGGAAACTCGGTGAACCTGTCCAGACGCCAGTCGAGCGCTCCGTGGAACGTGCCGTAGTCGACCTCGAAGGCGTTGCGCGTGTCGAGCATGACGACCTCGCGGCCTGCGTCGTCGTGCCCCTGATCGAGCCAGCGGCGCAGCGTCACGGGGGCGACGGAGGGGGCGCGGCCCGCCTCGGGGCGGATCGTGGGGTGGTCCATGCGGATGATCTCGCGCTTGACCTTGACGAGCATCCTGCCGAAGGGCTGATCGGCCGACCAGCTCTCCTTCGTCGTGAGATCCGCGAACCGCGGCTCGGCGCGCAGCGCGTCGACGAAGCCCCGCACCGCGTCGGCGTCGCCCGCGAGGAAGAGGTTGATGCCCTCCTCGGCGAGCAGGATCGTGCCCTTCAGCTCCGCGTCGACGGCACGCGCGCGCAGGACGGGGCGCAGCGCAGCGGGGTCGTCGATGCGCGTGAAGAGATACGCCGAGATGTTGAGAACGGATGCCACGGCATCAAGCCTACGAAGTGCGCGAGCCGGGCTCAGCCGCGGGCGAGCGTCTCGAGGTCGTCTCCGACGAGTCGCTGCGTCGTCCAGTCGTCCATCGGGATCGCCCCGATCGAACGGTAGAACGCTATCGAGGGGGCGTTCCAGTCGAGCACCGTCCACTCGAGGCGCGAGTAGCCGCGCTCGACGCACACGGCGGCGAGCGATGCGATGAGCGCCTTGCCGTAGCCGCGGCCGCGCTCGCCGTCGTAGACGAAGAGGTCCTCGAGCCAGATGCCGTGCCGGCCCGTCCACGTCGAGTAGGTCACGAACCAGATCGCGATGCCGACGATCTCACCCTCCCGCTCGACGACGTGCGTGAAGGCGCGGGGTTCGGGGCCGAAGAGAGTGTGGGCGAGCGCCTCGACCGTGTTCTCGACGGCGTCCGGCTCGCGCTCGTAGTCCGCGAGACCCTGGATGCACGCGAGGATGCCCGGCTCGTCGCCGGGTCGCGCGGCGCGCAGGACCGCCCCGTCGGCGAGATCGCGGGCGATCATCGGGCAGCCGCCGCGGTGCGGGCCCGACGTCGGACGACGAGCGACGCGATGGCGCGCCAGCCGACGAGGAAGGCGAGCAGGACGATGCTCGCGACGATGATGAATGCGACGGCCGTGCCCTGTCCCGAGATGCCGCGCAGCAGCATCCCGCCCACGACCGTCAGCGCCCACAGGCCGAGTCCCGTGCGCACAGGTGCGAGCGGAGCCCGCCAGCCCCGCGTGAGCAGCCAGCCGAGCGCGAGTCCCACGAGGAAGGGCCACCCCGTCTGCCAGATGCCGGCGGCCGTGAGGTCCTCGGTGTGGCTCGCGCGCCCGATCGCCGCGAAGACGACGACGAGCACGACGTCCACCGCGAGGGCGGTCCCGACGGTCCGGGGGGCGACGGAGGCGGCCGGAGAGGGAGGAGGTGCTGCTGCCATGGAGTGTCCCTTCGACCCCTCCATCTTCGCGCAGGGGCGGCCCGCCTCCCGCACGGCGAGGGGCCGACGGCTGTGCGCCGCCGGCCCCTCGTGATACGCGTCTACTTCGAGGCCGCCTTGATGAGCGAGATGACCTTGCCCGGCTGGCTGAGCATCGGAACGTGCGAGCTCTTTATCTCGACGACGGTCGAGCCCGCGCGCGCCGCCATCGCGCGCTCGGCCTCCGGCGGGATGATCCGGTCCTGCGAGGCGACGAGGTACCAGCTCGGGATCGTCTTCCACGCGGGGACTCCCGACGGGGTGAGGAGCGAGGCGAACGATCCAGGCCGCTGCGACGCCGCCATGTTCTTCGCGACGATGAGAGGCAGATCTCCCGCGAAGAGCTCCGGGAAGACGGCGGGATCGATGTACGCGTCCGCGTCGTTCTCCGGCGCACCCGGGTACGGCCGCACGACGAGGTGCTCGATGACCGTGGAGTGGCCGCCACCGAGCTCGTTGGCCGCCGCGACAGACTCGCCCTCGTCGAGCGCGTACGCGGCGATGTAGACGAGCGACTTGACGTTGGGGTTGCCCGTCGCGGCGTTCGTGATGAGCGCGCCGCCGTAGGAGTGCCCGACGAGCACGACGGGTCCCGAGAGCGTCGAGAGGAACTGCCGCAGGTACTCGGCGTCGTACGTGAGGCCGCGCAGCGGGTTGGAGAAGGCGATGACGGGGTAGCCCTCGGCCTGGAGTGCCGTCCCGACGACGGCCCAGCCGCTCGAGTCGGCGAACGCGCCGTGCACGAGCACGACGGTCGGCTTCGGCGCGGAGGGGCGGGCGGCGGCGACGGGGTCCGCGCTCGCGGGGAGAGCCGCAGCGCCCACGAGCAGGGCGAGGGCGGTGGCGGCGACGGCGCCGAGCGCGAGTCGGCGCTTGCTTCGGAACATGGTGTTTCCTTTCGTTCAGGTGGTGCGGACCCCGCAGGTCGGGGACGGTTCACCGGCGCGGCGCGCGGCGAGCTCGGGGTGGGGCGTCAGGACTCGATGAAGGCGAGCAGGTCGGCGTGCAGCCGATCGCGAGCCGTGTCGGGCAGACCGTGCGCGCCGCCTTCGTAGACGAGGAGCTGCGCGTCAGGGACGATCTCGGCCGTGAGCCGGCCGCTGATCTCGAACGGCACGATCTGGTCGTCGTCGCCGTGCACGACGAGCGTCGGCACGTCGATGCCCGCGAGGTCCGCGCGGAAGTCGGTCGCCGAGAACGCCGCGATGCACTCGTAGGCGTTGCGGGTGCCGGAGGCGAGACCCTGGAGCCAGAAGGCGTCGCGTGTGCCCTGCGGCACGTCGCCGGCGCGGTTGTTGCCGAAGAACGGCCCGTCGGCGAGGTCGCGGTACAGCTGCGAGCGGTTCGCCGCCTCGCCCGCCCTGATGCCGTCGAAGACGTCGATCGGCAGGCCGCCCGGATTGTCTTCGGTGTGCACCATGAGCGGCGGCACGGCCGAGACGAGCACGAGCTTCGCGACGCGCGCCGAACCGTGCCGGGCGAGGTACCGCACGATCTCGCCGCCTCCCGTCGAGTGGCCGACGAGCGTGAGGTCGGTCAGGTCCAGCCGCTCGATGAGGCACGCGAGATCATCGGCGTAGGTGTCCATCTCGTTGCCGTTCCAGCTGCGTGTCGACCGGCCGTGACCGCGGCGGTCGTGCGCGACGGCCCGATGCCCCTCAGCCGAGAGGAAGCGCGCCGCGCCCTCCCAGGCGTCCGAGTTGAGCGGCCATCCGTGACTCAGCAGGACGGGACTTCCCCCGCCGTCCCAGTCGATATAGAAGATCTGCGTTCCGTCGTCCGTCGTGATGTGTGGCATGGTGTGTCCCTTCGACCCCGCCATGCTCGCGTCGCTGGGAGCGCTCCCGCATCACGCGCGGCACGTAGTGATCACGGACGCGTGGATGTCGCGCACCACGCGCTGCGGCATCCGGGCGCCTGGGAGGGTCGTGCGACGGCACCGCAGACCGTGTCGCCAGCGGTGTCTACAGGCGCGGGAAGTGCTCGGCGAGCTGCTTGCGGGACGAGACGCCGAGCTTCCGGAACACCTTGCGCAGGTGGTAGTCGACGGTGTTGGGGCTGATGAACAGCACCGACGCGATGTCGGCGTTCGTCGAGCCCGCGGCGGCGAGCCGCGCGACCTCGGTCTCCTGCGACGTCAGGTCGCCGACGTGCGTGTCCTGATCCTCGACGCGCTCCCCCGCCGCCGTGAGCTCGCGGCGAGCGCGCTCGGCGAAGGCCGTCGCGCCGACGTCGAGGAACGCATCGCGCGCGGCCTGCAGCTGCACGCGCGCGTCACTGCGTCGCCGCATCCGTCGCAGCCATTCGCCGTACACGAGACGACTGCGTGCCGCGTCGCCGCGGTGGCCCGGGGTGTCGAGGAGTTCGATCGAGTCGAGGTAGAGGCGCTCGGCGTCGGCGGGTTCGGCGAGCAGAGCCCGGCCGCGCGCCGCGAGCCCGCGCGCCCACGGCGCCCCCGTGGCGTCGGCGTAGGCGTCGAGTCGTGCCGCCGCCGCGCGCGCCGCGGTCGTCCGACCGCTGCGGACCGCCGCCTCGACGAGTTCGGGGATGTGGTGGAAGCTCGCCTGCAGGTAGGGATGTTCGACGAGATCCCACAGCCGGTCGTATGCGGCCGCGTACTCGCCGTCCGCGATCTCGGCGATCGCAAGCGCGCCGATCGCCATACGCGCGACGCCGCCGTAGCCCGCTTCGTCCATCGCGTGCGTGATCTGCTCGACGGTGGTGCGCGATGCACCCTGCCACGCGAGATAGGCGGCGTTGACGGTCTGCTCATCGACGTACCCGAGCGCGCGACGCAGCTCCGCAGCCTGCGCGAGGTACTCCCCGGCCAGGCGCGGATTGACGCGCGACAGCTCGACGGCGCTGAGCACCCATAGCGCCCCGTCCACTTCGCGCAGCGCGCCCCGCTCGCGTCCGATGCGGACCGTGCGCTGCAGCAGGCGGGACGCCGCCTCGCAGTCCCACGTCGCGATGCACGGCGAGACGATGTAGAAGCTGAAGTCCAGGACAGTGTCGTCGTCGAGCGCCTCGAGCATCGCGACGGCCTCACTCAGTCGGGGCAGCGCGATGTCATAGCTGTCGAGCGCGAGCGACGCGACAGCCCGCAGCTCGATGGCGTAGACGTTCTCGGCATCCGCAGCAGCGCTGCGCATGCGGGTCGCGAGCTGCGCGAGATCCGTTCCGGCCGCGCGCGTCTCCGCCGTGAGCGAGGAGTTGAGCGCGAGCAGCAGCGCCTTCTGCTCGAGGTCGGCCGAGACCGTGCCGAACGCGTCGGCAGCCGCGATCAGGACCGCGACGGTATCGCGCATCGTCGTGGGGTCGGCGAGGTACATCGTGCACATCGCTTCGACCACGAGCATCCGTCCCCGCCCGATCGGGTCGAGCAGCTCGCGGTCGGCGCGCGCCAGGAGCTGGCGCGAGAGTACTCCGGCCCCGGCTGCGATCGCCGCCTCGGCCGCGACGACGAACCACAGGCTGCGTGCGTGCGGATCGGGGCTCAGCTCGGCGGCCCGCGCGAGGAGGTGCGCGCGTGAGCGGAGACCGCCGCGCGCTCCCGCGAGGTCGGCGATGCTCGCGAGCTCCGCGGCGACGTCGGCGTCGGTGCCGGCGCAGGCGGCGGACGCGTGCCAGGCCGCGAGCTCCCGCAGTCCGCGTGCCGACGTCACGCGCTCGAGGGCCGCGTGCACGGTCCGCCGATCCGCGTCCGATGCGCTGCTGTAGACGGCGGCGCAGACCAGGGGATGCCGGAACCGCACCGAGTCGCGGATCTCGACGAGCCGGAGCGCCTCCGCTTCGGCCGACGCCGAGTCGGGCAGTCCGAGCACGCCGGCGGCGGAGCGGACGACCGAGGCATCGCCCGTGGACTCGGCCGCGGCGACGAGCAGCCACAGACCCGACTCCCGCGAGAGCTCGGCCGCGCGAGCGGCGTAGTGCTCCTCGAGGCGGTGGCCGAGCGGCACGGGCGAGGGTCCTGCCGCGGCGGCGGTGAGGTCGTGGACCGACAGCTCGGCACCGAGGTCGCGCAGGGCGAGGGGGTTGCCGCCCGTGTACGCGACGACGTCTGCGACGATCGCGGGCTCGAGATCGCCCGTGACAGCCTCGCGGAGGACGTCGGCGGCCGACTCGGGGTCGAGGCCGGCGAGTCGCAGCCGCGGGACGCCGGCGAGTGCTCGCGCGACGCCCTGGTCGTCGCGCGAGGCGAAGACGAGCGCGACGGCCTCGGCCGAGAGCCGCCGGGCGACGAGCCCGAGGACTTCGAGCGACTCGTCGTCGAGGTGGTGCGCATCGTCGATGACGCAGATCGTCGGGATGTCGTCGCCGGCGCGAGCGAGCACCGACAGCACGCCCAGCCCCACGAGTGCGCGCTGCGGAGGCGTCCCTTCGCTCAGCCCCGCCGCGATCCGCAGCGCATCCCGCTGCATCGCCGGCACTTCGTCGACGTAGCGCGCGAGCGGGCGGCCGAGCCGCTGCAGGGCTCCGAAGGCGAGGGCGCTTTCGATCTCGTATCCGGAGGCTCGCACGACGCGCATCTCGCCGATGTCTCCGAGAGCCGCTTCGAGCAGCGTGGTCTTCCCGACGCCCGGGTCGCCCTGGATGAGCAGCGCGGAGCCCCGTCCGTTGCGAGCGCCCCCGATGAGCGTGCGGAGGGCGTGCAGCTCCTCGGCACGCCCCAGGATCTGCGTGTAAGTCGTGATAGCGATCACGGTACCGCTCCCACGATCGCAGTCAAAGGAAGATTTCCTGTCGCCGGAAGCCCTTCTCCGCCGACCACCCGCGCCGCTCTCCGAATAGCCGCCCGACGTTCACCCCACGGGTCCTGTGAGTCCCGCACATGTGGTCAGACCACAGCTATCTTCGAGTGAGACAGATTCCGCGGCGTGCCGATCGCGGAGACGAGAGGATGCACGATGACCACGCCCGCAGGCTGGTATCCCGACGCCGGCAATGCCGGCACGCTCCGGTTCTGGGACGGACAGCGGTGGACCGAGGCGACCGCCGACGCAGAACCCGCTGTGGCTGCCGCCGCTGCGCTTCTCCCGCCACCGCCACCGCCCCCGCCTGCTGTGTTCCCCGCGGGCCCTCCCCCGCTCCCCGCATCGGGGACGGCTCCGCCGCCCCGACCGGGCCGCGACCCCAAGGTCAAGAAGTGGCTCGTCGGCGGTGCGATCGCCGCGGGTGTCGTCATCGTGGGGTCGACGGGGGCCGCGATCGGCGCTGCGAGCACCGACGGGTCGGACGCGCCTGCGGCTCGGCCCAGCGCGAGCGCTCCCGCCGAGGCGCCCGTCGAGACTCCGTCGGAGGAGCCTGCGGACGCCGTCTCCGAACAACCCGAGGTCGCCGATCCGGTTGCCTTCCGAGCGCAGGCGAACAGCCACCTCGACGACATGCAGAAGGACCTCGACGACATCGTGCTGACCGTCGCGGAGGACGGCTTCTGGAGACTCCTCAGCAACTCGGCGGAACTCGCGTTCAACCAGGGGCAGCTCGAGTCGCTCGATGTCCCCGCGAGCGTGGCGACGGCGTGGTCCGGTTCGCTCGCGGCACTCGATGCAGCCCAGACGGCACTCGACGATGCGATCGAAACGCAGGACGGCCCCTCGATCCTCGCGGCCGTGGAAGGCGTCCGCGCTCAGGTCGAGGCAGCGCGGACCGTCGCCGAGTCCGCGAGCTGAGCCGCAGGCGCGGCATCGAGCGGAACGACGACCGGCGGCAGCGCGTGCGCTGACCCGAACAGCGCCCGCGCAGGGAGCTCAGGCTCTTCGCCGGGCAGTCGTCCCCGCACCCTCCGACGCCGATGATGTCATCGGAGAGGATGCCGCGCCTGTGCTGTTCTGCCGATCAGACCGCGGCGGGGGTCCAGGTCGAGATGCGCGTCAGCTCGGAGATCTCGTCCGTGGTGAGTTCGACCCGGCCGCCGTCGAGCAGGTCCCCTACCTGCTCGACGCGCGAGGCGCTCGCGATGGGCGCGACGACAGCCGGCTGCGCGCGTAGCCACGCGAGAGCCGTCGCGGCGATCGACACGTCGTGCGCGCGACCGATCGTCTCGAGGGCCGCGATGATCTCGAGCCCGTGGTCGGTCGCGTAGGTCGCCGCCGCTCCCGCGCGCGGCGAGGGCTGGCCCGCGGCATTCGTCGACGAGTATTTGCCCGTCAGGAAGCCCTTCGCGAGCGCGAAATAGGGCACGAGGCCGAGGCCGAACTCCTCGGCGACGGGGACGATGTTCTCCTCGACGTCGTTGCGGTGCACGAGGTTGTAGTGCGGCTGGACCGCGACGGGCAGGGCGACGCCCTGCTCCTGGGCGTGACCGATCCACTCGCGGATGCGCTCGGCGCTGTAGTTCGAGACAGCGACGTGGCGAACGAGTCCGTCCGAGACTAGGGAGCCGAAGGCCGCGACCGTCTCGGCGAGGGGCACCTGCTCGTCGTCGAAGTGGGCGTAGTAGAGGTCGATCGCCTGGACGCCGAGCCTCTTGAGCGACGCTTCCGCCGCCGCCCGCACGTTCGCAGCGGCGAGCCCCGTGAACTCGGGATGCTGGCTGACCTTCGTCGCGACGACGACGCCCTCGGGGCGGCGCGACGCGAGCCACTCGCCGATGATGCGCTCGCTGTCGCCTCCCGAGTTGCCCGGCACCCACGCGCTGTACGAGTCCGCCGTGTCGATGAAGTCTCCGCCCCCCGCGACGAACTCATCGAGGATCGCGAAAGACGTGTCGCGGTCGGCGGTCCAGCCGAAGACGTTGCCGCCGAGGGAGAGGGGGAAGATGTCGAGGTCGCTCGATCCGATGCGGGTCATACCCAGGTCAACCCCGCGGCGCGGGGTCTATTCCGGCGTGACGAAGATCGTGCCTGACGGCGTCAGCGGAAGTCCTCGGGATCGACGTCGTCGATGAACCGCTTGAACTCGTCGAGGCTCTCCGCGACGTCCTCCGGGGCGACGTCGGACTGCGCGTCGCCCTCGTCGGGCGCCTCCTCGATGAGCGTGTCGGCGACACCCGCCTCGGCCATGACGGCGTCGGCGACCCAGATCGGAGCCCCCATCCGCGAGGCCAGCGCGATGGCGTCCGAGGGGCGCGCGTCGACGGCGCGATCCCCCGCGGGCGTCGCGAGGGTGATCTCGGCGTAGAACGTGCCGTCCTCCAGGCGTGTGACCTCGACGCGTCGGACTGCCGCTCCGACCGCCTCGATCATGCCGCGCATGAGGTCGTGCGCGAGCGGGCGGGGCACCGCGGCCCCTTCGATCGCGATCAGGATCGACGTCGCCTCCTGCTGGCCGATCCAGATCGGCAGCACCGACCCCGATCCCTCGAGATCGTCGACGGGCTTGAGCAGGATGACGTGCTGACCGGCCGCGTCCAGCGCGACACCGGCGACTCGGACCTCCACGCTGCCACCCCCCTCGAACCGCACTCTTGAGCCATGGTAGGCACGACGCGGCTCCGGCGGCATGGGGTCGCGCGACGCGGGACGCGGCATCCCGTCGCCGTATTCACCGGAATGGATGCCGCGGCCCCGCCGTTGCACTCGCCGTGAAGCGTTTCGGAACCCTCTCGTTCGGCCACTACGGTCCACTCGGCGGCGGTCATCAGCTGACGGCGGCGGACTCGATGCTCCAGGCGATGGATCTCGCGCAGGGCATGGATGACCTCGGCGTGAACGGCGTCTACTTCCGCGTGCACCACTTCGCGCGGCAGCAGGCCTCGCCCATGCCGCTGCTGGCTGCCATCGCGGCCCGCACGGAGCGCATCGAGATGGGCACGGGCGTGGTCGACATGCGCTACGAGAATCCGCTGCATCTCGCCGAAGAGGCGGCCGCGGTCGATCTGATCAGCGCTGGACGGCTCGCGCTCGGCGTGAGCCGCGGCTCACCCGAGACCGTCGTGCGCGGCTACGAGGCCTTCGGCTACACGGGGTCGACGGACGAGCGCGGCGCCGACATCGCCCGCGAGCACTTCGCGACCTTCCTGCGCGCGATCGAGGGCGAGGGCCTCGCCGAGCGCGACGCCTCGAGTCCATTCGGCGGCGGCTCCGGCCTGCAGCGCGTCGAGCCGCACTCCCCCGGCCTGCGCTCTCGTGTGTGGTGGGGCGCCGGCAATCGCGACTCCGCGGAGTGGGCCGGGCGCGCGGGCGTCAATCTCATGTCGTCGACGCTCCTGACGGAGGACCGCGGCCTGCCGTTCGACGTCCTCCAGGCCGAGCAGATCGATGCGTTCCGCGCCGCATGGCGCGACGCGGGGCACGCGGGCGAGCCGCGGGTCTCGGTGAGCCGGTCGATCTTCCCGCTGACGACCGCCGAGGACCACCTTTACTTCGGCGGACGCGGCGAGGGCGAAGGCGTCGGCTACATCGACGGAATGCGCTCGACGTTCGGCAATACGTACGCGGCCGAGCCCGACGTGCTCGTCGAGCAGCTCCTCGAGGACGCCGCGATCGCGAGCGCCGACACCCTCATGCTGACGATCCCCAGCCAGCTCGGCGTGGAGTTCAACCTGCGCATCGTGGAGTCGTTCGCGACCCACGTGGCGCCCGCGCTCGGCTGGCAGAGCACGCGGGCGTGACCATCGTGGCGCGCGACGGCGGCGCGGAGCAGGCCACCGCGGCACGCGACTCCGCCGCGGCGCCGACCTCTGCGGCCCGGGACTCGGCCGCGGGGCATGCCCGCGCGGCGCGCCTGCCCGAGCCGTCGCCACGGCTAGCGTGTGCGCATGGCAGGCACCACGCGTCGAGCTCGCGCCGCAGTGCGGCGGCGGCGTCGCGTCGCGGCCGCCGACAACGACCTCACCCCCGACCAGTGGTCGGCGATCCGAGCGGCGTGGTCGGCCTGCGCGTACTGCGGCGCGACCGACACGCCGCTGCAGCGCGACTGCGTCCTGCCGATCTCGCGGGGCGGCCGGTACACGCTCGAGAACGTCGTTCCGGCGTGCCGCTCGTGCAACGCGAGCAAGTGCAACGACGAGGTGACCAGCTGGATGCGGCGCCGACGGCTCGACGAGCCGCGCTTCCTGCTGCGCCACCGCGAGGTCGTCACGCTGCTCGTCAGCGCGTAGCCGGCCACGCCCACGGGGGCCGTCGCGTCAAGGGGACTGGCGCGCGCGGCATCCGTTGCCCTAGCGTCAGCATCAGCGGATGACCGGGAGGAGGGCCTCATGAGCCCCATCGCCCACATCGACGTCCGGCCCGCCCAGAGCGACGCGAGCCCGGCCGCGGTGCTCGACGAGCGCCGCCGGCGGCACTGGCTCGGACCCGGCGGACTGCTCGCCGCACTCGCGGTCGCGATGTTCGTCGCGACGCTCACCCTGAACCCGCCGATCGCCGTGACGGGGATCGTCCTCGTCGTCGCCTTCTACACGGCGATGCTCGGGTGCGCCGTCGCGGTGCGCGACATCCGCACGCGCACGCTCGCGTTCCGATGGCTCATCGGCGCCATCTCGGTCACCTCGCTGCTGCTGCTCGCGTTCACGCTCGCGATCGAGCAGTTCAGCTAGCGTCGACGGGTCGACGGGCGAGCCGCCGATCCGGGTGCTCGATCAGTCGATCGATCGGAAGACGACGCCGCTCAGGCGGTCCTGCGTCTCCCAGCTGTCCCCGTCGCCGCACAGCGCCGCTTCGAGCGGCGACGGATACTCGCGTCCGCACGTCGTGCACTCCACCATTCCCCGATTCCCCTCATGCAAGAGGTCGCCCCCCGCATCAGGGCGCGACCTTGGCACGACGATAGCGATTCGGGATGCCGCGCCGATAGTGCGCCGATCACAAGAGTTGAGCGGCGGAACGTGCGGAGTGCGACAAGAGCCGGGGCGGGCGGCTACCAGGTCGAGACGTAGTCGGAGACGCGCTGGCGCGTCGCCTGCTCGACGAGCGGCAGTCCGCGACTGACCGCCTGCTCGATCCGCTGCTGCACGCTGCCGTCGCGCAGCACGTAGCCGTCGAAGTCGGTCGCGCTCGCGTACACGCCGAGCGGCAGCGTGAGCGACTGGAAGAAGCCGAACAGGGGGCGCAGCTGGTGCTCGATGATCAGCGCGTGGCGCTCGCCCCCGCCCGTTGCCGCGAGGAGGACCGGCTGGCCGACGAGGGCGTACTGGTCGACGAAGTCGAAGAGGTGCTTGAAGAGGCCCGTGAACGAGGCCCGGTACACGGGGCTCGCGACGATCAGCAGGTCGGCGCCCTCGATGTCGAGCAGCGCCTGCTCGACCTCCGCCGGAAGCTCGTCGCGCTTCAGTGCGCCTGCGAGCGACGGACCGAGGTGGGTGAGCGTGATGACCTGCGCATCGATGGGCGTGCGGCGCCCGACGGCCGCGATGATGGACTCCACGAGCACCGTCGTCTTGCTCGGCTCGTGCAGCGAGCCGGAGACGCCCACGACCTTGAGCGGTCGACCGAGGGATTCCTCGAAGACGGAGGAGGCGTCGAAGCGGTCTGAGATGGTCGTCATGTTTCCGACGGTAGGCGCGTGCCGAGCGGCCCGCGCGGTCCTGCGACACCCGGCGTCACAGAGTCGTCATGCCGCGTAACGCGGCGGCCGACGGGGCGCCGCCCCGGGCTAGCGTGGCAATCCCGCGGCGGTCCGATCAGCGCGCGGGTGAGAGGCAGCACGATGAGCGATTTCTTCGACCGCGGGGGCGACCGCGCGTACACGCGGGTCTACAAGGCCGAGACGCCCGACATCCTCAAGGCATTCGTCGACTTCGACTCGGCCGTATTCGCGTCCGAAGGCCGCGAGATTCCGTTGAAGTACCGCGAGCTCATCGCGCTCGCCGTCGGCATCACGACGCAGTGCGTGTACTGCATCGACGCCCACTCGCAGAAGGCCGTCCAGGCCGGCGCCAACGAAGCCGAGCTCGCCGAGACGGCATGGGTCGCGACCGCGATCCGCGCCGGCGGCGGTTTCGCGTACGGACGCCTCGCCTTCAAGCTCGGCGAGGATGCCCGCGTCCCCGCCCACCAGCACTGACCGGACGGAGCACATCCCCGCGCCGCGCTAGAGTCATCGGCATGGCCACCAAGAGCACTCGCCCTGCCGTCGAGGAAGACGACTACGAACTCGGCAGCAAATCCGCCCTGTGGGGCTTCCTGTCAGGCATCATCGTCGCAGCGTTCATCGCCGTCCCGCTGTCGGCGTCGTTCTCGTTCGCGACGCACCCCAACACGCAGCAGCTGTTCAGCGGCTGGCTGTCGAACGCGGACCACTACCAGCTCTTCTGGTGGCTCGTCACGGCACTGCTCGTCGCGCTCCCGTTCCTCGTCGGCTTCGCGGTCGCCAAGCTCTCGGGCAGGACGCTCGCGATCGTCGGCGCGATCATCGCGCTCTTCGTCATCGCGATCCTGATCGTCGGCCAGCTCGCGGTCCTCTGACCCGTCCGCGGCTCTCAGCCCGCGTGTGGTCTGACCATGCGATAATGGGGTTATGACGGCACCGGCATACAGCGCGATCTCGAGCTATTCGAGGGTCCAGCTGCTCGGGTTGCTGCAGCTGCGGGCCAAGCGCACGATCGCGGAACTGTGCGCCGCGACGGGTCTGCACGCCAACACGGTGCGCGAGCACCTGCACCGCCTCAAAGAAGGCGGCTACATCGTGTCCGAGACCGAGCACCGCACGACGCGCGGGCGGCCGCGGGTGCTGTACAGCGCGGCCGGGACGGGTGCCGTGTCGAGCCCCGTCGCACGGCGCAAGGCGCGCGAGGCTGCTCATCGCGGCGACCTCATGCGGCGCGTCATGCCGTGGGCCGAGTCGGGCGAGCTGCCGGCGGATGCCCTGCACCAGCTCGACGCCCTGACCGACGACCTCGTCTCGGGCGGGTTCGATCCCATCGTCGACGAGGTCGAGCTCACGGTGGATCTCTCGCCGTGCAAGAACGCGGCGGCACAGGCTCCCCATCGCGAGGCGCTGTGCGCCGCGCACCTCGGGATCATGCAGAGCGTCCTGACCGAGGCCGGTGGGCCGCTCTCGATCGGCGGCATGCGCGCGTCGTGCGATCCGTCGCAGTGCGTCGTGCTGCTCTCGCGCCGCTGAGCCGTCTCAGCCGCCGATGGCGTTCATGCCGCGTGCCGGCTGCAGGAACCCGGGGTCGTTGATGGCGTGCCCCGGGAGCTTGCCCCGCACGCAGGAGCGCAGCATCCCGTCGATCTCGGCATCGCCGGCCTGACCCCGCAGCAGCGGGAGCAGGTCGTATTCAGTCGTCGAGAAGAGGCAGTTTCGCAGCTGACCGTCGGCGGTCAGGCGCAGCCGGTCGCAGTCGCCGCAGAAGGGCGCCGTCACCGAGGCGATGACCCCGACCGTGCGCGGGCCGCCGTCGATCATCCAGCGCTCCGCCGGCGCTCCCCCGCGTTCCGGCACGGGGGTCAGCATCCAGCGCTGCGCGAGCGCGTCGAGGATCTCGTCACGCGTCACCATGCGCGCACGGTCCCACGTGTGGCCGGCGTCGAGCGGCATCTGCTCGATGAAGCGCAGCTCGGCGTCGTGGTCGAGCGCGAACTGCGCGAGGTCCGTCAGCTCGTCGTCGTTGACGCCCCGCATCGCGACGGCATTGAGCTTGAGAGGACGCAGACCGGATGCCGCGGCCGCGGCGATGCCCGCGAGCACGTCGTCGAGCCGATCGCGGCGCGTCAGCACGTGGAACCGGTCGCGCCGGAGCGTGTCGATCGAGATGTTGAGGCGCCGCAGGCCCGCCTCGACGAGCCCCGGGAGCAGCTCGGGCAGCCGGATGCCGTTGGTCGTCATCGCGAGCTCGACGGGCCGCCCATCCGGACCGGGGATGCGGCTCAGGCGCCTGACGACCTCGACGATGTCGGCGCGCAGCAGCGGCTCGCCTCCCGTGAGGCGGAAGGTCGTGACGCCGGAGGCGGCCGCGACCGATGCGATGCGGACGATCTCGTCGAGCGTCAGGATGCTCGACCGCGCGAGCCACTCGTTGCCCTGCTCGGGCATGCAGTACGTGCAGCGGAGAGAGCACCGGTCGGTCAGCGAGATGCGCAGGTCGCGGTGCACGCGCCCGTACGTGTCGACGAGGGGATCGCCGGGGAGATCGGATGCCGCACCCTCGGCGTCGGAGGCGCGCGGGCGCGGCATCCCGATCATCACCGGAATCGCCGACATGCGCACCTCCTCGCCGCTTCCAGGCTAGTCTCACCATGACGTTCCGTATGGTCTGACCATATTGTCTCGACGTCGAGTTATTCACGGCCCACCACCTCGAAACCTGGGAACATCCTGTGTACCGTGGGCCGCAACCGCACGCGATGGTGGAGGACCGCATGGACTGGCTCGACCCCCTTCTGCTCGCCCGCTGGCAGTTCGGCCTCACGACGCTGTACCACTTCCTCTTCGTGCCGCTGACGCTCGGCATGGCCCTGACCGTCGCGATCTTCCAGACGGCGTGGTTCCGCACGGGCAGCCTCAAGTGGCTGCATCTGACCCGGTTCTTCGGGAAGATCTTCCTCATCAACTTTGCGATGGGCGTCGTCACGGGCATCGTGCAGGAGTTCCAGTTCGGCATGAACTGGTCGGCCTACAGCCGGTTCGTCGGGGACATCTTCGGGGCGCCGCTCGCCTTCGAGGGCCTCATGGCGTTCTTCTTCGAGGCGACCTTCATCGGCCTGTGGATCTTCGGGTGGGACAAGCTTCCGAAGGGCCTGCACCTCGCGAGCATCTGGATCGCGACGATCGGCGCGTGGTTCTCGGCGTACTTCATCCTCGCGGCGAACGCGTTCATGCAGAACCCGGTCGGCTACCAGATGGCCGCGGACGATTCGCGCGCCGAGATGGTCGACTTCCTCGCGGTGCTGACGAATCCCGTCGCCCTCGCGGCGCTCCCCCACACCCTCTTCGCGGCGTTCATGATGACGGCCGGCGTCATCATCTCGATCTCGGCCTGGCACCTCGTGCGGGGGCAGAACGTCGAGATGATGCGCTCGTCCCTGCGCTACGGACTGTGGGGGATGATCGTCGCCTTCGCGGGCGTCGCGATCTCGGGTGACCAGCTCGGCCTCGTGATGGTCTCGACGCAGCCCATGAAGATGGCCGCCGCCGAGGCGATGTTCGACAGCGCGTGCGGCGCGGACGCCTCGTTCTCGATCTTCACGCTCGGCACCCCGGACGGCACGAGCGAGCTGTTCTCGATCCGCATCCCGTATCTGCTCGCGCTGCTGTCGACGCATTCGCTCGACGGCTGCGTCGAGGGCATCAACGACCTCAACGCTCTCTACACGAACGAGATGTTCCCGCAGTTCGCCGATCAGGTGGACGGCAACTTCGCACCCGTCCTGTGGATCACGTACTGGTCGTTCCGCTGGATGATCGGCCTCGGCGGAGTCGCCGCCCTCACCGCGGTCGTCGGCCTGTGGCTCACTCGCAAGAAGGCCAAGCGCGACGTGCCCGTGTGGGCGTGGCGCCTCGCGATCTGGGCCTGGCCCGCGTCGCTCGTCGCGATCCTCGTCGGCTGGATCTTCACCGAGATGGGCCGTCAGCCCTGGATCGTGTTCGGACTCATGCTCACCGAGGACGGCGTCTCGCCGAGCGTCCCCGGGTGGAACGTGCTCATCTCACTCATCGCGTTCACCGGCATCTACGCCGCTCTCGCGGTCGTCGAGGTCGGGCTGATCATGAAGACGGCGCACAAGGGCCCCGATCCGCTGCCGGGTCCCGACGACCCCCACCCGGGCGAGGTCGCGCTCGAAGACACCCCGACGACGGTCTACTAGGAGCTGGTCATGGATCTCGCCTACCTCTGGTTCTTCATCGTCGGCTTCCTCTTCGTCGGCTACTTCGTGCTGGACGGCTTCGACTTCGGAGTCGGGATGTCGCTGCCGTTCCTCGGCAGGAACGACATCAGCCGCCGCCAGATCATCAACACGATCGGCCCCGTCTGGGACCTGAACGAGACGTGGATCATCGTCGCCGGCGCCTGCCTCTTCGCGGCATTCCCGCACTGGTATGCGACGCTCTTCAGCGGCTTCTACCTCGCACTGCTGCTGATCCTCCTCGCGCTGATCCTGCGCGGCGTCTCGTTCGAGTACCGCCACCAGCGCGATTCGCTGCAGTGGAAGAAGGGCTTCGACACGATGATCGTCGTCGGCTCCGCGGTGCCCGCGCTGCTGTGGGGCGTCGCTGTCGCCAACATCGTTCAGGGCGTGCCGATCGACGAGAACATGGAGTTCACGGGCTCGCTCCTGACGCTCCTCAACCCGTACGGCCTGCTCGGCGGGCTCACGACGCTCCTCCTCTTCTTCACGCACGGCGTGTACTTCGTCGCGCTCAAGACGGACGGCGAGGTGCACGACGACGCGCGTCGCCTCGCGCGGCGCAGCGGCATCCTGACCGTCGTCGTGGCCGCGGCGTTCCTCGTGTGGACGGTGCTCCTGGCCTTCGGCGAGGACCGCCCGCTCGCGTGGCTCGTCGTCGCCTGCTCGGCCGTGGCGGCGGTGCTGCTGATCGGCTCGGTCCTCGCGAACGCGCGGGACCGCGAAGGCTGGGCCTTCGGCCTGGGCGCCTTCACGATCGTCGCGGCGGTGCTCGGGCTGTGGTTCGCGCTGTTCCCGTTCGTCATGCCGTCCTCGACCGATCCGGCCAACAGCCTCACGATCGAGAACGCGTCGAGCACCGACTACACGCTCACGATCATGAGCTGGGCAGCGCTCGTGTTCCTTCCGCTCGTGCTCGCGTACCAGGCCTGGACGTACTGGATCTTCCGCAAGCGCGTCTCGCGGACCCGGATCGAGCGCGCGGCCGCGGTCGTGCACTGACCCGTCTGCCGCCGACGCGCGGCGGCGGTCGATAGGCTCGAATCCGGATGACTGACACGGACGATCTCGCTGCACGGCCTCCGGCGTCACCCGATCCAGGGCCCCCGGCACGCACGCGCACGCCCCCTGTCGACCCGCGACTGCTGAAGCACGCGAGCGCATCGCGCTGGTTCTTCGTCGCGATCGCGGCGATCGCGACGGGTCAGACGCTCGTCATCATCGCGTTCGCATGGCTGCTCACGCGGGCGATCGTCGGAGCGGTGGACGGGATGCCGGCGGCCGACCTGTCGGCGACGCTCGGCCTGCTCGCGATCGTCGTGGCCCTGCGCGCCGTGCTGATCTGGGCGCGCGAGACTGTGGCGTCCCGCGCCGCGGCGCGCGTCGAGGCGCAGCTGCGCGACCATGTCCTGGCGGCGGTCGGCGCACTCGGTCCGGAGTGGCTCGCGCAGCGCAATTCGGCCCAGCTCGCCGTCATCGCGGGGCGCGGCCTCGCAGCCCTCGAGGCGTACTTCGGCCGCTACTTGCCCCAGCTCGTCCAGACCGTCATCGCGACACCGGTCATCGTCGCCGTCATGTGGTGGCAGGACTGGCTCTCGGGGCTCACGGTCCTCCTCACACTCCCCCTCATCCCGATCTTCATGATCCTGATCGGCATGGCGACCCGCGCCGTGCAGGAGCGCCAGTGGCGCACGCTGCACCGCCTCGCGGCGCGCTTCGCCGACACCGTCCAGGGTCTCGCGACGCTCAAGGTGTTCGGGCGCCAGCACCGCGCCGCGGCATCCATCCAATCCGTCACCGAGACGTACCGCCGCGAGACGATGAAGGTGCTGCGGGTCTCGTTCCTGTCAGGCTTCGCGCTCGAGTTCCTCGCGTCGATCGCGGTCGCGATCGTGGCCGTTTCGATCGGCTTCCGGCTGCTCGACGGGTCGATCGCACTGACGGTGGGCCTGTTCGTCCTGCTGCTCGCACCCGAGGCGTACCTGCCTCTGCGTCAGGTCGGCGTGCAGTTCCACGCCGCCGCGGAGGGCGTCGCCGCGACGGGCGACGTCTTCGCCGTGCTCGAGGCTGCGGCTGCGCCTCGGACGGTCCCCGCGCCAAGTGCGGTCCCCCCACCGACCACGGTCCCCGAGCCTGCCGAGGGGTCGACCCATCGTGGCGACGCTGCGGCAGGCTCAGCGCCCACGGGGGCCTCCGGAGGGCACTCGGCCCTCGTCCTCGAGGGCGTGCGCGTCCGCCGCGGCGAGCGCTTGCTCCCCCCGGTCGACCTCGTGGCACGCGAAGGCGACGTCGTGCTCATCGAAGGTCCGAGCGGCTCCGGCAAATCGAGCCTGCTCGCGGCGCTGCGCGGCGCGGCCGGGTTCGAGGGCTCCGCGGCGTACGGAGGCCGCGACATCCGCTCCCTCGCTCCGTGGCAGTGGATCGCGTGGGCGGGTCAACAGCCCGGTCTCGTCGCGGGCCGCGTGCGGGACAACGTCGCGCTCGGCGACCCGCTGTCATCCGTCGAGATCGTGACGCGCGCGCTGAAGCTCGCCCGCGCAGAGGACATCGACCCCCGCGCCGAGCTCGGCGTGCAGGGTGCCGGTCTCTCGGGCGGCCAGGCTCAGCGCGTCGCCGTGGCCCGGGCGTTCCATCGGCACCTGCGCGGGCTCGCCCGGGTCATCGCGCTCGACGAGCCGAGCTCGGCGCTCGACCCGGCGACCGAGGCGCGGCTTTGGCGCTCCGTGCGCTCGCTCGCCGACGACGGCGCGACGGTCCTGCTCGTCTCGCACCGCACGTCGGCGCGGGAGATCGCCGACACCGTCATCCGCCTCGAGCCGAGCGAGGTGACGGTATGAGCGCCCCGCAGTCGGCGACGGTGCCCACGCCCTCTCCACTCGCCGCCGACGCGTCGGGTGGAGCCTCCGGGCGCGTGGGCCCGACCGCATCCCCCGCCGCCGTGCTGCGGGGCGCGATGCCTCCCCTGCGGCGGTTCTGGCCGGGTGCGGCATCCGCCTTCCTGTCCGAGGCGTCCGCCGTCGCGCTCCTGGCGGTGAGCGCGTGGCTCATCGTGCGTGCGAGCGAGCAGCCGCTCGTCATGTACCTCTCGGCGGCGGTCGTCGGCGTGCGGCTGTTCGCGATCACGCGGGCGGTGTTCCGCTACACCGATCGCCTCACGAGCCACGATGCGGCGCTCCGGCAGCTCGCATCGACGCGCACGGCGCTTGTGCGACGGCTCATCCCGCTCGCCCCGGACGGCCTCGCCCGCACGCGCCGCGGCTCGGTGCTGGGCGCACTCGTCGACGACGTCGACGATCTGCAGAACCTGCCGCTGCGGGTCGTGCAGCCGCTTCTCGCGTCGGCTACCGTCGCGCTCGGCGCCGTCGTGCTCGTCGCCCTGGTCTGGTGGCCCGCCGCGCTCACCCTCCTGGCGTGCCTCGGCGTCGCGGCCGCGACGGCCCTGCTGTGGGGCTGGGCGTCGGGCTCACGCGCCGAGCGCGCCGTCGCTCCCCTGCGCGCGCATCTCGCCGACGCGATCCTCGACCACTTCGCGAGCCTCGACGTGCTGCTCGCGTACGGCGCCGAGGCCGAGAGCCGGGCGCGGGTGCACGCCGCGGACGCGGCCCTGCGCCGCGCTGTGACGCGCCGTTCGATGTCGCAGGCGGGCACGACGGCGATCGTGTCGCTGCTCGCGGGCGGCGCGTCGATCGCGGCGATCGCCGTCTCGGCGCCCGGAATCGCGGACGGATCGCTCACCGGGCCCTGGCTCGCTGTCGCGGTCCTCGTGCCGATGGCGGTCTTCGAGGTGTTCGCCGCGGTGCCGATGGCGGCCTCGGCATGGCGCCAGGTACGCGCGTCGGCCGGACGCATCGCCGATGCACTGCCCGCCGATCTTCCCGACGGGCTCGTCGCCGAGACGATCGCCCCGACGGGCGAGGGCCCCGCACTGGGTGATGGCGTGCGGCTGCGCGGCGTCTCGGCGCACTGGCCCGCCGCTGCGGGCCCCGCGCTGCAAGCGGTGGACCTCGACATCCGACCCGGCGAGCGCGTCCTCGTGGTCGGCTCGAGCGGAGCGGGCAAGACGACGCTCGCGCACGTGCTGGTCCGCTTCCTCGAGTCGCACGGCGAGTTCACGATCGGAGGGCGACCCGTCGGCGACATCGCCGGCGACGACCTGCGCCTCACGGTCGGCCTGTGCGAGCAGCATCCCATGCTCTTCGATGAGGACATCCGCCAGAACCTCCTCTTCGCGCGCGACAGCGCGACCGACGCCGAACTGCTCGAGGTGCTCGACCGCGTCGGCCTCCACGGCTGGGTCACCGACCGCGGCGGCCTCGGCGCGCGGGTCGGCGAGCGCGGGGTGCTCGTCTCGGGCGGGCAGGCGCAGCGCATCGCGCTCGCACGCGCGCTGCTGCGGGGCTTCCCCGTGCTCGTGCTCGACGAGCCCACGGCGGGCGTCGACCCCGAGGCATCCGATGCTCTGCTCACCGATCTGCTGTCGGCGGTCGGCGACGATCAGTCCGTCGTGCTCATCTCGCACGTGGCGGTGCCGGACGGGCTCGTCGATCGCGTCGTGCGGCTCGATCGCGGCGGCCGCATCGTCTGACGGGGGCGAGCGACCCGCGCAACACGCGCGCCCTCGGGTCAGAGCATGCGGCCGAACGCCTGCACGCCGTCGTGCGACGGGAGCGGCGTGAAGCCGAGGCGCTCATAGAACGCGAGCGCCCCCGTGTTGTTCGCGTCCGCGACGAGGTGCAGCCCCGGCACGCCGTGCTCGCGCAACGCTGTGCAGAGCGTGTCGATGAGCCGGCGCCCCCACCCCTGCCCCTGCAGCTCGGGCAGCAGGTCGATGTGCAGGTGCGCCGGATAGTCGTCGCCATACGGCTCGGCACCGGGACCCCGGCCATAGGCATAGATCAGGATGCCGTCCTGCCGCGTCCGCTCGACGGCGGGTCGGGGCCAGCGGACGCCACGCTCCGGCCACCACTCGTCACGGAACCAGGTCTCGAAGGCGCGCGTGTCGGGCACCCCGGCGATGTAGCCGGCGACACCGCCGTCGTCGGTCTCGACGACGAAGACGAACTCGGGATGCCGCGCGGCATACGGCAGCACGAAGATCTCCGCCCACAGGGCGTCGTCGTCGAGCACGCCGGTCGCGTCGGAACCGGCATCCGCCGTCTTGAGGCAGATCTCGGCGAGCGCCGGCTCGTCACCGGCGCGGAAGGGGCGAATGCGGGTCACCGCCCGAGCCTAGGGCGTTCCGCCGAACCGATGCGCCGCGGCGACGGCCGCGATGAAACGCGTCGCGGGAGCGCCCAGCACGTCGTCGACAGCGCCCTCCTGCGCGATGCGCCCGCCTTCGACGACGACGAGCCGCGCGGCGAGCGCCGACGCATCGGTCGCGTCGTGCGAGACGACGACCGCCGTCGCGCGCGCGGCGTCGAGCTGAGCCCTCAGCAGCGCGCGGACATCGGCCGCCGTCTCGACATCGAGAGACGTGAGCGGCTCGTCGAGCAGGAGCACTCGGGGATCGGCTGCGAGAGCCCGCGCGAGGGCGACGCGCTGCTGCTGCCCGCCGGAGAGGCGATCGGGATGCCGCGTCCCCGCGCCGTCGAGCCCCACGCGTGCGAGCCACTCGTCGGCGTCCCGCCGAGCGATCGCCTTGTCGACGCCTTTCGCGCGTGGCCCGAACGCGACGTTCTCGCGGGCGCTCAGATGCGGGAAGAGCCGCGGGTCTTGGCCGAGAAGCACGACTCCGCGCCGATCGGGCGGCACGTGAACGCCCGTGGCGGCATCGGCGACAACGCTCTCGCCGAGTCGCACGGCTCCCCCGTCAAGCCGCGTGAGCCCTGCGATCGCCGTGAGCAGCGTCGACTTCCCCGCGCCGCTCGGCCCCATGACGGCGACGACCTCGCCGGGCACGGCGGCGATGCGCGCGTCCAGGTCGAACCCGTGCCGACGCACGACGATGTGCGCGTCGAGCGCTGCGCCGGTCATGCGCCGCCTCCTAGGTCGCGTGCGGCGCGGGACGCCGCATCCCTGACCCGCCGGCCCGTCGCAGCACCTCGACGGCTCATCGCGGCACCTCGGGCCGCCACGCGCGCACGAGCAGGAGCACGCCGATCGCCGTCACGAGCAGCAGCAGCGAGAGCGCGACGGCAGTGCCCGTCGAGACGCCAGCGCCGTTGAACGCCGTGTAGATCGCGAGCGGCATCGTCTGCGTGACGCCGGGGGCATTGCCGGCGAACAGCGCCGTCGCCCCGAACTCGCCGATCGCACGCGCGAAGCACAGCACGACGCCCGCCACGAGGCCCGGGCCCGCGAGCGGCAGCGTCACGCGACGCAGGATCGTCCAGCGTCCGGCGCCGAGCACGGCCGCGGTGTCTTCGAACCCCGTCCCGCGCGTGCGCAGAGCGCCCTCGACGGCGAGCACGAGGAACGGCAGCGCGACGAAGGTCTGGGCGATCACGACGGCGGGCGTCGTGAACGGCAACCGCAGTCCCCAGTCGGCGAGCACTCCCCCGAGCCATCCGCTGCGCCCGAACAGCAGGAGCAGGGCGACGCCACCGACCATGGGCGGCAGCACGAGCGGCACCGTCACGACGACGCGGAGGACGGCGGCGGTGCGCGCGGGTGCACGCGCGATCACGAGCGCGAGCGGCACCCCGAGCACGATGCACACGAGAGTCGCGGCGGCGCCGGTCCCGAGCGAGAGCAGCAGGGCCGCGACAGCTTCGGGCGTCGTGACGTCGGCCCACAGGGTCGTCCACTCGACCCGGGCGACGAGCGTCGCGAGCGGAAGCAGCAGGAGTGCGAGACCCGCGATGGCGGGCACCAGCAGGATCTGCGGGACGAAGCCCGCCCCCTCGCGCCTCATGGCCGTCCGAAGCCGAGCCCTTCGAGAACGGCCTGCCCTTCCTCGCTCAGCACGAACTCGACGAACGCCTGGGCGGCGTCGGGGTTCGCGGCATCCGTCAGCGCGGCGATCGGGTAGCGGTTGACGACGTCCGCCGCACCCTCGGGCACGATCGATTCGACGTCGGTGCGTCCGCGCACGTCCGTCGCGTAGACCAGTCCCGCGTCGGCTTCGTTCGCCGCGACCTTCGTCAGGACGGCCGTCACGTTCTGCTCCCAGCTCGCGGGCGTCACGGTCAGTCCGGCGTTCGCGAACAGCTTCTGCGACGCGGCGCCGCACGGCACCTCGACGGCGCACAGCACGACGGTCACGCTGTCTTCGGCGAAGTCGGAGAGGTCCTCGACCTCGCCGGGGTTGCCGACAGGAGTCGCGATGACGAGCGTGTTCGTCGCGAACAGCGGTGCGTCCGTGGCAAGACCCGCGTCGGCGATCTTCTGCATGTTCGCCTCGTCGGCGGAGGCGAACACGTCGGCGGGGGCGCCCTCGATGAGCTGCGTCGCGAGCGTCGACGACCCGTCGTAGACGATCGGAACGACTTCGAGCGACGGATGCCGCATCTCGAACTGCGTCGCGAGCTCGTCGAACGCAGTCTTGAGCGACGCTGCCGCGTAGACGGTGAGGTCGCCCGTCAGCTCGGGGCCGACCGACTCGACCGGCGCCACAGGCGCGTTCGGATCGGTGTCGCCCTCGGCAGGAGCGCAGCCGCTCGCGAGCAGGGCGATCAGGGCGAGAGCGACGGCCGGGACGAGTCGCCTCACTCGTGCTCCTTGGGGGTTTCGACGATGACGTTCGTGGCCTTCACGACCGCGACGGCGAGTGAGCCCGCCTCGAGGCCGAGATCGCGAACCGCCTCGGCGGACAGCAGCGACACGACCCGGTGCGGGCCGGCCTGGATGTCGACCTGCGCCATGATCCCTTCGACCTGCACGCGGGTCACGAGACCGACGAAGCGATTGCGGGCACTCGAGAGCACGTCCGTGGGATCGGATGCCGCACGCGCGAGTTCGACGGCGCGCTCGGCGAGCGCGTCGCCGGGGATCTCGGCCGGGACCGCCTCGGTCACGGGCAGCAGCCCCTGGTCGATCCACCGCCGGACGGTGTCGTCGCTCACGCCGAGCAGCCGCGCGGCTTCGGCGATCTTGTAGCTCGGCATAAGCCGACGCTATCACCGCATATGCGGATCAATGGGCTCTCATCTACCGCTGATGCGGAAGTGTGACGGCATCCGGATCCCGCCCCCACCCACGCGGATACCCTGGTGCCATGCCACTCCCTCCGCTGGTCGAGCCCGTTCCGGCCCTCGCGGACGCCGAGCGCGCGCGCACGGCTCGGCACACGCGGCTCGCGGGGTTCGGCGAGGTCGCGCAGCGTCGGCTCGCGGCATCCCGCATCGCGGTCGTGGGCGCGGGAGGACTTGGGTCGCCCGCTGTCCTCGCGCTCTCCGCCGCCGGGGTGGGCGAGCTCATCGTCATCGACGACGACGCGGTCGAGCATTCCAATCTGCAGCGCCAGGTGATCCATCGCCACGTCGACCTCGGCGCTCCGAAGGTCGACAGCGCCGTGCGCATCGCCGCGGAGCTCTCGCCGGAGACGATCGTGCGCCCGATTCGCGAGCGACTCACCGCCGACAACGCCGCCCGCCTGCTCGCGCGTGCGCACCTCGTGATCGACGGCACCGACACCTTCGAGACGCGCGAGACCGTCGCCGCAGCGACGGAGAGCCTCGGCATCCCCCTCGTGTGGGGCACGGTCCAGGGGTTCGACGCCCAGGTCACCGTGTTCTGGAGTCGACCGCCCGCCGGAACCGCGCCGGTCGTCCTCGCCGACCTCTACCCGCCCGGCAGCGTCGGCGACGTGCCGACCTGTGCCGACGTCGGGGTCCTCGGTGCGCTCTGCCTTCAGGTCGGCGCGCTCCTCGCGACCGAGGCGATCAAGCTCGTCACGGGCGTCGGCGAACCGCTCCTCGGACGCGTCCTCGTGATCGACGGGCTGCGCGCCCGCCAGCACGAGATCCCCCTGCGGTCCGCGGTGACGGATGCCGCGCCCCTGGCCGAGCCGCGTGAAGCGGTCCCGTCCACCGACGAGCCGACCCGGCAGGCCCCGGCGTCCCCGCGCGCTGTGCCGCTCGTCGGGCCCGAGGCGCTCGCGGGCGCGGTCATCCTCGATGTGCGCGAGCAGCACGAGGTCGAGGGCGGCATGATCCCCGGATCGCGCCACGTTCCACTTGCGGTCGTCCTCGCCGATCCCGAGTCGCTGCGGACGGACGAGCCCATCGTCGTCGTGTGCAAGGTCGGCGTCCGCGCGCGTCGCGCGGCCGAGGCGCTGCGCGCACTCGGCATCGGGGCGTCCGTCCTCGCAGGCGGGTTGGATGCGTGGCCCGACACCGTCGAGCACCCGCCCACGCGGGTCCCGGCATGACCGGCGAGCCGCGCGAAGTCGAGGAGCAGCTCACCCTCGTCCTCTCGCGCGTCCGGCCGCTCGAGACGACGACGGTCCCCGTGTGGGCGGCGCTCGGCCGGACGCTGCGCGAGCCGCTGCGGGCACGCGTCGACATCCCGGTCTTCGACAATTCCGCGATGGACGGCTTCGCCGTGCGGTTCGAGGACGTCGCGGATGCCGCATCCGATCGTCCCGTCCGTCTGCGCGTCGTCGCAGACCTGCCGGCGGGCACGTCGCTCGACCCGCCCCTCGGGCGCGGCGAGGCTGCGCGGATCATGACGGGATCGCCCGTTCCGGCCGACGCCGACGCGATCGTGCCTTTCGAAGACACCGCGGGGGGCCTCGCCGACTCACTCGGCGAGATCGTGGTGGAGCGCGCCCCGCGCGCGCCGGGTGCACACATCAGGCGGCGCGGCGAGGACGCCGTCGTCGGCAGCGAGCTGCTCGCGGCAGGGGTCGCGCTCGGCGCGCTGCAGCTCGGCGCCGCGGCCGCCGCCGGCATCGCGGACGTCGTGGTGTCGCGCGTGCCGCGCGTCGCCGTCGTCTCGACGGGCTCCGAGCTCGTTCCTCCCGGTCATCCGCTCGCGCACGGGCAGATCCCCGAGTCCAACAGCCAGCTGCTCGTGGGCCTTGTGACGCAGGCGGATGCCGAGGTCGTCCTGCGACTCACGGTGCCCGACGACGGCGACGGACCGGTGCGCGCCGTCGCCGAGGCGAAGGCGCTCGGCGCCGATGTCGTGATCTTCACGGGCGGCGTCAGCGCGGGCGCCTACGAACCCGTCAAGCGCACGCTCGCGGGCGCGATGGAATTCACCAAGGTGCGCATGCAGCCGGGCAAGCCGCAGGGGTTCGGAGCGACGGACGACGGGATGCTGCTCTTCGGCCTCCCTGGAAATCCCGTCAGCGCCGCCGTGTCGTTCGAGGTGTTCGTCCGCCCCGCCCTCCTCGCCCTGCAGGGCAGGGCCGACCTGCAGCGGTCCGTGCTGCGCCTGCCCGCCGCGACGGACTGGCGGACGCCCCCCGGACGTCGGCAGTACCTGCCCGCCGCGATCGATCGGTCCGACCCCGCGCGCTGGACCGTCCGCCCCGCCACGGCGGGCGGATCGGGCTCGCATCTCGCGGGCGGACTCGCTCGCGCGGAGGCCTACGCGGTCGTCGCCGCCGAGACCGACGCGGTCGCCGCCGGCGATCTCGTCGATGTCATGCTGGTGGCATGAGCTTCACGCACCTCGACGAGTCCGGCCGCGCACGCATGGTCGACGTCACCGCGAAGCAGCCGACGGTGCGGGCCGCGACGGCGCGTGGCTTCGTCCGCTGCGCGCCCGACGTCGTCGCGGCGCTCCGCGACGGCGCCGTGCCGAAGGGCGACGTCCTCGCGGTCGCCCGCATCGCCGGCATCCAGGCGGCCAAGCGCACCCCCGACCTGCTCCCCCTCGCGCACGTCATCGGCGTGCACGGCGCCGCCGTCGAGCTGCACATCGTCGACGAGGGCGTCGAGATCGAGGCGACCGTCCGCACGGCCGATCGCACCGGCGTCGAGATGGAGGCGCTCACGGCCGTCTCGGTCGCGGCTCTCGCGGTCGTCGATATGGTGAAGGGCCTCGACAAGGCGACCTCGATCGAGCACGTCCGCATCACGGCGAAGGAAGGCGGCCGCTCCGGCTCGTGGACGCGGCCCGGCGAGCAGTGAGCAGCAGCAGGTCCGGCCCGACCTTCGGCGCGATCCTCCTCGCGGGGGGCCGCGCCTCGCGCGTCGGGGGTGCGGTCAAGCCGCTCTTCGACGTCGGCGGACGCACGCTCCTCGCACGCGCCGTCGCCGCCGCCCGCGATGCCGGCGCGCAGCCGATCATCGTCGCCGCCCCGCAGCTCGACCCCGCGCTGGAGGTCGAATGGGTCCTCGAGGATCCGCCCTTCGGCGGTCCCGTCGCGGGCATCGTCGCCGCGCTCAGCCGCTCCGAGGGGTGGGTGCCCGAGCCCGACTGGACGTTCGTCCTGGCATGCGACCTCCCTCGGATCGACGCCGCCGTCGCGCGGCTGAGGAGTGACATCCTGCTCCTCCCCTCCGACACCGACGGCGTGTGCCTCGCCGACGCGTCGAGCCGGCCGCAGTGGCTGACGGCTGCGTATCGCACGCCGGTCCTGCGACGCGCCGCGTCAGGGCTTCCCGACGCGGGGCGCAACGCCTCCGTCCGCGACCTCGTCCACGACCTCGCCGTCGCGGCCCTCGCCGCCCCCGACGACCTCACCGCCGACGTCGACACGTGGGAGGATCTGCACAGAGCCCGCATCGCCGCGGGCGACGAACCCGCCGCTGAGGAGGACGCATGACCGAGGCATCCCGCACCCTGCCGCCCGAGGCTCTCGACGCCTGGGCCGCGGCGCTCGCCGAGCGCTTCGACCTCGACGCGGCCGACGTCCCGATCGGGCTCATCCTCGATCTCGCGCGCGACGTCGCGAACGGCGTCGCGCGGCCCGCCGCGCCCCTGAGCGCCTTCGTCGCGGGCCTCGTCGCGGGCCGCGCGGGCGGTTCCGCGGACGATGTCGCGGCCGCAGTCGCCGCCGTCACCGAGCTCGCCTCGACCTGGGAGGCCTGATGGCACGCGTCCGCTACTTCGCCGCCGCCGCCGAGGCGACCGGACTCGACCTCGAGCAGCGCCCCGAGGAGACGCTCGGCGCGCTCCGGGCCGCCGTCGCGTCCGATCATCCGGGGCTCGGCGGGATCCTTCCCCGCTGCGCCGTCCTCGTCGGCGGGGCGCGCGTGGCCGACGAGACCCCGCTCGGCGCCGACGACCTCGTCGACGTGCTGCCGCCGTTTGCGGGCGGCTGACCGGGCGTCCCGAGACTCGACCGCGGCAAACGGCGGGTTCACCCACCCCACACCCGCACAACGCCGCCGACGAGCCCACCCGGCGACGACGGAAGTTCAGCCGCCGACGAAACCCACCCGGCGACGACGGAAGTTCAGCCGCCGAGGCCCTTCCACGCCGTCGTGCCGTCGGCTTCGATCTGACGCTTCCAGACCGGCAGCTCGGTCTTGATCGTCTCGATGATCGACCGGCACACCTCGAACGCCTCCGCACGATGGGCCGCCGCGACGGCGATCACGACCGCGGCATCGCCGACCTCGAGCCGGCCGATCCGATGGCTCACCGCGACGGCCGCCCCCGTGCCCTCGAGCGCGCGCTCGGCGATGCCGAGGAGGGCGGCCTCGGCGTCCGGATGAGCGGAGTATTCGAGCGCGACGACGGAGGACCCGGCATCCGGATCGTGATCCCGCACGCGCCCCACGAACGTGACCTCGGCCCCCATCGTCGGGTCCGACACGGCCGCGAGGTGCGCGTCGAGGTCGAGCGCCTCGGCGCTGATCGCCGCGATTCGCACGCCGCTCATGCGTGGTCTCCGCCCGCGAGCTGATCGATCACGTGACGGGCGACCGAGAGCACGACGGGCATTCCGGATGCCACGGCCTTCGGCGACCCCGGAAGGTTGACGATGAGCGCTCCCTCGGTGATGCCCGCGACGGGCCCGACGATGCCCGCGCGGCCGCGCGAGAGCATTCCGCCGGGCGTCTCTGCCGTTCCGAGCCGGCGCAGCTCCTCGGCGATCCCCGGAACCTCGCGCGCGATGACGCGGGCAGTTCCCTCGGGCGTCTCGTCGCGGGGGCCGATCCCCGTGCCGCCCGTCGTCACGACGAGGCGCGCGCCGCCCGCGAGCACGGCCCACAGGGCTCGCTCGACGCTGTCGGCTCCGTCGGGCACGACGATCGCGTCGTCGCACGAGAATCCGCCGCCGACGAGCTCGGAGACCGCGACGGGTCCCGCCGCATCGGCGCGCTCCCCTGCGGCGGATCGGTCGGAGACCGTGATGACGGCGGCCGCGTAGGTCATCCGTTCAGCCTAGGAGCAGTCGCGGCATCCGTCCCCGTCTGCGACGCCGTGCGCTTGACGAGCCGCACGACGACCGACTTCGAGGTCGGTGTGCCGCTCACGTCCGCGACGGAGTCGAGCGGCACGAGCACGTTCGTCTCGGGGTAGTACGCGGCGGCGTTCCCGCGCGGCGTGCGGTACGGGACGATGCGGAACGCCTCGGCCCGCCGCTCCTGCAGGACGCCGTCGGGACCGGTCCACTCCGACACGAGGTCGACGATCTCGTCCTCCATGAACCCGAGGCGCTGGATGTCCTTCGTGTTCACGAGCACGACACGGCGCCCGCCCTTGATGCCGCGGTAGCGGTCGTCCTTGCCGTAGATCGTGGTGTTGTACTGGTCGTGCGAGCGCAGGGTTTGCAGCAGCAGCCGCCCCCGCGGGATGCGCGGATACTCGAGCTCGTTCACCGTGAACCGCGCCCTGCCGTCGGCCGTCGCGAACGTCCGCGCGTCGCGGGGGCCGTTCGGAAGGAACAGCGTCCCGCCCTTGTCGATCCGCTGCTCGTAATCGTCGAAGCCCGGCACGACGTTCTCGATGTGCGCCCGGATCAGCGCGTAATCGGCCTCGAGCGCGCGCCAGTCCGCGTGCGGCACGTTGCGCGGGTGGTCCACCACGGGGCCGTCGACACCGTTCGCCTCGTGGCCCGGCGCGCGCTCGACCTGTGCGTGGTCGATCGCTTCGGGGTTCCGGATGCCGGTTCCCACCGCGACCGGACGGCGCGTGCCATCCGCCCCGAACAGGAGCGCGCAGAGTCGCGCGACGATCGCGACCTCGCTCAGCAGGCCCTCGGACGGCGGGGCGAGCCGCCCGCGGGACGAGTGCACTGCACCCATCGAGTCCTCGACCGAGACGCGCTGCTCGCGTCCGCCGCGCTCGTCGCGGTCGGTGCGGCCGAGCGTCGGCAGGATGATGGCGCGCCTGCCCGTCACGACGTGGGAGCGGTTGAGCTTCGTCGAGACCTGCACCGAGAGGTCGACGTTGCGCATCGCGGCCTCGACGACCTCGGTGTCGGGCGCCGCCTGGACGAAGTTGCCGCCCATGCCCATGAAGAAGCGCACGCGATCGTCGCGCATCGCGCGGATCGCCTGCACCGTGTCGTAGCCGTGCTCGCGCGGCGCGGCGAACGAGAACTCGTCGTCGAGGGCCGCGAGGAATCGCTCCGACGGCTTCTCGTAGATGCCGACCGTCCGGTCGCCCTGCACGTTCGAGTGCCCGCGGACGGGACACACGCCCGCGCCGGGGCGACCCATGTTGCCTTGCAGGAGGAGGGCGTTGACGACGTCGCGGAGCATCGCCACCGAGTGCTTGTGCTGCGTGAGCCCCATCGCCCAGCACACGATCGTCGCCTTCGAGGTGCGCACGGCCTCGCCCACGCGTCGCAGCGCCGTGAGCGGAACACCCGTCGCCGCGACGAGGTCCTGCCACGAGGCATCCCTCATCGCCTGTTCGTACGCCTCGAAGCCGCTCGTGTGCTCCGCGATGAAGTCGTGGTCGAGCACCGGGGGGTCGCCGGCCGCCCGCGCCGCTTCCTCGGCCTCGAGCAGGTGCTTGCCGATCGCCTGGAACAGCGCCTGATCGCCGCCGAGGCGGATCTGCACGAACTGGTCGGCGAGCTTCGTTCCGCCGAACGCGACTCCGCGGACGGTCTGGGGATTCTCGAACCGCATGAGCCCCGCCTCGGGGAGCGGATTGACGGCGATGATCGTCGCGCCGTTGCGCTTGGCCTTTTCGAGCGCGCTCAGCATGCGCGGGTGGTTCGTGCCGGGGTTCTGCCCCGCGACGATGATGAGGTCGGCGGTGTGGACGTCTTCGATCGAGACGGTGCCCTTGCCGATGCCGATCGTCTCCGTGAGCGCCGAGCCCGACGACTCGTGGCACATGTTCGAGCAGTCGGGCAGATTGTTGGTGCCCAGGCCCCGTACGAGCAGCTGGTAGAGGAACGCGGCCTCGTTGGAGGTGCGGCCCGACGTGTAGAAGACCGCCTCGTCGGGATCGTCCAGGCTGCGCAGTGCCGTCGCGATCTCGAGGAGAGCGCCCTCCCACGTGATGGGACGGTAGTGCGAATCGCCGGGCTCGAGCAGCATCGGCTCGGTGAGCCTGCCCTGCTGGCCGAGCCACCAGTCGTCGTGCCGTGCGAGCTCTTCGAGCGAGTGCTCCGCGAAGAACGCGGGTCCGACGCGGCGCAGCGTCGCCTCCTCGGCGACGGCCTTCGCGCCGTTCTCGCAGAACTCCGCGATGTGCCGCTTGTCCTCCTCGGGCCACGCGCACCCGGGACAGTCGAACCCGTCCTTCTGGTTCACGCGCAGCAGCGCCTGCACGCTGCGCGCGACGCCCATCTGATCGTTCGAGATCTGCAGGGCGTGGAGCACGGCCGGCACGCCGACGGCGACCTTCTTGGTGCCCGAATGGCGGACCTGGGACTCGTCGATGTCGACGGACGGGGCGCGCTTCGCCATGGTGCCTCCTCGCGGAGAGGGACTACGGACCGGATGCCGCGGCCTCACTCCATGCTAGGACGGCGTGGCACGGCGGGACCCGCGACGCATCAGCAGGTCAACCACGCGTCTGCCGGACGGATTCGCACGAATCGGCCTCCCGATGCGTGGTTGACCTGTCGATCCGCGACGGCGCGTCACGCCACGCTTCCGACTCGCGACCGGCGACCGGCCGCCCGCCGGGCGGAACCGGCGGGCGACCTCAGCGCCGCCCCGTGCCGAAGACCCCGCGGATGACGCTCGAGAGGATCGTCTGCGTCGACTTCGAGTTGAGGATCGACTCGATCGGCGATTTCTGCGTGCTCCGGGTCGTGCGCGACGTGCCCGACGTCTTCTTGAGCAGCCGGTCGTACTCGGCCTGCGCCTTCTTCTCAGCCGCCGCCTGCGCCTTCTCGATGGCGGCCTGCTGCTTGGCGTACTCGGCATCGGCCTTCGCCTTCTCGAGCGCGGCCTCCTCGGCCGCCGCGGCCTCGGCGGCGGCGTTCATCTTGGCAGTCAGGATCTCGCGTGCCGACTCGGGATCGACCGCGGTCCCGTACTTGGGCAGGAGAGGGGATGCCGCGACCGCCGCGTCGATCTGCGCGTCGGGTGTCGGCGACATGAGCCCCTGCGGCGCGCGCAGCCGCGTCCAGGCGACGGGCGTCGGCGCGCCCTTCTCGCTCATGACCGTCACGATCGCCTCGCCCGTGCCGAGCTCCTGCAGGGTGCGCTCGAGGTCGTAGCCCGACTTCGGGTAGGTGCCGACGGTCGCGCGCAGGGCCTTCGCATCGTCGGGCGTGAACGCGCGCAGCGCGTGCTGCACGCGCGAACCGAGCTGCGCGAGGACGTCGCCCGGCACGTCCTTCGGGGTCTGCGTCACGAAGAAGACGCCGACACCCTTCGAGCGGATGAGCCGCACCGTCTGCACGATCGCCGACGTGAAGTCCTTCGAGGCGTCCTTGAAGAGCAGATGCGCCTCGTCGAAGAAGAAGACGAGCTTCGGCTTGTCGAGGTCGCCGACCTCGGGGAGGATCTCGAAGAGCTCCGCGAGCAGGTACATGAGGAACGTCGAGAAGAGCGCCGGCTTGTCGGCGACGCCCGGCACCTCGAGCAGGCTGATGACGCCGCGCCCGTCCGTCGCCGTCCGCAGGAACTCGCCGACCTCGAACTCTGGCTCGCCGAAGAACACGTCGGCGCCCTGATCGGCGAACGTGATGAGCTCGCGCAGGATGACGCCCGCCGTCGCTGCCGAGAGCCCGCCGAGCGTCTTGAGCTCGATCTTGCCCTCGTCGCTCGTGAGGTACGTCAGCACGGCCCGGAGGTCCGAGAGGTCCACAAGGGTGAGGCCGTGCTCGTCGGCGTAGTGGAAGACGAGCCCCAGGCTCGACTCCTGCGTCTCGTTGAGGCCGAGCACCTTGCTCAGCAGCAGCGGCCCGAAGCCGCTCACGGTGGCCCGGACGGGCACGCCCTTGCCGATGCCGCCGAGCGCGAAGTACTCCGTGACGGATGCCTCGGGCTTCCACGCCTGCCCGATCGCCTGCGTGCGCGCGAGGAGCTTCTCGCTGGAAGTGCCGGGCGTCGCGACGCCCGACAGGTCGCCCTTGATGTCGGCCGCGAAGACGGGCACGCCCTTCGCGGCGAGCTGCTCGGCGAGGCCCTGCAGCGTGCGCGTCTTGCCCGTGCCCGTCGCCCCCGCGACGAGCCCGTGCCGGTTCATCATGCCGAGCGGGATGCGGATCTGCGCCGTCGGCACGGGCTCGCCGTTCACGAGCGCACCGAGGTCGAGTGTCGACGTGCTGAACGTGTAGCCCGCGACGACCTTCGCGATCTCGGCGTCATCGAGCGGCCCTCCGACGGGCGGAGCGGCAGGGGCTGACGGGGATGCTGTGGTCTGCGGGGCGGCCGTGGGTTGGTGGGCGGGCGGGGTCCGAAGATCAGGGGCCTGCGTCGCGGGTGCCTCGGTGGGCGCTCCCGCAGGCCCTGACGTCGCGCCACCGGTCGCGGCCTCGGCCGCTGTCGGCGCCGCGCCGGCCGGCACGGCCGGCGCGGCAGCCCCCGCGGCGGCAGCCCCCGCCGCAGCAGAGACCCGCGCCTTCGCCGCCTCGGCCTCAGCGGCGGCGAGGGCGGCTTTCGCCTTGGCGAGTGCGAGCTGTGCCTCAGCTGCTTCGGCCTGCGCCCGCAGCCGTGCGAGTTCGGCCTCCGCGGCCGCGACGGAGGGATCGGAGGCAGCGGCGTCGCTCATGCGCACAGCCTAGCGACGGACCCCGCCGCGGCATCCGTCGCTCAGCCCAGCGGAGCGTCGACGGGCGGGCGACGCGCGAACGGCCTCCACTCGACCGGCTCGCGTGGCAGCACAGTCGCGAACGCGGCGGCCACGATGAGGGCCGACCCCGCGCCGGCCATCGCGCCGCCGAGCGTGTCGCTCAGCCAGTGCGCGTGCACATATGTGCGGCTGAGCGCCATGAGGAGCACCCACGCGGTGCCCGCGAGTGCGACCCAGACACGGGGGAAGATGACGGCGAGCGCGAGCGCGACAGTCGCGGCGTTGGCGACATGGCCCGACGGATACGAGCCGTGGTCCGAGATCACGAGGATCTCTTCGGGTCGCACGCGGCCGAACGTGTGCTTGAACAGCTGAACGACGATCGCAGACGTCGCCGAGGCCGCGATGAAGTAGAGCGCAGACCATGGTTTTCGCGCGATGACGAGCCACAGCGCCACGCCGATGGGGACGACGAACACCCCGAACCAGCCGCCTCCGAGGAAGTTCATCGTGAGCGAGAATGCGAGCATGAACGACGAGCCCCACGACAGCATGAGCTCGTTCCACCACACATCGACGACGAACGGCGGGTCGCCGCGGACGAAGATCCAGGCGCCGAGGGCGCAGGCCGCGCCGATCAGCCCGATCCCGACGATCAGCAGCCGCAGCCTCGGCAGGGGCCGCGCATCCTGCGCCTCGCTGTCCGTGCCCGCGCGCTCCATCGCTCCATTCTGACCCGCGGGCCCCGACGCGCTGCTATCCCGGCGCGCGCGTCGCCGGCCGGAGTGGGGGATGATGTCGGGATGCCCCGCGCCATCGATGTCGCCCGCGCCGCCCTCGCGCCCGCCACACGGACCTCGTGGTTCCGCTGGTTCGCGCGGAAGGGGCTCCCTCCCATCGAGCGGTTCCTCTCCCGTATTTCTCGCGGGCGCTTCCAGCTGACGGAGTTCCTCGTGCCTTCGCTCGTGCTGCACACGATCGGAGCCAAGTCGGGTGAGCCGCGCGACGCGCCGCTCATGTACACGGCCGACGGCAAGGGCCGCGCGATCGTCGCGGGCACCAATTGGGCGGGGGCGCGGCATCCCGCCTGGACTGTGAATCTGCTCGCGCACCCGGATGTCGAGATCACCGTGCGCGGCAAGCGCATGGCGGTGCACGCGTCGCTCGTCCCCGACGACGAGCGCGACGCGACGTGGGCGATCATGGAGGCCCAGTGGCCCGACTACCGCGAGTACGAACGCGACTCCGGCCGCACGGCGCGGATCTTCGTGCTGCAGCCAGTCCGTCGTCAGGCGGCGGCGCCTGAGTCGCTGACCTGACGGGCGGCCCTACGGCGTGAGCATCCCGACGGTGCGCGGCCGCACGATGAACCACAGCGCCAGCACCCCGACGATCGCGCACGCGACCATGACCGAGGCCATCGTCGTGGCCGTGATGCCGGCATCCCGCGCGATCCAGCCGACGAGCGGCGAGATGATGCCCGCGACGCCGAAGTTCGTCGCACCGATGATCGACTGCGCCGTGCCCGCCGCCTTGCCGTGGCGGTCGAGCGCGAGCACCTGTACGCAGGGGAACGTGAACCCGCACGCCGTCATGAAGACGAACAGCGGCACGACGGTGCCCCACAGGCCGAAGCCCAGCTGGTCGAAGACGATGATGGCGGATGCCGCGAGCACGAGCACGGCCGTCGACCACGCCATGACCCACTGCGGACCGAACCGCGCCGCGAGCCGCGAGGCTGCCTGGACGCCGACCACGACGCCGAACGAGTTCGCGGCGAAGAGCAGACCGTACTGCTGCGGGTCGAACCCGTAGTCGAGCTGGAAGAGGAACGACGACGACGACAGGTACGAGAAGAGGCCGCTGAAGGTCATGCCGCCGATGACGAGCACGCCGATGAAGACACGGTCGCTGAAGACGCTGCGGTACCGCTGCCACACCGTGGTCGAGCCTCGGTCGCTGCGCCGGGCGGGTGGCAGCGTCTCGGGCAGGAAGATCGTGGCCGAGACGAGCATGACGAAGCCGTACACCGCGAGGACGACGAAGACTCCGCGCCACGGCATGACGAGCAGGAGCGCCGAGCCGACGAGCGGCGCCATCACGGGAGCGACGCCCGACACGAGGGCCAGGCGCGAGAGCATGACGACGAGCCGCCGCCCGCCGAACAGGTCGCGCACGATCGCCGCTGCGACGACGCCACCGGCCGCGGCGCCGGCGCCCTGCAGCACACGCGCGACCGACAGGAGTTCGAGCGTCGGCGCGAGCGCCGCGGCGACGCTCGCGAGCACGTGCAGCGCCGTGACCGACAGAAGCGGGATGCGGCGCCCCACCTTGTCCGAGAGCGGTCCGACGATCAGCTGACCGAGTGCGAACCCGATCATCGTGCCGGTCAGCGTGAGCTGGATCATCGCGGCCGTCGTGTCGAAGTCCGCCTCGAGCACGGGGAACGCCGGCAGGTAGAGATCGATCGTGAAGGGGCCGAGCGCCGTCAGCGCGCCGAGCAGGATGATGTAGAGCACCCTGCGCCGCGTCGGTATCGAGTCGCCCGGGTGCAGCATGATGGGCGCCGTCGCCGGGTCGGGCCCGAGCGTGCGGATGGCGCCGGTCGAGGACGGCACGCGGACCGAGCCGGTCGACGGGGACGGGATGCGGACGGACCCCGTCGAGGGGTTCTGCGCAGGGAGCGAGTCTGTGTCGAGCACGGCGGGATTCACTTCGGTCGCGATGGGCTGAGCGCGATCGGTCCGGTCGCCGTGGCGGTTTCGAATCGATTCGAGAGAACCAGGATACCGGATGCCGCGGCCTGCCCCGGCATCCGCCCTGGCCCCCGCCCGACCCCGCTTGTCGGCTCGTTCCCAGGCCGGGTTCGCATGCACTCGAATAAGCTGGTCGCGTTCCTGCACCCCAGCCCGTCCCACGGGCGCCCGAGCCGAGATCACGAAAATGACCCCGACATCACAGCGGCCCGACGGGCAGCGCACGAGCGGCAACCCCGCCACGCAGTCCCAGATCAACCTGACGGTCAAGCAGCAGCGCGAGCAGAAGCGCCAGGACAAGCTCGCCGAGTATCAGCGGCAGCTCGCGAAGCGCAAGCGCGGCAAGATCGTCTGGTGGACGGTCGGCTCCGCCGCCGCGGTGCTCGTCATCGGCGCGATCGTCGCCTCGATCGTCTTCGCCCCCGCCGCGCCCGCGTCCTACGAGGCGGGCGGCACGGGCGCCGAGATCGAGGGCGTCGTGACGTACCAGAACCCGACGAAGCACGTCGAGGGCACCGTCGAGTACGAGCAGTCGCCGCCCGCCGGCGGCCCGCACAACCAGGTGTGGCTCAACTGCGGCGTCTACGACCAGGCCGTTCCGAACGAGAACGCCGTCCACTCGATGGAGCACGGCGCCGTGTGGGTCACCTACGACGCTGCGGCGCTGTCCGAGGAGGAGCTCGCGACGCTCAAGTCGCACCTGCCCTCCTCCTACGTCATCCTCTCGCCGTACGAGGGCCTTGACTCGCCCGTGGTCCTCTCCAACTGGAACCACCAGCTCAAGATCCAATCCGTCGATGACGAGCGCATCCCGGAGTTCTTCGAGGAGTACTGGCGCAGCCAGGACGTCCCCGAGCCCAATGCGCTGTGCTCCGGCGCGATCGACGCGCCGGGCAAGGTGTCCTGACCGGCATGAGCGACACCGACACCGTCGCGGCAGAGGATGAGGCATCCGTTCCGTCCTCCCGTCCGCGCTGGTGGGTGTACGTCCTCGTCGCCGTGGGCATCGCGGCGCTCGCCTTCGCGATCGGGCGCTTCTCGACCTTCGGGTCTGCGGGCGCGACGGCGGCGGGGCCGAACGCCGCCGACATCGGCTTCGCGCGTGACATGCAGGTGCACCACACGCAGGCGATCGAGATGGCGATGGAGATCTATCGCAAGACCGACGACGACGATGTGCGACGAATGGCGTACGACATCGCGACGAGCCAGGCCGGCCAGCGCGGCGAGATGTACGACTGGCTCGTGCAGTGGGGTCTGCCGCAGTCCGGCGATCCGCTCATGTCATGGATGACGGATGCCTCGGGCCACGGCGAGCACGGCGAGACCGGTGAGGCGCTGAGCGACGAGGAGCTGCGCACCCAGATGGGCATGGCCTCGGCCGCCGAGCTCACCGAGCTGCAGGCCGCGACGGGCACGGAGGCCGACTGCCTCTACCTGTCGCTCATGATCCGCCACCACGAGGGTGCGATCCCGATGGCGGATGCCGTCATCGAGCTCGGATCGGTTCCGCGCGTCCTCGCGGTCGCCGAATCGATGAAGGCCGGGCAGACTGCCGAGATCGACGCGATGGAATCCGCGCAGGCCCGGCTGGGCTGCACGCCGTAGCCCGCGCGAGGTCTGCGCGAAAGTTCCCGGGCACGAGAGAGGGCCGGCAGGCCCCCGCTGCCGGCCCTCGTTCCCCCGTTTCAGATCAGCCCTTCGTCGCGCCTGCCAGCAGGCCGCGCACGAAGAAGCGCTGGAGTGCGAAGAACACGATCAGCGGCGTGAGGATCGTCAGGAACGTGCCGGCCGCCTGCAGGTACCACTGGTTGCCCCACGTTCCCGACAGCCCCGCGAGGGACTGCGTCATCGGCAGCGACGAGGATGGCGCGAATATCGTCGCGACGAGCAGGTCGTTCCACACCCAGATGAACTCGAGCACCGCGAACGACGCGAGCGCGGGCGTCGCGAGCGGCAGCACGATGCGGAAGAACATCTGCCCGTGCCCCGCGCCGTCGACGCGTGCCGCCTCGATGACCTCCGAGGGGATCTCAGAGATGAAGTTGTGCAGCAGGAACACGGCGAGCGGCAGCGCGAAGATCGTGTGCGCGATCCACACCGTCGCGAAGCTGTGGTCGACATCGCGCATCTCCAGCCCTGGGAAGATCTCGACGCCGTTGATCGTGAGCCCTCGCGAGAAGAGGCTCAGCAGCGGGATGAGCGCCATCTGGATCGGGACGATCTGAAGGGCGAACACGGCGACGAACGCGATGTTCTTGCCCTTGAAGTCGATCCACGCGAAGGCGTACGCGATCAGGGCGGCGACGGCGAGCGCGAAGAAGACGACGGGGATCGTGATCGCCAGGGAGTTGATGAACGACTCACCCAGGGTGAGCGAGGTGCCGCCCGACGTGAGGGCGAGCTGGTAGTTCTCGAGCGTGAAGTCGGGGTTGGTGAAGACCGTCCACCACCCCGTCGTCTGCGTGTCTGCTGCGGGGCGGAACGACGTGACGAAGAGCCCGAAGGTCGGGATCGTCCAGAAGAACGCGATGACGACGGCCGCGATCGTCGCACCCCTCGACGAGAGGCGCTTCTGCGCCATCGCCTCGTGCTTGCGGGTGTCCCTCGCGACCTGGCGGGCGGAGCGCCGGTCGACAACCGGCTCGATCACTTCGATAGTCATCGGATCTGCCTCTGCTTCCTGATCTGGATCACGTTGAACACGATGAGCGGGATGACGAGGATGAACAGCAGCACCGCGAGCGCGGCCGCGTGGCCGTAGCTCTGGAATCTCTGCTGCTGGTTGACCATCTCGAACGCGAGGACTGTCGTGTCGGAACGGCCACCCGTCATGACGGCCACCACGTCGTAGATCTTGAGGGCCCCGATCGCGATCGTGGTCATGACGACGACGATCGAGGGACGGATGCCGGGCAGCGTGACGTTCGTGAATCGCTGCCACGCATTGGTCCCGTCGAGGGAGGCCGCTTCCATCTGCTCGGGCGGCACCGCCTTGATCGCCGCGGACAGGATGACCATCGCGAGGCCCGTCTGGCTCCAGATGAACACCGCCATGATGAAGAAGGTGTTCACGAGCGGCTGGATCGCGAGCCACGAGACCGGATCGCCGCCGAAGGCGACGACGATCGCGTTGAGGATGCCGATCTGCTCGCCCTGGCGGTAGTCGTACTGCAGCTCCCAGATGATGCCGGCGCCCACGAACGAGATCGCGAAGGTCATGAAGATCAGGATCTTGAGCGTCTTCTCGCCGCGCGCCCTGTCGATGAACACCGCGGCGGCCAAGCCGAGGACGGTGGAGACCACGGGGGCGAACAGCACCCAGAGGACTGTGTTGATGATCGACCAGAAGCCCTGCGGGTTGGTGAAGGCCCAGACGTAGTTGTCCCACCCGACGAACGTCTCGCCCGTCTTGTCGAAGAACGACTGGATGAAGGTGGCGATCGCGGGGTACACCAGGCCGACGAGCAGGAGGACCGTGGCGGGCGCCGTGAACAGAACGAGCTGGAACAGATATCCCGCACCCGCGCGGGCGCGGTAGTCGGCCCAGAAGAGGACGCCGCCCAGGATGACCGCGATCAGCAGCACGTAGAGCAGAGCACCCTGGTACGGCCGCAGCAGCATGAAGGCGACGATCGGGATGACGAAGCATGCCGCGAGCCTCAGCCAGAAGTAGCCACGACCCGAGCGGGGCGCGTACTCGATGAGCAGCAGGAGGAGTGCGACGAAGATCCCGAAGACGATCAGCACGATCGGGATCTGGACGAGGGGATTCTGGCTGCCGATCCACTGGAAGAAGCTGTTGAGCGAGAAGCCCAGCGAAGTCGGCTTCGCGCCCTCGGTCGGCGGCCTCGTGATCATGAAGAAGAAGAGGGCGACCACCAGGATGAGGGCGATCGCGACGACAAGGGTGGTCGTGCGCTGCCGTCGGTTGTAGAACGCCTCGCGCGCGGCCGCGTCCGGCTCTTCGGCCGCGGCCCCACCCGCGGCATCCTGGACTTTCGTCGTGTCAGTCATGGGAACCTTCCGAGTGCTTCTGCGGCCATTCGTGCGATCGTGCAGCTGTCCTCAGCTGCGGGCGGTGGATCAGCGGAGTCGCTCGTCTTCGTGAGCGACTCCGCTGATCTCCGTTGCCTGCCTCAGTCCTCGTAGCCGGCCTGGATGTCGCTCAGGACCTCTGTCGTGGCCTTGCCGTCGATCCAGTCGACCATTCCCCGCCAGAACGACCCCGAGCCGACGACTGCCGGCATGAGGTCCGACGCGTCGAAGCGCACCGTGGTGTTCTCGTCCTGCACGAGCTTCATGGCATCGGTCAGGAACTGGCTCGAGGCGAGCGATGCGTCGGCGTTCTTGTTGGCCGAGATCTTGCCTCCGAGCGCGATGCGCGCGTCCGCCCACTCCGGCGTCGCGAGGTACGCGGCCACGGCCTGCGTCGCCGCGTCGTCGGAGAAGGTGGCGACGAACTCGCCGCCGGCTTCGACCGTCGGGGCGGCACCAGCCTCGACACCCGGCATGACGAATGCGTAGACGTCACCGTCGGGTGCCACGACCGGCGCTGCGCCGTCTGCGGTCTGGACATCCTGGAAGTACGCCGCCAGGAAGTCAGCCTGATGCGTCAGTGCGCACGTGCCGTTCGCGACCGGAGCCGCGACGTTGCCGAACGCCGTGGAGTTGATGCTCGCGACGTCGCCGAACGCGGCGTTGACATAGTCCGGGTTCTGCAGGATCTCGCCGACCGCGTTGAACGCGTCCTCGATCTGGGGGTCCGTGAACTCCACTTCGTTCGCGACCCACTGGTCGTAGACCTCAGGGCCCGCCTGGCGCAGCACGAGGCTCTCGATCCAGTCGGTGCCCGGCCAGCCCGATGCGTCTCCCGATTCGAAGCCGGCGCACCACGGCGGCTCGCCCGTCTTCTCCTGAATGGTCTTGGTCAGGGTGAGAAGCTCGTCCCACGTCGTAGGGATCTCGACGCCCCACTCCGCGAAGGACGCCGGCGAGTACCAGACGTAGCCCTTGACGTTCGCCATGAGCGGCGCCGCGTAGAACACGTCGTCGAAGGTGCCGTACGCCTTCCAGTCGGCGGACCAGTTCGCATCGACGTTCGCCTCGGTCTCTTCGGACGCGGGCTGGACTTCACCCGTGTCGACGAGCGACTTGAGGAGACCGGGCTGGGGCACGATCGCGATGTCGGGGGCGTCGCCACCCGCGACCTTGGTCACGATGTTCTTCTCGAAGCTCTTGTCGCCCGAGTACTCGATCGTGATGCCCTCCTTCTCACCGAATTCGTCGAGGGTCTGCTGGAGCAGGTCCGCTTCGCTGCCCGTGATACCTCCGGAGATCCGAACCGTCTCACCCTCGACGGTGCCCTCGTCCGAGGAGTCGTCTCCGCCCTCCGCACAGCCGACCAGGGCGACGCCCATGATCGCGACCACACCGAGTCCTGCCGCCATTCGGCGACGCATTGCACGCCTGCTGTTCATAACTGCCTCCTTGTTGAGCTTTGCTCTCTCCGGGTGCCATCAGTCACACGAAAGTCATCGGGAACCGATTCCAGACTCACGGTAGTGATCGGCACCCGGGTGCACAACGGCACCCGATCACAAGTCGGTAACCGATGCGATCAGCACTGGCGAGCGGGCGCGCCCACGCGCAATGATGTGCCGGAACCGGTTCCAGTGCTGCGCTCGCTCGAGGGCACTCCAGAGGAGGAGGGCGACGATGGCGGGTATCGCCGATGTCGCTCGCGCCGCGAGCGTCTCGAAGGCGACCGCGAGCCGGGCGCTGACCGGATCGGGCTACGTGTCGGAGCAGACGCGCGCGCGCGTGGTCGAAGCAGCGGCATCCCTCGGCTACGTCGCCTCCACGGCGGCCGTGAGCCTCGCGACCGGCCGGACGCGCAACATCGGCGTCGTCATGCCCTACGTCAGCCGGTGGTTCTTCGCCGAGGTGCTCGAGGGCATCCAGGACGCTCTTCTGCGGCACGGCTACGACCTCACGCTCTACGACGCGCGGCCGGGCACTGAGGGGCGCACGAGGGTGTTCGACGACTTCCTCGCCCGCAAGAGGTTCGACGGCCTCATCGCCGTCGGACTCGAGCCGAGCGACAACGAGCTCGGGCGGCTCGTCTCGATCGGCCGCCCCGTCGTGAGCGTCGTCGGTCCGCCGAGCGAGGCGGGCGTCGTCGCGCTCGACGATCTGCACGCGGCGCGGCGCGCGACCGAGCATCTGCTGGGGCTGGGACACACCCGGATCGCGTTCCTCGGCGGCGGGGGCGAGCACCAGGCGTTCGTCGATGCGACGCGGCTGCGCGGGTATGCCGTCACCATGGAGGCCGCGGGCGTCGAGCCGCATCACGTGCCCTCGGCCGTCTCGCTGCCGGGCGGCTACGCTGCTGCCGTCGACCTGCTCGGCGACACGCGAGAACGCCCGACCGCGATCGTCGGCACGTGCGACGAAGTGGCGATCGGCGCGATCATCGCCGCGCGGCGGCTCGGCATCCCGGTTCCCAGCTCGCTCAGCGTCGTCGGCATCGACAACCACGAGTACGCAGAGATGTTCTCGCTCACGACACTCGAGCAGTCACCGCAGGCGCAGGGCGCGCGGGCTGCGGAGATGCTGCTGCAGCGGCTGCGCGAGCCGGACGTGCCGATGGCCGAGGTGCGACTGCAGGCGACGCTCATCCTGCGCAGCTCGACCGCTCCCCCACCCGGCGTGCCGTCGGTCGCCGTCGGCTCGGCGCCCGCCCCGCGCTGACCGTCGCTGCCGTCACGCGCGCTCGCCCACCCATGGCGGTCGGACCGCGGTGTGACCGCCGCCCCACGCAACCTGCTCGGCCCACTGCTCGACGCCCTCGACGACGCGGAACGTCTCGCGGTCCCGCGAGAGCGTTGTCACATGACCCCGCGGAACGGCGGCGGGCCGCGGCGCGGCGACGACATCCTCGAGAACCCGGGTGAACGCTCCCGTCCGGGCCAGCGGCACGGCGACGGGAGATCCCGATCTCGCGTGGGCAACGATGTCGTCGAGCAGCGGCGTCCGCGCGAATCCGTACGTGCGGGGCAGCGGCGAGGCATCCGTCGACACCGTGAGCAGGTCGAGCGTGTAGTGGTACACCGCGTGCCCGCGGGTGCCGCGCACCAGGACATAGGGCTCGCTGCGGCGGGGAGCCGTCACAGCGAGCGCCGCCGCGATCGTCGCGCCCGAGCGCAGACTGATCACGAGCGACGAGGTGTCGTCGACCTCGATGTCGTTCGCGGCGTGCAGGTCGAGGTCGACGGCGGCGACGTCTTCGGGTTCCGCGGCGCCCGCGACGGCGAGCGCGGTCGCGACGGCGTGCGCGAGGGGGTTGGTGATGACGCCGTCGGCGACGAGCCGGCCGTCGATGCTCTTGCGGCCCGCCCACGGAGTGCGGCGCCAGTACTCCTCCGAGCGGCACCACAGGCCCACCGCACCGTAATGCCGAACGTCGCCGATGATTCCGGATGCCGCGACATCGGCCGTCGCCTCGATACCGGCGCTGGCGAGGGACTGGAAGCCGACCTGGACGCCGCGCCGAGTGCGCGTCGCCGCCGCGAGGACTCGCTCGTGCGCCGCGATCGAGGGCACGGGAGGCTTCTCGAGGAGCACGTGGGCGCCGCGCTCGAGCGCGTGGAGGGTGAGCGGCTCGTGTGTCGGGATGGGCGTGCTCAGGATGACGATGTCGAGGGCCGCGGCATCCATCATCACCGCCGCGTCCGCGAAGCGGAGCGTCCCGGAGGGGAGCTCGCCGCCGGGCCTCGGGTCTGCCACGGCGGCGAGCTCGATCTCGCCGGACGCCGCGCGCCGCAGCGCGGCGTCGACGTGGGTGCGTCCGTGTCCGTGTATGCCTGCGACGCCGACGCGCAGCGCGCCGCTCACAGTCCCGTCTGCCGTCTGAGCGCAGGAAGAAGCCGCTCGACGGCGGAGGCGTCGAGGACCTCGTCGACGATGAACGCGGTCAGCTCGAGCGAGAGCTCGCCCCCTTCCGGGATGGCTCGCGGGCTGTCCCACGCGACGGACGGGCCTGCGCCGAGATACTCCGCGACGCGGACGAACCACGGCAGCTCTTCGGCGCCCTGGACGAGAACTGTCGTCGTTCCGCGATCGGGGAACGCGAACGCGAGCCACGGGGTCACGGCGCCGTGGATGTCGGACTCCGACTCGCCCGCGGGACTGAAGCCGCGCGCGAAATCGGGCGGAAAGCGCCAGAAGATGCCGCCATAGCCCGCGCCGACGCGCCCGTTCGTCGCGGGCGAGCCGAGCGTTATCGCGTCGAGCGTCGCCTTGAGCCGGCTGCGCCAGCGGATCGCCCAGCCGTTCTCGAATTCGGCGGAGGTCAGCTCGCGCTCCTCGATGAGCTGCGTGATGCCGCGCTCGTCGACCCAGCTGAGCCGCTCGCGAAGGGCGTGGCCGTCGATCTTCAGCTCATCGCGACGCTGGCGACCCTGATTGGGGACCATGATCGAGCCCTCGTCGCGGACGAAGGTGCGCCCGCCCCAGTACGAGGTCCCGTTGACATCGGCGATCGCGAGACTCACGCCGAGGTGGTGCGGGTGGTCTGTCGGCTGCGTGACTGACAGCGGCGTGCCCGTGCGCGAGATGACGTGGTTGAGGAACGGTCGCGGCGAGAGCACCGAGTCGATCGCCGCGCCGTCCTCGTACTGCGCGACCACGGTGGAGCCCAGTCGCAGGACGGGCCGTGCCGGACCCAGCCACCCGCTCGCGTGCGAGGCCGGTCCCGAGCTGTCGCGCGCGACGAGGGCCGGACGGTAGAAGAGGGTGTGGTCGCTCGTCTCGCCCTCGAGCTCGTGACGCAGCCGCTCCCATGCCTGACGGCCGATCTCGATGCGCGGCACCGACATCGTCGTGAGCGGCGGGGCCGCGAACCTCGCGAGCGGGATGTCGTCCAGGCCGACGATGGACAGCTGCGTCGGAACCTCGACCCCGACCTCGCGCAGCCGCGACAGCAGCCCGAGCGCCACGAGGTCGTTGAAGGCGATCGCGGCCGTCGCGCCCGTGTCGAGCACTTCGTCGGCGGCGATGTAGCCGTCCTGCATGCTCGACCCGGCCGCCACCGTGACGATCTCGAGGTCGCGGTGCTCCCGCGCGACATCGCTCAGTCCCTGGGCACGCTGCTCGTTGGCGTAGCTGAGGGGCGGCCCGGACACGTACGCGATGCGTGTGTGACCGAATCCGATCAGATGCGTCGCGAGCTCCTTGACGGCCGACTCGTAGTCGACGGCGAGCTGCGCCGCGGGCGAGCCGTCGACGCGTCGGTTGACCACGACGACCGGGGCCGTGCGCTGGATGAGCTCGCGCAGCTGCGCATCGGGCATGCGGGGCGAGACGAGCACGAGAGCGTCGCACTTCGTGCGCGCCTCGAGCGCGACCTCGGCTTCGATCCCGACCGTCTCTGCACTGTCCGCGACGAGCACTCGGTAGCCGTCGCGCATGGCCGCGAGCGTCAGTCCCTTGAGCACGCCCTGGAACATCGGGTTCTCGAGATCGGGCACGAGCAGCGCGATCGTGTGCGTGCGCCCGCGGACGAGGCTGCGGGCCGCTTCGCTCGGAGAGTAGTTCAGCGCCGCCACGGCTCGATTCACCCGGGCGACGATCGCAGGATCGACCGTCGAGACGCCGTTGAGCACGCGCGACACCGAGGCCGGCGAGACTCCGGCGTACTGGGCTACCTGCGCCATCGTGATGGCTCGCGGTACGGCGTCGACCACGCGATCTCCTCGTTCCTGGTGTCTCTATCGTCGGTCATCCGGGCGGGTGACGGCATGGCCGCCGTCGAGCGATCGCGCCGGCGCGGCTCGGGGGCCGCCGCACCGGCGCGGCGCAGGGGTGCCCGGGGGCCGGACCCCTCATCACTTCGATCCGGCCCCGTGCGGGTGGAGGTGCGCGGGGTGCACACGGACAGGCACCCCGCACACCGGTCTATACGGCTGCGTCGTCGAGGGCCTGCTGCAGCTCGGCGATGAAGCTCGCCGCGGCATCCTCGGGGGTCAGCTCTCCGAACAGCACACGCTGGGTGTGCTGATCGATGATCGTCTCGATCGCACCGCCGCCCGGAGGGGTTGCGGGCGGGGCGTCCCCCACGCGGGGCGCGATCGCGTCGAGGAAGTCGACGACCTCCTGGTTGGTCGCATCGAGCTTCGGTGTGATGTACTCGCGGATCTTCTCATTGGCGGGTACGCCGCGCTCTGCCAGCAGCAGATCTGCCGCGTCCTCGCTGTTGGCGAGGAAGTCGAGGAACAGGGCGACCTCGCCCGGGTGCTCCGTCTCGGCCGACGCCGACCAGAACATCGACGGCTTGTAGTACGCGGCCTTGCCCTCGCCCTCGTCGGGCGTCGGGACCATCAGGGGCTCGAGGTTCTCGCCGCTCGCGTCGCGGAGCGCCGCGACCTGGTTCGACCACCACGGACCGAATGCCGATTGGTTGGTCGCCGTGAACGACTCCGCCAGACCGGCCGACTCGCGCTCGATCGTCGCGGACGGGTCGGGCGTGCCGCCCGCCTCCGTGACATCGAGCAGCAGCTGCCACCATTCCGCGAGCGTGTCCTCGGAGGCCGCGACCTCGGGCGACCCGTCCTCGGCGTAGAGGGACTCGCCGTGCTGGCGGAGCCAGTTGTTCAGGCCGCCGTCCTCGAAGCCCCACGACTGGGAGCCGATGACGGCGCCGCCGCTGGCCGTCGTGATCTCCTCCGTCAGCTCGGCGAAGTCGTCCCACGACCACGTCTCATCGTCGGGCACGTCGATGCCGAGGGCCTCGAGCTGGTCGAGGTTGGCCATGTAGGTGTACGAGTTGATGCCGACCGGAATGCCGTACTGCGTCCCGTCCAGGGCGCCCGTGCCGAGCACCGCCTCGGGGAAGTCCTCCGTCGGCAGCGACTCGCCGAGCGTGCCGAGGTCGAGCAGCACGCCGTTCGCGGCATACGTCGAGAGCTGCTTCTCGTCCATCTGGATGATGTCGGGCGCGTCGCCCGCCGCCACCGTCGTGGCCAGCTTGTCCCAGTAACCGGCCCAGTCGGTGTACTGCGGCTCGATCGTGATGTTCTCGTGCTCGGCCTCGAAGGCCGCGATGAGCTCTTCCGTGATGCCGTGGCGGACGTCGTTGCCCCACCACGTGAAGCTCAGCGTCACGGGCTCATCGGAGAGGGTCGGGGCTGTCGCGGGCGTCTCAGCGGCTCCGCCGCACGCCGTCAGCGTCAGCATCGTCGCTGCGCCGGCGGATGTCAGCAGCAGCCAGCGCGGTGCGGTGGTGGTGCGTCGCATGTCTTGCATCCTTTCGACCGAAGTCGGGTGTGGGGGGTGGTGCGTGTGATGAGGGTGGACCGGGGGGCGGTCCGCGAAGCAGAGCGTGACGCGAGCGTCACTTGATCCCGGTCGTCGCGATCCCCTTGATGAGGAACTTCTGGCCGAACAGGAAGATCAGGAAGATCGGGAGGAGCGACACGACGCTCATCGCGAACATCTGGGCGTAGTTGGTGCTGCTCTGCGCGTCCTCGAAAGAACGCAGCGCGAGCGGCACGGTGTACAGCTCCGGCTTGGTGAGGAAGATGAGCTGCGAGAAGAAGTCGTTCCACGTCCAGATGAAGGTGAAGATCGCCGTCGTCGCGAGCGCCGGGACCATCAGCGGGAGGATGATCTGCAGGAAGATGCGCGGGTGACCGGCACCGTCGATGCGCGCCGCCTCGTCGAGCTCCTTCGGGATGCCCCGGATGAACTGCACCATCAGGAAGATGAAGAACGCGTCGGTCGCCAGCAGCTTCGGCACGATGAGCGGCAGGAAGGTGTTCACCCAGCCGAGCTCCGAGAACAGCACGTACTGCGGGACGATGATGACGTGGATCGGGAGCATGATGCTCAGGAGCATCACCGCGAACCAGGCTCTCTTCCCGCTGAAGTGCAGGCGTGCGAAGGCGTAGGCCGCCATCGAGCACGACGTGAGGTTGCCGACGATGCAGCCTGCGACGATCAGCGCCGAGTTCCACATGTAGACGTTGAACGGGTACGCGAGCGCGTTCCAGCCGTCGACGTAGTTGGCGACCTCGAAGCTGTCCGGGATGATGCTCGGGTCGCGGAAGATCTCGTCGTTGGGCCGCAGCGAACTGACGACCATCCAGATCACGGGGTAGAGCATCGCGAGTGCGAGCGCGATGAGCAGCGCATGACGCACGACGCTCGTGAGGGGCTTGCGGAACGGGCTGCGCCGTCGCACACGGGGAGGGCGGCCGGTGACGATCGTCTCGGTCGCGAGCGGTGCCGTCACGGCGGCGTCGTCAATCTTGGTCATCGTAGAAAACCCAGAATCTCGAGGTCCAGAACATCAGGACGGTCAGAATGCCGATGATCACGAGCAGGAGCCACGCCATCGCCGAGGCGTAGCCCATGTTGTAGTTCGTGAAGCCCTGCTGGTACAGGTACAGCGTGTAGAAGAGGGTCGAGTCCACCGGCCCACCGGTGCCGCCCGAGACGATGTACGCCTGCGTGAAGGACTGGAACGTCCCGATGAGCTGCAGCACGGCGTTGAAGAAGATGATCGGCGTCAGGAGGGGCACCGTGATGCGCAGCAGCTGCTGCCGGCGGCTCGCACCGTCGACGTCCGCGGCCTCGTAGTACATCGTCGGGATCTGCCGCAGGCCGGCGAGGAAGATGACCATCGGCGAGCCGAAGGTCCATACGTTGAGGATCATGAGCGTCCCGAGAGCCGTGTCGGGGTTGGAGATCCACCCCTGCCCCTCGATGCCGAATGTCGCGAGCACCTGGTTCACCAGGCCGTCGACGCCGAAGATCTGCCGCCAGAGGATCGCGATCGCGACGCTCGCGCCGAGGAGCGAGGGCAGGTAGAACGCCGACCGGTAGAAGGCAAGCCCGCGCAGTCCGCGATCCAGGACGATCGCGAGCAGCAGCGCCACCGCGAGCTGTGCAGGGAGCGAGACGAACACATAGGTGAACGTGACCTGCAGCGCGCTGTGCAGGCGCTCGTCCTCCCACATGCGGGCATAGTTCTGCAGGCCGATCCACTTCGGCGGGCTCAGCAGGTTGTATCGCGTGAAGGACAGCCCGAACGATGCGATCATCGGGCCGATCGTGATCAGGACCAGTCCCACGAACCAGGGGGCCAGGAAGAGATAGGCGGCCTTGTTCTGCTTCTTGCCGTCCGCCTTGGCGGACTTGAGCTTGCCGAGCTCGCCGATGGCGCTCATGCCAGTGCTCCGCTGGCACGGCGAAGGGGCCGTGTTCTCGGGCGGCGCGTCGTCGTCACCGTGTCCTCCGGTCTCGTCTTCGAGGTGAGATTGCGCTTTCTGGAATGCGCTTTCTCATTCTTGTCAAATCGACCGGTGAAGCGCAAGTACTTCGTGAAATCAGGGTTGAGTAAGTTGAGGATGCCGAGAAAGGGCATTCTCATTTGGCGGGGTTTGCCGCTCATCGCTCGCTTCCCCGAGAAACGACGAAGGCCCCGGATGCGAGCATCCGGGGCCTTCGGGGTACAGCGAGATTACTTGAGGGTAACCGTCGCGCCTGCCTCCTGGAGAGCAGCCTGAGCCTTCTCGGCGGCTTCCTTCGACGCGCCCTCGAGGACGGCCTTGGGGGCACCGTCGACGACGGCCTTGGCCTCGCCGAGGCCGAGCGAGGTGAGCTCGCGGACGACCTTGATGACCTGGATCTTCTTGTCGCCGGCGGCCTCGAGGATGACGTCGAACGCCGTCTGCTCCTCGACCTCTTCGGCGGCTGCGGCGGGGGCGCCGGCAGCGGCGACCGCGACGGGCGCGGCGGCGGTGACGTCGAAGGTCTCCTCGAACGCCTTGACGAACTCGCTGAGCTCGATGAGCGTGAGCTCCTTGAACGCCTCGAGCAGCTCCTCAGTGCTGAGCTTTGCCATGATGATTCTCCTTATTGGGGGTTCTTACGCCGAGACCTGAGATCAGGCCGCGGACTCCTGCTTCTCACGCAGCGCGTCGACCGTGCGAACGGCCTTCGACGGAAGCGCGTTGAAGACGTATGCCGCCTTGGTCAGCGAGGCCTTCATCGCACCGGCGAGCTTCGCCAGCAGGACTTCACGGCTCTCGAGATCGGCGAGCTTGTTGACCTCTTCCGCGGTCAGGGCGTTTCCGTCGAAGAAACCGCCCTTGATCACGAGAAGAGGGTGTGCCTTGGCGAAGGCGCGCAGACCCTTCGCGACGGCGACCGGGTCACCGTGCACGAAAGCGATGGCCGACGGACCCTTGAGGTCGTCGTCCAGAGCCGAGATACCCGCCTTGTTGGCGGCGATCTTGGTCAGCGTGTTCTTCACCACGGCGTATTCCGCGTCCTGACGGATGCTTGTGCGCAGCTCCTTGAGCTGGGCAACCGTCAGACCGCGGTACTCGGTCAGCAGAACGGCGGTCGAGTCCTCGAAATTCTTCGTGAGCTCGGCGACCGATGCATCCTTCTGCGCCATGGCCACTCCTTGATCGCCTCACGGGACGGATCCCGCGAGGTGTGTGAAAGAGACGTCCCGCGATGGCGGGGCGTCGGCCGAGGCATCCGGTCGCCTGAAAATGAAAGAAGCTCCGGCGCAAGCGCACGGAGCTCGTGATCCCGATTCGGGAGGAGGTTTCGCACACCTGCGCGGGCCCCTGCATTCGCAGAGCTTCGATCTCGGTGCGCAAGCGCACGTCGATGACCGGCGGTCTTCGGCTTACGTCGAGTCTACGCGACGTCGCGCCCTCCCCCAAATCGGCGAGGGGCCGGCCTGAGCGAGCCCGCCGGTTCGGGCGTGGCACAGCAGCCAGCGCCGGAAGGACGACGTACGGTGGAGGGCGTGACACCCGAACTCGCCGCCCGCATCGTCGCGGATTCCCGCGACCGGGTCGCCTGGGTGCGCGCGCGGTCGCGCGGGATCACGGCGACGGATGTCGCGACCCTCACCTCCACGAACGCGATCGCCCGCGCCGCCGACGCGAAGCTGCTGGGCTCGGGCTTCTCGGGCAACGCCTACACGGCGCACGGCCGGCTGCGCGAGCCCGAGATCGCGTCGTGGGTCGCCGCGACGCACGGCATCCAGCCTTCGTCGGCCCTCTTCCACGCCGTCGTCGAGAAGCGGCACCTCGCGACGCCGGACGGTGTCGTCGTGGATGCCGCGGGCCGCGTCGTGCTCGCCGAGATCAAGACGACGAACAAGGCGTGGCGCAGCATCCCGCGCTCCTACATGCGTCAGGTGTGGTGGCAGCAGCACGTCCTGGGCGCCGAGCGGACGCTCGTCGCGTGGGAGCAGCACCGCGACTTCATCCCCGTCGGCGACGAGCCCCGCTGCGCGTGGGTCGAGCGCGACGACGCCGAGATCGCGAAGCTCGTGCGCCTGGCGACGGCCCTCATCGACGAGCTGCACCGCCGGCATGTGGCCGGGCGGGCGAGGACGGGCGAACGGATGCCTCAGCCGGAGGCTCCGCGGCAGCCGTTCCGCGCCCTCGCACTCGCCGACTGAACCCGCCCACCGACCGAGCCCGCCCGCTCAGCCGAGCGTCGTGATCGTGCGCGCCTCGGCGTCCCAGACGCGCAGGCCCACCGCCTCCCCCACGACGTTCGCGGCACGGATGGTGCGCAGCGCCGTGGCGAGGCGCATGGCGGTGAGTCCCCTCGCGAGCGTGACGTGCGGCGTCCACCGGTCGGGTCCCGTGTTGGAGTATCGAGGTTCGGGGCGACCCGCCAGGTCGGCCACTGCGCGGTGGAGATCGAGCAGCGCGGCGCTGACGACGACGTGCCGCGCGAGGACGTAGCGCTCGCGATGGCCGAGCAGCAGCGCGCCGCCGAGCTCGAGCCGGATCGGCAGGAGAGCCGCGACGCGCGTGAACGCGACGGCGTCGAGGCGGTCGCGCACCGCGACGGTGATGTGGGGCCGATTGCTCGGCGAAGGGTTGCGCCCCGAGCTGGGGAGGTCCGCCGCGAGGAGGCGATCCCAGTCGTCGCGCACCGAGGCCTCGGTCTCGGCATCGAGCGTGAGCTCAACGCTGAACATGTCCCCATCCTCCCGCGGTCCCGGCCTATCTCGATCAAGCCGGACTCGCCGGCGTCGACGGCTGATTCCAGAGAATAGTTGACATCGGTCAACGATGCGCATATAGTTGACACTTCTCAACTGTTGATCTGAATCAACCATCTTTGCGCCATCGTCGCCGCGCCCCCGCAATCACTCGATCCGAAGGATCTGCATGTCTGCTGTCTCCTCCACCGCGCCGGTCGCGGTCGAAAGCGCTCCGCGCCCCGCGCGTGAAGTGCTGCCCGCTCTGTCGGGCCTCCTCCTCGGCATGTTCGTCTCGATGCTCGCCTCGACTGTCGTCTCGACGTCGCTGCCCGTCATCATCCACGACCTCGAAGGCAACCAGGCCGCCTTCACCTGGGTCGTCACCTCGACCCTCCTCACGACGGCGATCTCGACCCCGATCTGGGGCAAGCTCGCCGACCTCTTCAACCGCAAGCTGCTGATCCAGCTCGCGATCGCGATCTTCGTCCTCGCCACCGCGGCGGCCGGCTTCTCGCAGAGCCCCGAGATGCTCATCGCGTTCCGTGCCGTCCAGGGCATCGGCGCGGGCGGCCTCGCAGCGCTCAGCCAGGTCATCATGGCCGACATCATCAGCCCGCGTGAGCGCGGCCGCTACATGGGCCTGTTCGGCGCCGTCATGGCCGTCGCCACGATCGGCGGCCCGCTGCTCGGCGGCGTCATCACGGACTCGCTCGGCTGGCGCTGGAACTTCTTCGTCGCACTCCCCTTCGCCGTGCTCGCGCTCGTCATCCTGCAGCGCACGCTGCACCTGCCGGCGCGACCCAAGCAGAAGGCGCGCATCGACTACCTCGGCATCGTGCTGCTCTCGGTCGCCGTCTCGCTCCTCCTCATCTGGGTCACGCTCGCCGGCGACTCGTTCGACTGGTGGAGCACCGAAACGGCCCTCATGGTGGGCGGCGCGCTCCTCGCGACGGCGCTCTTCATCGTCGTCGAGCTGCGCTCGGACGAGCCCCTCATCCCGCTCTCGCTGTTCCGCAACCGCACCTTCACGCTCGCCGTCATCGCGTCGATCGCGACCGGCATCGCGATGTTCGGAGCATCCGTCTTCCTCAGCCAGTACATGCAGCTCGCACGCGGTGCCACCCCCACCGAGGCCGGCATCATGACGATCCCGATGATCGCGGGCCTGCTGCTCGCATCGATCGGCGTCGGCGCGATGATCACGCGATTCGGCCGCTGGAAGGCGTTCCTCGTCGTCGGCTCGGTTCTGCTCATCGCGGGCTCGTACCTGCTGTCGACGATCCACTACGACACGAACTTCGCCCTCGTCTCGCTCTACATGTTCCTGCTCGGCGCGGGCGTCGGCATGACCATGCAGAACCTCGTGCTCGTGGTGCAGAACACCTCCAAGCCGACCGAGATCGGCGTCGCGAGCTCGGGTGTCACCTTCTTCCGCAGCCTCGGCGGCACGATCGGCGTCTCGGTCATGGGCGCAGCCCTCGCCGCGAGCGTCACCGACCTCATGGCCGGTGCGAAGGACGACCTCACGGCCGCGATCATGAGCCTGGGAGACAAGGGCGCCGCTGTCGCGGAGCAGCTGCAGAGCGGCGTGCTCCCGCAGGTCTCGACGATGCCCGAGGCTGTCCGCGTGATCTTCGAGGACATCTACGCGCAGGGCATCTCGCATTCGTTCCTCATCGCGGTCCCCTTCGCGATCCTGAGCCTCATCGCGATCGTGTTCCTGCCGAACAAGCCGCTCACCAAGATGACCACGAGCGAGCGCATCAGCGCGAGCGAGGCCGACCTCGCGACAGTCTCGGTCCCCGAGGGCATGGACGTCCTGACAGCGACGGCTGACGCCGAGTCGACGGATGCCGCACCGGCCGATGCACAGCGCGTCGAGCCGACGGATGCCGCGGCCGAGCGACCCGCCCGCCGCTAATGTCGATCACGATGACCGGACTCGAGCCCTCGGAGGCCCGCACCCACGCGGTGCGGGCCCTCGAGGCCGAGTTCGGCGAACTCATCACGCAGTTCCGGCGCGTGCTCGCCGAGAACGCGGACCGCGTGAGCCCCGGCCTGCTGCCGGGCGCGTACAAGGTCTTCACGACGATCGTGCGCCTCGAGCGCACGACGATCTCGGGCCTCGCCGAGTCGCTCATGGCCGACAAGGGCCAGATCAGTCGCACGGTCCGCGAGCTCGAGACCCTCGGCCTCGTGAGCCGGGTGCCCGACCCCGCGGACGGGCGCTCCGTGCTGCTCTCCCCCACCCCCGAGGGCCTCGAGCGGCTGTCCGCCGCACGGCACCCGCGCGAGGACGGATTGATCGACGCGCTCGACCGATGGGAGATCGCCGACATCGAGCGCCTCACTGTCCTGCTGCACGCGCTCTCACATGGCACGGCCCCCTGACGAAGGAACACTTTTTCGACCCGGTAGCACCCGTGTAACACGGGCGAGACAATCGCGGGGTTGACTGTCAGCACGAGACGGCACCAGTGCTGCCAACGTCGACATGCACGGGGAAGGGGAGCGTCCGATGCGATTCCGGCCGCTGCGACAGACATCGCCCTACGGTGGCGAGCCCATCACGATGCCCGATCCGCCCGATCTGATGCGTGCGATCGTGGTCGACGGCGCGGGCCCGGCTTCGTCGCTGCGCGAAGCATCCGTCCCCGTTCCCCGTCCCGTGCTGAGCGAGCTGCTCGTGCGCGTCGTGGCCGCGGGGATCAACCCGATCGACGCCAAGACGCGCGGCGGAGCCGGCGTCTCGTCGTCGATCCCTGCCTACCCCGCCGTGCTCGGCTACGACTTCAGCGGCGTCGTCGTGAAGTCGCCGTACGAGGCGCACGCCTTCCCGCCCGGGACGGAGGTGTTCGGGATGCTGTCGTTCCCGCGGTCTCCGGGCTCCTACGCCGAATACGCCGTGGCGCCGACCCTCTCGGTCGCCCGCAAGCCCTCGTCGCTCTCGCACGTCGAGGCGGCAGGCGTTCCGCTCGCCGCCCTCACGGCGTGGGGGCTCGTCGTCGAGACGGCGCACGCGCATGAGGGGCAGCGCATCCTGATCCACGCCGCGAGCGGCGGAGTCGGGCACTTCGCCGTGCAGTTCGCCGCGTACTTCGGTGCACGCGTGACCGCGACGGGATCCGCGCGCAACGCCTCCTGGCTGCGCGAACTGGGCGCCTCGACCGTCATCGACTACACCTCGAGCCGATTCGAAGAGGTCGCGGGCGAGTTCGACGTCGTGATCGACCTCGTCGGCAACGTCCACGCCGAGACGGGCACGCGGTCGCTGCGCGCCCTGCGTCCGGGCGGCCTCTACGTGCTCGTGCCGACGGGCTCGTTCCCCGGGTACGCCGAGGCGGCCGCTGCCGCGGGTGTGCGGGCCACGAGCTACAAGGTGATCCCCGACGGCGGCGCGCTCGCGACTGTCGGCCGGCTGCTCGACTCGGGCGCCGTGCAGGTCTACATCGACCGCGTCTTCGATCTCGGAGAGGCGGCAGCCGCCCACACGGAGCTCGAAGAGGGCCACACACGCGGCAAGATCGTCCTGCGCGTGAGCGACGACTGATCACACAGCGAGCACGCGCCGGCCCTCCGAGACGATCTCGTCGGCTATCGCGTCGAGCAGGGGCGACCGCAGGTTCCACTGCTGCCAGTACAGCGGCACCTCGATCGGCGGACCGCCGAGCGCGATGAGCCGGCCGTCGGCGAGCTCTGCGTCGGATTGGAACCCCGGCAGCAGCCCCCAGCCCAGCCCGAGCTTGATCGCGGTCGCGAAGTCGTTCGAGGCGGGCACGTAGCTGCGCGGCGGCGCCGCGGGATCGACGCCCTGCGCGGCGAGCCACTGCGACTGCAGGTCGTCACGTCGGTCGAAGTCGACGAGCGGAGCCACGGCGAGCGCCTCGCGCGTCACACCGCCTGCGAGCAGGCGCGCGGCGTAGTCCGGCGTCGCGACGGCTGCGTACCGCATCGTGCCGAGCGGGCTCACGCGGCACCCGGCGACGGGTTCGGCGCGCGAGGTCACGGCACCCATCGCGGTGCCCGATTCGAGCAGGCCCGCCGTGAAGTCCTGGTCGTCGCGATGCAGTTCGAAGACGACGGGATGCCGCACAGCGAGCCGCGCGAGCGGCTCGAGGAACCACGTCGCGAGCGAGTCGGCGTTGACGGCGAGCGGAACCGAGACGACGGCATCCTCGCCCTCCCCCGCTCCGAGCGAGGCGAGGGCGTCGTGCTCGAGCAGCGCGAGCTGCCGCGCAAGGCGGACGATCGCGGCACCCGCCTCCGTCGCGCGTGCGGGCTTGGACCGCACCAGGACGACGCGGCCGAGCTGCTCCTCGAGCGCTTTGACGCGCTGGCTCACGGCGGACGGGGTGACGTGCAAGCGGCGGGCCGCGGCATCCAGAGTCCCCTCGTCGATGACGGCGGCGAGGGTTTCGGCGAGCTCGATCGGGATGCGCATCATGAATCAGGCTAATGCACCTGAAGAATCATGAGCTGGACTGATGCAGACAGGGCCCGTAGCGTCGTCCTCGTGCTCTCACCCGTTCTCGCCGGTCTCGGACTCGGCTTCTCGCTCATCGTCGCCATCGGCGCGCAGAACCTCTTCGTGCTGCGCCAGGGCATCCGCCGCGAGCACGTGCTCGTCGTGGCGGCGATCTGCGCCCTCTCGGACGCCCTCCTCATCGCCCTGGGCGTGTCGGGCGTCGGGTTCGTTCTCGCGGCTGTGCCGTGGCTCGTCGAGGTCGTGCGCTGGGCGGGTGCGGCGTTCCTCGTCGGCTACGGACTGCTCGCGGCGCGCCGCGCCTGGCGTCCGAGCGGAGAGACCCTGCGTGTCACGGGGACGGATGCCGCGGCATCCGCTTCGCCCGCACCGGCGGACGGCGGGGCCGACGGTGCGACCGTCGTCGCGACGCGCTCGCGCCTGCTCACCGTCGTGCTGACGTGCCTCGCACTCACCTGGCTCAATCCCCACGTCTATCTCGACACCGTCTTCCTGCTCGGCACCGTCGCGAACACACACGGCGAGGACCGCTGGCTCTTCGCCGCCGGCGCCATGGCCGCGAGCATCGCGTGGTTCTTCGGGCTCGCGTTCGGGGCCCGCTACCTCGGCCGGTGGCTCGCGACGCCGCGTGCGTGGCGCATCCTCGACGCGATCATCGCCGTCGTCATGATCGGGCTGGGTGTGGGACTCGTCCTCCCCCACTGAACGACGACCCGGAAGGGCGCCCGGGAACAGTTCCCGGGCGCCCTTCGGACCGATTCAGGAGACGGATGCCGGCAGTGCGAGCTCCGCGAGGACGCCCGTGTGCTCGGGCGTCCAGCCGAGCGCTCGGGCCTTCGCGCCCGACGCCCGCTGGTCGAGCAGCAGCGCGTCGCCGAACGCCGAGCCGAACCGGTCCCGCGCGGCATCCGCCGTCCCCGCGACGACGCCGTCCGCGCCGGCGGCAGACTCCGCGATCTCGCGCACGGTCGGCGACGAGCCGTCCGACGCGATGACGCGGCCGAGGCCCTGCGGGCTCTCCAGCGCGATCTCGTAGAGCCGGGCGAGGTCGTCGACGTGCACCCAGGTCCAACGCTGCTCACCGTCCCCGATGAGCTGCAGCGCACCGTCCTGGGTGCGCGGAGCGTCGACGATGAGATCGACGAGGCCCTGACCGCGTCCGTAGACGACGCCCGGGGCGATGACCGTGGCTTCGACGTCGGACGCGAGCAGCCGGTCCTCGATCGCGACGCGCCACGCGACGAGCGCGGGAGCGGCAGCAGGTGTGGATTCGTCGATGTCGGCGCCCGCACCCCAGAGCCAGATGCCGCTCGTCAGGACGAAGTGCTTGCCGGTCCCCGCGAAGGTGGCGATCGCGGAGTCGACGACGCTCGCGTTGAACGCCTCGGCACCCTCGGAGGGAGCCGCCGCGTGCACTGCCGCGTCGGCCTGCGACAGCTGCTCGCCGAACCAGACGGCATCCGTCACGTCGCCCTGCACGGCGCGGGCGCCCTGCGCCTCGACGGCCTCGGCGGCCCGCGCCGAGCGCACGGGAGCGATGACGTCGTGACCCGCGGCGACGAGACGTTCGAGTACGGCGGAGCCGATGTAGCCGGTGGAACCGGTCAGTAGAATCTTCATACTCCAACGGTATGGATCAGAAACCGGTTACTTCAACGGAACGACCCTCAAGGTAACCAAGCACGACGACGACCTTTGCGAGGAGACCATGAGCCCCGAAACCGCCCCCCGCGTCGCTCCGCCGATGGATGTCCTCGATCCCGACTGCCCCAGCCGCATCGTGTTCGCACGCATCGGCGAGCGCTGGACGATGTTCGTCATCCTCGCTCTCGCGGGCGACACGCCCCTGCGCTTCACCGAGCTCAAGGCGCGCGTCGGGGTCGTGACGGCGAAGGTGCTCACCGAGACCCTCCGCGCGCTCGAGACCGACGGGCTCATCTCGCGGGAGGCCTTCCGCGAGTCGCCGCCGCGCGTCGAGTACACCCTGACACCGCTCGGCCGATCGCTGCTCGAGGCGATCCAGACGATGCGCGACTGGGCGCAGCAGCACGTGCCCGAACTCGTGGCGGCTCGCCGGCGCGCGGCACTCGCCGACTGAGGCAGGTCGACGGCCGGATCCGGCTCAGCCTTCGATCTGCGCCTTGCGCGCGGCGACGAGGGCGCGCACCAGATCGTCCCGCAGCGGCGCCTCCGGCTGGAACCGGAGAGTCCCTTTCGCGACGTCTGCCGGCGGCAGCTCGTCCGCGACGACCGAGACGGCGTCGGGGCTGAACGGGTACAGGCCGATGTGCTTCTTGGCGCGCATGACCGAGAGCAGCGGCTTCCCGCGGTACACGAGGGCCGGCATCCCGTATCCCACGCCCTGCTCCGCCTCGGGCACGAGCTCGCGCGCGAGGTCGTAGACGTGCGAGATCGCGGCGCGGTCGGCGGGCTCGAGGCTTGCGAGGTAGTCGTCGACGGTTCCCATGACGGCATCCTGTCATCCCCTCGCCCGGCGGCGACAGCCCGCGTTCCGCGGTTCGTGCGGCACGATGGAGACATGCGCCGCGTGCGGGTGATCGTCTCGGGCGACGTCCAGGGCGTCGGCTACCGCTACACGATGCGCATTGTCGCGCGCGAGGCCGGTGTCGCGGGCTGGGTGCGCAATCGCCGCGACGGCACCGTCGAGGCCGAGGTCGAAGGCACTCCCGAGCAGGTCGACGAGGTGCTGGCGTGGATGGCCGAGGGGCCGCCGGGATCGCACGTCGGCAGCGCTTCGGTGACGGATGCCGCGCCCGCCGGTGAGACCGGCTTCGAGGTGCGACCGACCGTCTGAGGCGTGCGACGCCTTACGCCGGCAGTCCCGCCGCGAGCTCTGCGAAGACGTCGGCCGCGTCCTCGCGCACGGCGAGCGCCGCTGCCTGCCCCGCCCAGAGCGACAGCAGCTCGCCGTCGCCCGTCGCGGCCGCGGCGGCGCGGAACACGGCGGTCAGCCAGTTCTGCGCCGGGAACGGCGCGATGACGCCCGACGTCTCGATCGTGAGCATGGCGCGATTCGGGATGCCGCGGGCCAGCCGCCCGCTCATCGCTCGCGTCAGCACCGTGTCGGTGTCGGCGGCCGCCGCGATCGCACGCCGGTGCACGTCGGTCGCGGCCGACTGCCGCGTGCGCAGGAACGCCGTCCCGACCTGGACTCCCGAGGCTCCGAGGGCGAACGCGGCCGCGACGCCGCGGCGGTCCGCGACGCCGCCCGCAGCGATGACGGGCACGCCGACCGCGTCGACGACCTGCGGCACGAGGGCGAAGGTGCCGACGAGCGAGTCCTCCGCGGGACGGAGGAATGACACCCGGTGCCCCGCGGCTTCGGCCCCCGTCGCGACGATCGCGTCGACGCCTGCCGCTTCGAGCGCCCGGGCTTCCGCGACGCTCGTCGCAGTGCCGAGGATGCGGATGCCCCGCGCGTGCGCCGCGGCGACGAGCGCGGCATCCGGAACCCCGAAGACGACGCTGAGGACAGCGGGTGCTGCATCGAGGACCGCCTCGAGCTGTTCGTCGATGGCGGGGAGGAAAGCTGCGGGAGTGCTCGGCGGCGCGACGCCCGCCGCCTCGTACAGCGGGGCGAGCGCCGCGAGCGAGGGCGCGAGGTCGACGTCCGCGGGCACGACCTCGTCGCCCGTCGGCAGCCAGAGATTGACGGCGATCGGCTTCGCGGTCGCGGCGCGCAGCTGCGCGATCGTGTCGCGGATTCGCTCGGCGCTGTAGCCGTACAGCCCGTAGGAGCCGAGCCCGCCGAGCTCGCTGACAGCGAAGGTCAGGGCGATCGAGGAGAGGCCGCCGAAGGGCCCCAGCACGATCGGCGCGTCGATGCCGAGCAGGTCCGTCAGGTCGTGTGTCACCCCACCGACGCTACCCCGGGCCCTTCGCGCACGGCCCGATGTGTCCGCGCCGCGCGCATCGCCGGGGAACGAAGAAGGGGCCCCACCCGCAGGTGGAGCCCCTTCCGGATCTCGCTACGCGGCTGCGCCGCTAGCCGATCACCGAATGTCGTCAGAGAGCGTTGACGTCCAGCGGGATGCCGGGGCCGAACGTGGTCGACACAGCGCCCTTCTGGATGTAACGGCCCTTCGAGCTCGACGGCTTGAGGCGGACGATCTCCTCGAGCGCGGCGTGCAGGTTCTCGTCGAGCTGCTCGGCCGAGAACGACGCCTTGCCCACGACGAAGTGCACGTTGGCGTGCTTGTCGACGCGGAACTCGATCTTGCCGCCCTTGATCTCCTCGACGGCCTTGGCCGCGTTGGGGGTCACGGTGCCGGTCTTGGGGTTCGGCATGAGGCCGCGGGGGCCGAGCACCTTGCCCAGTCGACCGACCTGGCCCATGAGCTCGGGCGTCGAGACTGCCGCGTCGAACGCGGTCCAGCCGGCGGCGACCTTCTCGATGAGCTCGGCGCCGCCGACCTCGTCAGCACCCGCGGCGATCGCGGCCTCAGCCGCAGGACCGGTCGCGAACACGATGACGCGGGCGGTCTTGCCCGTGCCGTGCGGGAGGATGACGGTGCCGCGCACCATCTGGTCGGCCTTGCGGGGGTCGACCGAGAGCTTGAGCGCGACCTCGACGGTCGAGTCGAACTTCGCCGAACCGGTGACCTTCGCGAGCGCGACGGCCTCGGTGGGCGTGTAGAACTTGTCAGCCGCGATCTTCGCGGCGGCGGCCTGATAGGCCTTGGACTTCGTAGCCATTTCGGTTATCCCCCTCAGCCTTCGACCGTGATGCCCATGGAACGGGCGGTGCCGGCGATGATCAGCGAGGCAGCCTCGATGTCGTTCGCGTTCAGGTCGGGCATCTTCGTCTCGGCGATCTGTCGCACCTGCTCCTTGGTGAGCTTCGCGACCTTGACCGTGTGGGGGGTCTTCGAACCCTTGGCGACGCCTGCGGCCTTCTTGATGAGTTCAGCGGCCGGCGGGGTCTTCAGGATGAACGTGAAGCTGCGGTCCTCGTAGACGGTGATCTCCACGGGGATGACGTTGCCGCGCTGCGACTCGGTCGCGGCGTTGTACGCCTTGCAGAACTCCATGATGTTCACGCCGTGCTGACCGAGCGCGGGCCCGATCGGCGGCGCCGGGTTGGCGGCGCCGGCGTTGATCTGGAGCTTGATCAGGCCGGTCACCTTCTTCTTGGGTGCCATTGCTTTTCCTTTCGTTCGAACCGGATGCTGACCGCATCCTGTTCTCCCGCGCGCCCGGCATCTCCGGACCGCGGTTCTCCCGGGGTCATGCCCCGGGAAGTCTCTTATTGCTTCGTGACCTGGTCGAACGAGAGCTCGACCGGGGTCTCGCGCTCGAAGAGCGAGACGAGGACCGTGAGCTTGCCGCTCTCGGGCTTGATCTCGCTGATCGAGCCGGGAAGACCCGCGAACGAGCCTTCCTTGATCGTGATCGTCTCGCCGACCTCGAAGTCGACCTCCGTGATGATGCTGCGCGCCTGCGTGGCGGAGCCCTTCGCGGAGCCCGCCTTGGCGGGCGTCGTCTCCTTGACCTCGACGAGGCTCTTCAGCATGTTGAAGGCCTCTTCGAAGCGAAGGGGAGTCGGGTTGTGGGCGTTGCCGACGAAGCCCGTGACGCCCGGCGTGTGGCGGACGACGGACCAGGTGTCTTCGTTGAGCTCCATGCGCACGAGCACGTAGCCGGGGATCCGGACGCGCGTGACCATCTTGCGCTGACCGTTCTTGATCTCGACGACGTCCTCCATGGGGACCTCGATCTGGTAGATCTCTTCCTCGACCTCGAGCGTCGACTTGCGCTGCTCGATGTTGGCCTTCACCTTGCGCTCGAAGCCGGCGTAGGAGTGGATGACGTACCACTTGCCCTCGAGCGAGCGGAGCTCGGCGCGGAAGGCCTCGTAGGGGTCTTCGTCATCGTCGTCGCCGACGAGCGCCTCGTCGAGCACGGGCTCGTCGGGGTCGCCGTTCACATCGGGGCCGTCGTAGGGCGCGACATCGTCGGCCGCAGCGGCGGCGAGATCGGCGACCTCTTCGGCGATGGAGTCGTTGAGCACCTCGGCGGCGGCCTCGGACTCGGCAGCCTCATCAAGGTTGAGTGCGTCGTTCACGATCGCGTCGGCCTCCGGGTCGTCGATGTCGATGTCGTCCAGGTCTTCGAGATCCTGCTCTTCGGACTCGTCGACCACGTGCAGGGCCACGTGCTCAGCTGCTTCGACCGAGTGCTCCTCGGCTGCGAGCACGTTGCCCTCCTGGGCCTCGTCGTCCTCGGAGGACTGCTCAGCGGCCGTCGCCCAATCGGCGTCGTCGACATATCTTTCAGACACTTCGTTCACTTCCGTTTCGTGGGTCCGGCTCACGCCGGCGCCCGCGTCGCGACACAGGTGGGTGCTACGCGCCCGCCGGGACGCCGAAGACGAGGGTCGTCAGCCAGACGAACAGCAGGTCGAGTCCGTAGACGAGCGCCATCATCACGACGACGAAGCCGAGCACGACCCCCGTGAACTTCACGAGCTCCTGGCGCGTCGGGGTGACGACCTTGCGGAGTTCTGCGAAGACCTGACGGATGAAGAGCGCGATGCGCGCGAAGAAGCCGGGCTTCTTCTCACGGGGCGCCGTGACGCCGCTCTTGGCGACGACTTCGCCGCCCTTCGGCTCGTCTTGAACCATCGAACCCACCTGATTACCTTCCGTGTGTCAGCTTCCGCTGACGCGCAGGGCGGACAGGAATCGAACCTGCAACCTGCGGTTTTGGAGACCGCTGCTCTGCCAATTGAGCTACCGCCCTAGAGACCGTATGGCCCCGGGATCGCCCGCACACTCTCGCCGTGCCTGTCTTTCAGAGGCTTTGCCCGGGACCCGGGCACGGCGAAGGTTTGCAGACTTCAACTGCATCACCCAGTCTACGGCATGGCTCTGCGCGCCGCGAACCGAGACCGCATCGCGGGTCAGTAGTCGGCGATGCCATAGCGCTCGGGCTCGGCGCCCCGCCGGAATGCGCGTCCGCTGAGACTCGTGGGCTCGATGCGGACGTAGTTGTACTTGAGGGTCGGCAGCCATGGCCGGAGCTCGAGCTGATCGGCCTCCGCGACTTCCTCCGACGTGTCGAGCCGGTGCGCGTGCCCGCGGACGACGACGCTCCAGGCATCGGCATCCGTGTGCTCGTCGACCTCGAAGAGGACCTCGTCGTTCACCGTGAGCTCGAAGAGCTTGCTGCCCTCGCCCGTGCGGAAGACGATCGTCCCCCGATCGACGACGTAGTTGACGGGGAAGATGTCGAGCACATCGCCGACGTGCGTCACGAGGCGACCGAGATCGTCGCTCGTGATCCGGGTCCAGCACTCCTCGTCCGACAGCACTTTCAGGGGGGTCTCGTTCTCGTCCACATCTCCATCCTGTCTCGCGCCGCGGACATGCGACAGAGCCCCCGCGGGCCGACGCGAAGTCGGATCGAAGGGGCTCTGTCGGAACGGCGCGAGCCGCGCTCAGGCGATGCGGATGAGCTTCTTGTTGACGAACTCGTCGGCCGCGAGCAGGCCCATCTCGCGCGACGTGCCGGAGCGCTTGACGCCGCCGAAGGGAAGCCCGGGCTCGTCGGCCAGCACGACGTTGACGTAGACCATGCCGGCGTCGATGCGGTCGGCCACGCGCGCCGCCTGGGCCTCATCGGTCGTGAAGACGTAGGAGCCGAGGCCGAACGGCGTGTCGTTGGCGACCTTGATCGCCTCCTCCTCGTCCGCGACGCGGTAGACGACGCCGACAGGGCCGAAGAACTCCTCGCGATACGCGTCCATGTCGCTCGTGACGTCCGTCAGGACGGTCGGAGCGAAGAAGGCGCCGTCGCGGGTTCCTCCCGCGGCGAGCGTCGCACCCTGCGCGACGGCGTTGTCGACCTGCGCCTGCAGCCGCTCGGCGGCCGTGAGCGACGAGAGCGGGCCGATGACGGTGTCCTCGTCCGTCGGGTCCCCCGGCGTCGTCGCGGTCATGGCGGCCGTGAACTTCTCGACGAAGGCGTCGTAGAGGCCGTCCGCGACGATGAAGCGCTTGGCCGCGTTGCACGACTGCCCGGTGTTGTCGAGGCGCGCGTCGACGGCGGCCTGCACGGCACCGTCGAGGTCGTCGGTCGACAGCAGGATGAACGGGTCCGAGCCGCCGAGCTCAAGCGCGACCTTCTTGAGGTTGCGGCCCGCGAGCTCCGCGACGGCGGAGCCGGCGCGCTCGGAGCCGGTCACCGAGACGCCCTGGACGCGACGGTCGGCGATGAGGGTGGCCGCCTGGTCGTTCGTCGCGTAGACGTTCGTGTAGACGCCCTCCATGCCTGCCTCGCGGTAGATGTCCTCGATCGCGGCGGCCGACTCGGGGCACTGCGGTGCGTGCTTGAGGAGGATCGTGTTGCCCACGACGATGTTCGGCGCCGCGAAGCGCGCGACCTGGTAGTACGGGAAGTTCCACGGCATGATCCCGAGCAGCACGCCGAGCGGCGAACGGCGGATGACCGCGGTGCCCTCGCCCTGGATCTCGATCGGCGCATCGCCCGTGATCGCCTCGGCCTTGTCGGCGTAGTACTCCGTGATGTCGGCGGCGAAGTCGACCTCGCCGAGCGCCGCGGCGAGGGGCTTGCCCACTTCGCGGACGATGATCGCGGCGAGCTCGTCGCGCCGCTCGCGGTGCAGCTCGGCGGCCCGGCGGATGCGCGCCGCACGCTCGGCGACGGGGGTGTCCCGCCACGTGCGGTAGGCCGCGTCCGCTGCGGCTACGGCGCTCTCGAGCGCCTCGTCCGTGATCGCGTCGTACGTCGCGAGGGTCTCGCCGGTGGCCGGGTTGACGACGGTGTATTCACTCATGCTGGGGGTTCTCCGATCGTTAGTTCGAGACGTTCTGGCCTGCGGCGCGCGCCGCGCGGGCGCTCGGCGGAGCATCCATCGACAGCGTCTGACCACGGAAGAATGCGGGACGCTTGATCGCCTGCCACACCATGATGACGATGCCCAGGACGATGATCAGCATGCCCAGGATGAACACGATCCCGATGCCGCCGATCTGCGAGCCGCTGCCGTAGGCGGGGTCCATCGAGTCGATGAGCGTCGTGAAGAACAGCACAGCGAGGATGATGCCGCCCACGAGTGGGAAGAGGAACGTGAAGAAGACGTTCCTCGTCGAGTCGAACCACTGCTTGCGGAAGTACCAGACACACGCGAACGCCGTGATCCCGTAGTAGAAGCAGATCATCATGCCGAGCGTGAGGATCGTGTCCCACAGGGTGTCCTCGCTCACGACGCGCATGACCGCGTAGAAGACGGACGCGACGACGGCCGACACGATCGTGGCATAGCCGGGCGTGAAGAAGCGCGGGCTGACCTTCGCGTACGACGGCGGGAGCGCGCCGTAGTGGCCCATCGCGAGGAGCGTGCGCGCGGGGCCGACGAAGGTCGACTGCAGCGACGACGCCGAGCTCGTGAGCACGGCGAGCGACACCAGGAACGCGAGGGGTCCGAGGATGGGTCCGCTGAGGTGGAAGAAGACGTTCTCCTGGATGTCCTCGTTGCCGAGGCCCAGTCCCTCGGTGCCGACGCCCGCGTACATGATCATCGCGACGGCGAGCAGAAGGTACAGCGAGACGATCGTGAGGACCGTGATGGTCGCGGCGCGGCCCGGGGTCTTCTCGGGGTCCTTCGTCTCCTCGTTCATCGTGAGGGTGACGTCCCAGCCCCAGAAGATGAAGATCGACAGCGACAGGCCCGCTGCGAAGGCGCTGAACGAGCCGACCGCGAACGGGTTGAACCACGACAGGTCGAATGGCATGAAGTCGAAGCCGTTGCCGCTGACGGCCTGGATGATCGCGGCACCCGCGAAGAAGAGCAGCACCACGACCTGGAACGTGACGAGCACGTACTGCAGCTTCTGCGTCGTCTGCATGTCGCGGTACGACACGAACGTCGCGCCGAGCATGAACAGGAGACACACCGCGATGTTGATCCAGGTCACCGACGCGAGATCGGCGAGCGACTCGTTTCCGGTGATCTGCGCGAGCAGCAGGAAGAGGAAGTCGACGGCGACTCCCGCGAGATTGGAGAGCACGAGGATCGTCGCGGCGACGAGGCCCCAGCCGGCGAGCCAGCCCACCCATGGGCCGAAGGCGCGCGCGGCCCACGTGAACGAGGTGCCCGAGTCGGGCATGCTGCGGTTGAGCTCGCGATAGCCGAATGCGACCAGGAGCATCGGGATGAAGCCCACGAGGATGATCGCGGGGATCTGGGCGCCGACGACCGAAGCCGTCGGGCCGACGGCGGCCGTGAACGTGTAGGCGGGGGCGATGCACGAGATGCCGATGACGACGGCGCCGATGAGCCCCACCGTTCCGGCGCTCAGGCCCTTCTTCGAGATGCCGCCGGCTTCTTCGCCGGACGTGGGCGCGAGCGGCGTTGCGGCGCCTTCGGGAGCGTTCATCGCTGCTCTCCTTCCTGGTGCTGGGTGGTCCTCGGGACGACGACCATCGGGACGGGGAGTTCGTGCAGGATCTTGGCGGCCGTCGAGCCGAGGAAGAGCCGGCGCGGCTGCGCGAGGCGGCTCGAGCCGACGATCGCGAGCTCGCCGGGCTCCCAGCTGAGGGTCCGGACGGCGTCCTCGATGCTCTCACCGCGGGCGACGACGACGTCGGCGTCGGTCTCGGTGAGAGCGGCGCGCACCTGCGCGAGCACCGCGTCGGCGTGGGCGGCTCCCGCGACGCGGATGACGCCCGTGTCGACGGATGCCGGCAGGTCGACCGAGACGAGCGAGAGCAGCCTCAGCTCGGCGCCCGTCGTGGCGCTCAGGCTCGTGGCCTCCCGCAGCAGCGACTCTGTGCCGGGGCGCGTGCCGACGGCCGCCGTCACGCGCGTGATGCCCGTCGTGGGGTCGATCTTGCGGGAACCCTCGGGGGCGAGCACGACGGGGACGTCGGACGAGTGCAGCAGCTCGCTCGCGACCGTGCCGAGGCGGTGCCGTCCGCGCACGCCGCCGTTGGCGGCGCCCACGACGATGTGCGAGGCGTCGAACTCTCGCGCCGCCGCCACGAGGCCTTCCGCGAACGACTCCGCGAAGCGCACGTGTGCGACGTGGGTGACGGCATCCGGGATCTTCTCGGATGCCGCGGCGAGCCACGTCTCAGCCTGCTGCTGCAGGTACCGGTCGTACCCCGCGTCGGGCGGCGTGATGACGCTGCGGCCGTCGGAGGGGAGCACGACGACGATGTCGAGGTCGGAACCCGACGCAAGGGCGAGCCTCGAGCCGAGGACGACGGCGTCGTCGCCGGCCTCGGTCGCGGTGTAGCCCACGACGATGCGTCCGCTCATGCGCGGGTCTCCTCGAGGATGTTCGCCGCGACGAGGCGGCCCATGCGGATCGCGCCGTCGACGTGCTGGTAGCCGGCTCCCGCCATGTCGCTGCAGGCGAAGTGGATCGGGCCGACCGCCGTGCGCAGGTCCGCGCCGTAGCGGTGCAGACCGCCGAGGTCGAAGCTCGCGGCGTAGGCGCCGCGCGTCCACTCCTCGCTCCCCCAGTCGCTCTCGTAGTAGACGACGGGGTTCTTGGCCTCTTCGCCGTAGTAGTGAGACAGCGACTCGAGGATGCGCTCCTTGCGCTCCTCGGCGCTCAGCGTGAAGACGTCATCGGCGTGACGGTCCGACACGAAGCCCACGAGGGTTCCGCGCTCGTCGCCGTGGTTGGTGTTGTCGTACGCCTCGTGCGAGAGCTCGTACGGGCTGAAGGCCGTGCCCGACAGACCCTGCTCGCGCCAGAACGGGCGGTCGTAGACGGCGTGCACCTTGATGACGAAGCCCATCGAGAGGTGCTGGTGCAGCTGGTGCTGCCGGCGGGGCAGGGCGGGGACGAACTGGATGCGGCTGTAGAGCACGGGCGCGTGGGCGAGGATCGCGTAGCGGGCGCGCACCGTCTGGGTCTCGGTCGTCGCGGTGACGCCCTCGTCGGACCACTCCAGCGAACGGACCGGCTGGCCGAGGAAGACGTCGTCGCCGATGCGCTCCGCGAGCAGGATCGGGACCTGCTGAAGCCCGCCGACGACGCGCTTGTCGAGGATGAAGTCGGCGTCCACGAGGTGCGAGTAGCTGCCGGCCGAGGCGGCCATGAGCAGCGACTGCAGGAGCGAGAAGGCGTGGATCGGCTTCGTGAGCATCGCGGAGCCGGTCGGGAACGCGAGGTTGAGGACGGCTTCGTCGTCGTCGGTCTTCGCGCGCAGCCACGCCTCCCACGAGACGGAGTCCCACTCGGCGGCCTTGGGGTGCGCCCACGGACGATCCGGGTCGATCTCGGCGACCATCGCGTCGAGCTCGGCAGTGATCTCGGCGATGACCCGCTCGGTCTCGGCCGAGACGGGGAAGACGTCGCCCGTGAAGCGGCTGAGCGTGCCGTCGGGGCCGACGTACACCGAGTCGCCCTCGCGGTAGCGGTCGTACGTCTCGAGGCCGAGTTCGTCGATCGTCTCGATGAGCGCGTGCTGGTCGGGCGAGACCCACTGTCCGCCGATCTCGAGCATCGCGCCGTCGATGACGTCGGTCCACAGCCGGCCGCCGACGCGATCGCGCGCCTCGAGCACGGCGACCGACAGACCCGCCTTCCTCAGCTCGTTCGCGGCGGTGAGGCCCGCGGCCCCCGCGCCGATGATCACGACGTCTCGGGTCAGCTCCGACATTGTTGCTCCTTTGCTCGAGTGGGGGTGCAGTCATGGGGAACGGGCCCGGCTCCCCCAGCCGGACCCGCATTCCCCACGTTCAGGCTGCGGCCAGCGCAGCCGCGACGACGTCGATGCCCTCGTGGAGCAGTGCGTCGGGGATCGTGAGCGGCGGAAGGAAGCGGATGACGTTCCCATAGGTGCCGCAGGTGAGGACGATGACGCCCTGGGCGATGCACGCCTTCGCGACAGCGCTGGTGAGCGCGGCATCCGGCTCGCCGGTCGTGGAGTCGACGAACTCGGCCGCGATCATGGCGCCGTGCCCCCGGACGTCGCCGATCCGCGGGTCCTGCGCCTGCAGGTCGCGTAGGCGTCCGACGAGGATCTCGCCGACCTCGTTCGCGCGCTCGATGAGCCCTTCGGTCTCGAACGCCTCGATCGCCGCGAGAGCTGCGGCGCACGCGATGGGGTTGCCGCCGTAGGTGCCGCCGAGGCCGCCGGTGTGCGCGGCATCCATGATCTCGGCACGACCCGTCACGGCGGCGAGGGGCAGCCCGCCCGCGATGCCCTTGGCCGTCGTGATGAGGTCGGGCACGATGCCGAAGCGGTCGCTCGCGAACATCGCGCCGGTGCGGGCGAAGCCGGTCTGGATCTCGTCGGCGATGAAGACGACGTCGTTCGCGCGACACCAGTCGACGATCGCGTTCAGGAACCCGTCGGCCGGGACGATGAAGCCGCCCTCGCCCTGGATGGGTTCGATGATGACGGCGGCGAGGTTGTCGGCGCCGACCTGCTTCTCGATGATCGAGATGGCCTTCTTCGCCGCCTCGGGGCCCGTCAGGCCGTCGCGGTACGGGTACGACAGGGGCGCGCGGTAGATCTCGGAGGCGAACGGGCCGAAACCGCTCTTGTACGGCATCGCCTTGGCCGTGAGGGCCATCGTGAGGTTCGTGCGGCCGTGGTAGCCGTGGTCGAAGGCGACGACGGCCTGCTTCTTGGTGTGCTTGCGGGCGATCTTGATCGCGTTCTCGACGGCTTCGGCGCCCGAGTTGAACAGGGCGCTCTTCTTGACGTGGTCGCCTGGCGTGATGCGGTTGAGCGCCTCGGCGACGGCGACGTACGACTCGTACGGCGAGACCATGAAGCACGTGTGGGTGAACTGCGCGACCTGCGCCTGCACGGCCTCGACGACCTTGGGGTGCGCGTTGCCGAGGCTCGTCACGGCGATGCCGGAGCCGAGGTCGATGAGCGAGTTGCCGTCGGCGTCGACGATGACTCCCCCGCCCGCGGCGACGGCCTCGATGGGCGCCGTGTGACCGACGCCGGCCGCGACGGCCGCCGCCTTGCGTGCGAGCAGCTCGTGCGATCGCGGTCCGGGGATGGACGTGACGAGGCGGCGCTCCTGCGGCAGGGACGGTCCGCCGAGCGGCGTTGCGGTGACGGTTTCGATCGCGGTCATGCTGGGGAGCGTACGGAGACGGATGCCGCACCCGCACTCTCCGCGGTGTACATTCTGTTGCGCCCGATGTACGCCCGGTACATGCTGGGCCGACGGAGGTGGCATGGAGCCCGCGACGGAGGTGCCGACGCTGCGCGCCCTGCTGCGCCGCGGAGAGCTGAAGCTTCGCCTCGAAGGCGACGAGGACGACCTCGCGCCCGGCGCGCTCGACCAGCCGCTTCGGTGGGTGCACAACTCGGATCTCGCCGACCCGACGCCCTTCCTGTCGGAGGGCTTGGCCCTGCTGACGACGGGCACGCAGTTCCTCGGCGCGGGCGACGAGTCCGACGTCTTCCACGCGTACGTGCAGCGCCTGTCCGCGCGCGGGGTCGTGGGGCTCGGCTTCGGCACCGAGGTCGTGCGCGACGGCATCCCTCCCGCTCTCGCGGACGCCTGCCGGGCCGAGCGCATGCCGCTGTTCGAGGTGCCCTACCGCACGCCCTTCATCGCCGTCGCCCGCGCCAATGCCGAGGCGATCGCGGCGCAGGCATACGCGCGGCGCAGCTGGGCGCTCGCCGCGCAGCGGGCGATCGCCTTGGCCGCGCTGCGCCCCGACGGGCTCGGCGCGACCCTCGCCGAGCTCTCGCGACAGCTCGACACGTGGGTGGGGCTCTTCGACGCCGCGGGCGGCCTGAGCCGCGAGCATCCGTCCCGCGCGCTCTCCGACGACATGCTCGCCGAGCTGTCCGGCGAGGTCGGCGCGGTCCTGCGCCGGGGCGCCCGCGCAGGGTCTTCCCTGCGCATCGGCGACGCGCCCTTCACGATGCAGACCCTCGGCCGCGGCGGACACCTGCGCGGCGTCATCGCCATCGCGGCGAGCGAGCTCGACCAGGAGGGCCGCGCCGTCGTGACCTCGGTCGTCGCGATGGCGGGCCTCGCCCTCGAGCAGCAGCAGAGCCTCGCGCGCGCCCACGGACTGCTGCGCGGCGGCCTCGTGCAGTCTCTCCTGACGGGCGACCCCGCGCTCGCCCGGCGCATCGCGCGCGACCTGTGGAGCGGATTCCCCGCGGCTCCTGTCCTGATCGCGGTGACGGATGCAGCGACGGCGCGCTCCGACGCCGTCGCGGAATGGCTCGCGCTCCGCGCATCCGAGACGCGGGGCGGGGTGTTCCACGGCCGCGCCGAAGACGCCCTCGTCGTCGTGAGCCACGAGGACGAGGTGCTCGCGGAGCTCGTGGAGCGGTTCGGCGCGCACCTGGGCGTGTCGGAGCCCGTGCCGTACGCCGAGTTCCGCGACGGCCACGCGCAGGCCGTCACGGCCCTGCGCCGCGGCACGGAGCCCCTCACGCGGTTCCGCGAGGTCGCGGCATCCGGAGTCCTCTCGGCCCTCGACTCGGACGCCGCGCGCGCTCTCGCTGCGGCGCGTCTCGCCCCGCTGCGCGAGCACGACGGGCGCGAGGGCACGGCGCTCGTCGAGACGGTGCGCGCGTGGCTCGAGCAGGACGCCCGCATCGACGCGGCCGCCACGACTCTCGGGGTGCACCGGCACACTGTGCGCGCCCGCATCGGACTCGCCCAGCGGCTGCTCGGCACCGACCTCGCCTCGTTCGCGGCCCGCGCCGATCTGTGGGCCGCGCTCCAGGTCGCGGGCGCGGACTGAGGCCCCGTCACCGGATCAGGTGATGTCGCTGGCACAGGCCGATTCCGGGCCGATCGTCCTACCCCGATGAGATCACCTGATCCCGTCACCGCGGCAAGGGGTCGAGCCCGCGCCGGGGTCAGCGCGGGGCGTGCGCTTCGAGGAACTCGTACACGTCGGTCGTGTCGACGCCCGGGAACGAGCCCGTCGGGAGGGTCGCTAGCAGCGTGCGCGGCGTGCGGACATTGGGCCACGAGTTCTCGCGCCACGCGGCCTCGAGATCCGCGGGCGCCCGGCGGCAGCACACCTCGACGGAGTGCTTCGAGACCCCGCGGTTGGGGGTGTCCCGGCCGAGGAACCACCTCGTGTCGTCGAACCTGACCCCGACCGAGACCGAGTGCGCGCCCTCGCTCGAGGCCTCGACCCGCGCCGTGCACCAGTAGGTGCCGTTGCCCGTGTCGGTGTACTGGTAGTACGGGTTGAAGTGGTCGTCGACCTCGAAGACGGCACGGCTCGTCCACCGCCGGCAGCACAGCTGCCCCTCGATCGAGCCGAGACGATCGGTCGGGAAGTTGACGTCGTCGTTCTCATACGCCTTCGTGATGGTGCCGGACTCGTGCACCTTGAGGAAGTGCACGGGTATGCCGAGGTGCACTGTCGCGAGGTTCGTGAACCGGTGCGCCGCCGTCTCGTACGAGACCGAGTAGGCGTCGCGGAGGTCCTCGATCGAGATCGCGCGGTCGTTCTTGGCGTCCTGGAGGAACGGCACGGCGTGCGCCTCGGGGATCAGAAGCGCTCCCGTCAGGTAGTTCGTCTCGACGCGCTGGCGCAGGAATCCGGCGTAGCTCGTCGGCTCGCTGTGCCCCAGGATGCGGCTCGAAAGGGCCTGGAGCACCGCCGTGCGGGGATCGCCCTTCGCCGTCAGGCGGCTCGAGAGGTACAGGCGCCCGTTCTTGATGTCGGCGACCGACCGCGTCGTCTGCGGCAGGTCGGGCACGTAGTGCAGCGTGAAGCCCAGGTGCGCCGCGATGTCGGAGGCCGTCCGCTGCGTCAGCGGCCCGCCCGGGTGGTCGACGGCGTCGAGGATCCGTCGTGCCTGCTCCTCGAGGTCGGCGAAGTAGTTGTTCTGCGTGCGCATGAGCCGGCGCAGCGCGACATTCGCGCGCCGCGCCTCCTCGGGCGTCGCGGCCCGCTCGTCGCGCAGCCGCTCGATCTCGCCCTGCAGCGCGAGCATCGCCTTGAGCACCTCGTCGGGGATGGTCTTGCCGACGCGGAACGCCGGGATGCCGAGCGCTTGGAAGGTCTGGCCCTTCATCGCCCGCTCGAGCGCGATCTCGAGCGTCGCGCGCTCGTCGAGCGGCTCTGATTCGAGCAGCGCGTCGAGCGTCACCCCGAGCGCGCGGGCGATCGTGCGCAGGAGGGTGAGCTTGGGCTCGCGCCGGCCGTTCTCGATCATCGAGAGCTGGCTGGGCGCTCGGTCGACAGCGCTCGCGAGCGCATCGAGCGTCATTCCGCGCTCGGTCCGCAGCTGACGGATGCGGCGGCCGATGGTGAGTGAATCCACCTCTTCATCGTCGGCGAGTTCCTGCGCGATGCCCGTGGTCGGCGACGTCGTCATACCGGGATTCTCTCACGAAAGCAGAATTTCGATGAAAGTTCACACGCTGATCGGTCGTCCCGACTGCCGAATTTCTCTCAGAGTGGTCCCACGACCTCCCGCAGATCGGCGCAGAACGCGGATCACGGGATGCCGCGACCCGGTGCACACTCCGGGTCGCGGCATCCCGAACACCATCAGCACACTCGTTCACAGGAAGACAGGCACATGACTCCTGCAACCGCCACCCCGATGCGCACGCGCACCGGCCCCATCCCCACACAGACCCGCGAGCCGGCGATCGAGATCGCCGGGCGCCTCGGTCCCCGCTACGACGAGATCCTGACGCCGGAGGCTCTCGCATTCCTGACGGCACTCCACGATCGCTTCGGCGCACGCCGTCACGACCGGCTCGCCGACCGCATGCGGCGCCGCTTCGAGATCGGCAACGGGCACGATCCGCAGTTCCGCGACGACACCCGCCACATCCGCGAGGACGCGGAATGGAAGGTCGCCGGCGCCGGACCCGGCCTCGAAGACCGCCGCGTCGAGATCACGGGCCCGACCGACCCGAAGATGACGATCAACGCGTTGAACTCGGGCGCGAAGGTGTGGCTCGCCGACCAGGAGGACGCGACCAGCCCGACCTGGCGCAACGTCATCGAGGGCCAGCTCAGCCTGCGCGACGCCATACGCGGTGAGCTGGAGTTCACGAGCCCCGAGGGCAAGCGCTACGAAGTCACCGCGACGGAGACCCCGACGATCGTGATGCGCCCGCGCGGCTGGCACCTGCCCGAGCAGCACGTCCGCTTCACGGACCGCAGCGGCCGCACGATGGCCGCATCGGGCTCGTTCGTGGACTTCGGGCTGTACTTCTTCCACAACGCCGCGGCCCTCATCGACGCGGGTCGCGGCCCCTACTTCTACATCGCGAAGCTCGAGTCGAGCGAAGAGGCGAAGCTGTGGGACGACGTCTTCAGCTTCAGCGAGTCCTACATCGGCATCCCGCACGGCACGATCCGCGCGACGGTGCTCATCGAGACGCTGCCGGCGGCGTTCGAGATGGAGGAGATCCTCTTCGAGCTGCGCGACCACTGCGCGGGCCTGAATGCGGGCCGCTGGGACTACATCTTCTCGATCATCAAGAACTACCGCGGCCGCGGGGCGCGCTTCGTGCTGCCCGACCGCAGCGAGGTCACGATGACGGTCCCCTTCATGCGCTCCTACACGGAGCTGCTCGTGCAGACGTGCCACAAGCGCGGCGCCTTCGCAATCGGCGGCATGAGCGCCTTCATCCCCAACCGCCGCGACCCCGAAGTGACGCAGCGCGCGTTCGAGAAGGTCGCCGCCGACAAGAAGCGCGAGGCGGGCGACGGGTTCGACGGGACGTGGGTCGCGCACCCCGACCTCATCCCCGTGGCCCGCGCCGAGTTCGACGCGATCCTGGGCGACCGGCCCAACCAGCTCGACCGGCAGCGGCCCGAAGTGCAGGTGAAGGCGTCCGACCTGATCGACGTGCACATCGGGCGGCCCATCACGGCGGCGGGCGTGCACGCGAACGTGTCGGTCGCGATCCGCTACCTCGAGGCATGGCTCCGGGGCCTGGGCGCCGTCGCGATCGACAACCTGATGGAGGATGCCGCGACCGCCGAGATCTCGCGCTCGCAGGTGTGGCAGTGGATCCACCAGGACCGCGCCACCGACGACGGAACCCCGATCACGCGCGACTACGTCGGGGGTCTCATCGCTCAGGTGCTCGGCGAGGTGGAGCGCCGCGACGGCGACCGCTTCGACGACGCGGCCGAGATCTTCCGCGAGGTCGCCCTCGGCGCCGAGTTCCCCGCGTTCCTGACACTGCCGGCGTACTCGAAGTTCCTCGTCGAGACCGATTGACCACCGGGCGTTTCGTCTCGTCGCTTCGCTCCTCGCTCAACGACCGGATCTATGCCGGTCGTTGAGCGAGCGAAGCGAGACGAAACGCCCTGACCACCACCAGCATCCGCACGACATTCCGAAGGACATGACATGACCGACTACCAAGACGACATCGAAGCCATCCGGGCGCTCAAACAGCAGCACGGCTCGAGCTGGGATGCCATCGACCCCGAGTCCGCCGCCCGCCTGCGAGCGCAGAACCGGTTCAGGACAGGGCTCGAGATCGCCCAGTACACCGCCGACATCATGCGCCGTGACATGGCCGAGTACGACGCCGACTCGTCGGTCTACACCCAGTCGCTCGGCGTCTGGCACGGCTTCATCGGGCAGCAGAAGCTCATCTCGATCAAGAAGCACCTCAAGACCACGAACAAGCGCTACCTCTACCTGTCGGGGTGGATGATCGCCGCCCTGCGTTCGGAGTTCGGTCCGCTGCCCGACCAGTCGATGCACGAGAAGACCGCGGTGCCGGCGCTCATCGAGGAGCTCTACACGTTCCTCCGTCAGGCCGACGCCCGCGAGCTCGATCTGCTGTTCACGCAGCTCGACGAGGCACGCATCGCGGGCGACGAGACCGCGGTCGAGTTCATCCAGTCGCAGATCGACACCTACGAGACCCACGTCGTGCCGATCATCGCCGACATCGACGCGGGCTTCGGCAACCCCGAGGCCACCTACCTCCTCGCCAAGAAGATGATCGAAGCGGGCGCGTGCGCCATCCAGATCGAGAACCAGGTGTCGGACGAGAAGCAGTGCGGCCACCAGGACGGCAAGGTCACCGTTCCGCACGAGGACTTCATCGCGAAGCTCAACGCGGTGCGGTACGCGTTCCTCGAGCTCGGCATCGACAACGGCGTCATCGTGGCCCGCACCGACTCGCTCGGCGCTGGCCTCACGCAGAAGCTCGCCGTCACGCACGAGCCCGGCGACCTCGGCGACCAGTACAACGCCTTCCTCGACGCCGAGGAGATCTCGGACGCGGACCTCGGCAACGGCGATGTCGTCATCAAGCGCGACGGCAGGCTGCTGCGCCCGAAGCGCCTCGCCAGCAACCTGTACCAGTTCCGCGAGGGGACCGGTGAGGAGCGCTGCGTGCTCGACTGCATCACGGCGCTGCGCAACGGCGCCGACCTGCTGTGGATCGAGACGGAGAAGCCGCACGTCGAGCAGATCGCGGGAATGGTCGACGCGATCCGCGAGGTGATCCCGAATGCGAAGCTCGTCTACAACAACAGCCCGTCGTTCAACTGGACCCTCAACTTCCGTCGGCAGGCCTACGACCTGCTCGTGGAGCAGGGCGAGGATGTCACGGGCTACGACCGCGGCGACCTGATGAGCGCCGAGTACGACGACACCGAACTCGCGCAGCTCGCCGACGAGAAGATCCGCACGTTCCAACGCGACGGCTCTGCCCGCGCCGGGATCTTCCACCACCTCATCACCCTCCCGACCTACCACACGGCCGCTCTCTCGACCGACGATCTCGCCAAGGGCTACTTCGGCGACGAAGGCATGCTCGCCTACGTCAAGGGGGTCCAGCGCCGCGAGATCCGCGAGGGCATCGCGACCGTCAAGCACCAGAACATGGCGGGCAGCGACATCGGCGACAACCACAAGGAGTACTTCGCCGGCGATGCAGCTCTCAAGGCCGGTGGCCAGCACAACACGATGAACCAGTTCGGCTGACAACGCCTGAGAAGAGAGTCCGGATGCCGCGCCCACGGAGGCCGCGGCATCCGGAATCTCTTTTCTGTGCGCGTTTCGTCGACATGGTCGCTCGCCGTTCGACGCACGGGCGTAACGTCGCTCGAACGGAAAGGACAGTGCGATGAAATACCTCATGCTCGTCAAGGTCGACCCCTCCCTCGAGGAGGCCGAGAAGGACGACGAGATCATCTCGATCGAGGAATGGGTCGGCGAGACTTACGGCGGCGGCAAGGCGACCGACGGCGATCGCCTGCGCCCGCCCGAGGAGGCCAAGACTGTCCGTCGGCGGGGCGGCAAGGTCATCGTCACGGACGGGCCGTTCGCCGAGACGCACGAGTGGATCGCGGGCTACGACATCCTCGAGTGCGAGTCGCTCGAAGAGGCGATCGAGATCGCGTCGCGGCATCCGATGGCCTCGGGCGGGATCATCGAGCTGCGCGCAGCCTGGCCGCTCGACCTCTGACGCGGTCGCCGCGCCGTCCGGGTCACGGGCGGCGCGGCGCGCAGTGCGAGGGGCGGAGGATTCAGACGCGCGAGGCGACGCGGGCCGTGGTCGCGGCCTCAGCCGCGGCGGACGCATGTTCGCGCGCGAGCCGCTGCGCGCGGATGCCGCTTGCGAGCACCCAGCCCAGCAGCCACGCGGCAGTCACGAGCGTGAGCACGAAGGACATCCTCAGGGCGAGCTCTTGATCGGCCATCACGAGCAGCGGGACGAGCGAGATGATGCCGCCGACGACGGTGCCGACGGCACCTGTGAGCGAGAGGCTGCATCCGCCCCACAGCCACCAGACGAGCCCGCCGGCCGCGATGAGCACGACGGAAGACAGCACCGCTCCCCACATCAACCCGTCCACGGGCCTCAGGGTACTCCTCAATCCAGCAGACCGCGCTCCCTCGCGATCGTGACGGCGTGTGTGCGGTCGGCGACGCCGAGCTTGTCGAACGCCTTGAGCAGGTGCGTCTTGACGGTCGCCTCGCCGATCGCGAGCGCCGCCGCGACCTGCTTGTTGCTGTGTCCCGTCGCCACGAGGCGCAGGACGTCCCTCTCGCGCGCTGTGAGCACCGACTCGGGCTCGGGGCGTCGCATCCGCTCGACGAGCCGAACGGCGACCTGCGGCGAGAGCGCCGACTGGCCCGCCGCGACCGAGCGGATGCCCGCGACGATCTCGGCCTGCGGCGCGGCTTTGAGGAGGTAGCCGGCGGCGCCGGCCTCGATCGCGGCGAGGATCTGGTCGTCCGTCTCGTACGTCGTGAGGATGAGCACGCGGGGCGCGGGCTCCCCCGCCTCGCCCGCGACGATGCGCGCCGTCGCCGTGACACCGTCGGTGCGCGGCATGCGCAGGTCCATGAGCACGACATCGGGATGCGTCGCCGCGGCGAGGCGCACGGCGTCGTCGCCGTCGGCTGCCTCGCCGACGACCTCGAACCCAGGCTCGTCCGAGAGCAGCCCCACGAGCCCCGTGCGCACGACGGGGTGGTCGTCGGCGATCACGAGGCGGATCATCGGGCCTCCTCCGCGGTGACCGCCGCCTGCGGGAGGCGCACGCGCAGGCTCGTGCCGCCGCCTTCGCGGGAGATCACCTCGAACGTGCCGCCGGCGAGCGCCACGCGGTCGCGCATGCCGTCGAGCCCGAAGCCCGAGCGGGCGGCCTCCACGTCGAACCCCCGGCCGTCGTCGCGCACCTCCACGAGCGTCGCACCTTCGGTCGACTGCACGCGCACCGTGACGCGCTTCGCATCCGCGTGCCGGCGCACATTGGAGAGCGCCTCCTGGAGGCAGCGCAGCAGCACGACCTGCGCTTCGCGGTCGAGGGGCGCGGAGTCGTCGAGGTCGAGCTCGACCACGATCGCGAGCCCCGCCTCGGCGCGGAACCGCTCCGCCAGCCGGTCGAGCGCCGCCGCGAAGACGAGGTCGGAAGGCACTGCGGCCGTGCGGGCGACGAGCGCGCGCGATTCGGCGAGCGCTTCGCGCGCGACCGCCTCTACCGTCGCGATCGTCGCGGCCGCGGCATCCGTGCTCCCCTCTCGCGACTGCCGTCCGGCGCGCTCGGCGAGGATCACGAGTCCCGCGAGCGTCTGCGCGAGCGTGTCGTGGATGTCGCGGGCGAGGCGCTCGCGCTCCTGTGTCGCGCCCCGGTCGAGGCTCAGTGCCTCGACCTGCGCCTGCGCCTGCGTGAGCTCTGCGACCAGCAGCCCGCGCTCCTCGCCGTACTCCGCGATGCTCGTGATCCACAGCCCGAGCGCGATCGCGAACGCGACCGAGAACCCCGCCGTCGTGAGTGCCGAGATGAGCGACTCGACGGTGAGTCCCGTGCCGATGAGGTAGCCCACGAACACGGCGCAGGCGATCCCGACCGACGCGATGATCGCCTGGCGACGGTTCGCCGTGATGACCCACGCGAGCGGGTAGGCCACGACCTGGAGCATCGAGAGGAAGGGCCCCGCCGCCACCCCGATCACGATCGAGACGAACGCGATGGCGAGGAAGACGGGCACGCGCCACGTGGGCGGCGCGGGGCCGATCTCGGGGCGGGCGAAGACGGCGTAGCCGATGACGAACAGGCCGAGGGCCGCGAGGACGACGAGGCGCGCAGCCTGTTCGGCGGGGCCGAAGCCGAGGAACGAGAACACGGCGATCGCGAGGATCGCGCCGATGACCGCGACATCCCACCAGCGGCGGTTGAGCATCCCGCTTCCTCTTCCCTGCATGCCTCGAACGCTACGCGTCGCGGCGGATCCAGCGGAAGGTCAGCCGCGAGAGGACGAGTCCGACGACGAGCCACACGAGCAGCGCGATCGCGACGCCCGCGAGGTTCCACTCGCCGTTCTGCTCGAGCGCCGCGTAGTCGTCCGGGAGGAAGACGTACCGCATCCCCTGAGCCATCCACTTGAGCGGGAAGAGGCTCGCGAAGTCCTGGAGCCATTCCGGCAGCTGGTAGAAGAACAGGTAGACGCCCGAGATGAACTGCAGCACGAGGGCGATCGGCACGACGACGGCCGTGGCGCTCTTGGCGGTGCGCGGCACCGACGACAGCGCGACGCCGAGCAGCGCGGAGCCCGTGATGCCCAGCAGGAACACCCACGCGAACACCGCCCACTTGGCGGGGTCGGACGGCAGTTCCGCGCCGAGCGCGACGACGGCGAAGACGAGCAGCAGCGCCGCCTGCAGCGACCCCGTCACGGCGACCTGCCCGATCTTGCCGAGGAAGTACGAGACGGGCGACAGCGGCGTGCCGCCGAGCCGCTTGAGCGTGCCCTCCGACCGCTCGACGGCGATGTCCATCGCGAGGTTCTGGAAGCCCGAGAGCAGCAGGCCCGCGGCGAGCATCCCCGGCAGGTAGAGCTCGGCGACCGAGATGGGCGGGACGCCGGGCGTCGGCTGGAAGTCGCCGTCCGAGCCGAAGACGACGCTGAACAGGCCCAGCATCGCGATCGGGAAGAGGAACGTGAAGAACAGCGTGTCGCCCGAGCGCGCGTACTGCACGAGCTCGAAGCGCGTGCGCCACCAGCCGAGCGCGATGGGGTTCTTGACGGCGCGGCGGCCGCGCTCGATCGTGACGCTCATCGGGCCGGCTCCGGGGCGACGTCCTCGTCCGCTTCGAGCTGCGGTTCGGTGACGGATGCCGCGGAGTGGGCCTCCTCGACGAGCTCGAGGTACACGTCCTCGAGGCTGGGCCGCACGATCTCGAGGCCCGCGGGAGCGCCCCCGAGACGGGCGGCGAGCGCCGTCGCATAGTCGAACGGATCGCGCGAGCGCGCCTCCCGGACGACCCCGTCTTCGGTCCACCGCACGATCGGGATGCGGGCCTCGTCGCCGCCGATCTCATCGACGGCGCCGATCGCCTGCAGCCTGCCGTTCGCGATGACGGCGACCCGGTCGGCGAGCTGCGCCGCCTCGTCGAGATAGTGCGTCGTGAGCAGGATCGTCGTGCCCTCCTCCTGGAGGCGGCGGATGAGCTCCCAGAACTCGCGCCGCGCGTGCGGGTCGAAGCCCGTCGTCGGCTCGTCGAGGAAGAGCAGTTCGGGCCCGCCGATGATGCCGAGCGCGACATCCACTCGACGCTGCTGGCCGCCCGAGAGCCGTGAGATGCGCGTCTTCGCCTGCTGCTCGAGGCCGACGGCAGCGATGACCTCGTCGACGTCGCGGGGGCGCGGGTAGAAGCCGGCGAACTGGCGAAGCTGCTCGCGCACCGTCACGAGCCCGCCCTGTCCGGTCGACTGGAGCACGATGCCGATCCGCGCCTTCCAGTCCAGGCCCGCCGCGCCGGGGTCCTCACCGAGGACGACGACCTCGCCTCCCGTGCGGCGGCGATACCCCTCGAGGATCTCGACGGTCGTGGACTTCCCCGCGCCGTTCGGGCCGAGCAGCGCGAAGGTCTCGCCCCGCGCGATGTCGAACGAGACGCCGTCCACGACCGAGCGGGGGCCGTAGGTCTTGCGCAGGTTCCGCACCCGCACGGCATTGGTTTGCATGCTTCCACCCTGCCGTGGGCGGCGCGGGGGCACAGCATCCGTCCGTCGTACCGGCCATCCGCCATTCGGTGGACCCCGCAACGACCATGGAAGGCACAGCCCGCACCGGTACGCTCGAAACCGTGACCGAACGCGCTCCCCTGTCCCGCAAGCTGTCCGCCATCGCCGAGTCCGCGACCCTCAAGGTCGATGCCAAGGCCAAGGCGCTCCAGGCCGCAGGTCGTCCCGTCATCAGCTACGCCGCCGGCGAGCCCGACTTCTCGACTCCGCAGTTCATCGTGGATGCCGCGATCGAGGCCCTCCACGACCCCGCGAACTACCGCTACACGCCCGCCGTGGGCCTCCCCGTGCTGCGCGAGGCGATCGCCGCCAAGACGCTGCACGACTCGGGCCTCGAGGTCTCGCCGTCGCAGGTCGTCGTCACGAACGGCGGCAAGCAGGCCGTCTACCAGGCCTTCCAGGCGGTCGTGAACCCCGGTGACGAGGTTCTGCTGCCCGCCCCGTACTGGACGACGTACCCCGAAGCGATCGCGCTCGCCGACGGCATCCCGGTCGAGGTGTTCGCGGGCGCCGACCAGGACTACAAGGTGACCGTCGAGCAGCTCGAAGCCGCGCGCACCCCGCGCACGACGGCGCTCGTCTTCGTGTCGCCCTCCAACCCGACCGGCTCGGTGTACTCGCCCGAAGAGACGAAGGCGGTCGGCGAGTGGGCCGTCGAGCACGGCATCTGGATCATCTCGGACGAGATCTACCAGAACCTCGTCTACGAAGGCACGCGCGCCGTCTCGATCGTCGAGGCGGTCCCGGATGCCGCATCCCAGACGATCCTCGTCAACGGCGTCGCCAAGACCTACGCCATGACGGGTTGGCGCCTGGGCTGGATGGTCGGCCCCGCCGACGCCATCAAGCTCGCAGCCAACCTGCAGTCTCACCTCAGCTCGAACGTCAACAACGTCGCGCAGCGCGCAGCGCTCGCCGCGCTGACCGGCCCGCAGACGGAGGCCGAGGAGTTCCGCCTCGCGTTCGACCGGCGCCGCAAGCTCATCGTGTCGGAGCTCGGCAAGATCGAGGGCGTGACCGTGCCCAACCCGCTCGGGGCGTTCTACGCGTACCCCGACGTGCGCGGCCTGCTCGGTCGCGAGTGGCGCGGCAAGCGCATCGAGACGTCGCTCGAGCTCGCCGACCTCATCCTCGAAGAGGCCGAGGTCGCGGTCGTGCCGGGCGAGGCCTTCGGCCCCTCCGGCTATCTGCGTCTCTCGTACGCCCTCGGCGACGAGGCACTCCTCGAGGGCGTGCAGCGCATGCAGGAGCTCTTCGCGTCCTGACGCGGCCCGCGCCGATTCTGGCCACTCGCCATAAAGTGCGACCTCAACCCGCGCATTTCGGCGACTCGCCGGAACTCGCTGGGCTGCGCATTCTGGCGAGTCGCCACGAAGAGCTGCCTGCACCTGCGCATTTCGGCGACTCGCCGGAATGCGCCGGGCTTGGGAGCGGCATCCGGTCCTCCACAACAGGGCTGGCCGGAACGGTGTCCACGAGTCCCGTCGGCAGGCATATGCGCGCTCGGATCCGCATGAGACTCGACGGTCATGCGAGCCTCAGATATTCCGACGGAGCTTCTGCCCGCCTTCGTCGTCGCCCAGGCGCTCGAGGCCGGTGTTCCGGCCGCCCGGCTTCGTAATGCCGATCTCACTTCTCCTTTCCACGGCACTCGCGCGATGCAGCCGCTCACCCCTGTCGAGCGCCTGAACGTCCTGATGAGAAGGGTCCCCGATCACGCCTTCGTCTGCGGGCCCACTGCCGGGCGGCGATTCGGGATGCCGCTGCCTCGACAGATGGAACGTGACGCGTACATCACTCCCATGTTGGGCGTGCCGCTGCCGCACAATCGCATCCGTCGGGCGGGGACCCGCGGTCGCGCGCTCCGAATCGCGGACGGCGACGTGATCGAACGACAGGGCCTGCGGACGACCAGCGTCGAACGCACGTGGCGGGATCTCTCTGCCGAGCTGACGCTCAGCGCACTCGTCGCCGTCACGGACCATGTCATCTCACGACGCCGGAAGCTCACGACGATCGAGTCGCTGAGACGGCACCATGCGGACGCAGGGCACACCCCAGGACGGTCGCTTCGCGGGCAGGCACTCGAGTTGTGCACACCGCACTCCGAGTCCCCACGAGAGTCGGAGTTGCGCGTCCTGCTCGTCCTCGCCGGTCTGCCCACGCCCGCGTGCAACGTGAGAATCTACGACGGGAGTCGTTTCGTCGCGCGCGTGGACATGATCTACGCGAGCGCGAGGCTCGTGATCGAGTATTACGGCGACTATCACCGCGACGCGGACCAGTGGAGCAGAGACGAATCTCGACGAGCCGAGCTCGAATCGCTCGGCTACCGCGTGACAGTCGTCACGCGCCGCGACTTCGATGATCCCGCGGCGTTCGCGGCCCGCATCCGTCGCCTTCTCGAAGCCTCACGGCGCCCCGGGCGGCAGCCCGCCAGTGAGGCCGTTGCGAGTGCGCCGACTCTCACGGCAATCCTTGGCGCGCCGATTCTGGCGACTCGCCACGAACCGTCGCCCACACCCGCACTTCCTGGCGACTCGCCAGAATCCGCGACCCGAACCCGCATATCTTGGGGACTCGGCGCGAATGGGCCCGTCCTACCGTGCGCCGATTCTGGCGACTCGCCACGAACCGTCGCCCACACCCGCACTTCCTGGCGACTCGCCAGAATCCGCGACCCGAACCCGCATATCTTGGGGACTCGGCGCGAATGGGCCCGTCCTACCGTGCGCCGATTCTGGCGACTCGCCACGAACCGTCGCCCACACCCGCACTTCCTGGCGACTCGCCAGAATCGACAAAGGCCAACGCCAGACGAGAGCGAGCGCGATCCTGCGGCGAGAGGCGGCGACGCGACGAGACGAACGCCCGGACGCGGCGATCGCAGGGGTTCGAGCGGCTCGACTAGAGCTCGACGCCGACGAGCACGGGCTCGGGCTGCAGCAGCAGGCCGAACTCGGACTGCACGCGGCCCTGGATGAAGCGGGCGAGCTCGGCGAGCTCGGCGGCACGGGCTCCGCCGCGGTTCGTCAGCGCGAGCGCGTGCTTGCTCGACAGGGCGGCGCGCGAGCGCGGCAGCTTGAAGCCCTTGCGCACGCCCGCCTGCTCGATGAGCCACGCGGCGCTCACCTTGACGTCGGCGCGCTCCGAAGGCGCGGGCGGCACGTAGCCGTCGAACTGCGCGAGCGGGATGACCAGGACGGGATCGAGATCGGGCGCGACGGGCCAGCGCGGGCACTCATCCGGGAGAGTCAGAGCGAAGGATGCCGACACCACGGCGTTCTGGAAGAACGAGCCGGCGCTGTACGTGTCGGGGTCGGCGTCGTCGAGCACCATGCCCTTGCGGCGGCGCGTGTCGAGGACGTGATCGCGGATCCAGGCGACCGTCACGGCCTGATCCCCCGTGAGCCCGAGGGCCGAGCGCAGCTGGGCGCCCGCGATGGGGCGCTCGGCGTGCCCCACCTCCGCGAGCTCGAGCGTGACCGACAGGATGACGGCGGAGCGCAGCGGCACCGACCCGTAGTGGTGCTTGAGGACGGAGGTGCGGAAGCCGAGCCCCAGGTCGGCGGCCGCCACCGTGACGGGTGCGGAGGCGCCTTCGTCGAGCAGGTCGACCTCGACGAGGGTCTGCACGATCTCCTGGCCGTACGCGCCGATGTTCTGCACGGGCGCGGCGCCGATCGTCCCAGGGATCCCCGACATCGCCTCGATGCCCGCGAGGCCCTCGGCGACGGCGTAGGCGACGACCTCGTCCCAGTCATGGCCCGCCTGCACGCGCAGGCGTGCGAAGCCCGGCCGGGGTGACGGCATCCGTTCGATCCCGCGCGTGAGGATGCGCACGACCGTGCCGTCGAACGGCTCGTCGCCCGCGAAGAGATTGGACCCGCCGCCGAGCACGAGCCACTCGTCGCCGTCGCCCCATACATCGGTGAGGGCGTGGATGAGCTCGTCAGCGGTGTGCGCGTCGATCATGCGCGCGGGGATGCCGCCCGTGCGCAGCGTCGTGAGCTGTGCGAGCGGAAGGGGCTCGACGTCGGGCATCGGCTATGCGCGGCGGACGCGGACCTGCGCCTTGACGAGCACCGACGTGCCGTCGTGCGTCACAGTGAGGTCGATGCGGACCGTCTCGTCGTCGACGGCGCCGACCTTCGCGACGATCGTGAGATCGGCTCCGGCCTCGGGGTCGACGATGACGGGACGCGTGAACCGCACGCCGTAGTCGACGATGCGGCCGGAGTCGCCGACCCACGGCACGATCGTCTCGACCGCGAGGCCCATCGTGAGCATGCCGTGCGCGAGGACGCCCGGCAGGCCGACCGAAGCCGCGACGTCGTCGCGATAGTGGATCGGGTTGAAGTCGCCCGAGGCGCCCGCGTAGCGGACGAGCGACTCCCGGGTCAGGTGGACGGTGCGCTCGGCGACGACGTCGCCGACGGTCAGCTCGCTCATGCGGGTCCCTCCCCGACGACGAGGACGGATGTCGCGGTCACGACGTGCGCGCCTGCGGCATCCGTGATCGTCGCATCGCTCGTGACCATCGCGTTGCCGCCGAGCATGCGGATGCCGGTCACCGCGAGCGTCGCCGTGAGCTCGTCGCCCGCGACGATGGGCCGCGTGTAGGCGAAGCGCTGCTCGGCGTGCAGGACGTTCTGGAGCACGATGCCCGAGTCGGGCTCGGCGAGCAGCTGCTGCAGCGTGAGGTCCTGTACGACCATCGCAAAGGTCGGCGGCGCGACGACGTCGGCGTAGCCGAGCGCCTGCGCGGCGGCGGGGTCGGTGTGCTGGGCGTCGTCCGCGAAGACGGCGCGCGCGAACTCGCGCACCTTCTCGCGCCCGACGAGGTAGGGGGGCGTCGGAGGGAAGACGCGCCCGATGAGCTCGGGGTTCACTGGCACCGTGCCATCCTATCGAGCGGCCGCGACGGCCCCCGCCGGGAGAAAGGTCAGCGCTTCCGCTCGCGGATCGCCTTGTAGGCCATCTGGCCGGCGATGAAGGTCAGGAAGATCGCGAACAGGATGTTGGCGGTCAGCGGGTCGACGAGGGTCGCGATCCAGGCGCCGAGGGCCGTCGTCGTGCAGGCCGCGCCGCCGATGAACGCGGCGGCGACGAGGTCGACGTTGCCGCGGCGCAGGTTGCCGACGGTGCCCGAGATCGCCGTCGGGATCATCATGAGCAGCGACGTGCCCTTCGCGACGAGGTCGCTCGTGCCGAACAGCAGCATGAGCGCCGGAACGACGATGATGCCGCCGCCGACGCCGATGAGTCCCGCGATCGTGCCCGTCGCGACGCCGAGCACGAGCAGTCCGACGATCGTCAGCGGATTGAGCGGGAACTCCGCGTCACGCGACGGGATCACGACGAAGAGCATGACGATGACGAACGCGAGGAACGCGACGAAACCCCAGCGGAGCGCTGTGACCGAGACGCGGGGCAGGAGCCACGTGCCCAGCTGCGCTCCGCCGACGGCGCCCGCCGCGAGGATGAGCGCGGGGATCCACGCGACGGACCCGTGCACGGCATAGGAGATGACGCCGACCGTCGCGGTCGGCACGATCGCCGCGAGCGACGTGCCCGCCGCGAGGCGCTGGTCGTACTTCAGCGTGAGCACGAGCAGCGGCACGATCACGGTGCCGCCGCCGACGCCGAAGAGGCCCGACAGCAGTCCCGCGAGCAGGCCGATCGCGATGCACGCGATGAAGAACACGGGGCGGCGCGCGACGCGCGGTGCGGCATCCGTCATCTCACTCACCACCCACGTCGTCGATGACCCACGCATCGCCGGAGGAGATGAGGTAGTACTCCCAGCGGTCCTCGCCCGGTGCGGGCTCGTCGAGCGGCTCGCCGTCGTCGTCGACGCTGCTCATGAACGTCTCGGTCGTGAAGACGGTGATGACATCGCCGTCGGTCGAGGTTCCGGTGACCTCGACGACGTAGTCGGACGTCGAATCCACGAAGTACTGGGCGGAATCGACGAAGGCCGCGCAGTCGGGCAGCTCCAGCTCGTCGCGGAACTCCTCGGTCGTGACGGCCAGGAAGAGGTCGCAGTCGACCTGCTGCCAGGCCTGGTCGTATTGCCGCACCGTCTCGACCGCGGCGGCCTCGTCGGGCGTGCTCGGTTCGACTCCCCCGCCGTCGCCGCCGCTCGCGCCCATGAGCCCTGCGAGCGCCATGGGGATGAGCACGATCGCGGCGATGACGGCGCCGAGGGCGACGACACCGAGCACGGTCCACACGATCCACAGCCGCGACTTCTTCGCGGGCGTCACGGGCGGGTAGCCGGGGCCGGCCGGCGGTCCGGGGGTCGCGAGGGAGGCCGGCGCGGCGGACTCGACGTGCTCGGTCCACCCGACGCCGTTCCACCAGCGCCGGGCGCCGTGACCGTCGTCGTACCAGCCGGGAGGGGTCGAACTCATGCGGCAACCCTACCGGCGGGCCAGCCGCCTCCCGCGCCGCCCGTCACCCTCTGCGCAGGCCGCCGAGGAGGCTCGGATTCGGGTCGTGCCACTTCTGCATCGACTGCAGCAGCCAGAACGCGAGGAACAGGCCGAGCGCGATGAACTCGCACACGAAGATGGGCGGGACGGCGGCATCCGGAATCCCTCCCCCGACCACGATCGCGGTCAGCACGATGATGTCGAGGACGAGCCCCACCGCGATGGCGATGTTGGCGATCGCCATCGCCCGCGAGGGCTGCGCCCACGACGGATCGCCCGAGTGCGGGAAGGCGTTCCACACCGCGACGGCCGCGATCACGAGGAAGAACGCGCTCGTCGCGACGTAGTGCGCGGTGTCGAGGAACGCAGCGCGCGCGAACGTCCACGTCGACCACACGACAGCGAGCACGACGACGGCGAGGACGACGGATGCCGCGATCTGGCGCCACTCGAGCGACTGTCGGCGCCGGATGACGAGTGCGACGACGACCGCGACGAGCCCCACGACGAGATACGTCGCGATGTCGTTGTCGACGCCCGCGCGGTACTCGACGGGTACGCACGGCACGCCGCCGGCGCACGTCGCGACGACGCCGGGGATGCCACCGGGGAAGATCGGCGTCGGCACGAGGGCGATGAGCGGCCCGATGAGGGCCGCGGCATCGAGGAGGTTGCGCTCGACGCCGCGCCCCGAGAGCGCGAACAGGCCGAACGAGGCCGCGATCAGAGCGCCCACGAAGGCGTTGCGCGCGGGCGAGTAGTAGTAGGCGCTGATCGAGTCGAGCAGCCCCACCTCGGCGAACGCGAAGCCGACGGCGGCGGCGATCACGACGACGGTTCCCGCGATGCCGAGGCGCACGTACCGGTATGTGCGGAGGAGGGATGTCTCGTCCGCGACGATCGCCGTCGCCCGCGTCGCTGCGCTCACGCGGGCCACGGTATCCGAGTCTCCCGACGCCGGGCCGCGCGCCGCGGCGGAACGGGGATGTTACAGGTCTGCGAAGTCCTTTCGCATCGGCGGCCCGAAGCCCGCGGGCGCGCCTATCGTTGCGATCAGACCCGTCGTCGTGTCACCTCGGACCTCGTCCGATGTCCGTCGATCCGGCCGGGTCCGATCGTCGAGTGCGGCAGCGGGTCGAGGTCCTCCTCGGGAGCTGACGCCGGAACGCTTCTCCCGGGGAGGACCGCCCAGCCCGGCTCCGACCCGCTCGGAACACGGGACGGGCGCGATCACATCCGCGCGTAGCGGGCGCGGGCGATGCAGAAGAGACCGTAGATCCCGAGCCCCGCGCCGACGACCCACAGGATGACGGTGCCGAACGGCAGCTGAGCGAGCGAGTGCAGAGCCGTGTCGAGTCCTCCGGCGTTCTCGGGGTCGTGCGCGACCGCCGCGACGACGAAGAGGATCCCGACGATCGCGACGGCGATGCCCTTCGCGATGTAGCCGACGACTCCGAAGGTCACGATCCCCTTGCGCGCCACCTCGTTCGGGCGCCGCAGGTTCTTCTCGAACCTGCGCGTGACGCCGCGCACGACGAACGCGACGCCGATCGCCGCGATCCCGACTCCGACGAGGCCGATGACGAAGACGCCCGCGGGGGCCGCCATCAGCTGGGCGCTGAAGGTCTGAGCGGTCTCCGACGAATCGGAGCGCCCGCCGAGCGCATAGACGATCGCCGTCCCGGCGATCGCGAGGTAGACGATCGCCGTGCCGACGAGCTTGGCGCGCTTGCCCCACTTCTTCGCGGTCTCGGGATCGCGCTCCAGGATCGCCTCGATGATCTGCCACGCGGCGAGAGCGACGAGGCCGAGCGCCGTGACCCAGAGCAGGACGACGCCAGCGGGCACGGCGCGGATCTGCTCCATCGCACCGCTCTGATCGGCCACTCCCACACCTCCCGTCGCGATGGAGATCGCGATGCCCCCGATGACGAGGTGGATGATGCCGAGGACGATGTAGCCGATCCTCGCAGCGATGCGGAAACCGGTCGAATCCTCGGCCGCTCGGGCGGCGGCCTTGGGTGTTGTCATATGCGCAGATTACCCACCCGGCACCGCGCGGGGAGGCGGCTTGACGAACGGCCGTCGCGGAGGCAGGAGGCGGGCCGAGACCGATGCCGCGCGGCCGCACGCGCGCGGCCGGGACTGCCCGCGCATGCGAGAAGACCCCGCGCCGCAGCGCAGGGTCTTCTCGTGTGCGCCCGCGGGGCGCGCCGGGTGTGCGACCGGCGGCCGGCGGATCGTTGTCGGATTACCGCGTGACGCGACGACGCGTGACGGCGACGTAGATGCCCAGGACGATGATCGCGCCGATGATCGACCCGATGATGCCCGACGGCTGGAGGAATCCGCCCGCGGGGTCGGCGCCGAAGATCAGGAAGCCGAGGAAGCCTCCGACGAACGAGCCGACGATGCCGAGGACGATCGTCATCAGGATTCCGATGTTCTGCTTGCCGGGGATGATCAGGCGCGCGAGGAGACCGGCGATCAGGCCGATGACGATGAGTCCGAGGATGGTCCAGAGCATGATGAATTTCCTTCCTGATGGCACCAGGGGGGTGCTGTGCCCACGCTCGGGGACGTGGAGTGCATGCACGCTAGCAGGGGGGTCCTCGTGGCGATCGGAGGGCTGGACAGAAGGCGAACGGGGGCGTATTATCCCGGCGCGCGGGCGTCGAAATCGCGGATGCCGCACGGCGCGTCGCCTGCGCCGCACTCTGTAGCCTGAGCGGATGCGATTCGGAACCTTCATTCCCCAGGGCTGGCGATTCGATCTCGTGGGCATCGACCCCGCAGAGCACTGGGCGGTGATGAACGGCCTCGCGCAGCGCGCCGACGAGGGCGCGTGGGAGTCGCTGTGGGTGTACGACCACTTCCACACGACGCCTGTGCACAGCGACGAGGCGACGCACGAGGCGTGGACGCTCATGGCCGCCTTCGCCGCCTCGACGAGCCGGATCCGGCTCGGGCAGATGTGCACGTGCATGGGGTACCGCAACCCCGCCTATCTCGCGAAGGTCGCCGCGACTGTCGACATCGTCTCGGGCGGACGCATCGAGATGGGCATCGGCGGGGGCTGGTACGAGCACGAGTGGAAGGCGTACGGCTACGGGTTCCCGCCGGTTCCCGAGCGCCTCCGGATGCTGCGCGAGGGCGTCGACATCATGCGGCAGGCCTGGACGACCGGGCGTGCGACCCTCGACGGCAAGCACTATCAGGTCGACGGCGCGATCGTCCGGCCGCTGCCGCTGCAGGAGGGCGGCATCCCGTTCTGGATCGCCGGCGGCGGCGAGAAGGTGACGCTCAAGATCGCGGCGACCTATGCGTCGTACACGAACTTCGCGGGGTCGCTCGAGGAGATCGACCACAAGAGCGCCGTGCTTCGCGGGCACTGCGACGCGATCGGCCGCGACTTCGCCGAGATCACGCGCTCGTCGAACTTCAACACGATCGTGGGCGCGACCGAGGCCGAGGCGAAGGAGCGGCTGGCCGCCGTCAAGGCGCGCCTGCTGCCGCACGTGGGGCAGGAGCGCGCCGACCACATCGAGCACGACTACCTGACCTCGCCCGCCTTCGGATCGGTCGAGCAGGTCGCCGAGCGGCTCGCGGAGCGCGAGCGCCACGGCATCACCTACGCGATCCACTACTTCCCGGAGGCCGCCTACGACGTCTCGGGCGTCGAGCTGTTCGAGCGGGAGGTCATCCCCGCGCTCGCGTAGCGGCCGACGCTAGGGCGTCCACCACGGGCGCATCGGCACGTCGCCGATGTCGCCGCGCTCGTCGGGCTTGACGGCGAGCACGTGGTGCAGCTCGATCCCGCCGCTCTCGAACGCGAGGCGGGATCCGGCCATGTAGAGGCCCCACACCTTCGCGGCGGGCAGCCCGATCTCGGCGACCGCCTCGTCCCAGTGCTCCACGAGATTGGCGCACCAGTCGCGCAGCGTCAGCGCGTAGTGGCGGCGCAGATTCTCTTCGTGCAGCACCTCGAGGCCGGCGTCCTGGGCTTCCGTGATGATGCGGCCAGCACCCGTGAGCTCTCCGTCGGGGAAGACGTAGCGATCGATGAAGCCCGTCGCCGACGCCTTGCTGCGGTTGTCGGGCCGCGTGATGCAGTGGTTGAGGAGCATCCCGCCGGGGCGCAGCCGGGATCGCAGGAAGCGGAAGTACGACGCGTAGTTGTGCACGCCGATGTGCTCGAGCAGCCCGATCGACGACACCGCGTCGTAGCCGCTCTCGGCGATGTCGCGGTAGTCGCCGAAGCGCACTTCGGCGAGGTCGCCGAGCCCCTCGTCGGCGATCGCCTGCTGCGCCCAGGCGGTCTGCTCGCGCGAGAGCGTCACGCCCGTCGCCTTCACTCCGCGGCGGGCGGCGTAGCGCACCATGCCTCCCCAGCCGCACCCGACGTCGAGCAGCCGGTCGCCCGGCTTCAGTCGCAGCTTGTCGAAGACGAGGCGGTACTTGTTCTCCTGCGCCTCCTCGAGCGACGCATCGGGCCGCGGGTAGCACGCGCACGTGTAGGTCATGGAGGGGCCGAGCACCCACTCGTAGAAGGTGTTCGAGACGTCGTAGTGGTGGTGGATGGCCTCGGCGTCGCGGTTCTTGCTGTGCCGCAGTCCCCCAGCGACACGCCGCCACCGCGGGGGCACCTCCTGCGGCGGCGGCGCGATGGGCTTGAGCCGCTCGAACCCGATCGAGCGCACGACCTGCGCCATGACCCGCGGCGACGGCCGCGTGAAGACGAGGGAGTCGGCGAGCGCCTTGAGCAGCTCGTACGGATCGCCGGGGTGCAGACCCTGGATGTCGAGGTCGCCCGCGATGTAGGCGCGCGCGAGCCCCAGGTCGCCGAAGCCCGTCGCGAGGTACGTCGTGCCCCGCGGCGTCTTGAGATCGAGCCCGTACGGCGCGTCGGGCGGCCCCGCCGAGCTGCCGTCGTACGCCGAGAACCGCAGTGGCAGCCGGCCGCCCGCGAAGATCTCGAGCACCTGCGCCAGCGTGAGCTTCGGCTCGGGCGCGCGGGTGTCGTCGGGCGGCGGCGCGTCGGCGTCCGTGCGGGGCTCTTCGAAGGTCGTCATCGGCGTTGCACCGCTTTCGCGTAGAGGTCGAGCAGTCGGGAATCGGGGTCGTAGCGCTGTTTGAGTGCGCGGTACTCGTCGCCGCCGTAGAGCCTGTCGAACTCGTCGCGCGGGTAGAAGGCGTCCGAGTACAGCGACTTATGGCCGTCGAGTTCGCTCACCCTCTGCTCGATGAGCCGGTTCGTCGCCCCGTCGGTCGCGCCGACCGGCACGGTCGACCAGAAGCCGACGTTGACGTACGTCTCGCGGGGCGGGATCGGGTACAGCGGCCAGCCCGCATCGTCGCGCAGGCGCAGCGGGCACAGCCAGATCGGCTCGATCGGGACGGTCGCGAGGAACCACTCGAGAAACTCGGCGCTGCGGCCGATCGGCACCTCGATGTCCTGGATCACGCGCTCGCGCGGCGGCCGGCCGTGCAGCTTCTCGAGGCGGTCGCCGATGTCGAACCGGCGCTCGAGGCGCATGAGCGCCGCGTACGAGCTGCTGCGCCGGTGCCGGCGCGGCCAGAGACGACGGACGACCGGATGCTGCGCCCCGAACGCCTCGGAGCACCAGAACCAGTCGGCATCCCACCTCCACAGGTAGTCGTGGATCGTGAGCCGGTCGGTCTTCACGCCATCGTCATGCTGGATGGAGCGGTAGTAGATGCGCTGACGCGTGTAGTCGCTCACGGGGCCGGGCTCGGCCGTCTGCGCGCCGAGGCACAGGTAGCTCTCGTCGGCGCTGAACACGACGCCGTCGAGGTAGTCGACGCGAGCCCCGTCGAACCGGCCCGTCTCGACGATGCGCTCCATGGCCGTGACGAGGTCCGCGAGCGCATGGAAGCGCACATGCCTCAGCTCGACGAACGGCGGGGCCGTCTCGAGCTCGATCCGCAGGCGGACGGCGTAGCCGAGCGTCCCGTAAGAGTTGGGGAATCCCCGGTAGAAGCCGGGATGTCGCGTCGCCGACGCCGTGACGAGCTCTCCCCCGCCCGTGAGGATGTCGAGCTCGCGCACGGACTCGTGCGGCATCCCGCTGCGGAACGACGTCGACTCGATTCCGAGGCCCGTGACGGCTCCCCCGAGGGTGATCGTCTTGAGCTGCGGCACGACGAGGGGCGCGAGGCCGAAGGGCAGGGTCGCGGCGACGATGTCCTCGTAGGTGCACATCCCGGCGACATCCGCCGTGCGGGCGACGGGATCGACCTCGATGACGTCGGTCAGACCCGAAGTGTCCAGGCCAGGCGTGATCGTCTTCGCACGCGAGCGGAAGAGGTTCGAGGTCGGCTTGGCGAGCCGCACCGGCGCCCCCGCGGGGAGGGCCCGATAGCTCGCAAGAAGACGCTCGACGCCGTCGGCGTGGGCGGTCCGTGCATCGATCGCCGGAGCGGACACGCTTTCACGCTAGTCCGGACTGTTCTGCGCCGCATCCGTTCTCTCGTTCGAGAGTCGCACGAGGGTATTGGAACCTTTCAGGGGTGCGCGGACACTACAAGGTATGAGCGATGACGCCTCCGATTGGGAGCGTGTTCGCGCTGGGGATGCGGCCGCATTGGCCGCGCTGTTCGACCGGCACGAAGCACGCCTCTTTCGGCACGCGTGCCGTCTGCTCACGATGCGGGAGGACGCGAAGGATGCCGTCACGATCGCGTTCTTCGAACTGTGGCGAAAGCGCGCGACAGTTCGACTCGTGGACGGTTCGCCGCTGCCGTGGCTGCTGAACACCGTCTCGAACACGGCCCGCAACCTCGAGCGCTCGGGGCGCCGCTACCGCGCGCTCATCGCCCGCGCACCGCGTCCGGAGCCCGTGCCCGACCTGTCGGGGAGCGATGAGAGCGGAGTGCTCGCGGCATTGCGGCGGCTGCCCGCCCGCGAGCAGAGCGTCGTCATCCTGACCGTGCTGGAGGGGTATCCGGAGCGCGAGACTGCGCAGACGCTCGGGATCCCCGTCGGCACCGTGAAGTCCCGCCTCGCGCGAGCGCGGGCGAAGCTGCGCGACGAGATGACAGTCCTGGAGGCATCGTGAGCACGTACGAGGGGCTGTCCCCGCGCGAGCACGACGAGATGCGCGACCTCGTGCTCGCCGGCACGCAGCGGATCCGCCCCGCCGGTGCTCACCGCATGCAGTTCGTGGCGCTCGGCCTCTCGCTCGCGCTCGTGGGCGGAGTCGTCGCCGGCGTCGTCACCGCGACGCTCCGCGACGACAGCGCGCCGCTTCCCGTGGCGACCCCCGACCCCAGCCCCACAGAGCCGGCGATCCCGCGCGACGAGTGGATCGCCTACTCCTCCGGATTCTTCGAGGGCGACATCTACTTCGTGCGGCCCGGGTTGCCCCCGCAGCGCGTACTCGGAGCAGCCAGCGACGATCTCGACCAGGTATGCCCCGCATTCTCGCCGGACGGGACACGCCTGGCCTCGGGCCAGGCCCGGGGCGAGAGCCAGGCGGGATGGCAGGACGCCGGCCTCGTGATCACCGATCTCACCGCGGACGGGAAGGCGTCGACGTCGGTCGTGATCCCGCTGGACGGCTTGCCTCAGCCGCCGTGCCCCATCTGGTCGCCGGACGGCACGTGGGTCGCGTTCGGCAGCGGCCGCGGGATGACGCAGGAAGGGACGAACGTCGCCGCGGAGGTCTGGCTGGTCGAACCCGAGACGGGCGACATCCGTCGACTGACCGGAGTGGCAGCCACCGACATCGAGTGGGCGCGCACCGGCTCGGAGCTCTACATCGCCGAGGATGACGGGGTTCTCGTCTACTCGACGTCCGACGACGAGACTCGCAGGGTCCCGGATACCGCGGGTGCGGTCGCCCTCGCGGCCTCGCCCGACGGCAGCACGCTCGCCGTCGAGCTGCGAGGGGACCGCGGTCCCCTCGAACTGTGGCTCATGAGCGTCGACGGCTCGGAGCGGCGACTCCTGACGGAAGGCTACTCACGCGCACGCGGGATCGGCCCGTTGTGGTCACCAGACGGCGCGCGCATCGTCTTCCAGCGCGATCGCGGGACCCCCTCAGAAAGGACCGACGGCATCCCCATGCTCGGTGAGAACGAAGAGGTCGTCATCGTCTCGGTCGGCGACGACGATCCGCTGGGGCCCGTCGGGACCGTGACAGCGCTGCCCCCGACGCGGACCGGCGAGAGCTTCGAGCCGCGACTCTGGCTGCCCGTCACGGTGAGCTGGGCACCGGACAGCGAGACACTGCTCTTCCTCGGGTGGGAGCAGTCGCCCTCCGGTGAGCCGGGCGACGGCTGGGGGCTGCTCACCGTTCCCGTCGTGGGCGGCGAGCCTCCGACGATCCTGTGGGAGACCCCCGAAGGCATCGGCAACCTGTCGCTCTTCCCGCAGAACGACTTCCAGAGTTGGAGCAGGAAATGAACGGTCGTTCCCCTGCAGAGGCCACTCTCCGCCCCGGACGGCGTCGCACCCGGCTCGCCGCGCTGGCTGCCGTGCTGCTGATGACGACCGCGACGGGATGCGCTGCGGACGCGGCGCGAACCGACAGCATCCCGAGTCCGTCGGGCGATGACGCCGCAACACCCCCGCCGACGGGGACTCAGGGAGGCTGGATCGCCTTCTCCGCCGATTGGAACGAAGACGACGTCATGCTCGTCCGGCCTGGCGAAGAGGCGCACCGTGCCGTCGGGGCGGACGACGACGGGATGTCGCGCTCGTGTCCTGCCTTCGAGCCGCAGGGCGCGCGGCTCGCGTTCGGCACCGCGACGGGGAGCTGGGAGACCGGCTGGACGGATGTCGCGCTCTCGATCGCCGTCGTGACCGCCGCGGGAGAGGCAGCCGTCGTGAAGGAGATCCCTCTCGAGGGGTTCACCGAGCGGGCGTGTCCGATCTGGTCCGCGGACGGCCGCTGGATCGCCGTCGGCACGGCGCCCGCCGGGCCGACCCGGCGTGGAGTGATGACCGAGATCCTGATCATCGACCCCGAGTCCGGAGATATCGTCCGACTGCCCGAGACGACGGCCACCGACTTCGAATGGGCGCCCGACGGCGACGTGCTGTACATCGCGGATGAGCGCGGCGTCCTCGCCTATTCGCTCGCCGATGGCGGGACGCGGACGATCGACGACACCCCCGTCGCACAGGCGCTGAGCGTCTCACCGGACGGCCAGACCCTCGCGGTGGAGCGCCGGAAGTACAACGCCGCCGAACGCTACGACCTGGTCCTGATGGATTCCGACGGATCCGACCAGCGAGTGATCGCCGCCGACTATTCGCAGATGCACGGGCTCGGGCCGGTCTGGTCGCCGGACGGCGCGCACGTGGTCTTCCAGCGCAGTTGCGAGACGATCACAGACGACTCGGGTGAGACGAGGCCCTGCCGCGAGGAGCATGACGTCGTCATCGCCGACGTCTCCGGCGCGGACCCGACGCAGGCTGTGGTCGAGCGCCCGACGGCGAGGAACGACGGCGCAGCGGCGCCCTGGTTCCCGTACAGCGTTACCTGGTCTCCGGACAGCTCGACACTCCTCTACCTCGGGTGGTCGTGTGACGTGAACTGCGAATCGTATGTGGACGGCCTGATCGCGGTGCCGGTGGCCGATTCGACCCAGACCGTGGTCCTGTACGAGACGACCGATGCGATCGACGCGTATCCGGCGTCACCGATGAACAACTTCCAGAGCTGGGCGGGATGAGTCAGGGGATCACCGATGGAGGTGCACTGATGAGAGGACGCGCGAGCGCTGAGGATGTCGAGGGCGAGCTGCGCGAGCTGCGCCGACGCGCCTACGGACCGCATCCCGACATCGAGGACGACGCCATCGCGCTCGCACGGCTCATCGAACTCGAGTCTGCGCGCACGGACGGGCTGGATGAATACACGTCCCCGCCCATCGCCCCGGTCGAGCGGGCTGGTGCCGAGCCGCTCACCGCGCGCGAGCCGACTACCGTCGTCGCTTCCGTCGTCGCCTCTGCGGCCGACGCCCGGATGACCGACGCCGGCCCGGAGGCATCGTCGCGTGAGACGCCGGAATCCCCGACAGGCGACCCGAGACCGGCCGTGAAGTGGTGGTGGGCTCTCATCGCTCTGGCGGCCGGCGCGGTCGTCGGCGTCGCCGGGGTGGCCGCCTCGGCCATGCCGTCCTACGCGACGCCCGACGCCCGGCTGAACCCGACGGGAGCCGTTCCCGACGATGCGCTGCTCGCCCTGCTCCGTTCGGAGGGCGGCTCCACCACGCCCCGATACTCGTCCGAGATGGAGATCGATCTCTCCACGCTGCGCGGGTTCGGAACATACCTGGAATTCGACGTCTGGTCCGCCGACAACTCCGTCGGGTCCCAGTGCATGACCGTCGTCCACCGACAGTCGGACGACGTCGTGGCACGCAAATGCGTGCCTGCCGGGGTCGACCTCTTCGTGGACGTTCCCTGGCGGGTGCGCCACGGCTCCGGCTCGGTACGCCATCTGTCCACCCCCGGTGCAGTTCTGCGGCTCGTCCTGCGGGAGGACGCGGTCGATGCCTACCTGCTGATGCCGAAGGAGGCCGCCTGATGGACGCCGTGCCCGCACGGGAACTCGAGCGGAATTCTGCTCCCGATTCCGCTTCCGCTCAGCCCGCGACGCCACCGGCGTCGGATGAGACCGAGAGCACGCCGCCGCGGCGGCGCTGGGCCTGGACGCGGTCCCCCGTCCTCTGGGTCGCGGCGGGGGTCGGTCTCGTGGCGGCGTACGGAGTCGCCTCGCTGTGGGGGCCGCATCCGGATGCCTCGCTGCAGGCGACGGCAGGAGAGTCCGACCCCGGGCTCGTCGCCCTAGCCGGCTACTTGAATCAGGAGGTCGATCCGGCGACCCTCACGCCGTACGAGACCTTCCGCGGCGTCGAGCCCTGGTCAGGTGTCGACTACTACGGCAATCCGTGCCTCCTCGTCATCGAGCGGTCGTCGCAGTACCTCGTGGGCGGTGCGTGCGCGCCGGCCGGGGCGGACGTCCTCGTCGACGTCGGAGCGTGGCGGGGATCCGAAGTCCACTTCGACGACGACCTCCCGATCGGGACCGTCATCCGGTTCCACCTCCGCGCCGACTCCGTCGACGTCTTCGTCTACCCGATACCGGTGCGGGACTGACAGGCGATGACACGCCCCCGGCATCCACTCCTCTACGGCACGTCCACCCGGTAGTCGCGGACGCCGAGCGTGATCGGTGCGTTGTTCGCCGACCCGGACAGATAGCTGTAGACGCCGACGGCCCCGGGCGACTGCAGTGCGGCGGTCGAGTCCGTCGCGGTCGTCCAGGTCGAGGGCTCTGCCGTGCCCTCTCGCCACACCCGCGCCTGCAGCGTCGTGGGTGCGGCTCCCGTCACCCGGAAGCGGACGTTCCACACATCGCCCGGGACGAACACGAGCCCCGGCTGTCCTTCTGCGACGAGCCCGGTCTCGGCCCCGTTGACGGTGCGGGCGAGCGTCAGCGAGGTTCCCGTCGCCGTGATCTGGAGCTTGACGCGATAGTCGGACGTCCCGATCCGCCGGGCGACGAACGACGTGTAGATCCCGCCGCCGCTGCCGGGCTTGTCGTAGGCGAAGCTGACGAGCGTCTCGGAGTCGCGCGCACTCACCCCCGAGAGGTACGCCGAAGGCCCGGAGGCCGCCGCCATCCGGAGCGTTCCCGCGCCTGCCGTGACGGCGAAGTCGCTCGGGGCGCCGCTGAGCGCCCAGGCGCCGCCCGTGTCGGCCGAGCCCCAGCCGCCCGCGACGGTCCGCTCGAAGGCGTCTGCCGCGATGACGGATGCCGCGGCCACCGTGACCGGCTGGGTCTCGGTGTCGGTGGCTCCGGCGTTGTCGGTCACCGTGAGGCTCACCGAGTATGTGCCCGCGGCGGCATACGTGCGACTCGCCGTCTGGCCCGTGCCGGTCGTGCCGTCGCCGAAGGTCCACGCGTAGGAGGCGATCGTGCCGTCCGGGTCGATCGACGTCGCGGCGTTGAAGGACGCCGTGAGCCCCCCGGTCGTCGAGGTGAAGTTCGCCTGCGGCGGCTGGTTCGGAGGCGGGCCCCCGCCGCCGTTGCGGGCCGCGTAGAGCGCCTGCACGTTGGCCAGAGAGAGCGCCGTCGGGTAGATCGCGACCTCGTCGACGCTCCCGATGAAGTTCTGCGTGCTCGGCGCGCTCGGCCATCCGATGAGGACGCTGCCCGTCAGTGCGTCGCCGCCGAGCCGCCAGTAGCCGAGGTATCTCTCCCCCTGCGTCGTGTCGGCGCGCTGCGCGACGAGCGCGCCGTCGACGTAGAGCATCATGCCCTGTCCGCTCAGCGTGGCGGTGACGAGGTGCCACTGGTTGTCGCGGTAGGTCCCGGGAGAGGTGACGGTGCGCGCGGCCCCGGTCTCGCTGCGGACGCCGAAGATCAGGCGTCCGGAGTTGTCCATGTAGAGGTGGCGGTCGTGGTGGTCCGAGACGCCGTTCTGGAGGTCGCCGAACCCGAGGATCCGGCCGCCCCTCGTGGTGTTCGTCCTGATCCACACCTGTGCCGTGAACGTGTCGGGTGCGGTCTCGGTGCTGAGACTGCACGACGCCGTCGAGGGGCAGTTGCCGGTGAAGATCCTGCTGAAGTCGTTGTCGCCGAGGGATGCCGCGGAGTCTCCCGTGATCGCGCCGGGCTGGTTCCACGTCACGCCGTTGTCGGCGCGTCCGTCGGTCACGCCGAGGTTCGGCGGGCTCGTCGCGGTCGCCGCGCGGTCGGTCGCGACGAGACCCGAGGTCTCGTTGAGCGGCCAGTAGATCCGCGCGCCGAGACTGCGCACGAGCGCGGCGTAGGCGGTCGCGGTCGGGAACGAGGTCGGCATCGTCACCGACGTCGGGGCGCCCCAGACCATGTTGCCGTCGGCATCGTTCACGATGACCTGATAGCTGTAGCTCTGTCCGGGCGCGAGCCCCGTGTCGATGAAGCCCTGCGCCGGCAGCGTCCACCAGTTCGAGTTGGCGGTCGATGTCGCGACCGTGGCCCCATTGCGGGTGATCCGGTAGCTGAGGGCGAAGTCGTCCCGGTCGAAGCCCGCGGGCCAGCTGACACGCAGCGCCGTCGTGGAGACGGGCACGAGCGTCGGGATGAGCGTGCCGCCCACGAAGCGCGGACCCTCGCGGCCGGGTGCGATCGGCTTGCGTGCGAAGCGCACGAGACCCTGCTGACCGACACCGTTGACGGTCGGGAACTCGCCTGCATAGACCGTGTAGTCGGCGTTGCCCTCGACGCTCCACGCGGCCTGGTACTGGCCCGTGTACGTGCCGAGCGTCATGTCCGGGTTCCAGTCGATGAGCGCGGGACCCTGCCGGCCGCGCCAGTTCGTGTAGTTGAGCGGATCGTTGAGGATGTCGCCGGTCTGCGTGTCGTTCCAGGCTGTCGCGTACTGGAACCGCCACTGCTCGAATTGCGGTGCTCCGTCGCCCATGTTGCCGCAGTAGTGCTGGTGGCCCGCCAGGTAGACGATGCCGCCGTTCACGAAGCTCGAGTAGGTGTCGCCGTGGCAGTCGACGACCCACTCGAGCGTGCCCGGATTCGCCGTCGACGCCTTGAAGATCCCCTCGAGGTTGCCGCCGTTGCCGAAGACCCAGCCCGTGCCGTAGACGGAGCCGCCCACGACCTTGAGGCTCGTCCACCCCGCGTTGTTCCCCGCGTTGCGCGGCGACGGCGGCTGCGTCACGCGGGCCAGCTGCCAGCCGGTGTCCAGTGCACCCGTCGCAGCGTCGATCTTCGCGAGACCGTACGCGGACTGGCCCCCGACGTTCTGGAACGAGCCGGCCGCGAACACCGCGCCCTGGTCGGCGCTGTAGGCGAGCGCCCAGACGGTGTAGTCGGCGCCCGGGTTCCACGGCAGCAGCGCCCCGTCGCTCGCGCGGAACGCGGCGAGGTTGCCGCGCGGCGTGCCGCCCGCCCCCTGGAATCCGCCGCCGACGTAGACGGCGGTGTCGGTGGCCACGACGGCGCGTGCGGACGACGTCACCCCGACGGGAGCGAAGCTGGTGATCAGCGCACCCGTCGCGGTGCTGTAGGCCGCGATCCGCTGACGGGACTGGCCGTTCGCGACGCTGAAGTCGCCCACGACGTAGATGCGCGAGCCGTCCGGCGAAGCGGCGACTCCGCGCACCTGGCCGTTGAGGGTGGGGGTGAAGCTCGTGTTCAGGTTGCCGGTCGTGATGTCGTATGACAGCAGGTTGGCCCGCGGGGTCTGATTCGTGCCGGGCGCCGCGCCGGCGGGCCTGGCCTGGCTGAACGAGCCGCCCGCGTACACGGTGTTGCCGACGACGGCCTGCGACCAGACGACGCCGTTGATCTGCACCGTCGGCAGCCGGTCGGCGGTGACCGCCGCGACCGGGCGCGGCTGGATGGGCGCAGGCGCAGCCTGGGCCATCTGCGCCGGGCCCAGCAGGGTCACGATCAGCGCTGCGACCGACACCGCGACGAGTCCGCGCAGAGTTCGGGATCTGGACATACCGCACCACCTGTTCTCCGAACGGGCGGTGCTCCCCCAGGGTCGACGAGATGGACCTCGTCGGCAACATCGAACGTCGCGCCGAACGGCTCAGCTGGTCCCCGAGGTCGGGTCGACGGGGGGCCTGCACTCGCGGGACACGTTAGTCCAGGTCGTGTGCGGAAACCAGATGCCCGTCGGGCGGACCGGCCGAGCGATCGCGGCCGGTGGTCACGCCGCTCGCTCAGCCCGTCCGGGCGGCGGCCTGCTGCGCAAGCATGCACCCCTCGAAGAACGCGGCGAGCTCGCCCGTCGCGGTGAGCGGGACGACGGCCGAGACGTACTGATCGGGGCGGACCACGACGACCACGCCGTCGCGAGACACCTCGCGCTCGGTGAAGATGTCGACGCTCCTCCACCCGTCGGGGCCGGCCGCGTACACCTTCTCCCAGTCCGTCAGGCCGAGCGGCCCCGACTTCGGCAGGAAGGCCGCGGGCACGCGCGAGATGTCGACGCCCTCGAACGACTGCTGGTAGATCGCCTTGACGTCGAAGACGGCATCCACGTCGGCGCCATCGCGCGTGAAGCGCGCGAGCGGCGAGCCGGGCGAGGCGAGCCACTCCGCCCAGTCGGCGAGCGCCGAGGACTCGCCGGCGGCCGGCGCGTCGGCGAAGGCGTAGAGTCGCCAGCGCCCATCCGCCTTGGCGTGGTGGCCGAGGTGTATGACATTGCCGTCGCACACGCGCGTCACTTCGACGCTCTTGAACCGCTTGCCGAGCGGGAAGCCCGCGGCGAGCGCCTGGTGCGCGGCATCCGTCACGATCTCAGATGGCCCGTACTGCGTCATGAACCCGGACGGGAACTCGGCCGTGCCGAGGTAGAACGTCGCGAGCTCCTGCGGGTCGCTGATCTCTTCGGGCTTGCGCGCCATGAGCGACGACCACTCCCGGTCGAAGTCGATGAGCTGCTGGGCGACGGGCTGCCGCTCGGCCGAGTAGGTGTCGAGGAGGGATGCCGGGGCGAGCCCCGTCAGGACGTGCCCGAGCTTCCACCCGAGGTTGAAGCCGTCCTGCATCGAGACGTTCATGCCCTGGCCGGCCTTCGCGCTGTGCGTGTGGCACGCGTCGCCCGTCAGGAAGACGTGCGGCGAGCGGCCGTCGCCGGCGTCGTCGAAGCGGTCGGTCACGCGGTGCCCGACCTCGTAGACGCTGTGCCACGCGACCTGCTTCACGTCGAGCGTGTACGGATGCAGGATCGCGTTCGCGCGGCGGATGACCTCTTCGATCGGCGTCTGGCGCACCTTGTGGTGGTCGTCCTCGGCGACTTCTCCGAGGTCGATGTACATGCGGCAGAGGTAGCCGCCCTCGCGCGGGATGTGCAGGATGTTGCCCGCTTCGGAGTTGATGGCGCACTTGGTGCGCCAGTCCGGGAAGTCGGTGTTGACCAGGACGTCCATGACGCCCCACGCGTGCGCCGCGAACCGTCCGACATGCGCGCGGCCGATCGCCTCGCGCACGCCGCTGCGCGCGCCGTCGCTGCCCACGACGTAGGTGGCGCGCACCGTGCGCTCCTCCCCCGCGCGGGGGCCGGCGGTGTGGCGCACGCGCACCTCGACCGGATGGTCGCCATGCTCGTGCACCGTGAGGCCGAGGAACTCGATCGCGTAGTCCGGCACGATCCGCCCGGGGCCGTGCGCGGCTGCTTCGGCGAAGTAGTCGAGCACGCGGGCCTGGTTGACGATGAGGTGCGGGAACTCGCTGATCTTGAAGGCGTAGTCCTCGGTGCGGGCGGTGCGGATGATGTTGCCGGGGTTCTCGGGATCGGGTCCCCAGAAGTTCATGTAGGCGATGTTGTACGCCTCGGCGACGATCCGCTCGGCGAAGCCGAACGCCTGGAAGGTCTCGACGCTGCGCGGCTGGATGCCGTCGGCCTGGCCGAGCACGAGGCGTCCGTCGCGACGCTCGATGATCCGCGTCGTGATCCCGGGGAACTGGGACAGCTGCGCCGAGAGCAGCATGCCGGCGGGTCCCGAGCCGACGATGAGCACATCCATCTCGTCGGGCAGTTCGACGGGCCGGTCGACGCCCGTCCCCACGGCGTCCTGCACGCGCGGATCACCCGAGACGTACCCGTGGTGATGGAACTGCATCGGCATGCTCGCGACTCCTTCGTCCCCGGCATCCATCGTCCATGATGTCTTGCCTGGCCTGCTCAGATCATATACGATTTCACATACGACGCAAGAGCGAGGGAGCTCATGAGCACTGAAACGGACGCCCCGGACCCCCGATTCTCGGGCCTCCCCGGCCGCCCCGGCAAGATCGTGGCGGTGCATCTGAGCTACGCCTCGCGCGCCGACCAGCGCGGTCGCCGCCCCGCCGATCCGTCGTACTTCTTCAAGCCGTCGAGCTCCGTCGCGGCATCCGGCGCCTCGATCGAGCGCCCCGCCGGCACCGAGCTGCTCGCGTTCGAGGGCGAGATCGCGCTCGTCATCGGGACACCTGCGCGGCGCGTGGCCCTCGCCGACGCGTGGTCGCACGTCGCATGGGTGACCGCCGCGAACGACTTCGGCCTCTACGACCTGCGCGCGAACGACAAGGGCTCGAACGTGCGATCGAAGGGCGGCGACGGCTTCACGCCGATCGGTCCGACGCTCCTCGAGGCGCAGGCGATCGACCCGACCGCGCTGCGCCTGCGCACGTGGGTGAACGGTGCGCTCGTGCAGGACGACACGACGGGCGGGCTCATCTTCCCGCTCGCGCAGTTCGTCGCCGACCTGTCGCAGCACTTCACGCTCGAGCCCGGCGACGTCATCCTGACCGGAACTCCGGCCGGGTCGTCGGTCGTGGGCCCGGGGGATGTCGTCGAGGTCGAGGTCGACGTCCCGGGAGGGCCGGCCTCGGGCCGGCTCGTCACGACGGTCGTCGAAGGCCCGGATGCCGCCTTCGACGCGTCACTGGGGTCGCTGCCCGCCGTAGACGACGTGCAGCGCGCCGAGGCGTGGGGATCGCAGGCGGCCGTTCCCCCGCAGCCCGCGGGGCTCGATCCCGCTCTCCGCGCGAAGCTCGAGCGCACCCCCGTCGCGGGGCTGTCGCAGCAGCTGCGCAAGCGCGGCCTGAACAACGTCACGATCGACGGCGTCCGGGCGCTGACCCACGGGTCGAAGATCGTCGGCACCGCCAAGACGCTCCGCTTCGTACCCAACCGCGAAGACCTCTTCGCCTCGCACGGCGGCGGCTACAACGCGCAGAAGCGCGCGTTCGACGCGGTCGGCGAGGGCGAGGTCATCGTGATCGAGGCCCGCGGCGAGGCCGGGTCGGGAACGCTCGGCGATGTCCTCGCGATCCGCGCCCACGCGCGTCGCGCGGCCGGCATCGTGACGGACGGAGGGGTCCGGGATGCCGCGGCCGTGGCATCCGTCGGCATCCCTGTCTTCGCAGGCGGTGCGCACCCCGCCGTCCTCGGGCGCAAGCACGTCCCGTGGGACCTCGACGTGACGATCGGATGCGGCGGCACGACCGTGCAGCCGGGCGACATCATCGTCGGAGACGGCGACGGCGTCGTCGTCATTCCGCCCGGCTTCGCGGAGGAGGTCGCCGACGCAGCACTCGCGCAGGAGGACGAGGACGCCTGGATCGCGGCGCGGGTCGCGGAGGGGCATCCCGTCGATGGGCTCTTCCCCATGAACGCCGAGTGGCGCGCGAAGTACGAGGAGGCCCGGCGGTGACGGTTCGGCAGACGCAGGAACCTGACACGCTCAGCAAGTCGCAGCGCGCATACCAGTGGATCAAGGAGCGCATCGCGCGCCACGAGTACACGCCGGGGTACCGGCTCGTGCTCGGAACGATCGCGGGCGAGCTCGACATGAGCGTCGTGCCCGTGCGCGAGGCCGTGCGGCAGCTCGAGGCGGAAGGGCTCGTGACCTTCGAGCGCAACGTCGGTGCGCGCGTGACGCTCGTCGACGAGTCGGAGTACGTCCACACGATGCAGACCCTCGGCCTGGTCGAAGGGTGCGCGACCGCCCTCTCGGCGCCGCTCCTCACCTCCGCGGATCTGGATCGCGCGGCGGCGATCAACGACCGCATGCACGCTCAGCTCGACCACCTCGATCCGCGCGGGTTCACACAGCTCAACAAGCAGTTCCACTCGGTGCTGTACGAGCCCTGCCCGAACCCGCACATCCTCGAGCTCGTCGAGCGCGGCTGGTCCCGCCTGTCGGGCCTGCGCGACTCGACCTTCGCGTTCGTCCCCGGGCGAGCGCAGCACTCCGTCGAGGAGCACGCCGAGATCCTCGACCTCATCCGATCCGGCGCCGACCCGCTCGAGATCGAGCTCGCGGCCCGCGACCACCGCTGGCGCACCATGAACGCGTTCCTCGAGACGCGTCATCCCGACGCTCCCTGACGCCTTCCCGAAGATCCCACGGAGGAAACCCCATGTCTGACACCGCCACCATCGCGGCCCAGCGGCACCTGCCCGAGGGCCTGCCGTCGCGCATCCAGCACTACATCGACGGACAGCGCGTGGACTCCGTCGACGGCGACACGTTCGACGTGCTCGACCCGGTCTCGAACGAGGTCTACCTGCAGGCCGCGGCCGGCAAGAAGGCCGACGTCGACCTCGCGGTCGCGGCGGCGCGGCGCGCGTTCGCCGAGGGCCCCTGGCCCCGGATGCTGCCCCGCGAGCGATCCCGGGTCCTGCACAGCATCGCCGACATCGTGGAGTCCTGGGATGCCCGGCTCGCCGAGCTGGAGTCGTTCGACTCGGGGCTGCCGATCACGCAGGCGCTCGGACAGGCGCGGCGCGCGGCCGAGAACTTCCGGTTCTTCGCCGACCTGATCGTGGCGCAGTCCGACGACACCTATAAGGTCCCCGGACGGCAGATCAACTACGTCAACCGCAAGCCGATCGGCGTCGCAGGGCTCATCACGCCGTGGAACACGCCTTTCATGCTCGAATCGTGGAAGCTCGCCCCGGCCCTCGCGACGGGCAACACCGTCGTACTCAAGCCCGCCGAGTTCACTCCCCTGTCGGCGTCGCTGTGGGCCGAGATCTTCGAGGCCGCGGGACTGCCGAAGGGCGTCTTCAACCTCGTCAACGGGCTCGGTGAGGATGCCGGCGACGCGCTGGTGAAGCATCCCGACGTCCCCCTCATCTCCTTCACGGGCGAGAGCTCGACGGGGCAGCTGATCTTCGCCAACGCCGCGCCGTTCCTGAAGGGGCTCTCGATGGAGCTCGGCGGCAAGTCCCCCGCCGTCGTCTTCGCCGACGCGGATCTGGGCGCCGCCGTCGACGCGACGATCTTCGGCGTGTTCTCGCTCAACGGCGAGCGCTGCACCGCGGGATCGCGGATCCTCGTCGAGCGCCCCGTGTACGACGAGTTCGTGGCGCGCTACGCCGCGCAGGCCTCCCGCGTGAAGGTGGGATTCCCTCACGATCCCGCGACCGAAGTCGGGGCGCTCGTGCACCCCGAGCACTTCGCGAAGGTCATGAGCTACGTCGAGCTCGGCAGGACCGAGGGCCGCCTCGTCGCGGGCGGCGGCCGACCAGAGGGGTTCGAGACGGGCAACTTCGTCGAGCCGACCGTGTTCGCCGACGTGCCGCCGACCGCCCGGATCTTCCAGGAGGAGATCTTCGGCCCCGTCGTCGCGATCACCCCGTTCGACACCGACGAAGAAGCGCTCGCCCTCGCGAACGACACGAAGTACGGCCTCGCGGCCTACATCTGGACGAACGACCTGAAGCGGGCCCACAACTTCTCGCAGGCCGTCGAGGCCGGGATGGTGTGGCTCAACTCGAACAACGTCCGTGACCTGCGCACTCCGTTCGGCGGCGTCAAGGCATCGGGCCTCGGGCACGAGGGCGGCTACCGATCGATCGACTTCTACACCGACCAGCAGGCCGTGCACATCACGCTCGGCGAGGTCCACAACCCCACCTTCGGCAAGGGCGGCGGGTCCGGGCACTGAGCCGGACGCGCCGACTTCACCACCCCGCGAGACTTCACCTCTGTCACCGACTCGGCCCCTGTCCGCGACAGACGTGAAGATTCGCGGCGGACCGACCTCCACGCAAGGACGCGACATGACCCACGACAAGACCCTCACCTCCTCCGGCTTCTACGTCTCGCAAGAGGCGCCGATCCACTCCGACAACCCCGTCCCCGCTCCGGAGGCGTCGCCGCCCGACATCCTGCGGTGCGCGTACATGGAGCTCGTGGTCACCGACCTCGCGGCATCCCGCGTCTTCTACGTCGACGTGCTGGGTCTGTACGTCACCGAGGAGGACGGCGAGGCCATCTACCTGCGCTCGACGGAGGAGTTCATCCACCACAACCTCGTGCTGCGGCAGGGCCCCGTCGCGGCGGTCGCCGCCTTCTCGTACCGCGTGCGCACGCCGGAGGACCTGGGCAAGGCTGTCGCGTTCTACGAGGAACTCGGATGTCGCGTCGAGCGCCGCCCCGAGGGCTACGTGAAGGGCATCGGCGATTCGGTGCGGGTGACCGATCCGCTCGGGTTCCCGTACGAGTTCTTCCACCAGACCGAGCACGTCGAGCGCCTGTCGTGGCGCTACGACCTGCACACGCCCGGCGAACTCGTGCGGCTCGACCACTTCAACCAGGTCACCCCCGACGTGCCGCGCGCCGTCAACTTCATGCAGTCGCTGGGCTTCCGCGTGACGGAGGACATCCAGGACGACGAAGGCACGGTCTACGCCGCGTGGATGCGCCGCAAGCCCACCGTGCACGACACCGCCATGACGGGCGGCGACGGCCCCCGCATGCACCACGTCGCCTTCGCGACGCACGAGAAGCACAACATCCTCGCGATCTGCGACAAGCTCGGCGCGCTCCGCCGCTCCGACGCGATCGAGCGCGGCCCCGGCCGGCACGGAGTCTCGAACGCGTTCTACCTCTACCTGCGCGACCCCGACGGGCACCGCGTCGAGATCTACACGCAGGACTACTACACGGGCGACCCCGACAACCCCGTCGTCACGTGGGACGTCCACGACAATCAGCGCCGCGACTGGTGGGGCAACCCTGTCGTCCCGTCGTGGTACACCGAGGCATCGCTCGTCCTCGACCTCGACGGCAACCCGCAGCCCGTCGTCGCCCGCACCGACTCGTCCGAGATGGCGGTCACGATCGGCGCCGACGGCTTCTCGTACACCCGCCCCGCCGACACCCCCGACGAGCTGCCCAGCTGGAAGCAGGGCGAGTACAAGCTCGGCCACCAGCTCTAGAGATCGCCTCACCCCGAAGGAGAGACGGATGCTGCACCCCGACGACATCGCGAAGATCGCGGCGGAGCTCGCCGAGGCCGACCGCGCGCACGCCGTGATCCCGCGCATCACGGCGCGCTACCCCGATGCGACGGTCGAGGACTCGTACGCGATCCAGGGCGTATGGCGAGACCAGAATCTCGCCGCCGGCCGCACGCTCGTGGGGCGGAAGATCGGCCTCACGAGCAAGGCCATGCAGCAGGCGACCGGCATCAGCGAACCCGACTACGGCGTCATGTTCGACGACACCGTGTACGCCTCGGGTGCCGAGATCCCCGTCGATCTCTTCTCCAACGTGCGCATCGAGGTCGAGCTCGCGTTCGTCCTCAAGTCGCCGCTCGAGGGCCCGGACTGCACGCTCGAGGACGCCCTGGCCGCGATCGACTACGCCGTCCCCGCCCTCGAGATCCTCAACTCGCACATCGAGCTCGAGGGCCGCACGATCGTCGACACGATCGCCGACAACGCGGCATACGGCGGGATGGTGCTGGGCGAGACGCACAAGCGCCCCGAAGAGATCGACCTGCGCTGGGTGCCCGGCGTTCTGAGCCGCAACGGCGAGATCGAGGAGACCGGTGTCGCCGCAGGAGTTCTCGGCCATCCCGCGACGGGTGTCGCGTGGCTCGCCGACAAGTTCCACCAGCACGGTGCCAGGCTCGAGGCGGGCGAGATCATCCTCGCCGGATCGTTCACACGCCCCCTGTGGGTGAACCGCGGCGACACGGTGCACTGCGACTACGGACCGATGGGAGTCATCACATGCCGCTTCGTCTGAACCCGACCTTCCGCGACGCCCTCGCGACGAGCGACCGTCCCCTCGCCGGCATGTGGGTGTGCACCGGCAGCCCGCTCGTCGCCGAGATCTGCGCGGGGTCGGGGCTCGACTGGATCCTCATCGACATGGAGCACGCGCCCAACGGCCTCGAGTCCGTCGTCGCGCAGCTGCACGCCGTGTCGGCCTACCCCGTCACCCCCGTCGTGCGGGTGCCGATCGGCGACGTCGTGACGATCAAGCAGGTGCTCGACCTCGGCGCACAGAATCTTCTCGTGCCGATGATCTCGTCTGCCGCCGAGGCCGAAGCGGTCGTGCGGGCCGTGCGATATCCCCCGCGCGGCACCCGCGGCGTCGGGTCGGCGCTCGCCCGCAGCGGCCGCTGGAACCGCGTCGACGACTACCTCGCGAACGCCGACGCCCACGTCTCGCTGTTCGTGCAGATCGAGACGGCCGCGGGAGTCGACGCCGCCGCCGAGATCACCGCGGTCGACGGCGTCGACGGCGTGTTCGTCGGCCCCAGCGACCTCGCCGCGTCGATGGGGGTGCTCGGTGAGCAGACGCATCCGGATGTCGTCGCCGCCGTCCACCGCACCTTCGACGCCGTCCGCGCCGCCGGCAAGCCCGTCGGCGTCAACGCCTTCGACCCTGCCGTCGCCGACGCCCACCTCGCCGCGGGTGCGAGCTTCGTGCTCGTGGGAGCCGACGTGTCGCTGCTCGCACGGGGCTCAGAGGCGCTGGCTGGTCGATTCATCCCGCCCGCGGAGTCGGTCGAGCGCGCGTCGTACTGACGCGCTGCCGAGCGAGAGGGCGCGGGCTCACAGGGCAGTCTCCGGGCGGGTATGGCAGGAGTCAGGTCCACTCAGTACCGTGATCCTCAGCGGGGAGGCGGCATCCGCGGCTCCAGACGAGGCCCGGCGGACGTGCTTGCATTCCATCGTGTGGAGGCGCGCCCATGAACATCCGCATCACCCCCGAGGCGCTTGACGCCGCCATCGAAGCGCAGTCGTTCACCGGCGTGCTCACGATCGATATCGGCGACGAGCGGGAGCTCGAGCGCTGCGAGGGGTTCGCCAACCGCGCCCTCGGCGTTGTGAACACCCCGAGCACCCGCATCGCGGCCGGAAGCGGCAACAAGGGCCTCACCGCGCTCGTGATCATGCGGCTCGTCGAGACGGGCGAGCTCCGACTCACCGACCTGGTGCGTCCGCTCCTCGGCGACGACCTCCCCCTCATCGACGACGCCGTCACGATCGAGCACCTGCTCACGCACACCTCCGGCATCGGCGACTACCTCGACGAGGACGGGGACGGGGACATCGAGGACTACGTCTTCTCGCTGCCGCTCCATGAGCTCGCCGAGACCGAGGCGTTCCTTCCCGCCCTCGACGGGTTCCCGCAGAAGTTCCCGCCCGGCGAGCGCTTCTCCTACTGCAACGGCGGGTACGTGGTGCTCGCGCTCATCGCCGAGCGAAGAGGCGGCGGTCGCGGTTTTCACGAGCTCGTCCAGACCGAAGTCTGCGACCGGGCGGGGCTCACAGGCTCCGCGTTCCTGCGCTCCGATGACCTCCCGGCCGATGCCGCGCTGGGCTACTTGGACGAGGTCGGCGATCGCACCAATGTGCTGCACCTCCCGGTGCGCGGCAACGGGGACGGCGGAATGTACTTCACCGCCGAGGACCTGCACCGCTTCTGGAACGCGCTGCTCGACGGCCGGATCGTGTCGCCGGACACCCTGGCCGAAATGATCCGTCCCCGCTTCGATGTGCCGTCCGAGCACATGCGGTACGGGATGGGCTTGTGGTTGGGCCGGCGCAATTCTTCGCTGATCCTGGAGGGCTACGATGCGGGCGCATCGTTCCGGTCGACGCACGTCCCCGAGACACGGACCACGGTGACCGTACTCGGCAACAGCTCCGAGGGCGCCTGGCCGGTGATCCGCGCCCTCGCAGACGTCATCGACGGAACCGTCCGGGGGAGGTTTCCCGACGAGGACTAGAGCAATGGCCCGGTCGAGGATCGAGGCCGGCCGTGACCGCTCCGCACGCGGCAGACTGCCACGTTGCCACGCTTTCTCGGCCACCTTTCGCGAGCGCCGGCTTGATCGTCGTCGCCCCGCCGTCTCGTCGACGAGACTCCTCGATACGCCCGATCGCAAAGGAACTCCCATGATCACCGTTCATCTTCGCTACGAGATCGATCCCGACAAGCTCGACGACTTCACCGAGTACGGCCGCGAGTGGATCCGACTCGTCAACAGGCTCGGTGGCACTCACCACGGCTACTTCATGCCCAGCGAGGGCGACAGCGACGAGGCCTTCGCGATGTTCACCTTTCCGTCGCTGGCCGAGTACGAGGTGTACCGGAACGCCTCGAAGACGGATCCGGAGTGTCAGAAGGCGTTCGAGCTCGCGCGCATGACCGGTTGCATCCGTCGCTACGAGCGTCGGTTCCTCACTCCGGTGTTCTCCTAGCGGTTTCTCGGCGGCGGCAGCGATCCAGAGGCGATCCCGATGACGTTCCGCGCAAGAGGTGGAAGGCCATCCGCTGCGACCTCACCGCCCGCGGCCGGAGTGCTTCGCCGTACTGGTCCGGGTCGAGCCACAGTGACGTGGTCGACTCGCCCAGGCAGTCGGGCTCGTGAAGCAGCTTGCGTCTCCGCGATCGCCCATGCGCCTCACGTGGTCGCTTCGCGGCCGGTGGCTACGGAAACGGGAATCTCGCCGGGCACGTAGCGGGGAAGCCTGCTGGCGGGCACGATCGCGAGCGCGCTCACGCCGGAGAGGATCAGCAGCCCCAGCTTGAGGGCGTTCAGGCGGGCTTCCTCGTTGAGCGCGACGGCTGCGTCCACCTGAGCCGGCGAAGCATCCGTCTGCTCGAGCACGCTCTTCAGCTGGTCGTTGCTGACGAAGTTGACGCGGTCGAGATCGATCTGCGAGACGAGCTCGGGCGAGAGCTCCGGGTGCTCGGCGAGGGAGGAGATGACGTTGACGCTGAGGATGCCGACCAGGAGTGCGCCGGCCACGGCGGTGCCGACGGCCGAGGCGAGGTTCTGCGTCGTGCCCCGGACGGAGCCGACGTCTCCGGCGAGCTCTTTCGGTGACGCGGTGACGAGCACGTTGAAGACCAGGGTCACGAGCGCTCCTTGACCGACACCGAAGATGAACAGTCCCAGGATCGTGGGCAGCGTTTCCCAGTTGTTCGTCACGACGAACGCCAGCCACATCAGCGCGATGGTGGTCAGCCCGAAGGAGAACATCCCGATCGTGCGGGGTGGGAAGCGGCGGTAGAAGCGGACGACCAGCATCGCGGTGAAGAACACGGTGAGATTGAACGGGAGCATGGCCAGCGAGGTGTCGAACGGTGTGCGCCCCTGGACGATCTGGATGTAGAGCGGGATCGTGAAGTTGAGTGCCGCTTCCATCCCCACGACGACGAACATCGCGTAGACCGCGGCTCGCTCCCGGGATGATCCGAACACCGACAGGCTGACCAGCGGCACCTTGCCGGCCTTGGTCCGCCGGCGGGTCCAGAGGAAGAACAGCTGCACCAGCACGAGGCCGATCAGGATCAGCAGTGGTGCAGGCGAGAGTCCGAGGATGTCGAAGGGCGCATCGGGTCGCGCCATCACGAGGCCCCAGCGGTTGAGGTTGTTCACGCCGAGCGTGAGCGCCACGATGCCGAGGCCGATCAGCGCTGCGGCGACGAGGTCGATCTTGATCCCGGGGTTGCCGGGTTCGCCGTGCAGACGGAAGCTGAGCACGAACACGGCGACGGCGAGAATCAGCACGACGACGAACACCTGCCGCCATCCCACGAGGGTCGCCAGAGTGCCGCCGATCAGGAACGCGCTGACACCCGCGAGCGCGCGCGCCGATCCGAGCGATCCGATCGCGGTCTCCTGCTGTGCGCCGTGGTAGTTCTCGGCGATGAGGGCGACCAGTGAGGGGACGATGATGGCGGCGGATGCCCCGGCCAGCGCCTGCGCGAGGATCACGATCGCGACGGTGGGGGCGGTGATCATCAGCACCGCCGACACCGCGAACAGGGCGATCACGATCCGGAACATCAGTACCCAGCCGACACGCTGCCCGATCTTGGCGCCGACCATCACCAGCGCCGCGACGACAAGTCCATACGTGACGATCGCGGTGCTCACATCGGTGGGAGGCACGCCGAACGTGTCCACCATGCCACCCAGCGACACCGGCAGAGCCGAGACGTTGTACGACATGAGGATCTGCGCGAGGAACAGGCCGATCATCGGCACCCAGGAAGCGCGTCGGACGCCGGTGGCCTCGGTCGTGGGAGCGGTCATTCGGGGGTCCTTCCGGAGAAGTGCGACTCGGATGCGAAGATGTTCAGCCCGAGCGCGCGGGAGAGATAGGCGGTCGCGACCTGCCCTCGGACGCTGTTGCCCGCGGAGTCGAGTCGAGGAGCGTAGGTCCCGATCCCGACCTTCCCCGGGGCGACGGTGACGAGTCCGCCCGCTACGCCGGACTTGCCCGGCAGGCCGATCTCGAACAGCCACTCCCCCGAGCGCTCGTACAGGCCGCTCGCGGCCAGCACGGCCAGCGTGTCTCGGCAGACGTCCGCCGAGACCACCTGGTCTCCGGTGACCGGGTTCACGCCGCCGTCCGCCAGCGTGGCGGCCATGATCGCCAGGTCGTGCGCATCGACGAGCAGCGCGCACTGCCGGGTGTACACATCGACGACATCCATCGGGTCGGCCTGGATGCGGCCGTAGCTCTCCAGCAGCTGCGCGATCGCTCGATTTCGATGATTCGTCGCGGCCTCGGACCGGTAGACCTCCTCGTCCACGTGAAGCTCACGGCCCGCGAATCGCGAAAGGCCGGTGCGGACGGCATCCCATTTCTCCTCAGCGGTGCCTCCGGGCATGAGCGCGGTGGTGGCCAACGCGCCCGCGTTGACCATGGGGTTCATGGGATGCCCGTCGTTCAGCTCGATCGCGACCACCGAGTTGAACGCGAGACCGGTGTTGTTCACGCCCACCATCTCGAAGACGGCCTCATGGCCGACCGCGTCGCACAGCAGCGCGTAGACGAACGCTTTCGAGATGGACTGGATCGAGAACGCGTACCGGGTGTCGCCGACCTCATGGATCCCGCCGTCGACATCCGCGACGCAGATCCCGAAACCCTCCGGGTCAGCGTCCGCGAGGATCGGGATGTAATCCGCGACTGCGCCTTCGGCGTGCTCCAGCGCCCGCTGATAGGCCGCGTCCAGCAGTTCATCGATGCGGTCCCCGCGAGGCACCGCCCCGGTGTCCACGGCGGTCTCGATGTCATCGACGCCCAGCTCGCTCCCGCGCATGCTGTCAGAGTATGGCCACATCGTCGCCGACGGATGCCAACATGCACGTGCGGTCGATTCGGCCACGGAATGGGCTCCCCGCTGCACAGGATGAGACCCATGTCTCACACGGGGCCCGATGACCGGGGTCGATTTCTGCGCGGTCCTGGACGGCGCTTGCCGCGGATGGTGCAGGATGACCACATGGAACAGTACTTGTGGGTCCTCAAGGCCAAGGAGCTCGACCTCATCCGCGAACTGGAGCCGGATCGCATCTCACGACTGGATGAGGACGGCCTCCTCTCCCTTCACAAGCGGGTGCGTCGCGCGCGCAACAAGCACACCACCAACTACCGCCGTGGCGCCGCGGAGAAGGTCGCCGTGGCCGGCGGGCGCGGCACGGCCGCCACAGGTTCGGACAAGGCGAGGGCTCGCGCATACGTGTTCGAGGAGGCGCTCGCCATCGTGAGTGCCGAGTTGGCGCGTGTCGCGCACGAGGAGGCCGAGGCGCTCAGAGACGAGCGTCTCGAGCGCGCCCGGGCGGGAAAGTGGTCGGGCCCGGAGTCCACCGCCCCCACCCCGGACGGAGTGTCGTCAGGGCGGACGACGGAACACCAGAAGACCACGGGCGGCAAGAAGCGCGATGCGTCGAGTCAAGCCCAGGGAGCGCGGCGGCAGGCCAAACGCGACGCACGCTGACCGAACGCGCCGTGTGCGGCCCTACTCGTACAGGCTCGGGTCTGCCGTAAGCGACACGTACGCCCAGACATCCATCCCCAGGCCGCCGAGGGCTTTCTCGATCGCGCGCCGCACCTCGTCCTCGGCCGCGACATCCCACGCCGCGCCATCTACGGTGAAGTCGACCTCGACGTAGAGCTTGCGTCCCACCTTGCCGGCGCGGATCAGCGGATCGCCGAGCCCGAACTCGGCGCGGACAGTCCCGACGGCGTCGTGGATCCGCGCGGTCAGGGCGCGGGAGGGCGCGCCTTCGAGCAGTTCGTTCAGGCCTCTCGCGATGAGCTGCACAGGAATGTAGGCGAGCACGGCGCACGCGACGAGGACCAGGACCGGATCCACATAGTCGGCGACGGATTGCAGTCCGGCTCCGACCAGTGCTGCGGCGATCACCGCTCCTGCGAGCATCACGGCGCTCAGCACCGCTCCCGCGCGCCATTGGGCGCACTCGGCCGCCACCAGGTCAGATGCCGGCGCCCGGCGTTTGAGGACGATCGCCACCGCGAACCCCGCCAGGGCGGTCGCGGCGCCGTACACGGCGATCACGATGGGGTCGACCGGAGACCCGCCCGCACGGATCACGACGATCGCGTCTCCGACGGCGTAGATCAAGGTGCCCGCGATGGCGAGCCCCTGGACGGTGACCACGAGCGGTGTGAGGGCGTCCCTGCCGAAGGGGTACCGCCTGTCCGGACCGGCGCCCACCATGGCCGCAGCGCGCAGCGATGCGACGGACAGCACGAGCCCGATCGTCATGTACGCCCCGTCGAACACGATGATCCGCGTCCCCGTCACGACACCGAGCACGAGGGCGCCGACCGCGATCACGACCGTCGCCCAGACGCTGATCCACAGCGCGCCGCGTTCCGCCCGCTCGGCGGATCGCGCTGCGTCTCGGGGAGGGATCGCTCCCGTCACCGGAACCCCCTTCGTCAGCCGGCGGGCAGGACCGGTTGCCGTCACCATATCGTCACGCAGTACCGCCGGCGCGCGGCGACAGCATGTAGCTTTCTCGATGACGGGTCTAAATTCGCCTCCCCCGCCGCCCGACCGATCCGCGGGGCACGACCATCAGGACGTCACACCGGGCAACGGAAGCAGGAATTACATGGACACCTCGTCAAGCCTGACGGTGCGGCCCTGGAGACCCGAGGATGACGTCTCTCTGATCGAAGGCTTCGTCGCCACCTACAACGGCGAGCCTTGGAACGACTCATGGACTCTCGAGTCCGCCACACGGTACCTCGGGGAGTTCCGCGCGGCGCCGCGGTCGACCACCCTGGTCGCCGTCGCGTCGGAGGGCGTGGTCGGCGCCGCGTACTTTCACGCCCGCACGTGGCAGGACGAGTCCGAGATGTTCATCGATGAGTTCTTCGTCTTTCCCGCGTCACAGCGCCAGGGAATCGGCCGCGCGCTCATGGCCGGCGTCCGCGATCGCGCGACTGCGGAAGGTGTCGCGACTCTCACGCTGATCACCGACCGTGACATGCCTGCGTTCGAGTTCTACGCCGGGCTCGGATTCCGCGAGGGGTCGACTCAGGTCTTCATGATCGGCTGACCTCCAGGGGGCATACCTGTCGCGGAGGTCCGTGATGCAGTGCTCCACTCACCATCGGCTCCAGGCCCAGCCCGGAGGGCTGCTCGCTGTTCATGACAGCGAGGTGCTCGATGGCGATCCAGATGGATCGAGACCAGGCGAGCACCATCCCGCCGTGCAAGCGGAAACGCCGTCGCAAACGCGAAAGCGATGGATATTCGATGGACGCATCGATTCTCTGTCCCTTCATGAGGGACGAGAACTCCTGGTCAGTCGAGATTATGTTGTAGCAGGAGCGGGGCTTGGCCACTCCACCCCTCCACACGCCGCTTCGCGTCGCGCGGAGCCTCCGGCGGAGCGGGACCGCCCGAAGCGTGCTCAAGACAACCCTCCGGATACGAACGAAGGGCGCCCAAGAGGGCGCCCTTCGTTCGTAGCAGGAGCGGGGCTTGAACCCGCGACCTCACGATTATGAGTCGTGCGCTCTCACCAACTGAGCTACCCTGCCGCACGGCATTCGTCGGTCGTAGATCGAATGCTGCGAGCCCCGAGTCAGGATTGAACTGACGACCCCTTCCTTACCATGGAAGTGCTCTGCCACTGAGCTATCGGGGCGTGCTGCCCGCGCGCGGGCAACTAGGAGAGTTTATCAGAGCCGCGGCATCCTGCTGAATCGAAGGCGACTCATGCCCTGGCCCCGGCGGCTCACCAGTGCTCGAGGCTCGCACGACCCGTGTACTCGCGCAGCCACGCGATCGGGTCGACGGCGGTCGTGCCACCTTGGAGGATCTCGAAGTGCGTGTGGGCCCCGTACGAGCGACCCGTGTTGCCGGTGTTGCCGAGGATCGTGCCGACGCCGACCTGCTGGCCGACAGCGACCTTGAGCGATCCGTAGAGCATGTGCGCGTAACGGCTCGAGACGAGCTGACCGTCGATGACGTGGTCGATGACGACCGTCACGCCGTACGCGCCACCGCTGTTGGTCGCGATGCGCACCGTGCCGTCGGCGATCGCCTGAACGTCGGCACCCTGACCGGGGACGAAGTCTGCGCCCTCGTGCATCCGGCCGGAGCGCATGCCGAACCCGAACGTGATCGGCACGCCGACCGCGAACGGCCACTGGATCGCCGCGTTCGGGTCGTTGACGAAGAAGTTCGAGTAGTTGGAGATGCCCTGTTCGGAGGCGAGCTCGCCGAGCGAGACGCTCGCGTAGTTCTCGTCGCGGTCGAGGGCCGCGTTCTCGATGTCGACGGGCGCGACGTACGCCTGGATGTCTTCGGGATCGACCTCGGCCGCGACGTCGCCCGTCGCGAGCAGAGACGTGGACTCGGTGCCGTTGACGGCCGCGACGGCCTCGGCGGGCGTCGTCATGCCGACCGCGAGGAGTCCGACGATGCCCATGACGCCGATCGAGAACGACGCCGTGGTGATCTGGCGTCCGAGCATGCGGGCCCGGCGGCGCGTGGGCGCGACGTGCGGCGCTTCGGCGGAGTCGACGTCGTCGACGGATGCCGCGTCCTGCGCCGCATCGGACGCGGGCGACGTCTGAACCGGAGTCTCGCCCGTGAAGGAGAAGACGCGCGCCGCGAACTCGAACTCGTCGATGTCGGATGCCACGGGCTCCGGCTCGGCCGTGGGCTCGAACTCAGTGACCTCTTCTTCGACGACATCCGTGGACTCGAGCAGCACGAAAGGCTCGGCCGCGGCGAGCACCGGCTCGACGGGAACGACGGGCTTCGGGTCGACGGCGGCGGCGGCGGCAGCCGCCCACGCGATCGCGGCCGCGGGAACCAGGGGCTCGGCCGGCAGGTCGGTGTCAGCGGCGGGCTCGCTCTGCTCGGAACCGGCGGCGTCCGGCGCCGGTGCAGGCGCGTCGGTGATGATCTCGGCGGACTCTGCCGCGATCGGAGTCTGCGCCGTGCGGATGCGACGGCTCGCGCGCGTCGTCGCCGCGACCGGGGCGGCTGACGGTGCCGGCTCGACGACCGCGGGAACCCCGATGACGGGCGCGACGACCGCGTCAGCCCGGACGACCGCATCGGTCTCGATGGCCACCGGCGCGACGGCCTGCGGTGCAGCGGCGGAAGGTGCCGACCAGATCGTCTCCTGCGCCCCGGCGGGACGCTGTGCGCGCGAGCTGCGACGGCTCGCCGTGCCCTCCGTGCTCACTGCGGGCGCGGCGGCGGAGCGGCTGGCACGGCGCGTGGGCGCAGACTCAGCCATCGGGGCGTCAAACGGCAAAACGCAGGCTCTCGGTTCAGAGTCGCTCAGTCGAACAACGGGGCGGATGGGCGGGCTGTGATCACCTCGTCGTTCGGGCGACGATGGTAACGAATAGGTAAAGGCTATCCGAGCGGGCCTGAGAATGCCATGTGCGCACGCCGCTCATAGCGATATATCAGCTGGCCTCGCGCCCGGCGCCGGCGTCGGCGCGGGGCGCGGCATCCCGGATCTCAGTCCGTCGCAAGGGCGAGGATCTTCTCGAAAAGGCCCGGTGCGGCGGCGACGATCAGCACTCGGCCGTGCTGGTCGGCGGGCAGTCCCCCCAGCCGGCCGCCCGCTTCGGTGACGAGCAGTCCGCCGGCCGCGTGGTCCCACGGAGCGAGTCCGCGTTCGAAGTACGCGTCGAGGCGGCCCGCGGCGACGAACGCGAGATCGAGCGATGCGGCGCCGATGCGGCGGATGTCGCGTGCGATCGGCATGACGCGGGACAGGCGTGCGAGATCGCCCGCGTGCGTCTCGGGACGGTAGCCGAATCCGGTCGCGACGAGGGCACCGGCGGCCGAGGGCTCGGCGTTGACCGTGAGCCGCGCGTCGTGGAGCCAGGCGCCTCCGTCGCGCGTCGCGTGGAAGAGCTCCCCCGACGCCGGGTTGAACACGGCGCCCGCGAGTGCCTGCCAGCGCTGCGGGTCCGGTTCGCCCGCGACGGCGGCGATGCTGACGGCGTAGGACGGGATGCCGTAGGCGTAGTTGACCGTGCCGTCGATGGGGTCCACGACCCACGTGATGTCGCTCGTGCCGCGCTCGGCGCCCGACTCCTCGCCGAGGAAGCCGTCGTCGGGACGCTCGGCGGCCAGCCTGTCCCGGATGAGCTGCTCGACCTCCTGGTCGGCCTCCGTCACGATGTCGGCAAGTGCGGACTTCGTCCCCGCGACGGCGACGCCCTCCGCCCGGCGCCGCAGCGCGAGCTCTCCCGCCTCCTTGGCGATCTCCTGCGCGAGCGTGCCGAGTTCGTGTGTGAGCGACATGGCATCCACGCTACCGGGGCGGGCGCTCACGGCTCGGGCGCCGTCGCCGCGCGACACGGCGGGGCTAGCGTGGGCGGATGGGATCCGACATCCACGACGTCGTCATCATCGGCGGCGGACACAACGGCCTGGCCGCCGCGGGGTATCTCGCCCGCGCGGGCTGCCGGGTCGTCGTGCTCGAGAGTCTCGACCACGTGGGCGGCGCGGCGGTGTCGGAGCAGCCGTGGGCGGGCGTCGATGCGCGGCTTTCGCGGTACTCCTATCTCGTGAGCCTGCTGCCGCAGCGGGCCATCGACGACCTCGGCCTGCGCATCGCGCTGCGCCGGCGCCGGTTCTCGTCGTACACTCCCGATCCGGGCGACGCGCGGCGCGGCATCCTGATCGACACGGCGGATGCCGGCGCAACCGCCGCCTCCTTCGCGCGCACGACCGGCGACGAGCGTGAGGCGGCCCGGTTCGCAGCGTTCTCCGCGCGACTCGCTCCGCTTGCGCGGACGCTCTTCCCGACCGTGACCGAGCCGCTCCCCCGCGCTCACCACGTGCGCGCGGATCTCGGCGACGATGCGCTCTGGTCTGCCATCGTGGACGAGCCGCTCGGGGCGCTGTTGCGCGCGTCGCTGCGCACCGACCTCGCGCGGGGCATCGCGCTGACCGACGGCCTGATCGGGACGTTCTCGCACTCCGACGATGCGACCCTGCGCCAGAACCGGTGCTTCCTGTACCACGTGATCGGCGGCGGGACGGGCGACTGGGACGTCCCGGTGGGCGGCATGGGGCACGTCACGGCGGAGCTCGAGAGAGCGGCTCGGGATGCCGGAGCCGACGTCCGCACGAACGCCCGCGTCACCGCCGTCACACCCGACGGCGAGGTTTCGATCGACGGCGCGCGGCCGGTCGCCGGCCGGCTCGTGCTCAGCGCTGTCGGCGCCGCCGTGCTCGCCGAGCTTCTCGCGGCGGGCGGGGCCGGCGCTGCCGCTCCCGCCGACCGGCCCGAGGGCGCCCAGGTCAAGGTCAACATGCTGCTGAAGCGGCTCCCCCGTCTGCAGGATCGGGATGTCGCGCCCGAAGCGGCCTTCGCCGGCACGTTCCACATCAACGAGTCGATGTCGCAGCTCGACCGCGCCTTCGCGACGGCGCAGGGCGACGGCATCCCGGATCCCCTGCCCGCCGAGATCTACTGCCATTCGCTCACCGACCCGTCGATCCTCGGCGCGGAGCTGCGAGCGTCAGGTGCGCAGACGCTGACGCTGTTCGGACTGCAGGTGCCGCACCGGCTCGTCGAAGGACGGGATCGGGATGCCGCACGCGCCGACCTGCTGCGTGCCGCGCAGGCCACGCTCGACTCGGTGCTCGCCGAGCCCCTCGCGGACTGCGTGTATGAGATGCCTGACGGGACGCCGTGCATCGAGGCGCGGACGACGGCGGATCTCGAGGAGTCGCTCGGCATGGTGGGCGGCGACATCTTCCACGGGCCGCTGTCCTGGCCGTGGGCGGACTCAGACGAGACGCTCGCGACGCCCGCCGAGCGCTGGGGCGTCTCGACCGTTCACGAGCGCGTGCTCGTGAGCGGGGCGGGAGCGCGCCGCGGCGGCGCCGTCTCGGCGATCGGCGGCCACAACGCGGCGATGGCCGCGCTCGAGCTGCTCGCGGGCTGACTTTCAGCGGACTGACTTTCAGCGGGCGGGCAGCCCGTCGGTCAGGGACGCGGCGGCAGGGGCGGCGGAGGCGGATAGCCCTCGTAGCCCGGCGCGACAGGCGGCTCGGCCTGGTGCGGCGCCGTCGGGTGCGGCGCCGGCGGCGGCCACGCGTTCGGGTCGCCGAACCCGGGCGCGACGGGGGCGAGCGGCGCGACGGGGGCGATCGCCTGCGACACCGTCGACGGGTAGCCCGTGTAATAGGCGTTCCAGTCCGGGGAGCCGTCCGGCAGCACGGGAAGCGGCGTGACGCCGTCGACATATGTCGGCCAGGGCTGAAGCTGCGGCGCACGCGCACCCGCCGCGCGCGGGCCCTTCGGTGCGAAGAGCGCGTTGATGAGCGGTATGAGCGCTGTCCCGACCGCGGCGAGGATCGCGAGCGCGACGACGGCGCGCCAGTACGGGTCGCGGTAGTCGACGTACTCCCAGAACATGAGCGGAAGGATGAGCAGCACCGCGAGGATCACGACGATCGCGATCGTGATGATCGTGACGGCCCGAGTGAATCCCGTGACGTGCCGCAGATGCGCCTTGATGAGCAGCCGCGCGTGCAGGAGCGCCAACTGGAGGATGAGGACGATCGTGAGGAACGACGCGAAGCGGCCGAACCCTCCGCTCGAGTAGTACCAGTCGCGGGCCGGCATCCAGATGAGGATCGCTCCGACCAGCAGCGCCGCGACCCACGACACCATGCTCGCGAGCGCGAACCACGCGGGGCGACGCGCGGCCAGCCGCGCGTCGAGCAGGGCGACGCCCGCGAACGCCGCAAGCAGCAGGATCGTCAGGAACGCGCGGCCCACGATGTCGTTGTCGGACCCGATGAGCACCCACACGACGCACACGACCGCCGCCGCGATGAGCGCCCCGATCGCGACCCACAGCGCGATGCGGATGAGCCTGGACTCCGACGTCCCGGTGTGCGGACTCTCGGGCACGGTCATCGTGATCCCCACTCTCTGCGGGGCCACCCCCGCACGCCCATCCTGGCATGCGGGCCCCCCGCGCGAAGGGCCGATGGGGACGGATGCCGCGCCCGCGCATTCCGGCGAGTCGCCGGAATCGGCGGGAGGAGACCCCGCCGGACACGACCGTCCGAGCGCAAAGACCCGCAGTACCGCAGAAAGGACGAAGGGCCCCGCTTCGCGAGGCCCTTCAGTCATTCAGTGGCGAGTGAGGGTCCCCACCGCCACTCCACACGCCGCTTCGCGGCGCGCGGAGCCTCCGGCGGCGTGGGCCCGCCGAACACGCGTCGCTTCGCGCCGCTGTTCGAATCCCGCAGTAACCGATGAATGACTGAAGGGCCCCGCTTCGCGAGGCCCTTCGGTCATTCAGTGGCGAGTGAGGGATTCGAACCCCCGAAGTCGATGACAGCTGAGTTACAATCAGATCCCTTTGGCCGCTTGGGTAACTCGCCAGTGCGCACCCGCCCAGCTTGTACAGTCGACCGGAGGCGCGATCAGTAATCCTACCCGTGATCGGCGAAGGTCAGAAATCGAGTCCCGACCAATCCCCCATCCGGGCCCTCAGGTGCCGATCCGGTCGAGATCGATGTCGCCGACGGCGGTGGGCAGGCGCAGCAGCGCGCCCTCGAAGCGGCACGTCGCGGCCGCGACATCCATCGCCGTCTCGAGCAGTGCACCCCACGCGTCGGCGTCCTCGGGAACCTCCTCGACGAGGCCCGCGACGGCGGCGGCGAAGGCCGCGTCGCCCGCACCCATCGTGTCGACGATGCGGCCCGGGAGCGCCGAGATCGGCCGTGTGACGACATCCGGGCCCGCTTCGATCGTCGCGCCCGCAGCACCCTGCGTCGCGAGGACCGCCGCGACGCCGAGGTCGACGAGCCGTGCGCGCAGGGCGTCGAGCTCGTCGCCGTAGAGCAGCTGCGCATCGTCTTCGCCGACCTTGACGAGCGAGGCGCCGGCCGCGAGCCCCTCGAAGCCGCGCACGAACTCCGCCCGGTCCGACAGCATGCCGGAGCGCGGGTTCGGATCGATCGCGACGCGCACGCCCGCAGCGCGGACCGCTTCGGTGAACTCGAGGGTCTGCGCGACGTCGTCGAACGGGAAGCCGCTCACCGCCACGAGCGGAGCGTTCGCGATCGCCGCCCGTTCGGCCTCGCCGAAGCGGATGCGACGCGCCTTGGCGGCGTCGTTGAAGACGTACACGGGCTCACCGCCCGCATTGCGGGTGCTGACGGCGCGGGACGAGCCGTGCGGCGACGGCGTCGCGAGCAGCTCGACGTCGAAGTCGCGTAGGAACGACCGGATGTGGTCGCCCGCCTCGTCGTCACCGACCATCGCGATCAAGGTCACGGGCACTCCGAGTCGTCGGACTCCGACCGCGACGTTGAGCGCCGCACCGCCGACGAACTCGCGGACCCCCGAGTCATCGCGCAGCTCGTCGATGAGCGCATCGCCGACGACGACGACACGCGTCACGCGGCCGCTCCCTCGAGGACGCGCTCGACGAAGGCCTCGGTGCGGCGGCGCGTGCCGTCGATCTTGCGGTCGACGCTCGCCCGCAGCTCGCTCGGAGCGAGCGGGGCCGCGAGCCGGACGTTCTCGTGACACGACAGGTCGCTGCAGATGTAGGTGCCGACACTGTCGCCGTGCGTGCCGCCCGTGCCGGCCTTGCGCGCCGTGAAGAGCGCGACCTGGTCGGCCGGCTGCATCGTGTGGCACAGATTGCACATCGCCGAGCGGGCGCGCGACGTGCCGTCGGCCGCCCGCAGGACGACCGCGGTCGGCTCTCCCTCGACCTCGGCGATCAGATAGCCCCGCCCGCGGGTGCGTGGATCGCGCCACGCGAAGAAGTCGAGATGGTCCCAGTCCGTCAGGACGAAATCGAGAGGAAGGGCGACGAGTCTCAGCTCATCCGGGGCTGCGTTCACGAACGCATCGCGGATCTCGTTCTCGGTCAGTGGGCGCATGGATCCTCCTCGCGGTGGAGATCCCATTTTACGAAAGGCGCTCCGTTCGGGAAGAGAAGAGGCGGATGCCGCTCCCCCCGGCGCGGCTCAGGCCGGGGCCCACCCGAACCGTCGGGCGACGGCGTCCGCCGCGGCCGAGGGGAACTCCTCCCACCCCGGCTCGAGCTCGCGCGTCAGGCGGAAGAGGTCGCGCCCCGCCTCCTCGACGGGCTGCTCGAGTGCCGCCGCGATGCGCGTCGCCCACTCCGGGAAGTCCTTCTCGAAGCGCCGCATCGGGTCGATCGTGTCGCGCGTCGCGGTCGATCGGCGCGACTCGCGCCCGCGCACCGCCCGCACGAGCAGCCGCACGGCCCACCCGCGGACGAAGTCGCTCGCGTTGAGCACCTCTCCCCGCCTGGCACGGCCGACGCCGATGAGCAGCTTGACGAGCACGAGGCGCACGTCGTTCGCCGGGTCGAAGCGATCGCCCTGCGCCGCCCGCTCGCGCGAGGCCGCGACGAGCGCCGCCACAGTGCCCTCGTCGTCGTCGACCGCGACCGTCGCGTCTCCCGCGAGCGCGCCCTCGAGCTCCGACGCGTCCGCGAAGGCGAACTCGAAGACATGGCCGTCGTCGTACACGACGGCGAACCCGAGCTCGCCCTCGCGCGCCGCCAGCACGATGCGGTCGGCGTCCGGCAGCCACGAGAGGTCGGGGCGCAGCATCCGTCCCTCTCCTTCACGCGTGATCGCGAAGAAGTCATGATCCGACCACTCGTCGCGCCGCGCGGTGGCGTCGTCCGACGCCGACCCCAGCAGGACGATCCCCGCGAACTCGGGTCTCTCCCGCACGCCGCGCGCGAGGCCCGCACTGAGCTCTTCGAAGCGCTCAGGACTCACCATCGGCAGACTCCCTTCGGTGGACGGGATGCCGCTGCCGGCGGCATCCCGTCGATCACAGCGTGTCAGCCCTTCGTGGCGCCCGCGGTGAGGCCGCCGACGATGTAGCGCTGCAGCAGGAGGAACACCACGACGACGGGGATCGCCGCCATGACGGCGCCTGCCGAGAAGGCCGACCAGTCCGCATAGCGCGGGTTCGACACGAGCTTGGTGAGGCCGACGACGAGCGTCTGCTTCTCGGGGTCGATGAGCATGACGCTCGCGATGACGTACTCGTTGACGATGCCGATGAACGAGAGCAGGCCCACGACCGCGAGGATCGGCGCCACCAGGCGCAGGATGATCGTGAAGAAGATGCGCGCGTGGCCGGCGCCGTCGATCTTCGCCGCCTCGTCGATCTCCTTCGGGATCGTGTTGAAGAACCCGTACATGAGGTACGTGTTCACGCCGAGTGCGCCGCCGAGGTAGATGAGGATCAGGCCCGTGAGCGTGTTGAGGCCGATCGCGGGGAACCAGTCGCCGATCGCGCTCATCATGAGGAAGATCGCGACGACGGCGAGCAGCTGCGGGAACATCTGCACGACGACGATCGTGATGAGACCCACGCGGCGACCCGCGAAGCGCATGCGCGAGAACGCATAGGCGGCGAGCGCCCCGATCACGACCATCGTGAGGCCCGTCACCGACGCCACGATGAGCGTGTTGGCGAACCACATGGGGTACGGGATCTGCGGATCCGTGAGGATGCGGATGTAGCTGTCGAGGCCGATCGACGAGAACAGCTGGTTCGTTCCCGTGAGGGTGCCGTGCGGGTTGAGCGAGGCCGACACGACGTACAGGATCGGGAACACCGCGAAGATCGAGACGACGATCGCGATGAGGTGGCGCCAGCCGGTCGCGCCGAACCACTTGCCGAAGCCGCGGCGGCGCTCGGGCCGCGCGGGCTTCGTCCGGGCCGTGCCCGCGATCGCGGTGTCGACCTGCTCGTCTGTGCCGCCGGCGGAGACGACGAGCGTCGCGTTCTGCCCGACGGTCGTCTCAGCGTGAGGGATGCGGTCCTCGGTCATGTCAGTTCAACTCCTCGAGGGCCTTGGTCTTGCGGAAGCTGATGACCGCGATGACGGTCACGACGATGAAGATCAGGATCGTGAACGCCGACGCGAGGCCGTAGTCGCGGTTCTGCCCCGTGAACGCGACCTTGTAGACCATCGAGATCAGAATGTCGGTGTGCCCGACGGGGATCGACACGTCAGAGAAGCGCGGACCGCCGTTGGTGAGCATGTAGATGAGGTTGAAGTTGTTGAAGTTGAAAGCGAACGACGCGATCAGCAGCGGGGCGACGGTCACGAGCAGGAGCGGCAGCTTGATGCGCCGGAAGATCTGCCACGGGTTGGCGCCGTCGACGACGGCGGCTTCGTTGACGTCCTCGGGGATGCCCTGCAGCGCCCCCATGCAGACGAGGAACATGTAGGGGAAGCCGAGCCAAAGGTTGACGATCAGGACGGACACCTTGGCGAGCCACGGATCCGTGAGCCACGGGATCTCGGCCCCGCCGAGGAGCACCTGGTTGATGAAGCCGAAGCTCTCGTTCATCATGCCGGCCCAGATGAGCGCCGAGAGGAACGCGGGGAAAGCGTACGGCAGGATCAGCATCACGCGGTAGCCGTTGCGGAACCGCATGCGCTTGTCGTTGAAGACGATCGCGAGGAGGAGACCCAGGAAGAACGTCGTGGCGACCGAGATGATCGCGAAGACGAACGTCCATGCCGTCACAGCGACGAGGGGCCCCCGGATCGTGGTGTCGGTCAGCGCCCGCACGAAGTTGTCGAAGCCGACGAAGACCTGCCAGCCCGGCAGGAGCTGCTCGCCCGACTCGGAGGTGAACGCGCCCTCGCCGGTGTCGGCGTACACCGTGCCGGTCGTGGTGTCGGTCATGGTGCCGGCGTCGGCGTCGTACTCGAGGGTCGAGACGTACTGGTAGCCCTTCTGGCCGTCCTGCGTGCGGATCGCCCCTTCGTTGGGGTCGGTGCTGAAGGCGACCGCGAGCTTCTCGACGTCGTTGCTGCGGCTCAGCACCTCGGCGAACGTCAGGGTGTCCCAGCCGTCGGCGGCGACGGCGTTGCCGCCCTCCATCGTCACGCCGTCGGCGGGATGCAGCGGCTCGGTGTTGGTGCCGAGGCTCACGTCTCCGTCGGTCGGGTCGGTCACGAGGAGGCCCAGGACGCCTGCGCGCTCGATGACGGCGACGTCGAACGTCGGGGAGTCCTCGACGCGGACGAGCGATGAGCGCATGAGTGACGCGATCGCCTGGTCCTGCGAGCCGTTGTGGCCCGTGCCGTAGTTCGTGAAGCCGATGTAGGCGGTGTAGACGAGCGTGAAGATCTGGAACAGGACGAGCAGGATGATGCCCGGTGTGAGGTACTTCGCGGGAATCGTCCTGCGCGAGAAGTAGACCCAGTTGACGACGGCCGTCACGCCGACGATGAGCGCCAGCACGAGCCATTCGCTGTAGAGCGACAGGACGATCGCCGCATAGAGCGCGATGGCGTCGACGATCGCGATGAGCGCGATCTTGAGGATCAGCCAGCGGAGACGGCCGGATGCGGCATCCGCGATCCCGGCGGCCTGCCGCTGCCTCTTGGTGGGCGGCGCCGCCTCGTCGGTCGGCGCCTCGATGGTGTCGGTCATGCATCGTCCTCGTCGTCGGAAACAGGACCGGGGTGGATGCCAGCACCCACCCCGGTCGGATGTCGTGGCCCGAAGGCCCGCGACCTACTGGATGGCGGCCGTCACGTCGTCGACGAGCTTCTGCCACGTCGTCGTCGGGTCGGCACCGTTGATGATGGCGGCCTCAGCGACACCCCAGAACTGCCAGACCGAGCCCATCGCGGGGATCGCGGGCATCGGGACGGCCTCGGCGCCGACGGCCTGGAAGCCGGCGATGATCGGGTCGCTCGCGGCGGTGTCGGCTGCGACGGTGAGCGCGGGCAGGACGTGACCCGCCTCGAAGAGCTCGAGCTGGACCTCTTCGGTGCCGATGTAGTTGACGAGGAAGTCGTTCGCGGCGACCTTGTTGTCGGACTCCGAGCTGACGAAGAAGCCCTTGACGCCGGCGAACGGCTGAGCCGCGGCACCCGTCGGGCTGGGGACGGTGTCGATCGCGACGTTGAGGCCCGCGTCGATCGCCGAGCCGACGTTCCAGGGACCGGTCAGCCAGAAGGCCGCCTCGCCCGCGAGGAACTTGTCCTTCGCGATCTGGCCGTCGATGTCGGTGTTGAAGTTGCCGGCCGCACCCTGTGCGCCGAGCCACGTCGCGAACTCGAAGCCGCCCTCGCTGCCGAGCTGCAGGTCGGCCGGGTCGTAGTTGCCGTCGGCGTCCGTGCCGAACACGGGAGCGCCGAACGCCGTCTGGAACGGGTACAGGTGGTACGGGTTGCCCTCGGCGCCCTGCTCGACGACGAACGGGGTCGCGAGGCCTGCGGCCTGGCCCTTGGCGATCATGTCGTCGAAGCTCGTGGCGGGCTCGGCGATGATGTCGGCGTTGCGGAGGACCGCGATGTTCTCGACGGCGTACGGGAGCATGTAGGTCGTGCCCTCGTAGTTCGAGGCCTGCAGCGCGACCGGGAGGTAGTCGCCGGCGGTGTCGCCGAGCTCGATGGGGGCCACGACGCCGTTGGTCGACAGCTCGCCGAGCCAGTCGTGCGCACCCATGACGACGTCCGGGCCCTTGCCCGTGGGCGCCTGCTGGATGAAGTCGTCCTTGATCGTGTTGTTGTCCTTGCCGACGAGCTCGACCGTGACGCCGGTCTTCTCCTCGTAGGACTTGGCCGCGCCCTTGAGCGCGTCGACGCGCTCCGAGTCGACCCACACGGTCAGCGTCGTGGCGGCGGCGTCTTCGGTCGCGGCGGGCTCTTCGGCGTTGCTTGCGCAGCCGGCGAGGACGATCGACACGGCGGCGATGCCGCCGAGTGCCAGCCAGCTCTTCTTGTTCACCTTCATCGGTGCAGTGCCTCTCTGGGAGTTCTGAGTAGGTCGGCGGCGTTGCCGTTCGCAACACCGCGGACACTGGGACTCGATGCTTGCCGGATGCAAGCGCTTACATTCGTAACATAGCGTTCGAGATTTCACGTGGTCGAATCCCGCTTTCGATATGAGTTCGTGATCTGTGAGGGCATACGCAAGCGTTTCCAGATGCCCCGGGATGTAATCGCTTGCAGCATCCCGCCTCCCGCACCCCTCGCGACGAGCGCGGCTAGACTCCCCGCATGGCAGATTCCTCGTTCGACATCGTCAGCAAGGTCGACCACCAGGAGGCCGACAACGCGCTGAATCAGGCACGCAAAGAGATCGAGCAGCGCTACGACTTCAAGGGCACCGACGCCTCGATCGAGTGGAGCGGCGAAGCCGTCCTGATCAAGGCGAGCACTGAGGAGCGCGCCAAGGCCGTGCTGGACGTCTTCCAGACGAAGCTCATCAAGCGCGGCATCTCGCTGAAGAGCCTCGAGTCCGGCGATCCCGTGCCGGGCAGCAAGGAATTCCGGATCACGTCGACGATCAAGGACGGCATCTCGTCCGAGAACGCCAAGAAGATCAGCAAGCTCATCCGCGACGAGGGCCCCAAGTCGGTCAAGTCGCAGATCCAGGGCGACGAGCTGCGTGTGCAGTCCAAGTCCCGCGACGACCTCCAGGAGGTGCAGCGCCTGCTCAAGGCCGCCGACCTCGAGGTCGACCTGCAGTTCATCAACTACCGGTAGGGCCTCCACCGGCTCGAACGGGTGATTCCCGGTCTGCATCGAGGTGCGGCCCAGGAGTCGCTCAGCGCGCGTTGCTAGCGTCGGAAACCCGACGACCACTGGAGACGACGTGAGCGACGACCCCACCCTGGGCCTCACCCTTGGCGGCGGCGGCGCCTTCGGCGCGGCGCACGTCGGCGTGCTGCAGGTGCTCGCGGAGCGCGGCATCCGTCCCGGCATCGTGACGGGCACGAGTTCGGGCGCGCTCATCGCCGCCGCCTACGCCGCGGGGCTCGAGGCGCAGGAGATCGAGGATGCCGCGCGATCGTTCCGCTGGCGCCAGATCGCACGGTGGTCGCTGCGCCCGCGCTGGGGCCTGCTCGACACGCACGCCGTGACCGACGGCGTGCACCGCGTGCTGGGCGAGGATCCGCTCATCGAGCACCTCCCCCGCCGGTTCGGCGCGTTCGCGACCGATCTGCGCACGCGAGACGGGGTCATCCTCGACCGCGGACGCCTCAGTGTCGCGCTCCGCTCGACGATCGCGGTGCCGGGACTGCTCCCGCCCGTGCGCCGCGACGGCGTCCTGCTCGCCGACGGCGGCATGGTCGACAACGTGCCGGTCACGGCGACCCGCAGCCTCGGCGCCGAGCGCAACATCGTCGTGCGGCTGCACGCGAAGTGGGAGAACGTCCGCATGATGCGCACCGTTACCCGCACCGCCGACCTCGCGAGCGACCCGTCGGTCGTGCTCGTCCAGCCCGAGATGCAGCGCATGGCGCAGTGGACGATGTCGGACGTGCCGCGGCTCATCGCCGAGGGACGCCGGGCCGCGACGGCCGCGCTCGACGCGGCAGCGCTGCGCGATGCGCGCACGAGCGCCGCCTTCGCCTGACCCGACGCCCGCACACCAGCCCGAGTTCGCTGCGCCCGCCGTTCAGCACGCCGGGGCCCTTGCGGGCCATTCGCGCGGTCGCCAGGATGAGGGCGTCGACGACGACAGGAGGACCCCATGGCCGGCAAGTACGAGCTCTACACGGATGCGGGCGGCAAGTTCAGGTTCCGGCTGAAGGCGTCGAACGGCCAGGTCATCGCCTCGTCCGAGGCGTACGAGTCGAAGGCGTCGGCCGAGAACGGCATCGCCTCGGTCAAGGCGAACGCCGGCTCCGAGACGGTCGACCTCACCTGACGCGCGCGGCGCGGCATCCCGAATCCGGTGCCGCTGCGGAGCATTGCGCATCGTGACGCGCGACGTTGCGTCGCGAGCGCGGGGGTCGGACAGTGGACGGATGCCGGACGCCTCCCCCGCCACGATCCTCGAAGTGCCGCACGCCGACGCGAGCGTGCTCGACAACGCCGCGTGGCATTCGCTCGCGGGCCCGCACGCGTCGTTCGCGATCGGCGACGACCTCGTGCGGCGCTACCCCGAAGACGTGGCGCCTTTCGTCGCCGTGCGCGCGTGGGACGAGCCTGGCGTGTGGGACTCGCTCGCCGCGCTCGTCGGGCCGGGCGCCGAGGTCGGCCTGTCGGGCTTCGACGGCGAGTTCCCCGAGGGCTGGGAGGTCGTCGGCCGGGGCGAGGGCGTGCAGCTCGTGGAGACCGACGCGCTCCAGCCCCGCCCGGACGCCGAGGCGATCCTGCTCGGCGCCGACGACGCGGCCGAGATGCTCGCGATCGTCGAGCGGAACCAGCCCGGCCCGTTCCGCCCGCGCACCTACGAGCTCGGCCGGTACATCGGGATCCGCCGCGGCGGCCGGCTCGTCGCGATGGCCGGCGAGCGCCTGCATCCCGAGGGCTGGACCGAGATCAGCGCCGTCGCGACCGATGCCGACCACCGGCGTCAGGGACTGGCATCCCGTCTCGTCCTGGACGTCGCCTTCCACATCCAGCAGCGCGGCGACCGCGCTCTGCTGCACGCCGCCGCGACGAACGTCGGCGCCATCGCCGCGTATGAGCGCCTGGGCTTCGCGCTGCGTCGCCGCACGGTGTTCTCGGCGGTGCGCACGCCCGCGTAGGGCACGCTCCCGCCTGACCGCGGCGCGCCCGCGGACGGCACGGCGCGCGGGCGCCGCCTCAGCCGGGCAGGATGCGCGCGGTCCGTGGCGCGCGCAGCGCCCCCCACGCGACCCCGCCCCGCGGGCGTCACACCGGAACGGCCTCGGCCTCGAGCTCCGCGAGCGCGGGCACGCGATGGCCCACGGTCTCGGGCAGGCCGAGGTTCTCGCGCAGCGTCGTCCCGGGGTACTCGCGCGGGTAGGCGCCGCGCTCCTGCAGCTCGGGCACGAGCAGGTCGACGACGTCGCCGAGTCCGTCCGGGAAGGCGTCCGGCGTCACGTTGAGGCCGTCGAACGCGTCGGACCGCACGAAGTGCACGAGCTCGTCCGCGACCGCGCCGGGCGTGCCGACGAAGGCGCGCGCCCTGGTCAGGTGATCGACGAGCTGACGGATGCTGTAGCCCCGCGCCTCGGCGATCGCGCGCCATTCGCGGATCTTCGCCGACGGCTCGTGCCCCGTATGGACGATCCCGTGCGTGCGGCTCTGCCGGTCGGCGGCGGGCGCGTGCTCCGGGAGCGGGCCGTCGAGGTCGACGTGGCCGAGGTCCTCCTGCCAGACCTCCTCGACGATCTGGCGGATGCGCCGATCCGTGAGTAATCGCTCGCGCAGGTGGCGCGCCTTCTCCTGAGCCTCCGCGTCGGTCGCGCCCAGCACGATCGATGCTCCGGGGATCACCAGGATGTCGTCGCCCGGCCGCCCGTACGCGCGGGCGCGCCGGCGGATGTCGGCCGTGAACGCGACCGCGTCGTCGAACTCGATGCGGTGCGTGAAGATCCCCTCCGCGCGCCGGGCGGCGAAGTCGCGGCCCTCGTCCGAATCGCCCGCCTGGAAGTAGACGGCCTGACCCTGGGGACTCGGCGGCACCTGCGGCAGCACGCGCGCGCTCAGGTGCTCGCCCGCGCGGTCGACGAGCGTGAGCGCGTCCGGACGGAGCCAGGATGCGGCATCCCGATCCGCGGCGATCGCGTCCGCACCGAAGCCGTCCCAGATCGCCTGGACGGCCGCGACGTGCTCCTCGGCGTAGCGGTACCGGTTGTGGCGATCGAGGAAGCCGCCGCGGCGGAAGTTCTCGCCCGTCCAGCCGTTGTCGGTCGTGACGACGTTCCAGCCCGCGCGCCCACGGCTGAGCAGGTCGACCGTCGCGATGCGGCGGGCGAGGTCGACGGGGTCGGTGTACGTCGTGTTGAGCGTCGCGACGAGCCCGATCCGGCTCGTCCCGGCTGCGAGGTGCGCGAAGAGCGCGAGCGCGTCGGGCCGGCCCGTCACGGCGATGTCGTTGAGCGCGCCCAGATGCTCGCGCAGGCGCAGACTCTCGCCCAGGAAGACGGCGCTGAAGAGCCCGCGCTCGGCCTCCTGCACGAGCGCGAGGTACGCCGCGGGTTCGTAGTAGTCGCGCAGCCGGGGCGTGCGCGACCAGTCGTAGATCGGTCCGAACGGCTGGAAGACGTTGAGGTGGAGGCGGGCGTTCGGGCGCGGATAGTCCTGGCGACGGTCGTTCATCGTTCCTCCCTCGCGAGCGCGAAGACATTGGCGGGGCGCGCGAGCTCGAACTGGTCGCGCAGGGTCTCTCCCGAGGCGGGTGCCCGCAGGACGCCGGCGTCGTCGAGGCGGGGCAGCACGTCGGACGCGATGATCGGCAGGTCGACGTCGATCACGGCCGGGTGCAGACGGATGCCGTCGACGTGCACCGCGAGCGCCGTGAGCCGGCTCGCGACGTGAGCGGGCGACCCCGCGATCCGCAGCCGCTCCCCCGCCGGCCACGGCGTGGACGCGTCGAGCGCGTGGAGCCGCTCCGCCGCGGAGAGCCCCTCGGCCGCGAGCACGATCTCGACGGAGGCGACGGTGCGCGGGATGCCCGCCTCGGCCGCGGCACGGGCGCGCGCGATGACCCACCGGTCGCTGGGCCCCGTGACGACGGCGACGTCGACGAGCGGCGCGAGCGCCCCGTGGGCCTCCTCCGCCCACACGACGAGCTGACCCTGCGGCGGCCGGGGAAGGAGACCCGGACCCTTGATCGAGAACGACTCGCCGACGACATCCGCATAGTGCCAGCGGTCCAGATCGAGGAAGCGGTCGCCCGCGGCATCCGCGATGAGGACGTCGTCCTCCCACGTGTCCCACAGGCGCCGCACGGCGCCCACGACGTCTCTCGCCTCGCGCACCGCCGTCGCGCCGTCGGCGTGCGGCGCCCGCCCGTACCCGGATGCGACCTCGGCGGAATCGACGGCCCGCACGAGCCAGCCGCCGCGCCCCTGCGAGGCCCAGTCGAGCGTGCTGAGCTGATTGGCGAGGTGGTACGGCTCCGCGTGGATCGCGTTGGCGGTCGGCACGAGACCGATGCGGGTGCTCGAGGCCGCGGCGAAGGACGCCGTCTCGATCGGGTCGAGCGCCGCGAGGACGTCGGGCCCGGATGCCGCATCCTGCCGTTCCGGGAAAGTCGCGAAGCCCAGTCCCGCGGCGTCGACGGCGGCGATGCGCGCCGCGATCAGGCGGGGGTCGAACAGCTCCGCCGGCGAATGGTGCGACACCCGCCAGGCCGCCGGATGCGCGCCGTCGCCCTCGAGATCGATCCCGATCGGGATGCGGCTCATGGTGTCCTCCCCTGCCGGGGACGCCGTCCGCGCCCCGTCCGCCGCATCGTATGGCGAGCCCTGCACGCCGCGTCCGGGTCGTGCGTCATACGGCGTCAAGTCCCGTCATGCGCCGACGCTCGCCGCCCCGCCCGCCGGGGCCTGCGCACCCGGGAACCACCGGTCGGCGATCTCGCCGAGATCGTGCGCACGCAGCCAGTCCTCGTCGTACTCGGCCGAGACGTAGTCGCGTGCGTGGTCGGCGGAGAAGACCACGAAGACGTCGACCGCCGTCGCCTCCGCCGCGAGCTCGAGGGCGACCTTGACGCTCAGCACCGAGCTGGGTCCGAGCAGGAGACCCTCTGCGCGGGCCAGGTGGAACGCGAAATCGATGACCTCGGGCTTCGTGCGCGCCTCGAGCCGCGTCACGACGTCGAGGTCGATATTGGCGGGCCAGTCCTGCTCGAGCTGCTCGTAGCCGTCGTGCCGATGGAAGGTCTTGTTGAGGCCGCTCTCGGCCCAGGGCTTCTCAGGCAGGTCGAAGGTCGTGCCGATCACCTCGATCGCAGGATTCTGCTCGCGCAGATATCGGCCCGTGCCGCTCACGGTGCCGCCCGTCGCGATCGCGGCGACGAAGTGCGTGACTCCCTCACGCGTCTGGCCCCACACCTCCGGTCCCGTCGACAGGTAGTGGGCGGCGGGATTGCTCGCGACCTCCTGCTGCCTGCTCCACCACGTGCCCGGACGCTGCTCCTCGAGCCGCGTCGCGACCTCCCGCGTGCTCGGGGTCGTCGTGGTCGACGTCGAAGCGCCCGGGGATCACCTCGACCCCCAGCATCCGGAGCAGGTTGAGCTTCTGCGGAGAGAGGTCGGGCTTCGCGATGACGGTCGAGGCGAGCCCGGCGCGCGCACCCGCGAGCGCCAGCCCGAGCGAGGTGTTGCCCTGACCCGTCTCGACGATGCGGGTCACGCCGTCGAGCTCGCCCGCGGCGAGCGCCTCGCGCAGGATGTGCAGTCCGATGCGGTCCTTCGACGACCCGCCGACGTTGAAGTGGTCGAGTTTGACGTAGACGGCGGCGGGCACGTCCTGCGTGAGGACGTTGAGCCTCACGAGCGGAGTGCTGCCGATGAGATCCAGGATGCTGTCGTACACGGCGCTCTCGGACGGATCGCGGAAGCCCGGCGGGAGGAGAGACATCGGCACTCGCCTTCTGCGCGCGTGCGGCCCGCGCGGATCGCTCCCCGCGCAGGTGCGCCGGGGTGTCACGATCATGACCCCGCGCGCGGCAGCGGCATCCGTCCATAACGGCGCATGACGCCGCGGGTCGGTGTACGTCGCGATCTGCTGTCCGCCCCGGACGACGCCATGGCCCGCCGGATCGCTCCGACGGGCCACCACTGCGGTGCGGGAACCTCAGCTGCTGACGGTGCGGATCGCCCCCGTGCGCCGACGGAGCTCGTCGGCGACCGCGACGGCGTCGTCGGCGGGTGCGTCCGAGAGCTTGTCGGGGCGCGCGACCAGCAGGTAGACGAGGCCGATCACGACGACGACGGCGAGCCCGAACAGCACGATCCAGTCGGTGAAGAAGACACCCGACGACCCGGGCGTCGCGAGCAGCACCATCGCGAAGATGCCGTAGGCGAGCGCGAGGATGTTGACGACGAAGCCCCATGCGCCGAGCGAGAAGGGCCCCGCGGGGCGCCAGCCGCGGAGGCGCTGGCGGAGGGCGCCGAGCACGACCATCTGGAATGCGACGTAGATGCCGAGCACCGCGAACGACGTGACGGCGACGAGCAGGTCGGCGTTGAGCCACACGAGCACCGCGATGATCGCGGGGATCGTGCACGAGACGATGAGCGCGTTGGTCGGCACCTTGCTGCGCGGCGAGATGCGCGAGAGCCAGCGGTGGCCGGGCAGCATGCCGTCACGGCCGAACGAGAAGAGCAGCCGGCTCGCGGCGGCCTGCAGGCTCAGGACGCACGAGAGGAACGCGGTCACGGCGATGACGAGGAAGATCTTGGCTCCGACCTCGCCGAGGGTCGCCTCGAGGATCCCCGGGATCGGGTCGGCATCCTCGCCGTTGACGATCTCCTGCAGGTTGGGCGCGGCGAGCACATAGCCGCCGAACGAGAAGAGCGCCGAGACGCCGCCGACGAGGATCGTCAGGATCATCGCGCGAGGCACGCGGCGCGCCGGCTGCGACACCTCTTCGGCGACATCGCCGCACGCCTCGAAGCCGTAGAAGAGGAAGAGGCCCGCGAGCGCCGCGCCGAAGAACGCCGTCGCGTAGCTGCCGTCGCCCTCGACGCCCATCGTGTCGAAGAAGATGCCGAACTCCTGCTTGCGCTGGAAGATCAGCAGATACAGGCCGACGCCGATGACGCCGATGAGCTCCGCGGCGAGGCCGATGCGCGCGACGCGGGCGAGCCACTGCGTGCCCGAGAAGTTGATGACGAGAGCGATGACGAGCAGGGCGAGTGTCAGCAGGAGGGTCGTGGTGGGCGTCGCCTCGAGGCCGAAGAGGCTCGCGGCGAAGCCCGAGCCGTACTCCGAGACTGCCGTGATCGTCACGATCATGGCCCAGATGTAGACCCAGGCCGCCATCCACGCGTATCGCCGACCCCACAGGCGCCGCGCCCACGGGTAGATGCCTCCGTGGATCGGGTACTGCGAGACGACCTCGCCGAAGACGAGCGAGACGAGCAGCTGCCCCGCGCCGACGATGAGGATCCACCAGATCGACGGCGGACCGCCGACGCTCAGCGCGAGCGCGAAGAGCGAGTACACGCCGACGAGCGGCGAGAGGTAGGTGAAGCCGAGGGCGAAGTTCGCCCACAGGCTCATGGAGCGGTTGAAGGTGTCGTCGTAGCCCAGCACCTGCAGGTGCTCGCTGTCGTCGAGCGCCGCCGTCTTCACGGGGTCGGTCGTCATTTCTGCCTTTCGATCGTCATTGAACGAGAGAGGGATGGGATGCCGAGATTGGGCGCTCGGGCAACGCCGCAGTCACGCTACGGCGGTGGAGTCCGCGCTCCTATGGCGTGCGCGCACAGGAATCTCGCGGTGACGGTGCTCTCAGGACAGAGTCGATCCGCGATCGCGGAGGGCGATCCACAGCTCGGCGGCGAGGTCCGGATCGTCGAGATCGAGGCCGAGCGTCTCGCGCGCCGTGCGGACGCGCGCCCGCACCGTGTTGCGGTGCACGCCGAGGTCGCGCGCCGCGTGCTCCCAGCTGCCACGGTGGCGCAGATACCCGCGCACCGCGTCGACGAGCGGTGCTCGCGTGTACCCCTCGAGCAGGGCCGCGGCCGCCTCCCCGCGGGACGTGTCGCCGCTGTCCCCCGCGGGCAGGATGGTGCCGGCGGGAGCGCGCCGCGCCGTGCGCAGCGCGAGGGCTGTCGCGGAGCGCAGGCTCCCCGGCGGCACGGGTCCCGTGAGCGACCCCGCGAGCGCGTACGGCCCGTCATCGTGATCGGGATGCGGCGCCTCACCCTCTGCGCCGTCGTCGTGCCCGGCCTCGAGCAGCGCGACGAGGCATCCGTCGATCGTCGTCGCGAGCACGGGACGCGACCGCTCGGCGGTCTCGGCCGTCACGAGGTCGCGCCGCACGAGCTCGGCGAGCGCCGCCTCGGCGGGGACCGTGCGGGGTGTCTCGGCGTCGCCGCGTGCGGGCGCGACGACGAACACCCGCAGCGCAGCCGGGATGGGCCGCGCGCCGGCGGCGGCCGCGAGCGCCTGCGCCGCCGTCACCTCGTCGGCGATGAGCAGTCCCGCGAGCGCCGTCTGGATCGCCAGCTCGGCCGCGCGCGTGCCGCCCGCGAGGCTCGCGCGCAGGCTGAGCGCCGCCGTCGCCGTCAGGATGAGCTGGCGGTCGGTGCGCGAGAAGCGGCGGGTCGTGCCGACGACGAACGCCGCGACGGCGCGGTCGCCGTCGCCGATCGGGTACGCGCTGACGTCGAAGCCGTGCAGCGGGAAGGTCGCCGACCCGACGTCGCCGCGCTGCGAGAAGCGGCGCAGCTCGGTCGCGAGCGCGGGCAGCACCCCCGCCGCGCTCGCGGGCCAGATCGCGGGCTCGCCTCCGTCGAAGGGGAAGACGGCGGCCCAGCTTCCGAGCGCCTGCGCGACGAGACGCGCGACGCCCGCGCCTCCGTCGGCGCCGGCCGCCTCGCGGACGACCGAGGTCTGCGTCCCGATCTGCCGCACGAGCCCCGCCTGGCCCTCGGCCGCGACGAGGTCCCAATAGCCGGTCGTGACGGTGCGGAACGCGTGCTGCGCGGGGACGACGAGCAGCGGCATCCCGAACTCCTCGCACGCGTCGCGCAGTGCGGGCGGGGTCTCTGCGTGGATGGGACCGAGCCCCAGGACGAGTGCGCGCACGCCGCGGCCCGAGAGCCGTGCGACGTAGTCCCGGGTGCCCGCCGCCGCACTGCTGAGGGGCATGCCGGTCGTCAGGAAGAGCTCGCCCCCCTCGAGATACGGCGTGGGGTCGGGCAGCTCCGAGATGTGCACGCCCGCAAGCTCGACGGGGCCGCGCGCGGCAGAGCCCACGGGGAGCAGCGCGGGACCCACGGCGGAGACGAGCTGAACAAGCGAGACCATCGGCGGGCTCCAGGAAGCATGTGCGGAGACAACAGCACCATCTGTGCATTGTCGTGAGCGCACAGTCTAGCCGCGTGGACCCGCTCTACAGTGGGGTCAGCCGCCCGCCCGTTGCCGCATCCCGTGCCGCCTGCGAAAGGATCCGCTCTTGCAGCCCACCGACCTCATCTCGTTCGACACCCTCCTCACGGAGGCCGAGATCGCGTTCCGCGACCGCGTGCGCGCGTTCGTCGACGAGGTCATCCGTCCGAACATCGCCGACTGGTTCGAGCGCGCGGTGTTCCCGCGCGAGATCGTCGCGCCGATGGCCGCGCTGGGGCTGCTCGGCCTGGACCTGGACGGCTACGGCTGCGCAGGGCGCTCGGCCGTCGAGTACGGCCTCGCCGCCGCCGAGGTCGAGGCGGGCGACTCGGGCCTGCGCACCTTCATGTCGGTGCAGGGCTCGCTTGCGATGACCGCGATCCACAAGCACGGCTCCGAGGAGCAGAAGCAGGAGTGGCTGCCGCGGATGGCGGCGGGCGAGGCGATCGGATGCTTCGCCCTCACCGAGCCGGGCGCGGGGTCCGACCCCGCGAGCATGACGACCTTCGCGCGGCGCGACGGCGAGGACTGGATCATCACGGGGGCGAAGCGCTGGATCGGGCTCGCCTCGATCGCCGATGTCGCCGTCGTGTGGGCGCAGACCGACGACGGCGTGCGCGGCTTCGTCGTGCCGACCGCGACGCGCGGCTTCACGGCGACGCCGATCGAGCCCAAGCTCTCGATGCGCGCCTCGGTGCAGTGCGACATCGCGCTCGACGACGTGCGCCTCCCCGCGTCGGCGCTCATGCCCGGCGCGCGCGGTCTGAGCGGACCTTTCACGTGCCTCAACGAGGCCCGCTACGGCATCGCGTGGGGCGTGATGGGCGCCGCGCGCGACAGCTGGACCGCCGCCCGCGAGTACGCCCTCGAGCGCCTGCAGTTCGGCCGCCCCATCGCGGCGTACCAGCTCACGCAGCAGAAGCTCGTCGACATGGCGCTCGAGATCGACAAGGGCTTCCTGCTGGCGCTGCAGCTCGGCCGTCTCAAGGACGCCGGAATTCTCGCGCACGAGCAGATCTCGATGGGCAAGCTCAACAACACCCGCGTCGCGATCGAGGTCGCCCGCACCGCCCGGACGATCCTCGGCGGCAACGGTGTGACGCTCGAGCACTCGCCGCTGCGGCACGCGAACAACCTCGAGTCCGTGCGCACGTACGAGGGCACGGACGAGATGCACACGCTCATCCTCGGCGCGAAGATCACGGGCATCCCGGCTTTCGGTTGAGGTCGGGGCGGGATCGCCCCGGCGCGCCGGTCACGCTCCCGCGCGGGGGCGCTGCCCTCCCCAGTCCGCGATGGGGCCGCCGCCCGGACCGTGCGCGCGGACGTACGCGCCGTGCACGCGCTCGCACGCGAGCTTGAGGCTCGTCGACCAGCCGATGACCTCGCCGCGGTAGACGGCCTTGTAGCGGACATCGGCGCCGTTCATGATGCGCCGGATCTCGACGGAGCCGTACAGTCGGCCCTGCGCGTCGAGCATGCGCCACGTGCCGGTGGGGCCTTCGACGGCGCTGAGGATGGGGTGCCAGTCGGCCATCTGCGAGGGGATTCCTTCCTCCGGCCGACGGGATCAGGCTAGGCCGATCCGCCGACATCCGGAAGGGCGTCACGCGCCCGCGAGCGCTCCCCGCAGCAGCCATCTGTCGACCGCGCGGTACGCGGCGTCGCGCGCCTCGGGGCGCGAGAGGAAGACGTCGTGCAGCGCGCCGTCGATGCGCGTCACGGTGACGTCGCGGCCGAGCTTCGTCGCGGCGCGAGCGATCTCGTCGACGACGAGCACCGAATCGGACGACGCCATGTCGGGCGACCACGTCACCTGCAGCGACGACCGCGCCGAGAGCAGCACGAGGACGGGGCATCCCGTTTCGATCCCCGTCGCGATGCGGCGGTGGCCGTCCAGGATCGCGGCGAGCCATGCCGGGTTGGTCGCGAATCCGAACTCGGGACGCCACTCGGCGCGATACGCCTCGACCGGCAGCGCGCCGACCTCGCGCTGAGCCCGAGCGTAGAAGCCGAAGTCGAGCGTCGCCTGCGTGCCCCGCGGATCCCACCGCGCCCGCGCCTGCACGAGCGGCGCGAGCGCCTGCCGCCCGACCGCGCCCAGCTGCAGCTCGAGCCACGGGCTGTTGAGCACGAGCGCGTCGGCGCGCCCGCGGTGGCGGTTCGCCCAGAGCGCGAGCGTCAGCCCGCCCGTCGAGTGCCCGACGAGCACGAGCCGTCGGCCCCGGCGACGTCCGATCGCCCGCAGCGCCGCGGCGATGTCGGCGTCGTAGTCTCGCAGGCGCGTGATGAAGCCCGGCGTCTGCCCCTCGCGCAGGCTCCGACCGTACTTGCGCAGGTCGAGTGCGTGGAAGCGCGCGCCGAGCCGCGTCCAGAAATGCGCCTGCGCGGGCTGGAAGAAGTAATCCGACCATCCGTGCACCGAGAGCACGTCGACGTCGCGCAGCGGCCGAGCGAGCATGCGGACGGGATTAGGGATGCTGCGCACGAGCGTCGCGACCACGGGGCCCTCTTCATCGTCCCCCAGCGGCAGCGTGAGCTGCTCGAACCCCTCCCCGAGGATGTCGGGAACCCACTCGCCGGCCATGGCCTCAGCCTATTGAGGTGCGCGGGACGCGGCATCCGTCGCCTTCGGGGTGTGCGCACCGGGAGGAGATGACAGGTTCGGAGGACTCACGCGCCCGGTCGAATCCTCCCGTGGCGCCAAGTCCTCCGGCAGTGGCCGCGCGGTCAGCCGCGCGAGACCGCGACCATCTCGTCGCGCGGGACGACCTTGATTCGCGCCCGCGCGTGCGGAGCTCCGAGCGCGATCTCGTGCTCGTCGAGGCGGTGCCAGCCGGACAGGTCGGTCCAGGCGACGCCGCGCTCGGCGAGGAGGGCGGGGATCGCCTCCTCCGAGGTCTCGACGGGCTGCCACCACGAGCCCTGGTCGTTGATGAGGTGGCGGATGGTCTCCATCGCGTCGGACTTGGTGTGGCCGATGAGGCCGACGGGTCCGCGTTTGATCCAGCCCGTCGCGTAGACGCCCGGCACGCGCTCGTTCGAGTCGGGATGCAGCGCCTGGCCCTCGTGGTTCGGGATGACGCCGTGGCGCTCGTCGAAGGGGACGCCGGGAAGCGCCGAGCCGAAGTAGCCGACGGCGCGGTAGAGCGCCTGCACCGCGATCTCGCGGATCTCGCCCGTGCCGACGACTCCGCCTGCCCCGTCGGGACGCGTGCGCTCCCAGCGGAACGCCGCGACGCGGCCGTCGGCGTCCTTCACGACCTCGAGCGGCTTGGCGTAGAAGTGCAGATGCAGACGACGGGATGCCTCGCCGCCCGCGTTGTTCGCGGCCGGACGCTTGCGCCACGCCTGCAGGACGCGGTCGATGACCATGACCTGCTTGTTGCTCGCGATGGCCGCCTTGGAGGCCTCGTCGTAGTCGAAGTCCTCGTCGTAGATGACGGTGTCGACGTCCTTCAGCTCGCCGAGCTCGCGCAGCTCGAGCGGCGTGAACTTCACCTGCGCGGGGCCGCGGCGCCCGAAGACGTGCACGTCGGTGACGGGCGAGGCCTTCAGCCCCTCGTAGACGTTCGCGGGGATCTCGGTGGGCAGCAGGTCGTCCGCGTGCTTCGCGAGCATGCGCGAGACATCGAGCGCGACGTTGCCGTTGCCGATGACGGCGACCGACGACGCGTCGAGCGGCCACTCGCGCGGCACGTCGGGGTGGCCGTCGAACCAGCTCACGAAGTCGGCCGCGCCGTACGAGCCCTCGGCGTCGATGCCGGGGATGTCGAGATCCGCGTCGCGCGTCGCGCCGGTCGCGAAGATGACGGCGTTGTAGTGCTTCTTGAGGTCGTCGAGCGTGATGTCCTCGCCGAAGCGGACGTTGCCGAAGATGCGGATGTCGCCGCGGTCGAGCACTTCGCGCAGGGCCGTGATGATGCCCTTGATGCGCGGGTGGTCGGGTGCGACGCCGTAGCGGACGAGACCGTACGGCGCAGGGAGGTGCTCGAAGAGGTCGATCGACACGTCGAACTTGCGCTCCGCCTTGAGCAGGATGTCGGCGGCGTAGATGCCCGCCGGGCCTGCGCCGACGATCGCGAGTCGGAGCTTCGTCATGGAGGTCCTTTCAATGCTCGGCCAGGCGCCGCCCCGAGGGTGCGGGCGTGCGAGCAGGGTCAGCTGGAGCGGTCCGCCACGGCCTGCGCGAAGCGCGTGAGCGCCTCGCGGACGGGACCGTCGGGGATCGGGTCGAGCGCGTCGATCGCCTCGCGCGACCACGCGTGGGCGAGGTCGAGAGTGGCCCGCGTCGCATCGTGCTCGCGCAGCGCGGCGAGCGGCTCGTCGAGCAGCTCGGGGTCGGCTCCGTCGGCGATTCGCGCGACGCCCTCGTCGATCTGGACGCGCAGAGCGGTGGATGCCGCGTCCTCGCGCCGCGTCAGCAGCAGGTACGGCATCGTCGGCACGCCCGCGCGCAGGTCGGTGCCCGGAACCTTGCCGGTCTCGTCGGGGTCGGCCGAGAGGTCGATGACGTCGTCGAGCAGCTGGAAGGCGACGCCCGCCTTGTCGCCGAACGTGAAGATCGGATCCTCGAACTCGGCGGGAGCGCCGCTGAAGATGACACCCGCCTGCGCCGCCGCCGCGATGAGCGAGCCGGTCTTGTCGGAGAGCACCTGCAGGTAGAACTCGACGGGATCGTCGCCCTCCTGCGGGCCCACCGTCTCGTGCATCTGCCCGAGGACGAGTCGCTCGAAGGTGTCGGACTGCAGCCGGATGGCGCGATCGCCGTGCCGCGCCATGATCTGGCTCGCCCGCGAGAAGAGCAGGTCGCCCGTCAGGATCGCGATGCTGTTGCCCCACACCGCGTGAGCGCTCGGGATGCCGCGCCGCTTGTCGGCGGCATCCATCACGTCGTCGTGGTACAGCGAGCCGAGGTGCGTCATCTCGAGCGCCGTGGCGCCCTGGACGACCTCGTCCGTCGTACCCTCGCCGAGCTGCGCCGTGAGCAGCGCGAGCATCGGGCGCACGCGCTTGCCGCCCGCCTCGTAGAGGTAGCGGCTCGTCGCATCGGCAATCGGGTCGGCGACCCGCAGCTCTTCGCGGAGCCGGTCGTCGACCTGGTCGAGCCCGGCCTCGACCGTCGCGAGCAGGCGGCGCGAGCGCGGGCCCGCGAAGATTCGGTCGGTGAGGCCCAGCTTGCTCGCAAGGCGCGAACGCGGCGCTGACGGAGTCACGGATACAGCCTACCGGGCGGGCTTGCGGGCCCGGTGGAGGGCCACGATTCCGAACGAGAGGTTGCGGTAGGCGACATCCGTCCATCCCGCATCGCGGATCCACGACGACAGCGTCGCCTGGTCCGGCCAGTCCTTGATCGACTCGTTGAGGTAGTCGTAGGCCTCGGCGTTCGAGCTCACGGTCTTCGCGACGACAGGCAGGATGCGGTCGTTGTAGAAGCGGTAGAGGCCGTTGAAGCTGGGCGACGGCGGGTGCGAGAACTCGCACACGACGAGGCGTCCGCCCGGCTTCGTCACGCGCAGCAGCTCTCGCAGGGCCTTCTTGGGATCGTTGACGTTGCGCAGTCCGAACGACATCGTGACGGCATCGAACTCGGCGTCCGCGAAGGGCAGGGCCGTGGCATCCGCCTCTGTGAAGGACAGATTCGGGATGCCGGTGTGCCTGCGCCGCCCTTCGGCGATCATGCCCGGAGAGAAGTCCGCGGCCACGACCTCGGCCCCCGAGCGGGCGATACTCACGCTCGACGCACCGGTGCCGGCGGCGAGGTCGAGGATGCGCTGCCCCTTGCGCGGCGCGACCGCGCGGGTCGTGGCGACGCGCCACAGCTGGTCGTTGCCGAGGCTCAGCACCGTGTTGGTGCGGTCGTAGCCGCGCGCGACCTCGTCGAACATGCCGCTGACGCGCTTCGGGTCCTTGCCGAGATCGGCGCGGTTCGGGTCTTCGGCGGAGCTGGGCGTCACCCGTCGAGTCTAGGCGTCCGTCGCGGAGCCGCCGAGGGCGGCGAGCCGGTCGAGCCAGTGCCGCGGCGTCGCGAGGTCGTAGGGCGCGATGCGGTCCGTGACGCGGCGCTCGAGGTCGACGGCGAGCTGCTCGAGATGCTCGACGAGCTCGCGCGGGTAGCCGTACGCGACGCGGTGCTCGTCCCACTCGTCGCGGTCGTCGATCCAGATGCCCCGCCCGTCGCGCGTGTCCACGACGTCGAGGTCCATGTCGACGCCGGTCGGCTCGTCGCCGTCCCAGCGCAGGTCCCACGCGATGTCGATGTAGACGCGATAGGCGCCCGGCTCGGCGTTGAAGGTCGCCGCGAAGTCGCCGCTCGGCGGGAGCAGCGTGACGTTCGGCGTCTCGACGGCGAAGTCGCGGCCCGGGCGGCGGCTGCGCCAGCCCGTCGGCTGTCCGAACCACTCGCCCCACTCGTCGGCGCCGAGGTACACGCATTCGTGCTCCCAGTGCACCCCGCCGTCCCACTTGCGCCAGCGGAAGACCAGACGCGTGCCCGGCGCGGGCCGGGCGGGGCGGGAATCCTGGGCCATGTGGCGAGTCTAGGCTGGACATCGTGATCGACCCGTCCCGCCCGCCGCGCCTGGTGGCCCGGACCCGCGAGATCGATCCCGACAGCGACATCCTCGCTTTCGCCGATCCGCGGTCGCCGCTCGCGTGGCTGCGCCGCGGCGACGGCATCATCGGCGTCGGCGACATCGTCGCCGAGAGCGCCCACGGCTCCGACCCGGCCGCGGCCTGGCGCGCGATCGTGGCCGAGGCCGTCATCGACGACACGGTCGCCCTCCCCGGCACGGGACTCGTCGCCTTCGGCGCTCTCGCCTTCGATCCGCGGTCGCGGTCTTCGAGCCGGCTCGTCGTGCCGCAGACGATCATCGGGCGACGCGACGGCGTCGCATGGCTCACCAGCGTGCACGCCGAAGACTCCGAGTCCGCGGCATCCCCCGAGCCCCTCCCCTACGGGCCGTACTGGTCTGCGACCCTCGGCCCCGGCGCCCTCGACCCCGCCGGCTACCAGGCCGCCGTGCGCGCGGCGCTCGACGCGATCGAGGCCGGCGAAGTGCGCAAGGTCGTGCTCGCGCGCGACCTCGTGGGCACCGTCCCCGCGGACGCGGATCTGCGCCGCCTCGTGCGCGCCCTCGCGGGGGGCTACCCCGACACGTGGACCTTCGCCGTCGACGGCCTCATCGGCGCGAGCCCCGAGACGCTCGTCACGGTCTCGGGCGGCACGGTGACGGCGCGTGTGCTGGCCGGGACGTTCCCGCGCGGCGCAGACGCGGATGACGACGCCGAAGCATCCGTCGCCCTCGCCCACAGCGACAAGGACCTCGACGAGCACCGCTACGCCGTGCAGAGCGTGCTCGACTCGCTCGCTCCGCACACGCGTGAGCTGCGGGCCGACGCCGAGCCGTTCGCGCTCGAGCTTCCCAACCTGTGGCACCTCGCGACCGACGTCGCGGGCGATCTGCACGATCATGCGTCGGCGCTCGACCTCGTCGCGGCGCTGCACCCGACGGCCGCCGTGGCAGGAACGCCGACGGATGCCGCGATCGAGGTGATCCGCCGGATCGAGCCGTTCGACCGCGGGCGCTATGCCGGTCCTGTCGGGTGGATCGACGGCAACGGCGACGGGGAGTGGGCGATCGCGCTGCGCTGCGCGCAGGTGGGTGTGGGCTCGGTCGGCTCCCCGACGCTGCCGGTCGTCGCGCACGCAGGAGCGGGGATCGTGGCGGGGAGCGACCCCGAGACGGAGCTGCTCGAGACGCGCGTGAAGTTCCGCCCGATCGTCGACGCGCTGGCCTGAGCGCGGCCGCCGGGCGGGCAGGCCTCGGCGAGCGGTGACGATGTACGCCTCGTCGAGCTCCACGACCGCGGATCCATATTCGGCAAGAGTCATTGCACAACATCTCTTGTGGAACTATCCTCGAGCCATGTCCGAACAGTCCTCCCGCGAGATCCACGTCGAAGATCCGTCGGCGCTGCGCGCGATGGCTCACCCCCTGCGACTCAAGATCATCGGGATGCTGCGCTCCGACGGCCCCCTGAGCGTCGGGGCCCTCGGAGAACGGCTGGGCGCGGCATCCGGATCCATCAGCTACCACCTCGCGACGCTCGAGAAGCACGGATTCGTCGAGCATGCGCCCGAGCTCGCACGGGACGGCCGCGAGCGCTGGTGGCGCGCGTCGGCCGAGTACACGAGCTTCGATCCGGCGGAGCTGCAGGCCGATCCCGCCCGGCGCGAGGCGGGGGTCGCCTTCCGCCGCGCGATCGTGCAGGGGTATGCCGCGGAGCAGCTCGCCTACCTCGAGTCCGAGGCCGACCTGCCGGCCGAGTGGATCGCCGCAGCGACGCAGAGCGACGACCTGCTGTGGGTCACGGCCGGCGAGCTGCAGGAGCTGAGCGACGAACTCGAAGCGCTCGGGCGCCGCTGGCACGACCGGGCCGGCGACCGCACGCGAGCGGGAGCCGAGCCCGTGCGCCTCATCTACTCGGCGTTCCACCGGCCATGAGCTCGCCGACCACGACCCGCCGAACTCCGCTCGTCGCGCTGCTCGCCGCCGACGGCGTCTCGCGGGCGGGCAACGCGATCACGACTGTCGCGATCCCCCTCATCGCCCTCGACATCGGCGGCACTCCCCTCGCCGCGGCGGCAGCGGGCGTCGCCGCGACGCTGCCGCTCGTCGTGGGCGGGCTCATCGGCGGAGTCGTCGTCGATCGGCTCGGCTTCCGGCGCGCGAGCATCGCGGCCGACGCCGCGAGCGGGTTGACGGTGCTCGCGGTCCCCCTGCTCGCATCGCTCGACGCCCTGCCGCTGTGGGCGCTCCTCGTGCTCGTGTTCCTGTCGAACCTGCTCGACGCGCCCGGCTCGTCCGCACGGTTCAGCCAGCTGCCCGAACTCGCCGAACTCGCCGGGGTGGACCTCCCCCGGGCCGCCGCGGCGCAGGCGACCGTCTCACGGACGGCGATGATGCTCGGCGCGGCGCTCGCGGGACTGCTCATCGCGACGGTCGGCGCAGCGCCCGCGATGATCGTCAACGGCATCGCCTTCGCCGTCGCGATCGTGCTGACCATCGCGTTCGTCCCGCGGATGGCCCTCGCGACTCACGACCACGAGCGCGAGGAGACGGGCGGATGGCGCGGCATCACGGCCGGGATCCGCTTCGTGTGGCGGACGCCGCTCATCCGGGCCGTGGTTCTCCTGGTCGTCGTGACGAACGCTGTCGACATCGCGGGCATCACCGTTCTCAAGCCCGTCTACGCCGAGACCCTCGGACACGGCGGCGCCGAACTCGGCATCATGATCGCGTGCATGTCGGGCGGCGCGCTCGTCGGAGCGGCGCTGTACGGCATCATCGGCGACCGGCTGCCCCGCCACGGGCTGTTCGTCGTGCTCTTCCTGCTGTGCGGGGTCCCGCCGTACCTGACGATGGCGCTCGCTCCGCCGTTCCCCGTCGTCGCCGTCGTCCTCGTGCTGTCGGGACTCGCGGCCGGGCCCCTCAATCCGCTCATCGACTCGGCGCTCTTCACTCTCGTGCCGCCCGACATCCGCGCGCGCGTCATCGGCGCGATAACGGCAGGCGTGACGGCGGCGATGCCGCTCGGCAGCCTCCTCGCGGGCATCGGCATCGACGCGCTCGGGCTCACGACGACGCTCGTCCTGGCGAGCGCGACCTACCTCACGGCGATCCTGAGCCTCGGGTTCGGGCGGCGCTGGAAGGGGTTCTGACAGCACCCGGTCGTTGAGCGAGGAGCGAAGCGACGAGACGAAACGGCACAGGGGCGGGCGTCAGATCGAGCGCTGATAGGCGCGGATCGCGCGGACCGACCACACGAACGCGAGGACAGCGAGCACCGCGAGCCCGGCCGCCTGCAGCCATGCGGCATCCGGATACTGCCCGTCCAGTCCCCCGCGACCGAGCTCGACGGCCCACGTCATGGGGTTCCACTTCGAGACGTCCTGCACCCACTCGGGCATGAGGTCCTGGGGCATCATCGTCGTGGACAGGAACGTCGCGGGCAGCACGATGAGCTGCGACAGGCTGATGAGCGCGATCTGGTTGCGCGTCGTGAGCGCGACCGCCGTCGACATCGAGCAGAAGATCGTCGCGAGCAGCGTCGCGACGCCGAGGGCTGCGGCCATGCCGCCGATGCCGCCCGGGTAGCGCGCGCCCGCGAGCCACCCGATGCCCAGCACGACGAGCGACTGCAGGACATTGACGACGAGCTGCTGCACGAGCTGGCCCGTGATGATCGCCGTGCGCGAGATCGGCGAGGTCAGGTACTGGTCCATGACGCCGGAGTCGATGTCGTCGATGTACCCCGTGCCGGCCCACGCGCCCGAGTAGAGCACCGTCATCATGAGGATGCCCGGCACGAGGTAGTCGATGTACCCCTCGCCGCCGAACTGCGGCAGAGTGCCCAGCGACGAGAAGACGGCGCCGAACAGCAGGATCCAGATGACCGGCTGGATGAGCGACATGACGGGGCCCCACGCCTGCCGCCAGCTCGAGATCATCCAGCGGCGCAGCACCTGGCTCGTCTGCGTGAACCAGCCGGCACGGGCGGGGGCGTTGAGGGGAATCGATACAGCGGTCATGCTGCCGCTCCTGTCTGGATCTCGGCGGGGCCTGCCTCGCCGAACGTGCGGCCGACGAAGTGCAGGTACACGTCATCGAGGGTGGGGTGGGATGCCGCGACCTGCCCGAACCGGATGCCCGCGGCATCCAGTGCGGCGATCACGGCGCCGACGGCCGCCGAGGCGTCGTCGGTGCGGGCGGCGAGGACGCCGTCGGTTCCGGATGCCTCGACCACGATGTCGCGCAGGCCCGCGACCTGGGCGACCGCGGCGCGGACGGCGGCGGGATCGGGCTCGATGAGCGAGACGCGCAGCGAGTCTCCGTGCAGCGCCGCCTTGAGCGCGGCGGGCGTCCCCTGCACGACGGCCTGTCCACCGTTGACCAGCAGCAGCTCGTCGGCGAGGCGGTCCGCCTCTTCCATGTAGTGCGTCGTCAGGACGACAGTGAGGGCCTCCTCGCCGGACAGGCGCCGGATCTCGGCCCACATCGCGGCGCGCGCCTCGGGGTCGAGACCCGTCGTGGGCTCGTCGAGGAACAGGACCCGCGGGCGGTGGACGAGGGCCGCGGCGACATCGAGCCGGCGGCGCATGCCTCCCGAGAAGGTCGAGACAGGGCGACGGGATGCCTCGGCCAGCCCGAACTCGTCGAGCAGGCGCGCGGACCGCCTCTTCGCGTCGGCGGCACCGACCCCGCGCAGGCGGGCGGCGATCTCGAGGTTCTCCGTCGCGGTGAGCAGCGGATCCGTGCTCGACCCCTGCGACACGTAGCCGATCGCGGCGCGGACGGCGTCGGCACTGCGCAGGACGTCGTGCCCATCGACGCGGGCGGCGCCGCTCGTGGGTCGCGACAGCGTCGTGAGGATCTTGGTCGTGGTGGACTTGCCGGCGCCGTTCGGACCCAGGAGTCCGAATACCCGGCCGGCGGGGACCGTGAAGCTCAGGCCGTCGAGGGCGCGCACGGCGGGTCTGCGCGCACGGCCTGGGTAGACCTTCACGAGGTCTTCCGCGACGATCGCGGGGGTGTTTTCAGGCATGGCGGAGCATCCCTTCCTTCTTGATGGGTCGAACTGTGCGGCGCGACGCCGCGCCGGATCAGGCGGTCTTGCGGGGACCGAAGAGCATGCGTGCGAGCACGATCAGCATCGTCGCGAAGCCGCCGACGAAGGCGAGCGGCGCCCACCACCAGCCGACCGTGAAGACGAGCACGACGATGACGGCGAACGTGACGGTCCAGATGACTGCCGTGTAGATGCCGAACCGCGCGGCGGTCTCGGGCTCTTCCTCGAAGCGGTTGCTGACGTGGTCCTGCCACTGCGTGCGCGTCCAGGCCTTCTTGCGATTGGTCTGGCTCGCGCCGAGGAAGGCGAACAGGATGATCGAGGCGATCACCCCGAGCGCCGAGAACACGACGCACCACATCGGGAGGACGCCGAGCGCGACGAGCCCGCCGAAGCCGAGTCCGTAGAGCGCGAGGAAGCTCGCGAGGCCGTACCCGCCCGCGCGTGCGGAGGGCATCGGATGGTTCGTCGTGGTCTCCTGCGCGAGCGAGTCGCCGACGAGCATGCCGAGCGCCGTCGCGGCGAGTCCGAGCAGCCCGATCTGGGCGCCGCCCGGGATGGGGAGCACCTCGGTCGCGCCGAGGACGACGAGCACGAGTCCGATGACGAGCAGGAGCGACCACACGACGACCCGCACGACGAAGCCGGTCTTGGGACGCACGCGGTGCCGCAGGAAGGCCGCCTGCGCCGTCTCGCGCTCGGCCGCGGGGGACGCGGCATCCGTCTCCCCCAGAAGATCGCGCACATCGCCGAGCTCGGCGATCGCGCGCTGCGCGGCAGTCGCCGGGGCGACGCCCGCGGCCTCGAGCTCTTCGACGCGGGCGACGAGGTTGGCGCGCACCTCCTCTTTGAGGTCCTGTGCGTCGGGCGTCATGTCGACGCTGCGGAACGCGTCGTCGAGAAGGCGGTGGATGTCGGTGTTCATGGCTGTTCCTTCACGGCGGTGTCGTTGACATTCAGGAGGGTGTCGATGATGCGGCGGGTCGCGACCCAGGCCGCGACCTTCGAGCGGTAGACGGCTCGGCCTGCGTCGGTGATGCGGTAGTACTTGCGGCGGCCACCCTGCGTCTCGTCGCCCCAGTAGGACTCGACGAGGCCGTCCTTCTCGAGACGGCGGTAGGTCGCGTAGAGCGTGGCTTCTTTGATCTCGTGGTCGCCGCCGGTCGCCTCGCGGATCGCCTTGTAGATCTCGAAGCCGTAGCTGTCGGTCTGGCGGAGCACGCCGAGCACGATCGTGTCGGTGTGCCCGCGCAGCAGATCGGCTGCGAAAGCGTCGTCCTGTGTCATGGCAAGTACTGTATCACGTCAAGTACTTGTTGAGAAAGGCATCTTTGCTACGCCCCGAGTCATGAGATCGATTACCCGCCCGGACGCTCTTCACAGAGGAGCGCGCGACTCTGCTAGCTTCGGGAGCACTCGGCACCCGCGAGGCGCTGAGTGCTCCATCGGCTCCATCGGCCCATCCGTTCCGGGATGGGCTCACTCGACCTCGCTCTTCTGCACCACCTCACGTGCCGTGCGCTCCGCTGATCGTCGACCGATGTTCGCGTCAGTGGCAGTGACGGCACCTTCGACGGATGGGGGTTCGTCATGACCAGGCGATTCGCACGACTCAGCTCTCTGCTCGCTGCCATCGTGGCCGCGGTGCTCCTCGTGGCGGCGGTGCCCAGCGCCGCTCAGGCGGCGGCGGTGGCGCGCGTCCCCGCGTCGGCGACCGCGACGATCCCCGGCCCGGCGACGAGCGTCGCGGCCACGAAGGACGACGCGGCCCGCACCGCGACGGTGACGTGGAAGCCGCCCACGAGCGACGGGGGCTCCCCCATCACGGGGTACCGTCTCGTGCGGCTCAGCACCGGCGGGCCCAGCATCGGATCCACGACGGTGGGACCCGGCATCCGTTCCCGGACCTTCACGAACCTCGCCCCGGGAAGCGTCTTCATCGTCGCCGTCATCCCGCTCAACGCCGTGGGCAGCGGCCCCGCGAGGACGGCGTCGGTCACGATGGCCACGGGCACCCTCACAGCGGCGACGCCCACGATAATGGGCGACGTGCGCGTCGCGTCGACCCTCACGGCCGAGCCTGGGGCGTGGGGCCCGCAGCCCCTCACGTACGCCTACCAGTGGTTCCGCGGGAGTTCGGCGATCACGGGAGCGGATTCGCGGACCTACGTGCCGAAGCCCGAGGACCTCGGCAAGACCCTCAAGGTGCAGGTCACCGGGTCCAAGGCCGGATATGCCTCGACGTCGAGGACGAGCGCAGCCACGGCGCCGGTGGCGGCATCCGTCTACAGCGTTCCCGGCGCTCCGCGCAATCTGCAAGCGGTCCTCGATGATTCCGGGCGCGTCGCGAGGCTGTACTGGTCGGCGCCGGCCTCCGATGGAGGATCCCCCGTCACGGAGTATCGGATCACGCGCCCCGCCGACGGCATCGAGCCCGCCGTGACCTATGTCATCCCCGCCGGAGTCACGTGGTGGCGCGACATCACACTCTCGTACGGAAAGACCTACGACCTCAGCATCGTCGCGGTCAACGCGGTCGGCGTGGGTCCCGCTGCCACGGTGCAGGTCACAACCCCGCTGGGTCTGCTCCACGGCGAGACACCCGTCATCGTGGGAGAGCCCGCCGTCGGATCCACTCTGACGGCGACACCCGGCGCCTGGTGGCCTGCGCCGGTCACGCTGAGCTACCAGTGGAACCGCAACGGCGTGCCGATCGCGGGCGCCACCGGAAGCAGCTACACCGTCGTCGCGGACGATGCCGGCAGGGCCATCTCTGTGACGGCGACCGGCGAGAAGCCGGGCTATCCGACGAAGTCGGTCACGAGCGAGCCGCTGACGGTGCCCATGGGAGAAGGAACCGTCGTCGCGGTCGCCGCCGGCAGCGACCACTCGCTCGCGGTCACTGCGGACGGGCGTGTCTTCGCGTGGGGCAGCAACCGCGTCGGGCAGCTCGGCGACGGGACCACCGTTGAGCGACGCTCACCCGTCGTCGTCCCTGGGATCACCGGCGCCGTCGCGGTCGCGGCCGGCCAGTCCTACTCGCTCGCGCTCACAGAGGACGGGCGCATCTACGGGTGGGGCGCCAACCTGAAGGGCCAACTCGGTGACGGCACCACCACCGGCCGGCTCTCTCCCGTGCTCGTCGCCGGAATCACTGACGCGGTCGCGGTGACCGCCGGTCTCGAGCACTCGCTCGCGCTTTCGGCGGACGGGCGCATCTACGCGTGGGGTGACAACGTCGAGGGCGCGCTCGGCGACGGAACCGACACGAACCGCCCCACCCCCGTCGTGGTCCCCGGCATCACCGATGCGATCTCGGTGAGCACGAACTACAGCCACACCGTGGCGGTCACCGAGGATGGACGGCTGTACAACTGGGGATACTTCCCGGACGGAGGTCTCGGCGACGGCAACCCGGGGCGCTACTCGCCGGCGCAGGTCTCTGGACTCCCCTCGATCGTCTCGGCCACGGCGGGCGGCTCTCACACGCTGGCCATCGCCGCGGACGGGCGGGTCTATTCGTGGGGCGGCAACATGGACGGTCAGCTCGGCCTCGGCAACAGAACCGACCGCTCGACGCCCGCACTGATCCCCGGCATCACCGGTGGCGTCTCCAGCGCCGCCGCCTTCCACTCGCTCGTGGTGACGGCCGACGGGCGCGCGTACGGGTTCGGCCGCAACAGCCGGGGCCAGCTCGGCGACGGCACGACCCTCGGAAAGGGATCGCCGGTCCAGGTGCTCGGCGCCACGAACTTCGTGGCGGTGGCCGTCAGTGGGGAACACTCGCTGGGAGTGACAGCCGACGGGCGCGCGTACGCGTGGGGAGTCAACGAGGTGGGGCAGCTCGGCGACGGGACCACGGTCGATCGGCGATCGCCGGTCGTCGTCCCGGGACTCGACTGACACGGGCGCCGCTCCGGGGGACCTACCGGCGACGGCCGCCCAGGCCTACACTCGCGCGCATGACGTTCGAGGTGCCCGCCGCCGCGTACGACGCCTTCATGGGCCGCTACTCGATCCCCCTCGCGGAGGAGTTCGCCGCCTTCGCCGTGCTGCCCGAGGGCGGCCGCGCACTCGACGTCGGCTGTGGCCCCGGCGCCCTGACGGCTGTGCTCGTGCGGCGCTTCGGCGAGACAGAGGTCGCAGCAGTCGACCCGTCAGCGAGCTTCGCCGCCGCGGCGGCCGCGCGTTTCCCCTGGGCGGACGTGCGCCACGGGCACGCCGAGGAGCTGCCCTTCGACGACCATGTCTTCGCCGCGACGCTCGCCCAGCTCGTCGTGCATTTCATGACGGATGCCGCCGCCGGCGTCCGCGAGATGGTGCGGGTCACGCGTCCCGGCGGTGTCGTCGCGGCCTGCGTGTGGGACTTCGAAGGCGGTCGCGCGCCGCAGTCGCGCTTCTTCGCGGCGCTCCGCGAGGCGACGGGATCCGCCGACGACGAGAGCGACCGGGCCGGCGCGGGGCGAGGGCAGCTGGGTGCCTTTCTGCGCGAGGCCGGCTGCACCGACGTTGTCGAGGGTGAGGTCGGCATCGTTCAGTCGTTCGACGGGTTCGACGACTGGTGGCAGCCGTACACGCTCGGCGTCGCTCCCGCGGGGAAGCAGCTCGCCGCGCTCGATCAGGAAGCGCGCGAGCGCGTCCGCGAGGCAGCGCAGCGGCTCTTCCCGACCGGCCCGTTCACGGTGGGCGTCACGGCCTGGGCCGTGCGCGGCCGCGCCTGAGCTCGCGGGCGCGCGTCAGCTCGCGGCGAGCCGCGCCTTCTCGGCCTCGACGTCGAACGTCGCGAGCGGCCACTTCGGGTTGATCTCCTCGAGCGCGGCGAGCAGCAGCGCCTGCACCGCGACCCTCGCGAACCATTTGCGGTTCGCGGGGATGACGTGCCAGGGAGCGGCATCCGTCGACGTCCGCTCGATCGCGATCTGGTACGCCTCCATGTACTTCGGCCACAGCAGGCGCTCGTCGACGTCGCCCGGGTTGTACTTCCAGTGCTTGTCGGGACGCTCGAGCCGCCGCATGAGGCGGGACTTCTGCTCGTCGGACGAGATGTGCAGCATGACCTTCACGACGCGGGTGCCGGCATCCGTCGTCTTCTTCTCGAAGTCGTTGATCGCGTCGTACCGACGCTCGATCTCTTCGGGCGGCGCGAATCCGCGCACGCGCGCGATGAGGACGTCCTCGTAGTGGGAGCGGTCGAAGACGCCGATGAAGCCGGGCTCGGGGAGCCGCTTCCGGATGCGCCACAGGAAGTCGTGCGCGAGCTCCTCCTCGCTCGGCTTCTTGAAGGCCGCGAGCTCGACGCCCTGCGGGTCGACCGAGCCGACGACGTGGCGGATGATCCCGCCCTTGCCCGCCGAGTCCATCGCCTGCAGGACGAGCAGCACGGAGGCGTCCGTCACCTCGGTGCGGCTTCGGGCGAAGAGACGCTCCTGCAGCTCGTCGAGCTCGGCGGCGCCCGACGTGAGATCTTCGGCGCCCTTCGACTTGCCGCCCTCGTAGCCCGGGGTCGATTCCGGATCGAGCTCGTCGAGCCGGAATCCCTCGCCCACCCGCAGCAGCTCGGACGGATCGCCCGTCCAGTACTTCTGACTCTCTGCCGTCATCCCCTCATCCTGGCTCACGGCCATCCGCGCCGCCATGATGAACCGAGCGAGTCGGGGTCAGCGCGGGAGCGGGACCTCGATGATGCGACAGCCGGTCGTCGCCGACGTGAGCGCCTGGTCGAGCGCCGTGCGCGTCGTGACGCGCTCGTACTCCCACCCGTAGGCGAGCGCGAGCTGTTCGAGATCGGCCCGGTGCGGCGTGTACAGGACGCGGTCCATCGCGTCCTCCCCCGCGACACCCGCCACCTCGAGGCCGTCGAAGATCGTGCCGCCGCCGTCGTTGCCGACGATCACCTGGAGGCGCGGCGGGGTCTCGCCGGCCGCGAGCAGCAGTCCGCCGACGTCGTGCAGGAAGGCGAGATCGCCGAGGACGACTCGCGTGACGCCCGGGCGCCCGCCGTCCTGGCTCGCGACCGCGATGCCGAACGCCGTCGCGATGGTGCCGTCGATGCCCGCGAGGCCGCGGTTGGCGTGCACGGGGACCTTCTTGCCGCCGAGGACCGCGTCGGCGACCCGCACGAGCCGCGACGAGCCGAACACGAGCCGGTCGTGCGGCCACGTCGCGCGCCAGACGGCGTCGACGAGCGCCTCGCGGTCGACGGGCGCGCGGATCGCGCCGAGCTCTGCGGCGATCGCGCCCAGGCGCTCGCTCGGGACGGCCGACGAGAGGCCGTCCGCGTCGGGGGCGGCGGGAGACAGGTCGACGGATGCCGCGCGCGAAGCCCGCATCCACAGGCCGAGCCACTCGCTGTCGGGTTCGCCGGGCTCGACGCCCACCGTGTCGAGCGGCGTCGTGGCGCCGTTGAGGTTGAGGGGCTCGCCGGGTCCGCGGAGGGCGAGCACCTCGACCTCGGGATCCGACAGAAGCGCCGCCGTCTCGCGGCTCAGCGTGGGGTGCCCGAGGACGACGACGCGCTCGATGCGTCCGCCCAGCTCGGGATCGGCGACGAGCGCGCGGTACCCGTGCACGACCTGCCGGCCGAAGCGGGCTCCGCTGACGATCTCGGCGATGAGCGGCCAGCCACCCGCATGGGCGAGGGCCTCGGCATCCGGTCCCGCGCCGGATCCCGCGATGACGACGGTGCGCGGGCCGCGCGGAAGGAGGACGGGCCTGTCCTCGGGCTCGATCGGAAGGTCGGCCTCGCCGATGCCGCCGCCGCCCTGGTACAGGGCTCCCGAGGGATCCGCCTCGGGTTCGGGCTCGACGGGCGCAGCATCCGGATCGTCGGCGGGAAGCGCTGTGAGCTCGACGACGGGGGTCGAGAGCCAGTCCGGAAGGTCGCCCGCGAGCGGCTCGCGGAACGGCAGGTTGAGGTGCACGGGCCCCGGCGAGCGCGTGCCGGCGCCGAGCGCCGCGGCGACGGCCTGCGCCGCGACGTCGCGCAGCATGAGGCTCTGCTCGGCGCCGCCCTCGGGGTCGGTCTGTTCGGGCACGGGCAGATCCGCCTCGAGGCGCACGCTCGGCGAGAACATCCCGGGCTGGCGCGTCGTCTGGTTGGCCCCGACGCCGCGCAGCTCGGGCGGGCGGTCGGCCGTCAGCAGCAGCAGCGGGACGCCCGCGTGGTGCGCCTCGAGCGAGGCCGGCAGCAGGTTCGCGACGGCGGTGCCCGACGTGCAGACGACGGCCGCCGGCATCCCGGTCTCACGGCCGATGCCGAGCGCCGTGAAGCCCGCGACGCGCTCGTCCGTGCGGACGTGAAGAGACAGGATGCCGCGCCGTTCGAGCTCGGCGGCGACGAGTGCGAGCGCCTGCGAGCGGGAGCCGGGGCTGAGGACGATATGGCGGACGCCCTCGTCGACGAGAGCGCCCAGGAGCGCCGCGGCGGCGTCGGTCGCGGGTGACGGGGTGGGGCGCGGATCGGGCGACGGCTCGTCGGGCGTCGCGACGGCGCGCTCGCCGTCGGCTTCGGGATCCACGGTCAGCCGGCGGCGCCGCGCTGACCGCGGGTGTCGTCGTCGGCTTCGGGGGCTCCCCCGCGGGTCTTCGGCTCGGGCGGCGAGGCCGTTCCGGTCGCCGACTCGGCCGGCGCGGCGCCCGCTGCGGGCGGAGTCCAGCGCGGGTCGTCATCCTCGGCATCGAGAAGCGCGAGCTCTTCTTCGAGGCGGCGGATGCGCTCGTCCTGATCGCTCACGGCGCGGATGTTGCCCAGGAATTCGGGGTCGTCGTCGGGCGCGCGACGAACGCTCGCCGCGCTGACGCGCGAGCGCCCGATGACAAGCCACAGGATGCCGCCCAGGACGGGAAGCAGGACCACGATGAGGATCCAGACGGGCTTGGATACGCCGCGATGCCGGATGGCAGGCTGCACGGCGCAGTCGACGATGGTGAAGACCCAGAACGCGGTCAACACCAGGGCCAGAATCAGCAGCACCCTCGGCACAACCCCCATCCTAGGCGCGTGGGCTGGACATGGCCTGGGTCCGCCCGAACCGGGGCCCGCGGACTCGCCGATTTAGGATGAGGGTGTGAAAGCCCGCTCCGCCCTCTTCTACACGGTGATGCGGCTGCTCGCGTTCTTCGTGCCGTTCGCGATCCTCATGCTCTTCCCCGTCTTCCGCGAGCTGTACTGGCTCGCGGCGCTCTTCGCGGCGCTCATCGGGCTGAGCCTCTCGCTCCTGTTCCTGCGGCGCCCCCTCGACGAGGTGTCGGCGGGGCTCGCCGAGCGCCGGGCGCGGTCGCGTCGCGGTCCCCGCGATGAGGACGCGGAGGATGCCGCGGCCGACGCCGCGGACGGGACGGGCGACAAGGCCTGAGCCCCCGTCGCCGGGCGTGTGCGCCGGGCGCGGACGTCAGCCGATGAAGGCCCAGAGCAGCGCGCCGCCGTACGCGATCGACGTGAGCGACGTGAGCGCGAGCGCGACGAGGAGCTCCTTCGGCAGGCGGTAGGTCCACACGATGAGGATCGCGGGGAGCACCGCGAGCAGCGCCATGAGGGTCAGCCACGCGATCGGGTAGAACACCGCGAGGAACGCCGCGATCCCGAACGGCGCGAGCACGAAGACCGTGAAGAGGATGCGGGTCCAGCGGCGGCCGATGAGCACCGTGAGCGTGCGCTTGTGCGCCGCGCGGTCCTGATCGATGTCGCGGAGGTTGTTGGCCAGCAGCACGGCGCACGCGAGCAGACCCGCGCCGACTCCCCCGAACCACGCCTCCTGCGGCACCGAGAGCACCTGGACGTACGCCGTGCCCGCCGTCGCGACGAGCCCGAAGAACACGAAGACGAAGACCTCGCCGAGCCCGTAGTACCCGTAGGGGCGCTTGCCGCCGGTGTAGAACCAGGCCGCGACGATGCACACGGCACCGACGGCGAGGAGCCACCACTGCCCCGTGCGCACGACGATCGCGAGGCCCGCGACCGCCGCGATGCCGAAGAACGCGAGCGCGACCGTCAGCACCGTGCGCGGCTGGGCCTTGCGGGAGGCGGTCAGTCGCGCGGGACCGACGCGGAAGTCGTCGGTGCCGCGGATGCCGTCGCTGTAGTCGTTGGCGTAGTTGACGCCGATCTGCAGGCTCACCGACACGATGAGGCAGAACAGGGCGATGACCCAGTGGAAGAGCCCGTCGACGAGATGGGCGGCGCCCGTGCCGATGAGGATGGGCGTGACGGCGAGCGGCAGGGTCCGCAGTCGCGCGGCGCCGATCCAGTCGATCGGCTTCGCCTTCTCGATGCGACGGGGGTCGCGCGACTCGTGCACCTTCTGCGGGTTGCCCCGCGAGGGCTGCTTCTTCGGTCCCGCGCTCTTGCGGTTCTTGCTGGGGGTGCCTGCCACGAGCACACATCCTAGATGCCGCACCGATGCGCGCCGCGCAACCCCCGTGCGCGACATCCCGCCTCCGCGAGGATCGAGGCTCAGCGCAGCGTCGCGACGGCGCGGCGGATCGCCTCGCGATCGGGCTTTCCCGAGGGGAGCGTCGCGAGCTCGTCGACGAGCACAAGCCGGGACGGCCGCGCGTGCGCGCCGATCTCGGAGACCACGGCCGACCGGGCCTCGTCGAGCTGCACCGACTCGCTGCGCCGGAGGGCTTCGCCGCGGGGGGCGACGATGACGGATGCCTCACCCCAGCGCGCATCGGGCACCCCCACCACGACGGCCCCTGCAAGTCCCGGCACCGATCGCACGACCTTCTCGACGCGGTCGAGCGAGATGTTGACCCCGCCCGAGACGATGACGTTGTCGAGGCGGCCCCGCACGCGCAGCACGCCGTCCTCGAGGATGCCGGCGTCACCCGTGCGGTACCAGCGGCGTCCCGCGTCGTCGCGGCGGAAGACGGCATCCGTCCCATCCGGATCCCCGAGGTAGCCGTCGGCGAGCGTCGGGCCTGTGATCTGCACCTCGCCCTCGACGATGCGCACGCCGACGCGGTCTAGCGGCTCGCCGTCGTAGACGCACCCGCCGCTCGTCTCGGTCGAGCCGTAGGTCCGGACGATGCGGGCACCGGCCGACTGCGCGCGCTCGAGCACGACCGGAGGGAGCGCCTGGCCCCCGACGAGGATCCGCTCGAACGACCGCAGCGCGGCGCCGACCGCGGCATCCTGCTCGGCGGCGTCGAGGAGGCGCAGGAGCTGCGCCGGCACGAGCGACGTGTACGTCGGTACGCGGACGCCGCCTTCGCTCGAGGCCATCGTGAGCGCCGCGGCCGCGAACGCCTGCGGCGAGAAGGAGCCGCTCAGGATCGCCGGCTCGCGACCCGAGACGATCGCGCGCACGAGCACCTGCAGCCCCGCGACGTAGCTCGCGGGGAGCGCGAGCAGCCACGCGCCCTCGCCGATGCGGGCCGCCGTCGCGAGGGCGCTCGCCGTGAGGGCGCTGCGGCTCAGGACGACGCTCTTGGGCACGCCCGTCGAGCCGGAGGTCGTCACGACGACGGCGGCTCCCGCCCGGACGGTGCCCGGCATCGCGCGCACCATGCCGAGACCCAGCGCGGGACCGGCGCCGTGGATGGCCGCTTTCAGTCCGCGCAGGATGTCGCGGGGGTCGTCGCCGATGACGGGTTCGAGTCTCATGACCTCAGAATTGCCACGGGTACGGCGACCAGTCGGGGTCGCGCTTCTCGAGGAACGAGTCGCGCCCCTCGACGGCTTCGTCGGTGCCGTACGCGAGGCGCGTCGCCTCGCCCGCGAACACCTGCTGGCCGACGAGCCCGTCGTCGACCGCGTTGAAGGCGAACTTGAGCATGCGGATCGCGGTCGGCGACTTCGTGAGGATCGTGCGGGCCATCCCGATCGCCTCGCGTTCGAGGTCGGCGTGCGGCACGACGCGGTTGACGGCACCCATCTCGTGCGCGCGCTGCGCGGAGTACTCCTCCGCGAGGAAGAAGACCTCGCGCGCGAACTTCTGACCGATCTGGCGCGCGAAGTAGGCCGAGCCGTAGCCCGCGTCGAACGACCCCACGTCGGCGTCGGTCTGCTTGAACCGCCCGTGCTCGGCGCTCGCGATCGTGAGGTCGCACACGACGTGCAGCGAGTGGCCGCCGCCCGCCGCCCAGCCGGGGACGACCGCGATGACGACCTTGGGCATGAAGCGGATGAGCCGCTGCACCTCGAGGATGTGCAGGCGGCCGGCGCGGGCAGGTGTTTCGGCAAGCTCAGCGACCGAATCCGCAGACTCGGAGTACTTGTAGCCATCGCGTCCGCGGATGCGCTGGTCGCCGCCCGAGCAGAACGCCCAGCCGCCGTCCTTCGCGCTCGGGCCGTTGCCCGTCAGCAGGACGACGCCGACGCGCGGGTTCTGGCGAGCGAGGTCGAGGGCGCGGTACAGCTCGTCGACCGTGTGCGGACGGAACGCGTTGCGCACCTCGGGGCGATCGAACGCGATGCGGGCGATGCGCCCGTCACGCGAGAGGTGGGACGTGATGTCGGTGTAGGCGTCGGCGCCGGGTGCCGGCATCCATTCCGCCTCGTCGAAGAGCTCCGAGACTGGCACCCGGCCAGCCTACGGCGGGGCGGGCCCGGGCGGGCGTCACACGACCGGACGCGGAGGGCGCCGCACTCTAGCCTGGAAGCGTGACCTCGACTTTCCGCACCTTCGCCGCGGCCTCCGCTGCCGCTCTTCTGCTGACCCTCGCCGCCTGCTCGTCCACTCCGACCGCCTCGGACCCCACCGCCGACACGACCCCCTCGCCCGCCTCGGGCGACTGCGCGGGCGTCACGATCGTCGTCGACGCGAGCGTGCTCGAGCTCGACGACGACCCGTCGCAGAAGGCGTGCGTCGAAACCGACGAGGCGATCGTCGCCGCCGATGCCCTCGCGGAGCTCGGTGTCACGACCGAGGGGACTGACGAGTACGGCGACCAGGTCGTCTGCCGCGTCGACGGCGTGCCCGCCGAGGACTACGCGCTGACCGCCGAGGACGGCTCGGACTACTTCGAGAAGTGCGAGTCGATGCCCGCCGCCTTCGCGTACTGGTCGCTGTGGGTGCAGCCCGAGGGCGGCGAGTGGGAGTACGCCCAGGAGGGCCTCTCTACGCAGCAGCTGCAGCCCGGCGAGAGCCTCGCGCTGCTGTTCAGCCTGAACGGCGAGCCCGCAGCGCCCACCTCGTGACGCCATGACGTTCCGACCCGGACCCCTGCGAGCCGCGGCGGCTCTCGCCGCAGGCTTCGTCGCGGTCCGGGTCGTCTACCGCGTCCTCTTCCACGGCGCCGACGGCGCGGGCGCCGTCCTGCTGCCGCTGCCCGAAGTGCGGCTGCCCCCGCCCTTCGCGCACGTCGTGCTCTTCGGCCCCGTCACGACCGGCGGACTGTGGGATGCGGCGGCCAGCGCGATCCCGATCGCCCTCACGATCCTCGCCTTCGGGCTGATCAACGCCCTGCTCGACCTGCCGCGGCTGTTCGCGCGCGGGTCGCGACGCGGTCCCCTGCGGGGCATCGCGCGGACGCTCGCCGTCGCGTGGGGGACGCTCCCCGCGCTCACGGACGCTGTCCGCTCGGTGCGGTTCGCGCAGCGCCTACGCGGTGAGCGGGGCGGCGCACGCCTGCTCGCGCCCGTGCTCGAGCGCACCCTCGCGCGCGCGACAGCCGTCGCGGCGGCCCTCGAGCTCCGCGGCTTCGCGGGGACGTCGGTGCTGGGCGCCTGCGAGGCTCCCGTCGTCGCGCGCGGCGCCGTGCTCGCGCACGCGGGCGCCGCGAGCGCCGTCACGATCGACGACCTCGCGCTCGCCCCCGGGACGCTCACTGTCGTCTCGGGCCCGACCGGATCGGGCAAGTCCACGGTCCTCCGGGGACTCAGCGGCCTGCTGACGCACCTCGACGGCGGCTCGATCGCGGGCACGCTCGACGTCGTGGGGCACTCCCGCGTCGCCGTGCCCCCGCGCGACACGGCGCAGCGCGTCGGCGTCGTCCTGCAGCAGCCGCGCGAGGCGTTCGCGACAGAGAGCGTCCGCGACGAGCTGGGACTCGCGCTCGAGCTGCGCGGCGTCGCACCCGTCATCGTCGCAGCGCGCGTGGACGAGGCGGCCTCGGCCACCGGCATCCGTCCCCTGCTCACGCGGCGGCTCCGCGGACTCTCGGCGGGCGAGGCGACGCTCGTCGCGATCGCCGCCGCGATCGTCGAGCATCCGATCCTGCTGCTCGTCGACGAGCCGCTCGCCGATCTCGACGAGGAGTACCGCCGGCGGATCGTCGACCTCCTGGGCGCGCTCGCCCACGACGCGGGCGTGTGCGTCGTCGTCGCGGAGCATCGCGCGGCCGAGTTCGAGGGCGTCGCCGACCGCCGCCTCACGCTCATGGGGGGCACCCTGCGCGAGTCCTCCTCGCCTGACGTCGAGGGAGCGCCGCTCGCGCCGCGGGCTGCCCGCGAGCCGGGCACCGGCGCCGAAGTGCTGACGGTGCAGGACCTCACGGTGCGGCACCGCGCCGGCGTCGCCGTCCGCGACGCGAGCTTCGCGCTGCGTGCGGGTCGGATCACGGCGCTCGTCGGGCCGAACGGAGCGGGCAAGTCGAGTCTGCTCGCCGCGATCGCGATTCCGGATGCCGCCGCCCGCGTCACCGTCGACGGCGAGGCCGTCACCACGCGGCGCGCGACGGGCGGCGTCGCGCTCGTCCCCGACGCCTCGGACGACCTCTTCGTGCGCGACTCCGTCGCAGCCGAGTGCCGACGGGCGGATCGGCGTGTGCACGCCCCGGCCCAGGCGACGCAGCGGCGCTTCGCCGAGCTGCTGGGCCTCGACGCCCCCGCGCTCGAGGCACGGCTCGCGCGGCATCCGCTCGATCTGTCCTCCGGCGAGCGCCGCTGCCTCGCGCTCGCGGTGCAGCTCGCGTCCGACCCGCGAGTGCTCCTCATCGACGAGCCGACGCGGGGGCTCGATCCGCACTCGAGGGATGTCGTCGCGCGGGCGCTCGCGCGGCTCGCGGACGAGGGCGCGGCGGTGCTCGTCGCGACGCACGACGCGGACTTCGCGGCGGCGCTCGCGGACGGCATCCTGCCCCTCGTGGAAGGGCGGCTCGGCGACCTCGTGGTCGGCACGAGGCTCGCCCGGCCGGAGCCGTCCGCGCCCGTTCACAACTCCGGAGAAACGGATGACGCGCATCGGCTCCGGCGCGCCGTTCCGCAGGTTGAGAGCCCGACGCACGAGACGGATCCGGAGTTGCGGAGGCCAACCCGCCGGGACCGCGCCGGCGCGAACGGGTGGAGGGGGCGACCGTCCCGGGCGACGCTCGCGCTGCTCGCGGCGAATCTCGTCGCCCTCGCCGCCTTCTGCTGGCCTTTCGCTGCGATGGCGGTGCCCGCGCAGGCGCAGGCGGCCGTGCCGTTCGCCGCGATCGCGCTCGCACCGCTCGCCGTCATCGTCGTGCTGGCCTCGCTCGACGGCACCGTGCGCTCGGCGCACACGCTCGCGCTGCTCGGCATTCTCGCCGCGATCGGCGCCGCGATCCGCATCGTCGGGACGGGCGTCGGCGGGGTGGAAGCCGTCTTCATCCTGCTGATCCTCGCGGGGCGCGTGCTCGGCGCCCGCTTCGGCCTCCTGCTCGGCGTGCTGACGATCGCGCTCTCGTCGATCATGTGGGGCGGGATCGGCCCGTGGACGCCTTTCCAGATGTTCGCGTGCGCGTGGGTCGGCGCGGGCGCGGGGCTGCTGCCCCGGCGCGCTTCCCGCGGCTGCGAGATCGCGATGCTCATCGTCTACGGCGTCGTGGCGTCGTACGTGTTCGGTCTCATCATGAACCTGTGGTTCTGGCCCTTCGCCGTCGGAACGCAGACCGGAATCTCGTACGAAGCCGGAGCGCCGGTCGCGCAGAACCTCGCGAGCTTCCTCGTGTACTCGCTCGTGACCTCGACGCTCACATGGGACACGCTGCGCGCCGTCACGACGACGATCGGACTCCTCGTGGTGGGCCGCGCCGTGCTCGCATCCCTGCGCCGCGCCAAGCCCGTGACGCCGTTCATCGCTTCCATAGCACGGTCGACATCCAGCCACGATCAGGCAGACTTGATGAGGGCCTCCACTCGGAGCCCGAGGAAGGGAACGCCGTGAAGATCGTCGCGAGTGCCGATTGGCGGGACTCCCTCCCGTTCGAGACCCCCGTCCTGGTGGCGGATCTCGCGCCGGGCGACGACGCGCGCTGCGTCGGCTGCGGCGCGGACTCCGAGCCGCTCCCGCGCAGGGAGCTGTGGGCCGTCAAGCATCAGCATCCCAAGCACCACGGCGGCTTCGTGCGCTTCTACTGCGCGCAGCACAAGCCGGCCCCCGCGCCGCGCCCGGTCGCGGCATCCGTCTCCACAGCACCGGGTCGCGCGCCGCGGCGCACCGCCGCCGAGCGTCCTGCCCCCGTGCGCCGTCCGACGGCCCCCCAGGACCGCGTGCGGGCGATGTGCCCGAACTGCTTCGTAGAGGTCTCGGCGACGGGCGCCTGCGGCATCTGCGGCACCCAGATCTGACCCGGACCCGCGCTGCGGGGCACCCGCGGGCGGGCGGGGTTCACCGGCGGCATCCGGCTGGTCGACGCGAGGCACACCGGCCATCCGCCGCAGGCGAGACAGGTCGCGGTGCCCCCGCCGAGGCGCGGGCCTGCAGAGCGACGGGCGCGGGACGCTAGACCGAGAAGTACTTCGCCTCGGGGTGGTGGAAGACGAACGCGTCGGTCGACTGCTCGGGGTGCAGCTGCAGCTCGTCGCTGAGGATCACGCCCATGCGGTCGGGACGCAGCAGCTCGACGACCTTGCGGCGGTCCTCCATCTCGGGGCACGCGGGATAGCCGAGCGAGAAGCGCGCGCCACGGTACTCGAGCTTGAACAGCCCCGCCGTGTCAGCGGGATCCTCGGCGGCGAAGCCGAGCTCGGAGCGGATGCGGGCGTGCCAGAATTCGGCGAGCGCCTCGGTCAGCTGCATCACGAGCCCGTTGAGCTCGTAATAGTCGCGGTAGGCGTTCTCGGCGAACAGCTTGGCCGTGACGCGGTCGATGTGGGCGCCCGCCGTCACGAGCTGGATGGGCAGGACGTCGACCTGCCCCGAGTCCTTCGAGCGCACGAAGTCCGAGAGGCACAGGTGCCGGTCGCGCCGCTGACGCGGGAACGTGAAGCGCAGGCGCTCGGTGCCGGGCTCGCCGCCCGACCCGCCGTCGGGGGCGAGCAGGCCCGCGGGCCCGAGCGCGCCGGTCGGGTCGTCGCCGTGGTGCAGCACGACGAGGTCGTCGCCATCCGACACGACGGGGAAGAACCCGTACGCGATCGACGGGTCGATCATCTGCTCGGCGCGGATGCGGTCGAGCCAGTAGCGCAGGCGCGGGCGGCCCTCCTGCTCGACGAGCTCCTCGTACGAGAGCCCGCCCTCGCCGCGGCCCGGCTTGAGACCCCACTGCCCCATGAACGTCGCGCGCTCGTCGAGGAACGCGGCGTAGTCGGCGAGCGCGAGGCCGCGGACGATCCGCGTGCCCCAGAACGGAGGAGCGGGGACGGGATTGTCGGATGCCACGTCCGAGCGCGCCGGCATCGCCTCGGGTTCGGTCAGCGTGAGCTTCGACCCCGCCGCGTGACGGCGCTTCTTGAGCGCGGGCAGCCCGACCTCCTCGGGCGCCGCGCCGCGCGCGACCTTGACGAGCGGCTCCATGAGCGCGAGGCCCTCGAAGGCGTCGCGGGCATAGCGCACCTCGCCGTCGAAGAGGCTCGCGAGGTCGTCCTCGACGTACGCGCGCGTGAGGGCGGCGCCTCCGAGGATGACGGGCCACTTCTTCGCGAGACCGCGCGACTGCAGCTCGTCGAGGTTCTCCTTCATGACGACTGTCGACTTGACGAGCAGCCCCGACATGCCGATCACGTCGGCGTCGTGCTCCTCGGCGGCCGCGATGATGTCGGCGATCGGCTGCTTGATGCCGAGGTTGACGACGTCGTAGCCGTTGTTGGTGAGGATGATGTCGACGAGGTTCTTGCCGATGTCGTGCACGTCGCCGCGGACGGTCGCGAGCACGATGCGGCCTTTGCCGGCGGCATCCGATTTCTCCATGTGCGGTTCGAGGAGTGCGACGGCGTTCTTCATGACCTCGGCGGACTGCAGCACGAACGGCAGCTGCATCTCGCCCGATCCGAAGCGCTCGCCGACGACCTTCATGCCTTCCAGCAGGTGGTCGTTGATGATGCCGAGGGCGCTCAAGCCGCCTTCGCGTGCGAGGTCGAGGTCGGACTCGAGGCCCTTCGCCTCCCCGTCGATGATGCGCCGCTCGAGGCGCTCGCCGACCGGGAGCGCCGCGAGCTCGGCGGCGCGCTGGTCCTTGAGTGCCGCGGTGTCGACGCCCGCGAAGAGGTCGAGCATGCGCGCGAGCGGGTCGTACGTGACGGCGCCGTCGGCGTCGTACTCGCGGCGATCCCATACGAGATCGAGCGCGACCTGGCGCCGGTCGTCGGGAACCGAGGCGAGCGGCACGATCTTGGCCGCGTCGATGATGCCCGAGTCCAGGCCCGCTTCGACGGCCTCGTGCAGGAAGACGGAGTTGAGCACCATGCGCGCGGCCGGGTTGAGGCCGAACGAGACGTTCGAGACGCCGAGGGTCGTGTGGATGCCGGGATACTTCGCGTTGATCGCGCGGATCGCCTCGATCGTCTCGATCGCGTCGCGGCGCGTCTCCTCCTGACCCGTCGCGATAGGGAACGTGAGGCAGTCGACGATGATGTCCTCGACCTTGAGGCCCCACTCCCCCACGAGCGAGTCGATGAGCCGCGAGGCGATGCGCACCTTGCCCTCGGTCGTGCGCGCCTGGCCCTCTTCGTCGATCGTGAGCGCGATGACCGCGGCGCCGTGCTCCTTGACGAGCGGCATGATCCGCCCGAAGCGGCTGTTCAGCCCGTCGCCGTCCTCGTAGTTGACCGAGTTGACGACGGGGCGGCCGCCGATCAGTTCGAGCCCCGCGCTGATGACGGCGGGCTCGGTCGAGTCGATGACGAGCGGCAGCGTCGAGGCGCTCGCGAGACGCGAGACGATCTCGCGCATGTCGGCGGCGCCGTCGCGGCCGACGTAGTCGGTGCAGACGTCGAGCAGGTGGGCGCCGACGCGGATCTGGTTGCGCGCGATCTCGACGCAGTCGTCCCAGCGCCCCTCGAGCATCGCTTCACGGAACGCCTTCGAGCCGTTCGCGTTGGTCCGCTCGCCGATCGCGAGGTAGGAGGAATCCTGATCGAACGGCACGTGCTGGTAGAGCGACGCGACGCCGGCGTCCGCGATCGGCGCGGACACCCTGCGCGTGACGGGCGTGCCGGCCGGGCGCAGCCGGTCGACGACGGCCTGCAGGTGCTCGGGCGTCGTGCCGCAGCATCCGCCGACGAGTCCCAGGCCGAACTCGCGCACGAACTGCTCGTGCGCCGTCGCGAGCTCGTCGGGCGTGAGCGGATAGTGCGCGCCGTCCGACGTCAGGATCGGCAGGCCCGCATTCGGCATGCACGCGACGGGCACGGGCGAGTGCTTCGAGAGGTGCCGCAGGTGCTCGCTCATCTCGGCAGGACCCGTCGCGCAGTTCAGCCCGATCGCGTCGACGCCGAGCGGCTCGAGCGTCGTAAGAGCGGCGCCGATCTCGCTGCCCATGAGCATCGTGCCGGTCGTCTCGACGGTCACCTCGACGAAGATCGGCAGACGGATGCCGCGGCTCACGATCGCCTGCCGGCAGCCGTTGACGGCGGCCTTGGTCTGCAGCAGGTCCTGCGAGGTCTCGACGAGGAACGCGTCGGCGCCGCCGTCGATGAGCCCCTCGGCCTGCTCGGCGAAGGTCTGCTTGAGGTTCTCGTACGTCGTGTGACCGAGGCTCGGGAGCTTCGTGCCGGGGCCCATCGAACCGAGCACCCAGCGCATGCGGCCGTCGACGGCCTCCGCCGCCTCGACGCGCTCGCGCGCGATGCGGGCCCCCGCCTCGGCGAGCTCGGCGATGCGGTCCTCGATGCCGTAGTCGCCGAGGTTCGACCAGTTCGCGCCGAACGTGTTCGTCTCGACGGCGTCGATGCCGACCTCGAGATAGGCGTCGTGGATCGCCGCGATCATGTCGGGACGCGAGACGTTGAGGATCTCGTTGCAGCCCTCGAGCTGCAGGTAGTCCTCGAGCGTCGGGTCGTGGCGCTGCAGCATCGTGCCCATCGCGCCGTCCGCGATCACGACGCGCGACTGCACGGCGTCCAGGAGCGCCTGCGCCCGCGCGGGGCGCGGAACACCCTCGAGGTCGAGGGCGAAGCGGGGGGCAGAGGCGAGCGCGGTCACTCCGCGATTTTAGTCGCGGGGGCCTCGCCCGGATCGGTTCGTGACGCTCGCCGAACCTCGTGGCTCGAGAGGAGTCGGGTGGATGCCACGGCCGGCGTCATGCGCACGGCAGCGGCATCCGTCCCTCAGCCGTTCTTGGCGTCCCGCCAGCGCAGCCACGACTGGACGATGTCGTAGTCCCAGTCGGGTCCCTGGAAGCTCAGCGTGAACAGCCGCACGCCCGCGTCGTACAGAGCGTCCGCGGCATCCTGTCCCTTGTTGTGAAGCTCGTTCGAGATCACGAGGTTGGACGTGTCGCGCTGCTCCTTCTCGGCCCAGCGCTCGATGACATCGAGCTTGTGCGGCAGGTCGGCGGGCGAGACGAAGCTGTGCCAGATGTCGGCGTGCCGCGCGACGAGGCGCAGCGTCTTCTGCTCGCCCTTGCCGCCGATCATGACGGGGATGCGACGCGTCGGCAGCGGGTTGAGCTTCTGCCAGCGGCGCTCGATGCGCTGCAGGCCCTCGGCGAGGTCGTCGAGGCGCGACCCTGCCGTGCCGAACTCGTACCCGTACTCGTCGTAGTCGCGCCGGAACCAGCCCGAGCCCGTCGCGAAGATGAACCGGCCCTCGCCGCCCTTCGCCGAGATGTGGTCGATCGTCCGGGCCATGTCGGCCTGCAGGTCGGGGTTGCGGTAGCTGTTGCAGTTGACGAGCGAGCCGAACTCGACACGCTCGGTCTGTTCTGCCCATGCCGCGAGCATCGTCCACGACTCGAAGTGCAGACCAGCGGGGTCGCCCTCGAGGGGGAAGAAGTGGTCCCAGTTGAAGAGGATGTCGACGCCGAGGTCTTCGAGGCGGCGCACGGCGTCGCGGAAGGAGTCGTAGGGGGCGTGCTCCGGCCGCAGCTGCACGCCGAGGCGGACGGGAGTGTCGAGAAGAGGCATGCGGCTCAGCCTAGAGGCGGGTCGGGATACCGGGGCCGGGGGTTGCGCGGGGCCGGATCGCGCGCCCTTCGCCCAGGAGCGCCTGTCCTGACCCGTGAATCCGTCCGCGCCTTGACCTCAGCACGCCAGGCGCGCGCGGCGCGCCTTGAGGAAGGCGTCGATCGAGTCCCAGATCGCGATGCCGATGATGAGGAAGGCGAACACGATCGAGACGATCGTCGTGACGGTCTCGGCGGAGTCCGTGGGGTCCGGAGGGATGACGGCGGGGAAGAACTCGGGGTTCAGGAGCTGCTGCTGCGACAGCAGCCACAGCGCACCGCCGGCGACGACGATGTTGAGGATCAGGTTGATGGTGGCGGAGCCGACGTCCCACGCGCCTTTGGCGTAGACCGAGATCGCGAGCAGCGCCTCGAACAGCATGAGGACCAAGAGCGCGCCGATCCACCACGGCCACAGCTGCGGCGCGAGGAACGAGACCCATCCGCTCTCGGTCGTGTAGGCGAAGCCCACGAAGTGGTCCCAGAGGATCGCGCCCGCGGCGACGGCGAGGAACACGAGCGAGGCCACGAGGTCGCTGAGCTTCGCGCCGGTGTCCTTCGGCTCGGGCAGGTCGTCGATCTTCCACGCGCTCACGACGCCGCTGTCGGCGCCGCGCTCGGACCGCTCGATGATGAAGAACACGAGAGTCGTCCAGAACCCGATGTGCACGATGACGCCGATGAGGACGGCCCAGACGGTGCCCATGATCTCGCCGAAGCTCTCGCCGGCGATCGTCATGCCGAGCGTCACCCCGAACACGGCGCACGCGGGCACGATCGCCCACAGGAGCTTCGTCAGGCGCCACCACGTGAGGTAGTACCGCGGGCCGATGAGCCACAGCGGGCGGTCGGTGTAGCCCGCGGCGAGCTTGTCGGGGTCGCCGAGGTCGGTGAGCACGGCGCGCTCCGCGGCATCCTGCGGTTCGCCCTCGGCCGTGCGGGCGTCGATCTGGTCGTCGATCGAGGCTCGGAGTTCGGCGGCGAGGTCGGCGCGCTGCTTCTCGGGGACGGTGCGCATCGCGGCATCGATGTAGCGGTCGGTGAGGGTCGCGTTCATGTCAGTGCTCCTTGGGGAGTGCGTCGATCGAGGCGGCGACGCGGGCGAAGTCGGCGGTGAGGGTCGTGGCCAGGCGTGCGCCGGCCGCGCTCGTGCGGTAGAACTTGCGCGGCCGCGCCTCGTCGGTGTTCCACTCGCTCACGAGGTGGCCCTGCTTCTCGAGGCGGCGCAGCAGGGGGTAGAGCGTGTTGGCGTCGGTGTCGAAGCCGCGCGCACCGAGCTCTTCGAGCAGGCCGTAGCCGTAGCCGGGCGTCGTGAGCAGGCGCAGGCACGCCAGGACGACGGTGCCGCGACGCAGTTCCTGCAGGTGCGTCTCGAGGGCTTCGGTCTCGGTCATGTCTCACACCTTACTGTGTGTCACACACTATTGGCAAGGGCACATCAATGCGTAACGCCGGCGCGCGCGCCGATTGCCGGAAGATGTGGCGACTCGACATCAGGTAGCGCGAAGATCCGGCAAGTCGGGGGAGGATGGGGCGCGTGACCGAGCCCGTTCCCCCGCTGTCAGAGCTGCTCGCCTCGGCGCGGGTCGTCGCCCTCCCCCTCGCGACGCGCTTCCGCGGCGTCGACGTCCGCGAGGCCGTCGTCTTCGAGGGCCCCGAGGGGTGGACCGAGTTCTCACCCTTCGCCGAGTACGGCGACGAAGAGGCAGCGACGTGGCTCGCGGCCGCGATCGACTTCGGCTGGACGCCTCAGCCGGCGCCCGTGCGCACCGAGATCCCGGTCAACGCGACGGTGCCGGCGGTGGCAGCGGCATCCGTCCCCGCCGTCCTCGCGCGCTTCGACGGATGTCGCACGGCCAAGGTCAAGGTCGCGGAGCCCGGGCAGACCCTCGCCGACGACGTCGCCCGCGTGCGCGCCGTGCGCGAGGCGATGGGGCCCGAGGGCCGCATCCGCATCGACGCGAATGCGGCGTGGAACCTCGACGAGGCCGAGCACGCGATCCACGCCCTCGCCGAATTCGATCTCGAGTACGTCGAGCAGCCGTGCGCGAGCATCGACGAGCTCGCCGAGCTGCGCCGTCGCGTCACCTACATGGGCGTGCCGATCGCCGCCGACGAGAGCGTGCGCAAGGCGGAGGATCCCCTCGCTGTCGCCCGCGCAGGCGCGGCCGACCTGCTCGTCGTGAAGGCCCAGCCGCTCGGCGGCGTGCGCCGCGCGCTCGCGATCGTCGCCGAGTCGGGGCTCCCGGCCGTCGTCTCGAGCGCCCTCGACACGTCGATCGGGCTCGCGATGGGTGTCACTCTCGCCGCCGCCCTGCCCGAGCTCGAGTTCGACTGCGGGCTGGGCACGGCGTCGCTCTTCACGGCCGACATCGTGAACCCTCCACTCACGCCCCGCGGGGGCGTGCTGCCGGTGGGCCGCGCCACGCCCGACGCGGGCGCACTCGACTCGCTCGCCGCGGCCGACGACCGCCGCGACTGGTGGCTCGACCGACTCGCGCGGTGCCACGCGCTGCTCGGCGCACGGGAGTAGGCGCCCCGACGCTCGGGGCGGCGCGGCTCAGCGGGGTTCGATGATGAGCTCCGCGACGCGCGCGAGCTCTTCGTTGGTCCGGCGGCACATCTCCTCGTAGTCGAGCCCTGCCATCGTGGCGCGGACGGATGCCCCGTCCCAGACCGTCATCATGAGCCGGGCGGCCTCGACCGCCGAGACGCGGAACGTCAGCGCGTTGCTGCGCGAGATGTCGTCGATGATCTGCGCGACGCTGCGCACCATCTCTTCGTCCTGTGCGAGATAGGCCGCGCCGAGCTGCGGATTGCGCAGCGCGTGGATGCGGATCTCGTTCATGAGCAGGATCCCGAGCCGGTCCTCGACCGAGATGTCGAGGGCCTGCTGGATGATCGACAGCGCGTCGACCGCGACATCGGCGAAGGCGCCCTGCTGCTCGAGTTCGGTGACACGGTGCTGCACGACGGCGACGCGCTCGCGCGAGACGATGGCTGCCAGCTCGAGGAAGAGAGCGTCCTTCGTCTCGAAGTTGGAGTAGAACGCGCCGCGCGTGAATCCCGCGCGTTCGCAGACGGCTTCGACGGATGCCGCGTCCAGCCCGACCTCGGCGAACACCTCGGCCGCAGCGTCCAGGAGGCGCTGACGGGTCGCATCGCGTCGACGCGTCGTGGCGACATCCGTCATGATTCCTCCTCGTCCCGATTCTCACACCTGACGTTCAGCCTTGCGATCGGAACCGACTTTACGATACATCTATGTATCGGATACAGCGGCGTATCGAGACATCCTGACGGTTTTATCGGAGGCTCCGTGTCCACTCTCCTCTACGCGCTCGGCCGCTGGTCGTACCGTCATCCGTGGCGCGTGCTCGTCGCCTGGCTGCTGCTGCTCGGAATCGCCGGCGGAAGCGCCGCGGCGTTCACGCAGGGCACCGACAACACCTTCTCGATCCCGGGCACCGAGGCCCAGGCGGGCATCGAGCAGCTGAGCCGGTCGTTCCCGCAGGCGAGCGGCACGAGCGGTCAGCTCGTCGTCGTCGCCGCGGAGGGCGACAGCGTCGACGAGGAGCCCTACTCGTCGGCGATCGAGGACACGATCGCGCGTCTCGAGGACCTCGACGGCGTCCTCGCCGTGACCGACCCTTTCAACGAGTTCGTCTCGGGGCTCGTGTCGGACGACGCGTCTGCCGCGATCATCCGCCTGCAGTTCGACGGGCAGGCCACCGACGTGACGCCCGAGACGAAGGAGGAGCTCGCCGACATCAGCGCCGACTTCGAGGAGTCGCTCCCCGAGGGCTCGCAGGTCGCGATCGGCGGCGACCTCTACTCGCAGTCCGTGCCCGCGATCTCGCTCATCGAGGCCGTCGGCGTGCTGGTCGCACTCTTCGTCCTGATCGTCGCGTTCCGCTCGTTCGCGGTCGCGTGGTTCCCGCTCGTGACCGCCCTCATCGGCGTCGCGCTCGCGATCTCGCTCATCTTCGTCGCGACGGCGTTCGCGTCGATCTCTTCGACCACCCCGCTGCTCGCGATCATGCTGGGCCTCGCGGTCGGCATCGACTACGCGCTGTTCATCATCGCGCGACATCAGGACCAGGTCCGCGCGGGCGTCGAACCCGAGGAATCGGCGGCGCGCGCGACCGGCACAGCCGGATCCGCCGTCGTCTTCGCAGGCGTCACGGTGCTCATCGCGCTCATCGGCCTCTCGATCGCGAACATCCCGTTCCTCACGACGATGGGCATCGCGGCCTCGGTCGCCGTCGCGATCGCCGTCCTCGTCGCGCTCACGCTCTCGCCCGCACTGCTCGGCTTCGCGAAGGGTCGCGTCGTCGGCTGGAAGCGCCGTGGGGCTCGGACGGTCGCGCCGGTGGTCGAGGAGGCGACCGTTCCGGCGGAGACCGCAGCCCCCGCTCGCGCGAGCAAGCGCCACCGGCGCGGCTTCTCGGAGGTGTGGGTCGGCGGCGTGACGCGGCATCCCGTCATCACGACGATCGCCGTCGTCGTGGGCCTCGGGATCCTTGCGATCCCCGCCGCGAGCCTGCGTCTCGCGCTCCCCAACGCCGGCATGCAGCCCGAGACGAGCGAAGCGCGGCAGGCGTACGACCTGACGTCGGAGCACTTCGGGCCCGGCTTCAACGGCCCGCTCATCCTGACCGGCACGATCGTCACGTCGACGGATCCCCTCGGCCTCATGGAGGACCTCGGCGACGCCGTGCTCGAGATCCCGGGCGTCAAGGCCGTCGCGCTCGCCGTCCCGAACGAGACAGCCGACACGGGCATCGTGCAGCTCGTCCCCGAGACGGCGCCCGACGACCCCGCGACGGCCGACCTCGTGCGCGAGCTGCGCTCGCACCACGACGAGTGGCTCGAGGAGTTCGGTGTCGACCTCAAGGTGACGGGCTTCACGGCCGTCGCGATCGACATCTCCGACCGCCTCGGCGGAGCGCTGCTGCCCTTCGGCATCTTCGTCGTCGGCCTGTCGCTCGTGCTGCTGACCATCGTCTTCCGGTCGATCTGGGTGCCCATCAAGGCCGCCCTCGGCTACCTGCTCTCGGTGCTCGCGGCGTTCGGCGTCATCGCCCTCGTCTTCGAGTGGGGCTGGTTCGGCGAGGCGCTGCACGTCGCCAAGACGGGTCCGATCATCAGCTTCATGCCCATCATCCTCATGGGCGTCCTGTTCGGTCTCGCGATGGACTACGAGGTGTTCCTCGTCTCGCGCATGCGCGAGGACTATGTCCACAAGCGGCGCGACAACGGCGGGGTGGGCAGTCGCGAGATCGCCGTCGGCGCCGTCCGATCGGGCTTCACGGCCTCTGCGCGCGTCGTGACGGCGGCCGCCGTCATCATGTTCGCGGTCTTCGCGGCGTTCATCCCCGAGGGCGACACCGCCATCAAGCCGATCGCGCTGGGCCTCGCCGCGGGCATCGCGATCGACGCGTTCCTCGTGCGCATGACGCTCGTGCCCGCCGTCATGACGCTCCTGGGCGACAGGGCGTGGTGGATGCCGCGCTGGCTCGATCGCGTGCTCCCCCACTTCGACATCGAAGGCGAGGCCGTCGAGCGCGAACTCGCGCTCGCGAACTGGCCGGAGCCCGACACAACAGCCGTCGTCGCCGCGGAGCTGCTCGACGTCTCGGACGAGGGCCGCACCCTCGTGACGGACGTCACCTTCCGCGTCGAACCGCGCGAGTCGCTCGTCGTGACGAGCGACTCCCCCGCATCGGCGACGGGCTTGCTGCTCGCGGTCGCCGGGCGCCTCGCGCCGACCGACGGCAGGCTCCGGGTCGCGGGGCACCTGCTTCCCGAGCGGGCCGCGTGGGTGCGTGCGCACGTCGGCGTCGCGCTGCTCCACGGCGCGCAGGAGCCGCTCGACGATCTCCGCCGCGCGCTGCGCGGTCGCACGTCGCTGGTCGTCGTGGACGGCATCGACGCCCTGACACCCGCCGAGCGGACGCAGGCGGCCGGGATGCTGCGGGACGCGGCATCCGTCGCCCTCGTCGTCTCGGCGACCGACGCCGCCGTCGCGCGGGCGCTGCTGGCCGACGCCGGGCGCGCGCCGCTGCCGACGCTCGACGTCTCCCGAACTCCCGCCCTCTCTGCTGCCGAGGTGACCCTGTGAGCCTTCCCATCGAGCGCGCCCGCTCGCGCAAGCCCGTCACATGGCTCACGCTCACCGGCGTGCTGCTGCTGCCCGTCGTGATCGGCGGAGTCCTGGTCGCGTCGCTCTACAACCCCGCCGAGCGGCTCGACGAGATCAACGCCGCGATCGTGAACGAGGACGAGCCCGTCACGATCGACGACCAGCTCATCCCCCTCGGCCGCCAGCTGACGGCGGGCCTCGTCGAGGGCTCGGACGAGCTCGACAGCAACCTCACGTGGACCCTGTCCAACCCCGAGGACGCCGCCGCGGGCATCGCCGACGGCACGTACGACGCCGTCATCACGATCCCCGAGAACTTCTCTGCCGCCGCGACCTCGACGAGGCCCGGCGAGACGCCCGAGCAGGCCACGATCGAGGTGCAGACCGCCCCCGACGCGCTCATCGTCGACAACGCCATCACGGCGCAGGTCACGCAGGCCGCCGCCTCGCTCATGGGTGAGCAGCTGTCGCAGGTGTACCTCGAGAACGTGTTCCTCGGGTTCACGACCCTCGGGGACCAGCTCGGCACCGCCGCGACCGGCGCGCGCGAACTCGCCGACGGCGCGCAGAAGGCGTCCGACGGCGCGGCGCAGCTGCCCGGGGGCGTGACGCAGATCGCCGACGGCGCGGGCTCGCTCTCGTCCGGCGCGACTTCGCTCGCGGGCGGGCTCGACCAGATCGCGGCCGGCATCGGCGGCGCAGCGGGCGGTGCGCGCGACCTCGCCGCCGGCGTGAGTGCGGGCGCTGCAACTCTCGAGCAGAACGGGCTCGTGCCCGACCCCGTGCTCGGCTATGCCGCAACGGCCGCCGCCTCCTCGGTGACGACGGCGCAGAAGGCGGGTCAGACGTACGGGACGCTCGCGCAGCTCGCGGCGACATGCGATCCTGCCGTGTCGACGCAGGCGACGTGCGACGCCATCGCGGGCGCCCGCGACCAGGCGAAGGCCGCCTCGGACGCCGCGACGACATCTGCGACGGACGCCGGCTACGCCAATGGCGCGCTGCTCGCTTTCGACAGCGCCGCGACGACCGAGTTCGTCAATCAGTTCACCGAGATAGCGGGCGGCGCCACAGGCCTGGCCTCCGGCCTCGACCAGCTGCAGTCCGGCACGACGCAGTCCGCCGCCGGGGCGCGGCAGCTCGCCTCGGGTGCCGCCCAGCTGAGCGACGGCGGCGACCAGCTCGCGACGGGCACCCAGAGCCTCGCCGACGGCGTCGCGCAGCTCGCGTCGGGCACCGACCAGCTCGCGACGGGCCTGCAGACGGCGACCGACGCCATCCCGACCTACACCGACACCGAAGCGGCGAGTCTCGCCGACGTCGTCTCGAACCCCGTGACGGCGGAGGGCAACTCGACCGGACTGTTCGGCGAGTCCGCCATCCCGCTGCTCGCGACGATCGCGCTGTGGTTCGGCGGTCTCGCGACGTTCGTCGCCCTGCAGGCCGTCTCGCGCCGATCGCTCGCCTCGCGCGCCCCCTCGGCTGTGCTCGCGCTGCGCGCGTTCGGACCCGCCGCCGGGATCGGCGCGCTCCAGGGCCTCCTGGTCGCGGGCGTCGTGCAGCTCGCGGCATCGTACGACTGGTCGGAGTGGTCCCTTTTCGCGGGTCTGTGCATCGCTGCGGGTGTCGCGTTCGCCGCCGTCAACCAGGCGCTCGTCGCGGTGTTCGGCGGCGCAGGGCGATGGATCTCGGCGCTCATCGGGGCGTTCGCCCTCGCGACCGGGATCGTCTCGACGGTGCCCCCGCTGCTCGCGTCGATCTCGGCGCTCCTGCCGACGGCCCCCGCCTACAACGGCATGATGGGCGCCCTCACGCCCGCCGACGGCGTGGGCGCGGGCCTCGTGGGCCTCGCGATCTGGGGCGTGCTCGCGTTCGTCGCCACGATCCTCGCCGTGGCGCGGCGCCGCACGATCTCGGCGCGGACGCTGCTCGCGGCATCCGGAGCCCCCGCAACCTCGGCACCCGCGACGGCCTGACCCACGAAGCCCGCGGCGGCGGAGGGGCCGTCCATCCGCCCTCCGCGGGCGAGGTGCCGCGCCCCGGCTCAGCGGATGAAAGGGCGGGCGACTCCCTGACTGAGCGCGGGGGACCCGCGGCGTCGAGTACGAGCGGAGCCGACGCTATCGGTCGTCGTTGACGATCGTCACGACACCGCCCGACCGCTGCAGGTTGACCGCGGGGTTGGGCTGCAGGCGGACGACGAAGGACTCATCGGGTTCGAGCGTGCCGTCGCCCTTGACGATGAACGTGATGGTCGCGGTCGTCTGACCGGCTGCGAAAGTCACCGACGTCGTCGCGGGCGCCGTGTAGTCGGTGCCCGCGGTCGCCGTCGTGCCGCCGAATGCGGGCTCGAGCACCCAGTTGAGCGTGAGCGCGCCCTCGGCGGAGGACCGCGTCACCGTCATCGTCACGGTCTTGGTCGTTCCGGCGGCGCCCTCGGTCACCGAGACGTCGGCGATCGACACCGTCGGCAGGCCCGGCGGACTGCCGGAGTACGCCGCCTCGTCGGTGCGCAGCCGGTAGTCCGCGATCGACACGACGGCGCCCGTGCCGAGCCCGAAGACGCCGTGCTTGCCGTCGCCGAGGGGCGAGTTGAACGGGATCGAGGCGAGCACCTGCCCCGCAAGTGTGACGGTCACGACAGTCGCCTTGATCGTGATGTTGAGCAGGTAATCGGCGCCTGCGGTGAGCGTCCGGGCGATGGAGGCGTCGACGATGCGTGCCGTGCCCTCGACGTGGCCCACGATGATCCGCTGGCCAGCGACATCCAGAGCCACGAACTTGTAGTCCGTGCCCGAGTACCAGTCGAACATGAAGCCCGTCGTGCCCACGGCGCGGAAGGTCGCCTCGAGCTCGACGTAGCTCATGGGGTCGAACGGGGCGGGGACGCCGCCGGCGGGCTTCGCGAAGCCGATGAGGGCGGATGCGCCCGCTCCCCCGGTCGCCGTGCCCTGGTAGCGTCCCCCGGTCTGGGTCCAGGAGCCGGTCTGCGGCGAGGTCGTCGCGACGTTGCTGCCCTCGAAGTACTCGGTGCGGTCGATCGTGTTGGCGGGCGAGATGACGGTGAGGGCGATGTTGTCGAAGAGACCCTTCGCCTGATCGGAGCCGAAGCCGACCATTCCTCTGTTGAGGGCCACCTGCTGGCTGTCGAGGATGCGCGGCGGGAACGTGTACGACAGCGCGTTCTTGCCGTCGATCGTCACGGTCACGATGAGGCCGTTGATGACGACGTTGAGGTTGTAGTACGTGCCGGCCTTGACGCCGCCCGGCACGGATGCCTGAGCGAGGTAGGCCCAGCCCCAGCTGGCACGCTGGCCGATGACGACCTTGTTGGTCGACTGGTCGATGCCGGCGAACTTGAAGTCCATGGGGCCGAAGTAGTCGAAGATGACGAACGCGTTGGCCTTCCAGCCACCCGTCGGCTTCTCCATCGAGATCTTGGCGGAGAGCTCGTAGTAGACGGTCTGGTAGGTGTCGGAGTACCAGACGGCGACGGAGTCGCCCGTGTTGCTCGCGGCGGTGACGCGCAGCACGCCCTGCTGGATCGTGAAGGTGCCCGAGTCCGTCGCGAAGCCCGCCATCGTGCCGTCGTTGAAGTCCGCGCCGCGGAGCGTGTCGCGCTTGCCGCCCGGGATGTTGCCCGCCTGCGGGTCGGTCGGACCGCCCGTCTGCGTCTGCCACTGGCCGTGGTCCTTCGGCGTGATGAGGCCGAGCTCGCCGAAGGGCTCGCCGTTGCGCTCCTGATCGCTGCCCTCGTCGCTCCAGCGGGTCATGTCGACGCCCTGGCTGCGGCTCAGCGCGTAGAGGAACTCGGGCAGCTTCGGGTTGTTCTGGCGGCTCACCGTCGCGATGCCGAACGGTGCGAACGGCACGAGGTAGGTGTTGAACTCGCCGACCCAGTCGATGAGGCGGTCACCGCCCGTGTTGCCGATCAGGATGTCGAGGCCCGCGCCGCCGTACGCGCGGTCCTGGAAGCTCGAGTTGACGCCGTCGGGGGTGTCGTTGAGCCACGTGTCGCCGGTGAGAGTGCAGGTGCCGTTCGGCTGCATCGTGACGCATCCCGAGTGCAGGTCGTCGTCGGCGTTGTGCAGGTCGTTGCCCCAGCCGCCCCACAGGGTGTCCTGCCCCGTGCCGCCGACGAGCCAGTCGTTGCCGAGGTCGCCGAAGATGACGTCGTTGCCGTCGGAGGGCTGGTTGGTCTTGGTCTGCGTGCACACGCCCTGGTTGTCGACCGCGATGCAGGCCGTCACGAGGTTGCCCGTGAGGTCTTCGTTGTTGAGGAAGAAGTGGTTCGGGAACAGCGTCCGGCTCGGGCTGCCCGTGCACGTGTGGCCGCTCGGCGTGTACGAGGTGCAGCCCCACGTGTCGCCCGCCGCGTTGAAGAGGATCGCGCGGCGCGGGTCGTACTCGTCGTAGAGCAGGAACTCGCCGAGGCGCATCTCGTTGTGGTTGTTGGCGTGCCACGGGTTCGTGTCGGCACCGAAGTGCAGCACGTCGCCGGGGTTCCACGGGTGGGCGAAGTCGATGTACTCGAGGCCGAGGAGCGCACCCGTGATGGGGTCGAAGTGCTGTGCGAAGCCGCCCGCGTACCCAGGGGTGCCGGCGCCGATCGCCTCGGAGCCGCTGATCGCGTCGTCGCCCGCTCCGCCGTGGATCCAGTCGCCGCCCCAGCCGCCGAAGATGATGTCGTCGGAGTTGTTGGCGTCGTAGCTCGGCTGGTTGACGACCTTGTTGTGCTGGGCGCTCGCGTTCTCGTCGGGGCCGAGGTTGTAGACCGTGAGGTCGACGGCCTTCACCAGCTCGCCCGCGATGTTGATCGTCGCGGTCTGCACCTGGCCGGGCGTGTAGATGTACTCGTTCAGCACATCGCCCTGGCTCGTCTTGTCGTCGGGGTCGAGCAGGCGGAAGCTGCGGATGCCGAACAGCGGCTCGGCGAACTGCGTGCAGACGGCCGTCGACGCGGTGCCGGTGCAGCCGGTGTTGCGGCTCGTGAAGATGCGGCCGTCGTCGCCGAGGATGCCGTCGGATCCCGTGCCGCCCGAGATCCAGTCGTTGCCCCAACCGCCGATGAGGTCGTCGTTCTGCGCGTCGCCGAAGAGGATGTCGTGGTCGGCGCCGCCGTACACGGTGTCGTCGCCCGTCTCGCCGTGGACCTCGTCGCGCCCGCCGATCTGCGTCGTCTTCCAGGCGCCGGTCGCGGTGTTCAGCACGATCGAGCAGGTCGGCTGCGTCGGCGATCCGTTGCAGTCTGCGCCGATGCCGAGGCCGAAGTTCTGCGGCAGGTAGTCGGGCCCGCCGACCGTGTAGTCCAGCAGGTGCACGCCGCGGACGACGAGGCGCTGCGTGCCGGCCGCCGCCCCGCCGTAGAGGTCGTAGTTGAACGTCAGGTAGTTCGGGCCGGTCGCGGGCGGAACCCCGACGAGTCCCGTGGAGCCGACGTTGACGTCGCCGCCGTTCGTGCCGACGATCCGGATGATGCGGCCGTTGTCGCCCACGATCGTGTCGGCGTCGCGGGCGTCCATTTCGGCCGTCGCGGTGCCGTCGGCGAGCGAGCCGCCCGTCGTCGGCGTGCTCGCGAGCACTCCTGCACCCGTCGTCTGGTCGTTGATGCCGATGCGCGTGCCGGACCCGCCGAACAGGATGTCGGCGCCGCGGTCGTCGCCCGGCTGGTACCAGTCGGCGGGCGTCGGGAGGCCGTCCGGACGCTGGTTCGGCGCCGTGAGGCTGAAGAAGTCGCTCGAGCCGCCGAGGATGTCGTCCTGTCCGAGGCCGCCGAAGACGCGGTCGTTGCCGCCGCCGCCCTCGATGTAGTCCTGACCGTCGGTCGCTGCCTCGATCGAGGCCACGACAGTGAGCAGTCCCGTGTAGTCGCACACCATCGCGCCGGCTGCGCCGAGGCATCCCGTCGGCGTCCTGCTGGCTCCCGTGTGGACCGTGTTCTTCTGCAGTGCGCCGCGGTCCTGGTCGGTGGCGCGTGCGTAGGCGCGCTCGCCGTCGCCGTCGCCTTCGAGCACGTCGTTGCCGAGCTGGCCGAAGACGAGGTCGTGGGCCGCGCCGCCGAGCAGGTGGTCGTTGCCGAAGCTGCCGGCACCCTCGGTTCCCGCGTCGATCGCGAACGTGTGCCACAGCTGCGTGACGTCGTACTCGGCCCACCACGGAGCGCCGTCCGGGTCGCGGTACGGCTTCTGGACGCCGTCCGTCAGCAGCACGCCCGAGTCGTTCTCGGTCGGCGCCGGCATGCCCGGGCACACCTGGGTCGGCAGGTCGCTGCGGCTGTAGAGGAGCGTGCCGCAGAGGCTCTGGAAGCGCCCGTTCTGCCAGAGGCCCGGCGTGCGGACGTAGAGGACGTTGTCGCCGAAGACGATGTCGTCGGCCGCGTCGCCGTCGGCGAGGTCGTTCCCGGTGCCGCCGACGAGCACATCGCGTCCGAGGCCGCCGAAGATCGCGTCATCCGCTCCGCGCTGCAGGTTGCGGCTCTCGATCGACACGATCGTCGAGACGGCGGTCGTCTGGATCTTCTGGAGCCGCGTGTCGGGCTCGTTCGTGTCGCCCGTGTTCCAGCTGTTCGGGCCGTCCTGGATGACGAGGCCGTGGTCGCCGAAGATGATGTCGTCGAACGCGGACTCGGGGCCCGTCGGCACCGTGCCGGTGCGCGTCGGGTCGTCCTCGCCCCACAGCAGGTCGCGGCCGGCGACGAGCAGATCGTCGCGGACGAACGACGGGTACGGCTGGATCGTCGTGCCGTTGTTGAGGTAGCCGGCACCCGTGACGCTCGGCTTGGGCGAGCGGTCCGCGATCGCGATCTCGAGCGCGCGGCTGAAGATGTCGACGTTGACGCCCGAGTCGCCGTAGATGTGGTCGACGCCGCGCATGCCGCGGATCTCGTCGTCGCCCGTGCCGCCCGCGAGGTGGTCGCCCGCCTGGCTGCCGATGATGAGGTCGTCGCCGAGTCCGCCGTACGCCGTGATCCCGACCGACGGCAGGTTGCCGCACGTCGCGTCGCACACGAGGTTCGCGAAGAGCCCGCTCGCGTCGATGATGTCGTTGCCGGGGTTGTCGTACGGGTCGGCGAGCCCGAAGAGCCACTCGTCGTCCTCGTTCTGCGAATCGGGGATGTAGGTGAACGGGTCGAACGGCTTGGGGCCGAACTCCATCCCGAGCACGTCGCCAGGGCGGCCCGAGTACCAGACGCCGTCCTGCGACGTGTCGCCGTAGACGACGAGCGGCGAGCCGGGCCCTGCCGTGTTCGCCTGGTCGCAGGCGACGGTGCGCAGGCCGTTGGTCGCGTCCGCATCGGCCGGGTCGAGCGGCGCCGCGAGGTTGCAGACGGTGAGGATGTCGCCGCCCATCCGCAGGCCGCCGTTGCGGGCGCCGTCGGACGCGCTGATCGTGAGGAGCGTCGTGAACCACGTCGCGACGCCGTTCACGAGCTTGACGGTCGGCTGCAGCGCCGTGCCGGTGAGCTTCATCTCGGTCGCCGAGACGGTGTCGATCGTGTAGACGCCGGGCAGGCCCGTGATGCGAACCTGCATGCCGGCGCGGAAGCCGTCGGCGGTGAACGAGCCCGCCGCGCGGGTGATGCGGTCGTAGGCGATCGTGAACTGACCCGTGGAGGAGACCGCGAGCGGCTCGGCGACGTGCACCGCGGCATTCTGCGTTCCCGCGCCGATCGTCGTGCCGCCGGGCAGGAGCGGGGCGCTCAGGTACATGACAGCGCCGACGCCGCAGCCGGGGAAGGTGTCGACGTACGGGCAGGCGGCGTTGCCGAAGCCCAGGATCGTGCGCGTGAAGGTCTCACCGGCCAGCTGGATGTGCTGGTAAGCGGTGCCGTACGGGTTGCCGGCGATATAGCCGCTGCCCGGCAGCGCGCCCGTGTACGACCACGGCAGTCCGTCCTGGCGGGCGACGGCGAGCGCAGCGCCTGCGGGCACTCCGGGCCCGGCGACGGGCACCGTGACCTGCATCTGGAAGTCGTTGCGGATCGCCGAGTTGCCGCCGCCGTGGACGGTCGTGAGGCCGCCGTGCGGGCCGGGCACGTACACGGTGCGGCCGGCGCCGCCCATGCCGGCCGTCATGAGGTCGCCGCGGGCGAGGGTCAGCGTCGTCGCCGTGGCGCCGACGACGCGCCATTGTCCGACCTGGTTCTGGATGCGCACGAGCTGGCCGACGACGAAGCCGTCCGTGATCCAGCTGCCGGTCGACCGCGTGATGGTCCCGCCGTCGCCGGGGCCGTTGGGCGCGACCGTGACGGTGCCCGTGAAGGTGACGGGCACATCCGATGCCGTCACGGTCCGCAGCGTCGGCGCCGTCGTGCCTGCCGCGCCGGTCAGGAGCTGCAGGTACATGACGGTGTTGTCGGTCGTGTCTCCCGTGAAGTCGTCGCCGAAGCCCGTGACCTTGAACTGGCCCACGCCCGAGATCGTCACGGTCTGCCCGACCAGGAAGCCCTGGGCCTTCCAGTCGAACGGAGCGGGCCGAGAGAGGCGATGCGTCGTGCCCACCGGGATGCCGGCGCCTGCGCCCTGCGCCGTCAGGACGACGGTGCCCGTGAGCTTGACCGGGACATCCGGCTGCAGCGTGCCCTGGATGTCGAGGCGGTCGTTGCCCGAGCCGAGGAGCAGGTTCACGACCTCGATCGTCGACTTGGCCGAGTCGGTCACGTAGACGCCGTCGACGAACTGGACCGTCGCGTAGCTGATGCCGCCCGCGAACACGGGGGGCTCGCCGAAGGTCGCTCCGGCGGAGCCGAAGTCGAGGTCCTTCGCCATGCCGAACCCGGTGATGCCGGTCTTGGTCATGACGCCGACGCCGTGCGCGACGCTCGAGTCGTTGTAGACGGTCAGGACGTCGATCTGCTTCGACTCGGGCGCCTGCGCCGCGATGGCGAACAGCGGGCCGTCCTGCTCGCCGGGCAGCTTGAGTCCGAGCTCGAGCGATCGGTCGGCGCCCGTGACGCCGCCCTCGACGGCGAGCGGGCCGCGCAGCCGCGAGAGCAGGTGCGTGTTCGCGGGGAAGATCTTGACGCCCTGGCGCTGGAGCGGCTGGGTGAACCACGTGTCGGCCTTGAGCTCGATGTACTTCTCGGTCGCCCAGTCTCCCGCGAAGTTCACGACCGCCGCGATGCGGTTGACCGTGAAGGCGCCGCCGGACAGGAGCGCTGCGAGCGTGTCGCCCGAGCCCACGAGGCGCAGCTCGATGATGTTGTCCTTGCCGGCGTTGGTGCCGCGGATGATCGCGATCTTGGCCCGCACGCACGTCGCGCCCTGGCAGATCTGGATCCACTGGCCCTCGAGGAAGCCGTCGGCGAGCCACGAGCTGCCGGGCAGGCTCGGGTCGCGCACGAGCCGCCAGCCGGTCGTCGCGGTGTTGGCCTGCGTCGTCGCGGTGCCGTTCCACGTGCCGACCCTCGTCAGGACGTTGATGGTCGCGTTGGCGCCCGATCCGCAGCCGGCGAGCGGGGCCGACAGGGTGAGCGTCGAGGCTGCGACCGCCTGGATCGTGTAGACCGTCGCGCCGCACACCGAGATCGTGATGCGCTGCCCGACCGTGAACCCCTCGTCGATGAAGCTGCCGAGGTCGCTGCCGTTCGTGCGCGTGATGACGCTTCCCGCGAAGCTCAGGTTGCCGATGAAGCGGCGGCTCGGGATGTCGCCGCCGATGACGGTGTAGCCGGCCGGCGCGACGGCGACGCCGCCGACCGAGACGACATCGGCGAGGCCGTCCGTCACGAGGGCGATCTGCACCTGGCCGGTGGGAGCCTTCGTGAGGCGGATCGTGTAGCCGTCGTTGCAGTTGGCGGGCACGCCGCACGGGATCACGACGGTGTCGGTGCCGGTCGGGATCGAGACGACGTTGGGTGTCTCGTCGTCGTAGACGAGCACGTCGGTGCGCTGCGCTCCGCTGCGGAGGTTCGGGAACGGGTAGGCGGCCGCGACGGCGGGGAGCGTACGCGTGAGGTCGAGCGTGTAGTTGATGACGGCGGTCGTCGGGTCGCCCGGGTCGCTGTTGGTGCGCGCCTTCGCGATGATGCGGACGGCCTGGTTCCAGTTGGTCCCGTCGAACCAGATCGAGTACCAGGTTCCGGTCGCGTCGATCACCATGACCCAGCGCGGGTCCCCGACGGGGTTCGGGATGCCGGACAGGTCGAGCGTGAGGATCCGCTGGCTGTCGGCATCCATCCAGATCTTCACCCACACGCGATCCGTCCCGGTGGGCGCCTTCGCGAGCGACAGCAGGATGTCGTCGGTGCGCTGCGTCAGGGCCGAGCCCTCGATGACGAGCGTGCGGCCGTCGAAGTCGGTGCCGCCCGGCGTGACGGGCACGGCGTAGACGCCGGGGGTGTCGTTGTCGTAGACGAGCGCGTTCACCTGGCGGACCACTGCTCCGTGGAACCGGGCGTCACCCGAGACGACGGAGTGCTGGACGACGACGACGCGATCCCCCTCGGCGCGGGTGTCGTCGACGGCCCAGAGGTAGACGCGCTGCCACTGGCCGGCGGCCGATCCGGCGAGGTAGGTGAGGACGACGGCGCGGCCGTTCTCGTCGACGAACTGCCCGTTGACGACGTAGTGGCGCTGGAACTCCGACGCCTGGTCGCACTGGCTGTCGACGGTCCCGACGCACAGCCACACCGTGTCGCCGATGCCGTTCGGCAGCGGCGCGGGGTTCTGCAGCGAGCCGTTCGCCTCCTGCGACGGCGACCAGGCCGCCGAGACCGTCACGTAGACGTTCGCCGTCGGCGAGACCGCGAGCGAGACCTCGTAGTACGCGTAGCTCTTGATCGTCGTGCCGCCGCCCTCGCGCACGTTCGTGCCGCCCGTGCCCTCGCGGATCACGACATTGCCCTGCGTGCCGGTCGCGACGTTGTACGGCACGCCGTCGGTCGGCAGGCCGTTGTAGCCGGCGTCGGTCGGCGCGGTCACGATGTGGTCGACGGCGCCCGAGAGGCCCTCGAGTTCGCGCGTCACGATGTCGGCCGTCACGTCGCCCGAGACGTTGATGCGGTCGGACCCGAGACCGCCGATGACCCGGTAGGCGACCCCGAACGCGGTCGACAGGACGAAGAACTCGTCGTCGCCCTCGAGGCCGTCGATCTCGAGGACCTCGACCGTCGTGTACCTGACGTTGAGGCCGGCTCCGAAGATGCCCTTGTCGGTGATGGCGAAGTCGTCGGCGAACTCGGTGCCGAGCACGACGAGCTTGTCGAAGCCCGTGCCGCCGTCGACGTTGACCGGCGCGTTGATGTTGTACTGCACCTCGTCCTCGCCGCCGCCCGCGCGGATGTCGAGGGGGCGCGCGGTAGAGAAGCCGAGGCCGATGACGGGCACCGCGACGCCGTTCGCGTCGAGCGGGATGACGTCGTCCTCCCACTTCGTGTTGTCGAGGTCGACGTTCGAGCCCGCGTCGTGCGTGAAGGTCATGTGAGCGTCGGCGTTGTTGCACGTCTTGTCGCCGTTGTTGTCCTTCCAGAATCCGGTGAAGGAGTCGGCGTCGGCCGCGTTGCAGACGCCGTTGCCGTCGGAGTCGTACGGGAACTCCTCGGTGCCGGGCACGACCGTGAGCGAGACGTCGGCGAGCGTGCACAGGCCGTCGCCGGTCGTGTCGGTGTCGCAGACCGCCGCGAGCGCGAAGGCCCGGACGATGAACAGGTCGTTGTCGTCGTCGCCGTTGAGCTGGATCTCGGCCTGGTTGGAGTAGACCGTGAATCGGTCGTTGCCGGTGCCGCCCGTGGCGAGCAGCGGCGCGTGGGTGCCGGGGCTCAGCCAGCCGCGCGTCGTCGCGACGAGGGCCGGGAAGGTGTCGGCGGGAAGGAGCCCGCCGCCGTCGGCCGGCAGCACCTGGCTGTCGCGCTGGGTTCCGAAGATCTGGCCGATCTGGAACTGGTCGTTGCCGGCGCCGCCGTCGAGGGTCATCGTCGCCTGCGTGTCGTCGACGTAGAAGGCGTCGTTGCCGCCCTGGCCGTAGACCGTGATGCGTCCGTTGACGGAGCGGTCGTAGTTGATGCGCTGCACGAGCGCGCTGGGCTCGTTGCCCTGGATGCGGTCGCGGTACAGGCCGATGCCGCCGTCTCCGCCGTCGCCCGCGGTTCCGTTGCCGGCGAGCAGTGCGACGAAGGCCGGGTGGTCGGCCGGCTCGGTCGGCGTGCCGCACGTGCTCGGGACGCCCGCGATGAGCGCGAACGGCGACTCGTTGTCGATGCACTTGAGCGCCCGCAGGAGCCAGATGTCGTCGACCGGCTTGTTCGCACCGTTGTATCCGGCCGCCGTGTTGTCGTAGCCGTAGATGGCGAGCTCGTCGACGCCGTCATCGGCGGGACCCGAGTCGAGGACGTTGATGACGTAGTTGCGGATGCTGCCGTGGCTGCCGTTCGTGTACACGGCGTAGTAGTCGGTCTCGCCCTGCCCGTCGAGGTTGAGCGTGTGGCCGGCGCCCGTGCCGGACTGCAGGCCCAGGGGGCTCGTGACGACGTTCATCGACTGCAGGTACCAGACCGTGATGCGGTCTTCGCCGTCGGCGGTGTTCGAGGTCGCGTTCGCGTCGCCGTGGACCGTCGTCTTGGAGCCGAGGAAGATGTAGCCCGCACTCCCCCACGTCGTCTTCGCACCGGGCTGCGTCGCGTCGAGGCCCGACGGATCGCCGAGCTGGATGATGTCGACGTCGCTGTCGCCCCAGATGTTCGTCTGGCGGCCGGCGACGGGGTTGGCGGTCGAGGGTGCGCAGATGCCCATCGGCTCGTCACCGGGACCACCTGCAGTCACGTTGCAGTCGGCGGTGATCTTGCCACGCAGGATCATGCTCGTGCCGAACTCGCCGACGCCGCCGCCCGTGTCGGCGTTGCCGAAGTCGCCGCGGATGTCGATGCCGAGGTTCGCGAGGATCTGGCTGTTCTGGTGCGTCGTGATGTCGTCGCCGACGCGGAGCTCGACACTGCCCACCTCGGCGAAGATCGTGCCGTTGGGGATGGACCGCGGAGCGTCGGCGTCGCTGCTCGGGCCGCGCGTCGCGGATTCGGCGAAGCGAGCCGTACCGCCGTTCACGAGGTAGAGGTCCTCGTCGGTCTGCGAGGTCTCACGGACCGTCAGGCGGATGTTGCCGAGCAGGGAGTGGGCGAGCACGAGACGCAGGTAGGCGTCGGTCTCGGTGTAGAAGATGTGGCTCGTCGCTTCGAGTCCGACGTCGTCGCCGGGGGTCGCGAGAGCGGGATCGGATGCCCCGGTGACGGGGCTGTTGCCGCAGTTGAGGTACGTGCAGCCGAACGGGGGTGCGCGGCCGGAGTCGACCATGACGTCCTTGGACAGCAGGCCGATCGCGCCGCCGTTGGCGTCGAGGTCGACGGAGTCGCCGTGGATGTTGTCCTGGGTGGGATCGACCTTCGCGTTGAGGATCGAGCCGCCGACCGTTCGCGCCGAGACGTTGCCCGTCGCGAGGCTCGCGTCGCCCTCGGTGTAGAGCTCGTGGATGGGCATGTCGCCCTCGAGCTCGTCGAGGTAGATCCCCGCCGTCAGGCTGTTCGCCGCGGCGAGGTCGTGAGCCGTGAGCACCCCGTCCGATACGTCGTCCCACGAAGCGTCGAGCACCGACGTGTTGATCTCGAGGAAGTCGCCCGGGAGGCCGATACCGCCGATGCCGCCCGCCTCACCCGCGAACATCGTGATGTTGACACCCGTCACATCGATCGTGGGCCGGCCGTCGGCATCCAGGATCCTCATCGGCGAGTGCAGCTCGACGTCGTTCTCGGTCGAGTGGATGTGGCCGACGAGCATGTCGCCCGCGAGCTCGGTCGCCGTGATGTCGCCGTTGGTGCGGAGGAAGATCTGCGAGACGTTCGTGACCTTGCCCGGGTCGTCGACGGGTCCCGTGTGACCCGCGCCGCCGGTCCACGCGACATCCGTGTTGATGACGATGTCGATCCGCGTGTCGGAGGTGGGGTCGCTCGTCACGACGTGCGTCGCGGAGTCGATCGACGTCGTGAAGCACGTCTTGGGCTCTTCGCCGCCGGTCGTGACGTGGCAGATGTCGATGTCGTCGCCCGAGCGCACCTCGGTGAAGTCGTACGTCGAGTTGATCTCGCCGTCGTTGTCGGTGCCGAGGGCGCGCAGGATGTGCGCGAGGCTCAGGTTGGAGACATCCGGCCGGAAGTGCGTCTCGTACTGGCCCGAGCCCGTTCCGCAGTCGCCGGGGTACGGACCGGCGCAGCCGCCGCGCTGGATCGAGTTGCCGTCGTTGATGGCGGGCGTGAACGTCGACGGGAACGTGAAGTTGTAATCCTTCGAAGTGCCTGCCGGCTCGTACATGTCGACGACCACGAGCACGAGACCGGTCTGCCCGTCGCCGTTCTTGGAGTCGTTCAGCACGACGTCGACGTCGTCGCCCGCGCGGATCCGGTCGATGACGATCGTCGCCGCGGTCCCGAGCGCCGTGTCGGTGCGGCGGAAGTACGTGAGGTCGATCACGACGTCCTTGCCGGCGTCGATCGTGACGACGGGCTTCTTGTCGCAGGGAGCGCTGCCCGTGCAGAAGTCGGGATCGGGGTGGATGTAGTGGACGAGCTCGATCTCGATCGGGTTGCGCTCGGGGTCGGGGTTCGCGTGTGTCGGGCTCTGGTGGCCGACGTGTCCGTGCGGGGCGTCGATGTCGATGACGTTGGTGCGGATGAGCTCGTGCCCGCTGCCGGAGAGGATGTCGCCCGAGGCGTTGAAGATCTCGGTCTCACCCAGCGGGTTCTCGATGTAGTCGTCGAGGCGGATGAACGGGTTGCGCGTCGGGCACGTGAAGGCGCACGTGTTGTGGATCTGCACGTAGCTCGGCGGGAACGTGTACTCGATGTCGAAGTCGAAGGTCGTGTTCGGGTCGCCCTCGGACAGCGACGCGTTCGCGGCGGCGCCGTTGTCCCAGATCTCGTCGACGCGGATGTCGATGCGCGGCGGGTTCTGCGAGTTGACGACGTCGATGATGTTCGTGACGAGGTTGAGGTTCGATGCGTTCAGGATGCGGACGAAGTCCCACGTCTGCTGGAACTCGAACCGTCCGACGGCGCCCCAGATGTTGCCGTCGGGGCCGCCGACGCTCGACAGGTCGTTCGCGAGGAAGCGCGCCTGCGCGCCGTGGTCGTAGACGATGTCGTCGACCGTCATGGTCGTGCCCGACAGCATGCCCTGCGTGTGGGTGTCGGTGAACGGGTTGTCCTCGTAGCAGTGGCCGTTGTCGTCGCACACGCGCACGTTGACGATCGCCGTGATCGCGCCGTTCGCGTCGACCTCGAGGATGGGGTTGGGCTCGCCGAGCATGATGACCCGGACCTCCCAGAAGATCTCGCGCCGCAGCGACGAATTGTTGCCCTCTTCGTCTCCGCCATTGCCGAAGTCGAGGAGGCCTCCGTCGGTGTCGGCGTGCCGGCGGATGCGGTTGATCTGGTCGTTGACCTGCACGGTGAGGTCGGATGTCGTGATGACGGCGAGGTTGCGCCCGACGACCTTCGCCTCGAGCGTCGGGTAGATGCGGCCGTACGAGTCGGTCGCGCCGCCGCCGCAGTCGCACTCGGCGAACGCGTCGGAGTTGAAGTCGACGCCTCGCCACTCGGCGACGATCGCGGTGTCGACGTGGCCCGTGATCGCGACGTTCGCGAGCAGCGTCGTGCGGGTGTAGCCCTCGACGTTGATCTCGGAGTCAGCGTCGGAGTCGGCGCCCAGCGCGATCGCGTACGTGTAGGTGTGGGCGTAGGCCTTGGCCGAGTCGACGAATGCTCCGACCTTGACGTGACGTCCCGTGAGCGACCCGCCGACCTCGGTGAGCGTGTCGGCGTCGTCGGCGCCGACGCCGATGAGGACGTTCGCCTCGGTCTCGGCGGACGCGCCGAGACCGCCGACGTCGGCGAGCGACTCCGAGAAGCCGTCGAACGAGGTGTGCGACTCGACCTTGAGACGGTTGCCCGCCACCAGCGTGCCGTTCGACGCGGTCTTGGTCGAGTAGCTCGCCTTGGCGTCGGTGGAGCCGAAGGATCCGCCGACGAGTCCGCCCTGCTGCGTCGAGGCGACGACCTTGGGCCGCAGGTCGCTGAAGGCCGCGATCGTGAGGTCGTGGTCGGCGGTGATGTCGGCACCAGATGCGACCGCGATGTCGTTGTCGACGATCGTCGTGGCGCGGGCGTCGGAGTCGCCGATCGAGATCGCGCCGCCGCCGGCGTTGCCCGCGATGCCCTTCGCCTGGGCGGTGGCATGCGTCGTGATCGCGACGTCGCCGCCGTGGATGTCGGCGTCGGTCTGCACCGTGACGCCCGTCGTGACGGTCGTGGTCGCCGAGGCGCTCGCCGTCGACACGTTGATCGCGCCGCCGCCGCCGCCCGCCGCGGTCGCCGAGATGACGCCGTCGTTCGAGCTCGCCGCGCCCGACGGTCCGCCGATCCCGTTGAGCCGCTGCGTGCCGCTCGTCGCGCCGATCTGCAGGATGAGCCGCTGGACGCCCGTGCCGCTGCCCGTGAGGTCGACGCCCTCGACCCGGAAGATGTGCGGGAAGCCGCCGCCGTCCGAGATGTTGATCGCGCCTCCGCCCAGCGTGTTCGACAGCTGGAAGCTCGAGCCGTTCGCACCGACGACGTAGTACCCGTGGCCGTCGTCGAGGTTGCCGATCTCGAAGTCCGTGACCGCGTTGAGGACGTGGCGCACGGCGGCGAAGGAAGGCGTCGTGTTCGGCGTGAGGGTGATGGCGACGACGGACGCGCTCCCCACTGCGCCGTCGTCGCCCCCCACCCCACCCGAGAAGGTGCTGTCGCACGCTCCGTTGCCTCCGAGCGCGATGCCCCGCGCCCGGCAGTAGGTGGTCGCGAGCTGCAGGTGCTGTCCGTCGACGCGGATGACGTAGTACGTGGCGCCGCTCGAGAGCCCGCCGATCGGCTTGCCCGCGTCGCTGGCGATGTACTGCACGGGGGTCCCGCTCGAGGGCACCGTGTCGTCGATCGTCTGGTTGCCGTCCTGGTCGAGGCTCACGTTGATCGTGTTGCCGCTCACTGCGACCGACGAGAACGTGCCCGCGGGAGGAGCCGTGTGGTACGTGACGTACTGACCGTTGGTCAGGCCGCCTGAGATGCGGTCGTTCGCCTCGTCGATGTCGCCCGAGACGATCACCTGCGGCGGGTTCGTCACGTCGACGCTCGTGAGCTGCAGCTTCAGGCGCGACGCGTCGATCCGGTAGACCTTGTAGGTTCCCGCCGCGAGCCCGCCGATGGCGCTGCCGACCGGCTGGTAGAAGACGAGGTCGCCCGTCTGGAAGTGGTGCGACTGGCCGAAGTCGATGATGTCGGTCACGGGGTCGATCGTGAGGCCGCCCTCGACGATGCCGGGAGTGCCCGGGTCGTCGAACATGGCCTCGAGCCCGAGCTGGAGCGAGTTGGCACCCGTCACGATGACGTTGATGCTGCGGCCCTGGAGGTTCGAGGCGATCTGTGTGCCGCCCTGGGCGTCGTAGGCGACCAGCTGGCCCGTGAACGCGTTGTGCTGCAGCGTGAAGGTGATCGTGTTCCCCGCGACGCTGCCGGCGTTGAACGTGCCGTCCGCGCTGGGTGCAGGCGGCTGGTTGCTCGTCGCGTCGATCGTGATCAGGCCGTTGCTGTGAATCGAGGCGCCGCCCGTGACGAGCACCGAGACGGTGGGCGTCATGGTGGCCGTCGCGCCGAAGAGATTGATGTTGAGCAGGCCGCCGCTGCCGCTCGTGGTCGCGGCATCCGAGTCGTTGAGGCTCTCGGCCTTGGCCGTGATGGCGCCCGACGTGATGATGACGGAGGATGCTCCGCCGAGGGTCGTGGCGACCGTCGGCGTGCCCTTCGATGTCGAGGACGAGTCGCTGATCGAGAGGGCTCCGCCGCCCGCGTTCTCCATGCCGGCGAACGCGAGATCGTCGGCCTTCGCGAGGACCTCGAGGACCGCCGCGCCGCTCGCCGTCCCGACCCGCACATGGCCGAGCAGGTCGGCGCGCGTCGTGCCCTTGACGTCGGCGGTCGGGTTGGCGTCCGGCGCGATGCTCGCGAGCCCGCCCTGGACACGCTCGAAGACCGCCTTGGCCTCGTTGTGCGAGAGCGCCCGCAGAGCCGCTGTTCCGGACGGCGCTGCGAGCGTCGCAGCAGCCTCGACCGTCGCGGTCGTGGTGGCCTGGGCTTCCGCGAGCATGGACACGTCGCTGATCGCGAGCAGCAGCGAGATCGTCGTCGCACTGGCCGAGGCGAACACGCGGTTGCCGAGGAAGCCGCCGCTGTAGTTGTGGTGTGCGAGGACGGATGCCGACGACCCTGTGCTGTAGACGCGGCCCGTGCCCGAGATCGAAGCCGCGGTCGTCGAGCTGTCGCGCGCCGTGACGGCACCCGCGACGGCCGAGACGAAGCCCGAGATCTGCAGCGCCTTGTAGGTCGCGGTCACCTTGATGCGGGCATCCGCGAGCACCGTGATGGCGCCCGAGGCCTGCAGGTCGCCGCCGACCCGCGAGCGGGTCGTGACGGAGGCCGTCGCGTCGAGGTCCGCGACCGAGACGCCCGCTCCGATGCCGCCGCCCGCCGCGCGGCCCTGCACGCGCGGGTGCGCGTCGGTGCGGGCCGTGACGTTCGCCGCGGCGATCGTGCCCGAGGTGCCGTCGAAGTAGGCGTCGACCGTGCCGCCGGAGGTCACGGACCCCTCGACGACGCCGATGCCCGCGAGCAGGCCGACGGTCGGGAGCGCCAGCGCGTCGACCTGTGCGTCGCCGAAGGCGCGGCCCGTGATCGTGAGGAGCGTCGAGGCGCCGACCTGCGTGCCGCCGCCGACTCCCGCCGCCACGATCGGCGAGTTCTTCGCCTCCGAGAAGCCGCCTGCGACGCCGGCCGCGAGGCCGATCGAGCCGAGGCTCACGCGGGCGAAGGCGGGGGCGACGGTGGTCGAGACATCCGACGTCGTGTTCGTCGCGTCGTTGATGTTCGCGAAGGTGTAGCTCGGCGAGAGGTTGTTGCCGTTCTGGTCGACGTTCGCCCGCGCGATGAGCGAGACGTTCTGCCCGCTGAGCGAGCCGCCGCCGACGGTGTACGCCTTGACCGTCGGGGTGAGCACGGCATGCGTCGAGGTGAGGCCCGCGTCGAAGCCGAGCGAGGCGCCGAAGCCCTTCGCGTCGGCGATCGCGACGGCTGTCGTCGCGGCAGTGAAGGCGACGTCGCCGCCGTTCGCCGTGACCTGCGCGTCGTCGCCGAGGTAGGCCGCGATCGTCGGCGTGGAGGTCGTCGTGACCTTCACGATCGCGGCGGCGAAGCCGAGGCTGAACCCGAAGGCAGACGACGTCGCGAGCGGTGTCGAGGTGTACTGCGCCGTGACCGAGACGCCGCCGCCCGTCGTGACGACGGAGGTCGGGTCTGCCGCGTCCGCGGACGAGACGCCGTCGGCGGGTCCGATGCGCGAGATGACGCTCGTCGAGTCGGTCGCCCGCGCCTGCGAGCCCGAGACGCCGATGATCCGGATGCCGGCGGCCGCCGTCGAGGCCTGGGGCGAGCTGGTCCCGCCGGCCATGAGCGAGACGCTGCCGGCGGTGACGTCGGCGCGGTCGTCGATGTACGCCGAGATCGTGCCGCCGGTCGTCGCCTCGAGGTCGACGAACGAGATGTCTATCGGCGCGGCCGAGATGTTGGTGCCGAGGGCGCTCGCATGCGCCGTGCGGGTCGCGTTGAGGGTCGCGGCACCGGAACCGAGCGCGACCGTCTCGTCGTATCCGATGTAGGCCTCGGTCGTGCCGCCGACGGTGGCGCGCGGCCCGGTGACGAGGACGTTCGCGAGCGCCGAGATGCCGACCATCTTCGCCTCGGCGTAGGCGTCCGGCGTCGCCGTCGCCGTGATGGAGAGCGATCCGGCGTTGACCGTCTTGCTGTTGCCGACGAATGCGCGGGTGATGCCGGTCACCCGGGCGTCGGGCTGCAGTAGCGAGACAGTGAGACCGCCGCCCGAGCCTCCGCCCACGGTTGCCGTCGCGTTGTCGTCGGAGGTCGCAGAGACCGTGACGGCACCCGATCCGACGATCGCGCCGCCGATCGCCGCCTCGGTCGTGGCCGTGACCTCGGCGAGCGCGTACGCGACGGCGACCGCCACGATGCCCACGGCGATGATCTCGGAGGCGTCGGCCGTCGCCCCGTTGTGCGAGTTCGAGGTGGCCGATGCCGAGGTGCCGCCCGTGACCTGGCCGAGGTAGCTCGCCTTGGTGGCACCGCTGACGCGAGCCACGGGGAGCTTCACGTCGACCGTGAGGAGGCCTACGGTCGGGCCGTCCGACGAGGATGTGGCGGTGTAGGTCGAGTCGCTCGTCACGATGAACGCCCCGCTCGTCGAGGCCGTGCCGCTGTCGCCCCCGGCGACGGTGTCGGCCGAGACGAGGGCGACGGTCTCGGTCGCTGAGAGGGTCAGAGCGCCGATGCCGACGAAGGTGCTGTGCGCGTCGGCGAGCATCGTCGCATCGGCGTTGATCGTGATGGAGCCGGAGCCGGCGACAGCGCCGTTGAGCTTCGCGCGCACCGACCCGGTCACCGCCGCGTCCGACGTCACGAGACCGGCGCTGATCCCGCCCGCCGCGCCGCCGCGGACGAGGCTCCTCGCGTAGTTGTGGTGACCGTCGCCGAGGGTCGTCTGAGCGTCGATCGAGATGGCGCCGGAGACGGTGACGTTCGCGTTCGCGTCGATGACGGCGTCGGCATCTCCCCCGGCGCGCGCGTCGGAGAAGACGCCGGTGCCGGCGAGGCCGAGCGAGATCGTGAGGACGTTGACGTCCGAGATCGCCTGGTTGCGTGCGCGGACCTCGACGGTGAGGCCGGCGGTCTTGGTCGCGGTGCTCGGGATGTCGCCGTCGAACGATGCCTTCGTGGAGCCGTCCACGTACGCGATGCTCTTCTGGACGCTGAGGCTCAGCCCGATGCCGGCGCCGACCGCCGTCGTCGTCGCGTTCGCCTTGTTGGTCGAGGTCGCGTGGACGTAGACCGCGCCGCCGGGGGCCGAGACCGAGGAGTTCGACAGGACGAGCGCCTGCGTCGCGGCGGCCGACGTGATCCGCGCGTCGGCGACGTTGACGGCTGCGGCGCCGAGGCCTCCGATCGAGACGATGAGCACATCGGTCGTCGCGGTGTTGTGGCTCGTCGCGCCCACTTCGACGCCCGCGGCGCCCGCCGTGACGTTGCCCTGCACGCTCGCCGTCGTCGCACCGCCGACGAGTGCCGACGGCACCGAGACGCTGACGCCGAAGAGAGCGCCGCCGGCACCCATGCCGGTCGTGACCGTCGCGGTGTTCGTCGAGGTGGCGACGAAGCTCACCTTGCCGCTGCTCGAGATCTGCTGGTCGTTGTTCCCGTCGGACGACGAGGCCGCGACATCCGCTCCCGAGGCGATCTCCGCGATCGCGACGCTCACGGCGATGCCTCCGAGCCCGCCGGCGGCGACCACGACGAGGTCGGCCTTCGCCTTGCTTCCGCCGGTGGCGGTCACCGAGACGGATGTCGATGCCGTGACGTCGCCGTCGAGCGCTGCCGTGACTGCCGCGCGCTGGGTGGCGAGGGCGACGAAGATCGCGCCGCTGCCGAAGAGCGCCGCGGCGACGTTCTGGCCCTTCGCGATCGCCTCGATCTGCCCGCTCGCGCCGAGGACGAGCGCGAGGACCGAGACGGCGCCGCTGCTCGTGACGGACGCGCCGCTCGTGACCGTCGCGGTGATGTCGGCATCCGCCGTCACCTCGGCGTAGGCGACGGCGACGTTGAGCCCGAGACCCGAGATGCTGACCACGAGCACGTCGGCGGTCGCGCGGTTCTCCGCCGCGGCCCGCACCTGCGCGCTCGACGATCCGCCGACGGTGCCCGACAGCGTCGCCGTGGTGTGACCCGAGACCGTCGCGATCGGGATCATGGCGCTCACGGCGATGCCGCCGACCGCGACGCTCGGCGTGCTGGCGGTCACGACGTTGGTCGCCTCGGCGTTCACGACGACGGCCCCGGCCGCCGTGACCGATCCTCCGAGCTCCGCCTCGGTGTCGCGGTCCATCGTCGCGATCGAGACGGTGAAGCCGAGGGCCCCCGCCCCCGAGGTCACGTTGAGGGTCTGCCCCGTCATGGGCTGCCGCTGGCCGAAGGCCTGCACCGAGACTCCCCCGCCGATCGTCACGGATCCGTGCGCGAACGAGGCCGCACGCGTGACGCCGGAGTACTCGATGGTCGCGACGATGCCGCTGATCCCGACGCCGACGCCCGCGACGATGCCGATCGCCCACGCGGTGGGGTCGAAGACGTCCGTCGCCGTGACGGTGATGCTGCCGATCGAGCCTCCCGCCCCGATCGCGACATCCCCGATGAGCGCCTTCGTGTCGCCCGAGACGTCGATGACCGAAATCGCGGCTCCGATGCCGCCGAGGGCGATCGTGATGCCGACCGCGTAGCCTGCGACCGTCTTGTCGGAGTGCGCCGTGACGACGATGCCGCCCGAGGCCCGCAGGATCGTCGCGGAGTCGTCGATGTGGGCGTTCGTGGCGCTCGTGTCCGTGAGCACGAGGATCTGGCCCGCGACCGCGACGGCGCCGATGGCCCCTGTCACGGCGAAGATCTTGATGTCCTCTTCGAGATCGGCGACGACGCGCACGGCCCCACCCGCGGAGACGACGCCCGTGCCGTAGATCCCGGCGTTCACGTTTCCGCTCACGGTCAGGATCGCGATGCCGGCGCCGATCGCTCCCGCGCCGCCTGCCACGGCGCCCGCGAGGACGAAGACGTCGACCCGTTCGCGCGCCTCGACATCGACGTCCGAGAGCAGCGAGTGCACCGTGCCGTAGATGCCGGCCGAGACACCCGACGGAGGCGCGGGCTGCGTGAACTGGTCCTGCGTGAGGCTGGTGTCGGAGTACGAGCCGCCGACGGCCGAGTCGGATGCCGCGGCCCCGCCGAACACGCGGAAGCGGTAGTCGTTGTCGGCGTTCGCCCAGTGGGCCGTGTCGATCGTCGGGTTCGCGCCCGAGACGAAGTTCGACGTCGCGCGGTACTTGTGCCCGCCGAAGCTGACGTAGGAACCGGTCGTGTAGGCGTGCGCCGTCTGGAACGGCGCCGTGCCGTCGGCGGGCGCTCCGTCGAGGGACGACTTCCAGCCGTCCTTGACGGCGTACCACTTCGTGTTGTTCTCGGGGTCCGCCTCGTTGGCGGCGACGGCGGCGGTCGCCTGGTACTTCACGCCGTTGAACGTGACGTAGTCGCCCTTCGCGTACGCCGACGGACCGTTCCACGCCGGGGCCGGCGCGTTGCTGCCGTCGCCCGACGCGACCTGGTCGGCCTGCTGCTGGCCGTTGGTGCCCTCGCCGTTCGTCGCGTTCTTGGGCACGTCCTCCTGCCAGATCGTGCCGTCCGAGCCGGGCGTCACGCCGGTGCTGTTCTTCTTCGCGACCCACGTCTTCGAGGCGTGTGTCACGACGTCGCCCGAGGCGTAGGACTTCGTGATGTCCCACGCGCCGCGGTGGGGTCCGTGGGAGTCGGTCGAGTACGAGGCGGTCGGCGCTGTGCCGATGGACCAGACCGAGACGGCGCCGGCGACGCCGACGAAGCCGCCGCCGATCGAGACGGCGTAGGACTGCACGTTCTTGATCGCGAGCGCGTTGACGTGGACAGCGGCCTGGGCCCAGACATCCGTCCCCGTCGCGAGGTAGGCGTTGACGGTGATCGAGGCGACGCCGATGTCGATGCCGCCCGCGGCCCCGACGAAGCCGCCTGCGACGCCCCCCGCGAACGTGAGCGAGTCGAAGAGGTCGGTCGCTGTGACCGAGACGCCCTGCGCGGCGTTCACGCCCGCGACGATCGAGTCGTCGGCCGTCGTGAGCGTGCCCTTGCCGTCGCGGTTGACCGTCGTGCCGAGGTCGAGGTACGCCTGCGTCGTCACGGTGAAGACGTTGACGCCGATGTTGGCGGTCACTCCGACGAACCCGGCGCCGACACCGGCGACGAGCCCGAAGAGTTTCTCGCTCGAGGCCGACTGGACGACGAGCCCGCGGAAGGTGACGGTGGGGAATCCGCTGGCGCCGAGCGCGCCGTTCGAGACGCCCGTGAGTCCGCCGCCCTGCGCCTTGACGACCACGACGTTGTTCTGGCCGAGATAGGCCTTCGTCGTCTTCTCGATGACGGCCACTCCGACGCCGACGCCGACGCCGACGTACCCGGCGGCGATGGAGGCGGTGATGAGGATGAGCTTCGAGGAGCTCTTGGCGAAGACTCCGATGTTGTTGTCGGCGCGGAGCGTGACTCCGCTGCCCGTGAAGGCGTTCGTGAACTCGTCGATGACGGTGACGCCGACGGTCCCCGCGACGCCGACCGTTCCGCCGCCCGCCGCCGCGTTGACCGAGATGACCGAGGTCTGCGCGTCGGCGAGGATCTCGATGTTGTTGCGGGCGTTGACGACGGCGTTGCCGGCGATCGAGGCATCCGTGTGCAGTTCGACGATCCGCACGGCGACCGAGGCGCCGACTCCCGCCGATCCGCCGATCGCGATCGATGCGGCGATGCCGAGGGTGCGGAAGTTGCTGACGGCCGAGACGAGGACCGACTGGCTGACCGACGCCGAGGCGTCGTTGGCGGCGCACGCGACGTCGAGTGCGGCGCAGTTGATCTTGGCGCCGGTGCCGATCGTGGCCGTCGTGTGCACGGTGACGACGGCGATGGAGCCGGAGAGGCTCACGGCCGCGGTTCCCGCGCCGCCCGCCGCGATGCCGATGGAGCCGAGGTAGTCGCTGTTGGAGGCGGTGACGGCGACTCCGCCGAAGCCGCCGCGGACCGGTGCCGCGATGACCTGGGGGCCGACCTCCGAACCGGGTCCGGCGGGCAGCATGCCCGAGGGAACGAGGCTGTGCGAGCGTCCGCTGCCGGTCGACGTGAAGTCGATGGGGGTGCCGCGCGCGATGTCGGCCGGGGTGTTGCAGTCGTCCTTCTTGCCGGTCGCCTTGCACTTCGTGTCGACGAGCTGGACGTGGCTCAAGTCGACGTCGTCCGCCGGGTTCGCCGTGAAGAAGAAATAGGTCTTCCCGTCGACGAGTCCGCCGATCGGGGTGCCGCCGCCCGCGCTGTAGATGACGGGGTCGCCGTTGTGGAGCACCATCGGGGTGGTGCCGTCGTCCTCGAACAGGATGTACGGGAGGACGAGGTGGTTGCCGCCGACCGAGACGGCGCGCTCGGCCGTGAACCGCGGGCTGACATCGGAGGCGACGCCCGGTTCGGTCGTGGGGACGAAGCGGTGGTTCTCGCCCATGATCGCGCCGACGGGGAGCGACAGGCCGGTGACGTCGAAGCCCGCCTCGCACGAGAACTCGTCGGAGCCCGGCGTGACGGGAGGCCCGCGCTTGGTGCAGAGCGTGATGGCGGTCGAGGAGACCGGGATGACGTAGTACCGCTGGCCGCTCGTCAGGCCCGTGATCGGGACGCCGCCGCCGGCGTCGTACATGACCTCCTGGCCGCCCTTGAAGTTGTGGGTGTAGCCGAGGTTGATCGTCGTGCCGTTGACGAGGCCCTTGCCGTCGAAGGGGCTCTGCGGTCCCGGGAAGGGCACGGGCCAGCCGCCCTGGACGCCGCGGGGGTCGAAGCGCGTGTCGGTGCCCGTGGTGGCGTAGCTGCCTGCGTTCACCGTCGTGTGCGAGATGTGGCCCGCGATCGCGGCGCCCGTGACCCGCGCGTTCGCGCCGATCGTGGCGCTCGTCGTCTTGGTCACGACGGGAACGGCCACGCCGGCTCCGACGGCCGCGGTGCCGCCCACCGAGATGTTGCCGGCGATCGTGAAGAGCGTCATCGACTCGTCCGCCATGACGAGCACGTTCCCGCCGGCGCGCAGGTCGGCACCCGCTCCGACCGTCGCGGTGGTCGTGATGTTGATGACGGGGACGGTGACGTTGACGTTGACGGCCGCCGTGCCGCCGCCTCCGCCGCCCACCGAGATGGACTTGAGGTCTTCGCTCGAGGTCGACTGCACGACGATGTCGCCGTTGGCCCGGACTGTCGCTGCCGCCCCGATCGATGCCGCAGTGGTCTTGTTGATCGCCTCGACGTCGACTCCGACACCGACGCCCGCGGTGCCGCCGACCGCCAGGACGCCCGCCAGGGCGAGGACCGACGTGTGGTCGGAAGCCGTGACGACGACGTCCTGCGTGAGGACGGGCGAGGAGTTCGTGCACGAGACGCCGACGCAGTTGACCTTCGCCCCGCCGTCGATGGATGCCGTCGTGTGGTCGGTGAGCACGTTCACCGTCACGGATCCGCCGACACCTGCTGACTGGCCGCCTGCCCCCCCGACGGCCAGCAGCAGGTAGTCGCCGGTCTGCTCCGCGATGACCGAGAGGTCGTCGCGCGCGCGCACGTCGGCGCCGTCCGTGATGCGGGCGGTCACGTCGTTGTCGCGGACGAGGACGGCGACCGAGGCTCCGACGCCTGCTCCGCTCGTCGAGACCGAGAGGTTGCCGCTCGCGAGGTCGCTCGAGACCGTCTTCTTCGCGTGCACCGACACGTCGTCGAGCGCATCGATCACGGCATCGCCGATCTGAGCGAGGGTCTGCGGGGACGAGCCGCCCTGGTTCGCGACGACGACGAGCACGGACCCGGTCGCGGCGACCGACCCTGCGCTGCCGGCGCCCGCCACGGCGAGGACGAACCAGTCCTCGACCGAGAGCGCCTCGACCGTCACGGATCCGCCTGCGCGGACATGTGCCGAGTCATCGATGCGTGCCCGGACATCCGAGTTCGAGATCTCGACGACCACCGTGATGCCGACGCCCGCCGAGCTCTTGCTCAGGGCGAGCGTGCCGCCGACGTCGACGAGGGCGATGCTGTCCTGAGCCCGGACCGTGACATCCTGTCCTGCCCCGCCGACGAGGCCCTCCTGGTTGAGCTGCGCGCCCGCGGCGATCCACGAGCGCGTCGAGAAGTTGAGGATGTTCACGATGAACGCACCCGTCACGGCTGCGCCGCCCGAGCTCGCGGCACCCGCGATGGCGACGTTCGTGAGCAGCAGCCAGTCGATCTTGCCCTTGACGGGCTCGGGCACCTCAGGGACGAGCGCGACGAGGGTGCTCGACGAGGTGACGGCGATCTCGCCCGTCGCGTCGGCCTTCGTCTGCGTCCCGACGCTCGAGTCGATCCAGGCCCGCGTGTTCACCTCGAGGTAGTTCACGAGGAACGCGCCGCCGATCGCAGCGCCGGAGTTCGTCGAGAGCGCACCCGAGATGGCGAGGTTCTGCAGGCCGATCGCCTGCCCCGCCGTGACGGCGATTCCGCCCGCGGGGGCGTCGAGCTCGGCGCCCTGGCCGATGCTCGCCTCGGTCGTCAGCAGCAAGATCTGCACCGCGGCGCTGCCCGCGACCGAGGTGCTCTTGCCGCCTGCGGCCGCGAAGGCCCACACGATGAAGTCGTTGCGTCCGCCGTCGGGCAGCCCCGCCGCGACGGTGATCCCGGTCTGGCCCGTGAGGTGCGCGCCGCCGGCGACGGATGCCGTGTTGTGCGCGTCCTGGACGTTGAGGCCGATCGCCGCGCCGACGCGCGTGCCGTCCGAGTCGAGGTCGATCGCCGATCCCATCGAGAGCGCCCTGCCCGACAGCAGGAACGTCGACGAGACGGTCACAGCGCCCGTGGTCGCCGTCACCGCCACGGCGTTCGAGATCTTGGCTGCGGATGTCGCGACGATCCAGTTCACCGACACCGCGGCCGCGACAGCCGTCGTGCTGCTGCCGCCCGAGCCGGACTGGCCCGACTGGCCCGACTGGGCGCTGTTGGCGCCGTTCGCGCCGTTCGTGCCGTTCGTGCCGCCGTTGGAGGACGGCATGCTCGAGGTCGAGGACTGCGTGCCCTGCGTGTTCGGGTTGTCGCCGTTGGCCTGCCCGTTCGCCTTGCTGTCGCCGTCGGAGTCGCTCTCCTCCGCGCCCTTCGCGCTCGCGACGGCCTTCGCGAGGGTACGCGCCTCCGAGGCCGCCGTCACCGCGACGCTCGTCGCCGTCGCGGCCCGGGCGAGTTCGGCGAGGGTGTCCCAGCCCACGACGAGGTTGAGGGCGAGGTCGGCGCCGACCGCCGTGCTCTTGCCTGCGGCGTCGGCGTTGCCCTCGGTCTCGACGCCGAGGATGTGCCGTGCCGAAACGGTGAGAGCGCCCGTGCCGGTGTAGGCGGCGCCGGTGCCGAAGCGGGCCGTGACGTCGTCGTCGACGCTCACGACCATCGCGACGACCGGTGTGATCGCCGTGCCGCCGGTCGTTCCGCCTTCGGCCTTCGTGACGATGTCGCGCAGGCCGCGGGCGTCGATCGCGAGGGCGCCGGCTCCGCTGAATCCGGCTCCGTCGTTGATCTCGGCTGTGACGTCGCTGCCGTCGATGACCTGGAGGGCGAAGGATGCACCGACCCCGGTCGCGGACCCGACTTCTGCCTTCGCGGTCGCGGTCGCGGCATCCCGTTCATTGCTCTGCGCGAAGACCGTCGAGTCGGCCCCGGAGAGCGTGACGGATGCGGTCGCCGGAACGAAGGCCTCGGTCTGGTTGCCCAGGACGTTGATCGCCGCGGCCCCCGCGACGCCGACGCTCGTCGACTTGCTCGCTCCCGCGCGGGCCGTCGTGGTGACTTCGTGCTCCCACAGGCGGAAGAGCTGATCCGTTGTCGGGGTCGTGGGCAGGTCGGGCCCGTCCGTGATCGTCGCGGAGGCCTGGGCGATCCACTCGTGATCGTCGTTGCGCTTGTAGAAGCCGGGCGCCTTCGAGCCGTCCTGCTCCGTGAGACGGAACCACGTGTCCTCGTCGATGTCGTCCTTGGGAAGCTCGCTCTTCTCGTTCACGACGTCGGAGGTGACCCAGATCCACGTCGTGCCGTTGTACTTCCACACGCTGTTCGCGGGCTTGCCGTCCTTCGCGACGGTGAGCAGGAAGTAGTCGCCGTTCGCCGGGGAGCCGGGGAGCGTGTCGCCCTCGGTGATCGTCACGTCCTCGTCGAGCGACCACGGCGAGAGCAATCCGCCCGAGAACTTCCACAGGCCGTCGTTGCCGCCCGAGCCGTCGCTCGTCTTGACGTAGACGAGGTCGTCCTTCGAGGGGCCAGGCAGCTCCTTGCCCTCGTCGACGATCTCCCATTCGGAGCCGTTCCAGTGGCGGATGACGTCGTTCTCGTCGCCGCCGCGCATGCCGGCCGAGAGCACGAGGCCCGTCGCGGTGATCGTCGTGGCGCCCGTCGTTGCGCGGTTGAGGATCTCGATCGCCTGGACCGCGACGCCGGCGCCCACGCCGACGGAGCCGTCGGTGGCCGAGTCGCCCGCGGCGGAGGCTGCGGCATCCGTGTTCGCGAGGGTCTTGAGGGTGACGAGGCCGCCCGCCGTGATGACGAGGCCGTCGGCGAAGAACGCCCGGACCGTCGAGGCGACGATGTTGATCGCGATGGCGCCGGCGATCGAGATCGAGTTGCCGCCGTCTTCGCTCGTGGAGCCCTTCGGGGTCTCGCTCTTCTTGGTCTGCGATGCCGTGTTGTCGTCGCGTGTGTCGTTCGCGTTCGAGAGGTTGTCGTCGGCCTTCTCGTTGACGTCCTTGCCGCCGTCGTCCTTGCCCTCGGAGGGGTCGGCGCCCTTCGTGGCGGCCTCGGCGGTCGTCGTGACGTCGACCGACTGCGTGGCCTGGAACGAGACGGCTCCGGCGGCGGTGATGCTGCGAGCGCTGCTCGACTCGGCGACGATGTCGTCGAGGATGGCGAGCGCGAGCGATACGCCGATGCCGGCAGAGGAGCCGGCGACCGTCGAGCCCTTCGCGGTGGTCTCCGCGGTGGCGGTCTGGGTGGCCTGAGCGTCGATGCTCGTGGCCTGGAGTGCTGCTGCTGCGGCTCCGAGGGAGGCGCTGGTGTGGATTGTTGCGAGGGTGATCGCGACGGCGGGGACGATCGTGACGCTTCCGCCCGCTCCCCCGGCCTCCGCCTCGGTCGTGATCTCGACCTCGTGTGCTGCTTCGATGGTCAGGACTCCGGCGCCGCTGACGGGTGGTCCGCGGGTCGGGTCCGTGACCTGCGCGAGCCCGGCGTACACGTCGAGATTGAGCAGGTTGAGAGCGAACGACGCGCCGATGCCGACGGTGCCCTCGCCTTCCTGCTCGGCCTTGCCGGACGCCTTGTTCTTGCTCTTCGAGCCTGCCGTCATCGCCACCGCGCCGGTCCCCGAGAGGTACACGCCGGGCAGCGGAGCGGGGAGGACGGGGAGCGTCGGCGTCGTGTCCTCGACGGCGGCCCGCGTCGTCTCGTCGACGATGTTGAGCGCGAACGCACCGGCCACGCCGAGCGTCCCGCCGGTTCCGCTCGCTCCGGCTTCCGCCTCGGCGGTGAAGGTGTGCTCGTCGTCGCCGCCGCTGTCCTTCATGGTCGCGCCGAGGGTGAGCCCCGTCGCGTGCAGCTCGGCGCCCTCGCCGATGCCCGCGCGATTGATGAGCGTCACCTTGTTGACCGCGAGCGCCGCGCCGATGCCCACGCTGGACGAGTTCTCGGACGACCCCTTCGCCGTGGCGGAGGCATCCGTGTTGTTCTTCGAATCGAACGTCGCGGTTCCCGTCGTGGCGAGGCTCTGCCCGTCGCCGAGCATCGCGAGCGTCACCGACGTGACGATGTTGAACGCGATCGCCGCGGCGACCGAGACCTTCGTGCCGTCCTCGTTCTTGGCCTCGGGCGTCGTCGTGCCGCCGCCCGCGCCGCCGGTCGTGCGCCCGCCCGCGTTGCCCGCCTTGTCGTTCGCCTTGGTGTTGGCGTCCTTGCCCGTCGAGTCCTTGCCGGAGCCGTCTTCGCCCTCCGCGCCCGTCGCGCTCGCCTCGGCGCTCGTCGCGGTCGTCGACGTGCCCTCCGCCGTGAACGACACGTCGCCGCCTGCCGTCACTCCGCGGCCGATCGACGACTCGGCGACGTGCTCGGCGCTCGTGAGGGCGAACGCGATAGTGAGCCCGAGGCTCGCTCCTGCGCCCGCCGTCGTGGCGCCCACTGCCGTCGTCGTCGCCTTCGCGGTCTGGTCGGCCTTGGCCGTGATGCCGCCGGTCGTCGCGAACGCGGGTCCGCCGAGGATCGACGCCCGCGTGCGGACGTTGTGGATGGCGATGCTCGCGACGCCCGTGAGCGAGGCCGACGTGCCGCCCTCGGCTCCGCCCTCGGTCTCGGTCGTGGCCTCATCGGTACCCGTCGCCTCGATCGACAGCGCATCGATGCCGGAGGCCGTCGCGCTCTGATCGATGCCCGCGAACACGTCGTTGCGGATGAGGCTCAAGGCGACCGAGGCGCCGAGGCCGACCGATCCCGAGCCGTCCTGCTTGGACGTCGCCTTCGCGTGGCTCTTGTGGTTGCCGTTGGCCTTGAGCGCGACATCCGCTCCGCCGAACGTGCTGCCGGTGCCCGCGACCCGGGCGGACGTGGTCGAGGTGATCTTGTCGAGCGCGAGGGATCCGGCGCCGCTGAACGATCCGCCGCCGCCCGCTCCCGAGATCGACGTCGCACTGAACGACGAGTCGCCCGCGTCCGGTGCGTCAGCCTGGACCGTGACACCGCCGCCGGCCACGAGGTGCGCCGCCTGCACGAACGCCTCGGTGAGCAGCGTGATGATGTTGATCGCGACGCCGACCCCGACGCCGGTCGCACTGCCGGCCGTCGTGCCGCCGTCGCCCGTCGTGGCGATCGTGTTCTTCGACTTCGCCGTCGCCGTCTGCGCGCCGGTGGTCGTGACCGTGGCTCCCTGCAGGCGCGCGCGAGTGTCGTTGTCGAGGATCGTGAGCGCGAGGGCCCCGGCGATCGTCGTCGCGGTGCCGTCGTCGTTCGCCGCCTGCCCGTTCGCCCGGCTGGGGGCGTTGGGGCTCTTGTTGTTCTGGCCCGACGCTCCGTCGGAGCCGGCCTTCGACGACGCCGTGACTGTCGCGCTCTGGTCGGCGAGGATCGCGACGGATGCCGCGCTCGTGCCCGTCGCGTTGGTGGAGTCGATCGCGGCGTCGGTGGTCTGGTTGAGGTAGACGACGGCGATGCCCGCGCCGTTCGACTCGGCCGACGCATCGCCGGTGGCGGTGAGCGTCGCGGCGTTCGAGGCTGCGATGCCGAGTGCGCCGCCGACCGTCGCGCGGGCGTTGCCCGTGATCTTGCTGATGACGTCGGCGTCGACGGTCAGGACCGCGACCGCAGCGTCGAACTGCTTGGAGGCGGTCTGCGCGTTGCCCGTCTGCGGGATCGCGCTGGCTGTCACGGTCGAGGTCGCGCTGATCGTGGCGGCGCCGTCGACGTCCAGGACGGTGTCGCCGCCGATCGTCGCGGAGGCGTCCGAGAAGATGATCGCGGCGTCGCCGTAGCGCTTGTTGAGCGTGAACGGTCCGACGACCGAGGTCGCCGTCGCGGTCAGATCGCCGGTCGCGTTGATCTGCGAGGCCCCCCGCACATCGACTGTGGCCTTGGCGGTCGCGATGACGGCGTAGGCCGTCGCCGCCGTGGCGTCCGGGATGACGGTGGCCGTCGCCGTCAAGGCGACGTTCCCCGCATTGATCGTGCTCCCGTCGACGATGACCTCGGCTGTCGCGTCGTGGTCGAGGCAGTTGATGACGGTGAAGTCGTCGAAGTCGGTGCAGTCGGCGACGTTGAGCGGGATGCCGTCGGTGTTGGAGTCCGCCGCGTTGAGCGCGACCGAGCCGGCCGTCATCGTCGCGCCGTTCACGACGATGCGCTCGAACGCGGCGATGAACGCCGCGATGCCGAGGTTGATGACGCCCTGGATCGTGAGCTTGTCGTTGCCGCCGCCACCGCCGAGGGTGAGCGTGAGGCCGGCGCCGGTCGGCGGCGCGAAGCTCGTCTGCTCGAACATCGCGTTGAGGCTGCGCAGGATCAGGTTGCCGGGGATCCCGGCGTCCTGCTCGAGCACGGCGTCGTCGTCCCCGGAGCCGAGCGTGAAGGTCGCGTTGCCCGCCGCGCCGGTGTTGGTGACGATGGGCTCGATGCCCGTGTACTCGACCCGCGTGCTGCCGAGCAGCATCGTTCCGGACGAGCCGTCGATCGGGGTGGACGAGAAGTCGCCGACCGCGTTGCTCGTGACGAGCGTGTCGAATCCGGCCGCGCCGTCGAAGCCGATCGTGATGCCGGGGTCGGTCCCGGTGAAGTCGATCGTGAACGTGTCGTCGCCCGACGTGCCCGTGACGCGGATCTCCGAGATCTCGGCGAGCGACCGCGTGACGCCGTCGAAGGTCACCGTGCCGTCGCCGTTGAAGACGAGGGATGCCGTCGTGCCGGTCATGCTCAGGAACCACGGCGCCGGGACGACCGGCGCGGGCTCGGCCGGGGTCTCTTCGGCCGGAGAGGTTTCGGCGGGCGTGGATTCGGTCGCGGGAGCGGGCTCGCTCGGAGCGGGCTCGACGACCGCCGGCTCGACGGGAGCGGGTTCGGCGACGGGCTCCGCGGGCGCCGGCTCAGCGGGCGGCGGAACGTCTGCGACGGGCTCTGCGGGAGCCGGCGGCTCGACCGCGGCGGGCTCTTCGGCAGGCGGCTCGGCAGCGGGATCCGTCGTGACGTCGAAGGGGCGCACGTCCAGGAACGCCGCCTCGCCGACGACCTCCGACCCGTCCGACGGTGCCCCCGCACCCTCGACCGAGACGGGGATCGCCGCGCTCCCGCCCGACCCTGCCGGGAGGACGCCGGGCGCGGACGCGACGGCGCCATAGGCAGCCGGTGCGGTGAGCGTGAGACCGACGACGAGCGCGGTCGCGAACGCGATCGCACGGAACGGGGCGCTCCATGAGCGCCTCAGTTCATCGTCCCCAGTCATTGCGCGCCTGTCCTCGAAATGGACGGCAGCGCCCAGGGTCGTCTCACCGGACTGCAGTGGACTCCCGTAACCCCAGGCGTTCCCCGAAATACTGCAAGAGCCCGATTCCCCGAAGGTTTACGGACTTCCGCTCGGGAAGCTAGACCCGGCCGATTCGCCGCGTCAAGAGGGTACGTCGGAATCCATGGCGCGAAACTCGCATGCCGGACGAGGCATGCGATCGATCAGAGCCGCTTTACACCCAGGTCAGAAGCGGAATCGTGGATGCCGCGACTCAGCTCAGGCCGCTGTAGACGTGGAGGCCCTTGAAGAACATGTTGACGATCGTGAAGTTGAACATGACGGCCGTGAAGCCGATGATCGAGAGCCATGCCGAGCGGCTGCCGCGCCATCCGCGGGTCGCCCGCGCGTGGATGTAGCCGGCGTAGAGCACCCAGATGACGAACGTCCAGACTTCCTTCGTGTCGAAGCCCCAGTAGCGTCCCCACGCGTCGTTCGCCCAGATGGATCCCGCGATGAGCGTGAAGGTCCAGAAGATGAACCCGAGGATCGCGAAGCGGTAGGCGAGGGACTCGAGCTTCTCGGCCGTCGGCAGCGTCCGGAGGAACCGCGGACCGCTCCCCTTGACGACCTCGCCCGCCTCCGCCGCGAGCGTCTTGCGCTCGCGCCGCGCCTGCATGAGCTGCAGCACCGAGAGCGCGAATGCGAGGGCGAACAGCGCCGTCGCGAGCGACGCGACGAAGACGTGGATGACGAGCCAGATCGACTTGAGCGGGTCCGCGAGCGGCGTGATGCCGACATAGATCGCGGGGGTCGCCGCTCCGCCGAGCAGCAGCGTGACGAGGCCGATGATGAAGGCGCCCAGGAACCGCAGGTCGTAGCGCACGAGCACGACGAGGTAGACCGCGACGATGAGCAGCGTGCCCGTCAGCGCGAACTCGTACATGTTCGACCAGGGCACGCGGCTCGCCGCGATGCCGCGCGTGATCGCGCCGCCCAGGTGGAAGAGGAACGCGAGCACCGTGAGCGAGGTGCCGATGCGGGCCCACACGAGGCCCTTGCGGCGGCCCGGACGCGCGTCGACAGCGGCATCCTCGGCCGTCTCGCCGAACGCTCCGGCCGCACGGACCGACCCGCGACCGGATGCCGCGGCGCCCACTCCGACGAGCTCGCGCACGTCTGCGGCATCCTTCTCATCCGCGGCCAGCGCACCGCGGCGCGCGAGGTCGACGGCGTACGCGATGAAGGCGAGGGCGTAGATCGCGATCGCCGTCCACACCAGCAGCACGGACACCGAGTCGAGCGACAGCGTTTCGGGCATGATTCCAGTCTACGTGCGGGGTTCGGGCGCGCCGTGGGGCGCGGAGGGCCGATCGAGGGCTTCCGTGTGGCGGCGCACGAGGTCGTCGACGGATGCCGCGAGCGTCGGGTCTTCGCCGCGCGCGAGGCCGGCGTACTCGAGACGGACGCTGCCGCCGTCGGGCGTCGCCTTGACCCACATGCGGCGGCGCGGCACGAAGAGCGCCGCGAGCAGGCCGAGCAGCGAGAGGATCGCGAACACGAGCACGAACGGGGCGGCCGTGTCGCGGTGCAGCGACAGCGAGACGTACCGCTTGACGGAGTCGTCGTAGCCCGTCGCACCCGCGGGCGCGTCGTTCTGGAAGGTGATCGTGCCGAGGCCGTTCGGCAGGTCCTGCGTCTCGCCCGGGGCGAGTTCGATCGAGTCGACGCCGGTCTTCCCGCCCGTGAGCTGCTCCATGCCGGTCGGGTCGAGCGTGTAGACCGAGCGCGGCGTGCCGTCGTCGATGCCGAGGTCGCCCTCGTAGATGTTGAGGGTCAGGACGGGGTTGACCAGCGCCGGGTACGCCGAGGTGAAGGCGCCGCTCTCGAGGGGAGCCTGCGTCGGGTAGAAGAAGCCGATCATGCCGAGCTGCTCGGGCAGCCCGTCGGTCACCTTGACGACGCCGAGCGAGGTCATGTTGGTGTCCTGCGGCAGGAAGGGCACCGACTCGTCGAAGACGACGTCGCCGTCCGCGTTGCGGATCGTGATCGTCGGCGCGTACCCGTTGCCCATGAGGTAGACGCGGTCGCCCGCGATCTCGAGCGGGTGGTTGACGCGCACGTCGCCCGTCTGCGGCTCTTCGCCCGCGAACTGCGTCGTGAGGTGCGCGACGAAGTCGCCCGCCTGCCCCGCGCCCTGCTCGCCGCGGGGGACGTAGCTGACGGCGAAGTCGTCGAGCGTCAGCGAATAGGGCGTCAGGCGCTCCTCGTCGACGAAGCGGCCCGGGTTGAACGACGAGTAGTCGAGCATCGTGTTGACGAAGGTGCGCCCCTCGATGATGACGGTCTGCCCCGTGTACGTGAGGCCTCCGCCGATGCCGACCGCGAGCAGCACGCCGACCAGCGCACCGTGGAAGACGAGGTTGCCCGTCTCGCGCAGGTATCCGCGCTCCGCCGACACCGAGAAGGACTTCGCCAAGTCGTAGCGCTCGACGCGGTAGCCGGAGCGCTTGAGCTGATCGGCGGCCAGGTCGACGGCGCGGGATGCGGCATCCTGGGCGTCCTCGTCCGCGGACAGCTCGACGACGGTCTCGCGATGGTCGTCGAGTCGCGCGAGGCGCGCGGGCGTCCGCGGCGGGCGCGCCTTCAGCGCTTTCCAGTGGTGCTTCGTGCGCGGGATGACGCAGCCGATGAGCGACACGAACAGCAGGATGTAGATCGCCGAGAACCAGGCGGACGAGTAGACGTCGAACAGCTGCAGGTTTTCGAGGACCGGCGCGAGCTCGGGGTTGTCCGTGAAGTACTGCGTCACGCCGTTGGGGTCGGCCGTCCGCTGCGGGACGATCGACCCCGGCACCGCCGCGATCGCGAGCAGCAGCAGCAGGACGAGCGCCGTGCGCATGCTCGTGAGCTGGCGCCAGCCCCAGCGCAGCCACCCGATGGGGCCGAGCGCCGGCTGGACGACGTCGTCCCCACCCCCGCTGTCGGCGTGATCGGCAGGACGCAGCGGATCGGCGCCCGCCGTCGCGCCCGCCTCGCGCGGATCCGACGGGCCGGTGGGCGGGTCAGAGAGGAAGGGGGACACTCGTGAGCACCCCCTGCAGCTGCACCATGATGGCGCTCCAGACGCCCGTCACCATGAGCACGCCGAGGGCGATCAGGAGGATTCCTCCGATGATGTTGACGGCGCGGATGTGTCGGCGCAGGAACGAGACCGAGCGCGTCGCCCAGCCGAATCCGAGCGTCAGCAGGATGAACGGGATGCCGAGCCCGAGCGAGTATGCGAGACCCAGGAGCGCCGCCCGGCCGGGGTCGCCGAGGTTCCACGAGACCGAGAGGATCGCGGCGAGAGTCGGCCCGATGCAGGGCGTCCAGCCGATGCCGAGCGCGATGCCCAGCAGCGGCGCGCCGATGAGGCCCGCGTTGCCCTGCACGTGCGGGTGGATGGTCTTCTGCGCGAAGCCGAAGACGCCGATGAAGACGAGGCCGAGGATGATCACGACGACGCCGAGGACACGCGTGATGATCTCGTTGTACGCGAGGAAGAACTGCCCGAGCGTGCCGCCGAGGATCGTGACGGCCATGAAGACGACAGTGAACCCCGCGATGAAGAGGAGGACGCCGAGCAGCAGCCGCGACTTCGTCGGCGACTCCAGCGCCACGGTCGTCGGATCATTCCGCTTCGTTCGGATGGATTCGCCCGATTCGTCCGAATCCGGTCGAATGGTCCGATTCTGGGAGACGCTGCGCGGTGCGACCGCGCCGGCGATGAAGCCGAGATACCCCGGCACGAGCGGAAGCACGCACGGCGAGAGGAACGACAGCAGTCCCGCGAGCAGCGCGATCGGCAGAGCGACCCAGAGCGCCCCGCCCGCCATGACGGCGTCGATGCTCACGACTCCTCCAGTGTCTCGCGCACGAGCGTCTCGAGGATCGAGGCGTCCATCAGCTGCCCGATGATGCGGGCGGCGACGCGTCCCTCCTTGTCGAGCACGAGCGTCGTGGGCGTCGCGTTGATGGGGGTGCGCTGCGCGAACGAGAGCTTGATGGCTCCGTCGTCGGCGGCGATGAGGCTGGGGTAGGTCACGCCGTAGGTGTCGGCGAAGGCGGCTGCGGCATCCGGTGAATCGCTCGTGTTGACGCCGAGGAACGCGACGTCCTGCCCCTCGAAAGTCGCGAACGCCTCTTCGAGCTCGGGCGCCTCGGCGCGACACGGACCGCACGCGGCGTACCAGAAGTTCACGACGAGCACGCCGCCGGCGTAGTCGTCGCTGCCGACCGTCTCGCCCGTCTCGGTCGCTCCCGAGAACGCGACGGGCTCGCCGCGATCGTCCGGCGCGATCTCGACGACGCGGGAGTCGCCCGCGATGAAGCCCTTGCTGTCGCCCGCCCGGTACTGCTCGGCGAGGGGGTCGGCGCTGCACGCGGCGAGGCCGGCGGCGAGCGCCGCGATAGCGAGGACGGATGCCGCGCCCCGCCATGCGGGACGCCCGGCGCGCGCGGGAGAAAGGCGTTCGGCGGGCACCACGTCAGTCTACGTGCGCGGCATCTGTGGGCCGGCTGAGTGTCGGCTGTACACGACTCGCCATGCAGGCGAGTGGTCAGACGGCGCCGACGTCGACGGCTCCCGCCGTCGATGCGGGCTCGGCGTAGCTCACCTCGACCCAGCGGTCTTCGTGCAGATCGAAGCTCGTGACGCTCGACAGCGCGCAGCGACGGCGGCGCGGGTCGTGGCGCGAGGGCTGACCCATGACCCACAGGTGCGTGATCCAGATGGGCAGCTGGTGGGAGACGATCACCACGTCCCCCGACGGGGCGGAGGACCAGGCATCCCGCATCGCCGCGTCCATGCGCGCGATGACCTGCGCGTACGGCTCGCCCCAGCTCGGGACGGCGGGCTGCGCCAGGTGGCGCCAATTGGCGGGGTTGAGCAGCGCGCGGTTCATGCGCCGGCCCTCGAAGACGTTCGTCGGCTCGATGACCCGCTCGTCGATGACCGGCTCGAGCTCGAACTTCGCGGCGAACGGCTCGGCCGACTCGCGGGTGCGCTGCAGCGGCGAGCACACGAGTCCCGTCACGGGACGCGCGAGGCGCCCGATGTAGTCGGCGGCCTGCTGCGCCATGTGGCGCCCGTCGGCGCTCAGACCGTAGCCGGGCAGTCGGCCGTAGAGGATGCGACGGGGGTTGTCGACCTCTCCGTGACGCACGAGATGGAGGCGATCGGCAGGCACGCGCCCAGTCTACGGCGACGGGTGTCCGGTGCTCCGGATCACGCGGACGGGACGCCCGCCCCCGCGATGACGAAGCCCAGCACGAGCGCGCCGGCGACCCCGACGGCGCCGAGCAGCGGGATGTAGAAGGCGATCTTCCGCTTGACCATGAACACGATCGACACGATCGCGGCCGCGATCAGCACGACCCACGGCAGCAGCGTGCCGACGATCCAGCCGGTCGTGATGAGCTCGACGCTGCAGTCCCGGGCGCCGCACGAGTCGGACGCCATCACGAGGAACAGGCCCGCGAACGAGGCGAAGGCCGTCAGCACCACGAGTCCCACGAGGAACACGATCGTGAGCACGATGTCCCACACCTGCACGGGCTGGCGCGGCGGGCGCGACGGCGGCGCGCCGTACACGGGCGGCGGGTACGCGCCCGGCGCCTGCGCGGCGTACCCGCCCGGCGTGTTCGGCGCGGCATAGCCCGGGTACCCGGACTGCGGCGAGGGCGAGGGCTGGCCTGCGGGCGGAACGGGCGGAGGCGTGGTCACGGCGCCATCATAGGGATGCCGCACCGCCGCGCATCAGTCACTCGCGGGCGCGGCATCCGCTCTGCGCCGCAGAAGAGTGCGCGTGCGCGCGTAGAGGAACCACGCGACACCGAGCGCGGCAGCCCCCACGACGACGTACTGGAGGATGTCGGCGTACGCCTCGACGACGTGCCACGACTCGCCGAGGAGGTACCCGGCGAGCACGAAGACGGAGTTCCAGACGAGGCTTCCGGCGGCCGTCAGCAGCCCGAACCGCCACATCGGCATGCGCGTGACGCCCGCGGGAATGGAGATGAGACTCCGGAAGATCGGCAGCATCCGTCCGAAGAAGACGGCCTTGCCGCCGTGCCGCTCGAACCACGAGACGGTGCGGTCGATGTCTTCGGGATGCAGCAGCGGAACCTTCACGGCGAGGGCGCGCAGCCGGTCGGCGCCCAGCCAGCGGCCGAGCCCGTAGAGGAGGAAGGCGCCGACGATCGACCCCAGCGTCGTCCACAGCAGCGCCTCGAAGAGCGTGAAGGTGCCGCGGCTCGCGGTGAGCCCCGCCATCGGCAGGATGACCTCGCTCGGCAGCGGCGGGAAGAGGTTCTCGAGGGCGATCGCGATGCCCGCGCCCGCCGGGCCGATGACCTCCATGAGCGAGACCGCCCAGTCGACGAGCGCGGTGAGCCAGGAGCCATCGGATGTCGTCGCCATGCCTTCGACGCTAGGCGAGGCAGGTAACGCGCACCTGGGAACGCGTTACGGGCACGTGAAGAATCGCCGGGAGATCGCTCGAACTAGACTGGTCGATTGTGAGTGAACGCGTCCTGGTACAGCAGCTGCAGGGTCTCCCCGACGGTCCCGTCGTCGTCTCCGGATGGGTCGAGACCGTCCGGGATCAGAAGAAGGTGCAATTCGTCATCCTGCGCGACGAGTCCGGCGCCGTCCAGCTCGTCAACCCGGCCACCCGGCCCGTCGACCCCTCGGTCGCCGAGGGCGCCGAACCGCAGGACGAGGCGGCGCTCGCGTTGACGGATCTCATCTCGAACCTCTCGACGGGCACGTTCCTGACGGTGCGCGGCGAGCTCAAGCACGACGAGCGCGTCAAGCTCGGCGGCGTCGAGATCAAGATCGGCGCTCTCGACATCGCGGCGGCGGCGCTCCCCGAGACGCCTATCGCGGCCGACTCGGGCCTCGACAAGCGCATGGACTGGCGCTTCCTCGACCTGCGCCAGCGTCGAAACAACCTCGTCTTCCGCGTGCAGACGACGCTGGAGCACGCCTTCCGCACGTACTGGATCGAGCGCGACTACATCGAGGTGCACTCCCCCAAGCTCATGGCGTCGGCGTCCGAGTCGAACGCCGAGCTCTTCGAGGTGCCCTACTTCGAGGACAAGACCGCGTACCTCGCGCAGTCGCCGCAGTTCTTCAAGCAGATGGCGCAGGTCGCGGGCTTCGGCAAGATCTTCGAGATCGCCCCCGCCTTCCGCGCCGACCCGTCGTTCACGTCGCGCCACGCGACGGAGTTCACGTCGGTCGACGCCGAGATCAGCTGGATCGACTCGCACGAGGACGTCGCCTCGATGCAGGAGGAGCTCCTGCAGGCCGGCATCCAGGCGGTCAAGGACAAGCACGGCGCCGAGATCGAAGAGCTCTTCGGCCTCGAGGTGCAGGTGCCCGCGATCCCCTTCCCGCGCATCCCCCTCGCCGAGGCGCGTGACATCGTCAAGGCCCGCGGCTACGAGATCCCCCGCACCGACGGCGACCTCGACCCCGAGGGCGAGCGTCAGATCGCGGCGCACGCGCTCGAGACCTACGGGCACCAGTTCGTGTTCATCACGGAGTACCACCCCGAGATCCGCGCCTTCTACCACATGCGCGACGAGGAGACGGGGCTCACGAAGAGCTACGACCTGCTCTTCAACGGCGTCGAGATCACGACGGGCGCGCAGCGCGAACACCGCGTGGACGTGCTCATCGAGCAGGCGAAGGAGAAGGGGCTGCTCCCCGAGCACCTCGACTTCTACTTCGACTTCTTCCGCTACGGCGCCCCGCCGCACGGCGGCTTCGGCATGGGCCTCGCGCGCGTGCTCATGCTGCTGCTCGGTCAGGACTCGATCCGCGAGGTCACCTACCTCTTCCGCGGCCCGACCCGCCTGGCGCCCTGACGCGCGAGCGAATCCGAGGAGATGGGCGGAATCGAGGACCGGCACCGCCGGAAGCCCCTCGGTCCCGCCCATCTCCTCGTTTCGTGACACCACGTCGCCCGTAGGGTGGGCTCGTGGCGACGATCGAGGGACTGCACAACTTCCGCGACACGGGCGGCATCGCCCTCGACGGCGGCGGTGAGACGCGCTCCGGCGTGCTCTTCCGCTCTGACGCGCTCGGGGCGCTGACCCGCGCGGGGGTCGAGGCCTTCGCGGCGACGCCCATCGGCGTCGTCGTGGACTTCCGCACACCCGAAGAGCGCGCCATGGCGCCCGACCGGCTGCCGGCATCCCGCTCCGTGCAGCTCATCGAACTGCCGCTGCTCGAGGGTGCGATGGGCCAGCTCGCGGGCGAGGCGCTGCAGGCCGTGGGCGGCGGGACGGACTCCGCGGCTCTCACCGCCGCGATGAGCCGGCTGCCGACGCTGGGCGAGCTGTACGTCGGGATGCTGGCCCACGGCGCGGAATCCTTCGCCTCGGTCGCGCGTCTCGTCGCAGCGTCGCGGGACGACGCGCCCACGGCAGTCCTCGTGCACTGCACGGCGGGGAAGGACCGCACGGGCGTCGCGACGGCGGTGCTGCTCAGCGCCGCCGGGGCGCAGCGCGCGTCGATCGTCGCGGACTACGCGTCGTCGGCCGAGAACCTCGCGGGCCCCTGGGCCGAGGGCATGCTCGCGATGCTGGCCCAGTTCGGCATCCCGCTGACTCCCCCGCTCGAGACGCTCGTCACGGGCTCACCCGCGGAGGCGATCGAGCAGGCGCTCGACTGGATCGCCGCCGAGCACGGCGACGCGGCGGCCTACCTGCGCTCGGGCGGACTGACCGAGGCCGAGCTGGCGGCGCTGCGCGAGCGCCTCGCGGGCTGAGACCCCGCGACGGATCAGGCCAGCGCGGCGCGCAGGCGGTCGGGCGAGACGCGCCAGTGCGCGTGCAGCGTCCCGTCGATCAGCACGACGGGGATCTTCTCCCACCACAGCTCGTAGAGCGCGGGATCCTCGAGGATCGACCGCTCATGCACCTCTACGGAGTCATCGGGGAGTTCCGCGACGACGGTCTCGACGATCTCGCGCGCGACGTCGCACAGATGGCAGTCGGGCTTGCCGATGAGGGTGAGCGTCGTCATCCGTTCATCCTATGAGCGGGACGGGATGCCGGCTCAGCGCTCGATCGGATAGCCCGCCGCAGCCCACTCGCCCGTGCCGCCGTCGACGTTCGTCGCGTCGTAGCCGCGCGATTCGAGCGCCTGGACGACGCGGGCCGAGCGACCCCCGACCTGGCAGATGACGTCGAAGGCGCCCTCGGGCAGCTCTTCGAGTCGGTCGCCGATCGTCGACATCGGCAGGTTCACGGCACCGGGCACGTGGCCCGCCGCGAACTCGTCGACCTCGCGGACGTCGATGAGCGGCACGCCGGAGCGGCCGCGGAGCTCATGGACGGTGATGGACTGCATGGCACCCTCGGGGTCGGGGAAGAACGGTCGGGATAACACGAAGCGCCCGTCCGGAGACAGGCGCTTGGTGCATTGGCCGCTTACTTCTTGTTGCGGCGCTGGTGGCGAGTCTTGCGAAGCAGCTTGCGGTGCTTCTTCTTCGCCATGCGCTTGCGGCGCTTCTTGATGACTGAACCCACGGAAAACCTCACTACGTCAGGGTCTGGACGCGCTGTGCGCGCCCGGGTACGGGCAGATGAGAAAAAATGCCTCGGACTAGTCTAGCCGACGTCGGCGACCGGCCGTTGCAGGGCGTCTGTGACGGCCGACTCGGGCACGCGGTAGCTGCGTCCGAATCGCACGGCGGGCAGTTCGCCCGCGTGCACCAGGCGATACACCGTCATCTTCGACACGCGCATGATCTGGGCGACCTCGGCGACGGTCAGGAAGCGCACATCCGGCAGTTCGGCCATGGTCCTCTCCCTCGGTGACTCACGCGTGCTGGGGACACTCTAGAGCCGAGCCGGGACGCGTGTAAACCGGTGTGGCTGATGTGATTCCTGTGACCGCGCGGCTCACGAGTCCGGCGCGGCACGGCGCGCCCGCTCCGCGGCCTCTCTCGCGACCTGCCGCTCATGCCTGCGGGCGTCGCGCAGCGTGCGCTCCGCGTCGCGCACGCCCTTGCGCGCCTCCCGGAAGCGCTTGTCAGACGCCACCTCGGCATCCGGGTCGACGATCCAGGACTGCTTCTTCTCTAGCGGCCCTCCCGCGGCCCGCGTCTCCATGTACGCCTCGGCGCCGTCGAGCGTGCGTGCCACCCCGAACGAGAACGGGTCCGAGTCGTCCAGGAACACGCCGTCGTCGACGGCGGCGCGCAGATGCGGGAAGGCGTCGGCCGTGATGAGCTCGCGGTAGAGGGCGTCCTCGCGGCGCGCGATGTCGGCCTCACCCTCCCCCGTCGACCGCTGCACGCGGGCGTAGCCGGCGAGCACGCGCCCCGTCCAGTACGCGTGGCCCGTGATGACGAGCACGAGCGCGAGCCGCTCGTCGTGCGTCAGGGGCGTCTGCGCGAGGGTCGCGAGTCCGGCATCCATCCACGCCGCGCTGTTGGGAGTCGTCGGCGATCCGCTGATCGGCACGTCGAGCACCCACGGATGCCGCAGGTAGCCCTGCACGAGGGCGCCGTAGAACGCCTCCAGCCGCGCGCGCCAGCCGTCGAGCTCGCTGATCGCGTGCGGCGGAAGGCCCGTCGCCTCCTCCTGCATGAGGAGAACGAGATCGTCCTTCGCGCTCACGTACCGGTAGAGCGACATCGGCGTGTAGCCCAGCCGCGCCGCGACGGCCGCCATCGAGACGGCGCCGAGGCCCTCGGCATCCGCGATCTCGACCGCCGCCTCGACGATGCGCTCGACGCTCATCTCGCGCTTGGGACCGCGCTGCGGGTCTGCCGCGATGCCCCACGCGAGCGCGACGCCGCGCGGGAGGTCGAGCTCAGCCGGTTCGGGCGCCATGCCCCGAGTCTAGGACTGTATATCTCGTAAACAGTGTGTTACCTTCATAAACAGTTTCGCACGTACACAGTTGAGAGGACGAAGAATGGATGTCGCCATCGCTGTACGCGGTCTGCGCAAGGCCTACGCCGGCCGGACCGTCCTGGACGGGATCGACCTCGACGTCGCCCCGGGCGAGATCTTCGCGCTGCTCGGCCCGAACGGCGCCGGCAAGACGACGACGATCTCGATCCTGACGACACTCCTCCGCCCCGATGCGGGCTCGGCGGCCGTCGCGGGTTTCGAGGTCTCGGCCGACCCCGTCGAGGTCCAGCGCCGGATCGCGCTCACGGGGCAGTCGGCCGCCGTCGACGACATCCTGACGGGCACCGAGAACATCGTGATGCTGAGCCGGCTCTCGGGCCTGGACACCCGCGCGGCGCGGGCGCGCGCGAGCGAGCTTCTCGAGCGCTTCGATCTGACGGATGCCGCGTCCCGCCGGGTCGGCACCTACTCGGGCGGCATGCGGCGGCGCCTCGACCTCGCGCTGAGCTTCGTCGTGGCCCCCGAAGTGCTCTTCCTCGACGAGCCCACGACGGGGCTCGACACCCGCAGCCGACGCGAGCTGTGGAGCGTCATCCGCTCGCTCGCCGACTCGGGGACGACAGTCTTCCTCACGACGCAGTACCTCGAGGAGGCCGACCACCTCGCCGACCGGATCGCGGTGCTGCACGACGGCCGGATCGCCGCCGAGGGAACGCCCGCCGCGCTCAAGTCGCGCATCGGCGGCGACGTCGTCGAGCTGCGCGACGCCCACGACGCGGTCATCCGGGAGGTCGCGACCGACGGCTCGGTCTCGGGCCTGCGGCGAGCGCTCGACCTGCTCGACGAGTCCGGCGCCGAGGGCATCGTGTCGCTGCGCCGCCCGACCCTCGACGACGTGTTCCTCTCGCTCACCGACCAGACCCCGTCCTCGTCGCGGGGCGCCATCATCGAGGAGTCCGCATGACCGTCGCACTCGCGCCGCAGCGCGTCCGCCCCCGCATCACGGGCCTCACGGCCGAGAGCGTCTTCGTGCGCCGCAGCCTCACTCATTCGCTGCGCGACGTGGAGTCGCTGCTCATGGCGGTCATGCTGCCCGTGCTGCTCATGGTGCTGTTCACCTACGTCTTCGGCGGCGCGATCGATCCGTCGGGCGGCTACGTCGACTACGTCGTGCCCGGCATCATCCTGCTGTGCGCCGGGTTCGGCGCCGCCTCGACCGCCGTCTCGGTCGCGAACGACATGAAGCACGGAATCATCGACCGGTTCCGCACGATGCCGCTGCGCGCGAGCGCCGTGCTGACGGGGCACGTCGTGGCGAGCCTCGTACGCAACCTGCTCGCGACGGGCGTCGTCATCGGCGTCGCGCTGCTGCTCGGCTTCCGGCCGACGGCGGATCTCTGGGAATGGGTCGCGGCGATCGGGCTCATCGCGCTGTACATCCTCGCCATCACGTACCTCTTCGCGGCGATCGGCCTCGCGGCGGGGAGCCCCGAGGCGGCGAGCGGCTACGGCTTCATCATCCTGTTCGTGCCGTACCTCTCGAGCGCCTTCGTCCCGGTCTCGACCATGCCCGAGTGGCTGCAGTGGATCGCCGAGAACCAGCCCGTGACCCCCATCATCGAGACCCTCCGCGGACTGCTGCTCGGCACACCGCTCGACACCGAGCCGTGGTGGGCGCTGTTCTGGTGCCTCGCGATCCTCGCGATCGCGTTCGTGTGGGGCGCGTGGCTCTTCCGGCGGAAGGCGGTGTCCTGAGCAGCCGCGCTGCGCCGTACCGAAGGGCGAAGGCCTGAGCCGGCGCGCAGCGGCGGCTGCGGATCTTCCAGCGGATCCATAGCCCGCTCTGCGGTCGCCCATCATGCGGTCTGCTCCACTGACGGCATGACAGATCAGACTCCCCCGCCGGCATCGGCGCCGGCGGCTCCCGCACGCCGTTCCCACCTCGGCCTCATCATCGGCTCGATCGTCGGCGGCGTGCTGCTGCTCGGCGCGACATTCGCGGGCGGCGCGGCCGTCGGATGGGTGCTCGGGTCGCACCACGCGAGCGGCTGGGCGCACGTCGGCCCCGCCTTCCCCGGCGGTCCCGCAGCGCCCGACGACGACGATCGACAGCTTCCCGATCGTCGAAGCGACGAGACTCAGCCGAACTCGTGACGGTGGCCGCTCAGCGGCCGGGGCGGTCCCTGAACGGCTTGAAGGCGCTCGTGACGGCATGCTTCGCGGATGCCGCGGCCCGGCCGACGACCTCGGCGGCGTGCGCCGCGGAGTCGGTCAGCACGGGAGTCGTGAGCGGATACGCGAAGTCCTCGTCGTCGTCGCCGACGATGAACGGGACGAGCCAGTCGTCCACCTCGTCGAGCGGCGCCGGCGACAGGCTGTAGTAGCGATGCTGGCCTTCCTCGCGCACTGACACGAGCGAGGCCTCTCGCAGCACCTTGAGGTGCTTGGACACGGTCGGCTGGCTGACTCCGAGCTCGTGGACGATGTGCGAGACGCTCGTTCCGCGTTCACCATCCGCGGACCGAGACAACAGGAGCTGCAGAATCTCGCGCCGTGTGCCGTCTGCGATCACGTCGAAGATGTCCGCCATGTCGACAGACTAGCCGCGCACCTGGCGGGATACCATGACTGGGGTTTCGGCGAGTTAAAGGGGGCGAAGAATGGCGGCGGATCCCGTCAGCCCTTTCTCCCGCTTCGGCGTCGGTGGGTTCTTCAGGCGCTTCTTCGACGACATGCGCTCGCTCACGACGTCGTCGCCCGCGCGGTTCGCGGTGCTCATCTTCGCGTCGCTCATCCTGCTGTTCACCTTCCTGCTGTCGCTGCCGGTCGCGACGGCGACCGGCACGCAAGCGCCCTTCGCCGACGCGCTCTTCACGGCCGTCTCGACGATCTGCGTCACGGGCCTGTCGACCGTCGACATGGGCACGTACTGGTCGCCTTTCGGCCAGGTCATCATCTACATCGGCGTCAACGTGGGTGCCCTCGGCGTCCTGACGCTCGCCTCGATCCTCGGCCTCATCATCTCCAAGCGCCTCGGGCTGCGCGCCAAGCTCATCGCGGCGGGCGACACGAACCCCATGCGCGCGCACGGCGGCCCCGTCAACGAGGGGCAGACCGTGCGTCTCGGCGAGGTCGGCCTGCTGCTGCGCACCGTCGCGCTCTCGACGCTCATCATCGAGGCGGGGCTCGCGATCCTGATGTACCCGTCGCTGCTGATCGGCGGCGTGGACCCCCTGACGGCACTGTGGGAAGCCCCGTACTACGCGGCGATGTCGTTCACGAACACGGGCTTCACGCCGAACGCGGGGGGCCTCGAGCCGTTCGCGACCGACTACTTCTTCCTCACCGTCATGATGGCAGGCGTCTTCCTCGGATCGATCGGCTTCCCCGTGATCCTCGCGCTGTGGCGTCACCAGTGGCACGTGCGGCAGTGGTCGCTGCACGTCAAGCTCACCCTCATCACGACGGTGCTGCTCTTCTTCGCGGGCGCGATCGCGTTCCTCGCCCTCGAGTTCGACAACCCCAAGACGTTCGGCAGCATGAACGCGTGGGACACCGTCTTCCAGTCGTTCTTCATGTCGGCGATGACGCGCTCAGGCGGATTCTCGGTCGTCGACATCGGCGAGCTGAACGGGTCGTCGCTCGTCGTGGGTTCCATGCTCATGTTCGTCGGCGGCGGCTCGGCCTCCACGGCGGGCGGCATCAAGGTCACGACCCTCGCAGTGCTCGCCCTCGCCGTCTGGTCCGAGGCGAAGGGCCGCCAGTCCGTCCAGGCGTTCGGACGCCGCATCCCGAGCGATGTCCAGCGGGTCGCCCTCTCGGTCGTCGCGTGGGGCGCGACGATCGTCGCGCTGTCTACGATCGCGATCTCGCACGTCACGAAGGCGCACGTCGAGGATGTGCTCTTCGACGTCATCTCGGGCTTCGCGACCGTGGGCCTCTCGACGGGCCTCACCGCCGAGCTCCCCGACCTCGGCATCTACGTCATGGCCCTGACGATGTTCATGGGCCGCGTTGGTACAGTGACTCTGGCCGCGGCCGTGGCTGCGACATCCCGTTCCCAGCTGTACTCACTGCCCGTGGAAAGGCCGATCGTTGGTTGAGCAGATCCGCGGAGACGCACCCGTCCTCGTCATCGGCCTCGGGCGCTTCGGTGCCGCCTGCGCCGGCGAGCTGGACCGGCTCGACCGCGAAGTGCTCGCGATCGACGAGAGCCTCGAGCTCGTCCAGAAGTGGTCGGAGCGCGTGACGCACACTGTGCAGGCCGACGCGAAGAACATCGACGCCCTCAAGCAGATCGGCGCGCAGGACTTCCAGGTCGCGGTCGTCGCGGTCGGCTCGTCGATCGAGGCATCCGTCCTCATCACGGCGAACCTCGTCGACCTCAAGGTGCCGCAGATCTGGGCGAAGGCCGTGTCGCAGTCGCACGGCAAGATCCTCGCGCGCGTCGGCGCCAACCACGTCATCTACCCCGAGCGTGAGGCCGGCGAGCGCGTCGCGCACCTCGTGAGCGGACGGATGCTGGACTTCATCCGCTTCGACGACGACTTCGTGCTCGCCAAGATGTATCCGCCCAAGTTCATCCGGGGCGTCGGTCTCAACGAATCCGGCGTGCGCTCGAAGTACAACGTCACCGTCGTGGGGGTCAAGAGCCCCGGCAAGCCGTTCCGCTACGCCGAGGCAGCGACCGTCGTGACCAACCACGACCTCATCATCGTGTCGGGGACGAACTCTGACATCGAGCGCTTCGCGGGCCTCGACCGCTGAGTCGGCTCCCCCGGCACGCTTCGGGGTGAACACCTGCCGGCTCCGCCCGGCGCACGCGACACCACCTCACCCCACACGGCCGCACCCGGCGCCGATGGGGTGAGTCCCGGCCGCCTCCGCCCGGCGCACGCGACACCACCTCACCCCCCTCCTCGGCCCGCACCGAGGGGGTGAGCACCAGCCGCATCGCGCCCTCGCACGCGACACAACCTCACCCCACACGGCCGCGCCCTGCACCGAGGGGGTGAGTCCCGGCCGCTTCCCTCCCCGGCACGCGACACCATCTCACCCCCAGCAGGCACCGGCGGGGCCTTGAGCGACGCGCGTCGCGGCATCCCGAGAATTCTCAGTATTCAGTGTTGCTATGTACTGGTACTCGGCGTTACTATCTAGTGGTAGTCAGCAACACCGAGTAGTGGAAGGAGGGGTCCGATGGGCAAGCAGGAGACCGAGATGCTCAAGGGGGTCCTCGAGGGCATCGTGCTGGCGATCCTCGCCACCCGCGCCGCGTACGGCTACGAGATCACGTCGTGGTTGCGCGACCAGGGCTTCGCCGACATCGCCGAGGGCACCGTCTACGCACTCCTCGTGCGGGTCGAGCAGCGGGGCCTCGTCGACGTCGAGAAGGTCCCGTCCGAGAAGGGCCCGCCGCGCAAGGTCTACTCCCTCAACGCGCAGGGCACGGACTATCTCACCGAGTTCTGGAGGACGTGGAGCTTCCTCACCGAACGCCTCGAACAGCTCCGCCCCGCACACATCGACAACGAAGAAGGAAAGTGATCATGGCCGCCAAATGGATCGAAGCCCTCACCGGGTCGCTCGAGCAGAAGAAGCAGTACAAGCAGGACATGGCGCGCATCGAGGCGCTGCCCGCGTCGTACCGCACGGCGGCCAAGGCCGTGCACCGGTACCTCATGTACGCCGGCGGCGTCGTCGACGGCGACACCCTGACGACGATGTTCACGGACTTCGCCGACCTGTGGGAGCGCGCAGCGCTCGACGGGACCCCCGTCCGCGAGATCGTCGGCGACGACCCGGTCGCCTTCGCCGAGAACTTCGCGCAGGCGTACTCGGGCAAGCAGTGGATCGACAAGGAGCGCGCGCGCCTCAACAAGGCGATCGACGAGGCAGAGCAGGAGGAGCCGCGATGAGCGCGACCACCGCCGTCCGCGTGACGGGCGTCGAGAAGTCGTTCAAGGACGTGCAGGTGCTGCGCGGCGTCGACTTCGAGGTCGCCTCGGGAAGCATCTTCGCCCTGCTCGGCTCGAACGGCGCCGGCAAGACGACTCTCGTCCGCATCCTGTCGACGCTCCTCTCCGCCGACGCGGGTTCCGCCGCCGTCAACGGCTTCGACGTCACGACCCAGGCCGGCGACGTGCGGCAGTCGATCAGCCTCACGGGGCAGTTCGCCGCCGTCGACGAGGTGCTGAGCGGCCGGGAGAACCTCGTGCTCGTCGCGAAGCTGCGCCACCTCGCGAACCCCGGAAGGATCGCGGACGAGCTGCTGGCCCGCTTCGCGCTCACCGAGGCGGGCGGGCGCCGCGCGTCGACGTACTCGGGCGGCATGCGGCGCCGGCTCGACATCGCGATGAGCCTCATCGGCGACCCGCCGGTCGTCTTCCTCGACGAGCCGACGACGGGCCTCGATCCGCAGGCGCGGATCGAGGTGTGGGACACCGTTCGCGGGCTCGCGAAGAACGGCACCACGGTGCTGCTCACGACGCAGTACCTCGACGAGGCCGAGCAGCTCGCCGACCGCATCGCGATCCTGCACAAGGGCACGATCATCCAGAACGGCACGCTCGCCGAGCTCAAGCGGCTCCTGCCGCCGGCTCAGGTCGAGTACGTCGAGAAGCAGCCCTCGCTCGAGGACGTGTTCCTCGCGCTCGTGGGCGAGACGGTGGAGACGGATGCCGCTCCCGGCGCGGACGCCGGCGAGAACGTCCCCACAGGAAAGGAACTCCGATGACCACTCACGTGATCGGCGACACCGCCGTGCTCACGAGCCGGTCCCTCCGGCACATCCTGAGAAGCCCCGACACGATCATCACGACGGCGGTCACCCCGATCGCCCTGATGCTCCTCTTCGTGTACGTCTTCGGCGGGGCGATCGACACGGGATCGCAGGAGTCGTACATCGACTACATGCTGCCCGGCATCCTGCTCATCACGATCGCCTCGGGCATCGCCTACACGGCGTACCGGCTGTTCCTCGACATGCAGGGCGGCATCTTCGAGCGCTTCCAGTCGATGCCGATCGCCCGATCGAGCGTGCTGTGGGCGCATGTGTTCACGTCGCTCGTCGCGATCCTCGTGTCGATCGCGGTCGTGATCGGGGTCGCGCTCCTCATGGGCTTCCGCACGGGGGCGTCGGTGCTCGTGTGGCTCGCGGTGCTCGGCATCCTGACCCTGTTCACCCTCGCACTGACCTGGATCGCGGTCATCGCGGGCCTCTCGGCGAAGACGGTCGACGGGGCGAGCGCGTTCAGCTACCCGCTGATCTTCCTGCCGTTCATCAGCTCGGCGTTCGTCCCGACCGAGTCGATGCCCGCGCCGGTCGCGTGGTTCGCCGAGAACCAGCCCGTCACGGCGATCGTCGACACGCTGCGTGCTCTGTTCGCGGGCCAGCCGGTCGGCACCGACATCTGGGTCGCGCTCGCCTGGCTCGTCGGCATCCTGGTCGTCGCGTACGGCTTCGCGGTCGCGATCTACAAGCGCAAGTTCCGCTGACCCGCGCTCGAAGCGCCGCCTTCCCGATCGGAGGGCGGCGCTTCGCCGTTCACTGCAGCTGTGCGAACGCCTCGACGCGGTCGGTGGGTCCGACGATGAGGGCGAGATCCCCCTCGTTCAGGACCGTCTCGTTGTCGGCGTTGAGCCACTCGCCGTCGACCGGGCGATGCGCTGTCACCGTGATCCCGTGCTTCTGCCGGATCGTCGTCCTGCCGAGCGGGATGCCGCGGATCTCCGCGGGCGCGGCGATCTTGGCGATCGAGTAGCCCGGCTCGATCTCGAGGTAGTCGATCGCGGCGCCGCGCACGAGGTGCGCGACGCGGCGCCCCATGTCCTTCTCGGGGTACACGACATGGTGCACGCCGAGCTGCTCGAGGATGCGGCCGTGCTGCTCGGTCACGGCCTTGGCCCAGATGACGGGAATCTTCATCCCGAGCAGGATCGAGCACGTCAGGATCGAGGCCTGCACGTCGGCGCCGATCGCGACGACGACGCGGTCGAACTCTCCGATCGCGAGCTGGCGCAGCACCTCATCCTTCGTCGAGTCGGCACGGACGACCTGCGTGAGCTCGCCGTTGTGCGCCTGCACGAGTTCGTCATCGGTGTCGATGCCGAGCACTTCGGTGCCCGCCGCCATGAGCTCGAGGGCAAGGGCGCTGCCGAAGCGCCCGAGGCCGATCACGGCGACCGAGTCCGCCTCGGCGATGCGACGCGACGTGTCGCCGAACAGCGCGAATCTAGCCAATGGCGGGCCTTTCCGTGGGGAACTCGTACAGGGTACGGCGATCGCGCAGCGCGAAGGCCGACCCGATCGTCAGAGGGCCGAGACGGCCGATGAACATGAGCAGCACGAGGATCATCTCGGCCGCCGGCGGCAGGTCGTAGGTGATGCCCGTCGTAAGCCCCACCGTGCCGAACGCCGAGACCGCCTCGAAGAGCACCTTGCCGAGGCCTTGCCCCGTGATGAGCATGAGCGCGATCGTCGAGGCCATGATCCCCGCGATAGAGAGCAGGACGACCGAGATCGCCTGCCGGTGCACGGCGCGCGAGAGGCGCTTGCCGAAGATGTGGACGGATCCCTCGCCCCGCAGCTCCGTCAGGAGGATGAACCACAGCACCGCGAAGGTCGTGACCTTGATGCCGCCCGCCGTTCCCGCGGGGCCCGCGCCGATGTACATCAGGACGTCCATGCCGACCCACGTCTCGTCGTGCATGCGGCCGATGTCGACGGAGTTGAAGCCCGCCGTGCGCGTCTGGACGGAGTGGAAGAACGCGATCAGCACGCGCGCCCAAGGATCGTAGGCGCCGAGCGTGCGCGGATTGGTCCACTCCAGCGCGCCGATGTAGAGCGTCCCGATCGCGAGCAGGACGATCGTCGCCGACAGGACGATGCGCGTGTTCATCGTCCAGCGCAGCGGATGCGGGAACTCGCGCCGCAGCTGCATCAGGACGGGGAAGCCGAGACCGCCCAGGATGATGGCGGCGCAGAGCGGCAGGCAGATGAACGGGTCGGCGGCGAACCCGATGAGGTTGTCGCTGAACAGCGCGAACCCCGCGTTGTTGAACGCCGACACGGAGTGGAAGAGTCCGAGCCACGCGGCTTCGCCGAGGTCGTAGCCGTAGCCCCAGGCGAATCGCGGGGCGAGGAAGAGGAACGTCATGCCCTCGATCAGGAGCGAGATGAGCACGATGCGCCGCGCGAGCCCGCGCACGTCGTCGAAGCGGACGGTGCCTGCCTCCATCGCCGCCGTGAGCCGGCTAGCGACGCTCATCTTGCGGGCGAGGAACAGCCCGATCGTCGCCGCCGAGATCATGATGCCGAGGCCCCCGAGCTGGACGAGCAGCATGATGACGACCTGCCCGAACGGCGTCCAGTGCGTCGCGGTGTCCACGACCGTGAGCCCCGTCACGCAGACGGCGGATGTCGCGGTGAACAGCGCATGGAAGAACTCGGTGACCTCGCCGGAGCGCGCAGAGATCGGCAGCATGAGCAGGCCCGTGCCCACCGCGATGGCCATCGCGAAGGCTGCCACGATGCTGCGGGCGGGTCGGATGCGACGAGCGCGGCGGCGGGCCGGCGCCGTCTGCAGCATCCTCATGATCGCGACTCTATCCGCGGCGCGGGGCGACGTCCCTCAGCACTGCGCGATCGCCGCCCGTTTCGAGACCCGCTCGGCGGCTGCTCGACGACCGTCGCTTGCCGGGGTCGCCTACGCTCCCGCCGCCCGTTTCGAGACCCGCTCGGCGGCTGCTCGACGACCGTCGCTTGCCGGGGTCGCCTACGCTCCCGCCGCCCGTTTCGAGACCCGCTCGGCGGCTGCTCGACGACCGTCGCTTGCCGGGGTCGCCTACGCTCCCGCCGCCAGCTCCTTGGCACGGGCGAGCGCGGCATCGGTCGCCTCCGCGAACAGCCCCGCGAGGTGCGCGCCCTGCAGAACGGCGATCGCGCGCTCGGTCGTGCCCTTGGGGCTCGTCACGCGGCGACGCAGCTCGGCGGGGTCGTCTCCGGATGCCTCGAGCAGCGCCGTCGCGCCGATGAACGTCTGCTCGGCCATGAGCCGCGCCTGCTCTTCGCTGAAGCCCTTGCCGATCGCGGCCTCGGTGAGCTCCTCGATGAGGAGGTAGACGTAGGCGGGGCCGGATCCCGAGATCGTCGAGAGGGCGTCGATGCGGTCCTCCGACACCTCGACGACCGTGCCGACCGTCTCGAACAGCCGCCGCACGAGCGCGACGGCCTCGGGCGTCGCGGCGGATCCTGCGGCGAGTCCCGTGACGGCCTTGCCGACGAGCGCCGGCGTGTTGGGCATGGAGCGCAGCACGGGGATCTCCTCGCCGAGGATCCCCTCGAACGTGGCGATCGTGACACCCGCGGCGAGGCTCACGACGATCGTGCCGGGCCGCAGGTGCGGGGCGATCTCGCGCAGCAGATCGGGCACCATGGCGGGCTTCACGCCGACCAGGACGATGTCGGCGGATGCCGCGGCATCCGCATTGCCCGTCGGCTGCTGCTCGAGCGCGACCGACGTGACCCCCGCGAGTCCCTCGAGTTCGGCAGCTTTGGCGGCGCTGCGGTTGGTCGCCGCGATGCCGCCGCCGGCAAGACCGGAGCGGACGAGTCCGCGCAGGATCGCGCCTCCCATGGAGCCGGCACCGAGGAACGCGAGAGACGGAAGGGAATCAGGCATGGAGGTCATCCTACGAGGCGTGCGCGAATCGAAGGGAAACTCTTTGCGCCTTGACTTATATAAGTGGCGACGCAATGATGAGACCATGCACGCACTCGACATCCTCGGCGACCCGGTGCGGCGACGCATCGTCGAGCTGCTCGCGGACGGCGAACGCAGCGCCGGCGAGATCGGCGACGTGATCCAGCGTGAGTTCGCGATCTCGCAGCCTGCCGTCTCGCAGCATCTGCGGGTGCTGCGCGAGTCCGGCTTCGCCACGGTGCGCGCCGAGGGGACCCGACGCCTCTATATGGTCGACCCGGCTCCGCTCCAAGCCGCCGACGCCTGGTTCGACCCGTTCCGGCGTTCTGGCAGCCGCGCTTCGACGCGCTGGGCACAGAGCTCGCGCGCGGACGCCGCGCACGTCGCCTCGCCGACGAGGACGCGGACGAGCAGAAGACGGATGCCGCGGCATCCCGCGATCCCGAGGCCGACGCCCGCGCGGGCGAGGCCGCACACGCGGAACGGAAAGAAGAGGAGACCTGACATGGTCGATGTGAATGCACAGATCGACGCCGTCGAGCGCGGCGTCGAGACGACGGACCGCGACGGTGAGGCCGTCCGCGTGCAGCGGCTCGTTCAGGAGTACCGCGCGACGCTCGATGACGCGTGGGACGCCGTGACGTCGGCCGACCGCATCCCGCGGTGGTTCCTGCCCGTGAGCGGTGACCTGCGGGTGGGCGGGCGCTACCAGTTCGAGGGCAACGCGGGCGGCGAGATCCTGGAGTGCTCTCCCCCGGTCGACGGCGCGGCCGCCTATCGCGCGACGTGGGAGTTCGGCGGCGGCGTCACCTGGGTCACGGTGCGAGTGACCGAGACGGGCCCCGAGCGCACGCGGGTCGAGCTCGAGCATGTCGCGCGCGTCGCCGACGTCCCCGACGAGCTGTGGGCGCAGTTCGGTCCCGCGGGAACGGGCATCGGCTGGGACAGCGGATTCCTGGGCCTCGCCCTGTACCTCGGATCCGCCGTCGACGGGCCTACCCCCGAAGAGGGTCAGGCATGGATGCTGTCGGACGAGGGAAAGGCGTTCACGCGCCGCTCCTCCGAGGCCTGGGCCGCTGCTCACGCGGCCGACGGCGCCGATCCCGAAGTCGCGGCCCGCGCCGCGGCGGCGACCGCCGCGCTGTACATGGGCGTCGCGCCGCACGACATGGGCGAGGACGCGACGCCCACCCGCTGACGTCAGCCCCGGGCGGGTCGCGCGGCGGCGGGTCCTTGACGGGACGCCTTGGCGGCTGGTTCGATGACCCTGAACGGCGCGCGCTTCGGGGGAGGTCCGCGCCCATCCCTGGGGGGCAACCATGGGTCAGTCGACGTCGACGCGCGCGCACCGTTCGGCACGCGGCATCCGGACTCTCGTGACGGGAATCACGGTCGGGGCCCTCGCGGTCCTCGGCTGGGCGGTCCCCGCTCAGGCCGCCGTGAACCTCGTGGACGCCCCGACCCGGCTGTACATCTTGCCGAACGCGGACGGCCCCCTGCCCGCGGGCATCCCGTTCCCGCTCGTGCCGGACGGTGTGCTCGTCTTCGACGACTCGCAGGACCTCATCTCGCAGGATCTGCGCAAGATCGAGATCGTCTCGGAGGATCCGGACTGCGATTTCGGTCCGACCTTCGCGCTCACGGGCTGCACGGCGGTGCAGCTCGACGTCGGCAACGGGCTGCTCGACTTCACGACCGCGCCCACGCGGATCGAGTTCGACCCGAACCCCGACGACGGCGTCGACGAGACGGACGTCGTGTACCAGCTGCCCGGCGGGGCCCTCGTGCGCGACATGGACTCCGACGACGACCTTCCCGCATCCGCGACGGCCGTCATCGGCACGACGGCGCAGATCAACGACGGCCTGAACCTCCTGCGGTACACCCCGACCGAGGGCTACACGTATGAGGACGGGTCCGACCCCGAGGAGCTCAGCATCCTCGTCGCCCCGGGATCGGGAGCCGGCTCGGTGTCGCACGACGTGCAGATCCGCGTGCAGGATCTCAACGACTTCCCAGAGCTGACGGTGCCGCAGACCCTCTACACCGTGGACCCCGCGCAGGAGGTCGTGCTGGGACCCGACACGGCGTGGGAGGCGACCGACGAGGACAACGACGAGGTGATCGACGGCGAGGACCCGCCGGGCTCGGGCGACGATCCCATCGACGGGGCGGGGCGCGAGTTCATCCTCATCGCGTGGTCGTCGTGCGGCGTCTTCCACTTCCAGGGCGCGAGCGGCTTCGCATTGCGCGACGATCTGCAGGAGGTCCTCGACTACGCGCTGGATCTCGGCTCGATCGACCCCGCGTGGCGGACGACCATCTCGGACGCGTTCTTCGGCATCATCCCCGACGAGATCGAGGCGCTGCCCTTCGCGACGGGCAACCCGAACGACTACGCGAGCGCCTTCGCGGGCGTCGTCGACGACATCGACTGGCTGAACTACCACCTCGACGAGATCACCTTCAAGGCGGTCTCGGACCCGGTTCTCAACACGCCGCTCAGCGACTCGCTGTGCGACATCCGCTTCCTGCTCACCGACATCGGCAACAACGGCCTGCCGCTCCAGTACCTCGGCGACCCGCCCGAGGGTGTCGAGGTGCCGTTCTTCGGCTTCGACCTCGACACGAACGACGTCCCCGGCGTCGAGAAGGTGCAGGTGCAGGTCGGCGCGGGGCAGGAGATCGAGGTGTCGCTCGGCGACACGACGGTGCCCGAGGCCGACGCGTCGACGATCCCCGTCACGATCTCTCCGGCCGAGCACCCGGCGTTCGACCTCACGGTTTCGACCGCCGACGGCTCGGGCGCGGTCGGTGACGTCGACTACACCTCCAAGTCCGCCGTCACGGTGTCGATCCCGGCTGACGCCACGAGTGCCGCGATCCCGGTCGACGCGCTGCCCGACACCGAGTACGACCCGGACGAGACGTATCTCGTCACGGCGACGGGGCCCGCGACGCCTCCCCCGGGCTATTCCGTGACGTTGACGGATGCTTCGGGACTCGTGACGATCCAGGATGACGACCCCGAGCCCGACACGACGGAACCGACAGTCACGATCAACCAGGCTGTGGGGCAGTCCGACCCGACCTCCACCGAGCCGATCCTGTTCGACGTGATCTTCAGCGAAGACGTCACCGGGCTCACCAACACCGACGTCGTGCTCTCGGGGACGGCGCTGCCCACGACGGCTGCGATCACGCCGCTCACCGCATCGACGTACCGGGTCGCGGTCACCGGGATGAGCGTCGACGGCACCGTGACCGCACAGATCGCTCCGGGCGCCGCCGAAGACACCGCCGGCAACCTCAGCGAAGCATCCACCTCCACCGACAACACCGTCACGTTCGACTTCGACGAGGGCGACATCACCGGGCCGACCGTCACGATCAACCAGGCTGTGGGACAGTCCGACCCGACCTCGACCGAGCCGATCCTGTTCGACGTGATCTTCAGCGAAGACGTCACTGGGCTCACCAACACCGATGTCGTCCTGTCCGGGACGGCGCTGCCCACGACGGCTGCGATCACGCCGCTCACCGCATCGACATACCGGGTCGCGGTCACCGGAATGAGCGTCGACGGCACCGTCATCGCACAGATCGCCGCTTTCGCCGCGGAGGATGCGGCGGGCAACCTCAGCGACCCATCGAGCTCGACCGACAACACCGTCACCTACGACTTCGACGAGGGCGACATCACCGGGCCGACCGTCACGATCAACCAGGCTGTGGGACAGTCCGACCCGACCTCGACCGAGCCGATCCTGTTCGACGTGATCTTCAGCGAAGACGTCACTGGGCTCACCAACACCGACGTCGTGCTCTCGGGGACGGCGCTGCCCACCACCGCTGCGATCACGCCGCTCACCGCATCGACGTACCGGGTCGCGGTCACCGGGATGAGCGTCGACGGCACCGTGACCGCACAGATCGCTCCGGGCGCCGCCGAAGACACCGCCGGCAACCTCAGCGAAGCATCCACCTCCACCGACAACACCGTCACGTTCGACTTCGACGAGGGCGACATCACCGGGCCCACCGTCACGATCAACCAGGCTGTCGGACAGTCCGACCCCACCTCCACCGAGCCGATCCTGTTCACCGTCGTGTTCAGCGAAGACGTCACCGGACTCACCAACACCGACGTCGTCCTTTCCGGCACCGCGCTGCCCACCACCGCGCTCATCACACCCATCGACGCGAAGACCTACACCGTCGCGGTCACCGGGATGAGCGTCGACGGCACCGTGACCGCACAGATCGCTCCGGGCGCCGCCGAAGACACCGCCGGCAACCCCAGCGAAGCATCCACCTCCACCGACAACACCGTCACCTTCGACTTCGACGAAGGCGACCCCGAGCCCGATCCGCTCGCGATCCAGGTGCCCGCCGACATCGTCGTGACCGCGCCGCTCGGGCAGCCGGGGGTCGCGGTGACGTTCCCGGCGCCCACAACGACTGGAGGCGTCGAGCCCGTCGACGTCACGTGCGATCACACCTCGGGCGCCGTCTACCCGATCGGCGCGACGACAGTGGAGTGCACCGCCACCGACTCCGCGCCCATTCAGGTGTTCGCGCTCGTGAGTGACACCTTCACGATCACGGTGCTCGCGACTCCGGATCCGGGCGGCGACGATCCGGGCAACGGCGGATCGGGCGGCTCCGGCGGCAGCGGATCGGGTGGCTCAGGCGGCGCGGGAAGCCTGCCCGCGACGGGCGTCGACGCCGTTCCGTCGCTCGCGTTCGCGAGCGCGCTTCTGCTCGCAGGGGCGCTCGCGCTCTCGATCGCGCGACGGCGGCGCGGCATCCACTGACTGATCCTCATGCGCTCATGGGCGCCTCCGTCGATCTCTCGGACTCGAGGTCGGCGCACCGTCTCGCGCGCCCGGCGGGGGGTCCGAAGCGCGGACTATAGTCGAGGCACAGGGGGCGCTGGGGCCCCTTCGGCGACAGCGAAGGACTCGCAATGACCCTCTTCGACGGCATCACCGATCGCCTCATCGAGACGCCGCGACTGACCGTGAACGTCCTCGAGAGGGCAGGAGACGACCCCGCGACGCCCGAGGACCGCACGGTCGTCTTCGTCCACGGAAACGGTTCGTCGTCGCTGTTCTGGCAGGAGCTCATGCAGGATCTCCCCGGAGAGCTGCGTGTGATCGCGATCGACCTGCGCGGGTACGGCGGAACGGAGCACGCGCCGATCGATGCGACCCGGGGGGTCCGCGACTTCAGCGACGACGTCTTCGCGACGCTCGAACTGCTCGGCATCTCCTCGGCGCACCTGGTCGGCTGGTCCATGGGTGGCGCCGTCATCCTGCAGTACGCGCTCGACCACCCCGCGCGGAGCCTCACACTCGAATCCCCCGTCTCGCCTTTCGGATTCGGCGGAACCCGCCGCGACGGCAGTCGCCTCACAGAGGACGACGCCGGCGTCGGCGGCGGCGTCGCGAACCCCGACTACATCGAGCGAGTGATCGCCCACGACACCAGCGACGAGGCCCCGACCTCACCGCGCAGCGTCTTCCGCTCGGTCTACGTCGCGCCGGGCTACACGACCGAGCACGAGGACGTGTGGGTCGAGTCGATACTCTCGACCTCGACGGCGGCGGGGAACTACCCGGGCGATTCGGTCCCGAGCGAGAACTGGCCGGGATTCGCGGCGGGCACGATCGGCGTCCTCAACACGATGGCGCCGAAGTATTTCAACGTGTCGGGCATCGTCGACCTCGCCGCCAAGCCCCCGGTGCTGTGGGTCCACGGCTCGGTCGACGCGATCGTCTCGGACGCCTCCTTCTACGACTTCAACCACCTCGGTTCACTGGGCATCGTCCCGGGCTGGCCGGGGGCCGAGGTCGCGCCCGCACAGGAGATGGTGTCGCAGATGCGCGACGTGCTCGGCGAGTACTCCGCCCGCGGCGGCGAGGTCACTGAACTCGCACTCGAGGGGGTCGGCCACACGGCCCACCTCGAGCGGCCCGCAGAGTTCCGCCACGCGCTGCTCACCGTCATCGGCTACGTCGGACGGTCAGCCGACCCCGCTCCCCCGACCGAGACGATCATCCTCCGCTCGTCCGACTGATCCTCGCCGGATCGATCTCGCCGAATCGATCTCGTCGGGCCGATCTCGTCGAGCCGATCTCGTCGGACCGATCCGCTCCACGCTGATCCGCCGGGAGCCGCACGTCAACCGTCTGAGGGGCGCCCGCGGCATCCGTAGACTCTTGCGCATGAGTGCATCCGGCGGCAGCAGGGCGATCATCGCGGCCTTCCTCGCGAACATGGGCATCGCGGCCGCGAAGATCGTCGCGTGGCTCGTCTCGGGCTCGGCCTCGATGCTCGCCGAGGCGATCCACTCCCTCGCCGACTCCGGCAATCAGCTGCTCCTGCTGCTGGGCGGACGGATGTCGCGCCGCCGCGCCGACGCCGAGCACCCGTTCGGCTACGGCCGCGAGCGCTACGTGTACGCCTTCGTCGTCTCGATCATCCTGTTCTCGGTCGGCGGCCTCTTCTCGATCTACGAGGGTGTCGACAAGCTCACGCACCCGCACGAGCTCGAGAACTTCTGGGTGCCGCTCGTCGTGCTCGTCGTGGCGATCGTGCTCGAGTCGCTCTCGCTGCGTACGGCGGTCAAGGAGAGCAATCACGTGCGCGCGAAGGGCCAGTCCTGGGTCGGGTTCGTGCGGCACGCCAAGGCGCCGGAGCTCCCCGTCGTCCTGCTCGAAGACGTCGCAGCGCTCACGGGCCTCGTCTTCGCCCTCTTCGGCGTCGGCCTCACTGCCATCACAGGCAACAGCGTCTTCGACGCCATCGGCACGCTCATGATCGGCACGCTGCTGATCATCGTCGCGATCGTGCTCGGCATCGAGACCAAGAGCCTCCTCGTCGGCGAAGGCGCGACGATGAGCGATCACGACCGGATCGTCGCGGCGATCCAGGACGGCTCCGAGATCGAGAAGCTCATCCACATCAAGACCCTCTACCTCGGGCCCGACGAGCTCCTCGTCGCTGCGAAGCTGGGTTTCGAGTCGGACCGCTCGCTCGGCGAGGTCGCCGCCGACATCGACCGCATCGAGGAGCGCGTGCGCGCGGCGGTTCCGGCGGCACGGGTGATCTACCTGGAGCCCGACATCCTGCGCCATGACGGCCCCACGCCGCCCACCGAGGAGATCGTCCTGCGGTCAGCGGACTGACGCGGGCGTCAGACGGTACGACGGCAGCCCGCGCCGGCGGACGAGCCACTCCGCGACGACGAGGTTCGGCAGCCAGCACAGGAACGGCACTGCCGCGTAGGCATTCGCGAACGCCGCGTCGAACTCGAACGACCCGAACGGGATCTGCACGACCAGCAGCATCGGAAGCCACACGCGCAGCGTGACGGCGGCATACGTGAGGGCGTAGTTGCGGATCATCCACGCCTGGTGCGACGGGACATCACCGCGACGGATGCTGCGATACGCGCGCCACCCCGTGACGAGCCACAGCACTCCGAGTGCGCCGAAGCCGAAGAAGCCGACGAAGCCCGCGGAGCCGAACGGGGCTATGACGAGGCTCGCAGCACCGCCGATCGCAACGCCCGCGAGATACGTGCGACCCGTCCAGCGATGCACGCGCGGGGCGCGCTCGCGCAGCCCGCGCCAGAACTGCAGCGGGCCGAGCAGCAGCGCGATAGCCGCACCGGCGATGTGCGCGTAGAGCGCGACCTGGACGAACATCGGCTGGCCGGCGTAGTGACCGGCGAGCCCGCCCCCTTCTCCCGCGAGCTGCGGCAGGGATGCGAGGAAGTAGGGCACGGCGGCGTACGCGACGATCGCGAGCGCCGTGAGAGCCACGACGAGCCAGCCGATGCGGCCGGCGGCGCGCCGCGGCGCGAGGCGGGACGCCGCGGCGGGCGCGGGTGCGAGGAGTCGATCGGTCATGCCTCGACGCTAGGGACGGGGTGAGTGCCGGCGGCAGGGTGCTGTCCCCCCGACGCCCGTGGGGCGAGCCCCCGAGATCAGCGTCGCGCGTCGAAGAAGGCGCGCAGGAGAGTGGATGCCGCGTCCTCCGCGACGCCCCCGACGACCTCGGCACGGTAGGGCAGTCGCCGGTCGCGGACGACGTCGTAGACGGAGCCCGCGGCGCCGGCCTTGTCGTCCCACGCGCCGAACACGAGCCGCGAGATGCGCGACTGCAGGAGCGCCCCCGCGCACATGAGGCACGGCTCGAGCGTCACGACGAGCGTGCACCCTTCGAGGTTCCAATGGCCGGTCCGCTCCGCCGCCGCTCGGAGCGCGACGACCTCGGCGTGCGCCGTCGGGTCGCCCGTGACCTCGCGGAGATTGCGTCCTTCGCCGATGACCGTGCCCGCGGCATCCGTCACGACGGCCCCCACTGGAACGTCGCCCTCTTCACCGGCACGTGCGGCGAGCGCGAGCGCGCGGTCCATCGCGGCACGATCGGCGGGAGCGGCGAGCATGCCTGAAGACTACGCGGACGGGGACGACCCGCCCTGTGACACTCGGCGTCCGATACCCCTGCAGGCGGACGGGCACCGCGTGGCCGCCTATGGGGAACTCGCTCCCAGTCGCGCCGATCAGACGCACTAACCTGAGCGTATGCGCCTGCACGTCGCCGACCACCCGCTCATCACCCACAAGCTCACGGTCCTCCGCGATCAGGGAACGCCGTCGCCGATCTTCCGGCAGCTGACCGAAGAGCTCGTCACGCTGCTCGCCTACGAGGCGACGCGCAACGTGCGGGTCGCCCCGATCGAGATCCAGACGCCGGTCACCCGGACGACGGGCGTCAAGATCGACGAGCCGCGACCGCTCGTCGTGCCGATCCTGCGCGCGGGTCTCGGCATGCTCGAGGGCATGGTCAAGCTCATCCCGACCGCCGAGGTCGGCTTCCTCGGGATGGTCCGCAACGAAGAGACGCTCGAGCCCTCGACATACGCCGAGCGCCTCCCCGACGATCTCAGCGACCGCCAGTGCTTCGTGCTCGACCCCATGCTCGCGACGGGCGGGTCGCTCGGCGCCGCGATCGAATTCCTGTTCGCGCGCGGCGCGCAGGATGTCACGGCCATCTGCCTGCTCGGCGCGCCCGAGGGCGTCGCCGCCATCGAGAAGCAGGTCGCCGGACGCGACGTCACGCTCGTCCTCGGAGCCCTCGACGAGCGCCTCAACGAGAAGGGCTACATCGTGCCCGGACTCGGCGATGCGGGCGACCGCCTCTACGGCACGGTCTGACGCGGGACCCGATCGCCCGGATCTGCGCTGACCGCCCCGCCCGGCGGGAGTGGATCGCGCATCCTCGCGACGACCCGAGAGCGGATGCGCGGCCCCCCGGCACGCGCATCCTGTAAAGCCTGGTGGTGCGGCACCCGCCCCTCGCCGAACGAGTACCGCACCTGCGCCGTGAAGCGCTCAGCAAGGTTAACCGCCGCCGCTGATGTGTCCTCAGGGGGTTGACATCCGCGACATCGATCACCTAGGGAAAGTGACCCCGCCGCCCCCGGCGACGCGAGTGACGAGCCGCGCGAAGCCGCTCAGCCGGGCGACGCCTTCGGGCGTGTACGGCAGGTCATCCAGGAGTCCCGGCGCGTAGACGACGTAGGCCGTGTGCTTGGCCCGAGAGATCGCGACGTTGATCCGATTGCGCAGCAGGAGGAACTCGAGTCCCCGAGGCGCATCCCGGCCTGAGGACGCCGCGAGCGAGACGATCGCGACCACAGCCTCCTGGCCCTGGAAGCGATCGACCGTGCCGACGCGAACGTCGCCCAGGCCCGCCTCGGCGAGCACCTGTTCGACCTCGACCTGCTGCGCGTTGTACGGGGTCACGACGATGATGTCCGACTGCGCGAGCGGGCGCGCCGGCAGGACCGTCGCGGCCCCGGTGTCGTCGGTCGAGGTGTCGGTCCACGGTCGACCGAGCAGGTCTCGGACGAGCTCGAGGACCACCGCGGCCTCTTCGGGCGACTGGGTCGCGTTCCCGTGGTGCACGACCGGCACGGGGTGGACGCCGGGGGCGATCCCCTGGACGCTGCGCAGCGCTGCCGACGGATGCGACATGAGCTCGCCGCGATACGACAGCTGCGAGACGGTGGCCGCGACGGCGGGGTGCATGCGCCACGTGCGCCCCAGGAAGTAGCCGTACTCGGGTGGCACGACGTCGGCGCCGTCCATGACCCATCCGAGCGCCGAGGTGTCGACGGGTTCGGGATGCGTGCCCTGGCTGACCTGCGGGAGCTGCTGCGGGTCACCCAGCAGCAGCAGTCGCGGCGCCGCGAGCGAGACCGCGATGGTCGATGCGAGCGAGAACTGCCCGGCTTCGTCGATCACGAGCAGGTCGAGGCTCGAGCGCGGCACACGGCCCGCGTGGCTGAAGTCCCATGCGGTGCCGCCGAAAACGAAGCCGCCGGTCTGCTCGGACACGAACGATGCCACGCCGTTCTTGGGGATGACGGTGAACGTCGTGTCGCCCGTCGCGCCGCTCTTCGGCGCCTTCGCCACCTGCTGGGCGGGCACTCCTGCCGCCACGATGCGGTCGAGCATGTTCTCGACGACGGCGTGCGACTGCGCCACGACTCCGACACGGAAGCCGTGCTCGCGCACGAGACGCGCGACGACGTGCGAGCCGACGTAGGTCTTGCCCGTCCCCGGGGGTCCCTGGACGGCGAGGTAGCTGCGGTCGAGCCGGAGCACGCTGCGCACGATCGCGTCGACGTCGTCGCCGGTCGATGGGACGAGCGCACCCTCCCCCGACTCGGGAGCATGCCCGAGCATGCGCGGCGGACGACGGCGCAGGATGTCGGTAGCCGGGTCCTCGGGAAGTGCGGGCGCCGCCGCGATGACGGCGTCGGCCCATGCGTCGATCGCCGCCTGCTGGTTTCCTGCGCGGGGCGGAGCCTCGGGCGTCAGCGCGACGGGGAGGCCCGTCCACGTGACGCCGTCGACGGACGTCTCCTCGACGAGCACGCCGTCGTCGAGGACCTCGACGACCTTGATCGACCGCGCCGCGTGGATGAGGCGGGGCGTCGCGTCGTACGGGAACGGCGCAGGCAGTTCGTACAGGGCATACGGGCTCGAGCCCCCGCTCAGGCGCGTCCCCGGCGCCACTTCTCCGCGCAGCTCGACGAGCCGCCGCTCACCGCCGCGGCCGCTCTCGGCGAAGTGCCAGTCCTCGACCACTCGGCAGCGCGCGGCATCGATGACGACGACGTCTCTCACCTCGTCCCACACCGAGATGGGCTCGCGCAGGCGGAGGAAATGCCCCGCCCAGAAGGTCTTCGCTTCGCGCGGGTAGTAGTCGATCGCGGCCGCGCCGAGCCGCAGGGATCGGGCGTCGGGAGAGTCTTCAGGGTGGCCCTCGGCGAGGCGCGCGAGCGAGAGCGCGCGGGGCGACGGCTCGTACGCCTTCTCGTCGGGCTCGCGATCCGTCGCGGGCCGGAGCCCTGCCTCGCGGGCCCGGTCGACGAGCCAGTCGCGCAGGCGCCTCGTGGAGACGCAGTCGTAGCGGTTGTAGTCGGCCAGGTCGTCGAGGATCTCGCCCGCCGCGACCTCCGCTCCGTCGTCATGCAGCGCGCGTGCCTGCACGTAGCGGACGATCGAGTCGTCGCCCTTCTGGACGTCGCTCGTGCGGACGTCGGCGCCCATGTAGAGCGGCTCGAGCTTCTTGATCGAGTACGAGCGCGAGCCGACCCGCAGCGCGCGGCGCACGATCGGATACAGGTCGACGAAGACGCCGTCACGCAGGAGCCGATCGACCTCGGCTTCGCGCGTGCCGTAGCGAGCCGCCATCGACAGGAGGTGCGTCGGCTCGTACGGCGCGTAGTGGTAGATGTGCATCGCCGGATGCTGCGCGCGCCGCAGGTTCACGAGGTCGATGAACCGTTCGAGCGCCGCCCGCTCCTCGGCGAACGAGTGCGCCCACAGAGCCGAGTACTGCTCGCCGAGGTCGACGAAGCCGAACAGGTAGTCGATCCCCCATTGCACGGGCGCACCGGCCGCGGGCGTCTCGGTGTAGAGCGGATCGCCCTCGAAGTCGAAGAAGAGGTCGCCGAGGTCGGGCCGCGGGAGCGCGCCGAGCGCCTTGGGGTGGACCACCTCGAAGGTGGGGACGGGAACCGCCGCCGGCGCGACGAGGGTCGCCGTCGCACTCCCTCCGGAGACGGACGGCATCGCGAGGACGGCAGGACCGGCGGTGCCCGCGGCGGCAGGAGCGGGGACCCCCAGCCCGGCAGGGCTCGCGAGCTGCAGCCGGGCCTGCGTGCGCAGCGACGCGAACGTCTCGGGATTCATGCGAGGAGGAGGAGTGGATGCCGCGGCGAGCCCGTCGATCGTCTCGACGCCCGCGGAGCGCAGGCGGTCGCGCTGCACGGGTCGCATGCCCGCGACGAGCAGCAGATCCCGCTGCGCGACGACCTCGACCTCGCACGTCGCACAGCGTCCGCATGCGATGACGCCGAGCTCGCCCCGCGCGTCGCCCCACGCGATCGCAGGCGCGGACGCTCCGAGGTCGAGCCGGCGATCGTCGACGAGCGCCCGCAGGCGGTCACGGCGCAGCGCGAACACGGGAAGGAGGTCGTCGACGTCGTGCGTGCTCACCGATCCGTCGCCGAGCAGCAGCTCGACGCGATCCGAGCGTGGCACGCCCAGCCGATCGAGCTGCACGACGTACGCGGCCAGCTGCATGAGCGCCGTGACGCGCGCGCGGCGCGCGAGCTTCGTATCCTGCACGATCCACGCGCCCGGCCCGTCGGCGCCCGCTGAGCGGTCGCGCACGAGGAAGTCCGCGAATCCGACGAAGTCGTCGGTTGCGAACGTGGCCTGGTAGATCACCTCGACGTCGTCCGACAGAAGGGCGTCGTTCGTCAGGGCGACCGCGATCGCGAGGGCAGCGGCATCCGATGATCTCGTCTCGGGGATCTCGACCACCCGCTCGCCGTACGCGGCGCGATACCCCGCGAGCACGCGGCGCTCGTGCTCGCCGCCGAGCCTGCCCGCTCGTTCGAGCGTCGCGTCTTCGGGCTCTTCGACCGCCTCGACGCGGCCGAGGCGCGCATCGATGCCGCGCAGCCAGGCGAACTCGCACTCGGCGGCGGCTTTCAGGTCGCTCGCGCTCCAGACGATCCGGCCTTCGCCCTCGATGTAACGCATGTTCCCCTTCGTGTCGTCTCGACCCTAGCCGCGGCTCCCGACACCGCCGCCCCGCCCGTCGCGAGACTTCGCCTCCGGAGCGTCAAACGCGTCGCCCGACGGGACGCTCCTGCCAGACTGGGCACATGAGCCTCCCGTTCGAGAGCGCGTACCGGCACGGCTTCGCGCGCATCGCGGCCTGCACGATCCCCGTCGCGATCGCCGACCCCGTCGCGAACGCCGACGCCGTGCTCGCGACGGCGCGCGAATGCGATGCCGACGCCGTCGCGGTAGCGGTGTTCCCCGAGCTGTGCCTCACGGGCTACTCGATCGAAGACCTCGTGATGCAGGACGCCGTGCTCGACGCCGTCGAGGCCGCGATCGAGCGGCTGGTCGAGGCATCCGTCGATCTGCTGCCGGTCATCGTCGTCGGTGCGCCGCTGCGAAAGCGCAGCCGCCTCTACAACTGCGCCGTCGTCATCCACCGCGGCGAGCTGCTCGGCGTGGTGCCGAAGTCGTATCTGCCGACGTATCGCGAGTTCTACGAGCGCCGCTGGTACGCGACGGGCGACGACCAGTCCGGCGAAGACATCCGCGTCGGAGCGCTCGAGGCGCCCTTCGGGCCCGACCTGCTGTTCGAGGCGCTCGATGTGCCGGGCCTCGTCGTGCACGCCGAGGTCTGCGAGGACGTGTGGGTGCCGATCCCACCGTCGGCGTCGGCGGCGCTCGCGGGCGCGACGGTGCTGCTCAACCTGTCGGGCAGCCCCATCACGATCGCGCGCGCGGAGGACCGCAAGGACCTCTGCCAGTCGCAGTCCCTGCGCTGCCTCGCGGCGTACGCCTACGCGGCGGCGGGGGCGGGCGAGTCCACGAACGACGTCTCGTGGGACGGCCAGACGATGATCTACGAGGGCGGCTCGCTGCTCGCCGAGACCGAGCGCTTCCCCGACGGGCCGCGCCGCAGCGTCGCCGACGTCGACCTCGACCGCCTCCGCCAGGACCGCATCCGCCAGGGAACCTTCGACGACAACCGCCGCACGCATGACCCGTACTTCCGCGTCGTGCACTTCGAGCTCGACCCGCCCACCGGCGACATCGGCCTGCGCCGACAGCTCGACCGCTTCCCCTTCGTGCCCGACGACCCTGCCCGCCTCGCGCAGGACTGCTACGAGGCCTTCAACATCCAGGTCTCGGGTCTCGTGCAGCGCATGACCGCGATCGGCGACCCCAAACCCGTCCTCGGCGTGAGCGGAGGCCTCGACTCGACCCACGCCCTGCTCGTCGTCGCGCGCGCGATGGACCGCATGGGTCGGCCGCGCAGCGACATCCTCGCCTACACGATGCCGGGCTTCGCGACGAGCGAGCACACGAAGTCGAACGCCATCGCGCTCGCCGAGACGATCGGCGCGTCGATCGACACGATCGACATCAGGCCCGCCGCGACCGAGATGTTCGAGCGCATCGGGCATCCCTTCGCCGACGGCGAGCCCGTGCACGACATCACGTTCGAGAACGTACAGGCGGGCCTGCGCACCGACTATCTCTTCCGCCTCGCGAACCAGCACGGCGGGATGGTGATCGGCACGTCCGACCTCTCCGAGCTCGCCCTCGGCTGGTCCACCTACGGCGTCGGCGACCAGATGAGCCACTACGCCGTCAACGCCGGCATCCCCAAGACGCTCATCCAGCACGTCATCCGCTGGGTCATCTCGCAGCGCGGCGACGAAGGCGGCTCGACGGCGCTGAGCGATCGCGCGCACGACGTGCTGCAGTCGGTGCTCGATACCGAGATCAGCCCCGAGCTCGTGCCGGCGGGGCAGGACGGCAAGATGCAGTCCACCGAGGACCGCATCGGCCCGTACGCGCTGCACGACTTCGCGCTGTTCTGGATCCTCCGCTACGGCGCACGTCCGTCGAAGATCGCGTTCCTCGCCGAGCATGCCTGGCAGGATCCGGATGCCGGTGCCTGGCCGCCCGGCTTCCCCGACGAGGATCGCTACGCGTACGACCTGCCGACGGTCGCGAAGTGGCTGCGCGTCTTCCTCAAGCGCTACTTCGCGTTCGCGCAGTTCAAGCGGTCCGCCATCCCGAACGGCCCCAAGGTGTCGCCCGTGGGCTCGCTGTCGCCGCGCGGCGACTGGCGCGCGCCCTCGGACGGCAACGCGCGGGTGTGGCTCGCCGAGCTCGATGCGGCGCTCCCGGACGGCAGCTGACCTCTCGCCCGGCGTCTCTCAGGCGTCGCTCCGGCGTGGCGACTCGCGGGTTCGCAGCATCCGTCGCCGCGTGTCGGGCCCCACGAACGACCAGCGCGTCGCCGAGCACGTTCTGGGTGACTTCTCGCCGCATCGCCTCGCCGCACGCGGCAAATACTCACCCCACCGCACACGCCCGCAGCCGCGTGGGGTGAGGTCACGCCGCATCACCTCACCGCACGCGGCAACAACTCACCCCACCGCACACGCCCGCAGCCGCGTGGGGTGAGGTCACGCCGCATCACCTCACCGCACGCGGCAACAACTCACCCCACCGCACACGCCCGCAGCCGCGTGGGGTGAGGTCACGCCGCATCACCTCACCGCACGCGGCAACAACTCACCCCACCGCACACGCCCGCAGCCGCGTGGGGTGAGGTCACGCCGCATCACCTCACCGCACGCGGCAACAACTCACCCCACCGCAGCCGCCGCAGGCGACGCGACTCGCAGGATCGCAGCATCCGTCGCCGCGTGTCGCGCCCCACGAGCGACCGATGCGTGCCTGGCTGCCTTGGGTGAGGTCCCGCCGCATCGATCCCCCGCACCCGGCAAATACTCACCCCACCGCACACGCCCGCAGCGGCGTGGGGTGAGGACCCGCCGCATCGATCCAACGCACGCGGCAACAACTCACCCCACCGCACCGGCGCGGGTGACGTGACTCGCGGGTTCGCAGCATCCGTCGCCGTGGGTCGCGCGCCCCGAACGAGCCGAGCCGGCGCTCAGTTCTCGTTCGAGTAGGCGAGCGTGATGATCCAGCCGTCGCGTGAGAGGTCGAGCAGGGAGTAGTGGACGGGACGGTCCGGGATCCAGCCCTTGTGCTTCGCCAGATCGAGTCGCACGTATTCGGGCTTCATCCGCACGCCGCGGCCGTCAGCCTCGCGCACCGCCTGCACCTTCGTCCAGTGGGACAGGAGCGAGTCGAGGTTCTCGACGTCGAAGATCTTCGAGTGCCGCTTCATCTCCGACAGACTCGCGTCGTCGGGGTGCGCGTCGCGCAGGTCGATGCCGAGCCGCACACCGTCGTCGGCGATCGCCGCGACCGTCGCGGCGCGGAAGCTCGCGGTGCGGATCTCGAGGGGAAGCTCCTTGCCGTCGATCTCGGCGAAGAGCTGCGTGTGGAAGCCGAACTGCGCGGGCGCCTCGCGCTCGATGCGGACGGCCTTCTCATCGACCTTCATACGCGCCGCGACGAGCTGCCGCGCGAGGATGCGCTTGCGGTCGTGCTCGGTGACCTTGGGATCCCATCCCAGTCGCGCGCCGATTCCGGACGGGGTGTCGAGCAGTACCGATTCCATGTGCGAGACCTCTTCCTGCGGCGGCGGGCCGCGCTTTCATACTGGCCCATCCCACGGCCCAGTGCACCCAGACGCGACGGCGATGAAGGTCCGCGCGTCGCCGTCGCCGTGAAGTCCCCCATCGCTTCGCGCCGCGATGGAAGACTTATCGCATGGCGGAGCGCGCGACGATCGTCGGCAGCGGGCCCAACGGGCTCGCCGCGGCCGTCGCCCTCGCCCGGGCGGGCTACGAGGTGCGCGTGCTCGAGGCATCCGCGACGATCGGCGGCGGCGTGCGCACGGCCGAGCTCACGCTGCCGGGGTTCCGCCACGACATCGGGTCGGCCGTGCACCCCGCGGCGCTCTCCTCGCCGTTCTTCCGCGCCTTCCGCCTGCGCGAGCGCATCGAGTGGATCGTCCCCGAGGCCGGGTTCGCGCAGCCGCTCGATCCCCTGACCCCGGGCGGCGCGGCCCGCGCCGGCGTCGCCTGGCACGATCTCGATCGCACGGCTGAAGGACTGGGGAGGGATGCCGCGGCCTGGCGCGCCGTCGTGCGCCCGCTCGCCCGGCACCTCGACGGCGTCGTCGACTTCACGGGACATCAGCTCTTGCGCGTGCCACGGCATCCTGTCACGACCGTCCGTTTCGGGCTCCGCGCCCTCGAGTTGGGCTCGGCGCTCAGCCGCCGCACGTTCCGGACGGACGAGGCCGCGGCGCTCTTCGCGGGGGTCGCGGCGCACGCGAACTCCTCACTGCCGTCGCCGGGGGCTGCGGCATCCGCTCTCTTCCTGCTCGCGCATGCGCACGTCGGCGACGGCTGGGCGTATCCGCGCGGCGGTGCGCAGGCGATCGCCGACGTGCTCGTCGCCGACCTGCGCGCGCACGGCGGGATCGTCGAGCCGGACTCCCCCGTGACCGACCTCGCCTCGCTCGACTGGGGCGACCCCCTCGCGGGCGACGTCCTGCTGCTCGACACGTCGCCTCGGCTCGTGCTGACGCACCCCGACATCCCTGCGTCGTACGCGCGCGACATCCGCCGCTACCGCTACGGCCCCGCCGCGGCGAAGGTCGACTTCGCGCTCGACGGACCCGTCCCCTGGGCGCACCCCGACGTCGCCGTCGCCCCCACGGTGCACCTGGGCGGCACGAGAGACGAGGTCGAGGCGAGCGAGAACGCCGTCGCGCGAGGTCGGATGACCGAGCGGCCCTTCGTCCTGACGGTGCAGCCCTCCGTGCTCGACCCGACGCGCGCGCCCGCGGGCAGGCAGGTCCTGTGGGCGTACATCCACGTGCCGTCGGGTTCGACGCTCGATCCGACCGAGCTCGTGACGCAGCAGGTCGAGCGGTTCGCGCCGGGGTTCCGCGACCGCATCCTCTCCTCGACGTCGATGCCCGCGTCGCGCCGCGAGGCCTCCAACCGGTCCGACGTCGGCGGCGACATCCTGGGCGGTGCGTTCTCGTTCGTGCAGGCGGTGCGGCGCCCCGTCTTCTCGCGGACACCGTGGCGCACCCCGATGCGCGGCGTGTACCTCGCCTCGGCCTCGACACCGCCGGGGCCTGGCGTCACGGGCATGCCCGGGTGGTTCGCGGCGCATCAGGCGCTCGTCGACAGCGCCGGGGTCGGCGTCACGCTCGACGATCTCTTCGGGTGATGCGGTGGACGGATTCGCCGCGGTCGACTTCGAGTTCGCTCGACAGGTGCTGCAGCGCGGGATCGCCGTCCTCTACGCCATCGCGTTCCTGTCGACGCTCAACCAGTTCCGCCCGCTCCTGGGCGAGCGGGGGATGCTGCCGGCGCCCGAGCTGCTCGGATGGGCGCGCGCCCGCACGCGCTGGCCGCTGCGCCCGACGCTGTTCCGCTTCGTTCCCTACTCCGACCGGCGGCTCGTGGCGCTGTGCATCGCGGGCATCGTCGTGGCGGCGGCGCTCGCGGCGGGGCTGCCGCAGCTGACCCAGCCATGGGTGCCGATGCTGTGCTTCCTCGCACTGTGGCTCGCCTACATGTCGATCGTGTCGATCGGGCAGACCTTCTACGGCTTCGGCTGGGAGATGCTGCTGCTCGAGGCCGGGTTCCTCGCGGCCTTCCTCGGATCGGACGATCAGCCGCCCGCGACGGCGGTCATCGTTCTGTTCTGGTGGCTGCTGTTCCGGCTCGAGTTCGGTGCGGGCATGATCAAGATCCGCGGCGGACGTGAGTGGCGCGACCTCACGGCCCTCACGTACCACCACGAGACGCAGCCGATGCCCGGCCCGCTCAGCCGCCAGGCGCACCTGCTCCCCCGCTGGTTCCACAAGGGCGAAGTCATCGGCAACCACTTCGCGCAGCTCGTCGTGCCCTGGTTCCTCTTCGCACCGATCCTCGGCCTCTGGGTGCCCGGCCCCGTCCCCGCCCTCGTCGGGGCCATCGCGGCGACCCTCGTGATCGCGACGCAGCTGTGGCTCGTCCTGACGGGCAACTTCGCGTGGCTCAACTGGGCGACGATCGTCGTCGCCTTCTCGGCGATCGGGCTCCCCGGCATCGGAGGCGGGTCATCGCCGCCGCCGACCGACCTGCCCTGGCTCGTCGACGGCATCGCGCTGCCGTGGGTCATCGTGACGTCGGGCGTCGCGCTGCTCTACGTCGTGCTCAGCTGGCCCGCGGCCCGCAACCTCGCCGCGCACCGCCAGCTCATGAACGCGAGCTTCAACCGCTGGCAGCTCGCGAACGCGTACGGGGCGTTCGGCACGGTGACCAAGCGCCGCATCGAGTACGTCGTCGAGGGCAGCGCGGGAGGTCCGGACGACGACGAGTGGCGCGAATACGGCTTCAAGGGGAAACCGGGAGATGTGCACCGGATGCCGCGCCAATGGGCCCCGTACCACCTGCGCCTCGACTGGCTCATGTGGTTCCTGCCGCTCGGCCGTTCACTCGAGGACTGGTTCTCGGTCTTCCTCGCGCGGCTTCTCGAGGCGGACCCCGCGACCCTTCGACTGCTCGCGCACGACCCCTTCGACGGGCACCGTCCCGAGTGGCTGCGCGTCGTGTCGTACCGCTATCGCTTCGCGACGCGCGAAGAGTTCCGTGCGACGGGGCAGCGCTGGATGCGGGACGAGAAGCGCGTGCTCGTGCGGCCTGTGCATCGGCGGGGCTGACACTCGGCCGACCCGACTGCCGGCGCGGCGCGCGCGGCCGACCCGTCCGCCGGCGCGACGCGCGCGGAGCAGCGGAGGGGCTCCCGCCCGAACGCCGGGGCGGCTGACGCTCCCCCGCGACAGCCGCCCAGGCGACCGACGGCACCCGAGCCGAGGCCCGGGTGCCACCCCGGTCATACCGAAGGGGCTATGAGACCCACTGCGTGAGGGGCCACGTGGTGGCCGCGAACACGGCCTGCCCCGAGAGCGAGGGGTGGAAGTAGTCGCGCGTCGAGATGTGCGACTTCTCGAAGGGGAAGTTGTAGATCGCGTTTCCGTCGTAGCGGCACTTCGCCGTCTGGCTGCACACGAGCTGCAGCACAGCGTTGTAAGCCTTGACCTGCTGGTCGACCAGGGCGCGGCGCTGAACATCGGCCGCCCTCGTGCTGCTGGGGTTCGCGAGCAGCGACTGGCAGATCTGCAGCAGGCCCCACGTGAGCCGGGCACTCGCGCTGCCCTTGTTGATGTCGTACATGCGCAGCAGATTCGGGATGCTCGCGACGAAGATCTCGCGCTGGGCGCCGTTCGCCGTCAGCGCCGCGATGCCGGCGCGGATGTTCGCTTCGAACGCCGCGGTCGAGGTCATGCCGCCGACCGTCCTCGTGCACGCGTCGTTGGCGCCGATCTCGATCGTGACGTACGTCGCGCCCTGAGTGACAGCCTTGTTCGCCTGAGCGAGCAGATTGCTCGAGGTGACCCCCGTGACGGCGTTCGTGAAGGTCGTGAGCGGCTGCGCCGGATAAGCGGCACGCAGCCGCGCGGCGTGCGAGACGACGCTCGCGTTCGTCCCGGTCGACCAGCTGTTGGCGGCGCACGTCGACAGGCTCGAGCAGGTCATGAGCCCCTGCGTGATCGAGTCGCCGAGACCCGCCATGACGGCGGGGGGCGGTGACGTCGTGGGAGTCGCAGATGCTGCGGACCCTCCGAAGAGCGCCGTCGTCGCGATGACGGCCCCCGCGAGGATCGTGGCCAGGACGCGGCGCGTCCCCTGGTGTCCGTGCATGAGTCGTCTCCTCGACGTTGAGGCGGCACGGGCGTCAGGAAACCGGGTGGGCGGGAACGCGAGCGCTTCGTGCTCTTCGGGAGACCGGCGCCCCCAGCGCCGGTCTTGGCGCAAACCTTATACCGCGGCCGATGCCTCCACAACCGGCCGGGCGGCCACGGCATCCTGCCGGATCACGCTCGGTCCGCGCGGGGTCCGCTCGACGAGCAGCTGCGCGGCGAGCCTCTCCTTCATCGTGTCGACGTGGCTGATGACGCCGACCGTGCGACCGCCCTGCCGCAGCTCGTCGAGCGTGTGCATCGCGAGTTCGAGCGTGTCGGCGTCGAGCGAGCCGAACCCCTCGTCGATGAAGAGCGTGTCGAGACGGATGCCGCCGGCCTGCGCCGTCACGACTTCGGCGAGCCCCAGGGCGAGCGCGAGGGACGCGAGGAAGGTCTCGCCGCCTGACAGCGATCGGGGCTGGCGAGCCTGTCCTGTGTAGGCGTCGAGGACCTCGAGGCCCAGCCCCGAGGCCACGCGGCGCGCGCCGACGGCGTCGGTGTGCTGGAGCCGATAGCGTCCGGCCGACATCGTGTCGAGCCGAAGGTTCGCCGCCGCGACGATCTCTTCGAGCTCGGCCGCGAGCACGAACGTCTCGAGGTCCATGCGGCTGTCGGTGCGGCCGGCGACGGCGTTCGCGAGCCCGGCGATGACCTCGTACTCTGCGGCTCGCTCAGCGGTCGCCGCGTACGCCTCGGCAGCACGGGAGGCGGCATCCGTCAGCTGCGTCGTGATCTCGGCATCGCGGGTGGCCTTCGCGACTGCCGCCTTCCAGCGGTCGCGCGCCGCCGTGGCGTCGATCTCGGCGACGTCGAGATCGACGAGCTCTTCGGGGGCACCCGCAAGTTCGCTCTCGAGATCGAAGAGCCGCTTGCGCTCGCCCGCGAAGTCCGCGTCGAAGCGTCGGATCGCGTCGCCGAGCGCGGCCCGGGTCGCGGCGTCGCGGAGCGCAGCCGAGGCCTCGTCCGCCGTCGTGAACGAGGTCTCGCCGATGCGGGCATCGCGGTCGGCCCCGACCTCGCTCGCCGCGATGTCGACGCGTGCGCGCTCGTCGAGCGCGTCGGCGAGGGCACGCGCGAGGGTGCGGCGGCGCTGCGCGGCGGCGATGCGGTCGGAGACCGCCGGGAAGTCGGCACGCGCGGCTTCGACGAGGGCGCGGGCATCGGCGGCCTGCTGCATCGTCGTGGCGCGGGCCTCGCGGCCGGCGACGAGCCGTGTCGTGAGGTCGTCTCGCTCGGTCGTCGCACCCGCGTCGTCCGACCTCAGCTGCCGCAGCTCGGTCTTGAGGGTCGCGACGACGGCCGCGGCGGCGGCTGCCTCCGCGACGCGCGACTCGGCGGCGGCGTGACGCGCGTCCAGCACGGCGAGCGCTTCGCCGCCGGCGCGGGCGGAGGCGTCGTGATGGAGGGCGCGCGCGTCGCGGGCGCGCTCGGAGGCGTCGCGGGCCGCCAGGGAGGCCGCCTCGACGGCGGACTCCGCCGCCGCGACGATGTCGTCGGTGACGGGTTCGCCGGAGGGCTCTGCGGGATGCGGATGCTCCGCCGCACCGCAGACGGGACACGGGTCGCCGTCGACGAGGTTCGCCGCGAGTTCGCCCGCGTAGCCGTCGAGTCGTCGCTGCAGGAGCACGCGGACGGCGCCCGAAGCGTGCTCGAGAGCACCCGCCGCGACGTGGTGGGCCGCTTCGGCGTCGCGTGCGAGCAGCGCGAGGCGTTCTGCCTCGAAGCCCGCCTCCCGACGCTGCAGCGCCTCGGCGAGGGAAGCGCGCGCGGCGTCCTGGGGCGGCGCCGCCGCCTCAGCCGCAGCGAGCTCGGGCTCGAGCGCGGCGAGCCGCGCAATCCGCGCAGCGGCACTCTCGGCGAGCGCGAGCAGGGCCGCGTCGATCTCGGCGACGACGCCCTCTTCGCGAGCCTGCGCCGCGTCGAGCGCGGGAAGCGAGCGCTCGACTTCGGCGGCGTGCGCCCAGACGGCGAGCTCGCCCGACAACACGTCGACGATCTCGCGGAGCTCGGCTGACCCTGCCTCCGGCTCGCCCGTCGCGATCCAGGCGGCCTTGGCCGACTGCTCCGCCTCCTCCGCGTGCGTCGCCGCCATCCGCGCGCGCGCCGCAGATTCGATCGGCGCGCGGACCGCCTCGGCCGCCCGCGCACGATCGAGCGTCCTGCGATCGACCTCGACGGCCGGGACGCGCTCCTCGAGTGCCGCGAACGCCGCCCGCGACGCCTGCCGCTCTTCCTGCCTCCGGCGCAGCGTCGTGAGACGCCCGAACTCCGCGAGCGCGACGTCGTGCGCCGTCTGCGCGTCGACGAGCAGGCGGGCCGATTCGTCGGCGCGGTAGCCCGCGCGGGGAATGGCCCGCTCGACGGCGCCGATGCGCTCGGAGACGGGCTGGGCCGCGGCAGTGACCGCGAGAGCCTCGAGGGTGGTATCGGCCGAGGCGGACTGGCCCGTCAGGTCGTTGTCGGCGATGATCCGCTCGGCCTGGGCGAGCTGCGCGTCGAGGGCCGCTCCGCCTGCTTCGAGACCCTGCTGCGCGAGGCGCTTGCGCTGCTCGAAGGAGTTCTCGTACTCCTCGTACCGGCGCGTGCCGAAGAGCGTGCGCAGCAGCGTCTGACGGTCTTCGTTGCCCGCGAGGAGGAACTCCGCGAACCGGTTCTGCGCGAGCAGGATCACCTGCTGGAACTGGTCGCGGTTGAGCCCCAGGATCCCGTCGAGCAGCTCGGCGACCTCGCGGTACTTCGTGGCGCGACCGATCCACGCCTCCCCGACGAGCTGCTCGACGAGGACTGACGACTTCTGGACCGTCATTCCCTCGCCGCGCGCCTTCGGCCGCTCGTACTCCGGGCTGCGGGTCACCCGCCAGCGCGCGCCCGCCGCCGAGAACTCGAGCCGCACCTCGGTCGGCTCGTCGGGGTCGGCGTGGTCGCTCCGCAGGCCCCGGTCGCCGCCGTCGTACCGCGGCACCGTCCCGTAGAGCGCGTAGCAGACCCCGTCGAGGATGCTCGACTTGCCTGCGCCCGTGCGCCCCGAGATGAGGAACAGCCCGTCGGCGTCGAACGCGTCGAAGTCGACAGTCTGCCGATCGCGGAACGGCCCGAAGCACTGCAGGTCGAGACGATGGAGCTTCATGCGGACGCCTCGGCGACGGCCTTCTCGACGGTGCCTTCGGCGGAGCCGGGTGCGGCCGCCGCGTGCTCGGCCAGCACGTCGCGGATGATCTCGCTCTCGCGCTCGGATGCCCCGACACCATTGCGCACGTGCGCGAGGAACGCGTCGACGAGGTCGTGGTCATCGCCCTTCGCCGTCCGCACGCGCGCTCCGTAGGTGAGCCCGTCGGCGGCTGCCGTGATGCTCGGCACGTGCGCGACCGTCGCGCAGAAGGGGAAGCGCTGCTGCAGCCGCCGCATGGGGTCGCGCTGAGGCGCGGCATCCGTGTACCGAGCGCTGACCCAGGCGTCTTCATCGGCGGCGAACCGCGGATCGTTCAGCAGCTCGTCGAGCGTCGCCTCGAGCTTGACGAGGCGACGCGGGACGGGGAGCTCGAGCCACTCGGCCCCTGCGAAGCCGTCGGCGTCGAGGTCGACGAGCCACGAGCCGCGCTGCTTGCCCGCCTCGCCGAAGCTGTAGTGCAGCGGCGCCCCGACGTACCGCACCGTCTCGGAGAGCTGCTGTCGCCCGTGGATGTGCCCGAGCGCGACGTAGTCGGGTCGCGCGAAGGTCGACAGCTGCACGACGTCGAGACCGCCCTGCTGGATGTCGCGCTCGACGCCCGGCGTCGGCTCGACGTTCGCCGTGAAGCAGTGCGAGATCGCGACAGAGCGCCCGCCGCGCTCGTCGAGGTCGGCCTCGACGAGGCTTATGGCGTGCGCGACGGCCTGGCTCTGCGTGCGCAGCTCGACATCGTGCCACAGGTGGCGCACGAGCGCGGGCTCGAGATACGGGATGCCGTAGAAGTGCACGGGGCCGTGCGCGTCGTCGATCGTGATGGGCGTGCCGATCGACAGCGGGTCGGTCACGACGTGGATGCCCTCGCGCAGGAGCGCGGACTGGAACCCGAGCCGCGCGGCGGAGTCGTGGTTGCCGCTCGTGACGATGACGCGTGCGCCCGTGTCGGCGAGGCCGCGGAGCGCATCGGAGAGCAGCGTGTAGGACGCTGCCGCCGGCACCGCCGAGTCGAACACGTCACCCGCGACGAGCACGACGTCGACGCGATGCTCGCGCACCTGCGCGGTCAGCTCGTCGAGCACACCGCGCAGCGCACCGAGCGTCGAGTGCCCGTGGAAGGTGCGCCCGATGTGCCAGTCGGAGGTGTGCAGGATCCGCATGCCAACCACGGTATGCGCGCCCTCCGACATCGCCTCCGAGGCGTGCCGTGGGGCCGCGGGCCGGTGCCACGATGGACCCATGCCCGCCTCCGAGCCGCCCCTCGACGTCGTCGCCGCCGTGATCGAGCGCGACGGGCTGATCCTCGCCTGCCGCCGCCGGGCGGAGAAGTCGGCGGGCGGCAGGTGGGAGTTCCCCGGGGGCAAGGTCGAGCCCGGCGAGACGCCGACCGCGGCGCTCGTGCGCGAGATCCGCGAAGAGCTCGGCATCGGCATCCGCGTGACGGGCCTGCTCACCGACGACGTCACCGGGCCGATCCGCCTGATCTGTCTCCTCGCGGAACTCGAGGACGACGCGCCGACGGCGAGCACGGATCACGACGAGCTGCGGTGGGTCGAACCCGCACGACTGGGCAGCCTCGCGTGGGCGGACGCCGATCTGCCCGCCGTGCGGCTGCTCGCGACGTGACCGCGCCCCGCAGAGGGCCCAGCGGGCCGAGCACCAGCCACCCGCAGCCGGGTGTTTCCGGAAAGTATGCGGGGCGTCACCCCGGCGAAACACATCCGGGCGTACCGTGGAATATGGCGCCCTCGACCGAACGCTCCCCACGATCGACCGTCGTCGCTCTCGTCGGATCCGAGAGCGACGCCCTTCTCGCCGGACTGCACGGCCTGCCCGCCCTCGCCGCCCTCTCGCTGCACGGGGCCGAGCCGGCCGAGGCCACGCGCGCTCTCGCCACCGCCAGCACGCCGTACGTCGTGCACGACGCCGATCCGCTCGAGCACGTCGCCGCCGCGTGGGTCGAGCTGTTCGGCGAGCAGTCGACCCTCGGCACCCTCGAGGTCGAGGTCGACATGGTGCTCGCGCAGTTCGACGCCGGCGTCGTCGTCATGCCCGACTACTACATCGTCCTGGGCCCCGACGCGATCGACGGCACGTGGCGCCACTGGTGGCTCGGCGCGCTCGCGCACCGCGCGCCCTCCCGCGTGCTGCCGGTCGAGGCATCGGCATCCGCTCTGCGCGCCCGTCTGCGCGCGCTGCCGACCTCGCGCCCGTGGCCGGAGCCGGCCGAGTGGCTGCCGCGCGTGCATTTCGACATCCCGGATCGCGTCGGCCTGCGCGACGACCACCCCGGCGCCGCCTGACCCCCGCCCGCGCGTCCGGTTGCCACAGCAGACGGCAAGGCGATGCCGGCTCCCCACATCCTGCGGCAAGCCGGCATCGCGGAGACGTCAGGCAGGTCAGGCCGGGATCGCGCGCTCCCGGACGAGATCGGCGTACCAGTGCCCCGAGTCCTTCACGGTGCGCTCGAGCGTCTCGAAGTCGACGCGCACGATGCCGAACCGCTTGGCGTAGCCGTACCCCCACTCGAAGTTGTCGAGGAGCGACCACACGAAGTAGCCGCGAAGATCGACTCCCTGCGAGAGCGCGCGGTGCGCGGCGGTGAAGTGCCGGCGCAGATAGTCGAGGCGCTCGACATCCGGAACCGAGCCGTCCTCGGAGACCTCGTCCTCGAAGGCGGCGCCGTTCTCGGTGATCATGAGCGGCTGGTCGGGGAACTGCTCCGACAGCGACAGCAGCAGCTCTTCGAGCCCTTCCGGCGCGATGTTCCAGCCCATCGCGGTGTACGGGCCGGGCTGCTCGACGAACTCCACGGCCTGGTCGCTGCCGGGCCACGCCGTCCCGCCCGCGGCGCCCTTGTGGCCGTCGTTCATCTGCTTCTCGGAGACGCCGTCCCACAGCCGGACGGTCGCCGTCGAGTAGTAGTTGACGCCGAGGACGTCGATCGGCTGGTGGATCGCCGCGAGGTCGCCGTCCTGCACGAACGACCAGTCGGTGACGGATGCCGTGTCCTCGAGCAGATCGGCGGGATACTCGCCGCGCAGCATGGGGCCCGTGAAGGCCCGGTTCGCGAGGCCGTCGATCCGCCGTATCGCCTCGGGCGCACCCTCTCCCACGCCGCGGAGGACGTGGAAGTTGAGCGTCACGGAGTACTCCGGAGTGCCCGTCGAGGTCGCGCGCAGCGCCGTGAGGGCACGGCCGTGCGCGAGGTTCAGGTGGTGCACGGCGGCGAGCGCCGCCGCGGGCTCGTGACGGCCGGGCGCATGACCGCCCTGGCCGTAGCCGAGGTACGCCGAGCACCACGGCTCGTTGAGCGTCGTCCAGGTGTGCACGCGGTCGCCGAGCGCCGTGCCCACGATCGCCGCGTAGTCCTCGAAGGCGTCGGCGGTCGCACGCGAGGCCCATCCGCCGAGGTCCTCGAGCGGCTGCGGGAGGTCCCAGTGGTAGAGCGTCGCGACGGGCTTGATGCCGCGCTCGAGCAGGCCGTCGACGAGGCGCGAGTAGAAGTCGATCCCGGCCTGGTTCGCCGGGCCGCGGCCCGAGGCCTGGATGCGCGGCCACGCGATCGAGAACCGGTACGCGTCGAGGCCCAGCGAGGCCATGAGGTCGAGGTCCTCGTCGAGGCGGTGGTAATGATCGCACGCGACATCGCCCGTGTCGCCGTTCCACACCTTGCCGGGGGTCTTCGAGAACGTGTCCCAGATCGACGGCCCGCGGCCGTCCTCCGAGGCCGCACCCTCGACCTGGTACGACGCGGTCGCCGAGCCGAACGTGAAGCCCACAGGGAAGACGAGTCCCGAGTCGCGGTAGTCGGGTCGGCCCTGGGTCACTGCGACCCGGTTTGAGATCTGCGACGCGGGGGTGTCGAGATGATGCTGCACCTGGGTCATCGTGTCACCTTCGAGAGGTCGGCGTTCAGGGTCTGTGTGCGTCCGTCGGGCGTGGTGACTCGCACCGACTTCTCGCCCTCGCCGCCCGGGAACACGCGTAGCGTGAGCCCGTCGAGGTAGTCGTAGTCGGGGCGATCGTGCCGCGCGCCCCACGGGATGACGGCGCCCGGCCGCACGTAGATCGGCAGCGACGTGAACCCGTGGTTCTCGCGGCGCCAGCCGCCGCCCTGCACCTCTTCGCCCGTCAGCAGGTGCGTCCACGTTCCGGCCGGCAGGTAGAACTCCACGTCACCCGTCGGAGTGAAGACGGGGGCGACCAGGATGTCGGAGCCGAGCATGTACTGCCGGTCGAGGTACGCCACCGAGGGGTCGTCCGGGAACTCGACCTGCATCGGCCGCGCGAGCGCGATGCCCGTGGAAGCGGCATCCACTCCCGCCTGGAACAGGTACGGCATGAGCTGCATCTTGAGGTGCGTGAAGACGCGCGTGACCTCGACGGCCTCCTCGTCGAAGGCCCACGGCACACGGTACGAGCCCGAGCCGTGGAAGCGCGAGTGCGAGCCGAGCAGGCCGAACGCGGTCCAGCGCTTGTACACACCGGCATCCGGGGTGCCCTCGAAGCCGCCGATGTCGTGGCTCCAGAACGCGAACCCGCTGAAGGCCAGGGAGAGGCCGCCGCGGAGGGTCTCTGCCATCGACGCGAACGTCGAGGTGTTGTCGCCGCCCCAGTGCACGGGCATCGACTGCCCGCCCGTCGTCGCGGAGCGCGCGAACACGACGGCGTCCTCCGGCCCGCGCGCCTCGACGAGGACGTCGTGGACGGCCTTGTTGTAGAGCTGCGTGTAGAGGTTGTGCATGCGCGACGGGTCGGAGCCGTCGAAGTACTCGACCTCGAGCGGGATCCGCTCGCCGAAGTCGGTCTTGAAGCAGTCGACGCCCTGAGCGACGAGGCGCCGCAGGTGAGCCTGGAACCATGCCGTCGCGTCGGGGTTCGTGAAGTCCACGAGCCCCATGCCGGCCTGCCACAGGTCCCACTGCCACACTGAGCCGTCGGGACGCTTCACGAGGAAGCCCTGGGCGGCGGCCTCCGCGAACAGCGGCGAGCGCTGCGCGATGTACGGGTTGATCCAGACGCAGACGCGGAGGTCCTTGTCGTGCAGGCGCGCGAGCATGCCGTCCGGGTCGGGGAAGACCCGCGGATCCCACTCGAAGTCGCACCAGTTGAACTCGCGCATCCAGAAGCAGTCGAAGTGGAAGACCGAGACGGGCAGCTCGCGCCGCGTCATCTCGTCGATGAAGCCCGTGACGGTCGCCTCGTCGTAGTCGGTCGTGAACGAGGTCGAGAGCCACAGGCCGTACGACCACGCGGGCACGATCGGGGGGCGGCCCGTGAGCGCCGTGTAGCGCGAGAGCACGTCCTTGGGCGTGGGGCCCGCGATGACGAAGTACTCGAGCTCTTCGCCCGCGACGGCGAACTGCACGCGCTCGACGGCCTCCGAGCCGATCTCGAACGAGACGTGCCCCGGGTCGTTGACGAGGATGCCGTAGCCGCGGTTCGAGAGGTAGAACGGGACGTTCTTGTACGCCTGCTCGCTCGAGGTGCCGCCGTCGGCGTTCCAGATGTCGACGGTCTGGCCGTTCTTGACGAGCGGGCCGAACCGCTCGCCGAGGCCGTAGATGAGCTCCCCCACGCCGAGGTCGAGCTGCTCGTGCAGGTACGCCTTGGAATGCGGCGCGCCGAGGCCCGAGCGCGCGTTGCCCGCGACGCCGTGGCGCACATCGGCGTTCTCGGCGAGCTGCATGTAGCCCTGCGACTTGTGGCCGCTGCCCGTGACGCGCACGCCGTCGACCTCGAACGAGAGGTTCCACGGGTCTCCCGGCGCGATGCGCGCCGTGAGCGGCCCGCTCGTCACGAGACCTGCTCCGTCGTCGGCGATCGAGACCGCGCCGGCGCCCTCCACGGCACCCGGCAGGTCGAACCCGCCGTGGCGCGTGCCGCCCGTGTGGTGCGAGATCCGCACGCGCACGACGCCCTCGAGCGGCGAGGACAGCTCGACCGACAGTGTCGGACGGTTCAGGATGTCGCCGCGCTTGGCGATCACGACGGTGGGGGCCGTGATCTGCAGGCCCGCGCCGTCGGCCGCGGCATCCGTCTCCCATATGTCGAAGGCCTCCTGAGCGTAGAGCGCCGTGACGCCCGGGCGGAGCTGCCAGAATCCGTCGGTGAACTTCATTACTTGACCGCTCCTGCCGTGATGCCGCGAGTGAGTGTGCGCTGGAAGATGAGGAAGAAGATGATCGTCGGGATGATGCTCAGCAGAGCCGCCCCGGCGGTCGTCGTGACGTCCATGAGCCGATCGCCGGTCAGGACGCTGATGGCGACCGGGACCGTCTGGTTGGCGTTGGACGGCAGGAACGTCAGCGGAATGAGGAACTCGTTCCACGTCCAGATGAAGAAGAAGATGAGCAGCACCGAGAGCGTCGGGCGGCTGATCGGGATGACGACGCGCCACAGGATCTGCCAGCGCGTCGCCCCGTCGAGAGACGCCGCCTCGAGCACTTCCTTCGGGAACGTGCCGTACACCGAGGACAGCAGGTACGTGCCGAATGCGGCCTGCACGACGGTGAAGACGATGATGACCGACCACACGTTGTCGTAGAGGTGGACCGACTTGAACATGTAGTAGAGCGGGTAGAGCAGCGCCTCCTGCGGCAGCAGGTTGGCCATCAGGAACAGGAGGACGATCCAGGAGCGTCCGCGGACCCGCCCGATGCCGATCGCGAAGGCGTTGAGCACCGAGATCAGCACCGCGAGCAGCGCGACGACGCCCGAGATGAAGATCGAGTTCCACACCTTCTGGGGGAAGTTCACGCGGTTCCAGAAGGCCTGGATGCCGGTGAAGTCCAGCGCCTGCGGGAGCGCGAACGGACCCGAGGTCGCGTAGTCGACGGGCGACTTGAAGGCGTTCACGAGGATCAGGTAGAAGGGCACCATGACGACGAGGGCGACGAGGATGACGGCGACCAGGAGGATCCAGTCGATCGCGCGCTTCTTGGTCATGCCGCCGCGGGGCTTGCCGACGCGCTGCTTGTCGGCGCGCGTCTTGCCCGGCGTGAGGATGGCGGTCGTCGCGGTCATCACAGTCCCGCCCTTTCCTTGCGCTCCATCGAGTTCTGGACCCGGATGAAGATGATCGAGACGACCACGACGAGGATCGTGAGCACCGTCGCGATCGTGGCGCCGTAGCCGATGTTCCGCTTCGTGAAGAACTCGGTGTAGGCGTAGTAGGCGGGCACGAGCGTCGCGCCGGCGGGACCGCCCTGCGTGATGACGTACACGGGGCCGAAGACCTTGAGCGCCGCGATCGTGCACGTGAGCGTCACGACGAAGACCTCGGGGCGGATGATGCTGAGCGTGATGGCGCTGAACCGCTGGTACCAGTTGGCGCCGTCGAGCTCAGCCGCCTCGTACAGCTCGGGGTCCACACGCTGGAGAGCCGCCATGAACACGACGATCGGGTAGCCGAGCTGCACCCAGACGAGGACTCCCATGAGCACGAGGAGCGCCGAGGGCATCTGGCCGAGCCAGTCGTAGGCCGGGATGCCGAGGACCGCGAGCATCTGGTTGACCGACCCCGTCGCGCCGGGCCGGAACATCCACCCGATGACGATGCCGGCGACCGCGATGGGGAGGATCTGCGGGAGGTAGTAGGTGGCCCGCAGGAAGCTGCCGACCTTGCCGCCGAACTTGCGCCCGACGACGTCGAACAGGATGGCGGCGACGAGGAGTCCGATGGTCGTGGGGATCACGACCATCGCGAGGACCATCCACACGGAGTTCGTGAACGACGTCCAGAAGTCTTCGTCCGTGAAGATCTTGAACCAGTTCTCGAGGCCGATGAACTCGGGGGTCCGGACGCCTCGCCACTTCGTGAAGGTCAGGTAGATGTTGAAGATGAGGGGGATGACGACGATGACCAGGAGAAGGACGAACCCCGGCAGGAGGTAGAGCCAGTACCCCGCGGTCCCGCCCTTGCGCTGCGGGATCGATGGCTCTTCGGGAGGAAGCTTCGTGCGCGCGCTGCGTTCGGCGCGGGTGATGACTGACATGGGTGCGACTCCTCTTGAGGGCGGTGGGTGGCGTCGCCGCCACCCACCGCCGATCGGGTCAGCGGAAGTCCGCTGTTCCTTCTTCGTATTCGGCGCCGAGGTTGGCGTTCGTCGTCTTCGCGTCCTGCGTGCCGGTCACGAGACCCTGCAGCTCACGCACGATGACGTCGTAGAAGCCCGCGGCGGGCCAGTCGGGGTAGAACGACAGGCCGTCGTTGTCGAGCACTCCGTTGAACGCCGCGATGAGCTCCTGGCTCTTGGCGTCGGTGATGTCCTCGGGGTCGGCCGCGACGGGCAGTCCGCCGTTGTTGCCGATGATCGCCTGGATCTCGGGGCGCATCGTGATGTCGATGAACTCGTACGCGAGCTCCTTGTTGGCCGCGTTCTCGGGCACGACCCACAGGTTGCCGGACGAGCCGAGCGAGAGCTGCGAGTCGGGGAAGGCCTGGAGCGTCCAGTCGAAGCCGGCCTGCTCGACGAAGCGGCCGTACCACCACGAGCCCGACACGAAGATCGGAGCGGTGCCGTTGATGAACGAGACGCCCGCGTCCTCGGCCTTGACCGACGAGACGTCCGAGGCGATGTAGCCCTTGTCGACGTAGTCCTTGAGGGTCTCGGTCGCGTAGGTCAGCTCGTCGCCCTGCCAGTCGACGGGGTTCTCGTAGAGCTGGTAGTCGTTGACGAACTGGCGGTCCGCCTGCGTCAGCGCGAGCTGGTACCAGAGCTGTCCGAGCGGGTACTCGGCGCCGGCCTCGGCGAGCGGCGTGATGCCCTGAGCGACGAAGGCGTCGAGGACGGCCAGGAACTCGTCGTAGGTCGTGGGGATCTCGAGTCCCGCCGCCGCGAAGGCGTCCTTGTTGTAGTAGACGCCGACGAACTCGCCGTAGTTCGGGATGCCGTACCAGGTGTCGCCGCCCATGACGCCGTCTTCGGAGTACTTGGCGGTCGTCTGCAGCGAGGGGGCGAGCTTGTCGGCCCAGCCGTACTCGTCGACGGCGTCGGAGATGTCGGTGATGAGCCCCGTCGACGCGAGGAAGCCCGCCGTCGCGTTGCCCTTGTTGAACTCCATGAGGTCGGGAGCGGCATCCGAGTCGAGCACCTGGCTCGCGGTCTTCTGGATCTGCTCGAACGACTTCTGCTCGAACTCGACAGTCGCGCCGGTCTCCTCTTCGAAGACCTTGATGGCCTCGTTCCAGGCCTTGGCCATGGCGCTGTCTTCGCCCTCGTAGTGCCAGAGCTTGAGGGTGTCACCGCTCTCGCTGTCCGAGCCGCCCGCTGAGCAGCCGGCGAGGGCAAGGGCGGCGACGGTCAGGGCTCCGGCGGCCGCGAGGGTCCTCTTCTTGGTGATGCGTGCCATCCTCGGCACTCCTTTCTTGGTTCCCGGAACACCGGGCGGGTGGGTCAGGCGGGTCGCGATCCTGCGGGTGCTGCGACGGACCTGTTGTCGTAGTAGACGGGTGGGAGGAGATGAAGGCCGGGCTCGGGGCGCTCGGGCGTGAGGCTCAGCACCGCGAGGTCGACGGCGAGGTCGCACGACGACGCGGGGACGAGCGGGATGACGTCGATCTGCAGCGGCAGGGTGGTCGTGTCGAAGGATGCGGCGACCGAGACGATGGAGAGGTCGCGGGGGATGCTCAGACCGCGGTCGGCGATCTCGGCGAGCACGGCGTGGTGCACATCGTCCGTCGCGTGCACGAGGAGGGCCGTGGCACCGGCGTCGAGCAGGCTCGCGGTCGCGGCACGCGTGACCTCGACGCTCGCCATGCGGTCGCCCGAGACGCGGAAGTCGTGCAGCAGTCCGCGCTCTGCGGCGCGGCGCTCGAAGGCCGTGCGCACGCGCGGCGGGAAGTTCGACTTCTCGTAGGCGACCTGCGGCTGCCCGATGAGGCCGATGCTGCGGTGCCCCGCATCGGCGACGCGGTCGACCGCGAGCGTCGCGGCCGCGTGGAAGTCGAGGTCGACGCATACGAGACCCTCGTGGTCGTCGGGCACGCCGATGAAGATCGAGGGCGTCGAGATCGACCGGGCGAGGGCGACCCGCTCGTCGTCGGGCGCGACGTCGAGCACGAGGATCGCGTCGACGAGCCCGCTCGCCGCGACCCGCGCCATGCCCGCCGAGGCCTGCTCGTCGGTGAGCAGGAGGACGTCGTAGTCGTTGCGGCGCGCGGCCACGGCCGTCGCGAGGACGAACGACATGTGCGTCGGCGCGTGGGTGTCGCGACGCAGCGGCTCGGTGAGGGCGAAGATGTGCGTGCGGCTCCCCGCGAGCATCCGGGCGCCCGCATTGGGGCTGTACCCGAGCTCGTGGACGGCCGCCTCGATCCGCTTGCGCGTCTCGGGCGCGACGGGCCGCTTGCCGCTCAGCGCGTACGACACGGTGCTGATCGACACGCCGGCGGCCTCTGCCACCTCGTTGATCTTCGCCATCGCGTACTCCGTCGTGCAGGGCGGCTGCCTTCGCCGCCGTCGGCTCGTGCTCCTCGTGCGAGGAAGGGGTCGAAGCGCTTCGCGGAAACGCTTCGATAGGGATGTTACGCACACTCCGTCCCGGAGCGCAAGCATTCGTCGGAGAAAGCAACAAATAGATTCCACAACGGCCGGGTAGCGTCGACGACATGACCTCCGGTCCGCCCTCGACCCCCTTCTCGTGGCACGGTGCGACGCTCGTCGCCGAATCGGAAGGGTCGGGCGACCCCGCTTTCCTGCTCATCCACGGCATCGGCATGGGCCGCAGCGTCTTCACGGATCTGACGCGGCTGCTCCTCCCCCACGGTCGCGTCATCGCGATCGACCTGCCGGGATACGGCGAGGCTCCCGAGCCGCCCCGCGTCCTGACGATCGAGCGCACCGCCGACCTCGTGGGGGCCTTCGCGCGTCAGCGCGGCTGCCGCGACCTCACGGTCGTCGGCCATTCGATGGGCGCGCAGGTCGCATCCGAACTCGCGGCGCGGCATCCCGAGGTCGTCGGCCGCATCGTGCTCGCGGGCCCCACCGTGGATCCCCGCGCGCGCCGCGCCTCGACGCAGCTCGCCCGCCTCGCGAGGGACATCGCGGTCGAGAGTCCCGTCGTGTGGGCGCGGGGCGCGCGGGAGTACCTCCGCGCCGGCCCGAATCTGCGCCTCAAGCTGCGCGCGACGCTCGTGCACCGCCTCGAGCAGACGCTGCCGCGCGTCGCGGTCCCCACGCTCGTCCTGCGCGGAGAGGACGACGTCGTCGCGCCGCGCGACTGGTGCGAGGAGGTCGCGCTACTGGCTGCGCGCGGCTCGTACATCGAGATCCCGGGTCACGGTCACGAGACGATGATCCGGGATGCCGCACCCGCCGCCGCGGCGATCGCGCGGTTCGCCGCATCCCGCTGAATCACGCGAATGGGCCGGCGTCACCAGGTGGTCGGGCGCTCCTGGTCCCGGCGGCTGTCGTCGGGGAAGTGCGGAAGCTCATAGCCGCCCGCGCGGATGCAGAGCCAGCGCAGTTGCTCGGGGCTGTCGGGCACGCAGCGCCACGTGCGCCACACTCCCTGACCGACGCGGACGACCGTGCCGGCCCTCACGTCGACGATGTCGTCGTCGAGGCCCATCTGCCCGTTCCCGCCGAGGAAGACGTACAGCTCCTCGATGCGCTCGTGGACGTGCCAGTAGCCCGCCTCCTCGCCCGGTTCCAGCGCGTTGGCGGTGAGGCCGATGAACTGCAGCGCGATCTCGTGGTCGACGACGCGCCGGCCGTCGCGCGAGGACTCGGGGCGGAACCCGCCGTAGTGGTCGCGCCACTCGTCGAGGCCGCCGATCTCATGCACCTGGTAGTCGCCCACGGCGCCACTGTACTGTCCGTGCGACGGGGGCGGGGCCGCCGGGCGCAGGGCCGCGGCGGCCGATCGGCGCCCTACTCGTCGCCCGTCGTGATCTGCCGCGCCAGCTCCTCGATTTCGCTGTCGGGCAGATCGATCCCGGACTGCTCGAGCCGCTGTCGCAGGATGTGGATCACCTCGTCGGGTTCGCCCGCGCCGATGTCCTGACGCGTCTGGGCGAGGATCCCGGCGACCTTGTCGACCTGGCTCGCGTTGTTCTGCGCCATCGCGGGAAGTCGCTGCTCCTGCTCCGTGCCGAGTGCGCCCTCCTTCTGGGCGTCGCTCGCCGACAGCGTCTCGCGGCCGCCGTCCTGGCCGTAGTGCGATCCCGGCTGCGCCTGCGCGGGCGCCGGGTCATCGTCGATGACCCCGATGCCGACGGCGTGGTGGCTCGCGGTGTCGGGTGCCGGCGGCATGGCGCCGCCTTCGCCGTCCTCGGCCGCACCGGACTGCGCCTCCGCCGCCGTCGGCCGCGCCGCACCCTCCGTACCCGGCTGGCCGTCCCGCGTGGGCTCCCCCGTCTTCGGGGTGTTCTCCGCGCCATCGGCGTCGGCGCGGTCGGGGTAGTTGACGCCGGGGCGCTCGAACTCGTTTCCCGTCGTGGACATGTCAGGCCTCCTCATCGGCGTCGAGCGCCATATCGGGATCGGCGCCCTGGGATGGCGCGTCGCCCTCGATCTCGTCGGCGCTGCCCGCCGCGTCCGAGCGCTCCTCGGTCTCGCCGTCGGCCTTGCGGCCGTCCTCCCAGCCGCCCGCGGGATCGGCGTCGATGACGCCCTCCGGCAGATCGCGATCGTCCTCAGGCATCGTCTGCTCCTCTCGAGGCTTCCAGCCTCGTGCGGGAGCCCGGCGCGCGTCACGGGGTTGACGCGGGCAGATCGGGCGTCTACGCGGAGCGGCGGCTCTGCAGGATCGCGGCGCGCGAGGGGTTGGCCGTGAACCAGTCCGCGACGTACCAGCACACGGGTGAGACCGCGCGGTCGCCGCGGGCCTCGAGCTGAGCGACCGCGCGGTCGACGAGCTCGCCCGCGTACCCGCGTCCGCGGAAGGTCGGGATCGTGTAGGCCCGGGTCAGGGCGACCGTGCGTCCGTCGTCGCGGTAGTCGAGGACGCTGACGAGGTCCGCCCCCTTCGAGAGGGTGTACCGCGAGGCGTCTGGCTCGTGCGCGAAGGTCAGCTGGCTCACCCGGTCAGGCTACGCCGCTGGGGCGGCCCGGGGGCCGCGCGACGCCGCGAATCCGCTGTATGCGGGGGCGCGCCGGGGTCGCCTCCTTCGCAGTTGAGCAAAGTGCTGAGGTCCGGGGGTCGGCGGGTCGCGGCATCCGTGCGATTTGACACATTCCGACTCGCTCCGACATAATCAGGCGCATGACTGACAACGCGCGTTCCTTGTCCGCCTGGGAGGCGAACAGGAGTGCCGGCACGATGGTGGCCGGCCGCATTGTCATGTGTTGTCGAATGTGCCGCTGATTCGGTGACCCCCGCCGGACTGCGCCGCGGCGCCGGTTCTTGATCTGAGAACCCCGCGACCAGCCCCCCGAGCTCTCGATGCGCACCCACCGTTCGCGCATCCGGATGCCCCGCACACGGCCCCTCTTCCGGGCCCGGCCCACGGCCGAACACAACACGTCACCGGCTCTCCCGGACTCCCCAAGGACTTCATCATCATGTCGAACATCGCACTCCTCGACCGCACCTCTTCCGCCACCTCCGTCCGTCACCTCCGCGCCGTCACGGCGCCGATCCCGACGACCGAGGCTGCTCCCGCCGACGGCCCCGCCCAGCGCAACCTCCCGCCCGGAACCGCCCCGCGCGGCTTCGCCCTCTACGTCGGGCTCGATGAGGGCAAGGCCGCGGCCGCCGGCGTCTCGCTCGGCGTGCTCGTCGACGCGCTGCGCCGCACGATCGCCGAGCTCGCCCCCAACGCCGAGACCTACGCGACAGTCGCCCTCGCCCCCATCGGCTCGGGCGGCCGCGATGTCGACGTCGTGCGCCTCGCACTGCACGAGCCGTCCGCCATCGCCCGCACGAAGCAGGAGGACGTCGAAGAGGAGGACCGCGCGCCCGGCGGCGTCGTCGTCGACATCTCGCGCAAGCGCGTCCTCATCGAGGGCGAGTCTGCCGCCTTCACCTTCAAGGAGTTCGAGCTGCTCCAGTACCTCGTCCTGCGCGAGGGCCGCACGATCGAGCGCACCGAGCTCGTCTCGTCGCTGTGGAACGGCGCGACCGACGACGAGTCGCCCGGCGAGCGCACGATCGACGTGCACGTCCGTCGCCTGCGCGCCAAGCTCGGCCGCTACGAGGACATCGTGCGCACGGTCCGCGGCATCGGCTACCGCTTCGACCGTCACGCCGACGTCGTCATCCGCTACGGCCACGGCACGCCTTCGCCCGACCGGTTCTGAGCGGGCGGGCTCTCGGCCGCCCGCGGGTCAGTGCGTCTGCTGCACCGCGCGGGGACGCAGGTGCGTCATGCCGCCGTCGACGTCGAGCGCCGTCCCGGTGATCGAGCCCGACCGCGGCGACGCGAGGAACGCGATCGCATCGGCGACCTCGGCGGGCGTGACCATGCGCCCCGTCGCCTGGCGCGCGTCGAGCGCGGCGCGCTCCTTGGCGGGATCCGGGAACCCCTCCAGCATCCGCTCGACGAAGGCCGTCGCGACGGTCGCGGGCCGGACGCAGTTGACCCGGACGCCGTCCGCGATGTGGTCGGTCGCCATCGCGAAGGTGAGCGCCATGACGGCGCCCTTGCTCGCGCTGTAGACGGCACGCTGCGGCAGCCCGTTGAGCGCGGCGACCGATGAGAGATTGACGACGGATGCCGCATCCGACCGCCGCAGCCACGGCAGCGCCGCAGCCGTGACGCGCGCCATGCTCACGACGTTGAGGTCGAGCACCCGCGCCCACTCGTCGTCGTCGGCGTCCTCGACGGTGCCGACGGAGCTCACGCCGACGTTGTTGACGAGGATGTCGATGCCGCCGAGCTCGTCGGCGACGCGCGCGATCGCGGCATCCACCTGCGCGCGCACCGCGACGTCGCACTCGATGCCGGAGGTCCCCTCGGGGATCGTCGCGACGTTGCGGTCGAGCACCGCGACGCGTGCGCCGCGCGCGTGCAGCTCCTGCGCCGTCGCGTAGCCGATGCCGGAGGCGCCACCCGTCACGACGGCGACGAGGCCGTCCAGGTCGCCGGTCATGCCTGCCCCACCGTCTGCCGAGCAGTCCCGAGGCCGTCGATCGAGAGTTCGACGACGTCGCCGGCGCGCAGGTACGGGTTGCCCTCGATCCCGAGCGCGACACCCGCGGGCGTGCCGGTGTTGATGAGGTCGCCCGGCCGCAGCACCATGAACTGGCTCAGGTACCAGATGACGTGCGCGACGGAGAAGATCATGGTCCCGGTCGTGCCGTCCTGACGCGAGATGCCGTTGACGCTCAGCCGTAGGCCCAGCGCCTGCGGGTCGGCGACCTCGTCGGCCGTCACGAGCCAGGGCCCGAGCGGGTTGAAGGTCTCGCAGCTCTTGCCCTTGTCCCACTGGCCGCCGCGCTCGAGCTGGAACTCGCGCTCGCTCACGTCGTGCGACACCGCGTAGCCCGCGACGCACGCGAGCGCGTCGGCGGGCGAGGCGAGGTAGCGGGCCTCGGCGCCGATCACGACGCCGAGCTCGACTTCCCAGTCCGTCTTCTGCGACGCGCGCGGGATCAGGACCTCGTCGAAGGGACCGACGATCGTCGACGGGTCCTTCATGAACACGACAGGCTCGGCGGGGATCGCGGCGCCCGTCTCCTCCGCGTGGTCGCGGTAGTTCAGGCCGATGCAGACGATCTTGCCGGGCGCCGCGATCGGCGCGCCGACGCGCAGGTCGGTCGTGTCGAGGGCCGTGAGGCGACCTTCCGCGAGCGCCGCGCGCACGCGGTCGAGGCCGCCGCCCGCGAAGAACCCTGCGTCGATGTCGGCCGCGATCCCGTCGAGGGCGTAGGCGGTGTCGCCGTCGAGCACCGCGGGACGCTCGTGGCCGGGTCGTCCGTATCGGGCGAGCTTCATGGTTCTCTCCGTTCCGCCGGATCTCCGGCATATGTCCTGGGGGCGACGGCTGCGGCACAGGTCCGCCGCAGCGGCTCGTCGGGTCGCGGCGCGGCGCGGCATCCGTCGACCTTCATCGGCCGACGTCCTGCACGCGCGGGTCGAGGAGGCCGCGGGCGACGAGCTCGCTCCAGAACTCCTCGGGGATCGTCGTCTCGTACCGGGCGACGGCGTCGGTCACGTGCTGCGCCGTGCGGGTGCCGATCACGACGGATGCGACGGCGGGATGCCGCAGCGGGAACGCGACGGCGGCGTCGGGCACCGTGATGCCGAATTCGTCGCACACGTCGGCGATCGCGCGGGCGCGCGCGAGCAGCTCGGCGGGGACCGCGCCGTAGTTGTAGTGGGCGTCGGCGCTCATGCGCGGCGTGGCGAGGAGTCCCGAGTTGTAGATCGCCGCGGCCACGACAGCGACGTCGTGCTCGAGCGCCGCCGGCAGGAGGTCGTCGAGCGCGCCCTGCTCGAGCAGCGTGTAGCGGCCCGCGAGCATGACGACGTCGATGCCGGCCTCGCGCGCGAACCGCGCGAGCATCGCGGACTGGTTCATGCCGGCGCCGATCGCGCCGACGACGCCCTCGTCCCGCAGCTGCGCCATCGCAGGCAGCGCTTCGCGGAGCGCGGCATCCTCATGGGCGTCGGGATCGTGCAGATAGAGGATGTCGACGCGATCGAGTCCGAGACGCTCGAGGCTCTCGTCGAGCGAACGGCGGATGCCGTCGCGGCTCAGATCCCATTCGCGCCGCAGTGTCGCGGGCACGACGAAGCCCCCGTCGTCCATGCGACTTGCGCCCTCGGGATCGGGCACGAGCAGCCGCCCCGCCTTCGTCGAGACGACGTACGCGTCGCGGGGGCGGTCGCGCAGGGCGGCACCGAGGCGGCGTTCCGAGAGACCCAGTCCGTAGTGCGGCGCCGTGTCGAAATAGCGGATGCCGGCAGCCCACGCCGCTTCGATGGCCTGCGTCGAGGCCTCGTCGGTCGTCTCCCGGTACAGATTGCCGAACTGGGCGACGCCGACGCCGAGCTCGGTCGTGGCGAGGCCGTCGCCCCACGTGCGGTTCTGCATCGAACTGCCTCGCTCCATCACGTCAGTCATTGGATGAATTCACACCATCTTGCCATATTCTGCGAAGACACGACGTCTGATAGCGGCTATCATCGGATGACCGTCGCGATCGAGGAGGACCACGTGCGGGCAGCGGCCTACATTGGCGATAGGACGGTCTCGGTCGTCGACGCCGCAACGACATCGCCCCCGCCGGGGCACGTGCAGATCCGCGTGGCCTACGTCGGGCTGTGCGGCACCGACCTGCACATCGTGCACGGCAGCATGGACGCGCGGGTCTCCCGGCCGCTCGTGTTCGGGCATGAGATGAGCGGGACGATCGAGGCCGTCGGCGACGAGGTCGAGGGCTGGGCGCCGGGCGACCCCGTGACGGTCATGCCTCTTGCGTGGGACGGCACGTGCCCCGCGTGCCTCGCGGGCCACGAACACATCTGCCAGAACCTCGACTTCATCGGCATCGACTCCCCCGGTGCGCTGCAGCCGCTGTGGAACGTCCCCGCCGTGACGCTCGTACGGCTGCCCGAGTCGCTCGCGCTCGACGCGGCGGCGCTCGTCGAGCCCGTCGCGGTCGCCGTCCACGATGTCCGCCGCTCGGAGGTCCGCGTGGGAGAGAAGGCCGTCGTCATCGGCGGCGGCCCCATCGGCGTGCTCATCGCGACAGTCGCCCGCGACTTCGGCGCCGAGGTCGTCGTCGTAGAGCTCGACACGGCACGGCGCGCGCAGGTGGAGTCGCTCGGATTCGCGACGATCGATCCCCGCACGGCGGATCAGGTCGCCTGGGTCGAGGAGTGGACGGGCGGCGCGGGCGCGGACGTCGTCTTCGAGGTCTCCGGCGCCCCCGCGGCCGTCCTCGGCGCGACCGACCTCGCGAAGGTCCGCGGCACGATCGTCGTCGTCGCGATCCACTCGACCCCGCGCGAGATCAATCTGCAGCGCGTCTTCTGGCGCGAGCTGCGCATCCTCGGCGCCCGCGTCTACCAGCGCACCGACTTCGAGAAGGCCGTCGAGCTCGTCGCGGGCGGAGTCATCCCCACCGGAGCGCTCATCACGCTGATCGTGCCGCTCGATCGCACGCAGGAGGCCATCGGCGAGCTCGAAGCCGGTCGTGCCATGAAGGTGCTCATCGACGTGCAGGCGGGGCAGAGCGCATGAGCGCGCCCTCCTTCGACCTGACGGGTCGTCTCGCGGTCGTGACGGGGGCGAGCCGCGGCATCGGCGCGGCGATAGCCGAGGCACTCGCCGCGAGCGGCGCGGACATCATCGGGGTGAGCACGTCGCTCGCGCCCGGGAGCGCCGTCGAGCAGGCCGTGCTGGCCCACGGCCGCACGTTCACGCCGCGCGCCGTCGACTTCGCCGATCGCGAGGCCGTCCTGGCACTGGGGGCCGAGCTCGAGCATCTGCCCGTCGACATCCTCATCAACAACGCGGGCACGATCGAGCGGGCGCCGGCGGCGCAGCATCCACTCGAACTGTGGGATCGCGTCATCGACGTCAACCTCTCGAGCCAGTTCGCGCTGACCCAGGCCGTCGGCCGCGGCATGCTCGCCCGCGGTCACGGCAAGGTCGTCTTCACCGCGAGCCTCCTGAGCTTCCAGGGTGGGATCAACGTGCCGGGGTACGCCGCCGCGAAGTCCGGCGTCGCAGGTCTCGTCAAGGCGCTCGCGAACGAGTGGGCGCCGCAGGGCGTCAACGTCAACGCGATCGCGCCCGGCTACATCGCGACCGACAACACGCAGGCCCTGCGCGACGACCCCGAGCGCTCCCGATCGATCCTCGAGCGCATCCCAGCCGGGCGCTGGGGGCGCGGCGAAGACCTCGCGGGGGCAGCAGTCTTCCTCAGCTCCTCCGCGTCCGACTACGTGTCGGGCGTCGTGCTGCCCGTCGACGGCGGATGGCTCGGCCGGTGAGCGGCGTGAAGCGCGTGGCATCGGTCATCGGCCTCCCCGCCGAGCACCGCGAGGAGTACGAGAGGCACCACGCGGCGGTCTGGCCGGGAGTACTGGATCGGCTCGCGCAGAGCAACATCCGCAACTACTCGATCTACCGTCACGGCGAGCTGCTCTTCGCGTACTTCGAGTACACGGGTGAGGACTACGAGGCCGACATGGCGGCGATCGCGGCCGACCCCGAGACCCAGCGGTGGTGGGCGGTGCAGGAGCCTCTGCAGCGCCCGCTCGACGAGCGCGGCCCGGGCGAGTGGTGGGCCGAGCTCCCGGAGATCTTCCACACCGACTGAGTGTCAGGCCGGGCGCGTAGGGTGAGCGCATGACGACCTCGCTCTCGCGCATCCGGCCGCTCGCGGCCGGGGGCGAGGGCCCTCCGCGCGACCCCGGCGGCTCGATCGAAAGCCCGCTCGAGACGGAGTACCGGCCGCGGCATCCGCTCGACCTCGCACGCACCGTCATCTACCAGCGGCGCGGAGCGGGGGATCCCACGATGACGGTCGAGGGGGCCGTCATCTGGCGCGCGAGCCGCACCCCCGAGGGCATCGCGACGCTCGCACTGCGGGGTGCGCCGGGAGGCGCGGTCCGCGGAGCCGCCTGGGGACCGGGCGCCGCGTGGGCGATCGCGCAGCTGCCCGCCCTGTGCGGCGCGCGTGATGACGCGGACGGCTTCGATGCCGGCATCCACCCCGTCATCGCGGAGGCGCACCGCCGCAGTCCGGGGCTCCGGCTCGGCGGCACCGACCTCGTCTTCGACGCCCTCGCGAGCGCGATCTTCGAGCAGAAGGTCACGGGCATGCAGGCGTTCGGCGCGTGGCGGCGGATCGTGTCGCGGTTCGGCGAGCGCGCGCCGGGGCCGACGCCCCGACCGCTCTTCGCCCCGCCGTCGATCGAGGGCTGGCGGCGCATCCCGTCGTGGGCGTGGCACCGTGCGGGCCTCGAGCCGCCGCAGTCCCGCACCGTCGTCGCAGCGGCGCAGCGCGGTGAGACGATCGTGCGGGCGCTCGAGTCGGCGACCGGCGGCGACGAGCGCGAGCGCGTCCTGACCTCGCTGCCGGGCGTCGGAGCGTGGACGAGCGCCGAGACCCGCATCCGCGCCTTCGGCGACCCCGACGCCGTGAGCGTCGGCGACTATCACCTCGCCCACGAGGTCGGCTTCGCCCTGACGGGGCGACGCGTGGACGACGACGGGATGCTGCGCCTCCTGAGCGCCTGGCCGGGGCACCGGCAGCGCGTCATCCGGCTCATCGGCGTGAGCGGCGTGCGTGAACCGCGGCGTGGACCGCGCCTGCACCCAGAGGACCACCGCGCGCACTGAGCTCGGGTTCTGGCCTGCGCGGTCGGTCTTGCCGATGTCTGAGGCCCGGACGACACTGGGATGCGCCGCGGGCCCGGCGCGGCATCCGGTCATCCGACGAATCATCCGACGAAGGAGTCACCATGCCGAGCCTCAATCCCTATCTGTCGTTCCGCGACAACGCGCGTGACGCGATCGAGTTCTACCGGAGCGTGTTCGGCGGCGACGTCGTGATCTCGACGTTCGGCGAGTACGAGGGGATGGTGCAGGATCCCGCTGAGAAGGACCTCGTCATGCACTCCCAGCTCACGAGCCCCGACGGCTTCATCCTGATGGCCTCCGACACGCCCGCGAGCATGCCGTACCGCGAGCCCGGCGGCAGCTCGATCTCGGTGAGCGGCGATGACGACGCGCAGCTGCAGGGCTTCTGGGACGCCCTGTCCGCGGGCGGCAGCGTCACGATGCCCTACGACACCCCGCCGTGGGGCGGCCGGTTCGGCATGCTCCGCGACAAGTTCGGCATCGACTGGATGATCGCGTACAGTCCCGCGCAGGAATGATCCGGGATGCCGCCCGCCCGCGGCGCTCTAGGCTGACGGCATGACGCAATCGAGCGACGGCGGTCCGGGTCGCGGGTGGCCGCGCGGCCGCACGCAATGGGTCATCGGCACGATCGTGCTCCTCGGGGGAGGCGCGCTCGTCGGACTCGTCCTGGGCAGTCTCGTCCTGGGGCTCGCGATCGGCGCCGTCGTGTCGATCGGCTGGCTCATGGCCTACGAGTCGTGGCGCGGACGAGCGCCCGATCTGCACGACGATGACGACGACGGGGCGCGCCTCTAGGCAGCGGCTGCCCGTCGGCGGCGTGCGTCGGGGCATTTCCCTCGCGGCCGCGCCGTCGTAGCCTGACGGCAGGAGGTGCGCCATGAAAGCCACTGTCGGAGACCGCGTGCTGATCCACGGGCGTGCGGTCGGGATGGCCGAGCGGACGGGCGAAGTCGTCGAGCTGCGCGGACACGAGGACGACCCGCTGCTTGTCGTCCGCTTCGACGACGGTCACGAGGCGATCCTGTCGCCCGGCACGGACTGCGAGATTCTGCACGTCCAATAGCCTCGGTGTGGGCCTGCGACGCGCGGCCGCTGCGTAGAGCAGAACACCACGGGGCCGAGGAGCACGCAGATGAGGATCGCCGTCGCCGGAGGCACGGGTCAGGCCGGAGCCGCGGCGGTCGCCGCGGCGCGCGAACGCGGCCACGAGGTCGTCGTGCTCGCCCGCTCGGCGGGCGTCGACCTCGTGCGCGGCACGGGGGTGGCCGCGGCGCTCGAGGGTGTCGAGGTCGTCGTCGACGCGTCCGGCGTGCAGGGCAAGGACGACCCCACGGCGTTCCACGAAGCGGTCACGCGCTCGCTCACGACCGAGGGTCAGCGCGCCGGCGTGCGGCACGTCGTCGTCCTGTCGATCGTGGGATGCGACCGCGTGCACGGATTCGCGCTCTACGCCGGCAAGGTCGCCCAGGAGCGGGCGACGGCCCGGGGCGGCATCCCGTTCACGATCGCGCGCGCAACGCAGTTCCACGAGTTCTCGCGCCAGGTGTTCGGCTTCGCGAAGGCGGGGCCCGTCCACTTCGCGCCGAGCGGGCGCCTGCAGCCGGTCGCCGTCCGCGAAGTCGGCGCACGGCTCGTCGACCTCGCCGAAGCCGCACCCGTCGGCGGTCGCGCGGCGGATTTCGCGGGGCCGCGCGAAGAGTCGCTCCGCACCATGGTGCGCGCGTACGCGAAGGCCGCGGGCGAGCGCGGTGTCGTCCTGCCGCTGCGGGTGCCCGGCGGCCTCGGCCGCGCGCAGCGCGACGGCTCGCTCCTGCCGGGTCCGGATGCCGTGCGCGGCGCGCAGACGTTCTCGGAGTGGATCGCCGCGCTGCCCGCGAAGGCCTGACCGCTCGGCGGCTGCGGCTGTCGCGAAGGGCCGGCCGACGGCATCCCGGGTCCCGACCGGCCTCGAGAGCCACCGCGGCCCCCGCGCCGACGCCGAGTTGCCACCTCTACACGCAAGCCGACGCCGGGTTGCCGCATCTTCTGGCAACCCGGCGTCGTTCGAGCCTCGCGGAGGCTACATCTCCTCGTGGTGGTTCGGGTCGCCGTCCCACAGGCGTCCGCGCTCGAGGGCGGAGATCGCCTGGACCTCGTCATCGGTGAGCGCGAACTCGAAGACGTCGGCGTTCTCGACCTGACGGGCCGGGTCGGCCGACTTCGGGATGGGCGTCGAGCCGAGCTGGACGTGCCAGCGCAGCACCGCCTGCGTCGGGGTCACGTCGTGAGCCGCCGCGATCTCGCCGATGACGGCCTCGCTCAGCAGCTCCGAGCGGCGCGCGAGCGGGCTCCAGCTCTCGGTGCGGATGCTGTGCTCGCGGTGGAAGGCGCGCAGCTGTGCCTGCGGGAAGTACGGGTGCAGCTCGACCTGGTTGACGGCGGGCGTGACGCCCGTCTCGTCGATGAGGCGCGTGAGCATCTGCTCCGTGAAGTTCGAGACGCCGATCGAGCCGACGAGCCCGCCCTCCCGCAGCGCGATCATCGCCTGCCACGTCTCGAGGAACTTGCCGACGCTCGGATTCGGCCAGTGGATGAGGTACAGGTCGATCTTCTCGAGCCCGAGTGCGGCGAGCGACTGCTCGGCGCTGGCCATCGTCGAGTCGTAGCCGTGGTCGCGGCCGGGGAGCTTCGTCGTGACGATCAGCTCGTCGCGCGCGACGCCGAGCTCGTCGCCCGCGCGGCGCACGGCGGCGCCGACCTCGGGCTCGTTGTTGTAGTTGACGGCCGAGTCGAGCAGCCGGTAGCCGGACGAGATCGCCGCGACGATCGCGTCGATGCCTTCGGCGTCGCGCAGGTTGTAGGTGCCGAGACCGAGCTCGGGGAAGCTCGTGCCGTCGTTGAGGGTCACTGTCGAGATCGTGGGCATGCTTCCATCCTGCCCCTCCCCGGCGCGCCCGCGCCCTCTGCGCTCCGGAAATGGGGACACCGGCGCCCGAAAAATCGGGACAGGCCCGACCTCGGCCGGCTACGCCCCGAGCGGGTGCCCGTCGAGCAGCAGCCGGATCGTCGTGAGCACGCCGCGCTCGACGTTCGACGGAGCCTGGTGGCGAGCGCGGGCGAGCACATCGGGGTGCGCGTTGGCCATCGCGAACGAGTAGGCCGCGGCATCCAGCAGCTCGAGGTCGTTGAGATAGTCGCCGAATGCCGCCGTCTGCTCGCGTTCGATGCCGAGCGCGACCTGCAGCCGCTGGAGCGCGACGCCCTTGTTGACGCCGTGGTTCATGACGTCGATCCAGTGCTGTCCCGACACGACGACCTGGTGCGTCGCGCGCAGGTCGTCGAGCTCGGGCGCCGTCGAGTCCTCCGCGACGGCGAAGTCGAAGATCGCGAGCTTGAGCACCTGATCGTCGACGGCGAGCAGATCGTCGACGATCTCGAGCTTCGCGTAGTACTTCTCGCATTCGGCGAGGAACGCGGCATCCGCGCGCTCGATGTATGCGGACCGCTTGCCGCAGACGACCAGCCCCGCGTCGAAGCCGCGGTCCACGAGCGCGCGCACACGACGGACGACGGATGCCGCGAACTCGCCGTCCATCGCGTCCGAGCCGATCTCGGTCTCACCGCGGACGACGTACGCGCCGTTCTCGGCGATGTACACGACGTCGTCCCGCGCATGGTCGAAGGAGCGCTTGAGCGTCGCGAGCTGCCGCCCGCTCGCGGGTGCGAAGAGGATGCCGCGCGCGTCGAGCTCGTCGAGCAGCGGCCACAGCTCGTCGGGGATGTGCCCGTCGCCGTCGAGCAGGGTGCCGTCCATGTCGACGGCGATGAGACGGATGTCGTGCTCGGAGGTCGTCATGCCTCCACGCTACGGCGTGCGGCACCCGTCCACTCGGCTCGCACCCGTCGGCGGACGCGCGCAGGAAGAGTGCCTCGGCGGAATCAGGCGGAGTCGGCGGAAGCGAGGGCAGGTGCGAGGCGCGCGGCGGTGCGGGGGCCGACGCCGAGTTCCAGAGCGGCCTCGAGGTGCGCGGGGGTGTCGACGTCGCGGCGCAGCGACGAATCGGCGGGCACGGCGAGCACGGCGCAGCCGAGAGCGAGGTGCTGCGCGAAGGAGCCGGCGCCGAACGCCGACGCCCACGGCACGCCCGGGCGGGCGGTCACGAGCGTCGAGCCTTCCCCCTCGGCATCCGGAACCACTCCGCGCTCGCTGGCCGACGCATGGGTGAGGGCGCGCTCGAGGTCTTCGGGGCGGAGCGCCGCGAGATCGCCGAGCAGCGCGGCGCGAGGCTCGGTCACGGGGATCGTGGCCATGGCGGCCAGGACCGCGGCGTTCGGTCCCGCCGGCTCGCGGTCGTGCACGATCCGCACCCCGTGGGGCGGGGCGGATGCTTCGCCGCGCCCGGAGCCCGCGGCGGCGAGCTCGGCGTCGTCGGTCACCACGACGACCTGCGCGACCGCCGCGCACGCCGCGACGGCCTCGATCGTGTCGAGCGCGATGGCGCGCGCGAGGGCCGGGCCGGCATCCGGCAGCCCCGCGAGCCGCGTTTTCGCGCGGTTCGCGTCCTTGACGGGAAGCACGACGGTCCACCCGGCGGGCGCAGGACCGGCGGATGCAGGACCAGCGGGCGTCACGAGAACCGCTCCCGCAGACGCGGCAGCACCTCGTCGCCGTAGCGGCGCAGGAAGTCGGCCTGGTCGGCGCCCGGGTCGTGGAAGACGAGGTGGCGGAAGCCGAGGCCGATGTACCAGGCGATCCGCTCGATGTGCTCCTCGACGTCGTCCGAGACGATGAAGCGCGACGCGGCGCGCTCGATCGGCAGCTGCTCGCCGAGCCGCTGCATCTCGAGCGGGTCGTCGACGCCCATCTTCTCTTCGGGGCTCAGCGCGAGCGGAGCCCAGAAGCGCGTCTTCTCGAGGGCCGTGGCCCGGTCGGGGTGCAGCGAGACCTTGATCTCCATGAGCGTGTCGATCGCGTCGGCGGGCCGCCCGGCCTTCTCGAGCCCCTCCCGCAGCGCGGGCAGCAGCGTGTCGGTGTAGAGCTCGCGCTTCTTGCCGCTCGTCGTGATGAACCCGTCGGCGATGCGCCCCGCGAGGCGCGTCGCGGCGGGGCCCGCCGCGCCGATGTAGATCGGCACGGGGTCGTCCATCTTGTCGTAGATCGTGATGTTGCGGGTCGTGTAGAACTCGCCGTCGAAGTTGACGCGGTCCTCCGACCACAGCCGCCGGATGAGCCCGATCGCCTCTTTCAGCCGCCGGAACCGCTCGGGCGGCTCGGGCCACGGGATGCCGAGGTTCGCCTCGTTGAGCGCCTCACCCGTGCCCACACCCAGGATGACGCGGCCGGGATACATCACCCCGAGCGTCGCGAAGTCCTGCGCGACGACTGTCGGGTTGTAGCGGAACGTCGGCGTCAGCACCGAGGTGCCGATCAGCACGCGCGAGGTCTTCGCGCCGAGCGCGCCGAGCCACGGGACGGATGCCGGGGCATGGCCGCCTTCGTGCAGCCACGGCTGCAGGTGGTCCGACACGAAGACGGAGTCGAACCCGACCTCCTCCGCGAGCACCGCGTAGTCGAGCAGTTCGGTGGGCCCGAACTGCTCGGCCGAGGCCTTGTACCCGAACCGGAGCGGTACCGTCATGGTGTTCGTCCTCTCTCCGCCGGCACTGCCGGCGCTGTCGTCCTGTGGGTCGCGGGCTCGAACTCCGAGCCGTCCGCCGACGCGACCGTCGCACGATAGTCCGCGACGGTCCCCGGCCAGACGAGCGTGAGGCGGCGCGACCGCTCGTCGACGTACCAGCTGCGGCATCCGCCCGTGAGCCACGGCGTGCCCGCGGCGCGGGCGTCGACCATGCGCGTGTAGTCCTGCTCGGCCTCGGGCCGCACGCGCAGCACTCCCCCGGACCCGCGCCGCGCGAGCGCGCCCGCCGCGTACTCGGCCTGCGCCTCGAGCATGAGCACCGACGACGTATGCCCGAGCGACGCGTTGGGCCCGTTGAGCACGAACAGGTTCGGGAAGCCCGTGACGACGCTCGACCCGAACGAGGTCATCCCGCCCGCCCAGTGCTGCTCGAGCGTCACGCCGCCCTCGCCGCGCACGAAGCCCGCGTAGGGCTGCCGCGTCGTCTGGAACCCCGTCGCGAGTATGACGGCGTCGACATCCGAGTAGCGGGCTCCGGATGCCGCGACGAGCTCATCGCCGTCGACGGCGGCCAGGGCGCTCGGCTCGAGGACGACGCGTCCCGACGCGAGCGCGGGGTAGAACTCGTCCGAGAGCAGCACGCGCTTGCACCCGAAGGCGTAGTCGGGGGTGAGCAGCTCTCGCAGTCGCGGATCGGCGACCTGGGCTTCGAGATGCACGCGCGCCGCGGCGGATGCCGCGGCCGCGGCATCCGCTCCCCCCGAACGTGACGCGAACCGTGCCTCGCCCTCGGCGTCGAGGCGCGCGCGCAGCGCCGCGAGCTCGTCGGGGTGCGCGGCGAAGCGGGCGCGCTCGTCGGCCGTGAACAGGCGTCCGCCGCGCGGCACGATCCACGGGGCGCTGCGCTGGAAGAGCGTGACTCGGGATGCCGTGCGCGCGAGCTGCGGCACGAGCTGCACGGCGCTCGCCCCCGAGCCGACGACCGCGATGTGCCGGCCCTCGAGGTCGGCAGAGGCGTCCCAACGGGCCGTGTGGAAGATCGGCCCTGCGAAGCCCTCGAGCCCCGCGACGGATGGGATGCGCGGCTCGCTCAGCCGGCCGCACGCCAGCACGAGGACGTCGGCGTCGACCTCGGCGGGTGCGGCGCCGCCGAAGCGCAGGCGCCACGACGCGGCATCCGGATCCCATGCGGCGTCGAGGAGCGGTGCGCCGAACGTGATCGCCGTGTCGAGGCGCTCGCGCGCCACGACGCGCTCGAGGTACGCCTGGATCTCGGCGCCCGGCGCGAACTCGGCCGACCAGTCGGGTTCGGGATGCCGCGCGAAGCCGTACAGGTGCGAGGGCACGTCGCACGCGACGCCGGGGTAGGTGTTGTCGCGCCACGTGCCGCCGACGCGGTCGGCGCGTTCGAACAGCGCGACCTCGTGCCCCGCATCGCGCAGCGTCATCGCCGCCGCGAGACCCGCGAAGCCCGTGCCGACGATCGCGACCTCGACCGACCGGCGCGTCACGGCGTCGCCTCGCGGTAGTCGGTCGTGCGCTCGCGCAGCGGCCGGAAGATCCGGCCGACCCGGGCCGACGCCTCGGCGAACGGCAGCTCGAGGCCCTGCTCGATGCCCGTGTCGGGGCGCACCCGACCGTCCAGGAGCGTGCCGCCGAGGTCGTCGCCGCCCGCGCGCAGCAGGTCGACCGCGAGCTCGACGCCGTGCCGGGTCCACGGGATCTGGATATGACGGATGCTGCCCGCGAGCATGAGCCGCGAGACGGCGACCATCGCGCGATGCTCGTCGACGGGCGCGCGGCCTTCGACGAGCGGCACGCCGTAGCCGGGCAGCGGGATCGGGACGAACTCGGTGAAGCCCCCGGTGTCGTTCTGGATCGCTCGGAGGGATCGCAGGTGCGCGATGCGCTCGGCGGCCGTCTCGACGTGGCCGTAGAACAGCACCGAGGTCGAGCGCAGCCCGGCGCGATGCGCGGCCGTCACGATCTCGGTCCACCGGTCGATCTCGAGGTCGCCCGGGGCGACGAGGCTGCGCACGCGCTCGCTCAGAACCTTGACGCCCGTCCCCGGGACCGTGTTCACCCCGGCGGCCTTCATCGCGGCGAACGCCTCGCCGAGGCTCAGGCCCGTACGGTCGGAGAGGTCGGCGACGTCCTGCGGCCGGTACGCGTGGAGGTGCAGGTCGGGGGTCGCCGCGCGGATCGTGCGGGCGAGCTCGAGGTACAGACCGGGGTCTTCCGTGGCGGGAAGCATCCCCTGGACGCAGAGCTCGGTCGCGCCGAGGTCGGCGGCGTCGCGCGCGATCGCGGCGGCATCCCGCAGGTCGAACTCCGGCGGCGCCACGGGCGTCGCGCGCAGATGCGACGACGTGAGGTTGCGGTTGACGACGATGCTGACGGCCTCGCCGACCGTGTACCGCCGGAGGTCGTCGGCCGTCCGCACGACGGCCTCGAGGTCGTCGCCCGTTGCCCTGAGCAGGGCCTCCCACTCGGCGTCGTCGAGCGCCGTGGGGTCGTCTGCAGCACGCTCCGCGAGCCGCGGTGTGTCTCGCCCCGCCGTCGTCAGGACGATTCCACGAGATTCGGATCCTGCACGGCGTGTCGGTCCGAATTGCGTAGAACGGTCCGAACGAGGTGGAGTCGACGGCAGCGGCGCGGCACCCGCGGGCGGCGCCAGCGCGCCAGCATCCGTCCTCGCGAGCCCTGTCTCGGGATCCGCCAGCGAGCGCACCGCGTCGTGCAGCCCCGCGTCGATCCACCGGTCCGCGTCGCGGACGAACTCGGGGTGCGCCGTGAGCCGCTCCTGGAGGTCGAATCCGGATGCCGCCGTGAGCGCTGCGAGGTCGTCGAGGTGCGGCCACGGGCGCTCCGGGTTCACGTGGTCGGCCGTGAGCGGCGAGACCCCTCCCCAGTCGTCGACGCCCGCGCGCACCAGGAGGTCGAGCTCGCCGGGGTCGCTGAGGTTCGGCGGAGCCTGGATGCGCATGCGCGCCCCCAGCACGAGCCGCGCGACCGCGACCGTCGCGATGTACTCGAGGAACGCGGCATCCGGTGCCGACCGCATCGCCGTCCCCGGCTTCGCCCGGAAGTTCTGGACGATGACCTCCTGCACGTGCCCGTGCGCGGCCTGCAGATCGCGCAGGGCGACGAGCGACTCGGCCCGATCGCGGACGGACTCGCCGATGCCGACGAGGATGCCGGTCGTGAACGGGATGCCGGCGGCCCCCGCATCCGCGATGACCTGCAGCCGCACCGCGGGGTCCTTGTCGGGCGAGCCGTAGTGCGCGCCGCCGGGCTCGTCGAAGATCGCGCGCGAGGTCGTCTCGAGCATCATGCCCATCGAGGGTGCCGTCGGCCGCAGGTCGCGCAGCTCGTCCGCCGTCATGACGCCGGGGTTGAGGTGCGCGAGCAGGCCCGTCTCGGCCGTGATGAGCCGCGCCGCGTGCGCGACGTAGTCGAGCGTCGAGGCGTAGCCGTGCTCGTCGAGCCACTCCCGCGCCTCGGGCCACCGGTCCTCGGGACGGTCGCCGAGGGTCAGGAGCGCCTCTTTGCAGCCGAGCTCCTGGCCCGCGCGGACGACGCGCAGGATCTGCTCGTCGGACATGAACAGCGGTGCGCGCTTGAGCCTCAGCTGACCCGGGGTGTCGACGAAGACGCAGTAGTGGCAGCGGTCGCGGCACAGGGTCGTGAGCGGCACGAACACCTTGCGCGAATACGTGATGACGCCGGGGCGTCCCGCGGCCTCGAGGCCTTCGTCGCGCAGCGCGCCGGCGCGCGCGAGCAGGCGATCGAGATCATCGCCGCGGGAACCCAGCAGCAGCTCGATCTCGTCGATCGTGAGGGCGGGTGCGGGTGCGGAGACGACGGACATGGAAGACGACGGCATGACGACTGCCGCGGTCAGAGCGCCGCGGCGAACGCTTCGTCATAGATCGCGAGAGCCTGCCCGACCTCGTCGTCGGTGACGACGCACGGCGGGACGACGTGGATCCGGTTGTCGGCGACGAACGGCAGCAGGCCGCGCGAGACGAGCTCGGCCTTGAGCTTGCCGATGGACGCGGCGGCGAGCGGTTCGTGCGTGTCGCGGTCGGCGACGAGTTCGAGCGCCCAGAAGACGCCTTCGCCGCGCACTTCGCCGATCGCGGCGTGCTTCTCGGCGAGCGCGACCAGACCCGGCCCGATCGCCTCGGCGCCCACGCGCCGCGCGTTCTCGACGATGCCCTCGGACTCCATCGCGTCCAGAGCTCCGACGATCGAGGCGGCCGCGAGCGGGTGCCCGCTGTAGGTGAGCCCGCCCGGGAAGACGCGCTCGTCGAAGGTCGCCGCGATGGGGTCCGAGATGATGACTCCGCCGACCGGCACGTAGCCGGAGTTGACGCCCTTCGCGAACGTGATGAGGTCGGGCACGACGTCGTGGCCCTCGAAGGCGAACCAGCGACCTGTCCGTCCGAAGCCGGCCATGACCTCGTCGAGGATCAGGAGGATCCCGTACTTGTCGGCGAGCGCCCGCACGCCCGCGAGGTATCCGGGCGGCGGGATCAGGACGCCCGCCGTGCCCGGGATCGACTCGAGCAGGAGAGCCGCGATCGAGGCAGGCCCCTCCGACTGGATGACGCGCTCGAGGTGATGCAGGGCGCGGGCGCCCTCCTCCTCGGGGGTCGTCGCCCAGAACTCGGAGCGGTAGAGGTACGGGCCGAAGAAGTGCACGTGGCCGCGGGCGAACTCGTTCGGGATCCGGCGCCAGTCCCCCGTCGCGACGATCGCCGCGCCGGTGTTGCCGTGGTACGAGCGATAGGTCGAGAGCACCTTGTCGCGGCCCGTGTGCAGGCGCGCCATCCGGATCGCGTTCTCGATCGCGTCGGCGCCGCCGTTCGTGAAGAAGACCTTCGAGAAGCCCTCCGGCGCCCGCGAAACGATGCGCTTCGCGGCCTCGCCGCGCGCGAGGTTCGCCGTCGCGGGCCCGATCGTCGCGAGCAGGTCGGCCTGGCGGTGGATCGCGTCGATGACGGCGGGATGCTGGTGCCCGATGTTGACGTTGACGAGCTGGCTCGAGAAGTCGAGGTAGCGACGGCCGGCGTGGTCCCAGACGACCGACCCCGAGCCGCCCGCGATGACGACGGGCGACAGCGCCCCCTGCGCCGACCAGGAGTGGAACACGTGGTCGTGATCCAGCTGCCGGGTGAGGTCGTCGAGGTCGGTGGTCGTCTCGCTCAAGGTCATGCCTGCCATTCTCGCGCTTCAGAAGGTGCGCGGTCCCTCTTGCGACGGATTCGCCGCGAACCGGCCGAGCGGAGGGCTCGGCCGGCGCGCGGCATCCGCCCTACTGACCGCCCTCGGTGAGGGTCACCTCGATCGGGGTGTACGAGCCGGCGACGTCGACGCCCTCATCGGCGAGCTCGGCGAGCGCCTTCTCGATGTACTCGTTCGAGAACGCCGAGTCGGCGGGCTCCGCGGTGATGAGGTTGAGGCCGTCCTGGTTGACCGCGGCGAGCGCGCCCTTGACGGTCTTGTCCCACGCCGCCTGGTCGATGACGCCGAAGTCGGCGCCCGTCCAGATGAGCTTGTTGACCTCGTTCATCTGCCACTGCTGGTGCACGGGGCCGACCGGGAAGGCCGCCTCGGCGTTGGACGCGATGTCGTAGACGATGTCGGCCGCCTCTTCGGGGTTGTCCCGCGCGAACAGCCAGCCCTTCGTGATCGCCTTGAGGAAGCGCACGGCGGCGTCGGCGTAGGCCGGGTCATCCGCGAGACGCTGGGTGTCGGCCCAGATCGCGTCCTGCAGCATGGCGCCTTCCGTCTCCTCGTACGACACGACGTCGAAGTCCTCGGGCTGGTACAGCTCGCCCGTGTCGGGGTTGACGACCTCGAGGATCTGCGCCCACTCGTTGTAGGTCATCGCCTCGGCGGCGTCGACGTCGCCGTCGAGGAGCGCGTTCATGCTGAAGTCCTGCGTCGTGATCGACACGGTCGTCGAGTCGAGGCCCTCCGCAGCCATCGCCGCGAAGATCTCCCACTCGTTGCCGAAGCCCCACGAGCCGATGCGCTTGCCCTCGAAGTCGGCGACGCTCTCGACGCCGTCGCCCTTCCACGAGACCTGCAGCGTTCCGGACTTCTGGAACACCTGCGCGATGTCGGTCAGCTCGACGCCCGAGGCCTCGAGCGTGCCGAGCACCTTGGGCACCCACGCGATCGCGAAGTCGGCGTCGCCCGCGACGAGCGCGTCCTGCGGCACGATGTCGCCGCCCGACGGGATGATCTCGACATCGTCGAAGCCCTCCTCCTCGAAGTAGCCCTTCTCCTGCGCGATGTAATAGCCCGCGAACTGGGCCTGCGGCAGCCACTGCAGCTGCAGCTTGATCGAGCTGAGGGGCTCGAAGTCGCCGTCGGCCGAGCCGGTCTCCTCCGGCGACCCGGAACCCGAGCACGCCGCGAGCGCAAGCGATGCGATGGCGACGGTGGACGCGGCGATCAGGCCGCGACGAATGCTGTGTCTCATGCTGTTCCTTTCGGGATGGTGGTGCAGTGGCCTCCGACGCTCTCGGGGACCGGGTGCCGGGTCAGCCCGGCGTCCGCCTCGTGACGAGCCGCTCCAGGAGAGAGGTGACGAGGAAGAATGCGAGTCCGATGAGGATGCCGCCGAACACGTACGCCCACGCGAGAGCTGCCCGGCCGGACTTCGCGTAGGTCGCGATCGCGGTGCCCACGCCGTCGGCGGGACCTCCGAAGTACTCGGCGACGAGGGCCGAGATGACGGCGACGGATGCCGCGATCCGCAGCCCCGTCATGAGATACGGCAGCGCCGTGGGCAGGGTCAGCGACCGGAACGTCTGAGCGCCCGTCGCGGCGGACGCGCGAAACAGGTCGCGGTGCACGGGCCGTGACTGCCGGAGGCCGCGCAGCACGTTGACGAAGACCGGGATGAAGGCCGCGATGGCGGCGACGGCCACGCGCCCGAACTGGCTCGACGCGCCGAACATCGTGTTGAGGATGGGGGTGATCGCCACGATGGGGACGACCGCGATCGCCGCGACGAGAGGTGCCAGCATCCCGTCGATCGGCTTGACGGAGGCCGCGAGCCCCGCGAGGACGATCGCGAGGAGCGACCCCGCGATGAGGCCGATGAGCGCGTTGGTCGCGGTGATCGCCATGTCGGCCGAGATGATGTTCCACCGCAGCACGAACTCTTCGAGGATCGCGACGGGGCTCGGGAGCATGCGCGGCGCCGTGCCGGAGGCGACCCACGCCGTCCACGCGATGAGGCCGATGACGCCTACTCCGAGCGGCGCGACCCAGCGCAGCCATCCGGGCAGCGGGCGCTCGGACGAGCCGCCCGAAGCCCTCCCCCGCTGCCGAGCCTGTCCCGGTCCCCGAGCCTGACGAGGGGTCGCCTCCGCCGTCATCGCTCGTTCGCCCTCTCGACGGGCGTGCCGTGCAGCGCTTCGCGCACCGCCGTGACGCGCTCGAAGAACTCGGGCGACTCGCGCAGCGCGTCTCCGCGCACGGGGCCCAGCCCCGTCGTGAGGATGTCGGTGATGCGCCCCGGCCGGGGACTCATCACGACGACGCGGTCCGACAGGAAGACGGCCTCAGGAATCGAGTGCGTCACGAACACGACAGCGGCGCCCGTCTCGCCCGCGATGCGCGTGAGCTCACCCTGCAGGTACTCGCGGGTCATCTCGTCGAGGGCGCCGAAGGGCTCGTCCATGAGCAGCAGGCGGGGACGGGATGCCAGTGCCCGCGCGATAGCGACGCGCTGCTGCATTCCGCCGGAGAGCTGATCGGGGTAGCGGTCGGCGAACTCGGTGAGCCCGACGAGCTCGACGAGTTCGCGCACGCGCTCCGCGCGCTCGACCTTGCCCGAGCCTGCGAGCTCGAGCGGCAGCGCGATGTTGGCGGCGACGGTGCGCCAGGGCAGCAGTCCCGACTGCTGGAACGCGATGCCGTAGTCCTGGTCGAGCCGCGCCTTGCGGGCCGGCTTGCCGAAGATCTCGAGCGAGCCCGACGTCGACTCGTCGAGGTCGGCGATGAGCCGCAGGAGCGTCGACTTGCCGCAGCCGGACGGCCCGATGAGCGACACGAACTCGCCCGCCGCGACCTCGAGCGCGACGTCCGTCAGGGCGACGACATCGCCCTCCTTCGTCGAGAAGACCTTGCCGACGCCGGTCGCGCGGACCGCCTGCGCCGCGGGGGCGGAGCCGGGGGCCGACTCCTGAGATCGAGCCGGAACGGTCATGCGGTGTCCTCACCTCTGCGGTAGTTCTGAAAGACGAGGCCGAGGATCGCGATGGATCCGGCCGCGACGAGACCGAGCAGGATCGTGCCGAACGTCGGCCCCCAGGGCGCTGCGGGGTCGCTCGAGGCCTGTCCCGCGAGCTGGATGAGCATGCGGCCGATGCCGCCGCGCATGCCGATCGACACCTCGGCGACGACGGCGCCCACGACGGCGCTCGCGGCGGCGAGCCGGAGGGCCGGGAGCAGGTGCGGCACGGCCGCCGGCAGACGCAGCCGGAAGAGCGTCGGCCAGTAGCCCGCGGCGTACGTCCGCATGAGGTCGAGATGGATGCGGTCGGGGGCGGCGAGCCCGCGCAGCATCCCGATCGCGACCGGGAAGAAGGCGAGGTAGGACGCGATGATCGCGACCGAGAGCCACTGCGGCCAGGGCGCGACATCGCGGTCGATCTGATTGCCGATCGCGTTGACGACGGGCGCGAAGGCGATGAGGGGCACGGTCTGGCTCACGACGATCCACGGCAGCAGGCCCCATTCGGCGAGCTGCCAGCGCTGCATGACGACGCCGAGCACGGCCCCGACGGCGACGCCCATGACCCAGCCGACGGCCGCGATGCCGAGCGTCACGAGGCCCGCGCCGAGGACCGTGACCCACAGCGCGGGCGTGTCGCCGCCGCTCGTCGGCGCGAAGAGGCGCGCGCCCATGTCCCACACGTGGGGCATCGCGCGGTCGTGCGTGCGGGGCAGGATCATGACGCCCGACCCCGTCTCGCCCGTCGCGAACACGACGAACCCCTCGGCGGGGCCGAGCAGCTTGTACAGCTCCCACAGGGCGACGACGGCCGCGACGCCGATGATGCCCCACACGAGGCCCATCCGCGGCCGGCGGCCCGACCGGCGGGCACGCGCGGGCAGGATCGCCTCGGCGATGGGCGTCTCCGATGCGGACGCCTGGCCGGGCGGTGCCGTCACGACTTCGCCGTGACGTGCTCGGAGATCGCCGGGATGACGCGTTCGCCGTACACCCGGAGGGTCTCCTCCTTGTTGTCGTGCTGCAGGTAGCCCGCGAACTGCGTCACGCCGAGCGCGCGCAGCTGCTCGAGCTTCGCGATGTGCTCGTCGGCGGTCCCGAGGATGCAGAAGCGGTCCACGATCTCGTCCGGCACGAAGTCCACGTGGTCGTTCTCGGCCCGACCGTGCGAGTTGTAGTCGTACCCCGTGCGCCCGGCGATGTAGTCCGTCAGAGCATCTGGCACGGCGCCGTGGTGGCCGTACTTCGAGACGATGTCGGCGACGTGGTTGCCGACCATGCCCCCGAACCACCGGCACTGATCGCGCATGTGATCCCAGTCGGTGCCGATGTACATGGGCGCGGCGACGCAGAAGGCGAGCGAGTCGGGGTCGCGGCCGACGTTCGCCGCGGCATCCCGGACCGTCTTGATCATCCACGCCGCGATGTCGACGTCCGCGAGCTGAAGGATGAAGCCGTCGCCCACCTCGCCCGCGAGCTTCAGCGCGAGCGGACCGTAGGCGGCGACCCACACCTCGAGCGACGATCCGCGGCTCCACGGGAACTGCAGTGTCGCGCCGTTGTAGTCGACCGACCGCGAGTTGCCGAGTTCGCGGATGACGTGGATCGCCTCGCGCAGCTCGAGCAGCGACGCGGGTTTGCCGTTCGTGACGCGCACGGCCGAGTCTCCGCGGCCGATGCCGCAGATGGTGCGGTTGCCGTACATCTCGTTGAGCGTCGCGAAGACGGATGCCGTGACGGTCCAGTCGCGCGTCGAGGGGTTCGTCACGAACGGGCCGACCGTCACGCGGTTCGTCTCGGCGAGGATCGCGGAGTAGATGACGTACGGCTCCTGCCACAGCAGGTGCGAGTCGAACGTCCACACGTGGCTGAAGCCGTGCGCCTCGGCGAGCTTCGCGAGCTGCACGGTGCGCGCCGCGGGCGGATTGGTCTGCAGGACGACGCCGAAGTCCACTCTTAGCTCCTCCCCGGGATCATGTCCCGAAGTCTTCCTTGCATGTCCCGGACTCGGTCGCTTGCGACCGCCGGAGACGACGAACTCTGGGACATGAGCGGCTACACCAGGTACTGCGACAGGCCGCGCTTGAGGTAGCGACCGTCGCCCTTCGACCCGAGGTACTCGCCGCCGTCGACGATGACCTTGCCCCGTGACAGGACGGTGTCGACGTGACCGTCGATCTCATAGCCCTCCCACGCGGAGTGGTCCATGTTCATGTGGTGGGTCTTGCCTTCGCCGAACCCGATCGAGGTGTGCCCGTTCGGGTCGTAGACCACGACGTCGCCGTCGGCGCCGGGCTGGATGACGCCCTTGCGGCCGTAGAGCCCGAACATGCGCGCGGGCGTCGTGCTCGTGAGCTCGACCCACCGCTCGAGCGTGATCTTGCCCGTCACGACGCCCTGGTACATGAGGTCCATGCGGTGCTCGACCGAGCCGATGCCGTTCGGGATCGCGCGGAAGTCGGCGAGGCCGAGGTCCTTCTGGCCCTTCATGCAGAAGGGGCAGTGGTCGGTCGAGACCATCTGGATGTCGTTCGTCCGCAGCGCCTGCCACATGTGGTGCTGGTGGCCCTCGCCACGGCTGCGCAGCGGCGTCGAGCACACCCACTTGGCGCCCTCGAACTGCCCCCACTCGTCGCTGAACGCGCCGAGCTGCTCTTCGAGCGACAGGTACAGGTACTGCGGGCACGTCTCGCCGAAGACGTTCCAGCCCTGGTCGCGTGCCCACGCGAGCTGCTCGACGGCCTGCTTCGCCGACACGTGCACGACGTACAGCGGGGCGCCGGTGAGGTTGGCGAGCATGATCGCGCGATGCGTCGCCTCCTCCTCCATCTGCCACGCACGCGCGATGCCGTGGTAGTACGGCGCCTTCTTGCCGGCCTCGGCGAGCTGCGCCGCGAGCACGTCGATCGCGGGGCCGTTCTCGGCGTGCATCATCGTGAGCAGGCCCGTCTCGGCGGACTTCTGCATCGCCTTGAGGATCTGCGCGTCATCCGAGTAGAAGACGCCCGGATAGGCCATGAAGAGCTTGAAGCTCGTCACACCCTCGTCGATGAGCGAGTCCATCGCGAGCAGCGAGTCGTCGTCGACGCCGCCCACGATCTGGTGGAAGCCGTAGTCGATCGCGCAGTTGCCGCGCGCCTTCTCGTGCCACGCCGCGAGGCCGTCCTGCACGCGCTCGCCGTAGCGCTGCACCGCGAAGTCGATGATCGAGGTCGTGCCGCCCCACGCCGCGGCGCGGGTGCCGGTCTCGAACGTGTCGGAGGCGTTCGTGCCGCCGAACGGCAGCTCCATGTGCGTGTGCGCGTCGATGCCGCCCGGGATGACGTACTTGCCGGTGGCGTCGATGACGCGGTCGACGGATGCCGCGACATCCGTCCCCAGAAGCTGCGAGCCGGGCGCCAGGACGCCGACGATCGTCTCGCCGTCGATCAGGACGTCGGCTTCGCCGCGGCCCGTCGCCGAGACGACGGTCCCGCCCGTGATGAGTGTGGTTGCCATGTCGTCGCTCCCCTTACGGCTTCGCGATCCGCGTGTAGGAGTCGGGCCGGCGGTCGCGGTAGAACTGCCAGTCGTCGCGCATCTCGAGCACCATGTTCATGTCGAGGTCGCGCACGAGCAGCTCTTCGTGGTCACCCGAGCCCCGCTCGCCGACGAAGTTGCCGCGCGGGTCGATGACCTGGCTCGTGCCGTAGAAGTCGACGGCGAGGTCGCCGTACTCGTTGTCCTCGCGGCCGACGCGGTTGGGCTGCAGGACGAAGTAGCCGTTGGCGACGGCCGCGGCCGGACCTTCGACCTCCCACAGGCGATTCGAGAGGCCGGGCTTCGTGGCGTTCGGGTTGAAGACGATGTGCGCGTCGTTCAGGCCGAGCTCGCGCCACCCTTCGGGGAAGTGCCGGTCGTAGCAGATGTACATGCCGACGCGGCCGACGGCCGTCTCGAAGACGGGGTAGCCGAGGTTGCCCGGGCGGAAGTAGAACTTCTCCCAGAACCGGTCGAGGTGGGGAAGGTGGTGCTTGCGGTACTTGCCGAGGATCGTGCCGTCGGCGTCGACCAGGACGGCGGTGTTGTAATACACCCCGGTCTCGGCCTCCTCGTAGATCGGGAGCACCGTCACGAGCCCCAGCTCCTTCGCGAGCGCCGCGAACCGCTGCACGATGGGTCCCTCCGCCGACTCGGCGTAGCGGTAGTACTTCTTGTCCTGCGTGATGCCGAAGTAGGGGCCGTAGAACAGCTCCTGGAAGCTGATGACCTGCGCGCCCTGGGCTGCGGCATCCCGCGCGAACTGCTCGTGCCGATCGAGCATGGACTCCTTGTCACCGGTCCACGTCGTCTGCGAGATCGCCGCTCGAACAACAGCCATTGCCGCCTCCATATCGCGCGCCCGGCGGGTTCGGCGCTGCATCGATGCTCGCGCCGTCTCGGGCTCTCCGTGCCGGTTGTGTGTATTCCAGAGCATGAAGGTTTCACGCCTGTTTCCGGCTGTGTCCCCATGGTTAAGCCCATTCGGCCGCGCCGCAAGGGGCAATCCGCCCGGAGCGCTCGGGAAGGGTGAGCACGCCGCCGCGTTGATAGCGTGGCGGGGTGACCGACCTCGCCGAGCTGACGATCCGGCCGCTGCGCGGCATGCCCGAGATCACGGACGGCGACGATCTCGTAGCGCTCATCGCGGCAGCCGCGGGGGACGATCTGCGCGACGGCGACATCCTCGTCGTGACCTCGAAGATCGTCTCCAAGGCCGAGGGCCGGATGATCGCGGCCGAGGACCGCGCCGACGCGATCACGGCTGAGAGCGTGCGGGTCGTCGCGACATCGGCCGAGGGCGGCGTGCGAATCGTGCAGAGTCGTCTCGGCATCATCGCGGCGGCCGCAGGGGTCGACGCGAGCAACACTCCCGAAGGCACCGTCCTGCTGCTGCCGGTGGATCCGGATGCCTCGGCCCGCGCACTCGCCGCGGGCCTGCGCGCCGCGACCGGCGCGCACGTCGGCGTCATCGTCTCGGACACCCTCGGTCGCGCGTGGCGTGACGGCCAGACCGACAGCGCGATCGGCGCCGCGGGAGTCCACGTCTTCGAGGACTATCGAGGGCGGACGGATGCCGAGGGCCGGCCGCTCGTCGTGACGCTGCCGTGCGTCGCCGACGAACTCGCCGCGGCGGCCGATCTCGTCAAGCGCAAGACGACCGGCATGCCCGTCGCCGTCGTGCGCGGCCGCGCAGACCTCGTGGGCGACCTCGATCTGCCGGGAGCGCGCAGCATCGTGCGCGATCCCGAGCGCGACCTCTTCCACACCGGCTCACGCGAGTCGTGGGACGCCGGCTACGCCGCGGGACTCGCCGCCGCAGCGTCCGACCGGGACTGACGCCTCAGCTCAGGGCCGACGCGACGTCGTCCCACCACGCGGCGGCGCGCGCGCGATGCCCCGGTGACAGCTCCGCGGCCCGCTCGGCGATCGCGGGACTCGCGGCGTCGAGCCGTGCGGCGGCGGCCGGCGCGTCGACGAGATCGTCGAGGTCGAGCACGGCGTCCTGTCCCCAATGCGCGAGCGCACCGGTGAGTTTGATCCGCGTGTAGTCGTCAGCGGCGAGCCCGAGCACCGGGACCCCCGCGGGCGCCGCGAACACGGCCGGGTGGTAGCGGCTCGTCACGAGGAGTCGTGCGGTGCGCGCGAGCCGAGCCGCGGAGCGCGAGTCGCCGCTCGGCACGACCTCGCTCGGCCGCCGCATCCGTGCCCGGACCCGCTCGTGGAGCGCCGCGTCCCCGGACGGCGCGCCCGGCAGCACGGGGCCGAAGTGCGCGTGGAACACCACAGGGCCGACGCCGTCGGCGACCGCGTCGAGCGCCCGCGCCACGGCGCTCTCCACGGCGTCGGCCGGTCTGCCGGCGAACCACCCGGAGAGGCTCACCAGGACCGTGCCGCCCGACGGCTCGCCGGTCGGGCCTCCGCCGAGGAACGACGCGTCGTCCACCCCGACCCGCACGCGCGCGCCCCAGGAGCGCGCGAGGTCCGCCGACGGGTGCTCGCGCGTGCCCGTCCACACGGCGGCGCGGGTCATCTCGGCGACCCGCCTCGCGTCATCGGGATCGAGGTCGGGGCCGAAGGTCTGTCCCGACACCGCCACCGCGACGCCGCGCGCCGCCGCCATGGCGGCGAGGGTCGTGCGCTCGAACACATGGACGGGCCATCGCGAGGCGAGGTTCCCGCCGCCGGCGATGAGGACGCCCGTCGCGCCGTCCAGGGCATCGAGGACCTCGGCTGCGGGATCGTCGCGGGCGAGCGCCGCCTCTCCGCGCGCGCACTGCCGCAGCAGCGCTGCGCGTCGCTCGGCGTCCTCCCGGGCCAGGCCCGTGAAGCCGAGCCGGCGGATCGAGCGGATGCCGTACCGCCGCGCGGATTCCTCGGGAGCCGAGGAGATCCCGGTCACCGCGCTGCCGCGCGCGGCGAGCTCATCGACAGCGGCCTCGAACATCGCCTCATCGCCGATGTGGATGACCCCCGCCGTCACACCGATGTCGCCGATCGCCAGAATCGTCACGCGTCTCCCGCCCGTGGATAGAGCGCCGCGGGCGCCATGTCAACCGTAAGCCTGCGTAAAGCTGCGCCGAGTACGATCCGGGTGGCGTCGGGGAATCCGGCGACCGGAGCAGGCGGAGGTGGCCATGGGCATCCAGGCGGCGATGGATCGCATCCACGAATCCCCATCGATCGTCGCCGCGCTGCGGGCGGCGGACGACGTCGCGTTCGAGGCCGGACGCGACCCCGGCGTGCGCACGCTGCGCGTGCTGGGGGCGGCGCTCGGCGGCAGCGACGACATCGCCGCCATCGCGTCGGTCCACGCGCTCGCCGAGATGCACGACGAGGAAGCCGCTCGACGGCTCGTCTCGCTCCTGTCGGACCCCCGCCCCTGGATCGTCGAGCACGCCGCCTGGGCGCTGGGCCGCAGACCCGCCCGATTCGAGGCCGTGGCACGGCTCATCGGGATCGTGTGCGAGGGCGGCTTCGCCGGGATGCTGGCGCAGCACACCCTGGAGAAGTGGTCGGTCGCCGAGGGCGACCTGCTGGCGGTCGCGCTCGAGGCCGCCGACACCGGCGCCCTCGCCGATGACGCCCGCGCGCGCCTCGTGGAGACGCTCGGCCTGGTGGCGCGGCCGATGGCGCGCCCACTCCTCCGACGATTCGCCGCAGACGCGGACGCGCCGGGGTCGGTGCGGGCTGCCGCGATCTCCGCGCTCGGACAGCGCGCCGACGACCAGGATGTCGCTCTCCTGGAGGAGCTCGTCTCGCAGGGCGGCCACTTCGGCGCGCTCGCGCGGCTCGCCCTCATCGACGCCGAGCCGCCCACGCTGCGCCGCGGCGACGACCACGCGATCACTGTCGCTCAGCTGTTCCTCCACGCCGACGTCGATTCCCGCCTCTCGTCCGCGGGCGCGGGCGACAACGGCGGCATCGCGACTCTCCTCGTGCGACTCGGCGACGCACTGGTCGCCGAGCCCGGTGTCGTCGAGCGCGTCCTGACGCTTTCGCGGGGCACGGTCGAGCAGGCCGGTCCCGACCTCCTGCAGTTCGCCGGCACACCGCGCGGTCACGTCTACGGTCACATCCCGCTCGAGGGCGCCACCCCGACGTCGGCGTCCGCCTGGCCGCTGCGCGTGACGGTGCGCCGCGGCATCCGTCGCCTGCTTCGTTCCGCGGGTCGCGTCGACGTGATGCACCTGCGCATGGCCGACGTCGGAAGCCTCGCGGCGGCAGACGTCGCGCGCGAGCTCGGCATCCCGACCGTCTTCACCGTCGCGCCCGACCCGCACAGCGTCATCGCCTCGCTGGAACGCTCGGGGCGACTCACGCGCACGGGCTTCGGCGCGGCCGACCTGCACGAGCACTACTGGTTCCGAGCACGGCTCGTGCAGAGTCTGGCGGGCTCGGCGTCGCACTCCGTGCTGTTCCCCCGCCCCGATCTCGAGACCGAGATGCGGGATCTCGTCGGCATCGACCTCGCCTCGCGCCCCGAGCGGCACAGTGTCGTCGCCGAGGGGGTCGACCTCGGCATCATCGACAGCGCCGTCGCCACGGCACGCGCAGCGGCGGACGGCGAGGCGCTCAGCCCCGCGCTGGAAGAGCTCGCGACCCTCCTGCGCCGGCTTCCCGAGGAGCGGCGCGCGCTGCCCCTCCTCGTCTCGGTCGGGCGCCTGCACCGCGTCAAGGGCATGCCGACCCTCGTGCAGGCGTGGGCCGAGGGACCGCTGGCCGACACCACGAACCTGCTCGTGATCGGCGGGGACCTCGAGCATCCGTCCGCGGAAGAAGCCGAGCAGGTGCGGGCGATCGACGCCGTCGTCCCCGCCGACGAGCGCGACGCGCGCGGCCTCCTCGTTCCCGGCCACCGCCCGAACGACACCGCCGCCGAGTGGCTGGCCGCGGCGCGGTTCGGGATGCCGGGGCTCGCCGCCCCCGGCGGCGTGTACGTCTGCGCGAGCGTCAAGGAGGAGTTCGGCCTGGCGATCCTCGAGGCGATGGCGACGGGACTCATCGTCGTCGCGCCCGACGCCGGCGGGCCCGCCACGTACGTCGCCGACGGCGACACGGGGTTCCTCGTCGCGACGGGCGACCCCGCGCGGCTCGCTGAGGCGGTGCGCCGGGCGCTCGAGCGCGTGGCGGTCGCCGGCCACGACGTCGCGGGCCGGTCGCACGACCTCGTCGCGAAGCGGTTCACGATCCAGGGGATGGCCGATACGCTCGCGCCGGTCTATGAGTCCGTCGTCCGCACCGAGAGCGAACTGCTGCGATCGGCGGGTTCGATCGCGTGACGCTGCTCGTCATCAGCCCCGACTACGCGTCGCATCTGCTTCCCCTCGCGAGCCTCGCGACCGCCTGGCGGGACTCGGGGGACGAGGTCGTGGTGGCCACCGGTGAGGCGACGGCGTCGATCGTGTCCGGCTTCGGCTACCGGCGGGAGCACCTCCCCCTCGGCCGCGGAGCCAACGCCGGGGTGATCCGCTCCGCCGACCAGGAGGCCGCGGAAGCGGCATCCCTCGAGGGATTCTTCGCCGCGACCCGGAGAGGCATGGTGCCCACCCTCGCCTATCAGGCCCGCGAACGACTGACCGACCTGATGTGGCAGCCCGTGAGCCGCGCCCGCGCGACGCTCGAGGTCATCGAGCGGGTGAGGCCGGACGCGATCCTCGTCGATCACCTCGCCTTCAGCGCGCGGCTCGCCCTGCACACGCGCGGCATCCCGTACGGCGACGTCGTGCTGGGTCACCCCAGCGCCCTCCCCGTGCGCGACGAGGTCTACGGGTATCCGACGGCGTGGCCCGCCGCCTTCTCCCCCGGCGACGACGAGCTGAGAGAGCTCCGTGCGCTGTGCGAAGACGTCTCGGCCCGGTTCTCCAGCCAGTGGAACGACGCGGCGAAGGAGTTGGATGCCGCGGCGCCGCCCGTCTCGGACGCCTTCGCGCTGCACGGCGAGACCGTGCTGTTCAACTACCCGCGTGAGCTCGCCGACGGCGACGGCCGCACGCTCCCCCGCCACCGATTCCTCGGCTGGACGCCACGCGAGGAGACTGCGGAGATCGACGACTGGAACGCCGGGGGCGATCCGTTCGTGTACGTGAGCTTCGGGAGCTTCCTCTCGGTGCGCGGCGACGTGCTGGCGCGGGTCGCCGAGGCCCTGCGCCGCGAGGGCATCCGCGCCGCGATCGCGACGGGTGCGACGTCTCCCGACGAGCTCGGGCCCCTCCCGGCCGACTGGCTCGTCGCCCCCTACCTGCCCCAAGTGCGCCTGCTCGCGTCGGCGGCCGCGGTGGTGACCCACGGCGGCAACAACTCGATCACCGAGGCCGTGGGTCAGGCCGTGCCGCTCGTCGTCCTGCCGTTCTCGACCGACCAGTTCGCCGGCGCAGCCGCTATCGAGCGCACCGGCGCCGGGCGGGCGCTGGCCCCCGACGACGCGACGGTGGACGAGCTCGCCGAAGCCCTGCGCGCCGTGGTCGACCCGGGTTTCCCCGGGCGCGCCGTCCTGGCTCGAGCGTCCGCGGTCGAGAGCCGGGGCCCGGCCGTCGCCTACGCGACGCTGTCGAGTCCGGTGTCGGAGCCGCGCTGAGGCGCCACGAGCTGGGCCATCGCCTGAGCATCGCCGGCCGCCGCGCGGTACCGCTCCATCCGGGCCGCGTTCGCCTCGTACCCCTCGCCCTCACGCTTCTCGCCGACGTGATACAGGGCGTAGACGCGCCCGTGGTGGCGCTGCGGCGGAGCCCCCAGCAGCGTCGTGTGGGCGAGCAGCCACGCGGCATCCTCGAATCCCCACCCCCGGAATCCTTCGTCCTGACCGCCGTGGCTCTCCCACACGCGCGGCGTCGCGACGTAGACGCCGGAGCAGGCGCCGTGGACGACCTGCTCGACGGCGCAGTGCTCGAGCGGAGTGCCGGCCGCGTAATCGGCGGAGCCCGAGCGGCCGAGCCAGCGGTACTCGTCGTACGGCAGCTGCACGAGGTCGCTCGTCGCAGCCGAGCGGATCGCAGCGACGAGGGGCTCGCGCTCGGGGATCGTGTCTGCATCGCCGATGACGACGACCTCCTCGGGACCCGCCGAGCGCATCGCGGCGTTGCGGCACGCGGCGAGCACGAAGGGAGTGTCGCCGGTGTCGATGGTCTCCAGCGGCGCCTCGGGCAGGTTGTCGCGATACCAGCCCACGACGCGCTCGAACGCGTCGATCCGCGACGGGGCCGGTCTCCACGGGATGACGACCCTGGTCACGGGCAGCAGCACATCGGTGGCGGTCATTCACCCTCCTTCGCGGCGAGCCTAGCGAGTGCAGCCCAGGCGGGGACGGCCGAGCTCTCCCGCGGGGCTAGCCGTGAGCACCGGTGTACTCGGCGAGGCGCCGCAGACCCTCATCGATGCTGACGGACGGTCTCCAGTCGAGCGCCTCGCGCGTCTCGCGCTGGTCGAACCAATGCGCCGTCGACAGCTGCTCGGCGAGGAACCGGGTCATGGGCGGCTCGTCGGCGCCGGGACGCAATGCCCAGCCCCACTCGACGACGGATCCCGCCGTGCGGGCAAGGCCGGCGGGAACGCTCCAGCGCGGGGGGCGCACGCCGGACGCGAGGCAGATGCCCGCCAGCAGGTCGCCCACGGGCCGAGGCTCGCCGTTCGTGATCACGAAGGCGCGACCGTGTGCGGCGTCGGCTCGGTGGAGCGCCGCGACGATCGCCGACGCGGCGTTGTCGATGTAGGTCGAGTCGATGAGCGCCGTGCCCCCATCGAGCAGCGGCAGGCGACCGCGGCGGGCGCGGTCGACGACGCGTGCGACGAGCTGCGTGTCGCCCGGTCCCCAGACGATATGCGGACGAACAGCCACGACGGGCATCGCGGCGGAGTCCGCGTCGAGGGCGAGCAGCTCCCCCTCCGCCTTCGTGCGCGCGTACTCGCCGCGCGCGTGCGCGGGCGACGCCGGCTCAGCCCCGACCCCGGCGAGCGCGGCGCCGGCATGCGCGACGGACGGCGACGAGACCTGCACGAATCGGGATGTCCCGGCCCGGCGCGCCCCGTCGAGCAGGAGCCGCGTCCCCTCGACGTTCACCTCACGGAACTCGGCCGGATCTCCCGCGAGCGACACCTTGGCAGCGAGGTGCACGACGCCTTCCGCACCCGCGACCGCTCGCGTCACGGCATCCGGATCGGTGACCGTCCCGAGGATGTCGATGACACCCTCGACGCCGGAGGGGCGCCGCTGCAGCGTGCGCACCTCGTGCCCCGCAGCGACCAGAGCTGCCGCGACGGCGCCGCCGAGGAACCCCGAGGCTCCCGTCACCGTGACGATCACGGCTGGTCGATCCGTCCGCCGGCGAGGGTGCGCTCGGCCCACTTCGAAAGCCTCGTGCGGTCGATCTTGGAGTTGTGGCGGATGTCGGTCGGCAGGTGCGGCACGGCGAGCACGGCAGCGAGCGGCAGCGCCGACCGCCGGCGGATCTCGGCGGTCAGCTCGGGCGCGGCGAGCCCGGGCCGCGTCACCCCCGGGAGAGTCTCGACGACGGCGACGGCTTGGCGCAGCCGGTGCGGACCGATGCCGACGACCGCCGCACGCCGCACGCCCGCAGCGCCCTCGACCTCCTGCTCGGGGCCGACCGGGGCGACGGGACCCTCGGCGGTCACCAGCACGTGGGGCAGGCGGCCCTCGATCCAGAGCCGCCCCTCGGCGTCGAGATGACCGATGTCGCCCGTGCGGTGCCAGCGCCCCGCGGACGGCGTCTCGCGCACCGCCGCGCGATCGGTCAGCCAGAGCCGGTCGTACGCCGACTTGAGGTGCGGCGCCGAGACGACGACCTCTCCCAGCACACCCGGCTCTTCATTCGGGATGCCGGTCGCCCGTCCGTCGGAATCGAGCGCGCTGATGAGCACCCGGTTGCCGCCGATGGGCTTTCCGACGCAGACGCCGCGGTCCGCGGCATCCGTCGCCTCACGAATGCCCGCGAGCGTGACGTCGGTGAGCAGGAGGCACTCGGTCATGCCGTAGGGCGTGTGCGGCTCCGCGTTCGGCATCAGCTCGGCCGCGGCCGTCAGCAGCGGCGCGCCGATCGGGGCTCCCGTCGACAGGAACGTGCGCACTGTCGCGAGTGCGCGCCGATCGTCGTGCGAGAGCGCATCCGCCGTCGCCACGACGTTCAGGATCGCGGCGGGTGAGAGGAACACGATCTGCGCGTCCGAGGCGCGGACAGCCGCGGCGACGGCCGTCGCGGTGAGCGTGCGCGGCGCCGAGACGTCCATGTCGGGGGTGGCCGAGCGCGTCCCGAGGGCCGGCCCGAGCAGCGCGAACGGCGCGAAGCCCGTGACGAGGCCTGTTTCCCCTGTGACCGCGAAGTGCTCGGCCAGCACGTCGCGCAGCGCGGAGAGCTGGCGGTGCGTGTAGGCGACGCCCTTGGCCGGACCGGTCGAGCCCGAGGTGAAGAGGATCGCCGCAGGGTCGTCGGGCAGCGGTTCGGCCGGCAGCGCTCCGCCCCCCGCGTCCGCGATCTCGAGAAGATCGTGGTGGACGCCGAGGGCCAGCCTCGCCGCCTTCGGCAGTCGCGCCGTGGAGATGCGCGTGCCCGGCCATCCGAGGACTCGAGCCGCGGCGAGCCCGCGGACCTCGCCGATGACGACGTCGGGATACGCGCCGCGGACGGCGTGGGAGAGGCCGCGCACGCCGAGGCCGGCATCCGCGACGACGACGACGGCGCCGATCCGCAGACACGCGTAGATGACGGCGGTGAGCGTCGGGCCCGGCGGGATCAGCACCGACACCCGCTGGCCCGGGCGCACGCCGATGCGCGTCAGCCCCGCGGCGATGTCGCGGACGCGGCCATCGAGCTGCTTCCATGTGACGCGCCGCGTCACGCGCGAGGCCATGTCGAGGACGGCGACCTCGTCGTCGTCGCGACGGGCGTCGAGCGCGGCCCACAGCGGCCGGAAGGTCGAGTCCTCGGCGACCGATGCCGCCTCGACATCGGTCGCCTCCGCTGCACGGGATGCCGGGCCCGGCGCCCCGGTCAGCCGTGCGCCGTTCTCATCGAGCCACGTCAGCACGGCGTCGGCGTAGGGACGGTCCTCGGCGATGAGGTGGCCCGCACCTTCGAATCGGTGCACCTGCGCATGCGGCATCCGGTCGATGAGGTCGTCGAGGTAGCGGTCGCTGAAGATCGGGTCCTCGGGTCCCCACAGGAGCAGCGCCGGGACCTCGAGGCCCGCGACTCCGGCGGCGATGCGCTGCAGGTCCGGGGTGCTGGGGTCGGAGGCATCGGCGGGGATGTCGGCGACGAACCCGCCGATCCCCCGTCGGCGCGGGGCGGTTCGGTAGGGCGAGCGGTAGGCCTGCTTGACGTCCTCCGGCAGGGCCGGGCGTGCGAGCGAGAGCGTCGCTTCGAGGAACGCCGGTGTGCCCACCGTCGTCGCGGGGAGCACCCCGGGCGCTCGCGCGAGGCGCAGCGCCGCCGGGATGGGCACGCCGGCCGGGTGATGGATCGCCGTGTTGAGCGCGATGACGCCCGCGAGCAGGTCGGGATGATCGACCGCCCAGCCGAGCGAGATCACCCCTCCCCAGTCGTGCCCGATCGTGACGATCGGACCGTCGAGCCCGAGCGCGTCGCTGAAGTCGCCGAGGTCCGCCACTCGACGCGCGAGCGATCGTGCCGTGCCGGTGCGCTCCGAGAAGCCCATGTCGAGCTGGTCGACTGCGACGACGCGCCACGCGGGCGCCCCCGCCTCAGCCGACTGCACCGACGTCGACACGAGCTCGCGCCAGAGGTACGACCACGTGGGATTGCCGTGGACGGCCAGGATCGTGCCGACCGGAACCACGCCCAGCCGCTCCAGCTCGTCACCCGTATCCAGGTAGTGCCACTCGAAGGCCCCCTGCGCGCCCCGCGACGGGATCGATCGCGTCCGGCTGAACCGGAGGTCGAGACCCGGGAGCCCGTCGGGCACGCCGGAGACGGCATCCGTCACCAGGCGAGCTCCATCATCGCGGTGTTCAGTCCCGAGCCGACGCCCATGAGCAGCACACGATCGCCTCTGCGCAGATTCGCCTGCTCTTCCACCAGCGTGATGGGGACGGATGCCGGACCGATGTTGCCGAAGCGCGGGAACGTCGTCGGCACACGAAGCCGATCGAGGCTCACGGCTTTGACGATCGCGTCGGTGTGGATCGATGAGACCTGGTGCGTGATGTAGCGGTTCATCGACTTCCAGCTCCACTCGCCGCCGGCCTCCTTCCACGCCGAGACGACGAGATCGAGCCCGCCCTTGAGGAGCGCCTTCGCATCGGTGAACATGCCGTCGACGCTGCCGACGCAGAGCTTGTGGAATTCCGTCGCCGCGCGCGTCACGCCGCCGAGGATGCGATGGCCTTCGGGATGCTCGTCGGCGCGACCCAGCAGCACCGCGGCCGAGCCCGACCCGAGCGTGAGCGATGCGAATTCGCTCATGAAGCCCTCTCGGTCGACGTCATTGCGGAGCAGCCGATCGATCGTGTTGACCTGGATCTCGTCGGCGTCCTCGCCCGCGACGACCATCGCATAGCGGATCTGGCCCGACTCGATCATCGTCGCAGCGAGCGACATGCCGTTGATGAACCCGAGGCAGGCGTTGGCGATGTCGAAGTTGATGGCCGAGCTCGGCAAGCCGAGCCCGTGATGCAGGCCGACCGCGACGGACGGCTCGAGGTGCGCGCGGGTGACCGAGGTGTTGATCAGCAGGCCGACCTGCGACGGGTGCACGCCCGCCTGCTCGAGCGCGCTCTCTCCGGCCTTGATCGTCGCGGCGTCGGCGGACTCGTCCGGTCCCCAATTGCGGCGCTCCACGACGCCGGCGATCCGTCTGAGCAGGCCGCTGCGAAGTTTCAGGCGCGAGAGCGATGGCGCGAGCCGGCCCTCGATGTCGTCCGAGGTGGTGACGCGAGACGGCAGCACGCTCGCCACCGAGAGCAGCGCGACGTTGGCGAAGCGGACATTGGCATTACCGGGCAACGAGATCTCCGTAAGGGAGATTGACGTCCCTCCCCCTTACTTCTACCGCACCTTCATCGGAGACGGGTGAGGGTTGCGCTCAGGCGGTCTACCGGTTCCGTGCTCCGGGGATGCGCCGGCGCGTCAGTTGTAGCCGACCGCGATCGTCGTCGTGCCGACGCTGATCTCGGTCGTCGCGGCGCGTGCGGGCATCGGCGGGATGCCGGTCACAGCGCTGGGGATCGCAGCCACCGCCCGCTCGACCGCGACGCGGGGACTGCCCGCGACCGCCCAGTACCCGAGCCCCACGACGACGGCTCCGCCGACGAGATTGCCGAGTCCGACCCAGAGCACGTTGCCGCTGAAGAGCGCCCACGTCGCGTTGGGGTCGCCCAGCACGAGACCCATCGTGTAGGTCGTCATGTTCGCGACGACGTGCTCGAAGCCCGAGGAGATGAAAGCGAGGATCGCGCAGAAGATGACCATGATCTTCGCGACGTCGGAGGTCAGGCGCGCACACATCCAGATTCCGAGGCACACGAGCACATTGCACAGGATGCCGCGGGTGAACAGCTCGAGCGGATCCTCGCCCGCCTTCGCCTCGAGCATGCCCGCCAGCATCCGTCCCGCCGCGGGGTACGAATGCAGCACGCCCGTCATCGCGACGAGGACTCCGAAGATCACCGAGCCCACGAAATTGGCGGCGAGCGTGAAGCCCATCGCGCCGAGCGCGGGGACGGGCCGGACGGCCCGCATCGCCGCGCCCTGCGTCAGCGTCATCATCGACGACGTCACCAGCTCCGCCCCCGCGAACACGACGAACGTCAGCGCGACCCCGAACACGAGGCCGCTCACGAGCTTCGCGAAGCCCGAGCCCGCCTCGGCGAGCGGCCCAGCCGTGCTCAGCATGAGCACGACGGCGATGCCGACGTAGGCACCCGCGAGCATTCCCGAGATCGCGAACCGCGCGGGCTCGTGCAGTCCGTGCACCTTGTGGCGCGCGGCATCCACTTGAACCGTCCGCAGGGTGTCCTCGATCGTGCGCATTGCCGCACCTCCTCGCGTCCCCATTCTGCGCTGTGGTCTGACCATACGGGTTCCCCGTGCGCCGTGAATAAGGCGCCGCGCGGCGGCGGAGGAGCACACTGGGGTCATGAGCATGGAGGCGGTCCTCGCGCAGCTGCGCGCGTACGAAGGGATCCTCGAGCTCGCCCCCGAGGCGGGCGGGCCGTTCCCCGAGATCGCATGGGGCGACCACTTCTTCTATTACGCGCCCGACGGCGAGGTGCCCGCCCACGCGCAGCCGTTCGCGACGATCGTGACGAAGGACTACCCCGACGACGCGGCCGCGGGCCTCGGCGGCGACCGGTGGCGGCTCAACATCCACGTGGGGCATCGCGCCTTCGACGAGCTCGTCGGCGGCCTTCCGGAACCGGTCGACTTCACCGAGGCTGACGCGATACTCCCCCATCCCGTCTACGGATCGCTCGGCTGGGTCGCCGTCATCACCCCGGCCGAGCGCACCGGGGCCGCCGTCCGCACGCTGCTGGAGAGTGCGTATCGGGATGCCCGGGCTCGCGCCGAGCGCCGGGCGCAGCATCCGTCGACCTGATCGCCTGCCGCGCTGAAGGCTCCACGCACCGACCGCGCGGCATCGGCGCGCCCGTAGGGTGGCTGACATGCCCTGGAAGACGCTCGCCTCTCGCACCGTCTACGAGAACCGGTGGATCCGCGTGCACGAGGACGATGTCGTCGGACCGCACGGCGAAGGCATCTACGGAGTCGTCGAGATGCGGCATCCCGCTGTCTTCGTCGTCGCCCTCGACACCGAGGATCGCGTGTGCCTCGTCTCGCTCGACCGCTACGCGACAGGGCGGGTGTCGCTCGAGGTGCCCGCGGGCGGGTCGGACGGTGAGGATCCGCTCATCGCCGCACAGCGCGAACTGCTGGAGGAGACCGGCTTCTCGGCTGCCGAGTGGACGCACCTCGGCGACATGGACGCCCTGAACGGCATCGCGAACGCCCCCGAGCACATCTACCTCGCGCGCGATCTGCGCCTGGTGACGGACGCCGCGTCGTCGCAGCGCGAAGAGGGCATCGAGGGCGTCCGCTGGCTGCCGTTCGGCGAGGTCCTCGCGCTCATCGCATCGGGCGAGATCAGCGACGGCGAGTCGATCGCGGCGATCGCGCACGCGGGGATCCGGCTGGGCCGGTTCCGCTGAGCTTTTCGCGGCTTCACCGTGCGCGAGGCATCCGAGGCCCCCGTGCGGCCCGGGCCGCTCATTCGGCCGGCAGGATCCGCACTCCGCGTTCGGCGAGGGCGCCGAGGGTCGGTGACGCGTGGGCGGCGTCGACGATGATCCCCGCCACCTCGGCGAGCGGGAGCACCGGGTAGCGCGACACCGCGCCGATCTTCTCGGCGCTGCCCAGCACATAGGTCTCGCCCGCGCGACCCGCCAGCGCGCGCTTCATCGCGGCCTCGTCGGCGTCGCCGGTCGTGAGTCCCGCCGTCTCGTGGATGCCCGTCACGCCCAGCAGGAAGCGGTCGGCGCTCACCGCGAGCGCCGCCTCCATGGCCGCCGCGCCGCTCGCGACGGCGGAGTGCTTGAACAGGCGACCGCCCAGGATGATGACCTCGGCGGCGTGGTCGAGCAGTGCCGCGGCGATCGTCGGGCTGTGCGTGATGATCGTGCACTCGGTCGTGCGGCTCAGCGCGTGCACGGTCGCGAGCGCCGTCGTCCCTCCGTCGATCAGCACCGTGCTGCCGGGCTCGATGAGCCCGGCGGCGAACCGCGCGACGCGCTGCTTGCTGTCGGTCGCCACGCTCTGTCGCGCCGCGTAGTCGACGACGGCGGGCGACGCCGGGAGCGCCCCACCGTAGACGCGCACCGCAAGCCCCGCCGCGGCGAGTTCGCGCAGATCGCGGCGAATGCTGTCTTCGGACACCCCCAGCTCTGTTGCCAGGTCCTTCGCGACGATACGGCCCTCGCTGCGCAGACGGTCGAGCAGGAGATCTTTGCGGGATGCCGCGAGCATGCATGCTCCTTCACGTTCTTGCACGTTTGTGCACTATTGTGGCACGTATGACCAAGCCTCTGATGATTCTGATCGCTGGACCCTACGCTTCGGGCACGAACGGCGACCCCGCCCTCATGCGCCGCAACCTCGACCGACTCGAGGAAGCCGCCTGGCCGCTCTTCCAGGCGGGGCACATCCCGATGATCGGCGAATGGGTCGCACTCCCCGTCCTCTCGAGCGCGGGTGCGAGCGGTCCCGGCGATCCGCTGGCCGCCGACGTGATGTACCCGACCGCTCACCGGCTGCTTCAGCACTGCGACGGCGTGCTGCGGCTGCCCGGCGAATCGAAGGGCGCGGATCAGGATGTCGCGATCGCCCGCGAGCGCGGCATCCCGGTCTACACGGCCCTCGCCGACGTGCCCGGCGTGCGACAGTAGGCGGGGCGGCCACCCAGAGCCAGGAGGAGGACGATGACCAAAGTCGACTTCAAGACCGCGATCCCGACCTACTCCGCTCCGCGAGGCCGATTCGAGATCGTGACGGTGCCGGCGAGCAGCTTCCTCATGATCGACGGGCACGGCGATCCGAACACGTCGGAGCAGTACCGGGATGCCCTCACGACCCTCTATCCCGTCGCGTACGCCCTGAAGTTCCTCAGCAAGAAGGACCTCGACCGCGACTACGTCGTCATGCCGCTCGAGGCGCTGTGGTGGGCCGACGACATGGAGTCCTTCACCATCGCGCGCGACAAGTCGCAGTGGAGCTGGACCGCGATGATCCTCACGCCGGACTGGCTCACGATGGAGCATCTGGACGCGGCCCGCGCGGCCGTCGAGCGCAAGGGCGGCGCACCGGCGCTCGACGCGATCCGGCTCGAGACGCTCGACGAGGGCCTCGCGGTGCAGACGCTCCACATCGGCTCGTACGACGACGAGGGCCCCGTCCTGCATGAGATGCACGACGGCTTCATCCCCGCGCACGGGCTCCGCATGACGGGCCGACACCACGAGATCTACCTCGGCGACCCCCGCCGGACGGCCCCCGAGAAGCTCCGGACGATCCTGCGGCAGCCCGTCGTTCCTGTGAGCCGATGAGGCGTCGGCTGTGCGTTGAAAAAGAATCACGAAAAGATAACGCGGACCTCTTCCCTTCCGTTACCTCGTCGTTATAGAGTGCTCTCAGGTAGTTGTTTTGCTGTGGCAGCTACCGACATGTGATTGCAGGACACTCTTGGTGCAAGGGACAAGGGCCGGTCGGGAGCCTCTCCGACCGGCCCTTACTCTTGCGTCGCGTCGGGTCAATGCGAGCGCAGCCCGCGTTGACGCGACGCGACGCAAGGTTGAGTAGCCCCGCCGAAGGCGGAGCGTATCGAAACCTCCCCGCCGCCGCTCCAGCCATCCACGCACATGAGATCTTCGTGAGAATTCCAGCCCTCTGATCGGCCCTTTCTCGAAGAACCGCACACACGGCCTTCCCAGGAAGACCTGGGGGTTCGTCCAGAAGAGCCCTGCAGACTCGGGGTTTCGCGCCCGTCCCGAGGGCGCACATCGGCGCGCGCCGCCGGTTCCGCGACACCCCCAAGGACGTTCCACGCATGCTTCTGATGCGCCCGCCCCGATCTGCCCGCACAACCTCTCGCCGCCCCTTCGAATCCACCGGCATCGCCGTCGGCGTCGTTCTCGGCACCGCCGCGCTCGTGGGCCTGACGGCCGTCTCCGCTTCGGCGAGCATCCCGAGTACGACGGGCACCGGTCCGCTCGCCTCCTCGGGCGCCGGCCTCGCGATGCCGATCCAATCGCTCGCCGAGATCAAGGCGGACTCCGAAGACACCCTCGGCGACGCACGCCGCGCGCTCGCGGATGCCTTCTCCGTCACGGCCGCCGTCGAGGCGTCCGGTCTCGACGTCGGAGCCGTCACGAGCGTCGACACGTCCGACCTGCGCGACGCGATCACCCGCCTCGACGACATGGACCTTCTCCCGCTGCTCCTCCTCCCGGGCGTCGCGGATGACACCGCTGACGAGGCCGATCGCGTCGAGGCGCAGACCGCGACGCTCCAGGGACGTCTCGACGAGGCGTACGCCGCGAAGCAGGCCGCCGATGCCGCCGCCGCGGCGCAGCGTGAGGCGGAGGCGCAGGCCGCCGCCGCAGCGGCCGCTGCCGCAGCCCTCGCCGCCGCGAACACCCCGGAAGGGGCGAAGGCGACGGCCCAGCAGATGATCGGCGAGTACGGATGGGGCGGCGACCAGTTCTCGTGCCTCGAGAAGCTCTGGACCCGCGAGTCGGGCTGGAACTACCAGGCGTACAACGCGGGAAGCGGTGCCACCGGCATCCCGCAGTCCCTTCCCGGCAACAAGATGGCGAGCGTCGGGGCCGACTGGCAGACGAACGCGACGACCCAGATCCGCTGGGGCCTGAACTACATCAACGGCTCGTACGGCTCGCCGTGCGCCGCGTGGGCCCACTCGAACGCGACCAACTGGTACTGAGCGGCCTTTCGGTCTCCGAGCGGCCATTCGGTCCGCGAGCCTGCCGAGGGGTCGAGGTTCGATGCCTCGGCAGGCTCGGCGACCGCCCGGCTGCCGTGATGTCCCGCGTCACACCGGGGCGGCGGGAAGGGCGTCCGCGCTAGCGTGGACCCCGTGAGTGCCCCCATCGATGCCACCGAAACGTCCGCCTGGGCCGAACTCGACGCGCACCGCGCGAGCTTCACCCCCGATCTGCGGGGCTGGTTCGCCGCAGACCCCGATCGCGTCGCGAAGCTGAGCTTCACGCTCGCCGACCTGCACGTCGACCTGTCGAAGAACCTCGTGACCGACGAGCTGCTCGCGAGCCTCGTGCGCCTCGCCGAGCAGACGGGCGTCGCGGACCGCTACGCCGCGATGCTCTCGGGCGAGCACATCAACACGAGTGAGGACCGCGCCGTCCTGCACACGGCTCTGCGGCGCCCGCCGGGTGCGGCGCCCGGTCTCACCGTCGACGGGCAGGATGTCGACGCCGACGTGCACTCTGTGCTCGACGCCCTCGACGCCTTCGGCGAGCGCGTGCGCTCGGGCGACTGGCGCGGCGTGACGGGCAAGAAGGTCGAGACCGTCGTCAACATCGGCATCGGCGGCTCGGACCTCGGCCCGTACATGATCTTCGAGGCGCTCAAGCCGTACGCCGATGCCGGCATCACGGCGCGCTTCGTCTCGAACATCGACCCCGCCGACATCGCGCTCAAGACCGCGGGCCTCGACCCCGAGACGACGCTCTTCATCGTCGCGTCCAAGACCTTCACGACGCTCGAGACCCTCACCAACGCTCGCCTCGCGCGCGACTGGCTGTGGGCCGGGCTCGAGGCATCCGGAGCCATCGACGGCAGCGAGAAGGCCAAGACCGATGCCGTCGCGCACCACTTCGTCGCCGTCTCGACGGCGCTCGACAAGGTCGCGGCGTTCGGCATCGATCCCGCGAACGCGTTCGGCTTCTGGGACTGGGTCGGCGGCCGCTACTCCGTCGACTCGGCGATCGGCCTGTCGCTCGTCATCTCGCTCGGTCCCGACGTCTTCCGCGAGCTGCTCGCGGGCTTCCACGCCGTCGACGAGCATGTCGCGACGACGCCGCTCGCCGAGAACGTGCCCGTGCTGCTGGGCCTGCTCAACGTCTGGTACACGAACTTCCTCGGGTCGCAGACGCACGCCGTCCTGCCCTATGCGCAGCAGCTGCACCGCTTCGCGGCGTACCTGCAGCAGCTCACGATGGAGTCCAACGGCAAGTCGGTGCGCTGGGACGGCTCCCCCGTCACGAGCGACACGGGCGAGGTCTTCTGGGGCGAGCCGGGCACGAACGGCCAGCACGCGTTCTACCAGCTGATCCACCAGGGCACGCGCCTCATCCCCGCCGATTTCATCGCGTTCGCGAACCCCGCGTTCCCGCTCGAGTCCGAAGGTCGCGACGTGCACGGGCTGTTCCTCGCGAACTTCCTCGCGCAGACGAAGGCGCTCGCCTTCGGCAAGACCGCGGAAGAGGTCGAGGCGGAGGGCACGACCGGCGCCCTGGTCGCCGCGCGGACGTTCGCGGGCAACCGCCCGACGACGTCGATCTTCGCGCCCGCGCTGACCCCGCGCGTGCTCGGCGAGCTCATCGCGCTCTACGAGCACATCACCTTCACGCAGGGCGTCATCTGGGGCATCAACTCGTTCGACCAGTGGGGCGTCGAGCTGGGCAAGCAGCTCGCCCTGCAGATCGCCCCCGCGCTCGAGGGCGACGACGCGGCGCTGCAGGCTCAGGATGCCTCCACCAAGGCGCTCCTCGAGTACTACAAGGCGCACCGCTCCTAGACCCGTGTCCCTTGCGGGCCGGACTCGCACGGCGCACGTCCGGCCCGAGAGGGACACGAAGATCGGCTGACACAGGGAAAGGGCCCGCCTCCGTGAGGAGGCGGGCCCTTTGCTGTCCGAGGACTACTCGGGGTTGACGACGTCGACCCGGAGCGTTCCGCCGGTGTTCTGCTCGGTCACGGTCGCCGTCACGCCGGCTCCCGCGACGTAGACGCCCCCGAGCGGGTTCGTCGTGCTGAAGTACCGGTCGATCACCGAGTCGTCGAAGGTCGCGATGCCGGCGTTCGACGGCGCGGCGGCCTCCAGCGTCTGGACGGTGGCCTTGCTGCCCTTCCCGACGACGACCTCCTTGTGCAGGGCGATGGCGTCCGTCGCCTGCAGACCGAAGGTCGCATCGAACGGCTGACGCCGGTTGCTCGGCCCCGTTCCGTCGGAGTACGTGAACTTCACCGGCCGCGCGTCGACCGGGAGCGCGAGACCGTGCCCAGGGTGGTCGATCGTGTTGTTGTCGCTGTAGGTCTCGTCGACCGCCCACACGAGCAGGCCGTCCTGGAAGGGGAACCGCTCGACCCAGTCGGGCTTCGTGATGCCGTTGCTGAACTGGTACGGCCCGACCTCCAGCGTCGAGTCGTAGCCCACGTAGGTGCGGTTCTCGAGCAGGTAGTAGCGGTCGCCCACGGCCTCTTCGCTGCCCGTGCTGATCTTGAAGCCGCCCGCCGCGGTCCACCCGTTCGCGCCGGTCTCGACGTTGTCCGAGAGCAGCGTCTTGCCGTTCGCCTTCACGACGATGTCGTCGATGAACGCTCCGCCGAGGTGCACGCCCCCGTCGGACTGGTAACGGAACCGGAAGTCCACGTTCCCGCCGCCGGGCACCGTGAGCTTGAGCCCCGTCCACTTGTCCTTCGTCGTGCCGCTGATCGTCGCGAGCGTCGTCCAGTTGGCGGCTCCGGCCGGCTTGTACTCGGCGTAGAGGTAGTCGAAGCCGTCCTCGATGTCGTACCAGGCGCTCGCCGACACGGACGCCTTCGCGATGCCGGTCAGGTTGAGCGTCCGCGTGAGCGTCGTGTTCAGGTCGTCTGCGCTCGAGGTCCACCAGGCGTGCCCGCCGGCGGGCGTCGCGTAGTCCGTCGTGACGGCCTCGTCGGGGACATCCACGACGAGAGCCTGCGACTGATCGGACACCTGCAGCGCGGCGGGGCTCAGCGTGAAGCTCCCGCTCTCACCCGGATCCACGACGTCGTAGTCGAGCCAGCCGAGCTGCAGCTTCTCCCACGGGCCCATGTAGCCGGGCGTCGTGCCGATGTCCTCGCCGCCGTGGTTGAGCCACGAGCCGCTCGACATGAGCGTCCAGAAGGCCGTCGAGTTCTCGCCGCCGTTCGTGTCGTAGAAGTCGGGCAGTCCCAGATCGTGGCCGAACTCATGCGCGAAGACGCCGAGCCCGCCGTTCTCGGCCTCGACCGTGTAGTCGCCGATCCAGTAGTTGGAGTTGCCGATCTTCGCGCCGCCGAACTTGGCGGTCTCGCTCGGGCCGGTCAGGCCGTAGTCGGTCGAGTTGACGTACCAGCGGTGCGACCAGATCGCGTCCTCGCCCTGTGCACCGCCTCCCGCGTCCTCGCCCTCGCCCGCGTGCACGGCCTGGAAGTGATCCAGGTAGCCGTCGGGCTCGTCGAAGTCACCGTCGCCGTCCGCGTCGTAGCGGTCCCAGACATCGAAGGATGCGAGCTCCGCGTTGATCTGGGCGTCGGTCTTGCCGGCCGTCTTCTGCGCGGCGTACCACGCGTTGCCCGAGTCCTGGATGAACTTCCACGCGCCGCCGAAGTCCTCGACCGCGTTGTCGCCATACGTCGAAGCGTTGCCGGGAACCGTCACCCAGTCGCTCACCTCGCCCGCGACCGAGTACGCGCCGGACGACTGCTTGAGGTAGAAGTCCTTGAACGACTCGCCGTCGCCGAAGAACAGGTCCTCATACGAGCCCGTGTTGAAGTCCGGGAGCCAGTGGGTGCTGTTGTTCACCGACCGATCGGGCTGCGGGATCTCGTTGTGCAAGGGCCCGGGGACGGTGCCGAGCTTCTTGTCGCCCTGCGTGCCGAACTGGGCGAGGATCGTGAAGACCTGCGCCGTTCCCTCGAGGGTCGCCTCGAAGTACTTGTCCTGGGCGAGCGTCACGACGCCGTCTTCGTTCGGGGCCGCCTGCCCCGACAGGATCAGTCTCTGAGCGGCCTTTCGCCGCTCGTTCTGGCGGTCTGTCAGCGGTCCTGGCCGGTTGTCCAGTCGCTGCGCTGCGGTCGGCTGCGAATCGTCGGCAGGCGCAGCGACGGCTGCGGGCACGATGGCCACGCTCGCCAGCACTGTCGCGCCCGCCGCAACGACGGCCCCAAGGCCGCGGATGCGTCGTTTCACGCGTTACTCCTTCTTCAGTTTCGTACTCGGGATCACCGAGCACCCCGCCGGGGAATCTAACAGCGCGAGGAGTCGAAGAGAAGGGGTATGAGCCGGTTCTCACATTCGAAGGGCGGGGTTCGCGACGAGCGCACGAAGATGGGACGGGATGCCGGCGGCACCGGCATCCCGTCCCATCCTGTTGTTCGGCTACTCCTTGGGTTCGACCGTGATGAGCGAGGCTCCCGGCTCGACCGTGCCTTCGAGCACGGGGGCGACGTCCCCGAAGTCGTCCGCGTTCAGGATGATCACGGGCGTGACGAGCGGGTAGCCCGCCTTCTCGATGACGGCGCGGTCGAAGACCACGAGCGGCGTGCCGAGTTCGACGCGGTCGCCGTTCTTGACCTTCACGTCGAAGCCCTCACCGCCGAGGTTCACCGTGTCGATGCCGACGTGGATGAGCACCTCGAGTCCGCCGTCGAGCACGATCCCGAAGGCGTGCCCGGTCGGCTGGGCCGCCGCCACGACGCCCGGGCCGGGCGAGTAGACCGTGTCGCCCGTGGGCTCGATGGCTGCTCCCGGACCCATGACCCCACCCGCGAAGACGGGATCGGGCACCTCGGACAGCGCGATGACCCTGCCGGCGAGCGGGGCCGCGACCTCGATCGCGACCCTCTCGAGCACCGCCGTCGCGGTCGGCGCGGCCACTGCCGCGGCCGCGGGTGCGGCATCCGATGCGTCGATCGATCGTCCTGCGGAGGCCTCGACCGTCGCAGGGGCGAGGTGCTCGGCAGCGGCAGCCGCCTCGGCGGCGTCGCGTGCCGCCTCGAACTCCGCCTGCTGCTCGGGCGTGCGGAAGTTCGAGAAGATCACGAGGAACATCGCCGTGAAGAAGGCAGCCGCGATCGCGATCGCGTACAGCCCGATCGGGTTGAACGCGGGGATCGTGAGCAGCGACGTGAAGACGAACGCCGTCGTCGTGACGCCGTCCGGCAGGCCCAGGACGAGGCTGCCGACGCCGATCACGAGACCGCCCACGAAGCACCCGACGAGCATGCGCGGATAGATGCGCTTGAACCGCAGATGGATACCGTACAGAGACGGTTCGGAGATGCCGCCGAGCAGACCCGCCGCGAGCGCACCCGTCGAGGTCTGCCGCATCTGCGTGTCGCGGTGACGCAGCGACAGAACGAGGACGCCCGCCGTCGCGCCGAAGCACGCGAAGTTCCACGCGCCCATGGGGCCTTGGATGAAGTCGTACCCGAGCGTGTTGATGTTGAGCAGCATGACCGCGTTGATCGGCCAGTGCAGACCCAGCGGCACCATGAACGGATACGCGAGCGGAATGATGATCGCGAAGATGAACGGCGACCATTGGTTGATCGCGGCCAGGCCCTGAGCGAGCGCGGCGCCCGCGTAGACGCCGATCGGGCCGATGATGAAGGCCGTCAGCGGGATCATGATGAGCATCGCGAAGAACGGGACGAAAATGAGCTGCAGGTTCGGCGTGATGATCTTGCGCAGCAGCTTGTAGAGCGGGCCGAGGACGGCCGCCATGAGCAGCGGCGGGAAGACCTGCGAGCTGTAGTCGAAGATCGTCAGCGGGAAGCCGAAGATCGGGACGATGAACACCGTCGAGCCGAAGACGACCTGCTCGGTCGCCTCGCCCTTGAGCGCGGCGAATCCGGGCAGCATGAGCACGGCCATGATCGAGAAGCCGACCCACGGGTCGGCGCCGATCTTTGCCGAGGCGTTGTACGCGACCATGAGCGGCAGGAAGACGAAGACGCACTGCCACATGAGGTTGATGAATGCCCACGAGGGGTCGAGGGTCACGCCGGGCGCGTTCCAGGGCGGGATCACGCCGAGCGTCGCCATGAGCGCCATGAACGTGATGAAGAAGGATGCCCCGAGCAGAGCGCCGAGGATCGGCCGGAACGAGTCCGACAGGAACTCGAAGAACGAGTCGATCCACGCGACTTTGCCGCGGACGCCCTTCGCCCGCTCGCGCGCCTTGATGTCGTCGAGCGATTCCTCGGCGGGAGCGGCGCCCCCGCCGTCCTGCATCTCGGGCAGCGCCTGGATGTCGTTGTAGACGTTCTGCACTCCGCCGCCGATGACGACCTGGAACCGGTCGCCTGCCTGCGGCACCGCCCCCATGACGCCGGGCACGGCCTCGACCGCCGCCGTGTCGACCTTGCCGCCGTCGCGGAGCTGGAATCTGAGCCTCGTCGCACAGTGCGTGAGGCTCTGGATGTTCGCGGCACCTCCCACCGCCTTGACGATGTCTGCCGCTGAGTTGGAAGCCATGGGAATCTCCTTCGACCGTCCTGTTCGCATTGCCCGACGACGGGACCCGAGCTCCCCGCACCCGTCAATCCGGATGCTATCGGCGCGGGTGGCCGCGCGCGAGGGCCTGCGATGCGGGCGGCGACACCGTGTCGCCCGCATCGGGTGAGACGCGAGGGCGAGGCTAGACGCCGCCTCCGCCGCCGCCCCCGCCGCCCCCGCCGGCCGAGCCTCCGCCGCCCGACCCGCCGGAGGACGACGAGGCGGACGTGCTCGTCGAGAGCGTGCCGATCCCGGACGAGAAGGCCGATGCGCTGAACCCGCTGGAGCCCGCGTACCAGCCGGGCGATCCGCCGTCGCCGTACAGCACGGCGAGTTCCTTCGCCCACTGCTTCTCCTGGCCGAATACGACGGCGTAGGGCAGCAGGGTCTCGTAGAGCCGGAGCATCTCGCGGCGATCCGTCGTGTCGACGCGGACCCGCTCGGCGCCCTGCGGGGACTGCAGCATCCGGATGCGGTCTGCCTCCGCCCACTCGATGAAGACCTTGAGGCCCGCGAGGTGATCGCGCGTCTCGGCGCCGAGCGCCGTGAGCGGCTTGTGCGACACGAGCCCGATCACGAGCAGCTCGGCGAGCACAGCCAGGACTATGACGACGAGCGGCACCCACTCGACGACGGCGGCGTCGAGCGCGGTCACGCCGAAGAGGAACACGAGCCCGGCCGCAATGCCCGTCGCGACGATCGGAAGCGCACGCACGAGGACGGGCACCTTCCGGCGCAGGCCGCGTCGCTGCAGCTCGGTGTTCGCGGCCTTGAGGATCTTCTGCGCCGTCGACGACAGCCGGCGGTCGGTCTGCCCGAACTCGTACTCCTCCCCCGGCGCGAAGCCCGGGAAGAGGCCGTCGAGGAGCATGAGGCCGTCGCCGTCGGCGCGCGACGGGTCGACCAGCTGGGCCCGCAGCTTCACCTTCCCGAACCAGCCGGGGTCGCCTTCCAGGATCCGGATGCTGCCGACCACGGCCTGCTCGAGCACCTCGGCGGGGATCCCCTTGGACGTGCGCCCGAGCAGGACGGCGCTCTCCAGGGCGTCGATCGCGGCGGGCGGCGTGTACTCCGCGATGATCGTCGGACGGCCGGTCTCGTCGCGCAGCCGGCGAGACCGCGTCACGAACGCCCAGCCGACGCCGCCGAGGACGCCGACCGCGAAGACCGCCTGCAGCCAGCCCCACGTCGATGCGAAGTACGACGAGTCGAACGGCGTGAAGGTGCCGGGCTCGAACCCGACCGCCATCGTCATGGTCTGGTACGGCAGCAGCTCGCCGGTCTCGGCGAAGACCTCGGTCGAAGCCGGGTCCACCCGCCCCGAGGCTCCGGGCGCCGCGTCAGCGGCGTCTGGAGTGGGCGTGAGGGCCGATCTCGTCTCGATCGCGCACGTCTCGGTCGAGCCCTCGTATCCGCGGTAGCACGCGGTCGCACCGGTCAGCGCGGCGGCGAGCGTCTCGTCGAGATGCAGCGTCGCCGTCACACGGCCGAACGACTGCGGCCACTCGAGACCGTTGACGTTCCAGTAGAACTCGTCGGCACCCGCCTCGCCGTCGGGCAGCACGACGTTCTCGAGCGTGTACGTGAAGACGTACGTCTGCTCGCCGTGCACGTAGTCGTCGGCGCGGGAGGTCATCGAGAAGACGCCGTCCTCGTGCTCGACCTCGGCGGGCCGCTCACCGCCCTCGCCGTCTGTGATCGACACGAACTCCGGCCGCACGGGCACGCCGAGATACATGTCCGGCACGAGCCGGCGCATGCCGCGGTTCTGGTCGTACTCGGGGAAGACCGCGACGAACCGCTCGACGACCTCGAGCGTGCTCGCGCCGTCGTCGGCGCGACCCAGCGTGTAGTCGACGTCGAGGCTCGCGAACCGGAAGTCGTCGAGATCGGTGGAGACCGACGCCGTCGACTCGTCGGCGGGCACGAGGCTCGAGACGACGCCGAAACCGACGACGAGGACGGATGCCGCGACGATGAACACGGCGACACGCCGGACGAGCCTGCCCATGCGGTCAGCCTAAGGCCCCGCCCGCAGACACCGTGTTCGCCGTAAAGTTGTGCCTATGACCGACCGGCGACTCGCGATCGACGCGTGGGAGAGCCTCTTCCGCGCGCAGCACGAGGTGTTCGGCGACATCAGCGGCGACTTCGAGGGCACGACGCTCTCGCAGGCGGAGTACGACGTGCTGCTGACCGTGACGCGCGGCGAGGATCAGACCGCGCGGCTGCGCGACGTGACGGCGAACATGCTCATCAGCCAGCCGAGCGTCTCGCGCCTCGTCGACCGCATGGTGACGCGCGGCCTGCTGTCCAAGTGCGCCGACCCCGACGACGGGCGCGGCGCCCTCGTGCACGCGACGGACGAGGGGGCGGCGATGTTCCGGCGGCTCGCGTCGACGCACGGTCGCGCGATCGCCGAGCGGATGTCGGTCCTCAGCGAGGGCGAGCTCACGCAGCTGCGCGAGCTGACCGCCAAGCTGCGCCGCGTCGAACCCGGCTGCTGACCCGGCTGCCGGTCGCAAGGCCGGCCCCCGAACCTGCCGAGGGGTGGCATCCCAGCCATCGCTCGGTTGGACCCGGCTGCTGGCCCGGCGCCCGGCGACCTACGGCGTGCGACGCCGCAATGTCAGCGACGCGAGCACCAGCGCGGCGACGAGGAACCCGCCGACCACGAGCAGCGGGCCGTAGACGTCCCACCCCTCGTCGCCCGCCGTCACGGCGTTGATCGCGTCGATCGCGTAGCTCAGCGGCAGCACCTTGCTGATCGCGTACAGCGCGTCGGGCATCTGGTCGCGCGGCATGAAAAGTCCGCCGAGCAGGATCTGCGGGAAGACGATGAGCGGCATGAACTGCACAGCCTGGAACTCCGTGCGGGCGAACGCGCTCGCGAGCAGGCCGAGCGCCATGCCGAGCACGGCGTCGGACACGGCGACGAGTCCCAGCTGCCACGCCGGCCCCTCCGGGTCGAGGCCGCACACGAGGACGGCGAACGACACGGTGACGATGGCCTGGATCATCGCCATGAGACCGAATGCGAGGGCGTAGCCGAGGATGAAGTCGGCCTTGCCGAGCGGCGTCGTCATGAGCCGCTCGAGGGTGCCCGAGCGGCGCTCGCGCAGCGTCGTGATCGACGTGATGAGGAACATGATGATGAACGGGAAGAGCGCCAGGATCGGAGGCCCGTAGATGTCGAAGACACCCTCCTGATCGCTGAACAGCCACGCGAACAGGCCGACGAGAAGGCTCGGCGCGATGAGCATGAGAGCGATCGAGCGGTGGTCGTGGCTCAGCTGCCGAAGCACGCGGCCCGCCGTCGCAAAGGTGCGCGCGCCGTTCATTGCACGGGTCCCTCGGAGTCGGGCTCCTGAGCTTGTCGCAGGGAGCGGCGCGTCTGGGGATGCGATTCGGCGGATGCCGCGGCATCCCTCTCGATGAGTGCGAGGAATGCGGCATCCGGATCCGTCTGCCCTGTGTCGGCGAGCAGGCCGTCGGGAGTCGTGTCGGCGATGATGCGGCCGCCCCGCAGCAGCACGAGCCGGTCGCAGCGCAGGGCCTCGTCCATGACGTGGCTGCTCACGATGATCGTCGCGCCGTCGTCGGCGAGGCCGCGGAAGATCGCCCACAGCTCGGACCGCAGCAGGGGGTCGAGACCGACGGTCGGCTCGTCGAGGACGAGCAGCTCGGGGCTGCCGAGCATCGCGATGGCGAGCGAGACGCGGCTCTCCTGCCCACCGCTCAGGCTGTCGACGGTCTGCTTGGCCTGGTCGCTCAGTCCGACCTGCTCGATGACGCGGTCGACGTCCTGCGCGGGGGCGCCGATGATCCGCGCGAAGTAGCGCAGGTTCTGCTGGATCGTGATGTCGCCGTACACCGACGCGGCCTGCGTGTCGTACGCGACGCGGCGGCGCTGCGCGGTCGTGCCGGCGGGCTCGCCGAGCACCGTGACGGTGCCGCCCGCGACCTTCTGCACGCCGACGATCGAGCGGATGAGCGTCGTCTTGCCGCATCCGGAGGGGCCCATGAGGCCCGTGATCTGACCGCGCGGGATGTCGAGATCGAGGCTCGTGAAGACCTCGGTCGTTCCGCGGCGGACGTGCAGTCCGCGCACCTCGACGGCGCTGCCGGGCGAGTTATTCATCACGCGATGAATAATCCTCCCCGCGCCGTCGGGCGTCAAGGGGTGCCGACGAGGTACCTCTGCACCGTGGGCCCCGCCCAGGCGACGAGATCGTCGACGGATGCCGCAGTCATCGCGGGCAGCTTCAGCACGTGCCGCGCGAGGAGGAGTCCTGCGATCTGCGACGCGACGAGCGTCGCGCGCAGCTCGGCATCGGGCGTGCCGAGCTCGGCGGCGATCCTGCCCACGAGCTCTCGCGAGAGGAACCCCGCCATGAGCGGCGTCGCGAGCCGGTTGCCGAGCGCGTGCCTCATCAGCACGACGCCGCGCTTGCGCACTTCGGGCCGCTCCCACATCTCGAGGACGTACCTCACGATGTGCTCTCCGAGCTCGTCGCGCGGCCCCGCGAGCAGGGCGGGTACATCGACGTCGGGACGCATCGGCGCGCCGACCGCTTCGGCGAACAGGTCGGCCTTCGTGCCGAAGTAGTGGTGCACGAGGGCCGAGTCCACCCCCGCGCGCGTCGCGATGCCGCGGATCGTCGCGCCGTCGTATCCCTGCTCGCCGAACTCCTCGATCGCGGACGCGAGGATGCGCTCGCGGGCACCCGTCTCGCCGCCGCGCGGGCGCCCGCGCCTGCGGCTCTTGGGAGCGACGTGCTCGGGCATGGCGTCAGCCTAGAGCGCGAACCGCCCCCGAGCACGGGCTCGGGGGCGGTTCGCGAGGGGCTGCGCGATCAGCTCACTGCTCGATCGGCTGCGGCTCGTCGCGGTTCTCGTGCGCCTGGATCGTGGGGGCGCCGGAGTCGGACGAGACCTCGACCCTGCGCGGCTTCGCCTTCTCGCTCACGGGGATCGTGACGCTCAGGACCCCGTTCGAGTAGTTGGCTGTGATGCGCTCGGTGTCGATGCCCTGTCCGAGGTTGAGCTGGCGCAGGAAGCTCACCGCCTCGCGCTCGCGCGTGATCCACTTGACGCCTTCGCCGGTCGTGAGCGAGCGCTCGGCGCGGATCGTCAGCAGCTGGCCGTCGACGTCGATGTCCACCGAGCCCGGGTCGACGCCCGGCATGTCGGCGGTCAGCACGTAGTGGTCGCCGTCGCGGTAAAGGTCCATCGGCATGCGACGGGGTCCTCGCCGCGTCTCGAGAAGGCTCGACGCGAGGCGGTCGAGGTCGCGGAACGGGTCGTAGCTGGCCATTTCGTCTCCTTCTGATGAGGGGTTCGTTGAGGTTTCAAAGTTGAGCCGGGTCGACTCAACTGCGACCAGATTAGCACTCGACACGTGAGAGTGCCAGGAGTTCGCGGGCGGCGAACGGGCGCGTGCGCGACATCCGTCCGCTGGCGTTCGGTGGGGTGAGTGCGGGGCGCGGCGCCGGTCGTGGGGTGAGTACCTGCCGGGTCGTCGCGCGGGAACCGACGCCAACTCACCCCCTGCGGACATGCCCCTCCTCGGTGGGGTGAGTTTGTGCCGGGTCGTCGCCCGCGACGCGACGCGAACTCACCCCATGCGGATACGCCCCTCCGCGGTGGGTGAGTTTGTGCCGGGTCGACGCGCGCGACGCGACGCCAATTCACCCCATGCGGATACTCCCCTCCGAGGTGGGTGAGTTTGTGCCTGGTCCACCCGCGCGAACCGACGCGAACTCACCCCAGGCGAAGATGCCCTTCCGAGGCGGGGTGAGTATGTGCCGGGTCGCGGCCCCACGGGCGACGGAGAATCGCCCTCTCCCGATTGCGCGAACCCGGTGGGGTGAGTACGCGCCGGGTCGTTGCGCGCGACGCGACCCGAACTCACCCCATGCGAATGCGCCCGTCCTCGGTGGGGTGAGTTTGTGCCGGGTCGCGGCCCCAGGGACGACGGAGAATCACCCTCTCCCGATTGCGCGAACCCGGTGGGGTGAGTACCTGCCGGGTCGTGGCGCGCGACGCGACGCCAACTCACCCCATGCGCCCGTCCACGGCGGGGTGAGCAACTGCCGCATCGCGTCCACGGATCCGACGACAGATCACCCCTTCTCGCGGCTTCCTCCCCAGGGCATCGACTCCCGGGCCTGTCCCCGGATCGTCCGCCGCAGCCCGCGCCGACGTGGCCGAGGTTCGACAGTGTGGGATGCCTGCATCCCCCGCACCGCTGCCCGCAACGTTGACGCACACCTTCTCCTGCGGGGAGGCGCTCGGTGCCGGCGTGACACCCCGCCGCCTGCGAGCCAAGGATCTCGAGCGCCCATTCCGCGGCACTCGCATCGCGCCCACGCTCGAACCCGAAGAGCCCGATCTCGACGACTGGCTGTCCGTCGACGAGGTGAACAGGCGACTCGTGCTGCGCGAAGCGCGCGCCTTGGCCACCGTCATGGCGCCGTGGGCGTTCTTCGCAGGTCGGACCGCGCTCGCCCTCTACGGAGCGCCTATCGACCCTGGGCCCCGGCTCGAGGTGGCGGCCTGCCCGCCCCACTCCGCCCCGCAGCGCCGCGGCATCCGTCGTCGAAAGGTCGCGGAGCATCTCGTCCACGTGAGCACTCACGAAGGACTCCCCGTGGCAAGTCCCGCTTCGGCCTGGGCGATGCTCGGTCGGGAACTCACGGTGCGCGAACTCGTCACCGTCGGCGATGCACTCGTCCGGGTGACACGCGACGATCGCGGGCGGCCGCGGCCCGGCGCGCGCGTCTCGACGATCGGGCGGCTCCGAGTCGCGGCGGAGACCGGCCGACGGAGGGGCGCCATCAAGCTGCTCGATGCCCTCGAGCAGATTCGTGTCGGCAGCTCCTCGCCGCTCGAGTCCGAGTATCGGATGGATGCCGCAGCCGCCGGCCTGCCCGAACCCGAGCTCGACGTGGAGATCCGCGACGACGCCGGTCGTCTCTGCGGCATCAGCGAGATCGTCTATCGCGGCCAGCGCACGATCGTCGAGATCGAGGGCGACCATCACCGGACCAACCGCACCCAGTGGGACCGCGACATCGAGAAGTACCACGCATACGCCGCGTGTGGCTGGGAAGTCGTGCGCCTCACCGCCCGGCACGTCCGCGGGCACTCGCCCTTCGAGAACGCGCCATACGGGGTTCAGCTCGTGAAAGAGACGCTCCTGCGCCGCGGTTGGGATCCGGATGCCTGATCCCGACGTGCAAGCCGCGCCGCAGCATCTCGCGTCCTGACTCATCGGGGTGGATCGTCGCCGCCCCGACCCTGAGCCGCCCCGCTCGTTGATCGAGCGCGGGGCGCGGGAGTGAGACAACGTCGCCTCCCGGACGCGCACGCGGCACCAGCGCACCCGACGCGAACCCGCGCCGACATTCGGGGTGAGGCGTGGTCGCAACCGGCCCGCGCATGCGACGCCGACTCACCCCACACCGAAGCCGCACCCAGTTTCAGGGTGAGGCGCGGTCGAATCCGGGCCGCGCACGCGGCACCAACTCACCCCACGCGAACCCCGCACACCCACATCCGGGGTGAGGCGTGGTCGCAACCGGCCCGCGCATGCGACGCCGACTCACCCCACACCGAAGCCGCACCCATTTTCAGGGTGAGGCGCGGTCGCATCCGGGCCGCGCACGCGGCACCAACTCACCCCACCCGAGGCCCCCACGCGAGGCCCCCACCCGAGGACCCCCGCGTCAGCACTCGATGACGTTGACCGCGAGGCCGCCCTCGCTCGTCTCCTTGTACTTGTGCGACATGTCGATGCCCGTCTGGCGCATCGTCTCGACGACGGCGTCGAGCGAGACGTAGTGCGAGCCGTCGCCGCGCAGCGCGAGGCGCGCGGCGGTCACGGCGGTCGAGGCGGCGATCGCGTTGCGCTCGATGCACGGGATCTGCACGAGCCCGCCGACCGGATCGCACGTGAGGCCGAGGTGGTGCTCCATCGCGATCTCGGCGGCGTTCTCGATCTGGCGGTTCGTGCCGCCCATGACGGCCGTGAGGCCGCCGGCGGCCATCGCGCACGCCGATCCGACCTCGGCCTGGCACCCGCCCTCTGCGCCCGAGATCGAGGCGTTCGCCTTGAAGAGCGACCCGAGCGCGGTGGCGGTCAGCAGGAATCGACGGATGCCGCGCCGCCGGTTCGCCTCGGCCACGAGCCCCTCGTCGATGGGCGCCGTTTCGTCGCCTCGCCCCTCGGCCAGCGGCCGCCCCTGGTAGCCGAAGAGCGCGCTCCCGACCAGCTCGCCGTAGGGCGTCACGGCGTTGCCCGCGCCGAGGCCCGAGTCGGCCAGGTAGCGCCACCAGTACATCGCGACAGCGGGGAGGATGCCGGCCGCGCCGTTCGTCGGAGCCGTCACGACACGGCCACCCGACGCGTTCTCTTCGTTGACGGCGAGCGCGAAGGCGCCGAGCCACTCGCCCGGCAGCTCGCGGTGTCCGCTCGACTCGGCATCCTCGAGCTGGCGACGGATCGAGGCGGCGCGCCTCTTGACACGCAGGATGCCGGGGAGCTCACCATCGGCGCGCAGTCCCGCCTCGATGCATCCGGCCATCGCGTCCCAGATCGCGTCGAGACCAGCCGCGATCTCGACATCGGTGCGGAGGGCCTCCTCGTTGAGGCGCGCGACCTCGGCGATCGTCAGCCCGCGCTCGTCGCAGATCGCGAGCAGCTCTCCCGCGCTGTCGAAGCGGTGCGGGAAGGGAGCGGCGGTGACGGTCGGAGACTCGCCGTCGCGGCGGATGAACCCTCCCCCGATCGAGTAGTAGGTCGACTCGGCGAGCGCCGCACCATCGCCGGCGAACGCCTCGAGCGTCATCGCGTTGGGATGCCCCGGCAGGCGCGTGCGGGGCGCGAAGGCGATGTCGGTCTTCGCGAAGGCGATGCCGTGCGTGCCGTCCAGCATCAGGACGCGCCCGTCGGGCCAGTCCGTCCAGGCCTTGCGGACGGCATCCGGATCCACCGTGTCGGGGGCCTCGCCCTGCAGCCCCGCGACGACGGCATCGGGCGTGCCGTGGCCGATGCCCGTCGCGCCGAGCGATCCGTACAGCGTGCACGCGACGCGGGAGACGCGCTCGAGGTGGCCGGTGGCGCGCAGGCGCGCCGCGAAATCGAGGGCGGCCCGCATGGGACCGACCGTGTGGGAGCTCGAGGGTCCTACTCCGATGGAGAACAGCTCGAACGCCGAGACGTAGGCGCTCACCCCTCCAGGCTACGCGCCGACGCGGATCCCCCGGCGGCTACTCCTCGCGCGGGTGGAACGAGATGAGCCCGACGGTGTTGCCCTCGGAGTCGCGGATGAACGCCTGCCACTCCTCCTGCCCGGCGGGCCCGAGGGTGTCGTCCGCGTGGGCGAAGATCATGTGCGGGCGGGCGACCACCTCGACTCCGGTGAGGCGCTCGATCGTCTCGTGCACGTTGTCGACGCGCACGTACACGAGCGACGACGGCGCATTGCGGTCCAGCAGCAGTCGCACGCCGTCGAGGTTGAAGAAGAGCAGCCCCGGCGGGTCGAAGAGGCCGATCGGATCCGACTCGAGCAGCCGGCGATAGAAGGCGGACGCGCGCTCGAGGTCGTCGGCGTGCTGTGCGATCTGGACGAGCTGCATGGTCCCTCCCGGACGAGGATGACGAGGACGACGAGGACGACGACGGCTGAGGCGCGGACAGCGAGGACGACCGGATGCCGCGGCTCACGGTAGCACCGCGGGACGGCCGGGGCCACGACGCGTATGGCACATCCGCGGGTGCGCTTCAAGGGGGTCGACGGCGCGCGACGTCGCCGCCAGAGTCATGCTCATGACAGCACTAGCCGTGATCCTGCTCGTGGTCGGAATCGTCCTGCTGCTCCTGGGCATCTTCGTCCAGACGGCGCAGTTCCTCCTGTGGATCGGGATCATCATCCTCGTCGTCGCGATCATCCTCGGCCTCATGCGCTACATCCGGCGCGGGGCCTGACCGACGACACAGCGCTCCGCGAACCGGACGCCTCCTCCCGAGCGCCCTCACCCGGCGTGACGCGCACCCCGCGCGACGCCACCGCTCTTCGCTAGTGTGAAGCGACGCCTCGCCGTGCAGGTGCGGCGCGGCGAGCGCGCACTGAGGGAGTAGGGCGGATGCAGGCGATCGGCTATGTGCTGCCCCTCGCCGTCGCGCTCGCGCTCAGCACGCTGCCGATCATGGTGGCGCTGCTGATCCTGCTCTCGCCGAACCGCTCGCGCTCGGCCCTCCCGTTCCTCATCGGGTGGGTCGTGGGCATGGTGCTCGTCGTGACGCTCTGCACTCTGGCGGCGCAGTTCGTCCCGGCGTCGCGCCTGCCGCGCCGGCAGGACGAAGTGGTCGGCGTCCTCGAGATCATCATCGGCATCGCGCTCATCGGGCTCGGCATCTTCTCGCTGTGGCGCGCCCGCCGGCGCACCGACCACTCGCTCCCGGCGTGGCTGCGCACGACCGAGACCCTGGGCCCCTGGTCGTCGTTCGGGCTCGCACTGCTGCTGAACTTCCGCGCCAAGGCACTCCTCATCGCTGCAGCCGCGGGACTGAGCCTGCGCGCCGATGCCGAATCCCTCACCGACGCGGTCGTCGCGATCGCGCTGTACACGCTCATCGGCGCCTCGACGGTCGCGGTGCCGATCATCGCGTCGTTGGCGGCGCCCGCTCGCATGGAGCCGCGGCTCGTCGACACGCGCGAATGGCTCACCCGCAACGGCGAGGCGATCACGGCCGCGATCGTGATGCTCATCGGCGTCGTCATCGTCGCCATGGGGATCGGCCGGCTCTGACACGCGACCGCTGACCCCGCGAGCGCTGGTCAGCCCTCGTCGAGGAAGATCTGCTCGATGCTCAGGTCGAAGAGCCGCGCGATGCGGAAGGCGATCGGCAGGCTCGGGTCGAACTTCTCCTTCTCGATCGCGTTGACCGACTGCCGCGAGAGACCGAGCTGAACGGCGAGGTCGAGCTGCGTCCAGCCGCGCTCGGTGCGCAGCGCCCGCACGTGATTCCTCACCGGTACCGCAGACTTCCGACGAGGATCGCGATGAGATACGCGACCGCCATGAGCGCGATCAGGAACGCGATGTCGGAGTCGAACGACACGAGCCCGGCGCTGCTCGCGGCCGCGTAGGCGCATCCGCCCACGAGCCCTGCCCCCAGCGCCGCCGCCATGGCATCCATCTGGATCTTGCGCTGCAGGTCGTCGGCGCCGCGCAGGAACCGGGCGTATGACGCGATCCAGACGATGCCGACGGCGACGTTGAGCGCGATCGCGATCCAGCTCAGGACGGGCTGCGCGTCCCACAGCGCCTCGGGCGCGAACTGCGCGAGCGCGAGCGTGGCCAGCCACGCGATCGTCCAGATCGCGAGCCAGCCGATGCCGGCGAGGGGTTGATAGGCCGTCGTGCCCTGCTTCTGCTCCACGATCCGCTCCTCACGAGTCAAGTACGCTTGACACGCTAGGCGTGGGCCTCGTAGAAGTCAAGCGTGCTTGACACGCCGGGAGACGGATGCCGCGCCGTCAGTGCGGCGCGACCGGCGCCCATCCGTCGCCGCAGGCCCCGCCGTCGGCAGCTTCGGCGATCGTGACCTCGATCCCGTCGAGCGCGAGCAGCGGGTTGTAGAAGCGGGCGATCTCGACGCTGTCGACCGGGACGTAATGGAAGATGAGCGACCGGCGGAAGCGATCGGCGGAGCGGTTGGGACCCGAGCCGTGCACCATGCTTCCGTGGAAGAAGAGGACGTCGCCCGCGGCGAGCTCGGTCTGCACCGCCGAGAACCCCTCCGGGAGGGTGATCGCGGTGCTCGTGAACGACTCCTCGGGGTCGGCCTCGTCGGGGCAGACGATCTCGTAGCGATGCGAGCCGGGCACGATCTTGAGCCCGCCGTTCTCGCCGTCGCAGTCGTCGATCGCGATCCACGCCGCGATGCAGGTCTCGGGGTGCGACTGCAGGAAGATGTTGTCCTGGTGCAGCGCCTGACCGCGCGCGGTCGGCGGCTTGAAGTAGAACATCGACTGCGCCGCGTGCACGGGACCCACCATCTCGGCGACCCGCCCCGCGATGCGCGGGTCGAGCATCCACCGACGCGCGAGCCGGCCGACGGCGAGATCGGTGCGGCGGTGCGGGTGGACGAAGCGCGGATACTGCGCGAGAACGTCGTCGGCGGCGATGTTGTCGTCGCGCCCGATGGAGCGGTCGCGCTCGACCTGCTCCATGAAGACAGTGCGAATCTCGGCGACCTCGGCGGGGTCGAGAAGACCCCGAACGTGCACGACGCCGTGCTCCCGGTACTCGTCGGCGAGACCCGGGACAGTGCTGGCGGTGATGGACATGGCGGCAACTCTCTCCTGTTGCAGTGAGTCACGCCATGGGATGATCGGGCGATGGCATGGAAGATCCTGCTGTGAGCGCACCGACCGCTGCGCCACGGGAAGCGACGCATCCGCACGTCGTCCGCGTCGTCGCGGGCGAGTTCACGGAGGGCGCCGACTACACGACGTGGCGTGAGCGGGGCACCTCGGACTGGCTCCTCATCCACACCGTGGCCGGCGCCGGCCGCGTCGTCGGGCCCACCGGCACGATCGTGTCGGGTGTCGGCGACACGGTGCTGCTGCGGCCCCACGCGCCGCACGACTACGGCACCGCCGTCGATTCGTGGTCGCTCGTCTTCGCGCACTTCCATCCGCGCGCCGAGTGGCTGCCGCTCCTGGACTGGCCCGTCGAGGCGGGCGGCGTCGGCCGGGTGCACGCGGCGGGCGAGATGCGCCCGCGCGTCCTCGCGGCGCTGCGCACGTGCGCGCGATCGTCGACGGGATCACTCGCGCAGTCCGAGATGTTCGCGATGAACGCGCTCGAAGCCGCACTCCTGTGGCTCGACACGCAGAACCCCCTGCGCGGCCGCGTCGACGAGCGTCTGCTGCGGGTCATGGAGCACGTCGGCGCCGACCTCGCGGGGGACCTGGGCGTCGAGGCGCTCGCGCGCATCGCGACGCTCTCGCCGTCGCGGCTGACGCATCTGTTCACGGCGAGTCTCGGCATCCCTCCCCAGCGTTATGTCGAGCGTGAACGGCTCACGCGCGCGGCACAGCTGCTCTCGTCAACCGATCGGGCCGTGGGCGAGATCGCGCGCGATGTCGGCTGGGACGATCCGCTGTATTTCTCGCGGCGGTTCTCGCATCTTCACGGGATGAGCCCGAGCGCCTATCGTCGACGGTGGTCGACGGCGTCCGCGGCCGGCGGAGCACGCAGCGAGGAGCAGTCATGATGATCTGCTCGATGACCACCTCGCGCTACCGCGTCGCGCGCGAGACTCCCTGACGCCGTCCGGACCGCCGCTCAGCGCGCCGCGCCCGAGAGCCCCTCGCGCACCGACGGCCAGGCCCCCAGCACCTCGCGCACCGCGGGGTCGGACTCCGCAGCGAGCGCCGTCTCGAACGACGCGTCGAGGATCTCGTCGAGCGCGATGCGACGACCCGTGCGGGCGCTGAGCGCGGCGGCCTCGACCATCGCGAGGCTCAGGATGTTGGCATCCACCCGCCCCATCGGCTCGGCCCCCGTCCGCAGCGCCGCGACGAACTCGCGCAGCGATCCCGCGATCTCGCTTCCCGGCGCGGCCTCGGCCGGTGCCGGGTCGTCGGCCCCGTCGGTCTGCACGGTGGGCACGCCCTCGCCGTCCCACAGCAGCGTGCCCCGCTCGCCAGAAAGTCGCCAGGAGCCGTTCCACGACGTCTCGGATCCGGGGCTGCACCAGCTGCCGTTGTAGACGAAGCGCGTTCCGCCCTCGAACTCGAAGACGGCGTTCGCCGCGGCATCACCGGCATACCAGCTCCAGGCGGGGTTGTACTCGTCGCACACGACCGCCACGGGATCCGTTCCGAGCAGGAACCGGGCCATGTCGAACTGGTGGATCGCCATGTCGAGCAGGAGCGGGCTCGCCATCGCGTCGCGGAAGCCGCCGAACCGAGGCGCCTTGAAGAAGTCGACCGAGACGATCCCGATGCGGCCGAGCGCTCCGGCGTGCGCTCTCGCCGTGAACAGGTGATCGTTGTAGCGGCGGGACTGGCTCACCATGAAGAGCTGACCGCTCAGCTGTGCGGAGGCGGCGAGCGAGAGCCCTTCCGCGACGGTCGCCGCGACGGGCTTCTCACCCAGCACGGGAACCCCCGCGTGCAGCGCGGCCGCCGTCACGGGATGATGCGCGGCGGGGATCGTGACGTCGATGACGGCCTGGGCGCCCGTGCGGCGCACGAGCTCGACGGCATCGGCGCCCGTCGCGAGGCCTGGACGACCGACCTCTGCCGCCGCCTCGTCGGCCGTCGCGACCGTGAGATCGGCGATCCCGACGAGCTCGACGTCGTCGTTCTCGGCGATCGTCCGCAGCCACGCGCGACCCATGGGGCCCGCGCCGACGACGACGACGCGCAGCGGACCGCCGTCGGCCGGCACCACCCGGAATGAGCGGGCGGCGCTCATCCGCGCGGCTCGGTCACGCCGGCTTCGGCGGCCGCGCGCGCTGCGGCGATCTCCGGAGCGGCATCCGCGTACCCCTTGCCCGCGAAGAACTCGCCCGTCTCGTACCTCAGAAGCGTGGGCGCGGCGCGCTCGGGCCGATCGGTGCGGGCCCACTCGACGGCGTTCGCGATGACGCGGCGCACGTCGCGGTGGTGGTAGACGGGATAGTCCTGGTCGCCGGGGCTGAAGTAGAAGATCCGCCCGTGGCCGCGCCGGAACGTGCAGCCCGAGCGGAACACCTCTCCCCCGCTGAACGAGCTCACGAACACGAGCTCGTCGGGCGCGGGGATGTCGAAGAACTCGCCGTACATCTCCTGAGCGGGGATGTCGATGGGATGCGGGATCCCCTGCGCGATCGGATGCGTCGGGTCGACCGTCCACACGAGTTCGCGATCCTGCTCGGCGCGCCACCGGAGCGTGCACGACGTGCCCATGAGCTTCACGAAGATCTTGGACCAGTGCCCTGAGTGCAGGACGACCAGGCCCATGCCCGCGAGCACGTGCCGGTGGACGCGCTCGACGACGGCGTCGTCGACCTCGCCGTGCGCGATGTGCCCCCACCACGTCAAGACGTCGGTCTCGGCGAGCACTTCCTCGCTGAGCCCGTGCTCGGGTTCATCGAGGGTCGCGGTGCGGACGATCACCTGTTCGCCGAGGTTCTCGCGGATGCCCTCCGCAATCGCGGCGTGCATGCCGTCCGGATAGATCCGGATGACCTGCTCGTCGGTCTGCTCGTGGCGGTTCTCGCTCCAGACGGTGACCCTGATCGGTGCGGGCATGCTCCTCTTCCCCTGCTCGTGGACGTCCATCGATTCTCACGGGCTTCGCGGCCGAGCGCTATCGAGCGCGCAGCCCGACGCTCGCCCTCGGATGCGCCCACGCGACGATCGCCCCTGTCGCCGAGGCGACAGGGGCGATCCGGTCGGACTGCTACTTGAACGCGTCCTTGACGTCCTCGCCGGCCTTCTTCAGGTGGGCCTTGGTCTGATCGGCCTGACCCTCCGCCTGGAGCCGCTCGTTGTCCGTCGCGTCGCCGACGGCTTCCTTCGCCTTGCCACCGACATCCTGAGCCGCGTTCTTGATCTTGTCGTCGAGTCCCATGTCGCCTCCTTGATTCGATCGGGGTTCACCCGGTCGAATCACGCTAAGTGACCGTCCCTCGGACGACAGGGGGGTGGCGAGGGCGCGGGCAAAGTGCTACGCCGAGCCCGCGAGACCTTCGATCGCGGTGCCACGCGAGAATCAAACGGCGGCGAGCGCGCCCCCGTCGAGAGGGCCCGCTCGCCGCCGCGGACGATCCGCGTCAGACGCGCGCGTGCGCCCCGCGGATCCAGACCGTCGACTCGCCCGGCACGACGCCGGCGACGGCGGCTCCGCTCGCGAGCACCACCTCGCCCGCGGGGAGCGCGAAGGGCTCCGTGCCGAAGTTCGTCACGACCTCCCACCCGTTCGGCCGGCGGAACCGCAGCACGTCGTCGCGCCCCGTCTCGACCCACTCGAGGCGCTCGCCGGTCTGCAGCTCGGCGCGCAGGCGCAGCGCGGCGCGGTATAGCTCGAGGACGGAGTCGGGATGCCGCTCCTGCTCGTCGACCGCGTACTGGGCGAACCAGCCGGGCTGCGGCAGGTGCGACCCGTCGGCGCCGAAGCCGTGCGACCGGCCCTCGGCGGTCCAAGGCAGGGGCACGCGGCATCCGTCCCGCCCGATCTCCTCGCCCGCCGTGCGGTAGAAGGTCGGGTCCTGGCGCTCGGCGGCGGGGATCTCTGCGACCTCGTGGAGACCCAGCTCCTCGCCCTGGTACAGGTACGCCGAGCCCGGGAGCGCGAGCAGGAACATCGAGGCGGCCCGTGCGCGACGCAGGCCCGCCTCGCGATCGAGCTGCGGCTCGAGGCCGCCCGAGTGCAGCCACAGCGACCCCTGCTTGACGGCGTCGCGTCCGCGCTCGTCCGGCCCGAGTGCGGGCAGCCCGTACCGCGTCGCGTGGCGCACGACGTCGTGGTTCGAGAGCACCCACGTGCTCGACGAGCCCGAGGCCGCGGCCAGCACGAGGTTGTCGGTCACGACGCGACGGAACTCCCCCGCGTCGAAGTCGGCCTGCAGCAGGTCGAAGTTGAACGCCTGCCCGAGGCTCTCGGGACGCGCGTACAGCGGGATGCGCGAGGCGTCGACCCACGCCTCGGCGACGGCCGTGCGCGGAGGGTCGTACTCGTTGAAGACGCGGCGCCACTCGGCGTAGATCTCGTGCACGTCGTCGCGGTCGATGAGCGGGTGCTTGCCGTCGAACGGCAGCGCGTCCAGCTCGGCGCGCGACGGCAGCGGCTCGGTGAGGTCCTTCGTGAGCATGTGCGCGACGTCGATCCGGAACCCGTCCACGCCCCGGTCCGACCAGAAGCGCAGCGTGCGGACGAAGTCCGCCCGCACCTCGGGGTGGTCCCAGTTGAGGTCGGGCTGCTCCGTCGCGAAGTTGTGGAAATACCACTGTCCGTCGGCGACGCGCTCCCACGCCGGTCCCCCGAACACCGACTCCCAGTCGGCGGGCGGCTCGGAGCCCCCCGGCCCCGAGCCCTCGCGGAAGATGTACCGCTCGCGCGCCGCCGAGCCGCGGCCCGCGGCGAGCGCCTCCTGGAACCACGCGTGCTGATCGGACGTGTGGTTGGGGACGATGTCGACGACGACGCGGATGCCGCGCCCGTGGAGCGCCGCGACCATCGCGTCGAAGTCGTCGAGCGTGCCCAGCCGGGGGTCGACGTCACGGTAGTCCGCGACGTCGTAGCCGCCGTCCGCGAGCTCGGACGGGTAGAAGGGGCTCAGCCACACCGCGTCCACGCCCAGCTCGGCGAGATAGTCGGCGCGCGATGTCACCCCCGGGATGTCGCCCAGTCCGTCCCCGTTGCTGTCCGCGAAGCTGCGGGGGTAGATCTGGTAGACGGCGGCCTGGCGCCACCAGGGTGCCTGATCGGGGCCGGCGGCGGCATCCGTGCGGGTCTGAGCGGTCAGTGTCACGTGGGGTCCTTTCGGGGATCGTGCGGTTCGGAGATGGCTTCTCAGCCCTTGACGGCGCCTTGCGTGACGCCCTCCATGACCCAGCGCTGCGCGAACAGGTAGACGATGATCGCGGGCGCCATGGCCATGAGGTACGACGCGAACGACACGTTGTAGTTGTTGCTGAACTGAGTCTGGAAGATGCTCTGCACGACCGGAAGGGTCTGCAGCTGCGGGTCGGAGGTGATGAGCGACGGCATCATGAAGTCGTTCCACGAGGCGAGGAACGCGAAGATGCCGACGGTCGCGCTCATGGGGGCGAGCAGCGGGAAGATGAGCTTCCAGAAGACCTGCCACGTCGTCGCGCCGTCGATGCGGGCGCTCTCCTCGAGCTCGTGCGGGATCGACCGCAGGAACGCCGTGAAGAGCAGGATGCTGAAGCTCAGCTGGAACATGATGTGCAGCACCGTCACCCCGACGGGGTTGTCGAGCCCCGTGATGCCGGTCAGCTGGATCTGCGGCAGTGCCAGCACGGGGAACGGGATGAACATCGCGGCCAGCAGGTAGAAGAACGACCACTTGAAGAAGGGGCGGTCCCAGTTGCGGTGGATCGCGAAGGACGCGAACGCGCCGAGGAGGATCGTCCCCGCGACGGTGCCGGCCGTCACGAGCACCGAGATCGCGAACGCGACGGGGAAGTTCGTGAGCTCCCACGCGGTCGTGAAGCCTTCCAGGCTGAAGGGGGCCGGCAGCGAGAACGCGTTGCCGTCGACCGCCTGCGCCTGCGTCTTGAAGGCCATCGAGATCGTGACGTAGAGGGGCACGAGGACCGTGATCGCCGCGAGCACGAGGATGATCGTGAGCGGCCAGTCGGGGCGCTCGATCGCCGAGCTCTGGCGGCGGCCTCGCCTGCGGGGCGCACCGCCTTCGAGGACGCGGACCCCCTCGATCTCTTCGAGGGCCAATGCGGGCTGGACGTTCGACATCAGAGTGCGTTCCTTCCGCGCGTGAGCCGGAGCTGGAGGATCGAGATGAGGATGACGAACACGAAGAAGACCGTCGCGTTGGCCATCTGGTAGGCGTAGTCGCCGCCCGTGAAGCCCGTCACGATCGTCATCGCGATCGACCGGGTCGCGGTGCCGGGACCGCCGTTGGTGAGACCGACGATGATGTCGTAGGCGTTGAGGTAGTTCTTGAAGCCGAGGAGGACGTTGATCACGACGTAGCCCGCGACGAGCGGGAGCGTGATCCGCAGGAGCTGCTGCAGCTTGGTCGCGCCGTCGATCGAGGCAGCTTCGTAGACCTCCCCGGGGATCGCGAGCAGGCCCGCGATGTAGATGAGCAGGCTGCCGGGGATCGACTGCCACGCCGTGACGAGCACGATCGCGATCCACGCCAGGTCGGGGTTGGCGAGGATGCTCTCGCTGAGCCACGGAATCCCCGTCGCCTGTCCGAGCGCCGGCAGCGAATTGCTGAAGAGGAAGTTGAAGACGAAGGCGATGATGATGCCCGAGATCACCATCGGGATCACGAAGATCGTCCGCAGCCCCGTCTTCATGCGGATCCGCGAAGTCAGGCCCACCGCCAGGAGGAAGGCGATGACGTTGACGACGACGACCGTCACGAGCGCGAAGCCGAGGGTGAAGAGGTAGCTCTGCAGGATCGCGGGGTCGCTGAAGAGGGCGATGTAGTTGATGAAGCCCACGAAGTCCCACTCGCCGAAGCCGATCGAGTTCGTGAAGCTGAAGAAGATGCCCATGATCGCCGGCAGGGTGATCGTGAGGCTGAAGAGCACGAGGGTCGGAACGAGGAGCACGTAGTAGATGCCCTCGACCCGTCGGCGGGTGCGGGGAACCGCCGCCGCTTTCGCGGTGCGGCCTTTCGGGGCGACGAGTGTCGCCGTGGTGGTTGCCATGTGAGGTCTCCTTCGACTCTCGGTCACTGACGCATCGCGAGCCGAGCCCAGTCGGCGTCGATGGTTCGGAGGATGCCGTCCGGGTCGGCCCCGTAGACGATCGCCTGCAGATAGTTCTGCGTCGGGATCGTCAGCGGGATCGCGACGGACGCTCCCTGGTAGAACTTCGCGTCGTCGTAGTACTCCTTCATTCCGACGATGCGCGGATCGGTCACGGGAGCGGCATCCGTCGTCGTCCCGTACCCGAGTTGTGCGGCGTTGTAGTCGTCCATGACGTTCTTCTGGAACAGGTACGACAGGAACGTGCGGGCGGCCTCCTTGTGGCGGGACGCCTCGGGAATCCAGGCGGCCAGGTCGAGGTTCACCCGCACCTTCAGGTCGGACGGGTCGTCCGTGACGGGCAGCGGGAAGGTGCCGAGGTCGAGGTCCGGGTCGGTCTTGGCGATCTCGCCGAAGGCCCACGGGCCCTGCAGGTACATCGCGGCCTTCTGCTGGGCGAAGGCAAGGTTGCCGTCGCCGTAGCCTTTGCTCGCGGCATCCGGATTCGTGTACTCGTCGACCAGCTGCTGCATCTGATCGATCGGCTCGGCGAGTGTCTTCTGGAACGACACGTCCGAGTCGGGTCCGACCTGGGTGCCTTCCTCGGCGAGGCCGTCGAAGAAGCTCGCGACGTCGACGTCGCCGCCCACCGTGTAGTCGAACCAGCCCTGCGCGATCGTCCACGGGTCCTTGAAGGTCGCGTAGAACGGCGTGATCCCGGCGCCTTCGAGGGCGTCGCAGACCGTGACGAGCTCATCCCACGTCTGCGGGACCTCGAGCCCCTGCTCTTCGAAGATCTGCTTGTTGTAGATGACGGATGCCGCCATCACCGAATACGGAAGGACGCTCGTGCGACCCGGGTACGTCGCGTACTGGTCGACGAGCCCCTGCACCTCGGGAAGGATCCGGGATGCCTCGGGCATGTCCGACAGGTCGCTCAGGGCGCCGCGCTCCATGAAGCGCGCCATCTCCATGTTGTAGTTCAGGAGCCCGAGGTCGGGCGGGTTGCCGCGGAGGAAGCCCGCCTGCAGGTTCGAGGAGGTGTCCAGCACGACATGCACATCGTCCTGCGAGGCGTTGTACTGCTCGACCAGGTCGCGGAAGTACGCGATCGCCTCGGGCTTGCTCAGGTAGAACCGCACTGTCTCGGCCTGCGAGCCGGAGCACGCGGCGAGGGCGCCGGCGGAGGCGGCGAGGGTCAGGGCAGCCGCGGTGACCCGCAGCCACCGTCGTCTGGGTCGAGGCACGTCATTGTCCTTTCGTCACGGGATCAAATTGATTCGACGATTAGATTTGCTGAGCGAATCAATTGGATGCGTCCATAATGCAGTAGGAGCGCGAGGAGGTCAAGACCCGTGATCGAGTCCGACGGCGGGAGCCGCGACGACGCACCCGCGGCGCGCAGAGCGAGCGTCGACGCCGTGCTGCAGTGGGCATGGGATGCCGGCACCTTCACGAGCAACGACGCGATGCCCGCGACGGGCCTGACGCGGTCCACGACGATCGAGGCCGTCGACGAGCTCATCGCGCTGGGCCTCGTTCGCGAGCTCCCCAACGCCCGCGAGGCGGGCGCCTATCGCAAGGGGCGTCCCGCGCGGCGATTCGAGCTGCGCGCCGACGCGGCGGTCGTCGTCGGCGTCGATGCGGGACGGATGCGTCTCACGGGCATCGTCGCCGACCTGCGCGGCGGCATCCTGAGCGAGACGACGCAGCTCAGCGAAGAGACCCGGGACGCGGACCACGTGATCGAGGCCGATGCCCCCGAGCGACGTCGCACTCTCGTGCAGTCGGTCATCGACCGGACGCTGCTCGAGGCCGGCCGAACCCGCGACGACGTGCTCGCGGTGTGCATCGGGGTGCCCGCGCCCGTGGATGCCGATGGCCGCTCCCCCGTGCACCGCTCGGACTTCTGGCTGCGGATGAACCCCGGCCTCAAGGGCCTGCTCGACGAGTGGGCGCCCATCGTGCGGGTCGAGAACGACGCCTCGCTCGCGGCCGTCGCGGAGGGGGCGACGGGTGCCGCGCGCGACCACCGCGACTACGTCGCGATCCTCGCGGGCGAACGCCTCGGCGCGGGCGTCGTCGTCGACGGCAACCTCCTGCGCGGCGCCCATGGCGGCGCGGGCGAGCCCGTGGGCTTCGACCACGTCGACGGCGTGCAGGGCGCGTACGGCATCGGCTACCGGCTCGCCGAGTGGGCGCAGGCGTCGATCGCCGCGGGTGAGCTGCCGACGTCGCACCCGCTCGCGGTGACCTCCGCGCCGATCGACGCGAGGACCGTCCTGCAGCTCGCGTCCGCCGGCGACGCGTGGGCGCTCGCGCTCACGGAGCGCGCGGGAGCCCTCCTCGCCCGGATCGCGGGCATCTACGGGACCTTCTACGATCCCGCGCTCGTCGTCGTGTCGGGAGCGGTGGCAGGCTCGCTCGAGCCCGTCGTCGCGTCCGCACGTCGCCGGATCCCCGACGAACTGGACCTGCCCGCCCCCGAGATCATGGCCTCGTCGCTGGGCGCCGACGTCGTGGCGATCGGCGCGACGATGGCGGCCGTCGAGGCGGCGCGATCGGGCGTGCTGGGGCTGGCGCAGCTGCCGACGGGGCTGACCGAGGCTGAGCCGGACTGACCGGATCCGGCCGCTACACGAAGCTCAGCTGACCCCGCACGATCGAGTCGCCGGAGTGGGCGGGGTCGCCGTCGACCGGCTCGAACGAGATGTCGACGAGGTCGTACTGCGACAGGTCCACACCGGCGGGGATCGGGAACGATCCCGACGATCCCTCGAGCACGCCGAGGCTGATGAGACGCGCACCGTCGCTGCGGATGAGCCACACTTCGCGGTATTCGTCCGAGGCCGCATCGCCATCGAGCGACACGGTCAGGGTGCGCGCGCCGTCGCGCGCCTCTTCGACGACCGCCTCTCCGACGGCGTCCGGGTGCGAGGGGAAGGCGTCGAGGGCGGCCGTCGCGATCGACGTCGGTCCGAGGAGCCCGATGCCGGCCCACACGCCGCCGCCGATGACCAGGAGGAAGGCGACGGACGCCGCGAGTGCCCACACACCCCTGCGCGACCACCGACCGGAGCGGCCGCGCGCACGTGCGGCGGCCGCGGGCGCGGCGGGCGACCCGGGGCCTGCCGCGGCCGGCGAGGTGGACGGGGCGGGGGATGCGGCATCCGTCCCCGTCTCGTCCCGGCGCTGCGTCGAGATGCCCACCGGATCGAGATCGGGGGCGAGGCCGAGCTCGTCCGCGAGGCGCGCCCACACGCGCGCGGGCGGCGCCTCGAGCTGTGTCTCGTCCATCGTGGCGCGAGCCACGACGGCCGCGTGGGACATTTCGGACACCTCACCCGCGCAGAGGGGGCAGGATGCGAGATGCGCTCTCTCTTCGGCCGAGGCGACGGGCTCGCCCAGCGCGATCAGGGCGAGCTGGTCGGGATCAAGGTGTGACACGAGTCACCTCCAATCGGTTGCGCATGCGGGTGAGACTCCGCCGGATGTGACTCTTGACCGTGCCGAGCGGCATGCCGAGCCGCTGCGAGATCTGCTCGTGAGTGAGGTCGTCGAAGAACGCGAGGCGCATGACAGTCTGGGCGTCGGGTTCGAGCTGCTGCATCTCATTGGCGACGAGGATCGTCTCGGAGAGATCGGGTTGCTCCCGCACGAGGTCGTCGGGACGCGTCATCCGCTCCATCTCGGCCTGGATCGCGCGGATCTTCGCGCGCGACTCGTGCGTGTCGGCTATGCGGTGCCGCGCGATCGCGACGAGCCAGGTCGAGAGTCGGGCCTTGGATGCGTCGTACGTGGTCCGCGACGTCCATGCCGAGACGAAGGTGCGCTGCGTCACGTCCTCCGCGTCCGAGCGGTCGCCGAGCGAGCGCAGCGCGATCGTGAACACGACGGGCGACCAGCGCCGGTAGACCTCCGCGAGCGCGCGCTCGTCACCGGCGACGAAGCGCTCGCTGAGCAGCTCCTCGGCGTCGACGTCCGGCTCCACGGCATCCTCTGTTTCGTTCAGATCGCGGTCCTGCGATCGCGACCACGGTATCTCGGCGGGTCACGGGGAGGAATCCCCCAGTGCCCCCTTTGAAGTGCATTCCGCCGTCGGCCAGGTTTCGGATGCACCCTCCCGCCGCGAATTCTTTTCGAATCGGGTGCATCCGGCTGCGGCGTTCCGGCGGAAGAACCTGTCAGCGCACCGATTCGGCGCGTTCGCATCGAAGGAGATGAACGATGAAGAAGATCACCCGCATGTCGCTCGCGGCAGTCGCGGCCGCCGCACTCGTCCTGACCGCCGTCCCGGCGCAGGCCTCGGGCTGGGGCTCGGGCTCATCCCCGTCCGGAAACATCGTGGAGGTCGCCGTCGCGGCGTCGGGCGGAGGCACCCCCGACAACAACGCGTGGGACTACGACCTGCTCGTCCAGGCCGTCGTCGCGACGGGGCTGGCACCGGTCCTCTCCGACCCGAACTCGACATTCACGGTGTTCGCCCCGAACGATCGCGCGTTCCTCCGCCTCGTGCAGGACCTCACGGGCGTCGCACCGAGCTCGGAGGCTGAAGCCCTCGCGACGATCACGACGGCCTTCACTCTGGACCAGCTCAAGAACATCCTGCTGTACCACGTGGTCGCGGGGCAGAAGCTCGGGCCCGTCCGCGTGCTCACGGCCGGCTCGCTCACGATGGCCAACGGCGGAACGGTCTCCCCCCGCGGCATCACGCTGCGCGACGAGTCGCCCTCGCTCACCGATCCCCGCCTCATCCTGTGGAAGATCAACATCCAGGCCACCAACGGCGTCATCCACTCGATCGACCGGGTGCTCGTCCCCGCCTCCTGAGCCTCGCTGGGCACGCCCGCCGCAGACCCCTTCCCCCAGTGGGGTGCGGCGGGCGTGTCGCGTGCCGGGGCCTCCCTCGCCTGCCAGGTACCGGCAGGGCCTCCCGGAGCGAGGCACGGCCGCGTAGCGTCGAACGCATGGATCACCGCAGCGAAGTGCGCGAGTTCCTGGCCAGTCGCCGGGACCGGATCACTCCCGACCGCGCGGGCCTGCCCGCCTACGGGGGCAATCGCCGCGTGCCGGGGCTGCGGCGCGAAGAGGTCGCGCTGCTCGCGGGCGTCAGCGTCGACTACTACACGCGCCTCGAACGCGGCGACCTCGGAGGCGCCTCGGACGCCGTGCTCGACGCGCTCGCTCGCGCGCTGCAGCTCGACGACGCCGAGACGGCGCATCTGCACGACCTCGCGCAGACCGCGAACGCGTCGCCTGCCGCGAAGAAGCCGCGCCGCCGTGCCGAGGCGGTCCGGCCCAGCATCCAGCGCCTCCTCGACGCGATCACCGAGGCGCCCGCGGTCATCCGCAGCAACTACTTCGACTACGTGACGGCCAACACGCTCGGCCGGGCGCTCTACTCCCCGATCTTCGCCGACCCCGCGCCCAACAGCGCCCGCTTCGCCTTCCTCGATCCGCGGGCGCGCGAGTTCTATCCGGACTGGGAGAAGAACACGCAGGAGCTCGTCGCGACGATGCGCGGCGAAGCGGGCCGCAATCCCTACGACAAGCGCCTCACCGACCTCGTCGGCGAGCTGTCGACGCGGTCGGAGCGGTTCCGCACGCTGTGGGCCGCGCACAACGTCCGCTACCACCGCACAGGTGTCAAGCGCATCCACCACCCCGTCGTGGGCGACCTCGAGCTGACCTACGAGGCGTTCGAGCTGCCCGCCGATCCGGGCCTGATGCTCTCGACCTACACGGCCGAACCGGGCAGTCCGTCGGCGGATGCGCTGCGGATGCTGGCGAGCTGGGCCGCGACGACCGACCTGCCCTCTCCCCGGCATTCCAGCGCGCCGGCCGACTCCTGACGAGCGCGCCCTCGAGGTCGCGGCTCGCACCCGGTGCCCCTCAGGCGTGGTGGGTGCTGTGGTCCTCCACATCGGGCTCCGCGCGCAGGCGGTCGGCGATCTCCTCCTCGGGACGCGGCGGGATCGTCTCGTCCTCCTCGAGCTCGGGCACGCTGGGCTCGTCCGGACCGGGCACATGATCGTGGGCGGCGTGTCCGTGGGGAAGGGATGACATGGCTGCTCCTTCGCGGGTGTCCTCCACACGGTAGACCCGTTGCACGCTCGGCGCAGGCGAGGGCGCCGGGTCGCTACGCGCGCCGCCGGGTCGCGAAGCGCACGACCGGTGTCGGAGCCGGGGGGCGCGTCACGCCACGACGAGATGGCGGTGGTCCACCACGACGAGGGCGATCTCGCGCAGCCTCTCGAGGTACCGCGTGCCGTGGTGCCCGCAGTAGGCGACCGAGCGACCCGACGGCAGCTCGGCGAACACGAACGCTTCGACACGAGCGCCGGTCCCGGCGCACGTGTCGCAGTACTCGGGCGCTTCGCTGATGAAGGCGATGCGGTGTCGATCGATGATGTCGACCGGTGGCTCGTCCATGAGTCAGACCCCTTTCGCGGGAATGTCAGGTCCCCGCACTCCCGAGCTCAGTCACGCCCGGTCGGCTGACCCTGGACTTCGTGTGCTCTTGCCCTTGACGAGGGGGGACGGCGTCTTCCTGATACAGGGCCCGCGAGACCGGGGGGCGACCCTACTCGTCGCCCCGGTTCACGAGGGAGGCGATCCACCCCTGCCAGCGGACGAAGACCCGCGGCTCGCGGGCGTGGTGGCTCGTGGGCTGGGCGCGCCGCGGATGCCGGCCGACCCCCTGCGGGCGCCGTCGGGCCGTCGCACCGCGATCGTCGTGCGCGGGCACGCCAGGGATCCTGTGGGTCAGTTCGTGCAGGCGGTGGAGTGTCATGCTCGGGTCCTTCGACGTTCTCTAACACTGTTCGAGTGCTACTCTCACACTGTTAGAGACACGTGTCAAGGAGAGCCGTGGCCCTCACCAGGCAGGACGTCATCACCGGCGCGCTCGAGCTCGCCGACGCCGAGGGGCTCGACGCCCTCACCCTGCGCTCGCTCGCGGGCCGGCTCGGCGTCCAGGCCCCGACGCTGTACTGGCACGTGCGCAACAAGGCGGAGCTGCTCGACGCGCTCGCCGACCGGATCATGGACGACGTCCTCGCGGGCCTCGCCCCGCCCGACGCCGACTGGCGGGACTGGCTGCTGCGGGTGGCCATCGGCATGCGCGGCATCCTGCTCCGTCACCCGGACGGGGCGCGCATCATCGGGGGCGGTCGCGCCTCGCTGCGTCGCGCGGACTTCTCGGAACGCGCGATCACGGCTCTCATCGACGCGGGCGTGAGCCTGCGGGAGGCGCGGCTCACCGTCCTCGCCGTCGAACGGTTCACGGTCGGCTACGTCCTCGAGGAGCAGGCCCCGCCGCCCGATGACTCGGTCCGCCCGCCCGCGCCGGAGGAGCTCGCCCGGCGCCTGCCGAACGTGACGCGAGCGATCATCGACTACTTCCAGGACGGCCGGACCGCCGACGACCTCTTCCAGGACGAGATCCGCCTCATCCTCCGCATGTGATGCGCGGCGACCGCCGAACGCGCACTGCGGCTCAGCGCGCTGTCACGATGTGGGCCTCGACGGCGGCCGCCACGATGCTGATGAGGGACGGGGTGTCGGGTCCCAGCTGCGAATTCATGAGGAGCGAGAACGGCAGGCCGCCGGGGAGCATGCCCGCGACGGTCTGTTCGAGCTGATTTCCCCCGCTCTCCCACCGTCCGTCCTTGAGGAAGTAGCGGCCGGCCTTGGTCGCACGGCTGCGGTCGATCCCCCACCACGACTCGAGCATCGCCCACGCATCGGCGCGAGGCACGATCGTGCCTTTCCCGAATGCGTCCAGCAGGCGGACGAGCTCGTTGGCCGTGAGGTGCCAGCCCGTGGTGGCCGACGTCTCGGAAAGATCGCCCGAATCCCACCCCGCTCCCGGCATCGGCCATTGGTAGGCGAGGGCGTTGCCGGGGTCGCTCGTGGTCGCGGCGCCCGTGATCTGCACGGGCGCGAACACGTTCTGCTGGACGTAGTCGTGGTAGCCCTGCACGCTCAGCGCGCTCCACAGGCGGTCGTGGTCGTCCTCGAGCCCGCTCGGCGCCAGGAGAGAGACCTTGATGGCGCCGGTCACCACGGGGATGAGGATGCGGAACAGCCCGAAGTTGACGTTCTGGTACGTCGCGTCGCCCAAGGGGACGCCCAGCAGGGCACCGCGTGCGACCTGCCCTTTGAGGTCTCCCAGGAGGGCATAGTCGGTGACCGGGTTGTAGAAGCCCGAGCGATGCGTGAGCAGCATGTCGAACGTGATCTCGTCGATGTTCGGACCGCGACGCCAGTACAGCGGAAGGAAGGGGTAGATCGCCGTCCCGCCCGGGACCCCCGCATCCGCGAGGGCCTTGCGCGCCGCGATCGCGGTGACGAGCTTGCTGACGCTCGCGACGTTCATGCGCACGTCCTGGTTCCAGCCCGTATTGCCGTCGGCCGCATTTCGGGCGTTGCCGCTCTGCATCGTCAGGCCGGGGCCGTTCGGCTCGAGGAGTCGCAAGACGTATCCGTTGCACTGCCCGTTGAACCGACCGGCGAGGTCGGTTCCGAAGCCGCCGATGTCGAGCTGGTGGAGCCTTCGAGACGGCGGCACGGGCTCGTCGGAGATGTCGATCTCCGACGGCAGCTGCGGCGTGAGATCCTCGAAGATCTGTCGCTCGCCGTGCCGCCGTCCCAAGCTCGCCGCCAGGTCGTCGAAGTCGACCGATTCCTTGAGGGTTTCGCCGAGCTCTCCGCTCAGGCCTTCTCGCAGCTCGAATCCTTTGCCAGGCATGGCGATCGCCTTCTTCCACAGCGTCCCGACGCACTGCGAGAGGCGAGGCGCGTGCGATGCGCCGGGTGGGGTTTCTGCCGCCACGCGCTCACCGTCACACCGAGGACGCCCGATGCCCGGGGCGGACTCGACATGATGCGGCCAGGGTACGCGCCATTCGGACGCGGGTCGATGGCGTCGGCGCCGCGGCGCGGCAACTCGCTGCCTCCGGGTGTCGCCGGTCGTCGCTAGTGTCCTTGTGTGATCGAGATCGCGCGCGCCGAACTGACCTCCTCCGCCTCTCCCGAGCGATTCGTCGCACGCTCGCGCGACCTCGCGACGCATCCCGAATGGGCGGCCGGCATGGAGTACTTCCGCCTGGCGGACGCGTTCGCCGTAGGGGCCCGCGGCGTGCTCAAAGTGCGCGGCGGGAGCGAGGCGCCGTTCGTCGTGACCGAGTACGTCGAGGGACGGTCGTACGCCGACACCACGATCCTCGACGGCGCCGAGCTCACGGTGCACCACTCCGCCTCTCCGTCCGGCGCGGGCTCCGACCTCGTCCTGCGCGCGTGGGTCACGGGCCCGCGCGCTGCCGAGTACGCCGACCAGCTGCGGGCCGACGTCCAGCGCAGCCTCGACGCCGACCTCGCGGCGCTCGCACACCTGCTCGAATCCGAGGGTGCCGCATGAGGGAGACGACGGATGCCGCTGTCGGGCGGATCCACGAGATCACCCTCGCGCGCCCCGTGCCCGGCATCCGTCTCGTCGGAATCGACGGCCCGGCGGGCGCCGGCAAGTCCACGCTCGCGATGGCGCTCACCGAGCGCTTCGGGTGGCCCGTCGTCGAGATCGACGACTTCTTCTCGTGGGTCTCGTTCGACAGCTGGTGGCCCCGCTTCGAGGTCGAGGTCGTCGAGCCCCTCCTCGCCGGGCGCAGCATCAGGTACCGCACGCGGGACTGGGCCGGCGACGAACTCGGCGAAGGGCTCGCCGGGTGGAAGCAGTTGAAGTGGGCTCCCGTGGTCGTCCTCGAGGGCGTCGGATCGACTCGGCGGGCGATCGCCGGGTCACTCGCGTGCCGCGTCTGGGTCGACGCCCCCGAGGCCGAACGGCTCGAGCGCGGCGTCGCGCGCGACGGCGAGTCGCACCGCGCGCTGTGGGAGAGCTATCTGCCCCGCGAAGCGGCCTTCTTCGCCGCCGATCGCGCCGTCGAGCGCAGCGACGTGAGAGTCGACGCGGGCGGTCGCGTCGACCCCTCCGGCTGACGCGCGACGCACCCCGCCGAACCGCCGTTCCGGGGCCTTCCCGAGCCCGTAGACCCGCCATCGCTCCGGGTGTACGTTTCAGCCGTGGACGGCTCCACACGCTCTGGGGATGCCGACCGCGAGCTCAGTGAACGGCGCGAGACTGCGTACGGCCCGGATCCCGACGTCCGTGGCGATCCTGCGGCTCTCGCGCAACGGCGCGGACTCGAGGCCGCGCCCGACCCTGCCGTCGAGCCTCCTCTGGACGACCCCGCGGCTGCCGCTGCGACGGCCGCGCATGGCCCGCGGATGGCCATTGCCGACCCGCTCGTCGCGACGGATGGCGTGAGAGCCGAGTCGCCCGGCCCGACGCCGGTCCGCGAAGGCCGGATGCGCTCGCTCTGGCACCGCTCGACCTCGACGTGGTGGCGCCGCGTCGCATGGGCGGCGGGCGCGCTCGTCGTCGCTGCCGCGATCGTCGCGACGGTCGTGGTGCTCTCAGCCCCTCGTCCGGACGCGACGCTGCATGCGACCGCAGACCATGCGGGCGATGACCTCATCCGCATGGTGACCGGGGAGGTGATCGATCTCGAGATCGATTCCTCGACGCTCACGAGCTACGGCTCGTACCTCGGCCTTGAGATCTGGTCGGTCGTCAACGCGTTCGGCTCGCCGTGCCTCCTCGCCGTGTACCGGGGCAGCATCCTCTCCGAAGTCCGCTGCGCTCCCCCGGCGGCGGCGCTCATCATGGACGTCTCGTCGTCCGGCGACGGCTTCGAGGGATTCGACGGCGTTGCCGGCGTCGGCATCATCCGGTTCATCCACCGAGGCGAGACGGTCGACGCCTACGTCCACCTGCTGCCCGGGACCTCCTGATGAACGCGCCTGCGCCCTCTGATGACGAGCGCGAACTGGCCGAGCTGCGCGCGAGGGCCTACGGCCGGCATCCCGACATCGACGTCGACCCGGCCGCGCTGGATCGATTGAGAGAACTCGAAGCCGCCCACCTCGGAACCTCGCTCGATGTGGCCGATGCCGAGCGGGACGAACCGGACGACGGGCTCGCATCGCCCTCAGCCGAACCGCCAGCCGAGCCGCCCGTCGAGTCGGCACAGGTCGCACCGCCCGACACGGCCCCGCCACGAACGCGCTGGAGCACCGCAATAGGCGGGCGGCGGGGCAGGCTCGTGGCTGGCGCCTCGGTGACGGTCCTCGCGCTCGCGTACACCCTGTCGTGGCTCGTCGGACCGCATCCCGATGCCGACCTGCGTCCTGTCGCGGACGAGCCGGACGGGGTCGTGCTCTCCATGCTCGACTTCCTCGGGGCGGATGGCGATCCGGCCGAGGTCCGAGGCTACGAAGCGTACGGCGGCCTCGAGCCGTGGTTCGTCGTGGACGCGCAGGGGCTCCACTGCTTCATGATCATCCAGCGCCCGGGGAGCGTCGACGGCGCCAACTGCGTGCCGCCCGGCGTCGAACTCTTCGCGGACATCACCCCCTGGCCGACGTGGCGCGACGACGATGGCGAGGCGCTCCCCGACGGGAGCATGATCCGGTTCCACTACCGCGGAGACCGCGTGGAGGTCTTCGTCTATCCCTCCGCAGCGGAGGGCTGAGACTCCCCCGCGGCGGCCGGGCCGCCGAATCCGTAGCAGCGCATCGCGCTGATGAGATCATCCGCGATGTCGTACGCGACGCAGTACCGCGTGCGCACATCATGCTGTGCGTCGGCGGCCGCGCAGTCGCCTTCGAGGTACGCATGCCCGTCCGCCACGACGTACGTGTGCGTGTGCCAGTCCGCCCTCGACGCGTGCAGGGCGATGACGTAGTCCCTCACCGCGACGGCGCCCTGGACGACCTCGCCCGTGTCCGCGATGACCCAGGTCGCATCGGCTGAGTAGCACGCGGCGATGTCGTCGCCCCGGCCCATCAGCTGGAAGTAGCGGTCCATCGTGCGCTGCGCTGAAGCTGTCGACATGGGACGCCTCCGAAAGTCGGTGCGCGGCCCGATCCACTCGAGCACGCGGGTTCACAGGTACGGCCGGCAGTCGTCCGTCACGACGGCGGGCGGCCGCGGCATCCGTCTATCCGACGACCTCGTGATAGTCGGTGTAGGGCGCATCGAGTCCCGGCAGATGGACGACGTACTCGAGCCACTGCTGGAGGATCGGGCCCGCGACCGCGAGCCACCCACGGCCCTCGGCGGTGTCGTCGAAGCCTCCGTTCGGCGACACCCGATCACGCGCCTCCAGGCTTTCGACTTCGACGAGCGCGAGGTACTGCCCGACCTGGTCGCCGCGTTCGCCTTTCAGCAGCGCGACCCGCCAGCCGGGCAGAGGCGGCAGCTGCTCGAGGCTGCCGGCCAGGAAGCGCTCGAACTCCTCGCCGCTGACGCCGGGGCGCAGCTCCAAGGAGTGCAGTCCATAGATCGTTCCCATGACGATTCCCCTCGGATCCGGGTCGATCTCATCGTGGCACTGCTCCGCACGATGCGCACCACCCCGGCGTGCGAACCGTCCGATGCGGTCCAACCGCCCCACTCCGGGCGGAATGGATGGACAATCGTGCCATGGCACACGGTGCGTGGTCTGAGGCGATCCGCTTCGAGGCTGCCGCGGTGCGTGTCGAGAGACAGCTGCACCGCCGGGGAGTCGTCGATGCGCGACGCTTCGCGGCGCGCACCGAGGCCCGCGCGATCGTCGTCGCGACCCTGGCGTTCGCCGTGGGACTCGCGGCCGGGGCGATCGCGTTCTGGGGTCGTCCCGTGCCGGTGTGGGAGGGCGCGTCAGTGGGGGCTGCGGGCATCGCGGTCGCGGCATCCATCACCCTCGCCGCTGCGGCGGTGAGCTATCGGCTCGCCGCCCGCGATCCGCGGCAGGCGTGGCTCGGCGACATCACGCGCTCCCGGCGCGCGTGGATGACCGGGGCGCTGGCGCTCTCGCTCGCCGGCGTCTTCGGGATGCTCCAGTGGATGCTGTTCCACGCCGCCTCGCTGATCTGGCCGGGCGCCGTCGTCGACACCCTGACCGCGACCGTGATCGTCGCCCTCGTGGCGGGGACCTCGGGCTACATGGGGTTCGAGGTCGCCGCGCACGTCACTGCGACGAAGCTTGTGCTGCTGCTGTTCACCGTCGTCGCGGTCGGGTTCGCGGTGAGCGTCGCGACGACGCAGGACGACGGGTGGTACCAACTCAACTTCAGCGTGCTCGGCGGCAGCGGCGGGGTCACGGCGGCTGTCTTCAACGTGACGCTCATCCTGGCCGGGGGCGTCACGGCGCTGCTCGCGCTCTATCTGCTGACGGGGCTGGAGGCGTGGGCGCACACCGAGCCGAGGGTGACGCGCGCCCGCGGGCTCGTCGTCTACGGCGTGTTCCTCGTGCTCGCGGCGTGCTTCATCGGCGCGGCCCTCGTGCCGGTCACGCTCAGCCAGATCGGCCACAACATCTTCGCCATCGGAATGGCCGTCGTGTTCGGGGCCCTCCTGCTGGGTCTGCGGTGGGTGCTGCCCTGCCTGCCGTGGCCGATCGTCCTGCTCGGCCTCGCGGTCGCGGGCGGCATCCTGTTCTCCGCCACGCTGTTCTGGGTCGGCTATTACACCCTCGTGACGCACGAAATGGTCTGCGCGGGCCTCGTCGTGGGGTGGCTGCTGCTCTTCACGCGGACGCTCGCGGCGGCTGAGCGCACGGACCGGGCGGTCACCGTCCCGGATGCCGAGTCCTGAGCCGCCGCACGACGACGGCGAACGCCGCCTCCCGCGATACGAGCGGGCTTCGGGATGCCGCGACCGCGCCCCCCACGGCGGGTCGCCCTCCCCACTCGGTCCCCAAGCCCATGTCGCCGGTAGGTGCGACGATGCGCAGGACGAGCGATGCGCGGGAGGGCAGGATGCGGGGCGAGGCGACAGTGCTGCACGCCGACCTTGACGCGTTCTACGCCTCGGTCGAGCAGCGCGATGCGCCCGCCCTGCGCGGCCGGCCCGTCATCGTCGGGGGCGGGGTCGTTCTCGCGGCGAGCTACGAGGCGAAGGCCCGTGGCGTGCGCACCGCGATGGGCGGCCGTCAGGCGCGCGAGCTGTGCCCGGATGCCGTCGTCGTCCCGCCCCGGATGGAGGCCTACTCGGCGGCGAGCAAGGACGTGTTCGCGATCTTCCGCGACACGACGCCCCTCGTCGAGGGGCTCTCGATCGACGAGGCGTTCCTCGAGGTCGGTGGGCTGCGCCGCATCGCGGGCACCCCCGAGCAGGTCGCCGTGCAGTTGCGCGCCCGCGTCCGGGCCGAGGTGGGGCTCGCCATCTCGGTGGGGGTCGCCCGCACGAAGTTCCTCGCGAAGGTCGCGAGCGCCGTCAGCAAGCCTGACGGACTGCTCATCGTCGAGCCGGAGCGCGAGCAGGCGTTCCTCCTCCCGCTGCCGGTCGAACGACTGTGGGGAGTCGGGGCCGTGACGGCCGAGAAGCTGCATCGGCTCGGCATCCACACCGTGGGGCAGCTGGCCGAGCTCGAGGAAGCGACCGCCGAGCGGCTGCTCGGCCGGGCCGCCGGTGCGCACCTGCATGCGCTGGCCCGACTGCGGGATCCGCGGCCCGTCGACACGACGCGGCGGCGCGGGTCGATCGGGTCGCAGCGCGCGCTCGGCAACCGTCCGCGCTCGGCCGACGAGCTGGAGGTCATCCTCACGCAGATCGTCGATCGCCTCGCCCGCCGCATGCGCGACCACGACCGCGTGTGCCGCACGATCGTGCTGCGCCTCCGCTTCGGCGACTACGCGAAGGCGACGCGATCGCGCAGCCTCCGCACCCCGACCGAGCGCACCGCGGTGATCCTCGCCGTGGCCCAGGGACTGCTCGCCGCAGCACTGCCCGAGATCTCGGAGCGCGGCATCACGCTCATCGGCATCTCGTTCACGCAGCTGGCACGGGCCGACAGCGTCCCGCCCGAGCTCCCGATCGACTGGGATGACGGGGCGCGCCTCGACACGGTGCTCGATGCCGTGCGCGATCGGTTCGGCACGGCATCCGTCGCCCGCGCAGCGCAGCTCGGTCGCGATCCGGGGTGGTCGACGCCGCTGCTGCCCGAGCACGAGTGACGTCTCGCGCCTCTCCCCCACCCACCCTTTCGGGGAGGTACGGGTAGGCGATCCGGGTGGGTCAGACCTTCGCCAGCGCCACCAGCTCGGTCCGCGAACCGGCACCCGACTTGCGCAGCAGGTTCGAGACGTGGAACTTGACGGTGTTCTCGCTTACGCCGAGCGTCTGCGCGATCTCGCGGTTGCGTCGCCCCGCGGCGAGCAGCCGCAGCACGTCGCGCTCACGGGGGCTGGCGTCGACGGCGTCGGGCAGTTCGCCGGATGCCGCGGGAGGGTCGAGCGGGAGACGGATGCCGATCTCCGAGCCCCAGCCGCGCGTCGACGACACCGAGAGGTGCCCGGCGAGCACCGCGACCTGCTCGGCCACGGGGCGCAGGACATCGTCGTGCACCGTGAGCTCGCCGCGGCCGTCATCCCGGATCGCGATGAGCAGATGCAGGCCGTCGCAGTCCCACTGGATGCGCACGCGACTCGTCTCGCCGCGGTCGACGATTGCCAGCACGGCGCTGCGCACGATCGCGCGCGCCGCATGCGCGACATCCCCGGGCAGCGCACGTCCGTTCGCCGGCGGCTCGACGAACTGGACGTCGAGCTCGCTGTAGCGGACGAGCGGACGCAGATCGGTCTGCAGGCGCTGGAACGCGCCGCCCACTGCCTCGAGGGCCGCGCCCTGCTCGTCGCTCTGCTCGCGCAGGCTCACGAGCGCGCCCGCCGCGACGTCGACGGCCATCGCCCGCGCCGCACGGTCGTCCAGCCGCGGCGAGCGCAGCGTCGCGAGCAGGGACTCGAGCGTCAGTGCGTGCCGATCCCGCTGCTCGGCGAGCGCGCGGGTGTTGTCGGCGACGGCACGCCGAGACGGGGGTGGAGCGGGCACGGAGCCGACGGCGGTCACGGTCGCCTACTCTATCCCACCCATCCTTTCGGATGGGCACAACCGTTCCAGGGCAGGAGGGCACGACACCGCACCGCGGCGCGACACTCGTGTGATGCCCACCATCGTCACCGTCTCGCCGAGCGCCGCAGTGTCGCTCGTCGCCAACGAGACAATGCGCGCCGCCGAGCGAACCGCCGTCGCAGCGAGCGGATCCCTGGCCGCCCTCGCCGAGATGCTCTGGTCGGCCGAGCGCGTCTTCGTGCTGGGCGCCGGTCGCTCCGGTCTCGCGCTGCGCATGACCGCGATGCGGCTGATGCACCTGGGCATGGACGTCCACGTCGTCGGCGAGACCACGGCGCCCGCCATCCAAGCCGGTGACGTCCTGCTGACCGCGAGCGGATCGGGAACCACCGAGTCGATCGTGCGGGCCGCACGCACCGCCGCAGGCGTCGGCGCGCAGATCGGCGCGATCAGCACGGCGGCCGATTCGCCGCTCTCAGCGGTCGCCGACGTGACGGTGATCGTGCCCGCGGCCCAGAAGCTCGACCGCTCGGCGGTCTCGTCGGCGCAGTACGCGGGCAGCCTCTTCGAGCAGGTCGTCGTGCTGCTCGGCGACGGGCTGTTCCACGCACTGTGGCAGCGCCAGGGCAGCAGCGCCGACGAGTTGTGGCCCCGCCACGCCAACCTCGAATGACCCCGCGGGCCCGTCGCACGGCCCGAACACCCACCCCACCCCTGCTACAAGGAGCACGCATGAAGCTGCAGTTCGCGATCGACACCCTGACCACCGAGAAGGCCCTGGAGCTCGCCGCGGCGGCCGCCGCGCACGTCGACATCCTCGAACTCGGAACCCCCCTCATCAAGAGCGAGGGCCTGTCGGCCATCACCGCACTGAAGGCGGCGCACCCCGACAAGGTGGTCTTCGCCGACCTGAAGACGATGGATGCCGGTGAGCTCGAGGCCGACATCGCCTTCGACGCCGGCGCCGACCTCGTCACGGTCCTCGGCTCGGCCGACGACAGCACCATCGCAGGTGCGGTCAAGTCCGCCAAGGCGCGCGGAAAGGGCGTCGTCGTCGACCTCATCGGCGTGGCCGACAAGCCCGCGCGCGCGAAGCAGGTCATCGCGCTCGGCGCCGAGTTCGTCGAGATGCACGCGGGCCTCGACGAGCAGGCCCAGGCCGGATACTCGCTCGACAGCCTGCTGCGCGACGGCGAGGCATCGGGCGTTCCGTTCTCTGTCGCCGGCGGCGTCAACGCGGGTTCGATCGCCGCCGTGCGCGCATCCGGCGCCCGCGTCGCGGTGGCCGGCGGCGCGATCTACGGCGCGCCGGATGTGTCGGCCGCAGCCGCCGCGCTGCGCGCCGGGCTCGTCTGAGCCGTCCTCTTCGGACGAGCGGGCGAGCGGTGCCGATTCGGCACTGCCCGCCCGCTCGACTCGTCCTCCGCCGCTCCGTCAGTTCAGGGTCATCTCGAAGTGCTCGTTGGTCGCGGTGTCGCACGTCGTGATCCGCCACATCGCCGTCCCGCCCTCCATGACGCGGGCCATCTCGATGATGAGCGGGCTCGGCCACTGTTCGCCCGAGAGCTGGGCCGCGTCGTAGGCGCCGGTCCCGAGCGTCTGCTGTTCCGCTTCCGTGAGCTCGACCTCGTGGGTGGCGAGGGTCTCGAGCGTTCGCACGTCGACGAGGGACTCCCTGCCGGCACTCGGGTCGTCCACCCGATCTCCGAAGACGTCGCTCCTCGTATCGGCGCTGCGGAGTCGCCAGACCCACTCCGCGTCGACGTACTCCAGCCGCAGGCCGACGATGCTGCCGCCGACCGCAGACGACTCGCCGGGGAGGGACTCGAGGAAGTCGGTCGGCCACGAGAACTCCGACGGCATGCAGGTGCCGGGGTAGTCCTCGCCGACCGCAGCGGGCGGATCGGGGACCGTCGCACACGCGGCGCAGGACACGGCTGCGACGAGGACCAGGGCGCCGATGCCCAGACGCGGTCGCGCGCTCATCCGCACCCCGTCACGGGCAGACGCGCACCCGGCGTCCCTCGAAGGCGACGACGTCGCCGACCTGCAGCTGGCGTCCCCGGCGGCGATCGACCTCGTCGTTCACGGTGACGTAGCCGTCGATGATGGCTTCCTTCACCTCTCCCCCGGAGTCGAGGACCCCCGCGAACTTGAGGAACTGCCCGAGGCGAATGCCCTCGCCGCCGATCGGGACGTCTTCGATCGGAGCCGGGTTCGTCATCCCCGAATGCTAGCCGACGAGTACGGGCCCGGAAGCCGGTCGTCCCGCGGATCCTCGGCGATTCACACGTGGCGAGCCCAGCCGTCAAGTCCCGCGGCGATGTCGAAGCGTCCCGGTAGCGTCATCTGATGAGCTTCTTCGGCAATACGCGAGTTCGCCGGGTCCACCTGGACGTGGCGGGGGTGGAGCCGCGGGCCACCCGTCCGCCGTGGAGCCTGTGGGCGGACGGGTTCGGGATGCTGGCGATCAGAGCCATCCAGATCCTGCTGGTCGTCGCGCTCGCCGCTGGCGTCATCTTCGCGATCCAGTACCTGACCCTCGTCACGATCCCGCTCGCGATCGCGCTGATCCTGGCCTGCGCGTTCGAGCCGGTGATGGGCTGGCTGCGTCGCCATCGGGTCTCCGACCTCCTCGCCACGGTCCTCACCCTGCTCGCGATCGTGGTGGTGCTGGGCGGGCTCACCTGGCTGATCGTGTGGGCGGTCCGCAACCAGTGGGCAGCCCTGTACGAGCAGGCGGAGGAGGGCTTCCAGCATCTGCTCGCCTGGGTCCAGACGCTGCCGTTCGATGTGTTCACTCCCGAGCAGATCGAGGAGTGGACCGCGACGCTCACGGACTTCGTGACGAGCGCGCAATTCGGCTCGGGCGCGCTCGCGGGCGTCGGCGCCGTCGCCAACTTCGTCACGGGGTTCGTGCTGCTCGTGACGATCCTCTTCTTCTTCCTCAAGGACGGACCGCAGATGTGGCAGTTCATGCTGCGCCCGTTCCACGGCTCGCATGAGCTCCGCGCGCGCCGCGTCGGCGACAAGACCGTCACGGTCCTCGGCTCCTATGTGCGAGGAACAGCGACAGTCGCGCTTGTGGACGCCGTCGGCATCCTGATCGGCCTGCTCATCCTGCAGGTGCCGCTCGCGCTCCCGCTCGCCGTGCTCGTCTTCCTGCTCGCCTTCATCCCGATCGTCGGAGCCACGCTCGCGGGGATCCTCGCCGCGCTCGTCGCGCTCGTCGCCAACGGTTGGGTCAATGCGCTCCTGGTCGTGGGCGTCGTCGTGCTCGTCAATCAGCTCGAGGGCAACTTCCTCCAGCCGTTCCTGATGGGCCGCACGATGAAGCTGCACGCGTTCGTGATCCTCGTCGCACTCGCTGTCGGCACGGCGCTGGGCGGACTGATCGGCGCCGTGCTGGCGGTGCCGATCACGGCAGCGGCGTGGGGCATCGTGCAGGTGTGGGACGGCACGGATCTTCCCGCGAAGTGGGCCCGACGCAAGACACGCGAGACCGTCTCGGCTTCGACGGCGACGGCCGTGGAAGTCGCCTGACAGAGCGGCCCGACTGTCTGGAGGGCTATGGTGGCGCCCGTGAAGACGGTTCGCCTGTGACAACGCCCGGCGCCATTCGAGCGGCGGGCCCTGCGGACGCGTCGGCGATCGCGGCACTCATTCGCGAGGCGAAAGCCGAGGCGATGCCGTGGCTCGCGGTTCCCCACTCACTGGACGAAGACGAGGGGTGGGTCGCTGGAGTGCTGCTGCGCGACCACGATGTGCGCGTCGCGGTCGGACCCCACGAGACGCTCCTTGCCGTGATCGCGCTGAGCCCCGGTTGGGTCGACCAGCTCTACGTGGCAACCTCCGAACAGGGACGGGGCATCGGATCGAGGATGCTGCGCCTCGCGCAGGACAGCAGCGACCAGCCTCTGCAGCTCTGGGCTTTCCAGCGCAACACCCGCGCCCGCAGTTTCTACGAAGGACGCGGTTTCGTCGAGGTTCGTCGCACAGACGGCGACAACGAAGAGCGCGAGCCCGATGTCCTGTATCGCTGGGAGCGCGAGCGCGGCTGAGTACCTACATGCGGCCGGACCCGCACCGAACCTCCGCAGCCGTCACGCAGCTGCTTGCGTGGGGCGGTAGCGCATGGCAGTCGCCCCGGACCGGAACTCCTGCCGATCGACCAGCTCGAGGTGGATGCGCTCGCGCAGACCGGCGAGCAGCGTCGGCCCGTGCCCCGCAAGAACCGGCTGCACGACGAATGCATACTCGTCGATCAGGCCGAGGTCTGCCAACGCCAGCGGGAGCGTCACCCCGCCGACGAACAGGCCCTCGCCAGGCTCCTGCTTCAGCCGCTCAACCGCGAGCCCGACGTCGCCTCGCACGAGCTCCGCGTTCCAATCGACACTGGTCAGCGTGCTCGACACGACGTACTTCTTCGCCTTGTCGATGGCCTCGGCGAACGGGATCTGCCACTCAACCATCCAGTCGGGCCACCTGCCCGAGCCCGGTCGCCGCCAGGCGGACTGCATCATCTCGTAGGTCACCCGGCCGAACAGCAGAGCGTCCGCGCGGCCCATCTCATCAGTCCAGTAGCGCATCGACTCCTCGTCGGGCGGAAGCCCCGCCTCGTGATGGCAGCAGCCGTCGAGCGTGACGTTGATCGAGTATCGGAGTGGTCTCATCTCGCTGCTCTCCCTCGGCGGGCGTGCCGCGGCGCTCCTGTTCCCTGGTCTTCCGGGCGGCGTGCGGCAGTCAGTTGTTGAGCTCGTCGACCTCGGCGATCAGCTCGAAGCGGTCGAGCAAGGTGTCGCCCGCCGCGGCGATGGTGCCGAACGCCCACGTGGTGATCACCGCCGTGATGATCGCGAACGCCACGATCGCCGGCCACGCGTAGCGGCGTCTGACGGTGAGGACGAGCGCGGCGATGGCGCTGATGATCGCAACCGTCTGACCCGCGACCGTCGCGAAAGCCATCCGAAGTGCACTGTCGACCGTGAGGGGGCCGTAACTGTTGAACGCGATGCTCAGAGCCATAGGAATCAGGACGACTCCGACCAGCAGGACCGTGCCGCGACTGATCCGTCGACGCTGCCGCCTGGCGGGGGGAATCAGTTCCACGGAGGGCTGCGCTGTCATGGTGCGACCTTATCCGGGAGAAGTCGCCGGAGTCACGACCCGGGAGAAGTCGCCTGAGTCACGCCCCCACCGGACCGCCGGAGCACCCCGATCGCCCCGGATGCCAACGTCCATGCGAGAACCGTCAGCGACGAAGGACGGCTCGCACGGGTGAGCCGTCGGCGTCGTGAATGCGGAGCGGATACGCGACCAGCTCGTACTCGCCCGCCTCGATCTCGGCGAGGTCCAGTCCCTCGAGCACGATGACGCCCGAGGCGAGAAGAGTCTTGTGGGCGGGGTACTCGTCGTCGCCGAAGCGGTCCACCGAGAGGTAGTCGATGCCGACGATGTTCGCGCCGCGCGCGACCAGCTCTCGCGCAGCGCCGACGCCGACATACGGATGCTGCGGATGGAAGACCCTCGTGTCCCACGTCGACGCGGTCGTCTTGAAGAGAACCGCCAAGCCCGCCAGATCGGCATCGGGTACGTGGGTCGGCGTCACCACCAAGGCGTCGCCGACGTCGACGACGAGGGCGGAGGCTGCGAAGCGCTCGAGGGGAAGCTGATCCAGCGTCGCCCCGTCGTCGAAGAAGTGCCTCGGCGCATCCACATGGGTCAAGAAGTGGGTCGTCCAGTTCTCCAGACTGGTGATGCGACACGGATCCGCCTCGCCGACATCGCAGATCGTCCAGCTCTCGAGGGGGTCGTCGCCCTGACCGAGGGCCTCAGTGGGGGTGATCAACCGCGAGACATCGAACGTCAGCATGACTCGGCCAGCTTCGTTCCGACGCGAGCGCGCGGCCTCTCGAGCGCGCACGCTGCGTCGAATCCGGACTTGAAGTCGATCTCCGCGTTCTCGAGTTCCTGGCCGGTCACGTGCAGCAGATGCAGGCTCTCCGCGTACAGTCGCCACGCCGCTTCCCGCTCTTCCGTCAACTTCTCCCCCGCCCCGCTGCCGCCTGGTCCGGCGACTTCAGAATCTCAGATCCAGACCATCGATGCAAATCGATTTGTATCCCCTTTTTCTCGCGGTGACCGTAGTTGCCCGCGCGGGGTTCGACGTCCCGTCGGGTCAGCACCGCTTACGCGCGGTACGTTCGACGGTGAAGGGGACAGCAGGCTTCGTCAGGAGGCGATGCGATGTCGAGGACGCTCGCCTCAGAGCAGACCCCGGCGCCTGCGGGTGGGCACGCTGGTCGTTCGCGCCGGAAGATCGCGAAACGCGTCGGGCTTTCCGCGCTCGTGCTCGCGGTCGGCTTCATGATCGCTGCCTTGGTGATGTTGGCGTGGATGGTCAACGAGGAGCATTTCGACCGCCCCAGCCAGGAGTTCGAGGCGCTCGAGGCGCTGGTCGAGAATCTGCCCGGAGTGGACAGCGTCGAGAAGGAGCGTTGGGTCGAAGCTCCGACGTTCTCGGATCCGACGTCGTGGATGTCCGTCAGGGTGGACGAGGCGGGGCTTCCGCGGCTGATCGCAGCGGTGTGCGCGAGTGACTACCCCGACGCCGTCCTCTGGTCGATCCGGGTGCAGACGCCCGCGGGAGCCGAGCTGTCGCTGCACGCGGCTCCGGCCGCGAGCGGCAGCGAGGGGCGCGCTGCGGCGTGCCCTGACTTCGGGTTCGATGCCGTGGGTCTCGTCGACGAACTCGACCGTGTCGCCCCCGGCCTCGCGATTCAGCCGGCGATCTGGGAAGACGACCGGTTCGCGCTCGTCGGGATCGAGGAGGAGGGACCCACCGGGTTCACCCACCTCTTGCCACTCGTCGAGCACACCGATGATCTGCTCCTCGCAGCCGGTCGCGATGCGAGTGAGGTCGTCGAGATCAACACGGCGAATCTCGGCGTCGTCATCCATCCGGGTGAGCGTGCCGACTATCTTGCGGTGCTCACCGAACTCGCCGAGGAGCACTCAGTTAGCAGCTACTGGGCCGACAGTGGCACACCGATCGACGGAATCGAGAAGGTGCAGATCGCGGCCCCGAACGAGCAGCACGCGGCGATCGAGAAGATCATCCGGTCATCGAGGCTGCACATCGCCGGCCTCCCGGTGCACTTCATAGAGCAGTGACTCGCGAGTCGAGTCGGCTCCGTATCCACGAGGTCGGATGACGAGCCCCGCGGCGTCGCTGTCGAAGATCACCGCGACTGTCTCGAGCAGTCACCCAGGCGTGGACGCCGAGGCGAAGCTGACGGGCCGGCTCAGTCTGCGGGCTTGACCACCACTCCCGCGCCACCGCCGCGACGCACGGGCTCGGCGACGGCCGTCATGAGTCCGTCGTCACTCACCTCGATGGCTGCCACCGCGCCGATCTCGGCCGTCGAGGAGAAGACGTGCCCGAACGCCTGCAGCGGCGGCCCGTAGGCCGCGATGAAGGCGGGCTCGGCCGCGACGGCCGTGGTGTTCCGCTGCGAGGCGCGCGGCGCCGCGACGGCCTCCGGCAGCGTCATCCCGAGGTCGATGCGGTTGATCAGCACCTGGGTCACCGTCGTGATGATCATCGAGCCGCCGGGAGAGCCGACCACGTAGCGGACATCGCCGCCGTCGAGCACGATCGTGGGTGACATCGACGAGCGCGGGCGCTTGCCGGGGCCGGGCAGGTTGGGATCCTCCCACAGGTCGGTCGCGGGCACGAAGTTGAAGTCCGTGAGCTCGTTGTTCAGCAGGAAGCCGCGACCGGGCACCGTCATTCCGGATCCACCGGTCGACTCGATCGTGAGCGTGTACGCGACAGCATTGCCCCACCGGTCGACCACCGAGAGGTGAGTCGTCGAGAGGTTCTCGGCGTCAGGCGCGTCTGCGACGACGAGAGCATCGCAGCCGGCCGCGTTGAGAGGTGCGGGTGCGACCGGCTTCGTCGATGCGGTGTTCGGATCGATCAGGCAGGCCCGCGCGTCGGCGAACTCCTGGCTGAGGAGGATCTCGGTCGGCACGTCCACGGACGCCGGGTCGCCGACATAGCGGCCGCGGTCGGCGAACGCATGGGCCGTCGCCTCGAGGTAAAGGTGCAGGCTCTGCGCCATGCTGTCGGCCGAGAGGTCGAAGTTCTCGAGGATGTTGAGCGACTCCCCGACCGTCGTGCCACCCGACGACGACGGCGCCATGCCGTAGATGTCGAGGCCGCGGTAGTCGATGTGCGTCGGCGCCTGCTCGATCACGGCGTAGTCCGCGATGTCGGCGGCCGTCAGAAGGCCCGGGACGGCGGGCAGGACGTGGTCCGGCGTCGTGACGGGAGACATGACGACAGCCTCGATCTCATCGGCGATGGGACCCTCGTAGAACACGTCGGTGCCACGCAGCGAGATGTCTCGCAGCGTCCGTGCCAGGTCGGGGTTCTTGAACGTCGATCCGACGACCGGCAGCTCGCCGTTCGGAAGGAACAGTTCCGCGGTGTCGGGGAACTGCCGGAACCGCGCCTCGTTCCCGGCAGTCTGCTGCCGGAACGTCTCATCGACCTTGAAGCCGCGGGTCGCGAGCAGGATCGCGGGCTTGAGCGCATCCCGCAGCGACGTCGTGCCGAACCTGTCGAGCGCGGCCTCCCACGTGGCGAGGGTGCCCGGCGCGCCGACCGACAGCCCAGACGAGACGGCGTCGGCGAAAGGATACGGCTTCCCTGTGGCCGGGTCGATGAAAGAGGTCGCGGTCATCTCGGCGGGCGCCGTCTCGCGTCCGTCGATGGTCGTCACCTCACCCGTCGCGGCGTCGAAGTACACGAAGTACCCGCCGCCGCCGATTCCGGCGCTGTAGGGCTCGGTGACGCCGAGCGCTGCGGCGGTCGCGACAGCGGCATCGGCGGCGTTCCCGCCCTTGCGAAGCACCTCGAGGCCGACGGCGCTCGCTTCGGCGTCGACGGATGCCACGGCACCGCCGTATCCCGTCGACGTCGACGGCTTCGGCGGCGCTGGGCGCCCCGTCTGCACGGCCGTCTCGACTCCGAATGCGGGAGATCCGGCCGCGAGTGCCGCGACGAGTGCGCCGACAAAGGCGAGCGTGGCGCTCGTGCGTGCGGTACGGAACCTGAAGCTGACCATGACATACCCCCGAGCCGGGCTGCGAGGGCGGACCCCTTCACGGTAGCCCGAGTCACTGACGGCGGCAACGGCCCCAACCGCTGCTCCCACGATGTGCGACATGTCAGCGACCGCCGGCCCCGGCCACGGGAGCGCCCCACGCGTCCGAGATGTCGTGATCGAGGGCGAGCCCGAGTCGGTGGGGCTTGCGGAGTGAACGCACCGCGTGCCTAGATAAAGGGCATCGGATGCTGTGGCATCGTGGCGTCCCCTTTCTCCGGAGTCGGAGGATCGTTGATGGCGCCGCTCATGACCCGCAGATCATGGACCCCGGTCGCAATGCTCGTGGCGTGCGTGCTGGCCGCGGCATCCTTGGTCTATTCGTCCACTGTCGGCCCGCTTGCCTCGGCGAGCGCCGCGACGGTCAATCTCGGCACGGTCCAGGGCCAGATGGCCAATCACGTGGGTGTCGACAACGGCACCACGGGAAACTGCATCCGGTACTCGCCCGCCAATACAGCCTCGTCATCGGGTGTGGTCGCTTCGCCGAACGAGGCCATCACCGCCCACGGCCGCCCTGGACAGAACACGTCGACCTGCCCGGCCACCCTCAGCACCTCATCGCAGAGCTCGGTCGGATTCCGTCCGTCATCGCTGACGTCGGTGAACGATGGCGCTCCGTTCCTCATCGGACGGATGATCCACTACAACAATCCGGTCTACGCGGACGATCGCTACTTCACGGGCGAGCTGCGCTCCACCCTCACGGGCTTCGCGAGCCCGAACGTGCTCACGTTCAACTGGACGCTGGACGAGACGCCGAACAGCGGTGGCAACAACTGCTGCAACGACACCATCAGCTTCACGAATCAGATCTCGAACGTGACCCTTTCGCAGGGCGGATTGAATTTCAAGCTCGTCATCCTCGGCTTCATCGGAACCGGAACGGCGGCGACGTGCCCCGCGACACCCACCGGCACACCCCAGAACGTGTTCTCGACCGTGGAAGGCACGCAGACCCACGCGTGTCTGTATGCGTCCATCGTGCAGGAGCGATCGCTGACGATCGTGAAGAACGTCGTGGGCACGCCTCCGGGCTCTCCGTCCTTCGCGTTCACGTCGACATCCGCGTTGAACGGCTCCCCGTGGTCGAGCAGCTCGTTCAGCCTGGCCGGCGGAGGCAGCGTGACGCGCTCGGTGACGAGTGGAGACACTGTGACCGTCACCGAGACCGACCCGGGTGACGATCGCTGGTCGCTCTCGTCGCTCGTCTGCCGGCAGTTCAATGCCGCGGGCCAGCTCGTCACGATACCGGGGTCGACGAATGCGGCCGCGCGAAAAGTGACACTGGCGAACGTCCCACCGCCGGAGTTCCCCGCCGATCCATCGATCACCTGCACATTCACCAACACGTACACCCCGCGCTCGACGCTCACCCTCGTCAAACAGGTGCAGGGTGGCGTCGTCAGTCCCGCTCTCTGGACGCTCACCGCCACGGGGACGACGGGCGCGACCCAGGACACCGTCATCTCGGGACCTTCGGGATCGGATGCCGTCTCCAACAAGCGGATCGTCGCGGGCGCGTATCAGCTCTCCGAGCAGGGCACCGGCGCCGCCGAGACGGGGTTCGTGCAGGTCGGCAACTGGACGTGCACCGCAGGGGCGACATCCTTCCCGGTCACCGCCGAGGGAATCGTCACACTGCCCGACCTGCCTGCGGGGACGATCGTGACCTGCGCTGTGGTCAACCGGCAGTCGACGGGATCGCTGCGCATCTCCAAGGTCGTCGACGATCCGCTCGGCGGGTACACCGGCGGGACTTCGAAGACCTTCTCGGGGACTTACGACTGCGGGGCCGGCGCGAGTGGCACGTTCTCGACGCTCACGACGGCGGCACCCGTGACGATCGCCGGAATCCCGTCCGGCCGCGTCTGCTCGGTGAGCGAGAACCCGCCGACCGGCGGGCTGCTCAACGCGTCCTTCGCGTGGGGCGCACCCGACTACTCGACGCAGCCCGTGACGATCGCCGACCAGCAGACGGCGACCGTGACGGTGACCAACCGCGTCGAGCAGCTCTTCGGCGCCTTCTCGGTCATCAAGGCGGTCGACGGTCCGGGCGGCTACAGCGGGGGTTCCGACCGCGTCTTCCCGGTGAGCTACACGTGCACTCTGACCAACGGCCCGACATCGTCGGGAACGCTCAGCGTCACGACCGCGGCGGCGGTCTCGCCGGGCTCGCCGATTCCGGCGGGGTCGGTGTGCACCTTCTCAGAGTCACTGACGTCCCAATCCGGAGACTTCTCCGATCCGAGCTTCGCGTGGACGGGAAGCTCGATCGCACCCGCCTCGATCACGGTCGGCGTCGACGCGACCGCGGCTGTCACGGTGACGAACACCTACGCGCGCGAGACGGGTGAACTCATCATCGCGAAGGTCGTCGACGGCGAGGGCTTCATCGGAGCCGGGGAGCCGTTCGTCGTGCTCTACGACTGCGGCGTCGCGCAGGGACAGGTCACCCTCGCGGCCGGTGGCAGTGTGAGCGTGACGGTTCCCGCGCGCACCCCCTGCACGGTGCAGGAGCAGACGCCCGACCCCGCCCTCCTCTCGCCGGCGTTCGCATGGGGCACCCCGGTATGGTCGCCCGGCATCACCGCGATCGTTCCCGCGGGCGGCAGCGCGACCCTCACCGTCACCAACCCCACCATCGCGGTGTTCGGAGCGGTGCAGGTGACGAAGTCGATCTCGGGCGAGACAGCGGGTGTCACCGGGGAGGCGTCATTCGACGTGAGCTTCTCGTGCGACAACGGCTATACGGCGACGTTCCCCGTCGGCGTGGGCGGCACGGCGAGCACTGCCGACCTGCCCGTCGGGACGACGTGCGACGTGTCGGAAGCCGCACCCAGCGGCGGACTGATCGACGCGTCGTATGCATGGGGAACACCGGATGTCTCGCCCTCATCGGTCACCATCACGGCTGCCGGCCAGGTCGTGCCCGTGTCGATCGACAACCCGGTCGTCCGCATCACCGGTGCGCTCACCATCGCCAAGACCCTCGTCGACCCCGACGGGGTCGTCGATCCCGCCCGGACGTTCGACATCGACTACTCGTGCGTCTACGGCGCCGATGCGCCCGTCACCGGGACCGTGTCGCTCCCGCCGGGCGGCTCCCAGACCGTGAGCGGCCTGCTGCTGGGATCCAGCTGCGCCGTGACCGAAGGCGACGCGACCCTCGCGGCGCGCCCGAGCGCAGACGACGCCTCGTACGTCTGGCTGCCGGCGTCATACGACCCAGGCACGTCGGTCATCGTGGCATCCGCCGCGACACCGGCCGAAGTCACCGTCACGAACACCGTCGATCGACTGGAAGGCAGCGTCCGGCTGACGAAGTCGGTCGTCGGTGCGGGGAAGGACGACGGCTACGACGGAGGCTCGTTCACCTTCTCGGTCGTCTGCACACTCGGGGGCGTGACCCTCCTCGACGAGACGCCTGCGCTGGCAGACGGTGAGAGCTGGACGCCCCCCGATGCCGTCGACCTGCCGCTGGGCACGACGTGTGCGATCGCGGAGACGGCGAAGCCCGATCCGACCTCTGCCGCCTTCGGGTGGGATCCCGTGCAGTTCCGCATCGGCGGAGCGCTCGAGGCGGGCATCGGCGCGGAGTTCGTGCTCGACGACGCGACGATCCCGGTTCAGGTCAACGCGACGAACCCGATTACTCCCCGCACCGGATCGGTCACGCTCGCAAAGCAGGTCACGGGCCTGACGGACGGCCTCGTCAGCGACGCCGGCTTCGTGGTGAACCTGAACTGCGGCCCGGGCCTTGTCTACCAGGTGACAGTGCCCTCGAACGGGAGTGCGACGCAGGACGGAATCCCTGTCGGCTCGACCTGCCTCGCCGTCGAGGCGCCCCCCGATCCGTCCCAACTCGTGGACGCGTCGTTCTCGTGGGGGACGCCCGTGTACGTTCCCGCCGACGCGACGGTCGAGGTCCCGGTCGACGGCGCCGCAACGGTCCAGGTTCAGAATCCGATCGAGCGGGTGCTCGTCCCCCTTCGACTGATCAAGACGCTGTCGGGGGCGCAAGGCATCATCGACCCTTCACGTCAGTACCCCGTCACGTGGTCCTGCACCTATGGGGGCACTTCGTTCGGCGGCACCGTCAGCGTCGTCGCGGACGGGACAGGGATCGAACTGGCGAACGATGTTCCGGTCACCGCGGACTGCTCCGCGACCGAGGGGGATGCCGGCGATCCGTCGCCTGACCCCGCCTTCCGCTGGCTCGACCCCGTCATCACGGGCGCCACCGTGACCGCGACCGGCCCCAACGTCGTCACCGTCGCGAACACGCTCGTCCGCGACTCGGGCACCGTCCTCGTCCGCAAGCGAGTCACAGGAGCGATCGAGGGGTACGTGAACCTGGGTGGCGGAGACGAGGACTTCACCCTCCACGGCTCGTGCAGCGTGCCCGCCTCCCCCGACATCGCGACGCGGTACGCCGACGGCGTCATCGCCGACGGCGGCGAGGTGCCGATCACCGCGAGCATCGGCTGGACGTGCTCCGGACGCGAGGACACTCCGTCCAACGATCTCCTCGTCGACTCGTCCTACGCGTGGGGCGAGCCGGTCCTCACCTGGGGGCCCATCTCCGACTCGGAGCCGCCCGCACCGACCCCGGAGAACACGGGACCGTTCGTCCTGACCCGCGAACAACCCACGATCGCCTTCTGGGCGGTCAACCCCATCGAGCGCGTGAGCGGCGCCTTCCAGATATCGAAGGTGGTGTCCGACCCGTTCGGGGCCGTCGACCCCGACGCGACATTCACCGGCTCGTACTCGTGCGTCTACGGCACCGACGCACCCGTCACGGGTGTCTGGTCGCTCGAGGCCGGCGAAACGTTCACGGGACCCGATGTGCTGCTCGAGTCGGTGTGCACCGTGACCGAAGACGACCTGGATGCCGTCGGGCTTCCCGATCCGTCGTTCGAGTGGCTCCCACCGGTCGTCAGCGGCCCTGCCGTCGTCGTGGCGGGTGGCACCGCCACCGTCACGGTGACGAACACTGTCGGCCGCCTGTATGCCGGGCTCGATATCGCGAAGACGCTCCAAGATCCGGACGGCGGCGTCCTTCCCGGTGCCGAGTTCACAGGGATCTGGACGTGCACGCTCGGGGATCTCGTCCTGTCCGACCGGTTCGGGGTCGCGGCGAACGCGACAGTCGCCGCGTTCGCGCCGGCGGACGAGCGCGTGCCGGCCTCCTCCACCTGCACGCTCACGGAGGACACCCCGGACCCCGTTGACCTCGTCGACGGCTCGTTCCAGTGGAACGCCCCCGCCTACGATCCGGACGAAGTCCAGTTGACAGCCGGTGAGACTGGGCTGCTGACGGTCTCCAACTCGGTGAGCCGGGTGTACTCGAACGTCCGTGTCGCAAAGCTCTTGAGCGGCCCCGGCCGCGATCTCGTAGACCCCGATCGGACGTTCACGGGAACAGTGACGTGCGTCCACGGCACCGATGACCCCGTCGTCAGCACGTGGCAGGCGACTCCGGCCACGATCTGGGAGCAGGGCGGGATCCTCGTCGGCTCGGTCTGCACAGCGACCGAGGATCTGCCCGGCGCAGAAGGGCAGCCCGTGGAGGGAGACCCGTCGTACGCGTGGGAGGACCCCATCCTCGGCGGCCCCGTCATCGTGACACGCACGAATCGGGCGTTGCCGGTCGCCCAGCTCGCACCGCCGATCGAGGTGACCAACCCGATCCGTCGAGTCTTCGGCCGCTTCTTCCTGACCAAGCAGGTAGCCGGCGAGGTCGACGGAATCGTCGACCGCACGCAGTCCTACCCGATGACGTGGGAGTGCGTGCCGGGGACAGGCGATCCTCTCGGAGGCGACTTCGCTCTCGCCGAGGGCCAGCGGATCGTCGTCGGCCCCGAGAACGACCCTCCCGACGAGATCCCCATCGGGTCGATCTGCACCCTGACAGAGCCCCTGAACACGATGCCCGAACTCATCGACGACGCGTGGCACTGGAACTCCCCCCAGTTCACGGTCGAGGGTCTGTCGAGTGAGCCCGAACCGGTCACCGCACCGTGTGAGGGCACGACACTCCCTTGCCTCGGCGCACGCGCAGTCGTGATCGTCGTGCCGCACCCGCAGGAGAACGTCCCCGACCCGACGATCGGCATGGAGATCATCAACACGGTCGATCAGACCGCAGGGGCGTTCACCGTGCGCAAGACGAGTGATCCGCCTACCGGCAGCACGATCGAGCCCGGCGAGACCATCACGTACACGGTCACCGTCGACTCCACGGGAACCGTCCCGGTGCACGACGTCGTGATCACCGACGACCTGACGCAAGTGCTTCGCTACGGCGTCGTCGCCCCGATCACGGCGCCCGCAGGAACGACGGCGACGGTCGATGAGAGCGCATCGACACTCGTCTGGACGGTAGGGACCCTCGCTGTCGGTGAGAGCGTGACTCTGACGTACCGCCTCACGGTCGGCGAGACTGCATGGGATGCGACGATCCACAATGTCGTGACCGCCGTCGGCGACGTGCCTCCGTCCACGTGTGCAGACCCGTTCGACTCTGCATGCACAACGGAGCACGCCACACCGCCCGAGCCTGCCGTACCATCCGGTCCGCTGCCCCCGACGGGTGGAACAGTCCCGCTCGGGTCGCTGTGGGCAGGGGGTCTGCTGCTCGCCCTCGGCGCAGCCGCCGTGCTCTTCACTCGGCGCCGCGCCCGCTCGCGGCGCGACCCCTTGCCCTGAGGTCAGGGGGGTCTTGCCCTGAGGTGAGGTGGGTACTGCGTCGCCGTGCGCCTGAGCGCTCGACGCGCGTATCGCGCGATCCGCCCGATGCCTTCCCGCGGCACGCACAATGGGTGCCATGGTCGAGATCTCCGACGCCGACTTCGATGCGATGGTCGCGGAGGAGTACGACGCTCTGCCCGAAGACATGGTGAGGGGTCTCGAGAATGTGGCGATCATCATCGCGAACCAGCCCGTGGGCGAGCGGCCACGGCTGTTCGGCCTCTACAGCGGACGCCCCCTGAAGACACGGGGCGTGTACGGCTACGGGGAGCTCCCCGACCGGATCACCCTGTTCAAGAACAACATGCAGGAGCACAGCCCGGATCTCGACGCCCTGCGGATGCGCGTGCGAATCACCCTCGTGCACGAGATCGGACACTACTTCGGGCTCGACGACGCGCGTCTGCGCGAACTCGGGTGGGCCTAGCCGCGGACACGCTCCCAGCGGAGGTCGCGATCCGCCCCGTGTTCGCGCGGCTCGCTCGTCTCAGGACGCGACGATGTCCTGCTGAACCCCGTCGTCGCGCGCGGCCACCCGGGCCCGGCTCTCCTCGCGGCGGTCGACGAACTTGGTCGCCTGGTCGTCGAGCCCCTGGAGGAATGCCGCCAGCTGCTCGCGGGCCTGCTCGCCCTCCGGCCCGAAGTCGGTGCGGTCCAGGACGCGCCAGTGCCGCAGCACGGGCATGATCACGTCGTCGTGGTGGAGGCGCAGGTCGTAGATCCCGGCCTTCGCGATCATCATCGAGCTGCGCCGGAAGCCCGCCATCGTGGCTCCCGGCATCTCGAAGCCGATGACCTCCTTGGCGATCGCCTGCATCGTCGCGTCGGGCGCGATCTCCAACGCCGCGGAGACGATGTTGCGGTAGAAGATCATGTGGAGGTTCTCGTCCTTGGAGATCCGGGCGAGCATGCGGTCCGCGATCGGGTCTCCGGTGACCTTGCCGGTGTTGCGGTGCGAGACCCGGGTCGCGAGCTCTTGGAAGGACACGTACGCCACCGCCTCGAGCGCGGTCTTTTCGCCGGAGTCATAGCCCGAGGTCATGTACTCCATCCGTGCCCGCTCGAGCTCGACAGGGTCGACACCGCGGGTGACGACGAGGTAGTCGCGCATCGCGATGCCGTGCCGGTTCTCCTCCGCGGTCCAGCGACCCACCCATGTGCCCCACGCGCCGTCGCGGCCGAAGCGGGTCGCGATCTCGCGGTGGTAGGACGGCAGGTTGTCCTCGGTGAGCAGGTTGGTGAACATCGCGGCCTTGGCCGTCTCGGAGAGCTGCGACTGCTCGGGCGCCCAGTCCTCGCCGCCCAGGAACGCGAAGTCGCGGCCCTGGCTCCACGGGATGTAGTCGTGGGGATGCCACTCCTGCGCGATCGAGAGGTGGCGGTCGAGGTTCTCGGCCACCACCGGCTCGAGCTCCTCGAGGAGGTTGGCCGGCGTGCTGGTCATGGTTGCTCCCTTGGTCGCACTGGCCCCAAGACCGAGGCTACCCGCATCTGGGCCCGGTGCGCCGGTGGGCCGCGAGGCCCCCTACTTCTTGACCCCGAGGGTACTGCTCGCGGCCGGACCGGCGCCCGTGCCGTTCACCGCCCAGACGGTCGTCGGGATCCGGGGCACGGTTGATCGCTAGCCGTTGTAGTCCAAGTTCCCGAACACGGCGTCCGAGTAGAACCTCTGACAGACCTGATCGCAGGAATCGAAAGCGATAAGGGCCGTTCCGACGGAGTGCACGGCTGCGACCACGAACACCAGAACGACACACGTCAAGGAGATGGCCCACGCGACGTGGTAGTAGACGGTGCGACGCAGACGCGTCTTCTCGAGGTCGTCGACATCGATTCCGCGATCGGCCCACCTGAGAAAGATGATGACGAGCAGGAGTCCGCACGAAACCAGGATCAGGAGGAAGACGACGTCCAGAGAGAGATGCAGAAAGTTCAGTGGCACGTAGCCGAGCCAAACAGCGATCGCCGCGAGCCCAATCGCGTTGAACGTGAGCAGTGCTGACGCTTTCGAGTCGAGGATGTTCAGGAGGTCGTAGAGGCGGTGAACCTCATCCGAGTCGAAATCTGGTTCGACCGCGGACGTTCTTCGAGTCTCCCGATTCACGCGTCAAAACTAGCGACGTGCTGCTGAAGAGCACCAGCACGGTGTGTGACAGCCCGACACCCGCATGATGGCGACCACTTTGAGACACGCACCACCCGCTGATCTCGCCCACGAGTGCGGACCGGACAACCTGCCGATGCGCGGAGTATGGTGTGCGGCGTGGAGCAGTCACCCATCTCCAACGAGGACGAGACTACGCAGCGTTCGCCAGCCACGTTCACCGAATTCTGCAAGTTCCTGGAGTCGAAGCAGGAAGACGGCGAGTACACCGAAAGCGACAGCGGGCCGAGCTTCGGCAGCAGGCGTTTCCTGGCGCTGCGCGACGCCGCCCGCGATTTCGTCTCCAAGGCGGAGGTGAGCTCGTTCAGGGACCTCCTCCCGCCGTCCTACATCGAGGGCAAGCTCGCGGAAGCTGCTTCACAGTTCCCGACGATCGCACGCCCACTCGACGAGCAGTCTTCGCACTTGCCTGGTGTCGAACTGATCTGGAATTACTGGCTCGAGGAGGGAATGCTTGTCCAAACCCTGAATGTGATCCTGGCGCGCTTCCAGAATCGTCGGCTGCCCGGCCGCGACCCGCTCGCCCGCTTCGACGTCACACCCCTATTGCCGCTTCGCAACCGGCTGTGGGGCTACTCGGAGGATAAGCCGCACCGGCTCACCGTCCGCCGACGCGCAGCCGAGTATGAGTACGAGTACGGCTACTCGCTCATCGGACACAGCGTCCCACGGCCGCACTCGGTGGTTGAGCGGCGCGAGGGCTTCATTGCGACATTCCACCACGTGCTGTTTCTCGCGCACCGCTATTTCAAGGAGGTCGACGACCTCACCCGCCAGGCCGACGCGTTCCCGCTCTACTTGGCGCTCCGCGAGTGCCACATCGTGCTCTCGCAGGGGACGCAGAACCAATACGGCGAGATGACGGTCGCGGCTCGTGCCGAGTTTCTCGTGATGCAGTCCATCCTCGCCGAGCCACAGATGCGCGAATTCCTGGGCGGGCGGCCCATGTCGCCGTACAGCGAGGCATGGATGGACCGGGTTGACACCATGAAGTCGATCCAGGGCTGGACCGACACGAGCATCATCCACTTCAACGACCTCGCCCAGATCGGCGAGCGACTGGTATTGACGATCCGACTCGGGAATTGGGCAGACCCTGCCGTAGGCGGCGCCGAGGCAGCCACCTGGGCGCAGGCGTTCCGCCAGGACATCCAGAAGTATGTGGCGGCCTACCGCGCCGCGACCGGAGTCGACCTTTCCAAGAAGCCCGACTTCCAGATGCCCTCCACGCTTCTGGCCCGGCGGCTCGCAAGTGCGCGTGACGGTGCGTGAGTGCATCGTCAGTCAGCTTGCCTGCGCGGTCCCCCATCTTCATGCACGTCGGCGACAGCACTGCACGGATCCTTTCGAGCAGCCCGTCGCCGGCGGGTTGCGGGGTCGACGTTCACCCGAACTTCGCTCTCCGTGCGGCACCATTCGTGCGACACTCGCGTCATGCGCGTGCGCGATTTCGCCTGGGGCATTCCGGTGTGGGGTGCCGCTCCTGTGGTCATGGCCTTCGCGGTGAGCGGCCCGCTCGATCAGTGGGACATGTCCATCGGGGCATCGGTCGGCGTGCTGGTCGGCTTCGCTGCCGCGTTCGCCGGAGTGGGCGCGATCATCTGGATCCCCGCCGCCGTCTGGCTCGAACGGGTGACGAGAAGCACGCCCTGGGTTGTGCGCGCGCTCTGGTTCATGGTGATGGGCTTGGATGTCGCTAGAGCGCTCCGCGATCGGGATCGCCGGCCGGAAGAGCGGTCATCGTGATCACTCTGACGGGCTCCGCCAGGAACGGGGCGATCAGGTCACCCAAGTCAGCGACCGCGGAACCCGTGGAGTGCGCGTCGAGCGCGGTGCGGGTGGTCCACTTCTCGATCATGACGATGGTGCCGTCGTCGGCGTCGTGGATGGCGTACAGCTCGCACCCTGGCTCGGCATGGACAGCCGGGATGCCTCGCGTGAGCGCGTCGATGAGTTCGTTGCGCGCCCCGGGAAGAGGCACGAAGGTGGCCGTGACAATCACGTAGGTCATGAGGCGATCCTGTCACCATGCCGTGGAGCGTGACGCTCGAGTCCGAGCAGAAGCCGATCCGATGCGGTCGCTGAGCGGGCGCCATTGGCAACTGCTTGCCGGCACATGCTGTGCGGATGCCTGTCTCGTCGAGCCAGTCGGACAAGAGTGCTGCGAGGAGGCCGGGGCGCTCGAGCTAATCCCGGAGGTCGGGGATATCGATGTCCGCCTGGACGCGGCTCTCCTCCGGTGTGTGCCCGAGATCGGTGGGGCTCGCGGCCGGGGCGGCGCCGGCATCCGTCGACTGTCCCGCCTGCCCGCCTTCGGACTCACCCCGCACGTTCGGCAGTTCGTCGGCGTGACCTTCCTCTGCGGCCGCGATCGCATCGGCCGCGCGAACGAGAGCGAGGTGCGAGAGGGCCTGTGGGGTGTTGCCCATGTGTCGCGCGAGGACCGGGTCGTATTGCTCGCTCAGCAGTCCCACGTCGTTCACGAAGGAGACCAGGCGATCCATGAGTGCGCGGGCGGCCCGTACGTCGCCACAGGCGGCGTACTGCTCGACGAGCCAGAAAGAGCAGGCCAGGAACGGATGCTCCTCGCCTTCGAGTCCATCGACTCCGGCCGAGGTGCGATAGCGCAGCAGGAGTCCGTCTCGCATCAGGTCCTCCTTGATCGCCGCGACGGTGCCCAGCATGCGCGGGTCATCTGCCTCGACGAATCCGATCTGCGGGAGTTGGAGGAGTGCCGCGTCCAGTTCCTCGGAGCCGTAGTACTGCACGAAGGTGTTCCGGCCAGGGTCGTAGCCGCGTTCGAGGATCTCCTCGCGAACACGGTCCGCGAGTGACGCCCACCTCTGCGCATCTCCGGGCAGTCCGAACTCGCGGACGCCACGCGCACCGCGGTCGAAAGCCGCCCACACCATGGCCCGCGAATGCGTGAAGTGCCTTTCCTCGCCCCGGATCTCCCAGATGCCGCGATCGGGGCTCTGCCAGTTCTCCTCAAGAAAGTCCAACAGCGCGCACTGGAGCGGCCAGGACGCTTCTGTCTCCTCGAGCCCCGCGGCGCGCGCACCATGCAGTGCGACCATCACCTCGCCGAAGATGTCCCACTGGCGCTGTTCGTACGCGGCGTTACCTACGCGAACGGGCGCCGCGCCGCCGTATCCGGACAATTGGGGGATCTCGTACTCGTGCAGGCGTCGTTCTCCGCCGATGCCGTACATGATCTGCACATCGCGAGGGGAGCCGGCGATGGCCCGTAACAGCCACCCGCGCCACTCCTCCGCCTCGGCTCGATACCCGTGGGTCAGCAGCACGCTGATGGTGAGGGCGGCATCCCGGAGCCAGACGTACCGGTAGTCCCAGTTCCGGCTGCCGCCATCGGTTTCCGGCAGGCTCGTCGTCGCCGCCGCCGAAATGCCCCCGGTGTCTTCATCGGTGAGCGCTCGCAGGACGAGCAACGACCGCTGCACCTGCTCGTCGAAAGGGCTCGGCGGCTTGCTGCGGGCGGCCCAATCGCGCCACCAGTCGATCGTCACATCGAGGGCCTGATCCACGTCGAGCGGCGGGGGCGGTTCACGATGAGACGGATACCAGGTGACGACGAGATCGACCACGTCATCTTCCCCGACCGTGAACTGCGCAACGTGACGGAGATCCTCAGGATGCATCTCCGGACCGCGCCGGATGACGGTCGCCGGCCCGGCCGTCGCAAGCAGCGCGGGCTCATCGCCGTACGTCGTCTGACGGACCCAGGGGACGGCGGCCCCGTAGTCGAAGCGGATGGCGATCTCCTCGTGGAATGTCACGCTTCCACGGATGCCACGGATCCGTCGGACGATGTTCGGTCGCTGGTCGCCCAGCGGCATGAAGTCCCAGACCTCCGCCTCGCCGTCCCGGGTCTGCCAGCGAGTGACCAGAACGAACGTGTCGGGCAGGTAGGACCGGCTGGCGTCGACGACATCGCCCGTCGGCGCCAGGGTCCAGCGACCCGCGTCTTCGCTGTCCAAGAGGGCCGCGAAGAAGGCGGCGGAGTCGAAGCGCGGCAGACAGAGCCAGTCGATGGAGCCTGCGGGCGAGATGAGCGCCGCCGTGTGCAGGTCACCGATCATCGCATAATCTGCGATCGGCGTCGGGACGCCTGCGTCTCTCCGTGATCCGCGCGACATGCAGCCACGCTAGAAGCGGTGACCCCGGTGCGCGCGGGGTTGCGGGCGTCCCCACGGCGGAGTATGGCCCTGGTATGCGTAAGGGATCCCCAGGCGGGCGGCGGACGAGCAGCGGCTCTTCCCGCCGATGCTCCGCCCGCCGGTGAGCGGGCGTCGCGAATGGCGCTATTTGCCCCGCAGGTTGTGTTCGGCAGGGGATCGCCGGCCCCTGATCAGCTGGCGACCTCGACCAACTGGGGTGCGTTGTCTGCGGAGGAGAGTGTGGGGTCGATGTGCTCAGCGACGAGCATCATCCCTCCGCTCGAGTGCGCCGAATTGGCGAGGTCTTCGATCCATGCCCTGCTGATGTCGGCGGGCTCGGGGTCGTCGAAGACGAACCTGAGCGGGATGGAGGGGTGCACCCACACGGTGGTTCGGCCGCGGGGCGCGCCATCCGGATGGACCCACGAGACGGCGAAGCTCTCGTTGCGCCGCAACTTGGTGGCGATCACCACTTTGAGATGTGCGAGCGCCCGGTCCTCGATGTGGATCGGAGTCGCAGAACCGCCGTAATACATGGTTCCCATGCACCTACCCCTTTCGGTTCGTGGGCCCCGTACCCGTGGAGGTATCCAGCCGCTTCCGTGGCGCGGGGATCGGGCACTACGTCGACTGAACCACCCCTGCGGGTGTACTGGTACACCCCAGGGGGTGTAAAGCTGAGGAATGGCTTCCCCACACAGCCGACCTGTCACGGTGGCGCTGGTAGACGACTACGACGTTGTTCTCCGGGGTCTGGCGCACATGTTCGATGACTATCGCGACCGTGTCGTGGTCGCCGAGATAGACGCGAACACCGAGACGCTGGACGCGGTCGACGTCGCCCTCTACGACTCCTTCGCGCAACCGGAGTCGGATCCCGTCGAGATAGCCGCGCTCGTGAAGAACCCTCGAGCACGTCGGGTCGTCGTCTATACCTGGAATTTCCAGCCCGAGCTGATCGACGCGGCGCGCACCCTCGGGGTCGACGGCTACCTCTCCAAGACATTGACCGCAGCTGAACTCGTAGCGGCGATCGAAGCGGTCCACGCCGGCGATGTGGTCGTCAGCGATCACACTCCCCGCGTCGCGAGCGCGCCCGGGTCGGACTGGCCCGGGCGACTCGAAGGAATCACGGATCGTGAGTCCGAGATCCTTGCGCTGATCACTCAGGGGAAGAGCAACTCGGAGGTGGCACGGCTCACCTACCTCAGCCCCAACACGGTGAAGTCCTATATCCGGTCGGTGTACCGCAAGATCGGTGTCTCGAGCCGCACGCAAGCCGTCATCTGGGGAATCGGTCACGGATTCGCACCCGATACGCACCGCATCGACCACTGGATGGGCGGACCCTGACCTCAACCTCGCCCGTCGACGCAACACCGCGATCGCTCCCGACGAGATGAACTCCGTTGTTGCCCACTTAGTGTGTGAGGCTGAGAGCCTGTCTGTCGCGCTTTGGGAGTTCGATGTTCACCGTCACGGAGACGATCTCGATCAGGCGACCTGTTCACGAGGTCTTCGACTTCCTCACGGACCCCCGCTTGCGGCAGCAGTGGGACGGGTCGGTGGTCTTCGAGGAACTCACCTCTCCGCTGCCCGTGGGTGTCGGGACCACCATCCATTCGCGCCTTCGAGCGATGGGTCGCGAGAGCGACTTCCACTGGCGGGTGACGCAGTTCGATCCGCCAAGGCGGATGGCGACCGTGAGCACTTCCGGGGCCGTGCCGACAGCGCTTGTGATGGAATTCACCGCCACGGGCAACACCTGCGATGTCCGCGCGGCCATCGAAGGCACGCCCGAGGGTCTGATGCGGTTCGTTGAACCGATGATCGGCGAGATGGTGCGCACGACCTTGGCCACCGGTTTGGTTCGTGCGAAAGCGCTCCTCGAGGGGCACGCGAACCCCGACTGAAGGCGCCGTCACAACAACGTCATACGAAAATCGTGTCCAGCCCAGCGTGCGGCCTGCGCCCGAATAACGCCACGCGGGTGCATGGACCAAGCACCTCCCCCTCCTCCGACCTCACCCATGTAGAGCTGGCCGCCGATCTCCAAGTTCGACAGTCCCCGGGCGATCGCTTGGAAGACATCTCAAGGGACCCCAGGCAATGGGGCGGGGCGTAACGAGCGGGGATGCAGGGCCGCTCAGCGTGAGCTCACCGGTCGTCGATCGCTCGCTCAGTCCACCTACTCGCTGATCGGTTCCCAAATGAGTTCGGCGACGTCGAGCACAAGTCCGACGACTGGCTCTTGCGATTCAGCACCGGCGCGAACCTCGCCCACGCAAACGCAGACGACGTCGTTCAGCCGGCGATAGCGCGGGTCGTCACTCAGGTGCAGTACCGTCCCCACAATCTGCCGCTTCCCGATCGGGTGCACCCGACCGTACCCGTGGCACTCGAACATGATCGCGGCGCCGTCCTCGGTCTCGATGACACCCCGCATGTCGGGCTCGAACGGACCGTCGACGGTGCGCCGAAGCGGATAGTTGGACGCATGGAAACGGCCCGTGAGCGTTCCCTCGCACGCGCCCTCCGCGCGGTAGTAATGCTGTTGCCATCCACCCTCCAATTCCACTTCCCATCCCTCGGGGTAGGAGAAGCGAAGGCGGTACAACGGCTCGAGTCGCATCGGGGCGCCCTTCCTCGGCGGTCAGGTCAGAACCGGGGCCTCGCGCACCCCGGTGCTCGCGAGACTCACAGTAGTGACCCCGCCTGCCACGAACGGGGAGCAGTCACAGAGCGGTCCTCCTGCGCGCTCAGTCTCTAGCGTGGGGCGACGATCTCGCGGAGCGCGGCGACGTGCGCCGTGTACGCGTCCGCCCCGCGCCCCGTTATCTTGACCCAGGTGCGCTGGCGACCGAGCGCCGCCGCCTTGTGCACCGATAGGTAGCCCGCCTCTGCGAGCACCTTCAGATGTTTGCTCACGACGGAGTCGGCGACGCCGAGGGCGTCCCGGAGCGCCGCGAATTCGACTTCGCCCGCGATCGCGTCCAACATCGCGAGGATCCGCAGTCGCTGCGGCGCGTGCACGATCTCGTCGAACTGAGGCTGGGTCACGGCGTGAGCCTCGACGCTTCCCATCGGCGATTGAGGATGGCGGAGCCGGTTCCGGCAGCGATTCCGCCTGACGCTGCGACGAGGACGATGGTCCAGCCCGGCGCTTCCGTGAAGTGCAATGCCGCCGCCGCAAGCACGGGGACCGCGGCGAAAACCATCGCCCACACCCAGAGCCACGCGGGCCACGCGGAGCCGGGCACCGAGGTGCCCGTCACGGCGCGGTGCGATCCGATCACGATCCCCTCGCCGACGATCACGACCAGCATCGCCGGCAGATACCACCACGTGCCCGTTCCGAAACCGACCGTGAGGGCGAGGAGTGTCACGAGCACACCCACTATTGCGAAATACCAGCGGGGCGTGCGGCTGCGCTCCACGATCGCGGCGCGCGCCTCAGCGATGGCAGCCAGGTCGTCTTCGACGCGACGATCATTTTCCATGTTGGAAAGTGAATCACTTTCCAACATGGAAAACAACCGCGCCTCAGACGTACACGGCAACGGTCTGACGCAAGCGGTGAGCCCAGGGGCGCGAGGGGATGGAATCGTGAAGACATCGCCGAACAGACCCGAGACGGGTCGCTAGGCGCGCGCAATCCCCCGTATCCGTGCAGTGCGCGCGAGGAGAGCGGTCATTTCGGTTCGAATCAGCCAGGCTGCCCGCGCTCGGTCGGGACCGCATCGGCGGCGCGGCGTGTGTTGCTAGCCGTGCGACGCGTTCGGGTCAGCGTGCTCTTCGTATAAGTAGACGTTGACGCGGTCGCCCTTGAGCACGAATCGGATGAGACCGCCGCCTCCTCGTCGCGGTAGGTCCACGATGGTGTCGAGGCCTTCGAGGGAACACCCCTCGCCCCCGTACCCCTCGCGAAGCCCTTGGACAGGTATGGCCACGAGCAGGCAGGTCATGCCCTGGCGGGACTCCCCGCTCCACACGTTGAGGAGTAAGAAGGCGCCGGGGGCGCGGAAGTCTTCGTAGCGCCGCAGGTCACTGGCGCTGATACCTAGCGCGTCGAGAGTGTCGTGCTTGTCGTTCGGCCTGTCAACGTCGGCACCGACGGTGCTCAGCGGGAGAACGTAGTCCGGTGAGGGCACGTAGTCACCATGTCCGCGGCCGGCGGGAAGGGGTGGGCTCAAGACCGTCGATGTGTCGGCTGGGACGAGAGCGGACTCCTCAGCGATCAGCCGCGACATCCACCCGATGAAGGCCGTGTTCAGAGCGAGGACCATGATGGCGGCACCGACGATCGCCCACCAACGGTGGCGGCGCCACCACGGTGCCGGGGAGGCTCCGTCGGTGGAGTCGGCATCGGCGACCGGCCCGGTCGGGAGGCCTTGCAGCGAGCCCAGCCCCGCGGCGAGCTCACGCTCGACCAGCTCCCCGCCGACGGGCTGAGCGCCCGATGTCGAGGCAGAGCGCGATCCTTCGCCTGGGCCAGGGACCGGGAGACGTTCCGGGACCGGGACGGGGACGCCTGCGGCGGCGATGACGGGAATCAGCGGTCGGCGTCGGGTGGCTTCCAGCACGGACAGCCGAGCCTGAGCCGCCGGATCTCCGCCGATGTCCGCATCTGGTCCGTACGCGCGTCGTCGCAGGCGGTCCAGCTCGTCCGATTCTTCGAACTCGACCGACCCCAGCGGGGCATCCATGGCCTCATTGTGCGCTCGCTCCTGACACCAGGCCAGGGGGTCCCGGGAACGAGGATGACGTCGGCAAGCCAGGGTTCAGTTCGGGTCCGATTGCGAGCGGGGAAGTGCGTCCCGGTCGTCGAATATGAACCACGCTGCGCTGTCGTGCTGGCCCGGGAGCGAACCTCGCGTTCAACGCCGCTGCGCCGCCGCGCGGCGATGGCCGGCACGTTGGCAGGTTGCGTTCTGAGACAAGTGGGGGTTGGGGGATCGCGCTCGGCCGATACCGTCGGGTTGTGAGCGACGTACTCCCCTTGAGCCCTGATGAGCTGCTGACGACGACTCGCTCCGTGCGGCGACGGCTCGATCTGGAACGGCCCGTCCCGATTGACGTCGTCCGCGAGGCTCTCGAGGTCGCGCTCCAAGCGCCGACAGGGAGCAATGCCCAGACCTGGCACTGGATTGTCGTCACCGACCCGGAGAAGCGCCAGGCCATCGCGGGACTCTACGCTCGATCGTTCGCCCGGTATCGCGCGTCCGGTGCCCGGACGTACGCCGACTCGACGCGCCAGGCAGTGCAGCAGCGGGTGTCGGCGAGCGCCGACTATCTGGCTGAGCACATGGGGGATGTCCCGGTCCTCGTGATCGGCGCGATCTTCACAGGGGCCGAGGAGTTCGAGCCGGGAAGTCAGGCCGGCCTGTGGGGATCACTTCTGCCTGCCGCCTGGAGTCTGCAGCTCGCGCTGCGGGCACGAGGACTCGGCAGTGCCTGGACGACGCTGCATCTCGCTTACGAGAAGGAGATCGCAGAGCTCCTCGGCATCCCGCCGACGGTGCGTCAAGGCGTGCTGCTGCCCGTTGCGTACACAGTGGGGACGGACTTCCGTCCCGCGCACCGTGCGCCACTTGACGAGGTCCTTCATGTCGAACATTGGTGAGGGTTCACGCATCCATCCGAAGCGCACCGGACGTAACGCGGTCCGCTAACGCGCCTGTTGGAACCTTGTCGCGCCGTGCATCTGTTCGTCCGGTCGCCAGTGTCGCGGGGGCGGCGGCGCAGCCTCGGCGCCGGCATCGTGCGCCGACACGAGGAGCACGGCGTCGAGGTCTGGCCCGGTGCAGTCGTGCCCGGCGCCGGAGATCTCCTCGAAGCGGGCGTGCGGAAGCAGTTCGCACAACTCCAGCGAAGCGCTGCGAGGACTTCGCGCGTCGGCGGTGCCGCGCACGACGACTGTTGGCGTTCGGATCGTCCGAAGGCCGGGACGGAGGTCCTGCAGCATCACGTCGAGCACCGCCGCCATCGTGGCCGGCCGCCAATCGTCGACAAGACTGCGGAGGTGCGAGCGACGTTCAGGTGATGCATCTGCCGCGAGCATGGTATCGATCAACTCGTCCGCCCACTCGTCGAGGGGGTGTTCCATCGTGAACCGCGTCGACGCGATGCGCTGGGCGAGCCGATCCGCGTCCAAAGACCCGCCCCAGCCCGCGGAGGCACCGATCAGAACAAGCCTGCCGACGGAGCCGGGATGCTCCCGCGCGAGCAGCAATGCGAGCATCGACCCGAACGAGAATCCCGCGACTGCAGGGGTCGTCAGTCCCAGGGCCGCTATGAATCCGGATGCGGCATCCGCCCAATCCGTGTTGGCCCACCCTCGTGGCACGTCGTCGGAGTTGCCGCACCCGGGCGCATCCCACGCGACCACGTCGACCTGCGGGCTGAGGCGTTCCAGCTCGCCGGCCCAGACCCGAGAGTCCTCCCATGCCCCGTGGAAGAGCAACAGTGGGGGCCCGCTCCCGCGCCGACGGTACGCGATACGCACCCCACCGACGACGACCTCGGCCATGGCGCGATGCTACGCCTGCGAGGCTCGCGGTATCGACCGAGAGGAAGTGCATGGCCCGATGCCCACACGCGGGGCGGCAGGGAAGCTTGGCCTACGGGACGGCATCGGTCCACATCCTCAGGGACCATCCGTCCGAGCGAGACATCCATCGACGCACGCCGGAGGGTCGCGCACCGGTCCCGTCGTGGCTCGTGGATCGCCCTCCTCGTGCTTCCCGCGGCGATGCACGTATGCCCGGCGCGGTTGACGACGCGCTTCAGGGCGGTAACTCGAGTGATCCTCGAGCACGAGACCCCGACCGCTCGGCCGATCGTCGCTCAGTTGCAGGGACGACCGTCGAGCTCAGACGCGAGACCCGTGGAATCAGAGGATCCCGACGCTCCCCAGAAACACGAAAACCCCCGGCGAACCGGGGGTTTTCGTAGATTACTGTCTCAACACAGTGTGCGCCCGAAGAGACTCGAACTCCCAACCTTCTGATCCGTAGTCAGATGCTCTATCCATTGAGCTACGGGCGCATGTTCCCCCGCACGAGTCGGCGCGGAGGCACCAGATGAGCTTACCCCAGGACGGCGGAGGAGTGAAATCGAGGCAGGATGCGGCATCCCGAACCACATCGAAGATGACGTAACACTCGCACTTCGGGGGTTGAGGGAGTTGCGACCAGCAGGTTAGGTTAGGCAACGCTTACCTCGCGACCGATGGCGCTCGCGCGACACGACCCCTGACAACGACGGAGCCGCGCCCGTGCACGAACTGCTCAACAGGTCCTCTGCGACTGCCTACGCCGACCTTCTCGACACCGCGACCGGAATGATCGCGTCGCGCTTCGCGACGGTGCGCCAGCCGTTCTCGGGAGCGGGCCGCACCGAGTTGCAGCAACTCGTCGACGAGGTCGATCTCGACGGTGCGGGAGTCGGTTCCGAGGCTGCCGTGCGCGAGCTCGACGGCGTGTTCCTCGAGCACGCGGTGTGGTTCCACGACCCCGCGTACGTCGCGCACCTCAACTGCCCCGTCGCGCTCCCCGCCGTCGCGGCCGAGTCGGTGCTCGCGGCGGTCAACACCTCGGTCGACACGTACGACCAATCGACCGTCGGCACGCTCATCGAGCGCCGGCTCGTCGAATGGACGGGGTCGCGGATCGGGTTCGCGCAGGGCGACGGCGTCTTCACATCGGGCGGCACGCAGTCGAACCTGCACGCGATGCTGCTCGCCCGCGAGTGGACGCTCGCGCGCCAGGACGCGCCCCGCCACGAAGTCCTCCCCCGCCTGCACATCCTCGCGACGGCCTCGAGCCACTTCAGCGTCGACAAGGCCGCACTGCTGCTGGGGCTCGCCGACGACGCGGTCGTCACGGTGCCCGACGACGGCGAAGGCCGCATGGACCCCGTCGCCCTCGCCGCGACGCTCGCCGCGATCCGGGCGGCGGGCCGCATCCCGATGGCCGTCGTCGCCACCGCCGGCACGACCGACCGCGGCGTGATCGATCCCGTCGCGGCGATCGCCGCGCACTGCGACGCCCACGACGTGTGGCTGCACGTCGATGCCGCCTACGGCTGCGGACTGCTCGTCTCGCCGACGCGGCGACACCTCATCGAGGGAGTCGAGCGCGCCCGCTCCGTGACGGTCGACTTCCACAAGAGCTTCTTCCAGCCCGTCTCGTCGAGCGCGATCCTCGTGCGCGATCAGGCCGACCTCGCCGGCGGCGCGTGGCATGCCGACTACCTCAATCCGCGCGAGAACGCCGAGCCCAATCAGGTCGACAAGTCGCTGCAGACGACGCGCCGTTTCGACGCGCTGAAGCTCTGGACCACGATCCGCGCCCTGGGCGCCGACCGCATCGGCGAACTCTTCGACGCGGTCGTCGATCTCGCCGCGATCGTCCATGACGAGATCGCGGGCGACCCCGAGCTGGAGCTCGTGGGCCGCTCGCAGCTGAGCACCGTGCTCTTCCGCGCGACGCCTGCGGGGACGGATGCCGCGACCCACGACGCCCTCGTCGCCCAGGTGCGCCGCGTGCTGTTCGACTCGGGACGGGCCCTCGTCGCCAAGACGGTCATCGACGGCCGCCCCTGCCTCAAGTTCACGCTGCTGAACCCCGAGTCGACGCTCGACGATGTGCGCGGCGTGCTCGCACTCGTGAAGGACGCGGCGGCGACCCTCCCGGGCATCGCACCCGAGCTCGGCGCCGACCTCGAGGATGCCCTCGTCGGAACGGAGGCCACGGCATGACCGACGCGACGCGCATCCACGACATCGTCGGGATCGGTATCGGCCCGTTCAACCTCGGCCTCGCGTGCCTCGCCGAACCGCTCGGCCTCGACACCGTCTTCCTCGACCGCGCCGACGATTTCCGCTGGCACCACGGCATGATGCTCGACGGGGCCACGATCCAGGTGCCGTTCCTCGCCGACCTCGTGACGATGGCCGACCCCACCTCGCCCTACTCGTTCCTCAGCTGGCTCAAGCAGACCGGACGCCTCTACCCGTTCTACATCCGCGAGAACGTCTACCCCCTGCGCGCGGAGTACGACGCGTACTGCCGGTGGGCGAGCGAGCAGCTCGCGAGCCTGCGGTGGGGCCGCGAGGTCGTCTCGGTCGAGCGGGACGAGGCCGCCGACCTCTATGTCGTGCGCGCCTTGCGCACCGACAGCGGCGCCGAAGAGGTCTACCGCGCGCGCCACGTCGTGCTCGGCGTCGGCACGCAGCCCGTCGTCCCCGAACCGCTGCGCGGGCTCGCGGGACCCGTCGTGCACAGCGCCGACTATCTGCCGCATCGCGAGCGGCTGCAGGCAGCGGCATCCGTCACCGTCGTCGGCAGCGGGCAGTCGGCGGCCGAGATCTACCGCGACCTGCTCGACGGCATCCGCGAGGGCGGGTACCGCCTCGACTGGATCACGCGATCGCCGCGGTTCTTCCCGATGGAGTACACGAAGCTCACGCTCGAGATGACCTCTCCCGAGTACACCGACCACTTCCATGCGCTGCCGATCGCGCTGCGCCAGCACCTCGGTCGCGAGCAGCGCGGGCTCTACAAGGGCATCTCGGGCGATCTCGTCGACGACATCTACGACACGCTCTACCGGCTGAGTGCGTCGGGCCCCGTGCCCACGACGCTGCTGACCGACACGGCGGTGGAGGATGCTTCGTGGGACGGCGAGCGCTTCCGCCTGCGCCTGCACCACGCGCAGCTCGATCAGACCTATGAGCGCGAGACGCACGCGCTCGTGCTCGCGACGGGCTACGCGGCGCAGACCCCCGCGTTCCTCGACCCCATCGCCGCCGAGCTCGACGTCGACCTGCTCGGACGTCTCGACGTCGCGCGCGACTATTCCGTCGACGGCGGCCGCGGGCGCGTGTTCGTGCAGAACGGCGAAGAGCACACGCACGGGCTGACGGCGCCTGACCTGGGCTTCGGCGCGTGGCGCAACTCGTCGATCCTCGCCGCCGTGACAGGCCGTGAGGTGTATCCGATCGAACGGCGCATCGCCTTCCAGGAGTTCGGGCTGCCGCAGGACGCCCTCCTCCCCGCGGAGGTCGGCGCATGACGACGCTCGCCACCGAGTTCGACATCTCGCTCGTGGGGGTCGATCCGAGACGGGATGCCGCCACCGTGCGCGCCTGGCTCGCGAACCCGCACGCCTCGTTCTGGGGCATGGGCCACCTGACCGAGGACGAGGTCGCCGGCTACCTCGCCGAGGTCGTGACCGACCCGCACCAGGACTCCTGGCTCGGGCTCGTCGACGGCCGGCCGACCTTCCTCGCCGAGACCTACGACCCGGCGCACGTGCTGCTGCCCGGCATCCATGACGCTCTCGAAGGCGATCTGGGCATGCACGTCCTGATCGCGGCTCCGCAGCAGCAGCATGTGCGGCACGGTCTGACCGACGCCGTCTTCGCCGCCGTCATGCGGTGGTGCTTCTCGACGCTCGGCGCGCAGCGCGTCGTCGTCGAGCCCGACGTCCGCAACGAGCTCATCGCGCGCAAGAACGCGCGCGCGGGCTTCCGCATCCTGCGCGAGGTCGACGTGCCCGAGGGCGACGGCGTCAAGCGCGCCGCCCTCTCGCTCTGCACGCGCGCCGACTTCGCCGCTTCGGCCCTGGGAGGCCTCGCATGAACCCCGCCGCCCATCTGACGCCCGCGCACATCGCGACGGCCCAGCGCCACCTCGTCGCGAAGGCCATCGGGGAGTTCACGCATGAGCGCCTGCTCACGCCGGTGCGGGATGCCGCTCCCGCCGCCGCCGCCGGCGGCAGCGAAGCCTGGCTGCTCGTGACGGACGGCTCGGAGTACAGCTTCCGCGCGCGCGTCGGCACCCTCGAGCACTGGGTCATCGAGGAGGAGACGCTCGAGCGGCTCGTCGACGGGGTGCATGCGCCGCTCGATGCGCAGCAGCTCGTGATCGAGCTGCAGGGTGTGCTCGGCATCCCGGATCATCTGCTGGCGACCTACCTCGAGGAGATCGCCTCGACCCTTGCGAGCGGAGCGTTCAAGGCGCACCGCGGCGGCCCGACCGCCGACGAGCTCGTGGACGCCGACTTCCAGACCATCGAGGCCGCGATGACAGAGGGGCACCCGGGCTTCGTCGCCAACAACGGGCGCATCGGCTTCGGCGTCGCCGAGCACGCCGCGTACGCACCGGAGGCGGGGCGCGGGTTCCGGCTCGTGTGGCTCGCGGCGCGGCGCGAGCTGTCGCATCTCGCGCTCGGCGAGGGCCTCGACGAGGCCTCGCTGCTGCGCGGCGAGCTCGACATCGAGGAGCGCGCGCACTTCGCGTCGCGCCTCGCCGACCTCGGGCTCGACCCGACCGAGTACCGCCTGCTTCCCGTGCATCCGTGGCAGTGGGAGCACCGCATCGCCGTGACATTCGCGCCCGACCTCGCCCGACGCGACCTCGTCCTGCTCGGCGAGGGACGCGACGAGTACCTCGCGCAGCAGTCCGTGCGCACGATGTTCAACCGCTCGCACCCGTCGCGCAGCTACGTCAAGACGGCGCTCGCGGTGCAGAACATGGGCTTCCTGCGGGGCCTCTCCCCCGCCTACATGCGCGTCACGCCGGCCATCAACGACTGGGTGCACGATCTCGTCGCGCAGGATGCGACGCTTCGGGATGCCGGATTCCGCGTGCTGCGCGAGCGCGCGTCGATCGGCTACACGGGTGACGCGTACCACCGCACCCCGACACCGTCGGCGCACCGCAAGATGCTCGCCGCGCTGTGGCGCGAGAGCCCCCTGCCGCTGCTCGCGCCGGACCAGCAGCTCGCCACGATGGCCTCGGTGCTGCATCGGGATGCCGCGGGCCGGTCGTTCGCGACGGCTCTCGTGCGGCGATCGGGGCTGCCTGCGGCCGACTGGGTGCGCGCGTACCTGCGCGCCTACCTGCGGCCCATCGTGCACTGCCTGCTCGCGCACGACCTCGCCTTCATGCCGCACGGCGAGAACCTCATCCTCATCCTCGAGGGGGCTGTCCCGACCGGCGCGTTCATGAAGGACATCGGCGAAGAGGTGGCGCTGCTCACGGATCGCGCCGTGCCCGACGACGTGCGCCGTGTCATCGCGCCCGTCGACGACCAGGAGAAGGCCCTCGCGGTCTTCACCGACGTCTTCGACGGCGTGCTGCGGCACCTGTCGGGCATTCTTCACGCCGACGGCACACTGCCCGAGGACGTGTTCTGGACGCTCGTGGCCGACACGGTCGACGAGCATGCGGCGCAGCATCCGGATCTCGAGTCGCTCGTCGATCTGCGCGCCCAGACGTTCGCGCACTCGTGCCTCAACCGCCTTCAGCTGCGCAATACTCTGCAGATGGTCGACATCGCGAACCAGTCGGCGTCGCTGCTCTACGCGGGCGAGCTCGCCAATCCCATCGCGCGCGTGCCTGCGCTCGCGCGCTGATGGCGCAGCTGCATCGGGACGCCCAGGGCGTGCCGCACGTGCGGGCGTCCGGGGTGCTCGAACTCGCCGACGCGCAGGGCGAGGTCACGGCGCGCGATCGCGCGTGGCAGATCGAGACCGATCGGCTGCGCGCCGAGGGGCGCCTCTCCGAGCTGATCGGCGAGGCGGGTCGCGCGTGGGACGTGTTCGCGCGGCGCGCGCGGCTCGACGACACGGCGCGGCGCGCGTTCGACGCGCTCGATGGTGAGACTTCCGCCTTCGTCCGCGCCTACACCGCGGGGGTGCGGCGGGGGCTGCGCGCCGGGTCGCCGGCCGAGTTCGCGGCGCTCGACGAGCGCTTCGGGGACGAGGTCGAGGTCGACGAGTGGCCCGACCACGCTCCGCTCGGCATCCTGCACGTCGCGCACGTGCTCTTCACGTCGTACCCCTTGATCCTGTGGCGCGCGCACGTCGCGGCGACGCTCGGCGACGAGTGGATCACGTTGTTCGACGCCGACGACGGGGTGTCGTCCTCGGGCAGCAACGCGTGGGCGCTGCACGGCTCGCTGACCGACAGCGGGATGCCGCTGCTCGCCGGCGATCCGCACCGCATGTTCGAGCTGCCGGGGGTGTACCAGCAGGTGCGGCTCGCGTGCGACGAGTTCGACGTCGTGGGGCTCGCGTTCCCGGGCGTTCCCGGGGTGCCCCACTTCGCGCACACCGGCGAGGCCGCCTGGGGCATCACGAACGCGATGGCGCACGGCACCGACGTGTTCCGCGAGACGCTCCGCCGCACGGCGGACGGTGTCGAGGCGCTCGGGCCGGACGGCTGGCGTGCCGCCTCGGTCGTCCGGTCGACGCTGCTCGTGCGCGGCGGCGAGCCGGTCGAGGTCGAGGCGATCGAGACGGAGCGCGGGCCCGTCGTGACCGACCTCCGCACCGACGGCGACACCCTCGTCGGGTGGTCGGTGCGACTGCCGGGGCGCGCCGAGTCCGATCTCGGGTTCGCCGCTCTGCTGCCACTCCTCCGCGCGCGCACGGCGGCCGACGTCGTCGACGTCTTCGGCTCGTGGGTCGACCCCGTCAACCGCCTGCTCGTGGCCGACCGCGGCGGCGCGGTGCTGTCGGCGACCGTCGGAGCGGCGCTCGACCGCGCGCCGGCCGAGCGGCTGCTGCCGCAGGATGCAGCATCCGTCGCGCCCGTCGGGACACGGCGGCTGCCGCCGGCCACCGCCGTCCCGGACATCCAGGTGGATGCGAACGAGCGCCCGTCGCGGGCCGATCTCGACCTCGGGGCGGGCTATGCCGCGCCGCATCGCGCGCGCCGCATCCGTGCCCTCCTCGACGAACGGGAGCCGGGCTCGACGAGTGACTTCGCGCCGATCTGGGGCGATACGGCGGTGGCCTCGGCCGATGCGCTGCTCGCGTACCTGCCGCGCGAGGACCTCACCGAGGCCGAGTCGGCCGTGTGCAACGCGCTCGACGAGTGGGATCGGCGGATGGATGCCGCATCCCCCGCCGCGGGGGCCTTCGCGGCGTGGCGCGCGGCGGTCGTCCGGCGCGCCGCCGCGCATCCCGCGCTCGCACCGCTCCACCTGCCGCACGGCTTCGGCGCCGTCTACGACCCCTGGTTCTCCGTGGCGGGACGCGTCGCGGCGGGCCTGGCACAGCTGCTCGCGCATCCCGCGCTCGCTGACGACGCGCACCGCCTCGCACGGGAGGCCCTCGCCGAAGTCGCCGACGCGGGCGTGCGGCCGTGGGGAGAGACGCACCGGCTGCTGCCGCTGCACGTGCTCGCCGATGTGCCGGGTGTCGCCGATCCGGGTGCCGGACTGGATGTGGCACTGTCGGGCGACGTCGAGACCGTGCGCTGCACGGGCTCGACGCCGGGGCTGACGGATCGCAGCTGGCGCGGCTCGGTCGCGCGCTGGGCGTGGGACCTCGCCGATCGCGACGCGAGCCTGTGGAGCGTGCCGTTCGGGGCTTCGGGCGATCCGGCGTCGCCGCACTTCGCCGACCAGCTCGACCCCTGGCGCGACGTCGCCCCCGCCCGCGTCGTCACGGACTGGGACGCCCTCGCGCCCGATCTGATCCTCGGCCCGCGGCTCGCGTCCGGGCGTCCGGGAGAGGTCGTGCACGTGCAGCAGGACCCCGTCCTCGGGACGATCGAGTTCGCCGTCCTCGATCCGGAAGGCGACCTCGACACGATTCACGAGTGGGTGACCCAGCCGCGCGGGAAGTTCTGGGGGCTGGGCGAGCTGCCGCGCGACGAGCTGCGCGAGCTGTACGCCTTCGTCGACGCGCTGCCGACGCACCATGCGTTCCTCATCCGCCGCGACGGGCTGCCCGTCGCGCTCCTTCAGACGTACGAGCCCGAGCACGATCCCGTGGGCGACTGCTATCCCGTGCAGCCGGGCGATGTCGGCATGCACTTCTTCCTGGGGGCCCGGGGCGAGCGAGTCGCGTCGTTCACGACGCGACTCGCGGCCGCCGTCGCGCGGTTCCTGTTCGCGCAGCCCGCTGCGCGGCGCGTCGTGGCCGAGCCCGACGTCGGAAACGAGGCGGCGGTCGGGCGGATGCAGCGCCTCGGCTTCGAGCTCGGCCCCGAGATCGATCTGCCGGGCAAGCGTGCGCAGCTCGCCTTCCTCACCCGCGAGCGCTGGGGCGCTGCGGGGTAGTGCCGGGCGCGACGACCACCCCGGAGAAAGAGGAAGCCCCGACCGTTACCACACGGCCGGGGCGAGACGAATGAGAAGTTCGCCTATCCCGACCAGCGTACCGCGCAAGCCTGGGAGGTGGCAGAACGGGTCGGGTCAGGTGCGGTCCGACTCGAGCGGGGCGGTGTCGCCCTTCTCGAGCCGGCGACGGTGCGCGCCCAGGCGCGGCAGGTCGACGAGCCGCAGCGCCTGCATGCGCGCCTCCCGCATCGTGTCGTAGTCGGGGTCGTACTCGGGCCGCATGCCCTCGACCTTCAGGCGGCGCTGCAGGTTGGATTCGACATCCCCCCATGCGGCGTCGCGCGCTTCGGCGACGAGCTCGCGGACGGCGTCGGCGTTCGCGGCTCGACGGCGCAGCTCCTTCGCGATTCCCTGGTACTGCCGCTGGCGGCGGCGCAGGTTGCGCGTGTCGCGGTCGCGATAGTCGTGCGTGCCGTGGGAGTCGCTGTACTTGCCCCAGGCGGCGCGACGCTGGCGACGCGCGAGGGTCGCGGCGGCATCCTGCTCGTCGGCGAGCGCGATGAGCGTGTCGTGCGCGAACTGCGCGAGGCGATCGATGTCGTAGGACGCGTCGTTGCTGATCGCCTCGACCAGGATGTGGTTGCGCACGGAGAGCCGAGCGGCGGCCGAGGCGATCGAGAGTCCCTCCTCGATCGCGTCCGCGGTCCTGCCCATACGTCGCACCTCCTCCGCCTTCGAGGCTACCGCCGTCGGTCATCAGCTCGTGCTCGCGTCAGGGAGAATCGAGGACGACTCTGCGATGGAGCAGGAAAGGAAAGACGATGGCCAGGATGCAGCGACTCGACGTACGGGGGAAGACCACCGTCATCACGGGCGCGGCCAGCGGCATGGGTGCCGAGGTCGCGCGCGAGCTCGCGCGCCGCGGTGCACGCCTCGCGCTCGTCGACCGCAACGCGCAGGGGCTGACTTCTCTCGCGGGCGAACTCGGGGGCCAGGGGCACACGACGCACGTCGTCGACCTCACCGACGACGAGGCTGTGCTCGCGCTCGCGAGCGAGGTCGAGGCATCCCACCCGCATGTCCAGGCGCTCGTGACGTGCGCCGGCTCTTCGATGCTCGGAGACGTGGACCAGCTCACGATGGACGAGATGCGCTGGCTCATGGACGTCAACCTGTGGGGCACGGTGAACATCACGAAGGCCCTCCTGCCTGCGCTCCGGCGCGAGCCGGCGGCGCACATCACGCACCTCGTGTCGATCTACGGGCTCGCGGCCCCCGCGGGGCGCATCCCGTACGCGATGAGCAAGTATGCCGTGCGCGGGTTCACCGAGGCGCTGCGGCACGAGCTCGAGGACTCGACGGTGAGCGTCGGCGCCGTGTACCCCGCGGGCGTGAAGACGGGGATCATCCTGCACGGCCGGTATGCGGCATCCATCGATCCCGCCGTCGCCGACCGCGCGGCACAGGCGCAGGCCGCGATGTACCACACCGAGCCCGCCGACGCGGCGCGCAAGATCGTGGAGGCGACCGTCCGGCGCTCGGCGCGGACGATGGTGGGGCGTGAGGCGCGGCTCGTCGACGTGCTCGCCCGCGTGACCCCGAACGGCTACTGGGCCTTCATGCGTCGCCCGCTGCGCGCAGCGATCGACACCCGGACGCCCGTCGCGTAGCGCGCGGCCTCAGGCCGAGAGCTTCGCGACGACCGCGTCCACGCGCCGCGCACGCGTCTCGGCGGCCTTCGCGGACTCGACCGACGTGACGTGCGCCTTGCGGCTGCTCGGGGAGAGCGCGTCGAACGCCTCGCGCAGCCCTGCTCCGGCGAGCGCCGCCGCGAGGTCGTCGGGCACGTCGACGGTGCGCGGAGCCGTGTCGAGCTCCACGTCCACCGTGATCGCGTCGCCGCCGCCGATGCCCGTCGCGGCGCGCTTGTCGGAGCTGAACGGGATGAGGGACTTGCCGCCCATCACCCCGACCGTACTCCGGTACTCGAAGCCGTTCACCGTCACGGCGACGGCGGGGCGCTTGCCGCCGGCGAGCGCCTCGATGACCTCGGGCGGCACTTCGATCCCGGTGTTGTTTCCCATGAGGAGCATCGTCGTCTCGAATCGCACGGCTCGAGTCTGCCGCATTAGCAACCCCTCAGTGCGGATGCAAGCCCCCCGGCAGCCGCGATGCCCGAGCGTAGCGTCGAGGAACGGCCCGGTCGACGGGCGCCACCCTCACCACGAAGGAGCACTCCGATGGGATTCACTGAAGACGCCAAGGAGACGGCTGAGACGGCCGGTCGCAAGATCCAGGACGCGTGGGAAGACACCGTCGACAAGATCGGCGACAAGATCGATGAGGTCAAGGCTGACGCCGACGTCAAGAAGGCCGAAGCCGAACGAGACTCGGTCCACAAGCGCAACGAGGTGAAGGCCGACCTGCGCGGCGACGACCACTGAAGACGCGCCGCGACCGCTGCACGCTGCCCGGTCGCGGGGTGAGAAGCCGAAGGGCCCCGGAGTGCACTCCGGGGCTCTTCGCACGCGCCCTGGGGACTCTTCGGAGGCGTTCTCGATCCGATCCGGAACGGATCCAAACCGATCGAGTGGATGCTCCGAACAACCCTCTGACGCGGCATCCGGCCGCGCATCGAAGGGGGAGGATCCCATGCGCTCGTCACCGAATCGCCTCGTCGCCACGATCTTCGGCGCCGTCTACCTGCTCGTCGGAACGCTCGGCTTCACCGCGACCGTCGGCATCCCGCTCGTCGCGACCGACGGCGGCCTGCTGCTGGGCATCTTCGAGGTCAACCCGCTGCACAACATCGCCCACCTGCTGATCGGCGGGGCCCTGCTCGCGTCGGGGCTCGTCTCGGTGCGCGCGGCGAAGGCCGTCAACAGCGTCGTCGGCGCGGCCTATCTGCTGCTCGGCATCGCCGGGTTCTTCCTCGTGGGGACGGCTCTCAACGTGCTCGCCCTGAACACTCCCGACCACTTCCTGCACCTCGCGAGCGCGATCGTGCTGCTGGGTGTCGGGCTCGCCGCGGACCGCGCTCCGGCGCTCACGACCAGCCGCACGGCGTGAAAGGACCGGCCGTGCACGCGACGCTGGTCGAGGCATCCCGTAGGAGGGGACCGGATGCCTCACCCGCCGCGTGGGCGGCCGTTGCGGCGTGGGGTGCGGGGCTCATTCAGCTCGCGCTCGGCGCCGGGATGCTCACGACGCCGACAGGCGCGCAGGCGGCTGGGGTTCCGCTCGCAGCGCTCGGCATCGGGAGCCTCGTATGGGGGGCGGCGGCGCTCGCCCGCGGACGCGTCATCGCGCCGCGGGCGGGTGTCGCGGGGGTTGTCGCAGGACTCGTCGCGGGCGGGCTCGGGCTGTGGGCCGATCCCGCCCGCACGAGCGTCGGGGCGGCCGGAGCGGCATCCGTCCTTCTCATGGCGGTCGGACTGGCCTGCGGGCGCACGCTGCGGAAGGGCGGGAGGGTCCCCGCGCCCACTCCCCCGCGTCTCGCGCCGCTGTTCATCGCCGCGGTCGTCGTGGCCGCCGTCGTGACGCCGGCGCTTTCAGCGACCGAGGCGGGCCGCCTCGCGCCCGACCACGGCTCGCACGGCGTCGTCGAGGACGTGCACTCGCACTGACGCGGGGCCTGGGCGATGCGTCGCGACGCCCGGGCCGACCTCGGAGGGGGCGACCCCTCGGCAAGCGCGGGGACCGTGGATGCGCGACGGACGCCCCCACCCGGGTCGCTGAGCGTGCCGAAGCGTCGCCGCCTGGTCAGAGAGCGGCGATGCGCCAGGAGGCCGTCGTCGACGCCGCGGGCTCGAGCACGATGAGCCCCGCGTCGTACGCGTACGACGCGGCGTTGAACGCGTCGGGCGCGCACGTCATGGGCTCGACCGCGAGACCCGCGCGGTGACCCGGCTGCGCCGGACCGCCGGGGAGATCCGCCGTGTGGACCTGCACCCAGGGGCACGCGGCATCCCACGTCATCTCGACGCCCGTGCCGCCCGCGTCCGTGAGCCGGACGGTGGCGATGCCGGACGCGTCGCGCACCAGCCCCGTGTAGGCGTGGTCGATCTCGGCGGCGCCGATGAGGTGCGCCTCGCGGTAGTCGAAGCGCGCGGCGTCGTCCGCGTCGACGGCGCGCAGCTCGGTCGGGATGAGGCGGTCGTCCGTCACGGCGAGCACCTGCGCGGCCGGGAGCTCGAACGTCCACTCGTCGAGAGCTGCGGGCCCCGCGACGAGGTACGGATGGGGCCCTGTCCCCCACGGTGCGGGGGCGACGCTGTCGTTTCGTCCCGTCACGGTCTGCACGAGCCCGTCGGCGCTCAGCCGGTAGGTCGTGGTGACCTCGACGCGCCACGGGTAGCCGGCCTGCGGCTCGATCGTCGCGGCGAGCGTCACGTGATCGGAGCCCGCGTCGGTCACCTGGAAGTCGAGCCACGCGGCGAGTCCGTGCAGCGCGTGGCCGCGCTTGGGCTCCGTGAGGGCGAGCTCGTGCGTGACGCCGTTCAGCGTGAACACGCCGTCGACGACGCGGTTCGGCCACGGCGCGAGCGTCGCACCGCGGTATCCCGGACGCAGCTCGTCGGCGTCGAACGGCACGACGAGGTCGCGCCCGTCGTGGCGCAGCGCGCGCAGCGAAGCGCCGACGCTGGCGATGACGGCTTCGTAGGCTCCACACCGAAGGGTGTGCTGGATGCCGGAGACCGCGGTACGTCCCATGAATGTGATTCCTCTACTCGAAGTTTGTTGCCGGGCCCCCGAAACGGTTCAGTGTATGGCCCCGGGAGAGCACACGTCGACCCGCCGGGCCGGAGCCGGCGGGTCGACGTGTGCGGGGTCAGATGCCCTGTGCGAGGCGGTAGTACGCCTGGTTCCAGCGCAGCTCACGCTGGAAGCCGCGCACGGTGGTGTCCTCGTCGATGACGACGAGCTCGGTCTTGGCGATCTCGGCGAAGTCGCGGAACACCTCGATGCCGACCGCCGTCGTCATGACGGTGTGGTGCGCGGCACCCGCCGCGAGCCAGCAGCCGGCGCTCGTCGCGAAGTCGGGCGCGGGCTTCCAGATCGCACGGCCGACGGGCAGCTTGGGCAGGTCGGGAGCCTCGACGTTCTCGACGACGTTCGCGACGAGGCGGAACCGGTCGCGCATGTCGCTCATCGCGACGACGAGTGCGGGGCCCGGGTCGGCCGTGAAGACGAGACGCACGGGGTCTTCCTTGCCGCCGATGCCGAGCGCGTGGATCTCGAGGCGCGGCTTGGCGGTCGTGAGCGATGGGGCGACCTCGAGCATGTGGGCTCCGAGGATGCGCTCGTTGCCGGGCACGAGATCGTAGGTGTAGTCCTCCATGAGGCTCGCGCCGCCGGGCAGGCCCGCGCCCATGACGTTCGCGACGCGCACGAGGATCGCCGTCTTCCAGTCGCCCTCGGCGCCGAAGCCGTAGCCCTCGGCCATGAGCCGCTGCACCGCGAGACCCGGCAGCTGCTTGAGCGCGCCGAGGTCTTCGAACGACGTCGTGAAGGCGCCGAAGCCGCCCTCCTCGAGGAACGAGCGCAGACCCACCTCGATCGCGGCGCCGTCGCGCAGCGACTGGTGGCGCTCGGCGCCGGGGAGCAGCTCGGCGGCGACGTCGTACTGCGCGATGTACTCGGCCACGAGCGCGTCGATCTCGGCGTCGGTGGCCGCGGCGACGGCATCCGCCAGTTCGTTGACGCCCCACGTGTTGACCTGCACGCCGAAGCGCAGCTCGGCCTCGGTCTTGTCGCCCTCGGTGACGGCGACGTAGCGCATGTTGTCGCCGAAGCGCGCGAGCTTGAGGCTGCGCGCTGCCGCCCAGCCGGCTGCGGCGCGCTGCCAGTCCTCGATCTGCTGCAGGACGACGGGGTGCGAGACGTGGCCGACGACCGTCTTGCGCGCGACGCCGAGGCGCGTCTGGATGTACCCGAACTCACGGTCGCCGTGCGCGGCCTGGTTGAGGTTCATGAAGTCGAAGTCGATGTCGTTCCACGGCAGCTCGACGTTCGCCTGCGTGTGCAGGTGCAGGAGCGGCTTCTGCAGCGCGTCGAGGCCCGCGATCCACATCTTGGCGGGGCTGAACGTGTGCATCCACGCGACGACACCGATGACGTCGTCGCGGCCGTTGACCTCGAGCGCGAGACGGCGGATCGAGTCGGAGTCCTTCAGGACGGGCTTCCAGACGACCTTGACGGGCAGGCCCGCGAGGCCGTCGGCGACGGCCTGCGACTGCTCGGCGACCTGGCGGAGCGTCTCTTCGCCGTAGAGGTTCTGGCTGCCCGTGACGAACCAGACTTCGTAGCCGTCGAGCGAGTTGGAGAGGGGTGTGCGGGTCATGGCGGATCCTTCAGTGGGGGTCAGAGAGCGGAGACGGCGGCGGCTTCGACGGCGAGCCCCGCCCGGTAGCGGTCGAGGTAGGCGGCGAAGCCGGCGACATCGGCGGGGTCGGGGTCGACGGTGTCGATCGGGGCGTCCGCGAAGACGGAGTTCCGAAGGTAGGCGCCGAGATCGGATTCGGATGCGCCGGCGAAGGCCGCGAGCACCGCGATGCCCCACGCCCCGCCCTCGGACGCCGTCTCTCCGACGGCGACGGGAGCGCCGAGCGCCCCCGCGAGGAAGCGCTGCGCGACCCCGGCCGTCCGGAAGATCCCGCCGTGCGCGAACATCGTGTCGAGCGCGACCTTCTCGCCGTGCAGCACCTGCATGCCGAGGGCGAGCGTGCCGAACACGCCGTACAGCTGCGCGCGCATGAAGTTCGGAAGCGTCAGTCGGCTGTCGGGCGTGCGGACGAAGAGCGGCCGCCCCTCGTCGAGGCCCGCGATCGGCTCGCCCGCGAGGTGGTTGTACGCGAGCAGTCCCCCGGCATCCGGTTCGCCCTCGAGCGCCTCGCGGAACAGCGCCTCGAACACGGCGTCGCCCTCGAGCGGCGCGCCGGCGGCGGCCGAGAAGCGGCCGAAGAGCCCCGCCCACGCGGCGAGCTCGCTCGCGCCGTTGTTGCAGTGGACCATCGCGACAGGGTCGCCCGCGGGCGTCGTGACGAGGTCGAGCTCGTGGTGCACCTCGGCGAGCGGGCGCTCGAGCACGACCATCGCGAAGATGCTCGTGCCGGCGCTCACGTTGCCCGTGCGCGGCGCGACGGAGTTCGTCGCGACCATGCCCGTGCCGGCATCCCCTTCGGGAGGACAGAACGGGATGCCGGGCCGCAGCGCCCCCGTCGGGTCGAGCAGGGCCGCGCCTTCGGCGGTGAGCTCACCGGCGGGCGCCCCAGCGGGGAGCGCCTCCGGCAGCAGGTCGGCGAGGCCCTTCGCGAGGCCCGAGCCCGCGACGAGGGCGTCGTACTTCTCGACGAGCGCCGCGTCGTAGGTGCCCGTCGCGGAGTCGATCGGGAACATGCCCGAGGCGTCGCCGACGCCCAGGACGTCACGGCCCGTCAGCGCGCGGTGCACGTACCCCGCGAGCGTCGTGACGGAGCGGATCGCGGGCACGTGCGGCTCGTCGTCGAGGACGGCCTGATCGAGGTGCGCGATCGACCAGCGGAGCGGGATGTTGACACCGAACAGCTCGCTCAGGCGAGCGGATGCCGCACCCGTCGTCGTGTTGCGCCACGTGCGGAACGGGACGAGCAGCTCGCCCGCCTCGTCGAACGCGAGGTAGCCGTGCATCATCGCCGAGACGCCGATCGCGCCGACGGTCTCGAGCGCAGCGCCGTGCTTCTGCTGCACGTCCGAGACGAGGTCCGCGTAGGCGGCCTGGAGGCCGGACCAGACGGACTCGAGCGAGTACGTCCACACGCGGTCCTGGAACTCGTTCTCCCATTCGTGGCTGCCGACGGCGAGCACGGCCTGCGTCTCGGCGTCGATGAGGCACGCCTTGATGCGCGTCGACCCCAGCTCGATGCCGAGGGCCGTGCGGCCTTCGCGGATCGCCGCGGCCGAGGCATCCCCGGTCTCAATGCCGGTCATCGCCGCTCGTCCCCGCTCTGTCCGTAGACGTTCTGGTACCGGTCGTAGAGGCTGTCGATCGCCGACTGCGGGATCGGGATGAGCGGGCCGGCCTCGCGGGCATAGTGCACGGTGCGCGCGACGTCCTCGACCATGACGGCGGCCTTGACGGCGTCCTTCGCCGACGTGCCGATCGTGAAAGGCCCGTGGTTCTGCATGAGCACGGCACGGCTGCGGTGGCCCGTGAGCGTCTCGACGATGCCGCGCCCGATCGAGTCGTCGCCGATGATCGCGAACGGACCGATCGGGATGGGTCCGCCGAACTCGTCGGCCATCGCCGTGATGACGCACGGGATCTCTTCGCCGCGCGCGGCCCACGCGACCGCGAAGGTCGAGTGCGTGTGCACGACGCCGCCGACGCCGGCCATGTTGCGGTAGACGTACGCGTGCGCCGCCGTGTCGGAGGACGGGCTGCGCTCGCTGCCGGGGGTGCCGGGGATGACGTTGCCGTCCAGGTCGCACAGGATCATGTTCTCGGCCGCGAGGTCGTCGTAGCTCACACCGCTCGGCTTGATGACGAACAGGTCGGCGCCCGGCACGCGGCCTGAGACGTTGCCGCCCGTCCACACGATCAGGTTGTAGCGCACGAGCTCGGCGTGCAGCGCCGCGACATCGGCGCGCACCGCCGCGATCGCGGCTTCGATCTCGGGGCTGAAGGGGGCTGCCGGCGGCTGTGCCGGGTCAGTCACGGTCACGGGTTCCTCCATCGGGACTCACAGGCGGGGCAGGATGCCGTATCCGCCGCACAGCGATGTTACCGGTAACATCCATTCGGCGCCACTGCGGATCGCGCGCGGCCTGTCCGACGACCCACGGGGAGTTCAGGCGAGCAGCGTGGAGAGCTCGTCCCACAGCGCGTCGGGGATCTCGACCTCGGCGTTTGCGACGAGCTCGTCGACCCGCTCGGGCGACGAGACGCCGACGAGCGTCGACGAGACACGGGGATCGCGCGTCGAGAACTGCAGGGCCACGGCCGTCAGCGGAACCCCGTGGCGCTCGCTCAGCGCGCGCAGCCGCTCGGTGCGGGCGACGATCTCGTCGCTCGGCTCGCCGTACTGGTAGCGCGGCCGGGCGGCAGCGGGCTTGGCGAGCATGCCGCTGGCATAGGGCGCCGCGTTGACGTAGACGAGACCCGCCTCGAGGGCATGATCGATGAGCGGGCTCGCGGAGCGATCCAGCAGCGTGAAGCGGTTGTGGTTGAGCAGGATGTCGAACACGCCCGTGTCGACATACCGCCGCATCACCGCGAGGTCTCCGCCCGCGACGCCGATGCGATCGACGACCCCGCGCCGCTTGAGCTCGACCATGGCATCCACGGCGCCTCCCGGAGCGGTGAGGTCGTCGAAGTCGAAGTGCTCGGGGTCGTGGAGGTGGAAGACCGGCACGCGGTCGAGGCCGAGACGCTCCATGCTCTCGGCGAACGACTGCAGCACGCGCTCGCCGGTGAAGTCCTTCGAGCCGGGTGCCGGGTCGGCCTTCGTCGCGATCGTGAACCCCTCGGGCAGGCCGCCGGCTCGCCGGATCACCTCGCCGATGCGTCGCTCACTCTCCCCCGCGCCGTAGTTGTTCGACGTGTCGAGGAACGTGATGCCGGACTCGAAGGTGCGCACGACGGTCTGTATCGCGCGCTCCTCGGCCACGTCGTAGCCGTAGACCTGCGGCATCCCGCCCAGAGGGCTCGTGCCGACGCAGAGATCCGAGACGGACGGCCCCTCGGGGCCGAGGCGGGTCTGCTTCATGGGTGACTCCTTTGTCTCGCTCAACTCCATGGTGGGGTCAGTCGGGCTTCCGCCGGGGTCCGGAAGGGGCGGAAGTGGATGCCCGCACGATGAGCGCCGGTGGGGTGGGCGGCGTGGGCTCTGCGAGCTGGAGCACCTCGGCGACGCAGCGGCGCGCCTCGCCCGCGAGGTCGAGATGCACGGTGGTGAGCGAGGGGCGGTAGAACGCGGCATCCGGGTTGTCGTCGAAGCCCGCGATGCTCACGTCGCGCGGAACCTGGATGCCCTGCTCCCGGAGCCCCGCGATGAGTCCGAGCGCCATCTGGTCGTTCGCCGCGAGGATCGCGGTCGGTCCGTCAACCGCCCGGACGTCTGCCGCGATCCCGGGTCCGAGGGTCGACGCCGTCTGGGCCGTCCAGTCACCCTCCCAGCGGCGGACCTCGACGAGGCCGTGCGCCTGGACCGCCCGCTCGAAGCCCCGGGCGCGCGCCGCCGCCTCGAGCCAGTCGGCGGGACCCGCGAGCAGCGCGACCCGCGTGTGGCCGAGCGTCGCGAGATGCGCGACGACGAGACCCACGCCCTCCTCCTGCGCGTCGGTTCCCGGACCCCCGTGCAGCGCGCTGAGCGGCACGCCCAGCGAGCGCCCCGCGAGCGACTCGAGCGACCGCGCGTGCGGTGCGAGCACGACGATCCCATCGACGCCCTGCGCCAGGAGGCGCTCCGCCGCGTCGTCGACGGATGCCTCGTCTGCGGCATCCGCGTACGCCGTCGCAACCCAGCGGCCCGCCTCGCGAGCCGCCGCCTCGAGAGCCGCGATGCCGACCGACGGCCCGTACAGCGTCGCGTCCGAGGCGATGACGCCGAGCGTTCGGGTCGTCCGGGTGCCGAGCGCCCGCGCCGCGTTGTTGACGCGGTAGCCGAGCGCCGCCATCGCCTCGAGCACGCGGCGCCGCGTCTCGGGTCGGATGCTGGGATGCTCGTTGATCACCCGCGAGACCGTCTGCGACGAGACGCCCGCGAGCTGCGCGACCTCGCGCACCCCGACGCGGCCCGTGCGGGTCCCGGCTTCGCTCATGCCGTCCACGGTAGTGGGGAGGACGCGGCATCCGTCTCCCTCGACTCTGCCGGCCGTTCCCCGCAGACCTTCGCTCCGCGCACCCGGCGGCTCCGAGCGCCGCAGGAGGTGCGAGGCTTGAGGGCATGCAGGCCACGCGGACGACACCGGATGCCGCGCCCTTGCGTCCGGGACGGCTCGCGGCGCTCCGCTCCCGCCTGCTCACGGCGGTCTCGGGCGATCCCGACGGCGCTCCCGCGTGGGTGCTCGCGCTCGCCGAGGGCGACGACGAGGGGTACTTCGTCGAGGACGGCCCGGCGTGGACGGTGCACGAGGGCACCGCGACGTTCGTGGCCGGCATCCGGGCGCTGCTTCTTCAGGCGCTGCATCCGGGACCCATGGCGGGCGTGCACGACTGGTCGCGCTATCGCGAGGATCCGCTCGGGCGCCTGTCGGGCACTGTGCGCTGGATCCTCTGTCTGACGTACGGGTCGAAGACCCAGGCCGACGCCGAGACCGCCCGCGTGGGCAGGTTCCATGCCCGCGTGAACGGCTCGTACGTCGACGGCGCGGGCGCGGAGCGCGCCTACTCCGCCGCCGACCCCGACCTCGCGGACTGGGTGCACCTCGCCTTCACCGACGCGTTCCTGACGTGCCACGAGACCTGGGGGCGCCCGATCCCCGGCGGCGCCGACGCCTATGTCGCCGAATGGGCGCTCGCGGGCAGGCTCATGCGCGTCCAGGATCCGCCCACGTCCCGCGCCGAGCTCCACGCCCGCATGGACGGGTATCTCGAGCGGGGCGAGCTGCGCGGCGACGAGCGCGCCCGCGACGTCGTGCGCTTCCTGCGGAAGCCGCCGTTCGCAGGGCGGATGGGCTTCGCGTACCGGATGCTGTTCGCCTCAGCCGTCGCGACGATCCCGCGCCGCTATCGCCGGCTGCTCGGCGTGCGCCGCACTCCCCTGCCCGTCATCACGGCGACCCGCGTCGTCCTGGCCGTCGCCGAGCGCGCGCTCACCTCGGGCGGCCCGCGCGCGAACGACCGGGCCCGCGAGCGGCTCCGCCGCCTCGAGCGCGAGGGACGAGCCGCACCCGATCCCGGCGAACCCGGCGCCCGCCCCGCGAGCGCGTGACAGGCTGGGGGCATGCGCATCGCCCTCACCGGCTCATCCGGCAAGCTCGGCACCGTCGTCCTGCGCGAGCTGCGCGCCGCGGGGCATGACGTCGTCGGCCTCGACGTCGTCGGCACACGGGGCCCCGGCTTCCTGCGGGTCGACCTGACCGACTACGGCGCCGTCGTCGACGCGCTCTCGGGCGTCCACGGAGAGTCGGGCGGCTTCGACGCCGTCGTACACCTCGCGGCGATCCCCGCACCGGGCATCCAGAGCGACATCGCGACCTTCCGCAACAACATCCTCACGACGTTCGACGTGCTCTGGGCGGCGGTGCGGCTCGGCATCCGGAACATCGTCTACGCGTCGAGCGAGACGGTGCTGGGCCTCCCCTTCGACACCGATCCGCCCTACATCCCGGTCGACGAGGAGTACCCCGCGCGACCCGAGTCGGTGTACTCGCTCGTCAAGCACCTCGAGGAGCAGCTCGCGATCGAGCTCGTGCGGTGGCATCCCGATCTCTCGATCACGGCTCTGCGCTACTCGAACGTCATGGATCCCGAGGACTACGCCGCGTTCCCGTCGTTCGACGCCGACGCACGGGCGCGCAAGTGGAACCTCTGGGGCTACATCGACGCGCGCGACGGCGCACAGGCGGTGCAGAAGGCTCTGGATGCCGCTGCCCCCGGCTTCGACCGGTTCATCATCGCCGCAGCCGACACGGTCATGACGCGCCCCAACGGCGAGCTCGTGGCGGAGGTCTTCCCCGGCGTCGAGCTCAAGGGCGATCTCGGCGTGAACGACACGCTGCTGTCGATCGACAAGGCGCGACGCGTGCTCGGCTTCGAGCCGCGCCACTCCTGGCGCGACCACGTCTGAGCTCTCCCACGCGACTTCGCACCACGCGGGCGTGAGCCCCTTTCACCGCCTCCGCGACCCAGCCGCGGGTGGCGCGCAGCCGCGCCACGATCACATGGATGGCGGGATCGCTCCCATCGGAAATGTGATCGCTAACGGTTCGAACCGATTCGACATTCGCGCACCGTGCCGAAGAGGTACCGGGATCACGGCCCCGTTACGGAAATGTTATCGCTCACATGTTGCGCGGATGCGGAATGTGAAGGCTAACATTCAAGCCAACGAGCCACCCCCGGACGGCTCGCAGGTATGCACCGGCGCTGATGCCGGTTCCAAACAAGGAGGTTTTGGATGAACAGGAAGTTCCTCGCCGGCGCAGCAGTGCTCGGCGCACTCGCTCTCGTCGTCACCGGATGCTCGAGCAGCTCGGGCGGCGACGGCGGCGCGTCGGGAGACTCCGGCGACGGCACGGTCACGGTCGGCTTCGCGCAGACCGGCTCGGAGTCGGGCTGGCGCTCGGCCAACACGGAGTCGATGAAGGAGGCGTTCTCGGCGGAGAACGGCTTCGACCTCATCTTCAACGCCGCCGACAACGACCCGGCAGCGCAGATCGCGGCCGTCCGCGACTTCATCAACCAGGGCGTCGACGCGATCGTCATCGCGCCGATCGTCGAGGACGGGTGGGACGACGTCCTCCAGGAGGCCTCGGATGCCGGCATCCCGGTCGTCCTCGAAGACCGCACCGTGACCTCGCCGGAAGACCTCTTCGCGAGCTGGGTCGGTCTCGACTTCAAGAAGGAAGGCACCACGGCCGGCGAGTGGGCCGCCGAGAACTTCGGCGACACCCCCACGAAGATGGTGGTGCTCGAGGGCACCACGGGCTCCGCACCCGCCAACGACCGTGCCGAGGGGTTCGATGCGGCCATCAAGGGCACGTCGATCGAGAAGATCGACTCGCAGACCGGTGACTTCACGCGCGACGGCGGCAAGACCGTGATGGAGGGCTTCCTCCAGAAGTACGGCCTGGACGGCATCGACCTGCTCTACGCGCACAACGACGACATGGCGCTCGGCGCGATCGAGGCGATCGAGGCCGCCGGCGGCGTCCCCGGAGAAGACATCAAGATCATCTCGATCGACGCGGTCAAGGACGGCATGCAGGCCCTCGTCGACGGCAAGATCAACTACATCGTCGAGTGCAACCCGCTGCTCGGCGAGCTCGCGGCAGGCCTCGTCACCGACGTGCTCGACGGCAAGGACGTCGAGAAGAAGGTCTACGTCGAGGACCAGAGCTTCACGCAGGAGCAGGCCGCCGAGGTCATCGACTCGCGCGCCTACTGAGCTCGTCCCCGACAGCACGAACCGGCACGCGCCGGGGGCGGACCACCACCGCTCCCGGCGCTGCCGACTCGACACGGAAAGGCCAGACCGCATGCCCGCGGACACCCACGTCCCCCCGGTCGTCGACATGACCGGCATCACCATCCGCTTCCCCGGAGTGCTCGCCCTCGACGGCGTCGACTTCCGGCTGTATCCCGGCGAGGTGCACTCGCTCATGGGCGAGAACGGCGCCGGCAAGTCCACCCTCATCAAGGCGCTGACGGGCGTCTACCCGATCGACGCGGGCGAGATCGTCGTGACCGGCACGGCGCGCGTCTTCGGATCGACGGCGGATGCGCAGGATGCCGGCATCTCGACGGTCTACCAAGAGGTGAACCTCTGCGCGAACCTCTCGGTCGGCGAGAACGTCATGCTGGGCCATGAGCCCCGCACGGGCCGAGGGATCGACTGGAAGGCGAGCCACCGGCAGGCGGCATCCCATCTGGAGAGCCTCGGGCTCGACGTCGACACGCGCTCGATCCTCTCGACCCACTCGATCGCCGTGCAGCAGCTCGTCGCGATCGCCCGCGCCATGGTGCTCGACGCCAAGGTGCTCGTGCTCGACGAGCCGACCTCGAGCCTCGACCGCGATGAGGTCGAGAACCTCTTCTCGGTCATCCGCGATCTGCGCGACAAGGGCGTCGCGATCCTGTTCGTCAGCCACTTCCTCGACCAGGTCTACGAGATCTCGGACCGCATCACGGTGCTGCGCAACGGGCGCCTGATGGGCGAGCACCTTGCCACCGACCTCCCCCGCGGAGCGCTCGTGACCCAGATGATCGGGCGGGAGCTCGACGAGCTGACGGCCCTCTCGTCCGTCGCGGACCGCGCGATCGACCGCACCGGCACACCCGTCCTGCGCGCGAGCGGGGTCGGACGGCGCGGCGTGCTCGAGCCCGTCGACGTCGAGGCCTTCGAGGGTGAGGTCGTCGGCATCGCGGGGCTCCTGGGCTCGGGCCGCACCGAGCTCGTGCGCCTCCTCTACGGTGCGGACCGCGCCGAGTCGGGCGAGATCGAGATCCGGGGCGTGCCGACGCGGATGACCTCTCCGCGCCTCGCCATGGAGCGCGGGATCGCCTTCTCGTCGGAGAACCGCCGCGCGGAGGGCATCATCGCCGACCTGACCGTCGCCGAGAACATCACCCTCGGAATCCAGGCGCGCCGCGGTTCGATGCGCCGGATCCCGCGTGCGGAAGCGGAATCTATCGTCGTGGACTACATCGAGGCGCTCGGCGTGCGTCCCGCCGACCCCACGATGCTCGCGGGCAATCTATCCGGCGGCAACCAGCAGAAGGTGCTGCTCGCCCGCTGGCTCGCGACCGCGCCCGCCCTGCTCGTCCTCGACGAGCCGACCCGCGGCATCGACGTCGGCGCCAAGGCCGACATCCAGCGGAAGGTCGCCGAGCTCAGCGCCCAGGGGCTCTCGGTCATCTTCATCTCGTCCGAGCTGGAAGAGGTGCTGCGGCTCGCGCAGCGCGTCATCGTCATGCGCGACCGGCGCAAGATCGGCGATCTCGCCTCGCGCGACCTCGACCTGGACGGACTCATCGACTACATCGCGAACAAGAACGAGGACAGCGCCGCATGAAGAAGATCGTGAGGCACCGCCTGTTCTGGCCGGTGGTCGCCCTTCTCACCCTGATCGTGATCAACACGATCGCCCGCCCCCAGTTCATCCTCGTGACGGTCCGCGAGGGAGAGCTCTACGGCGCCCTGATCGACATCCTCCGCAACAGCGCACCGCTCATGCTCGTCGCGCTCGGAATGACGATCGTGATCGCGACGCGCGGCATCGACCTCTCGGTCGGCGCCGTCATGGCGGTCTCGGGCGCCGTCGCGCTCACGATCATCGACGGCTCCGCCGATCCGGGCAGCGTCGGCACCGTCGCGGTCGCCGTGCTCGCCGCGATCGCCGTCTCCCTCGTGCTCGGGTCGTGGAACGGCTTCCTCGTCTCGATCGTGGGCATCCAGCCGATCATCGCGACCCTCGTGCTGATGCTCGCGGGACGCGGCGTCGCCCTGCTCATCACGGGCGGGTTCATCACGACGGTCAACAGCGCGCCGTACTCGTTCATCGCGACGGGCTACCTCGTCGCGCTCCCCGTCGCGTTCCTCATCGCAGCGTTCGCCGTCGCGACCCTCGCGGTCGTCGAGCGGCGCACGGCCCTCGGCGTGCTGACCGAGGCGGTCGGCATCAACCCCGAGGCGAGCCGCCTCGCGGGTGTGCGTGCGCGCGGCATCATCTTCAGCGCATACGTGCTCTCGGGCGTGCTCGCGGGCGTCGCAGGCATCATCTACAGCGCCAACATCCGCGCCGCCGACGCGAACGCCGCCGGCCTGTTCATCGAGCTGTACGCGATCCTCGCCGTCGTCCTGGGCGGCACGTCGCTGCTCGGCGGCAAGTTCACGATCGCCGGCACCGTCGTGGGCGTCCTCACGATCCAGACATTGGAGTCCACCATCCTGTTCCTCGGCGTCCCCTCCGCGCAGAGCCCCGTCTTCTTCGCGATCGTCGTCATCGTCGTCGTCGTCGTCCAGTCGCCCCGGCTGCACGCCTGGGTGCGCGGCATCCTGAAATCGCGCGCGGGTGCCGGCGCCACGCGCAAGGTGGGGGTGGCATCGTGACGACGCTCGAGACACCCGTCCGGCGCACCGTGACGATGTCGGACCGCTACGCGACCTTCATGAGCCGGCACGCCTCGCTCGTGCCCACGTTCGCGGCGATCGTCATCCTGATCGTGCTCCTCATCGGGGCGCAGGTGCGCTTCGACAACTTCCTGACGCCCCGCAACATGTCGGCCCTCCTGCTCGACAACGCCTACCTGCTGGTCCTCGCGGTCGGACTGACGCTCGTCATCGTGACGGGTGGGATCGACCTGTCGGTCGGTTCGGTCATGGCGTTCACCGGCATCCTGTGCGCGAGTCTTCTCTCCTCGGGGCTGCCTGCCTACCTCGCGATCCCCATCACGCTCCTGGGTGGGGCCGTCATCGGCCTGCTCATCGGTGTGCTCGTGCAGTTCTTCAACGTGCAGCCGTTCATCGCGTCGCTCGCGGGACTCTTCCTCGCGCGGGGTCTCGCGTTCGTCGTGAGCCTCTCGTCGATCCGCGTCGAGGACCCGGCCGTGCTGTGGCTGCAGCGCACGCGCTTCACGATCGGCGAGTGGTACATCACCCCGACGGGGATCATCGCGCTCTCGGTGGTGGGGCTCGGGTTCTTCGTCATGCAGTGGACGCGCTTCGGCCGCACGATCTACGCGATCGGCGGCGCCGAGCAGTCGGCGCGGCTCATGGGGCTCAAGGTCGGCCGCACGAAGGTCGTCGTCTACGTCATCAGCGGCCTCTGCGGAGGGCTCGCGGGGCTCCTGCTGACGGCGTACTCGGGCGCGGGGTATCCGCGCAACGGCATCGGCACCGAGCTCGACGCGATCGCGGCCGTCGTCATCGGCGGGACGCTGCTCACGGGCGGCACGGGCTACGTGCTCGGCTCGCTCGTCGGCGTGCTCGTCTACGGCACGATCAAGAAGCTCATCTCGTTCATGGGCGCGGAGCAGGCCTGGATGCAGATCATCATCGGCGGCATCCTGCTCGTCTTCATCGTCGTGCAGCGCGTCATCGTCGCCCGGTCGCAGCGACGGACGTAGCGGCGCCGGTGTCGTCGACGCGGGTGGGGCCCGCCGCTCGGGATAATGGCGTGATGGACAGGGCCCCGCTGCTGCAGCTCACCGGTGGCACGGTGCGCTTCGGAGCGGATGCCGCGATCGACGGCGTCGACTTCCGGCTCTTCCCCGGCGAGGTCCACTCGCTCATGGGCGAGAACGGAGCCGGGAAGTCGACGCTCATCAAGGCGATCACGGGCGCGATCCCCCTCGACGAGGGGGTGCTCGTGCTCGCGGGCGAGACGGTGCGCTTCGCGAACCCGCACGCCGCGCAGCATGCGGGCGTGAGCACCGTCTACCAGGAGATCGATCTGCTGCCGAACCTTTCGGTGGCCGAGAACATCTCGCTGGGCCGCGAGCCGCGCCGGCACGGTCGCATCGACTGGCGCGAGATGCGGCGGCGCGCGCGCGAGGTGCTCGCCGACCTGGGCCTCGACATCGACCCCGCCTCGCTCTTGGACACGCACTCGCTCGCGGTGCAGCAGCTCGTCGCGATCGCCCGGGCGATCTCGACCGATGTCAAGGTGCTCGTGCTCGACGAGCCGACCTCGAGCCTCGACCTCGACGAGGTCGCCGAGCTCTTCCGCGTCGTCCGGGATCTCAAGCAGCGGGGCGTCGCGATCCTGTTCGTGTCGCACTTCCTCGACCAGGTGTACGAGCTGTGCGACCGCGTCACGGTGCTGCGCGACGGCAAGCTCGTGGGCGAGTACCTCACGCGCGAACTGCTGCGCATCGATCTCGTCCAGGCGATGCTCGGCCGGAGCGCCGCAGCGCTGCACGCCCGCCCGCCCGTCGCGCGCGAGGAGTCGCGCTCGCCCTTCCTGAGCGCCCGCGGGCTCACGCGGCGCCCCGGCATCGCCGATGCCGACATCGACCTCTTCGAGGGCGACGTCCTCGGGGTCGCGGGGCTGCTCGGCTCGGGGCGCAGCGAGACGGCGCGCGGCCTGACGGGGATCGACCGGCTCGACGCGGGCGTCATCCGCATCTCGGGCAGCCCCGTGAGCCTCGGCAGCCCGCGCAAGGCGATGTCGCTCGGCATCGTCTACTCCTCGGAGAACCGGCGGTCCGAGGGGATCATCGGCGACCTCAGCGTGCAGGAGAACATCACCCTCGCGCTGCAGGCCGATCGCGGCGTCTTCCGCCGGATCCCCGCGACCCGGCGGCGCGAGCTCGCGGCGAGCTGGGTCGAGGCCCTCGACATCCGTCCCCCGGATCTCGACCGCCCCGCCGGCACGCTGTCGGGAGGAAACCAGCAGAAGGTCCTTCTCGCGCGCATGCTCGCCCTCTCTCCGCGCGTGCTCGTCCTCGACGAGCCGACGCGCGGCATCGACGTCGGCGCGAAGGTCGAGATCCAGAACCTCGTCGGCGAGATGGCGGGCAACGGGCTCTCGGTCATGTTCATCTCGGCAGAGCTCGAAGAGGTGCTGCGCGTCGGCGACCGCGTCGCGATCCTGCGCGACGGCCGCGTCGTCGAGACGATCGACTCCGACCAGCTGACGGTCGACTCGCTGCTCGCCCTCGTCGCGCGACCCGAGGACGCCGATGGCTGACGGCAGGGTCGCGGGCGGCGACGACGCAGCGGCACGCCCGTCGAACATCTTCGACGTCGCGCGCCTCGCGGGCGTCTCGCACCAGACGGTGTCGCGCGTGCTCAACGACCTGCCGAACGTGCGCCCGGCGACCCGCGCGCGCGTCGAGCAGGCGATCGCGCAGCTGCGGTACAGCCCCTCGCCGGCAGCCCGCGCGCTCGTGACGCGCCGCACGCGAACGATCGGGCTGGTGACGCCGGGCGTCTCGGACTACGGCCCCACGTCGATCGCGATGAACTTCACATTCGCGGCCCGCGCCGCCCGCTACAACGTCGAGACCGTGAGCTCGCTCGACGCCGACGTCGCGAGCGTGCGCGAAGCCGTCGAGGGCCTGCTCCGCCAGCGCGTCGACGCGATCGTGCTCATCGTCGTCGACATCGCGGTGCTCGAGGCCGTGCGGGCGCTCGACCTCAGCATCCCCGTCGTCGCAGCCGCCTCGACGGCCCGTCGCAGCCCCCTCATCGTCTCGATCGACCAGTACCGCGGCGCCCGCTCCGCCGTACGCCACCTCGCCGAGCTCGGACACGAGCGCATCCTGCACCTCGCCGGCTCCACGCAGGCCTCCGACGCGATCGAGCGTGTGCGCGGCTGGCGCGACGAACTCGCGGCCCACCGCCTCGCCGTCGTCGAGCCCACGCACGGCGACTGGAGCGCCGCGAGCGGCTACCGCGTCGGCGCGACACTCGACATCGCCCCGGGTTCGGCGATCTTCGTCGCCAACGACCACATGTCGATCGGCCTGCTCTCGGCGCTGCGCGAGCGCGGGCTGCGCGTACCGGAGGACATCAGCGTCGTCGGCTTCGACGACGTCCCCGAGGCCGGCTACCTGTACCCCGCCCTCACGACCGTCCGCCAGGACTTCGCGGCGCTCGGCGAGCTCATCATGCAGAAGGTGCTCATCGCCGTCGAGGAGCCCGAGAGCGCGACCGAGGACACCCCCCTCCCGACGCACCTCATCGTGCGCCAGTCCACGAGCGCACCCCGCTGACCGGCGCGGTTCGATCCGTGCGCGCCTAGGCTCGAGAGCATGGGACGACGGATGCTGCGCCCATGAGCGACGAAGACCCCCGTGAAGCAGCCGAGCGCTATCGCCTCGAGAAATGGCAGCGCGCGCACGGTCTCGAGCCTGCGCCGCCCACTCCGGCCGCTGCGCGCAACCCGACCGCGGCCGATCGCGCCGCGTTCGTCGAGACCGCGATCCAGCAGGCGATCCGGCGCGGCGACTTCGACGACCTCCCCGGCGCGGGCAAGCCCATCGAGGGGCTGGGGCAGGGCCACGACCCCGACTGGTGGATCCGGCGCAAGATCGAGACGGAGCAGCTGACGGGCCTCGGCCCGCCCGCTCTCATGCTGCGGGTCGAGCACGCCGAGCTCGAGTCGACGCTCGACGCTCTCGCGCGCGAGGGCGACGTGCGCGAGCATCTCGAGGACTTCAACCGGCGCGTCGTCGAGGCGCGCCGGCAGCTGCTGGGCGGCCCGCCGGTCGTGACGCCGACGCGCGACGTCGAGGCCGAGCTCGCCGCGTGGCACGCGCGCCGCGTCGCGCGCGCCGCCGCCGCACCTCCGCCCGAGGCATCCCCTCCCCGCCGCCGTCTCCTGCGCCGCCGTCGCTCGTAGCCGGGCCTCGATCTGCCGCACGATGTGGCAGAGCGACGTCGACGTGCGCGTTCCTGTGACACGTCGGCGAGGCCGACGACCGGAACCGGTCAGGCGAGGGCGGCCCGGAGCCAGGTTCGGGCGTCGGCGAGAAGCGACTGGGCCAGCGGCGTGGCGTAGGCCCAGGCCTCGAAGCCGTGCGCAACGCCGTCGAGCACGACGGTCGTCACGTCGACCCCGGCGGCGGCGAGCCGCTCGGCGTAGGCGCGGTCCTCGGCCGCGAACAGCTCGAGCTCCGACCAGTAGAGCCACGCGGGCGGCAGCCCCGAGAGATCCTCGCGGCGCGCGGCGACCGCGTAGGGCGGGACGGATGCCGCGCCCGGCGCCTGCCCGAGGTACGAGCGCCAGCCCACGAGGTTGGAGCGGTTGTTCCACACGAGGTGCCGGCGCGCGTCGAGGCCGCGATCGGCCGCCGTGCGGTCGTCGAGCATGGCGCAGAGCAGGAGCTGGGCGGCGACATCCGCCCCCTCGTCGTGGAGTCTCTGCACGAGTGTCGCCGCGATCCCGCCGCCCGCGCTCTGGCCGCCGACCGCGATGCGGGAAGCGTCGACGCCGAGCGCGTCGGCGTTGCCCTGCAGCCACGTCCACGCCGCATAGACGTCGTCGTGCGCCGCGGGGAACGGATGCCGCGGGGCGAGGCGGTACTCCGCCGACACGACGATCGCGCCCGTCTCACGGGCCGTCTCGGCCGACAGCCGGTCGTCGGTCGCGGCGCCGCCGAGGACGAGCCCGCCGCCGTGGATCCACAGCATCGCGGCGCCGCTCGGCTGCTCGGGGATGTGCACGCGCACGCGGGCGCCGCCCTCGCGGACGACGCGACGCCGGACGCCGTCGACCTTCGCGCCCGGGGCGAGCCCCGAGGCTGTGGCGACGAACCACCGCTGGAGCGGCTTCTCGAGGTTGAAGGAAGGCACCCGCTCGAGCGGGGGCCGGATGCTGACGTCGACCTCGTCGACGGTCATGGCGAGAGTCTCGGGCATCGCTCGATTATCAGGCAGTCGCGAGCCACCGAGCCAGGATCTCGTCCACGACCGTGTCGGGCGACTGCGAGATGTCGACGATGAGTCCGTCCTCGTCGGGCTGCAGGGGTTCGAGCGTCGCGAGCTGCGAGTCGAGCAGCGCGAGCGGCATGAAGTGCTCGCCGCGCGAGCCCATCCGCGTCGCGAGGAGATCCCGGGGGCCGTCGAGCTGCGCGAACACGACACGCCCGGCGCGCTCACGGATCGCGTCGCGGTAGGCGCGCTTGAGCGCCGAGCAGGCGACCACGACGCGGACGTCGGAATGCTGCGCGATGACGTCTCCGACATCGGCGAGCCACGGCATCCGGTCCTCGTCCGTCAGCGGGATGCCCGCGGCCATCTTCTCGACGTTGGACGCCGGGTGCAGATCGTCGGCGTCGATGTAGGCGACACCCGCCCGCTCCGCGACGAGCGACGCGATCGTCGACTTGCCCGAGCCCGAGACTCCCATGACCACCAGCGACATCCGCGCCCCTCTCGACCCCTTCACGGTAGTCGACGGCCGCGGGGTCGAGCCGCCCTGTGACGACGGAGTAGCCTTCGGGAATCGGCTCTGACCAGGAGGTGCGCATGCGGACGAATCCAGCCGGCGGGGTCGTGCTCGTCGCAGTAGTCGCGTGGATCTCGGGGATCCTGCAGCTCTTCTCGGGCGCCGTCCTCCTGGTGGCGGACGGCTCGCCGATCACCGGCTGGACGCACATCGTCGTGGGGCTCGTGACGTTCCCGGTGTGTCTCGCGCTGTTCCGCGCCCGCACGAGCGCGCGCGTCATCGTGACGATCGTCTTCGTCCTCGAGATCGTGGCGGGCGTCGCGGCGTTCATCGAGCTTCGCGGGCTCGCCTACACCGCCGTCATGTCGGCGATCCTCGCCGTCTTCGGCCTCGTCCTGCTCTACACCCCCGCGGCGAACGCATCGTTCCGGGCGGCGACCGCCGCGCGGAAGGCCGAGCAGGCGGCTCTGTAGAGTCGCCGTCATCTGGGCGTCACGAACGTCCGGCAAGGTGGGAGCATGTCGATCAAGGTCGCCCTCGAGCACTACACCTCCTACGAGTTCGCGCGGCCCGTCACGGTCATGCCGCATGTCGTGCGGCTGCGCCCTGCGCCGCACTCGCGGACGCCGATCGAGGCGTACTCACTCGAGATCAGCCCCAAAGAGCATTTCGTCAACTGGCAGCAGGACCCGTTCGGTAACTGGCTCGCGCGCATCGTCTTCCCCGAGAAGGTCAGCCGACTCGAGATCACGGTGGGGCTCGTCGCCGACATGATGGTCGTCAATCCGCTCGACTTCTTCATCGAGTCCTACGCCGAGCGCTTCCCCTTCGCGTACGAGCCGTCCCTTCAGGCCGATCTCGCGCCCTATCTGCGCGCCGTGAGCGGCAGCGAGCACATCGAGGCCTGGAAGGCGAAGCTGCCCGCGCTGCCGGAGGACGGCGTGCCGACCGTGCGGTTCCTCGCTGATCTGAACATCGCCGTGAATCGGGATGTCGCCTACAGCGTGCGCATGGAGGAGGGCGTCCACACGCCCGATCACACCCTCGACGCCGGGATCGGCTCGTGCCGCGACAGCGCATGGCTGCTCGTGAGCATCCTGCGCAGCTACGGTCTCGCCGCCCGCTTCGTGTCGGGCTACCTCGTGCAGCTGGCCCCCGATCGCGCTGCCCTCGACGGGCCGGCGGGCCCCGAGTCGGACTTCACCGACCTGCACGCGTGGGCCGAGGTCTTCGTCCCCGGCGCAGGCTGGATCGGCCTCGACGCGACGAGCGCGCTGTTCGCCGGCGAAGGGCACATCCCGCTGAGCGCGACGCCGCACCCCTCGAGCGCCGCGCCGATCTCGGGCCGGACCGAACCGGTCGAGGTGACCTTCTCGTTCCACAACGAGGTGCGGCGCGTCCATGAGGACGCACGCACGACCCGCCCGTACACGTCGCAGCAGTGGGCGCGCATCGACGCGCTCGGCGAGGCCGTCGACGAGCGCCTCCGCGCGGACGACGTGCGCCTCACGATGGGCGGCGAGCCGACGTTCGTGTCGCTCGACGATCCCCGCAGCGCGCAGTGGCGTATCGACGCCGATGGGCCGCAGAAGCGCGAGCTCGCCAATGTGCTCGCCGAGCGGCTCCGAGCCGCCTACGCCGTCGGCGGCGTCGTGCACCGCGGCCAGGGCAAGTGGTATCCGGGCGAGCCGCTGCCGCGATGGGCGATCTCGCTGCAGTGGCGCACCGACGGCGAGGCGCTCTGGCACGACCCCGAGCTCTTCAGCGATCCGTGGGGGACGGATGCCGATCCCGACGCCGCGGCCAGCGCGGAAGCCCTCGCGCATCGCGTGACCGAGCTGCTCGGCCTCCCCGCGACGCAGTTCCTCCCCGCGTTCGAGGACCCCCTCGCCGAACTCACCGCGGACCTCCGTCGCCCCGAGGGCCCACGGCCGGGCATCGACGACTTCGACCGCGCCGACGTCGCGGCACTCGAAGCGCGTCCCGTCCCACCCGCCGGGTGGGTGCTGCCCCTCACGACGGAGGGCGAGTGGACGAGCCCCGCCTGGCGGTTCCGGCGCGGGCGGCTCGTGCTGCTGCACGGCTCGAGCCCGCTGGGGCTGCGACTGCCGCTCGACTCGGTGTCGTGGCACGACCCGGAGTGGACCGGCGAGCCCTCCTACCTGGAGGCGGGGCCGCCGCTCGAACCCGGCATCCCCTCGGTCAAGGTCGTCGACCCGGAGGGCGCGCGCACGACGGCCCTCACGATCGAGGCGAGAGACGGCCACGTGCACGTCTTCCTCCCGCCGACGCAGGACCTGGAAGCCTACGCCGACCTCCTTCACGTCATCGAGCACGCAGCGCAGGACGTCGCCTGTCGCGTCGTGCTCGAGGGCTACGGACCTCCGCCGGACGCCCGTCTGCGTCAGCTCAGCGTGACGCCCGACCCCGGCGTGGTCGAAGTGAATCTGCAGCCGACCTCGACGTGGGCCGAGCAGCGGGACCTCGCATTCTCGCTCTATGAGACGGCCCGCGAGGTCCGGCTCACGACCGAGAAGTTCGACGTCGATGGAGCGCACACCGGCACGGGTGGCGGCAACCACCTGACGCTCGGCGGCGCGCAGCCCATCGACTCCCCGCTGCTGCGCCGGCCGGACCTGCTCCCCAGCCTCATCACGTACTGGCAGCGGCATCCGTCGCTCTCCTACCTGTTCTCGGGTCGATTCGTGGGGCCCACGAGTCAGGCGCCGCGCTTCGACGAGGGGCGCCCCGAGGCCGTCTACGAGATGGAGATCGCGCTCGCCGAGATCCGGCGGCTGACGGATGCCGCGCAGGGCGGAAGCCTCCTCCCCTGGGTCGTCGACCGCTCGCTGCGCCACCTCCTGACCGACCTCACGGGCAACACGCACCGTGCCGAGTTCTGCATCGACAAGCTCTACAGCCCGGACTCTTCACGCGGGCGGCTCGGGCTGCTCGAACTGCGCGGATTCGAGATGCCGCCGCATCCCGAACTCGCACTCGTGCAGGCCCTCCTGGTGCGGAGCCTCGTCGCGATGTTCTGGGAGAAGCCGCTCGCCGCTCCCCTCGTGCGGTGGGGCACGCGGCTGCACGAGGACTTCCTGCTGCCTGAGGGTGCGATCCGCGACATCGACGAAGTCGTGGGCGACCTGCGCGCCCACGGAATCGCCTTCGAGGAGACGTGGTTCGACGCGTTCACCGAGTTCCGGTTCCCGCGGATCGGGATGACGCGCATCTCGACGGTCGCCGGCGCGGGAGTCGACCTCGAGCTGCGCCATGCGATCGAACCCTGGCACGTGCTCGGCGAAGAGGCCTCGGCAGGCGGCACCGCCCGCTACGTCGACTCGTCGACGCAGCGGCTGCAGGTGAAGGTGCGCGGCATCGATCCGCACCGCCACCTCGTGACGTGCAACCAGGTGCCCGTGCCGCTGACCCCCACGGGGCACGTGGGCGAGTACTACGCGGGCGTGCGCTACCGCGCGTGGCAGCCGTGGTCGGCGCTGCATCCCATGATCCCGATCCACGCCCCGCTGACGTTCGACGTCATCGATGCGGATGCCGCCGCGAGCCTCGGCGGCGCGACGTACCACGTCGTGCATCCGGGGGGTCGCGCGTACGAGCATCCTCCGGTCAACGCGAACGAGGCCGAGGCCCGCAGGGCCCGCCGCTTCGAGCCGCACGGTCACACATCCGGTACCGTCGATGTCGCGGCCCTGCGCGAAAAAGCCCGACGCGCGGCCAATCCAGACTTTCCCCGCACCCTCGACCTGCGGAGGGTTCCCGCCTCGTGACCGTACTTCGCGACTACGCGACCACCCTCGCCCAGCCGACCCTGCCCTTCGGCGGCGGCGAGGCGCGCTACGACGAGGTCGTGGGGCCCGACGGCTCGCTGCGGCCCGCGTGGAAGGGCATGGCCGAGGCCGCGCTGGGCCTGACGCCCGAAGAGCTCAAGCGCGTCGGTGGCGAGATCTCGCGCTTCCTCGCCGACCACGGCGTGACCTACGTGTCCCGGGGCGCGGGGGCCCAGCCCTGGCACCTCGACCCCATGCCGCTCGTCATGGAGGCTGCCAGCTGGTCGCGCCTCGAGGTGGGTCTCGCGCAGCGCGCCGAGCTGCTCAACGCGCTGCTCGTCGACCTGTACGGACCGCAGGAACTCCTGCGGTCCGGCATCCTGCCCTCGGCGATCGTCTTCGGGCACTCCGGGTTCGCGCGCCCGCTGGCACGCGAGAGCGCGCACGATCCACAGCCGCTCCTGCTCTCGGCGACCGACCTCGGCCGCGACGCGGAGGGCGAATGGCACGTCCTCGCCGACCGCGTGCAGGCGCCGTCGGGCCTCGGCTACGCGATGGAGAACCGGCGCGTGCTGTCGCAGGTCATGCCGGAGCTCTATCAGGAGACCGACCTCCATCGCATGGAGCCGTACTTCGCGGCACTGCGCTCGGCACTGCTCAACTCGGCGCCCGAGGGCGTCACCGAGCCCCGCGTCGTCGTGCTCTCCCCCGGCACGCACTCCGAGACGGCGTTCGACCAGGCCTCGCTCGCCTCGACGCTCGGCTTCCCGCTCGTGCAGGCGAGCGACCTCACGGTGCGCGGCGGCTGGGTGTGGATCAAGCCGCCCGGCTGGCCCAAGACCGGACCCGGCGAGCGCGTCGACGTCATCCTCCGCCGCGTCGACGCCGACTGGTGCGATCCGCTCGAGATGCGGGGCAACTCACGTCTGGGCGTCGCGGGACTCACGGAGGCCGTGCGCCGCGGGCGCGTCCGCGTCGTCAACGGGCTGGGCGCCGGCGTGCTCGAGAACCCCGCGCTGCTGCCGTTCATGTCGGCCATCTGCCAGCAGCTGCTCGGCGAGCAGCTGCGGCTCCCCGCCGTCTCGACGTGGTGGTGCGGCGACCCGGACGGGCTCGCGACGGTGCTCGACCGCCTCGACGAGTCGGAGGACGGCTTCATCGTCCGCCGCATCGACGAGCCGCGCAGCGCCTCGGCCGCGCTCGAGACCGACGAGCTGCGCAGGCGCGTCCTCGCCGCCCCCTACCGCTACGTCGGGCAGGAGCGGCTCCCGCTCTCGCAGGCGCCCGTGTGGTCGGCCGAGGGCCGAGCCGACGCCCACCCCGTCGTCATGCGCGCCTTCACGGTGCGGTACCGCTCCGCGTTCCGGCCGCTCGCGGGCGGACTCGCGACCGTCATGACACCCGCCGCGACCCCCATCACGAAAGACGTCTGGGTCGTCAAGTCGGCGCCCGAGGATCCCGACCAGGGTCTCGTCGACATCGCACCGCTCGAGTTCCGCCCCAGCATCCCCGCGCTCGGGGCGCGCTCGCTCGAGGACATGTACTGGGCGGGTCGCTACGCCGAGCGCGCCGAGGACCTGCTGCGCCTCCTTCTGACGGCCGACGCGCATCTCGAAGAGCTTTCGGCGCCCATCGACTCCGAGCACGGCGTCGCGGCGCGCGCCCTCGTGGGCGTGCTGCAGCGACTCGCCGGCAAGCGGTCGGACGACCCCGAGGCCGACCTGCGCGCACTCCTGCTCGACGGCACGCGCCCCGGCTCCGCCGCGCACTCGCTCGATCGGCTGCGCGACGCGCTCGAGGGCGTGCGCGACCAGCTCTCGCACGACACGTGGCGCGTCTTCTCGCACACCGACCGCGCCAAGAAGGCGCTGCGGTCCTCCGAGCGCTCGCACCGCATCACGGAGTCCGCGGGGCGCATGCTGACGGCCGTCCTGTCGCTGCACGGCGTGACGGCGAGCATGATCCGCGACCCCGGCTGGCACATGATCGAGGCCGGTCGCTACCTCGAGCGCGCACGGCAGCTGTGCACGCTGCTGAGCGCCACGACGACCGACCGCCACGGGATCGCCGCCGACCGCGACGTGCTCGAAGGAGTCCTCGTCGCCGCCGAGAGCTCGGTGACCTTCCGGCGCCGCTACCGCGGCAACGTGCGCACGAGCGGTGTGCTCGAACTGCTGCTCGTCGACCGCGACAACCCGCGCTCGATGGCCTTCGCCTTCCGCGCCCTGCGCACGCACCTCGCCGCGATGCCCGGCTCGACCGGCTCGACGCGCCCCGAACGCCTCCTCGAGCACCTCGAGACGGCGATCGACAACCTCGACCTCACGGCTCTCGCGACCCCGTCCGGCGCGCGCCGCCCGCGCCTGCAGCGGTTCTTCGACTCGACGCGCACGCAGATCGAACAGCTCTCGGACGCGATCGCCGACGTGCACTTCGCGAGCGGTCCGCCGCCGCAGTCCCTGTCGGCGATGCCGATCATCGAGCTTCCGGGGGTGCCGGCCAAATGAAGTACCTCGTCTCTCATCGCACCGCGTACAGCTACAGCGCGCCCGTGCGCGACAGCCGCGGGCTGTACCACCTGACCCCGCGGTCACTGCCGTGGCAGGAGGTCGGCGCGAACACCGTCGCCGTCGAGCCGCTCCCGATCGACCTGCATCGCGACACCGACAACTACGGCAACGCGGTGACGTACTTCCAGGTGACCGACGCCCACCGCGAGCTCGTCATCGAATCCACGACCGACGTCACGGTCATGGAGCCCCGCTACGACGAGGACGCCCTGGCCGTGCCGTGGGAGCGTGCGCGCCCCATGCTGCACGCCGACTCGCCCGATGCGTGGGCCGCCGTCGAGTTCGCGCTCGAGTCCTCGCGCGCGGCCCATGCACCCGGCGTCGCGGAGTACGCCGCGGCATCCCTCACCCGCGGACGCCCCATCGGCGAAGCCGCCACCGACCTCATGCACCGGATCTACGCGGACTTCGACTACGACAGCACCGCGACGACCGTCACGAGCACCGTCGACGACGTGCTGCGCAAGCGCGCCGGCGTCTGCCAGGACTTCGCGCACTTCGCGCTCGCGTGCCTGCGCAGCCACGGCATCGCGGCGCGGTACGTGAGCGGCTACCTCGCGACGCAGCCCCCTCCCGGCAAGGAGCGGATCGTCGGAGCCGATGCCTCGCACGCGTGGCTCTCGGTGTGGATGCCGGGATCGTCGGACTGGCTCGCGATCGACCCGACCAACAACCAGTGGGCGAACGAGCGCTACGTCACTGTCGCGTGGGGCCGCGACTACGGCGACGTGTCGCCCGTCAAGGGCGTCATCTTCACGAAGTCGAAGAAGTCGACGCTGCGGGTCAACGTCGACGTCGCGCCCGTCGTGTGAAGTCGGCCCGCGGGCCTCGTGTCGAGAGCCCGGGCTCTCGCCGAAGGCCCGCGCTGAGCGCGTGAACGGCGCGCGCTCGGCGGGGGCAGGCTGCGACGGATGCCGGGGCCGCGCGCTCGCTGACGGGGTGAGTTCGCGCCGCCTCACTGCCCTCCACGCGGCACACACTCACCCCCAACCCACCTCGACCTCACCGACCGGGTGAGTTCGCGCCGCCTGGCCGCGCCCCACGCGGCACACCCTCACCCCAATGCACCCTCGACACCGCCGGCCGGGTGAGTTCGCGCCGCCTCGCCGAGCCCCACACGGCAAGAAGTCACCCCGTCGAGCGTGCGGACGGAGAACCTGGGGTGCGCGCGGCCCGCCGGGGCCGCGCGCTCACTGACCGGGTGAGTTCACGCCGCCTCACTTCCCTCCACGCGGCACACACTCACCCCAATGCACCCTCGACACGACCAACGGGGTGAGTTCGCGCCGCGTCGCCGAGCCCTACGCGGCACATAGTCACCCCATCGAGCGCGGCGGACGAAGGAGACGGGATGCCACGGGCCCGCCGGGCCCCGCGGATCAGGCGTCGAGGGCGAAGCGGTCGAGGCCGAGCATCCCTTCGACCGCGCGGACGAAGGACCTAGGATGCGTGCGGCCCGCCGGGCCCAGCTGCTCGCTGACGGGGTGAGTTCGCGCCGCCTCACTGCCCTCCACGCGGCACACCCTCACCCCAATGCACCCTCGACACCGCCGGCCGGGTGAGTTCGCGCCGCCTCGCCGCGGCCCACGCGGCACACCCTCACCCCAATGCACCCTCGACGCCGCCGACCGGGTGAGTTCGCGCCGCCTCGCCGCGCCCCGCGCGGCACATAGTCACCCCGTCGAGCGTGCGGACGAAGGACCTGGAATGCGCGCGGCCCGCCGGGCCCGGGTGCCCGCTGACGGGGTGAGTTCGCGCCGCCTCATCGCCCTCCACGCGGCACACGCTCACCCCCAACCCACCTCGACACCGCCGGCCGGGTGAGTTCGCGCCGCCTCGCCGCGCCCCACACGGCAAGAAGTCACCCCGTCGAGCGTGCGGACGAGGACCTGGGATGCGGGCGGCCCGCCGGGCCCAGCTGCTCGCTGACGGGGTGAGTTCGCGCCGCCTGCCCGCGCCGCACGCGGCAAGAAGTCACCCCATCGAGCGCGGCGGACGAAGGAGACGGGATGCCACGGCCCCGCCGGGCCCCGCGGATCAGGCGTCGAGGGCGAAGCGGTCGAGGCCGAGCATCCCCTCGACCGCGCGGTGCAGCACGGAGCTGCGGGAGCGGTCGGCGTTCCAGCGCACGAGCGCCTGCGCGTTGAGTCCGTCGATCATGCCGAGCAGCTGCCATGCGACATCGCCCGCGTCATCGACCTCGAACTCCCCCGCCCGAACCCCGGCGTCGACCAGCCCTCGGACGACGTGCTGCCAGGCATCCATCTGCACTCTGACGGCGGTCGCGAGCGTCTCGTTGCGGCGGCCGAGCGCCCACGCCTCGACCCACACGAGCGTGACGTCGTCGCGTGTGCCGTCGAGCAGAGTGTCGACGAGCGCGGCGACGGCGGCGGCGGGGCGCGCCTCCCCCGCGAGCACGGCGCGGATCTCGTCGAGCTCGGCCGCGACGACGGCCGAGAACGTCGAGGCGACGAGGGCGTCCATGTTCGGCTGGTAGTGCGCGACGAGCGCAGAGGCGACGTCGATGCGAGCGGCGACGGCCCGCAGCGTGACGGCCGCGAGGCCCTGCTCGAGCGCGAGATCCCGGGCGGCGTCGGCGATCTGGGCGGCGCGCTCGGCGGGCGACCTGCGTGCCGCCTTCTTGCGGGTGCTTGACATCGTCATCTCCGAGAGGCTACCGTCGTCGCATCTTATTGATCGCTTGATCAACAATACTCCGACCCGACGAGGACGTCTCATGCGCAGCGAAGCCATCGCGACACCCGCACCGCCCGAGCCCACCGCCGATCGCGCGGGGCACATCGAGACGCACGGAGCCGACTACATCCCGCCCGCCGACCGGCACGGACGCCCACGCGAGCTCTTCTGGGTGTGGATGTCGGCGAACGTGATCTACCTCTACTTCGTCATCGGCGGCGTGCTCATGCTCCTCGGCCTGTCGCTGTGGGAGGCGCTCGCCATCACGATCGTCGGAAACGTCTGGTGGGCGGCCGTCGGGTGGCTCGCAATCAGCGGACCGGCATCCGGAACCCCGTCCGTCGCAATCATGCGAGCGATGTTCGGCGTCCGCGGCAGCCGCGTGTTCGGCGCGGGCCTCGGTGTCGTGATCGGCGTCTTCTACGAGATCATCAACATCGCCTTCGCGACGCTCGCCGCGCTCGCCCTGATCGAGTGGTTCGGCATCACGCTGCCCGCAGGTGCGGAGTGGCTCGTTCTCGTCGTCGTCGGCGGCCTGAGCTTCGCGATCAGCATCTACGGGCACGCGACGATCCTCACGCTCGCTCCGTGGTTCTCGGCCGCGCTCGCCGTCGTGTTCGTCGTGCTCGCGGGCTTCGTGTTCGGCGCCGCCGACCTCGCCTACACGGCCCCGGCGCTCGAGCCCTCGGAGCACATCGCGATGATCCTGCTGGGCTTCGCGATCGTCGCCTCGAGCCCCCTGTCGTGGGGAACCGGCGCCGACTACGCGCGCTACCTGCCGAGCGACGTGTCCAAGGCGAAGGTCGCACTGTGGACGGCGGTCGGCGGCTTCGTCCCCGCCGTCGCGATCGGCATCGTCGGCGTCCTCGCCGGCACGGCCATCGACATGACCGACCCGCAGCTGACGATCGGCGAGATCGTGCCGCCCTGGTTCCTGCCCGTCTTCCTCGGGATGATCGTGCTGTCGAGCATCGCGAACAACGTCCTCGTCGCCTACTCCACGGGCCTGTACGCGCAGGGCCTCGGCTTCCGCGTCTCGCGCGTCGCGACGATCGTCGTGACGGGCCTCGGGTCGACGGCGGCCGCCGCGTGGTTGCTGTTCGTCGCGCCGAGCTTCCTCGACACGCTCAACTCGTCGCTCGAGCTCGCCGTCACGGTCCTCGGGCCGCTCGTCGCGGTCTATGCCGTCGACATCCTCCTGCGCCGCAACCGCTACGACGGGCTCGCCCTCGCCGAGGAGCGCCGCGACGGACCGTTCTGGTACACGGGCGGCGTCTTCTGGCCCGGCGTGCTCGCCATGACGGTCGCGACGACGACTGCCGTGCTCATGGCCAACACGACGCTCTACGTCGGTCCGCTCGCCCTCGCCCTCGGCGGCGCCGATCTGTCGGCCATCGTCGGGCCCGTCCTCGGCGGGGTCGTGTACGCCGCGCTGTGGCTCACGTGCACGCCGTACCGCGACCCGGCCTCGCGTCCGGCGCGGTCGTGGCGCGAAGATGAGACGCAGCCGGCCCCCGTGGCGGCCCCCGATCAGACGGAGGTGCTCGCATGACGTGGCGCATGCCTGCCGAGACCGCGCCGCACGCGCGCACCTGGATGGCGTTCCCGCGCGAGGGCATCACGCTCGGCGACACGGACGCCGCGCGCGACGAGGGCTACGCCGCGTGGACCGCCGTCGCGCACGCCGTCGCCGATTTCGAGTCCCTCACGATGATCGTCGACCCGTCGGAGGTCGCGCGCGCCCGGCGCATGCTCGCGTCCGAGATCGAGATCCTCGAGTGCCCGCTCGACGAGTTCTGGATGCGGGATGTCGGGCCGACGTTCGTCGTCGGCGAAGACGGCCGCCTCGGCGCCGTCGACTGGACCTTCAACGGCTGGGGCGCTCCCGCCTGGGCCGAGTGGCAGCTCTCTGCCGAGCTCGGCCGCGTCGCGGGCGCCGCCGCGGGGGCCGAGATCGTCAGCTCGCTCCTCGTCAACGAGGGCGGCGGCATCCACGTCGACGGCGAGGGCACGGTGCTGCTGACCGAGACCGTGCAGCTCGATCCGCGGCGCAACCCCTTCGCCGACAAGGCGCGCGTCGAGGCGGAGCTCGCCCGCACGCTCGGCGCGACAGCATTCGTCTGGCTGCCGCGCGGGCTCACGCGCGACTACGACGACTTCGGGACGAACGGCCACGTCGACATCGTCGCGACCCTCCCGTCGCCCGGGCGTCTCCTCCTGCACGCGCAGACCGACCCCGCGCATCCCGACTTCGAGGTGACGCGCGATCTCCGCGCGCATCTGTCGGAGCAGACGGATGCCGCGGGCCGCCGCTTCGAGATCATCGACCTCCCCGCTCCCGAGACGCTGAAGGACCACGAGGGCTTCGTCGACTGGAGCTACGTCAACCACACCGTCGTCAACGGCGGAGTGATCGCGTGCGGCTTCGGCGAGGAGCGAGCGGATGCCGCGGCCCGCGAGATCCTCGCGGACGCCTACCCCGGCCGCCGCGTCGTCTCGGTCGACGCCCGCCCCGTGTTCGACCGCGGCGGCGGCATCCACTGCATCACGCAGCAGCAGCCGGAGGTGGCCGGGTGATCGGGGAGGCGCGAGGCTTGATCGACGTCGTGGAGGCGAGCATCGCCGAGCTGCGCTCCGCCCTCGAATCCGGCGAGGCGACGGCCGTCGCGCTCGTCGAGGCGTACCTCGCGCGCATCGACGCCTACGACGGGAGCGACACCGCGACGGCGCTGAACGCCGTCGTCGTGCGCAACCCCGAGGCGATCGCCGAGGCCGCGGCATCCGATGACCGCAGACGCCGCGGGCAGGCGCGGGGGCCCCTCGACGGCATCCCGTACACGGCGAAGGATTCGTACCTCGTGAAGGGCCTCACCGCCGCGGCGGGCAGCCCCGCGTTCGCCGACCTCGTCGCGCAGCGCGACGCGTTCACGATCGAGCGCCTCCGCGCCGCCGGCGCCATCTGCCTGGGCCTCACGAACATGCCGCCCATGGCCAACGGTGGCATGCAGCGCGGCGTCTACGGGCGCGCCGAGAGCCCCTACAACGCCGACTTCCTGACGGCTCCGTTCGGATCGGGCTCGTCGAACGGCTCCGGAACCGCGACGGCCGCGAGCTTCGCGGCCTTCGGACTCGGAGAGGAGACGTGGTCGAGCGGACGCGGCCCCGCGTCGAACAACGCCCTGTGCGCCTACACCCCCTCGCGCGGCGTGATCTCGACGCGCGGGAACTGGCCGCTCGTGCCGACGATGGACGTCGTCGTGCCCCACACCCGCACGATGGCCGACCTGCTCGAGGTGCTCGAGGTCATCGTCACCGACGATCCCGAGACGCGCGGCGACTTCTGGCGCGCCCAGCCCTGGGTCGCGCTGCCCACTCCCGCCGAGGTGCGCCCCGCGTCGTACCCCTCACTCCTGGCCGACGCCGACCTCGCCGGCCGGCGAATCGGCATCCCGCGCATGTACGTGGGTGCCGACCCCGACGCGGGAACCGGCACGGGCATCGGCGGTCCGACGGGCGAGCGCATCGAGACCCGAGCGTCGATCATCGCGCTGTGGGAGGACGCCCGGCGCGCACTAGAGTCCGCCGGCGCGACGGTCGTCGAGGTCGATTTCCCCGTCGTGTCGAACTACGAGGGCGACCGCGCCGGCGCGCCCACGATCGCGACGCGCGGCCTCGTCACCCCCGAGTACCTGAAGCGCGAGATCATCGACCTCTCGGCGTGGGGCTGGGACGACTTCCTCGCCGCCAACGGTGATCCCGCGCTGTCGACCCTCGCCGACGTCGACGGCGCCGCGATCTTCCCGCACCCCGCGGGCGCGCTGCCCGATCGCTACACGGGCTTCGACGACGACATCGCGGAGTACCCCGACTGGGTCCGCGCGAACCCCGGCGCGACGCCCTGGGCCGACATGCCCGAGCTCGAGGCGGGCCTGCGCGGGCTCGAAGAGACACGCCGCATCGACCTCGAAGACTGGATGGACGGCCTCGGCCTTGACGCCGTCGTCTTCCCCGCGGTCGCGGATGTCGCGCCCGCCGACATGGATCGGGTCGCGGCATCCGCCGATCTCGGCTGGCGCAACGGGGTCTGGGTCGCCAACGGCAACCTCGCGATCCGGCACCTCGGCATCCCGACCGTGACGGTGCCGATGGGGACGATGGAGGACATCGGGATGCCGGTGGGCCTGACCTTCGCCGGGCGCGCGTACGACGACTCGGCGCTGCTGCGGCTCGCGGCGGCGTTCGAGGCAACGGGCGCCCGGCGCACCGAGCCGCCGCGGACTCCGCGCCTGCCGTAGCGTCGAGTCGTGCCGTCGCTGGACTTCTCCCCCGCTCTCGATCGCCCCGACCTCGTCGCCGAGCCCGTACGGCGAGGCTTGGAGGCCCTCGACGCGTCGCTCGCGGCGCAGGTGCGCGTCACGCCGATCGATGCTTCGCTCGCCGACACAGCGGCGTTCTGCGAGGCCTACGGAGTCGGAATGGACGAGGGGGCGAACTGCATCGTCGTGGCGGGCACGCGGGGCGAGACGACGACCTACGCCGCCTGCCTCGTGCTCGGGACGACGCGTCTGGACGTCAACGGGACGGTACGGAGGCTCCTCGGCGCGCGGCGGGCGAGTTTCGCGCCGATGGACGACGCCGTCGCGCTCACGGGCATGGAGTACGGCGGCATCACGCCGATCGGGCTTCCGGAGGACTGGATGATCCTCGTCGATCCACGGGTGGCGGAGCTCGCGGCGGGGATCGTGGGGGCGGGCATCCGGGGCGCGAAGCTCTCGGTGCCGGGCGCCGTGCTCGCGGCGCTCCCCCACGCCCAGGTCGTCGACGGTCTCGCCCGCGAGGTTCCCGCGGGCTGATCCGCCGGGCCGCGATCCGGTCGCTGAGCGTGCCGAAGCGTCGGACCCTCGTCGAGCTCGGGACCGTGGGGGCCCGGCCGGGCGCGGCCGGCGTCAGGCCAGGGTGTCGAGGATCGAGGTCAGCAGCTCGAACGTCGTCAAGGGGCTGATGATCGCGAAGCGCAGGACGGGCTCCCCCGCGTGCGAGCTCGGCACGACGAACCCGTGCTGGTCGTCGAGCAGCCGCTCGGACCACGCCTGATAGTCGGCGAGCGTCCAGCCGTCGCGGCGGAACACGACGACCGACAGCTGCGGATCCCGTACGAGCGAGAGCCCCTCCCGTGACTCGATCTCGTCGGCGATGCGCCGCGCGAGGTCGATCCCGTACGTGATGGCGGCGCGGTACTCGTCCGTGCCGTACGTCGCGAGCGAGTACCACAGGGGCAGTCCGCGCGCCCGGCGGGTCAGCTGCACGCCGAGGTCCGAGGGGTTCCAGTCGGCGGCATCCGTCAGCGTGTCGAGGTATTCGGCCTTCTGCGTGTGCGCGCGCAGCCCGATGGACGGATCGCGATAGAGGAGCGCGCACGCGTCGAAGGGCGCGAAGAGCCACTTGTGCGGGTCGACGATGACCGAGTCCGCGTGCTCGACGCCGGCGAAGAGCAGCCGCGTGCGGTCGACGAGCATCGCGGCCAGGCCGTAGGCGCCGTCGATGTGCAGCCACACGCCGCGCTCGGTCGTGACGGCGGCGATCGAGGCGATGTCGTCGACGATCCCGAAGTTCGTCGTTCCGCCCGTCGCGACGACCGCGAACACGGCGTCGCCGTGCACCTCGAGCGCTGCGGCCACCGCGTCGCCGTGGAGGCGGCCCGCGGCATCCGGAATCGCCTTCGCGATGTCGACGTCCATGACCTCCGCGGCCGACGCGATCGACGAGTGCGCCTCGGCGCTGCAGACGACGACCCACCGGGCGGGATCCGGATGCCCCGCCTCGCGGTTGCGCCGGCGCGCGGCGTCGCGCGCCGCGACGAGCGCCGAGAGGTTGCCGATCGTGCCGCCCTGCACGAAGACGCCGCCCGCGCCCGCCGGCAGGCCGAACTCGCCCGCGAGCCAGTGCAGCACCTCGTTCTCGGCGAAGATCGCGCCCGAGCCCTCCATCCACGACCCGCCGTAGATCGCCGAGGCCGACACGATGAGGTCGAAGGCGATCGACGCCTTCGTGGGGGCCGACGGGATGAACGACAGATATCCGGGGTGGTCGGTCGAGACGCACGCGGGGGCGAGCACGTTCTCGAACAGGGCCGCGGCCCGTCGCGCGCCGATGCCCGCCGGCGTGATCGAACCGGACGCGAGGCGCGCGAGGTCACGCGGGGTGAGGGGCTTGTCGAGCGGCACGTCCTCGTAGAGCGCGCGCCGCCGCGCGTAGTCGAGGACGACGTCGACGGTCGCGCGCGTCTCGTCGGAGAGTGCGTGCATGCGCGCGGGCGAAGGGGTCTCGGTCATGGAACCTCCCGTGGTCGATCCCATTGTGGAGCCCCGACCCGTCCACGTCACGGACCGAGCGGCTCAGCGCGGGTCGCGCAGCCCCAGCCGTTCGAGGTGTGCGTTCGAGAACCGGCCCTCGGGGTCGAGGCGCTCGAACACGGCACGGGCGTCCGCGAGGCGAGGGTGCACGCGCGCGATCTCGTCGGCCGTGAACCCGTGCACCTTGCCCCAGTGCGGGCGCGCACGGAAGGGGGCGAGCGCCGCCTCGATCACGGGCAGCAGCTCCCCTACCTCGTCGGGCCGGTCGAACCACGTGAAGTGGATGATGACGATGTCCTGCTGATACGCGCCGCTCAGCCACAGCTCGTCGCGCACGGCCGTGCGGATCTCGCTCACCACGAGATGAGGACGGATGCTGTCGCCCAGCGCGCGCACGGCGTCGAGCGCCGCCGCGCCATGCTCACGGGGCACGAAGTACTCGGTCTGGATCTCTTCGCCGAAGGAGGGCTCGCTGTCCAGGCGGAAATGCGGGAGGCGCAGCATCCAGGGTCCGGGAACTCCACCGACCTCGGTGATGTTGTCGCCGCTGCCGAGCGGCGAATCGGGGCCCGTCGCGCGGTGACCGTCGAGCAGCGTGTCGGGCACGGCGTCGTCGTCGGCCGCGAGCCGGGTCTTGACCCACACCGCCTCGATCGTCTCGGGATCCCAGCGGGTGAAGAGCGACACGCTGTAGCCGGCACCCGTGAGCGCTGCGAGATCGGCCAGCGCGGCATCCCACGACACGCCCGCATAGATGTCCTGCCGCGCGCGGTAGGAGGGCTCGATGTCGAGGGTCAGCGCGACGATGATGCCGAACGCGCCGACGCCCACGGCGAGCGCCGCGAAGTCGGGTTCGCCGCGCTGCACGTCGTGCACCTCTCCGTCCGCGCCGACGTAGCGGATGCCGCGCACGGCGGTCGTCAGGACGCCGTTCCCGTCGCCCGAGCCGTGCGTCGCGGTCGCCGTGGCCCCCGCGACCGAGATGTGCGGCAGCGAGCCCATGTTGTGCAGGGCCCAGCCACGCTCGTCGAGCGCCTGCGCGACGATGCCGTACCGCGTGCCCGCCGCGACTGTCGCGGTGCGCGCGTCCTCGTCGATGACGATGTCTCCCACAAGACCCGACACGTCGATGAGCGTGCCCGCCGTGTCGGGCAGATCGGTGAACGAGTGTCGCGTCCCGAGCGCGTGGACCGGTCCGCCCTCACGGACGATCCGCTGCACGTCCTCGACGGTCGACGCCGTCACGATCCGGGGTGCGGCGTACTCGTAGGTTCCCGCCCAGTTGCGCGGCATCCGTTCTCCTTCTGTCAGCGGTTCCGTGTGTGTCCGGCGGCGGCCCCGATCGACCGGGACGCCTGAGCGGTCAGCGCGAGGCTTCGGCGGCGACGCGCGCCGAGGCCGTCGCCATGTGCACCGCCATGGCCGAGGCCGAGGCGTCTTCGTCGCGGGCCTCGATCGCGCGGAAGACCGCGGCGTGTTCGTCGATGGCGGTGCGCGCGGCGTCCTCGTCGTGGACGGAGCGGTCGGCGTAGACCTGGAGCAGCGACCGCACGACGTGCAGCGTGTCGACGAGGATGTCGTTGCCGGCGGCCGCGGCGAGCGCGTCGTGGAACTCGAGGTCGGCCTTCGCGAAGGCCTTGAGCGCTCCGACGCTCTCGCGCATGCGATCAAGGCTCGCATCGATCCGCGCGAGGTCGGATGCCGCTGCTCGCCCCGCCGCGAGCCGCGCGACGTAGATCTCGAGGCCGGACCGCAGCTCGAGCAGCTCGGCGGTGTTGCGCTCGCCGATCAGCAGCCCCCAGCGGAGGGTCTGTGGCAGGAGCTCGCTCGCGTTGCCGCGCAGGTAGGTGCCCGAGCCCGGGCGCACGTCGACGATGCCGAGGATCTCGAGCGCGGCGAGCGCTTCGCGCACGGCGGAGCGACCGACGCCGAGTGTCGCGGCGAGCTGCCGCTCGGGAGGAAGCCGCGTGCCGGGGGCGATCGATCCGCCCGTGAAGAGGTCGAGCAGGCGGCGAGCGACCTCGGAGACCGGCGTGCCGGCGGGCAGCGCGCCGAGGGCTGCGGAGATCTCCGCCGAGCTGTCGCCGGGGTATGCGGGCATGGGGACAACCTACCGATATTTCTCACGGCCCGGTATTGCAATTGGTCAACCGGTTTGCCATACTGGCCGGACCCCAGAACGAACCTTCATCGTCGTCGATCGATTTCGGAGTCAACGTGGACCACACCCCAACTGCTGAGCGCGCCGACGTCGCGCGCTCCGCCATCCGCAAGGTGTCCTTGCGCCTCGTGCCGTTCGTGGCGCTGATGTTCTTCATCAACTACCTCGACCGCACCGCGATCGGCTTCGCCGCCCCCAACGGCATGAACGAGGATCTCGGGCTCAGCGCGGCTCAGTTCGGCTTCGCGTCGGGCGTCTTCTTCATCGGCTACATCCTGCTCGAGGTGCCCTCGAACCTGGCCCTGCACAAGTTCGGGGCGCGTCGCTGGCTCTCGCGCATCATGGTCAGCTGGGGCATCGTCGCGCTGCTGTTCACGTGGGTGCAGAACTTCGAGCAGCTCGTCGTGCTGCGCTTCCTCCTCGGCGTCGCCGAGGCCGGGTTCTTCCCTGGCGCGATCCTGTTCCTGAGCCTGTGGGTGCCCGCCCAGTACCGCAGCCGCATCCTCATGCTCTTCTACCTGGCCCAGCCCCTCACGACCGTCATCGGCGCCCCGCTCGCCGGCTGGCTCATCCAGCACGGCGGCGGCTTCCTCGGACTCGAGGGCTGGCGCTTCATGTTCTTCGGCGTCGCGATCCCCGCGATCGTCGTCGGAGTCATCGCGTGGTTCTACCTCAAGGACAAGCCGAAGGACGCCGGCTGGCTCACGACCGAGGAGCAGGACTGGCTCACGGAGTCCCTCGAGAGCGAGCGCAAGACGACCGAGGCCCGCGAGAACCACGTCTCGGTGCGCTTCGCCTTCAAGAGCGGCCGCGTGTGGGTGCTCTCGTTCATCTACTTCGGCTTCATCTACGGCCTGTACGCGCTCGCGTTCTTCCTCCCGACGATCATCGAGGGCTTCCAGGCGCAGACCGGCGTGACCTTCGACTTCTTCCAGAAGGGCCTCATCACGGCGATCCCGTACCTCCCCGCGGCGATCATCATGTACTTCTGGGCCCGCGACGCGTCCAAGCGCGGTCTCAAGACGTGGCACATCGCGATCCCCGCCCTCGTCGGCGGCGTCACCATCCCGATCGCCCTGTTCGCAGGATCCCCCGTCGCGACGATCGCCGTCATCACGATCACGGCATCCGCGATCTTTGCCGCCCTGCCCAACTTCTGGACCCTCCCGACGCGCTTCCTGACGGGCGCCGCGGCCGCGGCGGGTGTCGCGCTGATCAACACGATCGGCAACCTCGCGGGCTTCAGCGCCCCGTACATCACGGGCGCCGTGCACGACTGGACCGGGGGCTACGAAGTGCCGATGTTCATCGTCGGGTTCTTCATGCTCCTCTCCGCGGCGCTCATGCTGCTGCTCGCCCGCAGCAACCGCATCGCCCCGATCGAGCGCATCGTCGACGAAGGCACTGCCACGGCCGCACAGGACGGGAAGACGCGCCGATGACCCGTCTCTGGAACGAGCCGTCCGCGTTCGCGGACGAGATGATCGACGGCTTCGTCGCCGCGAACGGTCGGTACGTCCGCCGTGTGCAGGGCGGTGTCGCACGGTCGACGGTCTCGCCCGCGGGCCAGGTCGCTGTCGTGATCGGCGGCGGCTCGGGCCACTACCCCGCGTTCGGCGGGCTCGTAGGTCCCGGCCTCGCGCACGGAGCCGCGATGGGCAACCTCTTCGCCTCGCCGTCGACGCAGCAGATCCAGGCTGTCGCGAAGGCGGCCGAGGGCGGCGGCGGCGTGTTCTTCAGCTACGGCAACTACGCCGGCGACGTGCTCAACTTCGACGCGGCGCAGGAGAGGCTGCGCGCCGAGGGCATCGCGTGCGAGACCGTCGCGGTCACCGACGACATCTTCAGCGCGTCGCCCGCCGAGAAGCACAAGCGGCGCGGCATCGCGGGAGACCTCACGGTCTTCCGCGCCGCTGCGGCGGCCGCTGAGGCCGGCTACGACCTCGCCGAGGTGACCCGCGTCGCGCGCCTCGCGAATGAGCGCACCCGCTCGTTCGGGGTGGCGTTCACGGGGTGCACACTGCCCGGCGCCGAGCAGCCGCTCTTCAGCGTCCCGGAGGGGCGCATGGCGATCGGCCTCGGCATCCATGGCGAGCCCGGCATCGACGAGACCGACATCCCGACCGCCGACGGCCTCGCCGAGCTGCTTGTCGAGAAGCTCCTCGAAGAGCTGCCGGACGGCGTCGACACAGCGCAGGGTGCCCGCGTCGTTCCCGTCCTCAACGGACTCGGCTCGCTCAAGTACGAGGAGCTCTTCGTCGTCTATCGCCGCGTCGCGCAGCTGCTCGAGCAGGCGGGCATCGAGATCGTCGACCCGCACGTCGGCGAGTACTGCACGAGCTTCGACATGGCCGGCGTCTCGCTGACCCTGTTCTGGCTCGACGACGAGCTCGCGGGCCTGTGGGAGACCCCCGTCGACACCCCCGCGTACCGTCGCGGTTCGGTCGCGCCGCAGTCGCTGCGGGATGCCGCAGGCGACCCCGACGCGCTCGATGCGGGTGCGGCATCCGAGGTCCCCCCGACCGACGACGACTCACACGCCGCCGCCGCCACCGTCGTCGCCGTGGTCGAGACGATCGCAGAGACGATAGACACGCACGTCGACGAGCTCGGCCGCCTCGACTCCATCGCTGGCGACGGCGACCACGGCATCGGCATGCAGCGCGGCTCGCACGCGGCTCTCGACGCCGCCCGCGCGGCCTACGCCGCCGGCGCAGGAGCCGGCACGGTCCTCGAGCGTGCCGCCGACGGATGGTCCGACAAGGCCGGCGGCACGTCCGGCGCCCTGTGGGGCGTCATCCTGTCGTCCGTCGCCGGCGCGCTCGGCGACACGGGCCGCCCCTCGCGGGCCGCCGTCGCGACGGGTGTCGCCGCGGGACGCGCGGGAGTCATGGCGTACGGCAAGGCCGAGGTCGGCGACAAGACGCTCGTCGACGCGCTCGTCCCGTTCAGCGCGACCCTGACCGCGCAGATCGAGGGGGGCGCTCGCCTCGCCGACGCGTGGCGGGTCGCCGCCGACGCGACGACCCAGGCCGCCCTCGCGACCGCCGACCTGCTGCCCCGCATGGGCCGTGCGCGCACGCACGGCCAGAACAGCGTCGGCACCCCCGACCCGGGCGCCGTCTCGCTCGCCCTCATCGTGACCGCCGTCGCAGACCTCCTCGCGACGACCGAAAGGAACTGACCCATGGCTGAGCCCCTCCGCATCGTGATCGGCTGCGACGACGCCGGCTTCGACTACAAGGAGATCCTCCGCAAGGACCTCGAGCAGAACGCGGGCGTCGCGTCGGTCGTCGACGTCGGCGTCGGCGCCGACGGCCACACCCCCTACCCCCGCGTCGCGACGACGGCCGCCGAGCTCGTCGCCGCGGGCGACGCCGACCGCGCGCTGCTGATCTGCGGCACGGGCCTGGGCGTCGCGATCGCGGCCAACAAGGTGGCCGGCATCCGCGCCGTCACGGCGCACGACAGCTTCTCGGTCGAGCGCAGCGTGCTCTCCAACGACGCGCAGGTGCTCACGATGGGCCAGCGCGTCGTCGGCATCGAACTCGCCCGCCGCCTCGTCCGCGAGTGGCTCGAGTACCGCTTCGACCCCACATCGGCCTCGGCCGCGAAGGTCGCCGCCATCGACGAATACGAGCGGACCGGATCCTGCTGATGCCCCGCGCCGTCGTCGGAGTCAGCCTCAAGACCTACTTCGGTCACCAGCAGGCGATCGAGTGGTGCACGCGCGTCGCCGAGCGCGTGCGCACGCATGAGGCAGTGGCGTCCGGCGACGTGGAGTTCTTCATCATCCCGACCTACCTCGGCGTGCTGCCCGCGCTCGACGCGTTCGCGGGCACGCCCGTGCTCGTCGGCGCGCAGGACGTCTCGGCGTTCGAGCCCGGCGCCTACACGGGCGAGGTCACGGCCGCCGAGCTCGCCGAAGCAGGCGTCCGCGTCGCCGAGATCGGGCACGCCGAGCGTCGCCGGCTCTTCGGCGAGTCCGACGAAGTCGTCGCGGCCAAGGCGGCCGCTGCCCTGCGGCACGGCATCACGCCCGTGCTCTGCGTCGGCGAGTCAGCCCGGCTTTCGGGTCCGGATGCCGCTGCCGCGACCATCGCGCAGCTGCACGCCGACCTCACCGGGGCCCCCGAGGGCGCCGTCATCGTGGCGTACGAGCCGGTGTGGGCCATCGGCGCGCCCGAGCCCGCCCCCGCCGCGCACATCGCGTCCGTCACGCGCGCACTGCGGGCGGCGCTGGACGCACTCCCCGATCGCGCCGGCTCGGTCGTGATCTACGGCGGTTCCGCGGGACCCGGCCTGCTGACCGAGCTCGGCGATGCCGTCGACGGCCTCTTCCTCGGCCGCTTCGCCCACGACGTCGACAGTCTCGTCGCGGTGCTCGACGAGGCGGCCGCGCGCGCGGAGGCCCGCGCATGATCGGGCTCGGAACCTACGCGTTCTTCTGGCAGCACGAGGGCCGCGACGGCGAGCCGCTGTCGCTGCGCGGCGCGTTCGAGGCGACCAGCGAGCTCGGGGTCGACTTGTTCCAGATCTGCGACTACGCGCCCCTCGACGCCATGACCGACGCCGAGGTCGAAGGCGCGGCCGCCGCCGCACGCGAGCTGGGGCTCACGATCCAGCTCGGCACGAAGGGCATCGAGCCCGAGCGCCTCGCGCGCTACCTGCGCCTCGCGGAGGCCTTCGACGCGCGCCTCGTCCGCAGCATGCTGTACGGCCCCGACTCGCGGCCGACGCTGGCAGAGGCATCCGTCTTCCTGCGCGAAGTGCTCCCTGCCTACGAAGCCGCCGGCGTGACCCTCGCCCTCGAGACGTACGAGCAGGTTGCGACCGCCGATCTCGTCGCCCTCGTCGCGTCGTTCGGCAGCCCGCAGCTCGGCATCTGCCTCGATCCCGCCAACGTCGTCGCGCGCCTCGAGCTGCCCCGCGACTGCGTCGAGCTGACCGCCGACGTCGTCGCGAACATCCACGTCAAGGACTTCGCCTTCGCGCGCCAGCCGGGCTGGGTGGGCTTCACCTACAGCGGCGCGCGCATGGGCGACGGCCTGCACGACTACGCCCACCTGCTCGAGACCGTCCGTCCGCGCGAGCGCGGCATCGACGAGATCGTCGAGCACTGGCTGCCCTGGCAGGGCGACCCCGAGACCACCATCCGAACCGAGCGGGAATGGACCCGCGCCACACTCGAGCACCTGAGGAGCACATCATGAGCACGACCGCAGAGACGTACAAGATCGCCGTCGTCGGCGCCGGCGGGAAGATGGGGATGCGCGTCTCCAACAACCTCGCCAAGACCGGTCACGACGTGAAGTACGTCGAGAACTCCCCCGCCGGCCAGCAGCGCACGATCGACGCGGGTCGTGAGCTGACGGATGCCTCGGCCGCCGTCGCGGACGCCGACATCGTCGTCCTCGCGGTCCCCGATCTCGCCCTCGGCCCCGTCACGGCCGACCTCGTCCCGCAGCTGCGCGCCGGCGCGATCGTCCTGACGCTCGACCCCGCCGCCGCCTACGCGGGCCTCCTCACGACCCGCGAGGACGTCATCCAGGCCGTCGCGCACCCGTGCCACCCGTCGATCTTCCTGCAGCGCCAGACGCCCGAGGAGTGGGCCGACACGTTCGGCGGCATCGCCGCCCCCCAGGACGCGATCGCCGCGATCGAGTCCGACGACCCCGCCAAGCAGGCGATCGTCGAGGCGACCGTCCGCGCGATCTACGCCCCGATCATCGACGTGCACTGGGTCACGATCAAGCAGCTCGCGCAGCTCGAGCCGACCCTCGTCGAGACCGTCGCGTGCATGATCGGCGCCCTCCTCAACGAGGCGCTGCAGGAGGCCGTCGACACGATGGGCGTTCCCGAGGCGGCGGCGCGCAGCATCCTGTACGGCCACACCCAGGTGGCCCTCGCGAACGGCCTGCGCGGCGACAACCCGTTCAGCGACGCGTGCCTCATCGCGATGGACTACGGCCGCGAGAGCATCATCAAGGACGACTGGAAGAAGATCTTCCAGGACGACGAGCTCGACAAGAACCTCGCGCGCATGCTCCACCTCGATCACATCGAGCGCTGACAGCGCCCGCGGCCGAAAGGAATAGACAGTGGGACAGCTCGAAGGCAAGACCGCGCTCGTCACGGGCGGCGCGCTGGGCATCGGCCTCGCCGTCGCGACCCGCTTCGCCCGCGAGGGCGCCCGCGTCGTGCTCGCCGACCGCAACGGCGAGGGTGCGGCGAAAGCCGCAGCCGACATCGGCGACAACGCCCGCGCCGTGACGATGGACATCTCGGACGAATCCGCGGTCGAGGCCGCCTTCGCCGAGCTCGAGGCGGCCGGCTGGGCGCCCGACGTCGTCGTCGCGAACGCCGGCGTGCAGCTGTTCGGCCAGGACGCCCAGGCGGCCGACCTCGACCTCGACGTCTGGAAGCGCACGATCGACATCAACCTGACGGGCACGTTCCTGACGGTCAAGCACGCGGTGCGCTCGATGCTGCCGCGCGGCGGCGGGTCGATCATCCTCACCGGCAGCCCCACGGGGGTCAACGGCGAGGGCAAGGACTTCACGGCGTACAGCGCCTCGAAGGCCGGCATCCACGGCCTCGGCCGCACCGTCGCCGCGGCATATGCCTCGAAGGGCATCCGCGTCAACACGGTCCAGCCCGCGTACACCGAGACGCCGCTCGTGGCCGCGATCAGCGAAGACCCCGAGTCGCGCGCCGCGATCATCAGCCGCATCCCGATCGGCCGCGCCGGCACCCCCGACGACGTCGCGGGCATCATGGTCTACCTGGCGAGCGAGGACGGCGCCTTCGCGACGGGCGCCCTGTTCGCCGTCGACGGCGGGATGACGACCCTCTAGAGCCGCGTGGCCGGTTTCGCCGCGCCCGGGCGTGTTGCGACCGGCATCGCGAGGATGGAACACATGACCGACATCTGGCACGGATCGCACAGCCCGTCCCGCTTCTGGCGGGGCGGGCTCTGGGCGCTCGAGCTGCGCGACGACGAGCTCGCCGACCTGACGTACGACGGGCGGCGCGTGCTGCGCAGCGTCCGCGCCGTCGTGCGGGACCGCGACTGGAACACGGCCGGCTGGGTCGTCGAGCAGGTCGCCGAGACCGACACGTCCCTCGAGCTGCTGCTGCACACCGAGGGGCACGGCGCCGAGCTGCGCGCGACCGTGCGCGTCGACGTCGCGGACGACCTGCTCGTCGTGAGCTTCGACGCCGTCTCGACGACCGACTTCGAGACGAACCGCACGGGACTCGTCGTGCTGCACCCGCCGCAGGTCGCGGGCGCCGACCTCGCCGTGACCTCCTCCGACGGGGCGGCCCGGGCCTCCGCCTTCCCGCGCGACATCAGTCCGCACCAGCCCGCCTTCGACATCGCGGGCCTCGCGTGGACCGATGACGGCCTCGACATCGATGTGCGCTTCACGGGCGACGTGTTCGAGATGGAGGACCAGCGCAACTGGACGGATGCCTCGTTCAAGACCTACAGCAGGCCGCTCGCGCTGCCCTTCCCCTACGCGCTGCCGGCAGGCTCAGGTGTGCGGCAGTCGATCGCGGTGCGCGTCGCGCCCCGCGCGGCGGCGGCCGAGGGGCCCGACCGGGACCTTCTCGAGCTCACCGACACGGGGTCCGCGTTCCCGGCCCTCGTCGTCGGGGCCTCGACGGCACCCGACCCCGCACCCGCCGCCGTGCCGATCGGGAGGACGCTCCTCGTCGAGCTCGACCTCGCGGCCCCGAACCGGCGCGCGGCGCTCGCGCGGGCCGCGGCATCCGGTCTCCCTCTCGACGTGCGGATCGTGCTCGACTCCGCCGACCAGGACGATCCCGCGGACCCCGCTGCGCTCGGCGAGCTCGTCGCGGCGCTCGTGGGCCTGCCCGTCGTGCGGATCGGCGCATTCGCCCCCGACACCCACGTGACCGACGACGCGGTCGCCGCTGCGCTGCGCGCGGCGCTCGCGGACGCGGGCCTCGAGCTGCCCGTCGTCGGCGGCGCGCGCTCGCACTTCACGGAGCTCAACCGCGAGCGGTCGCGCATCCCGGACGACCTCGACGGGATCGTGTTCAGCGTCACGCCGCTCTTCCACAGCCTCACGAGCGAGCAGCTCGTCGAGTCCGTCGCGATGCAGCGACTCGTCGCGCAGCAGGCCGTGACGCTCGCGGGCGACGCGCTCGTGCACATCGGCCCCGTGACGCTGCGCCCCCGGTTCAACGACGTCGCGACAGTCCGGCCGCCGCTTCCCCGCGACACCGACCTCGCGCACGGATACGGCGCACAGCACGCGGATGCCGACGATGACAGACAGGATGCTCCGCAGCTGGCCGCCTGGACCATCGCGAGCGCCGCAGCCCTTGCCGTCCCGGGCGTCGCGAGCATCGCGTACTTCGAGGAGTGGGGACCCCGCGGCGCCGTCTCCGCCGCGGGAGCCGACCGCCCGGTCGCTGCCGCCCTCCGCGCCCTCGCAGCCCTCGCGGGCGCACGGCTGCTGTCGGCGACGAGCCCCGACGGGCTCGTGTGGGCCGTCGGGGGCGACTCCGCCCACGCGCGCACGGTGCTCGTCGCGAACCTCGACACCAGGGTCCGCGATCTCACGGTCACCGTCGACGGCGTCGTGCACGCGGCATCCGTCCCCGCCGAAGGCTGGATCGCGCTGAAAGCCTGACCCTGCGTGCACGCCCCCACGCGGGACCGCGCACGACCCGACCCTCACACAGGAGTGAAGATGCACGAACGCTGGTCCCGCCTGCTCGAGGAGTACATCCTCGAGAGCGCCGAACAGATGACCCGCGAGCCCGAGGGGATCCTCGCGCACCCGTACACGGTGCCGAGCAGCCCCGGCTCGCCCTACTACTCCAGCGCCCTGTGGGACTGGGACTCGTGGACGATCAGCATCGCGCTCAGCCAGGTCGAGGCCGACACCGGCCAGCAGGGCCGCTTCTTCGAGTACGAGCGCGGCAGCATCCTGAACTTCCTCGATCACACCGACGAGGACGGCGTCATGCCGATCCAGCTGAGCCCGACGGGGTCGCTCACGCACGGCGACGCGAGCCGCGCGGGCGGCTTCGCGCAGAACATGCACAAGCCTGTCCTCGCGCAGCACGCCGCGATGCTCGCGCAGCGCCGCGGCGACGTCGACTGGGTCGCACCGCAGCTCGAGACGATCGGCCGGTTCGTCGACCGCTACCTCGAGAGCCACATGCACCCCGAAACGGGGCTCGCCTACTGGCAGACCGACTTCGCGGTCGGCGTCGACAACGACCCGTCCGTGTACTACCGGCCCGACCGCAGCACGGCCTCGATCTACCTCAACAGCCTCCTGTACCGCGAGCTGCTCGCCTACGGCTACCTGCTCGAGCGCTCGGGGGACGCGCCCGCCGCGAACGCGGCCCGCGGCACGGCGCAGGACCTCGCCGACGCCCTCACGCGCCACGCGTGGGACGAGCGAGACGGCACGTTCTACAGCGTCGACCTCGGCCTGCGCCCCATCGACCCCGAGGACTGGCTGCACCGCGGAGCCCCACGCCGATGGGACTCGCTGCTGCTGCGCGTCGACAACTGGTCGAGCTTCCTTCCGCTGTGGGCCGGATTCGCGTCGCAGGAGCAGGCCGAGCGCATGGTCGCGCGCTACCGCGACACGCGCACGTTCCAGGCGAACTACGGCGTGCGCACCCTGTCGCGGCTCGAGAAGGCGTACGACCTGCGCGCCTCGAACAACCCGTCGAACTGGCTCGGGCCGATCTGGGGAATCAGCAACTACCTCGTGTTCCGGGGTCTGCTCAAGTACGGATTCGCGGATGACGCGGCCGAGCTCGCCGAGAAGACCATCCGCCTCTTCGGCCAGGACCTCGAGACCAACGGATCGCTGCACGAGTACTACCACCCGGACAGCGGCGAGCCGATCATCACGCACGGCTTCCAGAACTGGAACTTCCTCGTGCTCAACATGATCGCCCACCTCGACGGACGCCGGACGGCGGCCGAGTTCTAGGCGACGGATGCCGCGGCTCGCGCCTGCGGGCGGCGCGGGGCGCGGAATCCGTCCTCGCCAGATCGGACGAATGCAGCTCATTCGGACGAACTCGCCGGCAGGATCCGAACCTCGTGGAATGGTCCGAGGTTCGCGCGGGTCGCGCCTGCGGGCGGCGCGGGGCGCGGCATCCGTCCTCGCCAGATCGGACGAATGCAGCTCATTCGGACGAACTCGCCGGCAGGATCCGAACCTCGTGGAATGGTCCGAGGTTCGCGCGGGTCGCGCCTGCGGGCGGCGCGGGGCGCGGCATCCGTCCTCGCCAGATCGGACGAATGCAGCTCATTCGGACGAACTCGCCGGCAGGATCCGAACCTCGTGGAATGGTCCGAAGTTCGCGCGGGTCAGGTTCGCGCGAAGCCCTGTGTGCTGGCGCGGACGACGAGGTCGGGCCGGAAGATCCGGTGCGGCTCGGCCACGCGGCGCCCCTCGATCGCGTCGAAGAGCAGGTCGACGACCGCGACGCCGAAGCCCTCGTGGCGTCCGCGCACGGTAGTGAGGGGGATGAGGGACCCTTCGGCGAACTCGTTGTCGTCGAAGCCCACGATCGCGAGGTCGCGGGGCACCGCGACGCCGCCCAGCACGAGCGCCTGCAGGATGCCGAGCGCGAGCAGGTCGTTGGCGGCGAAGATGCCGTCGGGGCGCTGCTCCGGTGCTCGCTCGAGGAGCATCCGGCCGACGGCGTGTCCCCCGCGCACGGTGCGGTCGGGTTCGTCGATGATCTCGAGCGTCGCGCTCGCGGCGCGGATGTGCTCGCTCGCACCCGCGAGCCGGTCGGCGACCTGCGGGATGCCGATGGGGCCTCCGACGAAGCAGATGCGGCGGCATCCGATCTCGACGAGATGCGCGCCCACCTGCTCCCCGCCCGAGAAGTCGTCGAGCGAGACGGACGGCTGCTCGTCCGAGATGGCGCGCTGGCCCACGAGGACGGACGGCGTGCCGCGCCGGCGGATGTGCGCGAGGCGGTCCTCGATGGGCAGGTGCGACGAGACGAGCAGCCCCTGCACCTGGTGCTGCTCGAAGACGGCGAGGTAGGCGTCCTCGCGCTCGCGGCTGCGGTGCGAGTTGGCGAGGAAGACCGTGACGCCGCGCTCGTCGGCGCGCCGCTCCACGCTCTCGGCGATCTCGGCGAAGTAGGGGTTGCTCACGTCGGGGGCGACGTAGCCGATGACGCTCGAGACGCCGAGCCGGAGCTGGCGGCCCGCGTTGCTCGGGACGAATCCGATCTCGTCGATCGCGGACTGGATGCGCCGGGCCTTGTCATCCGACACGCGATCGGGGTGATTGAGGTAGTTCGACACGGTGCCGACCGCGACACCCGCGAGCTCCGCGACTCCGCGGATCCCGGTCTTGGCCATCGCCGGCTCCTTTGATCGCGGTTGAACAGCACTGTACAGGACCGCTCCGCCGGCGCCAGTCGGTTTCGGAACGTTTCAAACAGCTTGCTCCCCAAGCGCGGCGCCGTTCCAGATCGTTACCCTGTTGTGACGTTTCAAAAGATGCTTGACACGGTTCGCATGGCGACCTAGCATCCATCTTGAAACGTCTCAAAGGAGACGACCCACTTTTCAAGGAGGAATTGTGTCCACAGCAGAACGACGGCGTCTGCGGAAGCCGATCATCGGCACTGCGGTCCTGCTGGGTGTCGGCGCGCTCGTGCTCGCGGGGTGTGCGGGCGGCGGATCCGGCGGCGGCGACGAGCCCAGCAGCTTCGAGTTCCTCAAGAACGCCGAGAACACCACGACCGAGCCGATCCTCCAGGCGCTCGCCGACGGAGAGTGCACCGACGAGAACGAGGCACTGCCGCTCGAGGTCAGCTCCATCCCCCAGGCAGAGCTCGACGCGCAGATCCAGCTGCTCGCGACGCAGGATGGCCTGCCCCCCATGTTCTCCGCCGGCGGCAACCCCGCCGAAGGCGCGAAGCTCGCCGACAACGGCTACCTCGTCGACTTCGACAAGGCCCTCACCGAGCTCGGCGTGCGCGACAAGGTCGCCGAAGGCGCCGTGTCGACGATCAAGAAGCTGTACGGCGGCGAGTTCACGTTCTTGCCGTACCAGTACAACATCGAGGGCATCTTCTACAACAAGGCGATCTTCGAGGAGAACGGCTGGGAGGTCCCCGAGACGTGGGACGACCTGCTGACCGTCGCGGGCGAGGCCAAGGCCGCCGGACTCACGCCGTTCGCGGCATCCGGTGAGCAGGGCTGGCCCCTCACGCGTCTCGTGAGCGGCTACCTGTTCCGCACGCTCGGCGCCGACGCGCTCGAGAAGGTGCGCGACGGCGACGCCAAGCTGACCGACCCCGAGTACGTCGCAGCCGCGCAGGCGATCGCCGACCTCGGCGCGCAGGGCTACTTCGGCGACAACGTCGCGTCGCTCGACTACGACGCCGCCAGCAACGAGTTCCTCACGGGCAAGGCCGCCATGATCTACATGGGCAGCTGGCTGCTGGGCAACATCAACGGCGACGGCAACCAGATCGGCGCCGACAACGTCGGGTTCTTCAAGTACCCGGCAGTCGAGGGCGGCAAGGGCTCGATCGACGAGTACCCGTCGAACGTCGGCCTGCCGGCGACCTTCAGCGCCAAGGCGTACTCGGCCGAGAACGGCGTGGGCGACTGGCTCAAGTGCATCACCGCCAACTACGGCAACGAGGCGCTCAAGCAGGGCCAGATCACCGGCTTCATCGCCGATGAAGAAGTCGAGCTGCCCGCCATCTCGCAAACGATCGCCGACGAGATCGCCGGAGCGAGCGACAGCGTGCTGTGGTTCGAGGCGCTCTTCAACGCGAAGGCGTCGAGCGTCTCTTCGACCAACGCGGCCCTGCTCGTGACGGGCCAGCTCACGGCGGAGGAGTTCATGAAGCTCGTCCAGGACGCGCTGGACGCAGGCTGATCCGCACGCCCCGGTGCGCCTGGCCTCAGGCGCACCGGGGCGTCATCCTGTCACCGACTCCCCCGTCCGATCATCCGAAAGGCCGCCGCCAAATGAAGTCCGTCCTGGGCGACCGCAAGGCGATCACGCTGCTGCTGACGCCGGCACTGCTCGTCTACACCCTGATCATCCTCGTGCCCGTCATCTGGTCGTTCGGCCTCACGTTCTTCACCGGGAGCGTCCTGACCGGCTTCGAGTTCACGGGCCTCAAGAACTTCCAGCGGCTCTTCACCGACCCGTACGTGTGGGACGCGTTCTGGTTCACGATGAAGTACGCGTTCCTCATGACGCTCCTGCAGGTCGTACTCGGCTACGGCCTGGCCCTGCTGTACCAGTTCGTGCTCCGCAAGTCCTCCGTCGTCGTGCGCACCTTCGTCTTCTTCCCCGTCGTGCTGCCGACCGTCGCGATCGCTCTGCTGTACCAGAAGCTCTTCCAGTCGGCCCCGAGCGACGGTCTCGTCAACGAGCTGCTCGTCAACGTGGGCCTCGACTCGGTCGACTGGCTCGGATCGGGCACGACGGCGTTCTTCGTCATCGTCATCATGGACGTCTGGCGCTCCGTCGGCTTCTACGGCGTGCTCATCTTCTCGGGTCTGCTCGACATCCCCGACGACATCATCGAGTCGGCGCGCATCGACGGCGCCAAGACGTTCAAGCTCTTCCGCCACATCATCCTGCCGATGTCGCTGCCGATCCTGTTCGCGTCGTTCATCTTCAGCATCAACGGCACGATCAAGGTGTTCGACTCGGTCTTCGCCCTCACCGGCGGCGGGCCCGGCAACTCGACGACGCCGCTGACGCTGTACATGTACCGCACGGCGTTCCAGTTCAGCGACTTCGGCTACGGGTCCACGATCGCGCTGCTGCTGACGATCATGTGCCTCATCGTGACCCTGCTCATCTTCCGCTCGTCGCGACGCGACAACACCGTCTGAGGGGAAACGCGACCATGACTTCGACAATCGATCCTCAGACCTCCGCGGTCCACACTCCCCGTGCCTTCGAGCCGCATCGCACGGGCCCCGCGGGGGCGCTGCTGCACGTCCTGCGCCGCATCCCGACCTGGCTCACCATCGCGGTGCTGCTGGTCATCTTCATCTATCCGCTGTTCTGGATGGTCATCAACTCGTTCAAGTCGAACAGCGACTTCCTCAACAACCCCTCCTACGCCCTCCCGGTCGTATGGGAGTGGGAGAACTACGTCATCGCGTGGGAGACGGGCAACCTCGCCACGACGATCACGAACTCGCTCATCGTCACGGTGCCCTCGCTCGTGTTCATCGTGCTGCTCGGCACTGCGGCGGGCTTCGCGCTCGAGGTGCTCGTGTTCAAGGGTCGCGGCACCGTCCTGCTGCTCTTCCTCGCGGGCATCATGATCCCGGGCCAGATGATCGTCCTGCCGCTGTTCAACACGTTCTTCCAGCTCGGCATCAACAACTCGTACCTGCCGATGATCCTCATCTACACCGCGGCGGGGCTGCCGCTGACGGTGTTCATGATGGCGACGTACTTCCGCGCGATCCCCCGCGAGATCTTCGAGGCCGCGACGATCGACGGAGCGTCCATGACGCGCGCGTTCTTCGCGATCGGCTTCCCGATGATGCGCAACGCCGTCATCACCGTCGCGATCGTGCAGTTCTTCCTCATCTGGAACGACCTGCTCATCGCCCTGATCTTCGGCGGCAAGCGCAGCCTCAACACGATCCAGGTCGGTCTGCTCAACTTCTCCGGCGAGTACGGCGCGATCAACTACGGGCCCCTGTTCGCCGCGATCTGCATCACGACGTTCGGCATCCTGATCCTCTACCTGTTCCTCAACCAGCGGATCATGAAGGGTCTCGCCGCCGGAGCGGTCAAGGGATGAGCGTGACGGAGGGGCGGCGGGTGCTGCATCCGCCGCCCCTCGAACTTCGGACCATTGCGCGAGATTCGGATCCCCTCGCCGAGATCATCCGAATATGCTGCACCGGCCCGATCCAGCGCAGACGGATGCCGCGTCCCACACCCCACGAACTTCGGACCATTGCGCGAGATTCGGATCGCCTCGCCGAAACAATCCGAATGAGCTGCGCTCGCCCGACACGGCGGGGACGGATGCCGCATACCGCCGCCGCACGGCGGGCGGGCCGGTCAGCGCCAGTCGTGGCGTGCGACGAAGCCGAGGCGCTCGCGCAGCTTGCGCGTCGAGACGAGCGACTCGAACTCCCCCAGGTCGGCGGCGACGGGAGTGCCGGGGAACCAGCGCTCCGCGAGCGCGCGCGACGGGATCGACAGCCCCGACTCGGGCGCCGCGACGTTGTACACCTCGAAGCCCGGTCGGGCGGCCTCGAGCGCGAGGGCCACGACCTCGGCACCGTCGCGGGCGTCGATCCACGTGCCGATGAGGTCGCGGCGGTAGTCGGGGTCGCCGGCGCGATCGAAGGTCGCGTACTCGGTCTCGTCGACGACGTTGGTGAAGCGCAGCGCCGTGATCGAGGCATCCGGATGCCACGTCACGAGCTGTCCCGCCATCGCCTCTTCGACGACCTTGCCGAGCCCGTACGTGTTGTTCGCCTGCGTGTACGACTCGTCGACGGGGAGCGCGGGCGGCGCGACGTCGAAGGGGAAGCCCATCGCCGTGATGCTCGAGGCCGCGACGATCGTGCGGATGCCGACGCGGTGCGCCGCGAACAGGACGTGGAAGCTGACGCTGAGGTTGTTGTCGAACGTCGCGGCGTCGGGCACGAGGCCGTTGACGGGGAGCGCCGCGAGATGCACGAGCGCATCGAGGCCCTCGTGCCGCGCCGTCACACCCAGGAAGGCGTCGAGCGTCTGGCCGTAGTCGGTGAAGTCGACGCGGACGAATCCGGGGCCGGCGGGCCCCGCAAGATCGAAGCCGACGACGTCGTGGCCGCGCTCGCGCAGCGCCGCGACCGTCGCTCGTCCGAGCTTCCCGCCGCTTCCCGTGACACCGATGATCATGGCTTCCTCCGAGTCCGCGCCACCGTACCGCGCCGCGCGCTCCGATGCCGCTTTGAAACGTCACAACTTCATTGTCTCCGTCGTTGCAAGTCGACTATAGTTCAGAATGAAACGTTTCGAAATCGAGTATGGAGTGCCCAATGACGGTCACGGTCGCCGCCCCGCGCATCGAGCATCATCGCGAAGCCCTCGGGATCGGTGAGCCCCGTCCGCGCCTGTCGTGGACGGTGACGGCCGCTCCCGCCGGCTGGAGCCCCGCCGGCTCCCGCGTCGAGATCCGCCGCGGCGGCGAGACCGAGGTCTTCGAGATCGACGGCCCCGACCAGGTGCTCGTGGCATGGCCCGCGGCGCCCCTTCGGTCGCGCGAGAGCGCCGAGGTCCGGATCGCCGTGCGCGGCCGGGACGGCGCATGGTCGGCCGCGAGCGACTGGACGACCCTCGAAGCGGGGCTGCTGAGTCCCGAGGACTGGTCGGCCGGGCCCGTCGGAGCGATCTGGAACGAGAACCCCCACTCCGACCGGCGTCGGCCGTCGCTCGTGCGCCGCGAGTTCGAGGTCCGGCCGGACCTCGTCCGCGCCCGCCTCTACGCGACGGCGCACGGCCTCTACCAGGCCGAGATCAATGGCCGGCGCGTCGGCGACGACGTCCTCTCCCCCGGCTGGACGGTGTACCGCGAGCGGCTGCGCTACTACACGTACGACGTGACCGACCTGCTCGAAACCGGGGCGAACGCGGTGGGCGCATGGCTCGGCGACGGCTGGTACCGCGGCCGGCTCGGCTGGCGCGGCGGATTCCGCAACCTTTCGGGCGACGACCAGTCCTTCCTCGCGCAGCTCGAGCTCACCTACGCGGACGGCTCGCGCGACGTCGTCGCGACCGACACGACCTGGCGAGCGGCGCGCAGCCCCATCGTCGCGTCGGGCATCTACGACGGCGAGGACTACGACGCGCGCGACGAGCTGCCCGGCTGGTCGCGCGCAGGCTTCGACGCCGCCGACTGGAGCCGCGTGCAGCTGCGCCGCCGCGATCCCGCGACGCTCGTCGCGCCGACGGGACCCCCCGTGCGCGTGACGCAGGAGGTGCACCCGGTCGCCGTCCTCACGACGCCGTCGGGCAGCCGCGTCCTCGACTTCGGCCAGAACCTCACGGGTGTCGTTCGACTGCGCGGGTCGGCACCGGGCGGCACGACCGTGACGCTCCGCACGGCCGAGGTGCTGCAGGACGGCGAGCTGTACGCGCGCCCCCTCCGCGAGGCGAAGTCGACCGACCGCTACACGTTCGCCGGCCGCGCGGCCGGCGAGGAGTGGGAGCCCCGGTTCACCTTCCACGGCTTCCGCTACGTCGAGGTCGACGGCTGGTTCGGCGATCTGGACGCGGCCGTCGCCGCGGGAGCGCTCGTCGCTCGGGTCCTGCACTCCGACCTCGCCCGGACCGGCTGGTTCGAGTCGTCGGATCCGCTCCTGAACCGCCTGCACGAGAACGTCGTGTGGGGCATGCGCGGCAACTTCGTCGACATCCCCACCGACTGCCCGCAGCGCGACGAGCGGCTGGGCTGGACCGGCGACATCCAGGTCTTCGCGCCGACGGCGTCCTTCCTCTACGACTGCTCCGGTATGCTCGCCGGCTGGCTGCGCGACCTCGAAGCCGAGCAGCTGCCCGACGGCACGGTGCCGTGGTTCGTGCCCGTGATCCCCGCCGACACGATGTGGACCCCGCAGCGGCCCGGCGCTGCGTGGGGGGACGCGGCGGCGGTCGTCCCGTGGACGCTGTACGAGCGGTTCGGCGACCTCGGGGTGCTGCGCGCCCAGTTCGAGAGCGCGCGCCGGTGGGTCGACCTGCAGGCCGACATCGCGGGCGAGTCGCGGCTGTGGGACACCGGGTTCCAGCTCGGCGACTGGCTCGACCCGGCAGCGCCGCCGCATGATCCCGCCGATGCCAGCACCGACCGCTACCTCGTCTCGACCGCCTACTTCGCACTGTCGGCCGGCCTCGTCGCACGGATGGCCGAGGCGCTGGGCGACGACGTGTCGGCCGCGCGCTACGCGACGCTCGCGCGGGAGGTGCGAGCCGCGTTCGTCGCGAGGTACGTCGACGGCGACGGCCGGATGACCTCAGACGCGCAGACGGCGTATGCGATCGCGCTGCGGTTCGACCTGCTTCCCGAGGGGCTGCGGGATGCCGCGGCGGGGCGTCTCGCGGAACTCGTGCGCGCCGCCGGCAACCGCATCGCGACGGGCTTCGTCGGCACACCCGTCCTCGCCGACGCGCTGAGCGCCCACGGCCGGCTCGAGACGGCGTACGACCTGCTGCTCGAGCAGGGATGCCCGTCCTGGCTCTACCAGGTGCAGATGGGCGCGACGACCGTCTGGGAGCGCTGGGACTCGATGCTGCCGGACGGCACCGTCAACCCGGGGTCGATGACCTCGTTCAACCACTACGCGCTCGGAGCCGTCGCCGACTGGCTGCACCGCGTCGTCGCGGGCCTCGCGGCGGACGAGCCGGGCTACCGGCGCATCCGCTTCGCGCCGCGCCCGGGCGGCGGACTCTCGTCGGCGAGCGCGCGGCACCTCACCCCCTACGGCGAGGCGTCGATCGAATGGCGGCTCGACGAATCCGAGCTGCGCGTCCGCGTCGTCGTCCCGGTCGGAGCCGAGGCGATCCTCGACCTCGACGGCGAAGAGCCCGAGACTCTCGGCCACGGCACGCATGAGCGCACTTTCGCGCGCGCAGCGCTCGAGGAGATCGCATGAGCACCCGCATCGCGTTCCTGCACACGGGAGCCGTCGTGATCGCGCCCGTCACCGAGCAGGCGCGCGCGGCGCTGCCCGACGCGACGTTCGTCAACTACCTCGACGACCGCATCGTCGCCGACCTCGGCGACCCCGCCCGCTCGGCCTCGGTGCCGGGCCGCGTGCGCGACCTCGTGCACGCCGCGAAGTCCGGCGGCGCCGACGTCGTGATGCTCACGTGCTCATCGATCTCGCGCCTCGCGGCGCCCGCCGCCGCCGAGATCGGCATTCCGGTGCTGCGCATCGACGAGGCGATGGCGGATGCCGCGGTCGCGGCGGGTTCGCACATCGCTGTCGTCGCGACCCTGCCGACGACGCTCGAGCCGACCGTCGGGCTGCTGCGCGAGCGCGCGGCGCTCGCGCGGCGCGACCCGTCGATCGCGGCCGAAGTCGTCGACGGCGCCTTCGCTGCGGTCTCGTCGGGCGATCGTCCGACGCACGACCGGCTCGTCGCGGCCGCGATCGAGCGGCTCGCGGAGACCGCCGACGTCGTCGTGCTCGCGCAGGCGTCGATGGCTTCGGCGGCGAGCGCCGCCCGAGTCGGCGTGCCCGTGCTGTCGAGCATCGCGCCGGGGATCGAGCGACTGCGGGGCTGGGTCGAAGGGGACGTGCGATGAGCGTCGCCCTCACACCGCTCGGCGCGGCCGACGCGCGCTGGGCGCGCGGGTTCTGGGGCGGCATCCACGAGCGCACCCGTGAGGCGACAGTGCCCGACATGTGGCGCTCGCTCAGCGATGCCGGTGTGAGTCCGGGGCTCGCGAACTTCCGCCGCGCCGCGGGGCTCGAAGATGGGCCGCACGAGGGGCCGCCGTTCATGGACGGCGACTTCTACAAGTGGCTCGAGGCGGCGATCGCGCAGCTCGAGACCGACCCCGAGCCGTGGCTCGCCGAGACGGTCGAAGAGGTCGCGACGCTCATCGCCTCCGTGCAGCGCGAGGACGGCTACCTCCACACGCCGACGATCATCGAGGCTGCGCACCATGGCGACGCGATCGCCCTCGCCGACCGCTTCAACTTCGAGACGTACAACCTCGGGCATCTCATCACGATGGGCGTGCGGCATCACGAGGTCACGGGATCGACCACGCTGCTCGATGTGGCGCGGGGAGCGGCATCCTTCCTCGAAGACCTCGCGACGGACAAGCCGCTCGAACTCGCCCGCAGCGCCATCTGCCCCTCGCACTACATGGCCGTCATCGAGCTGTACCGCGCGACCGGCGACGAGCGCTGGCTGCGGCTCGCCGAGGCGTTCGTGCGCGTGCGCGACGACTTCGAGGGCGGCGACGACAACCAGGATCGCGTCCCGGTGCGCGAGCAGACCGTCGTCGCAGGCCACGCCGTGCGGGCGAACTACCTCTACGCGGGTCTCGCCGACCTCGTCGCCGAGACGGACGACGCCGAGCTGCAGGCGGTGCTCGAGAACCTGTGGGACGACGTCGTCGAGACGAAGCTCTACGTCACGGGCGGCTGCGGCGCGCTCTACGACGGCGCCTCGCCCGACGGCTCGCCGTGGCAGGGCGACATCAGCCGCGTGCATCAGGCCTACGGCCGCGCGTACCAGCTGCCGAACACGACGGCCCACACCGAGACGTGCGCCAACATCGGCATGATCCTGTGGAGCGAGCGGATGCTGGCGCTCACGGGCGACGCGCGCTACGCCGACGTCATCGAGCGCATCGCCTTCAACACGCTGCTCGCGGGCATCTCGCTCGACGGCACGGGCTACTTCTACACGAACGCGCTCCGGCAGGTGCGCGCCCTGCCCTTCGCGCTGCGCCGCCCGGGCGACACGGGCCTGCACCCCGTCCCGCCGCCTCCCCCGTCGGACGAGCGCCTGCGCGAGCCGTACCTGAGCTGCTTCTGCTGCCCGCCCAACCTCGCGCGCACGCTCGCTCGGTTCCACGAGCGCGCGGCATCCGTCTCGCCCGACGGGCTGTTCGTGCACCAGTACGGCGGCAGCGACGTGCGGCACGCGGCCGACGGGCGCGTGCTCGCGCTGAGCGAAGAGAGCGACTACCCGTGGGACGGACGGATCGCATTCACGGTCACCGAGGCGTCGGGGGGTGGGATGCCGCTGCACCTGCGCGTCCCCGCGTGGGCGAGTGATCCCGTGCTCGAGGTGAACGGCTCACCGCTGTCCGCGGTTCCGGGCGCGTACGCGCGCATCGATCGGGACTGGCAGGTCGGCGACGTCGTCGTGCTGACGCTGCCGATGCCCGTGCGCGTCCTGCGCGGACACCGGCTCGCGGAAGAGCTCACGGGCCAGGTCGCTGTGCAGCGCGGGCCCGTCGTGTACGCGCTCGAGAGCGCGGATCTGCCCGACGGCGTCGTGCTCGAGCAGATCGCGCTGCGGCGCGGCTCCTCGCTGCAGGCGCGCGAAGGCGAGGTCGCGGGGCACCGGGTCGTCGAGCTCGCGGGCGAGTTCGCGGTGCTCCCACCGGGCGGCGACGCGCTCTACACGGATCTCGAGGACACGCCCCTCTCGACCGTCGCAGGACGGCTCATCCCCTACTTCGCGTGGGGCAACCGCGGGGCCTCCGAGATGTCGGTGTGGCTGCCGCTGGTGTGGTGATGACGGAGTTCGTGCGGGCGACGTACATCGTCGAGACGGCGATGCCGCTCGAGCGCGCCGCCGAGGTGCTCGCGGGCGAGCAGTCGACCGGCACCTTCGTGCGCGTCGAGCGCGAGACCGATGACCTGCGCGCACGGTTCGCGGCGCAGGTCGATTCCGTCGACGAGCTGCCGCCCTCGGGTGCGTCGCCGCTGCCCGGGACGATCGGCGACGGCGCCGCGCGGCGCGCGCGACTGACGCTGCGGTTTCCGCTCGACAACTTCGGACCGTCGATCCCGAACCTGCTCGCGGCCGTCGCGGGCAACCTCTTCGAGCTCAAGGAGTTCGCGGCGGTCAAGCTGGTCGATCTCGAACTGCCCGCGGCGTTCGCGTCGCGATACGCGGGCCCGCGGTTCGGGGTCGAGGGCACGCGGCGGCTCATGGGGCGCCCCGAGGGCGCGATGATCGGCACGATCGTGAAGCCCTCGATCGGGCTCTCGCCCGCCGACCTCGCGTCGCTCGTCACCGAGCTCGCCGAGGCGGGGGTCGACTTCATCAAGGACGACGAGCTGCAGGGCAACGGGCCGTCGGCACCGCTCTTCGAGCGCGTCCGGGCCGTGATGCCTGTGCTCGAGCGCCATGCCGACCGCACCGGCACCAAGCCCATGTACGCCTTCAACATCACCGACGACATCGACCGGCTCGAGGCGAACCACGACCTCGTCGTCGCTGCGGGCGGCACGTGCGTCATGGTCGTGATCCCGAACGTCGGCCTCGCGGGGCTCGAGTACCTCTCCCGCCGCACGCAGGTGCCGATCCACGGGCACCGCGCGGGGTTCGGGGCACTGAGCCGCTCCGCCCAGGTCGGGATCGGCTTCCGCGCGTGGCAGCAGCTCGCGCGGCTGAGCGGCGCCGACCACCTCCACACGAACGGCATCTCGAACAAGTTCTACGAGTCCGACGCCGAGGTGCTCGACGGGGTCGCGGCGGTCCGCGCGCCGCTTCTCGACCTCACCCCGACGGTGCCCGTCCTGTCGTCCGGCCAGTGGGCGGGGCTCGCGCACGCGACCTACGCCGCGGTCGGCACGGCCGACCTGCTCGTGCTCGCGGGCGGCGGCATCCACGGACATCCGGACGGCTCCGCGGCGGGTGTCGCGAGCATGCGCGCGGCGTGGGATTCTGCCCTGCGTGGCGAGTCCGTGGCGTCTGCGCTGTCGTCGTCGGCAGAGCTGCGACGGGCGGTCGAGCGCTTCGGACCCGTCCGTGACTAGAGCGACGGTCGCCTACTACGGCGACGACTTCACGGGCAGCGTCGACGTCCTGCTGCAGTTCGCGCGGCGGGGTCTCGCGGGACGCCTCTTCACGCAGCTGCCGTCGCTCGCGGCGCTGCGGGACGCGGCCGAGGAGGTCGATGTCGTCGGCATCGCGGGCATCGCGCGGTCGCTCGCGGTCGACGCCATCGCCGACGAGGTCGCGCCGGTCTTCGGGGCATTCCGCCGGCTCGGGGTGCCCGTCGTGCAGTACAAGGCGTGCTCGACGGCGGACTCGTCCCCCTCGATCGGATCGATCGGCCGGGTTCTCGAGGCCGCGCGCGCGGTGTTCGGACCCCGCGCGGTGCCGATGCTCTTCGCACAGCCCGACTTCGGCCGCTACACGGTCTTCGGCCACCACTTCGCGCGCGAAGGCGACACGGTCTACCGCCTCGATCGGCAGCCGACGATGTCGCGGCACCCCACGACGCCGATGCGCGAGGCAGAGCTCGCGACCCATTTCGCGCTGCAGACGTCGCTCCCGATCGGCGCGGTGCCGTTCGTCGCGTACACCTCGTCGGACGCGCTCGCCGAGCTCATCGCGCACTCCCCCGAGGCGGCGCTCGTGCTCGACGCGTCGACCGACGAAGAGGTCGACCTCGTGGGCCGCGCCGTCCTCGCGCAGGAGCCGCCTGTCTTCGCGCTCGGCTCGGGGGGCCTCAGCGCGGGGCTCGCTCGCGCGTCCGGCTCTGCCGCCGTGACTCTTCGGGCCTCGTCCGGCGCGACCGGGCCCGTGCTCGCCGTGTCGGGCAGCCGTTCACCGCAGACGAGACGACAGGTGGATGCCGCGGCCGCCGCCGGCTGGATGCTCGAGCCCCTCGCACTCGAGTCCGGCCAGGCCGATCGCGTCGCGGCGTCACTCTCGTCGAGGCGCAGCGTCGTGCTCACGTCGGACGACGCCGACGTGGGAGCGGGCGACGGCGTGCTGGAGCGGATCGCGGAGGCTGCGGCATCCGTCGTCTCCCACTCGGTGCGCGCGGGCGCGACGCGGCGGATCATCGTGTGCGGCGGCGACACCTCGAGCCGCGTGACCCGACTGCTCGGCGTCGAGTCCCTCTCGATCGCGGCGAACCCGATGGGCAACGTCGTGCTGCTGCGGGCGCATGCTCAGGATGCCGCGGTCGACGGTCTCGAGCTGCTGCTGAAGGGCGGCCAGGTCGGCCCCGTCGACCTCTTCGAGCAGGTGCGGACGGGCTCCACTCCCGGTCGTTGAGCGACCCTTCGACTCGCTTCGCTCGCTCAAGGCGGGTCTACGCGAGACGAAACGCGCGCGAGCGGATCAGCCGGCGGAGCGGGCGTGGGCGATCATGCGGTCGAACGCGGCATCCTGATCCGCGTCGATCTTCTGCAGCTCGGGGTTCGCGTCGTGGTGCGCGACGGCTTCGCGGGCACCCTCCTCGTAGCGGATCGTCGTGCCGAACTCGGGCACGAGCGCCTTGATCTTGCTGTTGTCGAACAGCGCCGTGTGCGACTTGTCGCCGAGCAGGCCAGGGCCCGCCTCGGGACGGAACGCCGCGATCGTCTCGGACGCGATGTGCACGAACTCGGGCTCGGAGACGCCCGCGGCATCGGCGAGCCACCGGTAGATCTGGTTCCAGCTGGGCGCGTGATCTCCGGTGAGCGTGTACGCCTCGCCGATAGCGGTCGTCTGCCCGAGCAGGCCCGTGAAGCCCACGGCGAAGTCGCGCGCGTGCGTGAGCGTCCAGAGCGTCGTGCCGTCGCCGTGGACGACGACGGGCTTGCCGGCGCGCATGCGGGCGATGTCGGTCCAGTGGCCCATCGTGGGCAGCAGGCCTCGGTCGTACGTGTGCGAGGGCCGCACGATCGTGACGGGCAGCCCGCGGTCGCGGTAGGCCGCGACGAGCAGGTCTTCGCACGCGATCTTGTCGCGCGAGTACTGCCAGAACGGGTTGCGCAGCGGCGTCGACTCCGTCACCGGCACGGAGCGCGGCGGCTTGTCGTACGCCGACGCCGAGCTGATGAAGATGTACTGCCCCATGCGCCCCTCGAGCAGGTCGAGGTCGGTCGTCACGTGCTCGGGTGTGAAGGCGAGGAACTCCGCGACGACGTCGTACTCGGCATCCCCGATCGCATTCGTCAGTGAGTCGGGATCCCGCACGTCGCCGATGATCTCGCGCACGCCGTCGGGAAGATCGCGCCGGCCCGACCCGCGGTTGAGCACCGTGACGTCGAAGCCTTTGCGGACGGCGGCGGCGACGCAGGACGAGCTGATGGTGCCCGTGCCGCCGATGAACAGGACGCTCTGTGCAGTCATGGCAGTATTCTTCCGTCTCGTGGCCAGTCTCGGACGGATCCTCTCGTGGTGGGGGAACGATTACCTCTACGCGGCGCGCTGGCAGGTGCGCGGGACGCTGCGTCCGGGCCGCCGCGAGACGTACGCGTCGGGCGAGCTTCGCCCCGTCGTGATCCTCCCCGGGGTGTGGGAGCCGTGGGGATTCCTGGGCCCTCTCATCGATGCGCTGCACACGGCGGGGCACCCCGTGCACGTCGTCCCCGCTCTCGGGCGCAACAGTCGCCCCGTCGCCGACGCAGCCCGCGTCGTGGCCGGCTTCATCGAGGAGAACGATCTGCACGACGTCGTGCTCGTCGCGCACAGCAAGGGCGGGCTCATCGGCAAGTACCTCATGAGCGAGCTCGACACCGACGACCGCGTCACCTCGATGGTCGCGATCTGCACTCCGTTCGCCGGATCGGACTACGCCCGCTACATGACCTCGCGCACGCTGCGAGCCTTCTCTCCGAGCGATCCGACGACGCTCCTGCTGCTCGCGAATCTCGAGACCAATGCGCGGATCACGACGATCGCCGGTGTCTTCGACCCGCACATCCCCAACATCGTGGGCCTCGAGGGTGCCACGAACATCACGATTCAGGACGGCGGTCATTTCCGGCTGCTCGACAAGCCCGAAGTCCTGGGCATCGTCGTCGATGTCGCGGGACGCCCTGCGGAAGTGCAGGAAGCGATCGTCGAAGAGACCCTCGAAGCGGGGACGGACGACGCCCCGGTGGCGTCCGAGGACCCGCCTACCGTCCCGTGAACTGCGGCGGGCGCTTCTCCTGGAACGCGGCGAAGCCCTCGCGGTAGTCGTCCGAGTCGCACAGCGCCGCCTGCGCCGCGTTCTCGACGTCGATCGACGCCCACAGTCCGAGGCGGTCGTCGCGGAGGCGGCGCACGAGGTCCTTGCTCGCGAGGAACGCCCCCGTCGCGCCCTCGGCGGCACGCCGGGCTGCGGCGGTCGTCGCGGCGACGACCTCGTCGGCCGGGAAGACCTGCGAGAAGAGCCCCGACTGCACAGCTTCGGAGCCCGACATGAGCCGCCCCGTGTAGATGAGGTCGAGCGTCCTGTGCGCGCCGAGCCGCTCGAAGAACAGGGCGTGACCGCCCGAGTCGAGGGTCGCGCCGAGCGCCGCGAACGGCGAGCCGATCTTCGCGGAGTCGGCGACGTACACGACGTCGGTCGCGATGAGCAGGCCCAGCCCGACGCCGAGGCACGCACCGTGCGCCGCAGCGAAGGTCGGGGCCGGGAAGGCCGCCATGCGCTGCAGCAGCGGGGTCACGAGCCCGCCGAGGTAGCCCAGCACGTCGTCGTCGCGCGGGTCGACGCCCGAGATGTCGCGCCCCGCGCAGAAGGCGCGGCCCTCGCCGCGCAGGACGAGGGCGCGGACCCCGGATGCCGCAGCCTCGGCGTACGCGGCATCCAACTCTCCGATCGCCTGTTCATCGAGGGCGTTGAGCTTCGCGGGGTTGTCGAGGACGACGTGCGCGACGGCGCCTTCGATGCTGAGCTGGATCATCCGGGCTCCTTGGTGGTCGAGACGGGAGGAGTCGGCGCGACGGGAGGATGCCTCGGCACGATCTCGTCCTCCGAACGCGTCAGATCCTCCCGTGGTGCGCGCCTCATACGTCGTAGTCCACGACGACGCGGTCGGTCTGGGGATGCGACTGGCATGTCAGGACGTAGCCGCGCTCGAGTTCGTCGGGCTCGAGCGCGTAGTTCTCGGTCATCGCGACGGAGCCCTCGACGAGCCGCGCGCGGCACGTTCCGCACACGCCGCCCGCGCACGCGAACGGCACGTCGGGGCGCACGCGCAGCGCGGCGCTCAGGATCGACTCCCGCGCGTCGACGGGACTCTCGACGCTCGAGGACTGCCCGTCGAGCGTGAACTCGAGCTTCCACTGGTCCTCGCCCGCGCGGACGACGACGGGGCGGTCCGTCGGCGGCGCCGTCGGCTCGCCCGTCGTGAACAGCTCGTACCGCACGTGCGCGGACGCTACACCGACGTCCTCGAGGGTGTCGCGGCACAGCTGCACGAGGTCGAACGGCCCGCACAGGAACCACTCGTCGACCGTCTCCGGGAAGACGAGGGCATCGAGGATGCGGCGCAGCCGGTCCTCGTCGATGCGGCCCGACAGCAGCGGCGCGGTGCGCTGCTCGCGCGAGAGCACGTGGTGCAGGGCGAGCCGCGTCAGGTAGCGGTCCTTGAGCTCGGAGAGCTCCTCGACGAACATGACGTCGGTCGTCGAGCGGTTGGTGTAGACGAGCGTGAACCGCGAGGTCTCGGACCTCGCGAGGACCGTCGCGGCGAGCGCCATGAGCGGCGTGATCCCCGAGCCGGCCGCGATTCCCGCGACATGCCGGCCGTCGAGGTCGGCGAGCGTCGAGGTGAACGACCCCTGCGGGCTCATGACGTCGAGCTCGTCGCCGGGCTTGAGCTCGCTCTGCGCCCACGTCGAGAAGCGCCCGCCCAGGTCGCGCTTGATCGCGACGCTGATCGTCTGCGGCCCGTCGCCTCCGCCGCCCGCGTCCAGCTGGCGGCACAGCGAGTACGACCGGCGCACCTCGTGCCCGTCGAGCGTGGTCCGCAGCGCGACATGCTGGCCAGCGAGGTAGTCGTACTCGCCGCGCAGCTGCTCGGGGATCGCGAAGGTCACCTCGACCGCGGCATCCGTCAGCGGACGCACCGCCGCGACCCGCAGCGTGTGGAACCGGCCGCGTCGCCTGCTCCCCCGCGGGCCTCCCACGGCGCTCGCGATGAGGCCCTCCGCGATGCGCGCGGCCTCCGGCGATCCCGCCGGCATCAGTGCGCCTTGAAGTGGTCGAAGGGCTCGAGGCACGCGCGGCACTCCCAGAGCGCCTTGCACGACGTCGAGCCGAACCGCGCGAGCTCGCGCGTGTCGAGAGAACCGCACTGCGGACACCGGATGCGCAGCCGCACCGGGATCGGCCCGCGCACCGCCGCGCGGCCGGTCGGCGGGGCGATGCCGAACGCCTCGAGCTTGCTCCGGCCCTCGGCGCTCATCCAGTCGGTCGTCCACGCGGGGCTCAGGGTCGTGCGGACCACGACGTCGGCGAATCCCTCGGCGCCGAGCGCGAGCACGAGGTCGTCGCGGATCGTCTCGACGGCAGGGCAGCCCGAGTACGTCGGCGTGATCGTCACGGTGACGCGGTCGCCCTCGACCGCGACGTCGCGGAGGATGCCGAGATCCGCGATCGTCAGGACCGGGACCTCCGGGTCGACGACGGATGCCGCGACCTCGCGGGCCCGCGCGAGCGCGATCTCGTCTTTCGTCGAGTCGACGCACGCCAACGCTCCGGTCGTTGAGCGAGGAGCGAAGCGACGAGACGAAACGTCCGAGCCCGGCGCAGACGTGTCCGCTGTGCTCGGGCGTTTCGTCTCGCTTCGCTCGCTCAACGACCGGGGGCTCACCATGTCGCACCCGGATGCTGCCGCGCGAGCACCTGCATCTCGGCGAGGAGGTAGCCGAGAGTCGCGGCGTGGCTGCCGCGGCGACCGCCGCCCGCCGACGTGAACGTCGAAGGGATCTCGAGCTCCGCCTCCGCGAAGACCGCCGCGATGATCTCCTCGAACGGCTCCCGCAGGTCGGACGGCCGTACGGCGACCCCGGTCGCGGCGAGCGCGTCGGTGAGCGGCTCGTCGCGCAGCAGCTCGTCGACGTAGGGCCAGACGTCGGCGACGGCGCGCAGCATCCGTCCCCTCGATTCGTCAGTTCCGCCCGCGAGCCGCAGGGTCCACTGCACGGCGTGATCGCGGTGGTACTCGACCTCTTTGACGGCCTTGGCGGCGACCGCCGCGAGGGTCGGGTCTGCGGAGAACTGCAGTCGCGTGTACAGCTCGAACCAGTAGACGGATGCCGCGAGCTGGCGTGCGATCGTCTGCGCGAAGTCGCCGTTGGGCTGTTCGAAGAGCCACGCGCTGCGGAACGCGGGCTCGTCGCGCCAGTACGCGAGGTCGTCCTCCGAGCGTCCGTCCCACGCCCCGGCGTAGCGCAGGAGCGAGCGCGCGTGCCCGAGCAGATCGAGGGCGATGTTCGCGAGGGCGACGTCCTCTTCGAGCTCGGGGGCGCGGGCGATCCAGGCGCCGAGCTGCTGCGCGAGGATCAGCGCGTCGTCGCCGAGCCACAGCGCGTACTCCGCGACTTCGGCCGACGGCGGGCGCGCGCCTTCACCCGCGAGCTCGGCGGAGAGCTCGAGCTCGTCGACCGTGACCTCGCCGTGCGGATCGCTCACAGGTGCGGCACCCCCTTCGACGCCGTGTAGTACGTCGCGTGGCGGTAGTTCTTGCCCGCGGGGCTCTCGAAGAACGCGCCCTTCGCGTCGGGATCGCTCGTCGTGATCGCGTCGGCCGGCACGACCCACACCGACGTGCCCTCGCCGCGGCGCGTGTAGAGATCGCGCGCGTTGCGCAGCGCGAACTCGGCATCCGGGGCATGCAGCGAACCCGCGTGCACGTGGGACAGTCCGCGATTGGCGCGGACGAAGACCTCCCACAGCGGCCATGTGTCGCGCTCGGAGGCGCCCGGGGTGGTCATGCCGCGACCTCCTTCGCCGTCTGCTTGCGGGCGTACTCCGCGGCGGCCTCGCGCACCCACGCGCCGTCGTCATGCGCCGTGCGGCGGTTGCGCAGGCGCTCGGCGTTGCACGGGCCGCGGCCCGCGAGCACCTCGTGGAACTCGGCCCAGTCGATCTCGCTCATGTCCCACCGCTGAGTCCCGGCGTTCCACCTGAGCGCAGGATCGGGCAGGGTCACGCCGAGCACCTCGGCCTGCGGCACGAGCATCCCGATGAAGCGCTGTCGCAGGTCGTCGTTGGAGAAGCGCTTGATGCGCCACGCCATCGACTGCGCCGAGTTGGGCGACTCGTCGTCGGGAGGCCCGAACATCATGAGACTCGGCCAGTACCAGCGGTTCACGGCATCCTGAGCCATCTCGCGCTGCGCGGGGGTGCCCTGCATGAGCGTCAGCAGGATCTCGAAGCCCTGCCGCTGGTGGAACGACTCCTCCTTGCAGATGCGCACCATCGCGCGGCCATACGGCCCGTAGGACGCGCGGCACAGCGGCACCTGGTTGCAGATCGCGGCGCCGTCGACGAGCCAGCCGATCGCGCCCATGTCGGCCCACGTCGGGGTCGGGTAGTTGAAGATCGACGAGTACTTCGCGCGGCCCGCGATGAGCTGCTCGGTCATCTCATCGCGCGTGATGCCGAGGGTCTGGGCCGCCGAGTAGAGGTAGAGGCCGTGGCCGGCTTCGTCCTGCACCTTGGCCATGAGGATGGCCTTGCGCTTGAGGCTCGGCGCGCGGGTGATCCAGTTGCCCTCGGGCTGCATCCCGATGATCTCGGAGTGCGCGTGCTGCGAGATCTGCCGGATGAGCGTCTTGCGGTACGCCGCCGGCATCCAGTCGCGGGGCTCGATGCGCTGCTCGTTCTCGACGAGCGCGTCGAACGCGGCCTGCTCCTCGGCCTCGTCGATCAGCAGATCGGTCGTCATCGTCGACTCCTCAATTACAGAACGATCGTTAAGTAAGTGTACCGCGGGTCGTGAAGGAGCGACCCCGGAACTCCGCGACGACGTCGCCCGTCTCGTCGGTGATGGTGACGTCGTAGACGCCGCTGCGGCCCGATCGGGTGCGGCGGCGGGCATCGGCCGTCAGCACCTGCCCCTCGACGGTCGCCTTGAGGAACGAGATGTCGGCTCCCGCGGCGACCGTGACGGACTCGTCCTCGTTGCACGCCATCGCGAACGCCGTGTCGGCGAGCGCGAAGACGAACCCGCCGTGCGTGATGGCGAAGCCGTTCGTCATGTCGGCGCTCACGCGCATCGACACGACGGCGCGCCCGGGCTCGTCGAGTTCGACGTGCATGCCGAGCGCCGCCGACGCGCGGTCGCGCAGCAGCATCTCGCGCTGGCCCGCGAAGTGGGTGCCGGGGTCGGGCGCGTTCGGCGCGGTCACGCAGGCACCGGGTCTTTCGCGACGAGCGTCAGGACGTCGTACGTCGCGACGACGGCGTCGTCCTGATTCAGGATGACGGCGTCCCACCGCACCTCGCCGTACTCGTCGGTCTCGCGCGGAGTGATCTGCTTCGCGGTCAGGATGACGCGGATCGTGTCGCCCGGCGAGACGGGCGTGAGGAACCGCAGGTTCTCGAGCCCGTAGTTTGCCAGCACGGGTCCCGGGTCGGGGTCGACGAACAGCCCCGCCGCCCAGGAGACGAGCAGGTAGCCGTGCGCGACGCGACCGGGGAAGAACGGATTCGCGGCCGCCGCGGCCTCGTCCATGTGCGCGTAGAACGTGTCGCCCGTGAAGTGCGCGAACGTCTCGATGTCGTCGAGCGACACCTCGCGCGCCGCCGAGACGACCTGGTCGCCGAGTTCGAGTTCGGCGAGGGACTTGCGGAACGGATGCCGGTCGTGGCGCACCGGTGCCCCCTCGTGCCACACGCCCGTGAGCGCCGTGAGCATCTCGGGGGAGCCCTGCACGGCGGTCCGCTGCATGTAGTGAAGGACGGCGCGGATGCCGCCGAGCTCCTCGCCGCCGCCCGCGCGCCCGGGACCCCCGTGGACGAGGTGCGGAACGGGTGCGCCGTGACCCGTCGACGTGCGCGCGTTGTCGCGGCTGAGGAAGAGCACCCGGCCGTTGAAGGCCGCGATGAGGGTCATGAGCTCGGTCGCGACAGCCGGATCGTTCGTCACGACGCTCGTGACGAGCGATCCGCCGCCGAGGTCGACGAGCGCGGCCGCCTCGGCGAGCGTGTCGTAGGCGAGGATGCTCGCGACGGGCCCGAAGGCCTCGATCTCGTGGACGGCCGGGGCCGCGGCATCCGTGAAACCCATCAGGATCGGTGCGAGGAACGCCCCCTCGGGCGCGGCACCCGTCGAGCCGTCCGCGCGCACGATGTCGGGGGCGTCGGTCGAGCCGAGCAGCAGCCTGCCGCCGGCCGCCTCGAGCGCCGCGACGGCCGTGACCACCTCGTCGCGCTGCGCCGCCGAGACGAGCGGGCCCATCGTGACCGACTCGGCGTGCGGGTCGCCGAGCACGACGCGCTGCGCGATCTGGTCGCGGACGGCGTCGACGAGCGCATCGACGGATGCCGCGGGCACGATCGCCCGGCGGATCGCCGTGCACTTCTGTCCCGCCTTCGTCGTCAGCTCGACCAGGAGCTGCCGCACGTAGGCGTCGAACTCGGGCGTCCCGGCTGTCGCGTCGGGGCCGAGCACGGACGCGTTGATCGAGTCGGTCTCGGTCGTGAACCGCACGCCGGGCGCGGCCTGCCCACGCAGGCGGGCCCCCGTCGTCGCGCTGCCCGTGAAGCCGACGGCGTCGCCGAGGCGGAGGTTGTCGAAGAGCCCGGGGACGCCGCCGCTCACGAGTTGCAGCGAGCCTTCGGGCAGGCGGCCCGTCTCTACGAGGATGCGCACCCACGCCTCGGCGAGGTAGGCGGTCGGGGTGGCCGGCTTGACGAGCGAGGGGACGCCGGCGAGGAAGGCGGGTGCGAACTTCTCGAGCGCACCCCACACGGGGAAGTTGAAGGCGTTGATCTGCACCGCTACGCCCGGCAGCCGCGTGTAGACGTGCCGTCCGAGGAACGAGCCGTCCTTCGAGAGCGACTCGACGGGGCCGTCGAGGTACACCCTGCCGTTGGGAAGCTCGCGCCGCCCCTTCGACGAGTACGTGAAGAGCACGCCGATGCCGCCGTCGACGTCGCTCAGGGAGTCGCGTCGCGTCGCTCCCGCCCGCGCCGACAGCGCATAGAGCTCGTCCTTGCGCTCCGTCAGCGCGACGGCGAACTCCTTGAGCAGGACGGCGCGCTGGTGGAAGGTCAGGGCGCCGAGCGAGGACTGCCCCGCCGTGCGGGCGTATTCGAGGGCTCCCGCGAGGTCGGCGCCTTCGGCGCTGACGCGCGTGATCGGCTCGCCCGTCGAGGGGTCGAGCACCTCGACGCCCCCGCCTGACGGCACCCACCACTCGCCCTGCAGGTAGCTCGGCAGGATCCCGGTCATTCCTCGCTCCATTCGTAGAATCCGCGGCCGCTCTTGCGGCCCAGGCGTCCTTCGGCGACCATCCGCCGCAGCAGGTCGGGCGGCGCGAACCTCTCTCCGAGCCGCGACTGCAGCTCCTCGGCGATCGCGAGCCGCACGTCGAGCCCCACGATGTCGGTCGTGCGCAGCGGCCCCGTGGGATGCCGGTACCCGAGCTCCATCGCGGCGTCGATGTCGGCGGCCGACGCGACGCCCTCCTCGAGCATCCGGATCGCCTCGAGCCCGAGCGCGACCCCGAGTCGGCTCGACGCGAACCCCGGGGCGTCCCGCACGACGATCGGCGTCTTGCCGAGTCCCGCCACCCACGCCTGCGCGGCATCCACGACGGGGTCGGACGTCGCCTTCCCCACCACGACCTCGACGAGTCGCGACGCAGGCACGGGGTTGAAGAAGTGCAGCCCGACGAACCGGCCGGGGCGCTGCAGGGCCGACGCGAGCGCGTCGATCGACAGCGAGCTCGTGTTCGACGCGAGCACGGCGGCGTCGGTGAGCGAAGCCTCGACGCGCGCGAGCCCCGCGCGCTTGAGGTCCGCGTCCTCGGGCAGCGCCTCGACGACGAGCCCGCAGCCGGCGAAGGCCGCGGCATCCGTCGCCGTGGTGACGGCCGCGACGAGGTCGGGCAGGGCGCGATCGGTCGCGCCGCGATCGACCGACCAGCCGAGGGCGTCCGAGATCCGGGATGCCGCGGCCTCCGCCGCCGCCCCGTCGACCTCCACGACCACGACGCGCGCTCCTGCGAGCGCGAACGCGTGCGCGATTCCCGAGCCCATGCGGCCGCCGCCGAGCACGCCCACGCGGGCCGGGACCGCGGTGTCGGCGGTGCGGGCCGACAGTGCGGCATCCGTCGTCATCGTCCTCTCCCTTCGAGGAAGCGGGTCATGCGCTGAGCCTTCTCGGGACGCTCGAAGAGCTCCGCCTGCAGTTCGAGGTCGATGCGCGGGTGGGCGTCGGCGGGAGCGCGCAGCGCCGTCTTGGTGTGGCGCGTCGCGAGCGGGTCGGCCGCGGCGATGCGGTCGGCGAGGCGGTGCGCCGCGGCGAGCAGGTCGTCCGGCTCGTGCAGCGACGACAGGAGGCCCCACGCGAGGGCTTCGTCGGCGTCGAGGATGCGCCCCGTCAGCAGCAGCTCGGCCGCGCGCGCGTCGCCGACGATGCGCGGCAGCCGCCAGGTCGCTCCGGCGGCCGCGATGATCGCGAGACCCGTCTCGGGGTTGCCGATGCGCGTGCGCGGCGTGCCGATGCGGAGGTCGGCGGCGTACGCGAGCTCCGCTCCCCCGCCCAGCGCGAAGCCGTCGATCGCCGCGATGACCGGCATGGGGAGCGCCGCCACGCGGGCGAAGGCGTGGGTGTTGATGCCCTGGCGGGCATCGGCGGCGCGGCGCTCGCGCAGCTGCGCGATGTCGGCGCCCGAGGCGAAGACGCCGCCGGCACCGGTCAGGATGAGGGTCCGCGGCTCCTGCTCGAGCTCGACGCACAGCGCGTGCAGGGCGTCGATCGTCGCGAGATCGATCGCGTTGCGGGTCGCGGGGCGGTCGAGGATCGCGACGACGCGATCGTCCGATCGCTCGACCTGCAGTGCGGGTCGGATGCCGTCCGCCATGGAAGCGCTCCGCGTCTCTCGAATACTTGACCGATCGTTCAGTAATACTGTCAGAATGGGCACCGATCGCCAAGGCCGCACGCGCGGGCGCGCGACGGACGGATGGAAGACTGAGGCCATGAGCGCGACATCGGGAACCGGCATCCCGCCGACAACTCCCCGTCGGGGGCGCCCCGGCTACGATCGCGCCGGGATCCTCGAGGTCGCGGTCGGCCTGTTCAACGAGCAGGGCTACGACGCGACCTCCGTCGCGGATCTCGCGGCGCGCCTCGGCCTCACGAAGTCCGCGCTGTACCACCACTTCGCCTCGAAGGAGCAGCTGCTCGCGGCCGCCCTCGACGAGGCCCTCGGCGCGCTCGAAGGAGTGCTGACCGAACCCGGCGCGACCTCGGGGACCCCCGCGGAGCGGCTCGACTTCGTGCTGCGCGGCGCCGTGCACGTGCTCATCGACCGCCTGCCGTCGGTGACGCTGCTGCTGCGCGTGCGCGGCAACAGCGAGACCGAGCGCGACGCCCTCGAGCGCCGCCGCATCTTCGACCAGCACGTCACGGCGCTCGTCGTCGAGGCGCAGCAGGTGGGGCTCGTGCGCGCCGACATCGACGGCGCCGTCACGACGCGCCTGGTCTTCGGGATGATCAACTCGGTCGTCGAGTGGTACCACCCGCTCGGCTCGATCGACCGCGACCGCCTCGCGCACGACGTCGTGACGATCGCCTTGGACGGCATGCGCACGCGCGTCGCCGAGGCGCCCCGGCGGCCGCGCCGCCCCGATGTGCCGCCGCCCCGCATGACGGTGTGACACCCCTCACGCTTTTGCACGGCCGCAATCTCGGTGTCGAAGCGCTTCCGCGAGTAACGTCTCTGTGGTCAGACCACAACGAATCGGAGACTGAGATGACGACGCACGCGGTGCCCACGGTCGTTCCCGCAATGGCGATGCGCACCACCCACGCCAAGGCCTTCCCGCTGCAGCGGACGATCGTGACGACGGCGAACGGCCGCCGCTCGCTCGCGGCCCTGCGCCTCGCGACGGGCTTCGTCTTCCTCTGGGCCTTCCTCGACAAGACGTTCGGCCTGGGATTCTCGACGCCCGCCGAGTACGCCTGGATCAACGGCGGCACACCCGCGCAGGGCTTCCTCAACAGCCCCGGCGTCACCGGCCCGCTGCAGCCGTTCTTCCAGAGCCTCGCGACCCCGCTCGTCGACATGCTCTTCATGGCCGGGATGCTGGGCATCGGCCTCGCCGTCATGCTCGGTGTCGGCCTCCGCGTCGCCGCGGGCGCCGGCACGGCCATGATGCTGCTCATGTACCTCGCGGAGTGGCCCTTCGCGATGGGCTCGACCAACCCCGCCGTCGACTATCACGTCATCTACGCGATCGCGCTCATCGCCGTCGCGAGCCTCGCCGCCGGTGACACATGGGGGCTCGGCGCGCAGTGGAAGTCGCTCCCCCTGGTGCAGCGCAATCACTGGCTCGCCTGATTCGCTCTCACGCGCCCCGGGCGCGGAACCTGCGGGGTTCCGCGCCCTTCCTCGTGTCGGCAGGCCCGTCCCGCCGGTAGCGTGAGCCCTCTATGGCCACCGTCCTGTTCTGCCCCGTGACGTTCAACCTCGCCGAGACCACGCGCATGATCGAGGTCGCTCGCGCGCTCGATCCCCGTCATCGCGCCGTCTTCATGGGATACGAGGACGACTTCGTGTCGCTCATCGCCGACGCCGGATTCGAGTACCGCGCGTGCACCCCGTCGTGGTCGGCCGCCGAGCGCGAGCAGGCCCTGAAGTTCGACCAGGGCAAGGCACTGCGCAGCCCCTTCACGAAAGAGCTCGTCGCGGAGCGCGTCGCGGTCGAGCGGGCGCTCATCCGCGAGGTCGACGCGAAGGCCATCGTGATCGGGTCGAACATCACGTCGCAGATCTCCGCGCGCGCCGAGCACGTGCCGCTGTTCTACCCCGTCCCCTTCGCGCTGACCCGGCCGCAGGTCGAGCAGACGCGGCACATGGGGTTCGTCCGCGGCTCGGGCCGGCTCGCGCGCGCCGCCGATCGCGTCGCGTCGGCGGCGTTCCGGTGGACCTACAACCACGCGCCGCTCGCACCCCGCGCGTTCTCACGCGTCGCGCGGGACAACGGCGTCGCGCCGCTGCGCACCGTCGCGTCGCTGCTCGACGCCGACGTCAACCTGCTGACGGTGCTGCCGTCCGAACTCGACGGCTACGACATCCCCTCCCACTACGAGCGGGTCGGCCCGATCTTCGCGCGCCTCGACACGCCCCTGCCCGTGATCGTCGAGGAGCTCGCCGCTGGCCCCGAGCCGCTCGTCTACCTAGGCCTCGGATCCTCCGCGAGCCGCGAGCTCGCCCTCGCGGCGGCCGCGCAGCTCGGCACGCTTCCGATCAGCGTCATCGCGCCGATCGCGCATTACCTCGAGCCCGGCGACACCGTGCCGGGCAACGTGCACGTCACGGGCCTCCTTCCCGCGCACCGGCTCGGCGGGCTCGTCGATGCCGCCGTCCTGCACGGCGGGCAGGGCACCGTCCAGACGGCGTGCGCGACCGGCATCCCGTTCGTCGGAATCGGGCTTCAGCCCGAGCAGGTGTGGAACGTCCGCGTGTGCGTGTCGGCCGGCAACGCGCTCGCGCTCACGCAGAAGGAGGCGGCGACGCCCCTGCTCGCCGCGGCCGTCGAGCGACTGCTGAACGAAGGGACGTTCCGGGATGCCGCGTCCCGCGTGCAGCGCGAGGCGGAGGGCGCGGACGGGGCAGCGGCCTCCGCTCGGCTCATCGAGGCGCGTCTGGGCTGAGCGCGGCGCCGGGCGCGGCGCCCGACCCGCCGGCTGTCCCTCCGCTGAATGCCGCGACGAAGCGGTCTCGGAAGGCGTCCATCCGCCACACCGGGGCATCCGGCGACGGCAGCAAGCCGGCATCCCACCCCCACGAAGCGATCCGCGCCATGACCTCGGGATCCTTCGCGATGATCGTGACGGGCACGTCGTGGCTCGCCCCCGTGCCGCTCACGATGCGCGACGGCTGGTGGTCGCCGAGCAGCACGACGACGAGGTCGGGGCGGTCGTGCGTCTCGAGGTACGAGATCGTCGCGCCGAGCGAGTACTCGATGGACTGCCCGTACAGGTCGCGCACGCGGTCGGCGTCCTGCCAGACGACGACGGGCGCCTCGCCCTGCGCGGGCTGGGGGTCGAAGACCGAGCCGTCGCCGAGCGCGCTCCACGGCACGAGGCGCGGCAGCGGCGTCCACGGCGTGTGCGACGACACGAGGTCGATTTCGGCGAAGAGAGGCGCATCCGTCGCGGCGACCTCCCGGTCGAAGCGCGCCCACGTGAACTGGTCGGGCACGCGCGCGTAGCTGAAGCTCGGCCCGCGATACCCGAGCGTGCGCGAGTCGAGCACGTCGTCGTAGCCGTAGAACGAAGCGCCGACGGGCCACGCGCGGTCGTTCGACGGCACGATGCCGAGCGTCTGCCACCCTTCGTCGCCGAACGCGCGGCTGAGCGTCATCCGGTCGCTCGCGGTCAGCGCGTCGTACTTCTGCTGCGAGTCGGTCCAGACCCCGCTCTGCAGCGTCGCGTGCGCGAGCCAGCTCACGCCTCCGAACGTGGACGACGTGAGGAACGCGCTCTGTGCGAAGTATCCCTCCCGCTCCAGGCGCGTCCCGCCTTCGCGCAGCAGACGGTCGACGCCTGTCGACAGCGCGGACCTTTCGACCGCCACGCGCCCGTAGCTCTCGACGAACGCGATGACGACGTCCTTGCCCGCGAGCGCCGAGAAGAGGTCGTCGGGCGGGGCATCGCGCAGGGTGTCGGACTTCAGTGCCCGCGCGAAGGCGGCGCGGTCGCGCAGACCCGTCGCGGCCTGCGCCGTCGAGGCCGCGATCGCCCCCGTGGAGTCGGCCGCGGCGAGCGGGATGCCCGGCACGAGCTGCGCGCCGAGGGCCGCTCCCACGATCCAGACGCCCGCCGCGAGGGCCGCGGCGATCCGGGTCGTCCGGCCCGTCGCCCCTTCCCGGGCTGCGACGCGCCCCACGCGCAGCGCCGCCGCGGCGAGCGCCCACACGGCTCCGACGGTCACCGCGACGAGCGCGACGAGCGCCGCGACGAGTCCCGCATCGCCCGCGGCGTCGCGCACGACGCCCGCCGCCGCGAGCAGCTGAGGCGCGTCGTCGGCCGCGCGGAAGGGCCGGTCGATCGTCGAGACGAACGCCCGATCGAGGCCCGCGAGCACCGTCGCGGCGACGACGAGCAGCGCGAACGCGGTCGCGACGGCAACCCGCGCGGCCCGCCACGGCACCACGACGAGCAGCAGCACGAGCGCGACAGCCTCGAACGGCACGGCGAGGATCGCCGCGTTCGTCCCCGTGTGCACGACGCCCGGGACGAGCGGCGCGAGCACGACGGCCGCGCAGGCGGCGAGCGTCGCGGCGCGCGGGCGATCTGTCGCGGCAGCGCCACCGGTCACGGGCAGGCGATCGGTCGTGGGCGAGCGACCGGGCACGCGCGTCAGGAGTGCGCGGGCAGCCGCCCCGCGCGCTCCGCCTCGGTCGCGGCGGGGCAGGCCCCGGGGTCGAACCGGTCCGACAGGGCGTAGCGCAGCAGCACGACGTCGCCGATCTGGCGCGTCTCGGCGAGCACCGCGCGGTGCTTCGCGGTCCACGGGAAGCGGCCCGCTTCGACGAACCGCGGCGCGCGCGACTCGCCCACGAAGAAGGGCGCGACGACGAGCTGCAGCTCGTCGGCGAGCTCGGCGACGAGGAACTGCGTGTGGACGTGCCCACCGCCCTCGACCATGAGCCGGCCGATGCCGCGCGACCTGAGGTCGCACACGACGTCGGCCATCGAGACATCCGGCCCCTCCAGGCCCACGACGGTCGCCGCGCCTCCCAGGCGCCCAGAGAGCTCGCCCGCGACGTCGTGCGGGCAGTAGACGAACTTCTCGGCATCGCCCTGCGTGAAGAAGGCCGCGTCGGCGGCGAGCGCGCCCGTCGCCGTGACCGTGACCTTGGCCGGCGACTCGGCGCGCCCCGCGGCACGCCGCAGCAGCCGGCGCTCCTCGCTGCGCACGAGCAGGCGCGGATCGTCGCGGCGGATCGTCGAGGCTCCCACGAGGATCGCGTCGCTGTCCGCGCGCAGCTGGTCGACGCGATCGAAGTCGGCGCTGTTCGACATCGGGAGCTTGTGCGGCACGGCGCTGTCGAGGTACCCGTCGATCGACATGGCGCAGCTCAGGGTGATGTAGGGCCGGTTCATGTGGTTCGCTCCTCTTCCGCGGCGAGGGAGACGGGATCGGCGAGGGCGACGGGTCCTGCGAGGCTCACGGGGACGGCGGACGTCGATGGCGCGGATGGAACGGCGGGGACGGATGCCGCTCCCCCGGCCGCCACGACGCCGGCCTCGCGCCGACGGCGCAGGGCGGATGCCGCGACGACGGCCGCGCCGGGCGCGACGGCGATCATCGCGAGCACGCCGAACGCGGTCGAGGCGGCGATGCCGGTCGTGGCTCCGAGCCCGACGGCGCCGAACGCCCAGCCCGCGGCCGTCTCGCGCGGACCCCAGCCGCCGACGTTGAAGGGGATCGACGCGGCGAGCACCGCGACGACAGCGACCGCGACGAGACGGGGAGGCGATGCCTGCACCCCGACCGCGACCGCGGCGACCACGAACGTCGCGACGTGGCACGCCACGACGACCGCCGACGCGGCGATCACCTGGACGACCGTCCGGCGGGGCGCGAAGGCGGCGCGCAGGCGCGCGAGCTCCCGCAGCACGATCCGGCGCGCGCGGGCGCTGAGGACTGCGGCGACCGCGACGACCGCACAGGCGACGAGGATCCCAAGCATCAGGACGCCCACAGCGCGAGCGTAGGCCGAGACGCCGATCGACACCAGCACCCCGAGCGTCAGGACGAACTGCACCGTCTGCCCCGCGGCGCGCTCCGCCGCGACGGCGCGGGACGCATCGCCGACGCGCAGGACTCTCGTCCCGTGCGCGACCGCGCGATGGACGTCGCCGACGACCCCGCCGGGCAGGACGGTGTTGAGGAACTGCGAGCGGTAGTACGCCGCGACGGCCTGCCCCTGCCCGAGCGGGACGCCGTAGCCGCTCGCGACGAGGCGCCAGCGCCACGCCGCTGCGGCTGTCGCGATCGCCGCGAGGACGAGTGCCGCGACGACGGCGGCCGGCGTGATCGAGGCGAGCCCCCGTATGAACGGCTCGGCGCCCGTCTGCGCGGCGACGGCCGCGAGGAGCGCGACACCGACCGCGACCTTGAGGATCGCGCGAGTGCGCCGCGAGGCCAGGGCCGCCCGCAGACGCCGCGCCGCGCGTGCCGGCAGCGTCTCAGTGGTCGCGACGGGAGGAGATGGCAGGACGGGAGGATGCCTCGGCACACCGTGACCCTCCGCACGCGTCATCTCCTCCCGTGGAGTGCGCCTCAGACGCGGCACGATCATGGCGGGAACGCCAGGAGGTCGGCGTGGTGGACGGCGACGCGCAGCTCCCCCGCCGCGAGCTGCCGGCGCCGGGTCTGCAGGTATTCGTCAGCCCATTCGCGCAGCGCGGGCCGCTGGTCGACGGCCGCGCCCACCCACGACTCGAGCCACTCGGACGTGAGCGCGCTGTCGGCGCTGCGGAGCTGCCACGACGAGCCCGCGACCCGCGTGATCCAGCCCCGTGAGCGGAAGGACGCGACGGCGACCGCCACGGCGTCGGGACCGAGCGGCGTGCGATCCTCGATCGCGCGGTGCTGGTGGTCGACGAAGGCCGCCTCGAAGACGCGATCCCCCGGGTCGTCGGGGATGAGGCGCACGCGCCCCGTCACCGTGAGGCTCAGGAGCGTCGGCGCGCCCGCGGCGACGCACACGGCGGCGATCGTCTCGACCTCGTCGCGGGTGAGCACGTCGAGCAGCGCAGAGCCGACCACGAGCGAGGCTCCCGCGAGGCTCCCGACATGCAGCCCGTCGATGCGCCCGACGCTCGTCTCGACGCGCACGGGCCTGCCCGCGGCGTCGAATCCGGGAGCGCGGGCCGCCTGACGAAGCAGGTCGTCGTCGGCCTCGTGCAGCACCCAGGTCTGCCGACCGGGCAGCAGCGGCGCGAGCCAGCGCATCATCGAACCCGTCCCGCTGCCGAGGTCGTGCACGACGACGGGCTCGCGGACGAGCCGCGCCGCGGCGAGCGCGAGCCGTCGCGAGCGCGAGCGGGCATCCGCCGCCTCGCGGAGCGTCAGCCAGTCGGCCGCGACGAGCGCGATGTCGGTCATCCTGCCTCCTCGAGGGCCGCGGCGACGCGGGCAGCCGTGTCGCTCCACAGCGGCCGGCGCTCGCGGCCGGACCGTGCGGCGGCGGTGAGCCGCTCGCGCAGCCGCGGATCGGCCATCCAGCGCTCGAGCGCGTCGGCCAGGGCGCGGGCGTCGCCCGGGGGAACGAGCAGGGCGGCGTGGCCCGGTGCGACAGCCTCCGGAATGCCGCCGACGTCACTCGCGACGACCGGGATGCCTCGCCCCAGCGCCCCCGTGACCGCCATCCCGTACGCCTCGACGCGCGAGGGCGCCACGAGCAGGTCGGCGTCGCGGTAGGCGTCGTCGAGCGCCGTGCCCGCGAGCACGCCCGGCATCCGCACCCGCTCCCCGAGCGCTGCGGCGTCGTCCGCGACGCGGTGCGCGAAGGCGGGAATCGTCTCGAGCGATCCCGCGATCGTGCACGTCCAGTCGACGTCCGCGTCGAGGTCGGCGAGCGCCTCGACGAGCACGTCCTGGCCCTTGTGCGGCGCGACGACGCCGAGGCACAGGAGCGCCGTGCCACGCGCCGAGCCGAGGGCGGGGGCTGCGGCATCCGTCCCCGGCGGTGCGACGACGATGCGGTCGGGCTCGACGAGCCCGCGCTCGACGAGTTCGGCCTTCGTCCACGCGCTCGTCGCGACGACGCGGCGCGCGGCGGCGAGCGCCTGGCGCTCGCCCGCGACATCCCGCGGGTCGGCGTCAGGGAACGCGGACGCCACCATGTGCGCGAGGACGACGATGCGCAGCCGCCAGGACTCGGCCTCCACCGCCGCTGCCGAGCGGGCCGCGACGAGCCCGTCGATCAGCACGAGCGCGCCGTCGGCGAGCTGCGAGAGCGGTGCGGCGGCGGCATTCGGCTCCGTCGTCATCGTGCGCATGTCCCAGCCGATCTGGGCGAGCCCATCGCTGACGCGCGCGTCGTAGACGTTGCCTCCGCTCACGCGCTGCGGATCGCCGATGCCCTCCGGCACGACGAACGCGACGGTGTTCACAGGTCGACCTCGCACGTGGCCCACGCGATGTGCGACTCGTGCAGCGTCACGGCGATGCCGGACAGCCGCGCGTCGCCGAGCTCGCCCGCGCGCACCGCCGCGACGAGCCGCTCCGCGATGACGCCGCTCAGGCGCTCGGTCGTCGTGTTGACGCCGCGGAATTCCGGCTCGTCGTCGAGATTGCGGTACGACAGCGGAGACAGGATGCCGCGCAGCACGTCGCTCGCGCGCCCGATGTCGACCACGACGCCGTCGTCGTCGAGGTCCGTCGCGCTGAACGTCGCGTCGACGACGAAGGTCGCGCCGTGCAGCCGCTGGGCGGGACCGAACGTCTCGCCCGTGAAGCTGTGGGCGACCATGATGTGGTCGCGCACCGTGACGGAGTACGTCATTCCGCGTCCCTCCAGTCGATCGTGTGGCACAGGCCCGGCTGCGAGCCGTCGGCGATCGCGGCCATGACCTCGGGCAGCTCACTCCACGACGAGTCGCCCGTGAGGAGTGCCTCGAATCCCGGGTCGCGCAGCAGTTCGAGCGCGAGGGCGAGCCGGTCGCCGTTCGTGCGCGTGCCGCGTCGGCGCGGGGCGACCATGCCGACCTGGCTCGAGCGGATGGTCAGGCGCCGCGAGTGGAACGCGCCGCCCAGCTCGACGCTCACGCGGCGATCGCCGAACCAGCTCGCCTCGACGATCTCGCCCTCGACGGCGGCCGTGCGCAGCGCGAGCGCGAGGCCTTCCTCCGAGCCGCTCGTGTCGATGACGAGGTCCCGGTCGAGCGGCGCGTCCTCGGCGAGCGCGAAAGGCACGTCGAGCTCTTCGCACACCCGCGCCTTCGCCGGATCGACGTCGACGAGGGTCAGATCAAGACCCGGGATGCCGCGCGCGAGCCGCGCGACGGCGCACCCGATGAGCCCCGCACCCGCGACCGTCACGCGGTCGCCGACGAGCGGAGCGGCATCCCACAGCACGTTGATCGCCGTCTCGACGGCCCCCGCGAGGACGGCGCGACGCATCGGCACACCGTCGGGGAGCGGCGTCACGGCCGATGCCGGCACGACGAAGGCGGACTGGTGGGGGAAGAGCGTGAACACCGTGCGACCGATGAACGCGGGCGGGCCCTGCTCGACGATGCCGACGTTGAGGTACCCGTAGCGGACCGGGCCCGGGAAGTCGCCCTCCTGGAACGGCGCGCGCATGCGCTCGCTCTCGGACGCGGGCACTTCGCCGCGGAAGACTGTCGTCTCGGTGCCCCGGCTGATGCCCGTCCACAGCGTGTGCACGAGCACTTCGCCCTCGCCGGGATCGCCGAGCGGCACGACGCGCAGCGCCCCGGAGCCGGGGCGCTCGACCCAGAACGCCGTCGCCTGCCTCATCGTCGCCCGTTCCGCAAGTGAACTTCCCGGCGCACGAGATCCGTGTCATGAGTGATACCCACGACGAGAGAACGGATCGCACGATGGGGAAGGTTCAGCTGGCACCCCTGTGGTCGGTCGCCGCCGGCATGGCGGGGCTGCTCGCCGTCTCGGCTGTCGCGCATCTCTCGCCTCCCGGATGGATCGCAGGTGCCGCCTACCTTCTCGCGTCGAATGCACTCCTTGCGAGGGGGTTGCGCCGCGGCGGATCACCGCACTTCGGATGGGCGAACGCCGCGACGGCGACGCGCTCGACCCTCGTCGGGCTCGTCACGGCGCTCGTCGTGACGTCTTTCGGCTCCCCCGTGCCGGTGCCGCTGCTCATCGCGCTCACGGTCCCCGCGCTCGCGCTCGACGCCGTCGACGGCTGGATCGCACGGCGCACGCACACCACGAGCGCGCTCGGGGCGCGCTTCGACATGGAGGTCGACGCGTGGCTCATCCTCGTGCTGAGCGCCTACGTCGCGCAGGAGCTCGGCTGGTGGGTGCTCACGATCGGCGCGATGCGGTACTCGCTGCTCGTCGCGGAGCGGCTCCTGCCGTGGCTCGCGAACCCCGTTCCGCCGCGATTCTGGCGCAAGGTCGTCGCCGCGTACACCGGGATCGCGCTCGCCGTCACGGCGTCGGAGCTCTTCCCCGAATGGGTCGGTCTCATCGCGACCCTTGTGTCGCTCGCGCTGCTGCTCGAGTCGTTCGGCCGCGACGTCCTCTGGCTCGCCCGCGAGCACCGGGGCGCGGGCGCTCAGAGGTTCGTGCGCGCCTCGAGCTCGTCCGGGTAGCGCCCGCCGACGATCTCGATCCGGTCGACCGCCTCCTGCAGGTCGGTGAGGTCCCGCGCGGAGAGGGCGACGGATGCCGCGCCCACGTTCTCGGCGAGCCGCTCGCGCTTCGTCGTCCCGGGGATGGGCGCGATCGCGGGACGGCGGCTCAGCAGCCACGCGAGGGCGACCTGCGCGGGCGTCGCACCTGCGCGGTCCGCGATCGTGCGGACGACGTCGACGACTGCCGCGTTCGCGGCGCGCGCCTCGTCCCGGAACCGCGGGATGCGCGCTCGCAGGTCGCCGGGCTCGAACGTCGTCGAGGCGTCGATCGTGCCCGTGAGGAACCCCTTGCCGAGCGGGCTGAACGGCACGAGGCCGATGCCCAGCTCGTCGAGCGTCGGGATCGTGTCCTGTTCGAGTCGGCGCCACCACAGGTTGTACTCGCTCTGCAGCGCCGCGACGGGATGCACGGCATGCGCGCGTCGCACGGTCGCGGCGGCGGCCTCCGACATCCCGAAATGCAGCACCTTGCCCTCGGCGACGAGCTCGCCGACCGTGCCCGCGACCTCTTCGATCGGCACCTGCGGGTCGACGCGGTGCTGGTAGTAGAGGTCGATGCGGTCGGTCCGCAGCCGCTGCAGCGAGCCCTCGACGGCCCGGCGGATGTTCGCGGGCGTGCTCGACGGCGTCATCGCGTCGAGCCGGCCGTCCGTGAACGCGAAGCCGAACTTCGTCGCGATCACGACGTCGTCGCGGTATGGCTCGAGCGCTTCGCCGACCACGTCCTCGTTGGCGAACGGTCCGTAGACCTCGGCCGTGTCGAAGAACGTGACGCCGAGGTCGATCGCGTGGCGGATGAGGGCTATCGCGTCGGCGCGGTCGCGGGGCGCCGATCCGTAGGCGCCCGTGAGGCTCATGCAGCCGAATCCGATGGCGCTGACTTCGAGGCCGTCGCCGAGTGTGCGTGTTTCCATGCGACCACTCAACCCGCTCGAGCGGCGCCGCGGCAGGGGCTGGCGTGACTGGTACTGCGAGAACCCCCTTCGCCTGGCGGACCGGGGGCACCGCGGCACGGCCCAGCCACCGGTTCCGGCGACTCGCCACAATCCGCGCCCCCAGGCCACCCTTCCCGGCGACTCGCCAGAGAACGCGAGCCGCCCGGAGCGACCCAGCAGCCGGATCAGGACAGCGGGACGAGCGGCGGACGCTCCACCGTCGTGGTCATCGTCACGCGCGAGCCGAGGCGCGCGGACTCGAGCAGGCCCGTCATTATCTCGAGCACGTGCAGGCCCATCGCCCCCGACGCGCGGGGTTCGACGCCCTCGGGTGTGCGCAGCAGGTCGAGCAGCCCCGTCCCGCGCGCCGCGCCCGCGATGCCGGCCCGCGACGGAACGGCCGCCCAGTCCGACGCCCCGAGTGCGCGCACGAGCACCTCGCCGTCGAAGTGGTTCGGATCGGGCACGATGAGCGACGCCTTCTCGCCGTGCACCTCGATGTTCGGGGCCTTCGTCGCGACGGCGTCGAACGTCGTCGTGATCGTCGAGAGCGCGCCCGACGCGTGCGCGAGAATGCCTGTCACATGCGAGTCGACCTCGACCGACACGACTTCGCCGGCACGCGGCCCCGTCGCGATCGTGCGCTCCGACCGCAGGGCGCTGCCCGCCCCCACGACCCACTCGACGGGCCCCAGCAGCTGCACGAGCGCCGTCACGTAGTACGGCCCCATGTCGAGCAGCGGTCCGCCGCCCGGCTTGTAGTAGAAGTCGGGATTCGGATGCCACCACTCGTGCCCCGCGCCGGCCATGACGGCCGTCGCCGCGAGCGGCCGGCCGATCTCGCCCGCGTCGACGAGCGCGCGCGCCGTCTGGATGCCCGTTCCGAGCACCGTGTCGGGGGCGGTGCCGACGCGCAGTCCCGCGGCCTCCGCCTGCCGGATGATCTCCTCGGCGTCGGCGAACGACGCCGCGAGCGGCTTCTCGCCATAGACCGCCTTGCCCGCCGCGATGGCGGCGAGCGCGATCTCGGCGTGCGCCGCGGGGATCGTCAGGTTGAGCACGATGTCGACGTCGTCGGCCGCGATCAGCTCCGCCACCGTGAGCGCGCGGGCCGACGGCAGCGTCGCCGCGACGGCCTCGGCTCGGGCGTGGTCGAGGTCGGCGACCGCCGTGATGACGGCATCCGGAGCCTGCGAAAGCGTCTCGAGATAGACGCCCGAGATGACCCCGAGACCTACGACGCCGATGCGGTGCGGGCTGCCCACAGCATTCCCCTCTCGATGATGGTGCGGACGTTCGGGTCGTCGAGCACGTCGAGGCTGTGCCCGGGCGTCGAGACGACGATGCGCCCTGCGCCCCACTGCCGCGTCCAGACGACGGGCGAGACGTGCGGACGGTGCCACTGCTGCCACGGCTCCGCGGGGTGCGTCGTGGTCGCGAGCACGTCGTTGAGGTCGTCGTAGAGCACCCAGTACTGCTCGGTGTGCAGCGCGAAGTCCGCGAGGCCCTCCGTGATGGGATGCCGCTTCCCGAGCTCGGTGAGCTGCACTGTGTGGTCGCGGAAGTTCTCCTCACCCTCGAGGCGCGTCTCGCCGGGGGCGACGGAGGGATGCGTAGCGAAGGTGCCGCCCACGAGCTGCAGGTAGTCCGACGAGTTGCGGAACGAGTCGGCGATCCCGCCGTGCCACCCCGTGAGCCCCGTCCCCGCCTCGACGGCGGCGCGCAGGCCCGCGAGCTCGGCGTGCTCGATGCCCGACATCGTGACGCACTGCACGATCAGATCGGTCTCGGCGAGCGCCGCGGCATCGGCGTAGACGGCGGTCGATTCCTCGACGCGCACGTCGAATCCCTGGTCCGTCAGGAAGGGCAGGAATCGCTCGGTCGCCTCGACGGGGTGATGGCCATCCCACCCCCCGCGCACGATCAGGGCTCTGCGTTGAGCTGGCATGACGGCATCCTTTCCGCCCACGACGATGCCAGGCGACGGCATCCGTCCGCGAAATAGTGCGCAAATATATACCCATGGATGCCGCTCCCCGCCGCACGTCGCTGCGCGACGTCGCCGACGCGGCGGGTGTCTCGCCGGGTACGGCGTCGCGCGTCCTCGCGCGCCGTGGCGACTACGCGCCGGCCACGCGCCGGGCCGTGCTCGATGCGGCGGAACGACTCGGCTACGACCGCACCTCGACGCCGCGCGGACGCAAGCCGCACACGGATCCCCGGCTCATCGAGCTCGTGATCGGCGGCGTCGGCAACCCCTGGTCGAACGAAGTGGTGACGGGAGCGCACGAGCGCGCGTTCGAGCTCGGCTATGACGTCGTGCTCACACGCGAGCGCGACGATCCCGCCGACGACTGGCCCGCCCGCATCGCGGAGCGGCGGTCGTCGGGCGTCGTGCTGGCGCTCGTCACGCCGACGCGGCGGCAGCTCGATCTGCTCGCGGGTTTCGCCGTGCCCGCGGTCCTGCTCGATCCGCAGGCCGAGACGGATGTCGCCCTCGCGAGCGTCGGCGCGACCAATCATCAGGGCGGACTCGACGCGGGCCGGCACCTCGTCGCCCAGGGGTACGAGGGATTCGCGTTCGCGACGGGGCGGCTGCGCTACCGGTTCGGCCGCGCCCGCGAGCGCGGGTTCCGCGAAGCCGTCGCGCTCGAGCTCCCGGGGGCGACGGTCGACCTCGTCGACGCCGAGTGGTCGGGTGTCTCGCGTGCGGCGGTCGAGAGGCTGCTCGCGCTCTCGGACGGGCGCCGGCTCGGCATCTTCGCCTTCAACGACGACCTCGCGGCGATCCTGGCGGCGGCGCTGCGCGACGCCGGCCGCCGCATCCCTGAGGATGTCGGCATCGTGGGGTTCGACGACAACCCCCGGCTGCGGACCGCGGCGCTCACGACAGTGCGCCAGCCCATCGCCGCGATGGCGGCCCGTGCCGTCGAGCTCGTGGACGCGCTGCGCCGCGGAGACCCGGTGCCCCACCGCCACGTCGAGCTGCCGACCGAGCTCATCGTCCGCCGTACGACGGGAGCGCCGGGGCCGCGTACCCTGGAACGATGAGCGACCCGGGCGACGGCAAGAAGAGCGGCATCACGCCGACCCGCATCGGGATCTGGGTCGTGGTGGGCGCGATCGGCCTCTACATGATCGTGTCGGGCCTCCTCGGGGTGCTGAACGGCGGTTAGTCCGCCGCGTCGTCCGGGCGTCTGGGTGCGGGCTGGGGGGCGACATCGGTCACCGCCAGCAGGAAGCCCGCGATCTCGAGCGCCGTCCCTTCGAGGACAGGACCTCTGCCGAACTCCCAGTCGGCGTCCGTCGCCTTGAGCGCGTGCCCTTGGATGACGGCCCGCCGCTCGAGCGACGCCGACGTCGCGCCGTAGAGCGCGACGATCCCGAGCGTCATCGGGTCGATCCTCGGCTCGGCGCCGAGTTCGCGCGCGAGCAGCAGCAGCGCGCGGACGGCGCGTGCGAGCGCCTTCGTGGAACGCTTCCGGCCGGTGGCGATCGTCGCCGCAGCCGCGTAGAGGTTCACGGAATCGTCGATCGCACCGAGATCGGAGAGTCCCGCCGCGCGGACGAAGGATGCGGCATCCGTCGATTCCGCTGCGTCCAGCAGTCGCGCGGCCTCTGCGACGACCGCGGCAAGCGGACGCCGGCGGTCGGACGTCACAGCGTCCTCGTCGGCCTTGGGCCGGTTGCTCAGCGGAAGGAACCGCGCGAAGTCGGGCACGAGGCCAGCATAGGCGCGACGCTCAATGTGACAGAGGACGCATGCGAGAGCCCCCTGATCCTCCTAGCATGTGACTGTCACATCGTAGATTCGCGCCTTTGCGCCTTGACCGCGGGAAATCCGCCGGGTTTGATGTGACCGTACACATGCCTCGGGGGAGATGGAGAAGATGAGCGACGACGCGACGGGGCGCCGACCGCCGAGCATTCGGGATGTCGCGCGCCTGGCCGACGTGTCGCACCAGACCGTCTCGCGCGTTCTCAACCATCACCCGAGCATCCGCCCCGAGACCCGGGACCGCGTACTCGAGGCGATGGAGACGCTCAACTACCGGCCGAACCGCGCGGCGCGCGCGCTCGTGACGAGCAGGTCACAGACGATCGGCATCCTCGCGTCCGGGAGCACGATGTACGGCCCGGCGTCGAGCATCGCCTCGATCGAGGCCGCCGCCCGAGCGCGGGGCTACTGGGTCAGCACGGCGAACATCGACGCGTCCGATCCGCAGTCGATCATCGACGGGCTCTCGCACCTCATGGCGCAGTCGGTCGAGGGCCTCGTCGTCATCGCGCCACAGGTGCGCGTCGTCCGGGCCCTCGCGCAGCATCGGCTCGACATCCCGTACGTGACGCTGCAGTCGACGGACCTCGATCCCGACCACACGCTCTCTGTCGACCAGATCGCGGGCGCGCGTCTCGCGACAAAACACCTGATCAGCCTGGGACACCGGTCGATCTATCACATCGCGGGGCCCCAGGACTGGATCGAGGCGGAAGCCCGCATGCGAGGCTTCCTCGAGGAGATGGGCGCCAACGACGTCCCCGTCACGCCGCCCATCCTCGGCGACTGGAGCGCGAACTTCGGCTACTACGCGGGCCGCGAGCTGCTGCGTGTGCGGGACTTCACGGCGATCTTCGCGGCGAACGACCAGATGGCCCTCGGGCTCATGCACGCGATCCGCGACGAGCGGCTCGACGTGCCCCGCGACATCAGCATCGTGGGATTCGACGACATCCCCGAGGCGGCGCACTTCTGGCCGCCGCTCACGACGGTGCGTCAGGACTTCATCGAACTCGGCCGTCGCGCCGTCGAGCTGCTGCTCGGTCCGCTCGACGACGCGGGCAGCGTCATGACGACCACGATCACGCCCGAGCTTGTCGTGCGGGCGTCGGCCGGCCCCGCGCAGCCGATCTGACGAGTCGTTATCAACCCGAGACATCCTCGGATTGACACACCCCGCACCCGCCGGGCATAGTCGCTCTTGCCATGTGAACGGTCACATGGTTCGTCACATCGATCAGACCGACAAGGAAGTGCGTCTCGTGACCCGGACCGACGATGCCACCACGCGCGAGCAGTACGTGCGCGGCGTCAAGACCGAAGTCGCGATCGCCCGCGTCCGCGCCGAGGTCGCGGCGCTGAGCACCGAGCTCGTGCAGGCCGGTCTCGCAGGCTGGGGCGGCGGAGACTTGTCGGTCCGCGTACCCGGCGCCGACCTGTTCGTCATCAAGCCGCCGGCCGGCGACCACGACGACCTCGCCCCCGAGAACGCCATCGTGTGCGATCTCGACGGCGACGCGCTCACTGGCACCCCCGGCAGCGAGCGGCTCCCGGGCGCCGACGTCGCGGTGCACTCCCGCCTCTACCGCGACCGTCCCGCCGTGCGCGGCATCGTGCGCAGCCAGTCGCCGTACGTGCTCGCGCATGTCGCCGCGGGCGAGGGCATCCCGTGCCTCGTCGCCGCGATGGCGGAGCGCTTCGGGAGCGGCATCCCGATCGTGACGCCGCCGCTCGACGACTCCGCCGCCGTCGCGGACGCGGTCGTCGAAGCCCTCTCGTCCGGCCCCGCGCCGGCTGTCCTCGTCGCCGGCGACGGCGCGTACGTCACGGGCGATTCGGCCCGCGAAGCCGTGGCATCGGCCGGGCTCGTCGAGGAGATGGCGCGCGTCGCGCTCCTCGTCCGCACGACCGGGGCCGCGGCATCCCTCCCCCACGAGACCGTGGACCGGCTGCACGCCGCGTTCCGCGAACGCACGACCAAGACCACCGACGACCGCCGGTAGCCCGAACCGGGCGCGGTCACCCCCATCGACACCTGACGACGATGTCGAACGAAAGGAAAAACACAGTGAAGGCGAACAAGTTCCTCCTCGCGGCTGTTGCTGCCGGAGCACTCATGCTCACCGCCTGCTCGGGCGGCGGCACGGGAGACTCGGGCGACAGCGGCTCGGGCGACGGCGGCCTCATCGGCGTTGCGATGCCGACGAAGTCCTCCGAGCGCTGGATCGCGGACGGCGACGCCGTCAAGGCCGCTCTCGAAGCCGAGGGATACTCCGTCGACCTGCAGTACGCAGAGGACGACATCCCCACGCAGGTCTCGCAGATCGAGAACATGATCACGAAGGGCGCCGAGGCGCTCATCGTCGCGTCGATCGACGGCACCACGCTCTCCGAGGTCCTCCAGACCGCGGCGGACGCGGACATCCCCGTCATCGCGTACGACCGCCTCATCAAGGGCACCGAGAACGTCGACTACTACGCGACGTTCGACAACTTCCTCGTCGGCCAGCAGCAGGCGTGGACGGTCCTCAACGGCCTGGGCCTCACCGACCTCGAGGGCAACCCGACCGACGGCGCCCCCGAGGGCCCGTTCAACATCGAGCTGTTCGCGGGTTCGCTCGACGACAACAACGCGTTCTTCTTCTTCAACGGCGCCATGGACGTCCTCGAGCCCTACATCGAGGACGGCACGCTCGTCGTGAAGTCGGGCCAGACCGACATCGAGCAGGCCGCAACGCTGCGCTGGGACGGCGAGACCGCCCAGAGCCGCATGGAGGACCTCCTCACGGCGAACTACTCCGACGGCACGCAGGTCAACGCGGTGCTCTCGCCCTACGACGGCATCTCGCGCGGCATCATCTCGGCCCTCACCGACGCCGGCTACACGGTCGGCGACGAGTGGCCGATCATCTCGGGCCAGGACGCCGAGGTCGACTCGGTCAAGGCGATCCTCTCGGGCGAGCAGTACGCCACGATCTTCAAGGACACGCGTGAGCTCGCGAAGGTCGCCGCCGGCATGGCCGTCGCGCTCCTGAACGGCGAGGAGCCCGAGGTCAACGACACTGAGACGTACGACAACGACGTCAAGGTCGTTCCGTCCTACCTCCTGGCGCCCGTCCCGGTCATCAAGGACAACGTCGAGTCGGCTCTCGTCGACACCGGCTACTGGACCAAGGAAGACCTCGGCCTCTAAGCCGAGCCTTCCGAGACGGTGGCGGGGCTCCCCCGCCACCGTCTCACCCCCCGTTACGCTCCCCTTGTCAGTCCCCACGAGGAAGTCGGCGAAATGACCGAAACCATTCTCGAGATGCGCGGCATCACGAAGACCTTCCCCGGCGTGAAGGCCCTCTCGAACGTCAACTTCGAGGTTCAGCGCGGTGAGATCCATGCGATCTGCGGCGAGAACGGCGCCGGCAAATCCACACTCATGAAAGTGCTGTCGGGCGTCTACCCGCACGGCACCTACGACGGCCAGATCGTCTACGTCGGCGAAGAGGTCGAGTTCAAGAACCTCAACGACAGCGAAGCCAAGGGCATCGTCATCATCCATCAGGAGCTGGCGCTCAGCCCGTACCTGTCGATCGCCGAGAACATCTTCCTCAACAACGAGCGCAAGACCGGCGGCCTCATCGACTGGAACAAGACCAACTTCGAGGCGGGTGCGCTGCTCAAGCGCGTCGGCCTGAAGGAGAACCCGACGACGAAGGCCAACCAGATCGGCGTCGGCAAGCAGCAGCTCGTCGAGATCGCCAAGGCCCTGTCGAAGGAGGTCAAGCTCCTGATCCTCGACGAGCCGACGGCCGCGCTCAACGACGAGGACTCCGATCACCTGCTCGACCTGATCCTCAGCCTGCGCGAGCAGGGCATCACGTCGATCATCATCAGTCACAAGCTGAACGAGATCAAAAAGGTCGCCGACACCGTCACGGTCATCCGCGACGGCAAGACGATCGAGACGATCGCGAAGACCGATGTGACCGAGGACCGCATCATCAAGGACATGGTGGGGCGCGACCTCGAGCACCGCTATCCCGACCACGAGCCGCACATCGGCGAGGAGCTGCTGCGCGTCGAGGAATGGACGGCGCACCACCCCGCCGACGCCTCGCGCGTCATGGTCGACAACGTCTCGATCAACGTCCGCGCGGGCGAGATCGTCGGCATCGCCGGTCTCATGGGCGCGGGTCGCACCGAGTTCGCCATGAGCCTCTTCGGCCACAGCTACGGCTCGCGCATCTCGGGCAAGGTCTTCATGCGCGGCAAGGAGATCAAGACCCGCACCGTCGCGGAGGCCATCGAGAACGGCCTCGCGTACGCGACGGAGGACCGCAAGACCTACGGCCTCAACCTCATCGAGGACATCAAGCGCAACATCTCGATGTCGTCGCTCAACAAGCTCACCAAGGGCGGGCTCGTCGACGACAACGAGGAGTACAAGGTCGCCGACGAGTTCCGCAGGAGCATGAACATCAAGGCGCCGAGCGTCCTGGCCAAGACCGGCAAGCTCTCGGGCGGCAACCAGCAGAAGGTCGTCCTGTCGAAGTGGATCTACTCCGACCCCGACGTCCTGATCCTCGACGAGCCGACGCGCGGCATCGACGTCGGCGCGAAGTACGAGATCTACACGATCATCAACAAGCTCGCGGCATCCGGGAAGGGGATCATCGTGATCTCGTCCGAGCTCCCCGAGCTGCTGGGCATCTCGGACCGCGTCTACGCCCTCTCGGAGGGACGCATCACGGGCGAACTGCCCATCGACCAGGCCACGCCCGAGGCCGTCCTCAAGCTCATGACCATGGAGAAGCCGCGCTGACCCGCGCGCGAGAGAGCACACAGAAATGTCAGAGAACACTCCCGGCTCGACCGCGGTCGGCGCCAACATCAACCCCACCGAGAACAAGTTCACCAACTGGCTCAGCCACGTCCTGAGCGACCTCGGCAAGAACGGCATCTTCATCGCCCTGATCGCCGTCGTCGCGCTGTTCGCGTTCCTGACGAACGGCATCATCCTGCGTCCGCAGAACATCTCGAACCTCGTCGTGCAGAACGGGTACATCCTCGTCCTCGCGATCGGCATGGTCATGGTGATCATCGCGGGTCACATCGACCTGTCGGTCGGCTCGGTCGCAGCCTTCGTCGGTGCGTGCTCGGGGGTCTTCGCGGTCACGTGGGGCCTGCCCTGGTGGCTCGCCGTCGTCCTGTCGCTCCTGATCGGCGCCCTGGTCGGTGCGTGGCAGGGCTTCTGGGTCGCCTACGCCGGCATCCCCGCGTTCATCGTGACGCTCGCGGGCATGCTCATCTTCCGCGGTCTCGCGCTCGTCGTGCTCGGCAACCAGAACATCGGCTCGTTCCCCACGGAGTACCGCGCCCTCGGCAACGGCTTCCTCGTGAGCATCTTCGGCGAGGCCGACCCGGACGTCTTCACGCTCCTCATCGGCGCCGTCGGCATCGTCGCGCTCGTCGTGCAGCAGGTCCGCACGCGCGCCGGCCGTCAGAAGTACGGCCAGGAGGTCGAGCCCCTCACGTGGTTCATCGTGAAGCTCGTGCTCGTGTCGTTCGTCATCGGCTGGTTCACGTGGGCGCTCGCGTCGTACAAGGGCATCCCCGTGACGCTCATCATCCTGGCGCTGCTGATCCTCGCGTACAGCGTCGTGATGAACCGCACGGTGTTCGGCCGCCACATCTACGCGATCGGCGGCAACCGCCACGCGGCCGAGCTCTCGGGCATCAAGACGCGCCGCGTCGACTTCTGGCTGTTCGTCAACATGGGCTTCCTCGCGGCGCTCGCGGGCCTCATCTTCACGGCGCGCCTCAACCTTGCAGGCCCCAAGGCCGGTGACGGCTTCGAGCTCGAGGCCATCTCGGCGGCCTTCATCGGCGGCGCCGCGGTGCAGGGCGGCGTCGGCACGATCGGCGGCGCCATCATCGGTGGTCTCATCATCGGCGTCCTGAACAACGGCATGTCGATCATGGGGATCGGCATCGAGTGGCAGCAGGCAGTCAAGGGCCTCGTGCTGCTCCTCGCCGTCGCCTTCGACGTCTACAACAAGCGCCGCGCGGGCAACTGACGCACGGCGCAGCGGCCGAGGCCGGCAGCAGTCCCCCTCTCGTCCCTCCAGGGACGACAGATCCGGGATGCTGCCGGCCTCGGCCGTTTCCGCGCGCGGGCCGCTCGGCCGGCGGGGTGAGTTCCCGCCGCCTCACCCGCCCGCACCCGGCACCAACTCACCCCATCCAGCAGCGCGAGGCTTGCGCGGGGTGAGTTCCTGCCGCCTCGCGGGCCCGCACCCGGCATCGACTCACCCCATCCAGCAGCGCGAGGCTTGCACGGGGTGAGTTCCTGCCGCCTCGCGGGCCCGCACCCGGCATCCACCCACCCCATCCAGCAGCGCGAGGCTTGCGCGGGGTGAGTTCCCGCCGCCTCGCGGGCCCGCACCCGGCACCCACCCACCCCATCCAGCAGCGCGAGGCTTGCGCGGGGTGACTCCCTGCCGCCTCACCCGCCCGTACCCGGCACCAACTCACCCCGAACCGAACCCGGGGCTCGCGCGGGCGCCCATGCCCTGCCCTCCGGAGACTTCGGCTACCGTCGGAACATGCCCGACAGCGCCCGCGACAAGGACGACGAGGTCGACCTCCTCATCGACGCGTGGTCGCGCCTGCTCCCCGACATCGACCTGACGCCCCTCGACGTCATGTCGCGCCTGCGCCGCGCGGCCGTGCACCTCGCGAAGCTCCGCGCGCGCTCCTTCGCGCACGCGGGCCTCGCCGCCTGGGAGTTCGACGTGCTCGCGGCGCTCCGCCGTGCGGGCACCGAGCTCACAGCGACGCAGCTCGTGACGGCGGCCATGATCGGGAGCGCCGCGATGACGACGCGGCTCGACAAGCTCACGGAGCGCGGGCTCGTCGTGCGCCGGCCGAACCCGGACGACGGGCGCGGCATCCTGGTCGCGATCACGACCGAGGGCGAGCGGCGCGTGGATGCCGCGATGACCGAACTCGTGCGCGCCGAGGCCGCGGCCCTGGGCGATGTGAGCCCCGCCGATCAGGCGACGCTCGCGCTCACACTGCGGCAGCTCGTCGACGGCGACCGCTAGCCGCACCCCCGCTTTCTGGACGCGATCCACCAAGAAGTAGACTTCACATGTCCGGTGCCCACCTCCCGGACCCGCAGCCATGACACCCTCCTCACCTTCCGCTCCGCGCGCCTTCTCGACGATCAGCGTCGTCGGCGCCGGACGTCTCGGCCGAGTCCTCTCGCGGGCGCTCCGCGCGGCGGGCTTCACGGTCCACGGTCCGACGGGCCGCGGCGAGCGCGTCGAGCCCGCCGACGTCGTCCTGCTGTGCGTGCCGGACGACTCCATCGCGGCGGCCGCCGCCCAGGTCGCGGGCGCCGGCCGATGGATCGGCCACACCTCCGGCGCGACGCCGCTCGCGGGCCTGCCGGTCGACTTCTCGCTGCATCCGCTCCAGTCGTTCGTCGGCGACGAGGGTCCCGACGCGTTCCAGGGCATCGGCTGCGCCATCGCGGGGACGAGCGAAGAGGCGACGGATGCCGCGCTCGCGCTCGCGACCGCGCTCGGCGCGCATCCCTTCACGATCGCCGACCCGCACCGCGCCGCGTATCACGCGGCCGCGTCGATCGCGTCGAACTTCCTCGTGACGCTCGAGGACGCGGCCGAGCGCATCGCGGGCGCCGCCGGGCTCTCGCCCGCCGACGCGCGGGAGCTGCTCGCACCGCTCGTGCGGCGCACGGTCGAGAACTGGGCCTCACTCGGTCCCGAGTCGGCGCTCACGGGACCCGTCGCCCGCGGTGACGAAGAGACACTCGCCCGCCAGCGCGCCGCCGTCGCGGACGCCGGGCCCGACCTGCTGCCGCTCTTCGACGTCCTGACGCAGCACACGCGCGCCCTCGCGGCCCGCGCGGCGGATGCCGCCTCGTCCGAGGCGTTCGTCTCGTGAGGATCGTCCGGACCGTCGCCGACGTGCGCGCCGCCGTCGCCGACGCGCGCTCGCGCGGCGAGATCGTGGGCCTCGTCCCGACGATGGGCGCGTTCCACGAGGGCCACCTCTCGCTCATCCGCCAGGCGCGCGCCGAGAGCGGCCTCGTCGTCGTCTCGCTCTTCGTCAATCCGACGCAGTTCGGCGCGAACGAGGACCTCTCGGCCTACCCCCGCGATGAGGAGCGGGATGCCGCGCTCGCGCGCGATGCGGGCGTCGACATCCTCTTCGCGCCGGCCGTCGGCGAGGTCTATCCGGACGGCTTCGCGACCACGATCCACATCTCGGGGATCACCGAGGTGCTGTGCGGAGCCGTGCGCGGCCCGCACCACTTCGACGGCGTCGCAACGGTCGTGGCGAAGCTCTTCGCGATCGTCGCCCCCGACGCCGCCTACTTCGGACAGAAGGACGCGCAGCAGATCGTCGTCGTGCGACGGCTCGTGCGCGACCTCGACATCCCCGTCCGGATCGTCGCGTGCCCCATCGTGCGCGAGGCGGACGGCCTCGCGATGAGCTCGCGCAACGTGTACCTCGACGCCGAGGCGCGCGCGCAGGCGACGGCGCTCAACCGCGCGCTCTCCGCCGCCGAAGCCGCGGTCGCGGCGGGGCGCACAGACGCCGCGAGCGTGCTCGCGGCGGCGCACGCCGAGCTCGCGGCATCCGGAATCGTGCCCGAGTACCTCGAGCTGCGCTCCCCCGACGACCTGCGGCCCGTCGACGTCGTCGCAAGGCCGGCCCTGCTCGCCGTCGCGGCGCGCGTCGGCCGCGCACGCCTCATCGACAACCGGATCCTGGAGGCCTGATGCGCCGAACGATGCTCAAGTCGAAGATCCACCGTGCGACAGTGACCGGCAGCGACCTCAACTACGTGGGCTCGATCACGATCGACCCCGAGCTGCTCGAAGCCTCCGACATCCGCGAGCACGAGCAGGTGCACGTCGTCGACGTCGACAACGGAGCGCGATTCGAGACGTACACGATCGCTGGAGTGCGCGGATCGGGCGAGATCCAGGTCAACGGCGCGGCGGCGCGGCTCGTCCACCACGGGGACACCGTCATCGTCATCTCCTACGCCGACTACGACGAGGCCGAGCTCGCGGGCTACGAGCCGATCGTCGTGCACGTCGGCCGCGACAACGCGATCGTGTCCGTCGACGACGCCGTCGCCGAACTCCGCGGAGCGCTCGCGTGAGCGTGCACGGCGCGGCATCCGTCCCCTCCGAACCGCGGCGCAAGGTCACCTTCGCCGATCTCGCGGCGAAGAAGGCGACCGGCGAGCCGATCGCGATGGTGACGGCCTACGACCACCCGACCGCGCAGATCGTCGATGCCGGGGGCGTCGACATCGTGCTCGTCGGAGACTCCGCCGCCATGACGGTGCTCGGCTACGACAGCACCGTGCCCGTCACGATCGACGAGATGCTCATGCTCACTGCGGCCGTCCGCCGCGGGCTCTCGACGCCGCTCCTCGTCGCCGACCTGCCGTTCGGGTCGTACGAGGGGTCGGACGAGCTGGCCGTCGCGACCGCCCAGCGCTTCATCAAGACGACCGGCGCCGACGCCGTCAAGATCGAGCGCGGCGGCACCTCGATCGACCGCGCCCGCGCGATCGTCGCGGCCGGCATCCCGGTCATGGGCCACGTCGGGCTCACGCCGCAGACCGCCGCGGTGCTCGGCGGCTACCGCTCGCAGGGCCGTACGGCCGACGAGGCGCTCGCGGTGTGCCGCGCCGCCCTCGCGCTGCAGCAGGCGGGCTGCTTCGCCGTCGTCTTCGAGGCCATCCCGAGCGACGTGACCGAGGCTGTCATGCCGCTCATGCAGGTGCCCGTCATCGGGATCGGCGCGGGCTCCGGCACCGACGGACAGGTGCTCGTCTTCCACGATCTGCTGGGCATCTACGGCGGCCGTCCCGCCAAGTTCGTCAAGCAGTACGCACGGCTGCGGTCCGTCATGATCGAGGGCGTCGCGGAGTATGCGGCCGACGTCCGCACGGGAGGCTACCCCGCCCCCGAGCACGGGTACTCGATGGCTCCCGAGGAGTCCGCCCGCCTGCGCGAGCTGCTCGCGGGTCTCTGACCGCCCGCCTTCTCCGTCAGGTCAGGTAGGCGTCCACGAGCAGCGGACCCCGGATGTCGCGGAAGACGTCGATGAGCTGGGCGAGTCCCTTGCGTCCCATCTTCGCGACCTGGAGGTCGTGCGGCCCGAGCTTCTCGAGCCTGCCCGTGCGGATGCGCACGACCTCCCAGTGCGCCGCCCGCAGCGCGCGGTCCTTGCGGCGGTCGGCGTCTTCTCGGCCGCCGACGTGCTCGAGCCCGAACCGGCCCGGAGTGTCGTACTCGATCGCGATGCGCAGTTCGGGCAGCAGGATGTCGGGCCACACCTCGACGTGGTCGAAGAACGGGCGGCTCACGCGCACGGCGTTGAGCCCCGTCGTGACGGCGAGACGCCCGAACACGTCGGCGCGCAGCTGCCCCTCGACGGCCGACGCGGGCGCCGGCGCGCACACGCTCGCGAACGGCTCGCCGACGGGCACCGCGGGCGTCTTGGCGCACAGCGGCTTGGCTGTCTTCGGGCGTTTCGCGCGCGCTGACGCGGGGACGCGCGCACGCGGCGCCTCGCCGGGCCACGGCGTGCGCGCGGGCTTGGCGAGCGACGTGCAGTCCGGGCACCACGCCGAGCGGCGCCTCTCGCGCCCGGGTCGCGCACGCTGCTCGGTCGGCGTCGCGGCGAAGGTGTGCCCGGCCTCGCACTGCCACAGCAGCAGGACGTCGGCAGCGGGCGGGATCTGCGTCAGCGTGATCCCGGCGTTGAGGTCGGGATGGTATTGCCGGATCAGCGCGGGGTACGGAGCCCACGCCTCGCGGTATGTGCCGATCGGGTACGGCACGTCGGCGCCGCGCGAGAACTGCCGGCGCGCCCACCACGCCTCCACCCGCTCTGCCATGGAGGCACGGTAGCGCGGACCTCAGACACCGCGCGCCGGCGACTCCAGCAGCTGTTCGAGCAGGAGGAGCGCGGCGTCCTGCGGGGCGGACGCATCCAGCAGCCACTGCGTCTGCAGACCGTCCGATGCCGCGACCACGAGTGCCGCGACGGCGAGCGGGTCGAGGTCGGGGCGGATGCGGCCCGCGACCTGACTGCGGCGCACGCGCTCGGCGAGGTCGGAGCGGACCCGGTCGAAGCGCGTCGTCGCGAACTCGCGCGCCGCGGGATGCCCCTCCTCGAGCGCCGCCGCGACGAGCGTCGAGTACAGCTGCACGAGCCCCGCGACCTCGCGGTTGGCGACGGTCCACTCGCGCATGATCTCGACGGGGGTCGCATCGGGGTTGCGCGGCTCGCGCTCGTCGCCGCGCCGCTCGGACTCGCGGTACACCGCGACCAGGAGCTCCTCGAGCGACCCGAAGTAGTGTGCGAGCGCCGCGTGCGTCACGCCGACCTCGGCCGCGATCGCGCGCAGGCTCGTGCGGTCCGAGCCGCGCTCGGCGAACACCTCGATGGCACGGTCGAGGATCTCCTGGCGGCGCGCGACGCCTTTCGCGTACGAGCCGCGGGAGCGCGGGTTCGCGGGCTCATCGGGCATGATGGCATCCTACTCGCACAAACCTCCATGCGGAGGTTTTTTCTCCGCTCAGACGCGGGTCGGGCGCGACGTCGCGGCTCAGGCGAAGAGCCCCGCCCCGACGTACGACCCGGGTGCGGCGCCGGGCGGGACTGCCCAGATGCCGGATCCGACGTGGCGCAGGTATTCGTTCATGACGTCGGTCGACAAGGACCGCTGCAGCCGCACGAACTGCTCGGGGCTGCGCTGGAACGAGAGGAAGAACAGGCCCGCGTCGAGGCGCCCGAGCTCGTTGTTGCCGTCGACGAAGTTGTAGCCGCGGCGAAGGATCCGGGTGCCGTCGTTGAAGTCGGGGTGCGCGAGCCGCACATGGCTCGCGACGGGGATCGCGGGCGTGCCGTCGGCCGCCTCGGCCGCGAAGTCGGGCTCGGTGAACTCCCGTCCGCCCGAGAGCGGCGCGCCGCTGCCCTTCTCGCGTCCGATGATCGAGTTCTGCTCCGACAGGCGCACGCGATCCCACGTCTCGACGAGCATCGCGATCTTGCGCGCGACGAGGTACGAGCCGCCGGCCATCCAGTCGGGGCGATCGGATGCCGCGACCCACACGTGCTCGTCGAGGGCCGCCGTGTCGTCGGCGAGGATGTTGGCCGTGCCGTCCTTGAACCCGAACAGATTGCGCGGCGTCGACTGATCGGCCGCCGTGCGGGACGTGCGCCCGAAGCCGAGCTGCGACCAGCGCAGCCGCGCCCGCCCGAAGGCGATGCGACTCAGATTGCGGATCGCGTGCACAGCGACCTGCGGGTCGTCGGCGCACGCCTGGATGCACAGGTCGCCCCCGGACGTCGCGGGGTCGAGGTCGTCGCCGAGGAACGCGGGGAGCTTCTCGAGCCCCGCAGGCCGCTGCGCCGCGATGCCGTACCGGTCGACGCCGTCCGCCTCGAAGAGCGTGGGGCCGAAGCCGAACGTGATCGTGAGCCCGCTCGCGGTGAGCCCCTGGGCCTCGCCGGTGTCGTCCGGCGGCGCTTCGGGCGATCCCCCGACCGCGCCGGTCGCACTGACGTCGAGGCCCTGCACGAGACGGGACGCGGCGTACGACCAGTCCTGCAGGAGCGCGACGAGGTCGTCCCGGTCGGTGCGCTCCATCATGTCGAACGACGCGAAGTGCAGGTGGTCCTGCACGCGCGTCTTGATGCCGGCCTGATGCGCGCCGAAGAAGGCGTAGCCGGCCTCGGCGGCCTCCCGATCCTTCGCGCGTGCCGCGATGCTCCCGGCCGACCCGAGGCTCGCACCGACGGCGAGGCCCGCGGCACCGGCACCGATCGCGAGACCCGTGAGCAGACCGCGCCGCGACACGCCCGACGACCCGGCCGGTTCGGCGGCGGGGGTCGGGTTCTCGTCGGGAGCGGTCGGGCTCACGTCACGCCAGGGCGGTCGCGGTGAGCTGCGACAGGGGCTCGGCGAGCGCGTTGATGAGGTCGGTCAGCGCGCGCTTGTCCTCCTCGGTCAGCACGGCGTAGTCCACGAACCCCGCCGCGAGCGAGCCGTGCGCGGCGAGCGCGGCCTCGAGATCGGCGTAGCCCGCCGTGATCTCCTCCGTCAGCGCGGCGCCCTCGTCGCCCGACGACGCGGCGAAGTCCTCGACGAGCGAGAACGCCATCTTGGAGCCCTCGACGTTGGCGGCGAAGTCCGAGAGGTCGGTGCCCGACCACCAGTCCTCCTCGCCCTGGATCTTGCCGGTCGCGACCTCGTCGAGCAGCGCGATGGCGCCGTTGGAGATGCCGGCGATGCCCTGCGCGTCGAGCGCTGCCTGGAAGTCGTCGGAGTGGACGTAGTCGAACAGCTCCTGCACGTCGGCGATGAGCTGGTCGCCGTACGCGGCACGCTCGGCGGGTGTCGAGGGCGCCCAGTCCTGCCACGCGGGCGTCTCGCCGTCGGCGTTGAGCGCGTCGGCCGCGGGAACCCAGAGGTCCTTCTCGATGCGGTGGAAGCCCGTCCAATCGAGACCCTCCGCGACGGCGTCGACCTCGCGGTAGTCGATGCGCGGGTCGAGGTCGCCGAGCGCCTCGGCGACGGGCTCGATCCGCTCGTAGTACGCGCGGACCTGCGGGAACTGCGCCTGGGCGGCCGCGTCGTCGCCGGACTCGTACGCGGTCGCGAACGCCTCGACGGCGGGCAGCAGCTGGCCGACCTGGTCCTTGACGAAGGCCGCGTAGAGGTCGACCGCCTGCTGCTTGAGCTCGGCGTCCGGCCCGTCGACGGCGACCGTCTCGCCCGACACCGAGAAGCCGGCGCGGCCGACGCCGTCGCCGACCATGCCCGGCTTGCACAGCGTGAAGTACTCGCCCGGCTGCGCGACGACCGTCAGCGTTCTGGATGCCCCGGGGGCGATGTTCTCGGCCTCGCCGACGATCCGCAGGCCGTCCTCTGCGAGCAGGTAGAACTCCGTCACGTCGTCGCCGGCGTTCGTGACCTCGAACGCGAGTGTTCCGCTCTCGACCGCAGCGGTCGAGACGTCGCAGCCGTCCGCCGTGGAGGTGACGGTCAGGGCGTCGGCGGTGGCCGTGTCGGCCTTCGCGACGCATCCGGAGAGCGCGAGTGCTCCGACGGCGACGACGGCGAGGGCTCCGACGAGACGGTGCGCGGTCATACTTCTCCTTGCGGGACGGCGGGGGCGGCGGAGGCGCCGGAAGAGACGTGGACCCTGTCGGCGGGGCGCGCCGCGGGGCGGGCGAACTGGGCGCGGGCCCAGAGCGAGCCGACGATGCCGACGTAGAGCACCCACGCGACGACCTGCAGCCACGTCATCGCAGGCATGAAGCCGACGGTGGCCTGCAGGATCGCGGCGAGCGGGCTCCCGGGCGGGATCGCGGCGCTCACGTCGAAGGCCCAGCCGAAGGGGAACGCCGCCCATCCGACGGCGACGGCGCCCGTCGCAGGGTCGATCGGCGCGGCGGCCGTGAAGGGGCCTGGCAGGACGCCTGCCTCCTGCAGGTCGTGGATGCCGTAGGCGAGCACACCGGCCGCGACGATCACGAGGAACGCGCCGGTCCACGTGAAGAAGGTGCGCAGGTCGAGGCGCAGCATGCCCCGCGCGAGGAGCCATCCGAGCAGCACCGCGGCGGCGAGTCCCAGAAGGGCTCCGAGGAGCGCCGCGGGAGCGTCGCCGAACGACTGCACCATCGACCACAGCAGCAGCGTCGTCTCGACGCCCTCGCGCGCGACCGAGATGAAGCCGATCGCGACGATCGCCCACAGGGTGCCGGTCGCGAGCGCGCGGTCGAGGCCTCCCTCGAGGGACTTCTTCAGGGTGCGCGCCGTGCGCTGCATCCAGAAGATCATCCACGTCACCATCGCGACGGTGAACACCGAGAGCAGTCCGCCGAGCAGCTCCTGCCCCTCGAAGGTCAGCGAGTACGCGCCGAAGGTCAGAATCGCCCCGATGACGACGGCGAGCCCGACGGCGAGCCCGACGCCCGCCCACAGCCGGGGAAGCACGTCGCGACGCTCGAGACGCGTGAGGTACGCGAGCAGGATGCCGACGACGAGGGCGGCTTCGAGGCCTTCACGGAGTCCGATGAGGAACGTCGCGAGCACAGGTCGATCCAGACAGAGAGGGAAAAGAGATGCGGGATGCCGCACGGCAGGGCTGCTCGGGTGTGAGGGTAGCCTTACCTGCCTAACTATACGGCGCGGTCCGCGGGCGCGGCAATTCGCGCGCGTCACAATGCACGCCGCCGACGCGCCACTCCGTGTGGCAACCGGGCGCCGGTGTGCCGGATCTTGCGGGAAGCCTGCGCGGCGCGATGAACGACGGGCCGTCCAGGCGGGCCATCGGCCCGGAAACGCGAAACGGCCCCCGGCCGGCTTGGGGATGCGCCTGGGGAAGCGCCCGACCGGGGACCTGCTCGCATCGCGCACTTCGTCCCTGGGGTCGAAGAGGCGGAGTCTTCATTGCGGAATCTCGGGAGAATCCACGTGTCGGTCGCTGCGAGGCCGTGCGGTCCGGGGTACCTGAACGCTCGGAGCAGACCCGACGCGTCGATGTTCTCACGACAGGTGCGAAATCACCTAGTCGCACACGCCCATGTGTCGATCGCGCGTGTCGCGAGGCGGCGGGAGCGGCATCCGATCCCTGCTCCGTGCTCGTCAGGCGCGCGACGATTCCCGCTCGACGAGGCGCACGGCGCCCGTGAACGTGCGGTAGTCGTGGGGATCGCGCGAGCCCTCGATGCGGTCGACGATCATCGCGATGACGGCGTCCGCCATCGCCGCGTGATCGGGGGCGATCGAAGTCAGCGAGGGCGTGAGGAACGACGCGATCGGCACGTCGTCGAACCCGACGACGCGCACGTCGTCGGGCACGCGCAGGCCGCGGTCGCTCAGCGCGCGGACGGCGCCGATCGCGACGACGTCCGTCGCGCAGAACAGCCCGTCGATGTCGTCGGTCTCGGCAAGCAGGTCGATCGTCCCCTGATAGCCGCCCTCGAACGTCAGGGCGACGGACCGCACGAGCCCCTCGTCTGCTGCGAGCCCCGCCGCGACGAGGCCCGCGAGGAACCCGCGGGCGCGCAGCGTCGTGAGGTCGTCGTCGTGGGGTGCGCCCGTGCGTCCGCCGAGCATCGCGATGCGGCGGCATCCGCGCTCCGCGAGGTGTCGGGACGCGAGCGCTCCCCCGTCCTCGTTGGCCATGACGACGTGGTCGAGCGGCTGTGTGAAGGAGCGCTCGCCGAGGATGACGATCGGGAAGTCGCCGTGCAGCAGTCCCACGTCGTCGTCGTGCAGCTGGACTGCGCTCATGATCAGGCCGTCCGAGCTGCGCAGGCGGGAGCGCGCCACGGCGTCGAGCTCGCGGTCGCGCGCGGCGGCGGTCTGCTCGACGACGAGGTCGTACCCGCGCGCCGCGGCGCGCTCGATGAGCAGCGTCGCGAGCAGCCCGAAGTACGGCCGGTCGATCTCGGGGACGGCGAGCACGATGACGCCCGTCCGGCCCTGACGCAGGCTCCGCGCCGCCGTGTTGACGTGGTAGCCGAGCTCGGCGATCGCCGCGAGCACCTTCGCGCGCGTCGCGGCGCGGACGTGCGGCTGGTCGTTCACGACGTTCGAGACCGTCATGACCGAGACTCCGGCTCGGTGCGCGACATCCTGCATCGTCACCATCGCCGGGACTCCCGGATGCCGCGCTCCCCCGTCACCGGATCACTCCGCGTGTGCGACCCGCACCGTCGCGACCGAGTGCGGCGGCAGCGTGAAGCGCACGCGGCTGCCGTCGATGCGCACGGCGAGGTCGTGCAGCGCGACCTCCTCGGGGCGATCGAACGTGTTGTGCGAGTTCGCCCGCGCGCCCGTGAGGATCTGCGCCCGGAGGAGGTCGGTCGCGGCGCCCGGCAGCTCGAAGTCGGCCTCGAGCTCGCGTCCGAGACCCCAGTTCGTCGCGCTGATCGTCAGCGCGCCGTCCTTGCGCGAGACCGTGAAGTCGCCCTCGGTCCCGAGCGCGCCGGGCGTCGTGCCGGCCGGCACGGGGGTCGCGACGAACTCGGCGTCCTGGTGATCCGTGTACAGATCGAACACGTGGTAGGTCGGCGTCTTGACGAGATTGCCGCCGTCGGTCAGGAGCATCGCCTGCAGCACGTTGACCATCTGCGCGATGTTCGTCATGCGCACGCGGTCGCCGTGGCGGTGGAACGTGTTCAGGTTGAGGGCGGCGACGACGGCATCCCGCACGGTGTTCTGCTGGTACAGGAACCCGGGGTTGGTGCCCGGCTCGACGTCGTACCACGTGCCCCACTCGTCGACGATGAGGCTCACGCGCTTGGCCGGGTCGTACTTGTCCATGATGGCGCCGTGCCGGCGGAGCAGCTCCTCCATGCGGCGGGTCTGGCGGATCGTCTCGTACCAGGCGTAGTCGTCGAAGTCGATCGCCGACCCCTTGCCGTTCCACTCGCCCGTGGGGAGCGTGTAGTAGTGCAGGCTCAGGCCGTCCATGTGCTCGGCCGCGCGCGCCATGAGCACGTCGGTCCACTCGAAGTCGTCGGAGTTCGCGCCGCACGCGATCTTCGTGATGGGCGCGTCTCCGTACTGCCGCACGTAGGTCTGGAACTTGCGGTACTCGTTGGCGTAGTGCAGCGGAAGCATGTTGCCGCCGCAGCCCCAGCTCTCGTTGCCGACGCCGAAGAACTCGACCTTCCACGGCTGCTCGCGCCCGTGCCGCTTGCGCAGCTCGGCCATGGGCGCCGTGCTGTCGAGCGTCATGTACTCGATCCAATCGTGCATCTCGGCGACCGTGCCACTGCCGACGTTGCCGTTGATGTACGCCTCGGCGTCGAGCTGGTTGAGCAGCTCGAAGTACTCGTGCGTGCCGAACTCGTTCGACTCGACGACGCCGCCCCAGTGCGTGTTGACCATCGGCTGACGCTCGTCACCGACGCCCTTGAGCCAGTGGTACTCGTCGGCGAAGCATCCGCCGGGCCAGCGCACGAGCGGCACCTTGATGTGCCGGAGCGCGTCGACGACATCGGTCCGGATGCCGTTCTTGTTCGGGATGTCGGATCCCGCGCCGACCCACACGCCCTCGTAGATGCACCGCCCGAGGTGCTCTGCGAACTGGCCGTAGATGCGGCGGTCGATGCGATGGGTGGAGTCGGAGGGAATGGCGACCATGGCGTCTCTCTCAGGATTCGGCGTTGAGGTGCAGCAGTTTGTAACGTTAAATTAGTGCAGGCCCCGAACGCAACCCTCAGTTCCGGAAGCCGATCTCGACGAGGAGACCCCGTGCAGTTCCTCCCGCTCAGCCGCGTGCGCATCACCGACGGACCGTTCGCGAACGCCGTCCGCGTCGACCTCGCGTACGCACTCGCGCTCGACCCCGACCGCCTCCTCGCGCCCTTCCTGCGCGAAGCGGGACTCCCCGCCAAGGCCGACGGCTACGGCAACTGGGAGGACTCGGGCCTCGACGGCCACATCGCGGGGCACGAGCTCAGCGCGCTCGCGCACCTGTGGTCGGCGACGGACTCCCACGAGGCGCGCGAGCGGCTCGTCTACCTCGTAGCGGAGCTCGCACGGGCGCAGGAGGCCCGCGGCACGGGCTATGTCGGCGGCATCCCCGGTGGCCGCGCCCTCTTCGAGGCGTTCCGGGATGACGCGCCCACGGCGGCGCGACAGCTCGGCGGGTCCGACCACTGGGTGCCCTGGTACAACCTGCACAAGACGTTCCAGGGACTCATCGACGCGCACGCGGTCGGCGGCGTCGAGGGCGCGCTCGAAGTCGTCGTGCGCCTCGCGGACTGGTGGCTCGAGATCGCCCGCACGATCGACGACGCGTCGTTCGAGGCGATGCTCGACACCGAGTTCGGCGGCATGAACGAGGCTTTCGCGCTGCTCGCCGAGCTGACGGGCCGCGCCGAATACGCCGCGATGGCGGAGCGCTTCTCGCATCGCGTCATCCTCGATCCCCTGCTCGAGGACCGGGACGACCTCACGGGCCGGCACGCCAACACGCAGATCCCGAAGGCCGTCGGCTACGCCGCGACCGCGACAGCGACCGGCGACGACTCCTACCGCCGGGCGGCCGACGCGTTCTGGCGCACCGTCGTCGAGCGGCGGACTGTCGCGATGGGCGGCAACAGCGTCCGCGAGCACTTCCACGGACTCGACGACTTCTCACCCATGACCTCGGACCGCGAGGGTCCCGAGACGTGCAACACGTACAACATGCTCAAGCTCACCCGCGCGCTCGCCGAGCACGAGCTCGAGCCGGCGCATCTCGCGTTCGCCGAGCGGGCGCTCTTCAACCATCTGCTCGCGTCGCAGCATCCGTCCCGCGGCGGCTTCGTGTACTTCACCTCGATGCGCCCGCGGCACTACCGCGTCTACTCGCAGGTCGAGGACGGCTTCTGGTGCTGCGTCGGGACGGGCCTCGAGGCGCAGGCGCGCTACGCGGAGTGGGTGTTCGGCGTCGAGGACGGCGCGCTCGCGGTCAATCTGTTCGTGCCGGCCGAGGCCGAGGTGCCCGAGTTCGGCGGCCGGATCCGCGTCGAGACCCGCTTCCCCGAAGACGACGCGGTCGCGGTCGTGCTCGAGCTCGAAGCGCCTCGGGAGTTCGCTCTGCGGCTGCGGGTGCCGGACTGGGCGGGCGCGCTCGACGGGCTCGCCGTGAACGGCGTCCCGGCTGCGGGGCGCGCGGTCGACGGCGCCCTCGTGCTTCAGCGCGAGTGGCTGCCGGGCGATACCGTGACGTTCCGCGCACCGCTGCGCCTCACGGCCGAGCCCCTCCCCGACGGGTCGCCGTGGCAGGCGTTCCGCGCGGGCCCGATCGTCCTCGCAGCGCGCGCCGGCACGCGCCACCTCGACGGGCTGATCGCCGACGACAGCCGCATGGGTCACATCGCGCACGGGCCGCTCTTCGGCCTCGCGGACCTCCCGATCGTCGCGCCCGGCGTTGCGGGGCTCGAGCCGCAGGCTCCCCTGCGCTACGCCCTGCGCACCCTGGACGCCGACGAGACGATCGAGCTCGAGCCCTTCGCCGGCATCCACGACGAGCGGTACACGGTGTACTGGCCGGTCGCCGAGGGCGATGTCGCGGCCCGGCGCGCGGCGCTTCTCGCCGCGGACGCGTCTCTGTCGCTCGACGAGGCCACGATCGATGCCGTCGCGTTCGGCGAGCAGCAGCCCGAATCCGATCACGGCTTCCGGGCGACGGCGAGCGAGGTGCTCACGGGCGACGGGCGACGACGACGCGTCACACGGGACCGGATGTCGGTGCGCCTGCGCGCCGCCGGGGCTCGGGTGCTGCGTGTCGGGCTTCTCACCGGCTCGGAGCCGACTCGACTGATCGTGCGGGTCGATGGCACGGTCGTCGCCGACGAGCACTTCGACGGCTCGGACGAGTCGCTCGAGCTCGAATACGAGCTCGGCGGGGTGCCGGCCCTGGCGCAGCATCCCGAATCCGTCGTCCTCGAGCTGTCGGCGACCGACGGCCGCGCGACCCCCGGAGTGACCGTCGTGCGCGTGCTGCGCTGAGCGCGCGACACGGCGGGTGAGCGATCCCGCGGAGGGGCTCCGAGCCGGCTGCCGGGAGGTCCCGCCGCCGACGGAGGGCACCAGGCGAGCGCCCTATAGGCGGGCGGTCCGGCGCGGTTTAGTGTGGCGCCATGACCACCTCGCCCCCCGGTTGGTACGACGACGGCCATGGCGCGCAGCGCTGGTGGGACGGCGCGCGCTGGACCGACCATGTCAGGACGCCCGAGACTCCCGCGAGTCCCTTCGCCTCCCCCGCCACACCTGTCTCCGACAGCCGGCCGAGCCCAGCGCCGACCGCCTACATGATCCCCGGCACGGGGTATCCGGGTGCCGATCCCGCGTCGCCGACCGTCGGACCGCCGGTTCCCGAACCCGAGCGGCGAGCCTCGCGAGCGGGCATCGTCTGGGCGATCGCGGGCGGGGCGGCGCTGCTCGTCGTGGCGGCCGTCGTGATCTTCGTGACGCTCACCCTGGCGACGGGCCCGGCGCCCACCGTGGCGGTCGAGGAGTCGCCCGCACCGGACGCGGCGGAGGAGGACGAGGAAGGCCGCCCGGCTCCCGACAGCGACGACGTGTACGGCGCGATCGACGTCATCCACGACTATTCGGATGCCGTGCTGAGCGGCAGCTGCGAGGACTACTTCTGGGACACGACGGAAGACTTCCGGGCGAACATCGGCGCGACCGACTGCGACGAGTTCGCCGCGCTGTCGGCCGAGGTCGCGGACGGGACGCAGGACAGGTCGCTGTTCATCGGCGAGATCCACACCGTCGACGAGGGCCTCTCCGTCGCGGTCAGGAAGACCTACACGAGCAGCGTGGACCCTGAGGGGAACCCCACCGAGACCCCCGCCCGGTACGAGGACCGACACGAGTACCTCGTGATCCCGTGGGAGAGCCGGTGGGTGATCGACGACCGGAGCGAGTCCATGCCGACGACGCCCGATCCTGCCGACCCGCTGCCCGATCCGGATCAGCAGGCCGCCGTCGATGCCGTGCTGATGTACAACGACGCGTGGCTCACGGCGGACTGCGATGCGTACATGCTCTCGACGACCGCGGCCCTGCGCGAGTACTCCGAACTCGCGGACTGCGCGGCTTTCACGAGCACGGCGCGCGACTTCGCATCGGGGACGTACGACTACGTCACGACGGTCCGGAACGTCGCGACGGACGGCGGCACGATCTCCGTCTCGGTCACCGAGACCTACACGAGCCTCTCCGACAACGAGGGCACGCCGACGGACAGCCCCGAGGACTACGCGGATCGCTGGGAGTACATCGTCGTCAGCGACAACGGCGTGTGGGCGATCGACGACGTCTACGAGGACTGACCTCAGACGAAGAGCAGGTAGAGCGCCGCGACCACGGTCAGGATGAAGACGATCCGCTCGAACAGCGCCTGGTCGATCCGGTTCGCGATGGCCCAACCGATGGCGCCGCCGATCAGGACCGCGGGGATCAGGACGAGGTCGATGAGCAGCGTCTGCGGCGTCAGGAGGCCCAGGCCCACCGCGAAGGGCAGCTTCGCGATGTTGACGATCGCGAAGAACCAGGCGGCGGTGCCGAGGAACGCCTTGACCTCGAACCGCGCCGCGAGGAAGTACATCGACATGACCGGCCCGCCGGCGTTCGCGACCATCGTCGTGAATCCGCCGAGCGTGCCGTAGCCGGTGCGCACGACGAGTCCTCCGCGCCCCGCGACGGGAGTGCCGCCGGTGCGCCGCCGCAGCCAGAGCGTGAGCGCGACGAGAGCCAGCAGGATGACGCCGATCGTCCGGCGCACCCACGCATCGTCCGCGACCGCGAGGAAGAGCGCGCCCACGACGAGTCCCGCCACGACCGCCGGCGCAAGCCGCAGCAGCGTCTTCCAGTCGGCGTGACGGCGGTAGAGCAGCAGCGCGAGCGCATCGCCGACGATGAGCAGCACGAGGAGCGTCGCCGTCGAGTTGCGCGCCGGCAGGACCCCCGCGAAGATCGCCACAGCGAGCGTCGCGGCGCCCGGCAGCGCGGTCTTCGAGACCCCGACGATGACGGCGGCGAGCGCCAGCATCGTCCACGCGAGGGCGGTCAGTTCGCTCGGTTCCACGCCGCCGGAAGCCGAGATCACCATCCCGCCAGGCTATCGGCGGTCCTCGGGTCGATGACTCGGCGGACAGCGCCACCGAGCCTTCCGGCGGCCGCGGGGTCGGCATCCTGAAACCCGGCTCGAGGGAGAGAGGGAATGCCGGGGCCTGTCCCATCGCTCTGTCCTGTGCGCACACTGGACGCACACGCGGAGCGGGGGTCGCCATGGAAGGTCTCGAAGTCACGGTGCTGCTGGGGTTGGCGGTGCTCACCGGCACGCTGCTCGCCCCTCGGCTGAGGCTCGCGACGCCGTTGCTGCTAGTCGTGATCGGGCTGCTGCTCGGATTCTTCCCGGCGCTCCGCGAGATCGAGCTGCCGCCCGAGACGGTGCTGCTGCTGTTCCTCCCCGTCATGCTCTTCTGGGAGAGCCTCACGACGTCGCTGCGATCGATACGCCGGTCGCTGCGCTACATCATCCCGATGAGCACGCTCCTGGTCGTGGCCTCCGCCTTCGCGGTGGCGGGCGTGGCGACCCTCATGGGGGTGCCCTGGGAAGCGGCCCTGATCCTCGGCGCCGCCGTCGCACCGCCCGATGCGACTGCCGTCGCGGCCCTGGGCCGGCTGCTTCCGCAGCGCACGTTCATGAAGCTCAAGGCCGAGAGCCTCACGAACGACGGCACGGCGCTCGTCGTCTACGCGATCGCGGTGTCGCTCGCCGTCGGCGGAAGCGTCACGCCGTGGTCGATCACGTGGACGGTCCTCGTCTCGTACGTCGGCGGAGCCGCGGCGGGCATCGCGATCGCCGCGCTCGCGTTCCTGCTGCTGCGCAGCATCCACTCGAGTCTGTCGATCAACATCACGCTGCTGCTCGTGCCGTTCTCCGCCTTCCTCGTGGCCGAGCTCATCCACGCGTCCGGCGTGCTCGCCGTCGTCTTCGCGGGGCTCATCATCGCCTGGATCTCGCCGCGCATCACGACCGCGCAGTCGCGGCGGCAGGCCGTCGCGGCGTGGCCGTTCGGGGTGTATCTGCTCAACGGCAGCCTCTTCGTGCTGATCGGGCTCGAGGTGCAGCACATCGTCCACGAGATCTCGCCGCGAGAGATCTGGTGGCTCACTCTCACGACGTTCGTCGTCTGGATCACGCTGCTGCTCGTGCGCTACCTCTTCCAGTTCCTGTTCGCACCGTTCGCCAGGCCCGCGCGCGGAGCTCCGATCGGGTCGCCCCATCGCGCGCGGGTCGTGAGCACCATGGCGGGCTTCCGCGGCGCCGTGTCGCTCGCGATCGCGCTCTCGGTGCCGCTCACGACCGAGTCGGGAGCGCCGCTCGAAGGGCGCGACGCCATCGTGTTCGTCACGGCGGGGGTCATCGTGCTGAGCCTGCTCGTGCAGGGCACCCTGCTGCCGGCGGTCGTGCGGTGGGCGAAGCTGCCGGCCGACGACGCCGCCGTCAACGAGCTCGAACTCGCGCAGCGGGCCGTCTCGGGTGCCGCGATGGCCGCCCTCGACGACCTCGCCGCCGAGCACGGCATCAGCGACGAAGTGCGCGATCGGGCACGCCGCGACGGCTACGAGCTCCTCGAGCTCGCCAACGCGCGGGCGTTCGCGCGGCAGCGCGCCCTGGACGACGACGAGATCGCCGAGCTCGAGACGATGCTCGACGCGCCGGCCGCGGCATCCCCCTCGCTTCGTCCGGAGGTCTCGGACAACGGTCTCGAGATGCTCGCGATGAGCACCGACATCGACCTCACCCAGCGCTCGCCGATCATCCGGTTCGAAGAGGCGACGCGCCTCAAGCTCGCGATGATCGAGCGCAAACGCGAGGTGCTGCTCGCGCTTCGCCGCGACGGCACGATCGACGACCTCGTCGTGCGCCGGGTCGAAGCCCATCTCGACAACGAGGAGATCCGACTGAGCGGCGTCCAAGAGTTCGACTGAACCCGCGGTGATTTGCACTCACGAGCGATGGGTGCAAAAATGCACTCTATGTCAGATGGTGCAGATTCCACGCGCGACCGACGTCGCAGCGAGACGACGCGTGCACTCATCCGCACGGCGCGTCACTTCACGGCGGAGCGCGGCCTGTCGGGGTTCACGGTCGAAGAGCTGTGCAGCGAGGCGGCCGTGTCGCGGCGCACGTTCTTCAACTACTTCGCGTCGAAGGACGACGCCGTCCTCGGCATCCCGATCGAGCGCTCGGATGCCGCCGCGGTCGCGCGCTTCCTCGCGAGCGGCTCGCGCGACTCCGGCGAGACGGGCATCTCGCCCGCACTCCTCACCGACCTCGCCCTGCTCGCGGAGGAGCGCTGGAGCGCCCTCGACATCGCGCCCGACACCGTCGCGGACCTCTTCCGCGCGGTCGACAAGGAGCCGCGACTGCTCGCGCGCATGGTCGAGCTCGGCATCCAGGGCGAGCTCTTCGACGCGCGACTCGTCGAGCAGCGCGAGAACCTCCTGCCCGGAGACCTCCGCGCGCAGGTCGCGGCCCAGATCGTGGGCGCTCTCGTGCGCTCGGCGGCGGGCGAGTTCCTGACGCACGCCGACCCCGACACCTTCACCGAGATCTTCGAGCGGCGCATCGGCGCGGCGCGCGAGCTGTTCGCCACGCAAGCTGCACTGATGGGAAGCCCGAAATGACCGCCACGATAGAGACCCTGCCGGACGGGCGCACCCCGTTCCTGCTGACCCAGCGCCGCATCTGGCTCATCTTCTCGGCGCTCATCGCCGGGATGCTGCTGTCGAGCCTCGACCAGACGATCGTGTCGACGGCCATGCCGACGATCGTCGGCGAGCTCGGCGGTGTCTCGCACCAGGTGTGGATCACGACGGCCTACATCCTCGCGACGACGATCGTCATGCCGATCTACGGCAAGTTCGGCGACGTCCTCGGCCGGCGGCGCCTGTTCATGGTCGCGATCGCGATCTTCACGCTCGCCTCGATCGGCTGCGCGTTCGCGACCGACTTCTGGATGTTCGTCGTCTTCCGCGCCGTCCAGGGCCTCGGCGGCGGCGGCCTCATGATCCTGTCGCAGGCGATCATCGCCGACATCGTGCCCGCCAACGAGCGCGGCAAGTACCTCGGCCCGCTCGGCGCCGTCTTCGGGCTGGCGGCCGTCGCCGGTCCCCTGCTCGGCGGCTTCTTCGTCGACCACATGACGTGGCAGTGGGCGTTCTACATCAACATCCCGGTCGGCATCGCCGCCTTCTTCATCGCCGTGTTCGCTCTCAAGCTGCCCGACAAGAAGGCCGAGAAGCCCATCGACTGGCTCGGCGTGGTCTTCCTGTCCGCCGCGACCACATGCCTCATCTTCTTCGCCGACTTCGGAGGCTCGAAGGACTTCGGCTGGGAGCACGGCGCGACGTGGGCGTGGGGCGCGGGCATGATCGCCGCTGTGGGCCTCTTCGTCTTCACCGAGTCCCGCGCGGCGGACCCGATCATGCCGCTCTCGATGTTCCGCAACCCGATCTTCGTCAACGCGACAGCGATCGGCATGGCCATCGGCATCGGGATGTTCGCCGCGCTCGGCTTCGTCCCGACGTTCCTGCAGATGTCGTCCGGCACGTCGGCCGCGGCGTCCGGTCTGCTCCTGCTCCCGATGATGGTCGGCGTCATGGGCATGTCGATCGCCTCGGGACTGCTCATCACCAAGACGGGCAAGTACAAGCTGTTCCCGATCGCCGGCACGATCATCGTCGGCGCCGCGATGATCGCGATGACGACGCTCACCGCGACGACCCCGATCTGGCTCATCTGCGTGTACCTGTTCCTGTTCGGCGTGGGCCTCGGCTGCATCATGCAGGTCGTCGTGCTCGTCGTGCAGAACGCCGTGCCCGCCTCTGACCTCGGAACCGCCACCTCGACGAACAACTACTTCCGCGAGATGGGCGCCGCGCTCGGCATCGCCGTCTTCGGGACGCTCTTCACGACGCGGCTCACCGAGAACCTCACGACGGTGTTCACGGATGCCGGAGCCAGCGCCGAGCAGGCCGGGCAGGCCACGGCGACGATCGATCCCTCGGTGCTGAACGAGCTGCCGGATGCGATCCGCGAGGGTGTCGTCAACGCGTACGCCGATGCGCTGGCACCCGTGTTCTGGTATCTCGTGCCGTTCATCGCCGTCGCGCTGGTGCTCGCGATCTTCCTCAAGGAGATCCCGCTGTCGGACGTCGCGGGGCTCGTCGCCCGCGGCGAGGCGATCGGCGGCGAAGAGGCCGAGCGCCTCGAAGCCGAGCAGCGCGCCGGCAACGGCGCGCTCGCCGAGCCCGAGACCGCGGGCGCTCCAGGCAAGGACTGACCCCGGGCGACGCCCGCGTCGCACAATCCCCTGCCGCTGCGCGGCCGCCCGCTCCGGGCGGCCGCGCAGCCGTTCCTCCGGGTGTCTGGACGCGACAGCCCGCCACTGCTACGTTGCGGATGGCTTCAGATTCCTCATCTTTTCGGGGCACGGGAGAGGATGCCGCGATGCGGCGACAGGCGACGCGGGACGGTGTGACGGTCCAGGCCATCGCGGGCACGCACGCGGTGCTGCTGGGCATCGACGTGGCGGGGCTCGATCAGCTCGACGCGCTCGGCTTCGCGATCCGCCGACTCGACCATGTCGAGGAGGAGCAGTACTGGCTGCGCGGCATGAAGGTCTTCCGCTCGGTCGTCCCCGATCCCGCGCCGGGCGAGAACTACTCGCTGCGCTACCACCCCGTGCAGGGGTTCCAGTGGGGCGACTACTCCGCCAAGCCGGGACGCAAGTACACCTACCGCGTCGCGGTCGTGCACGGACCCGCCTCGGCGCCGACCCTCGGGGCGCGCGTCGACGTCACGGTCACGACCGAGCGCGAGGACGACGGCAGGCACGGTGTCTGGTTCAATCGCGGCGTCGCGGGCTCGCAGGCGTGGAACGCCAAGTTCGGCGTACCGTCGGACGAGCTCAAGGATCCGAACTCGAGCGCGTGGGCGTGGCTGTCGCGCGGACTCGGCGAGGCGTTCCTCTCGACCGTCGCGACGGCCGTCGACGGGACGTGGTCGCTGCACGGCGCTTTCTACGAGTTCACGTGGAGTCCCGCGCTTCTCGCCTTCGGCCTCGCGGCCTCCCGCGGCGCCGACGTGCAGCTCGTCGTGCACGGCCGCGACAAGGACCCCGACGGCGCCGACGCCGACGACGACGTGACGGCGGCCCGCAATCGCGCGGCGGCCGAAGCGGCGGGCCTGAACCCCCTCGTCACGTGGCGCGTCGCGCCGAACAAGGGGGCGCTGCAGCACAACAAGTTCCTCGTGCTGAGCCACAACGGCACGCCGGTCGCGGTCTGGACGGGCTCTACCAACCTCACGCAGGGCGCGATCTACGGGCACTCGAACGTCGGCCACCTCATCCACGACCCCGCCGTCGCGGCCGCCTTCCTCGCGTACTGGCAGCAGCTGCAGGCCGCGACGACGACGGCGCAGCTGCGCACGTGGGCGGAGGCCAACAATCCTCTCCCCGCTCCCCTGCCCGTGCCCGTCTTCTCTCCGCGCCGCACGGGCAGCGACCTGCTCGAGGTCTACGCCGACCTCTTCGACGGCGCCACCTCGAGCGTCCATCTGACAGGAGCGTTCGGCCTCAACGCGGTCTTCCGGGCCCGGCTCGGCATCCCGCGGGACTATCCCCGCACCGTACTGCTCGACAAGCAGCCGCCGTACAAGACGCGCATTCCGCACGACGATCCCAACGTCCGGATCGTGTGGGGCGCGCACCTCACGTCGCAGCTCGAGCAGTGGGCGACCGAGCGGCTGACGGGCTTCAACGGGCACGTGCCGTACATCCACCTCAAGACGATCCTCATCGACCCGCTCACCGACCGCCCGGCGCTGCTGACAGGCTCGGCGAACTACTCCGAGGCCTCGACCGAGGACAACGAGGAGAACACCCTCGTCCTGCAGACGGGCGGCACCGGCGTGACTTCGGCGAAGGCGATGAAGCGGATCAGCGACATCTACCTCACGGAGTACCACCGGCTCTTCATGCACCACGTCTTCCGCGCCTTCGGGCAGCCGCCGATGACGGGCGTCGTCTCGGGCGGCGACCGCGGCCTCAAGGAGGACAACACGTGGATCGCGCCGCACCTCGCGGGGTGGCGCGCACGCCAGCGGCATCTGTTCGCAGGGACCTCCGCCTAGAGAGCGGACGGATGCGGCATCCCCTCATCTCGCATGCCTGCGTGAGCTGACCGCCGTCCCCGCGCACGACGCGACAGCCGTCCTGGCGCCGCCGCCCCGACTCCACCCGAGACCGGAGTCGACCTTTCCGACGGAACTTTCGCCGCGCGTGTATCAGGCGCGTCGCGGCGCGCTCTGACACCTCGACACACCATGACGCGGCCGTCTCTGCGGGCGCGCGGGTCGAGATCCGGACGAAGGAGTCCCGTCGTGCTCAACTTCCTGAACCACTTCACCGTCCCGGGCGTCGAACACGTCACGATCTTCAACGACGACCAGGACACGAAGCTCTTCTACATGGTGCCGGAGCTGCCCTCGCTCCTGAAGCGCGAGGACGGCACGCCCTCGTTCGCGCTCATCTCGTTCGCCCGCGACTTCACGCTGCTCGCCGACAAGGCGACCGCGCTTCCGACGGGTGAGACCGAGGGCGGCCTGCTGCAGCTCACGACGAGCCTCGAGGTGAGCCAGGAGGACCAGCAGAAGATCCGCACCTATATCGCCGGCGGCATGGGGGATTTCGCCTTCCCGCGCTTGAGCGGCAAGCGGATCATGCTCATGCGGGCGGGGGCGCTCGCAGGCGGCGACATCAAGCTCACCTACCCCACGTGGGTCGACGGCACCGTCGCGTTCCACCTCTTCCCGAGCGGAGGCGACACCTTCGTCAAGGCGCTCGAGGGCTCGTCGAAGCCGTCTCTCGTGAACAGCAACCTCGCCTCGTACACCGCACTGCTCGGGCAGGAGGGCGTGCGGCTCATCCGCAACGCGATCGAGGACGGCTGGAGCCCCGGCACCATCAACTACTCGGTCTCGTTCGTGGCCCGCATCCCGAACCTCAAGGTGCACGTATGGGGCGAGTCGCACGACGTCTACAACGAGATCAAAGAGCACTGCACGATCACCGAGACCTACCGCAACGGCAACAGCACGCGCACCTACCGGTACCCGCAGGTGTCGAGCCTGTCCGAGCTGCGCGACATCTCGACGAACCTGCACATCGAGTACAACCAGGAGGACTTCCGCGCGGCGCCGGCAGGCGGCGAGAGCCCGTCGAAGGCGATCGAGGACCTCGTCTTCCAGATCGTCAACCAGATGGTGATGCAGAAGTTCCTGAGCCCCGGTTTCGAGCCGGGTCTCAAGGCCGAGAAGCTCGGCACCGACCCCCTCGCGCACGGTGACGGTGCGAAGATGCCCGGCGGCAACCAGCTGTGGCTCAAGGACTTCGAGCAGCGGATGGACGTCTCGATCGACTTCACGTTCGAGGGCTCGACGAACTTCGTCGTCGAGAAGCACCCCAACTCCGAGCTGTTCGCCGTCATCGACAAGGAGCAGGTCAAGAAGTCGATCATCGAGGCCGACCTGAGCAAGCCGTACTTCACGCTGCTTGACGTGCCCGTCCAGGTCACGGCGGACTTCGACCGCGATCCCATCGCGGCGATCAAGGTGTTCCTCGAGTACGACCAGGAGGACGAGCAGGGCGGCGGCCGCAAGCGCCAGGTCGAGGAGTTCCTCTTCGACTCCAACGAGGACCGCTACTACTTCCGCGTCGTGATGGCGCGGCATCCCGACGGCACCCCCAAGGACGAGTACACCTACCGCAGCCAGATCATCTACAAGGCCAGCGCGAAGTCCCAGGAGCTCGAGCCCGTCAAGACGACCGACCGCAACCTGATCATCGGCTACGACCAGCTCAACTGCGTCAACGTCGCCGTCTACTGGGGTGCGATCCCGACGGATGCCGTGCAGCAGGTGCAAGTGTCGTTCCGGTATCCCGGGGTCGACCTGCCGTCCGCCACGGCCGACGTCGTGCTGCGGCTCGATGCTCCGCAGGCGAGCTGGTTCACCTACACGGGCGACCAGCGCTCCACCGAGTACGAGTACGACATCACGTTCTTCATGACCGACGGACAGCGCGTCACGCTGCCGACGCAGCGTTCGTCGACGCAGCGCCTCATCATCAACGCGCCCTTCGAGGACAAGCTGCGGGCGACCTTCGTGCCGCAGGGCAGCTTCCCGCCGGTCGCCTCCATCGTCGTCACCGCGAAGTACGTCGACGGCGAGTACGAGAAGAGCGACGTGCACTCGTTCACGAACTCCGCCGAGACGTGGGAGTGGAGCATCGATCTGCGCGACCGCCAGAAGCGGGACTTCACGTACAAGGTTGACATCACCTACGCGGACGGCTCGTCGGATGCCGGCGAAGAGAAGCCGGGCACCGAGGGCACGATCCTCGTGGGGGACGTCGCCCGCGACATGCTCCAGGTCGAAGTCGTGCCGGCGCTCCTCGACATGACCAAGTGGAAGCTCGTCATCGTGCGCTTGTCGTACGACGACGGCGCGGGCACGACAGGCGAGCACACGGTGCAGCTCACGGCCGTCCCGCCCGACCCCGCCGCCCTCAAGTGGACGATCCCGATCAAGGACGCGGGCAAGCGCGGGTTCGCCTACCAGATCCAGGCGTATGGCAACGCGGGCGAGAAGCACATCGTCGAGCGCACCGAGACGACCGATCCCCTGCTGGTCCTCGAGTTCTGAAAGACGACGATCATGGTCCCCGCAGAGTTCACCGCCATGGCGCTCGCCGCGCCGACACTGCAGTTCCGGCCCCAGGTGCTGACCCAGGTCACCCAGCTCAGGGCGCTCAACCTCTCGATGCTGCGCACGATGGCCGTCGCGACCCTCGTAGAGAACGCGCCGCGCGTCACCTCTGCGCCCGACCGCGTCGAGCGGGCGCTCGCAGGAGCCGACGGCACGACCTACTTCGTGCCGCAGGCCCGGATCTCCGAGCGCTCGAAGGCGACGGGCGCTCCGAACGTGTTCCTCGCCAAGAGCGCCGGCGTCGTGACGCTGCAGGTCTGGTTCGACCTCGTCCTGTTCCCGTCGCTGCCGACCGACTCGAAGCCGCTGCCCGTCGACGGGTACTCCGTGTCGCTCATCCCGGCATCCGGCGACCCCATCGTGTTCGCGCGGTGCGACGACCTGCCCAGGGGAGACCAGCCCGAGACCGTGCTGTCGCGCCTGTACTGCGAGACGCCCGTCGATCCGAACATCATCGTGCCCATCCTCGAGACGCCCGGCACGCGCTTCCTCGTCCAGGGCGACGTGCACTTCACGGTGCAGGACGGCGCGGCCGCGGCACCCGCCGACGGCATCCGGGTCAGTCCTGCAGGTCGTCTGCGGGTCTTCGACACGCCCGCGCGGGCGATCAGGCTTCCCGATGTCGCGACCATGGTCGCGGCAGCGCCCCGTGTGCGCGATCACCGCGTGCTGGCCTCGCCGATCATCCGGGACCACCTCGTGGCGACCGACTTCATGGTCGATGCCACGCCCGTCGCCCCCGAACCGGCGTGGGCCTCGCGCACGGCGCGTCTCTCGCTCGGCGCCGCCGACAACTCGGGCGTCGCGGCGTGCTTCCCGCGGGATGTCATGAACAATCGCGCGATCTACTCGCAGGTGACGTCGGGCTTCGGCGCCGAACCGTGGTCGGAGTGGGTCGACTCCCCCAACGGCCAGTTCATGGACTCGCCCGTGCCCGACCAGTTCTACGTCGTGCCCGACGAGTACCGCCTCGCCTTCGACCAGGAGACGAAGCAGCCCGCCATGATGGTGCTCCTCGTGCCGCCGAAGCGCGTCGAGGGCGAGGCCACGCCGGCGACCTTCGGCAGCGACTACAAGCTGCGCACGCGCTTCAGCGTCGTGCCGTGGATCGATCCGGCCCGCCGCGAGCGACTGCGCGCCGAGATCGCGCGCCACGCGCGGGTCGCCTATCCCGACCTGCTCGTCGGCGGCATCCGCGAGGCGACGTGCGAGCTGTCGACCGTGCTGCACGAGCTGGGGTCGTCGATCGTCGGCACCGAGGGGGCGACCGCGGTCGACGGCCTCGGGTTCGACCTCGTACTGGACTGCACGAGCGAGTTCTACAACACCCTCACGCACCTGCTCGTGACCGAGGGCGTCGAGGCGCAGGTCAAGGCGACCCTCGTGTCGGACGCCGAGCACCCGCGCATCGCGACAGTGCCCGTCAAGCTGCGGCTCGACCGGCCCGCGACCGACGTCCTGTCGGCGACGCTCGTGCCGCCCGCTCCGCCCGCCGAGACGGCTCCGGATGCCGCATCCCCCGGCGCCCGCCCCGGCGAAGGCGCACCCGCCGAGGGCGCACCCGCCGAGCCGGCGCCTGTGGACGGCGCTCCGGCCGAGCCCCTGCCCGTTCCGGTGGCGATGCCCGCCCCCGCGCCCTCGGTGCTGCGCGTCAGCAACCCGCTCCCCTACGCCGTCACGGTCGGCCGGACCGTCGCGAGCCTTCTCGAGCGCGACGCCGACCTGCCGAGCCCCATCGGCGCCGTGCCCGCGACGGCCGAGCCGTCGTCGTTCCAGCTGCCGGCGGCCGTGGACGGCATCCCTTCGACGCTCGACGTCGTGCTGACCGCAGAGGTCGGAGACCAGCCGAAGATCTTCGGCTCGGTCGGGGTGTCGTTCGAGGGCATCACGATCGACATCGATCCGCAGCAGGTGCTCGCCAAGGCGTACGACACGGGCACGACGGGCTCGGTCTCGAGCGCCGTCGAGGTGCGCAGCTACCAGCTCGAGCACCCCGAGACGCGTCCGCCCGAGCTCGCCGACGTCTTCGGCCTCGAGGTCGAGATCCGCCGCTCGGCCGACGCCAAGCCCGTCACGGTGTTCCTCACGACGGATCAGCCGAAGCTCGAGGTGCAGGTCTCGTTCTCCCTGAGCGACATCGTCGCCGGCGCCCGGCCCGAGCAGCCGACGTTCGAGTGGCGGCGACGCAACATGGGCGGAGCCGGCAACGGCGAATGGTCGGAATGGTCCACGATCACGGGGCGGCAGCTGTTCGTCTCGCCGACGGGGATGTGAGCGCCATGTCCGCCCTCCCAGACCGCGTCATCGCCTTCGGCGTCGAATGCCGCAGGACCGGCGACGACACCTGGAGCTATGTCTCGGTCGCACCCTGGCCTCAGCTCGCGCCGGACGGGACGCCGATGATCTCGATCCTCGCGGCGGGCGATCTCGCCTTCGTGCAGCTCAGCGCGCAGCTCGACCCGCCCGGCGCGGCCCTCGAGCAGGCGAGAGCCGTGCTCGCGGGCGACGCGGACCCGGCATCCGTCACCCTCTCGACCGGAGTGTCCGCCGTGACCGCGGTCGAGGTGGCCGTCACGACGGGCGACGAGACCCGGATCGTCGCGACCTCGAAGGGCAGCGGCTATGCGCCCTTCGCCGCGGTCTTCTCCCTCCAGGCGACGGCCGAGGACCGCGAGGCTTTCGAGGCCGCGCTGAGCGGAGAGACCGACCGCGTCGCGATCACCTACGACGTCGTGACCGCCCGCGGTCCGGCACGCATCAGCGCAGACCTCGCCGACTGGGCACGGATCGACTGACCACCGTCTCTGACGGACGTACGCAAAGGAGTGGCAGATGTTGAAGATCAGCAAGCAGGAGCTCGTTGACGGGGTCACCGTCTTCGGCGACGACACGTACGACGACGTGTACTACCCCATCCCCGAAGTCCCGCGGTTCCGCACCGACGACAAAGGCGATCCGGTCTTCCGGTTCCTCAAGTACCGGATGCCGATCGAGCGCGAGGACGGCAAGCGAGGCGGCGGATTCGCGTTCTTCGACACGGAGTTCACCTTCACCCCCGCGGCACTCGCCAAGATCAAGGAGGCCCTCGACACCAAGGTGCAGGGCATGGCCGGCAAGCCGGGCTTCCGCGCATCGGTGCCCGGCACGCCCGAGGCCCACCTCGGCACCATGACCTACACGCGCGGCACCGCGAACCTCCTGCTCAAGGAGGACGGCGGCACGCTCGTCGAGGCCGTGCGAGGCGCCGGCAAGCCTTCGCTGTTCGGCAAGAACATCGCCGCCTTCATGGTGGAGTTCACACCTGAAGGCGCGACGCTCTTCGAGCAGGCACTGCAGGGAAAGGGCGGCGTCGTGCAGGTCGTGTACGACCTGAACTTCGTCGCGAAGCTGCCCGAGATCACCGGGCGGGCGTGGTTCGAGGCCGAGAAGTTCTACTCGTACGAGCAGACGATCGACATCGACTGGGAGATGTACGGCGATGACGAGTACGTCGACAAGATCACCGAGCAGTTCGAGGATGCCGAGACGATGGGCATCGAGCTCCACCTCGATGCCGTCCTGACCGACCCCGTCGCCGATCAGAAGCTCAAGGACAAGGTCCGCTCGATGATGGAGCGGGCGCTGCAGGACGCCGTGCTGCGCAAGATGATCCCCGACATCGAGGCGGTCCCCAAGGACGACCGCGGGATGCCGGAGGACATCGAGCACCTCAAGCGCTCGTTCGAGACGACCAAGGCGTCGTCGTTCGAGATGACCTACCGCGAGAACTCCGCGATCGAGTGGAACATCGTCCCGCAGGGCACGCTGCCCAACATCACGACGATGACCGCGAGCGACGGCAACCCCGTGAAGTGGAGCGAGCACGCGACAGAGGTCGACCTCAACGACCCCTTCTTCCAGACCCTGCACGTCAAGGTGGGCGTCAACGCCGACTTCGACGCGCTGCCGATCCACTCGATCGAGGTCAAGCTCGAGTACGACCACGGCTCGCAGCACAAGGTCGAGGAGTACGCGTTCACGAGCCCCGACGGCATCCAGGAATTCAAGACGTTCATCGACGCCGGCGAGCGCGAGTACAGCTACTCGTACCAGGTCAACTACGTCGGGTCGTCGAAGACGTTCTCTGCCGGCCCCGTCAAGACCGACGACACGGTCCTGACGGTCAACGTCGACGACATCGGCCTGCTCGACGCGCTCGTGCAGGCGGGCGACATCGACTGGACCAAGGTCGCGTCGGCGCAGGTCTGGGTCCGCTACCAGGACACGGGCGTCGAGAAGTTCGAGGAGCAGTTCGCCCTCACGTCCGAGGCGCCCACGCACCGCGTGCAGCACGTGCTCTTCCAGCCGCGACGCAAGCCGCTGAGCTACGAGGTCGAGTACTTCCTCACCGACGGGCGCCGCATCAAGATGCCCGAGGAGTCGACCGAGCGCTCGCCCATCCTCATCAACGACCCGCTCGGGCGCACGCGCAAGTTCGAGGTGCGCGGAGTCGGCGACTTCGCGAACCGGATCGCGCAGATCTTCCTGGACCTGGTCTACGAGGATGCCGCGAACGACTACACCGTCGAGCAGTCCGTCGTCCTCTCCGCCGGCAGTGAGGCCGCATCGCAGCCCTACGCCGTGCTCGGCGACGGCGGCGGCACCGTCCGCTACAGCGGGTCGATCCGCTACAAGGACGGGACGGTCAAGGAGATCACCTCGACCGTCGCGGACGGCACGATCATGGTCGGCGACGTCGTGTCGCAGAAGCTCGACGTCACGGTCATCGCGGATCTCATCGACTGGACCCGCGTGCGGCTCGTCCAGGTCGCTCTGCGCCACGGCCCCCAGCCGGGCGGCCAGGCCAAGGACATGATCTTCTCGCCGCAGACGCCCGCGCCGCAGCGATGGGAGCTGCCTCTCGGCGAGGGCGAGACCTCTGCCTACGGCTGGAGCGCCGTCTTCTTCTTCGCCGACGGCACGCAGGCGACGGTCGGTCCGAATGAGGCCACCGCCCCGTCCCTCGTGCTGCAGCCGCCGGCGGGAACGGGCCCGGTCGCACCGCCCGCGACGCCCGTCGCATCCCCGACCCCGGTCGATGCCCCGGCGCCGGTCGTCACGCCGGCTCCCGTCGCGACCCCGGTCGCCGCGCCGACCCCGGCACCCGTCGGCACCCCGGCACCCGCCCCGGTCGCGACCCCGGCACCCGCGCCGACGCCCGTCGCGACCCCGGCATCGACGCCGACGCCCGTCGCGACCCCGGCGCCCACTCCCGTCGCAGCACCGGCGCCGGCGCCCACGCCGACCGCCGCGCCGACGCCCGGCGCGACGCCTCCGCCGCCGCCCATGCCGGGCGCGACACCGCCTCCCCCGCCCATCCCCGGCGCCTGAGCCTTCGAGTCGAGCGAGGAATCATGCTGTATCTCAACCCGCCCTACTTCGTGATCGACGGCGTGAGCCTCATGCCCGACCACGAGGACCCGCTGCAGTACTACTTCATGCCGATGTCGCCGCACCTGAGCGTCATGCCCGAGGGCGATCTGCGCATCCCGAAGATCCAGGTCATCAAGTTCACGGGCCGCCCGACGCCGGGGAGCGACATCGTGTCGGGAGGATTCCTCGACTTCGACTGCAACCTCGGGATCGACCCGGACCGTCTCGCGGCGATCGCCGATCAGCTGCAGGGCGAGGCCGGGCTCAGCGACCGCCCGCGGCTCGCCCCCGTGCCGCTCATCGGCGGGACCGTCCGCATGATGCTCTTCGGCAAGGAGTCGCCGAAGGAGACCGCGGGCCTGCCCGGCCGCGACGAGGAGGAGGCGATCCCGGGACCGGAGTTCGTGCAGAAGATCGTGCACGCGGCATCCCCCTCTCTCTACGGCGACAACCAGGCGGCCTTCTCGGTGCGCCTCGATCAGGAGGGCGCGACGATCATCGACGCGGCGATCCGCGACGAGATGCTGCCGATCGGCGTCGTCTACAGCCTCGAGTACGTGGGCCTGCGGCCCGCGTACAAGGTGCACGTCGAGGCCGACTGGGATCGCGTGCAGAAGCACTTCGAAGAGACCGAGTCCGTCAACGTGCCGCTCATCGCGAGCTCGACGATCGAGACGGTCATCGACGAGCTCGTCGAGAAGCAGCTCATCAAGATCGAGGGAGACCTGCTCGTCGCCGACGAGGACGACTCCGGCGGGGCGACGGGCCGCTACGAGTCGGCGATGGCGCAGGTGCGCGAGCTCGTCTTCGAGAACTTCTTCACCCCGAGCCTCGAGCCGATCGAGCGGCAGACGGGCGACGCGATCGACGACTTCGGCCGCGTCATGCGCACCCTTGCGACGCACGGCATGTCGTCGGTGTGGGAGCGCAAGCAGATCGACATCACGCGGATCGACCGCAAGAAGCTCAACATCGACATGAGCGAGCGCACCTCGGTCATCCGGCAGATCTACCCGCAGGGGCACCTGCCCGGCATCGTGCGCTCGATCGAGTCGCAGGGCCTGGACTGGGATCGCTTCATCAGCTCGGTCTCGCTCGAAGACCCGTTCTTCCAGCGCCGGACGGTGCGGGTCATCCCCCGCGCCGACTTCACGACCGACCAGATCGACGCGATCAACGTCTCGCTCGACTACGACGGCTCGGTCAAGAACGTCATCCTCGACCCGTCCAAGGGCGAGCAGACCGTCGAGTGGATGAGCTCCCTTCAGGGCGGACGGATGCGGGCTCCCGTGACGGTCTCGTACGACGTGCTCTTCTCGTCCGCGGCGGTCGGCCGCCCGCGCAGCATCACGGCCGGGCCCATGCAGGTCGAGGGCGACGTCGTGCAGATCGCACCGCGGGACGGCGCGGGCTACGAGCTGCGGTGGATCAGCTTCACGGTGATCGACTTCCCGTGGGAGCTGTATCCGACGGTCGAGGTGCACTGCCGGTACGAGGACGAGGCGAGCGGCATCCGGATCTCGAATCAATACGGCCTCACGCAGGAGCAGAGCGCGGGCGCCTGGCCCGTCTTCGCCCTCGATCCCACCCGGCGCACGGTCGGCTACCGCCTGATCCTGCACGGGGTCGACGGCCGCGACTGGGACAGCGGCGATCTGACGACCGACGACGACCAGATCCGGATCTCGGATCCGTACGGCAACCGCCGCACCGTCGACATCGTGGTGCCGAGCGCGATCTTCGGGACGCAGGTGGATCGCGTGTTCGTCGACGTCCGCTACGACGACGACGCCCACAGCATCCACAAGCGCGAGGCGTTCGAGCTGAGCGCGGCCGACCCGGCGACCAAGCGGTTCACGGTGGAGCTCGCCGATCCCGCCCGTCGTCGCGTGTCGTACACGGTGTCGATCCTGCGCAGCGACGGCATCGTGATCGACATCCCGGAGTCCACGACCGAGCAGGACCGCATCTTCGTCTCGGCGCAGATGCGCGGCCACCGCACGGTCGCCGTCACGACCGACGGCGTGGACCTCGCGGGAGCCGGCATCCGTCAGGCGACCGTCGAGACGCTCTACGAGCGGACCGCGCTCGGCCTGCGGTTCGCGGACTCCGTCACGCTCACCCCCGACAAGCGCAGCGCGTCGGTCGAGTACGACTTCGCCGAGGGCGACCCGGCGCTGTCGTACCGCGTCATCCACACGCTCGAGAACGGCCTCACGCGTGAGACCCCCTGGAACACCACGACCGGCGACGTCATCGTCGCGCGCGTCGACTGAACGAGGAGACCGACCATGCTTCAACTCGGCAGCGGAATGAAGACGATCGAAGGCGTCACCGTCTTCCCCGACCACGCGGACGAGAACCAGTTCTGGTATCTGCCCGCGCATCTCGAGATCGCGCGGCGGCCCGCCGACGACTGGCCGCAGTTCAGCTTCATCAAGTTCAAGCGCGAGGCTTCGAGCGAGGGCGTCGAGGGCGGCGGGTTCCTCATGTTCACGGTCGCCCTCACGCTCCCCGAGGAGATCGAGCGCAAAGTGCGCGCCGAGATCCCCGGGAACGCGCGGCTCACGGCCGTGCCGTTCGACTCGGGCACCGTCGAGTGCGTCGCGCTGAACCTGCAGGGGCCGGGCGGCACGACGGCCACCGTGAGCGACGCCGGCACCTTCACGGCCGTCCAGACGATCCTCGGGGCCCGTGTGCCGTCGCTCTTCGGCGACAACAACGCGGTGTTCAGCCTGACTCTCAGCCAAGAGGGCGCGACGCTGCTCGAGGCCGCCTTCGCGCAGGGCGCGGCGCCCATCGGCGTCATCTACACGCTGACGTTCACGGCGATGCAGCCGTCGCTCGACGTGCGCATCACCGCCGACTTCGAGCGGATCTACAAGCACTTCAGCGTGGGCCTCAACGCGAACGTCTACTACGTCGAGGTCGCGATCCAGGCCGGCATCGAAGAGCTCGTCCAGAACGGCGCGATCACCATCGAGGTCACGAACTTCAGCACGGCCACAGACAAGCAGGACCAGGAGAAGGCCGCGATCGACTTCTTCACGCAGCATCTGCTGTCGCAGTGGTTCCAGCCGACGCTCACCCCGGGCACGCTGCAGGGCGGCATGGCGACGGCCCCGCGGGCGGGCGGCGGCGCTGCCCTGTTCGGACCGAAGGATCAGGGCAAGCCCGCCGGTGCCACGCCGGCACGGCCCGGCACCCCGGCCACGCCTCCCGCGGGCGGCGGGGCGCGGCCGCCGGCTCCGCCTGCTCCGGCGGGAGGGCCTCGGCCGCCGGGAGCACCCGGCGCGCCCGCCGTTCCCGGTGCCCCGACGACTCCCGGCGGCGCTCCCGCGACCCCCGGCGGCGCGCCGCCCGTCGCTCCGCGCACGCCTGGTGCACCGGGGCTGCCGCCCATCCCCGGGACGCCCGGGACCCCGGCTCCGCCGGCTCCCGGCGGCGGCGGGGCGACCCCGCCCACCCCGGGTGGAGCGCCCGCGACCCCCGGCACTCCGGCCGCACCGGCCACTCCGGCCGCTCCGGCGACGCGCGACGTCTTCGTGCACTTCATCGAGGAGAACGGCAGCAACGGGGTCAACGGCGTCTACTCCGTCGGCTATCAGGTCGGCGACACGTGGCACGACACCGCGACACCGCCGGGAAGTTCGAGCCAGCTGCAGCTCGCCCTGCCGACCGGGTTCACGGGCGCGATCGCGGCAGAGATCAAATCTCTCCCCGAGCTCACGTTCGCGGATGCCGACCAGCTGCGCAGCCATGCGACGACGGGTGCGGCGATCCTCGCGAGCGGCCAGCGCGCCGCCGAGGCGAACCAGGGGTTCGACGAGATCACGGCGGCAGCCGTGGACGTCTCGTCGCTCACGGTCCGCATCCCTGTGACGAAGACCGTCGTGACGGCGAGTTCACCCGACGCTCTCGTCGCGGCGGTCTTCCCCGGCGGGCAGCTGCTGCAGCCCGGCATCTACGACTGCCGCCGCATCAGCGGCACGAACGACTTCGAACTGATCATCCCGAGCTGGCCCGGGATCTTCGAGACACCCACAGGAGGCACGCGATGAGCGGCAACGGCCCGACCCCACCCCCTCCGGCTTCGCCGCCGGTTCCTCCCGCAGCACCCGGCGCCCCTGCGGCACCGCCCGCGGCTCCTGGGGCACCCGCGGCCCCGCCCGCGGCTCCCGGGGCACCGGCCGCGCCCGGGGCTCCGGCCTCGCCGCCGCGTCCGCCCGCCGCGCCGGG
>NZ_JAKWJP010000010.1 GCF_022761035.1 Microbacterium sp. SS28
CCGCCGGACTTCTTTCATGAAATGGCCACCCAAAGCTGGGTGGCCATTTCACGTTAACGGACCACATTGCCCACGAGGCGCGGACCCGGGAGGATCGAACAATGGCACAGCCAGAACCGCGAGACGGCGAGCGTGAGCAGCGCCCGCGCGCGAACTCGCACTCAGATCGCCCGAAGAGCTCGTCCGGCCACGCCGGCGGGCAGAAGCCGCCCTACGCGAAGCGCGATGGCGGCTCGAAGCCGTACGTGAAGCGCGACGGGGATCGCAAGCCGTATCCGAAGCGCGACGGCGATGCGAAGCCGTACGCCAAGCGCGACGGCGACCGCAAGCCGTACCCGAAGCGCGATGGTGACGCCCGTCCGTACCCGAAGCGCGATGGTGACGCCCGTCCGTACCCCAAGCGGGACGGCGATCGTCCGTACGCGCGGCGCGACGGTGACGCGAAGCCGTACGCGAAGCGCGACGGCGATCGCAAGCCGTACCCGAAGAGGGATGGCGACGCGAAGCCCTACGCGAAGAGGGTCGGCGACTACAAGCCGTATCCGAAGCGCGATGGTGACGCGCGGCCGTACGCCGGTCGTGACGGCGACCGCAAGCCGTACCCGAAGCGCGACGGTGATGCACGGCCGTACGCCGGTCGTGACGGCGACCGCAAGCCGTACCCGAAGCGCGACGGTGATGCACGGCCGTACGCCGGTCGTGACGGCGACCGCAAGCCGTACCCGAAGCGCGACGGTGATGCACGGCCGTACGCCGGTCGTGACGGCGACCGCAAGCCGTACCCGAAGCGCGACGGTGATGCACGGCCGTACGCCGGTCGTGACGGCGACCGCAAGCCGTACGCGAAGCGCGAAGGCGACGCGAAGCCCTACGCGAAGCGCGAAGGCGACTACAAGCCGTACCCCAAGCGCGATGGTGACGCACGGCCGCACTCCAGTCGTGACGGTGATCGCAAGCCTTACCCCAGGCGCGACGGCGATGCTCGCCCGTACGCGAAGCGCGACGGAGACTCGCGTCCGTACGGCAGCCGGTCCGACGACCGCGGGGGCAGGCCGCCCCGTCCGACGCGTGGGGGAGCGGATCGTCCCGACCGCGCGCCGCGCGAGGGCGAGGAGCGCTCGATCCGTCCCCGCCACGACGATCCGTTCATCCCGGACGAGATCACTCCTTACGATCTGCACCCGTCTGCGCGCAACGAGCTCAAGACCCTGAGCAAGGAGAACGCGGAGTGGGTCGCGCGTCATCTCGCGATGGCGGCGAACCTCATCGAGGAGGACCCGGCGCTCGCGCACCAGCACGCGATCTCCGCCTCCCGCCGCGCCGGCCGTATCGCGGTCGTCCGCGAGACCCTCGCGATCACGGCCTACGTGACGGGCGACTACGCGCTCGCTCTCCGCGAGCTGCGCACGTACCGTCGCATCTCGGGCAGCGAGGATCAGATCGCCCTCATGGTCGACAGCGAACGCGGGGTCGGCCGTCCCGACCGTGCGCTCGAGCTCGGCCGCACGGTGGATCGCAGCATCCTTTCCGTTCCGGTCCGCGTCGAACTCGCGATCGCGATGTCCGGTGCCCGCCTCGACCTCGGCGAGCCTGAGCGCGCCCTCGTCGAGCTCGACATCCCTGAGCTCGACCCCGATCGCGCCTACGAGTGGAGCCCCGCGCTCTTCGCGGCGCGTGCGACGGTGCTCGACGAGCTCGGCCGCTCCGCCGAGGCGGAGGATTGGTACCGCCGCGCCACCGTGGCGGAGGCCGCGTTGGATGAGGCATCCGGCGTCGCCGAAAGCGAATTCGTGATCGTCGAGGAGGTCTTCGAGCAGTACATCGACGAAGACGAAGACGACGATGCAGACCAGGAGCACCCGGACGCCGGTAGCGCCGAGCCTGAGGTCGTGACCGAAGCTGAGGCCGAAGCTGAACCAGAGGCCGAGGTCGAAGCGGCACCTGCAGCCGAGACCGAGGGTGAGGCCGAGGCCGGCGCTCCGCAGAGCATCGAGGACGAGGTGCACGAGATCCTGGTCGAAGCGGGTGTCGACGACCCGGACGAGGAGCGCTGATGGCGCTGTTCTCCCGCCGGCCCGCTGAGCGCGCGCCCCTCGACGACGTCGACGTCGTGCTCGCTGACCTCGACGGCGTCGTCTACGCCGGCGCTGGTGCGCTTCCGCACGCCGTCGAGAGCCTCAACCGGGCCCGCGAGGGACGCCGGCTCGGCTACGTCACCAACAACGCGTCCCGGACGGATGCCTCGGTCGCTGCGCACCTGAGCGAGCTGGGGCTCGAGACCGCCGCATCCGAGGTCGTGACGAGTCCGCAGGCGGCGATGAGACTCCTCGTGGACCTCGTCCCCGCGGGCGCGACCGTGCTCGTCGTCGGCGGCGAAGGTCTCGTGAGCGAGGTCGAGAAGGCCGGGTTCACCGTCACGCGCAGCGCCGACGACGGCCCCGCGGCGGTCGTCCAGGGCTTCGCCCCGGAAGTCGGCTGGCTGCAGCTCGCCGAGGCCGCCTACGCCCTCAAACTGCCCGAGGATGAGGGCGGCATCCCCTGGATCGCGACCAACACGGACTGGACGATCCCGCAGGCGCGAGGGATCGCGCCGGGAAACGGCACCCTCGTGTCCGCCGTCCACACCGCCGTCGGCCGTCTCGCGACGGTCGCGGGCAAGCCGGAGACGCCGATCTTCGACGAGGCCGTCGCGCGATTCGGCGCGGCGAACCCGCTGTTCCTCGGGGACCGCCTCGACACCGACATCCTGGGTGCGAATCGTGCGGGGCTGCCCTCGGCGATCGTGCTCACGGGAATCGATCGTCCCAAGCACATCCTCGCGGCGTCCGCGGACTCGCAGCCGACGTATCTGCTGAGCGATCTGCGCGAACTGCACGAGCCGTATCCCGAGGCGCACGTGCGCGACGGCGTCGTGACGGTGCGCGGCGCGAGCGTCCGCATCGACGGACCCGACGTGCGCATCCTCGCGGAGGGCGACCGCCCCATCGATCTGCTGCGCGCGGGTGCCAAGGCGATCTGGGACACGGGCCGCGCGATCTACGGATTCCGCGTCCCCGAGCGCCTCTACGCGGACCCGTTCCACCGGCCGTGAGGCGCGGTCCCGGGCGATCGCGCCTGCGCACCGTATCCTGAACGGATGGAGCATCCCGAGCCTTCCTCCGGCGATCGCGCGGACCTCGTCTCCGCACTCGAGGTCGTCGAAGACCAGCCCCTGGCGACGCGCGCGGCCGCGTACGAGGCCCTCGCCGAGGGACTCGCACGCCGGCTCGACTCAGGTCCGGCAGCATCCCGTCCATGACCCGTCGCCTCGACGCGGCCCTCGCCGAGCGCGGTATCGCCCGTTCGCGCACGCACGCCGCCAAGCTCGTCTCCGAAGGTCTCGTGACGGTGGACGGCCGTGTCGTCGTGAAGCCGTCGACGCCCGTCGCGGACGATGCCGCGATCGTCGTCGCGGGCGACGATCACTACGTCAGCCGCGCGGCGCACAAGCTCATCGCGGGGCTCGACGCGTTCGGTGTCGACCCGCGCGGTCGGCTCGCGCTCGACATGGGCGCCTCGACGGGCGGATTCACACAGGTGCTGCGCGAGCGCGGTGCACAGCCGGTCATCGCCGTCGACGTCGGGCACGGCCAGCTCGCCGAGGCGATCGCGGCCGATCCCGGCGTCATCGCGATCGAGGGCTTCAACGTCCGGTACATGTCGAGTGCGACCCTCGCCGATGCGAGCGGGATCGCCGAGCCGCCCTCGGTCGTGACGGGAGACCTCTCGTTCATCTCGCTCGATCTCGTGCTGCCGGCCGTCGCGGCGGTATGCGCCGAGGGGGCGGATGTCGTCCTGCTCGTGAAGCCGCAGTTCGAGGTGGGGCGCACGGCCGTCAAGGGCGGTCTCGTGACCGACCCGACTCTTCGCATCGATGCCGTCGAGCGCGTCCTGTGGGCGGCGTGGGATGTCGGCCTGGGAACCCTGGGCATCGTCTCCTCCCCGATCGCAGGCACGCACGGCAACTCCGAGTACGTCGTGCATCTCGCGCCGGGGCGGGGAAGCAATCCGACAGAATGGTTGAGCACGGTGAACCGACTGGCGGGAGAGGGATGACCGACGCACAGCGCAGCATCCTCGTCGTCGCCCATGCCCACCGGCACGAGACCGTCGAAGCCGCCGAGCGCGTCATGTCGGCGCTGCGCGGCGCGGGCGCGCGCCCCGTGCTCGCCCCCGACGACCGTCAGGAGCTGGGCGAGCTCATCGAGGATCTCGACGGCGTCGCGACCCTCGGCGTCGATGTCGAGGTGGGTGAGGTCGAGCTCGCAATCGTCCTCGGCGGAGACGGCACGATCCTCCGCGCCGCCGAGCTCGTCCGCGAGGGCACGGCACCGGTCCTCGGCATCAACATGGGCCACGTCGGCTTCCTCGCCGAGATCGAGCGCGACGACATGGACGACGCCGTGCGGCGCGTCATCGACCGCGACTACCGCGTCGAGGAGCGCCTCGCGCTCGGCGTGCGGGTCAAGGATGCGTCCGACACCGTCGTCTACGAGACGTGGGCGCTCAATGAGGCGACGGTCGAGAAGGCGAGCCGCGAGCGCATGCTCGAGGTGGTCATCGAGATCGACGGGCGTCCGCTCTCGACATTCGGCTGCGACGGAGTCGTCGTGTCGACCCCGACCGGTTCGACGGCCTACAACTTCTCCGCCGGCGGCCCCGTCATCTGGCCCACGGTCGAGGCGATCTCGGTCGTGCCGCTGTCTGCGCACGCCCTCTTCGCGAAGCCTCTCGTCGTCGGGCCGGAGCACGCCGTCGCGATCGAGCTGCTGCAGCGCAACCCCGGCACCGGCGTGCTGTGGTGCGACGGCCGGCGCTCGCTCGATCTGCCGAGCGGCGCGCGCGTCGTTGTGAGCCGCTCGGAGCGGCCCGTGCGCCTTGCGCGCCTGCACCCGAGCGCGTTCACCGACCGTCTCGTGCGCAAGTTCCGCCTCCCCGTCGAAGGATGGCGCGGCCCGTCGGCGCTCACGGCCGCGATCCCCACGGTGGGGGAGCGTTCCGAGTGATCGAGGAGATGCGGCTGCGCGATCTCGGGGTCATCGCGGAGGCGACGCTTCCGATCGGCCCCGGCTTCACCGCCATCACGGGTGAGACGGGCGCGGGCAAGACGATGGTCGTGACGGGGCTCGGCCTGCTGCTCGGCCAGCGCGCCGACTCGGGCGCGGTCCGCGCGGGCGCCGCCCAGGCATCCGTCGACGGAGTGTGGATCGTGCCCTCCGAAGGCGCCGTCGCCGACCGCGTGCGAGAGGCGGGCGGAGACCTCGAGCCCATCGGCGCCGACCGTGCCGAACTCCTCGTCGGCCGCACGATCTCGAGTGAGGGTCGCAGTCGCGCATCGGTCGGCGGCCGTTCCGCGCCCGCCGGCGTCCTCGCCGACCTCGCCGATGCGCTCGTCGTCGTCCACGGACAGTCCGACCAGCTGCGGCTGCGCTCGGCGGCGGCGCAGCGCGACGCGCTCGACCGCTTCGGCGGCGCGCCCGTGCAGAAGGCGGTCGAAGCGTACCGCTCCGCGTTCGAGAACTGGCGCGCGCTCGATCGAGAGCTCGAGACGCTGACGACCGACCGCGACGCGCGTGCTCGCGAGGCCGACGATCTGCGCGCCTCGCTCGGCGAGATCGAGCAGGCGGCCCCGGTTGCGGGGGAGGACGTCGAGCTCGCGGCGCGCGCCGAGCGGCTCGCGAACGCGGAAGAGCTGCGCCTCGCGGCCTCGACCGCCCACGAATTCCTCTCGGGCGAGGGCGACGAGCCCGATGTCGTCGCACTGCTCGCCGAAGCGCGCCGCGCCCTCGAGCGGGGTGCGTCGCACGACTCCGGTCTCGACGAGCTCTCGACGCAGGCCGCCGACCTGGGCTATCGCGCAGCCGACCTCGCCGCCGCGCTCGCGGGCTATCTCGCCGACCTCGACGAGTCCGGTCCGCACGAGCTCGCGGCCGTCGAGGAGCGGCGCGCCGTCGTCGGCGCGCTCGTCCGCGCCCACGGAACGCTCGACGCCGCGATCGCGCTGCTCGAGACGGGCTCCGCACGGCTCGCCGAGCTCGACGACGACGGCGAGCGGCTCGAGCGTCTGACCGCGGAACGGGATGCCGCGGCATCCGTCCTCGACGAAACGGCGGCAGCCCTCACGGCCGCGCGCACGGAAGCGGCGGAGCGTCTCGGCACCGCCGTCACGACCGAGCTGCGCGCCCTCGCGATGCCCGACGCCCGCGTCGTCGCGGCCGTCGGTCCCGCGGGGCAGACAGGCGCGGGCCGCGACGAGGTCTCGATCCTGCTCGCCCCGCACCCCGGCTCCGAGCCGCGGCCCGTCTCGCGCAGCGCGTCGGGCGGCGAGCTCAGCCGCGTCATGCTCGCGATCGAGGTCGTCATCGCGGCCGTCGACCCCGTGCCCACGTTCGTCTTCGACGAGGTCGACGCCGGCATCGGCGGCGCCGCCGCGATCGAGGTGGGGCGCCGACTCGCACGCCTGGCCGAGGCATCCCAGGTCATCGCGGTGACGCATCTCGCGCAGGTCGCGGCCTTCGCGGGCAATCATCTGTCGGTCGTGAAGGCGAGCGACGGCTCGGTCACGGCATCCGACGTCCGCCGTCTCGAGGGCGCCGAGCGCGAGGCCGAGATGGCGCGTCTGCTGTCGGGAATGCCCGATTCGGACGCCGCGCTGACCCACGCGCGAGAGTTGCTCAGCCTTCGCACGGATTCGGACTGATAGGGTAAAAGCCCGTGATGCAGACTTCTGACGCAGCGGATGACAAGACTTCGAACGACACCACCAAGCACATCTTCGTGACGGGTGGTGTCGTTTCCTCGTTGGGCAAGGGTCTGACGGCGGCGAGCCTCGGCAACCTGCTCACGGCGCGGGGTCTGCGCGTCGTCATGCAGAAGCTCGATCCCTACCTCAACGTCGATCCCGGGACGATGAACCCGTTCCAGCACGGCGAGGTCTTCGTGACGGATGACGGTGCCGAGACCGACCTCGACATCGGCCACTACGAGCGCTTCCTCGACATCGAGCTGAGCCAGGCCGCGAACGTCACGACGGGCCAGATCTACTCGCAGGTCATCGCGCGCGAGCGCCGCGGCGAGTACCTCGGCGACACCGTGCAGGTCATCCCGCACATCACCGACGAGATCAAGCGCCGCATGCGACTCCAGGCCGACGAGACGCCGAAACCCGACGTCATCATCACCGAGATCGGCGGCACCGTCGGTGACATCGAGTCGCAGCCGTTCATCGAGTCGGCGCGCCAGATCCGCCACGAGCTCGGTCGCCAGAACGTGTTCTTCGTGCACGTCTCGCTCGTGCCGTTCATGGGCGCCTCGGGCGAGCAGAAGACCAAGCCGACGCAGCATTCCGTCGCGACGCTGCGCTCGATCGGCATCCAGCCCGACGCGCTCGTGCTCCGCAGCGACCGGCCCGTCACCGAGGCGAACAAGCGCAAGATCGCGCTCATGTGCGACGTCGACGAGGGCGCCGTCGTGAACGCCGTCGACGTGCCGAGCATCTACGACATCCCCACGATGCTCAACGAGCAGGGGCTCGACGAGTACATCGTGCGCACCCTGGGCCTCTCCAAGGCCGCGGACGTCGACTGGTCCCGCTGGGAACGTGTGCTGCAGGCCGTGCACAATCCCAAGCACGAGGTGACGATCGGCCTCGTCGGCAAGTACATCGACCTCCCGGACGCGTATCTCTCGGTGACCGAGGCGCTCAAGGCGGGCGGCTTCGCGCAGGAGACGCACGTCAGCATCCGCTGGATCCCGTCCGACGAGTGCGAGACGCCGGAGGGCGCCGAGAAGGCCCTCGGCCCGCTCGACGGCATCGTGATCCCGGGCGGCTTCGGCATCCGCGGCATCGAGGGCAAGATCGGCGCGCTCAAGTTCGCGCGCGAGCAGGGCATCCCCACCCTCGGCATCTGCCTCGGACTGCAGTGCATCGTCATCGAGTACGCGCGCCACGTCGCGGGCATCGAGGGCGCCTCCTCGAGCGAGTTCGACCCCGACAGCGAGCACCCCGTCATCGCGACGATGGAGGAGCAGGTCGACATCCTCGAGGCCGGCGACATGGGCGGCACGATGCGCCTGGGGCTGTACCCCGCGAAGCTCGCGGAGGGCTCCATCGCGGCCGAGGTCTACGGCGGGACGACCGCGTCCGAGCGGCACCGTCACCGCTACGAGGTCAACAACCGCTATCGCGACCAGATCGCCGCGGCGGGACTCGTCTTCTCGGGCATCAACCCCGACCTCGACCTCGTCGAGTACGTCGAGCTGCCGCGCGACGTGCACCCGTACTACATCGCGACGCAGGCGCACCCCGAGCTGCGCTCGCGCCCGACCGACGCGAACCCGCTCTTCCGCGGCCTCGTGGGCGCCGCCCTCGAGCGTCACAGCGCGAGTGAGCTGTTCGAGGTCGAGGATGACTGATCTCGGTACACCCGCTTCGCGGGCACTCGATCCGGCGGATCTCGATACACCCGCTTCGCGGGCACTCGATCCGGCGGATCTCGATACACCCGCTTCGCGGGCACTCGATCCGGCGGATCTCGATACACCCGCTTCGCGGGCACTCGATCCGGCGGATCTCGATACACCCGCTTCGCGGGCACTCGATCCGGCGGATCTCGATACACCCGCTTCGCGGGCACTCGATCCGGCGGACGCCCTCCGCGACGAGCCCGTAGACGTCGAGGTGTCGGGGTCCGACCTCGTCTACGAGGGCAGGGTGTGGGACGTCCGCAACGACACCTTCCGCTACAACGACGAGGACCTCGTCCGCCAGTACGTCGACCACCCGGGCGCTGCGGCGATCGTCGCGATCGACGACGACGGCCGCGTGCTGCTGATCCAGCAGTACCGGCATCCGATCCGCCATCGCGACTGGGAGATCCCCGCGGGGCTGCTCGACGTCGCGGGGGAGTCGCCGCTCGAGACCGCGAAGCGCGAGCTCGTCGAGGAAGCCGACCTGGAGGCTGACGACTGGCAGGAGCTCGTGAGCATCTTCACGACGCCGGGCGGCAACGACGAGGTCGTGCACGTGTTCCTCGCGCGGGGGCTGCGGCCCGTCGGCGAGGCGCACGCGCGCGAGGCGGAAGAGGCCGACATCCGCGTCGAGTGGGTGCCGCTGACGGATGCCGTGTCGGGAGTCCTCGCGGGGCGCCTGCGCAACGGCATCCTCTCGGTGGGAGTGCTCGCGGCGGCGGAGAAGCTCCGCCGAGGCTGACATGCACCTCGAGCGGGCGGTCGATTCGTATCTGCGCCACGTCTCGATCGAGCGCGGCCTCTCGGACAACACCGTCGGCGCGTACCGGCGCGACCTCGCGGGCTACGTCGAATGGCTCGAGACGCGCGGCATCGATGATTCGGACTCCGTGACGCCCGCGCTCGTCGCCGAGTTCGCGGCGGAGCGCGCGTCGGCGGTGCCGCAGCCGGCGGCCTCGTCGCTCGCCCGGCTGCAGTCCTCGGTGCGGGGCCTGCACCGCTTCCTCGCGCGGGAGGGGATCGAGACCGACGACCCGTCCGCGCGGCTGCGTCCTCCGAAGCTGCCGCAGCGCCTGCCGAAAGCCCTCACGATCGAGCAGGTCGAGAGGCTCCTGGATGCTTCGGGCCCCGCGCCGTCCGAGGGGGTGCTGAGCGACGCCACCGGCATCCGGGACCGCGCGCTGCTCGAACTGCTCTACGCGACCGGCGCGCGCGTGTCGGAGGTCGTGCAGCTCGACGTCGACGACGTGACGCACGGGGACGTGCTGCGCGTGCGGGGCAAGGGGTCGAAGGAGCGGATCGTGCCGGTCGGCTCGTACGCGCGCGCGGCGATCGACGCGTACCTCGTGCGGTCGCGTCCTGAGCTGTCGCGGCGCGGGATCTCGACGCCGCGGCTCTTCCTCGGGGCGCGCGGGGCGCCGCTCTCGCGGCAGAGCGCGTGGCTCGTCATCCAGCACGCCGCCGACCGTGCCCGGCTCACGGCGCACGTCTCGCCGCACACCCTGCGGCACTCCTTCGCGACGCACCTCCTGCAGGGCGGCGCGGATGTGCGCGTCGTGCAGGAGCTCCTCGGCCATGCCTCCGTCGCGACGACCCAGATCTACACGCACGTCACCGTCGACGCCCTGCGCGATGTGTATGCGACGTCGCACCCCCGGGCGCGGTGAGGCGCGGCATCCGTCCCCTGAAACCGCTCGGACGTCGTGTGCGGAAGGGGATTCGCGCCCATCCGTCAAGTCTCGCGGGCCGCGCGTGCGGGCGAGGCTAGAATCAAGCGGATAACCGTGACGGCAGGAGATTCGGTGGCGGGTACGAAGACGGGCGCAGCGAAGACCTCGAAAGAGGACTCGCCCATCGGTCCCACGGGGCGTCCGTATCACGGCTTTCCCACGCCGCCGAAGCTCGCGTCCCACGGTCCCGCGCGCATCGTGGCGCTGTGCAACCAGAAGGGCGGCGTCGGCAAGACGACGACGACCATCAACCTCGCCGCCGCGCTCGCCGGCTACGACCGCAAGGTGCTCGCGATCGACTTCGACCCGCAGGGCGCGCTGTCGGCGGGTCTCGGCATCCAGACGCACGACGTCCCGACGATCTACGACCTGCTGATCGACGGCAAGCGCGACCCGCGCGACGCGATCGTGCACACGGCGACGCCGAACCTCGACCTCATCCCCGCGAACATCGACCTCTCCGCCGCCGAGGTGCAGCTGGTCAACGAGGTCGCGCGCGAGATGATCCTCTCGCGCGTGCTGCGCAAGCTGGCGCCCGACTACGACGTCATCCTCATCGACTGCCAGCCGTCGCTCGGCCTGCTGACCGTCAACGCGCTCACGGCGAGTCACGGCGTCGTCATCCCCCTCGAGTGCGAGTACTTCGCGCTGCGCGGCGTCGCGATGCTCATCGAGACGATCGACAAGGTGCGCGATCGGCTCAACCCGACGATCACGCTCGACGGGCTGCTCGCGACGATGTACGACCCGCGCACGCTCCACTCGCGCGAAGTCCTCGAGCGCGTCGTCGAGACGTTCGGCGACGACGTCCTCGAGACCGTCATCGGGCGCACGGTGAAGTTCCCGGATGCCTCGGTCTCGGGCATGCCGATCACCGAGTTCGCGCCCGAGCACGCGGCCGCACAGGCGTACCTGCGGCTCGCTCGGGAGCTGGTCGCGCGTGGCGCCGTCGCCTGACGACGATCAGGAACGGGAGACGTCGCCCGAGCGGGCTCTGGATGCCGATGCCTCGGCGACGGAAGCCGCTCGGCCCGCTGAGGCCGGATTCCGGGTCTCGCTCGGCGTGTTCGACGGGCCGTTCGATCTGCTGCTGACCCTCATCTCGAAGCACGAACTCGACATCACCGAGGTGTCGCTCTCGAAGGTCACCGACGAGTTCATCGCCTACCTGCGCGAACTCGGACCCGATGAGGAGCTCGAGCAGGCGTCCGAGTTCCTCGTCGTGGCGGCGACCCTGCTCGACATGAAGGTCGCGGGGCTTCTCCCGCAGGGGGAGCTCGTCGACGCCGAGGCCGTCGCGCTGCTCGAAGCGCGCGACCTCCTCTTCGCCCGGCTGCTGCAGTACCGCGCCTTCAAAGAGGTCTCGGCCTGGTTCGAGCGCTGCGTGCGCCGCGAGGACCGCCGGCACACGCGCTCCGTGCGCCTCGACGCGAAGTACCGCAACACCGTGCCCGAGCTCGTCTGGACGCTCACCGTCGAAGACTTCGCGGCGCTCGCGCTGCTCGCGATGACGCCGAAGGAAGTGCCGCACGTCGGCCTCGACCACCTGCACGCGCCGCTCGTGAGCATCCGCGAGCAGGCGGCGGTCGTCGTGACGCTGCTGCGCAGCGCCGGGACGCTGAGCTTCCGCGAGATCGTCGCAGGGGTGTCGCAGCCCGGCGTCGTCGTCGCGCGCTTCCTCTCGGTGCTCGAGCTCTACCGCCATGCGGCGCTGTCGTTCGAGCAGCTCGAGCCGCTCGGCGAACTGACGCTGCGCTGGACCGCCGACCGGTGGTCCGACGAGAATCTCGCGACCCTGGGGGCCGACTATGACCGATGAAACGATCACCGAGCCGGAAACCGGGGGAGAGGCCGGGCCCACGCGCCCGGAGGCTCCGCCCAGTGCGCCAGCACTGGGTGGAGGGGGCGTGGGGACCGTCGCCCGCCGACTCGAGGCGATCCTGCTCGTCGTTGAGGAGCCGCAGAGCCTCGTGAGTCTCGCGACCGCCGTCAGCGCGCCCGTCCCGGCCGTGCGGCAGGCGATCGAGGCACTCGTCGAGGACTACGACGGCCTTGCGGGCGGACCGCGCCGCGGGTTCGAGCTGCGCGAAGTCGGCGGCGGATGGCGCCTCTACGTGCGCGAGGAGCACGACGACCTCATCTCGGAGTTCGTCAACGCGCAGGCGCCCTCCAGGCTCTCGCAGGCGGCGCTCGAGACGCTTGCCGTCATCGCCTACAAGCAGCCCGTCACCCGCGGACAGGTCGCGTCGATCCGCGCCGTCAACGTCGACTCGGTTGTGCGGACTCTGCTCGCGCGCGGGCTCATCACCGAGGTGTTCACCGATCCCGAGACGGGCGCCATCCACTACGGCACGACCGATGCGCTGCTCGTCAACCTGGGCATCAATTCGCTCGACGAGCTGCCCCACATCTCGCCCCTGCTCGACGACGGGGCGAACGGCTTCGAGGAGATCGTCCGATGACCGTGTCCCGATTCCCCGCCTTGATGTCCCGAAAGTGGTCGCTTGAGAACTCTTCGAGCGACCAGAAGTGGGACATTCCGAGAGAAGCGAGCCACCGATGACCGACGGCAGCCTGTCAACCGAAGGCGTCCGCCTGCAGAAGGTCCTCGCGAATGCGGGCGTCGCCTCCCGCCGGGTTGCGGAAGACCTCATCGTCGCGGGCCGCGTGCGCGTCAACGGCGAGGTCGTGACCGAACTCGGCTCGAGGATCGACCCCGAGAACGACCTCGTCGACGTCGACGGCACGGCGATCCAGCTCGACCAGTCCAAGCGCTACGTCATGCTCAACAAGCCGCGCGGCGTCGTGAGCTCGATGAAGGACGAGCGCGGGCGTCCCGACCTGCGGTCGTTCACGACCGACTGGGAAGAGCGTCTCTACAACGTGGGCCGACTCGACGCCGACACGAGCGGCCTGCTCGTCCTGACGAACGACGGCGCGCTCGCGCACGTCCTCGCTCACCCGTCGTTCGGCGTGACGAAGGTGTACATCGCGAAGGTGGAGGGCACGGTCACGCCGCAGACGATCCAGCGGCTCACGAAGGGCATCGACCTCGAGGACGGTCGCATCGCCGCCGACAAGGCGAGGCTCATGTCGAGTTCGGATGCCGGGAAGGGCTCGCTCGTCGAGCTGACTCTGCACTCCGGCAAGAACCGCATCGTGCGCCGCATGATGGCCGCGGTGGGGCATCCCGTCATCGAGCTCGTCCGACGGCAGTTCGGACCCCTGCACCTGGGAACCCTCCCAGCGGGCCGCGCCCGCGAGTTGACTAAGGTGGAACGCGGCGCGCTCCTCACTCTCGCGCGCCAGGCGGCGGGTGAGCCGCCGCAGGAGCAGCAGGAGTCACAGTGACCGATACCACGGGCGCGCGTTCCGCCCGTGTCCAGGGCACGGTGCGCATCGTCGGCGCAGGCCTGCTCGGAGCGAGCATCGGGCACGCGCTGACCGCGAACGGCATCGATGTCGCCCTCGACGACACCTCGCCCGCGCAGCTGCGTCTCGCGATCGACTACGGCGCCGGCCGCGCCGCGCGCGAGGACGACAGTCCTTCGCTCGTCGTCGTCGCCGTGCCTCCGGATGTCACGGCCGACGTCATCGCGCGCGAGCTGTCCCGCTTCCCGGACGCCGTCGTGACGGATGTCGCGAGTGTCAAGCTCGAGCCGCTGCGCGCGCTGCGCGAGCGCGGCGTCGACCTCACGCGGTACATCGGCTCGCACCCCCTGGCGGGGCGCGAGCGCGGAGGAGCCATCTCGGCGCGCGCGGATATCTTCATCGGACGCCCGTGGGTCGTGTGCCGCGACGGCGAGACCTCGGCGTCCGATCTGGCACTCGTCGAGGCGCTCGCGCTCGACCTCGGCGCGACGCCGATCGAGATGACGCCCGAGGAGCACGACCGCTCCGTCGCGATCATGTCGCACGTGCCGCAGATCGTCGCGAGCCTGCTCGCGGGTCGCTTCGTCGACGCGCCGGACGGCTCGCTGCGGCTCGCGGGCCAGGGCGTGCGGGACACGACGCGCATCGCGGCATCCGCTCCCGAACTGTGGGTGCAGATCCTCGGCGCCAACTCCGCGCCGATCGTCGACGTGCTCGATGCGCTCGCGGCCGACCTCGTCTCCGTGACGGACGCGCTGCGCGACGTCGACGTCCCCGGTGCCCGCCGTGCCGTCGCCGACACGATCCGCCGCGGCAACGACGGCGTCGAGCGACTGCCCGGCAAGCACGGCCAGAACCGCCGCTTCGAGAGCATCGTCATCATGGTCGACGATCGCCCTGGCCAGCTCGGCCGCCTTTTCGGCGAACTCGGCGAGCTCGGCGTCAACGTGGAAGATCTTCGCCTGGAGCACTCTCCCGGCGCACAGTTCGGCCTCGCCGAGATCTCGGTCGTGCCGAGCATCGTGCGGGCTGCCACCGAAGGGCTCGAAGCCCGAGGCTGGAGGATTGCGAGTGTCAATGACTGAGATCTTCAAGCCGTCGCCCGACGTCTCGCTCGACGTGCCGGTCGTCGTCGCGATCGACGGCCCCGCGGGCAGCGGGAAGTCGAGCGTCGCGAAGCAGGCCGCGCGGGAGCTCGGCTACGGCTACCTCGACACGGGTGCCGCGTACCGCGCGCTCGCGTGGCACGCGCTCGCGCACGGCGCCGATACGTCCGACGCGGCGGCTGTGCTCGACGTCGCGGGCGACTTCGACTACGCCATCTCACTCGACCCCGACGAGTACTGGGTGCGCGTGGGAGCCGTGGACGTCACGTCCGCGATCCGCGAGCCGCGGGTGACGGATGCCGTCAGCGGCGTCGCACGCGTGGCGCCCATCCGCGAATCGGTCAACGCCCTCTTCCGCTCGCTCATCGCGGCGTCGCGCCGCCCGGGCGTGGTCGTCGAAGGCCGCGACATCACGACAGTCGTCACGCCGGACGCGCCCGTGCGCATCCTGCTGACGGCGTCTCCCGAGGTGCGGGCTACGCGGCGGAGCCTCGAGCTGACGACGCAGGATGCGGCATCCGTCGCCGAAGCACTGCACCGACGCGACGCGACCGATTCGAAGGTCGTCGACTTCCTGACGGCGGCGCCCGGCGTCACCGTCGTCGACTCGACCGAGCTCGACTTCGACGCGACAGTCGCCGCGGTGCTCGACGTCGTCCGCATCGCCCTGGAACGGGCCCACGAACAGAATCCGACAGGAGGCCCGCGATGAGCGGCGAAGAAGAGTACGAGGGCGCGCCCGACCGTCTGGCCGAGAAGCTCGCCGACCTCGATGAGGGTCTCGCCGATCAGCGCGCCGAGACACTGCGCGCATCGCTCGGCGACTACGAGCTGGACGACGAGGATGCCGCGCTCCTCGCGGGCGTGACGCTCGGCGAGGACGGCATCGAGTACCTGCCGGCGCTCCCCGTCGTCGCGATCGTCGGCCGGCCGAACGTCGGCAAGTCGGCGCTTGTGAACCGCATCCTCGGCCGCCGCGAGGCCGTCGTCGAGGACACCCCCGGTGTGACGCGCGACCGCGTGACCTACAAGGCCGAGTGGGTCGGCCGTCGCTTCACGATCGTCGACACCGGCGGCTGGGAGCCCGACGCGCGCGGCATCGACCGCTCCGTCGCCGCGCAGGCCGAGGTCGCCATCGATCTGTGCGACGTCGTGCTCTTCGTCGTCGACGCGATGGTCGGTGCGACCTCGACCGACGAGCAGGTCGTGCGTCTGCTCCGCAAGAGCGGCAAGCCCGTCTTCCTCGTCGCGAACAAGGTCGACGATGCGCGCCACGAGCCCGAGGCCGCCGCCCTGTGGAACCTCGGTCTCGGCGAGCCGCGCCCCATTTCGGCGATCCACGGCCGCGGCGTCGCGGACCTGCTCGACGAGATCATGAAGGTGCTCCCCGAGATCTCGGCCGTCGCGAAGCAGGAGATCGGCGGACCGCGTCGCGTCGCGATCCTCGGCCGGCCCAACGTCGGCAAGTCGTCGCTGCTCAACAAGGCCGCGGGCGAAGAGCGCGTCGTCGTCAACGAGCTCGCCGGCACGACCCGCGACCCCGTCGACGAGATCGTCGACCTCGGCGGAAAGCTCTGGCGCTTCGTCGACACCGCCGGCATCCGGCGCCGCGTGCACCTCTCGCAGGGCGCGGACTTCTACGCGTCGCTGCGCACGTCCGCCGCGCTCGAGAAGGCCGAAGTCGCCGTCGTCGTGCTCGACGTGAGCGAGACCGTCAGTGAGCAGGACGTCCGCATCATCGACCTCGTCCTCGAGTCGGGTCGCGCGCTCGTGCTGGCCTACAACAAGTGGGACCGCCTGAACGACGACGACATGGAGGGCATCGAGCGCCGTCGGTACCTCGAGCGCGAGATCGAGCAGGACCTCGCGCACGTCGCGTGGGCTCCCCGCGTCAACATCTCGGCGCGCACGGGCCGTCACCTCGACAAGCTCGTGCCGGCGCTCGAGACGGCCCTCGACTCGTGGGATCAGCGCATCCCGACGGGCAAGTTCAACGCGTTCCTGTCGGAGCTCGTCGCCGAGCACCCGCACCCCGTCCGCGGCGGCAAGCAGCCCCGCATCCTGTTCGGGACGCAGGCCTCGACGCGTCCGCCGACCTTCGTCCTGTTCACGACGGGCTTCCTCGACCCGGGCTACCGCCGCTTCATCCAGCGCCGCCTGCGCGAGCTGTACGGCTTCGAGGGCTCGCCGATCGTCGTCAACATGCGGGTGCGCGAGAAGCGCCAGCGCTGAGCGTCGGGCGCGGCATCCTGGATTCGATCCCGGATGCGGCGCCCCCTCTGCCGAGTTCCGCGCGCTCTGCGCGCTTCGGGTCTGCCGCGGTGTCAGCGCATTCCGGATGCCGCCGGGCGCACCATCGCGGTGGCGTCGGGTGCCGCGAAGCCGAACTTCTCGTAGAGCGTGTGCGCGTCGCGCGTGAAGAGCGTCCAGCGGAAGTCGCGGCCCGGGCCTTCGTCGATCATGAGCGACAGCATCCGGCTGCCGAGTCCCCGGCCGTCGTGCCCTTCGGCGACGTACACGTCGGCGAGGTACGCGAAGGAGACGCCGTCCGAGACGGCGCGCGCGAAGCCCACCTGCGCGCCCGTGTCGGAGCGGTAGACGCCCACGACGCGCCACGCCGAGTCCAGCTGCTTCTCGAGGTCGTCGCGACTGCGCCAGCGACCCCAGTACGCCTCGGCCGAGAGCCACGTCCACACGGCGTCGCGCTGGAGGCGGGTCGGATCGTCGTCGAGCTCGTAGTCCATGGCCCCATTCTCCCGAGACGCCGCGTGTCGGGGCGGAGGCCGATCCGCGGTCTGTGGCATGCCGATGTGCGAGGCTGGAGGAGTGACGATCGAGCCGCCCGACTTCGGTGAGCCGCGGCGACCGCACGGGCCGCGCGATCCCGGCGACGCGTGGGTCGTCGCCCCTGACGGCTCACGCTATTGGGGCCGGTTCGGCGCGTCGGGTCTGCTCGCGATCGACCCCGTTCTGGGCGTCCTTCTGCAGCATCGCGTCGCGTGGAGCCACTTCGGCGACACGTGGGCGCTCCCCGGCGGGGCGCGGCACGAGGGGGAGTCCGCGACGGACGGCGCTCTTCGCGAGGCGGCGGAGGAGGCCGGGGTTCCGGATGCCGCGATCCGCCCGCGGCTGCTGAGTGTCTTCGATCTCGGATACTGGAGCTACACGACGCTCGTCGGCGATGTCGTGACGCCGTTCGAGCCTGAGATCACCGACCCCGAGAGCCGTGAGCTCGCGTGGTTGCCCGCGGACGATGTCGCGTCGAAGCCCCTGCATCCCGGCTTCGCGAGTTCGTGGGAGGCGCTGCGGCCCCTCCTCGACGTGCGGCCCGCGATCGTCGTCGACGTCGCGAACGTCGTCGGCTCGGTGCCGGACGGCTGGTGGCGTGATCGCGCCGGGGCGGCATCCCGGCTGCTGACCCGACTCTCGACGCTCGCCGGCTCCGGCATTCCCGCCGAGGCCGTGGAACTGCCGGGGCACACATGGTTCCCCGAGTGGGTCGGCGTCGTCGAGGGTCGGGCGCGCTCGGTGGAGGCGCCCGCGGGCGTCGACGTCGTGCGGGCCGAGGCATCCGGTGACGATGCCATCGTGCGCGAGGTCGAACGGCTCGCCGCGACGGGTCGTGCCGTGACGGTCGTCACAAGCGACCGGGAGCTCGCTTCGCGGGTGACGGATGCCTCAGCCGCCGTGCGCGGCACGCGCTGGCTGCTCGACCTGCTGCCGTAGCCCCAGGCCGAAGCGTCAGTCGTCCTCGCGGCCGCGGAGCCTGTCGATGTCGCGTCGCTCGCGCTTGGTGGGCCGGCCCGCGCCGCGATCGCGCACCGGCACGAACGCCGTGAGCTCGCGCGGCGGCGGGGGAGGTGTGCGGTCCTCGACGGCGGCGGCCGCGAGGACCGCGCCGACGCGCTTCGTGATGGTCTGCTTGACGACGAGGATGCGGTCGAACCCCGCGATCCGCACGCGCAGTTCGTCGCCCGGCCGCACGGCCTGCGCCGCCTTGGCACGCTCTCCGTTGACCCGCACGTGCCCGGCGCGGCACGCCGTCGTCGCGGCGGACCGCGTCTTGTAGACGCGCACGGCCCACAGCCACGCGTCGACGCGGGCGGTCTCGCTCATGCGCTCGCGGCCTCGGGCTCGGCCTCGGGCTCGGCCGCGGGCGAGGTCGTGCGCGCACGTTCCGCGAGGACGACGCCCGCCGCGATGAGCCCCTGGCCGAGGCAGTAGGTGATCATGACGAGCGGGCTCGTCCAGTCCGGCATCGCGTCGGGCGTGAAGAGGCGGAAGGCGAGGATCGTGTCGGACGCGAGGAAGAACGCGCCGCCCCACGCGATGAGCGGATGGCAGCGGGATGCCGCTGCCGCCGTGCCGCCGAGCACGAGTCCGTAGATCGCGACCGGGACGAGCAGCGCGCCGAGGCTCGGCCAGAGGACGAGCAGCAGCCCGACCCACCAGACGCCGTAGACAGCCGCCCACCCGGGGAGCCGCCGCACGGCGAGGATGCGCCAGAACAGCCAGATGTAGCAGAGGTGGGCGAGCCCGAAGCACAGGAGCATCATCGGCAGTTCGGGCGCGAACGGGAAGAACGTGCCGGCGCCGTCGCCGAGCCACGAGAGCGCGATCGCGCAGAAGAGCAGGGTGTACGGCCGGCCCCACTGCGAGCCGCGGCCGGCCCAGAGCACGGCGACGGCGAGCAGGGGCATGAGGGTCAGCTTGGTCGGCGCGGCGACGGCGTCGGCGCCGATCGCGAGGGCCGTGACGTGGACGAGGGCTGCGACGCCGTACAGCGCGAAGCCCCACCACGAGGCGCGGGGGAGGGAGGACACGGCTCCATCGTAGGTCGGCGCCGCGCAGCGCTCAGGCGACCTCGAGCGTGACGATCGGCCGATCGGGCTGCGGGCGGGCGATCTCGACGAACCCGGCGCTCTCGAACGTCGAGAGGACGCCGTGGTACAGGTCGTTCGCCGACTTGCGGGGACCCGTCTTCGGATCGAACGGATACGCCTCGATGATCCGGGCGCCGTTGTCGCGCGCGTAGTCGATCGCGGCAGCGAGCAGATGCGCCGTGAGGCCGTTCCCGCGGTGTTCCTTGCGCACGACGAAACAGGAGACGGCCCACACCGACGAGTCCTCGAGCGGCTCACGAGTCGTCTCGTTGATGATGCGCGTGCGGCCGATGCGGATCTGGTCGGTCCGCGGGCCGACGCGCACCCAGCCGGCCGGTTCGCCGTCGACGTAGGCGATGAGCGCGGGCGGCGGCCCCGCCGCGATCTCGTGTCTCAGCAGCTCCTGGCGCTCCGCCTGCGAGGACTTCTGGAACTCGGCGTTCGTGAGCGTCCACCACTGGCACTGGCAGCTGCGCCCGTCGCCCCCGCCGGTCAGCGCGTGCTGGGCGTCGTCGAAGCGATCGGATGTCGCGGGCTCGATCGTGATCTTCGGCATGCGCGGCACGCTACCCGCGACCCCCGACACGGGCAAGGCACCAGGCGCGCGGGTGCGGTTCGTCCTCGGACCGCACCCGCGCGCCGAGCGTCAGGCGGGGACGCTCTCGGGCTGCTGCGCCCAGAGGTCCGGTCCGAACACCTCGTAGTGGATCCGCTCGCTCGGGATGCCGCGCGAGATGAGCGTCGCGCGGGAGGCGCGCATGAAGGGCAGCGGGCCGCACATGAAGACGCTCGCGTCCTCGGGCAGCTCGACCTCGGCGAGGTCCATGAAGCCCGGGAGAGCGGGGTGGAGCGTCGGCGCCTGCGCGGCATCCGTCTCGTACCAGTTCTGAGCCTTCGCATCGGGCATGGCCAGGACCTGCCGGCGCAGCGACGAGTAGAGCGCGTGGGTGTCGTGCGCGCGGTCGGCGTGGAAGAGCCGCACCGTGCGCGCGGGCTGACGGCGCGAGAGGTCTTCGAGGATCGCCGCGATCGGCGTGATGCCGATGCCCGCCGAGACGAGCACGAGCGGGCGCTCGGAATCGTCGAGCACGACGTCGCCGGCCGGCTGCGACACGTCGAGCAGCGTGCCGGGCTTGGCGTTCTCGTGCAGCCACGTCGAGACCTGGCCGTCCGGAGCGCCGCCGGCGCCCTGCACGCGCTTGATCGTGACGCGGAGCGAGTCGCCGCGCGGACCGGACGAGATCGTGTACTGGCGCGGCTGGCGCGAGCCGTCGGGCAGGTCGACGGCGATCGCGACGTACTGTCCGGTGCGGTGCGACGGCACGGTGCCCGTCACGGGCGCGAGCAGGAGCGAGAACACGTCGTCGGACTCTTCGAAGCGCTCCACGACGCGATGCGTGCGCCAAGGATCCTCGGGATCCGTGCCGCCGAGGGCGTAGAGCTTCGCCTCCTCTGCGATGAGGGCCGTCGCGAAGAGCCAGTAGACCTCGTCCCACGCGGCGCGCACTTCGGGAGTCACGGCATCGCCGAGCACCGTGCCGACGGCGTCGAGCAGGTGGTGGCCGACGATCAGATACGAGCGCGCCTGGATGCCGAGCGAGACGTGTTTGTGGGCGATGCGGCGCATGACGGGCGCGAAGTCGGGCGCATCGGGATCGATGAGCTGCACCGCGAAGGCGACGACCGAGGCCGCGAGCGCCTTCGGCTGCTCGCCGATCGCCTGGTTGGCGCGGTTGAAGACACGCAGCAGCTCGGGGTGGGCGGCGAACATCGCGGGATAGAAGACCTTCGTGATCTCCTCCGCATGGGCGGCGACGACCCCCGCAGTGGCGCGGACGACGGCCTCGGACTCCGGTGAGAGCTTCATGACGCTTCCTTTCTCCTTCGAGTCACAGCTCTCCGACACTGGCGTGTCCGGTTCGGGCCTTGTTGAGCTTTCTGCCGGGTTAAACCGCATCCTCATCCGGGCCTCATGATCGAGGGCTGGGCTAGCCTCGATCCATGCCCCGCCGCGCTCACGACTTCCGCGGGCTCACTCAGCCCCGTCGGATGCAGCTGCTGCGCGCCATCCAGCGCGTGCCGGGGCGCCGCGCGGGCGAGCTCGCGTCGGAGTGCGGCATCCCGCTCAACACCGTCCGCGACCACCTGCGCGTGCTCGAGGACGAGGGCCTGATCCGCAGCGAGACCGTGCAGGTCGGCACGCGCGGCAGGCCGCCGGTCGTTTTCCATCCCGTGCGCGAGTCGTCCTCGAGCGCCGTCGCCGAGGCGCGCGTCGTCGGTGCGCACGACAGGGGACGGATGCTGCGTGCCGTTACCCGCACGGAGGCCCCGGTACTCGATCCCGAGGCGTCACGGCAGCTCGATGTGCTGTACGAGCATCTCGAGGATGCGGGCCTCGATCCGACCGTCGACGAGGAGGCCCTCTCGTTCGATCTCGCCCCGTGCCGGTACCACGACATGATCGACGAGGACCGCGCGCTCGTCTGCGGCGTGCACGAGCGGCTCGTCCGCGATGTGCTCGCGCACGCCGACGGCCCGCTGTCGCTGCAGGTGCTGCAGCCCTTCGTGACGGCGCACCGGTGCCGCCTGCTCCTCACGGCAGCGAGCGACTGAAAGCGCGTCCGGGCACCGCCCTCGGTTCGCGAGCGCTGTCGCGAGCGGGTAGGATGGGGGAGTTGTCCACGCGAAGGCGCGGTCAACGGGATGTGGCGCAGCTTGGTAGCGCACCTGACTGGGGGTCAGGGGGTCGCAGGTTCAAATCCTGTCATCCCGACAGAAATGACGAAGGGTCGGCCTCGAGGCCGGCCCTTCGTCATTTTCGCTTGAGCAGCCACGTCCGTGGTCTCTCGTAAGCTCCGCGCATGGCCCGGGACCGAACGTACACAGACGATCAGCTCAGCGTCTCGATTGCGCGGTCGCATTCCTGGCGAGCGACCCTGCGGGAACTCGGACTGGCGGCGACCTCGGCAGGCGCAATGCGGTCCGTCCGCTCGCGGGCCGACGTGCTCGGCTTGGACTACAGTCACTTCTCGACCGCTCGGCTCACATCGGAGCGTCTGCGTGCGGCGGTGTCCGACTCCGAGACCTGGGGTGAGGTGATCGAACGCCTCGGACTGCGGGGCGCATCGGGCATAGCTGCCGCAAGGGGCCACGCCGCGCGGCTGGGCGTTGACGTGGCGCATCTGGCGCCGCGTTCCGAGTCGGCGATTCCTCTGGATGTCCGACCCGATACTGTGAACCTGCCGCGAGCCGGCTCGCTGCTCGCGGCAGCGTGGTTCACGCTGTGTGGACAGGAGGTCTCCTGGCCTCTCGAACCCAGTCGATACGACCTGCTCGTCCAAAGCGGCGAGGGGATTCGCCGCGTGCAGGTCAAGACGACGACGGTGCGCGCGGGCGATACATGGAAGGTGTACCTGTCCACGGCGGGACGCGGACGCAGGACGTACGATCCCGACGAGATCGATGACTTCTTCGTGATCGATGGGTCGCTTACCTACTTTCAGATCCCGCTCACCGAAGTGGGCGGTCGGCAGGCGATCCACCTCTCTGCGTACGAGAGATTCCGGCTCCGGCCTGTGGCGTTCGGTTGACGCTCGCGAACGGGACCTCGGAAATCACGACATCGAACCACTCTCGAGTTCGCCCGTTGTGTGGTCAGACCACATGCGCCATAATTGATCTCGACAGGGCGCGGACACAGATCGCCGGGCCCAGGAAAGCAAGGATGCGGATGTCGCATCCGCTCCTGGGTTGGAGATCACAATGTCCACGTCGATCGATGCACTCGTCGCGAAGGCGCAGGAAGCGCTCGCTGAGTACGGGTCCTTCACGCAGGAAGAGATCGACCACATCGTGCGCAAGGCATCGGTGGCGGCTCTCCACGAGCACGGACCCCTCGCGGTGCTCGCGGTGGAAGAGACAGGTCGAGGCCTCTTCGAGGACAAGGCCGTCAAGAACATGTTCGCCTGCGAGCACGTGACGCACTCGATCATCAAGCAGAAGACGGTCGGAGTCATCTCGCACGACGACATCACGGGCATCACCGAGATCGCCGACCCCGTCGGCGTCGTCTGCGCACTGACCCCCGTGACCAACCCCACCTCGACGACGATCTTCAAGTCGCTCATCGCGCTGAAGACCCGCAACCCGATCGTCTTCGGCTTCCACCCGTCGGCCCAGCGCTCCTCGGTCGCCGCCGCGACGATCGTGCGCGACGCGGCGGTCGCCGCCGGCGCCCCGGAGAACTGCATCCAGTGGATCGAAGAGCCGTCGATGGAGGCATCCGGCGAGCTCATGAACCACCCGGGCGTCGCCCTCATCCTCGCGACGGGCGGCAACGCCATGGTCCGCGCCGCGTACTCGTGCGGCAAGCCGGCCCTCGGCGTCGGCGCGGGCAACGTCCCCGCCTTCATCGAGCGCACCGCGAAGGTCGGTCGCGCCGTCAACGACATCGTGCTCTCGAAGTCCTTCGACATGGGCATGGTGTGCGCGTCGGAGCAGGCCGTCATCCTCGACGAGCCCATCGCCGAAGAGGCGCTCGCCGAGTTCGAGCGGCTGCACGCGTACCGCGTCAACGCGGACGAGAAGCGGATGCTGGAGGAGTTCATCTTCGGAGTCACAGCCACCTCTGAGAACTGTGGCCTGGCGAAGCTCAACGCCAAGGTCGTCGGGCAGTCGCCCGTCTGGATCGCCGAGCAGGCCGGCTTCTCGGTCCCCGAGGACACCTCGATCCTGCTCGCGGACGTCGCGAGCGTCGGCCCGCAGGAGCCCCTGACGCGCGAGAAGCTCGCCCCCGTGCTCGCCGTGCTGCGCGCTGCGACCCCCGCTGAGGGCATCGACCTCTCGGCGCAGATGGTGGCCTTCGACGGCCTCGGCCACTCGGGTGCCATCCACTCGAACGACGCCGCCGTCATCGCCGACTTCGCCGAGGCGGTCAAGGCCGTGCGCATCATCGAGAACGCCCCGTCGGCCCTCGGCGGCATCGGCGACATCTACAACGCCTTCATGCCGTCGCTGACCCTGGGCTGCGGCTCCTACGGCCGCAACTCGGTCTCGAACAACGTCTCGGCGGTGAACCTCCTCAACGTCAAGCGCGTCGGTCGCCGCAACAACAACCTGCAGTGGTTCAAGGTGCCGGCGAAGACGTACTTCGAGCCGAACTCGATCCGCTACCTCATCGACATGAAGGGCGTCCAGCGCGTCACGATCGTGACCGACGCGGGCATGACCCGCATGGGCTTCGTCGACAAGGTGATCGACGTGCTGAACCGCCGTCCCGGTCGCGTGCAGCTGCAGATCATCGACAACGTCCTTCCCGAGCCGAAGCTCTCGACCGTCCAGGCCGGTGCCGCGCAGATGCGCGAGTTCAAGCCCGACACGATCATCGCGCTCGGCGGCGGTTCGCCGATGGACGCCGCGAAGGTCATGTGGCTCCTGTACGAGAACCCCGACGTGCAGTTCTCCGACATGCGCGAGAAGTTCTTCGACGTGCGCAAGCGCGCGTTCAAGTTCCCCGAGCTCGGCAAGCAGGCCAAGCTCGTGTGCATCCCGACGACGTCGGGCACGGGCTCCGAGATGACGCCGTTCGCGGTCATCACGGACGACGAGACGGGCAACAAGTACCCGCTCGCCGACTACGCGCTCACGCCGTCCGTCGCGATCATCGACCCCCAGCTGACGAAGGCGCTCCCGGGCTTCCTCGTGGCTGACGCCGGGTTCGACGCCCTCACGCACGCGACCGAGGCCTATGTCTCGGTGTACGCGAACGACTACACCGACGGCCTGTGCCTGCACGCGATCAAGCTCATCTTCGAGAACATCGAGCGCAGCGCCCAGGCGCAGCCGAATTCGACCGCTGCCGAAGACATCCGGGCCCGCGAGAAGATGCACAACGCGGCATCCATCTCGGGCATGGCGTTCGGCAACGCGTTCCTGGGCATCGTGCACGCGATGGCCCACGTGACGGGGTCGAAGTTCCACCTCGTCCACGGCCGCACGAACGCGATCTACCTGCCGCACGTCATCCGCTACAACGGGCGCATCCCCACGAAGCTCACGAGCTGGCCGAAGTACGAGCGCTACATCGCGCCCGAGCGCTTCCAGGAGATCGCGGCGCACCTCGGCCTGCCGGCGTCGACCCCCGAAGAGGGCGTCGAGAGCTACGCGAAGGCCGTCGAGAAGCTGCGCGACGCGGTCGGCATCGAGCGGTCGTTCCAGCAGCAGGGTGTCGCCGAGGGCGACTTCATCGGCCGCCTCGACGAGCTCGCGATGGCCGCCTACGGCGACCAGTGCGCGCCCGCCAACCCGCGGATGCCGATGCTCGCCGACATGCGGACGATCATGGAGGCCGCCTACTACGGCACGTCCTTCGACGAGGTCCGCGCCCACCGTGCGCACACCGCACAGGCCGGCGACTCGGTGACGGCGGCTCCTGCCGCCGAGGCCGCTCCGAAGGCTGCCAAGGTCTCCGCCAAGGCGACCAAGGCCGCGTAACGCGACCAGACCAGCGCCCCGTCCCACCTCGCCCGGGACGGGGCGCTTTCGCGTGCGCGAGCGAGCCCGCGAGCGAGCCCGGGAGCCCGCGACTCAGCCCGCGAGCTTCTGCTTCGTGTATCCGACGATCGCCTGCGCGTGGCCGTGCCCGAGGCCGTACTCGGTCTTGAGGTACTCGACCGCCTCCATGTGCTTCTTCGTCTCGAGCTGCTCGACCGCGATGTCGAGCCAGTCCTGGATGGGGCACCCGTAGTTCTTCTCGATGCTCGGGAAGTACGAGGCGGGGCCCTTGACCTTCTCGTCCGACGGCGGCGGGGGAGTCACGCGATGTTCCGACATGGTCGCGATGCTAGCGAAGCGGTCGGACACAGCACATCCCGGGTTGCGGGATCCGGATGCCGCAACGGACGATGGAGCAATGGGGCAGCAGCGTCGGCGCATCGTGTGGATCGCGGCAGCCGCGGTCGCCGCGCTCGTCGTCGGGCTCGGGATCGCGTGGCTCGCGCAGCCCGGCGCGCCCGCGGCATCCGCTCCCTCTCCTTCGCCGACGAAGACGCAGACCCCTTCCCCGACTCCCACGCCGACCCCCACCCCCACCCCCACTCCGACGCCGACCGGATTCCCGGCGAACACCGCCGGCTACGACCTCAACGCGCTGCCTTCGACCGACGTCTTCGCCGTCAACGCGGGGATCGCGGTCGATGACAAGCCGGACGCCGCCTTTACGGGCGAAGCCGCGCGGCCACGGGATTGGGCGGCGCCCGTCTTCACGGATCCGCTCGGGCAGCCCGTCTCGCGGCTGCTGCGGGACTTCGTGTACGGCGGCACGACGGTGCCCGTCATCGAGCGGCAGGACAACTGGGTCAAGGTGCTGCTCACGGGGCGGCAGGCGATCCCGTCGCAGGGGAACCCCGCGCAGGTCACGGGCTGGCTGCGGATGCAGGATGTCGAGCTCACGCCCCTCGACCAGGTCGTCGCCGTGAGCATCTCGGCACGCACGATCGACATCTGGAAGGCCGGGGCGTCCGAGCGGGTCGCGAGCGACTTCGGCTGGGGCACGGGCGCGACGCCGACGCCGCTCGGTCGCGCCTTCGTCATGCTCGTCCGCGCCGATCCCTCGCTCTGGTACACGCGCGGGCACCCGATCGTGTACCTCTCGGTGCAGTCGCCGACGCTCGACGGGTTCGGCGGATCGAGCGTCGCCGTGACGGCGTTCCACTATCACGATGCGCATTCGGGTCAGATATCGAATGGATGCCTCCGGCTGGACGCCGCCGCGATCGATCGGCTCGCCCAGCTCCCCGAAGGGACGCCCGTCTTCATCCGCGCCTGACCCGTGACAGCGGGGCTCTGGCGGGCGAGTCGGACCGCGCGTAGATTGCACGTGCCGCGGGGGACGGCCTCGCGGCTCGACCCGAGAAGAGACCGTCATGAGCACGTACCTGATCCTCTACCGCGCGCCCGGAACCGCCGCCGACCAGATGGCCGACCAAGACCCCGAAGCAGCCGCCGAGAGCATGAAGGCGTGGACCGACTGGCAGGCGAAGGCGGGCGACGCCGTCGTCGACTTCGGCTCGCCGACACAGCCCGTGTCGGGCGCCGATCCCGGCTCGGAGACGTCGATCGGCGGCTATTCGCTCGTGCAGGCGGATTCGCTCGGCGAGCTGGACGCCCTTCTCGCCGATCACCCGCACAAGGCCATGGGCGGTTCCATCGAGATCCTCGCGCTGCTGTCAATCCCCGGGATGTGATGCCGCGGCAGCGCAGCGAGGCGTCAGGATAGAGGCACCCCCCGAACTCTAAGGAGCCTCCCCATGCAGCAGCGTCCGCTCGGCCGCACCGGCCGCACCGTCTCGCCGATCGGACTCGGCACGTGGCAGCTCGGCGCCGACTGGGGCGATGTGAGCGAGGCCGACGCGCGGGCCGTGCTCGCGGCATCGGTCGAGAACGGCGTGACGCTCTTCGACACCGCCGACGTGTACGGCGACGGGCGCAGCGAGTCGATCATCGGCGCCTTCCTCGCCGAGGGTCATGACGTCGTCGTCGCGACGAAGATGGGCCGCCGTCTCGCGCAGGAGCCCGAGAACTACTCGCCCGCGAACTTCCGTGCGTGGACCGACCGGTCGCGCCGCAACCTCGGCGTCGACACGCTCGACCTCGTGCAGCTGCACTGCCCGCCGACCGCCGTCATCGAGGCCGACGCCACCTATGACGAGCTCGACGCGCTCGTCGCCGACGGGACCATCGCGGCCTACGGCGTCTCGGTCGAGACGACAGCGCAGGCGCTCGCCGCGATCGCGCGGCCGAACGTCACGAACGTCCAGATCATCCTGAATCCCTTCCGCCTCAAGCCGCTCGACGAGGTGCTGCCTGCGGCGCTCGCGGCGGAGGTCGCGATCTTCGCGCGCGTTCCCCTCGCATCGGGACTCCTCTCGGGGAAGTACACGGCGGCGACGACATTCGCCGAGAACGATCACCGCACGTACAACCGCCAGGGTGAGGCGTTCGACCGGGGCGAGACCTTCTCGGGCGTCGACTACGCCACAGGGCTCGAGGCGGTCGCCGAGCTCGCCGCGGCACTGCCGTCGGGCGTCTCGCTTCCCGCCGCGACGCTCGCATGGATCACTTCGCTGCCGGGTGTCACTTCTGTGATCCCGGGCGCGCGCAACATCGCCCAGGCCCGGTCGAACGCGGATGCCGCAGCACTCCTCGAGCCCGGCTCCGGCTTCGACCTCGCCGCGTTCGACGGCGTCGTCCGCGAGGTCTACGACCGCCGCCTGCGGGAGTCCATCCACCCCCAGTGGTGAGCCGGGCCCTCGGCCGTTCGCGGCGGCGCGCCCTGTTCGTCGAGCGAGCGAAGCGAGACGAAGCGCCTCCTGGTTCGATGCCGTGGGGTCAGCCGAGCAGCGACGTCACCGCGTCGGGCGACCAGGGAAGCGCGAGGTCCCAGCCCCGCATCGTCGCAAGCGCGATGAAGGAGCCGAGCAGGAGGACGTTCAGCACGACAGTGCCCCAGAACGCCCGCCGGAACGTCCGCTTGCGCGTCTTGTGCCGGAACACCTGCTGCGCGACGAGCGCTCCGGGCCACCCGCCGAGCAGTCCGAGTGTGAGCAGCGTGCGCTCCGACGTCCGCGGCGCACTGCGTCGCGCTGCGCGCTTGTCGAGCCCGTAGGCCGCGAATGCGACGAGGCTCAGAGCACCGTAGAGCGCCGGCATCCACCAGGGCAGATCCAGAATCACGGATGCCGCGCCGAACGTCGCCGCGAAAACGACGAGCACGCCCCAGCTGAGCCCTGCCGGGAGCGGCCGCGACAGATCCCGCGGCCGGTCGTCGACCGCGGCGGGGCGAGGGCGGGGGCGAGGGGAGGAGCCGTGCGACATGCGCTCGATCCTAGGACGCCGCACGCGCGGGACGGCACGAGAAAGGGCGCCGCACCCCGAAGGATGCGGCGCCCTTTCGAGCGGGACGGGGTCAGCGGTCCTGCAGCTCCTTGCCGTACACGACGAGCGCGAAGATCACGAGCAGGTCGAGCGCGATGATCGTGAGCGCGAGCCACGGCGAGTAGGGGATCGACGCGAACTGGCTCACGGCGTTGATCGAGACGAGCACGACACCGGTGATGCGGGCCCAGGTCGCGCCGCGCAGGACGAAGACTCCGACGAGCACGATCAGGAGACCGACGATGAGGTGCCACCAGCCCCAGGTCGTGACGTCGACGAGCCAGATGCTGCCGGTGATCGTGACGAAGTAGGCGCTCGACGGGCCGATGATCGCGGCGAGGCCGAAGAGCGCGTTGAAGACGCCCACGATGATCAGGACGATGCCGCCGAACACGGCCCAGCCGACCCAGCCGGACTGCTTCTGAACGTTGGACATGATCGGAACCCCTTTCTGAGGTGATACGGCCCGCAGAACCGCGGGATCCACGGACGGGCCCGTACGGCCTGCCCATCGACACGATGTTCCCGTGATCCACGGACTCGGATCACGCAGGCGCGCCGCCGCTCACCCGACTCGGGTGACGGGAGGGGTGCGGCATCCGTCACCCGCCGTAATGCGAAGCGGACGAAGGGATGCCGCGCTCAGAGCTCGAGCCGCATGACGAGCCGGCGCTTGGTGGGGTGCGAGACCTCGACGAATCCGGCTGCGGCGAAGGGGCCGACGGCGCCGACGCTCATCTCGTTCCACGTCACTTCGGCGCCGCCCGTGACCATGGGGTAGCCCTCGATCGCCTCGGCTCCGCGGGCGCGGGCATGCGCGACGGCTGCCGCGACGAGGTCGTAGGTGTAGCCCCGGCCGCGGAACCCGCGCCGCACGACGAGGCAGGGGATCGCCCAGACCGACTCGTCGTCCTTGTCTTCGCTGCGCTCCTTCCATGGCACGGGCGAGCCGCGGAGCCGGCCGTAGACGCTGCGGCGATCGACGGCGCACCAGCCGACGGGCTCGTCGTCGAGGTAGGCGACGATGCCGATCGTCTCGGTCGCGCGCGGATCGCCGCAATTCGTCTCGGCCCGCAGGATCGCCCCGCGCTCGCTCTCGGGCATGTACCACCAGTCGTGGTCGCCCAGGCGCTGCCGCTCGCACTGGCAGTGCCCCGCCGTGCCGGTGAGGATCGCCTGCAGGTCGTCCCACGATGCCTCGTTCGCCGGCACGATCCGAAGGCGCGGAGCAGCGGCTGCCATGCACCGACCCTACGTCGCACCCCCGACAGCGCGCACGGAGCGCACGGGCGCCCCCCTGCTGATCGATAGCCTGGAACGGATGCCGCATACCCAGCCGACTCGCCCGCCCGCCCTCACGCCGTGGTCGATGATCGTCGGACTCGGATTCGTGAGCCTGCTGATCGACATGGTCGCCGACGGCGCCGCATCGGTGACCGGCGCACTGCTCGAGCAGCTCGGGGCGACGGCGCTGCTCGTGGGTCTCGTGACGGGCGGCGCGCAGGCGCTCGCGCTGCTCCTCCGGCTCGTGACGGGACCGTGGGCCGACCGCACGGGCGCGTACTGGGGCTTCACGATCGCGGGATACGCCCTGACCGCGATCTCGGTGCCGCTGCTCGCCTTCACCCCGATGCTCGGCGCCGCGGGGCTCGCGGTCGCGAGCGCCCTCATCCTGGTCGAGCGCACCGGCAAGGCGATCCGCTCACCTGCCAAGACAGTGCTTCTCGCGGATGCTGCGCTCGCCGTCGGCGTCGGCAAGGGCTTCGGCGTGCACAAGGCGCTCGACCAGATCGGTGCTTTCGGGGGGCCGCTCATCGTCGCGGGCGTCGCGGCGCTGACGGGCTCGCTCGCACCTGCCTTCCTCGTGCTCATCGTGCCGGCGGCGGCCGCGATGGTACTCCTCTTCTGGCTGCGCGCGAAGGTCCCCGACCCGAGCATGTACCAGCCGGCGGAGCCCGAGCCCGCGAAGCCCGCACCGGCGAAGTCCGCGGTGGCTCAGTCCAGGTCTGACGCTGACCCCCGCCCGACAGACCCGCAGCCCACGACCGCCGAAGCCGCGGCATCCGTCGCCGCCGCTGCGCGCGCGACCTTCCGCACCTTCCTCCTCTTCTCGCTCTTCGCGGGCCTCACGACCTTCGGTCTGCTGAGCTTCGGGATCGTCTCGTTCCACCTCGCGGCGAGCGATCTCGTCCCTCTCGCCGGGGTGCCTCTCGTCTACGCGCTCGGCATGGCCGCGGCCGCGCTCTCGGCATTCGCGACCGGCTGGGCATACGACCGCTGGGGCGCGCGAGTGCTGTATGCCGTTCCGGTTATGACTCTCTTCGTGCCGGGTCTCGTGCTCGGCCCGACGCTCGCCACCGTCGTCGGGGGAGTCGTCGTCTGGGGTGCCGCGACGGGGGTGCAGGACTCGACGGTCAAGGCCCTCGTCGCAGATCTGGTGCCGGGCCGCAAGCGCGGCGCGGCCTATGGCTGGTTCGCCGTGTTCCAGGGCGTCGGAGCCCTCGCGGGCGCCGTCGTCGCGGGCGCGCTCTACGGCAATGTGCCGCTCCTCATCGGCCTCGTGGTGGTGCTGCAGATCGTCGCGATCGTGCTTCTCGCGATCGTGCTGCGCCGTCGAGGTGCCGCCCGCGTGGGCACGGCCCAACCCCGTGATCGTTGAGCGAGCCAAGCGGGACGAAACGCCACCCGCCTCCAAGGCCGGCGAGTGGCGTTCCGAGCCCCGCTACCAGATCCGGATGACGATGTTCCCCAGCGTCTCGTGCCCGTACGCGCCGAATGCCTGCGCGATCTCGTCGAACGCGTGCTCGCGGTCGACGATGATGCGCAGGTCGCCCGACCCCGTGAGCCCCGTGAGCCGCTCGAGCGATTCCGTGGTGGGGTAGCCCGCGATGGGCACCGCCGTGAGTCGCTCCTGGTCGGGGAACATGTCGGGCGAGAACAGCACGGGCGAGATGAGCGTGCCGCCGTCCTTCACGAGCTCCGCGAATTCGCCCGGGTCGCCTTTGAGGTGCACCGCGACGTCGACGCCGTGCGGTGCGATTTCCCGGACGGATGCCGCGAGCCGCGCATAGTCGACGGCGTGCGCCGCTCCCAGTTCGGTGAGCAGGTCGCGCCCGTCGATCGTGCGGCCCGTCGCGATGACGACGGCGCCGGCGGCCGCGGCGAGCTGCACGAGGATGGTCCCGACTCCGCCGGTCGCGCCGACGACGAGCACGGTCTTGCCGACGGGGTCGCCGATCGCGGCGAGGATCGCAAGGGCTGTCGATCCCGTGTGGGCGAGCGAGGCCGCTTCAGAGTCGGTGAGGTCGTCGGGGGCCTTGATGAGTCCTCCGTCGGCGAAGGCCGTCGTGTATTCGGCGAACGCGCCTTCGCGCAGGAATGGCTTCGCGACGACGCCGAGCACTCGGTCGCCGACGCCGAGCCCGGAGACGCCTTCGCCGACCGCATCCACGACTCCCGCGAATTCGCGCCCCAGCACGACCGGATACCGATGCTCGAAGAATCCCGCCATCCACCCCGCCGCGACGGCGAGGTCGAAGCCGTTGACCGATGCGGCGGTGACGCGCACGCGCACTTCGCCGGGGTCGGGTTCGGGGATGTCGATGTCGAGGTGTGCGGGCTGCGCGCCCTGCTCAGCGACTGCGAAGGCCTTCATCGGCTGCCTGGCTTTCTGCGCGCCCATCCGCGGCTTCTGCGCGGGGCGAGGGATGCGCTCCCGCTCTGGATATACCCGCCGCCCCTCGCCCCGCAAGAGAAACCGCTCTCCCGTGTCGAAGCGAGTCGAACGCCCGAGGCTCCGAGTAACCTCGCCCGCACTACCCTCGATCCCATGAAGGTCGAGTTCGACGGCGAGGTCTTCACATGGGACGCCCGCCGCGCCGACACGTGGTTCTTCACGGCGCTGCCGGTCGACCTGAGCGAGCAGATCCGCGAGATCCCTCGCCCCTCCCGCGGCTTCGGCTCCGTGCGCGTGCTCGCCCGCATCGGAAGCTCCGAGTGGCGCACCTCGATCTTCCCTGACTCCTCCGCCGGCGCGTATGTGCTGCCGCTCAAGAAGGCCGTTCGGGATGCCGAGTCCCTCGTCGACGGAGGCCCCGTGTCGGTGCGCCTCGAGGTGCTCGACGGCTGAGAACGGGGTCTCGATGCGGCTGGGACTGCGTTCCACTTAGGGGCGTTATAGAAGCGTGATAGATTCCCGCTTGACGAATCATGAGAGATCTCTCATGATTGTCGGCGGGAGGGGATCCACGCAGTTGCGTGTATCTCAAAACCCAGCTCTGAAAAGACTGGGACACGTAACTGGGGATGTTCTTGGGGCCGGTACTTGGGTGTGCCGGAGCTGTACGTAACTGGGGTTGTTCGCTGACTGGTGATGTCGCCGGTCTATTCAGTGCTGTCCGCTTGTCATCAAACAAGGAGATACGCACATGCGTGCAACCATCAAGAACAGCCTCGAGGCCGCAAAGGCGCGCCGCGAAGAGACCGGCGAGAAGGGCTTCTCGCTGATCGAGCTCATCGTCGTCATTGTGATCATCGGTATCCTCGCCGCGATCGCGATCCCGATCTTCGCGGGCATCCAGAAGAACGCCAACGACGCCGCCGCTCAGTCCGCGGCGGCCAATGGCGCGACCTCTGCGGCTGTCACCATGTCGCAGACTGGCAAGAGCGCCACAGACGTGGAGGGCGCTGCAGGCTTCTCGACGCTGGTCACGGCCCCGGACACGATCGACCTCGCTTCACCGGCAACGGGCACCGACGCCTCGAAGATCTGCGTCGTGGTCTCCTACGACGGCGGCAACTTCGGCTCCTGGGGCGAGGGGCCTGGATGCATCGCTGGTACGAACGCGGGTGGCTTCGGCGCCGCGAAGTAGTAGCACGACTCACGATCGCCAGGAAGCCGCGGCAGATGCAGCTTCCTGGCGATCGTTCCAGATCGAGGTTGGGCGAAACGGCGGGCCGTGAAGTGGACAAGGAATCTGACGCTGGATTCGGGTTGGTTGAGCTCGTCATTGCGATGCTCCTCCTTGCGGTGATCGCGGTCGCCATTGCGCCCGCAATCTGGAACGGCATCCGATACTCGTCCGATCAGACGACAGTCGCGACGGCGACACGCCAACTGAACAGCCTCGTCGACCAGGCTCATGATGGCGAAAGCTGCGCCAGCGTTGCAGTGGCGACAGGTTCGCGTACTTTCGTCGACGGGCGCGGCCGTCAGTTCACGACGGCCGCCGAGGATCCGAGTGGCACCATCGTCACGCCCGCATGCAGCGGTACGTCGCTCGTGAAGTTCACACTCGTCGCGCGGCAGGCCGGCAAGGAGCTAGCCCGCGTCGACGCGATGGTTTACGTCCCATGAGCAAGCTCTCAACGAACGATGAGGGACTTACGCTCATCGAACTCATCATCTACATCGTCATTCTGGGCATCATTTCGACAGCGATCGTGATGATCCTGACCAACACGTTGAGGGCGCAGGCGAGCGTGACCTCGCAGACGCAAGCCACCACACGCGGACAGCTCGTGTCGTCAGAGATCGAGAAGGCGATGCGCAACGCGATCGCGTTCACCGTCTCGCCTGATGGATCGACCCTTCACGTCAACACATCATTTGCCGGGTCGAAACAGTGCCAAGCCTTCGCCCTTACCAGTGACGGTCTGAAGATGTCGGTGAGCAGCAGTCCGGCTCCGGACATCAGTGTCTGGCCTGTATGGCAGAAGCGCGTCGCAGCCGTGGGTGTATCCACTCCTGCGTTCACCGCGCTCGGCGGCGACGGGGTCACCTACGCGTTCAATGCCACGAGCGATTCGGCGCCGGTGCGGTTCACCGGCAATGCGTACACACGCAACGACAAAACAGGGGTGATGGGCGGGTGCTGATCATGACGAAGAACGGACTTCCCTCGAGCCGGCGTAGCGACGACGGTGTCGCACTCATCGCTGTGCTGCTGATGATGTTCGTCGGTGTCGCTGCGGTGAGCATCATCGCCAGCACGGTCATCTACGCCATCGGCTCGAACGTCGCGAACAAGAGCACGACCCAGTCCTTCATTGCGGCCGAGTCCGGCAGAGACGCTGTGCTGGCCAACGTCCTCGCGGCCACCTGCAGTCTGACGGCATCGAACCCGGTCGGCAGCGGACATGTAGCGCCCTTCTACGAAGCGAGCGCCGACGTCTGCCCGAGCAAGACAGCAGGCAGCACGTTCACCATCACGTCCACCGGCTACGACGCGTCGGGCGCCACGAGCAAGATCGTGGCGACCTACAGCCGACTCGTCACGTACGAGAATCAGCCGGGCGGGTCGCTCGCCTACTTCAGCGGCACGTTCAAGCTCACCAAATCCACGTACACCGGTGACGTCGTCATCCGCGATGGAGACTACAACTGCAACTCCGACTCGACCATCGACGGCGACCTCTGGGTGCCCAAGGGCTCCCTCGAGATCAGCGCGAAATGCGTGATCACGGGCAGCATCTACGTACGCGACGGAGTCAATCTCAAGTCGTCGAACTCCGCAGTCGGCAAGTCCGTGGTCGCCGGAGGAGACATCACGATGAGTGCCGGCGGGATGATCGTCGGAGTCGACCTCGTGTCCAACGGAAACATCACGGTCGATGCCGGTCAGGTCAACGGAAAGGCGCGCGCGGCGAAGACCGTCGACGTCAAGACGAATCCGCAGGCGATCGTGCTCGGTGGGATCGAACAGAACGTTTCGCCCGCGCCTGCAGTCTTCAGTCCCTCGCTCGCCGATGTCTTCGCGATGACGGCCTGGGTCGACCTGCCGTCGACGAAGTCGGTGTGGGGCGCCGATGTCGACTGGGTCACCTACACCCCGACGACGGACCACAAGGGCAACAAAGTCTGCACCGGCGACGTGACAGCGAGCGTGACGAAGACCCTCGCGTCGGGTATGAACCGTGTGGGCATCGACTACTCCGCGTGCACGACGGATGTGACGGCGAAGGTCACCAGTGCCGCACTGAACCGCGATGTTCTGTTCCTCGTTCCTTCCGGCGTCGCGATGAACGTCGACATCAGCGGGACGGTGACGTCGCTTCTTGCCGCGAAGAGTCAGTTCTTCTTCATTCACGGCGATGCGAACACGACCAATCCTCTGCCCAACTGCCGGGTGGGCGGCAGTGCGGGAGACGACATCACCCTGCCGGCAACGCTCGGTGTCGACGTGATGTTCTACACTGCGTGCGGCATCAGCAAAGAGCCGAACGCCTTCACGGGCCAGTACTACGCAGCCAACGATGGCAACTCGCACTGGGTGCAGCCGTCCTTCACCTGCAAGCAGATGAAGTGGACACCTGTCATCGATCTCGGCTGCAAGCTCGGGCAGTCGGCAGGCAGCGGGACAGGTCCGACCGTCACGACGATCCAGAAGCCGGTCCGCGTGACACAAGTCGAGGTCGCGCCATAGTGGTTCTTCAGACGGCGATCATCGTCTTCACCGGCTTGGTCGGACTCGTGATCGGCTCCTTTCTCAACGTCGTCGCCATACGAGTCCCGGCAGGTGCGTCCCTCGTGCGCGAGAGCCGCTGCCCATCGTGCGACTCCGTGATCAAGCCGTGGCACAACGTTCCCGTGCTGGGTTGGCTCACGCTGCGGGGACGCTGCGCGTCGTGCGGCGAGCCGATCTCGCCGCGGTATCCCATCGTCGAGGCGATCACGGGCGCGCTCTTCGCGTTCGTCGCCTGGCTCACGCTCGCGACCAGCACCGTGCCCCTCCCGGCGACTTTTGCGGTGCTGGTCGCGTTTCTCTACTTCGCGGCCATCAGCGTCGTGCTGACGGTCATCGACCTCGACACGCACCGCCTGCCGAATGCGATCGTGCTGCCGAGCTACGTCGTGGCGGCGGTGCTCTTCACCACCGCTTGTGTCCTCGGCGCCGACTGGAATGATCTGCTCCGTGCCGGCATCGGCATGGCGATCCTCTACGCGTTCTATTTCGTCATCCGTCTCGTCCGTCCCGACGGCATGGGCGGCGGCGACGTCAAGCTCGCGGGTGTCGTCGGGATGTATCTCGGCTGGCTCGGCTGGGGATCGCTCGCCGTCGGGGCGTTCGCGGCGTTCCTGCTCGGCGGAGTCTTCGGGCTCGCGCTGATCGGCGCGAAGAAGGCCGGCCGTCGCACGGCGATCCCGTTCGGTCCGTGGATGATCGCGGGCGCGTGGGTGGGCATTGTTCTTGGGCAGGCGCTCGGCGCCTGGTATTTGGGGCTGCTCGCAGTCTGAGCAGGCAGGGGAAGGGGCAAGAAATGGCATCGACATTGGTCGGTCTGGAGATCACGGAAGAGAGTGTGCGCGCCGTCGAAGTGCGCAAGGGGCGAACACCCGTCCTGCTCGCGGCGGGGGAGGTGCCGCTTCCGCCCGACGCCGCGCGCGACTCGGAGGTGCTCGACCGAGACGTCGTCGCGATGGCGCTGCGCCAGCTGTGGTCGACGGCCGGCATCAAGGGCCGCGAAGTGACGCTCGGCGTCGGCAGTCGGCGCATCCTCGTTCGCGAGTACACGACGCAGGCGATGGCGCCTGCGATGCTCAAGCAGGCCCTGCCCTATCAGGTCCAGGACCTCCTTCCGGTGCCGGCGAATCAGGCGGTGCTCGACTTCTATCCGCTCGGGCAACAGGGCGATCAGGTCAGCGGGATGCTCGTGGCCGCCGTCGCCGAGACGATGGAGCAGCTCGTCGCGACGACGAACCGCGCCAAGCTCAGGACGAAGACCGTCGACCTCCTGCCGTTCGGACTTGCGCGCGTCGCAAAGCGCATCGCGGTTCAGGGAGACGCCGTCGCGATGGTGCACATCGGCGATCACACGACGCATGTCGTGATCTCGACGGACGGCGTCCCGCACTTCGTTCGCATGATCCCGATCGACGTGCCGACTGCCGCATCCCGGCGTCACGACGACGCGCTGTTGGCGTTCTCGGACGTCGTCCTCGACGAGCTCGCGCTCGAGACGGTCCCGCCCATGCCGGCGAGCGTGACACGCACGCGCGCCAACCTGCGCACGGGCGGCGCTAACGATCCCGCGATCGGAGACCTCATCACGCGCATCCGCAGCACGATCTCGTTCTTCGCCGCGCGGCCCGGAGCCCCCCGACTCGCGGCAGCCTGTGTGAGCGGGGCCGGATACCTCGCCCCGGGCGTCGCCGACGCGCTCACCCGCGCGTTCGACATCCCGGTGCGCCCGCTCAACGTCACCGACATCGTCAAGGTGGGTGCAGGACTCACCCTCACCGACGACCTCGCGTTCAACGCCGTGGCAACGCTCGGCGTTCTTCTTGGAGAGACGAACTGATGGCAAGCTCTGCTTTCGTGCTCGCGGGCGTGCCGCGTGTAAACCTCATGCCGCCGCTCGAGATCGAGCGGCGCAAGCGGGCGTCGCTCGTCCGCGGGTGGGGCTGGGCCGTCTTCACGTCGCTGGTCGTCGCGGCTCTCGTCGTGGGAGGGGCCTTCGCGTTGAAGCTCGTTGCCGATCAGGCCCTTGCCGTCGAGCAGGCCAACACCACAGTGCTCCTCACAGAGCTGTCGAGCCTCTCGGAGGTGAGCGGAGCGATCGCGGCCGAGGGTGAGCTCACGTACTTCCGCGCGGATGCGATGGGCTCGGACTTCGCATGGACGCCCCTGGTGGCCGCGATCACGGGCGCGCTCCCCGCGGAGGTGCGACTGACGGGGTTCGACCTCACGAGCGGCGGGAATGCGCAGACAGAGGACCCGACGTCTGACGTGGGGCTCATTGGAACGATGACCTTGGACAGCCCGAATCCGATCGATCTGCCCGCGACGATTCGCCAACTCCGAGACCTCGAGTCCGTCGCGAACGTGGATGGCCGCGCCCTGACGACCGGGGGGGAAGGCGGAAGCCGCTATACCTACCAGCTCGACGTCACCTTCGACCAGTCGATCTACTCAGGTCAGTACGCGCCTGTGGAGGGGGCCCAGTGATGTCTCGTTCACTCATCAACGTGCTGGGCGTCATCGTCACTATTGGCGTCCTGGCTCTCGGCATCTTCCTGGTCGCCATGCCGATCGCGCTTCAGGCGCTCGGCGTCGTCGGCCAGACGGCAACGGTCTTGAGTACGAACGCGACGTACCAGGCTCAGATCGACGGTCTGCGCGAAGAGGAGGAGAACCTCGATGCGACTCAGGCGTCCGTGGCGAGTCTTCAGACGCAGATCACCCCGGCCAACGAGCTGGACGATGTCTTCGAGTTGGTCGCGACAGCGGCTGCGTCCTCCGGCGTGACACTCACCAACGTGGCTGCGGGAGAGTCTGCAGCCTTCGTCGAGCGGACCTCCGCAACGGCGATCAGCGATGTGGCAGCCGCCCCGCCTGCGGCGGCACCTTCGTCCGAGTCGACGTCGGGCGAGCCGGCCACGACGACCGATGCGGCCGCGCAGCCTGTCGCACAGGACACGCCCTCTGCCACCGCGGGTCGCACTCAAGTCGACTTCACCATCGGCGCGACGGCAGGCGACATGAACCAGGTCGTGGCCTTCCTCGAGGCACTTCGCGCGGGGCCACGCTTGCTCGGCCAGGTGAAGTCGACGGTGGCGTCCGACGGTTCGACTTTCAACATCACTGTCTCGGCACTGACCTTCGTGCTTCCCCTGGAAGGGTGAACAATGAGCCCTACTGCGCTCGACGGCCTGCTCTCGGCAGCTGCTCGCTACGAGGCATCCGATGTCCACCTGACGGCTGATGCCGTGCCCCTCATGCGGGTCGACGGTGATCTCGTGGCGATCCCAGGCTTCACCGACCCGCTGTCGGCACTCTGGGTCGAGTCGGCGGCGTTCGGACTGATGGGTCCGGCGCAGCGCGACGAGTTCGAAGAGCGGCATGAGGTCGACCTCGCCCACGCGTCGGACGGTCTCGGACGCTTCCGCGTCAACGTCTTCCGCCAGCTCGGCTCGGTGGCGGTCGCTCTGCGATTCATCCCGGAGCGCGTCTTCTCGCTAGAGGAGCTCGGGGCGCCTGCCATCGCGCGCGACCTCGCGCTCAAGCCGCGCGGCCTCGTGCTGCTGACGGGCCCGACGGGGTCGGGCAAGTCGACGACGCTCACGGCGATGGTCGACATCATCAACGAGACCCTGCCGGCGCACGTCATCACGATCGAAGACCCGATCGAGTTCCACCACGAGAGCAAGCGGTCGCTCGTCCATCAGCGCGAGGTCGGTGCCGACACCGCCTCGTTCGCCGAGGCGCTGCGCCGCGTGCTGCGCCAGGACCCCGACGTCATCCTCATCGGCGAGCTGCGCGATCCCGAGTCGATCCGCACGGCGCTGTCGGCGGCCGAGACGGGTCACCTCGTGCTCTCGACGCTGCATACGCAGGGTGCCGCGAAGAGCGTCAACCGCATCGTCGACGTCTTCCCTTCTGATCAGCAGCACCAGATCCGGACGCAGCTCGGCGACACGCTGCAGGGCATCATCAGCCAGACGCTGCTCCCTCTCTCGCAGACGAACGGACGCACGATCGCGACGGAAGTGCTCATCAACACGCCCGCCGTCGCGAACCTCATTCGCGAGGGTCAGGTCGCGCAGCTCTACACGGCGATGCAGGCGGGCGGCCAGATGGGCATGCACACGCTCGACCAGGACCTCCGTCGCATGGTGGAACAGGGAATCATCGCGCAGCAGGTCGCCCGTCAGTTCGCCGTCGACCCGAGCTACCTCGACGGTGTGCACGTGCGACCGCGCGACCTCGATGCCGAGGCATGGTCCATGCATGCGCCCGAGCACATGATCCAGGGGGTCTGACATGTCGATCGTGCAAGAGTTCACGTACCGGGCGATCGACCCGCGCGGCGGAGCCGTCGTCAAGGGGTCGATGGAGGCGGCGAGCGAGTCGGCCGTGACGGGCAAGCTGCGTGCGCAGGGGCTGACGCCCCTCGAGATAAAGGCGCTCTCGAAGACCGGTCTCAACCGGGAGATCAAACTCCCTGGGCTGGGCGGCACGGTCAAGCCGAAGTCGCTCGCGATCTTCACGAAGCAGATGGCGGGCCTGCTCAACGCCGGCCTCCCGCTCATGCGAACGCTGGCGATCCTGATCGAGCAGACGGAGGACAAGAAGCTGCAGCCGGCGCTCATCGCGGTGCAGGCGGATGTCGAGAGCGGTCAGTCCTTCTCGAATGCCCTGGCTCGGCATTCCGAAGTCTTTCCTCCGCTTCTGATCAGCATCGTGCGGGTCGGCGAGACCGGTGGCTTCCTGGCGCGGGCGATGGAGTCGCTCGCGGAGAACTATAAGAAGGAGTCCGAGCTCCAGAACAAGATCCGCGCAGCAGTCACCTACCCGATCATCGTGCTGATCGTCGCGGTCCTCGGTGTGATCGCGATGGTGACGTTCGTCGTACCGGTCTTCGAGAGCATGTTCGCGGGGATCGGTTCGGAGCTTCCGCTGCCTACGCAGATCCTCGTGAACGTCTCGCGCAACATGTGGTGGATCCTGCCGCTGCTCATCGTGACGGTCATGGGTGTCACGATCTGGTGGCTGCGCAACAAGAACAAGGACAGCGTCCGCAAGGTCCTCGACCCGTTCAAGCTCAAGATGCCGATCTTCGGCAAGCTCTTCACGAAGATGTCGGTCGCCCGCTTCAGTCGCAACCTGTCGATGATGCTCGATGCGGGCGTGCCGATCATCCAGGCGCTCGCGATCGTGGCCCAGGCATCCAACAACTGGGCCATCGAGCGCGCGGTGCACGACGTGCAGGAGTCGGTGCGGCAGGGTCGATCGTTCGCGGCGCCGCTCGCAAAGGCGAACGTCTTCCCGGCGATGGTCTCCCAGATGGTCGCGATCGGTGAGGAGTCGGGCACTCTGTCCGAGATGCTCGCGAGCATCGCGGACTTCTACGAGGACGAAGTGGACACGGTCACGTCACAGCTTTCGTCGATCATCGAGCCGCTCCTGATCGTTGTGCTCGGCATCGTGATCGGCGGGATCGTGATCTCGCTGTACCTGCCGATCTTCACCCTGTACGGAGATCTCAGCCAGCAGTAGCTTGGGGCCGCCTTGGGGGAGGCGGAAGAAGCGGCGGCACCTGGGGAGGGATGCCGCCGCTTCGTCGTTCCCGCAGGGATCGTGTAGTCACCGGGTAGGTGGGTTCAGCGTCGCGTCTCGCAGAGCCCCTCCCGAGCGCGCGAATTACGTCGAGGGGTCGTTCAACGACTGGCAGCGAGCAGCTGAAGGGGGCTGTTCAGGCGCGGGATCATGGAGAAGATCGCCGCCGGACATGCTTCGTACAAAGAGACGAATGTTCTCACTCGCTGCGACGGCCCACGCCCTGCAGGCCTGGGGTGGATTCCGGCTCGGAAGCCGAGAAAGGAGCAAACTCGATCCTAATTGCGTTCTCAATGTCGTAGATGTGTTCTAAACTGAACTCATGGATCGAAGCCCCGTCACCCAACCTCTCGGCGACATCGCCGAGCCGTGGGAGGCGGATCTCGCCGGGCTCGAACTGGCGGCCTTCGACGCCCCGGACGCGCTCGATCTCGTCATGGAAGTCGATGCGATGCTGGCGATCTGCGCGGCGCAGCGGCTTGAGCGCGTCGACGCGATGCGCCGCGAAGCGCTGGGCGATGCTGCCCGCTACGGTGGCGGGCTTCGGGATGTGATCGAGCGCTCCGTGCGGCTCGAACTCGCGGCGGCGCTGCGGATCACCGAGCACTCGGCGGCCACGCTCCTCTCACTCGCAGAAGCGCTCGTCAGTCGCTACCCGACCGTGCTCGCCTCTCTCGGGGCGGGACGCATGACAGAGCGCCACGCGACGACGATCGTCGACTACCTGGACGCCGTCGAAGCCGAGGTGCGAGCCGGCATCGTCGATCGTGCCGTCGAGCTCGCCGAGGTCGAAGCCGTCGGCACGTTCCGCCGGTCGCTGCGTCGACTGGTCGACTCGGTGCGCGCCTCGACGCTAGCGGAGCGCTACGAAGCGGCCCTCGTGCAGCGTCGCGTGTACGTCGAGCCCGCAGAGGACGGCGCTGCCTGGCTGCACTACTTCGGGCCGGCCGTCGAGGTGCATGCCGCACACGGCCGGATCACCGCGATGGCGAAGGTTCTGTGCGCGCAGCCGGGCGACACGCGCACGCTCGACCAGGCGCGCGCCGATGTGCTGTGCGACCTGCTCATCGACGGCACGACGGCCGATCATCCCGTCGAGGCGCGCGGCATCCGTGCGACGGTCGTCGTGACCGTTCCCGTGCTCTCGCTGCTCGAAGGCGCAGATGGCTCACCCGACGACCTGAGCGAGACCGAGCATCACGCCGACCGGGGTGGCATCACACCGGCCGGCCTGGCCGACCTCCCCGTGGTCGAAGGCATCGGACCGATTCCGCTCGCCGTGGCCCGCGAACTCTGCGGGGGAGCGTCCGGATGGATGCGAGTCCTGACCCACCCCGAGACCGGCGCGGTGCTCTCTGTCGGTCGAGAGCAGTATCGTCCGCCATCATCGCTCGCGAGATTGGTGCGATGGCGAGCAGACCGATGTATGGCACCCGGATGCGGTATGCCGGCATCCAGATGTGAGATCGACCACTCGATCGCATGGCAGCACGGTGGTTGCACCTCCATCACCAATCTCGACCCGCTCTGCAAGGGGCATAGAGAGCATGGACGTGGGCCGGTCCTGGTGGCGGCCTGACCCCGAGATCCATTGACACTTTCG
>NZ_JAKWJP010000011.1 GCF_022761035.1 Microbacterium sp. SS28
AGATCCCCGAACCCGACTACCGCGCCCTCACCGCATAACAACACGAGGGATCACACGCGACCGGATACACCACTCAAAAGGACTTGACCCAGGTGCTCACCCCGAATCACCGGGGCCACGGCCCGTGGGGTGAATTCGCGCCGGGTGAGGCCTGCGGAGGCGGCGCGTGCTCACCCCGAATCACCGGGGCCACGGCCCGTGGGGTGAATTCGCGCCGGGTGAGGCCTGCGGAGGCGGCGCGTGCTCACCCCGAATCACCGGAGCCACGGCCCGTGGGGTGAGCTCGCGCCGGGTCAGGCCTGCGGAGGCGGCAGGTGTTCACCCCGATTCACCGTGGCCACGGCGAATGGGGTGAATTCGCGCCGGGTGAGGCCTGCGGAGGCGGCGCGTGTTCACCCCGAATCACCGGGGCGCGTGGGGTGAGCTGGTGCCGGGTCAGGCGTGGGGATGCGGCAGGTGTTCACCCCGAATCACCGGGGCCACGGCGCGTGGGGTGAGCTCGAGCCGGGTGAGGCCTGCGGAGGCGGCAGGTGTTCACCCCGAATCACCGGGGCCACGGCGCATGGGGTGAATTCGCGCCGGGTGAGGCCTGCGGAGGCGGCGTGCGGACGCGGCAGGTGCTCACCCCGAATCACCGGGGCCACGGCGCGTGGGGTGAGCTCGTGCCGGGTCAGGCGTGCGGAGGCGGCGCAATCTCACCCCGAATCACCGGCGCCACGGCGCGCGGGGTGAGCTGGTGCCGGGTCAGGCCCACGGACGCGGCAGGTGTTCACCCCGAATCACCGGGGCCACGCCGCGTGGGGTGAGCTCGTGCCGGGTCAGGCGTGCGGAGGCGGCAGGTGCTCACCCCGAATCACCGGGGCCACGGCGCGGACTCGTCCCGACACGCGGGCTCCGGATGCGGGGTCGAGGGTGTCGGCGACGATCCCCGACGTTGTGCGCGCCTCCGGCGGCGGGGTCGCGTTCAGAAGACGACGAGCACCTGGGCGAGCAGGATCTTCACAACCATCGCCGCGGGATACACGAGGCTGTAGCCGAGTGCGACCCGGACGTCGTACGACGTGCGGGAGTTCGCGAACCCGAGGATCGCGGGGTTGGTCTGCGCGCCCCCGACGACGCCCGACAGCCGCGTGCCGCCCGTGCGGAAGACGTACTTGACGACGAGGAACGTGCCGAAGGTCGCGACGAGGGTCACGGCGACGCCGATCCCGGCGAGCTGGAACACCTCGCCGGAGACGAACGCGGGCACGATGAGCGACCCCGCGTTGGCGCCCGCGAAGGCGAGGAAGACGAGCAGGCCGAACTCGGCGAGCACGGTCGAGGCAGTATGCGGAAGCGCCGTGACGACGGGGCCGATGCGCCCCACGCGGCCCATGATGAGGCCGATGATGAGGGCGCCCGCCGCGAATCCGATGCTGAAATGCGTCCCGCCGGGCAGCGGGATCTGGATCGCCCCGAGGAGCAGGCCCACCGTGATGCCGAGTCCGAAGATCGCCGGGTTGATGTCGGCGAGGCCCCGCTCGGAGTCGCCGAGGTACGACGTCACGGCGGGCATCGTGTCGATCGGGCCGACGACCCGCAGGCGGTCACCGAGCTGCAGAACGAACGTCGGGCTGCCGACGAACTCGACGTCGCCGCGGCGCACCCGCACGATGTTGGCGCCGAAGCGGGCCTGCAGCCCGAGGCTCGCGATCGGCCGGCCCGCGTGACGGGACTCCGAGAGGATGATGCGGCGGAAGTCGAGCCGGCTGCGATCGCGCGTGATGTCGATCGCCGACGTGTGACCGAGCTCGGCGGCGATCGCGTCCACGACGTCGCTCGGTCCGACGACGTTGACGACGTCGCCCGCCGAGAGGGTCGTGTCGGGCCCGATCGCCTCGATCGGCCCGTCGCCCGCGGGGCTGCGGCGCGAGAACGTCACGCGGTCGCCGTGGGCCTTGGCGATGTCGGCCGCCTTGGGGATGGAGGTCGTGTCGACGCGCACGGGCTTGTCGACGATGGGGCTCGGGGTGTCCTTATCCTTCTCGCGGTTGCGCAGCGCGAGGGCGACGGCCGCCATGGCCGCGACGATCGCGAACGCGTAGGTGCTCGCATAGCCGACCGTCGCCTCGGCGCTGCCGCCCGTCGCGGCGAGCGCCGGCGTGTTCGTGGCGGCGCCCGCGAACACGCCCGCGATCGTGACCGCCGAGAGACCCGCCCACTTGCCGAGCACGAGGGCTGTGCCGGCGGCGAGCGCGAGCACGATGCTCACGACGATCATGAGCGGGTACGCCGTCTTCATCGCGTTGAAGAATCCAGGACCCGCAAGGATGCCGGTGCAGAACGCGAAGACGACGAGACCGACGTCGCCGATGTAGGCCGGGATCGCGATGGGCTGCCCCACGGCGACACTCCACGCGACGAGCCCCATGGCCGCGAACAGGACCGCGACGGCGCCGAGCGACACCCCTGCGATGCGGATCCGGCCGAACGCCGACCCGAGCCCCACGAGCAGGAAGACCACGATCACCGGCTGCGCGGCGAGGAACCCGAAGACGACGTCCATGCGATGTGCTCCCGTCCCGCGCGTGCGCGTTCGCTCCGAGTCTGCCCGTGGAGACATCTGTGCGCCACGTCCGCGCCGTGCGGCGTCGTCATCTGCGGGCGACCCCTGAGCCTGTGCGATGTCGACGAGGGCGGGCAGGATGGACGCATGCCGCACGAGATCCCCGCGCCGATGCTCGCCAAGTCCGTCCCCGCGGTTCCCGCTCAGGATGCCGCTGCCGGCCCCTTCTCGTACGAGCCGAAGTGGGACGGCTTCCGCGCCCTCATCTCGTGGTACGGCGAGTCCGTCGAGATCGGATCGCGCGGGGCGAAGCCGCTCACCCGGTACTTCCCCGAGCTCGTCGAGGCGTTCGCCCGTCTCCTTCCCGAGCCGTGCCTGCTCGACGGAGAGATCGTCGTGCCGAAGGGTGCGCCGGGGGCGCAGCGGCTGGACTGGGAGTCGCTGACGCAGCGCATCCACCCCGCGGCATCCCGCGTCTCGATGCTCTCGGAGAAGACGCCCGCGATGTTCATCGCCTTCGATCTGCTCGTGCGCGGCGAGCGCGACCTGCAGTCCGAGCCGTTCTCGGTGCGCCGAGCCGAGCTCGTGGACCTGCTCACGGGGGTCCCGCACCCTGTGCACGTGACGCGCACGACCGCCGACGCGGCCCTCGCGGAGCGCTGGCTCTCGGAGTTCGAGGGCGCGGGGCTCGACGGCGTCATCGCGAAGCCGCTCGCTCAGCCGTACGCGCCGAACAAGCGCACGATGTTCAAGATCAAGCACGCGCGCACGGCCGATGTCGTCGCGCTCGGCTACCGCGTGCACAAGTCGGGTCAGGGCGTCGGATCGCTGCTGGTCGGGCTGTACGGCGAGGACGGCACGCTCTACCCCGTCGGCGGCGTCGCTGCATGGAGCGACAAGCGCCGGCTCGAACTCGTCGACGAGCTCGACCCGCTCGTCGTGCGCGACGAGGACGGCAACCCCGTCAAGGGCGACGGCGAGAAGTCGCGCTTCTCAGCAGCGGGACGCGACTCGTCGTTCGTGCACCTGCGCCCCGAGCGCGTGCTCGAGGTGCGCTACGACCAGCTCGAGGGGTGGCGGTTCCGGCACACGGTGCAGTTCGACCGGTGGCGCCCCGACCGCGAGCCCCGCTCGTGCACATACGAGCAGCTCGAGGCTGTCTCGGCCTACGACCTGGGCGACGTCCTGGACTGAGCGTCGCGGGCGCCTCTCGTCCCTCGCCTCGCCGAGGCCGAGGCCGCGGCCGGGCCCATCAGCGGGCACAGCTGCGGGGATTGTCTGTGACACGCCGGTGGCGGCATCCCGGACCGGCGTGTCTCGCACGGGATCTGCCGTTGTGCACGGCGCGGGCGCGGACGGCGCGTCACGAGCGCGCTCGGCGCGGGACCGCCGAGTGCCATGATCGGAGCATGTCGCCGGCACCGGGAAGAGGCGAGGACGAGCCGACCGAGACGGCCGAGCTGCGGCTCGAGCCGCTGCACTTCATCGCCCGCGTGGACGCCGTCCTCCGGCTCGGGCGGCTCATGCTGGGCGCCGGCGCGTCGTCGGCCCGCGTCCGCGACTCCATGAAGCGCGTCGCGCAGGGGCTCGCCATCGACGGGCTCCACTCTCGCGTCGGCATGACCGACATCGTCCTCACCGCACAACGGGGCTCGCTCTACCGCACGCGCGTGGCCGAGATCCGACCGGGCGTGGACGCGGACCGCATCGTGCGCCTCCAGCGGCTGTCGCATGCCGCCGAAGCCGGGATGACGGCATCCGATCTCCAATCGAGGCTCGACCGGATCGAGTCGAGCCCGCCGCGCTATCCGACGGCCGTCCGGGTGATCGCGGCCGCCGCGGCGTGTGCCGCATTCGCATTGCTGAACAACGGCACGTGGGTCGAGGCCGTCGCCGTGGGCCTCGCCGTCGCGGGCGGCCAGTGGGTGCGCATGCGCCTCCTCCGGGCGCGCATCAACGAGTTCTTCGTGGTGTTCCTGTCGGCGGTCGTCGCGCTGCTGGGCTACCTGGGCATCGTCGCGCTGATCGACGTCACGCGGCTGGCCGAAGGCGGGCACGATGCCGCGATGACGAGCGCTGTGCTGTTCCTCGTTCCCGGCTTCGCCCTCGTGACCGGAGCGATGGACCTCGCGCGCCTCGATCTGCACGCCGGCATCGCCCGCGTGACGTACGCGTGCCTCGTGCTGCTCGCGACGGGGACCGCGGTCTGGGCGATCGCCGCGGCGTTCCAGTCGAGCGCAACCCTGACGCTGCCTCCGCCGTTCGGCGAGCCCGCGCTGTCGGCCGTGCGACTCGTCGCAGGCTTCGTCGGCGTGCTCGGCTTCGCGCTCCTGTTCTGCACGCCGTGGCGCGTCGCGCTGACGGCGTCAGTCATCGGGGCGGTCATCAACGTCGGACGACTGCTGCTCGTCGACGCCGGCGTCATGCCCGCCATCGCCGCAGCGCTCGCCGGCCTCGCTGTGGGCGTGGGCGCGTTCATCGCGGTGCGCTGGCTCGACGCCCCGCGCGTCACCCTCTCGGTCCCCGCCGTGCTCATCATGGTGCCGGGCGCGGCGGCGTACCGCGCGATTGTCGCGACGATCGACGGAGACACGGTGTCGGCCGTGCAGCACGGCGTCCAGGCCGTGTCGGTCGTCGTCGCACTCGCGATCGGCCTCACTGTGGCTCGCATCCTCACCGAGCGCGAGTGGGGTCGCGCTGACCCCTGACGCGACGGGGATTCTCGGCAACACGCCGGGCCGAGGCATCCCGAACCGGCGTGTCTCCCAAGGAATCCGCTGTTAGGCACGGCGCTGGGACAGAAAGAGGCCCGCAGCGGCGCGCGGGGGGTCGCGCGGCTGCGGGCCGAATCTCAACGGTTCGACGAAGAGAGCGAGGCGGCGAGGTCTCGGCCGTCGGCCGTCCGTCGCTCTCTTCGTCTGACATCGAAACTACGCCGGGCGCGACGGCGCCGCTCGGCCTTCGGCCGTGTAAAAGGACCCTCACCCAGGGCCCTGCCGTAGCCGCGACGAGAGGCGTATCGTGCGCGTCACGGTCACCCTCCACGGGAGGCAGCCATGTCACCCTCGCCACGCCGCCCCACCCGATCGGCGCGAAGGACCCGGATCATTCCCGCGATCCTCCTGCTCGTCGTCGCGGTCTCGGCATGCACGGCCGACCCGGCCCCTGATCCCTCGCCGACCCCGACGACGGGGATCGACCGATCCGTCGAGATCACCCTCGAGGAGCACGATCCGCATCACGCCCTGCGCGCCGTGCTGGTGCACGAGCATGGCGAGCCCGTCTACGAGCGCTACGTCGAATCCGGCCCGGATGACTACTGGGACATCCGGTCGGTCACCAAGAGCATCGTCGCCACGCTCGTCGGAGTAGCCGTCGACCGCGGCCTCATCCGCGACGTGGATGCGACGCTCGGCGAGCTGCTGCCCCGCTGGGCCGACGACCTCACGGCGGAGACGAGCGCGATCCCGCTCTCGGCCGTGCTGACGCACACGGCGAATTTCACAGGCGTGACCGACGTATGGTCGACCCCCGATCCCGTCGGAGCGATCCTCGCGAACCGGGCCCTGCTCGGCCCAGGAGACGGATCGTTCTTCTACTCCGCCGCCGGCTCGCACATCCTCGCCGCGGTCGTGGCCGAAGCGAGCGGGATGCCGGTGCTCGAGTTCGCCCGGCAGAATCTCTTCGACCCGCTCGGCATCCCGAGCGAACCCGCGCTCGAGCCCCCGATCTTCGTCCCGCCGGAGGAGGAGGAAGCGCTGTTCCGCGCCTACGAGGACGCCGATTTCGCCTGGCCCGTGGACGTCCAAGGCGTGCACCTCGGCTCCGCACGCATCAAGCTGCGTCCCTCGGATCTGGCCCGGATCGGCCAGCTCTACCTCGACGGAGGAAGGTGGGAAGGCGTCCAGGTCGTCTCCGAGTCATGGATCGCGCAGGCCACCGCGGCCCATGTGCAGACGGAGTGGACGATCGAGGACTACGGATTCCAGTGGTGGGTCGACGTCGAGGGCGGCTACGCCTGCGCGATGGGAATGGGAGGAACCATCGTCATTGTCCACCCGGAGCGTGACGCCGTCGTCGTGGTGGCGTCCGAGATCGCGGCCGGCGATCAGCGCGGCGACGGCGCGATGGCGCCGGGCAATGCCATCGCCCTGGCGGAAGCGATCCTCGACGAGCTCGGCGCCGCCGATTGAGCCGCCGGCTCAGTCCCAGTTCGCCGCATTCTTGCGGCTCGGCTGCACACGCGGCGGCTCACCCGGCATCTTCGGGAAATCGGGTGGGAACGGCAGCTCGCCGAGCCCGTTCTCGAGGTCCCGCTGCCCCCACTCCAGGAGCGTGTCGATGCGGCCCGGCTTCTCGAGCAGCGACGCCCACGGGTCGCCCTGGTCGGCGAGCCGCTGCGGCACCGATCGGATCGTGAAGGCCGCAGGATCGACGCCCGCCGCGAGCTCGTCCCAGGTGACCGGAGTCGAGACAGTCGCGCCGGGCAGAGCGCGGGGGCTGTAGGCACCCGCCATCGTGCGGTCGCGGTTGGCCTGGTTGAAGTCGATGAAGATGCGCTCGCCGCGCTCTTCCTTCCACCAGTTCATCGTGACCTTGTCGGGCAGCCGACGCTCGAGTTCGCGGCCCGCCGCGATGACGGCGTGCCGCACCTCGAGGAACTCCCACTCCGGCTCGATCGGACAGAAGACGTGGATGCCGCGATTGCCGCTCGTCTTGAGGAAGGCGTCGAGCCCGGCTTCGGCGAGCACGTCGCGCAGGGCCGGCGCGACGGCCGCGGCATCCTGGAAATCCGTCCCCGGCTGCGGGTCGAGGTCGATCCGCAGCTCGACGGGGTTGTCGGTGTTCGAGGCGAGCGACGCCCACGGATGGAAGACGACGGTGTTCATCTGTGCGGCCCACACGGCTGCCGCGATCTCCGTGACGACGATCTGTGGATGCCGCCGCCCGCTGTTGTACGTCACCGTCTGCGCCTCGACGAAGGCCGGCGCGCCCTTGGGCGGGTTCTTCGAGTAGAAGCGCTCGCCCTCGATGCCCTCGGGGAACCGCTCGAGCGACACGGGCCGCTGACCGTTCGCGGCGAGGAACGGCTCGGCGACGGTGATGAGGTACTCGGCCAGCTCGCGCTTGGTGATGCCGAGGGCCGGCCAGATCACGCGGTCGGGGCTCGAGAGCCCGACTTCGCGGTCTCCGTCGGGACCGGGAACGGTCAGGGTGATGCGCGGGGACGCCATGGTCCGACCCTAGGCGCTGGGTCCGTCATCCGTCACGGGTCGCGGTCTCGACGAGCGCGGTCGGGCAGGGACGAGCGGGGGCGAGCAGGCCGCCCTGCGCCGACCCGCTCCGGGCTCAGGCGTCGACGATGACCGCGAGATCCGAACGCGTGAGCCGGATCCACGGCCCCGCGGAGTCGATTACGACGCCCGTGAGCTCGGGGTCGGAGCGCAGCGCCTTGCCGAGCTGCTCCCCCGTCATGGGCGCAGGACGGTCACCCCGACCGAGGGCGACGACCTCGAGCGGGTGCGAGAAGAGCTCGATGAACCGCTCGCCGCTCGTCGTGCGCGACTCCGCGATGCCGAGCCGGTCGGAGTCCTCGACGCGGCTCACGGCGACCCAGAACGGGACGTGCGTGAGTGCCTCCGAGACCGCGGCCGCGGTCGCGGGTGTGCGCTCGCCCGCGAGGAGGGTCTTGATGCTCGACGCGGGGTCGATGCCCTCGAGCATCTTCTCGAGCATCTCGCGGCGCAGGACGGCGGTCGCGGGCGAAGATGCGGGGTCGATGAGCATGCCCGCGTGCGGGCTCGCGAGGACGTAGCGGATGACGGCGGCGGACGACTGCCCCATCGCCGACGTGTCGGTGTCGCCGTCCGCGCGGACGCTCGCGGCGAGGGCACCCCCGGTGCTGTAGGCGACGACGAACGTCTCTTCGCCGAGCTTCACGACCGCGAGCGGCGGCTGCGCGCCCTGCGAGAGGAGCGACCGGGCATCGCCCTTGACCCGCAGGATCAGCTGCCCCTGCAGCAGCTGACGCGCGACCTCCACGATCTGCGGCGGCGTCGGCCGGGCGGGGAGCTTCGACAGTGCGTCGGCGAGCAGCACGTTGTCGCGCAGCCCCGGCAGCGTCTCGGTGACGGGGGGCGCCGTCTCGTTCGCGACGCGCTGCGGCGCGACCGGTGCGGCGGGCCGCACGGGCGGAGCGGGCGGGGTGGCACCCATTCCGCGGTAGGACGAGACCGAGATGCCGACGGATGCCGCAGCCGCAGCATCCGTCGCCGCAGCATCCGTCGCCGCATCTTCCTCGTCCGCCGCCGCCGCGACCGCGTCGGGCGCGGGCGTCGGCTCGACGTCCGCGACGGCGTCCGGTGAGGCGGGAGCGGGAGTCTCCGTGGGCTCGGAAGACTCGACGGGATCGGAGGACTGCTTGCTTCGGCGCGAGAACAGGGCCATCAGACGAGCCTAACCCGCGCTCGCGGCGCACACCTGGACGTCTGCCGAAGCCGCGGACGCGCGCACCACGCCCGGCGGCACACCGCGCGATGCGGGCCGATCGAGCCTGCGCCGCGCTAGAGCTTCTCGATCGGGGCGATCTTGACGAGCAGCTTCTTCGCGCCGACCTTCTCGAAGCGCACGTGCGCGACGCGCTTGGCGCCCTCGCCCGTGATCGCGTCGATGCGACCCTCGCCGAAGTCCTCGTGGCGGATGCGATCGCCCGGGGCGAGCTCCATGTCGCCGTTGTCGCGCACCTTCGCGGGGATGCGGTTGGCGAAGCGATCGATCGATGTCGACTTCGGCACGAGGTCGCCGCCGTAGCGGCTCGCGCTCGATCCCGAACCGGAGCCGCCGAATCCGCCCCCGGGGCGCCGCGCGTTGAGAGCGCGCGACTGCGTGCCGCCGCGCGAGTTGACGTCGCCGGGCGACTGGCGCCAGTCGACGAGCTCGGCCGGGATCTCCTGCAGGAAGCGGCTCGGCATCGCGACGGTGACCTCGCCGAACTGGGCGCGCGTCATCGCGAGGGTGAAGTAGAGCCGCTTCCGCGCACGGGTCACCCCGACGTAGAAAAGTCGCCGCTCCTCCTGCGGACCGCCCGGCTCGCCCGCCGAGATGCGGTGCGGGATGAGGTCCTCCTCGACACCCGTGACGAACACGGCGTCGTATTCGAGGCCCTTCGCGGTGTGCAGCGTCATGAGCGAGACCGACCCCGAGGCATCTTCGAGGTCGTCGGCGTCCGAGACGAGCGCGACCTCCGTGAGGAAGTCGATGACGGTGCCTTCGGGGTTGTTGCGCGCGAACTCGCGGGCGACGGCGACGAGCTCGTCGAGGTTCTCGAGCCGCGCTTCGTCCTGCGGGTCGCGGCTCGCGCGCAGCGCGTCGAGGTAGCCCGTCTTCTGCAGCAGCAGCTGCAGCCCCTCGGCGACGGCCGTGGGTGGCGCGAGCTCACCCGACGCGGGAAGCATGTGAGCGGAGGCCTCGGCCAGCACCGCGTCGAGCTGCGCGATGCCCGCCTGGATCTTGGGCCCGACGCCGAGCGCCGATGCGTTCGCGAGCGCGTCGCGGAACGTGATGCCCTCGTCGGCGGCGTAGCGCGCGATCGCCGTCTCGGTCACGTCGCCGATGCCGCGCCGAGGCTTGTTCAGGATGCGGCGCACCGCCATCTCGTCGGCGGGGTTCGCGACAGCGACGAGGTACGCGAGGGCGTCCTTGATCTCGGCGCGCTCGTAGAACTTCGTGCCGCCCATGATCTTGTAGGGCACGGCCGAGCGGATGAAGATCTCTTCCAGCGCGCGGGACTGCGAGTTCGTGCGGTAGAAGACGGCCATCGACGAGTAGTCGATGCCCGCGCGGCGCAGCCGCTCGGTCTCGTCGGCGACGAACTGCGCCTCGTCGTGCTGCGAGTAGCCCGTGAAGCCGACGATCTTCTCGCCCGCACCGACGTCGGTCCAGAGCTTCTTGTCCTTGCGGTCGAAGTTGTTGCTGATGACGGCGTTGGCGGCGCTCAGGATGTTCTGCGTCGAGCGGTAGTTCTGCTCGAGGAGCACGACCTTCGCCCCCGGATAGTCGCGCTCGAACTCCGTGATGTTGCGGATGTCGGCGCCGCGGAACGCATAGATCGACTGGTCGGAGTCGCCGACGACCGTGAGCGACGCGGGTTCGGGCGCATCCGCCGCCGGCGCGTCGAAGATCATCATGCCGGAATCGGCATACGACTCGCCCTCGGGCTCGGAGAGGGGCCGCGTGAGCTCGTGGATGAGCGCGTACTGCGCGTGGTTGGTGTCCTGGTACTCGTCGACGAGGATGTGCCGGAACCGGCGCCGGTACACGTCGGCGACGTGCGGGAAGGCGCGGAACAGGTACACCGTCTGCCCGATGAGGTCGTCGAAGTCGAACGCGTTGGCCTTCTGCAGGGCGCGCTGGTAGTCGGCGAACAGGTCGACGAAGATGCGCTCGGCAGGGTCGTTCATATTGGCCTGCCGCGCGTAGGACTCGGCATCCGCCAGCTCGTTCTTGAGCTTGGAGATCTTGCCTTGCACCGCCGCCGGGGTGAGCCCGAAAGCGTCGGCCTCGTGCTCTTTGACGAGCCGCTTGATGAGGGCGCGCGAGTCGCCCGAGTCGTAGATCGTGAAGGCCTTGGTGAACCCGAACTGCTGCGCCTCGCGGCGCAGGATGCGCACGCACGCCGAGTGGAACGTCGAGATCCACATCCCCTGCGCCGCGCTCGATCCGACGAGGTGCTGCACGCGCTCGCGCATCTCGCCCGCGGCCTTGTTCGTGAAGGTGATCGCCAGGATCTGGCTCGGCCACGCCTCGCGGTTCCACAGCAGCGACGCGATGCGGCGCGTCAGGACGCTCGTCTTGCCCGACCCTGCGCCCGCGACGATGAGCAGCGCGGGCCCGCGATAGGTCACGGCGTCGCGCTGGGGCCCGTTGAGACCGGTCAGCAGCTCGGCGTCGGGGCGGGAACCCTCAGACTGCGGGCCGGCGTGCGAGCCGACGATGAGAGGGACGGATGCCGCGCGCTGCGCGGCCGCGGAGGCGTCGGTCATGGCGCTTCAAGTCTAGGCGCGCGCACGGACACCCACCCGTGGCGGACGAGGAAGGGGCTCCGATCAGGCGGGGCCTGATTGGATGGGTGCGTGCGCACCCTGCTGAACATCATCTGGCTCGTGCTGTCGGGCTTCTGGCTGTTCCTCGCCTACGTCGCCGCGGGCATCCTGCTGTGCATCCTCATCATCACGATCCCGTGGGGCATCGCGTCGTTCCGCATCGCCGGCTACGCGCTGTGGCCGTTCGGGCGCCAGATCGTCGCAAAGCAGAACTCGGGCGTGTGGTCGTTCCTCGGCAACGTCGTGTGGGTCATCCTCGCGGGCTGGTGGCTCGCGCTCGCCCACATCGCGTCGGGCATCCTGCTGTGCATCACGATCATCGGCATCCCGCTCGGCATCGCCGACTTCAAGATGGTGCCGATCTCGCTCATGCCGCTCGGCAAGGACATCGTCTCGACGCGCGGCGGCAGCTTCGACCAGGCGCTGGCGCAGCGCGGCGTCTGACCCGGCGCCCGCCCGGATCCCGTCAGGGCGTCCAGTCGCGTCCGAACCAGCGGCGGATGCGGGATGCCCCGAACTCGCGCTTGTGTTCCGCGAGCTCGCGCGACGGCCCCTGCAGCGTGCCGTTCGGGCGGCCCTCGAAGAACGCGACCTCGACGATCCCGACCTCGTCTCCCCCGAACTCGATGTAGCAGATGCCCCGCCCGTCGTACGCGGCATCGGCGCCCTCACCGCGGATGCGGGATGCGATCCGCCGCGCCGCCGTCGCACCCTGCCGCTCGGCGAAGACGCCGGCTCGGGGTGTGCCCACGGCGGCGCAGTCGCCGACCGCGAACACTCCCGGCCACGGCGTCTCGAGCGTTGCGGCGTCGACGGGCACCCACCCTTCGACCGTGAGCCCCGACTCGACGAGCACGGCGGGCGCCCGATGCACGGGCACGCCGAGGTAGAGGTCGAACGGGAGCGCCGTGCCGTCGCCGAGACGCGCGACCCGCGCGGCGGCGTCGAGCGACCGCACACCCGTGTCGGAGTGCCACGCGATGTCGCGCTCCTCGAACGTCGCGAGGAGCGCGGACGAGGCATCCGGTGCCGGCGGAATGGGTCGCGGGAACGGCATGACGAGCGAAACGGACGAGCGGTCCCGGATGCCGCGTGCCCGCAGCATCTCGTCGACGAGCAGCGCCGTCTCACTCGGCGCGGGCGGGCACTTGAACGGGCCCGCCGTGATGCCGATCACGACGTCACCGCCCTCGAAGCGGGCGAGCTCGTCGCGCAGCGCGAAGGCGCCCGCCTCGCTGTAGAACTCGTGCCCCACCTCGGCGAGGCCGTGTGTGCGCGGAATGTCGTAGTCGGCGCCGAGGGCGATCACGAGGTGGTCGCCCGCGAACTCCCCCTCGGTCGTCGCGACGCGCAGCGCGGCCGCGTCGATCGCCGTGATCTCGGCCTGAACGAACCGCACGCCGGAACGAACGGCATCCGCGTACGGATGGAACACGGCCTCGGCCGTCGTCCGTCCGAACATGACGTCGAGCTTCGAGAACCCGAACACGAACCCCGCGGTCTTGTCGATCAGCGTGATCTCGACGTCTCCCCCGAGCTCGTCGAGCAGCGTGCTCGTCAGCTCGAGCCCGCCGAATCCGGCACCGAGCACGACGACGTGCGACGGCATCCCTCAGCCCTCCGCGGATCAGAACTGCGTCGGGACGTATCGGTACGGGTAGTTCGGCTCGACGTAGTCGCCGGGCAGCTGGCGCGCGGGGAGCACGGGGTCCTCGTGCGGCACCTCCTCGTAGGGGATCTGCGAGAGCAGGTGCGCGATGATGTTGAGCCGCGCCTTCTCCTTGTCGTCCGAGATCGCGACGTGCCACGGCGCCGTGGGGGTGTCGGTCGCGGCGAACATCTCGTCGCGCGCCCGCGAGTAGTCGTACCAGCGGTTGTACGACTTGAGGTCCATCGGCGAGAGCTTCCACGTCTTGCGGCCGTCGTGGATGCGGTCCTCGAGGCGCCGCGTCTGCTCCTCGGGGCTCACTTCGAGCCAGTACTTGAGCAGGATGATGCCGGAGTCGACCATGGCCTGCTCGACGAAGGGCGTCTGCTGGAGGAACTTGCGCGCCGTCTCGTCGTCCGTGAAGCCCATGACCCGCTCGACGCCGGCGCGGTTGTACCAGCTGCGGTCGAAGATGACGACCTCGCCCGCGGCGGGCAGGAGCGGGATGTACCGCTGGATGTACATCTGGCTCTGCTCGCGCTCGGTCGGCGCCGAGAGCGCCTGCACGCGGAACACCCGCGGGCTCACGCGCTCAGTGATCGCCTTGATGACGCCGCCCTTGCCGGCCCCGTCGCGGCCTTCGAAGACGATGCAGACCTTGAGGCCGGCGTGCTTGACCCACTCCTGCAGCTTGACGAGCTCGATGTGCAGCTTCTTGAGCTCTTTCGCGTACTGCTTGGCGGACAGCTCGCCGTCGGCCTTGGACTTCTTCGACATCTGCGTCTCCCGTGGTCACCCCGTGCGGCGAGGGCGCGCACGTGGCGTCAGCCTAGCCCCGAGCGGGTTCGGGATCACGCGCCCAGGCCGCGTCGGCGGCCTGGCCGCGCCACGGAAGGGTGAGGAGCACTCCGACCACGAGCAGGACGGCGCCGAAGGCCGCCGCCCACCACGCCGTGTCGGCCGGGATCTCGAGATACGTCGTGAGTCCGAGGATGCGGGCGAGCCCCCACGGGAGCAGCCCCATCTGGTCGTTCCACGCCGAGAGCACGGGCTCGAGGCCGATGATCGCGACGACGGTCGCCGGGATCGCGAGGGCCGCTCCGATGGCGGTCAGCATGACACCCGTCGCGCGGCGACGGCCCAGCTGCGTCGAGAGCGCCCAGCCGGCCGCCACGAACACCCACACGAAGAGCGCGAACGCGATGGTGATGTAGACCGCACGCCGGGTCGGATCGGTCCAGAACGCGAACCAGTAGCCACCGGGACCCGAGAACGACAGCGCCGCGAGCGCGACGATGCAGCGGAGCACGACGGCTCCGCCGACCGCGGCGATGACGGGGAGCGGCGAACGGCGGCGCAGGAAGAGGTCCACCGTGACGACGAACAGGATCCACGCGCCGAGGACGACCGCGAGATGCACCCACGAGAGGAACGACGTCTGCACGGCCCGCGTCGCGACGAGGAGTGCGCCCGGCACGATGATGAGCAGCCAGCGGTCGAGCGGCAGCATGCCGAGGATCGACTCCCGCGCCCGCCACGGGCGCGTCGAGGCGACCCACGTGCTGCGCGCCGCGGCGGCGCCGGGGCGACGGACCAGGCGCGTGCGCGTCGCGATCATGCCGATCACGAGCCACGCGATCGCGAGGACGAGGAGGATGCGGGCGACCCACGCCATCGCCTCGTCGCGGTCGGAGCGCTGCACCGCGAGCTGCGCCGCCGTGAGGTTCCATGCCGGGTGGTCGAGGTCGCCCGTGTAGGTCTCGAGGTGGGTGTCGGCGAGTGCCGTGAAGTCGTTCCGCGCCTGCTCCCACGCGGCGCGGGCTGCGGGGTCGAGGGTGTCGTGCCAGCGCATGTCCTGCAGGAACATCGCGCGGTACGACGCCAGAAGGCGCAGCACGTCGGCCTGGTAGTCCAGCGCGGCGACGAAGTCCTCGCGCATCGCGGGGTCGCGCCAGGACGCGGCATCCGTCCCCGCCACTGTGTCGCGCATGTCCTCGGCCGTGGCGACCGCTGCGTGGCCCGCGGCGATCGTCTCGTCGACGCGGTCGCCCGTGACGTCGTAGATGAGGCCGAGCGTCGCGGAGTCCCCCGTGAGGATGTCCCACTCGAAGATCCACATCTGGGGCGGCGGCTCGAGGCCCAGCGCGAAGGTGCGCACCTCGGCGAACGGCTCGATGTAGAGGCCCTGCGCGATCGCCTCGCGCGAGTGGGTCATGGCGTCGGCGATCGCTTCGACGGTCGCGGGGTCGTCAGAGAACCACTCCTTCGCCCAGTCCACCGTGACCTGGCCGATGTCGGTCTGCGGGTCGCGCGCGAGCGCGGCGGCGGCCTGCGTGTTGAGCTCGTAGAGCTGCCAGAAGCCCGTCTTGAGGTAGAGCGACATGGGGCCGGCGCGCCACGGGCCGCCGTCCTGCGTCCAGGTCCAGATGCCCTCGATGTGGGGGTTCTCGGAGAGGAGGGTCTGCAGCGCCCACTGGTACTCGGCGCCGAGGTCGTTGGGGAACGAGCCGAACGCCTCGAACTCTCGGCGGCTCTGCAACTCGACGATCCGCCGCTGGTCGCCCACAGCGAGGGTGTCGTTGAGCGGGAGCCAGCTGTAGAAGTCGCCGAGCGTGTACTTCGTCGACACGATCAGCGCGGGCGAATCGAGCCCGTCGAGCACGGCGTGATACGACTCGGCGTCGGTGTGCATGTCGCCGACGTCGCCGATGCCGACGCTCCACGTGCGGAAGATCACTTCGCGAGCGGATGCCTCGGCCTGCGCCGAATACGTCTCGAGCATCGTGCGCACGGCCTCGACGGTGCGCACGGCGATCTCGGAGTAGTAGTCCCAACCCGGCTCCTGGTAGACGTTGCCGCCCTCGCCGATGCGGATGAGGATGCCCGACAGAGCCGGCTCGGCGGCGTAAAGCTCATCGAGCGCCGCCGTGTAGACCTGCCACAGCTCGGGGTTCTCGGTGTCGAGTCCGCCGAACTCGCGGTCGAAGTAGGAGGCCAGCTCGGGGGTGAGCGTCGGCATGTCGGTGCGCAGGAAGATCTTGACGCCGAGCTCGGCCGCGCGGTCCCAGAACGGCCCGAACGCCTCGCGCAGCGCGAGGGCGCGCGCGACGTGCGGGTCGCCCTCGGGGTAGACGCCCGGCACCTGCTCGAAGGTCGCGAACTCGATGAAGCCCGGCCACGAGACGGCGTTGTACCCGTTCGCGACGGAGTGCGCGAGGAACGTCTCCCAGTCCTCGTACGCCGCGGCGAGCGCGTCCTGGTCGATGTAGGGCGGGTCGGCGAGGTAGACGTCCTCGAAGGCGCGCGAGACGTGGGAGTAGTCGGTGCCGTCCTCCCACTGCGACGGATCGGGGTCGACGCCGACGGCGCCGAGGTCGACCATGCGGAACGGGAGCGCGGATGCGGCGTGCTCGCCGATGAGCGCCTCGACCGGCGACCCGACGCGGACGGAGTCGGCGATGTCGTAGACGCCGCGCGCCGCGCCGGCCTCGCTCGCCGCATCGATGCGCAGCGCGGTCGGGTTTCCGCTCATCGTGTACGAGTCGCCGGTTCCCGAGCCCTGGACCACGACGGTGAGGGATGCCTCGCCCTGCGTCTCGACGCCGGCGGCGGCATCCGTCAGCTCATCGAGAGCCGCGGCGACCTGAGGACTGTCTGGAGCGTCGACGGACGTGAACGCGGGGGCGAAGACGGGTCCCGAGATCGCGGGGACGACGGCGTCGGCCGGCGTCATCTGGGTGGATGGTTCGGTGCGGATCCCGATCGCGTCACCCACCACGACCCCCACGCCGAGACCGAGGGCGAGGAGGACGATGGCGGTGACGACGGCGAGGATGCCACGTCGTCGCGCCGTTGACATGGGGAGAAGCCTATGGGGGTGCAACCTGGGCATCTGCCCGGGCGACGGGCCGCGCCCGGGGCGAGGCGGGAATCGTTATGGTTCCGATGCCCGCCCCACCCGACCGCCGTCAGCTCGAGGTGCGGATCGCCCGCACGCCGGCCCACAGGCCGAGCGCCGCGAGAAGGAGCGCCGCGAGCCAGCCCCACAGCACCGTGATATCGCCGAGGTCTCCCGCGAACAGCGCGCGCTCGGCCTGCACGACCCAGTTGACGGGGTTGACGGCCGAGACGGCCTTCATCCAGGCGGGGCCGTCGTCGAGCGGGAGGAGCATGCCCGAGAGGATCAGCAGCGGGAAGATGAGCGTCTGCTGCACGCCCCAGAAGAGCCACTCGCGGTCCTTCGTCTTGAGCGCGAGTGTGTACGACAGCGAGCCGAGGCCCACGCCGAAGACGGCGAGCAGCGCGAGACCGATGACGAGCCCTGCGGGGTTGATCGTGAAGCCGAACGGCCACGCGATCAGGACGATGATGATCGACTGCACGACGATCGGCGCGATCTCCTTGAGCGCGCGCCCCACGAGCAGCGATGAGCGCGCGAGCGGAGCGACGAGGGTGCGCTCGTGCGAGCCCGTCATCATCTCGTACTGCAGGTTCGAGCCCGTCGCGCCCGTGCCGAACAGCACGATCATGACGAGCACGCCCGGCACGAACCACTGCAGCGTCTCGGCCGCGGGCTGCCCCGACGAGCCGATGAGCAGCGGCGCGAACAGCCCGAGGAAGACGAGCGGCTGCACGAGGCTGAAGATGAGCGTGAAGGGGTCGCGGACGACGGGCTTGAGCTCGCGCGTCAGCACGTTCCACGTGTCGCGTGCGGGGTTCTGCCGCACGGCGGTGTCGGGCTTGGTCGCGGGGCTGCTCACGGTGGTCATCGCTCTGCTCCTGTCGTCTCGGCCGCGGGGGCCGCCTCTGCCTCTTCGTCTTCCGGCGCTTCGCCCTCGCCGGCTTCGCGCAGCGTCCGGCCCGTCAGCGCGAGGAACACGTCGTCGAGCGTCGGCGGCACGCCCGTCGCCGTGCGCACCGCGATCCCCGCCGCGTCGAGTGCCCGCACGGCCGCGGGCAGCAGCGCGTCGCCCTTCGGCGCCGTGAGGACGACGGTCCCCCCGACCCCTCCCTCGCGACGCACGGCCCGATCGGTGAGCCCCCGGAGGACGGATGCCGCCCGATCCGCCTCGTCGGCAGAAGCGAAGCCGAACGTCAGGACGTCGCCCGCGAGGTTGGCCTTGAGCGCCGTCGCGGTGTCGTCGGCGATGACGCGGCCCCTGTCCATGACCATGACCCGCTCGGCGTAGCGGTCGGCCTCTTCGAGGTAGTGCGTCGTGAGGAACACCGTCGTGCCGTGCCGGGCGCGCAGGTCGAGGATGTGCTGCCACAGATTGGCGCGACTCTGCGGGTCGAGTCCCGTCGACGGCTCGTCGAGGAACAGCAGCGGCGGGGCGTGCATGAGGCCGAGCGCGATGTCGAGCCGGCGCTTCTGCCCACCGCTCAGCTGCTGCACGGAGCGGGTCGCGAACGAGCCGAGATCGAGGGACTCGATGAGCTCGTCGGCACGCTGAGCGGCGGCGGCCCGCGGCATCCCGTAGAAGGCGCCCTGGCTCAGCAGCTCGTCGCGGGCGCGCTGCGCGAAGCTGCCGCTCGTGAGCTGGCCGACGTATCCGATGCGCGCCCGCACGGCGGAGGGCTGCTTCAGGATGTCGTGGCCGACGACCCTCGCCGAGCCGGCCGTCGGAGGGATGAGGGTCGTGAGCATGCGCAGGCTCGTCGACTTGCCCGCGCCGTTCGGCCCGAGGAACGCGACGAGCTCGCCGCGCTCGACCTGGAACGTGAGGTCGACGACGGCCTCGACGGTCTTCTTCTTGGAGTTCTTCTTGGGCTGATCAGGGAATCTCTTGGTGAGTCCCTGAGCCTCGATGATCGGTGCGTTCGCCATGCGGCCAGGCTAGGGAGCGATGCGGACAGATACGGTCCGCATCGTTCCGCGATCATCAGAGCTGTCTCCGCACCGCCCGTCCGATGCGTGCGGCAGCTTCGGCGAGTCGCTCGGCCGGGGTGTCGCCGAAGGCGAGGCGGAGGTGGCGTGCGGCATCCGTCCCCGGCCCCGACGGGAAGAACGACCCGCGCTGGTACTCGACACCCTCGGCGCTCGCGTCGTCGGCGAGGCGGTCGGCGTCGATGCTGTCGTCGCGCAGACGCGGCCACAGGAAGAGGCCGCCGAGCGGGACGTCGATCTCGAACACTCCGGGCGCTTCGCGCTCGAGCGCACCGGCGAGGGTGCGGGCGCGCTCCGCGTAGAGCGCGCGGGCGCCCTCGAGCGTGCGGTCGAAGACGCCGTCGTCGTGCGTCAGGAAGTCCGCGATGACCGACTCGACGAGCGTCGACGAGTGCGAGTCCTGGCGGCTGCGCAGCGCCACGACGTCGCGGGCGCGCCCCTCCGGCAGCACGAGCCATCCGAGGCGCAGGCCGGGTCCGAGCGTCTTGGTGAAGGTGTTGACGTGGATGACGCGCTCGGAGTGGTTGAACGGCTCCTCGTGGGGGGCCGGGCCCTCGAAGCGCAGTTCGCGGTACGGGTTGTCGGCGAAGACGACGAAGCCGTAGTGCTCGGCGAGCCGCACGAGCTCGCGCCGCTTCTCGAGCGGCAGCGAGCCCTGCGAAGGGTTGTGGAAGTCGGGGACCGTGTAGAGGGCGGCGGGGCGGACGCCGCTGTGCAGGTGCGACTCGAGCTCGTCGAGGTCGAGTCCGTCGCGGCCCACGCGGACCGGGAGGGTGCGGGCATCCGAGAGCTCGAGTCCGCGCAGGAAGAGCGGGAAGATCGGGTTGTCGACGGCGACGAGCTCGCCCCGCTCGACGGTCGTCTGGATCGCCAGGGCGAGGCCGTGGAATCCGCCGTTCGTCACGATGACGCGCGACACGGGCACGCCCTCGCGCCGCGCGATCCATTCCCGCAGGGCGGGGATGCCCTCGGTGCGCGAGTACTGCAGAGCGGGCAGCCCCGGCTCGGCGAGCACACGGGCAGCCGACTCGGCGAGCGCCGCCGCCGGCAGGGCCGCAGGGTCGGGGATGCCGCCGAGCAGCTCGATCGCGTCGGGTCGTCGGTCGCGCAGCGTCTGGTCGCCGAAGCCCTTGGGTGCCGTGAGGGCGGCGACGAGCGCCGTGCGACGGTCGGTGGCGGGAAGGGTGTCGAGGGTCATGCGGATGCTCCAGTTCTCACGCCGTGCGTGCGAGGGCGGTCGGGATGCGCGACTCGGGCTGCGGGATGGCCGACAGCAGCAAGATCGTGTACTTCTCCTGCGGCGCTGCGAAGACGCGCTCGACGGGGCCGCTCTCGACGACCCTGCCGTGCTGCAGCACCGAGACGGTGTCGGCGACCTGACGCACGAGGGCGAGATCATGTGAGACGAAGAGGTATGTCAGGCCGCGCTCGGCCTGCAGGCGCAGCAGCACCTCGAGGATGTCGGCCTGCACGCTCACATCGAGTGCGCTCGTGGGCTCGTCGAGCACGATGACGTCCGGCTCGAGCACGAGCGCCCGCGCGATCGCGACACGCTGGCGCTGCCCGCCCGACAGCTCGGCGGGGCGGCGCTTCGCGTGCGCCTCCGTGAGCCCGACCGCCGTCAGCGTCTCGGCGACCTTGGCGGCGCGCTCGCGGCGCGTGCCGACGCGGTAGCGCTCGAGCGGCTCGCGCACGATCGTGCCGACGCGCCACGCGGGATCAAGCGACGTGAAGGGGTTCTGGTACACGAGCTGCAGATGACGACGGATGCCGCGCACGTCGTCGGCGCTGCGGCCGACGATCGACTCCCCGTCGACGAGGACCGTGCCGGCATCCGGATCCTCGAGGCCGAGCAGGACGCGAAGGGCCGTCGTCTTGCCCGAGCCCGACTCCCCCACGAGCGCGTGCGTCGTGCCCGCGGGCACCGAGAACGAGACGTCGTCGACCGCGCGGACGGTGTCGGCGCCCGCTCCGAAGGCCTTCGTCAGCCCCGAGACCTCGATGCGGTTCGGCGCGCCCGCGACGGGGCGGCGCAGTGCGCGCAGCGCCTCGTAGCGCTCGGGGTTGAGCGCGGGGGCGTCGGACTGCAGGCGCAGAGTGTAATCGGAGCCGGGCTGGGCGAAGACGTCGCCGGTGGCACCGGCATCCTGAACCCGTCCGTCCTTCAGCACGACGATGCGGTCGGTCCGCTCGCCGGCGATCGCGAGATCGTGGGTGATGAGCAGCAGTCCGATGCCGCGCTCGGTCTGCAGCTGGGTCAGCAGGTCGAGGATGCGCTTCTGGATCGTGACGTCGAGAGCGCTCGTGGGCTCGTCGGCGACGATGAGCGAGGGTGCGGGGATGAGGGCGAGTCCGATGAGCACGCGCTGCAGCATGCCGCCGGACAGCTGGTGCGGGTAGGAGTCGTAGGCCCGCTGCGGGTCGTGCAGGCCGACCTTCTCGAACGTGTCGAGGATCAGCAGGCGGCGAGCGCGGGCGTCGCGCGGCTCGACGAGCGCGGCGGCTTCGTGCGCCTGCGCCCCGATGCGACGGACGGGGTTGAGGGCGTTGCCGGGGTCCTGCGGCACGAAGCCGATCTCGCGGCCGCGCAGCGGTCGGAACCGCCGCTCGGGCAGGGCGAGGGTCTCGGTGCCCTGGAAGAAGACGCCACCCTGGGCCTTCGCGCCCTCGGGCAGCAGCCGGAGAACCGAGCGCGCGATCGTCGACTTGCCCGAACCAGACTCGCCTATCAGCGCGAGGCTCTCGCCCCGCTGCAACCGGAACCCGGCATCGAAGACGACCTGGCTCGAGCCGTACGAGACGGACAGCCCTTCGACACGGAGGAGATCGTGAGACGTCATGAGTGATCCTTCTGTCGTTGTCAGGAGGTCTTGCGCAGCCAACGGCTGATGCGATTGATCGAGAGCACCGTCAAGACGGTGACGAGGGCCGGGTAGAAGAGCAGCCAGGGAGCCCGCGGGTAGTCCTTGCCCGACGAGATGAGCAGGCCCCAGTCCGACGCCGGGGGCGGGTCGCCGTAGCCGAGGAATGCGAGGCCCGCGATGACGAGGATCGACAGTCCGAACTGCAGGACCGCGAGCGTCAGCACCGAGCGCGAGGCGTTGGGGAGCACGTGGCGGAAGAGGATGTGCCCGCGCGAGCCGCCCTGGAGAGCGGATGCCTCGACGAACACCGCGCGGCGGGTCTTGATGACCTCCGACCTCATGACGCGGGCGAAGACGGCGACGGCCGACACTCCCGTCGCGATGGCCGCGTTGATCGTCTGGAACCCGAGCGAGCTCACGATGACGACGGCGAGGAGGAAGCTCGGGATCGCGAGCAGCACGTCGACGACGCGGGCGAGCGCGACATCCGTGAATCCGCCGAAGAACCCGGCGAGCAGGCCGATCACTCCGCCCACGACGACGCCGATGACGACCGCGACGAGCGCGCTCAGCACCGACGACTGCGTGCCGAAGACGACGCGGGCGAACTGGTCGCGGCCGAGCTGATCCGTCCCGAAGAAGTGCGCGAGGCTCGGTGGCAGGAATTTGTCCTCCGGGATGCCCACAGCCGGGTCGTGCGACGTGAACAGCGCGGGCGCGAACGACCAGGCGAGGACGATCGCGAGAGCGATGAAGGAGATGACGACGGTCGGCGGCACGGCGGTCGCGAGCGCGCGCGTCGCCACGACGGGTCGGCGGAACGTGAGGGCGGCGCCGGTCATATGACGCTCACCTCCTCCTGAAGCGGGGTGCGGATGGGCTGGTCGGCGGCCGGCGAGACGGCGCGCGGGCGTGAGGCGCCGTCGATGCTCACGCGCGGGTCGAGCAGGGGGTACGCGAGGTCGGCGATGAGGTTGACGACGATGAAGATGATGGCGGCGAGCGAGACGACCGCCTGCAGGACGGGCAGATCCTGGCTCGCGACGGCGCGCTGCACGAGAGTGCCGATGCCGGTGCGGCCGAAGATCGACTCCGTGATGAGCGACCCGCCGAGGAGTTCGCCGACGATGAGGGCGAGCACCGTGATCGTCGGCAGCGCGGACGGCTTGACGAGGTGACGGGCGAAGAGGCTCGACCGGCGCAGGCCCTGCGAGCGTGCGACGGCGACGTACTCCTGACGCGACTCGTGATCGAGATTCGCGATGAGCACTTCTGCCAGCTGCGCCGAGACGGGGATGCCGAGCGCGATCGCGGCGAAGAACGTCGACCACGGACTCTCCGAGTCGATGACCCGGAACAAGCCGAGCCCGAAGGCGAAGACCTGGATGAGCAGCAGGCCGATGACGAAGTTCGGGATCGACAGGAAGAGCGACGGGAAGGCCCGCACGATGCCCTGGCCGTACTTCGGGGGCAGCACCTGGCTGCCCCACGCGATGAGCGCGGCGAGCACGAGCGCGACGATGAATGCCGTCGAGGCGAGGATGAGCGTCGAAGGCAGAGCTTCGGCGATGAGCTGCTTGACCGGGAGGTTCGAGCGCAGCGAGATGCCGAAGTCGCCGACGACGAAGCGCGAGAGCGAGGTCCACAGCTGCGTCAGCAGCGGCTCATCGAGACCGTAATAGGCGACGATGCGGTCGATGTCCTCTTGCGTGAAGCCGTTGTCGGGGTTCTTGAGAGTGCTCGACACAGGGTCGCCGGGCAGCACGCTGATCACGAGGAACGTGAAGATGTAGGCGAGCAGCACGACGACGACCGCCTGCGCTGTGCGCGAGAGCGCGAACCGCGCGTAAGGGGATTTCATGTCGGCATCCTCGGATTCGAAGGGGATGCCGGGGCGCCGCGCTCGCGAGAGGCGGCGCCCCGGTCGGGGTCAGCGGTCGAGCCAGGCGGTGTAGTAGTTCGCGTAGGCGAGTCCGTTGTAGGTGACGCCCTCGAGATCGGGCGTCTGCACATAGATGCGCTGCACGATCTGCGTGATCGGCACGAAGTAGCCCTGCTCGAGGACGTACTGCTGCACCTCTTCGAAGGTCGCCGCGCGCGAGTCCTTGTCTGTCGCCGAGGAGAGCTCGGCCGCAAGCTCGTTGAGCGTCGTGTCGCTCGTGCCGAGCTTGAACCAGTCCTCATCACCCTGGTTGCTTCCCGTGAGGACACCGGGGATCGTGCCGATGTCGACGAAGCTGCGCGTGATCTCGTTGGCCTGCAGCGTCTTGTTGCCGATGACCTTCTCTCCGTAGGTCACGACGTCGTAGGCCTCGATATCGACCTTGAAGCCGATCTCCGCGAGCTGCTGCGCCACGAGTTCATCGATCGACTTGGACGTCGCGAGGTACGGGTTGGCGTAGAGCGTGACGGCGAGCTGCTGCCCGTCCTTCTCACGGATGCCGTCTGCGCCCGGGGCCCAGCCGGCGTCGTCGAGGAGCTTCTCGGACTCCTCCGGGTCGTACGCGAAGGCGTCGCTGTGGTCGGTCGCCTCGGGCACGTTGCTCTGCACGAACGTCTCGGCCGCGTGCCAGTCGTCCGTGTAGACGGTCGAGAGGATCTCGTCGCGGTCGATGCCGTGCGAGAACGCCTGGCGCACCGCCTCGTCGCCGAACGGCGCGACGGACGTGTTGAGCGCGTAGCCGTTGACGAAGCCGAGGTAGCGGGGCGTGGCGACGACCAGGCCCTCGTCCTTCAGTGCGTCGAGCTCCTGCGGCGAGGCGTTGTAGGCGACGTCGGCCTGATTCGACTCGACCGAGCCCGTGCGCAGCGTCGGCTCGGCGACGATCTTGTAGGTGATCGAGTCGAGGTACGCGGGGCCGGTGTGCTCGAGCGCCTCGGGACCCCAGTCGTAGTCGTCGCGCTTGGTCAGGACGACGCTGTCGCCCTCCTTCCACGACTCGACGACGAACGGGCCGCTGCCGATGTCGTTCGAGAGATCGGCCTGCTCCTCGGCCGGAAGCGCGAGCGTTTCGGGCGAGATGAGGATCGAGCCGTGGTAGGCGAGCGTCGGGATGAAGCTCAGCGTGGGCTTGGCGAACGTCACCGTGACTGTCGCGTCGTCGACGGCTTCGGCGCCGACGTAATTCGCCGAGGGGAAGAGTCCGATGCGCGCGATGCCCTTGTCGGGATCGCCCTTGGCCCAGATGTCGATGTTGGCGACGACCGCGTCGGCGTCCACGGGTGTGCCGTCCGAGAAGGTCACGCCGTCCTTGAGGTGGATCGTGAACTCTGTGGCGTCGTCGCTCTGCTCCCAGCTCTCGGCGACCCAGGGGCTCAGGTTCCCCTCTTCGTCGACGTAGATGAGCTTGTCGGTGAGGTGACCCCACACGTGGCCCTGGTAGCTCGAGATCGAGCTCGAGTTGGGGATCCAGGTGGCGCCGAGCGAATCGATGAGGAAGGTGATGTCGCCACCCTCCTTGGGCTCATCGGCGGTGGTGGCCGCCTGCGGCGCAGTGCCGCTCGCGCAGCCGGCGAGCAGGGCGACCGTCGCGAGTGCCGCGGTGGCGGCGAGGGCGACCCGTCGAAGCGGGTATCGGGTGCGGAGTGTCATGGTGTGGTTCCTTGCTGTGTTTCGGGGTGGAGGTGCGGCGCCGGTGCGGGCGTCGCAGTTTCAGGGCGGGCGGCCCCAGGATCAGAGGGCCTTGCCGGGGTTGAGCAGCTCGAACGGATCGAATGCCGCCTTCACGGCGAGCTGAGCGTCACGGCTGCGCGGCGAGAGCTCGAGCGCCGCGAGCTCGCGCTTCACCGTGCCGATGCCGTGCTCGCCGCTCACCGTTCCGCCGAGGGCGAGGGCGAGACGTACGAGCTCGTCGGCCGCTTCGTGCAGCTCTGCGGGAGGAGACGCCGGGTCGGCTCCCGGCGGGATGGGCTTGGTGACGATGGGGTGGAGGTTGCCGTCGCCCGCGTGGGCGACCGAGCCGATCTCGACGCCGAAGCGCGCCTCGAGCCCGGGCAGAGCCGCGTAGATCTCAGGGATGCGCGACTTCGGCACGGCGATGTCGCCGCCCGCGAACCAGGTCTTGTCGTCGAGCCCGCGCCCCCCGCGGCGGAGCGCCCAGAGCTCGTCGCCGTCGTCCGCGCCCTCGGCCGTGACGGTGCCACCGACCGCCTCGAGGGCGTCGCGCAGGTCGGCGAACTGCTCGTCGATGCCATAGCCGTCGAGTTCGATCAGCAGGAGCGATGCGCCTCGCGCGCGAAGCGCGGTCGTGCGGTGCAGGTCGATGTTGACGAGGGTGCGCTCGTCGAGGAACTCGATGACCGCGGGGCGCACAGGGCTGCGCGTGATGGCGGCGAGGGCGGATGCTCCGGCTTCGGTCGAGTCGAAGAAGGCCGTGACCGTGCGGCGGGCGACGGGGATGGGGCGCAGGCGCACCGTCGCGCGGACGACGATTCCGAGGATGCCCTCGGAGCCGACGAAGAGCGACACGAGATCCAGGCCCGTGACGCCTTTGATCGAGCGGTGGCCGATCGAGATGAGCTCGCCGTCCGGGAGCACGACGTCGAGTGCGAGGATCGATTCGCGCGTCACGCCGTACTTGGCGCAGCGCAGGCCGCCCGCGTTCGTCGCGATGTTGCCGCCGATCGTCGAGATCTCGTAGCTCGCGGGGTCGGGCGCGTAGAAGAGGCCCCACTGCGCGACGTGCGCATTGAGCGCGGCGTTGAGCACGCCGGGCTCGACGACGGCGACCTCGTCGAGCGGCGAGACCTCCATGATGCGGTCGAGACGCTCCGTCGAGACGACGAGCTGCCCGCCGGTCGCGAGGGCTCCGCCCGACAGCCCCGTGCCGGCACCGCGCGGGACGATCGCGACCCCGTGCGCCGCGGCGATCCGCACGATGCGCTGCACCTGCTCGGCGGTGCTCGGCAGCGCGACGGCGGGGCCGGCCGTGGCTCCGGCGCGCGCTCCGCGCGTCGCCGCGTCGTGCAGATAGTCGAGCGTGTGCTCCGACGGATGCCGCACCTCGATCTCGGGGAAGCGCTCCAGATCGGCGAGCACAGCCTGCACGGCGGTGGTCGGCCGGGCTTCGGCGAGGGGAGCGGTCGTCGCGGACATCACGGCGCCTTTCATAGGAGGGGCGGGACAGTGCCGGCCTGTTCCTCCCGGCGATCCCCGACAGTAGGGATGCGACGGATCCGGTGCGGCGCGCGGTGTCACGCTGGGTTGTCCTGCGACACACTCCGTCATGGAGCGCCGCGGAACGCGGGCTCGAAGGGCCTTCGCGGACAGTATCCGTCCGCAATCGGCGTCATGATGGACGCATGTCCGACACGACCACGCGGGCGCTCTCGCTCCTCAACCTCCTCCAGACCCACCGGCATTGGCCGGGCTCAGAACTCGCCGAGCGGCTCGGAGTGACGGAGCGCACGGTGCGACGCGATGTCGAGCGCCTGCGCGAGCTCGGATACCGGATCGAGTCCGCGCCCGGGTCCGCCGGCGGCTACCGGCTCGAGGCGGGCAGCGCCGTGCCGCCGCTGCTCCTCACCGACGAAGAGGCCGTCGCGATGACGATCGGCCTGCGGATCGCGGCATCCCAGCGGCTCGTCGGCGGCCCGGAGACCACTCTCACGGCGCTCGCGAAGCTCGAGCAGGTGCTGCCCGCGCCGCTGCGGCGGCGCGTGAACGCGCTCGCCGAGGCGGTGCAGCCGATGGGCATCGGCTCGGGAGTCGCCGTCTCGACCGAGGTGCTCGGCGAGCTCGCCCTCGCCTGCCGCGACCACGAGCGCGTGCGCTTCACCTACACCGCGGCATCCGGCGAGGTCACGCGGCGACGCGTCGAGCCGCACGTGCTCGCGCCCGCCGATCGGCACTGGTACCTGCTGTGCCGCGACCTCGACAAGGACGACTGGCGCACGTTCCGCGTCGATCGGCTCGCAGATGTCGAGCACACGCGTGTGCTGTTCACGCCGCATCCGCTCGCCCCCGAGCAGATCGAGGAGTTCATCTCCGTCGCCCGCTCGTGGGTGCGCCAGCCCGTCGAGGCCGACGTCGTGATGGACCTGCCCATCGACCGCATGCGCGAGTGGTTCGGGCAGTGGGGGCAGGGCGCCTCCGCCGAGGACGCCGACCGCACCCGGTGGCCGATCGGCGGCGCCGACTTCCGCGAGACGATGTACGCGCTCTCGTGGGTGCCCGCACGGGTCGAATACGCGACCGATCTGGCCGAGCCCGCGCGCGGCGAGCTGCGTGAGGTGCTCGGACGCATGCTGCGCGCACTCGAGCGCCCGCTCCCTGCGGCGCGGGTGACGGATGCCGCAGCCTCGGCACCCTCGGACTCATGACAGAACAGAGCGGCACGGTGGGCGTGTCAGGACTCCCCCAGGCCGACGACCACGCCTTCGTCGTCGACCGCCTGCGCGCTCTTCAGGCCGAGCTCGCCGCCTGAGCCGTCGCGCGGGTCTGGGTGCCGCATCGGGAACGACCCTCACGGATTCTGCATCCAGAGCATGTGCTCTCGCCGACGGCCCATGCCGTCCACACGAACAACATGGGCGCTCTGTGACAGCCTGTGCTCCCAACGCGATGACGGGGACGGATGCCGCACCCCGGCCGGTGCTCCTCCCCACCCGCAGCCGCGTGCCGACACAGACTGACTCACAGCGAAACCTCGGTTAACGCTTGCTCACTCTGTCCACGGTCGGGGTTAGCGTGGGGTCATCGCGGCGATCCGGGTGGTCCCGGGCACCGGCTCATAACCGGTTGCGTTGCGGGTTCGACTCCCGCCGTCGCGTCCACGTCCGAGGGGCCGCGATCCCAGTGTTTACAAGGGATCGTGGCCCTTCGCGTTTCCGCGTGATGCGGTTTTGCCCACACTTTGCCCACACTCTCCCTAGTCCGTGGCCGAATGAAGTCTTGGCGACCCTCCAATGAAGGCCGCGCGGTGCACCTGCTGCACAAGCTGGCAGACTGCAAGCTCTAAGACGCTGGGATGTGGATCGCGGTTGCTGGCGCCCGCCCCCGCGAGGAGCACGCCGACGGCTGAAGTGCCTCTTGCCGGGGAGCGCAAGGCGGTAGGTTTCGTCCTCAGCGAAGTGAGTTGGCCATGTTGGTCAAAGTGTGTCATTCTGTACTCCTAGCTCCCCACCGTCCCTAACAGGACTGGTGGGGCTTTTTTTTACTGAAGGGTCTCGATGCCTGACCTCAGAGCTGCCGTGATCATCGACTATCAGAATGTTCACCTGACCGGTGCCGGACTGTTCGAGCAGTACCAGCCTCCGCACGAACACCTGGTTCATCCCCTCCACTTTGCTAACCAGCTCATCACCCGGCGAAACGCCAATCAACGCGAGGGCATGGCCCGCGCAGTCCTGAGCAAGGTGCTCGTTTACCGAGGACTTCCATCGGCCGATGTCGACCCCAAGGCCTACGCGCGGAACCTTGCTCAGAAGTCGCATTGGGAAAAGGACGCTCGGGTAAGCGTGACCCTGCGACCACTCAAGTACCGGTATCAGCGCACGCACGATGGTCGAAAGGCGACCGACGGATCGGGCAACTTCATCGTCATTGGGAAGCCGCAGGAGAAGGGAGTCGACGTCCTCTGCGCCCTCGCGATGGTGCGCGAAGCTCGGTCCACGGACATAGACCTCGTCATACTCGCGTCCCAGGACACCGACCTCGAACCTGCGCTCGACGAAGCGTGCGCTTTGCACACGGCGAAGATTGAGACCGTCTCATGGTTCGATCACGGTCAATTCCGCCAAAGCCGTGAAATCCGCCCTGCCTCCCCAACCCGGATCTGGAACACACGGCTCAACGCACAAGCGTTCTCAGCTTGCCGCGACGCCGAGAATTACGGCTGACCACCGAAGGCGCCGAGCCGACTTCGGCATCCCAACAGATGGATCGAGCCCGACCACAACGAGTGGCCGGTTCACCGTGCGATGGCAGCGCTCCGCGCCTCATTCAACGACGCCGACACCGTATCGAGGTCGTCGTCGAAGAGGTCGGCATAGACATCCAGCGTCATCGCGGCCGACGCGTGGCCCAGCATCCGCTGCACCGCCTTCACGTTCGCTCCCGAACTGATCGCGAGCGACGCGGCGGTGTGGCGCAGGTCGTGCACCGTCATCCGCTCGAGGCCCGCAGCATCCAGCGCCGTCATGAACCATGATCGCGACGCTCCCGACGAGCGCGGACGGCCGAGGTAGCCGACACCATCCCCGAAGAGCAGAGCGTCCCGCGGCTTGCCCTCGCACAGCTTCGCGATCGGCAGCTCGAGGAACTCCGGATAGGGCACCGATCGCACCTCGTGGGTCTTCGGCGTGCCCACGTGGATCTCGGCGCCGACGCGCACGGCGTTCTCGTTCACGGCGAGACGCCGACGCAGCGCATCCACGTCACGCACCCGCAGTGCCGTCAACTCTCCCCAGCGCAGCCCCGTGTACGCGGCGAGGTACACGAGCGTCGAGAACTCGCCCGCGGCGACGGCGAGCCGTTCGACTTCTTCGTGGCTGAGGTACTGGTGAGCCTTGCGGTGCTTGCGCGGCAGGTTGTCGACGCCCCGTGCGGGGTTGTGCGGGATGCGGCGGTCCTTGACCGCGATGTCGAGAACGGATGCGAGCACCCCGTGCGCCCGGATCACGACCGTCGCACTCTTCTTCCGGGCGGCCTGCCCGCGGGTGCGGATGCTGTCGCGCCGGTCGGTTCTCGCCGTGCCGGCCGCGAGCTGCGATACCCAGGTGCGCACGTCGCTGTGCGTGATCGCCGAGACGGGCGTGGCGCCCCACCGCGGCATGACGTAGACCCGCCACGCATCCTCGAGCGCGCGATAGCTGGATGGCTTCAGGCGAGACTTCTTGGCCTCGAGCCATCCGGGTCCGAGTTCCGAGACTGTCGTGCGTGCTCGTGCCGGCTCGATGTATTCGCCCGTGGCCTTCGACACTTCAACCGTCGCGAGGAAGAGATCGGCATCCCGTTTCGTGCGGAACCCCCGCTTGTCGGTCTGCCGGTGATCGGGCGTGCGGTAACGGACTCGGTATCGCTTGCCGCGGGCTGTCTCGTACGCCTCAATCGTCCCCATCGCTCGTTCGCCTCCATCGCGCCTGGTGCTCTAGGTAGCTGCGCACCCGCTCGACCTCGTTCGCCCGGTACACCGTTTCTTCTTCATCGGTGCGGGGACGCTCGAGGAGCGGCATCCGACCCCAAAGCTCCTTGGCGATCCGCCGGCTCGCCGCCTCATGGTCGGTGCTCGTGAAGTAGTCGGATTGGCGGGCGCGGGCAATCCAGTTCGTGGCGGTTCGCTGCTTCAGACCGAGAGTTTCTGCGACGGCCAGCGCCGGGTTCTCACCGGAGACTTCGGCGATTCGATAGGCGAGCGCCGCGAGGAGCAGCCCGTCAGGATCCGACGGGCGGTAATTCGGTGCGTCCCGCAAGACCCCGTCTCGTCGCCTGAATCGCGCGCGCGGGATCGACTCGGTCCAGCTCGGCAGACCGAGCTCGATTGCCGTGCGAACGATGGAGTGCACGCGCACCGTCCGCCATAACGCTCCGACGATCTCGACCGCCGCCTCGCCACGGTCGAGTCCGAACGACGCGATCTCGTACCGGCGGGATTCCGAGCTGTATTCGAGCCGGAAGCGCGCCATGACGACGTCGTTCGGCTCCAGCGCTCCCACATTCTTGTGATCGACCGGTAGAGACCCTTCGATCCTGGCTGGAAGGGCGATTCCTGGTGGAACCACGATTGTCTGCCCGGAGGTCTCGACGAACTGCGCCATGGGGAGAGTCTGCCACGGTTTGCGCTCCATTGACACAACTACGAAAGAGTCATACTGTGTGCGTATCGATGACATGATGCCGCAAGGAGGTTCGAGATGGATGTCGATGACGAATGGCTCACGCTCCCCGAGACCGCGACGCTCATGTGCATGACGAAGGCCGCCATCGCCCAGCTTCGCTACCGCGGCGTCGGCCCAAGGTTCTACCGCCTGTCGGCGAAGACGATCCTCTACAAGCGTTCCGAGGTCGTCGCGTGGATGGAGAGTCGCGCGTGCACCCGAACGGACGACGTGCTCGCGGCGAGGTAGTGCGGGATTTGGATGCCGCGGCTGCCGCCGCCCATAGGACTCTGGCTCAGTCTTATGATTAACCAAGTTACTCATAAGATTGGGCATCGACATTATGAGCACACCTGCGCCGGCGTCGGCCTGGCCGGCGATCGAGTGGGAGGACCGCACCTGGCTACCCAGTTCATCGTGGGCAGGTCCTGGTCTCGACGCCTATGGCGCAACCTACCGGTCAGCGCTTCCTGCTCGGATCGCGGAGCTCACTCCTGACTCGTCGACGGGGGCCGCATCCGCCGCCGACGTGGCATCGAGGGAGTTGAGTCGCCTCGACGCGGAGCTCGGGGAGCGCGTGGCGTCCTTCGCGCCCATCCTCCTGCGGTCAGAGGCGGCATCGTCGTCGCAGATCGAGAACATCACGGCGTCTGCGCGGGCGATCTTCAGCGCCGAGCTCGGCGCGACGACGAGCCGCAATGCGGAGCTCGTTGCCGCCAACACGCGCGCCATGACCGCAGCGATCGATCTCGCAGACGGCCTCACGCCCGATGCGATCGCGCGCATGCACGAAGTCCTGATGGCCGAGCAGCCTCGCCACACCCCCGGGCGATGGCGTGACGAGGCAGTGTGGATCGGCACGCGCAGCGACTCGCCCGTCGGGGCCGAGTTCGTCGGGCCGCATCACTCGCGCATCGAAACGCTGCTCGACGACGTCACGGCATTCGCCCGACGAACCGATGCCGCGCCCCTCGTGTCGGTGGCGATCGCCCACGCGCAGTTCGAGACGATCCACCCGTTCTCCGACGGCAACGGCCGCACCGGGCGGGCCCTCGCCCAGGCGATGCTGAGGCACCGCGGCGTCACACGCAATGTGGCGGTGCCGGTCTCTGCGGGGCTGCTCGCCGACGTCGAGGGGTATCACCGTGCTCTCACGGCCTATCGAGAGGGCGATGTGTCCCCGATCGTCACGGCTTTCGCGGATGCCGCGCTGCGCGCCGTCGGCAACACTCGGACGCTCGTCGCCGAGCTCGACCGGATCCGTGCCAGCTGGAACGACCGCCTCACGGTCCGACGCTCCAGCAACGCATGGAAGCTGCTCGACGTCCTGGTACGACGGCCCGTGCTCTCTTCAGCCGCCGCAGCCGCAGAGCTCGGCGTCCAGCAGCCGAACGTCTACCCACCACTCACCGCGCTCGTGGATGCCGGCATCCTGAAGTCGAAAGCGGAACACCAGCTCGGCCCGTTCTGGCGTAGTGATGAGGTGCTCACCGCGCTCGACGAGTTCGCCAAACGCGCCGGCCGACGCGAAGCGCTGTGAGGTTCGGGAGTTCGAAAGACGCGGGGTCGTCGGTTCGACGGCAGCGGAGCTACCGCCCCAGCCCACCGCGACCGACGCCTGGCTGCGCCACCGGCCCCGACCACTCGGGCGCCACAGCCCGCCGCGCCGCCCGACTGAGGTCGATCTGCGCACCCCGTCGCGAGTCCTCGATCGTCGGTTCCGGGATGCCGCGCCGCATCGCCGCCGCCAGCTCGACTCGCGCCGCATGGCGCGAGCCCGCCACCACGATCGCCTCATTCCAGCGCCGCCCTCGAGTGAGACCGACGTAGAGACCGGCAGCGTCGACGCCGGGGCCGACGATCGAGGTGTCGACCGTCTCGCCCTGGATGCCGTGCACGGTCGAGGCGTAGGCGAGATGCGCATGCTCGGCCGCATACTCGGTGCGAATCGTGCGACGCTCCGTCGAGTCCCTGAGATTCACCAGGGCGAGCCGGTCGTCGTCCATCCATGTGATGGTCCACGTCGCACGATTCTCCACACCCGCGGCGCTGTCGTTCCGGCGCGTCTGGATGACGTCGCCGACGAGAAGCCGCTGGCCGTCACGTCCGAAGGCGATGGCATCCGTTCGGAGCTCGCCGACGTCTACACGGCGCTGCTGGATCGCTTCGCTGATCGCGTCCGCGTCGTCGTTCGTTGCCACCACGAGCGAGATGCGCTCTCCGCGTCCGACCCGCTCGAACCACGCATCGACCATTGCATCCTGGGCGGCATCCGTGCTCGCAACCCGTGCAACGTGACCGCCCGCTTCGAGCTCGTCCGCAACCGCGACAGCTCCGGCCGATGTAGACACGTCACGCACCCGCAACGTCAACGCGCCGTACGCCGGATCGGCGAAGCGATGCACGGAACGCAGCTCGACGACGTGATCAGCATGGCGGGTGAGCAGCGCCATCGCGCCGGCATGGCCGACCGGCGCCGCCTGACGCGGGTCGCCGATCATCGCGAGGCCCGCACCGGTCTGCTCGAGGACGGCCGCGAGCGCGTCGGCGCTCTGCAGATCGACCATCCCCGCCTCGTCGACGACGACGCGATCACCGCGGCGCAGCGCGAACCGCTCCGGCCCGAGATAGCGGCGACCGGACTCATCGATCTCGCCGAAGCTCATGCGTGACCACCGCTGACTGCCCGCCGGGTCGTCGCCCCACCGCCACCCATAGTCCGCGAGCAGTGCATGCAGGCTCGAGGCCGTCGCACCGACCTCGCGCTCGGCGACGACGGCCGCCTTCTTCGTGGGCGCAACCAGGATCAGCGTTCTGCGTTGCAGAGCGAGCGCATCGCGCGCGACGCGCAGCAGGGTGGTCTTCCCCGAGCCGGCAGGTCCCGTGATCGAGACGAGTCGACCCGTGCCAGCGATGGCGGATGCCGCAGCCAGCTGCGCATCGTCGAGAGCGCCGCGCTCCCCCGCGTGCCGGCGTGCGAGTTCGCGCATCTGCTCGTGTTGCGGCAATGCGCCGGGCGCAGCCAGGCCGGCGAAGCGGTTGCCGACGCGGAGCTTGAGGAGCACGGTCGCCGACGCCATCAGCGCCTTGATGTGCTCCGGCTTCGCTGCATCATCCGGCACCAGATCGAAGGTGTCGTCGCGGGCTCGCGCCACGACATCGTCGACAAGCTCGTCGAGCATCTCTCGATCGACGGCGACGCGGCTTCGCGAGACGGCGCGGATCGCTCCTGCGCGTACGTCCCACTCCGAGAACCGCCCGCTGCTCGACACCGACCTGGCGTCGGCATCAGCGATCGCCATCTGCGCGAGCAGGTCGCGATCGAGATCAGCGAGCGACGCCATCTCGACTCGGGCCGGGCTGAGGGTGCCGAGCAGGAGCGGATCGATCTCGGCAAGCTCGGCCCGCACCCGGGACTGCCACGCTTCCTCATCGAGGTGGGTGGGCTTGCTCGGACGGCCCTGCGCCCACGCGAGAGCATCGATGTGGTGGAGGTCTTCCGCTCCCGGCTCGCGGCTGGGGTGCTCACTGCGCCACGCGGCGATCAGGCGCATGCGGTTCGCCTCGATCTTGTTCGAGCGTCGCGACAGCGGACGAACGACGTGCGCGAGCTGCGCAATCTCGCCGTCGTCATCGAGCGTGTACCCGTGGGCGGCGAGAGCCGCGATCCATCGCGGGTCGGTGCGCGCAGCGAGCTCACCCTCGGCATTGACCACGGTGTGGAACTTCATCGCCACTCGCGAGTCCAGGCTCGACCACTTGCCGTCGACGCCCTGCACCTTCATGTTCAGCCACAGGTGCCGGTGAATGTGCGGATCAAGCGCCCGCGATCTGCTGTGCTGGAGCTCGACGACCTCGAGCCTCGCGATGTCTTCACGGATGCTGCCGCCGTGCCCGCGGCGAGCGTTGAGCTGGCTCTGCCACAGCGTGACCGTCCGGTCGCGCATGCGATCCTGCAGCGCCTCGAACTCGACTGCGAGGTCCGGCGCGAGCAGGGCCGCGATGCTGTAGGACTTCGGGAAGTTGATCGTGCCATCGAGCATCAGATCGGTGTTCTCGGAGCGGTGCACGAGCCCGCGCGGATCTCCGGTCGCAGGGTTCCCGCCCTCGATCCAATGGCGGAGCGCGATGGCGTCGAGCTCGTCACGCGCGATCGCCCCGCCGACCACTGTAAAGCGCGTGACGGTAGCTCCGCCGCCCTCGGCGTAGCGGGCGGCCATCTCGGCGCCAAGTGGCTCGCGATGGTGGGCATCGCACGTCCCGTTAAACGCGTAGGAGAGCGCGTTGCGGATGCCGCGGGAGTCGCCTCCCCGCTTCCAGCTCCGCAGTCCCCCGCGCATGTCGACAGAATACATGCGTAGCCGTGTCACCACCAGGCATGGTGCCTACGTGCATTGCTTCTTCTCTTGTTCTTCGTCGTGGGGAGGGGCGGGGTGGCTTGGCGGGCGCGGGTGGAGTCGGGGCGTGGGGGCGGAGTCGGCGCGTGGGAGCGGAGTCGAGGCGGGCGCGTTCCTTGGCGGCTATCAGTAGTTCGTATATCGGGCGATCATCGTGCTTACATGCGTGCCGGTCAATTGCGACGCTCGCTGACGGCGTCGGCCGATTCCGACTCGTCTCAGGGCGGGTTTGTTCTTCCCGTGACCTGGTCGATCAGATCTCGGCTCTTGGCGTCGACATCTACTTCGACGACGAGATCCAGAACGAGCCAACCGCATCGGCCAGCGCGCAGACGGACCGGCGATCGTGCGTCGCGATATGCACCTGGACTCAAGGGGACCGATAGCTTGATCCCGTGAACTCACGGATGCTGGTCACGCTCATTGCACTTGGAATAGCCGCCCCGTCGCTCGCCGGTTGCGCCGAGGGCGCGAGCGCCCCGGCCCCAACGGTCACCGTCACCGCGACAGTTACGCGCGAGCCGACGATTGTCGCCGCAGAAAGCTCACCGTCGCCAAACCCGCCGCCCCAGCTACCCACGATTGACACGATCAGTTGCGAGAGCATGCTCGCCCCGGATGTCGATGCCTACTTGCGCAACGTGGGCATGACTCCGTCGACCGGGCCATGGCAGTACTTCGAACTCTTCCCAACCGGCGCGAATATCGAGTGCGTGTGGGCTGCGCCCGAGAACCCACGCTCTGTTCGCTTCTATGCGTGGTCGGCGCTGAAACCCGGTGAGAAGGACTCGTTTATCGGCATGGTCCAGCAGAGCGGCTATCACACGGAAACAGGTGCCGACGGAACCTGGCTCATACCCCCCGAGGACACCTATCCCATCGACGACGGGTTCCTAATCACCGAGGAATGGGTCGCTTATGCAGACACGCGTGAGCGCATCCGCGACATCGTCTGGGCGCATTGACCTCCCGCGGAGCGGTGAACGGTTAGCCACCCGCTTGCGACCGCGAGGGACCCCCACTGAGGCATTCGAACTCGCCCGAAAAGTCGCCGCAATGCCTTATGCGTCCAGCTTCCAGCTGGGTGTGTCAGCGCGCGCCTTTGATTGTCTCAGCGATCGTCTTGTGGATGCGCGCTAGGTTGACGATTACGCTTCCTTGTCCGAAGACCCCCCAGGGTCCGGTGATGCATATCTGATACACCAACAACCCAGGTGTGGCGAGCGTGGGTTTGAGGTCAACCTGGAACGGGCACCCGCTTACAGTTATCGATCGCCCCAGCGGGATTGTGTGCTTTGGGTTGTAGGCGGTTCCTGGCCCGTACGGCAAGCGAAAGTCGGCCATGAGACCAGCGATCTGCGTGAGTTTGCCGCCCCCGGCAGGAACACCGCTGAGTGACAGGGGCTTGATCTCGTAGTACTCACGAGGAGGAGCGAAGCTTACGATGTCCGGTCTGCTTTGCGACCGCACGCGCTTGCGGAGTTCCGTCTCCCGCCCGTGTAGATGCGGGTTGTGTCGCACCAGCCCGAGCGTGAGCAGGTCGGCACGTTCGGATTCGTCGAAGTACACATCGACACCCTCCACGCAATCCCGGTTCAAGACACGGCAGAAGTCCTTTTGGATAAGGTCCTCGGCTACGTTGCCCCACGTCCCTGCAACATCAGACCCAAGGATCGTACCGGGGGCGACACAGATGGTCCTAGGGTCACCGCAACCGTCCCTTTTACGGGGCGCGGGCTCGCCTTCGGCACGTGGCGATCGATCGGGCATCGGTGGCACCACTGGGTCGATGGGACGACCGAGCTCGCGTAGTCGGCGGCCCAATTCCTCTGCGGCGCTCGCGCTATCGCCCCCGCGCGTGGGCCTCGGAGCAAGCGCGGCCGATGCAACCACTGCAGCGCCCAGAGCCAAGATCATCCCCAGCGGGTTGCCGGTCATCGTGGTAGCGCTCATGGGCCCCAACGCTCCTCCGCCGGTGGTACCAATCGCCTTCCGATATGCCTCGAGAGCAGCGTCCGCCCTGCGAATTCGTGTGTGTACTTGGATGAACTGACGCCAGGTGACCTTTCCCGCGCGGTAGGCAAGTATCGCTTCGCTCCGAGCGCGGTCAAGCACTATCCGTGCTGCCCGAGACGTGGAGTCGTCGCCGGACTTCGCTCCTCCCGGGATCGTGCGTTGCGCGACAACCTCACCCGTATGCAGCGAGCAAGCGGGTGAGCCGGGACGGCGAGGGGCCCCCGCACCCGACCGACCCTGACTCGATCGTGTTTCTACCCCGCTGGTCGACGTTTCAGTGATGCTCGCCCTTGGGCTGATCTCCGACCCTGGTCGATGGTGGGGCTCGACCAGCCGCTGAAGAGGAGGCAGGATGCCGGGGGTGTAATCCCCGCCATCACCTCGATGCAATGGCGCTTCAGGTGTCCCCGGATTTGCCGCATCCTGCTTGTGAGGATCCTCTTCGACGTGCTGAGCCGAGCAGGTGGCATGCTCCTCGGACAGGCAGTCGCGCGGCGGAGGACAGCACCGCTGAAGCTCGACCGAGTTCGAGCGTCCTTGGCCCTCCGCCGATGGTCGTTGCATAGTCAGCTGACGGGCCACGGCGGCGTTGCCGGCCGCCCTCTGAAGCCCGATAATCCGGGCCGCCCGTGGGTCCCGGCTGGAGCCGATGACCGGCCTACTCTGGGGTCGCGCCGGGGCGACCGGCGGCCTACCCACCTCCAGAAGAGTTGATACGGCCATCTCATCCGTCCAAGTCGCTCAGAGTTCATTTTCCTCACCAACGGTCGAGTAGGAAGCCGCGAGCAGGAACACTGCCCCTTCGGGCACGGCTTCGGCGCATTGGGTTGCTTGCAAGACGAAGCCCCCGCCGGAGTATGTCGGGTGGGGGCTCGCTTGGGGATCTCAGCGGTCGCGGGTGCCCATGATCTGTCCTTCCGTCGGGAACAAGGCGAATCTAGCCAGCGAAGTGGGCTTGCGGGCAATCCATCAGTGGGCGAGCTCCGCCGAGGCTCGCGCAACGCAGAACGGTAGACACGACAGCCCGAGCGCCCGACGCGGCTGGAAGGTTCGCCGGCAGGCGGTCGAGGTAGACCTCGCGAGACGCGCGATCGACGTCTTCTGATTGCCCAGCACAGTCGGGGCAACGATCGCTCGCTGAGGGAGCGGCTTCCGCCCGTCGCGCGACGATCATCCTCGTCGACGAACGTCGAAGCGGCCAAGTCGACGCCACGTTCCCCATGCCGATACCGGGACACAGCGCCGTCGCTGCCGTTTCAAGGTCGTCCGCTCGCGCGAGCGTAGCCTGAGACACGCGGTCTCTGCCGAAGTTATCCACACCGCGGACGACCCGGATCTAGCCGCGCGCCGCGAGGCTGTAATTTCGCCGTCATGACCAACGCGAATCAGCCTGCAACCAAGCCCAAATCCGGCCCCTGGTGGATCTTCAACACCGGCTGGCTGACCCTCTACGGTGTGCTGTCGTTGATCCTCATCCTCGGGATGTGGAGTGTCTTCTCGTCCGGCGGCTGGGCGATCCCCGGTCTGCTCGGGATCCTCTTCTTCACGATGACTGGTCGGCAGATCTGGCTCGCCTCGCAAGGCAACCCCTACAAGACTACGAAGTAGCCCGTTAGGGCGTCCACAGCCCCGCAACGTCCGATCCAGCGGGTACCTGCGCGGTAGAGGACCCGTGCTGCGAACTGGAGATGGCGCACACGCGTCGCTACCAGAGCTCACTGCTCTCCCGGATCCGAAGCTGGAGAGTCTCCTGCCTTTCTGGGTTCTTGGCGCCTGGCCCATCGGTAAAGGCTTCGGCCGACGAGCACGGTGATCACGAAGGGCGCCGCAAGATAGATCCCACGGATGATCCATTCGATTACGGTCGGCTCCCTCCCCCACGTCCAGAAGGCTGGGGTGACGAAGGCCGCCAGACTCACGGCCATGTAGCTGGCCACGAAGGTGGCGCACACTCCGAGAAACGCTACGAAAAGCCGGCCACTCCGAGAGGGCGGTGATTGCCCAGAGTCGTCTTGCGCCGTCTTTGACGCACCCGACTCGATGGCCGCATCCGATGCGGCCGGGAGCGGAATGCTCTCCTCCACCTCCCGCCATTGGACGAATAGGGAACGGGCCAGGGCGACGTCGTCGAAGGCGCGCTGCGCCTCGGCGTCAGAGATTCGGATCCCGAGCGCGTCCCGCGCCGAAGGATCCGCAAGGGAATCCCGGAACTGCGCGAATGTCGTCGCCATAACGGTGATCCTGCCCGATGTCGGGCACCGAATGTACCCCAATGCGAACACTAGAGTTCCTCCCGCCAACTGCATATCCGGCGATCAGCGGATACGCACGAGGAGAGAAGCGCCGGCGTCGGACTTCTCCACGTGAACGGCGGCGTATTCGATCATCGACGTCGAGCACCAGCGTCGGGGCGCGGCGGCCGGGCCAGCGTCGATGCAATCGACTTCATGGCCGATCTTGTCACCTATCTCGCGACTAATGACCGCTCAGCGACCGATGAACGAGCACGCGACCGCCCGAACCCCGTCGCAGCGAGCGGCAGAAGGTTAGCGCGGAACGGTTCAGGTCCCCACCAGGCCCAGGGGGAAGAAGAAGAGACCGAGCAGAATCGCGATTCCCACGCCGATCCATCCCAACACGAGCGCGCGAGTTCTTCCAGGTTGGCCGACGCGAGGCATAGCCCGACGGATGGACATAACCCCGAGGACGACGGCACCGACGGCGATAGCCCACCCAATCGCTAATCCCACCCGGTTGCTCATCGTCAGCGCTGCGCTCCAGCGATCGTCGCTGGGGCCGGAGGTCGCCAATGAAAGCCAGATGCGAACGACCGCAGAAGGAATGAGCAGGGATCCGACTGCGGCGACCACGCTCCAGATCCCGTACGCGGCGGGAACACGCTCAGACACCACGCCCGCGTTCGTCATGCGCAGAATATTCCACAGCGCGGTTCTCGCTGAGCCAACTCGTCACACACTGCTCGTCTAGCCGGCTTCCGGAGGAGCAATTCGGCAGGGATAGCGATCAGGAGCCCCTTCGTTAGAGATCACATCAGAATCGAACGCGGCGTTCGATACACCGTTGCATCCGAGTTGTGGTGGGTGCATCATTCTCGTTACAGAGGAATCTCCTTTGGACCGGTGCTTTTCTGGGGATGGCGCTATGTCTGATGATGATCCGCGCAACTTCGACGACCTGACGGTGCACGTCGACGTCGATGGCCACCATGCCCATCCGCCCGCCTTGAAGAGGCGCCTCGCCACCGTGCTGATCATCAGCGTCTCAGCAGGCATGGCGCTGTGCGGTTGCACGGCTGCGTCCGGCGCTGGGCCGTTGACGACCTCATCGCCGTCCGCCAGTGCGACGTCGCGCACCGCTGCATGGGTGGATTCCTCCGATCTCCCCGACGTCGTGACCTTCGCCGACGGCGAGGGGCTGCGCTCCGGAACATGGCAGGTCAGGTGGAATCACACGGGCCTCTGGGACGGCGGCTACACGTACGTGCTCTCGACCGGAGGTCAGGACGAGGGGCTCTGGGATTACACGCAGAATGCGACAGGCTGCGACGTCCTGCTGATCCAGGCAGAGTACGTCGAGGGCGCCGACGACCTGGCCGCGTCGGACGATGCTCTTGCAGAGTTCAGCGAGATGAACCCCTCGGCGCTCGGCGATGTCGTGTTCGAGAGCACCGCTCGCATCTCGGGCTCGCCGTCGCGCCTGCAGTTCCGCGCGGTCGCCGCCAAGCGAGAAGGCGCGAGCGAGCACGCCCAGGTCCATTCGACCCGGGTGCTCACCGCCGCCGACGCCGAGCTGTCGATGAAGATCGAGTGCCCGGAGGGGATCGACGCCATCGACTCCGCCAACCTGCTGCTCGGCGACCTAGCGGTCGACATCCGCCGTTCACGCGAGCGGCTCGACTTCGAGGCGAGCGCGGGACTCGTTCCCGACCAGTCGATCTGGGAGGATTCGGCGGTCGTCGGCGGCGGCAACTGGACGCTCACGACCCCGGACGACGGTGGGTCGTGGGGCTACACGTCGGCAGACGGCGACTGCACGGCGAACTTCCAGCAGAGTCGCCTCGACGAGACAGTGACTACCGCCCCTGACGACCGCGTCGCGACGGACCGGGCGATGGCCTGGTATTACGGCTGGACCGAGGACGACGTGTCGTCGGACGCGCTTGAGCGAGACATGGGGTTCGGTCCTCCGGCGAACCGCGTCGTCGCTGCCCGGACGATCGAGGCCGTCAACGACAGTGGAATGAACGGGATCCTCGCCGCCCGCGCGTTCCGACAGTCCGGTCTCGCGTTCTTCATCGACGTGTGGTGCACGCAGCGCGTGCCGGCTGACGCCCTGGAAGAGATTCTCGGGAGTGCGTCGATCGTCCCGCCCGGGTGGTGACGGCTCGGCGGCGCTCGCACCCTCGCGCAGGGCACAGTGTCCGCGACCGCGCGGTGCTCGACGCGTGTGGACCATGCCGCCACGTCGGGCCTCCGCGTCGAATCCGACGGGCTAATGCACTGCGCACGCAGACGAGCCGCCTACGTGCAACGCCCGCATGTGGACCGGCCTACGAGCCGTCGATTCGCTCGATCCGTAGATCGACGTCGGCTAGCTCGCCTCGAGTCTTCTCGCGCTCGTTCGGCGTGAAGCGTTTGATCTGCATAGCAATAACCGCGTCAGCCGCAACCGCGCTCAGCGCGAACGTGTCCTGCACGACGCGTCGTAGCCGATCCGTGTCCCCTTCGAGCGAGGTCGTCATCGCGAAGAGCTCGCCTGGTCGATCCAGAACCTCCATGTACGCAGCGAGGATCTCGCGACGCCAGAGAAGATTCTGTCGCTCGTCAGTCACGCGGCCAAACATACCGATTGCCCTGCCGACACTCCTCGCGTCGCGCGCAGGCCTCCCTGTATTCGCGCGCTGAGCGACCGGCTATCGCTCGGCCCGGCAGTGCAGCGACTGACTCTTCACTTGCTCGTCGGATTCAGCTCTCGCTCACGAACAGCAACCGAGGAGACAGACCTGCTGGGCTACAGCGGCTTGCGCATCTGCTGCGTCACGACGTCGTACCCTGCTGACGGGTAGAGCATGATCGCGGGGCGGTTGGAGCCGAAGACGTTCAATTCGAGCGCTCTGGCACCGGCATCCCGGGCCGCGGCTTCGACGGCCGACAGTAGTGCGCGTCCGAGACCTGTGCCCCTCCGCGCCTCGATGACCTCGATGTCGTAAAGGAACGCGACGTCCGGCGCGCCGCGCGGATGATCCAGGCTCACCCACGCCCGACCCAACGGCACACCAGCCGCATCCAGTCCTGTGAGAAGCAGCATCCGCTCCGTCTGGAGGCCGCTGGGCAGGGCCTGTGTTCTCTTCGCGCGCTCGCTGAACCGCTCCCTCAGCCGGCCATCGACCCGCCTCGACCTGCTCGCCGGCATACTCCTCGGCGAGGACGAGCTGCCACTCGTCGAACTCCCTGCGGGTCATCGGCCGCACCGTCACTGTCGCCATTTTGTGATCCTTCACTCCCGCGCCGGGACGTCGTCGGTCCTCGCGGCAAATTCTCGCGCAACCCCTGCAGGCCCAGCGGGCGGAGCACGTCGGGCCCAACCTATGCGCGGATGAGCACCGATGGCGGGCGGCGCCTCGATCGTGGGCGACCGTCGTCGGACAGCGGAACGCTCGTACTC
>NZ_JAKWJP010000012.1 GCF_022761035.1 Microbacterium sp. SS28
CAGCGCGGCCTCCGCGCGGCGACGGCGTTCGAGCAGCCACTCCGGGAAGTAGGAGCCCTGCCGCAGCTTCGGGATCGCGACATCGACAGTCCCGGCGCGGGTATCGAAATCCCGGTGCCGGTAGCCGTTGCGCCGGTTCACCCGATCCTCGGACACGGTGCCGTAGGACGCGCCGCAGACCTGGTCCGCGTCCGCGGAGAGCAGCGTGTTGATGAACGTGGACAGCATCTGCCGCAGCAGATCCGGAGACGCCTGAGACAGCTGCTCTTCAAGGAAGCGAGCAGGATCGATACTGGGTACGACGGTCATCGTCGTGGTTCCTTTCGAGAGAGATGTAGGAGTTTCCTCGAAGGATCACGCGGTGACCGTCGCCATTCACAGCGACACGCTCACCGAGCTACCGATACACCACTCTGACGGACGCAACCTGACTGCCGAGGAAGGCGAGCGACTTCGCCTCCAGGAACACGCAGAGCGAAGACAGCATGCTCAGTTCGCCGGCGAGGCTCATGATCTCCGACGCGCGAAAAGTCACGTCCTCATCCCTCGCTTCGAACGTGGCTGACCACGCTGCGGAACCCGGTGGGGTGGGCTGAATGTAGACCTCGGTGGACGATTCAAGGAGCCGCACCGCCACGAGACCGGTGTCTGCACCGTCATGACCGTCCTGCGCGATCACTCGCAGCGAGCTTGCGATCGGGTAGCCGAGAGCGCGGAACTCGTCCAACCAGGACTCCAACGTCTGCCTATTGCGAAACGGCATCCGCGGCACCTCCCGTCCCATGCAGCACCAGTTGCCACACATGCTATTCCCGAGCTCGCAGAGCCGTCGATCCGAGTACCCGCGCGGCGCGTCCGCCGTGCATTCGGGGCGTCGCCCACTAACGCGCAGCACGATCCTTCGGGTGAAACCCCATCCTGTGGACACCCGTCGCACGCTGAGATTCCTTCGCACCGTGCGCGAGAGTCGCGCGGCTGCGCAGTGTTCGCTTGTCTGGGCCCTGGAGAGGATGCCAGCTCTACGATCGGGCTCAAGCAGAGAATGGGGAATCACATGTCCATTGCTGCATCCGACGGGGTGGCCTCGACGACTCGGACCGCGTTCAGTCGCTCCAGGTGCATCGCCCAGCAGATCGACGCCCACGCCCCGACTGTGTGGCGGCTGCTGACCATGGCCACGGGGTAGCCGAGGTGGAACTCGACGGTCGTGTCGCTGGAGGGCCAGATCGCTCCCGGTTTGAAGCTCAAGCTCGCCTCGACACTCGATCCGAGTCGAACGTTTTCCCTGGTGATCCCGCCGTTGAAGAAGAACTTTGAGCAGTTCACTGCCGACCTCAAGAACGCCGCGGAAGACGCGGGGCCCTGAGGAGCGACCACTGTCGGCCTGCGGCAGATCGACTTCACGCTCCGCCGCCGCACCCTCGCAGCGTCGCCAGGGAGCGCACGAGACTACAACGGCTTTCGCTTCAAGCCCGGTGTCATGCGTTCACCCGGCCGCACCTTCTGTCATTGGACGATCCTCATGCGCTCACCCTGCGAGGCGGGGTCGGTTCTGTATGAAGATCCGGGGGGGATGGTTGGGTGACGGTGGTCTGACGGGTCCGGCCCACCCTCTCCACGCGCGGGCCGATCTGCTCGTGCAGAGGCCGCCGTCTCACCCGGTCACGGGTACGCGCTCCCAAGTGAACAGTCGGCGGGTCGGGTTGATCGTGAGGCGCAGGTATTCGAACGGGAGCGACTCGCCGTGCACAACCACGCGGGTCACGCTGACATTGTCCAGCGGGCGGTCGACGACGTATTCGTGCGAGTCGCCTTGAAGGATCAGTACCATCCCGTTGAATGCTGTGGCCCGATCCGTAATGCGGTCCACGATTGGCTGCTCGGCGCTGCTTGGAAGCGGGGCCCAGGTGTCGGCGTGCATTGCCAGCACCACGCCGTCGAGATCATGCTGTTCTGCCGAGTCGAACGTCTCGTCGACCCAAGTGCATGCGGCGGCGATCCGGGCAGCGACTTCATCGATCTGGTCCTCCGTCGGCACGGTGTGTTCCAGGCCCGTCCACGGGTCCAGTCCGTTGTTGCTGCCGACGACATGCAGCGTGGCGAACACGACTCGCGACGCGAACCATCTGACGTTCTCGACCACGTCTGCTTGATAGTCGACGATGGCCCGCTGACCGCCGAGCAGGAAACCCGGGTCGGCAAAGAAGGTATCCCGCACCGCGGTGAGACGCTCCAGCGGGTTGTACCCTCCGCCTCGGGCGTGATGGCAGTCGGCCCACTCGTTGTCACCGGGCGTGTAGACCAGCGGCTCGTCGAACGACTCGAAAGTGGTCAACGCCGCCGCGAAGCGCTCGTCCGAGCATTCCGTGTTGCCGTCCTTGATATCACCGAGGTGAATGGTGAGCTGCACCTCGGGGTCGTCGTTGATCGCGTCGACCAGCAGGTTCAGCGACTCCTCCTGATCGACGCCGTACGGGACATCACCGATCACGGCAACGGTGGTGGGGTCGAACGACGTCTCAGCGCGGGTGAGGTCCAGCGGCGCCGCCGAATTCTCCGCGGTGGGGGAGATCGTCGACGTGGTTCCGCGGTCGTCGCGCGCCGGAACAGTGCATCCGGTCAGAACGACGATGAGCACGAGAACGGATGCCGAACCGTGTTTCATAGGCGGAGAATATCTCTTCGCAGGCACCGCGTGTCGACGACGCTCGAGAACCAGGCCAAAACGACGGTCGAAATCTAGGCCACCCAGAGCAGATTGGGTGGGTGATCTCGGTGGAAGATTGGGCGTTGATCAGGCGGCTGGTCAAGGATGGGGTTCCGCAGCGTCAGGTCGCCAGGGACCTCGGTATCGCGAGGGAGACGGTGGCCGCGGCGGTGCGGTCGGAGCGACCACCGAAGTATGAGCGGCCGGTAGCACCGACGTCGTTCTCGCCGTTCGAAGCGCGGGTGCGGGTGCTGCTGGCGGAGCATCCGTCGATGCCGGCGACGGTGATCGCGGAGCGAGTGGAATGGTCGGGGTCGATCACGTGGTTCCGAGAGAACGTGAGCCGGCTGCGGCCGGAGCATCGCCCGGTCGACCCCGCCGACCGGCTGAGCTGGGCGGCCGGTGATGCCGCGCAGTGCGATCTGTGGTTCCCGCCGCGGAAGATCCCGCTCGAGGACGGCTCGAGCGTGCTGCTGCCGGTGCTGGTGATTGTCCCCGCGCACTCGAGGTTCGTTCTCGGGAAGATGATCCCGACCCGCAAGACCGAGGACCTCCTGCTCGGGTCGTGGGACCTGATCCAGCAGCTGGGCGCGGTGCCGCGGCGGCTGATCTGGGACAACGAGCCCGGCATCGGGCAGAAGGGTCGGCTCGCGCAGGGCGTCGCCGCGTTCGCCGGAACTCTCGCGACCAAGGTGGTGCAGCTGCGGCCTTACGATCCGGAGTCGAAGGGGATCGTGGAGCGCCGCAACGGGTGGATGGAGACCTCGTTCATGCCCGGCCGCTCCTTCACCTCACCCGCGCACTTCAACACGCAACTCGCCGACTGGCTCGAAAAGGCGAACGCCCGCGTGGTGCGGACCATTAAGGCCAGGCCGATCGATCTGATCGATCATGACCGGTCCCGGATGCTGCCGCTGCCGCCCGTTCCGCTGCAGCTGGGCTGGCGGGAACGGGTCCGTCTCGGCCGGGACTACTACGTGCGCCTCGATGCCAGCGACTACTCCGTCGACCCGGCGGTGATCGGTCGGATGGTCGATGTCTCCGCTGATCTCGAGCGAGTGCGGGTGCGGCTGGAGGGGCGGATCGTCGCCGATCATGCTCGGGTCTGGGCGCGCGGCAGCACCGTCACCGACCCGGCGCACGTCGAGACCGCGAAACGGCTCCGGGAACTGTTCCAGCAACCCCGAGCGATCGCCGCAGCCGACGATCTGACGCGGGATCTCGCGGACTACGACCGGGCGTTCGGGATAAGCGGGGTGGCGTGATGAGCGCGAAGAGCACCGAGTCGGTTAAGCAGATCACCTACCTCGCCGGCGCGCTGAAAGCACCCCGGATCACCGAAGCCGCCAGCCGGATGGCCGACCAAGCCCGCGACGCCGGATGGTCGTTCGAGGACTACCTCGCCGCGATCCTGGAACGCGAAGTCTCCGCCCGCAACGCCTCCGGCGCCGAGCTGCGGATCAAGGCAGCAGGCTTTCCCGCGCGCAAGACGCTGGAGGACTTCGACTGGGACGCGCAGCCCACTGCCCGGCAGCAGATCGCCGCGCTCGCCTCGGGCGGGTTCCTGCTCGAAGCGCAGAACGTGGTGCTGCTCGGCCCACCCGGAACAGGGAAGACGCACCTCGCGACCGCACTCGGGATCGTCGCCGCCCGGCACGGGCACCGGGTGCTGTTCGCGACCGCGACCGACTGGGTCACCCGGCTCACCGACGCGCACCGGCAAGGCCGCCTCCCCAACGAGCTCGCCCGGCTACGCCGCTACGGGCTGATCATCGTCGACGAAGTCGGCTACCTCCCGTTCGAGCAGGACGCCGCCAACCTGTTCTTCCAGCTCGTCTCGAGCCGCTACGAACACGCCTCGCTGATCCTCACCTCGAACCTGCCATTCAGCGGCTGGGGCGGAGTCTTCGGCGACCAGGCTGTCGCGGCCGCGATGATCGACCGAATCGTTCACCACGCCGACGTCCTCACCCTCAAAGGCGCGAGCTACCGGCTCCGCGGCAGAGGCATCGACAGCCTCCCGAGCATCAAGACACAGGATCCGGCAGACTGAGCAAACGACAACCAGGTGGCCTAGTTTTCACCCGTCGCAATGGCCTACTTTTCGAGCGTCGTCGACACCGCGTTCGTCCATTGACTTCACGGGTGAATTGAGCATCACCGTCGTGCTTTTCCGACCGACGCTGATCCCAGAAGAAGAGCTGCAACGCGCTGCCGGGACAGCATCCCCAAACGGGCAATGCCCGGATCCCGTACCGTTCCGTGCATTGTCTGGCGCACCGAGCCGTTTTCCGTCCGGCGAGCAGGAGGCAGACGACGCACCGGTGCCGGGTCACTCTATGGCTGACCGCAGCGGGCTTAGCGGCGTTCGGCGCTTTCGATCGCTCGGTCGATCCCGTAGACGCCGAGTTGCAACAGCCGATCGAGAAGGTCCAGAAGAGCCGAGACGCGGTTCTTGTCGCGGGTCTGAGCAAGACCTCTCACGACCAACTCGGAGATGTAGTGGGCGTCACCGGCTGCTCCGGTTCGGATGTCCGATACGTCGCCCCCGTAGATGTCAAGGAAGCGATGCGCGGCGAGATCCACTAGGTCATCGACCTTGTCGGGGGCTTCCTGCAAGGCGATAAGCAGTTGCGGGGTGGCGTGATCATAGCTGGGCGACGCGATGAGGTCCGCGATGAAGCTGGCAAAGGGGCGCAGAGGTTGACCCCGGAGGTGGCCGGCGAGCTCGCCCACTGTCTTGCGGACTTGGTCGTCATCGTCGGTCATGAGTTGACGTAGCGCGGCGAACACAAGCTCCGAGTTGGCGGCGCGGTCGACCCTGGCGCTGCACACAGTCGCCGCGCCTGCGCGGACTTCGACGTCTGCGGCGAGTGCTCGTTCCATGAGCTCGGGACGGTCCCATTGAAGCGCGGCGAATGCTGCCATGCTGCCCCCTGCCCGCCTCACCTCCACATCGATTGAGTCGAGCATCCGCTCGATCACCGGGTCAATCCTTTCTGGGTTGACGTTGCCGATGTAGAGCATCAGATCGCCGACGCGGTCGGATGCGAGCAGGATGTCGTCGGTATCGATCAGGCGTTCGAACCCTGAGTAGGCGGTCGTTCTTGCATGGCGAAGGCAGGCCGCGATGGTGTGGGCGACGCAGGACCGGACGCTGAGCACCGGATCGCTGGCGAGTTCTAGAAGGTGGGGGCTTACCGCCGCGGTGCGTTCGCCATCCGCGTCGTGCACGAGGAGGTCCCCAAGACTTTCCGCGAGGCTGCCTCTTGAGGTGTTTATACCGTTCTGACGTAGGTCACGACCGCGTGGGCTGTCGCCCTGACGCGTGAATACCGGTGAGTCGTCCGCCGGGTTTGGTGAATGCAGTGCGCGGTCTCTGACCAGTTCGACGAGGTCGAGGGGTGCTTCGTCGAGTACGCCCCGCAGCGACCAGCCGAGCCAGCGATCACACTCGCTCAAGCCAAGACTCATGGTGTGCCGGATGGCGTTGAAAACTGCGGGGAGCGCGGCGCTTGGGATCGTAGCCTCCCCGAACCCCCAGAGGATGGCGCTCGGATAGGCCGAGTTCGTGGCGGCAGTCATATGCATCGCCAGGCTGGCAAACCGCAGCGGGTCTTCTTTGGTGCGTTCCTTGAGCATGTGCGAGAGTTCTCGCGCGCCACCGACTGAGGGATCGCGGTCGTGTTCGCGATCGTCGTTGTCATGCCTGGCGATCGCCCGAAACCATTGCTGGTTTGTCATCTTGCCAGTCGCAGCAGGATTGATCGGTGAACCGACGGTATAGCTGATGATGCCGGTAGGCGGAGGAGGCAGCTCGATGCCGAACTTCCGTTTATACTCCGCGAGACGCCGAATGCCAGTTGGACTTAGGCGGCCTCGGTCGAGCGCGGACAAGAACTTGAAGGCTGTATAGCCGTAAAGAGCGTGGCGCTCGTAGGGGTTGCGAAAGTCGCGCAACTCGGCCTCGAGGCGCATGTGGTTGTCATCGGAGACAACCGGCGAGATAGCCTCAATGACTTCACGGGAGAGCCAGTGACTGTCTGAGAGGTAGCCGGCGTCAAGCCGGGTCCCGCCTTCAAGGATCAGTTGGGCTGCCCAGTCCGCCAAAGTCGCCGCGCCGCCGACTAGCTGTACCCGGTCAGGACGTTGGTCGCAGTCGGCTGATCGGGGGTTTGCCTCCGAGAGCTGAGTG
>NZ_JAKWJP010000013.1 GCF_022761035.1 Microbacterium sp. SS28
GTCTCTACGAGCGTCATGGGTTCGTCACCCTCTCGGAGGACGACGTCGATGTCTACATGACCCACCAGCCAGGTGCACCAACCCTCGATTGAGGTGTCAGCTCCGCGGTGCATTGAAGGACCGACTTGCGTACGCCGCTTCAGCCCTACACGTCGAATTCCGGCTGCATCAGGTAGCGCTTCGGTCCCAGCATCGGCAGTCGCCCCGTGCGCGGCCACGGGTGGCGGGGCTGACGATCGACGACGGTAGGAGGGTCGAAGCTGAAGAGACGCGCTCCCAGCGCGGTGACGAGCGCGAGAACGTCCTGCTTGGCGCGGCGGATCGTCGGGTGGAGGTTCCCTCCCCAGGCTCCCAGCACCTCCGTTGCCTGGTGGCGCGTGAGTTCCCGCGCGATCGCTGCGCAGTTAGCAGCGGAGAGCCCCGGATCGTAGGGAGAGAGGTTCGAAGGCTTGGTTGCCCGCTCTGGATAGAGATTGAGCATGATCCAACCGGTGTAGGCGTGGTCAATGCTCGCCTCGATCAGCCGGTTCACGGTCCGGTCTGCTTCGAACTCATTGGCGTGCGAGGGGTTCATGCAGATCGCGATCAGCGGCCGAGCGCCTGGAGCTGACGACGTCGCGTTCCCAAGGGTGAATCGGTGTGTGCGGCTGCTTGGATATGGATCCCAGAAGCTCGCCTCATGACCCGGCAGGTAGGCAATCACTGGCTAGTCGCTCCACTTCCATTGGGACGAAGCCTACGGCGGCCCCCCGGTTCACAGCCCGCCTTCTGCGCTCGATGATTGCCGTTTCGCACGATCTGAGCACTGTCACATCGTGCCGCCATAATCAGGTGCATGGACTGGATGGTGATCGGCACGGTGCTCGCCGGCGTCGCCGCCTTGGCCACGGTAGCCATCACGATTACGAATCAGATCAGCGCATCAGTTCGCTACGACCTCTGGTTGAAGGTGCTCGCCAATGCGCGCAACCAGCATCAGACGGAGATCGCCGCGGACCGCGTGGACTACTACTTTGTCGAACTGGCTGTCGCCGAACTCACGCGAAAGCAGCGTGCCCGGCTCGCCTTCGTCGGCTTTGGCGTCGCCACGATCGGATTCCTTACGGTCGGAGTCGGTAACGCGGTGACGAAGATCGACAATGCCGTGGCGCTCTGGATTGGGTGGATTGTGGTCGGCATCGGCGCCTTGGTGTACGTGGTCGGCCTCGCCGTTGCAGCGATCGGACCCGATCGAGTTCGCGACCAACAACGGACCATGACCACCGAAGCTTCCGCGGCTGCGACGCTGAGCGAGCTCCGACCAGCTCCTTGGTGGCAGCGCAGCCGGAAGGCCAGCTGATTGCGCCGCTGGCCCGCGCCGCTCAATGCGTCGGCCTTACCAGTCCGCTGGTCGACCGGGTTCAGTGCGGTGAGCTTCTCGACTACACCCTCCATCAGCTGGCTATAACGCGCTTTGCGTTCGCCGGCGCCTCCTTCGGTTCGGTTGTCCAAATCGACACGGTCCTGATGGTTCTGAGCGACGTCGCATCAAGCCAATATGCTCATCGGTGATGCCACCTTCTCCCGCGTCGTCGCGAGTTTCACGATGCACTCAACCCGCCGTCCCTCCTTTGGAATGGCTCGACTATGTCGACTACGAGTGTGAGGGTGTGACAGAAGTCCTCCTATGGATGAGTACCCTCACGACGACGGTCCAGGAGGAAGTTGTTGGGCGGATCCTTGCACTATGCGAATTGGCGGCTTCGGGTGAACTCCACTTGGGTGAGGATCTTCAGCCGATCCATCGCGATCCAGAACTGTATGAGCTCCGCTGGAACTTCGGCGAGACGTTGGTACGCCAGTACCACGCGGAGCCCGCGAGGCTGCCTCAGGTTCTCGTGAAGCTTCATTTGCACCTGAAGCACTTGGCAACCGAGAGCGAGTCCCTGACGACAGAGCTACAGAATCAGCAGATCGGTTACGCTCTCCTGCGCTATCGTGCGGGCGAAAGAACTGACTGGGCACTCTGATCGGGCTTGCGCAAGGCGGCGCGCCGTATAGACTGGAATCTATGACGAATCTGCTCTCCGCCCTTACGGGCGGCCGTCTATCGCCGTCACAACGTCGCGCCAAGGAGCTTGCGAAGGCCGACTACCGCCTCCTCTCAAGCTTGGTTCAGGTCCGCAAGGATCTCTCGCTTTCCCAGCAAGATGTGGCCGACCGACTTGGGGTCACTCAGCCAACTGTCGCGGCGTTTGAGCGCTCTGATGCGGACCCAAAGCTCTCGACCATTCGCCGATATGCGCATGCCGTGGGCGCGATCGTGACTCACTCGGTTGAGATTGACCAGGGCCAGTACGAGCGAGTGGCGGATTGGAGCGCATCGACGTACCGGGTTGACCGCGTCCCGACCTATGCCGCGTCGCCTTCCGCACGGCCGGACTTCGCCCTTGTCGCCTGAGGAAGGGTCCCCGCGCCATATCGACGATGTGCGAGACCTTCTCGCCCTGGTAGAGGTACAAGATGTGATCGTCCACGAAGAACGGGCGCGTCGAGTCCTCTGGTCCTCTGAAGAGTTGGAAACTCTCGAATTTCCGTTGCGAAATGACTCCTTCGGATTCATTCTTGGCGACCAGCGGATGCACTTCCGGTTCAGAAGTGTTTTTGCCGACGAACGAGCCGAGTTCGTCGCAGATATCGAACTCATCTACTCAATCTCTGAGCAAGTCACTTTTGACGAAGCCATACATCGAGAGTTCGCGGAACGAGTCGCCTTCATGGCCGTCTACCCGTTCATCCGTACTTCGATATTCGGCGCAGCAGGGCGTCTATCGCTTCCCGCGCCGATTCTGGGGATCGTGCGTCAGGGCGAGTTCAGCCTCGGTGAGAAGATGACCGAGGACCAGGCTCACTCGGCATTCGCTGATGTCGCAAGTGAACTCCATCCCTGACTGATCACGGCCGTCGCACCCGCATGATGCGACCCGTCCAAGACGCTGACTCTCGCGCAACAGAACCGTTGATTGTGCTGTTCATCGGCAAGCGGAGCGGGCGATGACAGTCTATGACGTCTGCCTGGATCAACTGCCCGGTCCGGTCCCTGAACAACGCCTGTCTTGGGGCCGCCTTGCGGTCGCGGGAGGCGCACAAACAGGTCCCATTGTTCCCTTGCGCCGACGACTTACGCGATCCGAGTCTTGAGCACGACAAACTAGGTACTGAACGCCACCACGATGCTGACCCAGGGGATCAGTCGCCTATGAAGGATGCACACCAGGTACCCGCGGTGACGGCGAGAAGGAATAACGCCGGAGGCGGGGTCGCCGACAAGCTGGGAAACAAATACGAGCTGGCGTGGGCAGTGCACCATGCGTTGCGGTGCATTCAAGACGCGCGACGCAGCATCACCCTCGAGGATCTCGATCCGGACCTGGCCGACGGCTCTGAGTTCACTTTCGTCGACGAGCGCAACGTTGTGTCCGTGACTCAGGTGAAGCGCCAGCACAGCATCAACGATCATTGGACGGTCGGGGCTCTGCGCAGTCGCAGAATCTTCGCGTCGGCGGCGCGACACGTCGACGTCGGCCGCGAGTACCACTTCTGCTCGACGACGCCGTGCGGGTCGCTGAGGGTCCTTTGCGAGTGGACCCGTCAGTCCGCTGATGTCCACCAGTTCATGACCCATCAGCTCACCAAAGAGATGACACCAGTCTTTGATGAGCTTTCAGGTCCTGATGCCTTTGGTAGCCCAGAGGGGGCGTGGCGAGCCCTTCGCGGCATGTGGTTCGAGGTCGGAGATGAGCAGCAGCTGGTCAAGACGAACGCCATGCTAGCCAGCACGATCTTGGAGGGTGCGGAGGAAACGCTGCTTCCCATCGCCGTGGGCGCCGTACTTCTCGAGAACCTTCGCAAACCGCTGACGAGGCGCGAGCTGCTGGAGGGGCTGTCAGTTCACGGTATCTCGGCGCGCAATGCAACAGCGAGGAGGACTGCTTATGAAGAAGTCCGCGCGACGACAGAGAGCTGGCGTCGCACGATAGCGCGGGAGTTGCTGACGTCCCCAATCCCACGCTCAGAATCCGCTGACCTGCTCGAACTCGTTAAGACGACACGGTTGGCGCTGGTTGTGGGGGCTGGCGGCGGCGGCAAGAGTTCGGTCCTCTTTCAGACAGCCGGCGATCTTGAATCGCACGGTGCCGAGGTGTTGGCGTTTCGGCTCGACCGTCGAGGAGCGTTCAACTCGCCGGCCCAGTTGGGCGCACAGCTGGGTTTGAGCAGCTCGCCCGTTGCCTCGCTGCGGATGGCCGCGGATGGCCGCGATGCCTTCCTGATCATCGATCAGCTCGACGCGGTGTCAGTCGCGTCGGGAAGACTATCTGAGCGATATGACGTCATCGCCGACTTGATCGATGAGGCGATGGCAGTGGAGGGGGTGGCCGTCATATTGGCGTGCCGCCTTTTCGACGTCGAGAACGACCATCGCATTCGCAAGCTCGACGCTCGGGAGGACGTAGAGCGTCTCACGGTCAGCCCCCTGACTGATCGCGAGGTTGCGGGCGCCGTCGAAGCGATGGGTCTGGATGCCGCGGCACTTTCGTTATCCCAGCGGGAGCTGCTTAGGTCCCCATTGAACCTCGTGCTCCTCGAAACAATCGCCGACCAGCCCGAGGCGCTCAAGTTCACCTCCCGTGGCTCACTGTTCGATGCCTTCTGGCAGCGCAAGCGCCAGACCATTAAGGACTACCGACCCGAGGTTCGTTTCAACGACGTGATCGCACGCGTTGCCGACACCGCGAGCGATCAGCAGACACTGTCGGTCGGCATCGAGGTTCTCGACGCCGGCGACTACATCAGCGACGCCAACGTACTCGCGTCAGAACAGGTGTTGGCCATCGACGACGGCCGCGTCGCCTTCTTCCACGAGACGTTCTTCGACTACTCGTTTGCGCGCCAATGGCTGTCACGGCAGCAGTCGATGGTCGAGTTCCTGTGCGCGCAAGAGCAGGAACTGTTTCGACGTGCCCAGGTCCGACAGATTCTCGAACTGCTGCGGGAGCGGGATCCTTCGCGATTCCGCATCGAGGTTGAGGCGGTGCTTACCCATCTAGCCGTCCGGCACCACATCAAAGAGACGGCCCTGATCGTCTTCGCGGACGTAACTGCGCCAAGCAGCGCTGATCTGGACCTCGCTCTGCGCATCGCCAAGACTGAGGGGCCATTGACCACACGCCTGTGGCGGCACGTCGCCCGTTCGAGTTGGTTTGGTGTGCTCCACGACCGCGGACTCATCGAGACATGGCTCGATAGTGCCGATCCAGCCCTACGCGAACGGGGCGCGGCATCGTTGGCAAACGCGGGTCCCGCCCACGCCGAGGTCGTCGTGGAGTTGCTCTCAGCGCGCCAGCACTCACCTCATTACCTCGGGTGGCTTCAACGGCTGACGCACACATCCGATCTGCATCTGAACAGGCCCCTGTTCGACCTGATTCTGGCCGCTGCACGGCGCGGCGACCTCAGCCCTGCGGGGGAGAATCTGTGGCTGTCGACCCATGATCTTGCGGAGCACAGACCACTCTGGTCGATTGACCTGTTGATCGCGTGCTTTGTGGAGAGCCCCGCGGCGCTAGTCACCGGCCAGGACGGCAAGGTCACGATTCTCGGCTTGCATGAGTATGGCCTCGCCCAGCTCATCGAAGGTTCGAGCAAATCCGAACCACGGGCGTTCGTCGAAGCGTTCGTGCCATATCTCCTGGCCGTGATGCAGGCAACTTCGTTTGATCGCCAGGACGGCGCACTAGTTCGGGACCGCCACTTCAGCTTTCGCACGATATCCAGGTCAGGGCGGGACGACGTCGACGACACCCTCTACGACTGCGCGGCGGAAGCGCTCGCGCGCTGCGCCGCGACCGAGCCGGAGGCGGTTCAGCAGCTGCTACGTACCCTCGCTACATCGGAGCAGGATGCAGCGCAAGCACTCTTGTTTCACGCGCTAGTTGTACCCGGCCGTGAGGTTCGTCGCGGTTTGGGTCTTGTGAATGAGGAGAACCTCCGGGCTTA
>NZ_JAKWJP010000014.1 GCF_022761035.1 Microbacterium sp. SS28
GGTCCGTTAACGTGAAATGGCCACCCAGCTTTGGGTGGCCATTTCATGAAAGAAGTCCGGCGGTGTCCTACTCTCCCACAGGGTCCCCCCTGCAGTACCATCGGCGCTGAGAGGCTTAGCTTCCGGGTTCGGAATGGGACCGGGCGTTTCCCTCTCGCTATGGCCGCCGAAACACTATTGATGTTTCAGTCTGCACAAACAAAAGTCTATTGTTGGTGCGGTTCTCGACCGTACATCGAGAACCACTCAGTGGACGCAAGCACCATAAACGGTGTGTTATCAAGTCATCGGCTTATTAGTACCGGTCAGCTTCACGCGTTACCGCGCTTCCACATCCGGCCTATCAACCCAGTAGTCTGGCTGGGAGCCTCTCGCCCGAAGGCATGGAAGTCTCATCTTGAGGCCGGCTTCCCGCTTAGATGCTTTCAGCGGTTATCCATCCCGAACGTAGCTAATCAGCGGTGCTCCTGGCGGAACAACTGACACACCAGAGGTTCGTCCAACCCGGTCCTCTCGTACTAGGGTCAGATCCTCTCAAACTTCCTACGCGCGCAGCGGATAGGGACCGAACTGTCTCACGACGTTCTAAACCCAGCTCGCGTACCGCTTTAATGGGCGAACAGCCCAACCCTTGGGACCTACTCCAGCCCCAGGATGCGACGAGCCGACATCGAGGTGCCAAACCATGCCGTCGATATGGACTCTTGGGCAAGATCAGCCTGTTATCCCCGAGGTACCTTTTATCCGTTGAGCGACAGCGCTTCCACAAGCCACTGCCGGATCACTAGTCCCGACTTTCGTCCCTGCTCGACCTGTCAGTCTCACAGTCAAGCTCCCTTGTGCACTTACACTCGACACCTGATTGCCAACCAGGTTGAGGGAACCTTTGGGCGCCTCCGTTACTTTTTGGGAGGCAACCGCCCCAGTTAAACTACCCACCAGGCACTGTCCCTGAACCGGATTACGGTTCGAAGTTAGATATCCAGAGTGACCAGAGTGGTATTTCAACAATGACTCCACGGTAACTGGCGTCACCGCTTCAAAGTCTCCCACCTATCCTACACAAGCCACACCGAACACCAATACCAAGCTGTAGTAAAGGTCACGGGGTCTTTCCGTCCTGCTGCGCGTAACGAGCATCTTTACTCGTAATGCAATTTCGCCGAGTTCGCGGTTGAGACAGTTGGGAAGTCGTTACGCCATTCGTGCAGGTCGGAACTTACCCGACAAGGAATTTCGCTACCTTAGGATGGTTATAGTTACCACCGCCGTTTACTGGGGCTTAAATTCTCAGCTTCGCCTTGCGGCTAACCGGTCCTCTTAACCTTCCAGCACCGGGCAGGCGTCAGTCCGTATACATCGTCTTGCGACTTGGCACGGACCTGTGTTTTTAGTAAACAGTCGCTACCCACTAGTCTCTGCGGCCTCCAAACGCTTTCGGAGCAAGTCCTAATACGTCGAAGGCCCCCCTTCTCCCGAAGTTACGGGGGCATTTTGCCGAGTTCCTTAACCACGATTCTCTCGATCTCCTTGGTATTCTCTACCTGACCACCTGAGTCGGTTTGGGGTACGGGCGGCTAGAACCTCGCGTCGATGCTTTTCTTGGCAGCATAGGATCACCCACTTTTTATCCGCATCGTGTCTCAGCCTGTGTGAGCTGCGGATTTGCCTACAGCTCGGCCTACGCACTTGCCCCGGGACAACCATCGCCCGGGATGGGCTACCTTCCTGCGTCACACCTGTTAATACGCTAACCGCACCAGAATGGGGTCGTGCGCTAGGCCCAGAGCGTCACCCCGAAGGGATCAGTCACTGGGATTCAGACACTTAGCACTACTGGATTAGCTTGGGCGGTTCTTCGCCGGTACGGGAATATCAACCCGTTGTCCATCGACTACGCCTGTCGGCCTCGCCTTAGGTCCCGACTTACCCAGGGAAGATTAGCTTGACCCTGGAACCCTTGGTCTTTCGGAGGACGTGTTTCTCACACGTCTTTCGCTACTCATGCCTGCATTCTCACTCGTGTAGCCTCCACGGCTGGATCACTCCGCCGCTTCGCTGGCCACACGACGCTCTCCTACCCATCAACACGGCTGGACCACGAAGGCCTACCAATAATGTCAATGCCACAACTTCGGTGGCGTGCTTGAGCCCCGTTACATTGTCGGCGCGGAATCACTTGACCAGTGAGCTATTACGCACTCTTTCAAGGGTGGCTGCTTCTAAGCCAACCTCCTGGTTGTCTAAGCAACTCCACATCCTTTCCCACTTAGCACGCGCTTAGGGACCTTAGTTGGTGGTCTGGGTTGTTTCCCTCTCGACTATGAAGCTTATCCCCCACAGTCTCACTGCTGCGCTCTCACTTACCGGCATTCGGAGTTTGGCTGACGTCAGTAACCTTGTAGGGCCCATCGGCCATCCAGTAGCTCTACCTCCGGCAAGAAACACGCAACGCTGCACCTAAATGCATTTCGGAGAGAACCAGCTATCACGAAGTTTGATTGGCCTTTCACCCCTATCCACAGCTCATCCCCTCAGTTTTCAACCTAAGTGGGTTCGGTCCTCCACGACGTCTTACCGTCGCTTCAACCTGGCCATGGATAGATCACTTCGCTTCGGGTCTAGGACACGCGACTGAATCGCCCTATTCAGACTCGCTTTCGCTACGGCTACCCCACACGGGTTAACCTCGCCACGTATCGCTAACTCGCAGGCTCATTCTTCAAAAGGCACGCTGTCACCCCTACTAAGGAGGCTCCAACGGTTTGTAAGCAAACGGTTTCAGGTACTATTTCACTCCCCTCCCGGGGTACTTTTCACCTTTCCCTCACGGTACTTGTCCGCTATCGGTCATCTGGGAGTATTTAGGCTTATCAGGTGGTCCTGACAGATTCACACGGGATTTCTCGGGCCCCGTGCTACTTGGGATACTCTTCGCGTCAAGAGAGGCATTTCGACTACGGGGTTGGCACCCTCTATGACCCGCCTTTCAATGCGGTTCGTCTATACCTTCTTGTAACGCCGACAATTCGGCAGAACTGTCAGAAAAGTCCCACAACCCCGAATACGCAACTCCTGCCGGATATCACACGTACTCGGTTTAGCCTGTTCCGGTTTCGCTCGCCACTACTAACGGAATCGCGGTTGCTTTCTCTTCCTGTGGGTACTGAGATGTTTCACTTCCCCACGTTCCCTCTACCCGCCCTATATATTCAGGCGGGAGTCACTAGGTCGGCACGCCGCCCAGCGGGGTTTCCCCATTCGGACACCCTCGGATCAAAGTGTGCTTATCCACTCCCCGAGGCTTATCGCAGATTGCTACGTCCTTCTTCGGCTCCAGATGCCAAGGCATCCACCGTTTGCTCTTAAAGACTTGAAATCACATGAGTTTGAATCGTTTCCGGATCACCACACCCGAAGGCATGGATCTCGAAATTGACTAATGATCTTTAAGATCATCTATTACAAGACAACCCCCAAAAGGGATCATCTTGAAGATGCTCGCGTCCACTGTGTAGTTCTCAAAGTACGGGCGGTACCCTCCCCGCTGCCGGCCAACCGCCGACATCAGAAAAGGGCCCAGAGGATCCAGCTGCGCTCCAATCCGAAGACCAAGCGCATCCGGTCCCTCAGGACCCAACAGCGTGCATGTGCCAGAAGCCTCACCCGAACCGTTCCCACAGCAAGCTGCGTACTAGATTCACGATCAACCGATCCGGCACCAAGTCAAATGTTCCACCCATGAGCTAACCAGCTGAGACATTCGCTCAGATCTGGCGCCTGGACACCCCGAAGAGTGCCAGATGCTCCTTAGAAAGGAGGTGATCCAGCCGCACCTTCCGGTACGGCTACCTTGTTACGACTTAGTCCTAATTACCGATCCCACCTTCGACGGCTCCCTCCACAAGGGTTAGGCCACCGGCTTCAGGTGTTACCGACTTTCATGACTTGACGGGCGGTGTGTACAAGACCCGGGAACGTATTCACCGCAGCGTTGCTGATCTGCGATTACTAGCGACTCCGACTTCATGAGGTCGAGTTGCAGACCTCAATCCGAACTGGGACCGGCTTTTTGGGATTCGCTCCACCTTACGGTATTGCAGCCCTTTGTACCGGCCATTGTAGCATGCGTGAAGCCCAAGACATAAGGGGCATGATGATTTGACGTCATCCCCACCTTCCTCCGAGTTGACCCCGGCAGTATCCCATGAGTTCCCACCATTACGTGCTGGCAACATAGAACGAGGGTTGCGCTCGTTGCGGGACTTAACCCAACATCTCACGACACGAGCTGACGACAACCATGCACCACCTGTTTACGAGTGTCCAAAGAGTTCTACATTTCTGCAGCGTTCTCGTATATGTCAAGCCTTGGTAAGGTTCTTCGCGTTGCATCGAATTAATCCGCATGCTCCGCCGCTTGTGCGGGTCCCCGTCAATTCCTTTGAGTTTTAGCCTTGCGGCCGTACTCCCCAGGCGGGGAACTTAATGCGTTAGCTGCGTCACGGAATCCGTGGAATGGACCCCACAACTAGTTCCCAACGTTTACGGGGTGGACTACCAGGGTATCTAAGCCTGTTTGCTCCCCACCCTTTCGCTCCTCAGCGTCAGTTACGGCCCAGAGATCTGCCTTCGCCATCGGTGTTCCTCCTGATATCTGCGCATTCCACCGCTACACCAGGAATTCCAATCTCCCCTACCGCACTCTAGTCTGCCCGTACCCACTGCAGACCCGAGGTTGAGCCTCGGGATTTCACAGCAGACGCGACAAACCGCCTACGAGCTCTTTACGCCCAATAATTCCGGATAACGCTTGCACCCTACGTATTACCGCGGCTGCTGGCACGTAGTTAGCCGGTGCTTTTTCTGCAGGTACCGTCACTTTCGCTTCTTCCCTGCTAAAAGAGGTTTACAACCCGAAGGCCGTCGTCCCTCACGCGGCGTTGCTGCATCAGGCTTGCGCCCATTGTGCAATATTCCCCACTGCTGCCTCCCGTAGGAGTCTGGGCCGTGTCTCAGTCCCAGTGTGGCCGGTCACCCTCTCAGGCCGGCTACCCGTCGACGCCTTGGTGAGCCATTACCTCACCAACAAGCTGATAGGCCGCGAGCTCATCCCTGACCGAAAAATCTTTCCAACTGCTAGCCATGCGGCTGCAGCTCGTATCCAGTATTAGACGCCGTTTCCAGCGCTTATCCCAGAGTCAGGGGCAGATTGCTCACGTGTTACTCACCCGTTCGCCACTGATCCAAGAAGCAAGCTTCTCTTCACCGTTCGACTTGCATGTGTTAAGCACGCCGCCAGCGTTCATCCTGAGCCAGGATCAAACTCTCCGTAAAAGAAATTTGCTGCGATAAGACCGGAATAGGCCCCACCGAGCGAGTTTGAACTGACCAAAATGGATGTCATTGCTGACTTATCCGATGCCAGCCCCCCAAAAAAAGAAGAACTGGACTTTTGATCCAAAGGAATCTCACTGATCAGAAAAACTGACCACGAGGTAATTTGGCATTTGACAAGTGCACGCTGTTGAGTTCTCAAGGATCGGATGCTCC
>NZ_JAKWJP010000015.1 GCF_022761035.1 Microbacterium sp. SS28
GCGAGGTCTACCGCGCACTCCAAGCAGACCTACTCCCCACTTGACATGCATAGGAGCATCCACGTCACCGAGCACGCCAACGGCGGCCCGACGCACACCGACAACGGCGTCCTGCTCTGCTGGCACCACCACCGGTTCATCGACACCGGCATCTGGAAGATCCGGATGAACCGCGGCGTCCCCGAAGTCCAAGCCCCGAAATGGTACGACCCCAGCATGCGCTGGCGACCCGTCACCACATCCCGAACACGAATGCCCGACCTCATCAGCCGGCGGGCGTGAACGGACGAGGGCACGTGTGCCCGGTCGCGCACGAGGGCTTCACCGGGTGCGGGCGTTTCATCCGGCTCCGCTCGCGGGGCGACCGAGGTTGAGTGTTCCCGTCGAACGCTCACCCCGACGGCTGGGCCGCCAGCTCCGCCCGGCGGGCGTCGATCTGGCCGCGCGTCATCTCGGGGAGCAGGCACCCCACCATCGCGGGGTCGACCTTGTCGGGCGCTGAGACGAGCAGCCCGACCGTGCCGCCCAGCGGCAGCATCGTGCCAGAGACCGGCTCCTGGTCCATGACGAGCGGGTCGCACTCGCTCACGACGCCGAAGTCGGGGTCGGCGAGCACCTCTCCGACGAGCCCCTGCGCGGCGAGGATCTCGAGCGCATCCGACATCGGCACACCCGCGAAGTTGTCGACCATCACCGGTCCCACGAGCGGCGGCGGGTCGGCGGGCAGGGCGGGGTGATAGTCGCGCGGTGCGCGCCGCAGGTGCGTCTCGAGCACGGATGCGATGTCGGTGCCCGGTGAGCGCACGATGTTGCCGCTGTCCACCGGGGCGATGCCGTACCGCGCGAGCAGCTCGACCGTCTCGCGGACGACGAGGGTCTCGATCTCGGCATCCGTCTGCTTGTCGACGTCGACGAGCGCGATCGCGACCCGGGGGACGGTCGAGCCGGCAAGCGCCTCGACCGCCTCCCGTGTCTGCGGCATGGGCCCGTCCTGCGCGTTGACGACGACGAGGACCAGATCCGTGTCGGACGAGACCGCGGCCTCGTCCGACACGTCGTATCCGAGATCCTCGAGGTCGAGGGCGAAGTCCTCGAAGGCGAACCCCGGATTTCCGAGGAGGACGAGCTCGGCATCCACCTCGCCTTCCGATGCCCCGCCGGCGGCCCCGCCCGCGGACGACTGCTGCGGCGAGCACCCCGCGAGGCCGGCCACGAGGGCGAGCGATACGGCGAGCACCCCCGTCGCCCGCGCGCGTGCCGACCGCCGATCGAACAGCCCCGACCCGGCCGTGATCGGCCCTCTCTGCAGAGACATCGCCCTCGCCCTCCCGTCGCCGCTCAGAATCCCGTGACGATCCCGAACATGCAGTTCTCGAAGTGATCGAGCGACAGATCGAGGTTGTAGATCTGCCCCCACGAGTAGACGGTGAACTTGATGCGACCGCCGCTCTCGTCGAGCCCGCCCGCGTACACGATCCAGTGGTCCGGCCAGGGCGGCACGATGCCGTTCGGCGCCGAGAAGATGTCGGAGTGGACCATGACGAACGCATTGCCGCCTGACGACCAGACCTGGTGCGCGTAGCGGATCGCGTCGAACTCGCCCCACACGAAGGTCGTGCTGTTCGAGACGTTGTCCTTGAGCAGCAGCTCGCTCGTCCAGCCCTCCATCTCCCAGGGCGTGGTCATCCCCTCGATCATGCTCTGCACGCCCGTCGAGGTCGGCGAGACCCCGAAGACGGCGTTCTCGTTGTTGCGCATCGTGGCGATGAGCATCCAGTCGGCCGGCTTCATGTTCTGGCCGGCCTGCGTCGCGCGCAGGCTCTCCGGAGCATCCACACGGTGCGTCCGCGACCAGAAGCCGCCGGTCTCGAACAGCTGCCGCACCAGGTCGACGTAGCGCCGGGGCTGGGTGCGGGCGAGCTCGTACGTGATCGACGTCGGTCCGCAGAAGTTCGAGTTCACCTGGTTGATGGATGTCGGATTCCAGCGCCGCTCCCGCAGATCCGCGATGATCTGGGCCTTGTCGAGCCCCGGCCACATCGAGGGCGCCGTCGACGCTTCGAACTGGTCGATCGCGAACGTCGCGAGGTCGCTCTGCGTGATGTCGGGCCGGTCGACGACCGAGTAGGTCAGCGTGTAGTCGGCGTCGTCCTCGCGGAACGTCACCGTCGCGTGGTCCACGTCGGTCGTGCCGATCGAGGCGACGCCGAGTGCGTCGTCGTCGTCTCCCGGGAAGTCGCCGTCCTCGTCGAACAGCCGCAGAGCGCAGCTGCTCGAGAAGAGGAGCGACGCATTGAGCGCCCAGTCCTGATCGTCGTTGAGGTCCTGACGGTAGGCGAAGTGGAGCTCACCGTCGTTGTAGACCTCGAGTCGACATTCGTCGGCCCCTGTCCAGTCCTCCGTCTTGGTGCAGTGGAGGTTTTCCAGCGTTATCTGCTTCATCGCCCTTCTCCTTGTTCTCGTGCGATGGGTGCCGGTGAGCCATCTCGCCGGCGGGGTCGTGCGGGCGGCGGCGCCATCCCGACGTGGTGGATGATCTCGTGGCCGCCGTGGACGGCGATCTCCGAGAGCGCGGTGTGGAACGGCCGCCGCATGGGCGCGGGGTCCGCGAGGGGGAGGGATGCCGCGGCGTAGACCTCGGCGGACGCCCAGTGCTGGGCCTCCGCCCGGGCCAGCACGCTCGCGCGCACGCGGTGGTCGCGGCGCAGCCGCTGGTGCGCGAACGCGAAGGCCGCGATCGCCGTGATCCGGCCGTCGGCAGTGGCGACGCTGACCGGGATGTTGCGTCCCGACCCGGCCTCGCCGGGGCCGAGCGCCGCGTGCGCGAGCGGCTCGGCGAGCTGCGGCATCCCACCACGCGCCGCAAGGACGCGCAGCAGATCGCCGTCGACGTAGGGCGGCCGCGCGTACAGCTCGACGGCGCGAGTGCCCGCGAGTCCGATGCCGACGAACCGCACGGGCCCGGCTCCGCCCAGCACGCGCCAGGCCTCGGGGGCCAGTGTGTCCAAGAGGCGGCGGGCGCGCTCGGGGTCGGGGTCGACCTCGACGTAGAGCTTGTGGGTCGTCGCGGCGGCGGCGTGCCGGCTGCCGAGCCACGCGCCGAACCGCAGCCGCATGCCGTGCTGATGCCGGCGCAGAGCGTCCGCCGTCTCGGGCGCGAGGCCCGCCGATCCGAAGCGCTGCGCGATGCGGTCGGCCTCGTCGAGCGCCGTGCGCCGGTCGTCCTCGGGGGCGAGGACGTCGACGACCGTGCGCAGCTCGTCGGTCGCCGAAGTGACCGCGAACTCGACGGGGTAGCGGGTCGGCGTGAGGCAGCTCGACTCCCACGCGAGCCCGCCGACCGCCGAGCCGCGCATCCGGGCGAGCGAGACATCCAATTCGACCCTCGCGCGCTCCGCAGGCGCGGGGCGCACCTCGCCGACACGATCGAGGAGCTCCAGGATGCGGCGCTCCGCGGTCGCGGTCGGAGCGAGGGTCGCGGCGGTCACGTCATGCCCCCGTGATCGTGCCGTCTTCGGCGACGGTGAGGAACTCGGCCTCGCCCGTGAACGGGGCGCCCCGGACGACCTCGCCGCCCGTCCCGAGCAGCGCGACCTGGGCCGTCGTCTCACGGTGTGTCGGGTCGACGATGCCGAGTTGCACGCGCGCGGGGGCGAGACCCGCGCCGTCGAGCTCGAGCCGCCGGGCGACCCGATGCGATCCGTCGTCGTACGAGACGTCGAGCACGACCGAGGTGAACCGGCCGGCCGGCATCGCGAAGTCGATGCGCCGGTCGAGGTGGTCGGCGAACGGCGACCCGACGACGACAGTCGTCGCCGTGCCGGTCGTGGGCTCGAGCTGGATCGTGCCGCCGTCGACCAGGTGGTAAGTGCTCTGCACCGTGTAGGGGATCTGGTCGAGGTGCTCGGTGCGCACCTTCCACGTCTGCGGCGCGCTGTCGGGGCGCACCTCGAAGCGACGCGTCGAGGTCCAGCCGCTGCTCGCGGTGTGCGTGAGGACGACCTCGACGGACGACACCTCGAGCGGATCGAGCCGCTCGGGTCGCAGCTCCACCTGCAGGAATCCGACGTGCTGCGTCGGATCGAGCTGCAGCGTGCGGTCCTCGATGCGGCCCGGCTCGACGACGACCTCGTTGCGCTCGGCATCCCATCCGCTCTGCGGATCGAAGTGGTACTCGATGCGCGGGCGGTATCCGAGGTCGTAGTCGGTCGCGATCGGCACGATCCAGTGCTGCGGCTGCGTGCGGGTCGCGTCGAAGACGAGGTCGGTGTGCCGGTGCTTCTGCGGATGCGCCGCGTCGCCGTAGTCGAGGCCGACCGCGACGGACTGCAGCCCGATGGGCTCGAAGGCCGTCGTGAGCGAGACCTCGACGTCGAGCGAGCGGAAGAACGGGTCATCGAGATCCACCTCGAGGAAGTGGCCGGGGCCCGTCAGGTCGTCGAGCATCATGCCGATGAGCGACTGCGGCGCGTACTGCCGCGTGACTGCCTGCTGGCGGTGGTACTCGAAGACGAGCGTCTTGCGCTCGACCTGCTTGATCGCCTTCATCGCGAAGGTGAGGATCGCGCCCGAGCCCGCGGTGCTCGCGCCGGGGGCTGTCGCACCCGCGCCGGGAGCCGCGGGAGTCCCCGGTGCCCCGGGGGTCGCCGGGGCACCGGGCGCACCGGGCGCTGCGGGAGCGCCCGGGGCTGCGGGCGGAGTCGCGGGGCGCGCGCCGGGTGCTCCCGGCGCGGCCGGTGCGCCCGGCGCGGCG
>NZ_JAKWJP010000016.1 GCF_022761035.1 Microbacterium sp. SS28
AGATCCCCGAACCCGACTACCGCGCCCTCACCGCATAACAACACGAGGGATCACACGCGACCGAATACACCACTCAAAAGGACTTGACCGGCAGTCACGACGCCTGACGCATCCCGGCGGCCGTCGCGATGCGTCGCGTCATCCTGGGGTGCAGGCGAGAGGGTGTTCACGCGCAACGAGCCGACCCGAGCGAAGGACGGGGTTCGGGATGCTACGCCCCGGTGTCCGTCGTGTCCATCCCGGTGCCGTCTCGCCCGCACGCCGCCAGAGTGAGGGCTCGGACCGGCGTCGGAGGGGCATCCATGTACTTTCACCTGCAGAACCTGATCAACCCGATCGAACAGGACGAGCCCGATCCCGCGGCGGCGAACGCGCTGCAGGAGGGCCTGGGTGGTCAGTTCGGCGAGATGCGCACGATGATGCAGTACCTGTTCCAGAGCATCAACTTTCGCGGCCCCGGCGCGAAGCCCTACAAGGACCTCATCCAGGGCATCGGAACCGAGGAGATCAGTCATGTCGAGCTGATCGGCACCACGATCGCGCGCCTGCTGGACGGATCCCCCTCCTATCAGGGCAGGAAGGGCGCCCCGGTCGACAAGCCGGGTGCGGACGGCGCCACCCCGCTGAGCATCGCTCTGGACAACGGCAACATCCATCACTATCTCGTCGGCGCTCAAGGTGCTCTGCCCGTGGACGCGGTCGGCAACCCGTGGAGCGGCAGCTACGTCTACAACTCCGGCAACCTCGTCCTGGACCTGCTGTACAACCTGATGCTCGAGTCCACCGGCCGCCTGCAGAAGTGCCGGCTGTACGAGATGACCGACAACAAGACGGCACGCTCAACGATCTCCTACCTGATCGTCCGTGATCAGGCGCACGAGAACGCCTACGCCAAAGCCCTCGAGACGCTGGGCGTCAACTGGAAGCGCACCCTCCCGATCCCGAAGACGAACGCCGAGCGGTTCCCCGAGGTGAAGCGGCTCCTCGACCTCGGTCTGCAGAGCAAGCAGTTCTCGTTCGATCTCGGCGACCAGTCCGAGGCAGGGAAGATCTTCCAGGGCATGTCACCGTCGGGGGACGGCACCCAGCTCGACGCGAGCGAGCAGGCGCCGGCGGGCGTGCCGATCGAGATCGCGCCGGAGCGGCCCGAGGAGTTCGCCCCCGGCGCCGACAAAGACCTCATCGCGCTCATCGAAGCGACCGCGGCGATGGAGATGGCCGACATCGATGCGACGTTCGGCAAGCTCGGCTGACGCGCACGCGCGGTCATCGGGGGTCGCGCACCCTCGGTCGACGCACTGCTTCGTGAATCGGAGGCGAGGTGACGCATGACTGAGAAGGCCGGCGCAGCGACCGGGACGACGGGCATGCGGGTCATGTTCTGGTTGTGGATGGGCATCGTGGTCGTCGGGCTGACCGTCATGATCGCGACGCCGTTGACGGGGCACTGATGCGAGCGTTCGTGCGCGACAACGCGCTGAGCCTCGCATTCCTGATCATCTTCGTGCTGGCGCTGGTCGGCCAGTCGATCGCGGGCCACGCCTACAACAACGAAGAGCTCATAACCCACGGCCAGGCCCCGATCGACTATCTGCCGTTCGTCACCTCTTCGGCGTTCCTCGTCGACGTCGCCGAGAACTGGCAATCCGAGTTCCTGCAGTTCTTCCTGTTCATCTTCGCCACCATCTGGTTCGTCCAGAGAGGCTCCCCGGAGTCCAAGAAGCCCGGCGACGAAGGCGTCGGAGACGACCGCAGTCAACGCGTCGGCGCACACGCGCGAGCAGACTCGCCCGCCTGGGCCCGGGCCGGAGGAGCTCGACAGCGGATCTACTCGAACTCCCTGCTGCTGGTGATGGGAACGATCTTCCTCCTGTCATGGTTCGCGCAATCGCTCGGCGGCGTCATCGTGACCAACGACGACAATGCGATGCACGGCACCCCACCCATCACGTGGACGGACTACATCGTGTCGCCCGACTTCTGGAACCGGACACTCCAAAACTGGCAATCAGAGTTCCTCGCGGTCGGCGCGATGGTCGCGTTCACGATCTACCTCCGACAACGCGGCTCGAGCGAGTCGAAGCCCGTCGGCCTGCCACATCACGTCACCTCCGAGGAGACCGAGTAGCACCTGCCGGAGGCCTGACGTGGGCGCCCGTTCAGGAGCCGCAACCGGGCGGCGCGCGCATAGGGATCGTCAGCGGACGCACGCGGCCTTGCACGTTTGGGCCGACGGCGCAGACGGGTGCCGCCGGCTTTCGAATGGGCCTCCGAGGTCCGCGTCGACCTACTAGCTGTACCCGGCCGTGAGGTTCGTCGCGGTTTGGGTCTTGTGAATGAGGAGAACCTCCGGGCTTA
>NZ_JAKWJP010000017.1 GCF_022761035.1 Microbacterium sp. SS28
TGACGCCGTGCAACAGTCACCTCGACGAGGTGGCGCAGGCGGTGAAGAACGGCATCTACGAGGCGGGCGGTATCCCGCTGGAGCTGCCGGTGGTGTCGCTGGGTGAGACGCAGGTGCGTCCCACGGCGATGCTGTGGCGCAACATGGCGGCGATGGCGACGGAGGAGATGCTCCGCGCGAACCCGATCGATGGGGTGGTGCTGCTCGGGGGCTGCGACAAGACGATCCCGTCTTTGCTGATGGCGGCGGCTTCCGTCGATCTGCCGGCCGTCGTGGTGCCGGGCGGTCCGATGCTCACGGGGCATTTCCGGGGTGAGGCGCTCGGGTGCGGCACGGATGTGTGGCGGCTGTCGGAGGAGGTGCGTGCCGGGACGCTGAGCGAGGCGGCGTTCCTGAAGAGCGAGTCGTCGATGATCCGGTCGAAGGGGCACTGCAACACGATGGGCACGGCGTCGACGATGGCGCTGGTCGCGGAGGCGCTCGGCACGATCGTGCCGGGGCTGGCGGGGACGCCGGCGCCGGATGCGCGGCTGCTCGAGGCGGCGCATGAGACCGGTCGTCTGGCTGTGCAGCTGGTCGCGGACGACCGCCGGCCCTCGACGTTTCTGACGAAGGCGAGCTTCCACAACGCGATCGTCGCGCTGGCCGCGATCGGCGGGTCGACGAACGCCGTCGTGCATCTCCTTGCGATCGCCGGGCGGCTCGGGATCGGCCTGACGATCGACGACTTCGACCGGATCGGCGCGGAGGTCCCGCTGCTGGTGAACCTGCAGCCCGCGGGCCGCTACCTGATGGATGACCTGTACCGGGCGGGCGGGTTCCTCGCCGTGATGCGCGAAGTGCGCGACCTGCTCGACCCGGACGCGCTCACGATCACGGGCCGCCCGTTCGTGGACTACCTCGAGGATGCGCGCATCTGGGACCCCGACGTCATCACTCCGCGCGGCACCCCGCTGATGCCCGCCGCGGGCATCTCGGTGCTGCGCGGATCGCTCGCGCCCGGTGGCGCGCTCGTCAAGCCTGCCGCGGCATCCGCTCACCTGCTGAAGCACCGCGGCCGCGCTGTCGTGTTCGACTCGATCGAGGACTTCCACGCCCGCGTCGACGACCCCGATCTGGACATCGACGAGAACTCCGTGATGGTGCTGCGCGGCTGCGGCCCGAAGGGGTACCCGGGGATGCCGGAGGTGTCGAACATGCCGCTGCCGAAGAAGCTGCTCGAGAACGGCGTGCGGGACATGGTCCGGATCTGCGACGGGCGGATGTCGGGCACCGCGTACGGCACCGTGATCCTGCACGTCACTCCCGAGGCCGCCGCGGGCGGCCCGCTCGCGCTGGTGCAGACGGGCGACTGGATCAGCCTCGACGTCCGCGCCGGGCGCCTCGACCTCGACGTCCCGGCCGATGAGCTCGCCGCACGCACTCCGAACGCGGCGACCGTCGACGGGTACGCGAACCCGCGCCGCGGATGGGAGCGCCTGTACGTCGACCACGT
>NZ_JAKWJP010000018.1 GCF_022761035.1 Microbacterium sp. SS28
GTGGATGCTCCTATGCATGTCAAGTGGGGAGTAGGTCTGCTTGGAGTGCGCGGTAGACCTCGCGGACGACGGCTCGTTTGAGGCAGCGGATGATCTCCTTCTTGGTCTTGCCGTCGGCGGTGCGTTTCGCGACGTAGGCCCGAGTGGGTGCGTGCCATCGGAGGCGGTTAATCACGATCAGGTGGAGCGCGCAGTTCGCGTCCCGGTCGCCGCCGCGGTGGAGTCGGTGTCGGGTGGTGTTGCCCGAGCTGGCCGGAATCGGTGCGACGCCACAGATGCGGGCGAGGGCGGCTTCGGAGTGGAGCCGCTCGATGTTCTCACCAGCGGTGGCGATGATCTGGCCGGCTGCTTCGGGGCCAACGGCGTTCATCGCCATCAGATGCGGAGCGTGCGCGGTGAGGATCTGCCGCAGCTCGGTGTCTGCGTCGGTGATCTCTTCGTCGAGGTGCTGGATGCGACGGGCGAGGCGGCGCAGCATGCGTCGTGCGGTCGCAGCCGGGTCCTCACTGGTGTCGGTGATCCGCAACCGTGCGCAGCGGGCCACCAGCGCGGCCCGGTCGTAGCCGGCGAGCTTGGCGCGGAGCGGTTCAGGAGCTGACCAGAGAAGGCCGTGGATCTGATTGATCGTGGATCTGCGTGCTTTGACGGCGCTGCGCCGGGTGGTGCGGATCAACCGCACCGCTTCGACGAACCCGGTCCGGTTCTTCGGTGTCGTCGTCGCGGCCTCGCTGAGTGTGGCGCGGGCGGCGTTGATCGCGTCGATCGGGTCGGACTTGCCTCGGGCTCTGCGTTCTTGTCGGTTCTGCCGCGCGACTTCGATCACGATGACACCGTTGGCTTGTAAATGGCGTTGCAGGCCTGCCCCGTACGATCCGGTCCCCTCGATACCGATCTTCGCGATCGTTCCGCGTTCGAGGAACCAGGCGAGCATCCGCGCATACCCGTCCGGGCACGCCGCGAACTCTTGATCCGAGAGCAGTTTCCCGGTCACGGCATCCACGACCGCTGCGTGGTGGGTGAGCTTATGCGTGTCGACACCGCCGACGACGACCCGCTCGAGGAGCTGATTTGTCATGCTGGTCCTACCGTCCTTCATCCGATGGGTGGTGAAGTCGTCGGCGTGGCGGTTGGACAGCACAGAGACGGGCCTGTTCCAGCAAGCTCCTATCAAGTCACGGCCGTCACGTCGGCGACTGCGCGCCGGTCCCGGCAGCCGGCCGACAAATCCACATAAGGACAACCGACGGCGTCAATGGCCTTTAGGGTCAGACCGGCAACCAGGGGCCAGCGACCCCATCATCCCGCCGAAAGTGTCAATGGATCTCGGGGTCAGGCCGCCACCAGGACCGGCCCACGTCCATGCTCTCT
>NZ_JAKWJP010000019.1 GCF_022761035.1 Microbacterium sp. SS28
TGTACCCGGTCAGGACGTTGGTCGCAGTCGGCTGATCGGGGGTTTGCCTCCGAGAGCTGAGTGGCGTCGTCCAGTGTTGTAGTGCTCGAGCCAGGGTGCAAGGGCGGTAGTGCGTGCATCGTTGCTGGCGAAGGGCTGTCGGTAGGCCCACTCGGTTTGCAGTGTGCGGTTGAGGCGCTCGACTTTGCCGTTCTGCCATGGGCAGTGGGGTTTGATGAACTTCTGCCGGATGCCGTGGGCAGCGCAGACCTCGCGCAGCGACCATCTGTATTGCCAGGCGTTGTCCGTAATCAGTCGCTCGATGCGGGTGATGCCGTGGGCGTGGAAGTACGTGATCGCGCGCTCCAGGAACGCGGCGCAGGTAGGTCCCTTCTCGTCGGCGAGGACCTCGGAGTACGCGAGCCGGGAGTGGTCGTCGACGAGCGAATGGACGTAATCGAACCCGACCACCGTGTGCCGGTCTCGCTGGATCGATCCGCTAGCACGCCCGTGCGCTTTCCAGCCGCCGCCGTCGGGGATGCGGCCGAGTTTCTTCACGTCCATGTGCACGAGTTCGCCAGGTCGTTCCCGTTCGTATCGAACCGCGGTGGTCTTCGACGCCCGGATCAGCTGACCGGTGATCGGGTCCAGCAGGGCCAGGTGCGGGACACCGTGCCGGGCAAGAACCCGCGAGACCGTGCGCGGTGCCATGCCCAACTGCACGGCGATCTCGTCGCGTCCCACGCGTTCACGCTCGCGCAGGTCCAGGACGGCCCGCTCCCTCGACGCCGGCGTGCGAGAAGGCGAATGGTGAGGGCGGGACGACCTATCCCGCAACCCCGCTTCACCCTCCGCTCGATAGCGAGCCAGCCAGCGTTGCACGCAGCGACGGGAGATCCCCATCGCCGCCGCGATATGCGCCTGTTTCCAGCCGGCCTGGGCACGGTCGATGATCAACAGCCGCCCGAAAAGGGTCAGCCGGGCATTACGGTGGGGCACGAGAACCTCCGAGTTCGTGAAGACGTTAGACATCTCCACTAAGCCCGGAGGTTCTCCTCATTCACAAGACCCAAACCGCGACGAACCTCACGGCCGGGTACA
>NZ_JAKWJP010000002.1 GCF_022761035.1 Microbacterium sp. SS28
GGCGACCGTCGACGGGTACGCGAACCCGCGCCGCGGATGGGAGCGCCTGTACGTCGACCACGTCCTGCAGGCCGACCAGGGCGCCGACCTCGACTTCCTCGTCGGATCGACCGGATCGAAGGTCTCCCGTGAGTCGCACTGAGTACGGCGTCGCGCGCCGCGCGACGCCGGCGACGGGTCTGCCTGCGCATCTGTCGGCGCGGTCGGGTGTCGGCGGATGAGGGCGCTCGTCATCACGGCGCCCGGTCGAGCCGAGGTGCAGGAGGTTGCGGCACCCACCGCGAGCGCGGGTGAGGTCGTGGTCGACGTGCAGCGCGCCGGGATCTGCGGGACCGACATCGAGTTCTTCACGGGCGAGATGCAGTACCTGCACTCGGGGCACGCGGCCTTCCCGATGCGCATCGGACACGAGTGGATGGGCACCGTTTCCGCCGTCGGCGAGGGCGTCGACGGAGGGTGGCTCGGCACACGCGTCACGGGCGACACCATGCTCGGCTGCGGGCAGTGCCGCCGATGCCTCGCCGGCCGGCAGCACGTGTGCGCGTTCCGCACCGAGCTCGGCATCCGCGGCGGCCGCCCGGGCGCCCTGGCGGAGCAGGTCGCCGTCCCCGCGACGTCGCTGCACCGGCTCCCCGACGCGGTCGATGACGCGGCCGGGGCGATGGTCGAGCCCGGAGGCAATGCGCGCAGAGCTGTCGATGCCGCGGAGCTGTCGCCGGGCGACCGCGTGCTGGTGCTCGGACCCGGCACGATCGGGCTACTGTGCGCGCTGTTCGCGCGCGCCGTGGGCGCCGAGGTGCACCTCGTCGGACGCAGCGCCCGCTCGCTCGCGTTCGGTCGAGAACTCGGATTCTCAGACGGCTGGACCGAGGACGAGCTGCCCGAGCTGCCCTGGGACGCCGTCATCGAGGCCTCGCACGCCCCGCACCTGCCGGCCAAGGCGGCGCATCTCGTCGAGCCGGGCGGACGCGTCGTGTACATCGGGCTCTCGGGCACGCCGAGCCTGCTCGACACGCGAGACCTCGTCCTCGCCGACGTCACGGCGGTCGGCATCCTCTCCGCCTCGCCGGGTCTTGCGGGAGCGATCGATGCGTACGCGAGCGGGTCGGTCGATCCGCGGCCGCTCGTCGCGGCGACCGTCGATCTCGCTCAGCTGCCGGCGATCCTGGCGGGCGAGCGCCCTCCGGGAGCAGGCCCGGGGCCGAAGTTCCACGTCGCGATCTGAGCGCCCTCGACTTTCGGCCGCGATCGGGCTAGTCTCAATCTCGGTTAATAGTCAATAACCGAGATTGCGGCCGCGGCGTGGCGGCGCAGAAGGAGCGGCGATGCCCACGGCGACCTACCGCGACCTCGTGCACGAACTGCGCGCGCGTCGCGCGCAGGCGGCGCTCGGCGGTCCCGAGAAGGCGCGGACGCGGCACACCGAGCGGGGAAAGCTGCTCGCGCGTGATCGCATCGACGCGCTGCTCGACCGTGGGAGCCCGTTCCTCGAGCTCGCTCCGCTCGCAGGCTGGGAGCTGTACGGCGGCGATTGCCCGGCGGGCGGCGTCGTCGCGGGCATCGGGCTCATCCACGGGCGGCACGTCATGGTCGTCGCGAACGACGCGACGGTCAAGGGCGGAACGTACTACCCGATCACGGTCAAGAAGCATCTGCGGGCGCAGGAGGTCGCGGCGGAGAACCGCCTCCCGTGCATCTACCTCGTCGACTCGGGTGGCGCGTTCTTGCCCATGCAGGACGAGGTCTTCCCCGACCGCGACCACTTCGGCCGCATCTTCTACAACCAGGCGCGGATGTCGCGCGACGGCATCCCTCAGATCGCCGCCGTCCTCGGCTCGTCGACGGCGGGTGGCGCGTATGTGCCGGCGATGAGCGATGAGACGGTCATCGTGCGCAACCAGGGCACGATCTTCCTCGGCGGCCCCCCGCTTGTGAAGGCAGCGACGGGAGAGGTCGTGACGGCCGAGGACCTCGGCGGCGGCGTCGTGCACACGCGGGTGTCGGGTGTGACCGACCACCTCGCCGAGAACGACGAGCACGCGCTGCAGATCGTCCGCGACATCGTCGCGACGCTCGCCCCATCGCCCGCGCTCCCGCACCCCGCCGAGGCCGTGGTCGCGCCGGCTCGGGCTCCCGAAGACCTCGTCGACGTCGTCCCGGTCGAGCTCACGACGCCCTACGACGCGCGGGTCATCATCGAGAGCGTCATCGACGACGGCTCGTTCCACGAGTTCAAGCGCGAGTGGGGCGAGACGCTCGTGACGGGGTTCGCGCGACTGCACGGTCACCGCGTGGGCATCCTCGCGAACAACGGCGTTCTCTTCGCCGAGTCGGCGCTCAAGGGAGCGCACTTCATCGAACTGTGCGATCAGCGCGGCATCCCGCTGATCTTCCTGCAGAACATCACGGGCTTCATGGTCGGTCGCGAATACGAGTCGGGCGGCATCGCGAAGCACGGCGCCAAGATGGTCAATGCCGTCGCGTGCGCGTCCGTGCCCAAGCTCACGGTCGTCGTGGGCGGCTCGTTCGGCGCGGGCACGTACTCGATGTGCGGTCGCGCGTACTCGCCGCGGTTCCTGTGGCTGTGGCCCGGCGCACGGGTCTCGGTGATGGGCGGCCCGCAGGCGGCATCCGTCCTCTCGACGGTCCGGCGCGACCAGCTCGAGGCCGCGGGCGGCTCGCTGAGCGCCGACGAGCAGGCGGAGTTCGAGGCCCCCATCCGCGCGCAGTACGACGCGCAGGGCAGCCCGTATTACTCGACGGCCCGCCTGTGGGACGACGGCATCATCGAACCGGGTCAGACCCGCGACGTTCTCGGACTCGCCCTCGACGTGTGCCTGCGGGCACCCTCCGATGCGCCGGGCTACGGCGTCTTCCGCATGTGACGCGATGCACTCTTCTGGATTCTTTCGTCGCGTTCCCTCGGCCGAGCGGTCCCGGAGCGGGAGCGGTGTTGCAAGCGGCGAGGTGCTGATTTGAGGATTCATCGGACGCCGCCCCTCGGCCCGGCCTCCTCGGAAAGAACGGAGATCCCCGCGTGTTCGACAAAGTCCTGATCGCCAATCGCGGCGAGATCGCCTGCCGCATCATCGCGACGCTCCGTCGACTCGGCATCCGCTCGGTCGCCGTCTACAGCGACGCGGATGCCGCGGCCCGTCATGTGCACCTCGCCGACGAGGCCGTGCGCATCGGTCCCGCCCCCGCTGCGCAGAGCTACCTCGACATCGCCGCGATCATCGATGCCGCGCGCCGGACCGGCGCACAGGCCATCCATCCCGGGTACGGGTTTCTCGCCGAGAACGCGGCGTTCGCACGCGCGTGCGCCGATGCGGGGATCGTCTTCATCGGCCCCTCGCCCGACGCGATGGCGACGATGGGCGACAAGATCACGGCCAAGATCGCCGTCGCCGAGCGCGGCGTGCCGACGGTGCCGGGGGTCGCGCGGCCAGGCCTGACCGACGACGACCTCGTCGCGGCATCCGCCGACGTCGGCTACCCCCTGCTCATCAAGCCGTCAGCGGGCGGCGGCGGCAAGGGCATGCACGTCGTCACGGCACCCGATGAGCTCGTGCCGGCCCTCGCTGCGGCGCGTCGAGAGGCCGCCGCGAGCTTCGGGGACGACACGCTGTTCCTCGAGCGGTACGTCCAGAGCCCGCGCCACATCGAGGTGCAGGTGCTCGCGGACGCGCACGGGAACGTCGTGCACCTCGGTGAGCGGGAATGCTCGCTGCAGCGCCGTCACCAGAAGGTCATCGAGGAGGCGCCGTCGCCGCTCCTCGACGCCGCGGCGCGCGAGCGCATCGGCGCCGCCGCATGCGAGACGGCGCGCAGCGTCGCGTACCGCGGCGCGGGCACCGTCGAATTCATCGTTTCGGCCGACCGGCCCGACGAGTTCTTCTTCATGGAGATGAACACGCGCCTGCAGGTCGAGCATCCCGTCACGGAGCAGGTCACCGGCATCGACCTCGTCGAGGCGCAGCTGCGGATCGCGGCGGGGGAGCCGCTCGCGTTCGCGCAGTCCGACGTCCGGCTCGACGGTCACAGCATCGAGGCGCGCGTCTACGCCGAGGATCCGCGCGCCGGCTTCCTCCCGACCGGCGGGCACCTCTCCGAAGTGCGGCATCCGTCGGGCGAAGGCATCCGCGTCGACACGGCGCTCGAGGACGGCCTCGACGTCGTGCTCGACTACGACCCCATGCTCGCGAAGATCATCGCGTGGGGACCCGATCGTGATGAGGCGCGGCGCCGGCTCGTGCGGGCGCTCGACGACACGGCGGTGTTCGGCGTCACGACGAACGTCGAGTTCCTCCGGCTGCTGCTCGAGCTGCCCGCCGTCGCGCGCGGCGACCTCGACACGGGCCTCATCGAGCGCGAGCTCGCGGGCCTTCACTTCACGGATCCGGATGCCGCGGCCTGGGCCGAAGCCGCCCTGCTGCTCGACACCGCCGCGCTCGACGGCGCGGGGCTCCCGGACGATGCCGCGCTCGGCGGGGCCGCGGGCGGGGCTGCAGGACCGTGGAGCCGCCGCGACGGGTGGCGGCTCGGACCCGCGGCGGCGCGGGTCTACCGACTGGAGGACGACGCCGGCGGCGGCGCGACCGCGCGGGTATGGGGTTCACGCGAGGATCTCGAGGTCGCGGTCGATGCGGGGGAGCGGCATCCCGCCCGCGTGCGCCTCGACGACCTCGCCCATGTTTCCGTCGCAGGCTCGTCGCGGTCCTTCGCGGCGCGCGTGACGGCACGCTCCGTCGAGCTCACGCGCGGCGGAGCGACGTTCGCGATGCGGATCGCGGATGCCGCCCACGGCGCGCAGGACGGAGGCGACGAGACCCCGCACCTCGACTCGCCCATGCCGGGCACCGTCGTCATGCTGAGGGTTGCGGATGGCGCTCGCGTCGAGGCGGGTGATCCCGTCGTCGTCGTCGAGGCGATGAAGATGGAGCACGTCGTGCGCTCGACGATCGCCGGGGTCGTCGAACTGCACGTCGGCGTCGGCGATCAGGTATCGCGGGGTCGGACCCTCGCGACCGTCACGCCGGACGCCTGAGAGAGTCTCAGTCCTCGATGACGCTCTGGCGCACGGCGTGACCGTGCGCGCGCAGGAGCTCGATGTGAGCTTCCTCGAGCGCTCGCTTGGCGTCGAGGAACGCCGCGCGAGCGGCATCGAGCCGCTCGTCGAGGTCAGACGTCGTGGCCGTCGTGGAATAGCTGTGAGTCCAGGACATGGTTCATCCTCCGATGCGGATCCGCTCCCCCCGGAGCTCCGACCGCGACGTCGCACGTGACGCCGACGGACGGTGTCGAATTCCGACGATAGGCGACCGTACCCCCTGCGGCCAATCGACCCGTCATGAAAGGCCGATTTGGGCCGGGGGGTTGACTTCACCCCGTTCGATCTGTTTTTCGCGCGGGTTCTCTCTCCGGATGAGTGTCGCAGGTCAGTGGCAGGATGACGGGTATGCCCGAGTCGCCCGAAGTGCAGGCGCTCGCCGAGAACCTCGCGGACCGTCTCGCGGGGCGCGTTCTGGGCGAGGTCGACGTTGTCGAGTTCCGCACCGTCAAGACGCGCACGCGCCCGCCGTCGTCGCTGGCAGACGCCGCCGTGACAGACGTGCGCCGGCTCGGCAAGCACGTCGACGTCGTCTTCGGCGACGACCACCTGCTCGTGTCCCTGGGGCGTCACGGGTGGATGCGATGGGCCGGTGAGCCGCTCGCGGCGACTGCCGACGGCGACTCCGCACCGCCGACTCTCGCGGTGTTCGACTTCGGCGATGGTACGACCCTCGAGGCGACGGATGCCGGCGATTGGGTGAGTCTCGGCCTCTCGGTCGTCGACGACCCCGCCGAGGTGGCCGCGGTCGCCAAGCTCGGCCCCGACCCCGCCGACGCCGACTTCACGCGAGACGAGTTCGATCGCGCCGTGCGCGGTCGGCGCAAGCAGATCAAGGCGATCCTGCAGGAGCAGGAGTCGCTTTCGGGGATCGGCAACGCCTATTCCGACGAGATCCTCCACGCCGCGAAGGTCTCGCCCGTCGCGCATGCCGCGGCGCTCGACACCGACGCCCTCGACCGCGTCTTCGCCTCGACGACCGCGACGGTGCGCGACGCGATCGCGGCCCGTCGCGGCATCCCGCTGCACGAGCTCAAGGCCGCGAAGGTCGCCGCGATGCGCGTGCACGGCAGGGCCGGCCTTTCGTGCCCCGTGTGCGGCGACACGATCCGGGATTTCCGCTTCGGGAGCACGACGGCCGAGTACTGCCCGACCTGCCAGACCGGCGGCGCCGAGCTCTGACGGGGTCGAGCCCTCGTCGCCGCGGCGTGCGGAAGCGTGCGCTCGGCCGCGTCCCTGTCAGGGCCGGTTAGGATCGGGGGATGACGACCTCGAACCTCCCCGCTCCCGCGCTGCAGACGCTCCCGGTCGGCGAGAACCTCCTCCCGGTGCTCGACTCCGACGCCTCGTGCTGCGGTGGCAGCGCCTGCGGCATCGGCTGACGGGCCTATCCAGCCCCGCCTGAAGCGGGTGGGTCGTGTGCTCAGCCGCCTACGGCGTGCTGGCTCGCCGGTGCTGAGCCGCACCCGCGTGCGCGGTGCGCGCGGCTCGTCAGAGGTCGCCGACGGGTGACAGCAGCGCCGCGGCGAGCCGAGGGCTGAGGCCCGGAACGTCTTCGACCGGCACCGCGAGCGCGCGGAGCGCCCTGCTGAAGTGGTTGCGCGCCGCGGCGGCGAGCGTGATGTCGACGATCTGACGGTCGCTGAAGCCGAGGTCGCGCAGCTCCTGCGTGTCTGCGTCGGTCATCGACCCGGGGTCTGTCGAGAGGCGCTCGGCGTAGCGCATGACGGCGACGTCGGCATCGCTGAGGTCGGCATCGGTGTAGTCGCGCGCGGCGCGTTCGAGCTGCGCCTCGTCCATCGCGCCGGCTCTGAGGGCCTTGCGCCCGTGGGCGAGCAGGCAGTGCGGAGACGGGATGGCGCGGGCCGCGCCGAGGGTCGCGAGCTCATAGGTGCGCACACCGATCGAGGGGACGACGGCGCGGATGAGCGCCTCGAACGCCTCGTGGGCCTCGGGGTTGATGGCCATCGCCTGCGTGTGGCTGAAGACGAATCCATCAGTGGACAGGTCGCGTTCGTACATCTCGGCGACGTGACCCTCAGCGCCCTCGAGGGGCGGCGGCACGACGATCATGGTCGGCTCCTTCGGAACGGGCGGGCACCCGCGTCTGCGAGCCAGCATGGCACCGGGATGCGCCGAGGGGCAGGGCCCGCGCTGTGCGGATGCCCTGCCCCTCGGGTGAGCGTGCTCAGTGGCCGATCGGGGCTCCGTGCGGCTGGTCGGCCGGCTTGCGGATGAAGAAGGCGCCGACGAGCAGCGGCAGCGAGACGATCGCGCCGATGAGGAATGCGGCCTGCGCCCCTGCTGCGCCGGCCGCAGCCTCGGAAGCGCCGGCCTGCGCCGACGACGCCTCGACGAGCGACATGACCGCGATCATGAGCGCGATGCCCGCGGCGCCGGCGACCTGCTGAACCGTGCCGACCACCGCCGAGCCGTAGGCGTAGAACTTCGGCTCGAGCGATCCGAGCGAGGCCGTGAAGAGCGGCGTGAACGACATCGCGAGCCCGAGCGACAGGATCGTCTGGACGATCGCGATGGTCCAGATCGTCGTCGTCTCGTCGACCGTCGTGAGGTACCAGAGAGCGCCGCTCGCGATGAAGCTTCCCGGGACGAGCAGGACACGCGTGCCCCAGCGGTCGTAGATGCGGCCGATGAGGGGACCCGTGAAGCCCATGATGAGCGCGCCCGGAAGCGCCACGAGGCCCGTCTGCAGCGCCGTCACGCCCAGGACGCCCTGCAGGTACAGCGGGACGACGGTGAGCACGCCGAAGAAGGCGACGGACAGGAGGCCCATCTGGCCGATCGACAGCGAGAAGTTCGCCGAGCGGAAGACGCGCAGGTCGAGCAGCGCGTCGTCGACCTTCTGCAGCTTCAACTGGCGCCACACGAACAGGCCGAGCGCGATGACGCCTACCGCGAGCGAGGCGTAGAGGGACACCGTCGAGACGGTGTCGGCAGCGGCATCCGTGCCGGAGGATCCGTGCGCAGCGCCGCCGATCTGGCTGAGTCCGAAGACGAGGCCACCGAAGCCGAGCGCCGACAGGATGACCGAGAGGACGTCGATGGGCGCGCGGGTCGTCTCACCGAGGTTGTGGATCCAGCGCGCTCCGATGGCGAGGGCGACGAGGGCGATCGGCAGGACGATGCCGAAGATCCAGCGCCAGCTGAGGGTGTCGAGCAGGAAGCCGGACAGCGTCGGCCCGATCGCGGGGGCGAGCGAGATGACGACGCTGACGCGCCCCATCATGCGGCCGCGGGACTGTGCCGGAACGAGCGTCATGAGCGTCGTCATGAGCAGGGGCATCATGATCGCGGTGCCCGAGGCCTGCACGACGCGCGCGACCACGAGCATGGGGAACCCGGGCGCGAGCAGCGCGATCAGCGTGCCCAGCGAGAACAGACTCATCGCCGCGATGTAGACCTGCCGCGTCGTGAACCGTCGCAGGAGGAAGCCCGTGATCGGGATGACGACGGCCATCGTCAGCATGAAGGCGGTCGTGAGCCACTGCGCCTGAAGCGCCGTGATGCCGAGATCGTCGATGAGGTGCGGGATCGCGACACCCATCGTGGTCTCGTTGAGGATCGCGACGAAGGCGGCTGCCAGAAGCAGCCAGATGACGCGGCTCTCTTCGGGTCGCAAGCCCGTCGACGAGGTGGCGGCGACGCGCACCGAACCCGTGCCGGGAGTCGTCTCGATGGCGGCCATGGTCGTCTCCTCGAGTACAGGGCGGGGTAGGCGACCACCGATGGTGGCGCACTTCCCAAGATAACGGCTGCCTCCGACACGGCATTCCCCGAGGAGCCGATTCGGGATGCCGCGGCCGCCGCGGCATCCCGTGACAGGTGCGGCGCCGTGCGCCGCGGGTCGGGCTCAGACCTCGGTGGACTCCGCGTCGGCCTGCTCGTCCCAGTTCTCGTACCCGATCGAATCCGTGCGCTCGGGCTCGGGCTCGTTCTCCGCGAGGACCGCGGGAGCCGGCTCGATCAGGTCCTCCGTCGGGGTCTGCTGGAGCTCGTCGATGTCCTTGCGCAGCGCGTCCAGATCGGGGCCTGCGGGCTGATCGGGGAGTGAGGTCATGGCGTCACTCTAGCCCCGGTGTCGCCGGCGCGAATTAGGCTGGCGCGCATGGCGATGGGACACGGAGGCGGCGGCGGGGGAATGGGCGGCCCGCCGGCGTTCCGGGGGGTCGACATCGCGGCGCAGAAGCGCATCAACGCGCAGGCGCCCCAGATCTCGGGCCTCGGGGGCCGCGTCGTCGCGCTGTTCCGGCCCTATGTCGGGCGTCTCGCGCTCACAGGGTTCCTCGTCGTCGCGGGCGCCGCGCTGGCGGTCGTGCCGCCGCTGCTCGTGCAGCGCATCTTCGACGACGCGCTCTTCCCCGTCGACGGCGGTCCCCCCGACATCCCGCTGCTCTTCCAGCTCGTCGTGCTCATGATCGCGCTGTTCCTTCTCTCGGCGGCGGTCGGCGTCGTCCAGACGTACCTCACGTCGACGGTCGGCAACCGCGTGACGGGCGACCTGCGCGCGAAGCTGTTCGACCACCTGCAGGCGATGGAGCTCGCATTCTTCACGCGCACCAAGACCGGCGTCATCCAATCCCGCCTGCAGAACGACGTCGGCGCCGTCTCGGGCGTCCTCACCAACACGGTCACGAGCATCCTCGGCAATCTCGTGACCGTCGTCGCCTCGCTCATCGCGATGATCATCATCGACTGGCGCCTCACGATCATCGCCGTCGTCCTCATGCCGTTCCTCGTGATCGTGCAGCGGCGCGTCGGCCAGCTGCGCGCGCGAATCGCGGGCGAGACGCAGGAGTCGCTGTCCGAGCTCTCGGCGATCACGCAGGAGACGCTGAGCGTCTCGGGGATCCTGCTCTCCAAGTCGTTCAACCGGCAGCGCACCGAGTCGGCGCGGTACCAGGGCGAGAACCGCAACCAGGTGCGCCTGCAGGTGCAGCGCGCCATGAGCGGGCAGGGCTTCTTCGCGGTCGTCCAGGTGCTCATGTCGTCGGTTCCCGCGATCATCTACCTCGTCGCCGGCTACCTCATCACGGGCAGCATCGACGACACGATCACCGCGGGCACGATCGTCGCGTTCACGACGGTGCAGGCCCGCCTGCTCATGCCGCTCATGGGTCTCATGCGCGTGACGCTCGACCTGCAGACCTCCGGCGCGGTCTTCGCGCGCATCTTCGAGTACATCGATCTGCAGCCCGCGATCGTCGAGGCGCCCGACGCGATCACCGTCGCGCAGGCGCCCGGCCCGATCGGGCGGGTCGAGTTCCGCGACGTCGTGTTCCGGTATCCGGATGCCGCGCCCGGCGCCCGCCCGACGCTCGACGGCGTCTCGTTCACTGCCGAGCCCGGAGCCCACGTCGCGTTCGTCGGGCCGTCGGGCGCGGGCAAGACGACGGTCCTCTACCTGACGCCGCGCCTCTACGAGGCGTCCGGCGGCTCCGTCCTGTTCGCGGGCGCCGATGTGCGGACCCTGACGCAGGAGTCGATCATCGACAACGTCGGGATCGTGTCGCAGGAGACGTACCTCTTCCACGCGACGATCGCCGAGAACCTGCGCTACGCCAAGCCGGAGGCGACGGATGCCGAGCTCGAGGCCGCGTGCCGCGCGGCCAACATCCACCACGTGATCTCAGGGTTCGAGGACGGCTACGACACCGTCGTCGGCGAGCGCGGCTATCGCCTGTCCGGTGGCGAGAAGCAGCGCATCGCGATCGCTCGCGTGCTGCTCAAGGACCCGCCCGTCCTGCTGCTCGACGAGGCGACGTCGGCTCTCGACACCGTCTCGGAGCGGGTCGTCCAAGAGGCGCTGGATGCAGCGGCCCGCGGCCGCACGACCCTCTCGATCGCCCACAGGCTCTCGACCGTGATCGGCGCCGACGTCATCCACGTCGTCGACGGCGGCCGCATCGTCGAGTCGGGCACTCACGCGTCGCTCCTTGCGGCGGACGGGCTCTACGCCGAACTCGCGGAACAGCAGCTCGCGGCATCCCGAATCCTCGAGACCGAGGCCGCCGATCAGGCCGGCCTCCCGCCCGCGGCGATGCCGGACCGCCGCGCCGACCGCGCACCGCGGTAGCCGCGGTCGGCCCCTCTGCTGCGCGCCCCGTGGAGCCGGACCGGGCGGACCTCAGCGGCACACGGCTTGCCAGAAGAACCGGCATCTCGACGTGGGCTTGAGCGATCCTGTGGCACGTCGCGTCGCGCGAGGAGGCACGACTGCCGGCATCAGGCCGGCAGCTACCAGAGGCGCGCGGTAGCGGCGAGCGAGGCGGGCTCGTCGTCGAGAGTCACCCCCGCGCCGCCGAGCGCCCACACGTCGCGTGTGAAGGCTCCGAGCATGCCGCGGTAGGCGTCATCGGGGTGCTCCTGCCCGATGCGCACGAGAGACGGGAGGTCCATCGCGAGGATGAGCCGCACGCGCTCCTGGACGGCGGCGTGGTGTCCCGCCGACTCGAGCTCGCGGATGCCGCCGGTCATTCCCTCGAGGTAGTCCCGCAGCACGGCGGGCGCCGCCTTGCGCTGCGTGATCGAGGATCCGTCGGCGCGCTCGCGCCAGTGCACGACGACGTCCGGCACGACGTCGAACGACCGCGCCGAGGCGTACATGCGCTGCGCGACGACCTGGTCCTCGTAGAGCTTGTCGACGGGGAACCGCAGGCCCGTGCGCCGCCAGAACTCGAGGCGGCTGACCTTCGACCACGCGACGATGTTGCCCGACGCGGCAGGATGCTCGTCGATCGTCGTCGCGCGACGCTCGGGGTCGGTCGCCGCCGCGACCCACGGCTGCACGACGCCGGGCGTGTAGACGCCGTCCGCGTCGGGTCGCAGCCGCACGTACGCGCCGAGCGCGAAGTCGCTGCCGGTCTCGTCGAGGATTCCCACGAGGCGCTCGAGCGCCCCCGGTGTGAAGACATCGTCGGCATCGAGGAAGCCCAGCAGTGGCGTCTCGACGAGGTCGAGTCCCGTGTTGCGGGCTGCGCCGAGGCCGAGCCGCTGCTCATGGCGCACGACGCGGAAGCGCGGGTCGGCGGCCGCGGCATCCGAGAAGATCCGGCCCGTGGCATCCGTCGAGGCGTCGTCGACGAGGATCGCAGACCAGTCCTGCCGCGTCTGCGCACGCAGCGAGTCGAGCGCGTCGGCCGCGTACTCCTCGACGTCGTAGCCGGGCACGATGACGGTGACCGCGGCGCGGCCTGGAGGAAAGGTCACCCGCCCGAGTGTACGGCGGTGACGGATGCGGCGACCGCGTCCGCGACGCCGCCGAGGCTTTCGCGCAGCTCGTGCGGGAACGTGAAGCGCACGGCGGTCTGCGCGACTTCGGCGGGGACGCCCATCGCGACGAGCACGTGCGAGGGCTCGTCGCTTCCCGCGGCGCACGCCGAGCCGCTCGAGGAGACGACGCCGCGTCGCTCGAGCTCGAGCAGGACCGCTTCGCCGCTCGTCCCCGCGAACGTGAAGCTCGCCGTGCCGGGCAGGCGGTGGACGGGATCTCCCGTGAGCGCCGCGCCGGGGACGAGCGCCAGCACGCGCCTGATGAATGCATCGCAGAGGGCGCCGACCCGCGCAGCGGTCTCGACCCGTTCCGCTTCGGCGAGGTCGAGAGCCGTCGCGAGGGCGACGGCTCCCGCGACATCCTCGGTGCCGCTGCGCCGGCCGCGCTCCTGCCCGCCGCCGTGCAGGAGCGGCTCGACGGGGATCCGGCCGCGGACGCCGAGGGCTCCCGTCCCCTTGGGCGCGCCGAGCTTGTGCCCCGCGATCGATACGGCGTCGAACCCGAGATCGGCCGCCGAGAGCGGCAACCAGCCGGCGGCCTGCACGGCGTCGATATGCAGCGGGATGCCGCGCGCCCGTGTCTCGGCGGCGAGGGCCGCGACATCCTGAACCGTGCCGACCTCGTTGTTGGCGTAGCCGATGCTCACGAGGGCCGTGTCGTCCCGCAGTGCCGCGGCGACGGCAGCGGGTGAGACGCGGCCCTCGGCGTCGACGGGAAGGTGCGTCACCTCGAATCCGTGCACGCGCGTGAGGTAGCCGCCGGACTCGAGGATCGACTCGTGCTCGATGGGTGTCGTGATGAAGTGGCCCGCATCGCGGTGCTGCTGCGCCGCTATCGCGATGCCCTTCACCGCGAGGTTGTTGGCCTCGGTCCCGCCGGACGTGAAGACGACGTCGCCGGCCCGCAGGCCGAGCACGCGCGCGACCCGCCGGCGGGCGTCCGCGAGCGCCTCCGCCGCCGCCTCGCCGACCGTGTGGTGGCTCGAAGGGTTGCCGAACCAGCGCGTGAGGTAGGGGAGCATCGCGTCGAGCACCTCGCGCCGGACCGGGGTCGTCGCCGCATTGTCGAAGTAGCGCATCGACACTCTCAGGCCTCCGCGACCTCGATGCGGACGTCGAGTCCGAGGTCGAGTGCGCGCGCCGAATGCGTGAGCGCGCCGACCGAGATCACGTCCACGCCCGTCTCCGCGATCGCGCGGACGGTCTCGAGGTTCACTCCGCCCGACGCCTCCACCGTCGCGCGCCCTGCGACGGCGGCGACACCGCGACGGAGGTCGTCGAGCGAGAAGTTGTCGAGCATGATCGTGCCGATGCGGGCCGCCAGCACGGGCTCGATCTGCTCGAGGCGGTCGACCTCCACCTCGACATGCGTCGTGTGCGGCAGGCGCGAGATCGCGGCCGTGAGGGCCTCGGTGACGTTCGCGTGCTTCTGGGCGAGCACCGCGAGGTGGTTGTCCTTGGCCATGACGGCGTCCGAAAGCGAGTAGCGGTGGTTGTGCCCGCCGCCGTTCACCACGGCATGCCGCTCGAACGCCCGCAGGCCCGGCGTCGTCTTGCGGGTGTCGGCGATGCGCGCCTTCGTGTGGGCGATCTCGGCGACGTAGCGGCCCGTCAGCGTCGCGATGCCCGACATCCGCTGCGTGAAGTTCAGCCCGATGCGCTCGGCGGTCAGCACCGATCGGGCGGGTCCCGACACCACTGCCAGCACCGCGCCGGGCTCGAACCACTCGCCGTCCTCGACGACGAGCTGCACGTCCACCCGCGGGTCGGTCAGCCGGAACGCGGCGGCGAAGACCTCGCCCCCGCTGAAGACTCCGCCTTCGCGCGCGACGAGGTCGGCCCGGGCGACGGCGTTCTCGGGGATCAGGTACTCGCTCGTGAGGTCGCCCCAGGGTGCGTCCTCGTCGAGGGCGGCGGCGACGACGCGGTCGATCGTGGCACGGGTGAGCATCAGGCGACCTCCGCCGTGAGGGTCGCGACGGGGGTCTCGTGGCGCACGGCGTCGTCGCGGCGGAAATGCGCTCCGACCGACTCGCGGCGCACGAGCGCGGCGCCCACGAGCGCCTCCGCGACGACGAGCAGGTTCTCGTCCTCGAACTCGGCCTCGGTCCGCGGGGAGCGTGCGACAGCCGCCCATGCCGCGAGGACGGATGCCGCGTGCCCCAGGCCCGCGCCGTCGCGGACGAGTCCCGCGTCCTCCCACAGCAGCTGCTGCAGCGCGTCGCGCGAGAACGGCGGGGCGTCGGCCGCCGGAAGGGTGTCGCCCGCCGGCCGGCTCGCGCTTGCGAGCCCGCTCGAGCCGGCGAGCGCGTCGGCGGCGGGCCAGACACCGGATGCGGCATCCGGAACGATCGCATCGCCCGCGCGCGCCCCGAAGACGGCGCCCTCGAGGAGCGAGTTCGACGCCAGCCGGTTGGCGCCGTGCACGCCCGTGCGGGCGACCTCGCCGACGGCGTAGAGGCTCGGCAGCGACGTGCGGCCGAAGAGATCCGTCGTGACGCCGCCCATCAGGTAGTGCGCGGCGGGGGTCACGGGGATCGGCTCGCGCGCCCAGTCGAGACCGCGTTCGCGCACCGCGCGGTCGATCGTCGGGAACCGCCGCGCCAGGAAGGCGGCGGTCTCGTCCGGGGTCGCGCGCAGGTGCGTCGCGTCGAGGAAGACGGGCCGCCCATCCTGCTGCTCCATCTGCCGCGCGATCGCGCGGGCCACGACGTCGCGCGGGGCGAGCTCGCCGTCGGGGTGGGCGTCGAACGCGAAGCGCCGGCCGTGCTCGTCGATGAGGGTCGCGCCCTCGCCGCGCACGGCCTCCGACACCAGGAATGAGTCCGCGCCGCTGCCGGCGGCGTCGGCCTTGCCTTCGAGCACAGTCGGGTGGAACTGGAAGAACTCGAGGTCGGCCACCGCCCCGCCTGCGCGGATCGCGGCGGCGATGCCGTCGCCCGTCGCGACCGGCGGGTTGGTCGTGTGGGCGTAGAGCTCGCCCGCACCGCCCGTCGCGAGCACGACCGCGTCGCTCTCGAGGGTCTCCCGACGGCCGAGCTCGGCGGGGCGGTCGTCGACGAGCAGCTCGACGCCGGTGACGCGTGCGTCGCGCACGACGAGGTCGACGAGGAACGCGTGCTCGATGACGCGCACGTCGCTCACGCGGAGCCGTGCGACGAGCGCCTTCTCGATCGCGGTCCCCGTGGCATCGCCTCCGGAGTGCAGGATGCGCGGATACGAGTGCGCCGCCTCGAGACCCTTGACGAAGGCCCCCTCGGCGTCGCGGTCGAAGGCGACCCCCAGCTCGACGAGCTCTCGGATGCGCGCGGGACCCTCTTCGGCGAGCACGCGCACGGCGACGGGGTCACTGAGGCCCGCGCCAGCCGTGAGGGTGTCGCGGACGTGGTCCTCGATGTGATCGTCGTCGAACATGACGCCCGCGATCCCGCCCTGCGCGTAGCGCGTGTTGGCGTGCTCGAGCACGTCCTTCGTCACGAGCGTGACGCGGCAGCCGTGCTCGACGGCGTGGAGGGCAGTGATGAGCCCCGCGATGCCGCTCCCGACGACGATGACGTCGAGGGCGGGGGTCTGAGCCGTTGTCACGATGCACCGCCGGTGAGGGAGGGGGCGGCCGGCGGCTTCGCGGCGAGCATGCGCTCGAGGGCGATCCGGGCGGGGTCGGCGACATCCGCCGGCACCGTGATGCGGTTGAGGACTTCGCCGTTGACGAGACCCTCGAGCACCCACGCGAGGTAACCGGGGTGGATGCGGTACATCGTCGAGCACGGGCACACGACGGGGTCGAGGCAGAAGATCGTGTGCTGCGGGTTGTCGGCCGCGAGCCGCTGCACGAGGTTGACCTCGGTGCCGATCGCGAAGGTGGTCGGCTCGGTCGCCGACTCGATCGCGCGGCGGATGTAGTCCGTCGAGCCGGACTCGTCGGCCGCGTCGACGACCGCCATGGGGCACTCGGGGTGCACGATGACGCGCACGCCGGGGTGCTCGGCGCGCGCCTTGTCGATCTGGTCGACCGAGAAGCGGCGGTGCACCGAGCAGAAGCCGTGCCACAGGATGACGCGGGCGTCTGCGAGCTCCGACGCGGAGGAGCCGCCGAGGGGCTTGTTCGGGTTCCACATCGGCATCTGCTCGAGCGGGACGCCCATCGCCTTCGCCGTGTTGCGCCCGAGGTGCTGGTCGGGGAAGAACAGGACGCGGCGGCCGCGCTCGAACGCCCACTCGAGCACCGTGCGCGCGTTCGACGAGGTGCAGACGATGCCGCCGTGGCGCCCCACGAAGCCCTTGATGGCTGCGGAGGAGTTCATGTAGGTCACGGGGATGACGGGGACGAGGCCGTCCTCGTCCGCGGCATCCATGTCTCCGTAAACCTCTTCGAGCTGCTCCCAGCACTCCTCGACCTGGTCGATGTCGGCCATGTCGGCCATGGAGCAGCCGGCGGCGAGGTTCGGGAGGATGACGGCCTGCTCGGGCTGCGACAGCAGATCGGCCGTCTCGGCCATGAAGTGCACGCCGCAGAAGACGATCGCCTGGGCCTCGGGGTGCGCCTTCGCGGCGTTCGCGAGCTGGAACGAGTCGCCCACGTAGTCGGCGTGCTCCACGACCTCTTCGCGCTGGTAGAAGTGGCCGAGCACGACGACGCGGTCGCCGAGCGTCGCCTTCGCGGCGCGGATGCGCCCGTCGAGCTCTTCGTCGGACGCGTCGCGGTACTCCTGGGGCAGCTGGCCCTGTCGCGGCGATCCGGTGGGGATGACATCGCCCATCGAGGCACCGGGTCCGTAGCCGGGACGGATGTCGAAGTCCCACGGTCCCGCCGCGAGATCGGTGTTGCAGGTCTCGCCGGTCGAGGCTCCGGCGACGATCGCCTGGATCTCGTGGTCGACCGACGGGTCCAGCGGCCGGGGCTGAAGCGTGAGGTTGACAGCGGGCATGTCCTTCTCGATTCAGTGACGGATCTCGAGCGGACCGCGATCGGTCAGCTCGACATCCTGGTTGTAGCGGTAGAGACGGGCGGGCCGATGGCTGCCCGTCCGGAAGCGGTCGGTGGGAAGCAGGGTGCCGGAGTTCTCGACCTGCCTGCGGAAGTTCGCGGGGTCGAGGCGGCGGCCGAGGATCGACTCGTACACCTCGCGCAGCTCGGCGAGGGTGAACTCGTCGGCGAGCAGGCCGTGTGCGATGCGGCTGTAGCCGACCTTGTTGCGCAGGCGCCACAGCGCGTAGTCGACGATCTCGTTGTGGTCGAATGCAAGACGGGGCAGGGATGCCGCATCGAACCACGCGACGTTCTCGGGAGCGTCCTTCGTGCGGTCGATGAGCTGCGTCGATGCGGCGTCCGGTCGCAGGAGCGCCCAGTAGACGATCGACACGACGCGCGTGGGGGAGCGGTCCGTGGCTCCGAAGGCGTACAGCTGCTCGAGATAGCTCGGCGCGAGTCCGGTCGTCTCTGCGAGGGTGCGGGATGCCGCGGCATCCAGGCTCTCGGCGATGTCGAGCCAGCCGCCGGGGAGCGCCCACAGGCCTTCGTAGGGATCGCGCGTCCGCCGCACGAGCGGCAGCACGAGCGTCGGGGCGTCGCGGTCGGGATCGTGGCGCAGGCTGAAGATGACGGTCGACACGGCGACACGCGTGACGTCGTCCGCGGTGTTCTCCGCGGTCTCAGCTGGGGCGATGGTTGTTCTTGTCATAGTGACTCTAACTTCATCCACCATCTTATAGTCATCTAGACCAGAACAGCAAACGGGAGGTCGACAGGGGCGGCTCAGGGTCGCGACGTAGCCTGACACTTCCGACGCGACGGAAGGAGCGCAGGTGATCGTCGTCGACATCGTCATGGTCGTCGTGCTGATCCTCGCCCTGGTGGCGGGGGTTCAGCGCGGGCTTCTTGCGAGCGCCGGAACGCTCCTCGGCCTCATCGCCGGCGGCATCGCGTCGTACTGGATCGCGCCGATCGTCAACGACGCCTGGCCATGGCAGGAGTGGCGCCCCCTCGTCGTGCTCCTGCTCGTGCTCGTCCTGCTCGGCATCGGCGGAGCCATCGGCGGCGCGATCGGCGCCGCACTCCGCCGGGGGGTCGATCGCACCCCGCTGCGCGCCGTGGACCGGGTGCTCGGAGGCGGCGCGAGCGTGATCGTGGCGGCGCTCGCCCTGTCACTCGCCGGCTCGGCGATCGTCGCAACCGGCGGGCCCGCGCTGGCGCCGGCTGTCGCGTCATCACAGGTGCTGCGCGCGATAGGGCGCATGACGCCGCCGCCCGTCGCCGAAGCGCTCGCGCAGGTGCGTGCGATCGTGCTGGATGACGCCCTCCCGCGGTTCGGCGACCTGCTGGGCGGCGTCGTCGAGCCGGCGCAGCCGCCCGTCGACCTCGCCGATCCCGATCTGGCGCGGGCCGCGGCATCCGTCGTCCGCATCTCAGGCACGGCGTACGCGTGCGGAGTCAGCTCGACGGGAACGGGGTTCGTCATCGCGCCCGACCGCGTCGTGACGAACGCGCACGTCGTGGCGGGCGTGGATGTGCCGGTCGTCGAGGTGCCGGGCGGTGAGGCGCGCGACGGCCGCGTCGTGTACTTCGATCCCGTCGACGACATCGCGGTCATCGCCGTGGACGACCTCGCGGCGGCGCCGCTCGATCTCGGCCCGACCCTCGCCGCGGGGGCCACCGCGGTCGTGCAGGGCTACCCCTACGGCGGGCCGTTCACGCAGACGAACGCCGACGTGCTCTCGACAGGGGCGGTCGGAATGCCGGACATCTACGGGCAGGGCACGGACCCTCGCGAGATCTACTCGCTGCGGGCCGCCGTCCGCCCGGGAAACTCCGGCGGCCCGCTCCTCACCGCGGATGGCGCCGTGGCGGGCATCGTCTTCGCCCGCGGCGAGGACGATGACAACCGCGGCTATGCCATGACGATGGCGGAGCTCTCCCCGGTCGTGGCCGAGGCCCCGTCGCGTGCGAGCGTCGTGTCGACCGGCTCCTGCACGGGCTGAGGGTCGCCGCGCCGAGCTCTCTCGTGCCGACCAGCCATTCCCGTGCCGGGATCGGCCATCGCGAGTCAGGTGCACGGGGAGACGACCGGAACGGCCGCCTCCGGATATGCTTGATGCGCAATTGAAGACAGGCCGCATGACGTGTGCGGGAGAGCTCGGCTTCGCCCGGGCACCGAAGGAGCAAGCCTCCCCGCCAATCTCTCAGGTCCGTGTACCGCAGACGTCCGGCCGCTCTGAAAAACGATCGTCGCGATCGTGCCGAAGGTGAAAGCCGCCCCCTCGAAGGGCGGTGAAGCTCTCAGGCCAATGACAGAGGGGGAGTTCCACGGATGCCGGGTCCCGGCATCCGCCCGTCGACGACCGGGAGAACTCATGCCAGACCCCCGACTCACTCCGCTGCACGACCGCCACGAGGGGCTCGGTGCGTCGTTCACCGACTTCGGCGGCTGGTCGATGCCCGTCCGATACACGTCGGACCTCGCCGAGCACCACGCCGTCCGCACGACGGCCGGCCTCTTCGACATCTCACACATGGCCGAGTTCTTCGTGCGGGGGGAGAGGGCCGACGAGTTCCTCGACTACGCGCTCGCAGGGCGCCTGTCCACGCTCGTCCCCGATCAGGCGAAGTACACGCTTCTCCTCGACGTCGCGGGCGGGATCATCGACGACCTCATCGTGTACAGGGGCGATGGCCAGTTCCTCATCGTCGCGAACGCCGGCAATCGGGATGCCGTTGCGGAGGCGCTCCGGGAGCGCTCGGCCGGTTTCGACATCGAGATCGACGACGCGACCGATCGGATTGCGCTCATCGCGGTGCAGGGCCCCGCGGCGCAGGCGATCGTCGAGGCCACGGAGGGCATCACAGGACTCGATGCACCGCTGGATCAGCTCAGGTACTACCGCATGACGCACGGCGAGTTCGCTCCGGGGGGACGCGACGGCGTGCTGCTGGGGGTCGGCCGAACCGGCTACACGGGCGAGGACGGGTTCGAGCTCTTCCTCGAGGACGTGTCGGCGGCGGGCGCGCTCTGGGACGCCCTGCTCTCGGCAGGCGAGCCGTACGGCCTCGTTCCCGCGGGACTCGCGGCGCGCGACACGCTCCGGCTCGAGGCGGGCATGCCCCTCTACGGCCACGAGCTCTCCCTCGACATGCGTCCCGCTCAGGCGGGGCTCGGCCGCGTCGTCGCCGCCGACAAGGCGGACTTCGTCGGCAAGGACGGTGTCGAGCCGCCCGCGGACGCCCCCGTGCTCGTGGGTCTCGTCGCCGACGGCAAGCGGGCCGGACGCGCGGGCTACCCCGTGCTCTCGGGCGACGACGTCGTGGGCGAGATCACGAGCGGCGCCCTCAGCCCGACCCTGGGACATCCCATCGCCATGGCCTTCGTCTCGCCCTCGGCAAGCGCCCCCGGAACACAACTCACCATCGACGTGCGGGGCACGCGCATTCCTGCGACCGTGACCGCCCTTCCCTTCTACAGGAGGACCAAATGACCGATCTCGACAGCCTCAAGTACACCGCCGAGCACGAGTGGGTCTCGCTCGACGGCGACGTGGCGACCGTCGGCATCACCGACTTCGCCGCAGACAAGCTCGGTGACGTCGTCTTCGTCGAGCTGCCGGCCGCAGGCTCGTCCGTGACCGCGAACGCGGTCGTGGGCGAGATCGAGTCGACGAAGTCGGTCGGCGAGCTCTACGCGCCGCTCACGGGCGAGGTCGTCGAGATCAACGACGCCGTCGTCGACGACCCCTCGCTCGTCAACTCGGACGCCTTCGGTGCCGGCTGGCTCGTCAAGCTCCGCGTCGAGGCGGGCGACGTCGACGGCCTGCTCGACCGCGCGGCCTACGTCGCACTGACCGAAGGCGCGTGATGACAGGCTCCTTCCAGGACCGCCACATCGGAACGGATGCCGCAGCCCAGCGCGTCATGCTCGACGCCCTCGGGTTCGACACCGTCGACGCGCTCGTGAAGACGGCGGTGCCGGCATCCATCCATGTCACTCCGCGCGGCACGACCGACATCCCGCCCGCGGCGACCGAGGCCGAGGCGCTCGCGGAGCTGCGCACGCTCGCCTCGCAGAATCGTCAGGCGCGCCCCATGATCGGGCTCGGCTACTACGACACCTTCACGCCATCGGTCATCGCGCGGAACGTGCTCGAGAACCCCTCCTGGTACACGGCCTACACGCCGTACCAGCCCGAGATCTCGCAGGGGCGCCTCGAGGCGCTCATCAACTTCCAGACGATGGTCACCGACCTCACGGGCCTCACGACGGCGAACGCGTCGATGCTCGACGAGTCGACGGCGGTCGTCGAGGGGATGCTCGTGGCGCGCCGCGCCTCGAAGTCGTCCTCGAACGTGTTCATCGTCGACGCAGACGTCTTCCCGCAGACGCGCGCCCTGCTGCACGCCCGCGCGGAGGCCGTCGGCATCGAGCTCGTCGAGCGCGACCTCGCACGCGGCGAGTCCTTCGTCGACGCGGCGGGCGAGCCCGTCGAGCCGTTCGGCGTGCTCGTGCAGTACCCGGGCGCCTCCGGTCGCGTGTGGGACCCGAGCGGCGTCGTCGACGCGGCGCACGTCGCGGGCGGCCTCGTCGTCGTCGCAGCCGACCTGCTCTCGCTCACCCTTCTGCGCTCGCCCGGCTCGCTCGGTGCGGACGTCGCCGTCGGCACGACGCAGCGCTTCGGGGTGCCCCTCGGGTTCGGCGGCCCGCACGCGGGCTACATGGCGGTGCGCACGGGCCTCGAGCGCCAGCTGCCGGGTCGCCTCGTCGGCGTGTCGGTGGATGCCGCGGGCAAGCCCGCCTACCGCCTCTCGCTGCAGACGCGCGAGCAGCACATCCGCCGCGAGAAGGCGACCTCCAACATCTGCACGGCGCAGGTGCTCCTGGCAGTCATGGCGTCGATGTACGCCGTCTACCACGGGCCCGCGGGGCTCACGGGGATCGCGACCTCTGTCGCCAAGAAGGCCGAGGCCCTCGCCCAGCGCCTGCGCGACCACGACCTGCACCTCATCTCGGACTCGTTCTTCGACACGATCCGAGTCGCGACGCCCGGGCCCTCGGCCCGCATCGTCGAGCGCGCGCGCTCCAAGGGCTATCAGCTGCACCGCGTCGACGACGCGACCGTGGGCGTCTCGGTAGACGAGACGACGACGCAGGGCGATCTCGCCGCCGTCGCGTGGGCGTTCGGCCTGCCCGTCGCCGACGAGCACGACGTGCGCGACCTCCCCTTCGAGGACGCCACGCCGCTCGCGGGCGTCCCCGCCGGGCTGCGGCGCGTCGAGGAGTTCCTCACGCACCCGGTCTTCAACACGCATCGGTCCGAGACGGCGATGATGCGCTACCTCAAGCAGCTCGCCGACCGCGACTACGCGCTCGACCGCGGCATGATCCCGCTCGGCTCGTGCACGATGAAGCTCAACGCCGCGACCGAGATGGCGGCCGTCTCGTGGCCCGAATTCTCACGCGTGCACCCCTTCGCGCCCGAGGCCGACGTGCGCGGCTACCTCGCGATGATCGAGCAGCTCGAGGTCTGGCTCGCCGAGGTCACGGGGTACGACGCGGTGTCGCTCCAGCCGAACGCCGGCTCGCAGGGCGAGCTCGCGGGCCTCCTCGCTATCCGCGGCTACCACCTCGCGAACGGCGACGACGCGCGCACGGTGTGCCTCATCCCGTCCTCCGCGCACGGCACGAACGCGGCATCCGCGGTCCTCGCCGGCATGAAGGTCGTCGTCGTCGCGTGCGACGAGGCCGGCAACGTCGATCTCGACGACCTCCGGGCCAAGATCGCGACGCACGCCGAAGCGCTCTCGGCGCTCATGATCACCTACCCCTCGACGCACGGCGTGTACGAGCACGAGGTGCTCGCCATCACGCAGGCCGTGCACGACGCGGGCGGCCAGGTGTACGTCGACGGGGCGAACCTCAATGCGCTGCTCGGCTTCGCGCGGTTCGGAGACCTCGGCGGAGACGTCTCGCACCTCAACCTCCACAAGACCTTCGCGATCCCGCACGGCGGCGGCGGACCGGGCGTCGGCCCCGTCGCGGCCAAGGCGCACCTCGCTCCGTACCTGCCGGGGCACCCGTTCGCGCAGCGCGCCGACCACGCGGGCGGAGTCTTCGAGGGCGGACCGGTCTCGGCTGCGCCGCACGGCAGCGCCGGCATCCTTCCGATCTCGTGGGCGTATCTGCGCATGATGGGTGCGGAGGGGCTTCGGGATGCCACGGCCGCCGCCGTCCTCGCGGCCAACTACATCGCCGTGAGGCTCAAGGACCACTACCCCGTCCTGTACGCGGGGGAGCGCGGCCTCGTCGCGCACGAGTGCATCCTCGACCTGCGGCCCCTGCGGGACGAGACGGGCATCACCGTCGACGATGTCGCCAAGCGGCTCGTCGACTACGGCTTCCACGCGCCCACGATGTCGTTCCCGGTCGCGGGGACGCTCATGGTCGAGCCGACGGAGTCCGAGGACCTCGTCGAGATCGAGCGCTTCATCGACGCGATGATCGCGATCGCCGAAGAGGCTCGCGCCGTCGCGGCGGGCGAGTGGCCCGCCGACGACAACCCGCTCGTGAACGCCCCGCACACGGCCGAGTCGGTCGTCGCAGGGGAGTGGACCCACCCGTACTCGCGCGAGAAGGCCGTGTACCCCGTGCACGAGCTCGTCCGCACGAAGTACTGGCCGCCGGTCCGCCGCATCGACCAGGCCTACGGCGACCGCAACCTGGTGTGCGCCTGCCCGCCCATCGAGGCCTTCGCGTAGCCGCGCCGGACGAGCAGCGCTGACCGGGGAGGAGCGGATGCCGCCGATGCGGCATCCGCTCCTCCTCTGCGTCAGGGCGTCAAGGCGTCGACGTAGGGGTGGGGGTCGGCGTGGGCGACGGCGGCGCGCCGAACACCCCGGGCCACAGCGCGACGGCGAGGGGATAGCCCACGAACGCGACGACGTCGAGGATTGTGTGCGCGATGACGAGGGGCATGATGCGCCCCCAGCGCTTGTAGCACCAGCCGAATACGACGCCCATGACGAAGTTGCCGACGATCGCTCCGATGCCCTGATAGGCGTGGTACGCGCCGCGCAGCGCCGCCGTCGAGAGGATGATCGCCCACCAGTTCCAGCCGAGCCGGCGCAGCCGGTCGAACAGGTATGCGATGAAGATGACCTCTTCCGTCAGCCCCGCCCTGATCGCGGACAGCACGAGCAGCGGAACCGACCACCACGCGGCATCCAGCGGCGAAGCGACCACTGCGACGGTGATCCCGAGTGCGCGGCCGACGACGTAGAGCGCGAGTCCCGGGATCCCGATCGCGGCGGCGAGAAGGAGGCCGTGGCCGAGGTCGCCGCCGAAGCGCGTGAAGTCCAGTCCGATGCGGCGCAGCGCATTGCTCCCCGGCTCCCACAGCAGGTAGACGACGAGTCCGACCAGCGCCAGGGCGAAGAAGACCGAGAGCAGCTGGTAGACGACATCCCAGAACGCGGCGATGTCGCGCGACGGATTGACCTGGGCCTGCTGATCGCCGAGCGGCACGGGTGCAAGAAGGCGTCGGATGAGAGAGAGCACCGAATACACGGCCGACTGCCCCACCGTGACCGCCAGGACCAGGGCGATCTCCCAGCGGATTCGGGGCCGAACACCAGCGGGCGAGGGGTCGGGAAACAGCGTCATGCCGTCACGTTGCCACACTCAGCGTCATTTGAGTAAAGGGTATGTAACGGTTTTGCCAGCGGTTTGGAGCACTTGGATCAATGTGCCTAGGGTCGATTATCCGCTCCGACGACGCCGCGGCGGCGTGCGAGCGACATCTGAAACTCTTCAACGGAGGAACTGTGAAGCGCAACAAGATCGCCCTTACGGGCCTGGTGCTGCTGGGTGCCAGCGGGCTCGTGCTCGCCGGCTGCTCGAACAGCGGAGGCACGGAAGCGACGGAAGAGCCCTCGGGCGCAAGCACCGCGATCATCACGGCGGACGGCACGGAGCCGGAGAACCCGCTCCTCCCCGCCGGCACCAATGAGGTCGGCGGCGGCAAGATCCTCGACTCGATCTTCGCCGGGCTCGTTTACTACGACGGCGAAGGCAAGGCCGTCAACGACATGGCAGAAGAGATCACGGTCGACGACGAGGACACCCTCACTGTCAAGCTGAAGGAGGGTCAGACCTTCAGCGACGGCGAAGAGGTCACGGCCGACAACTTCACCGAGGCCTGGAACTTCGGCGCGCAGCTCTCCAACGCGCAGCAGAACCAGTCGTGGTTCTCTGACATCGTGGGCTTCAGCGCCGACGCCGATTCCGAGCTCACGGGTCTCGAGGTCGTGGACGACTACACGTTCACCATCAACCTCAGCTCGCCCGTCGCGGCCGACTTCGCGCTGCGTCTCGGCTACTCGGCGTACTACCCGCTCCCCGACGTCGCGTTCGACGACATCGAGGCCTTCGGCGAATCGCCCATCGGCAACGGCCCCTACAAGCTCGCGTCCGAGGACGCGTGGCAGCACGACGTCCAGATCGACCTCGTCAAGAACGAGGACTACGCGGGTGGACGCCAGGCGCAGAACGGCGGCGTGACGTTCGTCTTCTACGCGACGCAGGATGCCGCGTACGCCGACCTGCTCGGCGGCAACCTCGACGTCCTCGAGGGTGTCCCGCCGGTGGCGCTGCCCACATTCGAGTCCGACCTCGGTGACCGCGCGGTCAACCAGGCCGCCGCGATCTTCCAGTCGTTCACGATCGCGCAGAACCTCCCGCACTTCTCGGGCGAAGAGGGCAAGCTGCGTCGTCAGGCGATCTCGCACGCGATCAACCGCCCGGAGATCACCGAGACGATCTTCAGCGGCACGCGCACGCCGGCCTCCGACTTCACGTCGCCGGTCATCGACGGCTGGTCGGACTCGGTCGAGGGCGCGGACGTCCTCGAGTTCGACGCCGACAAGGCGAAGGAACTGTGGGCCGAGGCCGACGCCATCTCGCCGTGGAGCGGTTCCTTCCAGATCGCGTACAACTCGGACGGCGGCCACCAGCCGTGGGTCGACGCTGTGTCGAACTCGATCAAGAACACGCTCGGAATCGACGCGTCGGGTGCTCCCTACGTCGACTTCGCGTCGCTGCGTCAGCAGGTCAACGACCGCACGATCCAGACCGCGTTCCGCACCGGTTGGCAGGCCGACTACCCGGGTCTGTACAACTTCCTCGCGCCGATCTACGCGACGGGCGCAGGCTCGAACGACGGCGACTACTCGAACCCCGACTTCGACGCGCTGCTGGCAGAAGGCGCTTCGGCCGACAGCCTCGAGGCCGCGAACGAGAAGTACGTGGCCGCGCAGGAGATCCTGTTCCAGGACCTCCCCGCGATCCCGCTGTGGTACTCGAACGTCACGGGCGGCTACGGCGAGTCCGTCGACAACGTCGTGTTCGGCTGGAACTCGGTTCCGCTGTACTACCAGATCACCAAGAGCGAATAAGCTCGGCTTGATCGCACCCGCGAGGCGGTGACGATTCGTCACCGCCTCGCGGTATGCCACCAGGGCGTCGCGATGCGTGACCCACGCATCAGGCGCCCATAACTGATGTCGCAGCCTCCTGTAACCACCGGGGGAGCGGCATCCCTCAGCCGGAGGGAGAACGGATGTACGCCTACATCCTCAAACGCCTGCTGCAGGTGATCCCCGTGTTCTTCGGGGCCACTCTGCTCATCTACTTCATGGTCTTCTCAATGCCGGGAGACCCGATCGCCGCCCTCTTCGGCGACAAGCCGCCGAGCCCTCAGCTTCTCGCCGAGCTCCGCGCGCAGTACCACCTCGACGACCCGTTCATCGTCCAGTACTTCTACTACATGGTGGGCATCTTCCAGGGCAACATGGGGGTGACCTACTCCGGTCAGCAGGTGACCGACGTCCTGGCCCGCACGCTTCCCGTCACGGCCCGCCTCGCGATCATGGCGATCGCGATCGAGTTCACCCTCGCGATCGTGATCGGCACCATCTCGGCACTCCGCAAGGGCAAGCTCTTCGACAACGTGTCACTCGTGATCTCGCTCATCTTCGTGGCGATCCCGATCTTCGTCATGTGCTTCGTGGCGCAGTACTTCCTGGCGATCCAGTGGGGTCTGTTCAAACCCACCGTCGGGGCCCAGAACGACTGGAACGATCTCTGGCTTCCCGCGCTCGTCCTCGGCGTGAGCCTCTACGCGACGAGCATGCGCCTCATGCGCGGCTCGGTCATCGACACGCTCAACCAGGACTGGGTGCGCACGGCGTACAGCAAGGGCCTCTCGCGCACGCGCGTCGTGCCCGTGCACACGCTGCGCAACTCCCTCATCCCGGTCATCACGAACAGCGCGACGAACTTCGGCGTGCTGCTCGTCGGTGCGACCGTCACCGAGGCCATCTTCAACGTGCCCGGCGTCGGCAACACGCTCTTCCGCGCGACGCAGGCGCACGAAGGCCCGACGATCGTCTCGTTCGTGACCGTCTTCGTCATCATCTACGTCCTGGTCAACCTCGCGGTCGACCTCTTGTACGGACTGCTCGACCCGAGGATCCGCTATGTCTGATCAGCCGCGCTCCGCCGACCACTTCGTCGCACCCATCAAGGAAGCCACGCTCACGGTCGATGCCGTCAAGGTCTCGGGCGCCAAGCCCCGCAGCCTCTGGTCCGAGGCCTGGCACGACCTCCGCAAGCGCCCGACCTTCTGGATCGCGCTGCTCATGGTCTTCATCGTCCTGCTCATGGCGGTCTGGCCGACGCTGTTCACGCAGACGCCGCCCAACGACGAGTGCTTCCTCGCCAACAGCAACGGCGGACCTGCGCCAGGGCATCCGCTCGGCTTCACATTCCAGGGCTGCGACATCTGGGCGCGCATCGTGTGGGGCGCCCGCACGTCGCTGACCGTCGGCATCCTCGCGACGATCATCGGCTCGACGCTCGGCCTCATCATGGGCGCCTTCGCAGGGTTCTACGGCGGCTGGCTCGACGGCCTGCTCTCGCGCGTCGGCGACATCTTCTTCGCGATCCCCTACATCCTCGCGGCGGTCGTCGTGATGACGGTCTTCTCGCAGTACCGCACCCCGCTGACCCTCGCGTTCGCGATCGGCGGGTTCGCATGGGCCTCGACGGCGCGCGTCGTGCGCGCCGAGGTGCTCCGCGTGCGGCAGTCCGACTTCGTGACGGCGTCACGGGCGCTCGGTCTGACGCGCTTCCAGACGCTGCTGTCGCACGTCGTCCCCAACTCGATCGCTCCGCTCATCGTCATTTCGACGCTGGCCCTCGCGGGTGCGATCGTCGCAGAGGCGACGCTCACCTTCCTCGGTGTCGGACTCGGCAGCAGCGTCATGTCGTGGGGCAACGACATCAGCCAGGCGCAGGCCTCGCTGCGTGTCGCCCCCATGGCCCTCATCTATCCGTCGATCGCGCTCACTCTCACGGTTCTCGCGTTCATCGTGCTGGGCGAGCTCATCCGAGATGCCCTCGACCCGAGAGCGAGGGCCCGCCGATGAGCGCCACCGTCTCCACGCCCCTCGTCAGCGTCCGCGATCTGAAGATCGCGTTCGAGTCGCAGTCCGGTTCGCGAGAAATCATCCATGGGATCGACTTCGACATCTACCCCGGCGAGACGATCGCGATCGTCGGCGAGTCCGGTTCCGGCAAGTCGACGACCGCCTCCGCGATCATCGGCCTCCTGCCCGGAACCGGCCACGTCACGAACGGGACGATCACGCTCGACGGCCGCGACCTCACGGCGCTGACGTCGCGTCAGATGGAGTCGGTCCGCGGTCGCGAGATCGGCTACGTCCCGCAGGACCCGATGTCGAACCTCAACCCGGTGTGGAGCATCGGCTTCCAGGTCAAGGAGACCGTTCGCGCGAACGGCATGGCCACGAGCAAGAAGGACGTCGAGGCTCGCGCCATCGAGGTGCTCAAGCAGGCCGGCCTCGCCGATGCCGAGAAGCGGATGAACCAGTATCCGCACCAATTCTCGGGCGGCATGCGTCAGCGCGCGCTCATCAGCATCGGCCTCGCCGCCGACCCTCAGCTGCTCATCGCCGACGAGCCGACGTCGGCTCTCGACGTCACGGTGCAGCGCGTCATCCTCGACCACATGGCGAAGCTCACGAAGGAGAAGGGCACCTCGGTGCTCCTCATCACGCACGACCTCGGCCTGGCTGCCGAGCGTGCGGAGCGCATCATCGTCATGAAGGACGGCGAGATCGTCGAGGCGGGCCCGAGCCGGCTCATCCTCGAGAACCCGATCCACCCGTACACGCGCCGTCTCGTCGCGGCCGCCCCGAGCATCGCGTCCCAGCGCATCCAGGCCGTCGTCGAGGATCGCGGGATCGTGACATCCGACGACCTCGCCGATGTGCCCCCGACGCTCCGCGTCCGCGATCTCACCAAGGACTACACCATCCGTCTCGGTGGATTCCGCAGCGAGCCCTTCCGCGCCGTCGACAACGTGTCGTTCGACGTGCACAAGGGCAAGACGCTCGCGATCGTCGGCGAGTCCGGATCGGGCAAGTCGACCATCGCGAAGATGGTGCTCAAGCTCGAGGACCAGACCTCCGGCACGATCGAGATCGACGGCCGCGACACGGCGAAGCTCTCCAAGCGCGAGACGTTCCAGATGCGCAGCCGCATGCAGCCGGTCTTCCAGGATCCGTACGGCTCCCTCGACCCGCTCCGCAACATCGCGAACACGATCGCCGAGCCGCTCGCCATCCACAAGGTGGGCGACCGGGCGTCGCGGCGCGAGCGTGTGAGCGAGCTGCTCGACCAGGTCGCGCTGCCGCAGGAGATCGCGACCCGCTATGCGAACGAGCTCTCGGGTGGCCAGCGTCAGCGCGTCGCGATCGCGCGTGCCCTCGCGCTCAAGCCCGACATCGTCGTGCTCGACGAGGCGGTGTCGGCGCTCGACGTGCTCGTCCAGGACCAGATCCTGAAGCTCCTCGCGGATCTCCAGGGCGAACTCGACCTCACGTACCTCTTCATCACGCACGACCTCGCCGTCGTGCGCGTCGTGGCGGACGAGGTCGTGGTCATGGAGCGCGGCAAGCTCGTCGAGAAGGGCACGGTCGACGAGATCTTCAGCAACCCGACCGAGACCTACACGCAGCGACTCCTCGACGCGATCCCCGGAGCCTCGATTCCGCTCGGCGGCCGATGAGTCAGACGCCCCACGGCGGCGGCGCGCGGATCCATCGCGCCGTCTCGGCGACGATCGGCATGATCGTGTCCGCCGCCGTGGCGGTGTTCCTCCTCGTCGACGCCTTCTGGCGCGGCGGATTCGTCCAGGGCATGCTGCTTACGCCGTGGGTGCTCCTGGCGGTGTGGGCCGTGTACGTGTTCGCCTACGCGCCGCACGTGCGGACGGATGCCACAGGCCTCCGCCTGCACAACGTGCTGCGGATCGCCGACATCCCGTGGGGCCGGGTCGCGGCGATCGCGCTGCGCTGGCAGGTCGAGGTGACCCTCACCGACGGGCGCGTTCTCAAGGCGTTCGGAGGCCCGACGCAGGGACGGCCGCGCAAGCCACGACGGGAGACGCCGGAGTCTGATGCTCCCGCTGTGCCGTCCGCGGTCCGCGACATCGCCTTCATCCAGGAGGAGTGGGAGCGGGCGCAGGAGCGCGGAACGGGCGATGCCCCCGTGCGGATCCGTCCCGATGTGCCCGCGCTGGTCGCCCTCTTCGCGATCCTCACGTGGACGCTCACGAGCCTCCTGATCGTCTCGCCCTGGGCCTGATCCGGGCGGCGGCTCTCCGCCGGGCGAGCGCCTGGCGGACAATGCCCAGGCAGTCCCGGTAAAGTGGGAGGGCCGGACCCTGCACAGGGGCCGATGCCCCACAACTCCCACCGCAAGGATTACCCTCATGGCGCGCGCCCTCCGTCCGGACCTCCGAAACGTCGCGATCGTCGCGCACGTCGACCACGGCAAGACGACGCTCGTCGACGCCATGCTCCGCCAGACCGGCTCGTTCGGTTCGCACGAGCACATGGAAGAGCGCGCGATGGACTCGAACGACCTCGAGCGTGAGAAGGGCATCACGATCCTCGCCAAGAACACGGCGATCACGTACAACGGCGTCCACAGCGATGTCCCGGTGACGATCAATGTCATCGACACCCCCGGTCACGCCGACTTCGGCGGCGAGGTCGAGCGTGGCCTGTCGATGGTCGACGGCGTCGTGCTGCTCGTCGACGCGAGCGAGGGCCCCCTCCCGCAGACGCGCTTCGTCCTGCGGAAGGCGCTCGAGGCGAAGCTTCCCGTCATCCTCCTGGTCAACAAGACCGACCGCCCCGACGCGCGCATCGCCGAGGTCGAGGAGGAGGCGCACGACCTCCTTCTGGGTCTCGCTTCCGACCTCGTCGACGACGTCCCCGACCTCGACGTCGACGCTCTGCTCGACGTGCCCGTCGTGTATGCGAGCGGACGCGCAGGCGCGGCATCCCAGAACCGTCCCGCCAACGGCGAGCTCCCCGACAACGAGGATCTCGAGCCCCTGTTCGAGGCGATCCTCAAGCACGTCCCCGCGCCGGAGTACGACGACGAGGCGCCGCTGCAGGCCTGGGTCACGAACCTCGACTCCTCGCCCTTCCTCGGCCGCCTCGCGCTGCTGCGCGTCTTCAACGGCACGCTCAAGAAGGGGCAGACGGTCGCCTGGGTGCGTCACGACGGCACCACGAGCAACGCGCGCATCACCGAGCTTCTCAAGACCCGCGCGCTCGAGCGCTACCCCGCCGAGAGCGCAGGGCCCGGCGACATCGTCGCCATCGCGGGCTTCGACGACATCACGATCGGCGAGACGATCGCCGACCCCGAGGACGTGCGACCGCTGCCGCAGATCCACGTCGACGACCCCGCGATCTCGATGACCATCGGCACCAACACCTCGCCGCTCGTCGGCAAGGTCAAGGGCCACAAGCTCACGGCGCGCATGGTCAAGGACCGCCTCGACCGCGAGCTCGTCGGCAACGTCTCGCTCAAGGTCGTCGACATCGGCCGCCCCGACGCGTGGGAAGTGCAGGGCCGCGGCGAACTCGCTCTCGCGATCCTCGTCGAGAACATGCGACGCGAGGGCTTCGAGCTCACGGTCGGCAAGCCGCAGGTCGTCACGAAGCGGGTCGACGGCAAGGTGCACGAGCCGTTCGAGCACCTCACGATCGACGCGCCGGAGGAGTACCTCGGTGCGATCACGCAGCTCATGGCGACCCGCAAGGGGCGCATGGACAACATGACCAACCACGGCACCGGCTGGGTGCGCATGGAGTTCGTCGTCCCCTCGCGCGGCCTCATCGGCTTCCGCACCGAGTTCCTGACCACGACGCGCGGCACGGGCATCGCCAACGCGATCTCGCACGGCTACGAGCCGTGGGCGGGGCACATCGTGACGCGCCAGAACGGCTCGATCGTCGCCGACCGCTCGGGCGTCGTCACCCCCTTCGCAATCATCGCGCTGCAAGAGCGCATGTCGTTCTTCGTGCAGCCGACGCAGGAGGTCTACGAGGGCATGGTGATCGGCGAGAACTCGCGCGCCGACGACATGGACGTGAACATCACGAAGGAGAAGAAGCTCACCAACATGCGCTCTTCGACCTCCGACACGTTCGAGTCGATGACGCCTCCGCGCCAGCTCTCGCTCGAGGAGAGCCTCGAGTTCGCGCGCGACGACGAATGCGTCGAGGTCACGCCCGAGATGGTCCGCATCCGCAAGGTCAACCTCGACGCCACCGAGCGCGCCCGCGCCACGTCGCGGCTCAAGCGCCAGGACGCCGGTGCCTGACGCGCTGATCCAGCGCCACAGCGCATGAATGACGGCGGGATGCTGCATCCCGCCGTCATTCGCGCTTTCCGGGCCGGCTCCGCCGATCATGGCGGACAGACGGCCACGGATGGCAGGGCGGCCCGCATGCCCGCGCGATGCCGGTCGGTAGGCTCGAGCGGGTGAGCCTGACGCCCCACTTCGACGACGCCCACGCGTCCGGCGAGGGGCGCAGGGCGGGACGCCAGGGCCTCGGGGTGGCGCTCGCGACGAGCGCGTACGGCATCTCGTTCGGGGCTCTCGCGGTGGCCGCCGGTCTCGACGTCTGGCAGACGTGCGTCCTGAGCCTCCTGATGTTCACGGGCGGCTCGCAGTTCGCCTTCGTCGGCGTCATCGGCGCGGGCGGCCTCGCGGCGGCACCCGCCGCCATCGCCTCGGCGGCGCTCCTCGGCGTACGCAACGCCGCCTACGGCATGCGCATGTCGCCCGTCATCGGCGGCGGCTTCTGGAAGCGCGCCGCCGCGTCGCAGTTCACGATCGACGAGTCGACCGCCGTCTCGCTCGCGCAGAGCACGCTTCACGCGCGCCTCGTCGGCTTCTGGGTCACCGGCCTCGCGATCTACGTCGGCTGGAACATCTCGACGCTCGCGGGAGCGCTGCTCGGCGACGTCCTGGGCGATCCGAAAGCGTGGGGATTGGATGCCGCCGCCGCCGCCGCCTTCCTCGCACTGCTCTGGCCGCGCCTGCGCCGCCGGCAGGCCATCGTCGTCGGCATCGCGTCGGCCGTCGTCGCGACGGTCCTCACGCCCGCCCTCATCCCGGGCGTGCCCGTGCTCATCGCGGCCGTCGTCGCGATCGTCGTCGGGTGGTTCAACTGGCTGGGCAGCGACGCGGTCGCTCCCGCCGAGCCCGCCGACGTCGCCGAGCGGGAGGGGCTGCCGTGACGCTGTGGACGGCGATCCTGGTCGCGTCGATCATCTGCGTCGCGTGGAAGACGCTCGGCTACCTCATCCCTCCGAAGGTGCTCGAGGCGCCCCGACCCGCGCGCATCGCGGATCTGCTGACGGTGTCGCTTCTCGCGGCGCTGGTCGCGGTGCAGACGCTCGGGGTGGGCCAGGCGATCGTCGTCGATGCCCGAGTTCCCGCCGTGATCGTCGCGGCAGGCCTCCTGATGCTGCGGGCGCCGTTCCTCGTCGTCGTGGCTGCGGCAGCCCTCGTCGCGGCGCTGCTGAGGCTGTGGGGCTGGGCAGCCTGACCGGCGGCCGCCGGTAGAGTCGACGGGTGCGCTCCTCGGTACTGACTCGGATCACGACGTGGATCGTCGCCTTCCTGGTGGGCGCCGTCTACGGCCTCGCCGGCACGATCGCGCACACCTTCGCGCTCGGCTGGTTCCCGCTCGGGCTCATCCTCGCGATCATCGGCAGCGCCGCGATGCTCGTCGCCGTGCGCATGCTCACAGCGGATCGCTGGGCGGCTCTTGCGACAGGGCTGGGCATGATGGCCTCGACGCTCGTCTTCTCCGGCCGCGGGCCCGGCGGCTCCGTCATCGTCGCGCAGGCACCCGAGGGGCAGTTCGACGCCGGCGTCGTCTGGACGATCGCCGTACCCCTGCTGGTGGCCCTCGTCGTCGCCTGGCCGGACCTCTCGAAGCTCCGTCCGCCGAACTCGACCCCCGCACGAGAGAACTAGACTGGCACCGTGACGTATGTGATCGCCCTCCCGTGCGTGGATGTCAAAGACCGCGCCTGCATTGACGAGTGCCCGGTCGACTGCATCTACGAGGGCGACCGGTCGCTCTACATCCACCCCGACGAGTGCGTCGACTGCGGCGCCTGCGAGCCGGTGTGCCCCGTCGAGGCGATCTACTACGAGGACGACCTGCCCGAAGAGTGGCAGGACTACTACAAGGCCAACGTCGAGTTCTTCGACGACATCGGCTCGCCCGGCGGCGCGGCCAAGGTCGGCGTGATCCACAAGGACCACCCCGTCATCGCCGAACTCCCCCCGCAGGAACACTGATCGTGGGGGTCGCCGACCTCGCCGACTACCCCTGGGACGCCGTCGCACCCTACGCGGCGCGCGCGAAGGCCCACCCCGGCGGACTCGTCGATCTCTCGATCGGCTCACCCGTCGACGCGACGCCCGCTGTCATCGCCGAGGCGATCTCGCGCGCGACCGACGCGCACGCGTATCCGCAGACCGTGGGCACCCCCGCGCTGCGCGAGGCCGTCGCGGACTGGTATGCGCGCCGTCGCGGAGTGCCGGGGCTGACGCCCGATCACGTGCTTCCGACGATCGGCTCGAAGGAGCTCGTCGCGCTGCTGCCGCTCCTGCTGGGTCTCGGTCCCGGCGACGTCGTCGTGCACCCGCGAGCCGCGTACCCGACGTACGAGGTCGGTGCGCGACTCGTCGGCGCCACGCCGCTCGCCTCGGACGATCCGGGGGAGTGGCCCGCCGATACCCGTCTCGTCTGGATCAACTCGCCGGGCAACCCCGACGGACGCGTTCAGGATGCCGCCGACCTGCGCATCGCCGTCGCGCGTGCGCGCGAGCTGGGCGCCGTCCTCGCGTCCGACGAGTGCTACGCCGAGCTCGGCTGGGAGTCGCCGTGGGATGCGCAGCCGATCCCGTCCGCGCTCGATCCGCGCGTCGTGGGCGACGATCTCTCGGGCGTGCTGTCGGTGTACTCGCTCAGCAAGCAGTCCAACCTCGCGGGTTACCGGGCCGCCTTCATGGCCGGCGATCCCGCGCTCATCGCACGGCTGCTGACTCCCCGCAAGCATCTCGGGCTCATGCTGCCCGCCCCTGTGCAGGCCGCCATGGTCGCTGCCCTCACCGACGACGCCCACGTCGCTGAGCAGAAGGAGCGGTATCGCGCGCGACGCGACATCCTCAAGCCGGCCGTCGAGGCCGCGGGGCTCCGCATCGACCGCAGCGAAGCCGGTCTGTATCTGTGGGCGACCGAGGACCGCGACGCGTGGGAGAGCATGGGCCGCCTCGCCGACCTCGGCATCCTCGCGGGACCCGGGCACTTCTACGGGGAGCATTTCACGCGGCACATCCGGCTCTCGCTCACGGCGAGTGACGAGCGGGTCACCGCCGCGGCCGAACGACTCAGCGCACGCTGACGCATCAGCACGCCGCATCCGTCGTATTCCTCCATTGGATGCCGCGATCCTTTGGCGGTGTCAGAGCTAGGACTCGGCGGCTACTAGGCTGTAACGCGCGTGGCGACGGCATCTGTCCCCGCACTTGAAGGCTCTCGAGGGCATCATCAGCCCGACTGGAGCCGAGAATCCCGGGATCGAACCGCTATCGCGAGGAGGCGCCGTGACGGACGCGAACACGCAGCAGAAGGCCACACTGACCATCGGGGATCGCACCGCCGAGTTCCCCCTGCTGCGCGGGACCGACGGCACTCCGACCGTCGACATCTCGACGTTCACGCGCCAGACGGGCCACACGACCCTCGACTACGGATTCGTCAACACGTCGGCGACGAAGTCCGCCATCACTTACATCGACGGCGACCAGGGCATCCTGCGCTACCGCGGCTACCCGATCGAGCAGCTCGCGAAGAACAGCACCTACCTCGAGGTCGCCTGGCTGCTCATCTACGGCGAGCTGCCCACGGCCGACGAGCTGGCCGCCTTCGACGACCGCATCCGTCACCACACGCTCCTGCACGAGGATCTCAAGCGGTTCTTCTCGGGCCTCCCGTCATCGGCACACCCCATGTCGGTGCTCTCGTCCGCCACGGCGGCGCTCTCGACCTACTACGAGCACTCGTCCGATCCGTCGAACCCCGAGCACGTCGAGCTCACGACGATCCGCATGCTCGCGAAGCTCCCGGTCATCGCGGCGTACGCGCACAAGAAGAGCATCGGCCAGGCGTTCCTGTACCCCGACAACTCGCTGAGCTTCGTCGACAACTTCCTCAAGCTCAACTTCGGCGTGCTGAGCGAGGTCTACGAGATCAACCCCGTGATGTCGCGCGCACTCGAGCGGCTCCTCATCCTTCACGAGGACCACGAGCAGAACGCGTCGACCTCGACCGTGCGGCTCGTCGGCTCGACCGGCGCGAACCAGTTCTCGTCGATCTCGGCCGGGATCAACGCCCTCTACGGCCCGCTGCACGGTGGAGCGAACGAGGCGGTCCTCGAGATGCTCGGCCGCATCCACGAGTCGGGCGAGTCCGTCCAGCGCTTCGTCGAGCGGGTCAAGAACAAGGAGGACGGGGTCAAGCTCATGGGCTTCGGCCACCGGGTCTACAAGAACTACGACCCGCGTGCGCGCCTCGTCAAGGAATCCGCCGACGAGGTGCTGCGCGAGCTCGGCGTCCACGACCCGCTGCTCGACCTCGCTCAGGAGCTCGAGCAGGTCGCCCTCGAGGACGACTACTTCCGCGAGCGCCGTCTGTACCCGAACGTCGACTTCTACACGGGCGTCATCTACAAGGCGATGGGCTTCCCCACGCGCATGTTCACGGTGCTGTTCGCGATCGGCCGGCTGCCCGGCTGGCTCGCGCAGTGGCGCGAGGCAGTGAGCGACCCGCAGACCAAGATCGGCCGTCCGCAGCAGCTCTACATCGGCGCTCCCCAGCGCGACTACCCCGGCGCCGTCTGACCGGAACCACGAGCCCGCCTCCCGCGCGTCAGGGGGCGACCTCGCGCAGGCGCTCCGCGGCGTAGTCGGGCACGTAGTTCTCGAGGTTGCGCGGCGGACGCTCGTAGCCCTTCGAGGGGGGCCGTGACGGGATCTCGACCTCGGGACGCTTGACGATCTCGTACGGGATGCGCGAGAGCAGGTGCGCGATCATGTTGATCCGGCTGCGTCGCTTGTCGATCGACGGCACTTCGAACCAGGGCGCCTCGGGGATGTCGGTGTGGACGAACATCGTGTCCTTCGCGCGGGAGTAGTCCTCCCACCGCGTGATCGACAGCACATCGTTGGGGCTGAGCTTCCAGCGCCGCATGGGGTCCTCGCTGCGTGAGCGGAACCGGGCCTCCTGCTCCTGCGGAGAGACGCTGAACCAGTACTTGAGGAGCACGACCCCGTCCTCGACCAGCATCCGCTCGAAGATCGGCGCCTGGTGCAGGAAGCGGTGGTACTCGACGTTCGTGCAATAGCCCATGACGTGCTCGACGCCCGCCCGGTTGTACCAGGAGCGGTCCATGAGCACGATCTCGCCCGCGGCCGGCAGGTGCGGGACATAGCGCTGGAAGTACCACTGCGTCCGCTCCCGCTCGGTGGGAGCGGGGAGGGCGACGACCCGCGTGACGCGGGGATTGAGGAATTCCGAGACGCGCTTGATCGTCGAGCCCTTGCCCGCGGCATCCCGGCCCTCGAAGATCACGACCACTCGCGCACCCGCGCTCTGCACCCACGCCTGCATGTCGACGAGCTGGGCCTGGAGGCGCCGCAGCTCCTTCTCGTAGAACTTCTTGGGCAGCTCTGGACTCATGTGACCTCCCTGGTCACCCCGAGCATAGGGTCCCTCTCGCGCCACGGCGAAGGCACTCGCTAGGGTGTGCCGTGTCGACTCGCCTCGGGCGGTCGCGGATCGGAGATGCGACGATGTGGACTCAGCCGGCCGATCCGATGGGGGTGCTGTGGCTGTCGGCGCTCGTCGCCGTCATCCCGATCGCCCTGTTCCTCGTGCTGCTGGTCGTCTTCAAGCTGTCCGGCATCGTCGCGGCGCTCATCTCGGTCGCCGCGGAGATCGTCGTGGCCCTCTGGGCGTTCGGGATGCCGGCGACGGCGATCGCCGGGGCGGGGTTCTATGGCTTCCTCAATGCGCTGTGGCCCATCTCGTACATCATCGTGATGGCGGTCTGGCTGTACCGCCTCGCCGTCGCGAGCGGGCATTTCGCCGTCATCCAGGATTCGATCGGCTCCGTCACGGCCGACCAGCGCATCCAGGTGCTGCTCATCGCGTTCGGATTCGGCGCCTTCCTCGAGGGGGCGGCGGGATTCGGGGTGCCGATCGCGATCTGTGCCGCGCTCCTCGTGCAGCTCGGCTTCCGTCCCGTCAAGGCGGCGATGATCTGCCTCGTCGCGAACGTCGCTGCCGGCGCGTACGGCGCGATCGGCATCCCGGTCATCGTCGGCGCGCAGGTCGGCGGAGTCGACGTCCAGGACCTCTCGCGCACGCTCGTGCTGCTCCTGCAGCCGCTCACGTTCCTCGTGCCGTTCCTGCTCGTCATGATCCTGGACGGCTGGCGGGGCCTGCGTGAGACGTGGCTCGCGGCGCTCACGGTGAGCGTCGCCTTCAGCGCCGTGCAGGGCGGCGCGCTGTGGTTCCTCGGCCCCGAGCTCGCCGATCTCGGCGCGGGCATCGCCGCGATGGGCGCCGTCGTGCTGCTCGGCCTCGTCTGGAAGCCGAAGCGGATCTTCCGCGAGGGCGGCGGCGAGCCGCCCGTCCTTCCGCGCCACACCGTGCGCGAGATCGCGACGGCATGGAGCCCGTTCTACATCCTGACGGGGTTCATCCTCATCTGGTCGCTCCCGTGGTTCAAGGACCTCTTCGCGCCGGAGGGGCCGCTCGCGTGGGCGGTGTTCACCTTCTCGATCCCAGGGCTCACCGACGCCGTCGAGACCGCGGAGGGCGTCGCCGTGACGCAGACGTGGGCGTTCACGCCCCTCAACGCGACCGGCACAGCGATCCTCCTCGCCGCGATCGTGGCCTCGCTCTCGATGCCCAAGCTCACGACGCGGCAGGTGTGGTCGGAGCTGCGCGAGACCGTGCGCGACCTGTGGCGTGCGATCGCGCTCATCGCGCTGATCCTGATCCTCGCGAACATCGCGAACTACTCGGGCGGGTCGGCCGTCATCGGCTCGGCCCTCGCCGCGGTGGGGCCGATCTTCCCGCTCGTCGCGCCCATCATCGGCTGGTTCGGCGTCTTCATCACGGGATCGGTCGTCAACAACAACACCCTGTTCGCGCAGCTGCAGGTGACGACGGCGAAGCACATCGGCGTCCCGCCGACACTGCTCATCGCCGCCAACACGGCGGGCGGCGCGACGGGCAAGGTCATCTCCCCGCAGTCCATCGCGATCGCGGCGGGCGCCGTCGGGCTCTCGGGACGGGAGTCCGAGATCCTGCGGGCGGCGATCTGGTACAGCCTCGGGATGCTGGCCTTCATCTGCGTCTGGACCTACGGACTCTCGACGCTGCTTCCCGCGTGAGGCGCCCGTCCCGCAGGGCCGGAGAAGGGGTCAGTCCGCGTCCTCACGCTGCGCGGCATCCGCGTACGTCTTCCACACCTCGCCGAAGAACAGCGTGCCGAAGCGCGCCATCGCCGCGGCGCCGCCCGGCCCCGTCGTGCGGAAGGTCGTGAGCTGCTTCGCGAAGTCGAGGGGGAGGATGCGCAGGATGCCGGCACCCCGCACGCGCGGATCGTCGACGGCGAGATGCCCGGACTCGGCGCCCGCGTCTCCCGGCGGGACGTGACCGTCCAGGAGCTGCACGAACAGCGTCGTGGTGTCCTCCCAGATGTCGAAGCCCGGATCGTCATGGACCTCCTTGACACCCATGACCGTGACCGGCTCCGCGCTGTCGGGGCTCAGCCAGAGCCGGTACAGCATCCGGCGGTCCTTGGACCCGTCGCCCGTTCCCGTGAAGAGGTTCACCCAGCCCTGGTCCACCGGCACGCGACCGCCGAGCGCGTCAGCCTCGACGTAGCCGGACGCAGTCCCGGCGTGGGTCGGGTCGGCCGCGAAGACGTCGATGTCGGCGGCTTCGACCGTCAGCTCGAACATGAACTTCTCGTCGCCGTCGCGGGCCTCGTCGTATGCCAGGCGCGGGTCCGCGGCATCCAGAGTCACGAAGCCCTTCATCTGCTCCGTGAAGCGCACCGAGGTCGGCTCGGTGCGGGTCGGTTCATCGGCGGGCATGGCGTCTCCTTCGATCGCGGCACCGCGTGCGCGGCCGGCGAGGCTCATCATGGCACGCGCCGACCCGCGAGGGAACGCGCGACTCAGGCGTGCAGCGCCTCGTTGAGCGTCACGCCGACGCCCGCGCGGCGCACCGCCTCGATCGCCCCCGTGAGGGAGTTGCGGCGGAAGAGGATGCCGTTCCGTCCGGAGAGCTCGCCGCCCTTGACCGTGGGCCGCGAGCCGTCGCCGCGCGGAGGCTCGTCGACGAGGACGATCTTCGAACCCGCCGTGACGTAGAGACCCGCCTCGACGACGCAGTCGTCGCCGAGCGAGATGCCGACGCCCGCGTTGGCGCCCAGGAGCGTGCGCGCGCCGATCGACACGCGGTGCGCTCCACCGCCCGAGAGCGTGCCCATGATGGAGGCGCCGCCGCCGATGTCGCTGCCGTCGCCCACGACGACGCCCTGGGAGATGCGGCCCTCGACCATCGAGGTGCCGAGGGTGCCCGCGTTGAAGTTGACGAAGCCCTCGTGCATGACCGTCGTGCCGGGGGAGAGGTAGGCGCCCAGTCGGACGCGCGAGGCGTCGGCGATGCGCACACCCGGGGGCGTGACGTAGTCGAGCAGACGCGGGAACTTGTCGAGCCCCTGCACCTGGATGCCGTCGCGCTGGAGGAAGGGCCGCAGGCGCGTCAGGTCGTCGGGGTGGATGGGGCCTGCGCTCGTCCAGGCGACGTTCGGCAGGTGCGCGAAGATGCCCGTGAGGTCGACCTCGTTGGGCGCGACGATCCGGTGCGAGAGCGCGTGGAGGCGCAGGTAGGCGTCCGACGTCGAGGCCGGTGCGGCGTCGAGGTCGATCTCGAGAGCGACGACGTCGACCGTCACGGCGCGGCGCGGGTCGGGCACGGCGAGGTGCTCGAGCTGCGCGGGCGGGATCGCGGGATCGAAGCCGAGGGGGATGCGTCCTGCTGCGGGTTCGGGGAACCATGTGTCCAGGACCGTCCCGTCGGCCGCCGCCGTCGCGAGTCCGACACCCCACACCCACCGCTCATCGCTCATCCTCCAACGGTAGCGCGCCCGTCGGCCGGGCTCGTGCGAGAGAGCCCGTCGGTAGACTCGGGGGATGCCTGCGCTCGATCTGTCCGCGTCGTCCGTCGACCTCACCCGGACCATCTGCGACATCCCGAGCGTGTCGGGCGACGAGACGACCCTCGCCGACGCGATCGAGGACGCCCTGCGGGACCTTCCGCACCTCGAGCTGTACCGGGACGGCGACACGATCGTCGCCCGCACGAACCTCGGCCACGACCAGCGCGTCGTGATCGCCGGCCACATCGACACGGTGCCGATCAACGACAACGTGCCGACGCGTGACGTCGACGTCGACGGACGGGCCCACATCTGGGGCCGCGGAACCGTCGACATGAAGGCGGGGGTCGCAGTGCAGCTCAAGCTCGCCGCCGAGCTCGCCGACCCTCGCGTCGACATCACGTGGATGTGGTACGACCATGAAGAGGTCGACGCCGATCTGAACGGCCTCACGCGTCTCTCCGGGACGCGGCCCGACCTCTTCGCGGGCGACTTCGCGATCCTCGGGGAGCCGTCCGACGGCGCGGTCGAAGGCGGCTGCAACGGCAACCTGCGGGCGATCGTGCGCACCCACGGCGTGCGCTCCCACAGCGCGCGTGCCTGGATCGGCGAGAACGCGATCCACAAGGCCGCGCCGATCCTCACCCGCCTCGCGGAGTACCGGCCACGAGAAGTGCCCGTCGAGGGTCTCGTCTATCGCGAAGGCCTCAACGCCGTCCGCATCGGCGGGGGAGTCGCGGGCAACGTCATCCCGGACCTGTGCGAAGTCGAGGTGAACTACCGCTTCGCGCCGAGCCGCTCGCCCGAGGAGGCGACGCGGCACGTGCGCGATGTGTTCGCCGGGTTCGACGTCGAGGTCGTCGACATCGCCGCGGGTGCGCGTCCCGGCCTCGACGCCCCGCTCGCGCAGGAATTCGTCGCGGCCGTCGGTGCGGCGCCGCGCCCCAAATACGGGTGGACGGATGTCGCGCGCTTCTCCGCGCTGGGCGTGCCCGCGGTCAACTACGGCCCTGGCGACCCGCATCTGGCCCACCACGACGAGGAGCGCGTCCCGGTCGATCAGATCCTGGATGTCGAGCGCGGTCTGCGGGCGTGGCTGACGGCCTCCTGACGCCCGACGCCCGGCTGACGCTCTGGAAGCGGGCCGCGGGTCTTCCGGTCGCGGTGCGGATCGGCATCCTCTATGTCCTCGCGCGGCTCGTCACGACGGCCTTCTTCGCGATGGCCGCCGAGCTCGCGCCGTTCGGCTCGCGCTTCGGCGCGGATGCGACGCCCTCCGCCTTCGCGGCGGGCTGGGATGCCTGGTGGTACTGGTTCGTCGCCGGCTACGGGTATCCGACGGTCCTGCCGCTCACCGACGGAGGCGAGGTCGCCGAGAACGCGTGGGCCTTCATGCCCCTTTACGCATATGTCGCAGCCGGCGTCGGCACGGTGGTCGGCTCGTGGATCGCCGGCGCCGTGCTGGTGTCGCTCGTCGCGGGGTACCTGTCGTGCCTCGTGCTCTACCGGATGATGCGGATGCGCGGGGATGTCGCGATGGCGACCTGGGCCGTCGTCTTCTTCGCCGCGGCGCCGCTCGCGCCGCTCTTCCAGATCGGCTACGCCGAAGCGCTGTTCCTGCTGTGGCTCTTCCTCGCCATCTGGAGCGTCATGCGGCGCCAGTACGCGTGGCTGTACCTGCTCATCCCGCTCATGGGCTTCACGAGGCCCGGCGTCCTGGCCTTCGCGCTGTTCCTGGGGCTCCACGGCATCCTGCGCTGGTCGACCCGACGTCGCGACCCGCTGCCCGGGCGCGACGTCGTGAATATCGTTCTCCTCGGGGCGCTCGCCGCCGTCGTCGGCTTCGCCTGGCAGGTGATCGCGACGGTCGCGACGGGGGATGCCGGCGCCTACCTGTCCACCGAGCTCGCGTGGCGGCGCAACTGGATCGCCGACCCGCCCGAGGGCTTCGTCCCCTTCGAGGGCTTCCTGCTGGGCGCGCGGTTCTGGGCCGGTCAGTGGGGGATCCCGGAGGCTGCGGCGTACGTGGGGCTCGGCATCCTCGTGATCGGAGTCGCCGCGCTGCTGCTCTTCGAGCCGCACGTGAAGCGCCTCGGCGCCGACATAAGACTGTGGTCGGCGAGCTACCTCCTCTATCTGCTCGCGGTCTTCTTCCCCCAGTCCAGCATCTTCCGGCTGCTCGTCCCGATCTCGCCGCTGTGGGGGGCCGCTGCGGCGCCGCGCTCGACGCCGTGGCGCGTCGGCGTGCTCGTGGCGTGCCTGCTCGGGCAATGGTGGTGGATCTACACGATGTATGCCCTTGCGGGTACGGCATTGTGGACCATCCCCTGAGATGGGCGAGGTCGGCGGATTCGCGTCGGAGGTGCGGGATAGACTTGGACGCCAGACCTACGACGAAAGGGAGCCGCAATGGCAGCCATGAAGCCGAGAACCGGAGACGGGCCGATGGAGGCCGTAAAGGAGGGTCGTCTCATCATCGTTCGTGTTCCGCTCGAGGGTGGAGGACGCCTCGTCGTCTCGGTGAACGACGCTGAGGCCAAGGAGCTCTATGACGTGCTCAGCGGGGTCGTCAACCCCGCCTGACGCGTCTCGAACGTGCAACGGCCGGTCCTCGGACCGGCCGTTTGCGTTTCCCTGGGGCCCACTCGCACAGGGAGGACGATGGCGGACTCAGTCGCTCGCGACCGTCGTGAGCTGCAGCAGTCCCTCGCCGACGATCGACAGTGCGCCGATGACGGCGGGCGAGGCCTGCGTCTCCTGGATGAGCGAGCGGTACGCCGCCGTGACGGGATCGCGTCGCACGGGGTCGGCGACGGCACCGCCGCCGAGCACGCGAGGGACGAGGACCGTCCCGCCGGCGCGGACGAGCCGCAGCCCGTGCTCGACGTACTCGATGACCCCGTCCGGGTCTGCGTCGACGAGCACGATGTCGTACGAGGCCTCGTTCATGCGCGGCAGGACATCCGATGCGCGACCCGTGATGAATCGCGCACGCGCGGCCGGCACGCGGGCCTCGGTGAAGGACTGACGCGCTGCCGCGAGGTGCTCGGGCTCGCTGTCGATCGTCGTCAGCGTCGCGCGCGGCGCACCGCGCAGCAGCCAGAGGCCGGAGACGCCGGCACCCGTGCCGATCTCGACGATGTTGAGCGACTGCGACGCGGCGGCGAGAACGGCGCACTGGGCGCCCACTGCCGCGCTCACGGGAGCCGCGCCGAGCTCGAGCGCGTGGGCCCGGGCGCGCGCGATGTGCTCGGGTTCCACGATCGCCTCGTTCGCGAAGCGGTGGTTCGCGTCCTGCTCGCTCATTCGCATTCCTCCGCGGTCAGCCTACGCGGCGCCGGTGGAACGGCAGCGTCGGCACGCGGCGGTAGCCTGGGAGGGTGTTCTTCGGGGTGACGATGGAAAAGATCCTGGTGATCGCCGTCATCGCGGCACTCATCGTGGGTCCCGAGCGTCTGCCCCGCTACGCCGAGTCTCTCGCGCACTGGACGACTCGTGCCAGGGACTACCTGCGCACGGCCCGGTCGCGCGTCAAAGAGGAGATGGGCGACGACTTCTCGGACGTCGACTGGCGCACGCTCGACCCGCGCCAGTACGACCCGCGACGCATCATCCGCGAGGCGCTCCTCGATGACGCGCCAGTCCCCACCGTCCGTGCCGCCGCGGCGGGAGCGGCTATCGCGTCGACCGCCTCCGAGCCCCTCCGGCCCGCCGTCTTCCGCCCCGGCGAGACGCCCCCGTTCGACTCCGAGTCGACCTGACGGCTTCCCCGGTCGAGCTCAGCGCAGACTGAGCGGCAGTGAGCGTCCCGCGAGCCCGCGCGGCTGCACCGCGAGGTTCGCGGCCAGATCGGCGATCGCGGCGGCCGCTGAGTCCTCCGGGTGTGCGACGACGACCGGGATGCCGGCATCCGCGTCCGCCCGCAGCGCGGGACTCAGGGGAATCGACGCGAGGAGCGGCACGGGGGTGCCGGAGTCCGAGAGCGCGTCTGCGACGGCCATCCCCCCGCCCGAGCCGAAGATGTCGACCGTCGTGCCGTCGGGGAGCGTGAACGCGGCCATGTTCTCCACGACGCCGGCGACCCGCTGTCCCGTCTGGCGCGCGACGATCCCGCTGCGGATCGCGACGTCGGATGCCGCAGCCTGCGGCGTCGTGACGACGAGGACCTCGGCGTGGGGGAGCAGCTGTCCCACCGAGATCGCGACGTCGCCGGTGCCGGGCGGCATGTCCAGCAGCAGGATGTCGAGGTCGCCGAAGAACACGTCGGTGAGGAACTGCTGCACCGTGCGGTGCAGCATGGGCCCGCGCCACGCGACAGCCGATCCTTCTTCGCCCTCGCGCAGGAACATGCCGATCGACACGACCTTCACGTCGTACGCGATGGGCGGCACGATGAGCGCGTCGATGCGAGTCGGCCGCTGCGTGCGACCCTCGGCGTCGACGAGGCCGAGCAGGCCCGGGATCGAGAACCCGTGCACGTCGGCGTCGATGAGTCCGACGCTCAGCCCCCGCGCCGCGAGCGCGACCGCGAGGTTCGCCGTCAGGGTCGACTTGCCGACGCCGCCCTTGCCGCTCGTCACGGCGATGACGCGCGTGAGCGACTCCGGTCCGAACGGCATGGCGCGCGCGGCACGTCCGTCGCGCAGCAGCTCGGTCAGCTCACGGCGCTCGTCGGGGGTCATGACGCCGAGGGCGAGTTCGACGTGGGCGATGCCGTCGACGGAGGCCGCGGCATCCGTCACGTCCCTCGCGATGCGGTCGGCGGCAGGGCATCCGACGATCGTGAGCGCGATGCCGACCGACGCGACGTCGCCGTCGACCGTGATGTCGCGGAGCATGCCGAGCTCGGACAGCGGCCGGCGCAGTTCGGGATCGACGACGGCTCCGACGGCGGAGCGGACGGCCGCTGCGGCGTCGCTCATCGGCGCTCGGGCTCGACGGGCTGTTCGGCGTGGCCGCGCAGGTCGAGCTGCTCGAGCAGCGTCTTGAGCTCGGCCCGCAGGACGTCGCGGGTCACGACGTCGTCCGAGAAGTCGGTGACGGCCATCCGGAGCGCGACGACCTCGCGGGCGAGGTACTCGGTGTCGGCGAGGTTGCGCTCGGCACGCTGCCGGTCCTGCTCGATCTGCACGCGGTCGCGGTCGTCCTGGCGGTTCTGCGCGAGAAGGATGAGCGGTGCGGCATACGACGCCTGCAGCGAGAGGATGAGCGTCAGCAGCGTGAAGTTCGAGGCGCGCGGGTCGAACTGCCACTGCACGGGCGCGAACGTGTTCCACGCGAGCCACACGACGACGAAGATCGTCATGCCGATGAGGAAGCCCGACGTGCCCATGCCGCGCGCGAATGCCTCGCTGAAGCGGCCGAAGCGGTCGCTCGACTGCTGCGGGGGGCGCTGGAGCATGCCCGAGCGACCGCGAGGAGCGTCGAGCGACGGCGTGCGGGTCGTGCGTGCCATCAGCGCCTCCTAGGGATGCTCGCGGTCGTGGTGGGAACGGGTTCGACAGGTGCCTCGTCGGCGTCGTGAGATCGCCAGTCCTCGGGCAGGAGGTAGTCGAGCACGTCGTCGACGCTGACCGCGCCGACGAGGCGGTGCGCCTGGTCGACGACTGGCAGCGAGACGAGGTTGTAGCTCGCGAGGAGGCGCGCGACCTCAGCTGCGGAGGCGCCGGCGGGGACGGGGTCGAGCGTGTCGTCGATGATCGCGCCGAGCCGCTCGTGCGGCGGATAGCGCAGCATCCGCTGGAAGTGCACGGTGCCCAGGAGCCGTCCGGTGGGCGTCTCGTAGGGCGGGAGCGTCACGAAGACGGCGGCGGCGAGTGCCGGATGCAGTTCGTGACGGCGGATGAGCGCGAGCGCCTCGGCGACCGTCGCATCGGCCGACAGGACGATCGGCTCGGGCGTCATGAGCCCGCCCGCCGTGTCGGGGCCGTACTTGAGGAGCGCGCGGACGTCCTCGGCCTCTTCGGGCTCCATGAGGTCGAGAAGCTCTTCGAGACGTGCCTCGGGAAGCTGGGCGAGGACGTCGGCCGCGTCGTCGGGCTCCATCGCGTCGAGGATGTCGGCGGCGCGCTCGTCGCCGAGCGCCTCGAGGATGTGCACCTGGTCCTCTTCGGGCATCTCTTCGAGTGCGTCAGCGAGGCGGTCGTCGGGGAGTTCCTCGGCGACCTCGATGAGGCGGTCGTCGGGAAGATCGAGGAGCGTGTTGGCCAGGTCGGCGGGCTTGAGCTCGGAGTACGTCGCGACGAGCTGCTCGGCGGACTGCGACTCGCCGGGAACCTGGTTCTCGCGCACCTCGTTCCACTCCGCGAACGTCGTGGGCCCCTTCGCGAACGGCGAGCCGCTCGTCTTGGGCCGCCGCAGGAACAGCTGCCCGACATCCCACTCGCCGAGGCGGTTGCGCTCGATCGCGACGTCCTCGATGACGGCGACCCCTGACCCGTCCTTGAGGTAGACCTTGCGGCCGAGCATCTCGACCATGACCCGCACCTCGCCGCCTCGCTGCTGGAAGCGGCGCACGTTGATGAGGCCCGTCGTGATGACCTGGCCGGTCGCGATCGAGGTCACGCGTCCGATCGACACGAACACGTGGCGACGACCCGGGATCTCGACGATGAGGCCGATGACGCGCGGCGGATCGTCCTTGCGATAGATCACGACGACGTCCCGGACCTTGCCGAGACGGTCGCCGGCGGGGTCGAAGACCGAGCACCCGGAGAGGCGCGCGACGAATACCCTCTGCTGGCTCACCCGTCCAGCGTAGACCCGCATGCATGGGAGGATGAGGAGGTGAGCATGATGGGTGGGCGGTCCGCGCAGGCAGCCGGCGAGGTCGGTCAGACCGTCGCATCCTTCCCCACGTATGAAGCCGCGCAGAAGGCGGTATCGACGCTCATCGCGAGCGAGGTCCCGGCGCGCGACATCGCGATCGTGGGCTACGGCCTGCGATCGATCGAACGCGTCACGGGACGCCTCGGCTATGCCGGCGCCGCCCGCACGGGTGCCATCAACGGCGTGCTGCTGGGTCTGCTGTTCTCGGCGATCCTCGTGCTCGGCACGCCGTCCGTGCCGATCCAGGCGTTCGTCGGCGTCGTGTTCGTCGGCGTCGCGATCGGCATGCTCATGAGCATCGTGGCGTACTCGCTCGTGCGGCGCCGCCGCGACTTCGCCTCCGTCATGCAGGTCGCCGCCGACCACTACGACGTCACGGTGACGGCGTCGAGCATCCACCGCGCGCGGGAGCTCATCGGCTCGGGGACGGTGGCGCCTCCTGCCGCGAGCCCCGCTCCGGGACCTGCTCCCTCTCCTGCTCCCGCGCCTCAGCCGGCTCCTCAGCCGGACGAGCCGCCTCGATACGGCGAACGCGTCGTCCCGCCCGCGGAGGCGCCGTCGTCCGACGAGCCGGCGGGCGAACCTGCGGCCGACGCGGGGGACTCCACGCGATCGTGAGCGACTCCGACGCGCGCATCCCGGTCAGGCTTCCCGCAGGCGAGACAACGGTGTCGGGCGTCTGGGAGCAGCCCGACGACGCGTGGGCCGTCCTCGCGCTCGCCCACGGCGCAGGCACCGCGCACGCGCACCCGTTCCTGGTCGGATTCGCGGACGCCCTGCGGACGCACGGGATCGCGACGCTGCGGTTCAACTTCCCCTACTCCGAGGCAGGACGACGGATGCCGGGTCCTGCCGCGCACGCCGTCACGGCGTGGTCGGCGGTGCAGGCGTGGGTCGCCGAGCGCTCCGCCCTGCCGCTGTGGGCGGCAGGCAAGTCGTACGGCGGTCGTATGGCCTCGATGGCCGCTGCGGAAGGCGCCATCACGCCCGCGGGGCTCGTCTACCTCGGCTATCCGCTGCATCCGCCGGGGGAGCCCGCGAAGGCGCGCGTCGCGCACCTGCCCGACATCCCGCAGCCCCAGCTGTTCGTCGAGGGCACGAACGACCCGTTCGTCGATCCGCACGCGCAGCTGGAGGAGGCTGTGGCCTCGTGCCGGGATGCGACGCTCACGTGGATCGACGGCGGCGGGCACTCGTTCGAGGTCAAGGGCCGCAAGCGCCCCGCCGACGAGATCGGCGCGGAGCTCGCGCCGATCGTCGTCGAATGGATGCGCTCGCAGCGCTGACACCCGCCGTCAGCTGATGCCGACCCGCAGCATCCACTCCTCGATCTCGTCCGCCGTGCGGGGGATGCCGCCGGAGAGGTTCTCGACGCCGTCCTCGGTCACGACGACGTCGTCTTCGATGCGCACGCCGATGCCGCGGTACTCCTCGGGGACGGTGAGGTCGTCGATCTGGAAGTACAGCCCCGGCTCGATCGTGAAGACCATCCCGGGCTCGAGGACGCCGTCGTAGTACATCTCGCGCCGCGCCTGCGCGCAGTCGTGCACGTCGATGCCGAGGTGGTGGCTCGTGCCGTGCACCATGTAACGGCGGTGGTGCCCGCCGTGCTCTGCGTCGAGCGCCTCTTCGGCCGTGACAGGCAGCAGCCCCCATTCCGCGACGCGCGCCGCAATGACCTTCATCGCGGCCTCGTGCACGGAGCGGAAGGTCACGCCGGGCCGCGCGACGGCGAAGCCCGCGTCGGCGGCTTCGCGCACGGTCTCGTAGACCTTGCGCTGCACGTCCGTGAAGCGCCCGCTCACAGGCAGGGTGCGCGTGATGTCGGCCGTGTAGAGGCTGTCGACCTCGACGCCCGCGTCGATGAGGATGAGGTCTCCGGGCACGACGGCGCCGTCGTTGCGCGTCCAGTGCAGGTAGCACGCGTGCGGACCGGAGGCGGCGATCGTGTCGTAGCCGACGGTGTTGCCGTCGCTGCGGGCCCGCTGGTGGAAGACGCCCTCGACGATTCGCTCACCACGCGAATGCGCGATGACGCGGGGCAGCTCGCGGATGACGTCGTCGAAGCCCCGGGCGGTCACGTCGACCGCGAGCCGCAGCTGCGCGAGCTCGAACGAGTCCTTGACCAGACGCAGCTCCGACACGAAGCGCGTGAGGTCCTCGTCCTCACCCACGACGAGGTCGTCGTCGCCCGCCGCGAAGTCGTCGATGTGCGCCGTGTCGAGGCCGAGCTCGCCGGCGACGCCGCCGAGCGCGGGGCGCGGGCCGATCCAGAACTCGCCGATCGAGGCGTCGGCGTAGAACTCGCTCGTCGTGCGGTCCGCCCGCTCGCGGAAGTAGAGAGTCGCATCGTGCCCGCCGTCGGCGAGCGGCTCGAAGACGAGCACCGAGTCCGGCTCCGAGTCGGCCTCCCAGCCTGTCAGGTGCGCGAACGCCGAGTGCGCGCGGAACGGGTAGTCGGTGTCGTTGCTGCGCTGCTTGAGCGACCCCGCGGGCACGACGAGGCGCTTGCCCGGGAACGCCGCCGAGACCTTCTCACGGCGTGCCGCGGCGAACGGCGCCTGAGCGCGCAGGGGAGGGGCGAGCTCGGGCCGCTCCGCCCAGCCCGTCGAGATCGTCTCGAGGAAGCCGCCGCCGTACGGCTGACGACGGTTGGTGGATGTCGACGGACGCGCGGGCGCGTCGGCGGCGGTGTCGGTCGCGATCGTGTCGCTGTCGCCTGAAGTGCTCATCCGTCAAGTCTCCCACGCACTCGCGGGGCCGCAACCGGACTCGCAGCGGCTCTCAGCCGACGGGCTCGAGCTGCACGATGAGGGGTCGATGATCGCTGCCGGACCCGTCGAGCGAGCGCAGCACGATCGACCCCGTCGGGCGCCAGTTCTCGGACGCCAGGACATGGTCGATCGGCGCGCCGAGCAGACCCGGCATGTCGGTCGACCACGTGCCGACCGAGCCGTTGCCCGTCTCCGAGGCGGCATCGTGGCAGTGCCCGAGCGTGCCGCCGTCCAGGCCGAGCCGGCCCATGTGGTCGATCGTCGCGTTGAAGTCGCCGGCCATGATGACGTTCTCGTCGCCGCACTGGTCCGCGAGCCACTGCAGATCCTCGCGCCAGTGCTGCATGTAGCTGCGCCGCGGCGCGACGGCGTGCGCCGCGACGACGATGGGTCCGTCGCCGTCGACGGGCATCGCGACGGCGCTCGGCACCGTCGAGGTGTTCGTTGTGCCCTCGACCGACGACTCGATGACGGCGTAGTCGCCGAGCTCGGGGGCGATGAGGAGCGTCGTGGAACGCGCGTCCCAGCCGTCCTCGCCGAACTCGGCGTGGTGCGCCCACATGGGGTGACCGAGCTCGCGCATCGCGATCGCGACCTGCTCGCCCGTCTCGATCGTGGTCTCGGGGAGCGTCACGATGTCGGCGTCCATCGCGACCGCGATCTGCGCGACGGACTGAGCGGATGTCGCATCCCCCGCGGTGTTCCACGTCATGACGCGCACGGAGTCCGCGCCCTTCTCGGGGAGCGTGTCGGTGCCGAGGCCCCGCGAGACGACGATGACGCCGTTCGCCACAGTCGCGATGACCGCGATGCCGGCGAGCGAGAGCGCGAGCGCGCGGAGCGGCCGGATGAGCGCGAGCAGGAGGAGGACGGCGGCGGCGGCCGCGAAACCACCGAGGACCAGTATCCGGAACGCGATGATCTGGGCGATCGGATAGATGTCCGCGACACGGAAGAAGGAGGGCCAGGTCAGCACCGCAGCGACGATTGCGGAGAGCACGGTGACCAGGATCCCGAGCAGTCGCAGCACGTCGGCGACTCTATGTCAGCACCCTGGGAGGAGCCTGCCCGCAGCCCCGGCGCGGCGGCGCTACGCTCGAAGGATGTCAGGGGATCGGCGCTTCGAGGGGCCGAGCGACCTGCACCTTCACTCCGTCCATTCCGACGGCACGGAATCGGCCGCCGACGTCATGGCGGCGGCGCATGTCCGAGGCCTGAGGACCGTCGCGCTGACCGACCACGACACGACCTCCGGGTGGACCGAGGCGGCCGAAGCCGCGACATCCCTCGGCATGACTCTGCTGCCGGGGATGGAGTTCTCGGCCCACGGCGAGGGACGCTCCGTGCACCTGCTCGCCTACCTCTTCGATCCCGACGACCGGGGCCTGCGCACCGAGATGGAGCGCATCCGCGAGGACCGCGTGGGACGCGCCGAGCGCATCGTGCGCCGCATCGGCCGCGACTACGCGCTGGAGTGGGAGGACGTCGTCGAGCAGACGGGCGACGGCGCCACGGTGGGGCGTCCGCACATCGCCGACGCGCTCGTGGCCCGCGGCATCGTCGCGACGCGCGGCGCCGCCTTCGACACGATCCTGCATCCGCGGGCCGGGTACTACGAGGGCCACTACGCCCCCGACATCGCGAAGGCCGTCTCGCTCGTGGCCGCCGCCGGCGGCGTGCCGATCGTCGCGCACCCCACGACGGCCGGGCGCGCGCGCATGATGCCGGTCCCACTCCTCGAGCGGCTCATCTCACTCGGTCTCGCAGGCTTCGAGCTCGAGCACCGCGAGAACACGGCCGAGGGCAAGCGCGTGCTCTATCGTCTCGCCGAGCGCCACGACCTCATCGTGACGGGCTCGAGCGACTATCACGGCCTCGGCAAGCCCAACATCCCGGGCGAGAACACGACGAGCGACGACATGGTCGCGCGCATCATCGCCCTCGGGACCGGAAGCAGCCCCGTCTACGCGTGACGCGCGATCAGCTGATCGCCTTCGCCTTGATCGCCTTGTACTCGGCCTCGGAGATCGAGCCGGCGTCGAGCAGCGCCTTGGCGCGGACGATCTCCTCCGAGGGGCTCGTGCCCGAACCCGCGACGGACTTGATGTACGCGTCCTGCGCCGCGCGGACCTTCGCCGCCTCGGTTGCGGACCGCTTGCTCATGCTCGCACCGCGGGCGATGAGGTAGATCAGCGCCGTCAAGAACGGGACGAAGACCAGGAAGATGATCCACAGCGCCTTGAGCCAGCCGTTGAGGCCGCTGTCCTGGAAGATGTCGCGGATGATCGCGAAGAGGACCAGGAGGTACGCCACGAACACGAACAGCGCGAAGAACCACCAGACGAAGTCCCATACCGAGAGCGCCGCACTGGTGTTCTCGACAGTTTCCAGGATTCGCATGCGTGCCTCTTTCGCCGGGAGCGGCGCGGATGCCGCTGGGCACACACTAGCGCCCCCGACGACGTCAGCTCAGGCGACCGCCCGAATGGGGTGAACCGCGCTCAGGCGCCCACGGTGGGTGCGCTGGGACGGCGACGCCGGCGTCGGCGCGCCGCTGCCGGCTTGCCGTCGTGGTGCTCCTTGCCCTGCCCGTCGTGCGTGCCAGCCCCTTCCGCCCCGCGATCCGCCGAGCCGTCGAGATCCGTCGTCGCGGCATCCCGCGGCGCATCCGCCTCGAACGTCGAGCCGACCCGGTCGCCGCCCGATCCGCGCGAGCGACGGCGGCGACGGCGCGTCGTGCCCTCGTCGGTGCCTTCGGCCGCGACCTCCGCGGCGCGGGCAGGCTGCTGCGTGCGGATCGTCTGCGTCTTGGGGGCCGTCGCGATGCGCCCCTTCGTCCCCGCGGGGATGCCGAGGTCCGCGAACAGGTGGGGGCTCGAGGAGTAGGTCTCGACGGGGTCGGGCTGGCCGAACTCGAGGGCGCGGTTGATGAGCGCCCACTTGTGCAGGTCGTCCCAGTCGACGAACGTCACGGCGATCCCGGTCTTGCCCGCGCGGCCCGTGCGGCCCGCACGGTGCAGGTAGGTCTTCTCGTCGTCGGGGATCGTGTGGTTGATGACGTGCGTCACGTCGTCGACGTCGATGCCGCGCGCCGCGACGTCGGTCGCGATGAGGACGTCCTTCTTGCCGGCCTTGAATCCGGCCATCGAGCGCTCGCGCGACTCCTGGCTCATGTCCCCGTGCACGGCGCCCGCGTTGAACCCGCGGTCGTTGAGCTCGTCGACGAGCTTCTGCGCGGCGCGCTTCGTGCGTGTGAACACGACGGTCTTGCCGCGGCCCTCGGCCTGCAGGATGCGCGCGATGACCTCGTCCTTGTCGAGCGCGTGCGCGCGGTAGACGAGGTGCTGGATGTTCGCCTGCGTCAGACCCTCGTCGGGATCGGTCGCGCGGATGTGGATGGGGTTCGACATGAAGCGACGCGCGAGGGCCACGATGGGTCCGGGCATCGTCGCGGAGAAGAGCTGCGTGTGGCGGATCGCCGGCACCTTCTGGAAGATCTTCTCGATGTCGGGCAGGAAGCCGAGATCGAGCATCTTGTCGGCCTCGTCGAGGACGACCTCGGTCGCGTTCGAAAGGTCGAGAAGGCGCTGGTTGTTCAGGTCGATCAGGCGGCCCGGGGTGCCGACGACGATCTGCGCGCCGGCCTTCAGCTGCTCGATCTGGCCCTCGTACGCTTTGCCGCCGTAGATCGCCACGACGCTCGTGGAGCGTCCGGAGGTCAGCATGTCGATGTCTTCGTATACCTGGACGCACAGCTCACGGGTCGGGACCACGATGAGCGCCTTGACGCCGTGCTCCGGGTTCAGTCCGAGACGCTGCACGACGGGGATGCCGAACCCGAAGGTCTTGCCCGTTCCCGTCTTGGCCTGCCCGATGATGTCCTGCCCCGGGAGCCCGAGGGGGATCGTCTGCTCCTGGATGGGGAACGCGTCCACGATGCCGCGTCCAGCGAGGACATCGACGATGTCCTGGTCTACGCCGAGATCGGCGAAGGTCGTCACGATGAGAGCCTGTCCGGCGGCGAGATGACCGCCTGAGAGAGAAAAAGGATCCACGCCCTTCACTCAGCCGCAGGCGCGGGGCCCCCGATCCGTCGCCGGGGACCCGACAAGACTAGCGGAGGCACGTCGGGGCGCTCGTAACGACGACGTCCGAGGGATGCTCCGCGCGCCGCTCCAGTCGTCGAGGCGCACAACGCGCAACCGCGCCCACGCGGGCCCGGGGCCTAGGCTGTACTCCGTGTTCGACTGGTTGCTGCGCGGTCCGCGTCGGGAGTCCCGCTCGCTGCGACTGCGCTCGCGAGACGAGCCGAGCACGACGACCCGCGTCGACTTCGAAGAGCTCGCGCCCGAGATCGACACGTTCCTCGGGCAGGCGGCCTACCTGCAGCTCGGCTTCTTCGAGACGCTGAGCGAGCTCATCGCGATGACGCCCGAGCTCGAGAAGAAGGCCGCGCTCTCGCGTGCGGCCGGAGCGGCGCTGACCAAGCACGAAGAGCTCGTCGGACTCATCAGCGACCGCGGCGACGATCCGACGACGCTCATGCTGCCCTTCCGCGAGCCGCTCGACGCCTTCCGGCGCGCGACGCACGGCGTGCGCCCGCAGGAGACGATGCTCTCGGTGCACATCACAGCCGGCATGCTCGACGACTTCTACCTCGCCCTCTCGACGAGCTACGGCGAGACGGGCCGCCGCGTCGCGCGCACCCTGCGCGCCGACGACGACCGTCAGGCGATCGTCGAGATCCTCGCCGAGACGATCGCGAGCGACGAGGAGTGGAAGTCGCTGCTCGCGATGTGGGGTCGCCGTCTCGTCGGCGACACGCTTCTCATCGCGCGTGCGGCGCTGCGACCGACGACGCTGCGCATCGCGGACGAGGAGAAGGTCGAGCCCGTTTTCACCGAGCTGATGGCCGCGCACTCGCGCCGCATGGACGCCATGGGGCTCGCGGCTTAAAGACCGTCGCAGGCCGCCGAGCGGGCAACCATGCGCCGCGGAATCCCGCCGCGCGGCATCCTGCTCTCGTGTCCGGGTGTCGAGTCAGACGAGGCGCAGACGCGCGCGCTCGCGGGCGTCGCTCGCGATGCGCCGGCGAGCGAGGAGCGCCACGACGGGCCACGCGATCCACGACACGACGAACGGCGAGGCCCACAGCCAGAAGCTGTCAAGCCCCACGCCCGCCCAGGTCAGGATGAGCCAGCAGAGTCCTGCGACGAACGCGCCGATGATCGGCGCGAGCGCCGCGCCGCGCGTCTCGCGCCCGCGGGCGAGCACGTGCACGGCGAGTCCGATCGACGCGCCGACGATCAGGGCGATCAGGATCTGCACGGCGCGTCAGGCGACGAAGCCGACGCGGCGCGACTCTTCGCTGCCGAGCTCGATGTAGGCCAGTCCCGCAGTCGGGACGATGTAGGAGTTGCCCTTGGCGTCCGCGAGCGTCAGGTGCGTCGCGCCGCCGTCGAGCGCTGTCGCGACGGCCTTCTTCACGGCGTCCGCCGGCTCGTTGGTCTCGAAGCTGAGCTCGCGGCCGGTGTTCGCGATGCCGATGCGGATCTCCACGTGACTGCCTTTCTGCCGCCGTGCGACCCGGATCCCCGGGCGCATGGCAACTCTATGACACTCCTCCGCACCGCCGGCGCCGCATGGCGCACGCTCTGGGCGAACGACGGTGCGACACCGCGGAAGGGCGTCAGGGAGGTGTCGGCGGGTCGCGCTACGGTGCTGGAGTGAGCCCCGACACCGTCCTCGACCCCGCTCAGCTCCGCGTCGTCGGACTGCCGGTCGAGGCATCGGGCACCGTCGTCGGAGCGCCCGGAACGGGCAAGACGGCGACGCTCGCCGCGCGCGTGGCGGCCCTGCTCGCGAGTGGTGCGCTGAGCCCCGACGAGATCCTCGTGCTGACGCCGACGCGGCAGACGGCGACGGCGCTGCGCGATCGGCTCGCGGCGGATCTCGACGTCGCGACTCCTGGACCGCTCGCGCGGTCGGTCGCCTCCTTCGCCTTCGGACTCGTACGCGCCGCGGCGGTCGCCGAGAGCGCCGCGCCGCCCCAGCTGCTCACGGCGGGCGATCAGGACCGCATCGTGGCCGAGATGCTCGCGGGCGACGCGGACGACGCCGCCGTCGGTCGCGACCGCTGGCCCGCTGCGCTCGGCCCCGCGCTGCGCGCCTCGCGGCAGTTCCGCGCCGAGCTCCGCGCGCTGTCGGCCGAGTGCAGCGAGAGGGCGATCGCCCCGGAGGCCCTCGCGGGGGCGGGCGAGGCCTACGACCGTCCCGCATGGACGGCGGCGGCATCCTTCCTCCGCGAGTACCGGGACGTGCTCGGCTCGATGCGCTCGGCGCACCGCGACCCCGCCGAGCTCGTCCACGAGGCCGCGGGGCTGCTCGCGGGCGCCGCACGCGGCGACAAGGGCGAACAGCGTCTGGGCGCCGCCGCCGACCTGCGCGTCGTACTGCTGGACGACGCGCAGGAGCTCACGCCCGGGGGAGTGGGACTCGTGCGCGCCTTCCGTGCGCGCGGAGTCGCCGTGATGGCCTTCGGCGACCCCGACATCGGCTCGGGGGCCTTCCGCGGAGCGAGCGCGTCGCTCTTCCGCGAGCTCGGCGACCTGCTCGGCGAGACGTGGGTGCTCGACACGCCGCATCGCGCGACGGCGTCCCTCACGCGGCTCGCCCGCACCGTCACGGAGTCGATCGGGGCCGGCGGCACCATCGTGCACCGACGTCCTCCCGGGCCTCCCGTCGAGGACGACGGCTCGGTCGTGTGCCACGTGACGCCTTCGCCGTTCGAGGAGATCGACCGCATCGCGCGCATCGTCCGGGAATGGCACGTCCTGCACGGCATGCCGTGGGGCCGCATCGCGGTGATCGCGCACGACACGCGACAGGTCGCCGACCTGGAGGTCGAGCTCGCCGCGCGCGAGGTCCCGACGCGCGCGGGCGCGCTCTCGCGACCCCTCGGCGGCGAGAGCGTCGTGCGCGAGATCTCCGAGTTCGTGGCGCTCGGCATGGCGCCGGCCGCCGAGAGGTCGTACGAAGAGCTCACGGCCGCCCTCCTGTCGCCGTTCGGGGGGCTGGATGCCGTGAGCCTCCGCCGCCTGAGGGCTCGGCTGCGCCACGCGGCCCTCCGCGAGGCGCAGGAACCCGGAGCGGGCCCGGCACGCGTCGCTCGCGAGCTCGTGTGCGAGGCCATGGCGCACCCCGCGGGGCTCGCGCTGCTCGACACTCCCGAGGCCCGCGCCGCAGAGCGCGTCGCCGCGACACTCGCCCGCGTGCACGACGCGGCCGCGCGCGGCGACAACGCCCACGAGCTGCTGTGGACCGTGTGGGATCGCTCGCGCGACATCTCGGGTCGCCGGCTGTCGGCCGCCTGGAGCGACGTGGCGTCCGCGCCCGGCGTCTTCGCTGCGGAAGCCAACCGGGCGCTCGACGCGCTCGTCGCGCTCTTCGACGCCGCCAAGCGGTTCACCGAGCGCTCACCCCGCGAGAACCCCGCCGTCTTCCTCCGCCGCATCCTCGACAGCGCCGTCCCGGAAGACATCCTCACGGCGCCCGACCGCGCCGAGGCCGTGTCGATCCTGACGCCCGCCTCGGCCCTCGGCGCCGAGTTCGACGGCGTCGTGATCGCAGGACTGCAGGACGGCGTCTGGCCGAATCTGCGGCCGCGCGGCGGCACGCTCGACGCGTGGCGGCTCGCGGACGACGTCGCGGCGTGGCGGGCGGGACTGCCCGCCCCCGCCGCCCCGGCAGCACTCGATCGCCGCCGGGACGCCCTCCACGACGAGCTGCGCCTGTTCGTGCGCGCCGTCTCCCGCGCGCGGCTGCGGCTCGCCGTCACGGCGGTCGACGACGACTCGCTCGGACCGAGCCCGCTGCTGACCTTCCTCCCCGCGCCCGATGAGGCCGCCGCCGAACGGGCCGAGGCGCAGCATCCGCTCACGCTCCGCGGACTCGTCGCGCAGCACCGCCGGACGCTCACGACGTCGCCCTCCGCGGTCGCGCGACGACACTCCGCCGAACAGATCGCCGTCCTCGCGCGGGAGGGCGTCGCGGGGGCGGCTCCGCGCGACTGGTTCGGGGTCGCGGCAGCGTCCTCGACCGGCCCCCTGCGCGATCCGCTGCGGGCGCCGGTGCCGGTGTCGCCGTCGAAGCTCAAGACGTTCTCGGACTGCGGGCTCGATTGGGCCATCCGCGCGCTCGGCGGTGACACGCGGTCCTGGTCGGCAGGGGCCGGCACGATCCTGCATGCCGCGATGGAGGAGGTGCCCTCGGGCGACCTCGACCAGATCGTCGCGATCGTCGACGACCGCTGGGGCGAGCTCGACTTCGAGGCGGACTGGATCTCGCGCAAGGAGAGGGCCTGGGCAGACGTCCTCGCGGGGCGGCTGCACCGCTACCTGCACATGTTCCACGCCGAGTCGGGCCGGACGATCGGCGCCGAGGCCCGCTTCCGCCTCGCCGTCGGGATGGATGCCGCGCCCGGCGAGACGCCGCCCGTGCGCGTCGCCGGCGATTCGCCGGAGCGCGAAGGGCGCTGGGCCATGCTCAGCGGTTCGATCGACCGCGTCGAGGCCTACCCGCCGGGGCGCGGCGAGGGGCTCGCCACCGACGATGCTCCGCCCGACCGCGAGCGCGTCCTCATCGTGGACCTCAAGACGGGTCGCTCCGAGGCGCGCGTGAGCGACGACAAGGTGGCCGACGACCCGCAGCTCGCGGCATATCAGCTCGCCTTCCTCGAGGGCCTCGTCCCGGGCGCCGAGGGCGCCGCCAATGCGGGAGCACGCCTGATCGTGCTCTCACGCACGACCCAGAAGGAGCCCGACTACCGCCTCGCGCGGCAGCTGCCCATGGACGACACTTCACGCTCCGCCTTCCTCGAGCAGATCGCGACAGCTGCGCGGGCGATGGCCTCCGACCGGTTCGCGGCGCCCATCGACGCCCACTGCGCGACGGCCCGCTTCGGCGTCTGCGCCCTGCACACGGTCAAGGCGGTGTCCGCTTCGTGAGCATCCTCGCCCCCGAAGACGTCACGACCGACGTCTGGTCCGGGCCCCTCGCGATCCCCGCGGCGTCGATCGCGATCGCGCTCGGCCTCCCGATGCCCACGCCCGAGCAGACGGCGGTCATCGAAGCGCCGCCCGCGCCCGCCATCGTCATCGCCGGCGCGGGAAGCGGCAAGACCGAGACGATGGCCGGACGCGTCGTGTGGCTCGTCGCGAACGGGCATGTGCGGGCAGAAGAGGTGCTCGGCCTCACCTTCACGCGCAAAGCGGCCGGTGAGCTCGCCGAGCGCATCCAGCGCCGGCTCACGACGATCGGCGAGTACGAGCAGCGCGGGCTGCTGCCGCACGTGCAAGCTCTCGTGACGCGCGGCGATCTCGCGGCGTTCTGGGAGGCGCACGCGCACTCCTCTCCGCGTGACCGTCAGACCGCGCTGGGCGCGCTCCTGGACGGGCTCGCCGTCGAGTTCGGCGCCGCGCCGGCCGGTGGATCCACCGCGGCCGACGCACTCCTGCGCCGCGCCCGCGTCGCGACGTACAACTCGTTCGCGGACGGGATCGTCCGCGATCACGGAGCCCGCATCGGCCGCGATCCCGACTCCGCACTGCTGAGCCAGTCCGGCTCGTGGCTCCTCGCGCGCCGCGTCGTCATCGGCTCGCCTGACGAGCGGCTCGCGCAGCGCGAGGAGGCGTTCTCGACCGTCGTCGATGCCGTGCACCGCCTCGCGGGCGAAGTGCTCGACAACCGTGTCGACCTCCCCGAACTCGTCGCCTATGGCGACCGGTGGGCCGCGCGACTCGCCGACGTCAGCTGCCGTCTCAAGAAGGACCAGACCCTCGTCGACTCGGCGCGGCGGAGCCTGAGCGGGCTCTCCGTGCTCGCGGGACTCATCGCCGACTATGCGGAGCGCAAGCGCGCGGACGACACGCTCGACTTCGCTGACCAGGTCGCCGGGGCGCTCCAGATCGTCGAGGCTGCACCGGATGTCGCGGCCGAGATCCGCGACCAGTTTCGCGTCGTCCTGCTGGACGAGTACCAGGACACGTCCGTCATCCAGACCGATCTCCTCGCCGCGATCTTCCACGACACGCCCGTCATGGCTGTCGGCGACCCGCACCAGTCGATCTACGGCTGGCGCGGAGCATCCGCCGACAACCTCTCGGCCTTCCCTGCGGCGTTCGCGCGCACCACGGACGCGCGGCACCACAGCCTCATGATCAGCTGGCGCAACGACCTCGGCGTCCTCACGGCGGCCAACGCGGTCCTCGCGGGCAGCGATCGGCAGACGGTCGCCGTCGACCCGCTCGCACCGCGCCCCGGCGCCGCAGCAGGGCGCGTCGGGCATCGCTTCGACCCGAGCGTCGACGACGAGGCGCACGAGGTCGGGCGGTGGTTCGCCGCGGTCCGCGCCGAGCACGAGGCGGAGCAGGACCGGATGGCGCTCGAACGCGCCGCCGCGGGGCTCGCGGTCGAGCGGCGCGCGCACTCCGGCGCGATCCTGTTCCGCACGAAGCGGCACATGCAGCTCTTCTCCGACGCGCTGAACGCGGCGGGCGTGCCCAATCGCATCCTCGGCCTCGGCGGTCTCCTGTCGGCTCCCGAGGTGGTCGACGTCGTCTCGGCGCTGCGGGTCGTCCACGATCCGTCGCAGGGATCGGCACTGCTGCGGATCCTCTCCGGTCCGCGCTTCGCGATCGGCGTGCAGGATCTCGCGGCGCTCCAAGGCCTCGCCGAGACCCTCGCCCGCCGCGACGCGACGCTCACGAAGTTCGACGACGAGCTCGCGCAGCGCATCAGGGGCTCCGCGGGTGCCGACGAGCAGTCGTCGATCGTCGACGCTCTCGAATTCGTCCGCCGCGCGTCGGCCGACCACGGACTGCTCTCGGACATCACCGCCGACGGGCGCGCCCGCCTGCGCGACGCGGGTGAGCTGTTCCATCGGCTGCGCGGCTCGGTCGGGCAGCCGATCCCCGACCTCATCCGCATGATCGAGCTCGAGCTGCGCCTCGACATCGAGCTCGCGGCGAACGAGACGCGCGGGCCCGCGCGCATCGCGTCCTCGCGGCTGCGATCGTTCCTCGACGAAGTGCGCGCGTTCCTGCTCGCCGACGACCGGGGGTCGATCGCGAGCCTGCTCGCGTGGCTCGATCACGCTGAGGAGACCGACGAGCTCATGCCGCGACCCGAGCCGCCCGAGCCCGGCGTCGTGCAGCTGCTGACGATCCATGGCTCGAAGGGCCTGGAATGGGATGCCGTCGCCGTCGTCCGTCTCGTCGAGGGCGAGCTGCCGAAGGCGCCGCGCACCGTCGCGGGATGGCTCGGCTTCGGCGTGCTGCCGTACGCACTGCGCGGCGATCGTGCCGCGCTGCCCCGCCTCGAGTGGGATCCCGCCGACGACGACGTCGACCTGCCTGCCGCGATCGAGGCCTTCCGCGAGGCCGACCGCGAGCACCAGGAGCGCGAGGAGCGCCGTCTCGCCTACGTCGCCGTGACGCGGGCCCGCGCGGACCTGCTGCTGACGGGCTCGCACTGGGCCGGTCAGCAGGCGCCGCGGCGCCCGAGCCGCTATCTGCAGGAGATGCTCTCGGCGCTCGGTCGTGACGAGATCGACGCGTCGGATCCCGGCGACAATCCCTATCTCGAGAAGGGCGGCCGGGTGCTCAGCTGGCCCCTCGATCCGCTCGGCGAGCGTCGGCCCGCCGTCGAGCGCGCCGCTCAGGAGGTCGCATCGGCCGCGTCGGGCGAGCCCGAACCCGACGACGTGCTCGGCCCGCTGCTCGCCGAGGCGGAGCGTCGCCGGCGGGGCGAGGTGCCGCAGGCGCCGGCCCGCATCGGCGCATCGCGCTTCAAGGACTTCGTCGGCGACTTCGGTGCGACGGTCCGCTCGATCGCGCGGCCGCTTCCCGAGCGGCCGTACGGTCAGACGCTGCGCGGAACGCTCTTCCACGCGTGGGTCGAGCAGCGCTCGGGGCTCGCGGGACGCGGCGCATCGCTCGACGACGCGCTGTGGGAGATCGACGACGAGACGAGCGAGACCGAGGTGTCGATCGAGGAGGAGCAGGCGCTCGCGCGGCTCCGTGCCACGTTCGAGGCGTCCGAGTGGGGGCCGTTGCAGCCGATCGAGGTCGAGACCGAGATCGACATCTCGCTTCCGGGCGCGGAGCAGCTGGGGCGGGTCGTGTGCAAGCTCGACGCCGTGTACCGCCGCGGCGACCGGATCGAGATCGTGGACTGGAAGACGGGCCGCCCGCCGGCGTCAGCCGCCGAGCGGGAGGAGCGGATGTTCCAGCTCGCCCTGTACCGCCTCGCGTATCACAAGCGGCACGGGGTGCCCCTCGACGAGATCGACGTCGCGCTCTACTACGTCGGCGACGATCTCGTGATCCGCTCGGACCGCGTCTACTCCGAGGACGAGCTCGTCCAGCGTTGGAACGCGGCCCGCGAAGCGCGATCCGCCTCCCGCTCCTCGTCGACGTCCGCCGTGCGCGGCGCCTGATCCTCGAGCTCCGCGAGATCGAGCGGCGCCGTCGAGGTGTCGTCGAAGAGGGCGGCGCCGGGTGCGTCGACCTCGGCGGACTCCTCGGTCCCCTCGTGATCGGCTGCGGCCTCGTCGGCGGGTGCGCCTGCGGCATCCTGCGTCGTGATCCACAGCGAGAGCTCTTCGGGGTCGTACGCGTCGGTCTGCATCGACGTGTCGACGCTCGTCGGCGACGGCTCCGGCACGCGTCCCAGCAATGCGATCGCATCCTCGACGTCGAGGTCGCCGGGCGGCACGAGCTCGTCGCCGCGCACGCTCTCGACGAGCGCGTCCAGCAGCCCGACGGCGTCCGAGACGATGTCGTCGCGACCCACCTCGACGCCGTGGACGAGCCACTTCGCGAACTCGAGCTCGGCGTACAGTCGGGCGCGCTCGCGCACGAGGGCGTCCGGCGCGCGACTCACGTGTCCGGAGTAGGCGCGGTACACGTCGGCGGCGGCCGTGGGAGCCGAGGCGAGCCACTGCAGGTCGGTCGCGGGGTCGCCCACCTGCAGCCCGTGCCACTCGAGCAGTCCCGTGACGTGCGGTGCCGACTCGATGTCTTCGAAGAGGAAGGATGCCGCGCCGGCGCCGCCCAGCACGACGGCCGACTCGAAGCGCCACAGCACGTCGGCCTCGACGGCCCGCGTCCAGCGGTCGAGGAGGGCCTCGGGTGCCTGGTGCGTCGCACGGACGCGGTCGATGAGCCGGCGCACGTCGTCGCGGATCTGGCTCGGCGTGCGCACGGGCAGGCCCTCGGTCCGCACGATCGACAGCGGAAGCGTGTGCAGCGCCGCGAGCGCCTCGCCGACGGAGGTCGCGGCCCCGCGTCCGGGCGGCAGGTGCGCGGCGTCGACGCGATATCCGGGCAGGAAGTCGACGACGACGACGCGGGCGTCGCCGAGCCCCGCTTCGCCGAGCAGTTCGGGGGCGCGGAACGGCAGAAGGCCCCGCACACCCGGGGTCAGGGCGCGCAGCGCCCGCACTTCGGCGGCGAGCTCGGTCGCGGCATCCGGGTCCGCCGGCGCGCGCACGACGACGCGGCGTCCGTCGTCCAATTCGGCGACGGCGGAGTCGAAGCGCCCCGCGGCGCCCTCGGTCAGGGCGCCGGCCCCGACGACGCCGACCCGGGGCAGAGCCGACGTCACGGACGCGGCTAGAGTGAGGGGAGAGCGTGCCATGTGCCCAGGGTAGGTCGGCCGTCGCCGCCCATCCTGACGCCACGCCCGGGTGCGCTGAGCCCGCCGGCCCGCCGGTGTCCTACCGCCGCCGACCACCAGAGAGGTGCTGGATGACCACGCCCGGACGCACTCGCCCCGCTCTGTCCGCACCGGGCCTCGACCGTGCCGCGGAGGAGCGCTCCGCCGACGGCCTGATCGAGCGTCTGCGAGCGGATGCCGCGACCCGCGTGCTCGTCCTGCACGGGGATGCCGCGCCGCTCGCAGCCACCGACCGTCCTGCGTTGCATTTCGCTGCACCCGGCGATGTGCCGGCATCGGCAGAGTGGGCCTTCCTCGGACGCGATGCCGATGGCGTCGCCGTCCTCTCCGCGACCTTCGGGGCCGACGCATCCGCCCCGTTCTCGGCGCCCGGCCGCTGGGCGGGCCTCCGCGCCGTGGGCGGCGATCTGTCCAGGGACGAGGCGGGCCTCTTCGTCGAGGCGCTGAGCCTCGGCCGGTGGCTCCTGGAAGCGCCGTTCTGCCCCGCATGCGGCGCACGGACAGAACTGCGCGGCGCGGGCTGGTCACGTCACTGCCCGGACTGCGGTCGAGAGCACTTCCCGCGCACGGATCCCGCCGTCATCGTCGCCGTGACGAGCGCGCAGGACCCCGATCTGCTGCTGCTCGGGTCGAACGCGGCGTGGGGCGCGGACAGGTACTCATGCTTCGCCGGCTTCGCCGAGGCGGGGGAGTCGCTCGAGGCCGCGGTCGTGCGGGAAGTGCGCGAGGAGTCGGGCGTCGAGGTCGCCTCGCTGCAGTACCGCGGCTCGCAGGCGTGGCCCTACCCCCGTTCGCTCATGCTCGGATTCTTCGCGACGGCGCTCGAAGACGCCGCGGCGCGCCCCGACCTCGACGAGATCGCGGCGGTCCGGTGGTTCACGCGCGACGAGATCGGCGCCGGCCTCGCGGGCGAGGGCGACGTACTTCTGCCCGGGCCGGCCTCCATCGCGCACCGCCTCATCTCGGACTGGCACGCGGGGGCGGAATGACGGACCGGGCGCTCGAGGGGCTCGACGAGCAGCAGCGTGAGGCGGCGACGACGCTGCGCGGACCTGTCGTGGTGCTCGCTGGCGCGGGCACCGGGAAGACGCGCGTCATCACGCGTCGCATCGCGCACGGCATCGACACCGGCGCATACTCGCCCGGGCGCGTCATGGCCGTCACCTTCACGGCGAAGGCCGCGGGCGAGATGCGCTCGCGCCTGCGCGGACTCGGCATCGAGGGCGTCTCGGCGCGCACGTTCCACGCGGCGGCCCTCGCCCAGCTCAACTACTTCTGGCCCACCCTCGCGGGCGACACGATGCCCGGCATCATCGACAACAAGGTGCGCATGCTCGCGCACGCGGCCGACGGAATCGGCATCGATCCGGATGTCGCGACGCTCCGCGACGTCGCGAGCGGCATCGAGTGGCGCAAGGTGACGCTGCGCAGCATCGACGCCTACACCGCGTCACGCCCAGAGGGCGTCGGACGCCTCGAGGCGAGCCGCGTCGCCGAGCTGCACCGCGCGTACGAGAAGCTCAAGGACGAGCGTCGCCAGCTCGACTTCGAGGACGTCCTGCTCGCGTGCGCGGGCATGCTCGAGGCCGAGCCCCAGGTCTCGCGCGCCGTCCGGGAGCAGTACCGCCACTTCACGGTCGATGAGTTCCAGGATGTCTCGCCGCTGCAGCACCGGCTGCTCGGTCTGTGGCTCGGCGATCGGCGCGACCTCTGCGTCGTCGGCGATGCGAGTCAGACGGTGTACTCCTTCGCGGGCGCCGACGCGCGCTACCTCCTCGAGTTCGCGCAGCACCACGAGGGCGCCAAAGTCGTCAGACTCGAGAAGAACCATCGATCGGATGCCCCGATCCTGGGTGTCGCTAACGCCCTCATGCGCGACCGCCCCGGCGCGCTCGTACTGTCGGCAGCGCGCGCGCCGCGCCCGGATGCACCCGCCCGTGAGGGTCTCCCGACGGTCACGGGGTACAACGACGACGAGGCCGAGGCACGCGGCGTCGCGGCCAGGATCCGCGTGCAGCTCGATGCGGGAACCGATCCTCGGCGCGTCGCGATCCTCTACCGCGCGCATGCGCAGTCGGCCGAGTTCGTCCGGGCGCTCGCAGATGCCGGCATCGCTTCGTCGGTGCTCGGCGGCAAGCGGTTCTTCGACATCCCGGAGGTCCGTCAGGCGCTCATGGCGCTGCGTGGAGCCTCGGTCGCGCCGCTCGAGAGCGGGTTCCTCGGCGCGGTGCGCGACGTGCTGCGCTCGCTCGGGCTCACGGAGGAGCCGCCTCAGGCCGGCGGCGCGCTGCGGGATGCGTGGGAGGCCCGCGCGGCGATCCTGCGCCTCGCCGAGGAGGCGCCGCAGGGCACGAGCCTGCGCGCGTTCACCGACGACCTGCTGGCGCGGGCCAAGTCGCACGACGAGCCGTCGCTGCGCACCGTGACGCTCGCAACGCTGCATGCGGCCAAGGGACTCGAATGGGACCACGTCCACCTCGTCGGGCTCGCCGAAGGGCTGCTTCCGATCGGCTATGCGACGACATTCGAGCAGGTCGACGAGGAGCGCCGGCTCGCGTACGTCGGCATCACGCGGGCCGCGCGTACGCTGTCGCTCTCGTGGTCACCGGGATCTCGTGGACGCGCGCCGTCGCGATTCCTCCGAGAGATCGGCAGCGACATGCTACGTGCGGGCGATGCGTCCGCGTCGTCCGCGCCCCGGTCTCGGCGCGCACCGTCAGCGAATGCGCAATCCGGCGCCCGGGGTGGCGCGCCGCGTCCGTGAGCATGTGGGCGGCCGCCAGCCCGCCCTCCCACGCCGCAGCCGCCGACACGTGGGGCGCGCGGCGGCCCAGCAGCTGCGAGGCGAGCTGAGGCCACGCGTCGTCGGCGTCGCGCCGATGGGCTGCGACGCACGCGAGACACGGCGTGAGCCCGGGACGCACGAAGGGCCCGATCTCGACGCTCGTGCCGCTGAAGACGACCGGCAGGTGCGGGATGTCGCGCCCGAGCAGCAGCGCCGCGCTGCGGGGATCGACGACATGGTGCGCCACGAGGATGACGGGGGTGTCCCCCGTGGCTTCGGTCCTGCTCCACGGCTCACGGGCGGAGGCGAACCCCGCCGCCTCGAGGGCATCGCGGAGGTGCCCGACGAGCGCCGAATCGTCGCGCTCGGCCGTGAGCATCAGGACGCAGGAGGGCGGCGCGGGGCGTTCGGTCGCGAGCGCACGCGAGAGGCGTCGGACGAAGACACCCACGGCGCCGTCCGGCGCGCCCACCGCGCTGCCGACCGCTTCGAGGCCCGCGGGCGGGATCCCGCGCTCGAGTTCGCGCACGAGCCGCTCCTGCCACGGCTCCGAGACGTCGACGATCGCGACGGGCTCCAGACCGAACTGCAGGGTCGTGGCATCCCGCCACAGCGGAGGGTGAGCGGGGTCGAGGCGCAGCATCCCCCGATCATCTCGGCGTGTGCGCGACCGGAACGCTCCTCCACAGGATGTGCACCGGCGTACGTGCCGGCCCGCACCCTGGGGAGGAGAGGACAGGATCAGACGGGGCGCTCGTCCTCGGGGTCGGTGGGACCGTCCTCGGCGGGACCGTCCTCGGAACCGCCCTCGGGGGCGTCGCCGGTCTTCCCGGACAGGAGCGCCTCGAGGGCGTCGTCGAACGCGTCGCGCGCGGGCTCTTCGCCGCGGGCACGGGCCTGCAGCCGCGCGACGAGCGCGGCGGGGTCGTCGATGTCCTCGGACGTCGGCATGAGGTCGGGGTAGTCCCACAGGGCGTCGCGCGCGGCGGGGCCGACGGCATCCGTCACGGCACGCCACATCGCGGCGGCCTCGCGCATGCGGCGCGGCCGCAGCTCGAGACCCACGAGCGAGCCGAGCGCCTGCTCGGCGGGGCCGCCGACGGCGCGGCGCCGGCGCACGGCCTCACCGATGCGCTCGGCCGAAGGCAGCCGGCTCGTGGCATCCGTCGTCACGACGTCGACCCAGCCCTCGATCGTCGCGAGCAGGTTCTCGAGCTTCGTGAGCGCCTGCGTCTGCGCCTCGGAGCGCGCCGGCAGCAGCGCGCCGCTCTCGAGCGCGCGGCGGAGCTCCTCGGGCTCGGACGGGTTGAAGCGCGACGCGAGGTCCTCGAGGGCCTCGGTGTCGACGTGCGTGCCGCGCGCGAATTCGGTCACCTGCGTGATGACGTGCAGCCGCAGCCACCGCGCGTGGCGGAAGAGCCGGGCGTGCGCGAGCTCGCGCGTCGCGATGTAGAGGCCGAGCTGGTCGTCCGGGATCTCGAGATCGCGACCGAAGTCCGCGAAGTTCTGGGGGAGGATCGCGGCCTCGCCGTCCGGCATGACGGGGATTCCCACGTCGCCGCCACTGACGACCTCGAGTGAGAGCCGGCCGACGACGTGTCCGAGCTGTGTCGCGAACAGCGAGCCGCCGACCGTGCGCATGAGACGGCCCGCGCCCTGGATGAGCCCCTGCATGTCGTCGGGCGCCTGATCGCTCAGCGCCGATGTGAGGGCGTCGGCGATGCTCGTCGCGACGGGCTCGGCGAGCTCCTGCCATACCGGGAGGGTCGCCTCGACCCATGCGCCGCGGGTGAGCACCTGCGGAGGCTGGGCGAGCTCCGAGATCGTCGTCGCCTCGCTCAGCCACAGCGCCGCGAGGGCGAACGCCTGATCGAAGTCGGTGCGCTGGCCCGCGGTCACCCCCAGGCCGTCCTGGTTGGCGAGGTGCAGGGCCTGCCGCTGGGCGAGGTCCCACTGGATCTCACCGCCGCCGGCGAACGCGCCCTGGAGCTGCTGCATGAGCGTCTGCATCGTGGCGGGATCGATGCCCATGCCCGTCAGCCGCGAGAGCTGCTCGGGATCGATGCCCTCGGCACCGGCTCCGAACAGCTGCCTGATGAGTTCCTGGAACTCCTCTTCCGGGCTGCGATCGTCCTCTGGCACTTCAGCCGCCTTTCAGCCGGTTCATGACCTCGCGTTCTACGCTAGTGGCACGCATCCTCGCACTCCCCGCCCGGAACACCTCTCGCTGTACGCCGGTCGCGAACGACTGACGAGTTCCCCCGAGAAAGGCCTGCCGTGGCGCTGTTCGACGAGAACGTGACGATCGCGCCCGCCCCGCGGCGGCGCATGACCAGGTCCGCCCTGATCGGCGTGTGGGCGCTCGCGATCGCCATGGTGATCCTGCTCGTGCTGACCTTCCTGCCGACGGCCTACGTCATCCAGCGTCCCGGTCCCGTCTACAACACGCTCGGCACCGCGACCTCGGCCGATGGAGAGGAAGTGCCGCTCATCGCGGTTGAGGGTGCCGAGACGTACCCCACCGACGGCGCGCTCGACCTGCTGACCGTGCAGGTCGTCGGCAACCGCGAGCGCACGCCGTCGTGGCCCGAGCTCGCGACCGCGTGGTTCGACCCGACGCGCGCCGTCCTCCCGATCGACGCGATCTTCCCCCAGGGGCAGACCACCGAAGATCGCGAGAAGGAGAGCAGCGCGCTCATGGTCGATTCCCAGAAAGAGGCGACGGCGGCCGCGCTCACCGAGCTCGGCTACGACGTCGTCTCGCAGATCTCGGTGCACTCGCTCATGGACGGCTCCGCAGCGACCGGCGTCCTTCAGGAGGGCGATGTGCTCCTCGAGGCCGACGGCGAGGTGCTCACGAGCGCCGATCAGCTGCGCGAGATCGTCAACGCCGGCGGCGGCGCGGCCGTCGAACTGAAGATCGAGCGCGACGGTGCGGAGCAGACTGTCGAGGTCACGCCTGCCGAGTCGACCGTCGACGGCGAGACCGTGTGGCTGCTCGGCATCCGTCTCCTGAGCGATTTCGAGTTCCCCATCGACGTCACGATCCAGATCGACAATGTCGGCGGGCCTTCCGCCGGCATGATGTTCGCGCTGGGGATCATCGACACCCTGACGCCCGGCAACCTCAACGGCGGCGAGAACGTCGCGGGCACCGGGACCATCGCGTCGGACGGCACGGTCGGCCCCATCGGCGGCATCCGCCAGAAGATGTGGGGCGCGGTCGGCGCAGGCGCGGACTGGTTCCTGGCTCCCGCGTCGAACTGCGACGAGGTCGTCGGTCACGTCCCGGACGGCCTCCGGGTCTTCTCGGTCGAGGATCTGGACGACTCGCTCGCGGCCCTCGAGGCGATCCGCGAGGACGGCGACCTCGACGCGCTCCCGACCTGTGGTTCCTGAGTAGGCGGCGCAGCCGCCGTATCGAAGGGTACGTCCTGACACCGCCGACCAGCTCACCGACGCCGCCTGGGCCCAGACAACTCTGAGGGTTCGCCCAGCGCGGACGCGGCGTCACCCCTGAGCGGCGCACCTAGGATGAGACGGTGACCACGACGTCTGCGCCGAGCCCGGCCACACCCTCCCGCACCCGCCGCGTTCTGGCAATATCGTTCGCGATCATCGCCGCCCTCGTGGTGGCCTTCTTCATCTTCGCGAACCTGTTCGCCGATTGGCTCTGGTTCGAGCAGCTGGGATTCCAGTCCGTACTCGTGACCCAGTGGGTCGCGAGGATCGTCATGTTCGCGGTCGGATTCTTCGGCATGGCGGTTCCCGTCTGGCTCTCGATCCAGCTGGCGTACCGCCTGCGCCCCGTGTACGCGCGGCTGAGCTCGCAGCTGGACCGCTACCAGGAGGTCGTCGAGCCGCTCCGTCGCCTCGCGATGTGGGGCATCCCGATCTTCTTCGGCTTCTTCGCCGGCTTCGCCGCATCGGCCCAGTGGGAGACCACGTGGCTGTGGCTGAACGGCGTCGCGACCTCCACGAAAGACCCGCAGTTCGGCCTCGACACGGGCTTCTACCTGTTCGCGATGCCCTTCTACAGCACGCTCCTCGGATTCGTGTCGGCTGTCCTGCTGGTCTGCCTGCTCGTGACGGCGCTCGTGTCGTATCTGTACGGCTCGGTCCGTGTGGGCCAGCGCGAGCTGCGCATCTCGAAGTCCGCGCGCATCCAGGTTGCCGTGCTGGCGGGCGTCTATCTGCTCGTGCAGGCGGCGAGCCTGTGGCTCGACCGCTACAAGACGCTCATCGAGCCGGGTGACCGCATCGTCGGTCCGGGTTACGTCGGCACGCACGCCGTGATCCCCGGGCTCACGATCCTCTCGATCGTCGCGATCCTCGTGGGCGTGCTGTTCTTCGTCACCGCGATCATCGGCCGCTGGCGCTACCCCCTCATCGCGACGGGCCTGCTCCTGGTCTCGTCGATCGTGCTCGGCATCGCCTACCCGTGGGTGCTCAACACGTTCCAGGTGCGCCCCAACCAGTTCGCCCTGGAAGAGCCGTACTACCAGCGCGGGATCGACATGACCCAGGATGCGTACGGCATCGACGGCCTCGACAAGAGCGACTACACCGCGACGACGGACGCCGAGCCCGGCCAGCTGCGCGCCGATGCCGCCACGACGGCGCAGATCCGCATCATGGATCCCGCGATCATCAGCCCGACCGTCAAGCAGCTCGAGCAGTTCCGCTCGTACTACCAGTTCGCCGACCCGCTCGATGTCGACCGCTACGACATCGACGGCGTCTCGCAGGACACTGTCGTCTCGGTGCGCGAGCTCGACGTGAGTCAGCTCGGCAACGCGGCATCCTGGCAGAACACGACCCTCGTCTACACGCACGGCTACGGCCTCGTCGCCGCCAAGGGCAACGACCGCACGACCGACGGCAACCCCGTCTTCATCGAGCGCGGCATCCCCGCCACCGGCGTCCTGACGACGCAGGAGAAGTTCGAGCCGCGCGTCTACTTCGGCGAGGACTCGCCGATCTACTCGATCGTCGGCGCGCCCAAGACGACGGCGCCGATCGAGCTGGACTACCCCGAGGGCGAGGACGGCGCGACCGAGACCAAGACGACCTTCGAGGGCGACGGCGGACCGAGTGTCGGCAATGTCTTCAACCGGCTCATCTACGCGCTCAAGTTCCAGTCCGAGCAGATCCTGTTCTCGGACTACGTCAACGAGGATTCGCAGATCCTCTACGACCGCAATCCGCTCGAGCGCGTGCAGAAGGTCGCGCCCTACCTCGAGCTCGACAAGGACCCGTACCCGAGCATCGTGGACGGCCGCATCGTCTGGATCGTGGACGGCTACACGACGAGCGACAGCTACCCGTACTCGACGATCGTGAGCCTCTCGCAGGCGATCGCCGACGCGAACAACGAGGCGCCCCGCGTCGCGCTGGACAACATCAACTACATCCGCAACTCGGTCAAGGCCACGGTCGACGCGTACGACGGCTCGGTGAAGCTGTACGCGTGGGACGAAGAGGACCCGATCCTGCAGGCATGGCAGAAGGTCTACCCCACGACGCTCAAGCCGATCTCCGAGATGTCGGGCGACCTCATGAGCCACGTCCGCTACCCGACCGACCTCTTCAAGGCGCAGCGCGCGATGCTCGGCGTCTACCACGTCAACGACGCGCAGTCCTTCTACCAGCGCGACAACGCATGGAAGACGCCGGACGACCCGCAGAACCCCAACTTCCTGCAGCCGCCGTACTACCTGACGATGCAGATGCCGGGGCAGGAGGTGCCGTCGTACTCGATGTTCACGAGCTTCATCCCGGCGGGTGAGAACACCCGGAACGTGCTCATGGGCTATCTCGCGGTCGACTCCAACGCGGGCGGCACAGACGGCGTGAAGGCCGACGACTACGGCAAGCTCCGGATGCTGGTGATCAACGCCGACACGAGTGTCCCCGGTCCCGGCCAGGTGCAGAACACGTTCGACGCGGATCCGCAGGTGTCGGCGTTCATCAACATCCTGAGACAGGGCCAGTCGGACGTCCTCAACGGCAACCTCCTGACGCTCCCCGTCGGCGGCGGACTGCTCTACGTGCAGCCGGTCTTCGTCCAGTCGTCGGGTGCCACGAAGCTCCCGACGCTGCAGAAGGTGCTCGTCTCGTTCGGCAACAAGGTCGCCTTCGAGGACACGCTCAACGAGGCCCTCGATGCCCTCTTCGGCGGAGACTCGGGAGCGGACGCCGGAGACGGTGACGTGACGCCGACTCCGGGGCCGACCGAGCCGACGCCCGCACCGACCGAGCCGACGCCTTCGCCGTCGACCGAGCCGACGCCTCCCGCCGACGAGTACGAGGCCGCGCTCCAGGACGCGCAGAAGGCCATGCTCGATCGCGAGGCGGCCCTCCAGGCCGGAGACTGGGCGGCCTACGGCGAGGCCGACGCGCGTCTCACGGCGGCGGTCGAGAAGCTCATCGAGCTCGGCGGCTCCTGAGCGGTCCGCGCTGATCTCCTGAGGGATCCACGAAGCTGAGGCCGGGCGCGCGATGCGCCCGGCCTCAGCTCGTGAGGAGCCAGTACCAGATCAGCAGGAGCGTGACGCCGAAACCCGTGATCTGGTTGAGCCACAGGAAGCGATCCCACCCGCGCGTCGCGGCATCCGCCGTCCCGTCCGTGATGCTGCGGAACGGCCAGACCGTCGCGAGGTACGGCAGGGCGAGGGCGGCCGCGAGAGGTCCGGGCCATGCCGTCGCGAGCATGACGAGTCCCGCGGCGGCGTAGCACGCCAGTGCGAACCGGACGGTCCATCGTGCGCCGCGCGCCGTCGCGATCGACGCGATGCCGGCCTCGCGGTCGGCCACGACATCCTGCACCGCTCCGAACGCGTGCGAGGCGACGCCCCACAGCGCGAAGGCGAGGATGACAGCGCCGAGCTGCCACGTCCACGTCGCGCCTGCGAGCACGAGGCCGTACACGGCGGGGGAGAAGAAGTGGATGCTGCTCGTGATCGAGTCGGCGAACGGGCGCTCCTTCAGCCGCAGCGGGGGTGCGCTGTAGAAGACGACGAAGAAGAGGCTCGCGGCCAGGACGATCCACGACGAGGGCGAGCCTGCGAGCAAGAGGAACACGACGAAGGGAGCGCACGACAGTCCCGCCGCCCAGAGAGTGATGCGATGCAGACGCCGGTCCAGGACCGCGCCGTGCGCGCCGCCCTTGCGCGGATTGCGCAGGTCGGACTCGTAGTCGAAGACGTCGTTGATGCCGTACATCGCGAGGTTGTACGGGATGAGGAAGAACAGCGTGCCGATCACGAGCACGAGATCGATCTGCCGCGTCGTCAGGAGGTAGGCCGCGGCGAACGGGTAGGCGGTGTTGATCCAGCTCACGGGGCGCGACGACACGAACAGGGTGCGTGCGACGGCGCCCGCGCGCAGCGGCTCGGCGGCGGTCATGCGGTTCTCCGGGGGCTCAGCAGGGTGAAGACGGCCGGCACGAGGAACGCGGCGCACACGGGGTACGAGAAGTCCTCGAGCGGGGCGAGGCCGATCCGCAGGCCGCTGATGTGCTCGTCCGGATACGTGAACAGGCCCGCCGCGATCATGAGGTTGTCGAAGACCGCCGTGAGGACCACGAGCACGAGCGCCGCGACCGCGGAGGCCGCCATCCTGCGGCCGAACCGCGGCCGCCCGAGCGTCGCGAGGGTCACGGCGAGGGTCGCGACGGCGAACGGGATGATGAGCAGCGCGTACGTCATGGCGCCTGCTCCTTCGCCGCTTCCGCGCGCCGTTCAGCGATCCGGAGCGCCCCTGCCCACGTGACGAGGCCGAGGTAGCAGAGGAACGCGAGGAACACGGGCTCCTCGAGGGGCAGGTGCGGCGCGAGGTCGATGCCGAGCAGCAGGGGGCTCGTGCCTTTGACGAAGACGCCTGCAGCGATGCCGACGGCATCCCACACGAGGAAGAAGGCCGTGCCGAGCGCGACAGCCCCCGCCGTGCGACCCGGGGCGACGGGGAACGCGAGCCTGAGGCGCACGTCGAGCACGGCGATGCCGGCGAACGAGATGAGGATCGCGAGCAGATACAGTCCCGGCACGTCAGACCCGCGCCACGACCGGCTCGGCGAGCGGTCCCGGGGAGCGGTCGCCGCGCAGGCGCTTGACGACGAGCTCGGCCGAGATGAGACACATCGGCAGGCCGATCCCCGGCAGCGCAGAGCCGCCCGCGTACATGAGGCTGTCGACGCGCGACGAGACGTTCCGAGGTCGGAAGACGGCGCTCTGGGTCAGCGTGTGCGCGAGACCGAGCGCGTTGCCGCGCCACGAGTTCAGATCCGCCGCGAAGTCGCCGGGGGCGATCGTGCGGCGCAGGACGATGCGTTCCGCGAGATCCGGGATGCCGCACCACTGCGAGATCTGCGCGATGACTGCGTCCGCCGCCTTCTCGATGCGCGCGTCGCCGTCTCCGTCCTCGCCGCCGCGGCCGAGCAGCGGGTCGGCCGGGACGGGGACGAGGACGAAGATGTTCTCGTGCCCCGCGGGCGCGACCGTGTCATCCGTCGCACTGGGCTTGCAGATGTAGAGCGATGCGGGATCGGGGATGCCGCTGTCCCGCCCGAAGATGCGCTCGAAGTTCTCGCGCCAGTCGCGCGTGAACAGGAGCGTGTGGTGCGAGAGCTCGGGCAGCTCTCCCTCGACGCCCAGCAGCAGGAGGAGCGCCCCGGGGCTCGGGGTGCGCTTATCCCACCACTGCTCCGGATAGGTCTGCAGCTCGGGCGGCAGGAGGCGCGTCTCGGTGTGGTGCAGATCCGCGGTGGAGACGACGAGGTCCGCCTCGATCGTGCGACCGTCCGCCAGGCGGATGCCGGTGGCGACAGCATCCTCTGTCTGGATCTGGGCGACCGCCGTGCCGGTCTCGATGACGACGCCCTGTGCACGGGCGAGACGCTCGACCGCGCGGATGATCTCGACGAAACCGCCCCGCGGGTAGAGGACACCCTCGTCGAGGTCGAGGTGGCTCATGAGGTGGTACAGGCTCGGCACGCCATACGGCGAACCGCCCAGGAAGACCGCGGGGTAGCCGAGGATCTGACGCAGTCGCAGATCCTCGAACCGCCGCTCCACGTGCGACGCGAGGGTGCGGGTCAGCAGCGGTGCGAGACGCGGCAGGCGGCGCAGCAGCTCGGGATCGCGCAAGCCTGCGGTCGACTCGTACGAGTCGTACAGGAAGCGCGAGATCGACAGCTCGTACGCGTCAGCCGCCGAGTCCAGGTAGGCGTCGAGTCGCTTCCCCGCGCCGGGCTCGACGGACTCGAAGAGGCTCGTCGCGGCATCCCGACCCGATACGACGTCGAGGGGGGATGCCTCTCCCTCGGTGTAGATGCGGTAGGCGGGCGTGAGCGGGACGAGGTCGAGCTCGTCGGCCGCCGTCGTGCCCAGCAGCCGGAAGAAGTGGTCGAAGACCTCGGGCATGAGGTACCAGCTCGGACCCGTGTCGAAGCGGAATCCTTCCGACTCCCACGAGCCTGCGCGGCCACCGACCTCGTCTCGAGCCTCGACGAGGGTGACGTCCCACCCCTCGGAACCGAGGAGCGCGGCTGATGCGAGGCCCGCGATGCCGCCGCCGACGACGACGGCGCGACCGGGTTCGCGAGGACTGCGCGTGCGACTCATGCGCGCACGCCCCGGGGAGCGAAGCCGAGCCACGCGCGTGCGGCAAGAGCCGCCTTGACCGGGTTCGGCACGCGCACCCGTGTGCGCGACGGCGTCGCGCGGCGGAGCCGGCGGGCGAGGGCCTCGAAGAGGTCGTGCGCCGCGGTGACAGCACGCCGGCAGTCGGCGGGGAGGAGGGGGATGACCGCCGCCGCGCACGCGAGGTCGGCGTCGATGCGCGCGAGGACCTCGGCACGCGAAGAGGCGCCCAGGTAGTCGCGGCCGAGCGCGCTCGCGTCGTGGTCGAGGTCTCGCAGGAAGTTGACGTCCTGGAAGGCCGCGCCGAGCCGCCGCGCACCCTCGACGAGCACCGGTTCGGGCTGCCGCGGAGTCGACGCACCGGCGTTGACGAACGCCTGCAGGCACATGAGCCCGATGACCTCGGCGGATCCGTACACGTATGCGTCGTGCGACGCGAGATCGTGGCTCGAGGTTTCGATGTCGGTCCGCATCGAGGCGAAGAAGGGCCCGATCAAGTCGGCTCCGATGCCGCACTCTCGCGCCGTGCGGGCGAAGGCGTGCACGACGAGGTTCGCGCTGAAGCCGCGTCGGATCGCCGTGAGCGTCTCGACCTCGAGTTCGTCGAGCACGTCACGCTCGGCGCTGTGGTCGAGGCCCGCCGCCTCCGCAGGGCCGTCGACGATCTCGTCCGCGATCCGGGCGAGCGCATACACGTTGCGCACGTGCGGGCGGACTCGGGGTCCGAGCATCCGCGACGCGAGACCGAACGAAGTGGAGTAGGCGGCTATGACGGAGGCCGCGACATCCTGGGCCGTCCGGTCGTAGAGCTCGAGACCTGTCGCGCCGCCTGCAGACCGCGTGTCGTTCACGGCACACGCTCCGAGACGGCCTGTGCGAGCTCGTCGACGAGCGACCGGGCAGCGGTGGGAAGAGCGGGGTCGGCGGCCGCGCTGCGGGCCTCCTCGAGCGCCTCGTCGATGAGCGTCAGGAGCCGCGCGCGGGCGCCGCTCTCGTCGAGGGCGCGCTGGGCGGCGCGGACCGCGATGGGCCCCGTGTGCGCGACGGCGAGGGCGTCGCTCACGTGCGTCCACGAGTCGGAATCCCGCGCGAGACCGATGAGCGGCGTGCGCTTGGCCTCGCGGAGATCGCCGCCGGGCTCGCGGCCGGCCTGCGCCGTCGAGCCGAATGCGCCGATCAGGTCGTCGACGAGCTGGAACGCGAGGCCGAGACGGCCGCCCGCCCGCCGCAACGCGGTGAGGACCGACTCGGGAGCGTCGGCGAGCACCGCGCCTGCGCACAGCGGTGCCGTGAAGGAGTAGACCGCCGTCTTGTCGTGCGCCGCCGCGAGCAGCGCATCGGGGTCGGCGAGGTCGTTCGCGACGGCATGCTCGACGTCGGCGAGCTCACCCGCGGCCGAGACGAAGACGGCGTCGTCGATGAGTGCGAGGAGAGCTTCGCGCTGCGCGGGCCGGACGTCGGCGAGGGCGACGAGCCGGCACGCCTCGTGCAGGAGCAGATCCCCCGCGAGGATCGCGGCGGCATCGCCGAGGAGCGCCTCGCCCGCGGCATCCGCCCCCTGCTCCCGGGCGCGCAGACGGAACTCGCCCGCGACGTTCGGGATGCCGCGGCGCATCGTGTCGTGGTCGATGACGTCGTCGTGCACGACGAAGGCGGTGTGGAGCAGCTCGAATGCCGCGGCCACGGGATAGAGACCCGGCTGCGCCGTGGGCGTGCCGCCGCACGCCTCGAAGGTCGCCGCCACGAGGAGCGGACGGAGCCGCTTGCCACCGGATGCCGCGCGCGCGATCGCGTCGCCGAGCGTCGTGAAGGAGCCGCCCAGCTGGAGCGCCCGCGCGCGGATGCGCTCGACGGCCTGATCGATCGCGCCGTCGATCGCCGCGGAGGGGGCCGGCGCGAGCTCGATCACGATGCTTGTCGACGTTCGGCCGCCGACGTCCGGTCGAAGAGGTGGAGCTGCTGAGCCTGGAGCACGAGCCACGGGCTGAACGCCCACGGCGTCGCCTCGAGCGAGGCAGCGAGGTCATCCGGGTCGACCCACTTCGCGTCGACGACCTCACGCGGGTTGAGGACGGGCTCATCGTGCGTGAGCGCCGTGTAGACGGGGCACAGCTCGTGCTCGACGATGCCGTTGACGTCGACGGCGCGGTAGCGGAAGAGGGGGAGCGCGAGCTCGATGTCGGTGAGCGTGATGCCGAGCTCGTAGTCGGCGCGGCGGCGGACCGCCGAGAGGACGGGCTCAGCGGGGCGAGGGTGGCCGCAGAACGAGTTGCTCCACACTCCGGGCCACGTGGTCTTGCCGAGTGCGCGGCGTGTCACGAGCACGTGACCGTCCGCATTGACGACGTGGCACGAGAATGCCAGATGGAGCGCCGTCTCGGTTCCGTGCACGCTGCTCTTGAGCGCCGTGCCGATCTCTCGGCCGTCGTCGTCCAGGAGGACGACATGATCGGTATCGGTCAACGTGAATCCTCCCTTTTTCGCTAGCCTATCTAGCGAACTGGTGTGCCCGATGATACAACGGGTGGAGAGGAGTGTCCACATGTCGCAACGCTGGGAACCTCAGACCCCGCGGGATTTCGCCGTCATGGACGTCCTGCGCGCCATCCGGGCTCTCGGGGACGCCATGGACCGCATGCACAGCGGCATGAAGGGCGACATGGACATGAACGCCACGGACATAGCCGCTCTCCGCATGCTGATCATGCGGGAGCAGCGCGGCCAGGCCGTCAGTCCACACGACCTCGCGGATCATCTGCGCATCTCGACCGCCTCCACGACGAAGCTCCTCGATCGACTGACGCTGTCGGGGCATCTCGAGCGCCGCCCGCATCCGCACGACCGGCGTGCGCGGATCGTCGTGCTGACCGACGCGTCGCGCTCGGAGTTCTATCAGCACTTCGGCGAGCGGCTGCGGGCGATGCGCGGCGTCACCGAGCAGTTCGGCGACGACGAACTCACGGTAATCACGCGATTCATGCTCGAGCTGAGCGCGGCGCTCGACCCCGAGTGAACACCCGCGGGTTCGAGAGAAACGCAAGGAAAGTCCCGGTCAAAGTGGAAAAGAGGAAGGCCCCGCTTTCGCGGGGCCTTCCTCTTTTTGTTGCGGGGACAGGATTTGAACCTGCGACCTCTGGGTTATGAGCCCAGCGAGCTACCGAACTGCTCCACCCCGCGGCACAAGAAGTAAAACTAGCACGGATTTCGGGCGGTGTCGAAACGAGGCGGGTCCGCTTGCCCGGTCTGCGCGGCCCGGGCGATCATGAACCCATGACATCCGCGCGCGACCCCGACTCCCGCGACGTCTCACACCCGCACGATCCGAACGGCGACGGGAGGGACGAGAGCCCTGCCGAGCGGGCCGACCGCAACTGGATCGAGGTCCTTCAAGAGCTGCGCGTGCTGCAGACCGGCAGCCAGATCCTCACGGGCTTCCTCCTGGCTCTCGCCTTCCAGCCGGCGTTCGCGGATCTGAACGACGGTCAGCGCACGTTCTACCTCGTCCTCATCGTGCTCTCGGCGCTGAGCGCGATCTGCGCACTGGCGCCGGTCGCCCTCCACCGTGTGGTCTTCCGGCAGCGGATGAAGCCCGATGTCGTCGCCTACGGGCACGCCGCGCTCATCACAGCTCTCGTGACCGTCGCGGTGCTCGTGGTCGGCGTCGTGGCGTTCGTCTTCGATATCGTCGTGAGCGACGGCGCCGCCGTCGTCGTCGCGATCACGCTGGGGCTCGTCATCGTCGTCCTGTGGGTTGTGACACCCGTCGCGATGCGATTGAAGCGCAGAGAGGACGACCCGCAGTGAGCGCCCTTCCCCTCGCCGTCGCGCAGTTCGCGCCCACCGCGGACGCTGCCGCGAACCTCGCCCTCATCGAGGAGCTCGTCACGACGGCATCCCGTCGGGGGGCGCGCGTCGTCGTGCTCCCCGAGTACTCGAGCTGCTTCATCGATCCGTTCGACGAGTCACTCGCCGCTCACGCGCAGCCGCTCGACGGGCCTTTCACGGAGGCACTGACGCGTCTCGCGTCCGCGCACGGCGTCGTGGTCGTCGCGGGCATGCTCGAGCAGGCTGACGACCCGCGGCGCGTGCGCAACACGGTCGTCGCCGTCGACGCGGCGGGCATCGTCGCGAAGTACCGCAAGCTGCATCTCTACGACGCGTTCGGGCAGCGGGAGTCCGACTGGGTCGAGCCGGGCGAGCTCGACGCTCCCGAGACCTTCGACGTCGATGGACTCCGATTCGGCCTCATGACGTGTTACGACGTGCGCTTCCCGGAGGTCGCACGACTGCTGGTCGACGCGGGGGCCGACGTCCTCCTGGTGCCGGCCGAGTGGGTGCGCGGACCGCTCAAGGAGCATCAGTGGCGCACGCTGCTCGAAGCGCGGGCCATCGAGAACACGGTGTTCGTCGCGGCCGCCGATCATCCGCCCCCGCTCGGGGTCGGGCACTCGATGATCATCGACCCGCAGGGCGTCGTGGTCGCGGCCGTCGGCACGGCGACGGGCATCGCACTCGCGGAACTCGACCCGGAGTCCATTCACCGCGTGCGCCGCGTCAATCCCGCGCTCGCCCTGCGCAGGTTCCGGGTCGTCGCGAAGGACTGAGAGTCAGCCCGCGAGAGTCGCGAGACGGGATGCCGCGTCCTCGAGCACCTCGACGCGCTTGCACGCCGCGAACCGGACGAGCGTCGCGTAGCGCGACCTGGACTCCGGGCGCACGAAGGCCGTAAGCGGGATCGCGACGACGCCCGCCCGGTGGGGGAGGGCGCGGCAGAACTCCGCTCCCTCCGTCGCGCCGAGGGGCGCGGCATCCGCCACCGTGAAGTACGACCCCGCCGGCTGGGAGACCGCGAACCCCGCGGCGACCAGGCCCTCCCCGAGCACGTCGCGCTTCCCCCGGAGGGTCGCCGCGATTCCTGTGAAGTAGTCGTCGGGAAGACGCAGACCCGTCGCCGTCGCAGGCTGGAAGGGCGCGCCGTTCACATAGGTGAGCCACTGCTTGACGGCGAGGACCGCGTCGATGAGCTCCGCGGGCCCCGTCGCCCAGCCGATCTTCCAGCCCGTCGTCGAGAAAGTCTTGCCGCCCGACGAGATGGACACGGTGCGCTCCGCCGCTCCCGGCAGCGTCGCGATGGGGGTGTGCGGTGCGTCGAAGACGAGGTGCTCGTACACCTCGTCGGTGACGATCACAGCGTCGTGGCGGTGTGCGAGCGCGACGATCGTCTCGCGCACGTCGGCCGAGAAGACGGCTCCCGTCGGATTGTGCGGATCGTTGACGAGGATGATGCGCGTGCGATCGCTCACGGCGGCGCGCAGCTCGTCGAGGTCGGGCTGGAAGTCGGGCCAGCGCAGCGGGACCGTCACGAGACGGGCTCCCGCCAGCGCCACGACGGCGGCGTACGAGTCGTAGAAGGGCTCGAAGACGACGATCTCGTCGTCAGGTCCGTCGATGAGTGCGAGGAGAGTCGCCGTGAGCGCCTCGGTCGCTCCCGCCGTCACGAGGACCTCGCGGCCGGGATCCAGGTCGAGACGGTAGAACCGGCGCTGGTGCTCGGCGACGGCGTCGAGCAGGTCCGGGATGCCGCGCCCCGGCGGGTACTGGTTGACCCCGCGTGCGATCGCCTCACGTGCCGCCTCGAGCACCTCCGCAGGGCCGTCCTCGTCGGGGAAGCCCTGGCCGAGATTGATCGCGCCCGTCTGCGCCGCGAGGGCGCTCATCTCGGCGAAGATGGTGGGGCGGACCACTCCGTCCGCGCCGATGAGGCCGGCGCCCTGAGCGGTGCGCCGCCAGGCGCCCGGAACGTCTCGCATCCGACTCACGCTACTCGCATAGACGAGTCCCAACGCGGCCATAAGAAACGCACAGAAACCGTCGGCAGAGTGAGATCGTCAGCCAAGAAGGAGCAGCCATGAGCGACAACACGGACGATCGTCCCGCAGTCCCTGCCGACGGGAACGACGTTCCCCAGACCTCGCCCGCGCCCGCTGCGCCGACGTCGTCCGATCAGCCGGCCCCCGTCCAGCCGCAGGCGCCCGTCGCGCCGCAGGCACCTGTCGCGCCGGCCGCGGCCCAGCCCGTGGCGCCGCAGCCGCCGGCGCAGGCCGCTCAGCCTCCCATCCCGCCGCAGCCTCCCGTGCAGCCGCAGGCGCCGGTCGCCCCCGCCGGATGGCAGGCGCCGGCCGGCCAGGCGCGCCCCGCCGGCGCATACCCCGGCCACCCCCAGCAGCCGTACGGATCCCCCCAGCAGCCCGTCTACGGCGGCCAGCCCGCCCAGCCCGGCTACGCCGGCCAGCCCGCATACACGGGCCAGCCGCCCTACGGAGCCCCCGCGCAGGGTCAGCCCTACGCGTCGTCGTTCGGCGCCGCCGCTGGTCAGACCCAGCCGACCGCTCCGCTCGCTGGTCCGCCCATGACGGGCTCCGTCCCCACGGGCACCGCGCCCGCGCCCAAGAAGAAGTCCGGTGCCGGCAAGGTCGTCGGCCTCGTCGTCGCCGCGGCGATCGTCGGCGGCGCGGCGGGCCTCGGCGGTGCCGTCGCGGGCATCGATCTCTTCGGCGAGACGCGGGACCGCCCGGCAGCGGGTCCGCAGACCGTCGTCGTGAACGACACCGAGTCCGTGAGCCAGACCAACGCGATCGCGGCCAAGGTCGTGCCGACCGTCGTCACGATCTCGTCGTCGAGCGGCTCGAGCGGCGGCACCGGCTCGGGCGTCATCCTGACGGAGGACGGCTACGTCGTGACCAACACGCACGTCGTGACCCTCGACGGCTCGGCGTCCGACCCGACGCTGCGCGTCACGACGTCCGACGGACACGTGTACGACGCCGAGGTCGTGGGCCTCGACCCCACCTACGACCTCGCGGTGATCAAGCTCGTGGACGCGTCGGACCTGCCGACGATGGACTTCGCGGATTCGTCGAAGCTCAATGTCGGCGACATGACGGTCGCCGTCGGCGCGCCGCTCGGCCTGTCGAACACCGTCACGACGGGCATCGTGAGCGCCCTCAACCGCTCGATCCAGATCGCGTCGTCGGCCGCCCCCGAGACGCAGGACGACAACGAGGGCGAAACCCCCGAGGACAACGGCGACCAGGGGCCGTTCTACTTCGACTTCGGCCAGGGCGACCAGAACCGCTCGCAGGCCACGGAGTCGATCTCGATCGCGGTCGTCCAGACCGACGCCGCCATCAACCCTGGCAACTCGGGCGGTGCGCTCGTCGACAGTGAGGGCAATCTCATCGGCATCAACGTCGCGATCGCGACGGCGGGGTCGGCGGGCCAGTCCGGCTCGATCGGCGTCGGGTTCTCGATCCCGTCCGACATCGTCAAGCGCATCACGGATGAGCTGATCGCGGACGGCGAGGCGACTCACGGGCTCCTCGGCGCGAACGTGCTGCCGGCCGCGTCGATCGAGGGATCTACGACGACGGGCGCCTACATCAAGGAAGCCGTCGCCGGCGGCCCGGCCGCTGCGGCGGGCCTCCAGGAGGGCGATGTCGTCGTCGAGTTCAACGGCGTGCCCGTCACCGACGCGACCGACCTCACGGCGCAGGTGCGTGCCGCGGCAGGCGGCAGCGAGGCGACGCTCACGTACGTGCGCGGCGACGTCGAGCACACCGTCGACGTGACTCTCGGAACCCTCGGCGCGTAGCCCCCGGATCCGGTCAGGACGCCACCCCGCGATAGGCTCGCGGGGTGGCGTCCTTCTCGTTCGGCGCGGGCAACGCGGCGAAGCTGGCCCGCCTTCCGTTGTATGCCGCAGGGCGCCTCGCGACCCTCGTCGTGCCCCGTACGAGCGACGAATGGGTCTTCGGCTGCGCCGTCGGAATCGCCGACGGCGCGCTCGCGCTGTGGGACGTCGCACGTGCGCATGGCCACCCCGCGGTGTGGCTGGTCGAGAACGACCGACAGGCCCGGGATGCCGCTGCCCGCGGCATCCCGTCGATTCCCAAGCACTCGCTCCGGGGCTTCTGGCGCACGGCGCGTGCACGTGTCGTCGTCGTCACGCACGGCTTCGGCGATGCGAACCGCTACGCCGTGACGGGCGCCTTCGTCGTGCAGCTGTGGCACGGCATCCCGCTCAAGCGCATCGGCCTGGATTCGCCCGAGACGCTGCGTCCGCCCGCGGCACTCGGCCGCGGCATCCTGTCGCTGATCGCGCGCCGCATCCTGCGCATCGCGTACCGGCGGGCCGCGCAGCGCATCGGAGTGCTCCCCGCCGCTTCGCACGCGGTGCGCGGCCGGCTCGAGTCGGCCTTCGCCCTGCCCGACGCGCGGGTGCCCGTCACGGGCGAGCCCCGCGTCGACGTGCTCTCGCGCGCGAGCCCCGCCGAGCGCCGCGCCGCCGCGCGCCAACGGCTCGACGCGGCCGCGGGCCCGCTCGATGCTTCGGCGCGGATCGTTCTGTACGCGCCGACGTGGCGGGACGGCGAGCCCGATCCGGCGGTGCCGTCCGCGGACGAGTGGCGCGGCATCGTCGAGGTCCTGCAGCGCCACGACGCCGTCCTGCTCGTGCGCTCGCACCCGCTGGGAGCGGGGGAGTACCGCCCGCCCGCGCCGACGGAGCGCGTGCGCTCGCTCGGCAGCGACCTCGTCGCCGACGTGACTCCGCTCCTGCCGGGGCTCGACGCGCTCGTCACGGACTACTCGTCCCTCGTGTTCGACTCGGCGCTCGTCCCGCTTCCCGTCGTGTTCCTCGCCCCCGACGTCGAGGCCTACCGTCGCCGTCGCGGCTTCTACGGCACGTATGCCGATGTCGCGGGCGATGAGGCCGTCTCGGATTGGACGGGCGCCGCGGCGCGCCTCGACGCGATCTTCGGCGACGAGGCGGCACGGGATCGCGCTCTCGCACGCGCACGGAAGCTCGACCAGCGGGTGCACGCGCACCGAGACGGCCGCAACACCGAGCGGGTGTACCGTGCGATCCTGGCTGGTCTGGAACCCAAGGAAGGAAACGGATGACCGACGCGCGCTTCGCGAGCGACCCCGGCGCTGCGCTGATCCTCTCGGGCGAGGGCCCGCGGCCCGCCTCGATCGAACTCGTCGGCGCACGCGCCCGCGCGCGGGCCTCGATCACTGGGCGTGGCAAGACGTGGCGCGCCGTGCTCGCTCTGCGTGCGGCGCGCTGGGGCGGCCCCGAGCTTCCGCTGCCCGTGGGCGACTACGCCCTCGTCATCGAGACGGCAGCCGATGCTCCGCCGATCGCGCCGCCCGCGCCGCTTCCCCTCGTGCAGCTCGGCACGGTCCGAGCGTCTCTCGAGGCCGGCGTCGTGCGCATCGGCCCGCCCATCGACCCTGCCTACGACTCGGGAGAGGGGCAGGCGGCCCTCGAGCGCCGCTACGCGACGCGTCCCGACGGTCTCGAGAACGCCGTCTTCTTCGAGAGTTTCTACGGCCGAAACGCGAGCTGCAACCCGCTCGCGATCGATCGCGAGCTCGCCGCCCGTGCGCCCGGTGTGACCCGCTACTGGAGCGTCGTCGACCTCTCGGTGCGCGTCCCCGAGGGTGCCATCGCCGTCGTCGAGGGCAGTCCCGAATGGTGGCGCGCCCGCGGATCGGCGCGCCTGCTCGTCGTGAACGACTGGCTGCGTCGCCGCTTCGAGCGCCGGCGGGGACAGTTCGTCCTGCAGACGTGGCACGGCACGCCCCTCAAGCGGCTCGCGCTGCATCGACCCGGCTTCGATCCGCGCCGCATGGCGGCCGTCGTGCGCGAATCGCGGCGCTGGAACGTCCTCCTCGCGCAGAACCCGTATGCGGGCCGCATCCTCGCGAAGGCCTACGCCTTCCTCACGCGACCGGTCTGGGTCGAGGGGTATCCGCGCAACGACGTGCTCACGACGGGCGACGGAGGCGAGACCCGCCGGGCACTCGGCATCCGTCCTGACGATCGCGTTCTGCTGTACGCGCCGACGTGGCGCGACGATCGCGACGAGATCGTGGACTTCGTCGACCCGGCCGCACTGGCCTCTGCAACGGGCGCCGTCGTGCTCGTGCGGGGGCACTCGCGGACGCTTCTGCAGGGCCGGGATGCCGCGGGCCCGCGCGTCATCGACGTCACGGGGTTCCCCGACACGTCGCTGCTGCTCCTCGCGGCAGACGCCCTCGTGACGGACTACTCGTCGGTCATGTTCGACTTCAGCGTCACGGGCAAGCCGATGTACTTCCTCGTGCCCGACATGGAGCACTACAGCACGGATCTGCGCGGCTTCTACTTCGACCTCGTGGCGCACGCGCCGGGGCCGCTCGTCCGGTCGCACGACGAGCTCGTCGCGGAAGTGCTCGACGGCGACCCCGCCCGCTTCGCGGAGAAGTACGCGATCTGGCGCGAGCGCTTCAATGCGCGCGACGACGGGCGCGCGGCCGAGCGCGTCGTCGACCGCATCCTGGATCAGGGTTTCGTCGAACGGGCCTGAGCCGCCGGCTCCGCGAATCGCGCACGCCCCCAGGGGTCAGGGCAGCGGCGTGTTGCGGTCGCCGAGCCGCGACGTGTCGACGGTGTCGTGCGCGCCGCGCGCGACACCCGCGAGGAACCCCGCACCCCACATGAGGTGCATCGTGGGCAGGACTGCGGCCGTCCACAGCTTGTCGCGCCAGCCCTTCCCGCCGCCCGGGCCGATCGCCCACACGACGACGAGGGCGATGTAGGCGAGCACGGGCAGATGGACGACGGATGCCGCGACCGACCACCATCCCGTGAGGAGGCCGGTGAGCTGGAGCAGTCCGACGACGATGCTGAGCCCGATCGCGACGACGAGGGCCGGGGGAGCGAAGAACCGGAGCGAGTTGCCGCGGCCGAAGCGCCGGACGAGCTCGCCGCGCCAACGACCCGTCGCGTGGAACTGGCGTGCGAGGCGCGCCCAGCTCTCACGTGGCCAGTAGGTCACCGACAGTGAGGGGTCGAACCACACTCGATAGCCGGCGCGCCGGATGCGGAGGTTGAGCTCCCAGTCCTCTCCGCGTCGGATCGACTCGTCGAAGAGGCCGACCTCCTCGAGCACGGCGCGCCGCATGACGCCGAGGTAGGCGGATTCCGCCTCGCCCTCCTGCGTCCCCCCGTGATACGCCCCTCCGCCGAGGCCCACGGGCGAGTTGTAGGCGCGGGCGACCGCCCGCTGGAAGGGTGTGCGGCCGTCGGCGCGCATGACGCCGCCGACGTTGCCCGCCCGCACACGGCTGAGCGTCGCGAGCGCCTGGCGCGTGTAGCCGTCCCGCAGCTCGGAGTGCGCGTCGACCCGCACGACGGTGGGGTACCGGCCGGCGCGGATCGCGATGTTCAGGCCGACCGGGATGTCGGCGGCGGGATTGTCGACGAGGACGATCCGGTCGTCTTCCGCGGCGAGCTCGCGGGCGACCTCGTTCGTGCCGTCCGTCGAGGGCCCCAGGGCGAGGATGAGCTCGGCGGGGCCGTCGACCTCCTGTGAGAGCACCGTCTCGACGGCGCGGCGCAGGTAGCCGCGCTCGTTGAGCACGGGCATGACGAAGCTCACGCCCGCGTCGTCCGGGACGACGGGCGCGTCCTTGCGCCCGGGCTCTGACGACTGCACCCGTCGATCATGGCATGCGGGGCCGCCGGTAGGCTGAAGGCGTGGGACTGGTAACGGATGCACGCAACGCGACAGCCCTTCTTCGCAAGGCTCTCGCGAGCCGCACAGCGGTGCAGGACGTCAGGCGGACGCTCGCGGTTCGGCCGGAGCATCCACTTCACCACTACCAGGTGGCGGTCTACTTCGCCGACGGCGCGGTCAACATGTACCAGATGCGGCAGTGGTACAAGCCGCTCGCGGAGCTCTCCAAGCGCTGGCCCGTCGTGATCCTGAGCCGCTCCGCGACCGGGGCGCAGGCGCTCGTGGCCGAGGACGCGCCGCCCGTCGCGTTCGTGCCGACCATCCGCGATCTCGAGCGGTTCATCGCGAAGCAGGACATTCGCATCGTGCTGTACGTCAACCAGAACACGCGCAACTTCCAGATGTTCCGGTACGGCCGTCGGTGGCATGTGTTCATCAACCACGGCGAGTCCGACAAGATGTACATGACCACGAACCAGTTCAAGGCATACGACTACGCGTTCATCGCGGGCGATGCCGCGCGGGAGCGCCTCTCGCGGGTGCTGTGGGACTACGACCTCGACAAGCGGACCATCGCGATCGGCCGGCCCCAGGCCGACCACTACTCGGGCGCCCTGCCGTACACGCCCGATGACCGCACCGTCGTGCTCTACGCGCCGACGTGGGAGGGCGACCGCCCTTCGGCGCACTACGGATCGATCGTGTCGCACGGCGAAGCGCTCGTGAAGGCGCTCCTCGCGACGGGGCGCCACCGCGTCGTCTACCGCCCGCATCCGCGCTCAGGCGTCGTGAACGCCGAGTACGGCGCCGCGAACCGGCGGATCATCGCGGCTCTCGCCGCCGCGAATCGGGCGGACACCGGCGCCGAGCACGTCTTCGACGACGGTCCCGACCTCGGCTGGCAGCTCGCGGCGGCCGATGTCGCGATCGTCGACATCTCGGCGATGGTCTACGACCGCCTCGCCGCGGGCAGGCCGCTGCTCATCACGCGGCCGGCCGATCCTGCCGCGATCGTCGACACGCACGGCTACCTCTCCGCGTGCGAGTGGCTGGATGCCGGGGCGGCATCGGCCGTCGTGGACGAGACGGAGCGCGTTCTGAGCGACCCGGAGGCCGTCGGGCGTCTCGGGGTGTGGGTCGAGCGCTACTTCGGCGACGCGACCCCCGGCGCGTCGACGCGGCGCTTCCATTCGGCCATCGCACACCTCATGGCCGAATGGGACGTGTGGCACGCGGGCGCCGTCGACGAAGAGCTCGAGGACGAATCCGAGGACGAGGCCGAGCTCGACGACTGAGCGCGCTGGTCAGCCGACGGGCGCGGGCCGCTCGACGAGGCGGGCGATGGCCCGCAGGGGAATCGTGACCCACGTGGGCCGGTTGCGAGACTCGTAGATCGCCTCGTAGACGGCCTTGTCGAGCTCGAGTGCGCTGAGCAGAGCCTCCTGCGCGACGGGGTCGACGCCCGCGACGGCGGCGTAGCCCTCCACGTACGCCGAGCGCGCTCCGCGCACCCACTCCCGCACGGTGGCGGGGGAGCGGTCGGGATGATCGAGGCGGATGGACCCCGCGACGTAGTCGAACGACCGCAGCATCCCGGCGACATCGCGCAGCGGCAGATCCGCGCGCGTCCGCTCGGACATCGGGCGCAGCGGCTCGCCCTCGAAGTCCAGGAGCACCCAGCCGCGCTTCGGGTCGTGCAGCACCTGTCCGAGGTGGAAGTCGCCGTGGATGCGCTGCAGACTCGGCCACTCCGCCGCGAGGGCGCGCGCGTAGACGGCGTCGATCGCCTCGCGGCGCTCGGCGATGGCAGGCACCTCGGCGATCGCGATCGCGAGTCGGCGCTGCCATGTCCGCGAGGTCGCCTCGAAGTCCTCCCGATGCGCGGCGTGCGTCGGGAAGAGCGAGGCGAGAGCGACGTGCACGTCCGCCGTCGCCGCGCCCAGCGCCGCCGCGGGAGCAGTGAAGTCGTCGCCCGCCGCCGCGGCGCGCAGCGCGACGCGCCAGGCGTCCTCGACGCCCGGCAGGAACTCGGCCGCGAACGCGAGCGATCCGCGGAACGTCCCCTGCGCCGTGGCCGTGTCGGGCCACTGGCCCTCGACCGAGCCGATCGTCGGCGGCACGTGCGACGAGCCGGCACGCGCGAGCGCGGTCGAGAGCTCGATGTCGGGGTTCAGCCCGGGATGCAGCTGCCGGAACACCTTGCAGATGATGGGCGTCTCGCCCTCCTCCGCGGCGAAGATGAGCGATGTGTTGGACTGCTCGCCGGCGAGGACGGATGCCGCGCCCCCCGCCCGGCGCGCGCCGGGACGGCTCGGTTGACCGATCACGGTCGTCCCCGGACCTGTCGCTGTGCCGCCTTCGACGATGAGCCGCAGGAGGGCGCTCGAGTACGCGGGGTCGAACGGTCCGTCGATGAAGGTCGTCCCGGGTTCGGGGCTGCCGATGATGTGGTCGGGGTGGGCCTCGACCGTCGCCGTCGAGCGGGAGACGACGGGGATCTGGTACAGGACGGCGGGGAGCGCGCCCTCGTCGGCGATCAGGAACGTCCGAACCGTCGCGTCCTGCGCCGGCAGGTCCCACCACGACACGAGGCGCAGGCTCGGGAGTCTCCCTTTGCCGGCGTACCACCGCTGACGTGGCATCCAGGCGGCCAGGCAGGCGAGAGTGCTGTCCATAGAGCGAGACTATTGCGCCGCGCGTTTCCGCACAGGAGATCGCCGCAAAGGCGGGTCAGGATGCCGCAGGCGAGCGCCGCGTGGAGCCCGAACTCCCGGCGAGAGAGCCTCAGGCGGCGTCCCCGTCGGGCTCGTCGCCCTCGGCCTCGTCGGCGGGCGTCTTCTCCGCCTCCGCGGCAGTGAGCGGGACGAAGACCGTCGACGTGCCGAAGAGACTTCCGAGACCGGCGGCGTCCGCCGGGGCGGCATCCCGCAGCTTCTCGGCCTCATTGAGCTGGTCGGCGGGCTCGGACGGAAGTCCCGCCCACTCCTCGTTGTCTTCGGCGCGCTGCGCGAACAGTCCCATCAGTCGTCTCCCAGATCCTCCGGATCGAGCAGCTCGGGTGCCGGCTCGATCGCCTCACGGCGGCGCGGCGCCAAGCGGCGGCCCGCCGATCCCGCGGCCTGCACGCCGCGCGTCACGCCTCCGACGACCGCTCCGCCCGCTCGCCGGAAGCCGCGGCCTGCGGCATACTCGAGGCGCGTCGCGCCCGGCCGCGGCTCGAGCTCGGCGGGGAGTTCGGCAGCAGGAATGCCGAACGCGCGTCGCGCGCTCACGAGCACGCGACGGCCGAGGATGTTGTTGCCGGCGCCGCCGAACGCCGCGCCGATCCCGAAGGGCAGGGCCTTGCCGATCCAGGACGCTCCGCCGCGCACCGCGAAGTGGCGCACGAAGACGCTCTTGAGCTGATCGACGAGGGGGCCGACGGCGGCGCGCGGGATGGTCTTGGTGACAAGCTCGCCCCAGTACTTGTCGCGCGACGCGCCCTTGCCGCTCGCCTGGCCCGCGAGCTGAGCGACGAGGTCGACGCCCTCCTTGCCGAGCATGAGGGTCAGGACGAGCGCCCGCGCACGATCCGGGTTCTCGATCGGGATGCCGTGCACCTCGGAGACGGACTGCGCGAACAGCGCCGTCGCCTCGAGGAAGCCGAGCGTCTCGACGCCGCTCAGGGCGAGCGTCACGCCGGTGCCGATGCCGGGCACGACGGCGGTCGCGCCGACCGCTGCGCCGCCCGTTGTGACCGCCGCGAGATACCGGCGCTCGAGGATGCGGACGATCTCGGTCGTCGACGCGGACGGATGCCGGAGCCGGATGCTGCGCAGATGCGCGAGCACGACGGGTCGCTGGATCGCGAGCACGCGGTCGAGCGCGCGCACGGAACGCGGATGCTCGTCGGAGCCCACGGGAGGAAGTCCCCCCACCCACGGCGCGCCGTCGGGAAGGGAGTGGATGCTGTGCACCTTGTCGGCCATCAGGCCGATCCTACGAGCACGCGCCGAGAGGACGCGGGGGATTGACTCAGGGTCAGACGAACAGGTTCGCCCGCTCGAGGTCTTCCGCGAAGTCCACCTCGACGGCGTAGAGGTCGGAGATGTCGAGCGGCTGCAGACGCAGTCCGTCCTCGGCGATCGCGAGCTCGAGACCGCGCTCGAAGTAATCCTGGTCGTCGACGCGCGTCAGCTGGCGCATGAACGCCTTCTTGTCGGCGCTCGAGATGTAGTTGATGCCGACGGCCTCGCCGATCCCGCCGACGACGGTCTTCGAGAGCTCCTTGATGCAGCCGTCAGGAGCGGTCGTGTACTTCACCTCTTCGTCGCTGACCTTCGAGGTGTTGACGGTTACGAAGGACTGGTCGCGCTCGATGAGGGCGATGGCACGGCCGAGGACGCGCGGGTCGAAGACGACGTCGCCGTTCATCCAGAGAACGCCGCCGCGGCCCGTCGCGCCGAGGGCGCGCAGCAGGCTCTTGGACGTGTTCGTCTGGTCGTAGCGGTCGTTGTAGACGTAGTCGACCTCGGGGAACGCCTCGACGATCGTCTCGGCCTTGTAGCCGACGACCGTCGTGATGCGGGCGGAGGAGCCGAAGGCGGCACGGATGTTGTCGTGCTGCTGCTTCATGATGCTGCGGCCGTCGTTGAGTTCGGTGAGCGGCTTCGGCAGGCTGCGGCCGAGTCGCGAGCCCATGCCGGCTGCGAGGATCACGGTCTGAAGTGTCAAGATCTGCTCCTGGAGTGCGGGATTCCACGGTTGATTAACCGAATCGACACTCCGTCGTGCCTGCTACATGGTAGCGAAGGGTGCTGGGAGGGTGCATAATGCCGACACGCCGTTGCCGGATCGTGACATAACGTTCCGTTGCGCCGTCCGGGCGCCGCGCGGACTCGAGCCGTGGGATTCGGGCGCCCACTTGATACGTTGGATCGGTGACAGCCTCTCTACCGGTGCCACAGGACGCCTTCCGGGACGACCCGGACGGGGTCGCCGACGAGACCACTGACGCGCCCGTTCTTCCCCTGACGCCGAAGCGGCAGCCGCGCGCCCCGCGGCAGAAGGCGCGGACCACCAAGCCCCGCCGCCCCGCTCAGCCGAGGGTCGCGCCCGATCCTGGTCCGCCGCCGCCGCTTCCTCCGGATCTCGCAGCCGCTCCGGCTCCGTCGTACCCGGACGACCTCGTGATCCCGCCCAAGCCTCCGCTTCCCCCGGCGCCCGCGCGGGAGCAGCCTGCTGCGCCGGTCGAGGACGTGCTGCCGGATGCCGCTCCCGCGGCCCCGGCCCTGATCGACCTCGTTCCCGTTCCCGAGCCGGTCGTCGCTGAGCCGGAGCCGGAACCTGTCGTCGCCGAGCCGGAGCGCATCGTCGTCGAGCTCGAGCCTGAAGCGGTCATCGCCGAAGCGGAGCCGGAAGCCGCTCCGGCTGTGCCGGAGCAGGTCGTGGAGACCGAGCCCGAGCCCGTCGTCGTCGCGGAGCCGGAACCGGATCCCGAGATCTCGTCCGAGATCGAGCCCGAGTCGGACGTTGCTGCCGCCGTCGCCGCCGTCGCGGCGGCCTCGGGCGATGTCCTGGTCGCCGAGTCTCCCGTCGCACCCGAGGACGCCGACCCGTTCGCGGCATCCGTCGTCCTCGACGAAGAGCTCGCGGCGGCACCCGCCGCCCTCGCGCTCCGCGGCGTGAGCAAGCGGTTCGGCGACACGCGCGCCGTCGACGGCATCGACCTCACGATCCCGGCGGGCACCTTCTACGGCCTCGTCGGCCCGAACGGCGCCGGCAAGACGACGACGCTCTCGCTCATCGCGGGCCTTCTGCGCCCCGACAAGGGCTCGATCACGGTCGCCGGCGTGGACGCGGCATCCGATCCGACCCGCGCGAAGCGCCTCATGGGCGTCCTTCCCGATCGCCTGCGCACGTTCGACCGCCTCACGGGCCGACAGCTGCTCTACTACTACGGCGTGCTGCGCGGTCTCCCGTCCTCGACCGTCGAGAGCCGCATCGCGGACCTCGCGCGCGCTTTCGACCTGACCGATGCCCTCGGCCGGACGGTGTCGGACTACTCGGCGGGAATGACCAAGAAGGTCATGCTCGCGGGCGCCCTCATCCATTCGCCGCGGCTGCTCGTGCTGGACGAGCCGTTCGAGGCGGTGGACCCCGTCTCGAGCGCCGTGATCCTCGACATCCTGTCGGCCTACGTCGCGCACGGCGGCACCGTCATCCTGTCGAGCCACGGCATGGATCTCGTGGAGCGGGTCTGCACGCGCGTCGCCGTCATGGTGTCGGGGCAGGTGCTCGCCGAGGGAACGGTCGATGACGTCCGCGGCGAGCTGACCCTCGAGCAGCGCTTCGTCGAACTCGCCGGAGGTCTCGGCGACGTGGAGGGCCTCGAGTGGCTGCACACGTTCTCCGACTGAGGCTCTCGCTGCTGATCGGAACACTGCGCGGCGACGGGCGTCAGACGGCCCGCGTCGTCGTGGGGCTCGTGATCCTCGCGGCGGCGACCGCCGCGGGATGCTGGGCGCTGCTGACGCTGAGGGACGCGTCGGATGCGGCGATGATCGCCGTCACCGTGCTCGGCGGGTCGGCCGTGACGCTCGGCTTCGTGCTCGCACCCCTCATCGGCGGTGTGAGCGATCCTCTCGACCCGCGCCGCTTCGCCGTCTTCGGCCTGCCGCCGATGCGGCTCGCGGGAGTGCTGGGCCTCGTGGGCTTCGTGAGCGTCCCCATCTTCGTGCTCGCCGCGCTCTGCGCCTGTGCGGCCGTCGTCTGGGCCGCCCACGGCGTCGCGGGGGCGGCCGCGGCACTGGGCGCCGTCCTCCAGGTCGCGACCTGCGTCCTGCTCGCCCGCGTCTTCATGGCGATCACGTCCATGTTCCTCACCGAGCGCCGCTCCCGCGAGCTGTCGGGGCTGTTCGCGCTGACGATCCTCGTCGTCGTCGTGCCGGTGTGCGTCTTCCTCGCATCGCTCGAGTGGGAGGGCGTCGTCCCCACGCAGCTGACCGAGGCGGTCCGCCTGCTCGCGCTGTCGCCGCTCGGCGCCTCCGCCGCGTTCCCCGGCCTCCTCGCTCTCGGGGCTCCCGAAGCCGCGCAGTCGCTCGTCGTGGCGCTTGCGACGGTCGTCGTCCTCGGCGCACTGTGGGTGTGGATCGTGCACCGCATTCTCACGACGACGGAGCGGCCGGTCTCGACGCGCGAGCGCGGAGGCCTCGGGTGGTTCGCCGTCGCCCCCGGCACGCCGGGCGGTGCGATCGCGGCGCGCAGCCTCCTGTACTGGTCCCGCGACCGCCGCTATCTCGCGAACCTCGTCGTGATCCCCATCGCGGCGGCACTCGTGACCGTCCCGCTGCTCATCGCGGGCGTGCCGCCATCGGTCGTGGCGCTCGTCCCCGTCCCGCTCGCCGCGCTCTTCCTCGGCTGGCTCCCGCACAACGACCTCGCCTACGACTCAACCGCCGTCTGGATGCACTTCGCGAGCGGCGTCCGAGGCTCGTCCGACCGGATCGGGCGTCTCGTGCCGATCCTCCTCATCGGCATCCCCAGCCTCGCGATCGCGATCCCGTTCGCGATCTCGCTGCACGGCCGGTGGGCGATCCTCCCCGCGATGATCGGCGTATGCGCGTCGCTCTTCCTCACGGGGCTCGGGCTCTCGAGCATCTCCTCGGTCGCCTGGCCCTATGCCGTCAGCCGACCGGGCGAGAGCGCCTTCCAGCAGCCGCAGCGCACAGGGTCGGGCAGTGCGATCGCCCAGGGCGTCGTCATGCTCGGCGCGCTCGTGCTGAGCGTTCCGGCACTGTGGTGGGCGTGGACGGCGCTCACCGTCGACATCGAGGCCGCCTCCATGGCGCTCTGGGGCGGGACCGGCGTGGGACTCGCCGTCCTGCTGTTCGGAATCGGGATCGGCGCCGCCGTCTTCCGCCGGCGCGGGAGCCGCATCATGGAGTTCGCCGAGTCCACGTGACGGCGGGATCGGGATGCCGCGGCATCCCGTACCGACCGCCCCCGGGTCTCTCGCCGCGGCTACAATTGCGGACTATGAGCACCCCCGTCGAAGGCCCCGATCAAGCGGGCATCGCGACCCTCGACCGCGAGCTCGAAGAGCTCATCCGCGAAGAGTCCATCGAACCGGGTGACCATGAGCGCTTCTCTCACTACGTGAAGAAGGACAAGATCCTCGAGTCCGCGATCACGGGCAAGCCCGTGCGCGCGCTGTGCGGCAAGAAGTGGACGCCGGGCCGCGATCCCGAGAAGTTCCCCGTCTGCCCGACGTGCAAAGAGATCTACGAGTCGCTGCGCACCTGAGCCGCGCCCTCGCGGGCTCACGCCTCGACGTAGACCGTCGGAATGGCCGGGTCCGAACGGCTGAGGGCGAGCGCCCGCACCGGGAGCTCCTCGCGCACGAGCGCGTGGTGGTCGCGGGCGGCCAGAACGCCGGCAGGCCCCTCGAACGCCGTGTCGATCTCGCCGTCGACGACGAGCGGCACGTGCAGCGCACGGGCGTCGGGATGCCGCGCCGCCGACTCGACCTCTTCGAATCCGTCGGAGATCGCGATGAGCTCGCTCGTCGCGGTACCGCGGTCGAGGGTCCGGAAGGCGGCCTTGCGCCCGCCCTTCGAGGCTTTGTCGGTCGACGCCTTCGCGACGGCGATCCACGCTCCGTCGCCCGACTGCCGCGCCGTGAGCTTGTAGACCATCCCCGCCGTCGGCGTGCCCGATCCCGTGACGACCGAGGTGCCGACGCCGTAGGAGTCGACGGGCGATGCAGCGAGGGCCGCGATCGCGTACTCGTCGAGGTCGCTCGTGACGGTGATCCTCGTGCCCGTCGCGCCGAGCTCGTCGAGCTGGGCGCGCACCTGCGCCGCGACGGTCGGCAGGTCGCCGGAGTCGATGCGGACGCCGCCGAGCTCCGTGCCCGCGACGCGGATCGCCGTCTCGACGCCCCGACGGATGTCGTACGTGTCGACGAGCAGCGTCGTGCCCGTGCCGAGCGTCGCGATCTGGGCGCGGAAGGCCGACTCCTCGCTGTCATGGAGAAGCGTCCACGCGTGCGCGGCGGTTCCCATCGTCGGGATGCCCCAGTACCTGCCTGCCTCGAGATTGGACGTCGCTCCGAAGCCCGCGATGAAGGCGGCGCGGGCGGCCGCCACGGCGGATCGCTCGCCCGCGCGACGCGAGCCCATCTCGGCGAGGGGCCGGTCGCCGGCCGCGATGCTCATCCGCGCCGCGGCCGTCGCGACCGCGGAGTCGTGATTGAGCACGCTCAGCGCGAGCGTCTCGAGGATGACGGCCTCGGCGAAGGTGCCCTCGACCGTGAGGATGGGCGAGCCCGGGAAGTACAGCTCGCCTTCGCGGTAGCCGCGCATCGAGCCCGCGAACCGGTAGCCCTCGAGATAGCGCAGGGTGGCGGCATCCACGATCCGCTCGTCCCGCAGGAACCGCAGCTCGTCGTCGCCGAACCGGAAGTTCCGCAGCAGCGCAAGCAGTCGCCCCGTGCCCGCGACGACGCCGAAGCGGCGTCCGCCGGGGAGCCTGCGCCCGAACAGCTCGAAGACGCAGCGGCGCTGTGCCGTGCCGTCTCTCAGAGCGGCGTCGAGCATCGTGAGCTCGTAGCGGTCGGTGTGCAGGGCGATGCTCTCCGCGGCCGTCATCCGGTCAGCCTAGCCACCCGACGGCCCGCGCAGGCCGGGCCGTGCGGAACGCGGACTAGGCTGGACGATCGTGAACGACGCGCCCATCGGCATCTTCGACTCCGGGGTCGGCGGTCTCACGGTCGCCCGCGCGATCTCGGCGCAGCTGCCCCGCGAGTCGATGCTCTACATCGGAGACACGGCGCATTCGCCCTACGGGCCGAAGCCCATCGCGGATGTCCGTCGGTACGCCCTCGAAGTGCTCGACACCCTCGTCGATCAGGGCGTCAAGATGCTCGTGATCGCCTGCAACACGGCGTCGGCGGCGATGCTCCGCGACGCGCGCGAGCGCTACGACATCCCCGTCGTCGAGGTCATCGGACCGGCCGTCCGCACCGCCATGTCGACGAGCCGCAGCGGTCGGATCGGCGTCATCGGCACGGCCGGCACGATCGGCTCGCGCGCCTACCAGGACATGCTCGAGGTCAACGAGCGCCTCACGGTCTTCGCGCAGGCGTGCCCGCGCTTCGTCGAGTTCGTCGAAGCCGGCGTCACGGATTCCGCCGAAGTGCTCGCGGTCGCCGAGGAGTACCTCGCGCCGCTGCGGCACGCGGCAGTCGACACTCTCGTGCTCGGGTGCACGCACTACCCGTTCCTCGAGGGTGCGATCAGCTACGTCATGGGACCGGACGTCTCACTCGTCTCGAGCGACACCGAGACGGCGAAGGACGTCTACCGCCAGCTCGTCTCGCGCGATCTGCTCGCGGGTCCGGATGCCGCTCCCGCGCACGTCTACGAGGCGACGGGCGACTCGGCCGACGAGTTCCTGCGCCTCGCCCACCGCCTGATGGGCCGCGAGGTCGCCGCTGTGCGCCTCGTCCAGACAGGCGCCATAGACCTTCCCTCGGCCCGCGGCTGAGGCATCCGTTGTCCCGCCTTCCCTACGTGTCCCACTCTCTGTCGTTCGAAGCACCCGGCAACGACCGAAATCGGGACACGCCCCGTCGAGAGGAATCGCATGACCACTGAGATCGTCCGCGCCGATGGGCGCACCGTCGACCAGCTCCGCCCCATCACGATCGAGCGGGGGTGGAGCAGCCAGGCCGAGGGTTCGGCGCTCATCTCGTTCGGCAACACCAAGGTGCTGTGCACTGCCTCGTTCACGAACGGCGTGCCGCGCTGGCTCACGGGCAAGGGCAAGGGCTGGATCACCGCGGAGTACGCGATGCTCCCGCGCGCGACGAACGACCGCAACGACCGCGAGTCGGTCAAGGGCCGCATCGGCGGGCGCACCCACGAGATCTCGCGCCTCATCGGTCGCGCGCTGCGCTCCGTCGTCGACACGAAGGCCCTCGGCGAGAACACGATAGTCATCGACTGCGACGTGCTGCAGGCCGACGGCGGAACGCGGACCGCGGCCATCACAGGCGCCTACGTGGCGCTCGCCGACGCGATCGAATGGGCGCGCGGCAAGCGGTTCGTCGGACAGAAGTCGCAGGTGCTCATCGACTCCGTCGCCGCAGTGTCGGTCGGGATCATCGACGGCGAGCCCATGCTCGACCTCGCCTACGTCGAGGACGTCCGCGCCGAAACCGACATGAACGTCGTCGTGACGGGCCGCGGCCTGTTCGTCGAAGTGCAGGGCACAGCGGAGGGCGCGCCCTTCGACAAGCGCGAGCTGGATGCGCTGCTCGAGCTCGGAGTCAACGGCTGCGCCGACCTGCGCGACCTCCAGTCGGCTGCCCTCGCGGAGTCCAGCCTTTGAGCGAGACGGTCGGCGGCGCCTCGCCGCGCCGGATCGTCCTCGCGACGCACAATCCGCACAAGGTCGAGGAGTTCCAGGCGATCGTCGCGGCGACGCGTCCCGATTTCGAGGTCGTCGGCTACGACGGCCCCGAACCCGTCGAGGACGGCACGACCTTCGCGGAAAACGCCCTCATCAAGGCGAGGGCGGCTGCGGCGCACACGGGCCTCCCGGCTCTCGCTGACGATTCCGGCATCTGCGTCGATGTCCTGGGCGGGGCTCCGGGAGCATTCTCTGCGTATTGGGCGGGGCATGCGAAGGATGCCGCGGCCAACCTGACCCTGCTGCTCGACCAGCTGTCCGACATCCGCGATCCGCATCGCTCGGCGCAGTTCGTCTCGACCATCGCGCTCGTGGATCCGTCGGGCGTCGAGCACGTCGTCGAAGGCGTGTGGCCGGGGCGCCTCGCGATGGCGGCGTCCGGCGCCGGCGGCTTCGGGTACGACCCGATCTTCGTTCCGGACGATCAGCCCACCGGCGTCCAGCGCTCCGTAGGGGAGTGGACCGCGGAGGAGAAGAACGCGGCATCCCATCGCGCTCGCGCCTTCCACGCGCTCGCGCCCCTCCTCGCCGCGCTCTGACGTCTTCCCGTGCTGGCGGCACGGCGATCCCCAGCTCGTCGCGATCGCCTGCATTGCGTGGTCTTGGCGGCTCGCGGCGACCGGCATCGCGCTGCTCCTCCCGGCCTGAGGCTGAGAATCGAACTCATTCCCGACATCGCCGATAGGCGACGCAGGGCGGGGGAGCAGTCCTACCCTGGAGCCATGCACGACCACGCACCCGCACCCGGGGGGATCAGAGGATCGGCCGCACGGCGGCTGCTCGCGATCTCGCTCGCCATCACGGCGATCGTCATGCTCGTGCAGATCGTGGGATCGGCGCTGTCGGGATCGCTCGCGCTGCTCGCCGACGCCGTGCACATGTTCACGGATGCCGCGGCCCTCGTCATCGCACTGATCGCGAGCGTCGTGGCGGCCCGCCCCGCCGACGATCGGCGCACCTTCGGCTACCAGCGGGCCGAGGTGCTCGGGGCTCTCGTCAACGGTGTGATCCTCATCGTCCTGTCGGTCTGGATCGCCGTCGAAGCCGTGCAGCGGCTGGTCGCTCCCGGCGACGTCGAGGTCGCGGGCGGCCTCATGCTCCTCGTCGCAGTCGTGGGTCTCGGCGCGAACGCCGTCGCACTGTGGCTGCTGAGCGCGGCGCAGCGCACGAGCATCAACGTCCGCGGCGCCTACCTCGAAGTGCTCGGCGACCTGCTGGGCTCGGCCGCCGTCATCGTCGCGGCGATCGTCGTGATCACGACGGGCTGGGTCCAGGCCGACGCCGTCGCATCCCTTCTCATCGCGGCGATGATCGTCCCCCGGGCCGTCGGATTGCTCCGCGAGGTCTTCTCCGTGCTGAGCGAGTCCTCGCCCAAGGGCGTGCACGTCCAGGAGATCCGCGACCACATCCTCAGCACCCCCGGGGTCGTCGACGTGCACGACGTGCACGTCTGGCAGCTCACGCGGGGAGCACCCGTGTTCTCGGCGCATGTCGTCGTCGACGCCGCGGCGCTGGAAGGCCAGTCGGGACGCATCCTCGAGGACCTGCAGGGATGCCTCGCCCGCCACTTCGACGTCGAGCACTCCACCTTCCAGCTCGAGGGCGCAGGGCACATCGAGCACGACGCCCACCGCTGAGAGGTCAGCTCTCCCTCGTGACCTCGTCGGGGGACTTGTCGGGCCGCAGCCCACGCCACCGTGAATGCCGGAGGATGCCGGTCGGCGTGAACTCCCCGAACTCGACCTCGCCGACGAGTTCGGGCCGCACCCACTGCACGCCGCGCGCGTCGAGGGCGGGCACCCCGACGAGCGCACTCGTGCTCGTGTGCAGCGGATCGAGCGTCGCCATGAGCGTCCGCAGGGTCGTGTCGCTGAACCCGGTTCCGACCCGTCCCGCGTACTCAAGACCGTCGGGCCCAGGGATTCCGACGAGCAGCGAGCCGAAGGTCGAGGACCGCTCGCCCTGCCCCGGCCGGATCCCGGCGATCACGACCTCCTGAGTGCGGGTCAGCTTGACCTTGAGTGAGAAGTCCGACCGGATGCCCCGCCGATACGCCGCCCGCGGGTTCTTCACCACGATCCCCTCGAGGTCGAACCGGCGACTCGCCTCGAGCGCGGCATCCACATCGTCGAAGACCGGCGGCACGACGATCGAGGGGATCGTCTCCGCGGCGAGCTGCTCGAGGATGCGACGGCGATCGCTCAGGGGGAGTCCCGTGACGTCGCGCCCGCGCGCGACGAGCACGTCGAAGAGGTAGTAGCGGACGGGCGTGCGCTTGGCCTCGCGGGCGATGTCGCCGCTGCGCACGAGGTTCATGCGGGTCTGGAGGAGCGCGAAACTCGGCCGGCCGCCGTCGAGGGCGACGAGCTCGCCGTCCACGATGCAGCGCTCGTCGCCGAATCCCGGCCCGCCTTCAGTGATCTCGGGGTACTTGTGGGTCGACTCGTTGCCGCTGCGGGCCCACAGGCGCAGCGCGCTCCCGTCCCAGACGCCGAGCGCGCGGATGCCGTCCCACTTCGCCTCCGCCCACGCCGGGTCACCCCACTGCCGGGCATCGGATCGTGCGCGATCGACGGATGCCGTCACCGAGAGCATCGGCTTGAGGTCGGCGGCCGACGGCGGCCACTCGGCAGGCGGCACCGAGGCGACCAGATCGTCGATCGACCGCTCTTCGGCGACCTCACGGTCAGGGGTGGGAGGGGTGGTGGATGCCGCGGCCGGCCGCCGGCCGCCCCGACGCGGTTCATCGGCCTGTCGCGAGGGCTCGACGGGGGTGCCGTCGGGCTGCACCCTGCCCGAGGCATCCGTCTTCATCCGGTGCAGGAGCCAGTTCGACTTCTCACCCTCGCCCTCTGTGCGGATCAGCGCCAGACGGACGCGGCCCAGGGGACCGCCCGGCCGTCCCTCGGCGGTGAGGATGATCTCGTCGTCGCGCCACTTCTCGAGTTCGTAGCGGCCGTCGTCCCAGATCGTGACGCTGCCCCCGCCGTACTCGCCCATGGGGATCGTGCCCTCGAACGAGGCGTATTCCATGGGGTGGTCCTCGGTCTGGATCGCGAGATTGTTGCGCGTGTACGAGTGCGGCACCCCGCGCGGCACGGCCCAGCTGACGAGCACGCCGTCCCGCTCGAGCCGGAAGTCCCAGTGCAGCGCCGTCGCGTGGTGCTCCTGGATGACGAAGGTCGGCAGCTCGTCCGACGCGCGGACGGCGGCCGCCGGGTTCGAGGGCACGGGCTCCGGCGTGCGGTCGGCGGAGCGCATCGAGATGTACGTTCGCAGCGGTCCGTCGTCTGCCTCGCGCCCGCCGGCGTGGAAGCCGAGCGGCGACAGCGGGTCGCCGATCGCCTCGACGCGCTCGAGCACCTCGTCGAAGAGCAGATGCCGCATACCCGGGTCGTCGAGCTCGTCCCATGTCCGCGGCACGGCGACCGTCGGATGCGGGCGCCCGCGCAGCGAGTAGGGGGCGATGGTCGTCTTCGAGCCGCTGTTCTGGCTCCAGTCGATGAGCACCCGCCCGCCGCGGATCGCCTTCTTCATGCTGCTCACGACGAGCTCGGGGTGATCGGCTTCGATCGCGCGGGCGAGCTCGTGGGCGAGGGCTGAGGCGTTCTCGCTGGACTGGCCCGGCGGCAGCGCCGCATAGAGCTGGATGGCCTTGCTCCCGCTCGTGACGGGATAGGGATCGAGACCCATATGACCCAGGATGTCGCGGGCCCACCGGGCGACCTCCGCGCACTCCGGCAGTCCCACGCCCGGGCCGGGGTCGAGGTCCAGCACGAGACGATCGGCGTCGCCTCGGTCGCCTGCAGGGGTGAAGCGCCACTGCGGCACGTGCAGCTCGAGGCTCGCGACCTGCGCGAGGTACACGATCGTGGGGACGTCGCCCGCGAGGGGGTAGTCCTTGGGCCCGCCCGAGTGCGGGATCGGAAGTCGCCTGACCCAGTCCGGCGCCCCGCGTTCGAGGTCCTTCGCGAAGAAGGCCTGCCCCGGATCCTCGGCCGTGCCGACGCCGTCGGGCCAGCGCTTGCGCGTCACGGGCCGCCCGATGACGTGCGGGATCATCGTGGAGGCGATCCGCGTGTAGTAGTCGATGACCTCGGCTTTGGTCGTCCCGGTCTCGGGATAGAGGACCTTGGCGAGGTTCGACAGGCGCAGCCGGCGCCCGTCGATCCGAACCAGCTGCTCATCCCCGGGCATGGCACCCATCCTGCCGCCTCGCGCCCCGGCGGGTGGCGAGATGCCTTTCCGAGCCTCCCGGCCGGGTGTAGATTCCGCACCAGGCGAAGAGGTGCACCATGTTCGCTCGAAGGACGCTCGGATCAGCCGTTCTCTTGGGACTCCTGGCGTTGACCGCGTGTGCGGCCGACCCCTCGAGCGCGCCCTCGGGCAGCCCATCCGACACACCGTCCGAAGCCGCGAGCCCCTCCCCTTCCGGTTCGGCCTCCGGCTCCAGGGCGACGGCCGCCATCACGATCGACACCCCTGCCGAGGGCACGACGCTCTCCGTCCCCTTCGCCGCGAGCGGCACGGCCGACGTCTTCGAGGCCGCCCTCACGATCGATGCCGTCGACGAGTCCGGCATGACCGCATGCGTGCGCCATCTCATGGCCACGAGTGGCAGCGGAACCCGCGGCACGTGGGAGGGGACACTCGCATTCCCGCCCGAGGAGGATCCCCTGCGCGTGACCTTCCGCGCGTACACGATGAGCCCCGAGGACGGCTCGATGGCGAATCTCGTCGAGTTCCCCGTGACCATCTCGCCCGAGCGGCCGATGATCATCATGACCTCGCCGCGGTGCGGCGACCGCTACGACGCCGGGGGACTCGTCATGCTCACGGGCACAGCCGCCCTGTTCGAGGCGGCCTTCACCGTCGAGCTCCGCGACGCCGCCGAGCACGTCATCCTCACGGTGCCTATCACGGCCGCGGAGTGCTGCGTCGAGTCGCAGTTCTCCGCGCAGCTGACGCTGCCGAGCGATATGTTGCCCGGGTTCTACGACGTCGCGGCCTACAGCATCGGAGCGAAGGACGGCAGCGTCGAGAACGAGTTCATCGTGCAGATCGAGGTGCGCGGGTAGCACCGCACGACATCATCCCGTCGCGCGAAGGCCTAGCAGTGACGGGTGTGACCGGTGTGTACTGGTGTGATGAGAGCGATCTGGAAGGGCGCCCTGACCTTCGGCCTCGTCAACGTGCCGGTCAAGGTATATGCCGCGACCGAGGACCATGACGTCTCGCTGCACCAGGTGCACAACAAGGACGGCGGGCGCATCCGCTATCAGCGAATCTGCGAGATCGACGGCGAGGTCGTCGCCTTCCAGGACATCGACAAGGCCTACGACGACGGCGAGAAGACGGTGGTCCTCACGAAGGAGGACCTCTCTTCGCTCCCATCGGAGCGGAGCCGCGAGATCGACGTCGTCGAGTTCGTGCCGAGCGATCAGGTGGATCCGCTGACCTTCGACCGCGCCTACTACCTCGAGCCGGACTCCGCTTCGCCCAAGGCCTACGTCCTGCTGCGCAAGACGCTCGAGCAGACCGAACGCACGGCGATCGTCCGCTTCTCGCTGCGGCAGAAGACGCGCCTCGCGGCGTTGCGCGTGCGGGGCGACGTGCTCGTCCTTCAGACGCTGCTGTGGTCCGACGAGGTGCGCGAAGCCGCGTTCCCGGCGCTGGACGAGACGGTGCGGATCTCGGCGAAGGAGCTCGAGCTCTCGGCATCCCTCGTCGACAGCTTCGCGAGTGATTTCGCCCCCGGCGACTTCGCCGACGAATATCAGGCCGAGCTGCGCACGCTCATCGAGGCGAAGCTCGAGAAGGGCGACGCGCTGGACACGTCCGAGACCTTCGGCGAGCAGGAGGAGGCTGCGGGCGGCGAGGTCATCGACCTCATGGAGGCCCTGCGCGCCTCCGTCGAGCGGTCGCGCGCTGCGCGCGGCGAGTCGACCGCTGCGAAGAAGTCGACGGATGCCGCGCCCAAGGCTGCGGCCAAGGCCACGCCTGCCGCGTCCAAGCCCGCCGCCAAGAAGAAGGCCTCGAAGGCCTCGTGAGCTAGGCCTTCGGGGTCGGCGGCGTGCCGCCCTCGTGGCTGTGGCCGTGCTCCGGGCCACGCTTGAACACCTCGGGGTCGAGGACGAGGGCACGCGCCTCCTCGGCATCCACTTCGCCTTCGCCCGCGGCCGCCTCCTGCTTCGCCTTCGCGCGCTCGCGGAGGTAGTGCCAGATCGTGACCGCAGCGGTCAGGACGACCACGCCGAGAAGGATGACGTCGATGTACTCCGTCACGAAGTCGGCGACCCACTGGATGTACCCGATGCCGTAGCCGAGCCAGACGAGGCCGAAGCCCCACAGCAGCGCCCCGATGGCGTTGTAGAGCGTGTAGCGACGCCACGGCATGTGGCCGACTCCCGCCGCGACGGGCGCGAAGGTGCGGACGATCGGCACGAAGCGGGCCATGATGACCGTGAGCCCGCCGTAGCGCTCGAAGAACATGTTCGTGCGCTCGACGTTCTTCCGGCTGAAGACCCCGGACTCCTTGCGTTCGAACACGGCGGGTCCGCCCTTGTGCCCGATGAAGTAGCCCACCTCGCCGCCGATGAATGCCGCGAATGCGATGAGCAGGGCGACGAGCCAGATGTTGGTGCCGAACACGTCGCTCGTCTTGGTGAGCAGCCCGGAGATGACCAGGAGTGTGTCACCGGGGAGCAGGAACCCGACCAGCAGTCCGGTCTCGGCGAAGACGATGAAGCACACCACGAGCAGTGCCCACGGACCGGCCGCAGCGATGATCGTGTTCGGATCGAGCCAGGGGATGAGAGCGATGTGCTGCACAGCGGGGGTCCCGTCGGTCGGAGCGGTCGGCGGTCAGATCGTGAGATGCGGGTGCGACGAAGTCACCGTGCGGAAGGTGGGACTTGAACCCACACGCCCGAAGGCACAGGAACCTAAATCCTGCGTGTCTGCCAATTCCACCACTCCCGCGAGTGGGTTCAGTCTACTGAGCGAACTGTGCGCGGGCTGAGGGGGACAACCCCCAAGAGCGAGGGGGTCAGCGATCCTCGTGCCGGATTCCGAAGACGAAATACGCGGCGGGTCCGAGCCAGTTGATGAAGAGCGCCGGGATCCACGCGGGCTTCGGTCCGCGCACCTGCTCGGCCGGCCGGTGGGCGAGGTCCCACGCGGCGAGGAAGGCGAAGGCGACCTGGAGGATCCCGAGGACGACCGCGCCGATCTTCTCGGGTGCGGTGAGCTCGCGCTGGGAGTGGGTCATGATCGTCCTTCCGCCTTTCCGACCATCGTGTCATCCGCGGGCCCTCGGCACCATCACGCGCGCTTCTCGTGGTGAGCGCTGTGGATAACTTCCGGATGCCGCCCACGGGACTTGCGAGGATGCTCCGGTGCCACCCCTCGCTGCTCCCGCCCCGGCCGTCGCGGTCGCCGAGCGCGTGCGCGAGCGGCTGCGGGCCGAGCGCTCGGACCCGGCCCGCGACCCGGAGTTCGCGGCGCAGGTCGCACGCGCCGAGGTGCGCCGGCACAACGACTTCGCCCTCGCTCGCGGACTGACGCCCGTCGACGACGAGGCAGCGTGCGTGCGTGAGGTGCTCGCCGCCGTCGCCGGATACGGACCCCTGCAGCCCTATCTCGACGACCCGACGATCGAAGAGGTGTGGATCAACGCGCCCGACCGCGTGTTCGCGGCTCGACAGGGCGTGTCCGAGCGCCTCCCCTTGACTCTCACCGACGGTCAGGTGCGAGACCTCGTCGAGCGGATGCTGCACGCGACCGGTCGCCGGGTCGACCTGTCGCAGCCGTTCGTCGACGCGTCGCTTCCCGACGGCAGCCGACTTCACGTCGTGATCCCGGACATCACGCGGCGCCACTGGTCGGTCAACATCCGCAAGTTCCTGCCCGCGTTCCGCGATCTCGACCGGCTCATCCGCGCCGGCTCGATCTCGCCCGAGGGCGCTGCGCTGCTCAGGGACGCGATGTCCGAGGGCCGCAGCATCCTGGTCTCCGGAGCTACGCACGCCGGCAAGACGACCCTTCTGAGCGCCCTCATCGCCGCCGCGCCCGCGCACCACCGCATCGTGACCGTCGAGGAGACCTTCGAACTCGCCGCCGACGCCGCCGACCTCGTCGCGCTGCAGGGCCGGCAGCCGAGTCTCGAAGGCACGGGCGAGGTGAGCCTGCGACGCCTCGTCAAGGAAGCGCTGCGCATGCGTCCCGACCGCCTCATCGTGGGCGAGGTGCGCGATGCCGAGGCGCTCGACCTCGTCCTGGCGCTCAACACGGGCATCCCCGGCGCGGCGACGATCCACGCCAACTCGGCGCGCGAGGCGCTCGACAAGCTGTGCGCCCTGCCGCTGCTCGCGGGCCGCAACATCGACGCGGGTTTCGTGCAGCCGGCGGTGGCGGCATCCGTCCACCTCGTCGTGCACTGCGAGCGCACCGCCTCGGGCCGCCGGCACGTCGCCGAGATAGTGGAGCCGACCGGGATCGGTCCGCTCGGCATCGAAGCCCGCACCGTGTATCGCGGAGCCGTCTCGTGACGATCTTCTGGGGCGCCGTGCTCGCTGCCGGGATACTCCTCGCGATCTCGCCCTGGGTGTGGCCCCTCCGTCCCGAGCGCACGCCGACACGGACCTCCAGCGCCCTCGCCCGCCTGCTCGAGGAGGCCGGGATGTCGCACGTCGCCCCCGTGCTCGTGCTCGGCGCCGCAGCCGGTGCGGGTCTCGTCGCGGCGGCCGTCGCGTGGCTCGTCGCGCCGGTTCCGGTGCTGGCTCTCATCGCGGCCGTCGCGGGTGCGGGAGCACCCATCCTCTGGCTGCGGGCGCGGCGCAGCCGGCTCGTGCGCACGCGCCGTGCTCTGTGGCCCGATGTCTGCGATCTGCTCATCGCCTCGGTGCGCGCCGGGATGTCGCTGCCCGACTCGGTCGCGGGGCTCGCCGATTCGGCACCCGCGCCGCTGCGCCCGGCTTTCGCGGGGTTCGCGCGCGACCTCGCGGCATCCGGTCACTTCGACTCGAGCGCGCAGCGGCTGAAGACGATGCTGGGCGACTCGGTCGCGGATCGCATCGTCGAGACCCTCCGCATGGCCCGTCAGGTCGGCGGCACCGAGCTCACACCCGTGCTGCGCGCACTCGCCGTCTCGGTGCGCGCCGACGCGTCGCTGCGGGCCGAGGTCGAGGCCCGGCAGTCCTGGATCCGCGGCGCCGCCGTGCTCGGCGTCGCCGCGCCGTGGGTCGTCCTCGCGCTGCTCGCGATGCGCCCCGAGGGCGCCGCGGCCTATGCGAGCCCCGAGGGGATCGCGCTCATCGTCGGGGGCGCCGCCGTCTCGTTCGTGGCGTACGGCATCATGCTGCGGCTCGGCCGTCTCCCCGAACCGCGGAGGTGGTTCGGATGATCCCGCTCTTCGTGAACGACGCCGCCCTCGCCGTGGTGCTCGGCGGCGCGTTCGGGCTCGGCATCTGCCTCCTGCTCTCGCGCGCGCCGCGCTGGGGAGCCGCGACCCTCTCGCGCCGCATCGCGCCCTACCTGCGCGACATCTCGGATCCGCGCGGCCTCGCGCCTCTGCTCCCGACGCGCACCGCCGACCCCCGCACGCTGTGGCGTGCCGCATCCGAGAGCGCGGGACGCTCGATGGGCGGTGCGCTCACTGTGGAGCGGCGCCTGCGGCAGGCGGGCAGGCAGACGGATGCCGCTTCCTTCCGGGCGCGTCAGCTCGGCTGGGCCGTGGTCGGCGTGGCAGCGGGCGGGGCGGCGGTCGTCGCGCTCGTGCTCGTCGGACGCGGGTCGGGGGCGCTCGTGCTGCTCCCGCCGATCGCGGGCTTCGCTGCGGCTGCCCTGTACGACCTGGCGCTCACACGGGCCGCGGCGGCGCGCGTCACGCGCATCGAGGAGGAGCTGCCGACGGTGCTCGAATTCCTCGCGCTCTGTCTCTCGGCGGGCGAGGGCATCCTCGATTCGCTGCGCCGGGTCTCGGATGTCGGCGCCGGCGAGCTGACCGGGGAGCTGCGCACCGTCGTGCTCGCCGTGGGCACGGGCTCGTCGCTGTCGGAGTCGCTCCTGCGGCTCTCGGCGCGCCTCGACGTCGCGGCGCTCTCGCGCGCCATCGACCAGCTCGTCGCGGCGATCGACCGCGGCGCGCCGCTCGCGCACGTTCTCCACGCGCAGGCGCTCGACGCGCGCGAGGACGCCAAGCGCCGCCTCATCGAGCGGGCCGGACGCAAGGAGATCTACATGCTCGTACCGCTCGTCTTCCTCATCCTCCCCTTGAGCGTCCTGTTCGCGGTGTTCCCGGGGATCTTCATGCTTCGACTCGGTATCGGCTGACCTCGGGTTCCAAAGGAGAGACCATGATCCGCACCCTCACGCACCGGCTGCACGCCGGGCTCTTCCGCACGATCGACGACGAGCGGGGTGATGTCCCTGGATGGGTTCTCATCACGCTCATGACGGCGGGGCTCGTCGTGCTGATCTGGGCTCTCGCCGGTCCCGCGCTCGCGGGGCTCTTCGAGCAGGCCATCGAGCGCGTCTCCGGCTTCTGATCCGCATGTCTCGTGCCGTCGGTCTTCGCGAGCGGCTGCGCGCCGCCGCCCAGGACGATCGCGGCGCGAGCCCCGTCGAGTTCGTGCTCGTCGGCACGCTCCTCACGGTCCTGACCCTCGGCGTGCTGCAGCTCGGACTCGCGATCTACGTGCGCAACGTCCTCCACGACGCCGCGGTCGAGGGCGCTTACCACGCGGCCCTCGCCGACACCACGCTCGAGGACGGCACACGCCGCGCGCGCGAGATCGTCTCGCGGACGGTGGGCTCCGAGTACGCCGCCGATGTGAGCGCGACGCAGCGCGACGGATTCGGGCACCCGGTCGTCGAGCTCACGGTGCGGTCGCCGTTTCCGCTCGTGGGGCTGCTGGGCGTGCCCCGCATGCTGGAGGTGACCGCGCATGCGCCGCTCGAATCCTTCGACTGAGCGGGCCCTCGGTGTCGACCCGCGCGATCGGGTCGAGCAGGATGATCCCGAGCGCGGCGCAGCCGTGCTGGAGTTCATCCTCGTGGGACTCGTCCTGCTGGTGCCGCTCGTGTACCTCGTCGTGACGCTCGGCATCCTGCAGGAGCAGGCGCTCGGTGCGGAGGCCGGGGCGCGCCACATCGCCCGGGCCGTCTCCACCGCCTCCGGACCCGACGACGCCCGCGCGCGCGCCGACCGCGTGATGGCCGCCGTCGCCGACGAGTACGGCATGGATGGGGCATCCGTCGATCTCGCGCTCGAATGCGTGCCGCGAGGTGCGGAGTGTCCCGAGGCCGGAGCGACGATCGTCGTGACCCTCCGCGCGCAGGCGCGGCTCCCGCTCGTCCCTTCGATCCTCGGACTGGGAGACATCGCCGTCATTCCGGTCGAGGCCTCATCGGCTCAGAAGGTGTCGCGCTTCTGGGGTGCGGGATGAAACGGCTCCGGGCGGTCCTCGCGCGACGTGACGACGAGGGCAGCGTCCTCATCCTGACGCTCGGATACGCGATCCTCGCGATCGCGACGGTGCTCGTCTGCGTCGACGCGACGAGCCTCTATCTCGCGCAGAAGCGACTCGACGGCCTCGCCGACGCCGCGGCGCTCGCGGGCGCCGACGGCTTCACGCTCACGACGACAGGCGCCGAGCCTCGCGCTGAGCTCGACTCGGAGGGTGTGCGCGCGCAGGCTCAGGCCATCGTCACGCAGATCGGCGGCGGCGCCGTCCTCGTCTCGGCCGGCACACCCGACGGGGTGTCGGCGCGCGCGACCGTCGCCGGGACGTGGCATCCGCCCGTCATGACGATCTTCGTGCCCGACGGCCTCGCGCTCCAGGCGACCGCCACGAGCCGCACGGCCCTGCGCTGACCGCGGTTCAGCCGCGCTGATGCGGCACGAATCGGGGCACGTACACGGCGAAGAGCACCGCGCCGATCAGCCCCAGCCCTCCTACGACGCCGGTCGCGAGTGCGAGGGACGATGCCGCCGCGATGCCTGACACGAGGAGCGGCGACACGGCCCCGCCCGCGTCGGTGAGCGTGCGCCACGAGCCGAGGAACGGCGCGGGGTCGGCGCGGGGGGCGACATCCGCTCCGAGCGTCAGCAGGATGCCGCTCGAAAGGCCGTTGCCGACGCCGAGCACGGCCGCGAACATCGCGAACCACATCGCCGCGGAGTCGAGGTCGTGGGTGAACGCGAGAGCGATGAAGCCCAGGCCCATCAGCAGCATCGCAGGCAGCGCGGCCCACAGTCGCCCGAAACGATCCATGACCTGCCCGCTCGCGTAGAACAGGGCGAAGTCGATCGCTCCCGAGATGCCGACGACGAGTGCGATCGTCTGGGCATCGAGGCCTATCGAGACGCCCCACAGCGGCAGCACGACCTGCCGCGCCGACCGGAGAGCCGAGAGCGACGCCGCGGCGAGCCCGAGCCGTGACAGCACGCGGCGGAACTGCCACATCGTCCGGAAGACCCCCGCCCGCTCGGCGGTCGGGATCGAGCCCGTGACGGCCTCGCCGGTGTCTTCCGCCGGCACCCGCTCATCCGCCGGGGCGAACTGCTTCTCGGGATCGGGTCCCAGCATGACGAGCAGGACGCACGCGACGAGGCATCCGCCGAAGAACCACACGGCCGCCCGCTCTTCGCCGACCAGGGCGAGCAGAGCCGCCGCGACGAAAGGCCCGATGAACATGCCGAGCCGGAACGTTCCACCGAGCAGAGACAGGGCGCGCGCCCGGAACGACAGCGGAACGCGCGTCGTCATGAACGAGTGCCGGGCGAGGCCGAACGCGGCGGCGCAGAATCCGATGAGGAAGACGGATGCCGCGAGCACACCCAGTACGGGGGCGAAGGCGAGGGCGACGATTCCGACGAGCGAGATCGTCCCGGCGATCGCCATCGTCAGGCGCTCCCCGATGCGCGCGACCGCCCAGCCGGCGGGGATGTTGCCGCACAGCTGGCCCACGACGAGTGCCGAGGCGACGAGAGCCGCGGTCGCGACATCCGCCCCCAACTCAGCAGCGATGATGGGAATGAGCGGGATGACGGCACCCTCGCCGAGCGCGAACAGGACAGTCGGACCGTAGATCATCGGTCCGAATCGCCACAAGACGTCCTTCGCTCTGGGCGGAGGGGCAGTGTCGGACATCGCTTCCACGTTAGTCTGGACTGTCATGCTCGAACTCGATCTCTCCGCCGACATCGAAGCGCTCCGTTCCACCTTCGCCGACATCAAGGCTGTCGTGGACGTCGATGCGCTTGCCTCCGACATCGCCCGACTCAGCGAGGAGGCCGGCGCCCCCGACCTCTGGGACGACGTCGAGAAGGCGCAGAAGGTGACGAGCTCGCTCAGTCACCGCCAGGCGCGCCTCAAGCGCATCACCGACATCGAGCAGCGTCTCGACGACCTCGACGTGCTCGTCGAGCTCGCGATCGAGATGGACGACGAGGATTCCGCCGAGGAAGCCCGCCGCGAACTCGCCGAGCTCGAGGACATCATCGGCGAGCTCGAAGTGCAGACCCTGCTCGACGGAGAGTACGACGAGCGCTCCGCCGTCGTGACGATCCGCTCGGGCGCGGGCGGCGACGACGCCACCGACTTCGCCGAGATGCTCATGCGCATGTATCTGCGCTGGGCCGAGCGGCACAAGTACCCCGTCAAGGTGATGGACACGTCCTTCGCCGAAGGCGCGGGCATCAAGTCGGCGACGTTCCAGATCGACGCGCCCTACGCGTACGGCACGCTCTCGGTCGAGGCGGGCACGCATCGCCTCGCGCGCATCAGCCCCTTCGGCTCGGCCGACAAGCGCCAGACGAGCTTCGCCGCGGTCGAGGTCATCCCCGTCATGGAGGAGGCAGTCGAGGTCGAGATCCCCGAGGGCGACCTGCGCGTCGACGTGTTCCGCTCGTCGGGCCCCGGCGGTCAGTCCGTCAACACGACCGACTCCGCGGTGCGTCTGACGCACCTTCCGACCGGCATCGTCGTCTCGATGCAGAACGAGAAGTCGCAGATCCAGAACCGCGCCGCCGCGATGCGCGTCCTCCAGACGCGTCTCATGCTCCTCCAGCGCGAAGAAGAGGCCGCGAAGAAGAAGGAGCTGGCGGGCACGATCACCGCGAGCTGGGGCGACCAGATGCGCTCCTACTTCCTCTACGGCCAGCAGCTCGTGAAAGACCTGCGCACCGGCCACGAGGTCGGCAACCCGACGCCCGTCTTCGACGGCGACATCGACGGCTTCATCGCGGCCGGAATCCGCTGGCGGAAGCGCAAAGAGGACTGATCCAGAACCCGCCGAGACCGCACGAAGTGCGCGGCTCGACGGGTCGACACGTCTTTCGCGCGTTCTCGCGGTCGCCGAGTGAAACGACAAAGAGCCCCGCACATGGCGAGGCTCTCTGCGAATGCCGAGATCAGGCGTTCAGGTTGTCGATCGCGTAAGCGGCCTCTTCGGGCGTGAACTTCTCGCCATATTCGCTCGTGAGCTGGTCGCGGATCGCCTCGGGCGACATCGCCATGCCCTCCTGGTACGACTTGGCCTTGGCCAGCGCGTTGGCGTTCCAGTCCGCCTGCATATTGTCGATCGCATACTGCGCGGCTTCGGGCGAGAACTGTTCGCCGTACTCGGAGACGAGCTGGTCGTAGATGCCAGCCTTGCTCATGTTCATGTTGTCGGAGTAGCTCTCGGCCTTCGTGAGCGCCGACTCGTACTCGACGGGAACAGCAGGCTCCGCCGGCTCTTCAGCGACTGCGGGCTCCTCCGCCGGCGCAGCGTCCTCCGTCGTAGCCTCCTGCGAGGTCGAGACTTCCGACTTGCCGGCATCACTGTCATCCCCGCCGCTCGTGGCGGCGCTGAAGCCTGCGATCGCGATGATCCCGGCGAGCACGATGGCCCACCAGCGCAGGTACCACGGCTTCTTCTTCTTCGCTTTCTGCTCGGCCGCCGGCGGGGGCGGCGTGGAGACGCCCAGGGTGTCGACGGGGGGCGCGGGCGGGGGCGGAGACTGGAGATCGGTCATCGTGCTTTCCTTCTGGTGTGCTGTCGGCGGCGAGGGTGCCCCGATCAGATGGGTGTCCGGCAACGCCCGGACGGCGTATGCGTGGTGTGCGAGGCTCAGAGCCCGAGGAGCTTGCGCTTGCCTGCGACGAACTCTTCGTCCGTCAAGACGCCTTGGCTGTGGAAGCCCGCGAGTCGAGCGAGCTCGGCGTTGAGATCGCCGGCCGTGGGCGCTGCCGTCGCGAGAGCCGGTGCGGCCGCCAGGACCGTCGTCGCCTGGGCGCCCGTGTAATTGATGTGGCTCGTGTTCTGACGCGTCGTCGCGCGATGCCGCGCGTCGTCGGCGAGGCCGTTGATGACCGTCACGCCCTCGCGGAAATTCGTGATGTCCTCGAGTTCGACACGCTCGTTGCCGCTTTCGCGTCGAGCCCACAGCGTGATGGTGCCCACGCCCCGAGCTTTCTGCGTCATGCTCTGCGTCGCGTCGACGTCGTGGATCTCGCGCATGCGGATCTGCTGGCTCTTCGTCGAAAGTGTGCCGCGCTCGAAGATCAGGTACTCCTCGGTCGCGCGATAGCGCCCGGCTCCGATGCCTGTCAGCGGCTTGCCGACGGCCGCCCAGAGCACTCCGGCCTCGTTCTGCGGAGTGGTCGACGCGCTGGACGCCTGCTGCTGATCGGCGAAATGCTCGGTCCACTGGGCGCCATCCCACCAGCGCTGTCGTCCTGATCCGTCGTCGTACCAACCGGCCGGCGTGCTCATCGTTCTCACCACTCCATCAGGCATCGGCACGCCGCGCCTGGCGGCGCCGTCTCGCGTGCGGATGCGTCGTCTTCGTCGCGTCGGACCCTTGTCCGCAAGGGCCGTTACTTCTCCCAGTGTCGAGGACGCCGCTGGAGGCGACCTGTGGTCTGACCACATGAGCGCTGTGAACGAATGGTGCGGGCCCGGGTGTCGCACATTGCGTTGCGACATCGCCTGTCTAGGCTGGCTGAGCCATGATCCGGTTCGAGAACGTCACGAAGCGCTTTCGCGGCACGGCGAAGCCGGCGCTGCACGATGTCGACTTCGAAGTGGCCCGCGGCGAATTCGTCTTCCTCGTCGGTGCGTCCGGCTCGGGGAAGTCGTCGTGCCTGCGCCTCATCCTCCGCGAGGAGGTCCCCTCCGAAGGGCGCGTCGTCGTGCTCGGGCGCGACCTCACGACGCTCGCGAGCCGCAAGGTGCCGTACTTCCGCCGACACATCGGCGCCGTCTTCCAGGACTTTCGGCTGCTGCCGACGAAGACCGTCTTCCAGAACGTCGCCTTCACCCTGCAGGTGATCGGGTCGTCGCATGCGTTCGTCCAGCAGGCGGTGCCCGAGGTGCTCGCGCTCGTCGGTCTGAAGGGCAAGGAGAAGCGTCTGCCGCACGAGCTCTCGGGTGGAGAGCAGCAGCGCGTCGCGATCGCGCGGGCGCTCGTCAACCGCCCGCAGGTGCTCCTCGCCGACGAACCGACGGGCAACCTCGACCCCGCGACATCCGCTGACATCATGCAGCTGCTCGCACGCATCAATGCGGGCGGCACCACGGTCGTGATGGCGACCCACGAAGCGGGGTTCGTCGACCAGATGCAGCGCCGCGTCATCGAGCTGCGCAACGGCGAGATGGTCCGCGACGAGCGCCACGGCGGCTACGGCGACACCTCGGGCCTGCCGAACCTCGCACCCGAGCCCGAGCGCGGAGCGGCGGCGGTCGCGGCCCTCACCGCCGTGCTCGAGCTGCACCGCGAGATCGTCGAGGGCGGCACGATCGACTCCGCGTCCGTCGACGCCGCGATGGCCGCCGCCGCGGCGACCTCGGATCGACCGGCAGAGTCGCAGCGGGATGCCGCGCCCGCCGGCACCGCGGCCGTCGAGGCCGACACGACGAACGCTGAACCCGCAGCCACCGATACTCAGGCAGACACACCTGAGGTGCCCGAGAAGGCGGAGGCCGCGGCATCCGTCGCCCCGACCGCAGCACCAGCGACGCCGAAGCCGGCGGACGACGCGCACGCGCGCCCGCGGACGGCGCCCATCCCGGTCGTCGAGGAGCTCGAGCTCGACGTCGCCGAGCTGGGTCTCGCCGACCGCCTCGGGCTCGGCGAATCCGGTCCCGAGGACGAAGTGGGGCCCACGACGTGAGGCTCGGACTCGTCCTCTCGGAGGCGCTCAACGGCCTGCGCCGCAATGCGTCGATGGTCATCTCGGTCGTGCTCGTCACGTTCGTCTCGCTCACCTTCGTGGGCGCCGCGATCCTCATGCAGATGCAGATCGGCACGATGCGGGACTTCTGGGTCGACCGCGCGCAGGTCGCGATCTACATGTGCACATCGGTGTCGCAGACGGCCGACTGCGCCGACGGCGCCGCGACGCAGGAGCAGCTCGACGCCGTGAGCGCGAAGCTCGAGGGCGACGCGCTCAATCCGCTCATCCGCAATCTCGAGTTCGTCGACCACGAGCAGGCCTATCAGGAGCTGCTCGACCTCGTCGGCGAAGAGGCGGCAAGCGTCGTGACGCCCGAGCAGGTCAATCAGACCTTCCGCGTCAACCTGATCGACCAGACGCAGTCCGACGTCATCATCGAGGCGTTCCGCGGCATGCAGGGCGTCGAAGAGGTCAAGGATCAGCTCCAGTACCTCGAGCCGCTGTTCTCGGCGCTCACCGTCGCGACGTACATCGCGGTCGGGATCGCGGCCCTCATGCTCATCGCCGCCGTGCTGCTCATCGCGACAACCATCCGCCTGTCGGCGTACGCGCGCCGCCGCGAGCTCGGCATCATGCGGCTCGTCGGGGCGTCCAACGGATTCATCCAGACGCCGTTCATCCTCGAGGGCGTCTTCGCCGCCCTCATCGGATCGCTGCTGGCCGGCGGCGCCGTCCTGCTCGGCGTGCACTTCGGCGTGAACCAGTACCTGCGGGGCCGCGTCGACTTCGTCACGACGTGGGTAGGACTCGAGGAGGCATGGGTCGTCGTGCCCATCCTGATCCTCATCGGGATCGGCCTGGCGGCCCTCTCGGCGGGCTTCGCGATCCGGCGCTGGCTGCGGGCCTGACCGCTCGCTGGGGTATGCTGATGGGCTGCCGCGCGCACGGCGCGGTGAGATTTCAGGAGTGAGAAATGCCCAGGGAACGTGGCGAGAAGGTCGTTGCGACCAACCGTCGCGCGCACCACGAGTACTCGATCGAGAAGACGTACGAGGCGGGCCTCGTGCTCACGGGGACCGAGGTGAAGTCCCTGCGTCAGGGGCGCGCGAACCTCTCGGACGGCTACGCGTACATCGACGGGGGAGAGATATTCCTCGACGCCGTGCACATCCCCGAGTACTCGCAGGGGCACTGGACGAACCACTCCGCCAAGCGCACGCGCAAGCTCCTCCTGCACAAGGAGGAGATCATCAAGCTCTCGCACGCCGTGTCGGCGGGCGGCTACACGCTCATCCCTCTCAAGCTGTACTTCTCGGACGGCCGGGCGAAGGTCGAGATCGCCGTCGCGAAGGGCAAGCGCGAGTACGAGAAGCGTCAGACGATCCGCGAGCGCGAAGACAAGCGCGAGGCCGAACGCGCGATGCGCTCGCGCAACCGCCTGGGCGACTGACTCGGCGGCTCAGCCCGCGTCGACCGTCGCGTCGTGCGCGGCGCGGTCGCTGAAGGCCGTCTTCGGGACGAAGCACAGCAGCACCGCCGCCGCGAGCGCCGTCACGCCGCACACGACCCACACCGTGACGTAGCCCGAGAACGAACCGGCGGTGCCCTCGACGGCACCCGTCGTGCCCTGCAGCAGCGCGATGCCGAACACGCAGGACGCGATCGCACCACCGACGGTCTTGACCGAGTTCGTGAGACCCGTCGCGACACCCGTCTGGGTGGCAGGGGCAGCGGATGCCGCTGCCGCCGGAAGCGCCGCCACGAGGGCGCCCGAGCTGAGACCGACGACCACCATGTTCACGATGACCTGCGTGTAGGTGTCGTGGAACGGCAGGAACATCAGGAATCCGATCCCCACAAGCGTCGCGGCGCCGATGAGCGTGAGCCGCGGCGCCGTGAGCCGTGCGAGGAGCGGGAAGAGCAGGGCGCCCGTGATCATCGCGATGAGGTAGACGCCGATGATGAGCGAGGTCTGGAAGCCGCTCGTTCCGAGTCCGTACCCGTACACCGAGGGGTCGGTGCGGGCGAACGTCGACAGCGGCGCCTGCGCGCCGAGCACGCTCACCCCGAAGAGCCCCGCTGTGAGGAACACCGGCCCGAGCGCGGGGGAGCGGAACATCCGGACATCGATGAGGGGATCGTCGTGGCGCAGCTCCCACAGCGCGAACGGCACGACGAGAAGCACTCCGAGCGCCGTCACGAGCCACGCGATCGGGTCCGCCGGACCGTTGAGCCGCAGCAGGCTGAGCCCGCCCGTGAAGGCGATGAGCGCGAGCGAGATGAGCACGAGACCGACGTTGTCGAGTCGACCGCCGGTCGGCTCGGGCGACTCCTTGACCCCGAACAGGATCACGAAGAAGCACACGACCACGAGCAGCGCCGGCACGAGCAGCACGATCCACAGCGGGAGGCTGTCGATGAGCATTCCGCCCACGAGGGCCCCCGCGATCGCGCCGATCTCGAGCGCCGCGACGAGGAAGCCGGCGGCACGTGCCGTGATCGTCGCACGGCCCTCCATGTGCCGTGAGCGTGACCAGATGAGCGCGATCTCCAGCGGCAGCCACACGACGTAGAAGCCCTGGATCGCCCACGCCGCGAGGAACACGCCGAACGAGTCGGTGAAGGGCAGGACGAGCGATGCCGCGGCCGTGATGCCCGTCGAGATCACGAGCATGCGCTTGTGGCCGACCATGTCGCCGAGCTTCGCGAACGCCGGGACGACGAGGGCCGAGAGCATGAGCTGCGTGCCCTCGAGCCAGTTCACGTCTGCGTCGTGGACGCCCAGGTGGCGCGCGATGTCGGTGAGCATGGGCGTGTAGAAGCCCTGGATGACACCGCTCGTGAACTCGACGAACGCGAGGAATCCGACGACGCTCGCGAGCGCGCCGATCGTCACGCGTGCGGGCATGGCGCTGCGAGTCATCCGTGCTCCTTAGCTACGGCTGCGAGCCGACCGTGCGAGCCGGTCGGGGTCGGAATCGACTCACTCTAAGCGCTGCAGCAGCGCCCGGTGGAACAGCTCGCCCCGCACGAGCGCCGCGATCTCGACGCGCTCGTCGACGCCGTGGATCGATGCGCGCTGCGCCTTGCTCATCTCGAGCGGCGCGAAGCGGTACACCGCGGGCGAGAAGCGGTGGAAATGGCGGGAGTCGGTCGCCGCCATCATGACGTAGGGCACCGTCACCGCCTCCGGATGCGACTCGCGAACCACCTCGGTGATGAGCGCGAACTGCGCGTTGTCGGTCGACGATTCGGGGGACGGCCCATCGCCCTCGACGACCTCGATCTCGACGTGGCGATCCGCGATCCGGCGGCGCACGCGCTTGACTGTGCCCTCGACGGTCTCGCCCAGCGCGATCCGCAGATTGAGGGTCGCGGAGGCCTGCGACGGCAGGACGTTCGCCGCCGTGCCGCCGGACTGCATCGTCGCGGCGACTGTCGTGCGCACGAGTGCGGCGGGCTCGCCGCCCATCGCCGTGAAGACTCGTGCCGTGAGCCGCGGTGTGACCGACAGCATCCGGTACAGAACGCTCGGGATGCCGGTGGTGCGGGTCGCGAAGAGGCGCAGCATGCGCGTGACCGCCGCCGGCGTGCGCGTCGGGAAGGTGGCGGGCGAGAGGCGCTCGACGGCGCGCGCGATGCGCCGGACGGCCGTGCGGACCGGGGGAGCCGATGCGTGACCGCCCTCGCCGCGCGCCGTCAGCCGCAGCGTCAGGACGCCCTTCTCGCCGACGCCGACCATCGCGGCCGTGCCGCGAACGAACGGCAGCGGCGCATCCACCACGGCCCCGCCCTCGTCGAGCACCAGCCACGGGTGGACGCCGCGACCCCGCAGCGCCTCGGCGATGGCACGCGCCGTGCCGCCGAAGGTCTCCTCATCGCCACCGAAGGACAGGTATACGTCCCGCGCCGGCGTGAACCCCGCGGCGAGCAGGTTCTCGACGGCATCCATCACGACGACGAGGGGACCCTTGTCGTCCAGCGCGCCGCGCCCGTAGACCCAGCCGCGCTCGATGCGACCGTCGAACGGCGGGTGCGTCCAGGCGTCGCTCTCGTCCACCGGGACGACGTCGAAGTGCGCCATCAGAACGACGGGCTGCTCCGCCGACCGCCCGCGCCATCGGTAGAGGATCCCCAGCTCTCCGATGCGCTCGCGCTCGAGGCGCGCGTGCACGAGCGGGTAGAGCTCGACGAGCAGATCAGCGAAGCCGTCGAAGGGCTCCTGCCCGCGTTCGTCGCGCTCGGCCGAGACCGTGGGCAGCTGGATCATCTGCGACAGACGCTCCGCGATCCCTTCGCGGGCGACGACCGCTCCCGCGCGGGATGAGCGCGGTGAAGCGGATGCCGCGCCCGCGGCCTCGACGGGGTCGCTCATCGGGCGGCGAACCGCGCCTCGACGGTCGCCGAAACGATGATGTCCTCAGGCTGGAGCTCGACGGCAGGGCCTGCGCCCATGTCCGCTGCGAACGAGGCCTTCATCATCCGCGGCATGGGGGCGGGCGCGGACTCGTCGTGCCGCAGCAGCCCCGCGTCTGCGATCTCGAGCGGCGTGACCGCGGAGAGCCCGAGCGCCGTCGCGTAAGCCGTGGCTCGGTCGACCGCGACGCGCACGGCCTCGGTCGCGACATCCGCCTCGGCCTGCTTCGCCGTCGCTCGCGTGAGCTGCCACTCGACGCCGTCAACCTGCACACCGTCGCGCTCGGCGATCTCGGTGACCCACCACGACAGTCCTGCGAAGTCTGTGAAGACGGCCGAGAACTCGACCGACGCGTAGTGCACGAGGGCGAGCTGCTTGCCGTCGGCGTTCCACGGACGGTTCGCCCACACGGCGACGCGCTGGCTCGACCACTCGCGCACACCGCCCGCCTTCTGCCGCGCCCCCAGGTCGGTGCGCAGAGGCTCGGCGAGCGCCGAGATGCGCTCGACGACGATTCCGCGTTCGGGACCCTCGGCGCGCACCGAGAGGCGGACGACCCCTTCTTCGGGGGCCACGCGGGCTTCATGCTCGCCGCGGACCGTGATGACGACTTCGCTCATGGGGGCGACTCTACGCGAGCGGGAACGGGGCGCTCCCTGTGGATCAGCCTTGTTCGTCGGGCGCCGTGACGAACACGACATCGGCCTTCGTGCGCGCCCAGCGCACGTCGTCGTCGGTGAAGAGGTAGGTCTCGCCGTAGCCCTCGGCATCTGACCAATCGCCCGCCCCTACGAGCGCGAGGTAGACGCCCTCGGGGGCCTCGATGCGCTCGAATCCCTCGTCGACGAGCGCGGCCTGCGCCGCGACTGCGGCATCCGTCCCGATCGGCGCCCAGGCGAGGTCCTCGATGTTGTCGGTCGCGAGATCGGGCGACTCGCCCCATCGGCAGACGATCTGCCCCGCGGGTGCGCCGTCGGGAAAGCGGTCGAAGGGACGCGCGCCGATCTGCTCGTCCTGCGTCTCCCACGAGACCCAGCCGTTCTGGGCCATCATCGCCTGGAACTCGGCCGTCGAGATCGTCTCGCACGTCGCGACGGCGGGCGGTGCCACCGGCGTGAGTGTCGGAGAAGGGGATGCCGCATCCGTCGGCGTCGTCGTCGTCGGTGCGGGTGTCGCTGTCGGGGTCGCCGACGGCTCCGCCTCGCCCGGGCCGCTCGCGAACGCCCAGATCACGAGACCCGCGACGACGGCGATCGCGACGACGCCGACGAGGATGGCCCAGCCTCTCCTGCTCATCGCCTCAGGCTATCGAGGCCGTGAAGGCGGGCACGGAATTCACGATGTCCCGGATCCGTTGTATTCTGATGTGCTCGGATGCCGCGGCATCCGATCTTGGAAACTCCACAGTGTGACAACGGCCCCTTCGAGAGAAGGAACCCCTCGATTCGAGGACACGGGGATGATCGGTTTCGACATCGCCTGTGAATCTGCGGGAAGCGGGCCGAGGATGCAGGGTTATCTCGTAAACGACCTCTGCAAAAACATAATTGCCGATGCAAATCGCAATGACTTCGCCCTCGCTGCGTAAGCGAGCCTGAAGTCCGTGAGGCCGTGTGTGTTCCCGCCACGGATCCTCGCGTCATCTAGGGGACTTGCTGCGTGACGGCGTCTGGACGTCACGCGGGACTCTTCCCAGACTGGGCTCGTCGACTTAGGTGTCTGTGACAAAGGTCGGAGCCGAGCAGAACGTCTCTACAGACTGCGCCCGGAGAAGACGCAGTATCTCAGCGATGGACGGGGGTTCGATTCCCCCCATCTCCACCACGCCGTTGTCACCGGGAAGGGCCCGGGATCCGCGAGAAATTCGCAGATCCCGGGCCCTTCTCGTTTCCAGGCACCTGCCGCCGCAGTGCGCCCTGCTACTTTCGCGACATGGAACCGGTCCGCTTCTCGACCCCCGCCGGCCTCGACGACGTCGGGGCGCCCTCGGACTTCTCCGATCGATGGCATGACCTCGTGAGCGGGCTCATCGCCGCGTCGACCGATGTCAGCGGGCGCGGCGCCTACGTGAACCCCGCCGTGCGCGCATCGCCACGCGGCAACGACCGTGCGCTCACCTGGACGGGCCTCTCACGGCCGCTGCTCATGGAACATCGGGATGACCGCCGCGCGGCGTACACCGCCGCCGAGGAGCGCGACGCGCAGATCGAGTACCTCGAGTGGCATGTCGAGCGGGCGGACGGCAGGATCTCGCGCGTCACCTTCACGACCGAGACGCCCGAGTACTGGGGGCTGCTCGGGGAGCGGCATCCCGAAGCCGTCCTGTCGCTGTACCGGCGCTGGGTCTCGCCGGAGGTCACGAAGGACGAGCTCTTCCCTGACGGCGCCTACGATCCCAGGAACATCTGGAACACGACGCGCGGGATCATGCACTACATCATGCCGATCAACTCGATGGGCGATCTGCTCGGCGTCTCGCAGGAGGTCGAGCCGTCGCAGCACGCCGTCGACGGCTACGACGCGCTCCCGTACTCGCGCGCGACGGGCGCCGACGCGCGCATCAACGTCGATCTGTGGGCCATGTCGCGGCACGGGCTCGAGATCTCGACGGCGCACCCGCCGGGTCTGTACATGATCGGGTGGGATGACTCGGGCTGGACGAGACCCGACGGCACTCCTGTCGCGGACTACTGGACGATCGAGCGCGGCGACCGGGGCGCGGCGCTGCGCGTCACCTACGAAGTGCCCGCGGGCGCAGGATTCCAGGTCGGCGACATCCGGATCGGGGGCCGGCCGATCGAGTTCGGCGCCCAGATCGCCGAGCACATCGTCATGTCGGCGCACGTCGTGAGCGGAGCGTCGACATGAGCGGCGAGGGACTCCACGCACTCGCGAACCTCATGCCCGAGGCGGTTCCGCGACTGTCGGGCATCGAGCTCCCCTCCGCGACGGCCGTGGCCGGTGGCGACGTCGAGCGTCACCTGCTCGGCGACGAACCGGCGACGGACGAGCCGCTCTTCGATGCAGCCGTCACGGCGGATGTGCAGGGCAACGTCGTGCCCGGGTTCAACAAGGACCACCAGCGCTTCCTCTTCCTCGTGATCGACGACGTCACGCGCGCCCGCGCATGGCTTCAGTGGCTCGCTCCACGGCTCAGCAGCATGCAGGAGGTGCTCGACTTCCGGCGCGAGTTCCGACGCGAGCGACTGTTGACAGGCGCGGCGGATCCCTCCGCGAAGGCGACGTGGACGGCGTTCGCGCTGTCGCGATCCGGGGTCGTCACGCTCCTCGGCGAGGACGCCTTGGAGCAGCTGGGAGACGAGGCGTTCCGGCAGGGGATGGCCGAGCGATCGACCTATCTCGGCGATCCCGCCACGCCCGGGACATCCGGGCACCGCGGGGCGTGGCGCGTCGGCGGCGAGGACTGCCAGGCGGACTTCCTCGTGACGGTCGCGGCGGACTCGGCAGACGACGCGGCGGAAGAGGCTGCCGCGATCATCGAGGTGGCGGCCCGCAGCGGCGTCAGACTGCTCTTCGAGCAGACCTGCGCGAATCTGCCCGGCACCCTCGCGGGGCACGAGCACTTCGGCTTCAAGGACGGCGTCTCGCAGCCCGGCATCCGAGGTGTGACCGCCGATGGCGAATACCTGGCACCGCGTTACGTCGACCCCCGCAATCCGCATGCGCGCATCTTCGGCAAGGCGGGCCAGCCTCTCGTCTGGCCCGGTCAGTTCGTGCTGGGGATGCCGCGCCAGAACCCCGCCGATCCGCAGGTTCCCGCGACCGACGAGGGTCGCTTCCCGGACTGGGCGAGGCACGGCTCGTACCTCGTGTGCCGACGCCTCGATCAGGACGTCCCCGCCTTCTGGGACTTCGCCGCGGCCGGCGCGGAGGCGCACGGCACGACGCCCGTGCACTTCGCCTCGATGCTGGTCGGGCGGTGGCCCAGCGGTGCGCCCATCTCGCGGGCGCCCGAGGAGGATGACCTTCCGCTGGCCGGGGATGAGTTCGCGAACAACCACTTCCTCTTCGACGACGACACGGGCGGCTGGGCGCCGACCACGGCCCTGAGCGAGGGCGGTTACGCGGGCGACGGGCATCCGAAGGCGAAGTCCGACCTCTTCGGGCAGGTGTGCCCGATGGCGGGCCACATCCGCAAGGTCAATCCTCGCGACAGCGGCACCGACTTCGGCGCCCCCGCAGACACGTTCCTGAGGCTCATGCTGCGGCGCGGCATCCCGTACGGTCCTCCGCTCGCGGGCGTGCCCGATCCCGCGCCCGAACTCGTGGCGGCGGAGCGCGGGCTCATGTTCGTCGCGCATATGGCCTCGATCGAGGATCAGTTCGAGTTCGTCACGAGGCGCTGGGCGAATTCGCCGCTGCAGCCGAACGCCGGCGGACACGATCCGATCATCGGGCAGAGCGACGTGTACGGCGACCGCGAGCGGACGATCGAACTGCGCGGGGCGAACGGGGAGCGCACGACCTACACGCTCGACCGGGCGTTCGTGACGGCGAGCGGCGGGGGCTACTTCTTCGCACCGCCCATCTCGGCGGTCGGCGGGCACCTCGCCACGACGCCGGAAGTGGACACGGCGCCCGAAGCGACAGAGACGCCGGAGAACTGACGGTCCGAGGGAATGTCGCAGGACGATCCTCGGCTGTACCCTCGGTGGTCGCCCATCCCGCGGCCGTGAATCATCTAAGGAGCACTACCGTGCGTGCAGTCATCCATTCCACCTTCGGCGAAGCGGCAGAGGTCCTCGAGGTCGCGGAGCGTCCGCAGCCCGAGCCCGCCGCGGGGGAGGTGCGGGTGCGCACGGTGCTCGCGCCCATCCACAACCACGACCTCTCGACGATCCAGGGGACGTACGGCTACAAGCCCGTGCTGCCGGCGGCGACCGGCACGGAGGCGGTCGGCGTCGTCGACGCGCTCGGGGAAGGCGTCGAATCGCTGAGCATCGGGCAGCGCGTCGCGGCGGGCGGGGTCTTCGGCGTGTGGAGCGAGTACTTCGTCGCGAGGGCCGCGAGCCTCATCCCCGTCCCGGACGCCGTCAGCGACGAGACCGCCGCGCAGCTGATCTCGATGCCGTTCAGCGCGCTCGCGCTGCTCGACTTCCTCGACGTCCAGCCGGGCGAGTGGATCGTGCAGAACACGGCCAACGGCGCAGTCGGCAAGCTCGTCGCCCAGTTCGCGGCAGCCCGCGGCGTGCGCGTGCTCGGCCTCGTGCGCCGCGACGCCGGTGTCGACGAGCTCGCGGCCCTCGGCATCCAGGACGTCGTCTCGACCGAATCCGGCGACTGGCGCGAGCGCGCCGCCGCGATCCTCGGCGACGACGCACCGCGGGCGGCCGTCGATTCGATCGGCGGCACGGCGGCCGGCGACCTGCTGTCGCTGCTCGGCGAGGGCGGCACGCTCGTCTCATTCGGTGCGATGGGGTCCGGCACGATGAAGCTGTCGTCCGGCATGCTCATCTTCAAGCAGGCGACGGTGAAGGGCTTCTGGGGAGGCCGCGTGAGTCAGACGATGGATGCCGCGACCCGCGGGGCACTCTTCGGCGAGCTGATGCAGCGGATCGTCTCGGGCGAGGTCACGCTGCCGGCGGGCGACGTCTTCCCGTTCGAGCAGGCGCGCGAGGCCGCGGCGGCGAGCGCCGTGCCCGGCCGCGCCGGCAAGGTGCTGCTGCGCTTCTGAGCCCGTTCAGCGCTGGTCGACGAGACCCCACCACGCTCGGTCGAATGCGCCGCCGGAGTCTCTGAAGCCTTCCAGCGACGACGCCACGACGGCGCCGGTGCGTAGGGTGAAGAGCACTTCGGCGGTGCCGTCGGGGTCGGGATGACCGAGGTCCGAGAGCGCGTCGGCCATGATGTCGCGCACCCAGGCGCGATGGCGATCGACGACGACGCGAACCGGGTGTTCGGGGTCGCAGTACTCGGCTGCCGTGTTGATGAACTCGCAGCCGCGGAAGCCGGTGCGATCCATGCCCGCCTTCGCGCCCGCGGCGATCTCACCGAGGACTGCGCGGGCACCGCCCGGGCCCTGATCGCGGATGAGCGTCAGTCGACGACGGGCATCCGAAGCTTGCGTCTCGAGGAAGGCGACGACGAGGTCGTCCTTCGTCGGGAAGTGCCGGAAGAAGGTCGCCCGCGCGACCGAGGACTCGGCGATCAGGCGATCGACGCCGACGGAGCGGATCCCGATCGAGATGAACAGGTCCGTCGCGGTGGCCAAGATCCTGTCCCGCGCCGACGAGGGAGCGCTCCCAAGCCTTTCGATCACCGCGAGTGCGTCATGGGCGGTCTCATTGGCGGGAATCACGTCTTCACACTTGTCCTTCGCACCATCGTACGCGAGACTGCGATTGGCAGAGACAGACGGATCCGTCTACCGGATTTCGCCGGTGCTCGCCACCCATCCTCGAAGAGACGGTGACCCATGGATCTACACCTGTCCGGCAAATCGGCGGTCGTCACGGGCGCGAGCAAGGGAATCGGACTCGCCATCGTGCGCGGCCTCGTCGAGGAGGGCGTGCATGTCGTCGCGGGAGCCCGCACGGCGAGCCCCGAGATCACGGCCCTCGTGGACGGCGGCGGCGTCGACTTCGTGAGCGTCGACCTGTCCGATCCAGACGGTCCGAGCCGACTCGTTCAGCGGGCCGTCGAGCGCGGCGGCCTCGACATCCTCGTGAACAATGTCGGCGCCGTCACAGCACGCCCCGAAGGATCCGGCAGCGTCTCGGATGCGGACTGGGAGCAGACGCTCAATCTCACGCTGCTCGCCGCTGTCCGCACGATCCGCGCGGCGCTGCCCGAACTCGTCCGCCGAGGCGGCGGAAGCATCGTGACCATCAACTCGGTCAACGCGACCCTGCCGGACCCGCTCGTCATCGACTATTCGGCCGCGAAGGCGGCGCTGGGCAACTTCAGCAAGTCGCTGTCGAAAGAAGTCGGAGCATCGCGAGTGCGGGTCAACACGATCAGCCCGGGGCCGGTGGCGACGGCGCTCTGGCTCGGCGAGCACGGCGTCGCCGAGGCGGTCTCGCAGGCCAGCGGTCGTGCACCCGCGGATGTCGCCGCGGCAGCGGCCGCGGCATCCGTCACCGGTCGGTTCACGACCCCCGACGAAGTCGCCGATCTCGTCCTCGTGCTCGCCAGCGACCGCTTCGGCAACGTCACCGGGGCCGATATCCGCATCGACGGCGGGCTCGTCCAGACGCTGTGAAGGCCTGCACCACGCACCAGACCCGCCCTGAGCGGACCGATCAAAGGAAGCCGCATGTCAGAATCCCCTCTCAGCCGCCCCGTGGTCTTCATCCACGGCCTCTGGATCCACGCGAGCGCGTGGCGTCCGTGGCAGGACCTCTTCGAGGAATCCGGGTACCCCACCTCCGCGCCCGGCTGGCCCGGTGACGGCGACACCGTCCAGGCGACGCGCGAGCACCCCGAGTCGCTCAACGATGTGGGCATCACCGCGATCTGCCACCACTACGCCGAACTGATCGATGCGCTCCCGGTCAAGCCGATCGTGGTCGGGCACTCGTTCGGGGGACTCATCGCGCAGGAGCTCCTCGCGAACGGCTACGCCGCGGCGGCCGTCGCGATCGACCCGGCCCCTGTGAAGGGCGTCAAGGTGCTGCCGTTCTCGCAGCTGCGCTCGGGCTTTCCGGTGCTCGGGAATCCCGCCAACAGGAAGCGGACAGTCGCGCTCACCGCCGATCAGTTCCGCTACAGCTTCGGCAACACCCTTACGCCGGAGGAGTCGGACGCCCTCTTCGAGGAGTGGACCATTCCCGGGCCGGGTCGCCCGCTCTTCGAGGACGCCGCCGCATCGTTCGTGCGGGATTCGCCCGCAGCGGTCGACACGCATCACGCCGTTCGCGGTCCGCTGCTTCTCGTCTCGGGCACAGAAGACCACACCGTGCCGCTCAAGGTGACGAAGGCGGTCGTCAAGCTCTACGCAGACAACCCGTCCCGCACCGATTTCCTCGAGGCGGAGGGCCGCGGTCACTCGCTGACGCTGGATGCCGGCTGGCGGGATGTCGCGGCGCGGGTCCTCGGATGGCTCTCCGAGATCGAGCCGACGCTCGTCGAGAGCAGCGGCGAGGTGACGTCGGGGTAGCAGCGACCGACGCTATTTCTGCCGCGGCAGACGCGGGGCGGGCGGCGGCGGCACTTCCTTCGCCGCGATGACGGCGCCTCGCGGGATGCGCTCGATGCCGCGCTTGCCGTCCACGACGATGGTCGCCTCATCGGCGCTCAGCAGCTCCCCGAGCGCATCCGTCGCCTGGCCCGTGGGCAGGATGTAGCGCACGACGACGCGACGGCCGGGCGCCGGGAGGTTCACCATGCGCCGGGGGAGTAGTCCTTGAGGAAGACGCCGAAGAGGTCGTCGCCGGCCTCGCCGCGCACGATCGGGTCGTAGACGCGCGCGGCGCCGTCGACGAGGTCGAGCGGAGCGTGGAAGCCCTCCTCGGCGAGGCGCACCTTCGTCGGGTGCGGACGCTCGTCGGTGATCCAGCCCGTGTCGACGCTCGTCATGAGGATGCGGTCCGTCTCGAACATCTCGCGCGCGCTCGTGCGCGTGAGCATGTTGACGGCCGCCTTCGCCATGTTGGTGTGCGGGTGGCCGGGCCCCTTGTAGCCGCGGTTGAACACGCCCTCCATGGCGCTCACGTTGACGATGTAGGTGCGCCGCGCGGTGCTCGCCGCCATCGACGGGCGGAGCTTCGAGACGAGCAGGAACGGCGCTGTCGTGTTCGCGAGCTGCACTTCGAGCATCTCGAGCGGGTCGACCTCGTCGACCCGCTGCACCCACGAGTTGCTGTGGTCGAGGTCCGGGATGAGCCCGCCTGCGTCAATTGCCGTGCCGGCGGCGAGGCGCTCGAGAGAACTGGATCCCGCGGCCATCGCCTGCTCGGTCAGCTCGTCGGCGCGCGCCGCGGCCGCCGCGAGGATCGGGTGCGCCGTGACGGAGCGCTCGAGGGCCTGCGGATGCTGGTCGTTCGTGTGGCCGAACGTCACGAGCTCGGGGAGCGGCCCGTCGGGCAGCGGTGCGAGCTCGGCGTCGACGAGCGGCTGGTAGGCCCCCGGCGAGCGGCGCACTGTCTGGGTCGCGTTGTTGATCAGGATGTCGAGGCTCCCCGCCGCCGCGACGTCGTCTGCGAGGCCGATCACCTGGGCGGGGTCGCGCAGATCGATGCCCACGACCTTGAGCCGGTCGATCCACTCCGGGGCATCCGGCAGGCCGCTGAACCGTCGCACGGCGTCCCGCGGGAAGCGGGTCGTGATCGTCGTGTGCGCGCCGTCCCGCAGCAGGCGCAGCGCGATGTACATGCCGATCTTGGCGCGGCCGCCCGTCAGCAGCGCGCGCTTGCCGGTGAGGTCTGTGCGCGCGTCGCGCTTGGCGTGGCTCATGGCCGCGCACGTCGGGCAGAGCTGGTGGTAGAACGCGTCGACGATGGTGTACGCCTGCTTGCAGATGTAGCAGGCGCGAGGCTTGATGAGCGTGCCCGCGGTGCGCGAGGTCGTGCTCGTGCTGATCGGGATGCCGCGCGTCTCGTCGTCGATGCGATCGGGTGCACCCGTGGCGGTCGCGGCGACGACCTCGCGGTCGGCCTGGGCGACGGCATCCCGGATCTCACGCCGACGCACCTTCTTGACGGCCTTGAACATCGCGGCGGTCGCACGGCGCACGGCGATGAAGTCGGGATGCGTCTCGTCGAGGCCCGCCATCCCGTCGAGCACCCTCAGAGTGGTCGCGAGATCGTCGGGGTCGATGCCGCTCGGCGGCAGGTCGGAGGCGACGGGGTTCTCGGGAGGCACACGCGATTCTACGTCGGGCGGGATGCACGAATCCTGTTAGCGTGCGTTCGTGACCGCTCCGGATGCCGCTCCCGCCCACCCCCGCAGCATCCACGTGTCGGCGGCCGTGATCCTCGACGCGGTCGGCCGGCTGCTGCTCGTGCGCAAGGCGGGCACGACGGCGTTCATGCAGCCCGGCGGCAAGCCGGAGCCGGGCGAGACGGCGGACGAGACCCTCAGCCGGGAGCTGCTCGAGGAGCTCGGCGTCCACGTCCCTCCCGCGGAGCTGCGCCCGTACGGCTCGTTCACGGCCGCCGCGGCGAACGAGCCGGGCTTCCTCGTCGTGGCCGACGTGTTCGGAGTCGAACTGGGGGAGCGGCGTCCCGTCGCGGGCGCCGAGATCGCGGAGCTGCGCTGGGTCGCGCGCGAAGACGCCGAGCACCTCGAGATCGCACCGCTCGCGCGCGAGAACTTCCTGCCGCGCTGAGCTGAGCGATCAGTCCTCCCGGGTCCAGAGCTGCTCGATCGGGATGTCGCGGCCGAGGATGTTCTCCGCGGCCCGGTGGCCGGAGTAGAGGGCGCCCGGAACCGTCGCGGGGTCGTCGGTCCAGGTCGCCTCGCCCGCGATGTGGAGGACGCCCCCGATCGGCTTCGCGAGGTCGTCGTGGTCGGCCGTCGTCGAACCGACCGCCATGTACGCATACGCGCCATGCGCGAAGGGATCGTCCTGCCAGCGGGTGATCCGCACCTGGGTCGGTTCCCCCACGCGGTCGCCGTAGAGCCGGCGCAGCTGCACGAGGACCGACTCGACGATCTGCTCGTCGCTCCAGGTGCGCGTCGTCTGCGCCGCGGGACCGGCCGCGAACGTCAGGAGCGTCGGCACGCCGTGCAGCGCCGACAGGTCGTACCAGGAGTGCCACCAGCGCCCCTCCGGGCCCTGCTGCCGGATCGCGTAGACGTCGTCGTCCCAGAACTTCTCGGGGAAGCGCAGGAAGACCTTCTCGAACGCGTTCATGACCAGGCGACCGAGGGCCTCCGCCTGCTGCGGCGGGAGGGGCGGCTCGATCACCACGTCGTTCGCGAGGAGCACTCCCGTGGGCACCGTGATGACCGCGGAGTCGGCAGCGAACGTGTCGTCCCCCGCCGTGACGGTGACCCCGTCGGCCGACCACCGCACGTGCGTCACGATGTGCCCGAGCCGGATGTCGAGGCCTTCGGCGATGGTCTGCGGCAGGCGGTCGTAGCCGTCCGGGAAGACGACCTCGTCGCCGTCCACTGTGTCGTCGTCGAGTCCGTGCGCCGCGAGGTCCTCGATCCACGCCCCGTACTGCTCCTCGGTGCGGTGCTCGAGATACTCGCGCACGCGCTGCGCGCGCTCGTCGTCCCAGCCCTGCGCGGCGAGTGCCCGCTCGGTCACGTCGCGGTACGAGTCATCCGGCTGCGAGTCCACCACGACCCGCGCCAGCGCCGCGTCGAGCGCATGGATGTCATCGACGTACGCCCGGGCTGCGGCATCCGTCAATCGCACTCCATCCGGTCCGTAGTGCGCGATGGGGCGGCTGTCCGGCTGATACCCGCCGACGGTGAACTCGACCATCCGCATGGCGAAGGCCGCGGCCGCCGCGGCTACGGGGGAATCGTTGATGCCGTGGATCCACGAGGCGCCGCGGTCGGTCACGAACGCGTCGCTGCGATCCGTCCACATGCGCCCTCCGACGCGGTCGCGCGCCTCGAGCACGACGACGCGACGGCCCGCGAGAGTCAGCAGTCGGGCCGCTGTCACGCCGGCGAGACCCGCTCCGACCACGATCGTGTCGAAATGAACCATGGAAGACCCTCCTCGTGCACGGCATCGTGCGCTCCGACGCTATCGAGCCCGGCGGCGAGGCGCGAGCGCGCGAGCGGCATGGAGGGGAACGAGCCCGACCTGACGTTCCTGCCCGCGGTCTCGACGACCCTGATCGTGGAGACCGCCACGGCTCTGCGTCGGCGAGCGAGGCCGGGCCCGAGCGGGAGGTTCGCGTCTCGAGCCGCCGCTACGCGACCGGCTGGGTGTGGATGTCGGATTCGAGCGTCGTGCCGTTGAGCTCGAGGTAGATCCTCCGCTCGATGACCGACAGCGTCATGGCGTTCCGCCGCTCGATCGTGCGGACGGCATCGTCGATGAACCTGGGATCGAAGCTGTGCAGCGTGATGTCCTCGGCGCGGTGGATGCGCTTGCCGGCCCACGGCGCCGCGACCTTGGCCGGGTCGCGGTGCGTATAGACCACCGCGCGACCCGCCTGCATGCTCCCGAGATGGAGGCGCGCGGCATCCGGTGCGCCCACTTCGATCCACGCCGTGAGCTTGCCGGTGAGATCGCGCACCAGGACCGCCGGCTCGTCCGTCGCCGAGATGCCCTCGGTGAACGCGATGCCCTCCTCGTATTCGAGGCAGTACGCGAGCACGCGGGTCAGCATGAAGGCATCGGTCTCGGATGGATGCCGCGCGACGCGCAGGTTCAGCTCCTCGTAGACGCCGCGGTCGACATCTGCCAGCTGCACCGTGAAGGTGTGGATCGTCGCGCCGGTGGCCATAGGGATCGAGCCTACGGGGTGCGGGCGGTCAGCTCTGCGGCCAGGCCACGAGCACGAGACCCTGCTTCGTGTCGGCGAACTTCACCCAGCCGTCGCCGAAGAGGTAGGTGAGGCCGTAGCCGTCCTCGTCGACCGCGATCGCGGTCTCGCCGCTCTCGGTGACGTAGACGCCCTCGGGTCCCTCTTCACGGGTCCAGCCCTCGGCGACGAGCTCGGACGCGGCCGTCTCGGCCTGCGCCTGCGTGATGGGCGCCCATCCGAAGATCTGGACGTGGTCGGTCGCCGTCGTGAAGTCGCCCCACGTGCACTGGATGCCCTCGGGCACCTCGACGCTCGCGACGCGGAACACGTCGGCGAGCGCGGTCCATCCGAGCGAGGCGAAATCGGCCGCGGTCGTCGGCGAGATGATCGTGTCGCACTCGGGAGCATCGGCCGCCTCGGCATCCGGAGCCGGCGTCGGATCCGACTCCGCCTCGGGAGCCGTCGTCTGGGCGGCATCCGCCGTCTTGCTGGGCTGGGGCTCGGCGTCGGGCGCAGGGGACGAGCAGGCGCTCGCGAGCATCGCGGTCGTGGCGATGGCGAGCACCGCGGCGAGCCGCGTGAGGGGTCGGGTCATCAGGAGGTCTCCGTGGGGGCGGGGGGATGGAGGAGGTCCAGGTAGTCCTGGTGCAGGATGCCGTTCGTCGCGAGGGACGAGCGGTCCGAGATGGAGTCTTCTCCGCGGTACGACGTGAAGCGGCCGCCGGCCTCGCGCACGATCGGCACGTGGGCGGCGAGGTCGTACTCCTTGACGCCGAACTCGGCGACGAACTCGAGGCGGCCTTCCGCGAGCAGCATGTACGGCCACGCGTCGCCGTAGCCGCGGTCGCGCCACACGGCGCTCGTGAGGCGCTCGAGGCTGTCGAGCTCGCCGGCCTCGCGCCATTGCGCGATGCTCTGGAAGCTCACGCTCGACTCGGCGATCCTGTCGACGCGCGAGACCGAGATGCGGCGCGTGGCGCCGTCGCTCGTGTTGGTCCACGAGCCGAGTCCGGATGCCGCCCACCAGCGGCGACCGATGGCGGGCTGGCTCACGACGCCCACGCGGGGCACGCCGTCGATGCTCAGAGCGATGAGCGTCGACCACATCGGGATGCCCTTGAGGTAGTTGGCGGTGCCGTCGATCGGGTCGATGATCCACTGGCGCGCGGAGTCGCCCGTGATGCCGAACTCCTCGCCGAAGATGCCGTCCGCCGGCCGCTGCGCCTCGATGAGCTCGCGGATCACGCGCTCGGTCGCGAGGTCGGCCTCGGTCACGTGCGAGGCATCCGCCTTCGTGCTCACGTCGAGGTCGGGCGCGTCGAAGCGGCGCATCGACGCGGCATCCGCGGCATCCGCGAGGCTCAGCGCGAAGGCCAGGTCGTCCTGCAGATCCCCGTCGAAGGGCACGTCGAACGGCGCGGGCGAAAGGGGGGAGGGCACGCATCCAGGATACGCGGGCGAGGGGGCCTCGATTTCCGTATGGCGCGATCGTGATGTAACGTAATCCCTCGGTTCGCCTCGTTGCGAATCACGCACCTCTAGCTCAATCGGCAGAGCAACTGACTCTTAATCAGTGGGTTCTGGGTTCAAGTCCCAGGGGGTGCACCACCTGCCGAAGGGCCTCGCGAAAGCGAGGTCCTTTGTCGTTTCCGCGTGTCGCGAATCGATAACGACCCGCCCGGATCAGCTCGCGTCGACTTGACGATCCGCGGGAGATTTCTTAGATTGCAAAGACCTGAATCAGCTTTCAGGTTCATGCACCGAGAACCCTTCCAATGGTGAAAGGCACGCACATGCGGGTTTCAAAGAAGTTGCTCCTGGGCTCCGTGGTAGCCACGGCAGCCCTGTTCCTGGCGGCGTGCGCGCCGACCGACACGCCGTCGCCGACGAACGAGGCGGAGGGGCCCTCCGAGATCACGGTCGGCATCGTCACGAGCGAAACCGGTCCGCTCGCGGGCTACGGCAAGCAGTACCTCGACGCCTTCAAGGCCGGACTCGACTATGCCACCGACGGCTCGGGCGAGATCGACGGCACGACGATCACGGTCGAGTACCGCGACGACGCGGGCGACCCCGACAAGGCCGTCACGGCGGTCAAGGAGCTCATCGGCTCGGGCGTCAACATCATCGCGGGCACGGCATCGTCGGGCGTCGCACTCGCCGTCGCGGAGCAGGCCGAGCAGAACAAGGTGCTCTACATCTCGGGCCCCGCCGCCGCCGACGCGATCACGGGGATCAACGACTACACGTTCCGCTCGGGCCGCCAGAGCGCACAGGATGTCGCGACCGCCGGCACGTTCCTCGACGACCTCGAAGGCAAGACGATCACGGTCCTCGCGCAGAACACGGCGTTCGGCACCGGCAACGAGGCGGCCGTCAAGGCGATCCTCGGCGCGCAAGGCGCCACCGTGAACTCCGTGCTCGTCCCCGAGGACGCGACCGAATTCACACCCTTCGCGCAGCAGGTCCTCGCGAACGCGCCCGACCTCGTCTTCGTCGCATGGGCCGGCGCGACCTCGGGTGCCATGTGGCAGTCGCTCAGCCAGCAGGGCGTCCTCGACGCGATCCCCGTCGTCACGGGACTCGGCGACTCGGCGACCTTCGGCGCCTACGGCGAGGCCTCCGAGAAGATCAGCTTCCTCAACCACTACTTCCCCGGCGGGCCCGACAACGAGGTGAACGACGCGATGGTCGAGGCCATCGAGGCGGCAGGCGGCACGCCCGACCTCTTCAGTCCCGACGGCTTCAACGCGGCGATCATGCTCGTGCACGCCATCAAGGAGGGCAAGGGCGACGTCGACGCGATGATCGCGGCGCTCGAGGGCTTCGAGTTCGACGGCCCCAAGGGCAAGACGACGGTGCGCGCGAGCGACCACGCCCTCATCCAGGAGATGTACCAGGCCAAGCTCGTCGCCGACGGCGGCGCGTTCGTGCCCGAGCTCGTCGACACGGTCTCGGCCGACGACGTCGCTCCGGCCGAAGCGCAGTGACGCGCGGGAGCCTCCACGCATGAGCACTCCAGTCCCGTCCGCGCCTCGCGGATCCGCACTCGAAGTCGAAGGCCTCGGGCTGCAGATCGGCGGCGCGACGATCCTCAAGGACGTCGACCTCGACGTCGCCGCGGGCTCGCTCGTCGGCGTCATCGGACCGAACGGCGCCGGCAAGACGACGCTCTTCAACGCGGTCTCCGGCCTCGTGAAGCCGACGTCGGGCCGGATCCTCCTGGACGGCGCCGACATCACGTCGGCGTCCGTGCCCGCACGGGCGCGGGCGGGACTGGGGCGCACCTTCCAGACGTCGAGCCTGTTCCCCAAGCTCTCGGTGCTCGAGAACGTGCGCCTCGCGGCGCAGGTCTCGATCGGGGGCGACTACTCGCTCCTCCGCTTCCCTCGGGCGACGGATGCCGCGACCCGTGTCGCGCGCGAGAAGCTCGAGGCCGTCGGACTCGCGCACAAGAGCGAGGCTCTCGCGGGCGACATCTCGCACGGCGACAAGCGCAAGCTCGAGATCGCCGTGCTCCTGGCGACGGAGGCGAGCATCGTGCTCCTCGACGAGCCGATGGCGGGTGTCGCCTCGGGCGACGTCGCGGGACTCGTCGAGAACATCCGCGCGATGCAGCGCGAGAAGGGCTGCACCGTCCTCATGGTCGAGCACCACATCGACGTGCTGATGGGCCTCGTCGACCGCGTCGCCGTCATGTACTTCGGCAGCATCATCGCGTTCGACACTCCCGAGAAGGTCATGGCGAACCCGCTCGTGCAGAGCGCGTACCTGGGCAGCGCCGCATGAGTGCGGAGGCGATCCTCGAGGTCGCGGGTCTCCGCTGCTCGATCGGCGGCCAGCAGGTCGTCGAGGACGTCGGCTTCACGGTCCCCGCGACCGGGATCACCGCGATCCTCGGCCGCAACGGCGTGGGCAAGACCTCGACGCTGCGCGGCATCCTGGGTCTCATCCACCGCAAGGGCGAGGTGCGGCTCGCCGGTGAGCGCATCGACGGGCTCGCGACGCATCGCATCGTGCAGCGTGGCGTCGGGTACGTCCCGGAAGACCGCGAGGTCTTCTCGAAGCTCACGGTCGCCGAGAACCTCGCGCTCGCCGAGCGGCAGCGCAATCCGCGTCGCGAGTTCGTCGACGCGCTCTTCCCCGATCTGGTGGCGCGCCGCGACCAGCAGGCGGGGACGCTCTCGGGGGGCCAGCAGCAGATGGTCTCGGTCGCCCGCGCTCTCCTCAACGACAACCGCATCCTGCTCGTCGACGAGCCGACGAAGGGGCTCGCGCCCAAGATCGTGGGCGAGGTGGCCGACGCGCTGCAGGAGGCGTCCAAGACCGTCCCGATCCTGCTCGTCGAGCAGAACCTCGAGGTCGTCCGGCGACTGGCGGGTGACGCCATCGTGATCGGAGGCGGTCGCGTCGTCCACACGGGCCCCGCCCTCGACATCCTCGACGACGACGATCTCACCCGCCGGCTGCTCGGCGTGCACGCGGAGGTGACGCAGTGAGCACCCTCATCCTGACCCTCATCACGGGCGTCGGGCTCGGCGCCCTGTACTTCCTCGTCGCAAGCGGGCTGAGCCTCATCTACGGGCTCATGCACGTGCTCAACTTCGCGCACGGTGCGTTCCTGACGCTGAGCGCCTTCCTCGGCTGGATGGTCGCGCAGGCGCTCGGCACCGACTCGTGGGGGGCGTTCCTCGCGTCGATCGCGGTCGGGGCCGTCGTCGGAGCCGTCTTCGCGACGCTCACCGAGCTCGTCCTCATCCGCCCGCTGTACGAGCGGCACATCGAGCAGGTGCTCGTGACCGTCGGGCTCTCGTTCGCCGCCGTCGCCCTGTTCGAGGGCATCTGGGGGACCGACCCGATCCACGTCTCGGGGCCCGCGTGGCTGAAGGAGACGACCGACGTGCTGGGTGCCCGCATCCCGAACACGTACTGGGTGCTCATGATCGCGGCGGTCCTCGTGCTCGCGGCCCTCGTGCTGTTCCTCAAGAAGACCCGCTACGGCATGGTCATCCGCGCCGGCGTAGAGAACCGGTCGATGGTCACGGCGCTGGGCATCGACGTCCGTCGGTCGTTCACGCTCGTCTTCGCGATCGGCGGCGCCGCGGCCGGCATCGGCGGTGTGCTCGCGATGCACTACTCGACCTTCGTCTCGGCCCACCTCGGCTCGACGCTGCTGATCTTCGCCTTCATCGTGACGGTCGTGGGCGGGCTCGGCTCCCTCACGGGCGCCGCGATCGCGTCGGTCATCGTCGCGGTCCTGCAACAGTTCGCGAACTTCTACCTCGGCGGGACGGGCGACTTCATCGTCGTCATCCTGCTGGCCGTCGTGCTGCTCGTGCGGCCGTCGGGACTCCTCGGGAGGAAGGCATGACCCTTCGACACGCTCAGGGACCGGATGCCGCGCAGCGACCGGGTCTCGTGCGCCGCTTCGTGCCCGCGATCGCGGGAGCGGCCGCCGTCGTCTTCATGGCGCTCCTGCCGCTCCTGAACATCTCGATCCCCGGCATCCTTCCGACGCCGACCTACCAGCCGGGCACGCTCGCGCTCCTGTCGCTGTGCATGGTGTTCGCGGCCCTCGCGCTCTCGTACAACCTGCTGCTCGGCACCGCAGGGATGCTGTCCTTCGGCCACGCGCTGTACTTCGGCGCCGGGGCGTACGGGCTCGGCATCGCGCTCGAGCTCCTGGGCGTCCCGCTGTGGCCCGGCATCTTCCTCGCGCTCGTGGGCGGCATGCTGATCGCCCTCGTCACGGGGGCCGTCGCGATGCGGGTATCGGGCATCCCGTTCGCGATGGTGACCCTCGCGTTCGCGCAGGCCGGATCCGTCCTGGTGCGGCGCAACTCCGAGGTCACGGGTGGCGAGGAGGGACTGAGCCTCAACACCGACAACGTGCCGGACGTCCTCATCGGCGTCGTCAACACGCGCAACCTGTACTGGCTCACGCTCGCCGTGCTCGTCATCGTCTATCTCGTGACGCTCTGGGTCGACACGTCGCGGCTGGGGCACCTCGTGCGCGCGACGCGCGAGAACGAGCAGCGCGTGCGCGTGCTCGGGCTGCGTCCCTACAGGGCGAAGCTGTTCGTGTTCGTCATCGCGGCGGTGCTCGCGAGCCTCGCCGGCGTCGCGTACATGCTCCTGCAGTCGGGGACCGTGCCGCGTGCCGTGTCGGCCGACCTCACGATCACGGTCCTCGTCATGGTCGTGCTCGGTGGCGTGGGGTTCCGGTGGGGTGCCATTGTGGGCGGTGTGCTCTACACGCTGCTCGATCAGCGGCTGACCGTCCTCGCCGGTTCGGAAGCGATCGCGGGGCTTCCCGACGTCCTCCGCGTGCCGCTCTCCGAGCCGCTGTTCCTGCTCGGCGTGCTGTTCATCCTCGTCGTGATGTTCCTGCCCGGCGGCATCGCGGGCACGGTCGACGCCTGGCTGCGTCGTCGGAGAGGCGAACGCGCGCGGGTCCTGCTCCGCGCGATCGATGACGCCGAGAGGGTCCCCACGGCACAGGCCGCGACCGAGAGCCAGGCGCGCGTATGACGTGGGACGCGCTGCTCGACGACGAGCCGCACACGATCGGGCGTTGGATCACCGACCGGGCCGCACAATCGCCGCACGGCATCGCGATCGACGACCGGGGCGTGACGATCGACTACGCGACGCTCGCCGCCCGGGCCCTGGGTCTCGCCGACGGACTGCGCGCGGCAGGCTACGGGCCCGGACAGCGGATCGCGACGGTGTCGGGCAACTCGACGGACCACGTCGTCGCGTTCTTCGCGTGCGCGCTCGCCGGAGTCGCCCTCGTGCCGCTCTCGTGGCGGCTCACGCCGCGCGAGCTCACCGACGTCCTGCGCCGCTCCGAGCCGGCGCTCGTGCTGATCGAGGACGACTACGCGACGCTTGCGGGCGAGGCGCTGCGCGCCCTCGACACCGAGCCGCTCGTCGCGACGCTCGGCACGACGGGGGTGGAGGCATCCGTCCCCTTTGCCGCAGAGCGCGCGCAGCGACGGCCCGTTCGTGACGACGACCCCGTGCTCGTCATCTTCACCTCGGGCAGTGAGGCAGCCCCCAAGGGTGTCGTCCTGACCCACGCGAACTGCTTCTGGACCAACCTCGCGCTCGCGCGGACGCTCCCGCTCACCGAGGACGACGTCGTCCTCGCGATGCTCCCGCAGTTCCACATCGCCGCCTGGAACTGCCAGCCGCTGCTCGCGTGGTGGGTGGGGGCCACGGTCGTCCTCGAGCGCTCGTTCCAGCCGTCGAGGGCGCTGCAGCTCATCCGCGAGCGCCGCGTGACGGCCATGATGGGCGTCCCTACGCAGTACGCGCTCCTGGCTGCGGAGCGCACGTGGGCAGACTCCGACCTGTCGAGCCTGCGTCTCGCGGTCGTCGGCGGGGCGACCATGTCGATCGACCTCTACGAGGAGTGGGCGGCGCGCGGCATCGCGCTCGCGCAAGGCTACGGCCTCACCGAGGCGGCCCCGAACGTGCTGCACCTCGCGGCCGACGAGGGGGCGCGGCATCCGGGTGCCGTCGGCCGCCCGTATCCGCACGTGTCGGTCTCGATCGTCGATCCCGACACTCAGCTCGCGCTCGAGGGTCCCGCGACGGGTGAGCTATGGGTGCGCGGGCCGAGCGTCTTCGCGGGCTATCTCGGCGACCCCGAGTCGACGGATCGCGCCTTCGCGGGAGAGTGGCTGCGCACGGGCGACCTCGTGCGGCGCGACGCGGACGGCGTTTTCCACGTCGTCGACCGCATCAAGGACATCTACATCTCGGGCGGCGAGAACGTCGCGCCCGCCGAGGTCGAGCTCGCACTGACGCTGCATCCGCTGATCGAGGCCGCCGCCGTCGTCGGCGTGCCCGACGCCGTATGGGGCGAGCGCGGCGTCGCGTTCGTGGTCCCGGCGCCCGACGCGCTCCTGTCGGCGGACGAAGTGGTCGCGCACGCGCGCCGCAACCTCGCGGCGTTCAAGGTCCCCGTGCACGTCGAATTCGTCTCGTCGCTGCCGCGCTCGACGATCGAGAAGCTCGCGCGGTCCCGACTGCGCGATCGCGCCCGCCGCCTGTGGGAAGGGATGGACCATGAGCATTCCCGGTGAACTGATCGACGAGGAGGCCGCGCCGGTCTCCACCGCGACGGGCAGACCGCTCACGAAGCGGGGCGAGGCGACGCGCCATCGTCTGCTCGAAGCGGCTGAGGCCGTGTTCGCCGAGCAGGGCTATCACGAGGCCTCGATCGTCAAGATCACGGAGCGCGCCGGCATCGGCCTCGGTACGTTCTACCTCTACTTCGACAGCAAGCAGACGATCTTCGAGGCGCTCGTGCTCGACCTCAACCGTCGCGTCCGGCACTCGATGTCCGAGGCGATGACGGGGGCGTCCTCGCGCATCGAGGCCGAGCGCGCCGGGTTCGCGGGGTTCTTCCGCTTCACGGCCGAGCATCCCGCGCTGTACCGCGTTGTGCGCGAGGCGGAGTTCGTCTCACCCGAGACCCTGCGCCTGCACTACTCGCGGATCGTCGACGGGTACGAAGCAGGACTCCGGGCCGCGCAGCAGGTCGGCGACGTCGATCCGCGGCTCGACCCGACGGTCGCCGCGTGGGCGCTCATGGGCATGGGCGAGCTCATCGGCATGCGATTCCTGCTGTGGGAGCGGGATGCCGACGGCCGGCCGCCCGCGCAGATCGACCCCGCCGTCACCGATGCCATGGCGCGCTTCATCGACAATGCGCTCGCCCCCCGTGGCGCACAGGAGGAGGAGAAGTGACCGATCAGGATCTCACCGGCAAGCGGGCGCTCGTGACGGGAGGGGCGAGCGGCATCGGACTGGCGTGCGCGCACGAGTTCGCGCGACGCGGAGCGCACGTGGTGATCGCGGACCTCAACCGGGAGGCGGCCGAGGCCGCGGCATCCGCTGTCGCGGGGGAGGCGTGGGTCGTCGACCTCGCCGACACCGCCGCGCTCGAGGACCTCGCCCTCGACGTCGACATCCTGGTCAACAACGCGGGGATCCAGAAGGTCGCGCCGATCGAGGAGTTCGATCCCGACGCGTTCCGGTTCATCCTGCGCCTCATGCTGGAGTCGCCGTTCCTCCTCATCCGCGCGGCCCTGCCGACGATGTACGCGCGCGGCTGGGGACGCGTCGTCAACATCTCGAGCGCCCACGGGCTGCGCGCGAGCGCCTTCAAGTCCGCGTACGTGTCGGCGAAGCACGGCCTCGAGGGGCTGTCGAAGGTCACGGCCCTCGAGGGCGCGCCGCACGGCGTCACGAGCAACTGCATCGATCCCGCCTACGTCCGCACCCCGCTCGTCGAGAAGCAGATCGCGGACCAGGCGCGCATCCACGGCATCCCCGAGAACGAGGTGGTCGAGAAGATCATGCTGACCGAGACGGCGATCAAGCGCCTCGTCGAGCCGGACGAGGTCGCGTCGCTCGCGGGCTGGCTCGCGTCGGACAGAGCGGGAATGGTGACGGGCGCCTCCTACACGATCGACGGCGGATGGACGGCCCGATGACCCGGTACCGCACCCTCGATGTCGCCGTTCCAGGGGGCGACCTGCGCGTCGGGGTCTGGGAGCCGGTGGATGCCGCCGACCCCGCGTCGGTCGACACCGTGCTGCTCATCCACGGCGTGACCGCCTCGCATCAGTCCTGGCCGGGTGTCGCCGAGCGCCTTCCCGGCGTCCGCGTCGTCGCCCCCGACCTGCGCGGGCGTGGACGAAGCAACGCTCTCGAGGGTCCTGCGGGGCTCGCGACGCACGCGCGCGATCTCGTCGCCGTGCTCGATGCGCTCGGCATCGACCGCGCCCTCGCCGTGGGGCACTCGATGGGAGCCTTCATCGCGCTCGTGCTCGGGGACCGGCATCCTGGCCGCGTCACGGGCGTCGTGCTCGTCGACGGCGGGCTCCCGCTCGACCTGCCCGAGGGGCTCTCGCCCGACGAGACCATCCGGCTCGTGCTCGGCCCGACCGCCGAGCGGCTCGCGATGCGGTTCGGCTCGACCGAGGAGTACCTCGACTTCTGGCGTGCGCACCCCGCCTTCCGGCGCGACTGGTCGCCGATCCTCGAGGCGTACCTCGCGTACGACCTCGTGGGGGAGGCTCCCGACCTGCGCCCCGCGACGAGCTACGCGACGCTCGAGGAGGACTCGGTCGACCAGAACTCCGGGTCCGCGATCGCCGACGCGCTGGCCGCGCTGCGGCACCCGACCGTCCTGCTCACGGCGGAGCGCGGACTGCTCGACCAGCTGCCCGCGCTTTACGCGGCCGAGCGGCTCCCGAATCTCGTGAGCGCGCACCCGGGGCTGCGCCACGAGGCGGTCCCCGACGTGAACCACTACACGATCGTGCTGTCGGATCGGGGAGCGGATGCCGTCGCCGCCGTCGTCCGGCGCGAGCTCGCCGCGGCCCACGTCGGGCCGTGAGCCTCTCGAAGAGTCGAGCCGCGGTCAGCGGGCGGCGGCGAGCCGCGTCGTCAGCTGGTGCGCGTGGGCGAGGAGCGTGCGGCCGAGCTCGGGGAGCCGGTCGGGGCCGAACCGGAACTCGACGCCCGTGAGGCTCAGCGCCCACTGCGGGTGACCCTCCTTCGTGAACACGGCGGCGCCGAGACCGTAGCTCCCCTCCACGATGAGCCCCGGGTTGAGCGCGTAGCCGCGCGCCTGCGTCTCGCGCAGCCGTGCGCGCAGTCGCGGTTCGGTGTGCGCCGCGCCGCGCTCGACGCCCAGCTCGGGGTGCCGCTCGAAGTATGCGTCCACATCGTGAGGCGGAAGGAAGGCGAGGATCGCGAGTCCCGCCGATGCGACGCCGAGGGGGAACCGCACGCCCTCGGACAGCACGAACGATCGGATCGGGAAGCTGCCCTCCTCGCGCAGCAGGCACACCGTCTCGTCGCCGCGGCGCACCGAGAGGAACGCGCTCTCCTCGGTGCGAACGGCGAGCGATCGCACGATGTCGCGGGCGATCGACGTGATGTCGTACCGGGATGCCGCGACCGTGCCCATGAGATACAGCTCAGGCCCCGGCATCCATCGCCCTGTCCGTTCGTCCTGATCGACGAGGCCCTCGTGCCGGAGCGCTGCGAGCAGGCGATGCGCCGTGGGACGGGTCAGTTCGGCGCTGCGCGCGAGCTCGGCGACGGCGAGCCCTTGGTCGCCCGCCGCAGTGACGAGCCGCAGGACGCGCGCCGCGCGCGCGATCGACTGGGCGCCCGGCACGGATCTCGTCCTCCCGCTGTCCACGATATGGACGCTACGCGGCATCCCATCCACATGGCAAGCCGGGACGTGCATGCGCCCGGCGCGAGGCGCAGGCTGGAGATCTGGTCCACACGAAGGAGTGACACGTGATCGACAAGACCGTGGGGTCGGCGGCCGAGGCCGTCGCCGACATCTCGGATGGAGCGAGCCTCGCCGTCGGCGGGTTCGGACTGTCGGGCAACCCCATCGCCCTCATCGAGGCGCTCCTCGCGCAGGGGACGAGCGATCTGAGCATCGTGAGCAACAACTGCGGCGTCGACGACTGGGGTCTCGGGGTGCTGCTGAACGCCAAGCGCATCCGCAAGATGACCTCGTCGTACGTCGGCGAGAACAAGGAGTTCGAGCGGCAGTTCCTCTCGGGTGAGCTCGAACTCGAGCTCACTCCGCAGGGCACGCTCGCCGAGAAGCTCCGCGCGGGCGGCTCCGGCATCGCCGCCTTCTACACACAGACCGGCGTCGGCACGCAGGTCTCGGAGGGCGGACTTCCCCGCAAGTACGACGGGCAGGGCGGCATCGCCGTCGCTTCGCCGAAGAAGGACGTCCGCACGTTCGACCTGGCCGGCGAGCCGCGCGAGTTCGTCCTCGAAGAGGCGATCGTGACGGACTACGCCCTCGTGCACGCGGCGAAAGGCGATCGCCACGGCAACCTCGTCTTCAACAAGTCGGCGCGCAACTTTAACCCGCTCGCCGCGATGGCCGGGCGCGTCTGCATCGCACAGGTCGAAGAGCTCGTCGAGCCCGGCGAACTCGACCCCGACAGCATCCACCTGCCCGGCATCTACGTGCACCGCATCGTCGAGGTCGGCACGGGCATCGAGAAGCGCATCGAGCGCCGCACGGTCACCGCGGCGCCGGAAGGAGCATGACCATGACCCTGACCCGCAACGAGATGGCAGCCCGCGCCGCGCGCGAGCTCGGCGACGGCGCGTACGTCAACCTCGGCATCGGGCTTCCGACGCTCGTGCCCAACTACGTGCCGGACGGCGTGACGGTCGTGCTGCAGTCCGAGAACGGAATCCTCGGCGTCGGTCCGTACCCGACCGAGGAGCATGTGGATCCCGACCTCATCAACGCCGGCAAGGAGACCGTCACGACGCTTCCCGGCGCGGCCTTCTTCGACTCCGCGACGAGCTTCGGCATGATCCGCGGCGGCAAGATCGACGCCGCGATCCTGGGCGCGATGCAGGTCTCGCAGACGGGCGACCTCGCGAACTGGATGATCCCCGGGAAGATGGTCAAGGGCCCGGGCGGCGCGATGGACCTCGTGCACGGGGCCGCCCGCGTCATCGTCCTGATGGAGCACGTCGCGAAGGACGGCACCGCCAAGATCGTGCGCGAATGCTCGCTCCCGCTCACGGGCAAGGGCGTCGTCGACCGGATCATCACCGACCTCGCGGTCATCGACGTGACCGCCGAGGGCCTCGTTCTCGTCGAGGTCGCGCCCGGCGTGACGGTCGACGAGGTCATCGCGGCCACCGAGCCGGAGCTCATCGTCCGCGTCGGAGAGAGGATCAACGCATGAACCAGGACGACGTCGTCATCGTCGCCGCGGCGCGCACGCCGCAGGGACGCCTCAAGGGCCAGCTCGCCCCGCTCACGGCGGTGCAGCTCGGCTCGATCGCGATCAAGGGAGCGCTCGACCAGGGCGGCATCCCGGCGGGTGCCGTCGACGCTGTCCTCGTCGGCCAGGTGCTGCCCGCGGGCGCGGGGCAGAACCCCGCGCGGCAGGCCGCGATCGGCGCCGGCATCGGCTGGGACGTCCACGCCGGGTCGGTCAACAAGGTGTGCCTGTCGGGCCTCACGGCGATCATCGACGGCGCCCGGATGCTGCGCCTCGGCGATGCGACAGTCGTCGTGGCCGCCGGCATGGAGTCGATGACCCGCTCGCCGCACCTGCTCGTGGGCTCGCGCGACGGCTGGGCGTACGGCTCGATCGAGGTGCTCGACCACATGGCCTACGACGGCCTCACCGACGCCTTCGACCGCGAGAGCATGGGCGCCTCGACGGAACGCCACAACGGGCGCTTCGAGATCACGCGGGAGGCTCAGGATGCCGTCGCCGCGCGATCGCATCAGCGCGCGGCCGCCGCGCAGTCCGCGGGCGCCTTCGACGCCGAGATCGTCCCCGTCGAGATTCCGCAGCGCAAGGGCGCCCCCGTGGTCGTGACGAAGGACGAGGGGATCCGCCCCGACACGACAGTCGAGACCCTCGCGGGCCTGCGTCCCGCGTTCGCCGAGGGCGGCTCGATCACGGCCGGCAACTCGTCCCAGATCTCGGACGGCGCCTCGGCGGTCGTCCTGACGACGCGCTCGCACGCCGACGAGAACGGCTGGCCCGTGCTCGCCGTCGTGGGCGCGGCAGGCCAGGTCGCGGGCCCCGACAACTCGCTGCACGCGCAGCCCGCGCGAGCAATCGAGAAGGCACTCGAGAAGCAGGGTCTCACCGCCGAAGACCTCGACGTCGTCGAGATCAACGAAGCGTTCGGCGCGGTCGTCGCGCGGTCCCAGGCCGAACTCGGCCTCTCGGACGACGTCGTCAACATCCACGGCGGCGGCATCGCGATCGGCCACCCGATCGGCGCCTCCGGCAACCGGCTCGTCGTCCACGCCGTGCACGAGCTCGTGCGGCGCGGCGGGGGCACGGCGGCTGTCGCGCTGTGCGGCGGGGGCGGCCAAGGCGACGCGCTCATCCTGACGCGGTGATGCGGGCGCGGTGACGCGAAGGCGAGGGGCGCGCTAGCGTCGTCCGAATGACGACCATCGCGCCCCTCACCCTCGCCGATCGCGACGAGTGGCGGGAGCTCTGGCACGGCTACCTGACGTTCTACGAGGCATCGCTCTCGGATGGCGTGACCGAGGCCACCTTCGCGCGGCTCGTCGGTGACGAGGAGCTGCACGGCGCGATCGCGCGCGACGCCGCGGGACGCGCTGTCGGCATCGTGCACTGGCTCACGCACGCCGCGACGTGGACGGCGACCACGTACTGCTACCTCGAGGACCTGTTCGTCGCGCCCGGCACGCGCGGCGGGGGTGTCGGACGCGCCCTCATCGCGCACGTCCGGTCATGGGCAGAGGACGAGGGATGCCGCAAGGTGTACTGGCTCACGCACGAGACGAACGCCACCGCTCGCACGCTGTACGACCGCGTCGCGACGGGAACCGGGTTCGTGCACTACGAGATCCCGCTGCGCGACTGACGCCGCACGGAGGCTCAGCGGGCGAGGCGCTTCCGGAGGATCTTGTCCTCTTGGCCCGCAATGGGGGAGTCGGGGGCGACGAGGCCGCCTCGCCCCGCGCGGCGCACGTCGAGGATCGCCCCGACCGCGAGCGCGAGCGAGATGCCCCAGCTCACCCAGGCCAGCGCGACGCGCCACGTGAACGGCGCGTTGTTCCGGAGTGCGCGCAGCAGCGCGACGCCGCCCATGATGACGCCGAACAGGCCAGTGCCGAACAGGTACTTGCGCATGGCACCACGCTAGTGCCCGCACGAGGCCGTCGCACGGAGCGGCCCGCCCCTTCCCACGCGGCGCTCCGCGCCCTAGCATGTCGCGTCTCCGGATGCATGCCCCCGCGGTCGCGCGAGACCCGCTGTTAGCCTGGTCGCACCCATACGGAACCGGAGCGCATGTGTCACTGGCAGAATTCGTCGTCGTCGCCAACCGCCTGCCCGTGGACCGGGTCCCTGCCGCGGACGGCGAAGCCGGCGACTCGTGGCGGCGTTCGCCGGGCGGGCTCGTCACGGCTCTCGAGCCGGTCATGCGCGACGCGGACGGCGCCTGGGTCGGCTGGCCGGGCCAGGCGGATCTCGAGGCGGAGCCGTTCGAGTTCGAGGGCACGCACCTCGTCCCGGTGTCGCTGAGCGCCGAAGAGGTCGAAAACTACTACGAGGGCTTCTCGAACGACACGATCTGGCCGCTCTACCACGATGTGATCTCCGAGCCCCGGTACCGGCGCGTCTGGTGGGATGCGTATGTCGCCGTCAACCGGCGCTTCGCCGAGGCAGCGGCATCCGTCTCCGCCGAAGGCGCCACGGTCTGGGTGCAGGACTACCAGCTGCAGCTCGTGCCGGCCATGCTGCGCGCGGCCCGGCCCGACCTCACGATCGGGTACTTCCACCACATTCCGTTCCCCGCATACGGCCTGTACTCCCAGCTGCCGTGGCGACGTCAGGTGCTCGAGGGGCTTCTCGGCGCGGATGTCATCGGCTTCCAGCGGGTTCAAGACGCCTCCAACTTCGCGCGCGCCGTCCGGCGGCAGCTGCGCATCGAGACGAAGTCGTCGGGCATCGTCGTCGCGGAGGCGGACGGCTCGACGCGGACGGCGCTCGCGAAGGCGTTCCCGATCTCGATCGACGCGTCGTCCTACGCGGAGCTCGCTGCCCGCCCCGACATCCGGGCGAGGGCGCGCGAGATCCGCGAGGGCCTGGGGAACCCGAAGAAGGTGTTCCTGGGCGTGGACCGCCTCGACTACACGAAGGGCATCCGCCACCGCCTCAAGGCGTTCGGCGAGCTGCTCGACGACGGGCGCCTCACGGTGCAGGACGCGACCCTCGTACAGGTCGCCAGCCCGAGTCGCGAGCGCGTGGGCGCCTATATGCAGCTGCGCGACGAGATCGAGCAGGCGGTGGGTCGCATCAACGGCGACCACGACACGGTCGGGCACACCGCGATCCGGTACCTGCACCAGACATATCCGCGCGAGGAGATGGTCGCCCTCTTCCTCGCCGCCGACGTCATGCTCGTGACCGCGCTGCGCGACGGCATGAACCTCGTCGCGAAGGAGTACGTCGCAAGCCGCAGCGACAATCGCGGCGTGCTGCTGCTGAGCGAGTTCGCGGGCGCCGCGGACGAGCTCGGCAGCGCAATCCGCATCAATCCCCATGACATCGACGGACTCAAGGACGCCATGATGCGCGCCGTCGAGATGCCCGCCGCCGAGCAGGGCCGCCGCATGCGGGCGCTCCGCAGGAAGGTCGTCGAGAACGACATCGCGCGGTGGTCCGAATCGTTCCTGAGGGCGCTCGACGGCGTCCGCAGGGCAAAGGAAGGAACCCCGCAGTGACCGCCCCCGCTCCTCTCGCCACGCCCGAATCGCTCGACGGGGTCGCGAGCGCGACGCCGCTCCTGGTCGCCCTCGACTTCGACGGGACGCTCTCGCCCCTCGTCGACGAGCCCATGCAGGCTCGGATGCTGCCGGCGGCGCGCACCGCGGTCGACGCCCTCGTCGCGGTGCCCGACACCTTCGTCGCGCTCGTCTCGGGCCGCAGCCTCGACGATCTGCGCATCATCGCCGAGCACGACGACGATTCTCCGCTGCTCCTGGCGGGTTCGCACGGCGCGGAGTACTGGATCCCGGGGGAGGGGCGCATCGAGCCCGTCGACGAGCCCGGGGCCCTCGAGCTGCGCGACCGGCTGCGCGCCGAGGCCGAGCGCGCGACAGCCGATCTCGAGGGCGTGTGGATCGAGCCCAAGACCTTCGGATTCGGAGTCCACACGCGGAGGATGGATGCCGCGTCCGCGCACATCGCGAACCGCCGCGTCGACCGGATCGTCGCCGAGAACGCCCCGCACTGGCGCCGGCGCACAGGCCACGGCATCATCGAGTTCGCCTTCCGCCACGAGGGCAAGGACGCCGGCGTCGAGGCGCTGCGCGCCCGGACGGGCGCGAGCGCCGTGCTCTTCGCGGGCGACGACGTGACCGACGAGGACGCGCTGCGCAAGCTCCGGCCCGAGGACCTCGGCGTGCACGTCGGCGGCGGACCCACGGCGGCGCGCGTGTCGGTGCGCGACATCCCCGCGATGGCCGACCTGCTGGCCTCGCTCGCGATCCGCCGGACCGCCGCGCGGCAATAGACTTCTCGGCATGCCACAGCCCTCGGAAGACCTCGAGCACGCCATCGACATCAAGCCCCGCAGTCGGGTCGTCACGGACGGCATCGAGGCCACGACATCCCGCGGAATGCTCCGGGCCGTCGGCATGGGCGACGAGGACTGGGACAAGCCCCAGATCGGCATCGCGTCGAGCTGGAACGAGATCACCCCCTGCAACCTGAGTCTCGACCGCCTCGCGCAGGGCGCGAAGGAGGGCGTGCACGCCGGCGGCGGCTACCCGCTGCAGTTCGGCACGATCTCGGTCTCGGACGGCATCTCGATGGGGCACGAGGGCATGCACTTCTCCCTCGTCTCGCGCGAGGTCATCGCCGACTCGGTCGAGACGGTCATCATGGCCGAGCGCCTCGACGGATCCGTGCTGCTCGCGGGCTGCGACAAGTCGATCCCCGGCATGCTCATGGCCTCCGCGCGCCTCGACCTCTCGAGCGTCTTCCTCTACGCGGGATCGATCGCCCCGGGCTGGGTCAAGCTCAGCGACGGCACCGAGAAGGACGTCACGATCATCGACTCGTTCGAGGCCGTGGGCGCCTGCCTCGCGGGCAAGATGAGCGAGGCCGACCTCAAGCGCATCGAGTGCGCGATCGCGCCCGGCGAGGGCGCGTGCGGCGGCATGTACACCGCCAACACGATGGCCTCCGTCGCCGAGGCGCTCGGGCTCTCCCTCCCCGGCTCGGCCGCCCCGCCGTCGGCGGACCGCCGCCGCGACTACTTCGCGCACCGCTCGGGCGAGGCGGTCGTGAACCTCCTCCGCCAGGGCATCACGACGCGCGACATCCTCACGAAGGAGGCGTTCGAGAACGCGATCGCGCTCGCGATGGCGCTCGGCGGCTCCACCAACGTCGTGCTGCACCTGCTCGCGATCGCCCGCGAGGCCGAGGTCGAGCTGAGCCTGCACGACTTCAACCGCATCGGCGACAAGGTCCCGCACGTCGCAGACATGAAGCCCTTCGGCAAGTACGTCATGAACGACGTCGACCGTCACGGCGGCATCCCGGTCATCATGAAGGCGATGCTCGACGAGGGCCTGCTGCACGGCGACGCGCTCACGGTGACGGGCAAGACCCTCGCCGAGAACCTCGCCGAGCTCAACCCCGACCCGGTCGACGGCACCGTCATCCACTCGTTCGACAACCCGATCCACGAGAAGGGCGGCATCACCGTCCTGCACGGCTCGATCGCCCCCGAAGGCGCCGTCGTGAAGTCGGCCGGCTTCGACGCGGACGTGTTCGAAGGCCCCGCTCGGGTCTTCGAGCGCGAGCGCGCCGCGATGGACGCGCTCGAGGCCGGCGAGATCGCCGCAGGCGACGTCGTCGTCATCCGCTACGAGGGCCCCAAGGGCGGCCCCGGCATGCGCGAGATGCTCGCGATCACGGCCGCCATCAAGGGCGCAGGGCTCGGAAAAGATGTACTACTCTTGACGGACGGCAGATTCTCAGGCGGCACAACCGGCCTGTGCATCGGCCACATAGCACCCGAAGCGGTGGACGCTGGTCCCATCGCCTTCGTGCGCGATGGTGATCTGATACGGGTCGATATCGCGGCTCGCACTCTCGACCTACTCGTCGACGAGACCGAGCTGAGCTCCCGCCGCGAAGGCTGGGAGCCGCTTCCCCCGCGCTATACCCGTGGCGTCCTCGCCAAGTACTCCCGTCTCGTCCGCTCCGCTGCGGAAGGCGCGACGACCGGGTAAGTGCGGTCCGCCGAAACCCGGTGGTTGAGTAGCGGCGCAGCCGCAGATCGAAACCCACTTCTTCAGATTCGAAGGTCACCATCATGTCCGCCGACTCCGTCATGGCCGTTCCACGGCCGCCCGCCCGAAATGCCTCCGCGGCGCCGGTGCTCACCGGCGCTCAGGCTGTCGTCCGCTCGCTCGAGCTGCTGGGGGTGACCGACGTCTTCGGTCTTCCCGGCGGCGCGATCCTCCCCGTCTACGACCCGCTCATGGATTCGACCGAGCTGCGTCACATCCTGGTGCGCCACGAGCAGGGCGCAGGTCACGCGGCCGAGGGCTATGCCGCGGCATCCAACAAGGTCGGCGTCGCCATCGCGACGTCCGGCCCCGGCGCGACCAACCTCGTGACCGCGATCGCCGACGCTTACATGGACTCGGTGCCGATCGTCTGCATCACGGGGCAGGTCTTCTCCAACCTCATGGGGACCGACGCCTTCCAGGAGGCCGACATCGTCGGCATCACGATGCCGATCACGAAGCACTCGTTCCTCGTGAAGCGCGCGGAAGAGATCCCCGGTGCCATCGCGGCGGCGTTCGAGATCGCCGGCACGGGCCGGCCCGGTCCCGTCCTCGTCGACATCACGAAGGACGCGCAGCAGGCCGAGGCGCCGTTCATCTGGCCGCCCAAGATCGATCTGCCCGGCTACCGCCCCGTGACGAAGGCCCACGGCAAGCAGATCCAGGCGGCCGCCCAGCTGCTCGCGACCGCGAAGAAGCCCGTCCTCTACGTCGGCGGCGGAGTCATCCGCGCGCGAGCCTCCCAGGAACTCCTGACGCTGGCCGAGACGACGGGCGCGCCCGTCGTCACGACGCTCATGGCGCGCGGCGCCTTCCCCGACTCGCACGAACAGCACCTCGGCATGCCCGGCATGCACGGCACCGTGCCGGCCGTGCTCGCGCTGCAGGAAGCCGACCTCCTCGTCTCGCTCGGTGCGCGGTTCGACGACCGCGTGACCGGCAAGGCAGCCCTCTTCGCACCCAACGCGAAGGTCGTCCACGTCGACATCGACCCGGCCGAGATCGGCAAGATCCGCACGGCGGACGTGCCGATCGTGGGCGATCTCAAAGACGTGCTGGTCGACCTCGAGGGCGCCTTCCGGAGTGCCGCCGAAAGCGCGAAGCCCGACACCGACGAGTGGTGGTCGTTCCTCGACGGACTGCGCTCCGAGTTCCCGCTGGGCTACACGCAGCCCAGCGACGGCCTCATGTCGCCGCAGTACGTCATCTCGCGCATCGGCGAGCTCACGGGCCCCGAGGGGGTGTACGCCGCGGGTGTCGGCCAGCACCAGATGTGGTCGGCCCAGTTCATCAAGTACGAGCGTCCCAACTCGTGGCTCAACTCGGGCGGCGCCGGCACGATGGGCTACGCCGTCCCGGCCGCGATGGGCGCGAAGGTCGCCGAACCCGACCGTCACGTGTGGGCGATCGACGGCGACGGATGCTTCCAGATGACCAATCAGGAGCTCGCGACCTGCGCGATCAACGACATCCCGATCAAGGTCGCGATCATCAACAACTCGTCGCTCGGCATGGTGCGCCAGTGGCAGACGCTCTTCTACGACGGCCGCTACTCGCACACGAACCTCAACACGGGCCACGGCACCGTGCGGATCCCCGACTTCGTCAAGCTCGCCGAGGCGTACGGCTGCCTCGCGATCCGGGTGGAGAAGGAGGAGGACGTGGATGCCGCGATCACGCTCGCCCTCGAGACGAACGATCGCCCCGTCGTCATCGACTTCGTCGTGAGCGCCGACGCGATGGTGTGGCCCATGGTTCCGCAGGGCGTCAGCAACAGCTACGTCCAGTACGCGCGTGACCACGCGCCCGCGTTCGAGCAGGAGGACTGAGCCATGCCGAGTCACGTGCTGAGCCTCCTCGTCGAGGACAAGCCGGGTCTGCTGACCCGCGTCGCCGGCCTGTTCGCCCGCCGCGGCTTCAACATCGAGTCCCTCGCCGTGGGCGTCACCGAGGTGCCGGGCCTGTCCCGCATCACGGTCGTCGTCGACGTCGACGAGCTGCCGCTCGAACAGGTGACCAAGCAGCTGAACAAGCTCGTCAACGTCATCAAGATCGTCGAGCTCGACCAGACGGCGTCCGTCCAGCGCGAGCACATGCTCGTCAAGGTCCGCGCCGACAACCAGACGCGCTCCAACGTGCTCGAGGTCGTAGGCCTCTTCCGCGCGCAGATCGTGGACTACGCGCCCGACGCGCTCGTGGTCGAGGTCACGGGCGACAAGGGCAAGGTCGAGGCCTTCCTGCGCGCGCTCGAGCCCTTCGGCATCAAGGAGCTCGCCCAGTCCGGCCTGCTCGCGATCGGCCGCGGCGGCAAGAGCATCACCGAGCGCGTCCTGCGCGGCTGACCCATCCCTCGAGCGTTTCTTCCCGCTTCGCTCCCCAAAACGACCGGAAACATCAAGGAGTAATCCCCATGGCTGAAATCTTCTACGACGCCGACGCCGACCTGTCGCTCATCCAGAGCAAGAAGGTCGCGATCGTCGGCTACGGCTCGCAGGGCCACGCGCACGCGCAGAACCTGCGCGACTCGGGCGTCGAGGTCGTCATCGCGCTCAAGGAGGGCTCGAAGTCGACCGAGAAGGCCCAGGACGAGGGCTTCGAGGTCAAGACCGTCGCCGACGCGGCCGAGTGGGCCGACGTCATCATGATCCTGGCCCCCGACCAGCACCAGCGCGGCATCTACAGCGACCACATCAAGGCGCACCTCACGCCCGGCAAGACGCTCGCGTTCGCGCACGGCTTCAACATCCGCTTCGGCTACATCGAGGCGCCCGAGGGCGTCGACGTGATCCTCGTCGCACCCAAGGCGCCGGGTCACACGGTGCGTCGCGAGTACGTCGCGGGCCGCGGCATCCCGGACATCATCGCTGTCGAGCAGGACGCTTCGGGCACCGCGTGGGACCTCGCGAAGTCGTACGCCAAGGCGATCGGCGGCACGCGCGCCGGCGTCATCAAGACGACCTTCACGGAAGAGACCGAGACCGACCTGTTCGGCGAGCAGGCCGTCCTGTGCGGCGGTGTCTCGCAGCTCGTCCAGTACGGCTTCGAGACGCTGACCGAGGCGGGCTACCAGCCGCAGATCGCCTACTTCGAGGTGCTGCACGAGCTCAAGCTCATCGTCGACCTCATGTGGGAGGGCGGCATCGCCAAGCAGCGCTGGTCGGTGTCGGACACCGCGGAGTACGGCGACTACGTCTCGGGCCCGCGCGTCATCGACCCGCACGTCAAGGAGAACATGCAGGGCGTCCTCGCCGACATCCAGTCCGGCGCGTTCGCCTCGCGTTTCATCGGCGACCAGGATGCCGGTGCCCCCGAGTTCCTCGCACTGCGCGAGAAGGGCGCCCAGCACCCCATCGAGGAGGTCGGCAAGGACCTTCGCTCGCTCTTCGCGTGGAAGCAGCAGGACGCGGACTACATCGAGGGCAGCGCGGCGCGCTAGCCCGAGATGCCCGGGATGCCTGGGTTGAGCAGCGGCGAAGCCGCGAATCGAAACCAGGGTTCCGCCGCCCGCTGACGCGCGCACAGACCGCCGGCACATCCGCTCGGCTCATGGAGACTCCCGCCCCCGCACCCAGGGGCGGGAGTCTTCTTTCTGTCGCGCGCAGACGCGGCCGACCCTATGCTCGGGCGCAGGGGGATCGCTCCGATCCGGGGGAGAAGCGGAATGGAGCATCTGTGAACGTCGAACCGTGGTCCACGATCTCGGAGGGTGCCTCGGGCCCCGTGGTGAAGGGCGCGCAGTATCTGCTGCGCGCGAAGGGACATACGATCGCCGCGGACGGCGCTTTCGGGCCACTGACCCGCGCGGCGGTCATCGCCCAGCAGACCACGGCGGGCGTGCCGGCGGACGGGGTCGTGGGCCCGCTCACGTGGCCGCACCTCGTGACCCCGGTGAGCCAGGGATCCACGGGGGACGCCGTACGCGCCGTCCAGCAGTTCGGCCTTCTGCGCTCGCCCGGCGACACGGCACTCGTGCCCGACGGCTCGTTCGGGCCGATCACGAAGGAGCACGTCGAGTTCTTCCAGGAGTCGTGGGGCCTCTCGCTCGACGGCGCCGCCGGCCGCGAGACCTGGTCGTTCCTGAGCACGGCGGTCCCCGGTCCTCGCCCCTGGCCTCTCGTGAAGCAGGGCTCGACGCAGGCGACGAACTGGCGCGTGCTCGCGGCGCAGCACCTCCTGCGTGCGCACGGCGCCACGATCGCAGCTGACGGCGTGTTCGGACCCGCGAGCGGTGCAGCGACGATCGCGTTCCAGCAGACGCTGCGCGCAGTCGAGATCTCGAGCACGATCGGGCAGCTGGACTGGCCCTCGCTGATCGTGACCGTGCGCCTCGGCGATCACGGCGAGGCCGTGAAGGCCCTGCAGACCCTGCTCGCGGGTGAGCTCACCGTCGACGGAGACTTCGGCCCGCTGACGGATGCCGCAGTGCGCTCGTTCCAAGACGTCTTCGCTCCGCCATCCGACGGGATCGTCGGACCCGTCACGTGGTGGTCGCTCGTCGTCCGGCTGTTCGACTGATCGAAGCCGCGCTCGGCGGACGGCGTCGCCCGTTCAGCCGAGCGCGTCGGCGCACGTGGCGTGCTGCGCGCCGAGGTCTTTCAGATAGGTCGCCCACTCGGAGGCCGTGAGCTCGCGGCCCGCGAGGTGACAGGCCGCAGCAGCCTGCTCGGCGGGATCGAGCGGCCAGACGAGGATCCCGTCGCGCGCGTTCGAGTAGAGGTGCTTGCCGTCGGCGGACAGCACCCCGCCGAGCGCGTCGTCGCCGCTGTCGGCGTCGACCGGGTCGCCGAGCACGACGTCGCGGGTGAGGTCGTACAGCGTGAGCCGGTGGTTCCAGCCGACGTTCAGGAGGGTCTGGCCGTCGGGCGTGACCGAGAGCGCGCGGCTGCCGCCTGCGGCTCGCGGAAGGCTGGCGATCAGGTCGTGCGTCGCGAGGTCGACGCGCTGCACCGTCTCGTCCGACACCGTGATCAGCTCTTCGTCCGAGAGCACGAGCGAGCCGTCGAGGCCGTAGATCTCCGGCGCGACCCGTTCGCCGGTGGCGAGGTCGAAAGTGCTGGTCACGGTGCGCTCGGCGGCGGCATCCCACCACGTCACGACAGCGCGATCCTCTGCCGGCGTCTCCGATACGGAGAGCATGCCGAACGCCGCCTGGGGCTCCGAGAGGATGAGTCGAGGACCCGTCTGCGCTCCGGTGTGCGGATCGATCCTGACCACCTGGCTGTCGAAGGCGACGAACGTGTGCTGGCCACCGTTCCGGAATACCCAGAAACTGTCCGGCAGATCGGGGATGACGTAGGTGTGCGTCTTCCCCGAGGCGAGGTCCACGAGCACGGAACCGGTCTCCTCGCTGCCTCGCTCGATGACCCCCGAGCCCAGCGTTCCCACCCAGTCGGCCTCGGCGCCCACAGCGCAGTCGCAGTCGAAGTCCCACAGCTGCATGCGCCCGCCACCCGCGGTCATCGTCGGGGTGAACCCGGTCACGTCGTCGGCGAGGTCGACGAGTCGCCTGCCGTCCGCGGCCAATCGCGAGCCGGGCCCCGAGCCGTCGAGACGCAGCACGAACCACATCGACGAAAGAGCGGCGTTGAGAAGGAGCGTGCTGTCATCGAGGACCGTCGACTGCACCACGTCGTCGAGCTGTGTGCGAATGACCGGGCCGATGGCTGCACCGTCCGTGACATCGTGCTCGGTCACCGCGCCGAGCGTGGAGCAGGCGAACGCGTCGCGGTCGGGAAGGAGGACGAGTTCGTTGCAGACCTCACTCGGCGTCGTCGGCCGCTGCCACACGACGGCTCCCGTGTCGGCGTCCAGGCGCGCCGTCGCGTCGGCGCCGCTGATGATGAGCCCGCCGTCACCGTCGGAGATCATGGCCCAGTTCGCCAGCTCGCTGGCGAGCGGAATGCTCTTGATGCGCGCGAGCGAGTCCCTGTCGTAGACGTCGATGCGATCGCCGGTCCCTGTGGCGATGCGGTGGGCGTCGATCGAGGCGATCGCGCTGTACAGCCCCTGCTCACCGGTGAAGTCGTCGAACGCGCCGGGGCTCGAGGCGCGCACCTCACCCGTCCGGCCGTCGATGTTGATGAGGTCGCCGGTGATCGGGTGCTCGATGAAGAGATCCGCGGATTCGCCGTCGAGCACCATGCGGGTGCTCGTCCGCATCCGAAGGAGCTGAGAGCCCGGCAGCGCTTCACCCGTCGCGAGGTCGATGAAGGTGATCCAATTCCAGCAGCAGGTGTTCACGTCGCCTGCCACGACGTTCTGCGATACCTGCGCGACCGCGAGCGACCCATCGTCGCTCACGATGACGTCCCGCTCGAAGCGCGTCCCCGCGGGCGGCAGCACCACGTCGAGCGTTCGCAGAGTCTCGCCCGACTCGGCATCGACGATCTGGGCGACGGGGCCGTCTGCGCGATCGACGATCGCGAGCGCTTCGCCGGCTCCGGGGATGGCGACGACCGTCGCGCGCTCGGCGTCGATTCGGTTGGTCGCGGCGATGGCGCCGGCCGACGTCATGGTCCCCCACAGCGCGGAGCGCACGCGTCCGTCCTCCGGCCAACGACGATACGCCTCGGCCGCGAGGAGCGCCGCGACCTCGCGATCCGAGGTCCGCAGGGCGAGGGACGTTGCCACGACCGCCTCGATGCGCGCGTTCTCGGCCGCCGCTGCCGCCTCCTGCCCGCGGACGGCCGCGAAGCTCCCCGCCACGATCGCCGCGACCAGCAGGACGCCGGCCCCTGCGAGCGCGGTCCGGAGGATGCGATTGCGGCGCCTGTCCCGCCCGGCGCGCTCCTGGAGGTCGCGCAGCTCACCCTGCTCCCGTTCATCGGATGCCTCGAGGAAGTCGCGCTCGACCGGCGTCAGATCGGGGGCCGTCGCCTCCTGCCACGTGAGGGCGCTGTGCAGGCGCGCCCCGCGGAGCAGGTCGTCGTCGTCTCGATCCCCGGCGGCCCACACAGCCGCTCCGGACTCGATCGACCGCAGCGTCCGCGCACCTTCGGCGTCCTCCTCGAGCCACCCGTCCAACCGCGGCCAGGCCGTCGCGACGGCTTCGTGGGCGACGACGACGGCGTCCCCGTCGAGGGTCACGAGCCGAGCGCGCGTCAGCGCCTCGAGCACGCGTCGGCGGGCCGCATCCGAGAGCAGCGGCTCTGCGGCCACCCGGCGGCGGCTCGACACTCCGTCGGCTCCTCGGTCGATGAGCCTCAGCAGGAGCGTGCGGCACGTGGACTGCTCGTCCGACGTGAGCCGGCGGAAGGCCTCCTCGGCGGACTGGGCGATGGCGCCGGGGATCCCGCCCGAGCGCTGATAGCCGTCGACGGTGAGCGTCGCGCCCTCGCGCCGGGCCCACGTCTCCTGCAGCGCGTGGGAGAGGTGCGGGAGTGTCGAGGAGCGATCGCCGGCATCACGCACGGCCACCTCGACGAGCCCCGGCTCGAGCACGAGGCCCGCCTGCCGCGCGGGCGCCTCGATGGCGCTGCGGTAGGCGGCATCCGTCAATCCGCCGACGAGGTAGACGCCACGGCCGATCTCCTCGCCGATGTCGGGAAGCGCCCGGAGGCGGTCGAGTGCGTCGGAGCGGACGGTGAGGATCAGGGCGTTTCCCTCGTCGAGGAAGGATCGCGCCGTGCGGGCGAAATCGACGGCGGCTTCGTCGTCGGCGGAGAGGATCTCTTCGGCCTGGTCGACCGCGATGAGCTGCGCGAGCCCCGCGGAATGCCGGAGCGCCGCGGCGCCCCCGACACTGGGGCGCACGATCTCGACGACGCTCCCGCGGGCGCGGAGTCGAGGGATCAGCCCCGCAAGCAGGAGCGACGACTTTCCCGTCCCCGAGGCCCCCGCGATCGTGACGATGCCGCCCGGAGTGACGCGTTCGAGCAGTGCCTCGATGTCGTCGTCGCGCCCGAAGAACACGTCCGAGTCGTCGGGGCCGAACGGACGCAGCCCCGGGTACGGGCACACGCCGATCGTGGGGGCCGCTGCGAGCGGTGCGTCGAGCGAGGGATCCCGCCGCAGCATCGCGAGTTCGAGGGACGCGAGGCGCGGGCCGGGCTCGATGCCCAGCTCGTCCGCGAGCCGCTCGCGCGCGCGGCGGAGGACGGCAAGCGCCTCGGCCTGGCGGTTGGCTCGATAGTTCGCGAGGGCCACGATCGCCCAGCGGTCCTCGCGCAGCGGCTGTTCGCGCAGCAGCCGCTCGGCATCCGCGATGACGGAGCGATGCTCGCCCGCACCCAGCCGCGCATCCAGAAGCTCCTCTTCGGCGCTCGCGCGGATCTCGCCGAGGCGCATCGCCTCGACGACGCCCGGCTCCCAGCGCGTGACGTCCTGCAGCGGCGCGCCGCGCCACAGCGCGAGCGCCCGTCCGTACGCGTCCACGGCACGGTCGTGCTCGCCGCGCAGCACGTGCCCGCGCGCCGCCGAGACGAGACGCTCGAAGCGGACGGCGTCGATCGCGTCGGGGTCGAGGTTCAGCCGGTATTCCCAGCCGAGCGTCTCGATGCTGCTGCGACCGAGTCGTGCACGGATTCGTGCGATCGAGTTGCGGACCTGCTGCTCCCACGTCCGGGGCGGCGTCTGGCCCCACCAGGCTTCGGCGAGCTCGGACGGTGCGATCGTGGCGCCCGCCCGCACGATCAGCGCCGAGAGCACCGTCCGTTCGCGCGGGCTGAGCGGTTCGGTGCCGGTTTCGAGCGGGCCGAGCACTTTGACGACCATGAGGGAAGTGTCGACCTGCAGGCGATCCGGGTCAACATGCTCGTCCGACGCGGATATCGGCTGGATATCGGCGACGGGGCCTGCGGATATGGCGGGGGCGGAACGTCGATATCCACAGACCGGCCGCACCCGTCGGCCGGCGAAGGCAAGGAGACGCAGAGATGCGAAACACAGTCGAAGCCCGCTTCATGACCCGCACACTCGTGCTCGTCGCGATCGCCGGTGCGGCCCTCGGGCTCGCGGCCTGCCAGACGGCGGCAGAGAGCGTCGCACCCGTGCCCGTCGTCGCACCGCAGAGCGGGCCCGTCGATCAGCGCATGATCGACGAGTATGCGGGTCGTCCCGCCGACCGCGTCGCGGAAGACCTCGAGCGCAGGGTGCGCAACGGCGAGCTGCCCTCGTCGAGCTGCCGGCGGCACACCGTCGTCGAGCACCCCGACGGCGGCTACCACCTCGTCTGCACGGAGCGCGTCGGCGAGTGAGCGGCGCACGCCGATCGGATTCGGGATGCCGCGGCCCGGGTGAACGCGAAACCATCGTCCGCCGTTCACCCGGCGCTCGCGCCCGGGGCGACATCGGTTCACCGCGCGCCACCACGGTGGACGCGTGCGGATGCTCCGGCCCCTCGCGGCCACCTCGCTCGTCCTCGCTCTTCTCATCGCGGGAGTCCCTCCGGCCCACACCGCGGAACGCGCCGACGCGGCACTGCCCGGCGACGTCGCCATCGCCGAGATCGCCGCGAGCGGTCCGGGCGGGCCGTCGCAGGGGTTCTTCGAGCTCCGCAACGAGTCGCCGCGCACCGTCGATCTGTCGGGGTGGAGCGTCTTCCGCTGCAGCGACGAGGGCCTGCGCGCCAAGCCCACGGCCTCGGACGCACTGCTCGACTCTGTCGTGCTCGCGCCCGGTGAGACATTCCTCGTGGCGCACATGAGCGCCCGGCTCTCCGCACGACCGAACGCCGTCTTCACGCAGGCGATGTCGCCCCGCGGCTTCGGTCTCGTGCTGCTCGCCCCCGACGGCGCCGTGGCGGACAGCGTCGCCGTCTACGCCTCGGACGACGCGCCCGCCCTCAGTGAATGCGGCGACGAGCCGCTCCCCGTCGCCCTCGCCGAGGTGCTCGACGAGAGCTGGCAGCGCACGGGCGAGGGGGAGTGGGTGCGCGCGCGAGCCACCCCCGGGGGCGCGAATGCGCAGGAACCCGACACCCTCGCCGAGTCCGGGATCCGCATCGACGAGATCGCCGCCGCAGGTCCAGGAGGTCACGGCGACGACCTCGTCGAGCTGCGCAACACCGGCACGGACGACGTCGATGTCAGCGGCTGGCGGCTCTACCGCTGCACGGCGGAAGGCGTCGCATCGGCCGACACCCTCCAGCACACGTTCGAAGCCGGCCGCACGATCGGGCCGGGGGAGCGCGTCGTGATCGGAGGTCCCGAGTTCACGGGTCGCGCGGACGCGCGGACCCGCACTTCGCTCGCCGATGTCGTCTCGGGCGTGCTCCTGACGACGCCCGACGGACGGCGCGTCGACGGCGTGACGGTCTCGTCTCAGCACGACACGGCGTGCCAGATCGATGCCGAGCGGCTCCCGGCGATCCTCGACCACCGCACGGGCGAGAGCTGGCAGCGCACCTCCGCGGACTCCTGGGTGGTGGCGCCCCGCACGCCCGGCGCCACCAATGCGGCACGCGACGACCGGCTCCCCGTCGACGGATTCGCCTACCCCGCGGCGCGCGGCGTCGCGATCAGCGAGCTCGCGACCGACCCCCGCCTCGCGCGGAGCGGGTACACGCAGCACGCCTACGTCGAGCTCGGCAACTACGGCGTGGCCGCCGCCGATGTCTCCGGCTGGCGGCTGATCGCGTGCGGCGCGGACGGGTACCGCTCCGCAGAGACGCTCGCGACGATTCCGGACGGCACGAGGCTGCCGGCGGGACGGACGTGGCTCGCCGCGCTCGCCGGGACCCGGACCGCGGCATCCGCCGATGCCGTCTTCGACACGCCGTTCGAGCTCGCAGGCGCGGGAATGTGGCTCGAGGATGCCGAGGGCCGCCGCGTCGACAGCGTCGGCGTCTATCACCGCAACGAGATGGACGAGAGCGTCGAACGCGCGAGCCCGTGCACGAAGGGGCTCGCCCTCGCGACGTTCTCGGTCGACCGGCTGCGCGGCGAGACATACCAGCGCGCGGGATTCACGGGCGACGACGCAAGCGACTTCGTCGAGGCGGCGGCGACCCCCGGCGCGATCGACGAGCGCCCGCCCGTGGAGCCGGCTCGGCTGCTCGCCCAGGCGGGCACTGCCGCGACGTCAGCGCTCGCGACGCCCTCGCGGGCGGCACGACTCGCGAGCACTCGAGCGCTGACCGGCCCGCCCGCGCAGATCCTCGAGGCGTTCGCGGGCGCATCGGCCGCTCCTCTCGTGGCCCGAACGGCACCGGACGAGCGCCGTTCCGCGCCCGCGGCGTCGCTCGCCCGCGACGACGGCTACGGACTGCCGTACCTCCGGCTGCGGATCGCGATCCCCGCGGCCGGAGGCGACTTCACGTGGTCGGGTCGCACGGTCGGCCGCAGCGCCGTGCGCCTGTCGGCGTGGGATCCGGATGCCGGCGCCTGGCGCCGCCTCGACGAGAAGACCGGCGCCGCCACGGCGGCGACGGCCGAGGCCGCGGCATCCGTCGTCCTTACCGGCCGTGTGCGCGCGGCAGAGGTCGTCGACGCATCCGCCGAGGTGCTCGTGCAGGTCGTGCCGCGCGCCGATGCACGCGTGGCCGAGGCGCCGGGCATCGCCGCGCCTGCCGATTACGACGTCGCGATCACGCACATCACCGACACGCAGTACTACTCGGAGGCGTATCCCGAGGTGTACGCGGGCGAGATCGCCTGGATCCTGCGCAACGCCCAGGCGCGCAAGATCGGATTCTCGATCCACACGGGGGATCTCATCCAGAGCTGGGTCGATCCCGACCAGCGCGAGGATCGCGCCCGGCGCGAGTTCGCGATCGCGTCGGAGCTCCAGTCCGCGCTCGATGACGCGGGTGCCGCCAACAGCGTGCTGCCCGGCAACCACGACAACAAGCGCGGCCTCACCGACGACCTCTTCAACGAGTACTTCGGACCGGAGCGCTAGGCGGGCACAGGCTGGTACGGCGGCTCCATCGCGGCCGCCGACAACAGCGCGAACTGGTCGCGCTTCGAAGCCGGCGGTGCGAGGTTCGTCGTGCTGTCGCTGCCGTACGCCTACGGCGAGCGCGAAGTCGCGTGGGCCGAGCAGGTCGTGGCGCAGCATCCCGACGCCAACATCGTCGTCGCCACGCACGAGCACGTGACGCCCAAGACCGTGGAGGCGGCGGCGGCGCGGTCGAACTCGTCGCGCTGGCTCTCGCACGCCGATCTGCTGTGGAACCGCGTCATCGCGCCCCACCGCAACGTCGTCCTCGTGCTCTCAGGGCACTTCCACGGCCTCGGCGCGATCGTCACGGAGGATGCAGGCGGGATCGCGGGGCACACCGTCGTCGAGGCGCTCGCCGACTACCAGGAGTTCCGCACCCAGACGGGGGAGCGCGCGACGGGTTTCCAGCGCCTTCTGCAGCTCGATCTCGCCGCCGGCATGCTCGCCGTCGACACGTTCTCGGTGCCGCTCGGGGCGAGCGCGAGCCATCCCTACGACTACACGCAGTTCGTCCCCGAGAACGGCAGCGACGACATCCACTCGAACGAGAAGCCGTGGAACGTGCTCGACCGCGGCCTGCAGCAGCGCTATACGGAGGGTGACGACGCGTTCGCGGTGCCCCTCGTGCTGCAGCGTGCAAAGGCCGTCGAGACGGATGCCGTCACGATGCGGTGAGGAAGGCCTCTGTCCGGACGTCCTCCGCATCGAAGACCGTCACGGTGGACTCGGGCACCTCGACGAAGGCGCCCGGGAGGTCGGTGAGCGGCTCCGACACGACGACGCGCGCTCGGTCGCCGAAGCGGGAGAGCCGCCGCATCCCGGGGTACATCTCCTTGAGGGTCGTCATGTCGACGGAGTGGAAGAGCGTGCGCGAGCGGTGCGCCGTCGAGTAGCGGAAGGCCCACAGGGTGCCCCCCTCGCTCACGGCGAAGGTGCCCTGCACGGCATCCGCGACGCCGTGCCGCGCCGCGACCGCCTCGACCTCGCGGATCGCGCGGCCGAGACCCGCGACGGGGTCCTCCTCGAGCCCGTAGGTGATCGCGAGGTGGAACAGCACCTCGGAGTCGGTGGTGCCGCGCACGAGCGGGAACAGCTCGGGGTCGATCGCGAGCATGAGGTCGCGGCGCACGCGGGAGAAGTGAGCGAGCCCGCCGTTGTGCATGAAGAGCCAGCGGCCGTGGCGGAAGGGGTGGCAGTTCGTCTGCTGGATCGGCGGACCCGCCGCCGCGCGCACGTGCGCGAGGAACAGGGGGCTCTCGATCGCCTGCGTGAGCTCCCGCAGGTTCTCGTCGTGCCACGCGGGCTCAATGCTGTGGAACATCGCAGGCGGTGCGCCGGGCGCGGCATCCTTCCCGTACCAGCCGACGCCGAACCCGTCGCCGTTCACCGTCTCGAAGCCGAGCGGCGAGTTGAGCGACTGCGCGACGAGCGAGTGCTTCGTCTCGAGGATCAGCGTCGACGGCTGCAGCGGCTCGCCGATGTACGCCAGCCAACGGCACATGCGATCACCCCCGTGTCGCGGCGCCAGCGGCGGCGCCGTGCAAGCCGAGGCTAGCCGCACGCCGCACCCGCGTCATCCCTTGTCGCGTCGGGCGTTGTCGCGTCGGGCGCGCGGCTACGCTGGGTGCGTGACACCAGGACGAGACGACGACGCCCTGAGCTGGGACGGCGACGACGACCCGACACTCGACATCGGCGCGACGGCCTCGGTCGCCGCCGACGAGACCGCGGGGACGGATGCCGCGGCCCCCGCGACGACGTCGGCGCTGCCCGAGGGCTACACGGCGGTCGGCAAGGGCAGCGAGGACGTGGGCCCCGCGTCGGAGCCCGAGACGCAGCCCGCGGCAGCAGAGTCCACGACCGAGCGGCAGGCGATGGGGAACGCGGCACTCGTGGGGATCGGCATCCTCGCGGGCGTGTACCTGCTGCTCTCGATCGGATGGCTGCTCGGAGCCGCACGGCTCCAGCTCGTCGCCCAGCTGTTCCTCGAGCCCGCCGCCTTCCAGGTGACTCTGTGGCTCGCGGTCCTCGCCCTTCCGCTGTGGTTCGTCACCGTGCTGTGGTTCACACGCGGCGGCCGGGCGTGGGTGCGCTTCGTGCTCCTGATCGCCGGCGCCGTGCTGCTGATCCCCTGGCCCTTCGTCCTGGCAGGAGCCGCGCTGTGACCGCCGCCGACGCATCCGTCCGCAGGCCCGCCCTTCCGGTGTGGCTCATCGTCACGATCGCGGGAGTGTTCGCGCTCCTCTACGCGTACGTCGTCTGGACGGCGCTCGGCTTCCTCATCCAGCAGGCGACCGGAGTCGAGGGACTCAGCGGCTACGGCTGGTTCGTCCTGGTGCTCCCGGTCGTCTTCCCGCTCGTCGTGTTCGGCGCCGCCTTCGCGATCGGCTGGCGCCGGCGGGCGGGTCAGTTCGCGATCGTCCTGCTCACGGGCCTCGCCCTCATCGCGGCGTTCTGGCTCAACATCTTCGCCTACGCGGCCTCGTCGAGCGCTCTCTACGGGAGCTGACCGAGACGGGTCAGGTGAACGCGTTACCCGCGCGCACGACAATCAGTCCGAACCGTCATACGGTCGGGGCGCGTGCGAGGGTCACGGTAGGCTGACACAGCCCGCCCCGACATGTGCGGCGCGGCATCCCACCGCCTCTGCCGTCGTGCACCGCTCCGAAGGTCTTTCGCCGTGTCCAAGCCTGTCGTCCTGATCGCCGAAGAACTCTCACCCGCCACGATCGACGCCCTCGGGCCCGACTTCGACGTCCGCAACGTCGACGGAACCGATCGTCCCGCCCTGCTGTCGGCCCTCGCCGACGCGCACGCCGTGCTGATCCGCTCGGCGACGCAGATCGACTCCGAGGCCCTCGCCGCCGCGCCGGCCCTGAAGGTCGTCGCGCGCGCCGGCGTCGGACTCGACAACGTCGACATCAAGGCGTCGACCGCCGCGGGCGTCATGGTCGTCAACGCGCCCACCTCCAACGTCATCTCGGCCGCCGAGCTCACGGTGGGTCACATCCTGAGCCTCGCGCGGCACATCCCGGCAGCGCACGCATCGCTCGCCGATGGCCTGTGGAAGCGCAGTTCCTTCACGGGTACCGAGCTCTTCGAGAAGACGGTCGGCATCTTCGGCCTCGGCCGCATCGGCGCACTCGTCGCCGAGCGACTGCGCGCCTTCGGCGTCCGCGTCGTGGGCTACGACCCCTACGTGACGCCCACGCGCGCCCAGCAGCTGCAGGTCGAGCTGCTGTCGTTCGACGAGGTGCTCGCGCAGAGCGACTTCGTCACGGTGCACATGCCCAAGACGCCCGAGACGACCGGCATGATCTCGACCGAGCAGTTCGCGATCATGAAGTCGTCGGCCTACGTCGTCAACGTCGCACGCGGCGGCCTCGTCGACGAGGAGGCGCTGTACACGGCGCTCACGACGGGCGAGATCGCGGGCGCCGGCCTCGACGTCTTCACGAGCGAGCCGCCCAAGCCCGACTCGTCGGCGGCGCGCCTCGTCTCGCTGCCCAACGTCATCGTGACGCCGCACCTCGGCGCGAGCACCGACGAGGCGCAGGAGAAGGCGGGCGTCTCGGTCGCGCGCTCCGTCAAGCTCGCCCTCGAGGGCGACCTCGTGCCCGACGCCGTCAACGTCGCGGGCGGCATCATCGACCCGTTCGTGCGCCCCGGCATCGCCCTGGTCGAGAAGCTCGGCCAGTTCTTCACCGGCCTGTCGCACTCGGCGCTCACGAGCCTCGACATCGAGGTGCGCGGCGAGCTCGCGGCCTACGACGTCAGCGTCTACCGCCTCGCGGCACTCAAGGGCATCTTCACGAACATCGTGAGCGAGAACGTCTCGTACGTGAACGCCCCGCTGTTCGCCGAGCAGCGCGGCATCGAGACGCGACTCATCGTCGAGGCCGAGAGCCCGCTCTACCGCAACATCACGATCCTGCGCGGCACGCTGTCCGACGGCACGGTCCTCACGGTCGCGGGCACGCTCGCCGGCACCCGGATGGTGCCCAAGGTCGTCGGCATCAACGACTACGAGATCGAGGTGCCGTTCGAGCGGTACCACGTCGTCATGCGCTACCAGGATCGCCCCGGCATCGTCGCGATCTACGGCAAGGAGCTCGGCGACGCCAACATCAACATCGCGGGTCTGCAGGTCGCGCACCCCGATGCGAGCGGACGCGCCCTCTCGGTCCTGACGGTCGACTCGCCCGTCTCCGACGAGATCCTCGACGAGATGCGCACTGCGGTCGGGGCCGACATGTTCCGGCAGATCGAGATCTCCGAAGGCTGAGCGTGACGTCGCCGGAGTCTCGCAGCATCGCGGTCGCGGGACCCCGGCGCTTCTGCTGAGCCGGGTCCAGGGTGGCCCGATCTTGCGGCCTGTCGCCGACGCGCGACCGCTCCGGCGATTCGCGCGAGCCTGCTCACAGGCTCAACCAGCGAGAATCAGCGGGCGGCGGACTCCACGAGCGCGACGAGACGGTCGAGCGCGGGTCCCTCGGGGACCGCGTCGGTGAGCACGCCGCCTTCGAGCGCGTTGTTGAAGTAGAGGCCGTCGCTCACGAGCATCACGAGGTCGAGGGCCGCGGCATCCCTCGTATGCGGACGCAAAGCGTCCTGCCAGCGGTGCCGCATGTCCCGCAGCGCTGCGACCGCCGCTGAGCTGCCGCCCTGCGCGAGGCGCGAGACGGCGATGATGACGCGATCGAGGGGATCGTCGTCCATGACGGACGTCCGGAGGAAGTAGCCGATCGCGCCCTCGGGGGCCGCTGCGATGCGCTCGAGGTCCTCGTCGACGAGGGCCGCGAGCCGCTCGAGGAGGCCGGCTTCGAGGGCGTCCTTCGACGCGAAATGGTACAGCAGCCCACCCTTCGACACGCCTGCCGCGCGGGCCGTGGCATCCATGGTCGCGGCGCGGCCGCCGCTCGAGATGAGTGTCGCCTCGAACGCGTCCAGCACCGATTCGCGGGCGCGGGGTGGACGGCTCATGCGTCGATCGTATCGGCCGTCCGTCCTCGCAGAGCGGAGGTGCTCCGTGTTACTATACCGGCTGGACGGTTTACTAATGATGACACTCACCCAAGAACTCCGCATCGCCGACGCCCAGGCCACGAAGGTCGGTTGGCGCGGCTGGGCCGCGCTCGTCGTGCTCATGCTCCCTGTGCTGCTCGTCTCGGTCGACAACACGGTGCTGAGCTTCGCGCTGCCGCAGATCGCGCTCGACCTCGAGCCCACGGGCACTCAGCAGCTCTGGATCATCGACGCGTACCCGCTCGTCCTCGCGAGCCTGCTCGTGACGATGGGCACGCTCGGCGACCGATTCGGACGTCGACGGATGCTGCTCATCGGCGCGACCGGATTCGCGGCGGTCTCGGCACTCGCGGCGTTCGCGCCCACCGCGACGCTCCTCATCGCCGCGCGCGCCGCGATGGGCGTCTTCGGGGCCATGCTGATGCCCTCGACGCTGTCGCTCCTGCGCAGCATCTTCACCGACCGCGACCAGCGCCGCCTCGCCATTGCGATCTGGGCGTCGATGTTCTCGGCGGGCTCCGCCCTCGGTCCCATCGTGGGCGGCCTGCTGCTCGAGCACTTCTCGTGGGGCTCGGTCTTCCTCATGGCCGTCCCGGTCCTCGTGCCGCTGCTCGTGCTCGCGCCGATCCTCGTGCCAGAGAGCCGCGATCCGAACCCGGGCCGCATCGACCCCGTGAGCATCGCGCTGTCGCTCGGAACGATGGTGCCGATCGTCTACGCGATCAAGGAGGTCGCCGTCCACGGGCTGAGCGCGACCGTCGCCGTCCTGGTCGCGGTGGGGCTCGCATTCGGCACCCTCTTCGTGCGCCGCCAGCTGCGCGCCGAGACGCCGATGCTCGACATGCGCCTCTTCCGCCGCCCGACCTTCACAGGTGCGCTGCTCGTCAACCTCCTGAGCGTCGTCGCGCTCGTGGGCTTCTTGTTCTTCGTCGCGCAGCACCTGCAGCTCATCGTGGGCCTGAGCCCGCTCGAGGCGGGCCTCGTGCTGGTCCCCGGGCTCGCCGCGATGATCGCCGCAGGGCTGCTCGTCGTGCCGATCTCCAAGCGGTTCTCGCCGCGCATCGTCGTGCCCGCCGCGCTGTCGCTCTCGCTCGGCGGATACCTCGTGGTCGCGGCGACGGCGGGGTCGGGCAGCATGCCCGCCATCATCGCGGCCTTCGTCGCTCTCGGCATCGGCATCGGCATGGCCGAGACCGTGTCGAACGAGCTCATCCTCTCCAGCGCCCCGCCCGAGAAGGCGGGAGCCGCGAGCGCCGTCTCCGAGACGGCGTACGAGCTCGGGGCAGTCCTCGGCACCGCCGTGCTCGGCGGGCTGCTGACGGCGCTCTACCGCGGCGGGCTCGTCCTGCCCGGCGGACTGCCTGCCGACGCCGCGGAGGCGGCCCGCGAGACCCTCGCAGGGGCGATGCACACCGCCGACTCGATCGGGGGCGCGCTGGGCGAGTCGGTCCGGGATGCCGCCGCCCACGCCTTCGACGCGGGCGTCACCGTGACGGCGCTCATCGGCGCCGCGCTCGTCGCGATCGCCGCGATCATCGCGGCCGCTACCCTGGGAAGGTCCCGCTCCGCGTCCGTGGACCATTGACGCCGGAGTGTTCCCCCAGCAAGGAGAGCAATGTCGCGCGTCGTGAAGCTTGCCGTCATCCCCGGTGACGGCATCGGTCCCGAGGTCATCGCCGAGGCGGAGAAGGTGCTGGATGCCGCGACCGCGGGCAGCGACATCCGGTTCGACAAGACCGCCTTCTCGCTCGGGGCCTCGCGGTTTCTCGAAACGGGCGACACGCTCACCGACGCCGACCTCGAGTCGATCAAGGGGCACGACGCGATCCTGCTCGGCGCCGTCGGGGGAGTGCCCGGCGACCCGCGGCTGAAGGACGCCAACATCGAGCGCGGTCTGCTGCTGAAGCTGCGCTTCGAACTCGACCACTACGTCAACCTTCGCCCGTCGAAGCTCTACCCGGGCGCCCCGGGCCCGCTCGCCGAGCCGGGAGACATCGACTTCGTCGTCGTGCGCGAGGGCACCGAGGGCCCGTACGTCGGCAACGGCGGCTCGATCCGGCGCGGAACCCCGCACGAAGTGGCCAACGAAACCTCCGTCAACACGGCCTTCGGCGTGGAGCGCGTCGTGCGCTACGCGTTCGACCTCGCGGAGCGTCGCTCGAAGCGCGTGACGCTCGTGCACAAGACGAACGTCCTCGTCCACGCCGGCGGCATCTGGAAGCGCGTCGTCGACGAGGTGGCGCTGGAGCATCCCGAGGTCGCCGTAGACTACATCCACGTCGACGCGGCAACGATCTACCTGGTCACGAACCCCGGCCGCTTCGACGTGATCGTCACCGACAACCTCTTCGGCGACATCCTGACCGACTTGGCCGGCGCCGTCACCGGTGGCATCGGCCTCGCCGCTTCGGGCAACATCAACCCCGACGGCGCGTTCCCCTCGATGTTCGAGCCCGTCCACGGTTCGGCGCCCGACATCGCGGGACAGCAGAAGGCCGATCCCACGGCCGCGATCCTGTCCATCGCTCTGCTGCTCGACCACCTCGGGCTGCGGCACGAAGCGCACCGCGTCACCCGCGCGGTCGAGGACGACATCGCAGAACGCGGCGCCTCCGCCCGCACCACCGCGCAGATCGGCGACGCCATCGCCGCGCGGCTCCAGGCGTAACCTGGAAGCCGCGCCGCCGTCGCCGCAGCAGACCCCCAGTCAGGACACGACATGACCCTCATCGACTCCGACCCCGACACCGGACTCGCTCCGCTCCAGTTCGCGGTCACCAAGAACCTCGCCGCCAAGAGCCCCGCCCAGCGCGAGGCGATCCTCGCGGATCCGGGCTTCGGCACGAACTTCACCGACCACATGGTCGACATCTGCTGGTCGATCGGCGGCGGGTGGCACCGCCCCCGCGTGCAGCCGTACGGCCCCATCACTCTCGACCCTGCGGCCGCCGTCCTGCACTACGGCCAGGAGATCTTCGAGGGCATCAAGGCCTACCGTCACGCCGACGGCTCGGTCCACACGTTCCGGCCCGACCAGAACGGCCGACGCCTGCAGCGCTCGGCACGTCGCCTGGCACTGCCGGAGCTGCCCGTCTCGTACTTCCTGCAGTCGCTGCGCGAGCTGATCGCGCTCGACGGCGCGTGGGTGCCCTCGGGCGAGGACCAGAGCCTGTACCTGCGGCCGTTCATGTTCGCCAAGGAGGCCTTCCTCGGCGTGCGCCCCGCGAACAAGGTCGCGTACTACCTGATCGCGTCGCCCGCCGGCGCCTACTTCAAGGGCGGCGCCAGGCCCGTCTCGATCTGGCTCAGCGAGGACTACGCGCGCGCAGGCAAGGGCGGCACGGGGGCTGCGAAGACGGGCGGCAACTACGCGTCGAGCCTGCTGCCGCAGGCTGAGGCCTACGAGAACGAATGCGACCAGGTCGTCTTCCTCGACCAGGACCGCAACGTGGAAGAGCTCGGCGGCATGAACGTCGTGTTCGTCTTCAAGGACGGCACGCTCGTCACGCCGCAGTCGGACTCGATCCTCGAGGGCATCACGCGTGACTCGATCCTGCAGCTCGCGATCGACCGCGGCCACAAGGTCGAGGGCCGCAGCATCTCGCTGGACGAATGGCGTCGGGGCGTGGCATCCGGAGACATCGTCGAGGTGTTCGCGTGCGGCACGGCCGCCGTCGTGACGCCGATCGGCGTGCTCAAGGGCAAGGACTTCTTCGACGAGCAGCCCACGGGCACGCTCGCGCTCGAGCTGCGCGAGGAGCTCACCGACATCCAGTACGGCCGCCGCGAAGACAAGCACGGCTGGCTCGTGCGCCTCGACGGCTGAGCGCACTCGACGACTGAGCAGAGGGGGACGGATGCCGCGGCATCCGTCCCCCTTCTGCTTCTCCCGCCCGTCCCGCTGCCGCTCGCCAGACTTCACTTCTGTCATCGCCGGCCGCCCGTCGGATGACATTGGTGAAGTCCCGCGACGCGTGGGAGGGTGAACAGGTGAAGATCGCGCGGTTCAGCCACCAGGACGCCATCCGCTTCGGGATCCTCGACGAGGGCGACTTCGTCGTCCTCGCGGGCGACCCGATGTTCGCCGGATTCGAGACGACGGGGGAGCGCGTTCCCCTCGCGGACGCATCGCTGCTGGCACCCGTCATTCCGCGCTCCAAGGTCGTGTGCGTCGGGCGCAACTACCGCGAGCACGCCGCCGAGCTCGGCAACGAGGTGCCCGCCGAGCCGATGCTCTTCTTCAAGCCGAACACGTCGGTCATCGGGCCGGGCGACTCCATCGTGCGTCCCGTGCAGTCGTCGTTCACGAGCTTCGAGGGCGAGCTCGCCGCCGTCATCGGGCGCATCGCCAAGAACGTCCCCGCCGAGTCGGCGCTCGACTACGTGTTCGGCTACACGATCGCGAACGACGTCACGGCCCGCGACCTGCAGAAGACCGACGGCCAATGGGCCCGGGCCAAGGGCTTCGACACCTTCTGCCCGCTCGGTCCGATCATCGAGACGGAGTTCTCGTTCGACGGCGCGACGATCACGACGCGGCTCAACGGCGAGGTCAAGCAGAACGGGCCCATCAGCGACATGATCCACTCGGTCGCCGACATCATCGCCTACGCGTCAGCCGCCTTCACGCTGCTGCCGGGCGACGTCATCCTGACGGGCACCCCCGCGGGCGTCGGCCCGTTCGTCGACGGCGACGTCATCGAGGTCGAGATCCCGGGTCTCGGCATCCTGCGCAATCCCGCGCGCGCCGCGTAGGGGCCCGATGATCACGAACCGGACGGATGCCGCTTCCCTGACCCCCGACGACGTCAGAACCGTCCAGCGCCGCACGGTATGGGTGCTTTCGATCGGGCAGGTCCTCGGCGGGCTCGCGTTCGGCGCGACGCTCTCGCTGGGTGCCGTGCTCGCCGCCGAACTGTCAGGCGATGAGGCTTTCTCGGGACTCGCTGCGGCCTCCGTGACACTGGGCACAGCCGTGCTCGCCGTGCCGCTCGCCGCCTTCGCGCGGCGGGCGGGCCGACGCCTCTCGCTCGCGGCGGGCATGGCGATCGCGCTCGTCGGCGTCGCGGGCGTCGTCACGGCGGTCGGCTCCGACTCGTTCCCGCTGCTGCTCGCGGCGTTCCTCCTGATCGGCGGCGGCCAGGCCGCGAACCTGCAGTCCCGCTTCGCCGCGGTCGATCTCGCGACCGACACCTCGCGCGGCCGGGATCTCTCGATCGTCGTGTGGGCGACGACGATCGGCGCCGTCCTCGGACCCAACCTGACCGGACCCGGCGAAATGCTCGGCGACGCCGTCGGGATGCCGCCTCTCACGGGTCCGTACCTCTTCACCATCGTGGGACAGTCGCTCGGCATCCTGCTGTATCTCTTCACACTCCGGCCAGACCCTCTGCTGACGGCCCAGCGGGTGGTCGCGGCGGGCCAGGGCACACAGGCCGCCGCGGCGATCGTCAAGCCCGACCGGCCGAGGATCGCGCGCTATGCGATCTTCGCGGTCGCCGCCGCGCACGGCGTCATGGTGTCGGTCATGGCGATGACCCCTGTCCACCTGCTGCACCACGGGGCCGACCTCACGATCATCGGCGTCACGATCAGCCTCCACGTGCTCGGGATGTACGCGCTCTCGCCGGTCTTCGGCATCCTCTCCGATCGGATCGGCCGCGTGCAGACGATCCTCCTGGGCCAAGGCCTCCTCGTCGCGGCACTCCTCACTGCCTCATTCGGGCAGGACTCGACGGCCGCCGTCACGGTTGGGCTCATGCTGCTCGGCCTGGGCTGGAGCGCCTCGACCGTCGCAGGCTCCGCCCTCCTCACCGAGGCTTCGTCCGAGCAGATGCGCACGAAGCGGCAGGGCATCAGCGACTTCACGATGAGCATCGTCGGCGCCGGCGGGGCGATCCGCGCGGGCGTCGTCCTGGGCGGCATCGGCTACGGCGGGCTCGCGCTCGTCGTCGGCATCGCCGTGATCGCGGTCGCGGCGCTCTCGCCGCTCGCGCGCGCCACGGCGCCCTCCCGCGGCTGACGTACCGGCGTCAACCGCGCGGCGATCTCACCGATAGGCTCGCGAGAATCTGACGTCAACTCACGATGGGGCATCCGTTACGCCGATCGACCTCGGCCGCGCCCTTCCCGAAGGACGAGAGCCCGCGATTCATCGCAGGTCCCTAGCGCCCGCGCGCGACTGATCCGTCGTCAGCGGGCGAGTGCCCGCGCTGCGAGGTCGACGTCTTCGGCGTCGTTGAAGACGTGGAAGGCGACCCGTGCGCGACCCGACCGCCCCGACGCCGTCAGCCCCGCGAGGCTCAACCGGGCGAGATCGCACCCTTCGGGGTCGTCCCACGTGACGATCGCGCTCGGACGCAGCGGCGCCGGCAGCCCCATCCGCGCGCGGAAGTCGGCGGCGAGCTGCGTCGTGTGGGCGAACACCTCCGCGAGGTCGAGCGACGCGAAGAGCTCGAGCGCGGGCTCGGCGCCGACGAAGGCCTGCCACGCGGGCGACACGTCGAAGCGTCGCGCATCCTGCGCGAGAGTGAAATCGCCGCCGTAGCACGAGAGCCACGGATCCTCTCCGGCGTACCAGGCGGCACTCCGCGGCGCGATCTGCGACTGCAGGTCGGTTCCCACGGCGAGGAACGCGACTCCGCGCGGAGCGCACAGCCACTTGTAGGCGTGGCAGACGAGGGCGTCGAATCCGGATGCCGCGACGGGCAGCCAGCCGACAGCCTGCGTCGCGTCGCAGAACGTACGAGCGCCGTGCCTGCGTGCGGCCGCGGCGATGGCGTCGGCGTCCGCCACCTCGCCCGTCGCGGATTGCACGAGGGAGAAGGCGACGAGCGCCGTCTTCGGCGTGATCGCGTCGGCGAGCGCGTGCAGGGGTGCCGTGCGCACCTGGATGCCTCGCCCCGCCTGTACGAACGGCATGACAATCGATGAGAAGTCACCCTCGGGCACGAGCACCTCGCCGTCGTCGGGCACGGCCGTCGCGATGAGTGCCGCGCACGCCGAGACCTGCGAGGCGATTGCGACGCGGTCGGCGCCCACGCCCACGAGCTGCGCGAACAGAGCCCGCGAGCGTTCGACCGACGCACTGTACGCGGCGACGTCGACACGGCCGCGAGCCGCCGCCTCGACATCGGCGATGACGGCGTCGCGCGTCGCGCGAGGCGGGAGGCCCGCCGCGCAGGCCGCGAGGTAGCCCCGGCCGCCGTCGAACGCGTCGTGGGCGGAGAACAGGCGCGCGGGGAGGGTCGCGGTGGGCATGGATCCAGCGTGAGGCCCGTGACATCCATTCGTCTACGGCAGGTATTGCATGCGATACATGCTCACGGCTTATGCTTTCAGGGATGGCGGCAGACGAGCTCGATGAACCGGAACTCGACGTGCAGTCCCTCCGGGTCGTCAAGGCGATCGCCGACGGCGGCTCGATCACGGCGGCCGCCGAGGCGCTCGGCTACAGCCAGCCCGCCGTGAGCCAGCAGCTCAAGCGGCTCGAGACGCGGCTCGGACTCGCGCTCGTCGAGCGCGTCGGTCGCGGGGTCCGGCTCACCGAGGCGGGCCGCGTGCTCGCGCGTCACGCGCCCTCCGTCACGACGGCGCTGGATGCCGCGGCGGGCGAGCTCGCCGAGCTGCGGGGGCTGCGGGCAGGACGGGTGCGGCTCGTCGGCTTCCCTTCGGCGTCTCCGACCGTCCTGCCGCGGCTGCTCGCCGACCTCGCGCAGAGGCATCCCGGCATCGCCGTCACCTACGTCGAGGGCGAGCCGCCCGAGGCGGTGCTCGCGGTGCGCGAGGACCGCGCCGACATCGCGCTGACGTTCAGCTATCCGGGCGACCGCGAGGATCCGCACGGCTCGAGCGCGCACGGACTCTCGGTTCGGGAGATCGGCTCGGACGATCTGCTCGCCGTCCTGCCGCGGGGGCACGCGGCCGCCGAGAGCGACGTGCTCGATGTCGGGCAGCTCGCGGACGAGAACTGGATCGCCGGCTGCCCGCGGTGCCGCGGTCATCTGCTCGAGCTGTGCGGGCGTGCCGGATTCGAGCCGCGCATCGCGTTCGAGACCGACAACTTCGTCGCGGTCGAGGGTCTCGTCGCTCAGGGGATCGGCGTCGCGACGCTCCCGCGCATGGCCGTCGAGTCGTTCCCGCAGCTCCCCGGAGTCGTGACGCGGCCGCTGCCGGCGGGGGAGCGCAGGACGCTCCATGTCGTGACGGCGCATCGAGCCGAGCGCGTGCCGCCCGTGCGGGCGACGCTCGCCGCCCTCACGCGGGTGCTCGCGCCCACGGAGGGCGCGGCATCCCGCCGGTAGACTCGTGCGGATGTCTTCTGCACCCGATCCCCGCACCACGACCGCGACCGGCGCCGACGTGCGCGTGCGGTTCTGCCCGTCGCCGACCGGCCTGCCGCATGTCGGCATGATCCGCACGGCCCTCTACAACTGGGCCTACGCGCGCCACACAGGCGGCAAGATGATCTTCCGCGTCGAAGACACGGACGCCGCACGCGACAGCGAAGAGAGCTACCGCCAGCTCGTCGACGCGCTCACGTGGCTCGAGATCGACTGGGACGAGGGCGTGGAGAAGGGCGGGCCGCACGCGCCGTACCGCCAGTCGCAGCGCCTCGACATCTACGCCGGCGTGCTCGAGAAGCTCATCGCCTCGGGCGCGGTGTACGAGTCGTACTCGACGGCGGAAGAGATCGACGCGCGCAACGAGGCGGCCGGTCGCGCGAAGCAGCTCGGGTACGACAACTTCGACCGCCACCTGACCGACGAGCAGAAGGCCGCCTTCCGCGCCGAGGGGCGCGAACCCGCGTGGCGCATCCGCGTCCCCGACGAGGACGTCACCTACGTCGACCTCATCCGCGGCGAAGTGACCTTCCCCGCGGGGTCGTTCCCGGACTTCGTCGTCGTGCGCGCCGGCGGCCAGCCGCTGTACACGTTCACGAATCCCGTCGACGACGCGCTCATGGGGATCACGCACGTAATCCGCGGCGAAGACCTCATGCCCTCGACGGCGCGCCAGCTCGCGCTCTACGCGGCGCTCATCGACGCGGGCGTGACGCCCTTCGTCCCGCGCTTCGGCCACATGCCGCTCGTGCTGGGCGAAACGGGCACCAAGAAGCTCTCGAAGCGCGACCCGCAGGCCGACCTGTTCCTGCACCGCGAGCGCGGGTTCATCCACGAGGGCCTGCTGAACTACCTCGCGCTGCTCGGCTGGTCGATCGGTCCCGACCGCGACGTCTTCTCGCTCGACGAGTTCACGGCGGCCTTCGACATCGTCGACGTCAACCCGAACCCGGCGCGCTTCGATCAGAAGAAGGCCGAGTCGATCAACGGCGACCACATCCGGATGCTGCAGCCCGCCGACTTCGCCGCGCGCATCGTGCCGTACCTCGCTTCGGCCGGTCTCGTCGCGGTGCCGCCGACGGCGGAGCAGCAGGCGATCATCGACGCCGCCGCCCCGCTCGTTCAGGAGCGCGTCCAGATCCTCGGCGACGTGCCGGGACTGCTCGGCTTCCTCTTCGTCGACGAGGTCGATTACGCCGACGATGCCCTCGCCTCGCTGCCCGCCAACGCCGACGAGGTGCTCGTGGCGTCGGTGGGTGCCCTCGAGCTCCTTCCCGAGTCGGAGTTCACCACGGCGGCCGTCCAGGAGGCTCTCGCGGGCGCTCTCATCGAGGGCCTGGGACTCAAGCCGCGCGTCGCCTACGGACCGCTGCGCGTCGCGCTGAGCGGCCGCCGCATCTCGCCGCCGCTGTTCGAATCGATGGAACTGCTCGGCAAGGCGGCGACGGTTCGACGACTCGCGAGACTGGTCGAGACGCGCCCGGCGTGACGTCTCGGTTTGGCAGAGGGCGGGTCATCGTCTAAACTTGATCTTCGGCACGACCTCGGTCGAACGCCTTGGGGTATGGTGTAATTGGCAACACGGAGGTTTCTGGTACCTTTGTTCTTGGTTCGAGTCCAGGTACCCCAGCCAATCGAAAAACCCCCGCTCAGCGGGGGTTTTTCGTTTCCCCCGTGAGCACTCGCCGCTCCCGCGCCGCCGTGCGAGACGCACGCTCATCCGTCGCTCTGCGCACACTCTGGTGCGCGAAGCGAGGAACCCCTATCGTGGGGCGCGATCGCGGCGCCGATGCCGCAGAGTCGAGGTGCTCGATGGCGGAAGTCGTGGTCGTGGATTCCAAGGCGGCGGCCGGCGCGCTGATCGCCGACGAGATCGCGGGGCTCATCCGACGTCAGCCGGACGTCGTGCTCGGACTCGCGACGGGTTCGACACCCACCCCCGTCTACGAGGCGCTGCCCTCGCGACTGGAAGGGGTGGACGTCTCGAGAGTGCGCGGATTCGCGCTGGACGAATACGTCGGCCTCGACCCGCGGCATCCCGAGACCTACCGCAATGTGATCACGCGCGAGGTGGTGGACCCGCTCGGACTCAACCCGGAGCTGATCCACACCCCGAACGGCGATCCCGCCGGGATAGAGCACGCAGGCGACGACTACGAAGCCGCGATCCGCGCCGCGGGCGGCGTCGAGCTGCAGATCCTCGGCATCGGCACCGGCGGGCACATCGGATTCAACGAGCCCGGCTCCTCCTTCGCTTCTCAGACCCGCGTCAAGACGCTGACGGCCCAGACCCGGAGCGACAACGCCCGCTTCTTCGATTCGATCGACGACGTTCCGATGCACTGCATCACGCAGGGGCTCGGCACGATCCTGCGTGCTCGGCACCTGGTGCTGCTCGCATTCGGCGAGGGGAAGGCCGACGCCGTCGCCGGCGCTGTGGAGGGCCCCATCACGTCGTCTCTTCCCGGTTCAGCGATCCAGCTGCATCCGCACGCGACCGTCGTCGTCGACGAGGCCGCGGCGTCGCGGCTGGAGCACCTCGACTACTACCGATACGCCTACGACAACAAGCCGGACTGGCAGGGGCTGTAGAGCCCACTCATCGACAACGCCACTTTTCAACGAGGAGAAGAGCATGAAGTTCCTACAACGGCTCGGCAGGTCGATCATGCTTCCGGTCGCGGTTCTGCCGGTCGCAGCGATTCTGGCCGGCATCGGCTACTGGATCGAGACCGCCAGCGGCGACAAGAACGTGGTGTCGATCTTCCTCAATGCCGCGGGCGGCGCGCTCCTGAACAACATGGCGCTGCTCTTCGCGATCGGCATCTCGATCGGCATGGCGAAGAAGAGCGATGGCACCTCGGCTCTCGCCGGCCTCGTCTCCTGGCTCGTCGTTACGACGCTGCTCAAGCCCGAGACGGTGCTCCTGTTCACAGGCGTCGAGAACGTCAACGAGGTTGACCCCGCCTTCCTCAAGGTCCAGAACGTGTTCATCGGCATCATCTGCGGCCTCATCGGCGCGTACTGCTACGACCACTTCAAAGACACCAAGCTGCCCGACGCACTGTCCTTCTTCTCGGGCAAGCGGTCCGTAGCGATCGTCACGGCCGGGTTCTCGCTCGTGCTCGCCGTCGTGCTGTTCTTCGTCTGGCCGTTCGTCTACACCGGACTCGTCCTCTTCGGCGAGTGGATCGTGACCCTCGGACCGTTCGGAACCGGCATCTACGGCTTCCTCAACCGGATGCTGATCCCGGTCGGCCTGCACCATGCGCTGAACTCCGTGTTCTGGTTCGACGTCGCGGGCATCAACGACCTCAACAACTTCCTCAACGCGACGGGCACCTACGGCGTCACGGGCCAGTACATGACGGGATTCTTCCCCGTCATGATGTTCGGTCTGCCCGGCGCCGCTCTTGCGATGTACCTGACCGCGAAGACGACGCGCAAGAAGCTCGCGTACGGCATCCTCCTGGGCGGTGCGATCTCGTCCTTCTTCGTCGGAGTGACCGAGCCGCTCGAGTTCGCGTTCATGTTCCTCGCGCCCGTGCTCTACCTCGTGCACGCGGTGTTCACGGGCATCTCGATGGCGATCAGCCAGATACTCCCCGTGCGCATGGGCTTCGGTTTCTCTGGAGGATTCATCGACCTCGTCCTCGGCTGGGTCAACCCGATGGCGCAGAATCCGTGGCTCATCCCCGTCATGGGCGTCTTCTGGTTCTTCATCTACTTCGGGGTCTTCTACTTCTTCATCAAGCGCTTCAACCTCAAGACGCCGGGCCGCGAGGACGACGACATCCTGGGAGAGGGAACCGAGTTCGACACCCACTCGAAGGACGATGCCTACAACCTCACCGCCGTGCGGTTCATCGATGCGCTCGGCGGCAAGGAGAACATCACCGAGCTCGACAACTGCGCGACGCGGCTGCGCATGGAGATCGCGGATGTCTCGCAGGTCGACGACGTCGCACTCAAGCGCGCAGGCGCCGCAGGCACGATGAAGGCAGGCGGCCACTCGGTGCAGGTGGTCTACGGCCTGAACGTGCAGTTCGTGAAGGATGCGATGGAGCGCGTCATGTCCGGCGAGGTCGTGCTGCCCACCGCGGAGCCGGACCCCGGACGACCGGCCGCAGAGACCGCCACGGGAACCAAGACCCGGACGACGATCACGCTCCGCCAGCCGGTCGCGGGGACGGTGGTGCCGCTATCGGCCGTTCCGGACCCGACGTTCGCGGAGGAGATCATGGGACCGGGTGTCGCGATCGAACCGTCCGGGAGCACCGTCGTGGCGCCCGCCGACGGCACCGTGGGTGCGACTTTCGAAACGAGCCATGCCGTCGCGCTCGAACTCGACGACGGGACCGAGCTGCTCATCCACGTCGGGATCGACACGGTCCAGATGAAAGGCGACGGGTTCCGGACGCTGGTCGAGAAGGGAGCCCGCGTGACAGCGGGCACCCCGCTGCTCGAGTTCGATCTCCGCAAGATCGCGGCGGCGGGACATCCCGCCATCACGCCCGTGATCGTGCTCAACAACGAGGATGCGCGGATCGAATTCTCGGAGTGACGGTGGGCGCGCACGCGGTCGAGATCGCGGTTCAGGATGCCGCGGGCGCGCGTGTCGCCCTCGACGCCGGGGCCGACCGGCTCGAACTGTGCCAGTCGCTCGAGACAGGGGGTCTCACTCCGTCGCTGGGCACCCTCGAGTCGGTGCTCGCCGCGGTCGACGCGCTGCGTGTGAACGTCCTCGTGCGTCCTCGTGCGGGTGGCTTCGTCTATTCGACGGAGGAGACGGCGGTCGTCGAGGCCGACATCCGGGCGTGCGTCCAGCGCGGGGCCGGGGGCGTCGTGGTCGGCGCCCTGACCGCAGACGGCCTGCTCGATCGCGATGCGATGCGCCGCTGGAGGGATGCCGCAGGCGGGGCGACGATCGTGTTCCATCGTGCGATCGACGCGAGCGCCGACCCTCGGGCGGTGTTCGATGCCCTCATCGAGGAGGGAGCAGATCGCGTCCTCACGTCGGGGGGCGCCGCGCGCAGCATCGACGGCATCCCGCTCCTCTCGCGGTTCGCCGCGGCATCGGCCGGCCGGATCGAGCTGATGGCGGGCGGGGGTGTCAGCGCGGGAGATATCCGCGCGCTCTTCGCCGCCGGAGTGGATGCCGTGCACCTCTCTGCGCGTGCACGCTCAGGCGCTGATGCTCCGTCCGGGCCGGGCGGCGGCGCGAGCGGGCACGACGTGACGAGCGCAGCACTCGTTGCCGAGGCGGTGCGAGCGGCCACGAGCTGAATGGCGCGGCGGCTCACTCAGCCTCGTCGACGGCTTCCGTCGAGGACGGATGCGTGCGCGGGACCTCCATCCAGATCGGCGCATGAGGGCGACGTCCCTCTCGATAGAGGCGGAACGCGAACGGCGCCCACACGATGACGGCGACGGCGACGCCGATGAGCATCCCTCCGATCGTGTCGGAGATCCAGTGCGCGCCGAGATACGTGCGGCTGAGCATCATGAGGAGGGTGTAGATCGACCCCGCGATCCACACCCACCGGCGCGCGAAGATGATGCCGAGCGTCGTCGCGATGAGGGCCGCATTCGCGCTGTGCCCCGAGGGGAACGAGCCGAAATCGGGCGTCACCAGGATGTCGAGGGGACGCGGTCGGCCGATCACGTTCTTGATCACCCACACGACGGCGACGCTTCCGATGGCGGAGCATGCGTAGTACAGGGCGGCCCACGGGCGTCGCCAGACGAGGAGGCCTCCGATGATGACCAACGGCACGATCACGATGGAGCTGATCCCGCCGCCGATCCAGTTGAAGACGAGCGCCGGGATGGTGAAGATCGGTGCACGGGCCTCGACGAGCTCGCTCATCCACTCGACCTCGAAGCCGAAGGGCTTGTTGGACTCGCGGTAGAAGATGATCGCGCCCAGCAGCGCGACGAGGATGAGTGCGCTCGCCGCCGAGACCACCCACCACAGGCGGGCGATCCGCACCGGTGCAGGAGCGCCTGAAGGAATGGCCTCCGTCAACTTCTTCTCCATCCCGTGATCGTGGATTCAGTGCGAGAGCCGAGCTCGCTCGCGGGCGTCACCCGCTCGGCGACCCCACGCGCACGGTTCGCCAGGTGTCGACGGCGATCACCGCCCCGAGCATCACGAGCGACAGCGACAGCGAGGCGAGCACATCGGTGGGCCAGTGGTAGCCCAGATACACCCGGCACGAGGCCGTCAGAACGACGAGGATGACGGCGACGACGAGCGCCACGATGGTCGAGACCGGATTTCGTCGACGGGAGAAGACCAGGAACGTCGTGATGAGCAGGAAGTCGGCCGCCCCCATCACATGACCGGACGGGAAGGATGGCGTGTGGTCGACGTCGAGAAGCATGTCCGAGATCGGGGGACGCTCACGACCCACGATCGGAGCGAGGATCTGCACACTCGCAACCCCGAGGATCATCGCGGTCGCGAGCAGGAGCGGCCGCCAGGCGTGCTTGGCTGCGAAACCCCACCACACCGTCGCCACGAGCACGATCACCGGCATCGCTATCGGCCCGAACACGGCCGCCACGGTCGCCATGACGGCCGTCATCGGCGGCGAACGCATCCCTTCGAGCCAACCCTGCACGGGCCGGTCGATGACCGACAATCCATCGCTCTCACGCACGGAATCGAGGATCCAGAGGAACGAGACGAGCCCGACCACGACGAGCACGATGGCGATGATGAAGAGGTTTCGGCGAGCGGAGGCCGACACGAAGCGCAGTTCCACGATGAACTTCTCGTGGAACGCGCGCAGCCCTCCATGCGTGTCTGCTGTCGTCATCCTCGGCCCGTCCCTGCTCACGGTTTGGAGCCTCTACGCTACTTCGCCGTCATCAGGGGCGGACCGGCTTGACATTTCACCCATAAGGCGCAGTTCGTCGAACGCTGTCGCCGCTCGTGGCGGCGGATGCGACAGCTCTGAGGGCTGCGCCGATCTCGCCGCGGCGTGGCCGGGCGCAGACACCCTTCAGCGCCGCATGACCTGTTCGAGGGCGTCTCGCCCGAGCGCCGCATAGTCCGGATCGTCATCGCTGCGCGCGAGCAGCAGGACGGCGAACGCGGCCGCCCAGGCCGCGGCGCGCGTCCATGTCGCGTCGTCGTAGCGCCCGCGCGTCGCCGCACGGAATTGCGTGCGCCCGTACGCGTCGAAGGCGAGCCAGGCGACGGCGAGGTCGTAGGCGGGATCGCCCGCCGTCACGTCGCCGAAGTCGATGATCGCGGCGAGCGCCCCGTCGCGGATCACGAGGTTTCCGGGATGCAGGTCGCCGTGGATCCATACGGGCGGCCGCGCCCATGCAGGCGCCTCGAGACCGGCGCGCCACGCCGCGGCGGCCGGGTCGAGCAGCGCCCTCGGAAGGCGGCCGGCTTCGCGCAGCATCTCGAACCGCTCGTCGACGGCGAGCGCGCGTTCGATGAGGGGGACACCTCGGACAGGATTCACGGGATGCCCCTGAGGTGCCGTTTCGTGCAGGGCGCTCACGGCGTGTGCGAGCGACTCCGCCCATGACGAGCGCGCCGCGCGATCGGTGTCTAGTGCTCGGACCCCCTCGAGCCAGGGCACGACCGACCAGTGCCACGGGAAGCACTCGGCGGGTCGGCCGGCGAACACGGGAGCGGGCACGCGCACGCCCGTCGTGACCAGCCGCTCCGCGATCGCCGGCAGCGCCGCCTGCTCGTGGAGGATCAGGGGAGCAGCGAGCGCCCGGCGGGGGAGCCGCACCGCGAGCCGCGAGCCCAGCCGCCACAGCTCGTTGTCCCAGCCCTCGGCCGCCTTCGCGAGCGGCTGGGACGCGGCATTCGGGATCGCCTCGACAGCCTGCGAGTCGATCAGCTCCCGCACCGTCTCGGCGGTGATCGCCACCTCCGCGGCGGGCTTGTCCGGCATTCCGCGAGGGTACCGACATCGCGGTGGTCTCACCCGGCTTCTGTGCGATTCTGCTTTTCTGTTGTTTTATCTGTGTACCTGTTGTAACCTGTGAACACCTTGACGGTGAGGACTCTCATGTACGCAACGGAGCGGCACGCTCACATCACGCGCCACCTGACGGATCGCGGACGCGTCTCCGTCGTCGGGCTCGCGGACGACCTCGGCGTCACGACCGAGACGATCCGCCGTGACCTCGACCTCCTCGAGCAGCAGGGCGCGCTGCGCCGCGTGCACGGGGGAGCGGTGCCGCTGCGCACGGGCGGAGTCGCCGAGCCGTCGATCGCCGAGCGCATGAGCGTCAACGCCGAGGCCAAGCGCGCTATCGCGCTCCGCGCGCTCGAGGTCATCACCGACGGCTACCGCGGCGCGATCGTCTTCGACGCAGGCTCGTCCGTCGGTGCCGTTGCAGCGGGACTCGGCGAGCGCGTCGCCGCGACCGGCGCGCGCCTCGACGTCGTGACGCACGCCGTCCCCGTCGCCCACACGCTCTCGCTGCTCTCGGACGTCGGCCTCACCGTGTTGGGCGGGCAGGTGCGCGGACTCACGGCCGCAGCCGTCGGCCCCGCGACGCTTGCGGCACTCGAGTCGCTGCGCCCCGATCTGGCCTTCATCGGCGTCAACGGCATCTCCGCCGACTTCGGGCTCAGCACACCCGACCCCGCTGAGGCCGCCGTGAAGGCCGCCATCGTCCGCTCCGCACGCCGCACGGTCGTCGTGGCCGATGCGGCGAAGTTCGGCGTCGAGTCGTTCGTGCGGTTCGCGCACCTCTCCAACGTCGACATCCTCGTGACGGATGCCGCTCCCGATGCCGATCTCGCCGTGGCCCTGGCCGCGGCCGACGTGGAGGTGTGGATCGCATGATCGTCACGCTGACCGCCAATCCGTCCCTCGACCGCACCATCACGCTCGCCGAGACGCTGCGCCCCGGCGAGGTCCAGGCCGCGACGTCGGCGCGGGAGGATGCCGGCGGCAAGGGCATCAACGTCGCGCGCGTCGTGGCGGCCGCCGGCGTGATCTCGCTCGCCGTCCTTCCCCTGTCCGAAGGCGACCCCTTCGACGCGGCGCTGCGGGCCTCGACGGTCCGTGCCGAGCGGGTGCCGATCCACGGCTTCGTCCGCGCGAACGTCACGATCACCGACCCCGACGGCGTCACGACGAAGCTCAATCTTCCCGGTGCACGGCTCGACGACGACGACACCGCCGCCGTGATCCGCGCTGTCGTCGACGCGTGCGAGGGCGCCCGCTGGCTGGTTCTCGCGGGCTCGCTGCCCCCTGGCGCGTCCGACCGCTTCTACGTCGAGGTCATCGACGCCGTCCGCACCCGCTGGGGCGCCGAGGCACCCCGCATCGCCGTCGACACGTCGGGGCCCGCGCTCGCGGCCGTCGTCGCGGACGGTCGTCCCGACCTCATCAAGCCCAACGACGAAGAGCTCGCCGAGCTCGCCGGCGTCGGGCTCGAGTACGGCGTCGACCTCGCCGCCGCCGTGCTTCCCGTCGCGCGGCAGCTCGTGCCGTCGCGTGTCGGCGCGGCCCTCGTGACCCTCGGGTCGCAAGGCGCCGTCCTCGTCGAGGCCGACACGGCCTGGGCGGGCACGCCGCCGCGCATCCGCGTCGCGAGCACCGTCGGTGCGGGTGACAGCTCGCTCGCGGGCTACCTCCTCGCCGACCTCGACGGCGCGGACGCCGAAGAGCGCCTCCGCCGTTCGATCCGCTACGGCGCCGCCGCGGCATCCCTCCCCGGCACGCAAGCCCCCTCGCCTGCCGACCTTCCGGACGGCGACGTCCCCATCCGAATCCTCACCTCAAACGCATCACCGACCTGAGGAGGTCACCGTGTCCCAAACCATCACGCCCGAGCTCGTGAGTCTCGACGTCGGCCTCGGCGCCGACAAATCCGCCGTCATCCGGGCTCTCGCCGCCCGCGTCGTCGCGCAGGGTCGCGCGACCGACGCCGAAGCGCTCTACGCCGACGCGTGGGCGCGCGAGGAGAAGGACGAGACCGGCCTTCCCGGCGGCATCGCGATCCCGCACGCCAAGAGCGCCGCCGTGACCGAGCCGTCGCTCGCCTTCGCGCGTCTCGCGCCGGGCGTCGACTTCGGCGCCGACGACGGCCCCGCCGACCTCGTCTTCCTCATCGCGGCACCCGACACCGCCGCAGAGGCGCACCTGGCGGTGCTCTCCAAGCTCGCACGCAGCCTCATGCAGGACGACTTCACCGCGGGCCTGCGCGCGGCACGGACCCCCGAGGACGTCGTCGCGATCGTGCGCGCCGCGATCGGAGAAGGGGATGCCGCGACACCGGCCGCCCCCGCAGCCGCTGCCGCGGCACCGTCCGCCGCCGCGGGGGCCGTGGCATCCGGTCTCCTGGTCGACGGGCGCCCCGCGCGCATCGTCGCCGTGACCTCCTGCGCGACGGGCATCGCGCACACCTTCATGGCTGCCGATGCGCTCACGGCCGCGGGCAAGAAGAGCGGCATCGACCTCACGGTCGAGCCGCAGGGCTCGAGCGGGTACCAGGCGCTCCCGCAGCACATCATCGACGACGCCGACGCCGTCATCTTCGCGACGGACGTCGACGTGCGCGAGCTGCAGCGCTTCTCGGGCAAGCCCGTCGTCCGCTCCGGCGTCAAGCGCGGCATCGAGAAGCCGAACGAGCTCATCGCCGAGGCCGTCGCGGCCGCGAACGACCCGAGCGCCGCCCGCGTCGCGGCATCCGCCACAGCATCGACATCGACCGCGGCGGCGGCGAACGTCGGCTGGGGCGTGCGCATCCAGCGCATCCTGCTGACGGGCGTGAGCTACATGATCCCGTTCGTCGCGGGCGGTGGTCTGCTCATCGCCCTCGGCTTCCTGCTGGGCGGGTACGAGGTCGGCGACGACGCGAAGACCGTCATCGTCAACAACGCGCTGTGGGATCTCCCGCCGGGCGGCCTCGGTCAGTACCTGGGCTCGGTCGCGTTCATCATCGGCGTCACGTCGATGGGCTTCCTGGTCTCCGCACTCGCGGGCTACATCGCCTTCGCGATCGCGGACCGCCCCGGCATCGCGCCGGGCTTCGTCGCGGGCGCCGTCGCGGTGCTCATGAACGCGGGCTTCATCGGCGGCATCGTCGGCGGTCTGCTCGCGGGCGTCACCGCCTGGTGGATCGCGAGCTGGACCGTGCCCCGCTGGCTGCGCGGGCTCATGCCCGTCGTGATCATCCCGCTCCTGGCGTCCATCGTGGCGTCGGGCCTCATGATCCTCTTCCTCGGGCGCCCCATCTCGACGCTCATGGTGTGGCTCAACGACTGGCTCACGGCTCTTGCGGGAACTGCCGGGATCGTCGTCGTCGGCATCATCCTCGGACTCATGATGTGCTTCGACCTCGGTGGGCCGGTCAACAAGGTCGCCTACGCCTTCGCCGTCGCCGGTCTCGCGTCGGGATCGGCCGAGAACCCGACGCCGTACCTGATCATGGCCGCCGTCATGGCATCCGGCATGGTCCCGCCGCTCGCCATGGCGCTCGCCTCGACGGTGCTCGCCCGCAACCTCTTCCCGCCGGTCGAACGCGAGAACGGAAAAGCCGCGTGGCTGCTGGGCGCGGCGTTCATCAGCGAGGGCGCCATCCCGTTCGCCGCGGCCGACCCTCTCAGGGTCATCCCGGCATCCCTCGTCGGCGGCGCCGTCACGGGCGGGCTCAGCATGGCCCTCGGCGTGCAGTCGCTCGCTCCCCACGGCGGCATCTTCGTGTTCTTCGCGATCAACCCGATCTGGGGTTTCCTCGTGGCGCTCGCGGCCGGTACCGTCGTGACTGCGTTCCTCGTCGTGGCACTCAAGCGCTTCTGGGGACGCAAAGAGCTCGAAGCGGCCGAGGCCCCGTTCGAACCGGCCGTGGCCGCCGCCTGATCCCGTAGTCCGTCGAACGAACCAAGGAGCACTCCATGGCAGAACGCCAAGCCACCATCGCCAGCAGCTCGGGCCTCCACGCCCGCCCCGCGAAGCTGTTCGTGCAGGCCGTCAAGGAGCAGAACGTCCCCGTCACGATCGCGGTCGAGGGCGGAGCCGACCTCAACGCCGGCAGCATCCTGTCCATCATGGGACTGGGCGCCTCGCAGGGCACCGTCGTGACGCTCAAGGCGGAGGGCGACGGCGCCGACGAGGCGCTCGACGCGCTGGTCGCGTTCCTCGAGACGGATCACGACGCCGCGTAGCAGATGACGGATGCCGCGGCCCGGGTGAACCGGTCCGCGGCATCCGTCGTTCCCGCCCCCGAAGGGACGTCGGCTCAGATGTCTGTCGACTCGCCCGGGTCGAGGGCGAGGAAGGTGCCCCCGCCCTGCTCCACCGCCCACTTGAGCCGCGCGCGCCCCATGTCGCGTCCGATCACCGAGAGCGTCATGTCGTGCGTGCCGAAGGCCTGGCCCGGCGCGACCGAGAGGACGAAGTCCATGGCCTCGCCGATCTTGAGCCACGGCGCTCCGACGGGCGCGGCGAGCAGCTTGACGTCCCGGCCATGCGGCACGGCGTATGAATCGCCCGGGTAGTAGAACTCGTCATCGACGAGCACTCCGACGTTGTCGACGACGGGGATCGACTCGTGGATCACGGCATGGCTTCCGCCGAAGAACTCGAGCCGGAAGGGCTCGACCTCGACGCGGTCACCGGGTGCCACGACGATGATGTCGTAGCCCGCCGCGGCCTTCGCGACGCCCTCGGGTGCGTAGATCGGGGTGCCCGGCGCATACGCGAGAATCCGGTCGAGATGGTCGGGAGTCCAGTGATCGGGGTGCTCGTGCGTGATGACCACCGCGACGACCGCGGCGAGGTCCGCCAGGGGCAGGGTGAACGACCCGGGATCGATGATGAGCTTGCGCCCGTCGGACTGGAGAGTGAGCGCGGCGTGCTCGAACTTGGTGACTCGCATGCATCGAGTCAAAGGGTCGCGAGGCCCTGCGGCAAGGGGAGACACGCCGATTGCCGCCTCGATTTTGCCGAGACGTGAACCCCATGGCATACTTGAACGGTTGTCTTCCGGCCCCATCGTATAGCGGCCTAGTACGCCGCCCTCTCACGGCGGTAACGCGGGTTCGAATCCCGCTGGGGTCACAACACAAGAAAGAGCCGGTCCGAAAGGGCCGGCTCTTTCTTGGTTTCTGCGCGGATTTCCGCCTGTTTCTCACGGTCTCGGGGGCGAAACGGGGCCGCAATGCGCGGACGGTAGGTTAGTCCGCATGCCTACGCCCGGAGACGACCTTCCCGAGGTCGTGCAGATCGCGCGAGACCTCATCCGCTTCGACACGACGAACTACGGCGGGGGCCGCGCCAACGGCGAGCGGGAGGCCGCCGAATACGTCGGCGCATACCTCGGATCGCTCGGCCTGACGCCCGAGTACTACGAGCCGATCCCGCGCCGCACGAACGTCATGGCGCGCGTGCCGGGCCGCGATCGCGACAAGCCGGCGCTCGTCGTCCACGGGCACCTCGACGTCGTCCCCGCCATCGGCGCCGACTGGAGCGTCGACCCCTTCGCGGGCGAGATCCGCGACGGCCTGCTGTGGGGTCGGGGCGCCGTCGACATGAAGGACATGGACGCCATGATCCTCACGTCGGTCGCCGACATCCTTCGCGCGGGCGAGCAGCCCGAGCGCGACCTCGTGCTGGCCTTCTTCGCCGACGAGGAGAACGGCGGCGTCGAGGGATCCGCGCTCGTCGTGCGCGACCGGCCGGAGTGGTTCGCGGGCGCGACCGAGGCGATCAGCGAGGTGGGCGGATACTCGATCGCGGCCGACGGCCGACGCGCGTACCTGCTGCAGGTGGGGGAGAAGGCCCTCATCTGGATCCGGCTCGTCGCGCGCGGCCGCGCCGCCCACGGCAGCAGCCTGCACGCCGACAACGCCGTCACGCGGCTCGCAGAGGCCGTCGCGGCGCTCGGGCGCACGCAGTGGCCGATTCGCCTCACGGCCACCACGGGGGCACTGCTCGAGGGGCTCGCCGAGCTCACCGGCGGCGATGCGGGCGACCCCGACACCCTCGCCGGAACGACGGGCGCCGCATCCGGATTCATCCGCTCGACTCTGCGGACGACGACCAATCCGACGGGTCTCACGGCGGGGTACAAGCACAACGTCATCCCGGACCGGGCCGAGGCGCTCATCGACGTGCGCGCGCTGCCCGGCACGGAGGATGCCGTTCTGGCCGACATCCGCGCGATCGTCGGCAACGGCGTCGAGGTCGAGATCGTCCACCAGGACATCGGGCTCGAGGTGCCGTTCGAGGGCGACCTCGTCGATGCCATGGTGGCGGCGCTGGGCCGCCACGACCCCGGCGTCCCCGTCATCCCGTACCTGCTGGGCGGCGGCACCGACAACAAGGCGCTGTCCGCCCTCGGCATCGCCGGCTACGGCTTCGCGCCGCTGCGCCTGCCCGCCGACCTCGACTTCACCGGCATGTTCCACGGCGTCGACGAGCGGGTCCCGCTCGACGCCCTCGTCTTCGGTCAGCGCGTTCTGACCGACCTCCTCCGCAGCTACTGAAAGGCGCGCATGCACCTCCTCGAAGCGATCATCCTCGGGCTCGTCCAAGGCCTGACCGAGTTCCTTCCCGTATCCTCCAGCGCCCACCTGCGCATCGTCGGCGAGTTCCTGCCCAGCGCGACCGACCCGGGCGCGGCGTTCACCGCCATCACGCAGCTCGGAACTGAAGCGGCCGTCGTGCTCTTCTTCTGGCGCGACATCGTCCGGATCGTGAGCCATTGGTTCCGGGCGCTCTTCGGCAAGATCCCGCGCAACGACCCCGATGCCAAGATCGGCTGGCTCATCATCATCGGGACGATCCCGATCGTCGTGCTCGGACTGCTCTTCCAGGACGAGATCGAGACGGTCCTCCGCTCGCTGTGGTTCACGGCCGCGACGCTCATCTTCTTCGGCATCCTGCTCGGCATCGCCGACTGGGTCGGCAGCAAGCGCCGCAAGCTCAACGACCTCACCGTCGGCCACGGCATCCTCTACGGCCTCGCGCAGTCGCTCGCCCTCATTCCGGGCGTCTCACGCTCGGGCGGCACCATCACGATGGGCCTCTTCCTCGGCTACGAGCGCGCCGCGGCCGCCCGCTACGCGTTCCTGCTCGCGATCCCCGCCGTGTTCGGCAGCGGCTTCTACCAGCTCTACAAGAGCTGGGGCGAGCCGACCGTCTTCACCCTCGGTGAGACGGCGATCGCGACAGGCGTCGCGTTCATCGTCGCGCTCGGCATCATCGCCTTCCTCATGAGCTGGATCTCGAAGCACAGCTTCCTGCCGTTCGTGATCTACCGCCTCTTCCTCGGCGGGCTGCTCATCGTCCTGCTCCTGACGGGCGTGCTCGAGCCGCTCCCCGTCTGACGTTCGACGCGGTGGGCCGCCTGCGGGCGGCCCGCCGCGTCCACGCGCCTCGCGCTGCGTGGGACGGCTGCGCGCTCGAGCGAGAGCTAGCGGCGCGGTTCGTCGCGGCCGGGCTTGGTGGGCCCGTCGCCGCCCCTGCGCAGATAGCGCTCGAACTCCTGGGCGATCGCGTCGCCGGAGGCTTCGGGGGAGTCCCACGTGTCGCGCGTGCGCTCCAGCTGGCGGATGTACTCCGTCATCTCCTCGTCGTCGGCCGCGGCGGCGTCGATCGACGCCTCCCACGCGGCGGCGTCGCTCGCGAGATCGCCGCGCTCGATGCGGGCGCCCGTGAGGTCCTCGAGCTTGTCGAGCAGGGCGAGGGTCGCCTTGGGGGACGGCGTGTGGCCTGCGACGTAGTGGGGCACACTCGCCCACAGCCCCGCCGACGGGATGCCCGCCGCGTCGGCGGCGTGCGAGAGGACGCTGAGGATGCCGACGGGACCCTCGTAGGTGCTCCGCTCGAGGCCCAGCGACGTGCGCAGACCCTCGTTCTCGCTTCCCGCGAAGATCGAGATGGGCCTCGTGTGCGGCACGTCGGACATCATCGAGCCGATGCCGACGAAGCCCGTGATGTCTTCGCGGAGCGCGATGTCGATGAACTCGCCCGCGAAGGCCTGCCACGCGCGGGCGGGCTCGACGCCCGTGAGGAGCCACAGCTGGGTTCCTCGCGTCGCACGGGCGGGGCGCAGGAGGGTCGCCTCGGGCCACTTCAGATTGCGGCGTCCATCGGCGTCGGCCGAGATGTGGGGGCGTGTGTACTGATAGTCGAAGTACAGCTCGGGATCGACCGAGAAGACGGGCGTGTATTCACCGCTCTCACGCAGCTGCGAGAGCGCAGAGGACGCAGCCTCACCCGCGTCGTTCCAGCCGTCGAATGCGGCGACGATCACTCGGCGTCCCAGTCCGTCCACGCAGCCTCCTCCACCCCCACGGGGATGCTTCCAGGATAGGCGTCCTGCGGCCCGAGGGCGCGGCCCTCACGACGGCGCGCCCCGGTCTCGCAGGTCGCGGTCGGTAGCATGGTTCGGTGAATCAAGGTCTTCCCGCCGCTGTCCTCTGGGACATGGACGGCACCCTCGTCGACACCGAGCCCTTCTGGATGGCGGCCGAGACGCCGCTCGTCGAAAGCTTCGGCGGCTCGTGGTCGCACGAGCAGGGCCTGCGCCTGGTGGGGCTGGGACTCGAGGACTCCGCCCGCATCTTCCAGGAGGCGGGGGTGCGCATGGGCATCACCGACATCGTCGACCACCTCACGGACGACGTCATGGAGCAGCTGTCCGTCAAGGGCGTCCCGTTCCGCCCCGGCGCGCGCGAACTGCTCGAGAGTCTTCGGGATGCCGGCATCCCGACCGCCCTCGTGACGATGTCGCTGCGCCGCATGGCGCAGTCGGTCGTCGATCTCATCGACTTCGACGCCTTCGACGTCGTGATCGCGGGCGACGACGCGACACGCCCCAAGCCCTTCCCCGATCCGTACCTGCAGGCGTGCGAGGCCCTCGGCGTCGACCCCGCCCATACCGTCGCGATCGAGGACTCGCCCAACGGGCTGCGCTCGGCCGTCGCCTCGGGCGCCGCCGTCATCGGCGTCCCGCTCATGGTCTCGATCGACGGAGCCGGCGCCCACGCCGTCTGGCCGACGCTCGAGGGCCGATCGGCGGCCGATGTCGCCGAGGTCCACCGAACGCACGTCGAGCGACGGGAGTCGGTCCGATGACGACGCAGCGACCCAGCGGACCCTTCCGCATCGGCGACCGCGTGCAGCTGACGGGGCCCAAGGGCCGCCTGCACACCATCACCCTCCGCGCCGACGGCGAGCTGCACACGCACCACGGCGTGCTCAGGCACACGGCCCTCATCGGCCAGCCGGACGGCTCGGTCGTGACGAACAGCGGCGGGCACGAGTACCTCGCGCTGCGGCCCCTCCTGCGCGACTTCGTCATGTCCATGCCGCGCGGTGCGGCCATCGTGTACCCGAAGGATGCCGCGCAGATCGTCGCCCAGGCAGACGTCTTCCCCGGGGCCGTCGTGGTCGAGGCGGGCGTCGGGTCGGGCGCGCTGTCGCTATGGCTCCTGCGCGCCACGGGCACGGAAGGCCGTCTCGTCTCCTTCGAGCGCCGCTCCGACTTCGCCGAGGTCGCCCGCGCCAACGTCGAGACGTTCATCGGCGAGATGCCGGCCAACTGGGATGTCGTCGTGGGCGACCTCGCCGAGTCGCTGCCGACCGCCGTGGAACCGGCATCCGTCGACCGCGTCGTGCTCGACATGCTCGCTCCGTGGGAGTGCATCGACGTCGTGGCCGAGGCCCTCGCCCCCGGTGGCGTCGTGGTCTGCTACGTCGCGACGGCGACGCAGCTGAGCCGCGTCGCGGAGTACATCCGCGGGACGGGCCTCTTCACGGATCCCGAGGCGAACGAGACGATGGTCCGCGGCTGGCACGTCGAAGGACTCGCCGTCCGGCCCGATCACCGGATGGTCGCGCACACGGGATTCCTCATCTCGGCGCGCCGGCTCGCGCCCGGCGCCATCGCGCCCGAGCAGAAGCGCCGTGCGTCGAAGTCGAGCTACGGCGACGAGGACGTCGAGCTCTGGACCCCCGGGGCCGTCGGGGACCGGCAGATCACCGACAAGAATCTGCGCAAGCGCGTGCGCGAGGCGCAGCGCGCGGCCGACGGTGCACGCGAGGCGTCCGCGCGCGCGGGCGAGCCGGACACATCCGCCTAGACTGTTGCGGTGCGCAAGATCCCCGCTGCCCTCGCGGTTCTCGGACTCGCCGCGGTCGGCCTCGCCGGCTGCGCCCTGCCCGCGGGCTATGACGACTGCTCCCGTACCGCCTCCGACGGGACGGCGACCGATCTCGTGACCGTGAGCGGTGAGAGCGGCGCCACCCCCGACATCGCCGTGCCCACGCCGTTCCACGTCGAGAGCGCGTCCTTCGCCGATCTCGCGCAGGGCGAGGGCCCGACCATCTCGGGCGGCGCGCAGGCGCTCGTGCTCGACATGCAGATCGTGAGCGGCGAGACGGGCGACATCGTCTATCAGTCGCCGTACGACGGCGACCTCTCGCGCGTCACCTCCTTCGACCAGTGGGTGCAGGCCGTGCCGGCGTTCGAGTCCGCGCTCGCGTGCGCGACCGAAGGCTCGCGCACCGTCGTCGCACTCGCGCCCGGCGACATCGAGGCGGAAGCCGCTGCGAGCCTCGGACTCGCCGAGGACGAGTCCGCCGTCGCCGTCGTCGACATCCAGAAGGTCTTCCTGCCTCACGCGCAGGGGTCGCTCGTGTACAACGACGCGCGCGGCCTTCCTACGGTCGTCCGGGCTCCCGACGGTCGCCCGGGCATCCTCGTCCCCGACGCGGATGCCCCGGAGGAGGTCGCCGCGCAGACCCTGATCAAGGGCACAGGCGAGGTCGTCACGGGTGACCAGCCCATTCGGGTCCACTACACGGAAGTCTCCTGGGACAGCAGCTCGGTCACCAACAGCACCTGGGACGGCGCGCCCGCGACGGAGACGCTCGACCATTTGGTCCCGGGCGCGGCGAAGGTGCTCGAGGACGTCACCGTCGGCTCGCAGCTGCTCGTCGTTCTTCCCGCGAAGGACGGCGAGACGGGTTCGGCGCGCGTGTTCGTGATCGACATCCTCGGAGTGGATCAGTCACCCACGCAGTGAGGCGATGGCGTTCTCCAGCGACCCTAGGATGAGGGAGTGCCTGCGAGATCCCCCGTCCGCAACCCGCCGGAAGAGCGGCTCGTCAACCTTGTCGTCGCCCTCATGGCGACGGAGCAGGGGCTGACGAAGGACGCCATCCTCGGCTCCGTGTCGGGCTACCGCGAGCAGACCGACGCGGGCGCCAAGAAGGACGCGCTCGAGAAGATGTTCGAGCGCGACAAGGAGAACCTCCGCGCGCTGGGCGTGCCGATCGAGACGATCGGCGACCGCCTCGACCCGGACGACCTGCGCGAAGCGCGCTACCGCGTTCCGACGGCCGAGTACGAACTGCCGGACGACATCGAGTTCAGCCCTGCCGAGCTGGCTCTGCTTCACCTCGCGGGCGGCGTTTGGAGCGAGAGCTCGATGTCGGCCGAGGCGCGCAGCGGGCTGCGCAAGATCCGGGCGCTCGGCATCGCGGTCGAGGACCCGATCATCGGCTACTCGCCGCGGATCACGGTGCGCGAGCCCGCCTTCCCCGTGCTCCAGCAGGCGATCGAGCAGAGCCGCGTCGTCACCTTCCCGTACCTCAAGCCGGGGGAGGAGGCGCCGCGCATGCGCCGCGTCCAGCCCCTCGCGCTCATCGAGTACGAGGCGCGCTGGCACGTCTTCGCCGTCGACCTCGACGCCCTCGCCGACCGGACGTTCCTGCTGTCGCGCATCGTGGGCGACGTCGCCACGACACGCGCGAGCTTCGATCCGTCGCTCCGCGAAGGCGCGGGCGAGCGGGCCCGCGCCGGACTCGAAGAGCTCGCCGCCCGCCAGTCGGCGCTCATCGAGGTCAACCCCGGCAGCGAGGCCGCGCTGCGCCTCTCGCGGCGGGCCCAGCCCGCGTCGCAGGGGATCCGGGTACCGTACGTCGACGTCAACATCCTCGCCGACGAGCTCGCGTCGTACGGTCCCGAAGTGCGCGTCGTCGAACCCGACGCGCTGCGAGAGAAGGTCGTCGCGCGCCTGACCGCGACCGTCGAAGCACACGGAGGCGTCGCATGAGCGAACGCAGACCCCTCATCGCGACGGACCGCGCCGCGATCATGCTCCAGCTCGTGCCATACCTGCTCGGCAAGGGCGAGGTCTCGGTCGCCGAGGCCGCCGACGAATTCGAGGTGTCGGCCGCGCAGATGCGCGAGATGGTCGAGAAGCTCACCGTCATCGGCCTGCCCGGCGACAGCGGGTTCTGGCAGATGCCGAACGAGCTCTTCGACATCGACTGGGACCTCCTGACGCAGCAGGACCTCATCGTCATCACGAACAGCGTCGGCCTCGAGCGCTCGCCCAAGCTCACGGCGCGCGAGGCCGCCGCCCTCCTGGCGGGCCTCCAGCTCGCCCGGACGATCCCGGGCGTCGGCGACTCCGAAATCTTCGCGGGCCTGCTCGCGAAGCTCTCGCGCGGCGCCTCGGCCGCGCCCGCCGAGGTCATCGTGGCATCCGAGCCGGTCGACGAAGTGCGCTCGATCGTCGCGTCCGCCGTGCGCGAGCGCCTCGCCGTCTCGTTCACGTACAAGGCGACGGATGCCGCTCCCACAACCCGCACGGTCGACCCCGTGAAGGTGCAGATCGCGAGCGGCCAGTGGTATCTGCAGGGCTGGTGCCACCTGCGGCGCGCGATGCGCACGTTCCATCTCGACCGGGTCAGCGACATCCGTCTCACCGACATCCCCATCTCGCACGGCGGCGAGCCCGTCCCCGGCTGGTTCGAGGACGGCGAGGACGACGTCGTCGTGCGCGTGCGCTTCCCCGAGACCGTCGCACCCCTGCTCGGCGACTACCTCGACCGCGCGACGGTCGACACCGTCGACGGCGTCTCGACCGCGACGATGCGCGTCGCCGACGAAGTGAGCCTGCGCCGACTCGCCGCGAAGCGCGGGGGAGTCGTCGAGATCCTCGAGCCGGAAGGCGCCCGGCGCGCGGCGGCCGAGTGGGCGGCGGCGGGACTCGAGCAGTACCGCTGAGCCCCGCCTGCCGGTCGGCTGACTTGCTTCGGGTTTAGACTGAGGTGATCCCGACCTGACAAACGGAGTGCATCATGCTCGGCAATCTGAACGGCTGGCACCTTCTCATCCTGCTCGCCGTCATCCTGCTCCTCTTCGGCGCCGCCAAGCTTCCGGCGCTCGCCAAGAGCGTGGGTCAGTCGGCGCGCGTCTTCAAGGGCGAGATGAAGGCCATGAAGGAAGAAGACCAGACCGCGCCCGTCGCCGAGGCGACCGCCGCTGACCCTGCGACGCCGTCCGCGACGGTCAGCAGGCCCGCTGACACCGCAGAACCCAAGCAGTAGCTCGCGGTGGCCACGGCCGGACCGCCGCGGATCGACGAACCGGACGCACCGCGGCACGACAAGAGGATGTCGCTGGGGCAGCATCTCGTCGAGCTGCGCCGACGCCTCGTGATCGCCGCGCTGGCGCTCGTCGTCGGCATGATCGTCGCCTTCTTCATCACGGACTGGGTGCTGTGGCTCATCACGGAGCCCATCCGCGTCATCGCTGCCGAGAACGGCGACTCACGCCAGGTCGAGCTGATGTTCAGCACCGTGACCTCGGCCTTCGACCTGCGCCTGCGGATTTCGTTCGCGATCGGCATCCTGCTCTCGGCGCCGATCTGGCTGTGGCAGATCTGGGCGTTCGTCATGCCCGGTCTCACCCGCAAGGAGATCGGGTACACGTGGGGCTTCCTGGGGGCGGCGATCCCGCTCTTCTTCATCGGCTCGTACGTCGGCCTGCAGATCATGCCGCACATCGTCGAGCTCATGAACAGCTTCGTCCCCGAGGGCGGGGCCTCGTTCTACGACGCCCAGTACTACTACGACTTCGTCTTCAAGCTGCTCGTCGTGGTGGGCGTCTCATTCGTGCTCCCGGTGTTCCTCGTGGCCCTCAACCTGGCGGGCGTCATGTCGGGGCGGGCGATCCTCAAGGGCTGGCGCGTCGCGATCCTCATCGCGACGGTGTTCGCGGCGCTCGCCACGCCCGCCGCTGACGTCGTCAGCATGCTGATCCTCGCGGGCATCCTCGTCGTGCTGTTCTTCGCCGCCGCCGGGATCTCCCTCCTGTTCGATCGCCGTCGCTCCAAGCGCGAGAGCTCGCTGCTGCCCCCCGGGGCCGTGGCGTGAGCGAACCGAGTCCGGCCGACCGGTACGCGCAGGCCCGTGAGGACCGTGTGCATCCCGCAACGGCCGGTTTCGCGGCATCCCAGCGATTCACTCTGGATCCGTTCCAGGTCGCGGGATGCCACGCCCTCGAGGACGGCCGCAGCGTCCTGGTCGCCGCGCCCACGGGCGCCGGCAAGACGATCGTCGGCGAGTTCGCGATCCACCTCGCTATGCGCGAGCCGGCCGATGCCCGGCACCCCGCGAAGGCGTTCTACACGACGCCGATGAAGGCTCTGTCGAACCAGAAGTTCCGCGAGCTCGTCGAGGTGTACGGCGCGGACGACGTGGGGCTGCTGACGGGCGACACGAACATCAACGGCAATGCCCGCGTCGTCGTCATGACGACCGAGGTGCTGCGCAACATGCTCTACGCCGACTCACCGGCGCTGCGCGGCCTGCGCTACGTCGTCATGGACGAAGTGCACTACCTCGCAGACCGGTTCCGCGGAGCCGTATGGGAGGAGGTCATCATCCACCTTCCGTCGGATGTTCGGCTCGTCTCGCTGTCGGCGACGGTCTCGAACGCCGAGGAGTTCGGCGACTGGCTCGACACCGTCCGTGGCGACACCGAGGTCATCGTCTCGGAGGTGCGCCCCGTCCCGCTCGAGCAGCACGTCCTCGTGCGCGGCGACCTGCTTCCGCTCTTCGACGACCGCGCCGGGATCGCGACTGCGCAGGTCAACCAGGAGCTCATGCGCATCCGGTCGTTCAAGGGCCCGACGTACGAGAACAACCGTCGCGCGCAGGCGGCCCGCAGCGCGAACTACCACGCGGGCGGCGGGTACGAGGCATCCCGTCGCCGTCCTCAGAAGGGCAGCGTGCGGCCCGTGCGATCGGCGAACGTCCAGCGCATCGAGCGGATGGACCGGCCCGACGTCATCGAACTGCTCGAGCGCGGCAACCTGCTGCCGGCGATCTTCTTCATCTTCAGCCGCGCCGGATGCGACGCGGCCGTGCAGCAGGTGCGCCGCGCGGGCCTGCGCCTCACGACGCACGAGGAGCGCATCGAGATCCGGGCCACGGTCGAGCAGCTCACCCGCACCCTCCATGACGAGGACCTCGCGGTGCTGGGCTTCTGGGAGTGGCGTGAGAATCTCGAACGGGGCGTCGCGGCGCACCATGCGGGGCTGCTGCCGGCATTCAAGGAAGTCGTCGAGGACCTCTTCCAGCGCAAGCTCGTGAAGGTGGTGTTCGCGACCGAGACCCTCGCCCTCGGAATCAACATGCCGGCTCGCACCGTCGTGCTCGAGAAGCTCGAGAAGTTCAACGGCGAGGCGCGCGTCGCCATCACGTCCGGCGAATACACCCAGATCACCGGGCGTGCGGGGCGACGGGGGATCGACGTCGAGGGCCACGCCGTCGTACAGTGGACCGAGGGGCTCGACCCTCAGGCCGTCGCGGCCCTCGCGTCGCGCCGCACCTACCCGCTCAATTCGAGCTTTCGACCGACGTACAACATGGCCGTCAACCTCATCGACCAGTTCGGGCGGGGGAAGGCGCGCGAGATCCTCGAATCGTCGTTCGCGCAGTTCCAGGCCGACCGCGCCGTCGTGGGCCTCGCGCGGCAGGTGCGCGAGCAGGAGGAGTCGCTCGCGGGCTACGAGCAGGCCATGACGTGCGATCGCGGCGACTTCGCCGACTACTCGCGCATCCGCCGCGAGCTCAGCGACCTCGAGAAGATCAATCGGCGGGACGTCACGGCCGGTCGCGCGACGCGCGACGAGCGGCAGCGCCAGATCTCGTCGCTGCGCAAGCGCATGCAGCGGCACGCCTGCCATCAGTGCCCCGACCGCGAGCACCACGCGCGCTGGGCGGAGCGGTACTGGCGCCTCAAGCGCACGGTCGACGACCTGCGCCGTCAGATCGAGAACCGCACCGGCACCGTGGCGCGCATCTTCGACCGCGTCGTCGATGTGCTGGCCGAGCTCGACTACGTCGCCGTCGCTGAGGACGGAGCCACCTCGCTGACCCCGGCGGGCCGCACGATGCGCCGCATCTACGGCGAACGCGACCTCCTCGTCGCGGAGTCGCTGCGGACGGGCATCTGGAAGGACCTGGATGCCGCGTCCCTCGCGGCGCTCGCATGCTGCCTCGTCTACGAGCCGCGGCGCGAGTCCGGCGACCCGGGCGACCAGCGACTGCCGCGCGGCGCGTTCCGGACGGCCCTGAGCGCGACGCAGGACCTGTGGCAGCGCCTCGACGACCTCGAGCGCGACCACCGCCTGCCCGGCTCCGAGCCGATCGCCGCGGGTCTCGCGCAGGCGATGCACTCGTGGGCGCGCGGCGTGCCGTTGGACCGCGTGCTCATCGAAGCGGATCTCGCGGCCGGCGACTTCGTGCGCTGGACCAAGCAGACGATCGACCTGCTCGATCAGCTCTCGCTCGTCGCCGAGCCCGCGGTCGGCACCGTCGCCCGTCGGGCGCTCGACGCCGTCCGCCGCGGCATCGTCTCGTACTCGTCGGTCTGACCCGGCAGAGGCGCCCGCCCGACGCTCGCGACGGCCGAGGGGCTTAGGCTCGATCCGTGCCCGACGCCCCCACCCTCGCCGAGCCCGTGCGACCGATCCTCCCGCTGTGGGCCGCGGTCGCGGCATCCGTCGTCGCAGGACTCGTCCTCACCACCGCGTTCCCGGCGCTCGCCTGGTGGCCCGCCGTGTTCGTCGCCGTTCCGCTCGCGCTCGTGAGTCTCGTGGGGCGCGGGTTCTGGTCGGCCCTCCTCGTCGGCTTCGCCTTCGGCGCCGCGTTCTTCTTCGTGAATCTGCTGTTCACGGCCCGCTACCTCGGGCCCGTGCCGTGGATCGCACTGTCGATGCTCGAGGCGGCCCTCACGGCGCTCTTCGCGATACCGATCGCCCTCGCCTACCGCTGGGTTCCGCGCGTCCTTCCGGGAGCGTGGGGGAGGCTCGTGTCGCTTCCCGCGCTCGTCGCAGGGCTCTGGACGCTCCGCGAGGAGGTGCTCGGCACGTTCCCCTACGGCGGATTCCCGTGGGGGCGGCTCGGGGTGACGCAGGCGGACGGCCCGTTCGCCGAGGTCGCGTCATGGGTCGGGATGTCGGGCCTGTCGTTCCTCATCGTGCTCGTGTGCGCCGCGGGGGTCGAATACGTCCGCCTCGGCCGGTGGCGCGACGTCCGCGCGGTGGTCCCGACCGCCGCCGCGGCTGTGCTGCTGATCGTCACACCCCAGTTCCCGACGACGGATGCCGGTGCGATGCGGGTCGGCGCCGTCCAGGGCAACGGCCCCGCGGGCTACTTCGACGAGCGCGGCCGCAACGACATCCTCCGCGCGCAGCTCGCGGCGACGCGGCCGATCCTCGACGAGGACATGGACGTGCTGCTGTGGCCCGAGGGCGGCATCGATTCCGACCCCACGACCGACGAGGCGACCGCGGGAGTCCTCGACACCCTGGCCGCGCGCATCGGCGCGCCGCTTCTCGTGAGCGCCGTCACGCAGCGCGGAGACGAGTACTTCAACTCCGCGCTGCTGTGGGAGGAGGGCGCCGAGAACCCGGTCGACACCTACGACAAGCGGCATCCCGTGCCGTTCGGCGAATACGTCCCCGACCGCTGGCTCTACCGCAACTTCGCGCCCGAGCTCATCGACCTCATCCAGCGCGAGTACACGCCGGGCGTCGCGACGCCGATGTTCGACATCGGGGGAGTAGGCGTGGGGCTCGCGATCTGCTTCGACGTCATCTACGACGACGTCATCTGGGACGGCGCGCAGGCGGGCGCCGAGGTCTACATGTTCCAGACGAACAACGCGGACTTCCGCGGGACCGATGAGAACCTGCAGCAGCTCGCGTTCGCCCGCATGCGCGCGATCGAGACGGGTCGCTCGGTCGTCAACCTCTCGACGGTCGGGACGAGCCAGGTCATCGCGCCGGACGGCGCGACCCTCGACGGTCTGCCCGCCGACGAGGCGGGAGCCATGCTCACGGACGTGCCGCTGCGGACGGGGCTCACGCCCGCCGTCATCGCGGGCGCCGCGCTCAAGGCGCTCCTCGCGTGGGGGAGCCTCGCCGCGCTCGTCGCGTTCGGGATCATCGCCCGGCTGCGGCGACGGGCCGGCAACGCAGCGACGCCGGCTCCCGAAGGAACCGGCGTCGCAGAGAAGGCGTGATGCGCGTCAGGCGCTGATCTTGTCGAGGGTGACGACGTCCTCGCCGGCGCCGCGGCGGGCGCGGACGTAGGCGAGACGCTCCTCGAGGAGCTCTTCGAGCTCGGGGAGGGTGCGCCGCTCGAGCAGCATGTCCCAGTGCGAGCGCGGCACCTTGTCGCCGCTGTGGTCGACCGTCGCGGTGCCCTCGCCGATGCGCAGGAGCGACTCGGAGCCGCACGTGCGGCATTCCCAGCTCTCCGGGATCTCGGCGTCTGCCGCGAAGGTCAATGTCGTGTCACGTCCGCACGACGTGCACGTGTAGGTGTGCTGTGCGCGCTCATGGAACACGACGCCCTCTTCGCTTTGTAGGCTCTGGGCGCCGAGTCGGATGCCGCGCAGGCTGCGGTCTGCCATTTCGGGTCCTCTCGTCGCTAACCAGGTATAACGAAGTGACCTGGGCGTCTCATCCGAACAAGGCCGCTCCAGGCGCCTTTCACAGTGGATGCACAGCCTGACACGCCGTCTCATCGATTGTGAGACCCGGAACCTCAGCGCAATGTCGCGAGGGCCAGATCGGCGCGGTCCGTCACGATGCCGTCGACGCCCAGGGCCACGAGCCGTCGCATGTCGGCGGGGTCGTTCACCGTCCAGACGTGGACCTCGACGCCCGCCGCGTGCGCGTAGTCGATGAAGCGCGGTGTCACGATGCGGATACGGCCCTGCCGCTCCGGCACCTGCAGGGCATCCAAGCCCTGCAGGATGCGGCGCGCCAGCGGCCGGGAGCGCACCGACACGGCGCCGACCAATCGCGTGACGATCGCGCTGCCCGCCGACGTCGCGGGACGGATGTCGCCGCCGACGCCGGCCGCAGCGGCGAGGGCGGCGCGTCGGCGGTCGTCCGAGAAGCTCGTGACGAGCACGCGCGCGCCGTGCGCGGCGACCTGCCGACCGACCTTCTCGGCGGCGCCCGCGGCCTTGACGTCGAGGTTGAAGCGCACCCCCGGGAACGCGTCGAGGGCCTGCTCGAGGGTCACGAGCCCTCCGTGGCCGCTCATCAGGAGCTCGAGGTCGCGGAGGGTCACTTCGTCGACGCGGCGCGGATCGCCCGTCACGCGTCGCAGATCGGCGTCGTGGAAGAGCACGACGAACCCGTCGCGGGTCAGATGGCAGTCCGACTCGACGTAGGCAGCACCCGCCGCCTGCGCCGCCGCGACGGCCGCGAAGGAGTTCTCCACGACGCCGGCTCGCGCGGCATCGGCCGTGACGAGACCGCGGTGCGCGAGCACGCGCGGCGTCGCGACCCCCTCGAACCAGGGATGCGTCATGCCGTGGGCGGCTGCTCCGCTGCGGGCTTGGCCGGGGGAGCGGTCACGGCGTCGGCGGGGCGTACGGCGTTCGCGACCGATGACCCGAAGGCTCCGCTCACGTTCTTGAGGGCCTCGGTGAGCTCGCTCGGGATGATCCAGAGCTTGCTCGACGGGCTCTCGCTGATCTTCGGGAGCGTCTGCAGGTACTGGTACGCGAGCAGCTGCGGGTCGGGGTTGCCGACGTGGATCGCGTGGAAGACGGTCTGGATGGCCTCGGCCTCGCCCTGCGCGCGCAGCACGGCGGCCTGCTTGTCGCCCTCGGCCTTGAGGATCTCGGCCTGGCGCTGGCCCTCGGCCGTGAGGATCGCGGACTGCTTCGTTCCCTCGGCTGTGAGGATGAGCGCACGGCGATCGCGCTCGGCACGCATCTGCTTCTCCATCGAGTCCTGGATCGAGTGCGGCGGGTCGATCGCCTTGAGCTCGACGCGTCCCACGCGGATGCCCCACTTGCCCGTCGCCTCGTCGAGCACGACGCGGAGCTGCCCGTTGATGTTGTCGCGGCTCGTGAGGGCCTCTTCGAGGTTGAGTCCGCCGACGACGTTGCGCAGCGTCGTCGTGGTGAGCTGCTCGACGGCGCCGAGATAGTTGGCGATCTCGTATGTCGCGGCCCGAGCGTCGGTCACCTGGAAGTAGACGACCGTGTCGATCGAGACGACGAGGTTGTCTTCAGTGATGACGGGCTGCGGCGGGAACGAGACGACCTGCTCGCGCATGTCGATGAGGGGTCGCAGCCGGTCGATGAGCGGCACGAGGAGGTTCAGACCGGGCGACAGGGTCTTGTGGTAGCGCCCCAGCCGCTCGACGATGCCGGCGCTCGCCTGCGGGATGATGCGGATCGAGCGGGCGATGACGACGATCACGAAGATGACGACCGCGATCGCAAGCGTCCAGCCGATCGCGACGGGGATGACTTCTTCGACGGTCATGCGTTCTCCTCGTTCACAGGTCGGACGTAGGCCGTGGCGCCGTCGATGCGGCTCACGCGGACGGGCTCGCCCGGCTCCAGGGCGGCGGCGGCATCGGCACGTGCGGTCCACACGTCGCCGTTCGAGAGCTTCACCTGGCCGCCATCGGCGGACACGGTCGACAGCACGCGTCCGGACAGGCCTATGAGGGCGTCGACGTTGCTCGGCGTGGGGTCTTCGCCTCGTCGGAGGCGCCGCAGAAGGGGCGGTCGCAGCACGAGGACGAGCACGGCCGCGACGACGGCGGCGATGACGACCTGGAGCCAGATCGGGGCGCCGAGGAGGTCGGATGCGAGGCCTGCGACCCCGCCGATGCTGAGCATCAGGAAGGTGAAGTCGAGCGTCAGCATCTCGATCACGAGGAACAACAGGATGAGCACCAGCCATCCGATCCAGGCCCAGTCTTCGATCGTCTGGATGAGCTCCACGTCGTGCCTCCTTCAATCGAACCTATCACGCAGGAAACCGCCCGGATCGGCCCCGAGCGGGCCGGATTGGTAGGGTCGAGTGATGCCGCGCGAACCGTCCGCGGCGGCCGCGGCATCCGCTGATCGGCACCATCGCAACCCCTTGGGAAGTCACGTGTCCGAACCCCTCACGCCCCTTGCTCCCGGCTCGCTCACGGGCCTGACCGCCCTCGTGACGGGCTCGTCGCGCGGCATCGGCGCCGACACCGTGCGCTACTTCGCGCAGGCCGGCGCGAACGTCGTCATCAACTTCCGCAACAAGGCTCCGCGCGCCGAGAAGCTCGCCTCCGAGCTGCGCGAGCTGGGTGTCGAGGCGCTCGTCGTCGGCGCCGACCTGACCGACCCCGAGTCGGTGCAGGCGATGTTCGACCAGGTCTCGCAGACCTTCGGCGGGCTCGACATCCTCGTGCTGAATGCCTCGGGCGGCATGGAGTCCGGCATGGCCGAGGATTACGCCCTGCTGCTCAACCGCGACGCGCAGGTCAATGTGCTCGAGACGTCGCTCCCGCTGCTCCACGAGGGGTCGCGCGTCGTGTTCGTCACGAGCCACCAGGCGCACTTCATCCGCACGACTCCGACGATGCCCGAGTACGAGCCGGTCGCGCTGTCCAAGCGTGCGGGCGAGGACGCGCTGCGCGAGCGGATCCCCGCGCTGACCGAGCGCGGGGTCGAGTTCGTCGTGGTGTCCGGCGACATGATCGAGGGCACGATCACCGCGACGCTCCTCGAGCGCGCGAATCCGGGCGCGATCGCGGCACGCCGCGAGGACGCCGGCAAGCTCTACAACGTCTCGGAGTTCGCTGCCGAAGTGGCCCTCGCAGCCGTCGAGCCGATACCCGCCGACAACACGCGCCTCGTCGGAGACACCGACTCGTTCGGCGACGAGTAACCGCAGGACAGAGAAGAAGGGCCCCGGGAATCCCCGGGGCCCTTCTTCTCTGCATGACTCAGAAGTCGCGGCCCGAGAACTTGAAGGCGCGGATGATCTGGATGATGCCGAGGACGATCAGCAGGATGCCGAGCAGCCACCACAGCACGGCCGCACCGAGGAGCGGCGTGACGATGAGGTAGATGCCGGCGATGAGGCTGATGATCGCGAAGAAGATCGTCCAGCCCTTCGAAGCGGCGTCGCCGAGCGTCGAGAGCGAGACGATGCCCTCGACGACCCAGAGGATACCGATCAGGATGCCGACGAAGATCGCGAGCCAGGCGGTCGCCTGCTGCAGGTTGAGGAGCGCGACCACGCCACCGGCGATGAAGATGAGGCCGAGGACGATGTGGCCGACGCGGGCCCAGCCGCCCTTGGACTTCGAGAAGATGCCGAGGCCGGCGTAGACGAGCCCGCCGACGATCGCGTAGATCGCGATCACGATGGTGACGAAGAAGGCAGCGCCCTGCGGCTGCCAGATGATGAGAGCACCGGCGAGGATGGAGAGAACGCCACCGACACCGAATGCGGTGCGGACGCCGTTGATGGCCGACTTCTCGGCTGCGGATTCGGACATGGGAGCCCTTTCTGAGTGTTTCCTGAGAGGTTCTGGCCCAGCCTAGACCCCGCCGCGACAGACTCCGCGCAGCCGCGCGGTTCGATCACACCTTATGGCGGAGGGTTTCGCCGTGTTTCGGAGGGCGCTCAGGCGAGCAGATAGGTCGCGAGCAGCAGCACGGGCACGCAGCCGACCGTCGTCAGGAAGACGGTGTCGCGCGAGATCGTCTCGCCGACTCCGTAGCGCTGCGAGTAGTTGAAGACGTTCTGGGCCGTCGGCAGGGCCGCCAGCACGACCACGACGAGGACGTCGTGCGCCGGCATTCGGAATACGAACTCGCCCACGGCCCACGCGACGATCGGCATGAAGAACAGCTTGAGCAGCGTCGCGAGCGTTATGTCGCGGCGGCGCCCGGACGGCGCGAGCACGCGCTGGCCGTACAGCGAGATGCCGTACGAGATGAGGAGGACGGGGACGCACGCGTTCGCGACGAGCTGCGCGGGCTCCATGACGATCGGCGGCAGCTCGAGGCCCGTGACGGAGACGATCGTGCCGAGGATCGACCCGACCACGATCGGGTTTGTCAGGGTGCGCAGCAGCGCCCGCGGGAAGGACGTCCGCCCCGCCGTGACCGTCTCGAGGATCGTCATCGAGATCGGGGTGAAGACGAGCAGCTGCATCAGGATGACGGGGGCGGGGTACGCGGCCGATCCGAGCAGGTAGAGAGACAGGGGGATGCCGATGTTGTTGGAGTTGACCTGCCCCGCCGAGAGGGCGCCGATGACGATCTCGCCCGTCGAGCGCCGCCACGCGAAGCGCGCCACCGCGACGTAGACGACGAAGACCGACACCGCGGCGATCGCGGCTACGGGCAGCATCGCGGAGAAGAGCAGTCGCACGTCAGCCTGGCTCAGCACGACGAACAGCAGAAACGGCGAGAGCACGAAGAACGTGAGCCGCGCGAGCACGGGGCGCCCGTGCTCGCCCAGCAGATCGGTGCGCCCGATGATCCAGCCGACGAGGATCGCGACGCCGACGACGGCGAACCCCGTGAGGGACTCGATCACGGGGTGTCCGGGCAGTCGTCGAGGCTAGTCACATCTTCAGGCTATCGACGCCTCGAGCCGGGCCTCGCTAGCCTGGTGCCGTCGGCGGAATGTCGCCCGCCGGCGTGAGGAGGAGTCGATGGCAGTGTTCTCCCGAGGCTTCGGCGATCGTCGTCGCGAGTCGGACCCGCGGCTGCCGCCGGGTCAGTACCTGACCGAGGACTTCCCGGTGCTCTCCGCAGGCCCCACCCCCGAGATCGACACGGGGGAGTGGCGCTTCACGATCCGCACCGAGGCGGGTGAAGACACGTCGTGGACGTGGGACGAGTTCCAGGCGCTGCCGATCGAGGACATCGACACCGACATCCACTGCGTCACGCGCTGGACGAAGCTCGGCACGTCGTGGCGCGGCGTCTCGCTCGACACGCTCATGGAGGGTATCGACACGAGCGTCGAGTACGCGATGGCGCACTCGTATGGCGGCTACACGACCAACGTGCCGCTCGAGGATCTGCTCGGCGGCAAGGCGTGGATCGCCTTCGAGTTCGACGGCGAGCCGCTCGACCCCGAGCACGGCGGTCCCGCGCGGCTGCTCATCCCGCACCTCTACTTCTGGAAGAGCGCGAAGTGGGTGCGCGCGCTCGTGCTGCACGAGCACGACGACCCGGGATTCTGGGAGCAGAACGGCTATCACCTGCACGGCGATCCGTGGACCGAGGAGCGCTACTGGTGACTGCGCCCGGTCGCGTGCTCTGGCGCGAGGCGCGCGTCGCCGAGGCGGTCTCGGCCTCGCCGCGCTCGCGGATCCTCCGCCTCGAGGCCCCGGGATGGCCCGGCAGCCTTCCGGGACAGCACGTCGACGTGCGCCTCACCGCCGAGGACGGCTACCAAGCCGTGCGCTCCTACTCGCTCGCGCTCGCGGGGGACGGGGACTCGATCGAGCTCGGCGTCGACGAGGTGCCCGACGGCGAGGTGTCGCCGTATCTCGTCCACGACGTCGCGCCGGGGGACGAGCTCGAAGTGCTCGGACCGCTGGGAGGCTACTTCGTGTGGCACCGGGACGATCCGTCACCCGTGCAGCTCATCGCGGGCGGCTCGGGCATCGTGCCGCTGCGCGCCATGGTGCGCGCGCGGGTCGAGGCCGCGACATCCCAGCCGTTCCGGCTGCTCGTCTCGGTGAAGACCCCGCAAGACGCGATATATCGCGATGAGCTCAACGGCTTGACGGATCATGGGGGAGTCGAGGTCGACTGGGTCTTCACACGCAGCGCGGCGCGGGACTGGACGGGCACGGTCGGCCGGCTGTCGGCGGAGGCCCTGGATGCCGCCGTCTGGCCCGTCGCGGACGACCCGCTCGTGTTCGTGTGCGGCCCGACGGGGTTCGTCGAGTTCGTCGCACGAGCGCTCGTCGCGCGCGGGCATCCGTCGGCGCGGATCAAGACCGAGAGATTCGGAGGCGCCTGATGAGCGCGCATGTCGAACACGTCGACGGCAATGCGCTCGCCGGCATCCTGGCCGAGTTCATGAGCGCGGATGCCTCGACCCTGCGCATCACATGCCGCCATTGCGGGGCGCACGATCCGATGGGCGAGGTCGTCGTCGAGCGAGACGACGCGGGATCGATCGTGCGCTGCCGCGGCTGCAGTCACACGCTGCTCGTGATCCTGCGCGACGCAGGAGGCGGCATCCGTCTGCGCTTCGAAGGATGCGCCGAGATCGCTTCCGGCTGACAGACCCCGATCAGGAGACGGATGCCGCGTCTTCGCCGGCGAGGACGGCGGACGTGCCTCGCTGCCACTCCAGGAGCATCTCGTCGAAGTCCTGCGCGAACTGCTCGAGCAGCGCATCGGCCGCCTCGTCGAGCGACGTGATGTCGTATCCCACGTCGACCCGGGTGCCGGCATCCGTTCGCTCCAGACGCACGCGAACCCTCGTCGCGCTGTGTCCCGGCGTGAACCGCGCGTAGGTCGCCGCGGTGGGCGGTATCGACTCGACGACGATCCACGTCGTCTCGCGGCCGTCGGCCGACGTGCGCCAGACGGTTCCGGGCGCCGTGTCGTCGTCGACGTCTGCGAGAAACTCCGGCGACCACCCGGGAACCCAGAGTCGCTCACCGGCTGCAGTGAACAGCGGGAACGCCCGCTCCGGCGGCGCTGTGAGCGCGAACCCGCCCCGGCAGACGAAGCGAGGACGTGCGGTCACACGCGCGACGTTACCAGTACGTGCAATCGCCGATAATGCACATTATGTCAACTCTTTCACGGAGCGCCCTCCTCCTGGGTTCTTCCGGATGAGCGGACACTTCCCCAGAATGGGGGGATGCTGCAGGAAGTCGCCGACGGCGTTCTCGTCCACGAGAGCCAGTTCATCCAGAGCAACTCCGTCGTCGTGCGCGGCCGCGACGGCGTGCTGCTCGTCGACCCCGGGATCACGCGCGACGAACTGGAGCACATCGCCGACGACCTCCGCGAGATGGGGCTTCCCGTCGTGGCGGGCTTCTCGACGCACCCCGACTGGGACCACGTGCTGTGGCACGCGCGGTTCGGCGATGTCCCCCGGTACAGCACGGCGCGGGGTGCGGCATCCATCCGGGACGTCCTCGCCAGCGCGGACTGGCGCGAGCAGGTCGCCGAAGGACTCCCCCCGGAGCACGCCGACGACATCCCGATGGAGCTGCTCGGACTGCTCACGCCTCTGCCCGCCGAGGCGACGATCCTTCCGTGGGACGGCCCTGCGGTGCGGATCCTCGAGCATCGGGCCCACGCCCCCGGTCACGCGGCGCTGCTCATCGCGGAGCCACGCGTCCTGATCGCAGGCGACATGCTCTCCGACATCCTGATGCCTTTCCTCGACCCGCGGGCCGAGAGTCCGATCGACGACTACCTCGCGGCGCTCGCCCTGTTCGAGGGCGTCGCGGGCGAGGTCGACGTCGTCATCCCGGGTCACGGATCGGTGGGACGAGGCGACGACGTGCGCGCACGCATCGCCCTGGACCGTGCGTATGTCCAGGACCTCCGTGACGGCGGCGAGTTCGACGACTACCGCATCGGCCCCGCCGCCCCGCTCGAGTGGCTGCCCGAAGTGCACGAGTGGCAGGTTGAGCGGCTCACCGGCGGCGATCAGGCCGCACAGTAGGCCGCTCCCCCGCTGTCAGCGCCAGAATCCGCCGAGGTGGGCGGCGAGACCTCTCCCCTGCGCGAACCCGGCGCGAGCCGCCGCAGGACGCGTCGAAGAGTCCATGAGGTCGTCGCCGAAAGCCGACAGCGCATCGGCATCCGGGAAGATCGTCTCGACGCCACTCCCCTGCGCCCGCAGTTCGTCGAGCTGCGTCGCGAGGTGCGTGCCCCACGCGAACGGGGTGCGTGTCCTGCCGCCGAGCGGCGACAGCACGAGCACGCGGGCGAATCCGGCGGCGAGATCGGCGTTGTCGGCGTTCGACCGGTAGCCGCCGTCGATGTACCGCCCCTCCCCTATGCGGTACGCGAAGCCGCCGGCGCAGCTGGCCGCGACGGCGTCGACCAGTTCGATCCCGCTGTCGCGATCGAACACGACAGGTTCGCTCGTGCGGGCGTCGACTGCCGTGATCTGCAGGCGCTGCCGCGGCCACTCCGCGTGGGGCAGGCGAGCTGCGACAGTCGTGCGCCACCGCTCGGACTGCTGGGGGACGTCGTGCTCCGCGAATGCGGCAGCCGTCCGGCGTCGCACGTCGGCCATGTCGGAGGAGGCCGCGATGATCGCGTCGAACCTCTCGAGATGGCTCGTCGTCAGCACGGGAGGCCGGCGATCGCTGCCGGTCGGCGCCGTCCGCACAGGTGGGACCTCGAGGGTGGCGGAGAAGAGGTCGGCGGGCGCCGCCCCCGTGATCTGGGCGGCGGCGGTCGATCCGGCCGAAGTGCCGATGATGAGGTCGGCGTCGGTCACATCGAGACCGCCGTCGGAGAAACCGGCGACGACGCCGATCAGCCAGGCGTTGCCGGCCGATCCGCCGCCCCCGAGCACCAGCGCGGTGCGGGAGGCGGAGTCGTCGTGGGCGGATGTTTCTGAGGTGCGCGAGAACAAGAGGTTCATGGTCGCAGCTTTCTTGGAGTGCAGGATGCGCTCCCCGCGACGGCTATGTCAGTCGCGCGATCGTGAACTCGAGGGAGCGCCCGGAGTGGACAGTGCGTGCATCGGGCTCACCTCCTCGGATCGTGTCACGTTCGCCGAGAGTCTACGCCCGACTCCTGGCACGATCGGATCGGACCGTGAAAGTCGGGTGGCCGCGGCGCGAGAGGACGAGGCTGGATGTCGAAGGAGAGGCCGTGATCGCGATACTCAACCGGGTCGTCGACGCTGTCGAGGAACACCTCGGCGACGAGATCGACCTCGGCGACCTCGTCGCGAGCCTCGGAGCGACGGAGTACCACGTGCGCCGGATGTTCTCGTCGCTCGCGGGCATGCCGCTGTCGGAGTACATCCGGCGGCGTCGCATGACCGTTGCGGCCGCGGATCTGCTCGGAGACGACGATCTGCTGAGCATCGCGGTTCGCTACGGGTACGGCTCGACGGAGGCGTTCGGCCGCGCGTTCCGTGCCGTGCACGGCGTCGGGCCTGCCGACGTGCGCCGTGACGGCGGCCCCCTTCGCTCGCAGCCACAGCTCAGGTTCCGCCTGACCGTAGAAGGGAACACCCCCATGGACACCCGCATCGTCGACCGACCCGCCTTCCATCTCATCGGGCACGCGGCGCGCGTGCCGCTCATCCACAGCGGCGTCAATCCGCACATTCAGGCGCACATCGCCGCGCTGCCGATCGACGAGCACGCCCGACTCAAGGGGCTCAGCACCACCGAGCCCGAGGGGCTGCTGCAGGTGAGCGCGGACGTGGACCCTGACTACGCCGAAGGCAGCGAACTCACATACCTGCACGGCGTCGCGGTGGAGGACGGAGCATCCGTGCCCGACGACCTGACGGCGATCGCCGTGCCCGCGGGCACGTGGGCCGTCTTCCGAACGGAGGGGCCGTACCCCGCCGCACTGCAGGCGACGTGGGCGGCGACCGCGACCGACTGGTTGCCGTCGAACCCGTGGCGGCTGCGGCCGGGACCGTCGATCGTGGCGGTGCTCGACCGCTCCCCCGACTTCAGCACGGCGACGTGCGAGCTGTGGCTCCCCGTCGAGCGCGCCTGATCCCGATCGCCGGCGCGGTGTGAGCGCAAATCGCGCCGCTGAGGTGCCGGCCGGATCACGGATGCCGATCCGGACGATACGCTGGAAGCAACCCTCGAATCGATTCGGATTGACGACGCACGACTGATGACGACTCCCCTGCAGGCCCAGCCCTCCTGGAGGGCGTGGATCATCTGGGGAGTCGGCGTTGCCGCCTATGTGCTCGCGGTGACGAACCGGACGTCGCTCGCCTCGGTCGGCGTCGACGCCGCCGAACGCTTCCAGGCCGATGCCTCGACGCTTTCGCTGTTCGCCGTGCTGCAGCTCGCCGTGTACGGGGCGATGCAGCTGCCGGTCGGCGTCTGGCTCGACCGCTTCGGCGCCCGCCCCATCATCGCGATCGGGATGGCGCTCATGGCGGTCGGGCAGCTCGTCATGGCGGTCTCGCCCAACGTGGGCGTCGCGATCGTCGCGCGCATGCTGCTCGGTGCGGGCGACGCCGCCGTGTTCCCGAGCGTCCTGCGCCTCATTGCAACGTGGTTCCCCGCGCAGCGGGCGCCCGTCATGGTGCAGTTCACGGGGATCATCGGCCAGTGCGGGCAGATCATCGCGATCGTCCCGCTCGCGGCGCTCCTGCACGCGACGTCGTGGAGCGTCGCGTTCGGCAGCCTCGCGGGGCTGTGCGTGCTCTTCACGATCCTCGTCGCCCTCGTCATCCGGAATCATCCTCCCGAACGCGATGCCGATGTGTCCGTCGACACCGACACGGGGTCGATCCGGGTCGTGACCTCGTCGGCAGACACGAGCGTCGGCATGCGTGCCGCCTGGTCGCACCCCGGCACGCGCCTCGCCTTCTGGTCGCACTTCACGACACCGTTCGCGGGCACCGCCTTCGTCATGCTGTGGGGCGTGCCCTTTCTCACGGCGGGCGAGGGCCGCACCAACGCCGAGGCGGCGACGATCATGCTCGTGTACGTCATCGCGGGCATGCTCATGGGCCCGTTCGTCGGGATGCTGTCGGCGCGCATCCCGCATCTGCGCTCGCGTGCCCTCGTCCTGCCGACGATCGCTGTGCAGGCCGTCGTCTGGCTCACCGTCATCGCGTGGCCCGAGCCGGCGCCGCTGTGGCTGCTCTTGGCGCTCGCCCTCGCGCTCGCGACGGGCGGCCCCGCCTCGATGATCGCGTTCGACCACGCCCGCACCCACAACCCGAGCCACCGGCTCAGCACCGCGACGGGCATCACGAACGTGGGCGGATTCCTCGCGGGCCTGCTCGCGATCCTCCTGATCGGCCTCGCGCTCGACGCGCAGGGGGCCGGCACGCCCGAGACGTACACGCTCGAGGCCTTCCGTCTCGCGTTCCTCACGCAGGTACCGCTCTGGGCGCTCGGCGCGGCGTTCATCGTCGTGGAGCGCAAGAAGACGCGCATCCGGATCGGACTCGACGCGCCGCGGCCGCCCCGCTCGGCACGCCGTCGCCGCAACCGCTGATCGGCGCCGCCCGGTGCGTACTGTGGGACGCGACGAGAGGGGCGCAATGGCCGTGCATGTCTCCGACGAGGTCCGGGATGCCGTGGGCCGCGGCATCCCGGTCCTCGCGCTCGAATCGACGATCTTCACGCACGGACTCCCCCGCCCCCGCAATCTCGTGGTCGCCCTCGAGGCGGAGCAGCGCGTGCGGGCCGCGGGCGTCGTGCCCGCGACGATCGGCGTCGTCGAGGGGCGTGCCGTCGTCGGCCTCTCGACCGCCGAGATCGAACGGCTCTCGACCGCCGACGACGTCGTCAAGCTGAGTGTGCGCGACCTGCCGATCGCAGCCGCCAAGCGCCTCCACGGCGGGACGACGGTCGCCGCGACAGCGCTCCTCGCGCACCGCGCCGGCATCCGGGTGTTCTCGACGGGCGGGCTCGGCGGCGTGCACCGCGACGCGCAGCAGACCTTCGACGAGTCGGCGGATCTTCCGACCCTGGCGCAACTGCCGCTCGTCGTCGTGAGCGCCGGCGTCAAGTCGATCCTCGACATCCCGCTGACCCTCGAGCGGCTCGAGACGCTCAATCTGGCGGTCGTCGGCTACCGCACGACCGACTACCCCGGGTTCTACATCGCCGATTCGGGATACGACATCGAGTACTCGGTCGCGTCGGCCGACGAGATCGCCGACATCGCGGCGGCACGGGACGAACTCGGGATCTCCTCGACGATCCTCGTCGCCAATCCCGTCGAGGAGTCAGCGCAGCTGCCCGCCGACCTGCACGACGACGTGCTCGCGCGCGCGCTCGCCGCGGCCGCCGCCGAAGGCGTCTCAGGTCACGACACGACGCCGTTCCTGCTCGACTTCATGCAGCGCGAGACGGGCGGGCGCAGTCTCGACGTCAACGTCGCCGTGTACCGGGGCAACGTCGCTCTCGGCGCCGAGATCGCGGCCGCGATGGCGAGTCGCGCATGACGCTCACGGTCATCGGCGACCTCATCGCCGACGTCGTCGTGCTGGGCGCGACGACGCTCGAGATCGGCACCGACAATCCCGCCGTCATCACGCACGTCCGCGGGGGCAGCGCCGCCAATGTCGCGGCGGCGGCGGCGCGGTCGACATCCGTCCGCTTCATCGGACGCATCGGAACGGATGCCGAGGGCGAAGCCCTCGCGCACGAGCTGGCCGAGGCCGGGGTCGAGGTGCGCGTGCAGCGCGCGGGCCGCACGGGATCGATCGTGATCCTCGTCGACGACGCGGCGGAGCGCACGATGCTCACCGACCGCGGCGCGGCGGCCGAGCTCGGGGAGATCGACCCCGCATGGCTCGAGGGCACGAGCTGGCTGCACGTTCCGCTGTACGGATTCGCCGAACCGGGGTCGGCGGCGGCTCTGCGTGCCGCGGCCACGCGCGTGCGCGCGAGCGGCGCGCCCGTCAGCCTCGATCTCTCGAGCGTCGCGTCGATGCGCGCGCACGGGCGCGACGAGCTGCGCGGCATCCTGTCCGCCCTCTCGCCGACCGTCGTGTTCGCGAATGCCGACGAAGCGCGCCTCCTCGACGAACTCGATGTGCACGTCGCGGGCGACGTCGTGCTCGTCGTGAAGCGCGGCGGCGATCCCGTACTCGTCCGGTCCGACGGCGCCGTCACCGAGGTGCCCGTCGAACGCGTGTCCGACGCCCTCGATTCGACGGGTGCGGGAGACGCCTTCGCCGCCGGCTACCTCTCCGCGGCGCTCGAGGGAGGCACGCCCGCGGAAAGCGCAAAGGCCGGCGCAGCCCTCGCGAAGGAGGCGCTGCGCCGGCCTGGCGCGATCTGAGGGTCTAGAGCCCCGCTGCGTCGTCGGGCGTGCTCGAGGACTGCCGCGTCACACGCTCGTTGGATACCGGGTCGACGGTGGTCCGCTGCACGACGTCCGAGCGGCGGCGGCGTGAGAGGAGCACGATCCCGATCAGGACGATCACAACGCCTGCACCCATCAGGATGTAGCCGACGAGATCCAGATTCACCCAGTCCACCTGGACGTTCAGGGCGAACGCGAGGATCGCTCCGAGGACGAACAAGACGATTCCGGCACCGATGCTCATGCGAGGCTCCATTTCCGGGACCTCCCCAAGTGGAGTCCCTTCCGTTGCTCGATGCTGGCAGATCGGTGCGCGCGGACGCAGGGGCTTGACAAGCCCCGAATCCGCTGGGATCAGGCGTTCTGCATGCGCGCGAGCTCGTTCTCGATCTCGTCGACGAAGGCGTTGTAGCCCGCGATGGTCGCCGCGACCTGCTCGTCGCTGAAGTCGGCGCGGTCCTGGCGGATCGTCAGGCGCGTGCCCCCGTCGATCTCCTCGAGGTCGAACAGCACGGGGAGCCCCGCATACTGATCCGGATTGTCGGTCAGCGTCATCGCGAGGTGCGACGGCGGGTCGACCGCGACGTACTCGCCGGCCCAGTCGATCCGATTTCCGTCGGGCAGCAGCATGACGGCGCGGAAGGCGCCGCCGACGCGGACGTCCATCGTGAGCGAGTCCTGCGGCACCTCGACGGCTGCGGTCCCGAACCAGACCGCGAAGTGCTCGGGCTTGCTGAGCGCGTCGAAGACGAGCGATCGCGGTGCGGTGAGCTCGCGCGTGATGGTGAAGTAGTCAGCCATGGGGGTTCTCCTTGTCGTGTGGTGGTTCAGGGTCGTGTGGTGGTTCAGGGTCGCGTGACGGGTCGGGGGCCGATGAGCTCGGGGCGAGCTGCTGCAGGACCTCGAGGTAGGCGCCGAGCGCGCCCAGGGAGTCCGACCAGAACCGCTCGAAGTCGCCGATCCATCGGGATGCCTCGGCGAGCGGCCGCGCGTCGAGCCGCGCTGGGCGGTACTGCGCGTCCCTCCCCCGCGTGACGAGCCCCGCGGCCTGCAGCACCCGCAGATGCTTCGAGACGGCGGCGAACGTCATGTCGAACGGAGCCGCGAGCTCCCCCACGCTGGCCTCGCCCTGCGCGAGTCGCGCGAGGATCCGCCGCCGCGTCGGATCGGCGAGCGCTCCGAAGGTGCGATCGAGCTGCTCCTCCGTCGGGTGCGGCATCCGTCCACTCCTTATTCAACTGATTGGTACAGTACCCTTTGGTTGAATAGCTGTCAAGATGTCGGATGCCGCGGCTACCGTAAGCGCATGACGCGCTTGATCTTCAACACCGCGACGACGCTCGACGGCTACATCGCCGATCCCGCCGACTCGCTGTCGTGGCTCTTCACCGTCCCCGGAGCGGGCGAGGCCGAGAGCGACTTCGGCGGCTTCCTCGCGACGATCGGGGCCCTCGTGATGGGCTCGACCACGTACGAGTGGATCCTGCACCACGAGGACCTGCTCGCACACCCCGAGCGCTGGCAGCGCTCCTACGCCGACCGGCTCTCGATCGTCATGACCTCGCGCGATCTGCCTGCTGTCCCCGGCGCACGGCTGCACTTCCGCTCCGGCTCCGTGGCCGACGTCTGGGCAGAGCTGCAGGAGGCCGCTGAGGGAAAGGACGTGTGGGTCGTGGGCGGTGGCGACCTCGTCGGGCAGTTCGCCGACGCGGGCCTCCTCGACGAGGTCCGGGTGTCGGTCGCGCCCGTGACCCTCGGGGCGGGCAGACCGCTCCTTCCCCGACGAATCGAGTCCGACCGGCTCACGCTGGAATCCGTGGCACAGAAGGGTCAGTTCGCCGAGCTCGTCTACCGCGTCACGGGACGGGCCTGAGGCGTCAGGCCTCCGAAGGGTCGAACGTCGCCCACGTCGCGAACTTCGGCTCACGTCCGTCACCCGACGACGTGCCGGTCATGCGGCGACGCACCCAGGGTCCGACGTGCTCCCGGTAGTACGAGGTCGACCGCACCGCCGCGGCGGGCGGCAGCGCCGGCAGCGACCACCACGCGGCCGGGGGCTCGAGCCCCAGGGCGGTCAGCACACGGGCGGCGACGCGGTGGTGACCGCGAGCGTTCATGTGCAGGCGATCCTCGGACCAGTAGCCCGGCGTCGACAGTTCGCGGTCAGGCCAGTTGAGCGCACGGATGACGTCGGGGCGCTCGTCCAGGCGCACTCCGACGGCAGCCGACAGCACATCGCCGCGGCGCTGGAAGACGCGGCCCATCGGCAGCTGCGGCGACGGGTTCGCCCCCGAGAGCACGATGAGCTGCACGCCCTCTTCGTCGCATCGACGGATGACATGGTCGAAGGCCTCCACGATCCGCGAAAGGGACGCGCGGGGCCGGAGCATGTCGTTGCCTCCCCCGTTGAACGAGAGATGCGTCGGCTTCAGGGCGAGTGCCGGCTCGAGCTGCTGGTCGACGATCGGCCACACGAGCTTGCCGCGGATCGCGAAGTTCGCGTACTCGACGGGCTCGTCCGTCGCGTCGGCCCAGCCGTGGGCGACGAGGTCCGCCCAGCCGCGCACGCGGCCGTCGGGCAGATCGTCGCCGACGCCCTCGGTGAACGAGTCGCCGATCGCGACGTAACGAACAGATGCCACCGGCCCAGCCTAGGCGGGTTCAGCGATCGTCCAGCGCCCGACCGCGGCGATCGAGGAGACCCCACGCGGCGATCGCGGCGACAGCGAAGAAGGCGGCGAAGAGGACGAAGAGCGCGGGGGCTCCGCCGAGCGCGAGCATCGGCGGGACGGTGAGCGGCGCCACGATCGATGCGATGCGACCGGCGCCGGCTGCCCAGCCGGAACCCGTCGCCCGCAGAGAGGTCGGATACATCTCGGGGGTCACGGCGTACAGCGCGCCCCACGCTCCGAGGTTGAAGAACGACAGCGCCATGCCCGTCGCGATGATGGCGGGCTCGCCCGCGGCGGTGCCGAACAGGATTGCGGAAACGGCGGACCCTGCCAGGAAGATCGAGAGCGTCGCGCGGCGGCCCCAGACCTCGATGAGCCACGCAGCTACGGCGTACCCGGGCAGCTGTGCGAGCGTGATGATGAACGTGAACCCGAACGACCGGACGAGGTCGTAGCCCTGCGCGACGAGGATCGTCGGGATCCAGATGAAGGCGCCGTAGTAGGAGAAGTTGACGCAGAACCAGACCAGCCACAGGCACGCCGTGCGGACGCGGAACTCCCGACCCCAGAGCAGTCGCAGGCGCTCGCGCGTGGTCGGGGCGGCGGGCATCTCCGGCGAAGCGGATGCCGTCTGCTCCTTCGAGGGAAGGGGCTGCGCCGTCGGCGCAGCGACCTCGGCCTCGAATGCACGCACGACGGCGTCCGCATCGGCGAGGCGGCCCCGTCGCTCGAGCCAGCGCGCCGACTCGGGCAGCCCCCAGCGCACGATGAGCGCATACACGGCGGGGATCGCGCCCAGCGCGAACGCCCACCGCCATCCGTTCTCGGAGGTCGGGATCACGAAGTAGCCGATCAGCGCCGCCGCCGTCCAGCCGACGGCCCAGAAGGCCTCGAGCAGCACGACCATGCGCCCCCGGATTCGCGCGGGCGCGAACTCGCTCACATACGTCGAAGCCACCGGCAGCTCGGCGCCGAGTCCGAGGCCCACGAAGAACCGCAGGATCAGGAGCAGTGCGAGCCCGCCGACGAGCGCGCTCGCGCCCGTCGCAAGCCCATAGACGATGAGCGTCAGGGCGAAGACCTGCCGCCGGCCGAACCGATCCGCAAGCAGTCCGCCCACGCTCGCGCCGATCGCCATCCCCACGAACCCGATCGAGGCGATCCACGCGGCCTCGGTGGGCTCGAGCGACCACTGCTGTGCGAGCGCCGCGATGATGAAGGAGATGAGGCCGACGTCCATCGCATCGAGGGCCCAGCCGACGCCCGAGCCCGTCAGCACACGGAGGTGCCGCCGGGTGAAGGGCAGTCGGTCGAGCCGTTCCGACACCGTCGCGGTCGAGGCATCCGTCATGTCGTCATCGTACGGATGCCGGGACCGGTGCGGTGCGCTACGCGAGCAGCTCGCGGACGCGCGGCGCGACCTCGGCTCCGTACAGCTCGATCGAGCGCATCATGCGCTCGTGCGACAGCGTGCCGGTCGAGAACTTCATGTCGAAGCGATCGAGCCCCAGCGTGCGGACCGTGTCGGCGATCTTGCGTGCGACGGTGTCGGGCGAGCCCACGTAGAGGGCGCCCTCCGGGCCGACGTCGTGCTGGAAGCGCAGCCGGTTGTACGCGGGCCATCCGCGCTCGCGGCCGATCGTGTTGTTCATCGCCTCGAAGCCTTCGTAGGCCTCGTCCCATGCCTGCTGGTCGGTCTCGGCGACGTGACCCGGCGAGTGCACGCCAACCGGCAGGGGGTCGCGGCCGAACGAGTCGAGCGACCGCTGGTAGAGGTCGGTGAAGACGCGGAAGCGATGTGCGGGACCGCCGATGATCGCGAGCATGAGGCCGTAGCCGTAGCGGGCTGCGCGCACGGCGGACTCCGGCGTGCCGCCCACGCCGACCCACGCGCGGATCCCGTTCTCGGTCTTGGGGAAGACGTCGGCGTCTTCGAGCGACGCGCGCGTCGAGCCCGACCATGTGACGGGCTTCTCGGTCAGCAGCTGCGAGAAGAGGGCGAGCTTCTCGTCGAAGAGCAGCTCGTAGTCGCGCAGGTCGTAGCCGAACAGCGGGAAGGACTCGACGAACGAGCCCCGACCGAGGATGACCTCGGCCCGCCCGTTCGAGATGGCGTCGAGCGTCGCGAACCGCTCGTAGACCCGCACAGGGTCGTCGCTGGAGAGCACCGTGACCGCAGTGCCGAGATGGATGGCCTTCGTGCGTGCCGCGGCGGCCGCGAGCACGATCTCGGGGCTCGAGACGGCGAACTCGGGTCGGTGGTGCTCCCCCACCCCGAAGAACGACAGCCCGACCTCATCGGCGAGGACCGCCTGATCGACGACGTTGCGGATCGTCTCGGCGTCGCTCAGGAGCCGTCCGGAGGCGTCGCGCGTGACATCGCCGAAGGTGTCGAGACCGAGCTCGAGCTGAGAGGGATCGCTGATGGCCATGATCCATCCTTTCATTCGTCTGCATAGAACCCCGGTCGGGTTCTCGACATTCCCTCCGAGCCCGCCACTCCCCTGCTGCCGCCGCTGCGGACCCTGTGCCGCCTGATGGCCCGCGCGTAGGGTGAGGCCGTGGCCATCTTCCCCGATCGCGTCCACGCGGGTCGAGAGCTCGCCGCAGCACTCGCGCAGTGGGCGACCACGGATGCCGTCGTCCTCGGCATCCCCCGCGGGGGCGTCGTCGTCGCCGCCGAGGTCGCCCACGCGCTGGGACTGCCCCTCGACGCCGCCGTCGTGCGCAAGCTCGGCACGCCCCACCACGAGGAGTACGCCGTCGGCGCGATCGCGGACGGCGTCCGCGTCGTCGACCCCGAGGCGATCCGCCGGGGAGCCGTAACGCCCGATCAGCTCGCATCGGTCGAGACCGCCGAGCGGGCTGAGCTCGCGAGGCGCAGTGCGCTGTTCGCGCCGCATCCCGTCGACGTCACCGGCCGGCCCGCGATCATCGTCGACGACGGCGTCGCGACGGGTGCCACCGCGACCGCTGCGTGCCGCGCCGTGAAGGCGCGCGGCGCGCGGCACGTCGTGCTGGCGGTGCCCGTGGCACCGGCATCCTGGATCCCCGAAGACGTCGACGAGTACGTGTGCCCGCATCGCGAACGCGGCTTCTGGGCGGTCGGCGAGTACTACGACGACTTCACCCAGACACGGGACGAGGAGGTCGCACGCCTGCTCGCGCGCGACCCCGCCGAGGAGTAGAGCCGGCAGGCTCAGGCCTCGACGGGCTCAGCCGACGAGCGCCGTGCGAAGGGTGTCGAGACCGACGCCGCCGATGCCGAGGGCGCACTGGTGGAACGCCTTGATCGAGAACGCGTCGCCCTCGGTCTCGGCCACCTCGTCACGCAGCTGCTCCCAGATGCGCTGCCCCACCTTGTACGACGGAGCCTGACCCGGCCAGCCGAGGTAGCGGTTGACCTCGAAGCGGATGAACTCGTCGGGCATGTTGACGTTGTGCCGCATGAACTCCAGCGCGTACGCGGCGTCCCACGGGCCCGACTCGTCGGGGCGCGTCTTGGACAGGTGCACGCCGATGTCGAGCACGACACGCGCGGCGCGCATGCGCTGGCCGTCGAGCATGCCGAGGCGGTCGGCCGGATCGTCGAGGTAGCCCAGCTGCTGCATGAGGCGCTCGGCGTACAGCGCCCACCCCTCTGCGTGGCCCGACGTGCCCGCGAGCAGGCGCCGCCACGAGTTGAGCTCGGCGCGGTTGTAGACCGCCTGCGCAATCTGCAGATGATGCCCGGGGACGCCCTCGTGGTACACCGTGGTGAGCTCGCGCCACGTGTCGAACTCGTCGACACCCTCGGGGACCGACCACCACATGCGGCCCGGGCGCGAGAAGTCGTCGGTCGGGCCCGTGTAGTAGATCCCGCCTTCGTTGGTCGGGGCGATCATGCACTCGAGCCGGCGGATCGGCTCGGGGATGTCGAAGTGCGTCCTGCCGAGCTCCTCGACGGCCCGGTCGCTCGTCTCCTGCATCCAGCGCTGCAGCGCCTCGGTGCCCTGGAGCTTGCGCGAGGCGTCCTGCTCGAGGAACGCGACGGCCTCTTCGACGCTCGCTCCCGCCTTGATCTCGTGCGCGATCGACTCCTGCTCGGCGACCATGCGCGCGAGCTCTTCGACGCCCCACTCGTACGTCTCGTCGAGGTCGATCGTCGCGCCGAGGAAGCGGCGCGAGTGCAGCGCATAGAGGTCGCGGCCGACGGCGTCCTGCTCCGACGCCTCGGGGGCGAGCTCGTTCGCGAGGAACTGCGCGAGCTCGTCGTATGCGACGCGGGCGGCGCCTGCGCCCTCTGAGATTTCACGGGCGAGGGATGCCGGCAGCTGACCCTCGTCGGGAGCCGCCTCGGCAGCGAACCCCGCGAAGAAACCCGTGTCGCTCGTGTAGCGCCCGATCTGCGTCACGACCTCGGACACCTGACGGCGTGCCGGCACGACTCCGCGCGCGATGCCCTCGCGGAGCGTCGCGACATAGCCGTCGACGGCCCCGGGGAGCGCCCTGAGGCGCTTGGCGACGACGCTCCAGTCGTCGACCGTGCTCGTGGGCATGAGGTCGAAGACGGAGCGGATGTCTTGGGCCGGCGACGCGATGACGTTGAGGTCGCGCAGGTGGGACTGCGCGTCGTGCAGCTCGAGCGAGAGCCGCAGCTCGCGAGTCAGGTCCTCCTTCGTCACCTCGTCGACGGGGTCGACGGGCGCGGCGGTCTCGAGCGCCGAGAGCGTCGCGCGGGTCGCCTCGACGACGCGCTCCTGGCCCTCGGGCGAGAAGTCCGCGTACCGGTCGTTGTGCTCGCTCTTGCCGATGTAGGTGGCCAGTGAGGGATCGAGCTCGGCGAGCGTGTCGACCCATGCGTCGGCGATCGCGTCGATCGGAGTACCGGGCCGAGGGGAAGCAGTCATGCTTCGAGCCTATGTACGCGACCGCGTCGCAGCCAACCCGGCACCCGGTTCCGTCGTGCCCGAGCGTCGGTGCGCCGCGTCAGTGCGCCGCCTCGTTCCAGTCGCCGCCGCGGCCGATCTGCACATCGAGGGGCACCGAGAGCTGGGCGGCGCCGCCCATCTGCTCGCGCACGACGCGCTCCGCGGCGTCCCACTCGCCGTCGGCGACTTCGACGACGAGTTCGTCGTGGATCTGCATCAGAACGCGGGAGCGCAGGCCCTCGGCCGTGAAGTCGTCGTGGATGCGGAAGAGCGCGATCTTCATGATGTCGGCCGCGCTTCCCTGGATGGGCGCGTTGAGGGCCGCTCGCTCGGCGTTCTCGCGCAGGACGCGGTTGGGGCTCGCAAGGTCGGGGAACGGCCGCCGGCGCCCGAAGATCGTCTCGGTGTAGCCGTCGATGCGGGCCTGCTCGACCGATGAGCGCAGGTAGTCGCGCACGGCGCCGAACCGCGCGAAGTACTCCATCATGAGCTGCTTCGCCTCGGACTGCTCGATGCGCAGCTGCTTCGAGAGGCCGAACGCCGAGAGGCCGTACACGAGGCCGTACGACATCGCCTTGACCTTCGTGCGCATCTGCGACGTGACCTCTTCGGGCGCGACGCCGAACACGCGCGCACCGACGAAGCGATGCAGGTCTTCGCCCGAGTTGAACGCCTCGATGAGCCCCGGGTCTTCCGAGAGGTGCGCCATGATGCGCATCTCGATCTGCGAGTAGTCGGCCGTGAGGAGGGTCTCGTAGCCTGCCCCCACCTCGAAGGCGGACCGGATGCGGCGGCTCTCCTCGGTGCGGACGGGGATGTTCTGCAGGTTCGGGTCGGTGCTCGAGAGACGGCCCGTCTGGCTGCCCGTCTGCAGATACGTCGTGCGCACCCGGCCGTCCGCCCCGATCGCGACGTCGAGCGACTCGATGATCTGGCGCAGCTTCGTCGCCTCGCGGTGCTGCAGGAGCAGGTCGAGGAACGGGTGGGGGTTCGTCTCCTGGAGGTCTGCGAGCACCGCGGCATCCGTCGAGTACCCCGTCTTCGTCTTGCGGGTCTTCGGGAGCTGCAGCTCGTCGAACAGCACCTCCTGCAGCTGCTTCGGCGAGCCGAGGTTGACCTCGCGTCCGATCGCGGCGTACGCATCAGCGGCGATCGCGTCGGCGCGCTCCCCCAGCTCGCGAGAGAACGTCGAGAGCTTCTCGTGCGAGACGGCGACGCCCGCGAGCTCCATGTCGGCGAGAGCCTGCAGGGTCGGCAGCTCGATGTCGGTGAGGACGGTGGAGACGGATGCCGCGAGCTCGCCGCGCACCGCCTCTGCGACGCGCAGGACGAACCACGACAGCTGACCCGCCGTCGCGCCCTCGGTCTCGGGCACGAGCTGCGTCGGGTCGGACTCGGGGAGGCTCTCGTCGAGGTAGCGCTCGACGAGGTTGGCGAGGGTCTTGTCGGGGAAGCTCGGGCGCAGCAGCCAGCCGGCGAGGATCACGTCGAGCGCGAGACCGCCGACGCGCGCTCCGGCGCGCCGGAGAGCCTTGACCTGCGGCTTGGCGTCGCTGAAGACCTTGGGAGCGTCGGAGGCGAGCCACGGGCCGATGGCCTCGCCCACTTCGGGCGTCCAGGCGGACTCGGCGGCGGCATCCTTCGACGCGAAGCCGAGTCGATCGGGCTGGCCGCCCGAGACGACGACCGTGACGCCGACCTCGCCCTGCGCCGCCTCGAGCCACGCGCGCAGCGCATCCGGAGCGAGCTCGGCGGGCGCGGGCATCGGCACCGCCGCGGCAGAGGTCACCGCGGCCATCTGCTGCTCGATGCCGGCGAGTTCGGCGACGCGTGGAATGAGCGTCTTGAACTCGAGGCGCGCGAAGATGTCGCGGACCGCCTGGGCGTCCATCGGCTGCACCTCGAGGTCGAGCGGGCCGAGCGGAAGCTCGACGTCGGTCAGGAGGCGGTTGAGCGAGCGGTTGCGTCGCACGTCGTCGAGATGCTCGCGCAGGTTGCCGCCGACGACGCCCGTGACCTTGTCGGCGTTCTCGAGCAGCGCATCGAGCGACCCGAACTGCGTGAGCCACTTGACGGCGGTCTTCTCGCCCACCTTCGGGACGCCAGGCAGGTTGTCGCTCGTCTCGCCGACGAGGGCCGCGATGTCGGGGTACTGCTCGGGAGGGACGCCGTACCGGTCGATGACGGCCTGCCGGTCGTAGCGCTTGAGCTGCGAGACGCCCTGCACGTTCGGGTAGAGCAGCGTGACCTCGTCGTTCACGAGCTGGATCGTGTCGCGGTCGCCCGAGCAGACGAGCACGTCGAAGCCCGCGGCAGAGCCCTGTGTCGCGAGCGTCGCGAGGATGTCATCGGCCTCGATGTCTTCCTTCTGCAGCACCGGGATGCTCATCGCGGCGAGGCACTCCTGCAGCAGCGGGATCTGGCCCTTGAACTCGGACGGCGTCTCGGACCGGTTGGCCTTGTACTCGGAGTACGCGCGGGTGCGGAACGACTGGCGCGACGTGTCGAAGGCGATCACGAGATGCGTCGGCTTCTCGGCCTTGATGAGGTTGATGAGCATCGACAGGAACCCGTAGATCCCGTTCGTGTGCTGGCCGTCCTTCGTCGAGAAGTTGTCGACGGGGAGCGCATAGAAGGCCCGGTACGCGAGGGAATGGCCGTCGACGACCAGAAGGGTAGGCTTTGCGGAGTCCGTCACCCTGCAAGCCTAGACGCGGGGTGGGACACGAACCGATGCCCGCGAACCCGGACGGACGATGACTGAGCCGCACCCTGCTCCCGACGACCGGATCGACTGGGCCCGCTCCCGCGGCGTCGGCGCACTGGCCGAGAAGATGGGCTTCGAGTGGGTCGAGTTCACCCTCGAGCGCGCCGTCGCCACGATGCCCGTCGAAGGCAACACGCAGCCCGTCGGGCTCTTCCACGGCGGCGGCTACGTCGTGCTCGGCGAGTCGCTCGGCTCGATGCACGCGAACCTCCACGCCGGCCCCGGACGCCTCGCCGTCGGCATCGACATCAACGCGACCCACACGCGCTCTGCGACGTCCGGGCTCGTGACAGGCGTGTGCACGCCGATCCACATCGGCCGCAGCCTCACGGTGCACGAGATCGTCGTGAGCGACGATCAGGGCCGTCGCTGCTCGACCGTGCGGATCACGAACATGATCCGCACCCTCGCGGCATAGACGACGGATGCCGCGACCCGTGGGCCGCGGCATCCGATTGAAGTCTCCGGCTCAGCCCTTCTTGGGCGCGAGCTGCTCGATGATGGCCTTCGCGACGTCCTGCATCGTGAGACGACGGTCCATCGACGCCTTCTGGATCCAGCGGAACGCCTCGGGCTCGGACAGCCCCATCTTCTCGTTGAGAAGGCCCTTCGCCCGGTCGACGAGCTTGCGGGTCTCGAAGCGCTCGACCATGTCGGCCACCTCGGCCTCGAGCGTGATGATCTGCTCGTAGCGGGCCAGCGCGATCTCGATCGCCGGCAGAAGGTCGTTCGGCGTGAACGGCTTGACGACGTACGCGAGTGCACCGGCCTCGCTCGCACGCTCGACGAGCTCCTTCTGGCTGAAGGCCGTCAGCAGCACGACAGGCGCGATGTGGTTCTTGCTGAGCTTCTCGGCGGCGCTGATGCCGTCGAGCTGGGGCATCTTGACATCCATGATGACGAGGTCGGGACGCAGCTCCGTCGCGAGCTGGACGGCGGTCTCGCCGTCGCCCGCCTCGCCGACGACGTCGAACCCGTTGTCGCGGAGGATCTCGACGATGTCGAGGCGGATCAGCGACTCGTCCTCCGCGACGACGACGCGACGGGGGGTGGTTGCCGAAGTGGCTTGCTCTTGCTCAGTCACCTTTGAATCCTAGGGTATGTTCATTCGCGGACGCGCGGTGCCCTCCTCCGCGCGGGCCGGTGTGGCGGAATGGCAGACGCGACCGACTCAAACTCGGTTGTCCGAAAGGACGTGTGGGTTCGAGTCCCACCACCGGTACGAAGGAAGGGCCGCCCCTCGGGGCGGCCCTTCCTTCGTGCGTGTGGTGTCGCTGAGAATGCACGTGTGGCCGTAGGGCCGAGTCCCACCACCGGTACATCACCGGCACAGACAGGGTCTGAGAGGGGAGCGGATGCCTCGATACGAGGCATCCGCTCCCCTCTTCTCAGTCGTCGACCGTCTTGATCGCCGTCGTGTTGGGGTCAGGCAGCGTCTCGACCTGCTCGGGCGAGCGCAGGTCGACGTCCGCGGGCGCCTTCCTGTCGAGCTCCGCCGGCAGCTCGAGCGGTCGGCGCGAGTAGTAGACCTTCGCCTTGCGGTAGAACAGCGCGAGCGGCACGACGCCGAGCACGATGAGCCCGATGCCGAGCCAGTTCACGATCGGGTCGTTGAGCGGGACCGACACGATGAACGCCCAGGCCATGAAGACGGCTCCCGCAGCCGGCCACAGGCCGATCAGCACGAAGTTCTTCACCGACTGGAACAGCACGCGGCGATACGCGACGACGACGGCGATGCCCGCGAGCGTGTAGTAGAACGCGATCTGCAGGCCGATCGACGAGATCGCGTTGCTCATGATGTCGGCGACGCTCCCGAGGAAGTTCGAGCCGATGAACAGCACCAGCGAGACGCCGAGGATCACGAGGGTCGCGAAGGTCGGGGTCTTCCAGCGCGGGTGGACGCGGCCGAACGCCTGGGGAAGCGTGTGGTCGCGGCCCATCGCGAAGAGCGTCCGCGTCACCTGGATGAGTGTCGTCTCGAGTGTCGCGATCGTCGACAGCGCCACCGCGATGATGAGGATCTTGCCGCCGAGCCCCGGCCAGATGATGTCGCCGAGCACCGAGAGGATGTTCGCGCTGTTCTCCTCGATCTGCTCCTGCGAGAGCATGATGAGCGTCGCGATCGTGAAGATCTCGAAGAGGACGAACACGATGCCCACGCCGATGAGGCCCGCCGAGCCCGCCGACTTGTGGCCGTCGGTCGTCTCTTCGTTGAGATTCGACGAGACGTCCCAGCCCCAGTAGTAGAAGGCCGCGATGAGCGCCGCCGAGACGAAGACGCCGGGACCCGCGAGGTGCGTGAAGCCGAGCCACTCCCACGAGAAGTCGGGTCCGTCGTGCGCGGTCGTCGCGGCGCGGTACAGCGCGAGCCCCGCGAAGACGACGAGGATCGCGACCTCGGTGACCGACATGATCCACTGCGCGCGCGCCGTGATGTGCACGCCGAAGTACACGCAGGCGGCCATGACGATGAACCACACGGCGCCGACGGTCGTGATCAGCGGGACGTTGTCGGCCTGGCTCGGGTCGAACAGCGAGACCGTCATTGCCCCCGCGGGAAGCGCTCCCGCGACCATGAAGATCGTCGCCGAGATGACGAGCGCCCAGCCGGAGAGGAAGCCGAGGGCCGGGTGCAGGGCGCGTGCGACCCACGAGTAGGCGGCACCGGCATTGACGTCGGCGCGGCCGAGATACAGGAACGCCCACGCGATGCCGAGCATCGGGATGCCGCACCACAGCAGTGCGGCGGGTGCGCCGAGCCCGGCGACGCCGACGAGGGTCGCGGTCGTCGCCGCGATCGAGTAGGCGGGAGCACTGCCCGCCACGGCCATCACGATCGAGCCGGCAGGGCTCACTCCGCCTGCCTGCAGGGCGTGAGAGCCCGCATCCCTCTGGCCGTCGGGTGCGACCTGAGAGCTGTTCTGTGCCATCTGTCATCCTCACTGCCGCCACGGTGGCGACGGCTGGACGCTACACCCGATCGGCGTGCGCCATCCATGAGAATCCACAGGCCGCCGCGGGAACGCAGAAGCGGCGTGGAGCTGAGCTCCACGCCGCTTCCCGAGCGGTGCTCGGTGGCCGGTCAGGCCCCGAAGTACTGGTTGCCCAGGGCCTTGCTCTTGAGGGCGTCGAACTCGCCCTGCGAGATCGTGCCCGCATCGAGCAGCGACTTCGCGCGGGCGATGTCTTCCGCGGGGCTCGCCGATGCGGTCGGACGGTACGCGTCGTTCTCGGCGACCGACGCGCGCGCCTGATACTCGCGCTCTGCGATGCCCTTGCCGCGGGCGATGATGTAGATGATTCCCGTCAGGAACGGCACGAAGACGAGGGCGATGATCCACAGCGCCTTGAGCCACCCGTTGAGACTGTCATCGCGGAACAGATCGCGGATCACGAAGATGATGACGTAGAGGTAGGCGATGAAGTAGAACGCCCACAGCAACCACCAGAAGAACACGGAATCCACCTTTCCAAAGCGGCTAGATCGCCCTCAGCCTAGCGATCGCCAGGCCGAGGACGATCCATTCGTCGCCCGCTGCGGGTGAGTGCTACTGGCGGTAGATCGGCGCTGCGCCGTGCACCGCGTCGCCGACCTTGTGGACGCGGATGTCGTTGGTCGAGCCGATGATTCCGGGAGGGGATCCCGAGATCACGACGACCTTGTCGCCGACCTTCGCGAGCTCGTTCGAGAGCAGGTAGTCGTCGACCTGGATGAACATGCGGTCGGTGTGCTCGACGTGCTCGACGAGCGTCGACTGCACGCCCCACGTGAGCGCCATGCGGCGCCGGATGGCCGGCTCCGGCGTGAACGCGATCATCGGGATCTTGGAGCGGATGCGCGACATGCGGCGGGCCGTGTCGCCGGACTCCGTGAAGAGGCACAGGAACTTGGCGTCGACGAAGTCCGCGACCTCGACGGCGGCGAGCGTGATGGCGCCGCCCTGCGTGCGAGGCTTGGCCGTGAGCGGCAGGATGCGCTCGAGGCCGTGCTCCTCGGTCGACTCGACGATGCGGGCCATCGTCTCGACGACCACGACGGGGTACTTGCCGACGCTCGTCTCGCCCGAGAGCATGACCGCGTCCGCGCCGTCGAGGACGGCGTTGGCGACGTCCGAAGTCTCGGCGCGCGTCGGAACCGGGTTCTCGATCATCGACTCGAGCATCTGCGTCGCGACGATGACGGGCTTGGCCATGCGCCGGCACAGCTCGACGGCGCGCTTCTGGACGATCGGCACGGCCTCGAGCGGAAGCTCGACGCCGAGGTCGCCGCGGGCGACCATGATGCCGTCGAACGCGTCGATGATCTCCTCGAGATTGTCGACAGCCTGCGGCTTCTCGATCTTCGCGATGACCGGGACGTGGCGTCCCTCCTCGGCCATGATGACGTGGACGCGCTGGACGTCCTTCGCGTCGCGGACGAACGACAGCGCAACGAGGTCGCAGCCGGCCCGGAGGCCCCAGCGGAGATCCGCTTCGTCCTTCTCGGACAGCGCGGGCACGTTGACCGCGACGCCGGGAAGGTTGATGCCCTTGTTGTTCGACACGGGGCCGGCGACGATGACCTTCGTCGTGACGACGGGGCCGTCGACGCTCTCGACCTGGACGCGCACCTTGCCGTCGTCGATCAGCAGGAAGTCGCCCGCCTTGACGTCGTCGGGAAGGCCCTTGAACGTCGTCGAGACGATCTCCTTCGTGCCGGGGACGTCTTCCGAGGTGATCTTGAAGATGTCGCCGACCGCGAGCTCGTGGGGGCCGTCGGTGAACTTTCCGAGGCGGATCTTCGGACCCTGCAGGTCCACGAGGATCGCGACAGCACGCTGCGCGTCCTCGGCGGCCTTGCGGACGTTGGCGAAGTTGTTGTCGTGGACCGAGTAGTCCCCGTGGCTGAGGTTGAACCGCGCGACATCGACGCCGGCATCGATGATCGCGCGGACCATCTCATACGTCGAGGTTGCGGGGCCGAGGGTTGCGACGATCTTTGCGCGTCTCATCCGTATGTGCTCCGTGGGAGGGATTTTGCGGGAAAGCGGTCGGATTCGACCTCATTCAGCCTACGCGGGCAGGAGACCGATCGCGACATCGGACGCCCGGACGGGAGCCGGAAGCGATGTCGCACCCATGAGGTAGGCGTCCGCATGCGCTGCCGCCGCGCGGCCTTCCGCGATCGCCCACACGATGAGCGACTGGCCGCGGCCGGCGTCGCCTGCCACGTACACGCCGGGCACGGCGGAGCGGAAGTCATCTTCGCGCTCGACGTTGCCGCGGCTCGTGAACTGCGCGCCGAGCTGCTGCTCGAGCTGCGTGCGCTCGGGGCCGGTGAATCCCATCGCGATCAGCACGAGGTCCGCGGGGATCTCGCGCTCCGTGCCGCTCTTGGGCACGCGCCGGCCGTCGACGAACTCGGTCTCGGCGACGCGCAGCGCGCGCACCTCCCCCGCCCCGTTCCCGAGGAACTCGACAGTCGAGGCGAGGTAGGCGCGCTCTCCGCCCTCTTCATGCGCGGACTGCACCTCGAAGAGCGTCGGCGACATGGGCCACGGCTGGTGGTCGGGACGCTCGCCGGGAGGGCGGTTGCCGATCGCGAGGTTCGTGACGCTGAGCGCGCCCTGGCGGTGCGCCGTGCCGATGCAGTCGGCGCCGGTGTCGCCGCCGCCGATCACGATGACGTGCTTGCCCTCTGCCGAGATCTGGTTCGGCACCTTGTCGCCCGCGGTCGCGCGGTTGGACTCGACGAGATACTCCATCGCGAAGTGCACGCCCGCGAGGTCGCGGCCGGGGATCGGGATGTCGCGCGGCACTGTCGCGCCGGTCGCCACGATGACGGCGTCGTAGCGCGCACGGAGGTCGCTCCACGAGATGTCCTTGCCGACCTCGACGCCCGCGCGGAAGCGCGTGCCCTCGTCCTGCATCTGGCGAAGACGCGACTCGAGGTGCTTCTTCTCCATCTTGAAGTCCGGGATGCCGTAGCGCAGGAGCCCGCCGATGCGGTCGTCGCGCTCGAACACCGCGACGGTGTGACCCGCGCGCGTCAGCTGCTGCGCGGCCGCGAGGCCCGCGGGCCCCGAGCCGACGACGGCGACGGTCTTGCCGGTCAGGCGACCGGGCGGCTCGGGCTCCACCCAGCCGTTGCCGAACGCCTCGTCGATGATCGAGACCTCGATCTGCTTGATCGTGACGGCGGGCTGGTTGATCCCGAGCACGCACGAGCTCTCGCACGGAGCGGGGCACAGACGGCCCGTGAACTCCGGGAAGTTGTTCGTCGCGTGCAGCCGCTCGATCGCGGCGCGGCCCTCGCCGCGCCACGTGAGGTCGTTCCACTCCGGAATGAGGTTGCCGAGCGGGCAGCCCTTGTGGCAGAACGGCACGCCGCAGTCCATGCAGCGGCCCGCCTGGCGACGGAGCACGGCAGAATCGCCGGGCTCGTACACCTCTTTCCAGTCGAGGATGCGGACAGGCACCGGACGACGAGCCGGAAGCTCGCGATCGGTGACCTTCAGAAAGCCTTTCGGGTCAGCCACCCGTCACCTCCAGGATGCGGGTCCAGACGACATCGCCGTCGGGGTCGAGCCCTTGGGCGACCGCCTCCTGACGCGTCTGAAGGACCGCTGCGTAGTCGCGCGGAAGCACGCGCACGAAGTCGTCGAGGACCGTTTCGAAGTCCTCGAGAAGGGATGCCGCAAGCTGCGACCCGGTCTCGGAGAGATGCTGCACGAGGAGATCGCGCAGGATCTCGGCATCCCCCGATCCCAGTTCGCCGAGCACGAGCTCGCCGCTCGCGAGCGCCTCGCGGTTGACGAGGGCGCGGTCGAGCTTGTGGATGTAGGCCATGCCGCCGGACATGCCGGCGCCGAGGTTGCGCCCCGTCTTGCCGAGGATGACCGCGAGACCGCCGGTCATGTACTCGAGGGCGTGGTCTCCGACGCCTTCGACGACGGCCGTCGCGCCCGAGTTGCGCACGAAGAAGCGCTCGCCGACGACGCCGCTGAGGAACATCGTCCCCTGCGTCGCGCCGTAGCCGATCACGTTGCCCGCGATGACGTTCTGCGACGCGTCGAAGCGCGCGGCCCGCGGCGGGCGGATCACGATCTGCCCACCCGAGAGGCCCTTGCCGACGTAGTCGTTGGAGTCGCCCTCGAGCCGCAGGGTGATGCCCGCGGGCATGAATGCCCCGAACGACTGACCCGCCGAGCCCGTCAGGTTGACGACGATCGAGCCGGTCGGCAGCCCGTTCTGGCCGTGCGCACGCGTGACGTGGTGGCCGAGCATCGTGCCCACAGCCCGCTCCGTGTTGCGGATCGCGAGGTCGATCTCGATGTGTCCGCCGTGCGCGATGACGTCCTGCGCGCGCTCGAGCAGCTGCACGTCGAAGTGGTCCTCGAGCTCGTGCTGCTGGCCGCGCGCGTTGCGACGCGGCTCGTCGGCGGCGAACGCGGGGCCCTCGAGCACGGGCGAGAGGTCGAGACCGCTCGCCTTCCAGTGGTCCACGGCGCCGTCGATGTCGAGGACCTCGGTGTGGCCGATCGCCTCGTCGAGCGAGCGGAAGCCGAGCTCGGCGAGGTACTCGCGCACCTCTTCTGCGATGAACTCCATGAAGTTCACGACGAACTCGGGCTTGCCGTTGAACCGCGCGCGGAGCACGGGATTCTGGGTCGCCACGCCCACAGGGCACGTGTCGAGGTGGCAGACGCGCATCATGATGCAGCCGGACACGACGAGCGGGGCCGTCGCGAAGCCGAACTCCTCGGCGCCCAGCAGCGCGCCGATGATGACGTCGCGTCCCGTCTTGAGCTGGCCGTCGACCTGGACGACGACGCGGTCGCGCATGCCGTTGAGCATGAGCGTCTGCTGCGTCTCGGCGAGACCGAGCTCCCACGGCGTTCCCGCGTGCTTGAGCGAGTTGAGCGGGCTCGCGCCCGTCCCCCCGTCGTGGCCCGAGACCAGGATGACGTCGGCGAGCGCCTTGGCGGTGCCCGCGGCGACCGCCCCGATGCCCGACTGGCTCACGAGCTTGACGTGCACGCGCGCACCCGGGTTGGCGCGCTTGAGGTCGAAGATGAGCTGCTTGAGGTCTTCGATCGAGTAGATGTCGTGGTGCGGCGGCGGCGAGATGAGACCGACGCCGGCCGTCGCGTGCCGCGTGCGCGCGACCCACGGGTACACCTTCGTGGGGGGTAGCTGCCCGCCCTCGCCGGGCTTGGCGCCCTGCGCGAGCTTGATCTGGATGTCGTCGGACTCCGTCAGGTACAGGCTCGTGACACCGAAGCGCCCCGACGCGACCTGCTTGATCGAGCTGCGGCGCTCGGGGTCGAGCAGCCGATCGACGTCCTCACCGCCCTCACCCGTGTTCGACTTGCCGCCGATGCTGTTCATCGCGATCGCGAGCGTCTCGTGCGCCTCGCGGGAGATCGAGCCGTAGCTCATCGCACCCGTCGAGAACCGCTTGACGATCGCCGAGACGGGCTCGACCTCGTCGATCGGGACGGCGGGACGCAGTCCCTTGCGCAGCGCGAACATGCCGCGCAGGGTCTTGAGCTCGCTCGCCTGGTCGTCGACGAGCTTGGTGTACTCGCGGAAGACGTCGTAGCGCCGCGTCCGCGTCGAGTGCTGCAGCCGGAAGACGGTCTCGGGGTTGAAGAGGTGGGGCGAACCGTCGCGCCGCCACTGGTATTCGCCGCCCGTCCAGAGCCGCTCGTGCGCGCGCACGGCGGCGTCCTCGGGGTACGCGTACGCGTGACGCGCGGCGTTCTCGGCCGCGATGACGTCGAGGCCCACTCCCCCGAGCTTGGACTCGGTGCCCGTGAAGTACTTCGCGACGAACTCGTCCGAGAGCCCGATGGCCTCGAAGACCTGGGCGCCCGCGTAGGACGACACCGTCGAGATGCCCATCTTGGACATGATCTTCAGCACACCCTTGCCGAGCGCGTAGATCAGGTTGCGGACGGCCTTCTCGGGCGGGATGCCGGTGATGAAGCCGGCACGGACGAGGTACTCGACCGTCTCCATCGCGAGATAGGGGTTCACGGCGGACGCGCCGTAGCCGATGAGCGTCGCGACGTGGTGCACTTCGCGCACATCGCCCGTCTCGACCACGAGGCCGACCTTCATGCGCGTCTCGTTGCGGATGAGGTGGTGGTGCACCGCAGCGAGCATGAGCAGCGACGGGATCGGCGCGAGGTCCTTGTTGGAGTCGCGGTCGCTCAGGACGATGAACTCGGCGCCGTCCTCGATCGCCTGGTCGACCTCCTGGCACATCTGGGAGATGCGCTTCTGCATGCCCTTGTGGCCGGCCTCGACGCGGTAAAGACCCCGGATCGTGACCGACGTGCGACCCGGGAGGGCCGTGTCGATGTGCTGGATCTTGGCGAGCTCGTCGTTGTCGATGACCGGGAAGTCGAGCGTCACGGTGCGCGTGTGGTCGGCACCCCACGACAGCAGGTTGCGCTCGGGGCCGAGCCCCAGCGAGAGCGACGTGACGACCTCCTCGCGGATCGAGTCCAGCGGCGGGTTCGTCACCTGCGCGAACTGCTGCGTGAAGTAGTCGAACAGCAGGCGCGGACGATCGCTCAGCACGGCGACGGGGGTGTCGCTGCCCATGGCGCCGAGGGGCTCGGCACCGGTCTGGCCCATGGGGGTCAGGAGGATGCGCACCTCCTCCTCGGTGTAGCCGAAGGTGCGCTGACGGCGCGTGATGGACGCGATCGGGTGCACGATGTGCTCGCGCTCCGGAAGATCGGCGAGGCGCACGCGTCCCGCGTCGAGCCATTCCTGCCACGGCTCGAGCGTCGCGAGCTGGCCCTTGATCTCGTCGTCCTCGATGATGCGGCGCTGAGCCGTGTCGACGAGGAACATGCGGCCGGGGCGCAGGCGTCCGCGGCGCTTGATGCGCTCGGGCTCGAAGTCGAGCACGCCGGTCTCGCTGCCGATGACGATGAGGCCGTCGGTCGTCTCGGTCCAGCGGCCGGGGCGCAGGCCGTTGCGGTCGAGCGTCGCGCCGACGAGGGTGCCGTCGGTGAAGATGAGCGCGGCGGGGCCGTCCCACGGCTCCATCTGCATCGAGTGGTAGTCGTAGAAGGCGCGCAGATCGGGGTCGATGTCGACCTGCTTCTCGTACGCCTCGGGGACCATCATCATGATGGCGTGCGGCAGGCTGCGGCCCGTGAGGGTCAGGAGCTCGAGCACCTCGTCGAACGAGGCCGAGTCGCTCGCGCCATCCGTGCAGATCGGCAGGAGCGGCTTGAGGTCGCCGAGCAGCTCGGACTCGAGCTGCGACTGACGCGCGCGCATCCAGTTGCGGTTGCCGTTGACGGTGTTGATCTCGCCGTTGTGCGCGAGCATGCGCAGCGGCTGCGCGAGCGGCCACGACGGGAAGGTGTTCGTCGAGTAGCGCGAGTGCACGACCGCGAGCTCGGACATGAAGCGATCGTCCGAGAGGTCCGGGTAGAACGGCTCGAGCTGCAGCGTCGTGACCATGCCCTTGTAGCCGAGCGTGCGGCTCGAGAGCGAGACGAAGTACGCGTCGAGCTCGTGTCGCGCGCGCTTGCGCAGGCGGAACACGCGGCGGTCCAGCGCGATGCCCGACAGCGCGGGCGCGTCGCCCTCGGCGGGGCTCGCGACGAACAGCTGCTCGAAGACGGGCTGCGCGTCGAACGCGAGCTTGCCGAGGTGCTCGTCATTGGTCGGCACCTCGCGCCAGCCGAGCACGGCGATGTTCTCGCTCGCGGCGATCCGCTCGATGCCGGCCTTCTGCGCGGCGCGCTCGTCGGCGTCGACCGGCAGGAAAGCCAGTCCGGCGGCGTACTCGCCGACGGGCGGAAGATCGAAGTCGACGACCTCGCGCAGGAACGCGTCCGGCATCTGCGTCAGGATGCCGGCACCGTCACCGGTTCCCGCGTCCGAGCCGATCGCACCGCGGTGCTCGAGGTTGCGCAGCGCCGTCAGGGCGAGCGCGATGATGTCGTGGCCGGGCTCGCCGCGAAGAGTCGCGACCATGGCCAGACCGCAGGCGTCCTTCTCGAAGGCAGGGTTGTACATTCCCTGCTTCTGCGGGAGGCCGCTGGTGCCGGTGGAACCGGGGCTGTGACGGGGGCTCGAAGCCATACCGACCGTCCTCACTTGATGCTCACAATGGGACGACGTCGGCCCGGTACTAGCTGGACTGCACGAATGTGCAGCGGGTTACTTGGCGGCGACTGTGCTTGTGGCGGTGCCCTCGGCGACGGCGTCGGCGGGTGGTTCGCTGAGATCGACGAAGTCGTTGGTGTCCTGCGATTGTACAGCCCCGGCGGGATTCCACTCGCGGCCCGGCTGGTAGGGAGAAGGCTCCAGGCCGGGGTGGCGCCGCTTCTGCACGATCAGGATGACGAGACCGAGCACGACGCCGAAGATCGCCGCCCAGACGTTTGTGCGCAGTCCGAAGTAGACCTCGCTGGGGTCGATGCGGATCGACTCCCACACGATGCGTCCGGCGCTGTACCAGACGAGGTACAGGCCGAAGAGGCGGGCCCACTGCAGCGTGAACTTCCGGCCTGCCCAGAGCAGGACGAGCACGCCCAGCGTGTTCCAGATGACTTCGTACAGGAACGTCGGGTGGAACAGCGTCCCCGGCTCGAGGCCCGCGGGGAAGGCGGGGTTCTCGCTGTCGATCTCGAGACCCCACGGGACGTCGGTGGGAAGGCCGAAGAGCTCCTGGTTGAACCAGTTGCCGAAGCGGCCGATCGCCTGCGCGAGCAGGAGGCCAGGGGCCAGCGCATCGGCGAATGCCGTGAATCGGATGCCGGTCCACCGGCAGCCGAGCCACGCGCCGATCGCGCCGCCGATGAGGGCGCCGTAGATCGCGATGCCGCCCTCCCAGATGCGGAAGATCGCCCAGAAGTCGCTGCCCTCGCCGAAATAGAAGCCCGGGTGGGTCGCGACGTGGTACATGCGTGCCGCGATGATCGCGAGCGGCACCGCGAGCAGCGCGATGTCGACGACGACCCACGGCTCGGCGCCGCGCTTGGTGAGCCGGTGGTTCGTCATGAAGACGGCCACGATGATCCCGGCGATGATGCACAGCGCGTAGTAGTGGATCGTCAGGTTCCACGAGAACACGTTGATCGTGAACGAGCTCACGGGAGGGCTCGGGATGCTGGTGACGACGTCGAGTGCGGCGCGGATCATGCTGGTCCTTCGGAAGGGGTTCGCCGGCATCGCGCCGGCTTTTGGAAGTCTAAGCGGCGCGCACGGCGCCCGCGGCAAGTGCGCGAGCCGTCTCGGAGAGGCCTTCGAGGCCGCCGTCGCGGAGCGCGCGCACGAGGGCCGTGCCCACGATCGCGCCATCGGCGTAGTCGAGCACGCCCTCGATCTGGTCAGCGGTCGAGATGCCGATGCCGACGCACGCGCGCAGCTCGCCGTCGGGCGATGCGGAGGCGTGCTCGCGGAGGCGTCCGACGAGAGTGCGGGCGGCGGCATCCAATTCGGCCCTCTCGCCCGTGATGCCCATGGTCGAGACCGTGTAGACGAAGCCCGTCGAGCTGCGGACGATGAGCTCGAGGCGCTCGTCGGTCGACGTGGGCGCCGCGAGGAACACGCGGTCGAGGCCTGTGCGCTCGCTCGCCTCGATCCACTCGCCTGCGGCCTCGGGCGTGATGTCGGGCGTGATGAGCCCCGCACCGCCCGCCGCGAGAAGGTCGTCGGCGAAGCGGTCGACGCCGTACTGCACGACGGGGTTCCAGTACGTCATCACGAGCACCGGTACGTCGACGCGGCGCGTGATCTCGCGGACCGCCGTGAACGTGTCGCGCAGGCGGAAACCCGCGGCGAGAGCCGCCTGCGTCGCCTCCTGGATGACCGTGCCGTCCATGACGGGGTCGGAGTACGGCGGGCCGAGTTCGAGGATGTCGGCGCCGCTCTGGGCGAGGGCGACCGCCGCGTCGATGCTGGTCTGCAGATCGGGAAAGCCCAGCGGAAGGTAGGCGACGAACGCGCCCCGTCCTTCCGCGCGGGCGGCGTCGATCGCGGCGGCGACGCGCGAGGTCACAGCTTCGTCCCCTCACCCTTGGCGGCGGGGTCCGTCGGCTCTCCGAGGACGGGTTCGTCGTCGTAGAGGCCGAAGTAGGTCGCCGCCGTGTCCATGTCCTTGTCTCCGCGGCCCGAGAGGCACACGGCCAGAACCGCGTCGGGGCCGAGCTCGCGCCCGAGGCGCAGCGCGCCCGCGAGGGCGTGCGCCGACTCGATGGCGGGGATGATGCCCTCGGTCCGGCTCAGGAGGCGGAGCGCCTGCATCGCCTCGTCGTCGGTCGCGGGGATGTACTCCGCGCGCCCGATCGACGCGAGCCAGGCGTGCTCAGGGCCGACGCCCGGGTAGTCGAGGCCCGCCGAGATCGAGTGCGACTCGATCGTCTGGCCGTCCTCGTCCTGGAGGACGTAGGTGCGCGCGCCGTGGAGCACGCCGGGGCGTCCGCGCTCGATCGAGGCGGCGTGACGGGGCGTGTCGACGCCGTCGCCCGCGGCCTCGACTCCGTAGAGCTTGACGCCCTCGTCGTCGAGGAACGCGTCGAACATGCCGATCGCGTTGGATCCGCCGCCGACGCACGCGACGACGGCATCCGGAAGCCGACCGATCTCGTCGAGGAGCTGCGCGCGCGCCTCTTCCCCGATGATCTTCTGGAAGTCGCGCACCATGGCGGGGAACGGATGCGGCCCCGCCGCCGTGCCGAAGATGTAGTTCGTCGACTCGACTGTCGCGACCCAGTCGCGGTACGCGTCGTTGATCGCGTCCTTGAGGGTGCGGGACCCGGTCTTGACGGGGATCACCTCGGCGCCGAGCAGGCGCATCCGTGCGACGTTGAGGGCCTGTCGCTCGGTGTCGACCTCGCCCATGTAGATGGTGCACTCGAAGCCGAAGAGCGCCGCCGCCGTCGCCGTCGCGACGCCGTGCTGGCCGGCACCCGTCTCGGCGATGACGCGCGTCTTGCCGAGGCGCTTGGTCAGCAGCGCCTGTCCGAGCACGTTGTTGATCTTGTGCGAGCCGGTGTGGTTGAGGTCCTCGCGCTTGAGGAAGACGCGCGCGCCGCCCGCGTGGGCGGCGAACCGCGGCACCTCGGTCAGGACCGACGGGCGGCCCGCGTACGAGCGCAGGAGCTCGGCGAACTCGTCCTGGAATGCGGGGTCGACGATCGCCGTCTCGTACACGGCGGTCAGTTCGTCGATCGCGGCGATGAGCGACTCGGGCATGTAGCGCCCGCCGAACTCGCCGAAGAAGGGCCCTGCGGCCTCGCGCAGCTGCGTCACTTTCCCGCCTCCAGGAATGCACCGAGGGTCGCGACCGGATCGCCGGTCACGAGCGCCTCGCCGATGAGCACCACGTCGGCACCCGCCGCGCGGTAGTGCGCGACATCCGCCGGTGTCAGGACCGCCGACTCGGCGATCTTGATCGCGTCGGCCGGGATGCGCTCCGCGAGCCGGCCGAACAGGTCGCGGTCGAGCGCGAACGTCGAGAGATCGCGCGCGTTGACGCCCACGAGCCGCGCGCCGATGTCGGCGGCGCGGTCGACCTCGTCGGCCGAGTGGGTCTCTACGAGGGGTGTCATGCCGAGCTCGAGCGTGAGCGCGTGCAGACGCGCGAGGACGTCCTGCTCGAGCGCCGCCACGATGAGCAGCACGAGGTCGGCACCCGAGGCGCGGGCCTCCAGCACCTGGTACTCGGTCGCGATGAAGTCCTTGCGCAGGACCGGCAGAGCCACGGACGCCTTGACGGCCTCGAGGTCCGCGAGGCTGCCCTTGAAGCGGCGACCCTCCGTGAGGACCGAGATCGCCGAGGCGCCCCCCTGCTCGTAGAGGCGCGCCTGGAGCGCGGGGTCCGGGATGTCGGCGAGATCGCCGCGCGAGGGGCTCGCGCGCTTCACCTCGGCGATGATCTTGACGCGGTCGGCGGGCGCGAGGGCTGCGAGGGCGTCGCGCGCAGGGCTCTGCGCGAGCGCCGCCCGCTCGACGACGGCGAGAGGGCGCTCGGTCGCGCGCGTCTCGGCATCCTCCACCGCGCCGGCCGTGAGGTCGGCGAGCATGCTCAGTGCTCTTTCGGCGAGTACTTCGGGCCGTTGACGCCGTAACCGGCCTTCGCCATTCCCCAGCCCACGAGGAGGCCGACGATGAGAAGACCGGCCGAAGCCCACACCCCGGCCGGGATGTCCATGAAGAAGAACAGCGTGCCGATCGCCACCGCGACGAGCATGATCACGACGGCCGTCCACGCGGCGGGCGAGTGTCCGTGGCCAGGGTCGCCGATGTGGTTGCTCATGGTTTTCCTCCGTATTGCGCGGGCTGGGTCAGTCTAGCGGGCGGTCGGGTCGTCGCCGCGCGACAGGTCGTCCCACGAGTCGATCGCATCGTGGGGACGGGATGCCGCCGGCCCGGTGGCCGCCGCAGGAGCGGCATCCGTCCGGTACTTGCGCCCGCTCCCCCGCCACTGTCGCGCCGTCGCGACGGCGAACAGCCCCGCGGCGAGCAGGACGATCCATGCGGCGAGCGTCACGGCGGGCCACGGCGTCGAGCCGATCGAGACGACGAGCGCCGTCACGGCTTCGGTGCCCGTGAGGCCCGTCGCGGTCGTGACGGTCGCCGCGACCGCGGCGATGGGCGGCGCCGCGACGATCTGCGCCGTGAGGACGCCCAGCACGACAGCGATGACGACGGTGAGCGCGCCGAAGATGCAGCGCAGGACCAGACCCACGATCGACAGGGCTCCGCCGAGCGCGAGCACGGCGAGGCTCAGCGGCGCGAGGACGGGGATGGCGGCGGCCCCGGGAACCGCGAGCGGGTGCGCGGCGCCGTCCGCGAGCACGACAGTGAGCCACGTCTGGGTCGACGAGATGATGCCGATCGCGCCCGCGAGCACGATCGCCGCGACGGTGAGGAGGCGCGCGCGCGCGATCACGGCTGGGGGCCGCGGACCGGGGCGAGGTCGTCGGCGTCGAAGCACGTGCGCGTGCCGGTGTGGCACGCGGGGCCGATCTGCTCCACCTCGAGGAGGATCGCGTCGCCGTCGCAGTCCAGGCGTGCGCCGCGGACGAGCTGGATGTGGCCGGAGGTGTCGCCCTTGCGCCAGTACTCCTGGCGCGATCGCGACCAGAAGGTGACGCGGCCTTCCGTCAGCGTGCGGCGCAGGGCCTCGGCATCCATCCATCCGAGCATGAGGACCTCGCGCGTGTCCCACTGCTGCACGATCGCGGCGACGAGGCCGACGTCGTTGAACGCGACGCGCGCGATGCGCTCCTCGACGGACTCGGAGCCTGCCGCTGTCTCCGTCATGCTGTCGCTCCCGTCTCGCGGACATCGATGCCGTCCGACACGAGCGCCGCCTTGACGTCGCCGACGGTGAGCTGGCCGGAGTGGAAGACGGATGCCGCGAGCACGGCGTCCGCGCCCGCGCGGATCGCGGGCGCGAAGTGCTCGACCGACCCGGCGCCGCCGGAAGCGATGACGGGGACGCTCGAGAGCTCGCGCATGAGAGCGACGAGCTCGAGGTCGAAGCCCTCGCGCGTGCCGTCGGCGTCGATCGAGTTGACCAGCAGCTCGCCCGCCCCGCGCTCGATCGCCTCGCGGGCCCAGGCCAGCGCGTCGAGGGTCGTCTCGGTGCGGCCGCCGTGGGTCGTCACGACGAAGCCGGAGTCCGTCGCCGAAGAGCGCTTGACGTCGAGCGAGAGCACGAGCACCTGAGCGCCGAAGCGGTCGGCGATCTCATCGAGGAGGTCGGGGCGCGCGATGGCGGCCGAGTTGACGCCGATCTTGTCCGCGCCGACCGAGAGCAGCCGCGCGACGTCGTCCGCGGAGCGCACTCCCCCGCCGACCGTGAGCGGGATGAAGACCTCTTCTGCCGTCCGGCGCACGACGTCGTAGGTCGTCGAGCGCTCGTCGACGGTCGCCGTGACGTCGAGGAAGGTGAGCTCGTCGGCGCCCTGCTCGAAGTAGAGCCGTGCGAGCTCGACGGGATCGCCCATGTCGCGCAGGTTCTCGAAGTTGACGCCCTTCACGACGCGCCCCGCCGCGACGTCGAGACACGGGATGACGCGGCACACGAGGCTCATCAGAGCCTCGCGTTGTGGATCGGCGTCACGAGGATCGCGCGCGCGCCGATCGCGTAGAGGGCGTCCATGACCTGGTTGACGCCCTTGCTGGGGCTCATGACGCGCACGGCGACCCACGCCGGGTCGCGCAGGGGCGAGATCGTGGGCGACTCGATGCCGGGCGCCAGCTTGACGGCCTCGTCGACGAGCTCAGCCGGCAGGTCGTAGTCGATCAGGACGTAGCGGCGCGCGACGAGGACGCCGCGCAGGCGGCGCAGCAGCGTCTCGGTGCCGTCGATGTCGTCGGGCCCCGTGATCAGGACGGCCTCGGACTCGAGGATCGGCGGGCCGAAGATCTCGAGCCCCGCCTGACGCAGCGTCGTGCCGGTCTCGACGACGTCCGCGATGGCATCGGCGACGCCGAGACGGACGGCGGACTCGACCGCGCCGTCGAGCGGGACGAGGTCGACGGCGATGCCGCGCTCATCGAGGAAGGCGTCGACGAGGCCCGGGTAGGACGTCGCGATGCGGGTCCCCTGGAGATCGGCGAGGTCCTGGAACTTGCCGCGGGGTGCGGCGAAGCGGAACGTCGAGGTCGCGAACCCGAGCGCTTCGATCTCGCGGGCACCCGGCATCCGGGCGTCGAAGAGCAGATCACGACCCGTGATGCCGACGTCGAGGGCGCCCGAACCGACGTAGGTCGCGATGTCCTTGGGGCGCAGGTAGAAGAACTCGACCTCGTTCTGGGGGTCGATGACGTGCAGATCCTTGGGATCGCGGCGACCGGTGTACCCGGCCTCGTGCAGCATCTCGGAGGCGGTATCGGCGAGCGAGCCCTTGTTGGGCACGGCGATGCGCAGCATGTGGGGACTTTCGGGTCGGAGCGTCGAGGGTCGGAGGCGGCGCTCAGAGATGTCGGTAGACGTCCTCGAGCCCGAGCCCCTTCGAGATCATGATGACCTGGAGGTGGTACAGCAGCTGCGAGATCTCTTCGGCCGTGGCATCCGTCGACTCGTACTCGGCCGCCATCCACACCTCGGCGGCCTCTTCGACGATCTTCTTGCCGATGTAGTGGACACCGGCGTCGAGCTCGGCGACCGTGCCCGATCCTTCGGGGCGCTCCACCGCTTTCGCGGAGAGCTCGGCGAACAGCTCGTCGAACGTCTTCACCATGCCAGGGTAGCGCCCTTCGACACTCGCGCTCCGCGCGCTGCTCCGGAAGCGGGCGCCGCGCGGGCCGTGGCCCGCGTGACGCCGACAGCCTCAGTGGGAGTGCGCCGCGATCCCCCGCAATGCCGTGATCGCGAGCCCCGGATCGGCCGCGCCGAACACGGCGGACCCCGCGACGAAGGTGTCGGCGCCGGCCTCGGCGGCCTGCGCGATCGTCGACTCGCCGATGCCGCCGTCGACCTGCAGCCACACGGCGGAGCCGCGGCGCTTGGCCTCGTCGGCGAGCCGGCGCAGCTTGGGCATCGTCTCGGGCATGAACGACTGCCCGCCGAAGCCCGGCTCGACGGTCATGACGAGGATCTGGTCGAAGTCGTCGAGGAGGTCGAACAGGCTCTCGACGGGGGTCGCGGGCTTGACGGCGACGCCCGCGCGCGCGCCGATCGACCGCAGCCGGCGGGCGAGGGCCACGGGCTCGGTCGCCGCTTCGAGGTGGAAGGTCACCGATGCGGCGCCGATCTCGGCGTACTCCGGCGCCCAGCGGTCGGGGTCGGCGATCATGAGGTGCACGTCGAGCGGCACGGGGCTCGTCGCCTGGATCCGCTCGACCATCTGCGGACCGAACGTGAGGTTCGGCACGAAGTGGTTGTCCATGACGTCGACGTGGACGAAGTCCGCCTCCGCGATGCGCGCGAGCTCGGCCTGCATGTTGACGAAGTCGGCAGCCAGGATGCTGGGGTTGATCCGGATGCGGTCCTGGTCGTGGCGCGGCATCCGTCCATTATGGTCGAGCCGTGGATCCCATCGTGGCGCTCATGCAGCAGGTCGTGGACGACGTCTCGGATGACGACAGCGGCTCCCCCGCGTCCTACATCCCCGAACTCGCGACCGTCGACCCCGATCGTCTGGCGTTCGCCGTCGTCGGCCCGCGCGGCATCGTGCGCTCGGTCGGCGACGACGAGGTCGAGTTCACGATCCAGTCGATCTCGAAGCCCTTCGTCCTCGCGCACGTGCTGTCGCGGCAGGGGCTCGACGCCGTCATGAAGCGCGTCGGCACCGAGCCGAGCGGCGAGCCGTTCAACGCCATCAGCCTCGAAGAGGGCACCGGCCGCCCCGAGAACCCCATGGTGAACGCGGGCGCGATCGCCACGACGGGCATGGTGGAGGGAGCGGATGTCGCGGAGCGCACGCGGCGGATCCTCGAGACCCTCTCGGCGTTCGCGGGCCGCGAGCTGCGCGTCGACGAGTCGGTCTACCGGTCGGAATCCACGACGGGTGACCGCAACCGCGCACTCGGGCACCTCATGCGCTCGTACGGCATCGTCGACGCCCCCGTCGACGTCGCCCTCGAGACCTACTTCCGGCAGTGCTCGATCCTCGTGACGGTGAGGGACCTCTCGGTCATGGCGTCGACGCTCGCGTTCGGCGGTGTCAACCCCGTCACGGGTGAGCGTGTCGCCTCGGAGCGCGTCGCGCGCGACGTGCTCTCGATCATGTCGAGCTGCGGCATGTACGACTTCTCGGGCGAGTGGCTCCTGCGCGTCGGGCTGCCCGCGAAGAGCGGCGTCAGCGGCGGCGTGCTCGCGGTCGCGCCGTCCCAGTTCGGCGTCGCGGCGTTCAGTCCGCGCTTGGACCGGCACGGGAACAGCGTGCGCGGGCAAGCGATCGTCGCGACGATGTCGGACCGGATGGGGATGCATCTGCTGGAGCCCCACGAGAGCATCTCGCAGCCGATCGTCGACATCACCGAGACCCCGGAGGGACGCGTCATCCGGCTCAGCGGAGAGCTCGGGTTCGCGGCGGCCGAGCGCGTCCTCGCCGTCCTGCGCGACCTGGCCGTCGCCACCCCGTCGGGCTCGACCATCAGCCTCGACGCCCGCGAACTCGCCCGCTCGCACCCCGCCGCACTCGTCGCCTTGAAGGTCGAGCTCGACGGGCTCCCGGCATCGATCACGCTGCTGGAGTGACCGTCTGGGCGGGCGTGCGGCAGGGGTTCTCGTCGAGACAGATGACGTGCGGCTCGGTCTCGGCGGAATCTGCTGATTGAGCGGAGCGCGCTGGTCAGACGCGCCGCAGGAGCGAGATCGACATCGCGTCGGTGTTGTGGCGGTGCGGCCAGAGCTGCGCGCGCAGCGAGCCGTCGGCCTGCGCCGGCAGCCGCGGGTCGGTCGACGCGACGCGCGCGACGACAGCCCGCGCGTCGACCTCCTCGAGCGACGAGCCGAATGCGCGTCGCACCTCGGCGACGACACCGGACGTCTCTGCGAGATGCGGCGAGCACGTGATGTACGCGACGATCCCGCCGGGGCGGAGCGCCAGGACCGCGGCCGAGAGGAGCTCGGTCTGCAGTTCGGTGAGCGACGGGACGTCGGAGGGCGACTTGCGCCAGCGCGCCTCGGGCCGCCGGCGCAGCGCGCCCAGCCCCGTGCACGGCGCGTCGACGAGGATGCGGTCGTAGAGCCCGGGAGTGTCGGCGGCACGGAACCGGCCGTCCTCTTCGGACACGTCCACCTCGAGCGGGACGCCCGCGATCGCGCGCCGCACGAGCCCCGCGCGGGCGGGTGAGATCTCGTTCGCCTCGAGCAGCGCGCCCCCGGCCAGCGCCTCGGCGGCCAGCACGGCGGTCTTGCCGCCGGGGCCCGCGCACAGGTCGAGCCAGCGCTCGCCGGGGCGGACGGGCTCGGCGCGCGTCAGAGCGAGCGCCGCGAGCTGCGACCCTTCGTCCTGCACGCGCACGCGGCCGCCGGAGCCCGTCACGAGCCCCTCGGGATCGCCGCCGCCGAGCCGGAAGCCGAGCGGAGAGTAGGGCGTGTGCCGGGCGTCGTCGGGGACCTCGGCGAGTCCGGGAAGGGCGGCCATCGTGACGCGCGGCGAGGCGTTGTCGGCCGTCAGGAGGGCCTCCAGCTCGTCGGCACGCCCCTCGGCGGCGAGGGCGCGCCGGAAGGCGCGGACGATCCACACGGGGTGCGAGTAGACCAGGCCGAGGCGCTCGTCCTCGGAGCGCGCCGACTGCTCTACTCGCGTCATCCAGTCCCCCGGCGTGTCGCGTGAGATGCGGCGCAGGACGGCGTTGACGAAGCCCGTTGCACCGCGACCCGCTCCACGGACGAGCTCGACCGACTCGTGGACGGCGGCATGCGACGCGACGCGCGTCGAGAGCAGCTGGTGCACCCCGAGGCGGAGCGCGTCGATGACGGCGGCGTCGATCTCCTGCACGGGACGATCGGCGGCGATCGAGATCACGGCGTCGTACGTGCCGCGGCGACGGAGAGTGCCGTAGGTGAGCTCCGTCGCCAGGGCGGCGTCGGCCGTCGAGAGCTGAGCCCGCGCGATCGCGGTGGGCAGCAGCAGATTGGCGTAGGCGTCGGACTCGCCGACCGCCTGCAGCACGTCGTGTGCGACGCGGCGGGGTGCGCTGGCGCTCATTCCGCGACCACCCGACCCTCGGCGCGCATCCCGCGCCACCAGTCGGGGGCGCGCATCGCGCCCTTGCCGGCGGGCTGGACGGTCTCGAGCACGATCGGGTCGGTCGCGGTCCCCGCGTGCACGTCGCGTCCCACGAGGGCGAGCTCGCCCGGAGAGAGGCGCTCGGCTCCCGCGGGGGCGGGCGCCGCCGCGAGAACCTTGAGGCGCGCACCGTCGAGGGTCGTGTGCGCGCCCGGCTCGGGGGTCACGCCGCGCACGCGCGAGAGGACGGCTTCCCGCGGTTCGCGCCAGCGGATGCGGCCATCCTCGAGACCGAGCTTCGCGGCGTGGGTGGGTTCGCCCGTCTGAGCGCGCGCCTGGGCCGTGCCGGCGGCGATCCCGTCCACGACCTCGCTCACGAGGTCCGCACCGCGCACGGCGAGATCGGCGAGCAGCTCACCGGCCGTCACGCCCTCGGGCGTCGGGATGCGCAGCTGCGCGAAGACGTCGCCCGCATCGAGGGCGGGCACGAGCTGGAACACCGCCGCACCCGTCTCGGCGTCGCCTGCGATGAGCGCGCGCTGCACGGGGGCGGCTCCGCGCCAGCGCGGCAGCAGGGAGAAGTGCAGATTGATCCAGCCGTGCCCGGGCAGCGACAGGAGCGGCTCGCGGACGAGCCCGCCGTACGCGACGATGACGCCCAGGTCGGGGGCGAACGCGCCGATCGCCCCGGTCGCCGCGTCGTCGAGGCGGTCGGCCTTGATCGTCGGGATGCCGAGCTCCCCGGCGGCCTGCGCGACGGGAGACGGCGTCAGGACGCGCTTGCGCCCGAGCGGCGCGTCCGTGCGCGTGACGACCGCGACGACATCGTGGTCGGAGGCGGCAAGGCGGCGGAGCGTCGGGACCGCGGCATCCGGGGTCCCGGCGAAGACGAGGCGCATGGCGCTCCTCACAGGTCGAGGTCGGGCACGTCGACCCGCACTCTGAGTGTATTGCGAGCGCCGGGCGTCCTCCCGCGCGCGTTCTTGCGCGCACGCAGCGCATCGGCGACGACCGAAGAGCGCAGGCTCTCGGTGACGCGCCCGCCCTGCCCGTAGTCGAAGCGGACGAGCGCGCGCACGGTGTCGTCGTCGCGGGCGACGGGTCCGAGCAGATCCTGCGCCCCGAGATCGGGCGCGGCATCCCGGACCGCCGCGAGGGCCGCCGTCACCGACGTGGAGGGACCCTCGAGGACCGCGACACGGACGGCGGGCGGCATCCGCAGCGGCGCTCGGTCGGCGAGCTCGGAGCGCGCGTAGGCGGCGGGCGTCCACGTCGCGAGAGCGCGCGCCACGGAGCCAGTGACGCCCACGAGGTGCACGGGGGCGTTCGCCGCCGACAGGGCTGCCGCGTTCATCCACCAGCGCAGGCACGACTCGCCGATCCGCAGATCGTCGGCCAGCAGCATCCGCTCGCCGTCCAGCAGGATGACGGCGCGATAGCCGCCCTCGGCGATCGGCTCGGCGCCGCGGGTCGCGACGACGAGTGCGGGGCGCGCGTCGACGTGAGTGACCGGGTGGTCGCCGTCGGCGACGATGATCCGGATGCCGGCGAACGCGCGGCCGAGCTCATCGGCGGTGCGCTCGCTGCCCGAGGAGGCCATCCGCACCCGGGTGGACTCGCAGTGCGGGCACGCCCATCCGTTCGCGGAGCGGCCGCACCATCCGCACGTCGGCACGGCACCCGGCCGGGCCGCGTGCAGGGGGCCCGCGCAGTGCTCGCAGCGGGCGGGCCGCCGGCATTCCGCGCACACCAGGACGGGCGAGTATCCGGGACGCGCGACCTGGACGAGGACGGGCCCCGAGCGCAGCGCCTCGCGGGCGGCCGCGAAGGCCGCGGAGGGCACCCGCGCGCCCCGCGACTCGCCTTCGCGCGTCGCGCTGAGGACGACGCGGGGGCTTCCTCGCCGCGCGGGCGGCACATCGCGCACCCAGCCCACGCCGATGAGCCGCTCGACGTCGGTCGTGCGTGTGTGGCCCGCGAACAGCAGCGCGCAGGCGTCGAGCTCCTGCCGGAGCAGGGCGGCGTCGCGCGCGTGCACGCCGGGGCTCAGGGGCTCGTCGAGGAGCGGGTCGCCGTCATCCCACACCGCGATCAGGCCCGGCGCGTGCACAGGTGCGTAGACCGCCGAGCGATTGCCGACCACGATGCACGGGACAGGGTCGAGCGTGCGCAGGAATCCGGCGTAGCGCGCGGGCGACGCCTGGCGGGCGTCGAGCCGGATGACCGCCTCGGCGGGGACGAGGCCGGCGAGGGCGTGCTCGAGCTGCGCCTGGTCGCGATGGTCGGGGACGACGAGCACGGCGCTGCGCCCCGCGGCGAGCGTCGAGACGGCGGCGGCCGCGAGCAGCTCGGCCCACGCGCCGACCCATCCGCCGTCGCCCGTCGCGACCTGCGCGACACGCGCAGGAGCCTCGACCGCGAGGCGTGCGCCCTGCGCCACGCCGTCGGCGAGGCCCGGGAACGCCGCGAGCACTCCCCCGGCCCACTCAGCACTCGCGGCCGGCACGGCCGGGGCATCCCGAGTCGGCGTCGCGACCCACGCCTTCTCGGCGCGCACCATGCGCTTGGGCACGACGAGACGCAGGATGTCGGACGCCGACCCCGACGCACGGTCGGCGGCGCGGCGAGCGAGCGTGTACAGCCGGTGCGGCAGGACGGGGACGGGCGAGAGGACGGCGTCGAGCTCGGAGAGCGGACGGTCCCCCGTCTCGGGCTCGCCGCGCTCGACGAGGAACCCGTCGACGACGCGACCGGCCGAGCGCAGCGGCACGCGCACGCGGACACCCGGCTGGGCGTCCTGCTCCCACTCGGGCGGGATGGCGTAGTCGAAGAGACGGTCGAGCTGCGGCAGCGGCGAATCCAGGAGGACTCGCGCCACGGGCCGCGCGGTCACGTCAGCGCCCTGCGCGCGCCGAGAGCCATGTCAAGGCCGGGGTGAGCGAGGACCGGCTCACAGGCCGGCCGCGGCGCGGAGCTCCTCGACGCGGTCGGTGCGCTCCCACGTGAAGTCGGGCAGCTCGCGCCCGAAGTGGCCGTAGGTCGCCGTCTGCGCGTAGATCGGACGCAGGAGGTCGAGCTCGTCGATGATCGCCTTGGGGCGCAGGTCGAAGACGCTCGTGATGGCCTTCGTGATCGTCTCGTCGTCGATGTGACCCGTGCCGAACGACTCGACGTAGAGCCCGACGGGGTTCGCCTTGCCGATCGCGTACGCGACCTGCACCTCGAGTCGATCCGCAAGGCCCGCTGCGACGGCGTTCTTGGCGACCCAGCGCATCGCGTACGCGGCCGAGCGGTCGACCTTCGACGGGTCCTTGCCGCTGAAGGCGCCGCCGCCGTGCCGCGAGGCGCCGCCGTAGGTGTCGATGATGATCTTGCGGCCCGTGAGACCCGCGTCGCCCTTCGGGCCGCCCGTGACGAAGTCGCCGGCCGGGTTGATGTGGTACTTCACGCCGTCGAGCGACAGGCCCGTCTGCGCGAGCACGGGGTCGATCACCTCGGCCTGCACCGCGGCGCGGAGCGCGGCGATCGAGATGTCGGGGTTGTGCTGCGTCGAGACGACGACGGCCTCGACGGTGCGCGGGACGGCGCCGTCGTAGCCGAGGGTGACCTGCGTCTTGCCGTCGGGGCGGAGGAACGGCAGCGCTCCGGACCTGCGGGCGGCGGCGAGCCTCTCGGCGATGCGGTGCGCCGTCCAGATCGCCATCGGCATGAGCTGCGGCGTCTCGTTCGTCGCGTAGCCGAACATGATGCCCTGGTCGCCGGCGCCGAGCTCGTCGATCGGGTCGTCGGAGCCGCCCTCGCGGTGCTCGATCGCCGTGTCGACACCCGCGGCGATGTCGCCGGACTGCTCGCCGATCGACACGCTGACGCCGCACGAGTCGCCGTCGAAGCCCGTGTCGCTCGACGTGTAGCCGATGCCGTTCACGACGCGGCGGACGATGCCCGGGATGTCGACGTAGCCCTCGGTGCGGACCTCGCCCGCGACGTGGACGAGTCCCGTCGTGACGAGCGTCTCGACCGCGACGCGGCTGTCGCGATCGACCTCGAGCAGCGCATCGAGGATCGAGTCCGAGATCTGGTCGCAGATCTTGTCGGGATGCCCCTCGGTGACGGACTCGGAGGTGAACAGACGCAGTGCGGACATCGAGGCTCCAGGATCGTTACGGGTGCGGCCCGCCCCCAGTCTGAGGGCAGGCCCCGACATCGCGGCGTCAGGCGCCGCGGGGCGTCACACGCCGGACTTACTCGACCGAGCGGAGGCGGAGCTTGTCTTCGTTGATCTCGTGGAGCGCGATCGTGAGCGGCTTGTCCTCGACGGTGGAGTCGACGAGCGGGCCCACGTTGTCGAAGAGGTTGCCCTCGTGCAGGTCGGAGTAGTAGTCGTTGATCTGGCGCGCGCGCTTGGACGCGTAGATCACGAGCTGGTACTTCGAGTCGACCTTGCCGAGCAGGTTGTCGATGGGGGGCTCGATGATGCCCTGGTTCGTTCCGGCCATGGGGGAACCTCCTGGTTCGGGGGCGGATGTCGGTGGAAGACGTACGGCACGCGTCACCCGGCGCGCGCCCAAACAGACAGTCTACCGCGTGAGGGCGACGACCTCTTCGGCGGCGTGGCCGACTTCGTCGTTGACGACGAGGAAGTCGAACTCGTGCTGGGCCGCGAGCTCGACCTTGGCGGTGCGCAGTCGGCGACTGCGCTCCTCGGCGCCCTCCGTGCCGCGGCCGACGAGGCGCTGCACGAGCTCGTCCCAGCTCGGCGGCAGCAAGAAGACGAGGGTCGCGGACGGCTCGGCCGCCCGCACCTGGCGCGCACCCTGCAGGTCGATCTCGAGCAGGACGCTCCGGCCCTCGTCGAGGGCCTTCTCGATCGGCCGGCGGGGCGTGCCGTAGCGGAAGCGGTTGTGCACCGTCGCGTGCTCGAGCAGCTCGTCGTCCGCGATGAGGCGGTCGAACTCCGCGTCGTCGACGAAGTAGTAGTGCTCGCCCTCGGTCTCGCCGGGGCGCGGAGCGCGCGTCGTGGCGGACACCGACAGGTGGATCTCGGGATGCTCCCGCTTGATGTGCGCCGCGACGGTGCCCTTGCCGACCGCCGTCGGCCCTGCGAGCACGACGAGACGGCTGCGGCCGCTGCGGGGCTGAAGTTCGGGCCAGCGCTCGTCGAGGAAAGCCTCGAGCGCACGGCGCTGGCGGGCGCCGAGGCCGCCGAGCCGCTTGACGGGCGAGATGCTCAGCTGCGCGAGGATCCGGTCGCGCTTGCCCTCGCCGATCGCGGGGATCGCGGTCAGGAACTCCGTGACGCGCATCGTGCCGGCGGGCGACGCGGGATCCTCGAACGCGCGCCGCAGCAGCTGCTGCGGCGTGAGGACACGCATGGCGACGTCCTGCTTGAGAGCCGCACGCGCACGCCGCGCGGCGACGGCGCGACGGGATGCCGCGGCCCGGTCGACCTCGGGAGGATGCTGTGCGTCAGGCATGGGACCCCCCACGGTACAGGGCGGCCCGCTCCTCGATGCGCGCGACGAGCCCATCCGGGCCGGCCGAGAGGATGCTGCGACTCTCGGACGCGATCACGTTCGGCGCGAGCTCTCCGAAGAGCGCCGGGAGGTCGGCCGGGTCGGCGCCCTGCGCACCGAAGCCGGGCGCGAGGATCGGCGCGCCGCGCAGGACGTCGTCCGTCAGCCCGAACTCGAGCCGGTCCACCGTCGCGCCCACCACGAGGCCCACGGGGCCGAGCCCGCCACCGAACGCGGCCGAGCCGTTGACCCACGCGATGTCGCGGGCGACGCGCGCCGCGACGGTCTCGCCGTCACCGGCCGCGACATCCGTCGTGTGCGCGGTCTGCAGCGACGCCGCCTCGGGGTTGCTCGTCGCGGCGAGGACGAAGACGCCCTTCCCGCCGCGGACGGCGAGGGTCAGCGTGCCGCGCAGCGACTCGGGGCCGAGGTACGGGCTCACCGTGACGGCGTCCGACTCGAGCGGGGAACCCGGCTCGAGCCAGGCGGCCGCGTAGCCGTCCATCGTCGTGCCGATGTCGCCGCGCTTCGCGTCCGCGATCACGATGAGGCCCGCGGCACGTCCCGCCGCGATGACCTCCTCGAGAGCCGCGTACCCGGCGGCACCTGCGCGCTCGAAGAAGGCGACCTGCGGCTTGACGACGCCGACGCGCCCGGACGCTGCGTCCACGACGCGCAGTCCGAACTCGCGGAGGCCCTTGCCCGAGGCATCCAGCCCCCACTCCTTCAGGAGCTGCGTATGCGGGTCGATCCCGACGCAGAGCGGCCCGTGCTGCGCGAACGCGGCAGTCAGCCGTGCGCCGAACGCTTCGACCCGCTCAGCGGTCACGCGCGCCCCGCCCGGTCGAGCGCGTACTCCTGGAGGCTCCTGACCTTGAAGCCCTCGCGCAGCACCGGCAGGGCGCTCACGGCGGCGCCGAGCACCGCCATGGTCGTGAACAGCGCCTTGTCGGCCGCGACGGCCGCCGCGCGGATCTCGTAGCCGTCGGCGCGCGCGGCACCACCGCTCGGCGTGTTGACGATCATGTCGATCTTGCCCGCGTTGATGAGGTCGACGATGTTCGTCTCGCCGCTGGCCTGCGTCTCGGAGTACTTGCTCACGACCTCGACCGCGATGCCGTTGCGGGCGAGGATCTCGGCCGTGCCCTCGGTCGCGACGAGCGTGAACCCGAGCTCCTGCAGGCGGTGCGCCGGCAGGATGACGGCGCGCTTGTCGTCGTCGGCGACCGAGATGAACACGGTGCCCTCGAGCGGCATGCCCCCGTACGCGGCATCCTGACTCTTCGCGAACGCGGTCGGGAAGTCGCGGTCGATGCCCATGACCTCGCCTGTCGAGCGCATCTCGGGTCCGAGCACCGAGTCGACCATGAGGCCGTCCTTCGTGCGGAACCGCTTGAAGGGCAGCACCGCCTCCTTGACGGCGACGGGCGCGTCGAGCGGCACGCGCGAGCCGTCGCTCTCGGGCAGGAGGCCCTCGGCCTTCAGCTCGGCGATCGACGCACCGGCCATGATGCGCGCGGCGGCCTTCGCGAGCGGGATGCCGAGCGCCTTCGACACGAACGGGACGGTGCGCGAGGCACGCGGGTTCGCCTCGATGACGTAGAGCACGCCGGCGCTCACGGCGAACTGCACGTTGAGCAGTCCGCGCACGCCGACGCCCTCGGCGATCGCGTGCGTCGCGGTGCGAACGCGGTCGATCTCGGTGCGGCCGAGCGAGATCGGCGGGAGCGTGCAGCTCGAGTCGCCGGAGTGGATGCCGGCCTCCTCGAGGTGCTCCATGACGCCGCCGATGTAGAGCTCGTCGCCGTCGAACAGCGCGTCGACGTCGATCTCGACGGCGTCATCGAGGAAGCGGTCCACGAGCAGGGGCTTGCCGGGCTCGATGACGACCTCGCCCGCCGTGCGGACGAAGTAGTCGCGCAGGCTCGGGGTGTCGTAGACGATCTCCATGCCGCGTCCGCCGAGGACGAACGACGGGCGCACGAGGACGGGGAACCCGATCTCCTCCGCGATCGCGATCGCGCCTGCCTCGTCCGTCGCCGTGCCGTGGCGGGGTGCGACGAGGCCTGCGGAATCCAGGATTCCGCTGAAGAGCGCGCGCTCCTCCGCGAGGTCGATCGCGGCGGGGCTCGTGCCGAGGATCCGGTATCCCGCCTCCTCGATGCCCTTCGCGAGGCCCAGCGGCGTCTGGCCGCCGAGCTGGCAGATCACGCCGAGGATCTCGCCCGAGCGCGCCTCGGCGTGCAGCACCTCGAGGACGTCCTCGAGCGTGAGCGGCTCGAAGTACAGCCGGTCGGACGTGTCGTAGTCGGTCGAGACGGTCTCGGGGTTGCAGTTGACCATGACGGTCTCGTAGCCGGCGTCGGCGAGCGCGAAGGACGCGTGGACACACGAGTAGTCGAACTCGACGCCCTGCCCGATGCGGTTGGGCCCCGAGCCGATGATGACGATCTTCGTGCGCTCCGAGGGCGTCACCTCGGTCTCGAAGTCGTAGCTCGAGTAGTGGTACGGGGTGAGCGCGGGGAACTCGCCGGCGCAGGTGTCGACGGTCTTGAAGACGGGACGGATGCCGAGCCCATGGCGGACGCCGCGCACCTCCTGCTCGGAGTCGCCGCGGAGCTGCCCGATCTGCGCGTCGCTGAAGCCGTGCTCCTTCGCGACGCGCAGGGTCGCGGCATCCAGCTCCCCTGCCGTGCGGACGAACTCCGCCACCTCGTTGATCAGGACGATCTGGTCGAGGAACCACGGATCGATCGCCGTCGCGTCGAAGAGCTGCTCGATCGTCGCGCCCTTGCGCAGCGCCTGCTGCACGACGATGATGCGGCCGTCGGTCGGGGTCTTCGCGATCTCGAGCAGCTCGTCGACCGAGCGCGGCTCGTCGCCCCAGTGGAAGCTCGATCCCCGCTTCTCGAGCGAGCGGAGCGCCTTCTGCAGCGCCGTCGCGTAGTTGCGGCCGATCGCCATCGCCTCGCCGACCGACTTCATGGTCGTCGTGAGCGTGACGTCGGCGGCCGGGAACTTCTCGAAGTTGAACCGCGGCACCTTGACGACGACGTAGTCGAGCGTCGGCTCGAAGCTCGCGGGCGTGACCTTCGTGATGTCGTTCGGGATCTCGTCGAGGCGATACCCGATCGCGAGCTTCGCGGCGATCTTGGCGATCGGGAAGCCCGTCGCCTTCGACGCGAGGGCCGAAGACCGCGAGACGCGCGGGTTCATCTCGATGACGATGATGCGGCCCGTCTTCGGGTCGACGGCGAACTGGATGTTGCAGCCGCCCGTGTCGACGCCGACGGCGCGGATGATGTCGATGCCGATGTCGCGCAGCTTCTGGTACTCGCGGTCGGTGAGCGTCAGCGCGGGCGCGACGGTGATCGAGTCGCCCGTGTGGACGCCGACGGGGTCGACGTTCTCGATCGAGCACACGACGACCGTGTTGTCGGCCGTGTCGCGCATGAGCTCGAGCTCGTACTCCTTCCAGCCGAGGATCGACTCCTCGAGGAGCACCTCGGTCGTGGGTGAGTCGTGCAGGCCCGCGCCGCCGATGCGGCGCAGGTCGGCCTCGTCGTAGGCGAAGCCCGAGCCGAGGCCGCCCATCGTGAAGGACGGGCGCACGACGAGCGGGTAGCCGAGCTGCTCGGCGCCGGCGAGCAGCTCCTCCATCGAGTGGCAGATGACGGATGCCGCGACATCCGCTCCCGCATCCAGCACGAGCTGCTTGAAGATCTGGCGGTCCTCGCCCTTGTTGATCGCCTCGAAGTCGGCGCCGATCAGCTCGACGTCGTACTTCTCGAGGATGCCGTTCTTGTGCAGGTCGATCGCCGCGTTGAGCGCCGTCTGGCCACCGAGGGTCGGGAGGATCGCGTCGGGCTTCTCCTTCGCGATGATCGTCTCGATGACGCGCCAGTTGATGGGCTCGATGTACGTCGCGTCGGCGAAGTCCGGGTCGGTCATGATCGTCGCCGGGTTCGAGTTGACGAGGATGACGCGCACGCCCTCCTCGCGCAGCACGCGGCAGGCCTGCGTGCCGGAGTAGTCGAACTCGCACGCCTGGCCGATGACGATCGGGCCGGACCCGATGACGAGGACGCTCTTGATGTCGTCGCGCTTAGGCATTGTTGTCCTTGATCGTGGCGAGAACGAGGTCCCGGAAGCGGTCGAAGAGGTAGTTGGCGTCGTGCGGGCCGGCCGCGGCCTCGGGGTGGTACTGCACCGAGAAGGCGGGGATGTCGAGTGCCCGCAGGCCCTCGACGACCTGGTCGTTGAGTCCCACGTGGCTCACCTCGACGCGTCCATAGCCGTTGGGGCTGTCGAAAGCGCCTTCGAGCGGCGCGTCGACGGCGAAGCCGTGGTTGTGCGCCGTGATCTCGACGCGGCCCGTCGCCTTGTCGAGCACGGGCTGGTTGATGCCGCGGTGCCCGAAGGGGAGCTTGTACGTTCCGAGGCCCAGCGCGCGGCCGAGCAGCTGGTTGCCGAAGCAGATGCCGAAGAAGGGCAGCCCGTCGTCGAGGACGCCGCGCAGGAGCTCCACGTGGTCGCCCGAGGCGGCGGGGTCGCCGGGTCCGTTCGAGTAGAAGACCGCGACGGGCTCGATCGCACGGATGTCGTCGATCGTGACATCCTGCGGAAGGACGTGGACGTCGAAGCCGCGCGCCGCGAGGTTGTCGATCGTCGCCTGCTTGACGCCGAGGTCGAGCACCGCGAGGTTGCCGATGCGCTCCCCCGTCGCCTCCGTCACCTCTGCCGAGGCGACCGAGACGGCCGCCGAGAGGTTCTGGCCCGCCATCTGCGGAGCGTCGGTCACGAGGCGCAGCTGCTCCTCGGGGTCGAGGGCGGCGGCCTCGCCCGAGAAGATGCCGCCGCGCATGCTGCCCGCCGAGCGGATGTGGCGCGTCACGGCGCGCGTGTCGATGCCGCTGATGCCCACGACGCCGTCGTTCACGAGCGCGTCGTCGAGCGACTCGTCGGCGCGCCAGTTGGAGACGACGCGCGAGGGGTCGCGCACGATGTAGCCCGAGACCCAGATGCGGCGCGACTCGGGGTCTTCGCCGTTCATGCCGGTGTTTCCGATGTGCGGCGCCGTCTGCAGCACGATCTGGCCTGCGTACGAGGGGTCGGTGAGCGTCTCCTGGTAGCCGGTCATGCCGGTCGAGAAGACGACTTCGCCGAGGGTCGTGCCGTGCGCGCCGTAGGCGCGTCCGACGTGTCGGGTCCCGTCCTCGAGCACGAGGACGGCGGGGTCGGCCTGGAACAGGGAGGTCATGCGTCGGTTCCCGTCGGGGTCGGAATCAGGATGCCGCTCACGGCGTCCGCGAGAGCGCGGGCCGAAGCATCCTGGGGTCGGAAGTAGGTGTCGACGACCGTGCCGTCGTCGGTGCGCCAGTCGATGCGGGTGAGCCCGTCGGGCTCGACGACGCGGTCGATCGCGACGGTCGCCTGCGCGGCGCCGGCGATGCGGGAGACGTCGAGGAACACGCGCGGCTGGCCGGTGAGGTCGAGCGCCACGCCGGCGTCGGTGATCGTGAGGTCCGCCTTGGAGCGGAACCCCAGCCCCCGGATCGCGAGGCGCTCGAGCGGCTGGCCGTGCTTCGTGGTGGCGACGTACAGCCCAGGGAAGACCGCCAGCACGGCGGCTCTCGCCGGAACCTCACCCACGGGCGCGGTGAGCGCGCTGTCGCGGCGCGTGCGTCGAATCCACGCCCACACGAGAGAGAAGAGGAGCGCGGCCGCGATGCTGATCATCGTCAGCAGGGCGCCCTGCTGGGTCATGCGCGCACTCCCGGCGTCTCGAGCAGAGCTCCTTCGGCGACGGTCGGGCGTCCGCGGTGCAGCGTCCAGCGCACTTCGCCGGGCAGTTCGCGTCCGAGGTAGGGCGAGTTGACGCTGCGGCCGGCGAGGTCACCTGTCGAGAAGGCCCGCACGGGAGCGGGGTCGTAGAAGGTGACGGATGCCGCGTGCCCTGCGCTGAGCGGAGTGCCGTGGCCCTCGAGCCGCCCGATGCGCGCGGGCGTGCGCGACATGATGCGCGCGACATCGGCCCACACGATGAGCCCCGTGTCGACCATCGCCTGCTGCACGACGCGGAGGGCGCTCTCGAGCCCCACCATGCCGTTCGCGGCGGCCTGCCACTCGCACGCCTTCGCTTCGACGGGATGCGGTGCGTGATCCGTCGCGACGATGTCGATCGTGCCGTCCGCAAGGCCCTCGCGCACGGCGAGGACGTCCTCTTCGCGGCGCAGCGGCGGGTTGACCTTGAAGCGCGCGTCGTAGTCACGCGCGAGCTCGTCGGTCAGGAGCAGGTGGTGCGGCGTGACCTCGGCTGTCACGTTCACACCGCGCTTCTTCGCCCACCGGATGATCTCGACCGACCCGGCGGTCGAGAGGTGGCACACGTGCAGGCGCGAGCCGACGTGCTCGGCCAGGAGCACGTCGCGCGCGATGATCGACTCCTCGGCGACGGCCGGCCAGCCCGCGAGACCGAGCTCGGCCGAGACGGCGCCCTCGTTCATCTGGGCGCCCTCCGTGAGCCGCGGGTCCTGCGCGTGCTGCGCGATGACGCCGTCGAAAGCCTTCACGTATTCGAGCGCGCGGCGCATGATGAGCGGATCCCACACGCAGAAGCCGTCATCGCTGAAGACGCGGACGCGGGCGCGGGAGTCCGCCATCGCGCCGAGCTCGGCGAGGCGCTCGCCCTTCTGCCCGACGGTGACGGCGCCGATCGGCTGGACGGTGACGTACCCGGCGGCCTCGCCGAGGGCGAGCTCCTGCTCGACGACACCGGCCGTGTCGGCGACGGGCGAGGTGTTGGGCATCGCGAAGACCGCCGTGTAGCCGCCCGCTGCCGCGGCACGCGACCCCGTGAGGATCGTCTCGGATGCCTCGTACCCGGGCTCGCGCAGGTGCGTGTGCAGGTCGACGAGGCCGGGGAGCGCGACGAGTCCGTCGGCGTCGACGACTGTCGCGCCGGAGCGGCTCAGTCCCGTGCCGACTTCGGCGATGACGCCGTCCTCCACGAGCAGGTCGGCGGCTTCGCCGCCTTCGAGCCGGGCACCGCGGAACAGAAGAACCTCTGTCATTGCACGTTCTCCTTCTCGTCCATGCCCGCAAGCAGCAGGTAGAGCACCGCCATGCGGACCGAGACCCCGTTGGACACCTGCTCGAGCACGGTCGAGCGCGGTGAATCGGCGGCGTCGGCGGAGATCTCGAGACCCCTGTTCATCGGGCCCGGGTGCATGACCATGCTACCGGTGCCGAGCGCCGCGAGCCGAGTCGCATCCAGCCCCCACCGCCGGGAATACTCCCGTTCAGTGGGGAAATACGCGGCGTGCATGCGCTCGAGCTGGATGCGCAGCATCATGAGCGCGTCGCAGCCCTCGGCGATCGCCTCATCGAGGTCGTACACGACGCGCGCGGGCCAGGCCGAGACGTCGTGGGGAACGAGGGTCGGCGGCGCGACGAGCGTCACCTGCGCTCCCAGCGAGGCCAGCAGCCACACGTTCGAGCGGGCGACGCGCGAGTGCAGGATGTCGCCCACGATCGTGACGCGAAGGCCGTCGAGGTCGCGTCCGCGGCTGTCGTCGCCGAATGTGCGCTTGCGGATCGTGAAGGCGTCGAGCAGGGCCTGGGTCGGGTGCTCGTGCGTTCCGTCGCCCGCGTTGACGACTCCCGCCGTGATCCAGCCGCTCGTCGCGAGCGTGCGCGGCGCGCCGGAGGCGCCGTGGCGGATGACGACGGCGTCGGCGCCCATCGCCTGCAGCGTCTGCGCCGTGTCCTGGAGCGACTCGCCCTTCGAGACGCTCGAGCCCTTCGCCGAGAAGTTGATGACGTCGGCGGAGAGGCGCTTCGCGGCGGCCTCGAACGAGATGCGCGTGCGGGTCGAGTCCTCGAAGAAGAGGTTGACGACCGTCTTGCCGCGCAGCGTGGGGAGCTTCTTGACCTCGCGCCGCTGCGTGTCGGCCATGTCCTCGGCGACGTCGAGGATGCGAAGGGCCTCCTCGCGCGCGAGCGTCTGGGTGTCGAGCAGGTGCCTCATGACTCGATCGTCACCTCCTCGGCGCCGTCGACCTCCGACAGGCGCACGTTGACGCGCTCGTCGCGGGCGCTGGGCAGGTTCTTGCCGACGAAGTCGGGGCGGATCGGCAGCTCGCGGTGGCCGCGGTCGACCAGCGTCGCGAGGCGCACGGCGGCGGGGCGCCCGATGTCCTGCAGCGCGTCGAGGGCGGCACGGATGCTGCGTCCCGAGAAGAGCACGTCGTCGACGAGCACGACGGTCTTGCCGTCGATGCCGCCGGCCGGGATCTGCGTCGGATGCGGGGCGCGCGTCGGATTGCGGTGCAGGTCGTCGCGGTACATCGTGACGTCGAGGGCGCCGACGGGCACGGGCTGTCCGCCGAACTGCGCGACGAGGGCGCCGATCCGGTGGGCGAGGGCGACACCTCGAGTGGGGATGCCGAGGAGGACCAGATTCTCCGGGCCCTTGTTGGACTCGAGGATCTCGTGGGAGATCCGAGTCAGCGCCCGGGTGATGTCGGCCTCGTGCAGCACGGTTCGCGTGCTCATCCGCCGCTCCCTTCTCCGCCTCACAGGACGGTGTTAAAGGTTGCTCTAGGTTCCGGTCGATCCTACCGGACGCCGCCGGCGACGGAGGCCCTCGGATGGGGTACCTCAGCCTCGTATGAACGTCAGGCCGGAAAGCACCTTCACATCCCAGGTCGCGTTGTCGCGGGGCGCGTATACCTGCGTGGTGATTGTGCCGTCGACTACGTCGAACTGGGACAATCGCACGGGATTAGCGGTGTTGGAGTGCAGCGTCTGCAGCAGATACGCGACCCGATTCCCCGACTCGGTCGAGATGACTCGCGACATCGCCACGCCGGTGTGCCCGCTGGTAACGACCTTGACGTTGGCATACGGCGCGACGAGCAGGTCGTAGACCCGTTGAGGCGACGAATCGCCGTACTCCCATTTCGGCTGGGAATGGCCCGCTCCGTCGATCTGCGCGTCGCCGTTGAGGAACGAGTGGGTCTGGATCACGACGTTGTATTGCGGGTGCGACGCGATGACGCTTGCGGCCCAAGACACCACCGTGCCTCGGGGCCACAGCTCCAGGTTCAGGATGAGCCAATGGGCACCTTCGGCGTCGAAAGTCGAGTATGTGTTGTCCACCTTTCCGGGCTCGAATTGCCCCGAGAGGGCAAGGTAGTCCGACGAGCGCCAGAAGGAGTTGAAGGTGGTTGTCAGGCGTTGGTATTCGTACGTGCGAGCCGGTTCGCGCGCCGACCCACCCGGGCCGGTCGCGTAGGTGTCGTGGTTGCCGATACTCAGCTGGTAGGGAATTCTCGCCTGGTCCAGCGGTCTGGTCGCGTCTCGCGCGATGACGTACTGCTCATGGCTTGGCGTGTCCCAGTTGACGACGTCTCCCGTGTGCGCAACGAACCGGAGGTCTAGTGCACCCTGATGTGCAACGAGCCACTTCGATCGATCCACGAAACGCGTGTCCGTGGCTGTGTAGACCTCCTGCTGTGTGTCTGGATAGATCGCCACGGTGAACCATCCATCTTTCTCGCGGTTCTCCGGGACTCCGTGCGAGTAAGGCGCGAGTTGGATGAGAAGAGAATCGTTCACCATCTCGGCTCCGCCTAGGACGACGATCTTCATAGGCTTGAGACGCGCCAGCTCAGTCCGCACCGCAGCCGAAAGCGAGTCTGGCGCGGTCAAGAGAACAGGCCCACCAAGCACCCCCGCCGCAGCCGCACCCGACAACGCGTCAGGAAAATTCACCCCAGCCGCAACATAAGCGACCGGAACGCCCGGAGAGAAAACGCTCGCACTGACCACAGCCGACGTCTCATACCGATCCGCACCCGCCAACCGCTGCACAGGACTGTTGGTGTAAGCCGCGAGCTGCGTTCTCACCGATTCCGAGACCATCCCGGCACCGCCTAGGACGACGATCTTCACAGGCTTGAGACGCGCCAGCTCAGTCCGCACCGCAGCCGAAAGCGAGTCTGGCGCGGTCAAGAGAACAGGCCCACCAAGCACCCCCGCCGCAGCCGCACCCGACAACGCGTCAGGAAAATTCACCCCAGCCGCAACATAAGCGACCGGAACGCCCGGAGAGAAAACGCTCGCACTGACCACAGCCGACGTCTCATACCGATCCGCACCCGCCAACCGCTGCACAGGGCCAGACGGTGAAGTTCCCACGCTGGAAGCCGCACCTTCGAACGATAAGGTCGCCTGCGCCGATTGCCCAGCCAACCCCAAGCAGGCCACAAGCGACAGGGTGATCGAGACCGAAAAGAAGCGAAATCCACGCATGAGCCACTCCGTTGATAGACGTCGCGCTCGCTGCCCAAGAAGACGTGGCGTCAGCTCACCGTGCCCGAAGTTACGGCACTCACGTCGCAGAATACCAAATGACGTAGTCGTTTGGTTGGGTCTAGGAGCTCACGCGCTTGGGCCAGGTGTCGTCCCTTCCTACCTGACCGCGCTCCAAGCCTCGAAGACGGGAGGTGAGGCCGATCTCGACCTGACCCGTTTTGACGAGTCGCCAGAAGGCACGGGCCGAGCCCACCGATCCCGGCGAATCGTCGCGATGCGGGAGGTTCGGCGGGTTACGCCGCCGGAACCGCCGCGTCGTCCTCGACCTGCGACGCCCGGATGGGGTGCCCTTGCGAGGTGAGGCACTTGCCGCTCGCGAGGTCCCACTTCCAGTCGTGCAGTGAGCACGTCAGGACGCCGTCCTCGATCTTGCCGGTCTTGGTGAGGTCGGCGCGGAGGTGCGGGCAGCGGCGCTGCACCTGCCAGTCGCCGAGCTGTGCGTCCTCTGTCTGGTCGGTCTGCTCCGCGTACCAGTTCTCGACGTACTCGATGCGGTCGCGCGAGAGGCACTTGAGGAACGTTGTGAGGAACTCGTTGAACTTGCCGCTGCGCCCCACCTCGAACTGCATCGAGAGGAAGATCGAATTCGACCAGTCGATCTCGTGATCGCGGATGTTCGTCGAGACGAGATCGGCGGGGATCGTGTACCAGTAGATGCACTCTTCGCCCGCGTACTCGCGCACCTTCGCCTTGGGGAAGTCCACGACCATGTCGAGCTCGCCGATGCGGAACCGGACGTTGCCGCCCACGCCGTTGCGGATCGTCCGCGCGCGGCGCAGCAGCGGCTCCCACCATTCCTGGATCGCCGCGAGCATCTCGGCGGGCGGCAGGACGGCGGCACGGGATGCCTCTTCCGCCACGACCTCGTCCTGCCGGGTGTCGCGCTGCTCGGCGAGGTAGGCCCACTTGTCGTCGAAGAAGCGGTCGATCTCGGCATCCGTGTACAGCGTCTGCGTGACCGACAATTCACCGTCGGACAGCTCGACGACGGTGCCGGGGACGAACTCGTAGCCCTTCTGCGCGGGCCGCTCGACGGCCATGTGCGCGAGGAACTCGCGCTGGTCCGTGAAGATCGAGTCGCTCTCGAGTCCCGTGCCGTTGTAGCGGAAGAGCTCCTCGCGCAGGAACATCGGCGGTCCCGCCATCGGGAAGACGTGCTCGGCGTCGACCTTCTCGATGTAGTAGAGCGCGCGCTTGTTCTGCGCGTCCCGCTTGAGCTTCGCGAAGTTCTGCTTGGCGTCCTGCGGCAGGTCGTAGACCATGGGCCACCAGATCGCGCCCGAGACCTGCGTGAAATACGCCTCCGGCTTCGAGAACGACAGCAGCTTCTCAAGATCGAGCGGGTGCGAGTCGTTCTGGTTCAGGATGCTGGCGGTGCCGTCGTCCACCGAGAGCGACGAGTCGCCGATGGGTCCATCACTGGGCGCGCGCAGCGGCGTCACCATGAGCTTGAGTTCGCCGAACTCGAGCGGCACGCCCGCCTGCGTGTAGACGATGTTGTCGTAGCCGAGCCTGCGGAGGTCCTGCTCGAGGTCGTCGGTCGGGTAGTCGGGCAGCAGGACTTTGATCGACTTCGGCACGACGCGCTCCATGAGCGCGGGGTCGAAGTGGTCGCGGTGGCGGTGCGAGACGTAGAGGAAGTCGGCGTTGCCGAAGCGCTCCCAGTCCAGGCCCCGGTTGTCGGGGAACGGGAACCACGATCCGAAGAACGTCGGACCGATCACGGGGTCGCACAGGATGCTGCCGCCCCGAGTCTCGATGAACATCCCGGCGTGGCCGAGGCCCGTGATCCGCATGAGCGCTCCCTTCAGAACCAGCACCCGAGTCTACGCGGGCGGCGCATGCCGCCCCATCTGGCGCGGCGGGGATCAGGCCTCCAGCAGGCCGCGGATGTCGTCGGCGGTGAGCGCCTGCGAGAACATGGCGTCGTCGTCCACGACTGCCTGGAAAAGGCGCGCCTTGCGCTCCTGGAGCGCCATGACCTTCTCTTCGATCGTGTCGGCGGCGATCATGCGGTAGACGAAGACGGTGCGGGTCTGGCCGATCCGGTGCGTGCGGTCCACGGCCTGCGCCTCGGCCGCGGGGTTCCACCACGGGTCGAGCACGAACACGTAGTCCGCCTCCGTGAGCGTGAGGCCGAACCCGCCGGCCTTGAGACTGATGAGGAAGACGGGCTCGTCGCCGCGACGGAAGGCGTCGATGACGGCGGCCCGGCGCCGGGTGGACCCGTCGAGGTACGCGTGACGGATGCCGGCGGCATCCAATCTCTCCGCCGCCAGTGTCAGGAACGACGTGAACTGGCTGAACACGAGAGCCCTGTGCCCCTCGGCGGCGACCTCGACGATGCGTTCGAGCAGGGCGTCGAGCTTCGTCGAGCCGACGTGCGCGTGTTCTGGATCGACGAGCACGGGCGCGAGGCTCATGAGCCGCAGGAGGGTCAGCGAGCGGAACACGATGAACCGGTTGCGGTCGAGGTCGTCGAGCAGGCCCAGAACCTTCTGCCGTTCGCGCGCGAGGGCGCGGTCGTAGAGGGCGCGGTGCACGGCATCGAGCGCAACGCGCAGCAGCTGCTCCTGCTTCTCGGGCAGGTCGGGCGCGACGAGCTCCTTCGTGCGGCGCAGCATGAGGGGACGGATGCGACGGCGGAGCCGCTCGAGCCGCGCCGAGCGGAACGCGCCGCCCTCCTGGTCCTCCGGCACCTTGCCCTGCTCGATCGGCTTGACGTACTCCTCGCGGAAGCGCCGCGCCGAGGGGAAGAGTCCGGGCGCCGTGAGCGCGAGAAGCGCCCACAGGTCGGTCAGGCTGTTCTCGAGCGGCGTGCCGGTCGCGGCGACGACCATCCCGGCGCGCAGCCGCGCGAGGGCGCGGTGCAGCTTCGTCTGCGGGTTCTTCGCGAACTGCGCCTCATCGAGGATCACGACCGCCCAGTCGACCGCCGCGAACTCGTCGGCGTCGAGCCGCGCGAGCGCGTACGACGTGATGACGAGGTCGGCGCCGGCAGCGGCATCCGTCACCCGCACGCCGCTCTTGCCGGAGGTCTGCTCGATCGTGCGCACCGCGAGCCCCGGGACGAAGCGCGCGGCTTCCGACGCCCACGTCGGGAGGACGGATGTCGGTGCCACGACAAGCACAGGACGCGGCTCGCCGCCCTCCTTGACGTGCGCGGCGAGGGTCAGCAGCTGCAGCGTCTTGCCGAGCCCCATGTCGTCGGCGAGGATCCCGCCCAGCCGGTGGCTCCACAGGAAGGCGAGCCAGTCGAACCCCGCACGCTGGTACGGCCGCAGCTCCCCGAGCACGCCGGCCGGCAGTCGCGCCGAGGGGGCGCTCGTCTCGGAGCGCAGCCCTTCGACGAGCGAGCGCCACGCGAGCGCCGGCTGCGCCTCTTCCGCGAGATCCTCGAAGTCGGCCCAGAGGTCGGTCTGGTAACGGCTGATGCGAGGCGCCGTCTCCCACTCGGCGATGCCCGCGGCCTCGTCGATCAGCTCTTTCAGCCGGTCGAGCGCCGGGTGACGCAGCGAGAAGAAGGCGCCGTCCGAGAGCAGCAGCTTGGCACGGCCCCGCGCGAGGGCCGTGAAGAGAGGCGTGAACGGGATGCTGCGCCCGTCTATCGTCACGATGATCCCGAGATCGAACCAGTCGGGATCCGTGGTCTCGACCGAGGTCAGCGAGATGGCAGGGTCGCCCGTGAGCTCGGTGTACGTGCGCCGCGGCGCGTTGCCCTCGATCCGCACGCCGTCGAGCTGCTGCCAGGCCGGCAGCGTCCGGGCGGCGAGCTCGGCGGCATCGACGCCCTCGAGCCGGCCCGTCGGGGCGAACGGCAGCGCCGAGCCCCAGGACTCCTCGAGCGCCTCCCGGATCCGATCCTCCGCCGCTGCGTCGCGATCGGGATGCGCGGCCGCGGCGTAGGGCAGACGTGTGAGGCCCGGATACGACCACTCGATGCGGTAGTCGACGACGTCGCCCGTTCCGAACGCCGCCGTGACGATCGCTACCGGCTCGGAAGCGGGGGGAAGCGCGATCCCCGCGCCCGCCGTCACTGTCGTGCGCCGTCGGAGCCTCGGGACGGCGTCGCGCAGGAACTCGTCCTTCTCGTCGCGCGCGACGAGGACGCCGTCGCGGAGCGGGAGCAGCGTGCGGACGGCCTCGGGCAGCTCGCACGGCGCGAGCGTGATGGGGATGGGGTCGGCGTCGAGCCCTGCGACGTAGAAGCCGTGGCTGCCGATGGGCCGCACGACGGCGTGCGCGACGGGTTCGCCGTCGACGGTGAGCCGCGCGCTCAGCCGCAGCGCGCCGCCCGCGCCGGCGGCGATGTCGAGCGACGCCGACGCGGTCGCAGCGAGGACGGCGGACTGCCGCTTCGCCGTCGTGACGAACGGGATGCCGCATCCCGCTGCGGCCTCGAGGTGCGGCCACAGCAGCCCCGAGTCGACGGTGTCGAGCGCGATCCACTCCCCAGGGTCGGCGTACGGACCGAGCGAGCGCGCGCCGATCGCGATGTCGGCGAGCTGTGCGAACCAGCGGGCGTGCTCGTGCAGGAACCCTGAGCCGGGCCGGCGCACGGCATCCCACGACACGTTCCCCTTGATCCAGGCGCCCGTCGCGTCGCTGCGCACCAGGGGGCGGATCGCGAGTGAGAGATCGTCCTGGCGCGCAGCCAGGGCGCGCGGTTCGGCCGCCTCCACGCGGCGCGGCGCCCACGAGCGCTCCTGGTAGGGCGCGCGCTGGCGCAGCTCGATGCCGAGCGCGAGCGGCGGGCCGGACGGCACCGCGGGCGGATCGAGCAGCGAGCGCCACGTGGGCGCCGGGGGCGCCGCGGGCGCCGCAGGCCGTGCAGGCATCGGCATCGCGGGTGCGAGCACGACGGCGGGCGATGCGACGACGGATGCCGCGATCGCCGGCGGCGCCGACTGCTCGTTGCTCGCGAGCATCGTCGCGACCGTGTGCTTGCAGTCCGCTTCCACGGGGCACGAGCAGACGGCCGACGCGATGGGTCCCGTGCGATGCCGAGGGTCGATGCGGATCGTGCAGCGGTAGGTGTTCCTGCCGCTGCCGCGCACGATGCCGGTGAGGGTGCGGGATGCCTCGTCCCACGTCGCTCGCGCGACCATCCCTTCGCGGTGGTATGCGGCGCCGCGCTCGAAGCCCGCTCCCCCGGCCCGCCGACGGATGTCGTCGGGATCGAGGAACGGCGCCGCCACGGCATCCATCCTCTCAGGAGCCGCCGACACGACGGCCGCCCCGGGAGACGGGATCAGGACGCGCGGGCGATCTTGGCGAGGACGCCGTGCACGAATGAACCGGAGTCGTCCGTCGAGAACTCCTTCGCGAGCTCGACGGCCTCATCGATCGCGACGGCCGAGGGCACCTCGTCGTTGTAGAGGATCTCCCACACCGCGATGCGCAGCACGGCGCGATCGACGGCGGGCATGCGCGCGAGCGACCAGTCCTTCGCGAAGGTCGTGATCTGCTCGTCGATCGCGTCGCGATTGTCGATCACGCCGTCGACGATCTCGCGCGCGTAGAGCCACGACGCCTCGCGGGCAGGCTCGCTCGCCGCGCGCTTGGCCTCGGCGGCGAGGATCGCCGCGAGGTCCTCATCACGGACGTCGGACTGGAACAGGATGTCGAGCGCGCGCTTGCGCGCCTTCGAACGGGCACTCATGGAGGGAGCGCGTCAGTTCACACGGCCGAGGTAGTCCCCGGTGCGCGTGTCGACCTTGACCTTGGTGCCGGTCTCGACGAAGAGCGGGACCTGGATCTCGTAGCCCGTCTCGACCGTCGCCGCCTTCGTGCCGGCCGACGAGCGGTCGCCCTGCAGGCCCGGCTCGGTGTAGGTGATCTCGAGGACGACCGACGCAGGCAGCTCGACGTAGAGCGGGTTGCCGTTGTTGAGGGCGATCTGCACCTGCTGGTTCTCGAGCAGGAAGTTCTTCGCGTCACCGACGGTGGCGGCACCGACGTTGATCTGGTCGTAGTCGGCGACGTCCATGAAGACGAAGTTGTCGCCGTCGTTGTACAGGTAGGTGAAGTCGCGGCGGTCGACGTTCTCGATGTCGATCTTCGCTCCCGCGTTGTAGGTGCGGTCGACGACCTTGCCCGAGACGACGTTCTTGAGCTTCGTGCGGACGAACGCGCCACCCTTGCCGGGCTTGACGTGCTGGAACTCGATGACGTTCCAGAGCTGTCCGTCGATGCTGAGGACGACGCCGTTCTTGATGTCTGCGGTCGATGCCATGGCTGAAGGAGTTCCGTTCGTCAGAGAGTCGATGGGTCGGTCGCTGCCCTCGGCAGGCTCGAAACCCGCTCGGCGCGTGCGACCCGACGTTCGATTCTACGGGATGCCGCCTCCTGCGCCGCGATCAGCCCTCGGCTTGTCCCGTGATGGCGTCCAGGAGCAGGCGCACGGCCTTCGCGTAGCCCGGGATCCCCTCGCCGATGACGTGGACGAGCGCGACGTCCGCGACGTAGGAGTGATGGCGGAACGGCTCGCGCTTCATGACGTCCGAGATGTGCACTTCGGCGACGGGGAGAGCGACGCCCGAAAGCGCGTCGCGGAGCACGACCGACGTGTGGGTGAGACCGCCGGGGTTGATGACGATGCCCGCGCAGTCCTCGCGGGCCGCGTGGATCGCGTCGATGAGCACGCCTTCGTGGTTGGACTGCACGGCGCGCACCTCGAAGCCGCGGGCGGCCGCGGCATCCGTCACCGAACGCTCGACGTCGGCGAGCGTCGCCGTCCCGTAGACCTCGGGCTCGCGCACGCCGAGCAGGTTGAGGTTGGGTCCGTTGACCAGGAGCAGACGGCGGGGCACGGTCATGCTCCGAACCTACCGCCGCCGGCGAGGGCTCTCAGCCCGCGACCTCCTGGTAGGCCGCGAACAGGAGCGACTCGTCGGGCGCCTGCAGAACCGTCGGACGGGCGATGTCGTCGAGCACGATGAACCGCAGCATCCCGCCGCGGCTCTTCTTGTCGCGCTGCATCGTCGCAAGCAGCTGAGGCCACGCGCCGCCGCGGTACGACGTCGGCAGGCCGAGCGTCTCGAGGATGTCGCGATGGCGCTGTGCGGCGGCATCCGGAAGCCGTCCCGCGAGGCGCGAGAGCTCCGCCGCGAAGACCATGCCGATCGAGATGGCGGCGCCGTGCCGCCACCGGTAGCGCTCGGCGTGCTCGATCGCGTGCCCGAGCGTGTGGCCGTAGTTGAGGATCTCGCGCAGGCCCGCCTCGCGGAGGTCCTCCCCCACGACCCGCGCCTTCATGTCGATGGCGAGCTCGATGCAGCGCCGGAAGGCCGCGCTCTGCGGATCGACGGCCGCGACCGGGTCGGCCTCGATCAGATCGAGGATCTCGGGCGCCCAGATGAAGCCTGCCTTGACGACCTCCGCGAAGCCGGCGGTGCGCTCGTTCGGCGAGAGGCCGTCGAGCAGGTCGAGGTCGCACACGACGGCGGTCGGCGGCCAGAACACGCCGACGAGGTTCTTGCCCTCGGCGGTGTTGATCCCGGTCTTGCCGCCGACGGCCGCGTCGACCATGGCGAGCACCGTCGTGGGCACCTGAACGACCGCGACGCCGCGCAGCCAGGTCGCCGCGACGAACCCTGCGAGGTCGGTGACGGCGCCGCCGCCGAAGCCGACGATCGCGTCGGTGCGCGTGAAATCGGCCTGCCCGAGGATCTGCCAGCAGAACGCCGCCACCTCGACGCGCTTGCCCGCCTCGGCGTCCGGCACCTCGGCGAGGAGCACTTCGCGCGTGCCGTCCGACTGGAGGGCCTCGCGCAGCGTCGCGGCCTGCGCCGCCAGGGTGGGCGGGTGCACCACGAGGACCTTGCGCGCGGCAGCCGGGAGGGCCTGCGCGACGCGGTCCAGGATGCCGCGCCCCACGATGACGTCGTAGGGCTGGTCTCCCCCGACGGTGATGGTCGTGACGTCGCTCACTGCGTCTCGGTCCCCTCGTTCAGTGCATCGCGTGCGTCGTCAGCGGGGCGGCCGGAGCGGACCCACGAGACGATGTGGTTGACGACCTCGGCGAGCGGCCCCGTCGAGGTGTCGAAGGTGACGTCGGCGACCTCTTCGTAGAACCCGCGACGTTCGTTCAGGATCGACTGCCAGCGCGCGACGGGATCCTCGCCGTCGGTCAGGAGCGGCCGCGACTCGCCCTGGATCCGCGCGCGCACGATGTGCGGCGCGACAGTCAGCAGCACGACGCGGTGATCGGCGAGATCACGGCGCGTGTCGGCGTCGAGCACCGCGCCCCCGCCGAGGGCGACGACACCGCCCTCCTGAAGTGCGGCGCGCACGGCGGCTCGCTCGAGCTCGCGGAAGCGCGCCTCCCCGTGCTCCGCGAAGAGCGCGGGGATGGCGCCGTGCTCACGCGCGACGAGGCTGTCGGTGTCGGCGAAGGGCACGCCGAGCTCGCGGGCGACCCGCCGCCCCACGCTGCTCTTGCCCGCGCCCATGGGGCCGACGAGCACGATGGCTCCCGTGGAACTCGAGGTCATCGGTCAGGAGAGCTCGTGCGCGACGAGGTCCGCCTCGGATGCCGGCGTCGTCCGCAGCGAATCCGGGATCGCCGCGAGGTAGGCCTCGAGGTTGCGGCGCGTCTCGCCGACGCTGTCGCCGCCGAACTTCTCGAGCACGGACTCCGCAAGCACGATCGCGACCATCGCCTCGGCCACGACGCCGGCGGCCGGCACGGCGCACACGTCGGAGCGCTGGTGGTGCGCGGCGGCGGTCTCGCCCGTCGCGACGTCGATCGTGCGCAGCGCGTGCGGGACTGTCGCGATCGGCTTCATGCCCGCGCGCACGCGCAGGACCGTGCCCGTCGACATGCCGCCCTCGGTGCCGCCCGCGCGGTCCGACGAGCGCGAGATGCCGGCATCCGTCGAGAACAGCTCGTCGTGCGCCTGCGAGCCGCGGCGGGTGGTGGTGAGGAAGCCGTCGCCGACCTCGACGCCCTTGATCGCCTGGATGCTCATGAGCGCCTGGGCGAGCTTGCCGTCGAGTCGACGGTCCCAGTGCACGTGCGAGCCGAGTCCCGGAGGAAGGCCGTACGCGAGCACCTCGACGATGCCGCCGAGCGTGTCGCCGTCCTTGCGCGCCGCGTCGACCTCTTCGACCATGCGCGCGCTCGTCGCGGCGTCGAAGCAGCGCAGCGGATCGGCGTCGAGCCGGTCGACATCGTCGGGCGCGGGCAGGTCCGCGTCCTCGGGGACGCGCACGGGGCCGATCGAGAGCGTGTGGCTCACGAGCCGGATGCCGAGCTCGCCGAGGAAGCCGCGCGCGAGGGCGCCGAGCGCGACGCGCGCCGCGGTCTCACGGGCGCTCGCCCGCTCGAGGATCGGCCGCGCCTCGTCGAAGTCGTACTTCTGCATGCCCACGAGGTCGGCGTGACCGGGGCGGGGGCGCGTGAGCGCGGCGCCGCGGCCGCGCGACTTCTCGGTGAGCTCGACCGGCTCGGGGCTCATGACCTCGACCCACTTCGGCCACTCGGTGTTGCCGACGCGCAGCGCGATGGGGCTGCCGAGGCTGAGGCCGTGGCGGACGCCGCCCGAGATCGTGAGCTCGTCCTCTTCGAACTTCATGCGCGAGCCGCGGCCGTAGCCGAGCTTGCGTCGTTCGAGGTCGGCCTGGATGGCGGCGCGCGAGATGGGGACGCCTGCGGGCAGGCCTTCCATGATGGCGACGAGTTCGGGGCCGTGCGATTCGCCGGCCGTGAGCACGCGGAGCATTGATCTAGTCTCCCACGATCGACTGGCGCATCGCGGCCAGCACCGACTCCTCGTCATCCACGGGAGCATCCGGGTCGCCCGCCGTGAACACGCGCACCTGCAGGAGGGCCTGGTGCAGCAGCATCCCGAGCCCCGAGACGGCGGGATGCCGCGCGTTCTCCCACGCGGTCGAGAGGGTCGTCGGCCAGTGGCCGTAGACGACGTCGAGCAGCAGGCCGCCCGCCTCTGCGAGGGCGTCGGCGGCCCCTTCCGCCAAGGGCGCGTCGCCGGGGAGGGTCGCGATCGTGAGCGGCACGGAATCGTGGCGGGATGCCGCGAACGGGACGGCGACGACGGCGATGCCGAGCTCGCGGCCCAGCTGCGCGAGCGGCTCCACCGCTTCGGGTCGGCGCGCGACGACCTCGACGCGCCGAGCGCCCAGCTCGCCGAGCGCGACGATCGCGGAGGTCGCGGTCGCGCCGGCGCCGACGATGCGCGCCTCATCGACGCCCTCGATCCCCTCCTCCGCGAGCGAGCGGACGATGCCGCCGATGTCGGTGTTGAACCCGCGCAGACCGTCCCGGTCGAGCAGGAGCGTGTTGACGGCGCCCGTCAGCTCGGCGCGCCGATCCCGGCTGACCGCGGCCTCGAACGCGACGCCCTTGAGCGGCATCGTGAGCGACAGGCCCCGCCACGTGTCGTCGAGCGACGCGACCTCCGCGGCGAACGACGACTCCGTCACCTGCCGACGGCCGTACGTCCAGTCCAGGCCCAGCACGCCGTAGGCGGCGCCGTGCAGCTGCGGCGAACGGCTGTGGGCGATGGGGTCGCCCCAGACCGCGAGTCGCGTCGCCGCGGTGCTCAGCATCTACCGGGGTTCGCGGCGCACCAGTCCTGCCACTGCTTGACGTACTTCTCGTGCTCCTGCACCGTCTCGGTGAAGACCGTCTCGCCCGAGTCGGGGTTCACCGTCACGAAGTAGAACCAGGGACCGTCGACGGGGTGCATCGCCGCGTCGATCGCGACGTCGCCGGGATTCGCGATCGGCCCGATGGGGAGCCCCGCGTGGACATAGGTGTTCCACGGGTTGGGATCGTCGAGCGCCGCCTGCGAAGACGAGACCGTGCCGTCGTGCATCTCGCCGTAGCCGTACTGCGCCGTCGAGTCCATCTGCAGGAGCCCGAAAGTCTGGTCGTTGGCGGAATCGAGACGGTTCTGGATGACGCGCGAGACCTTCTGCATGTCGTCCTCGAAGCTCGCCTCGCGCTGGATGATCGACGCGGTCGTGAGGATGCGCTGACGGTCCTCGAGGGGCACTCCGGCGGCGTCGAGCGACTGGATCGTGCGGTTCACCATCGTCTGGATGACATCCGTCGCGGTCGCGCCGGGGTCGAACGTGTACATCGCGGGGAAGAGCCAGCCCTCGAGGGGCTGGCCACTGGCCGCCGCGATCGCGGGGTCGACCGTGATGCCGTAGACGGACGGGTCGGCGACGGCCGCCTGGAAGTCCTCGAGCGGCAGTCCGATGCCCTCGGCGAGGATCGGCAGCGTCTGCTCGACGGTGAGGCCCTCGCGCAGCAGCGCAGAGTTCTCGAGTTTGTTCGCGGGGTCCTGAAGCGCCGTGAGGGCGGCTGCCGAGGTCATCTGCTTCTGCAGCTTGTAGACCCCGGGGTAGAACGTGGGGTTCTGACCCGTGTCGACGAGCATGTCGTAGAACGCGGACGGTTCCTTCGTCACGCCGGCGTCGTAGAGCGACTGCGAGATCACGCCGCCCGTGTCGCCGGAGGAGATCGTGACGAGCGCTTCGCCGTTCGCGAGCCCGTCCTCGTAGTCCTTGGGCTCCTCCCACCCCATGAACTCGCGGATCTGGCCCTCGTACGTCGTCCAGACGTACAGGCCTCCGGCGGCGATTCCGCCGAGGAGCAGCAGGACGATGCCGAGGGCGATCCATCCCCCGATGCGCCGACGGCGCCGGTTCGGAGGCGGCGGCGGCTGGCCGATCTGGTCCGACGAGGCCCTGCCCATGAACAGATCCTGCAGGTTGTCGCCTGCGGGTGCCACCACGCCCTGCGCGCCGGTTCCCGTCCGCACGTTCGCGGCCGGGGCGTCCTCAGGCTCGGTGGCCCGCGCCGCGAAGAGGTCGTCGAAGGCGAAGGGGGCGGTCGCGGGCTGTGGCTCCGGCGTCGACGGCCCGGTGGGCTCCTGGTGCGCGGGTGCCGCCGGCTCCTCGGACTGCGCCGCCGCGGGACTCACGGGCATGATCGCCGTCGCGGGCAGCACGGGCGCGGCTGGGACGTTCGTCGCGGGCTCGGCGGGCTGGGCGGGGGCGGCGGCCGGAGCGGGGGCCTTGCGCGCTTCGCGCGCGGCCCGCCGCGACGACGGAACCGCTCCCGCGGCTGCCGCATCCGTCCCCGTCGGCTCGGGAGCCGGCGGCGACGCGGGCGGGGTCACCGGGACCGCTGCGGCGACCGGCGTCATCGCGGGCGTCGACGCGGCAATCGGTGCCGGCTCCGGCGCCGGCGGATGCGCGTCGTGGTGCGCCGGGAACTCGTCGCCGAGCGGAGCAGGGGTCCGCCGGGGTCCGGGTGCGTCTCCCCCGCGGTGGCGCGGGTCGGGCAGCTTGCCGAACAGATCCGCGAAGGGATCGTCGAACCGCGAGGTGGTATCGGGCATGATCAGGCGGGCTCCTGGTCCGGGGGGACGGATGTTCCGAGAGGTCGGCCCGTGCTCTTCTCGACATCGAGAGCCTGCTGCAGCAGCACGACGGCGGCGACCTGATCAACAATGCTACGAGAGTTGCGCTGAGATCGCCCTGAACCACGCAGTGCCGAATGCGCCGAGACGGTGCTGAGTCGCTCGTCGACGAGGCGGACGGGCAGCGCGGATGCCGCGGCGAGCCCTTGCGCGAAGGCGCGCGCATCGGCCGTCGAGGGCGTGTCTCCCCCGCTCAGGCTGATGGGCAGGCCGACGACGATCTCCATCGCCTCGTGCTCCCCCGCGAGGGCGAGCACACGTGCGATCGAATCGTCGTTCCGCGTGACGGTCTCGACCGGTGTCGCGAGCATTCCGTCCGGATCGGAGCGCGCGACCCCGACGCGGGCCTTGCCCACGTCGACGCCGATGCGCACCCCGCGCCGGAACCCGCTCACGCGCCGAGCGCGTCCTTCACTGCCGCCAGTGCGACGGGGAGGGCTGCGGCATCCGTTCCGCCTCCCTGGGCGACGTCGTCGCGGCCGCCACCGCCACCGCCGAGTGCCGCCGCGGCGGCCTTGGCCAGCACGCCGGCTTTGGCACCCGCCGCTCGCGCCGCGTCGTTGGTCGCGACGACGACGACGGGGCGACCGCCGACGTCCGCCCCGAGCGCCACGACGGCGGCATCGGAGCCGAGCCGGTCGCGCACCTGGAGCGCGAGCGACCGCACGTCGTCGGCGGAGCCCGCGCTGCCGAGCGACTCGGCGACGACGAGGTGCGCGCCTACACGGGCAGCGGTCCCCGCGAGGGCCGGGAGCCGATCCGACAGCGCGCGCGCCTCGAAGGCGGCGATCTTCTTCTCGGCGGACTTGAGGCTCGCCTGCAGTTCCGCGATGCGCGCGGGAAGCTGGTCGCGCGGAGTCTTGAGCGACGAGGTCAGCTGCAAGACGAGCGCGCGCTCGGCCGCGAGCGAGCGGAAGGCGTCAACGCCGACGAGCGCTTCGACGCGACGGTTCGACGCGCCCACCGACGACTCGCCGACGAGATTGATGAGCCCCACCTCGGCGCTCGTGGCGACGTGCGTGCCGGCGCACAGCTCGCGCGACCACGGACCGCCGATGTCGACCATCCGGACCGTCTCGCCGTACTTCTCGCCGAACAGCGCCATCGCGCCGAGCGACTTGGCCTCGTCGAGCGCCAGGACGCGCGTCGTGACCTCGAGGTTGTCTCGGACGGCGTTGTTGGCGATCTCTTCGATCTCGCTCCGCGTCGCATCCGAGAGCGCCTGGCCCCACGTGAAGTCGAAGCGCATGTAGCCCGCGCGGTTGAGCGAGCCCGCCTGTGTCGCGGTCTTGCCGAGCGTGTCGCGCAGGGCCGCGTGGACGAGGTGGGTCGCCGAGTGCGCCTGACGCGCTGCGCGGCGGTTGACGGCGTCGACGACGGATGTCGCGGCCTGACCGACTCCGACCTCACCGGTCGAGACCTCGATCGTGTGGCTCACGAGACCCGGGACGGGCTTCTGCACGTCGAGCACCTCGAGCTCGAAGCCCGGGCCGACGATGACGCCGCGGTCGGCGACTTGGCCGCCGGACTCGGCGTACAGCGCCGTCTCAGCGAGGATGACCTCGGCGATCTGGCCCGTCACGGCGCGGTCGACCGAGACGCCGTCGATGAGGATGCCGAGCACCGTCGACTCCGTCTCGAGGTCGGAGTACCCCGTGAAGATCGTCTCGCCTTTGGCCCGCAGGTCGCGGTAGACGCTCGTGTCGGCGAGCTGGCGCTTGCGCGCCCGCGCGTCGGCCTTGGCCCGTGCGCGCTGCTCCTGCATGAGCGTGTCGAACGCGGCGCGATCGACCGAGAGACCCGCCTCTTCGGCGATCTCGAGGGTCAGGTCGATCGGGAAGCCGTAGGTGTCGTGAAGCAGGAACGCCTCGCGCCCCTCGAGCGACGTGCCACCCGCGGCCTTGGTCTGCGAGAGCGACTCCTCGAGGATGCTCGAGCCCGACGCGAGCGTGCGGAGGAAGGTCTCCTCCTCGGCGAGGGCGTACTGCGAGATGCGCGCCCAGTCGGTCTCGACGACGGGGTAGGCGTCCTTCATCGCGTCGCGCGAGACCGTGAAGAGCTCGCGGAAGGTGGGGCCGTCGACGCCGAGCAGGCGCATCGAGCGGATGACGCGCCGCATGAGGCGGCGCAGGATGTAGCCGCGGCCGTCGTTGGACGGCGTCACGCCGTCCGACATGAGCATGAGCGACGAGCGGACGTGGTCGGCCACGACGCGGAAGCGGACGTCGTCCTCGTGGTTCGCACCGTACTGCTTGCCCGCGAGCGCGACGGCGCGATCGAGCACGGGACGCACCTGGTCGGTCTCGTACATGTTGTCGACGCCCTGCTTGATGAAGGCGACGCGCTCGAGCCCCATGCCGGTGTCGATGTTCTTCGCGGGCAGCTCGCCGACGATGTCGAAGTCGTACTTCGACCGCACGTTGGTGATCTCGTACTGCATGAAGACGAGATTCCAGATCTCGACGTAGCGGTCGTCGTCGGTCGCGGGACCGCCGTCGATGCCGTAGGCGGGACCGCGGTCGAAGAAGATCTCGGAGCAGGGTCCCGCGGGACCCGGGAGCCCCGTGCTCCAGTAGTTCGTGTCCTTGCCGAGCCGCTGGATGCGGTCCTCCGACACGCCCGCGACCGATTGCCACAGTCCGTGCGCCTCGTCGTCCTCTTCGTACACCGTGACCCACAGGTCGGCGGGGTCGAAGGCGAGTCCGCCGTCCTCCTCGGACGAGGTCAGCAGCTCCCACGCGAAGCGGATCGCATCCGCCTTGAAGTAGTCCCCGAACGACCAGTTGCCGAGCATCTGGAAGAAGGTGCCGTGCCGCGGGGTCTTGCCGACCTCTTCGATGTCGTTCGTGCGGATGCACTTCTGGTTGTCGGCCGCGCGCTGGTACGGCGCGGGCACGTCACCGCTGAGGTACGGGATGAACGGCACCATCCCGGCGACGGTGAAAAGCAGAGCCGGGTCGTCGGTGACGAGCGACGCGGACGGCACGATCGTGTGGCCGTTCTTCTCGAAGTAGTCGAGAAAGCGCTGAGAGATCTCGGCGGTCTTCATTCGTGTGGATTCCTCGAAGGCGAGCGCCGGCGGCCCGCGATGCGGGCAGCGGTGCGTATGCGGGTCAGTCGGTGAGCTTGGCGGCGGCGTTCTTCGCGGCGTCGACGGCGTCGGATGCCGCACCGGTCGCCGAGTCGACGACGTCGGATGCCGCATCCTTCACGGTCGCGATTGCTCCGGTTGCGGCATCGACGACTTCAGCGGCGGCGTCTCGCGCGGCGTCTACGACGCCCTCGAATCGCGCCTCCTGCTCGCGGTAGGCGTCGCCGATGCGGTCGGTGAACTCGGTGAAGCGGGCGTCGATCTCGGCGAGGAGCTCGTGGCCGCGGGGGTCCTTGTTCACGAAGTGCGCGACGACGAATCCGCCGATGATGCCGACCAGGAACCACAGGACGTTCTTCATGTCACCACTCCTCGGCCGCGGTCGCGGCATCCCTACATCGTAAGCGGTGTCTCGATACGTTCGCTGGCGCTCACTGCTCGACAGCCGATGACGAAGGGCGCCGGGTTTCCCCGACGCCCTTCGTGCACGATGCGCTTCCCGCGCCGCCCTTATCGGGCTGCGTAGTACTCGACGACGAGCTGGACGTCACCGACGACCGGCACCTCGGCGCGCTTGGGGCGACGCACGAGACGGGCCTGCAGCTTGTCGAGCTCGACCTCGAGGTAGGCCGGGACCGGGGGCAGGACGTCGGCGTGTCCGCCGAGCGCTGCGACCTGGAAGGGCTCGAGGCCCTCGCTCTTGGCCTTGACGTGGATGAGCTGACCCGGCTTCACGCGGAACGACGGGCGGTCGACGAGCTGTCCGTCGACGAGGATGTGGCGGTGCACGACGAGCTGGCGCGCCTGCGCCGTGGTGCGGGCGAAGCCGGCACGCAGCACGAGGGCGTCGAGACGCATCTCGAGCAGCTCGACGAGGTTCTCACCCGTCAGGCCGTCCTTGCGGCGGGCCTCGTTGAACGTGTTGCGCATCTGCTTCTCGCGGATGCCGTACTGCTCGCGCAGACGCTGCTTCTCGCGGAGACGGACGGCGAAGTCGCTGTCCTGCTTGCGCTTGGTGCGGCCGTGCTCGCCGGGCGCGTAGGGGCGCTTCTCGAGGTACTTGGCTGCCTTGGGGGTCAGCGCGACGCCGAGGGCGCGCGAGAGGCGGACCTTGCGGCGGTCCTGGGACTTCGTTGCCACGAAGTGTTCCTTCCGATGACGCGGCCGTGTCTTTCACGGCTCGCGGACGTATCGCCCGCTCCTCGCCCTTTCCGGACTGCACGCCGGGGCATGCCGGAAGGTCTTGAAGAAGAGAGGGGATGCCCGAAAACTGCGTTTCGAGCCGATCGAGTCTATCAGACCGGGCGTTCGAGCCCGCTGAGCGGGGCGGAGGTCACGCGCCGCCGTCGAGGATGCGGCGGATCTTCTCGAGCCGCGCCTGCACGTCACGCTCCTGGCCGTGGCTGGTGGGCTCGTAGTAGCGCGTGCCCTGGAGCTCGTCAGGAAGGTACTGCTGAGCGACGACGCCGATCTCGCTGTCGTGCGGATACCGGTAGCCCTTGCCGTGGCCGAGCCGCTTCGCGCCCGCGTAGTGCGCGTCGCGCAGCGGCGGTGGAACGCGCCCGAATCGCCCCGCGCGCACGTCGGCGATCGCCTTGTTGATCGCGTTGTACGCGGCGTTCGACTTCGCGGTCGTCGCGAGGTACGCCGTCGCCTCGGCGAGCGGGATGCGCCCTTCGGGCATGCCGATGAGCTGCACGGCATCGGCCGCAGCGACGGCGAGCGGCAGCGCCTGAGGATCGGCGAGCCCGATGTCTTCGGCCGCCGAGATGATGAGCCGCCGGGCGATGAACCGCGGGTCCTCCCCCGCCTCGAACATGCGGGCGAGGTAGTGCATCGCGGCATCCACGTCGGAGCCCCTGATCGACTTGATGAACGCGCTGATGACGTCGTAGTGCTCGTCGCCGTCGCGGTCGTATCGCAGCAGCGCCCGATCGACGGCCTGCGCGACCTGATCAGCCGTGATCTGGACCGCGGCGCCGTCTTCGGCCGCGCTCGCCGCGATGGACGCCGCGGCCTCGAGCGACGTGAGGGCCCGCCGGGCGTCTCCGGAGGCGAGCCGCACGAGCGCGTCGCGCGCCGCGGGCTCGAGCACCGCGGTCCCCGCGAGACCCCGCGCGTCGACGACGGCGCGGTCCACCAGCATCGCGAGGTCTTCGTCTGTGAGCGGAGTGAGGGTGAGCAGGAGGGAGCGAGAGAGGAGGGGCGAGATCACGGAGAACGACGGGTTCTCGGTCGTCGCGGCGATGAGGACGACCCAGCCGTTCTCGACCCCCGGGAGCAGTGCGTCCTGCTGGGCCTTCGTGAAGCGGTGGATCTCGTCGAGGAAGAGGATTGTCGACTGGCCGTACAGATCGCGCTGCGTCAGGGCGTCCTGCATGACCTCGCGCACGTCCCGCACGCCTGCCGTGATCGCCGACAGCTCGACGAAGCGGCGGCCGGACGATCGGGCGATCGCCTGCGCGAGCGTCGTCTTGCCCGTGCCGGGCGGCCCCCACAGCACGACCGAGGTCGCCGTGGTCGCGGCATCCGGATCAGCGAGAGCCACGAGCGGGGACCCCTTGCGGAGGAGGTGGCCCTGACCGGCGACCTCGTCGAGCGAGGTCGGCCGCATCCGAACCGCGAGAGGCGTCTGCCCCTGGAAGAGCGCGGCGGGAACTGTCACTCCCCCAGGGTAGTCGCGGGTTGCGACGCGGGCTCCGAGGCCCGTTTGGCCGCCGTTCCCGCCGCCCCGTAGGATCATCCCGGCCCGGCTCACCGGGGAGCGAGGGAGGTCCCGTGGCGACGGGTGGCAAGGACCGTGAGGGACGCGAGTCCCGAGAGCGCGCTCGCGTCTATCAGGCGCGGCAGCAGCTGCATGAAGACCAGGCCAAGCGCCGGCGCCGCGACAACCTGCTCGCAGGCGTCATCGGCGGCATCCTGATCCTCGGAGTCCTAGGGGTGCAGACCCTCTACTTCACCGCCGGTCCCGGCGCGCCCGAACCCGCGCCGAGCGTGACTCCGTCTCCGTCGACGACACCCGCGCCCGTGGACACGCCTGCTCCGACCGAGACGCCGCTGCCGAGCGTCGAGCCGACGCCCACCCCGACGCCCTGACCCCGTCGCAACCCTGAGGCCCGGCTGCTGCCGGTACTAGGCTTGTCTGCGTCCATCCCCCGCAGGCGGCGAGAGCCGCATTGAGGTGCAATCGTGACTGCCGTAGCAGACCCCACTCCGCAGCCCGCCGTCGACGACGAGTCGCAGCCTGACAGCGTCGTCGCGCCGGAGCCCACCCCCGACATCCAGCCCGAGAACGAGTCCGCCGACGCAGCGGCCGAGGATTCCGCCCCCGTCGCAGACGGCGGAGAAGACGAGCCCGACGCCGTCGAGGTCGAGCCCTCCCAGCCCGACGCCCCGACTGAGGCCGACGCCGCCCGCGTCGAGGTGGAGGACGAGGCCGAGGCTGCCGAGCCCGCCGCTGAAACCGAGCCCGCCGCTGAGGCGGAGACCGTGGAAGAGCCTGAGGCCGCGGCAGAGCCCGCAGCGGATGCGGGCACCGAGCCAGAGGCCGAGGCTGAGGTCGAGCCGGTCGCCGAGACCGAGCCGGTCGCCGAGCCCGAGGCCGCCCCTGCACCCGTTGCAGCTCCCACCCCGTCCCCGTCTCCCGCTCCGAAGCCGGCAGCACGTCCCGGGCCGCGGCCCGGCGCTCCCGTGTCTTCCCGTCCCGCCGCCGCCGCCGAGCCGTGGGGTCGCGTCGCCGAGGACGGCACCGTCGAGGTGCGCGAAGGCGACTCGTGGCGGGTCGTCGGCGAGTATCCGGACGGCTCCGCCGAAGAGGCTCTCGCCTACTACGAGCGCAAGTACGCCGATCTCGCGAGCGAGGTGACGCTCCTCGAGGTGCGTCAGCGCCGCGGCGGCGCCTCCGCCGCAGACCTGCGGTTCGCCGCCAAGGCGGTCACCGAGAAGATCACGGGCGCGGCAGCCGTCGGCGACCTCGCTGCGCTCGAGGCGCGCGTGTCCGCGCTCACCGCGACGCTCGCCGCGGCCTCCGAGACCGAGGCGGCCGCCGCGCGCGAAGCCGTCGACGACGCCATCGCGTCGCGCACACAGCTCGTCGAGAAGGCCGAGGCGCTCGCCGCCCGCGACCCGAAGACGGTGCAGTGGAAGCAGGCCTCCGCCGACCTCGCGACGCTCTTCGACGAGTGGCAGTCGCAGCAGACCAACGGCCCGCGACTGCCGAAGTCGACATCGCAGGAGCTCTGGAAGCGATTCCGGGATGCCCGTGCGAGCGTCGACAAGCACCGCCGCGAGTTCTACGCAGAGCTCGACGAGGCGCACAAGGCGGTCCGCGACCGCAAGGCCGCGCTCGTCGAGAAGGCCGAAGCCCTCGCGCCGAAGGGCGAGGACGGCATTGTCGCGTACCGCGGGCTGCTCGACCAGTGGAAGACCGCTGGCCGCGCCGGCAAGAAGGCCGATGACGCCCTCTGGGCACGCTTCAAGGCCGCCGGCGACGCGCTCTACGGCGCCCGCAGCGAGCGGGAGACGGCCGACGCCGAGGAGTCCCGCGAGAAGATCGCGGCCAAGCGCGAGCTGCTCGCCGAGGCCAAGACCGTCGCCGACGAGTCCGACATCGCGAAGGCGCGCACGCTGCTGACCGGCATCCAGCGCCGCTGGGACGAGATCGGCCGCATCTTCCCGCGCGAGGCCGAGCGAAGCATCGACGACGAGCTGCGCAAGATCGAGCAGGCCCTGCGCACGCGCGAGGACGCCGACTGGAAGCGCAACGACCCGACGCAGAAGGCGCGTGCGAACGACATGACGCGTCAGCTCACCGACGCGATCGAGAAGCTCGAGGAAGAGCTCGCGGCAGCGCAGAAGAAGGGCGACAAGGGCGCGGCGGCGAAGGCCGCCGAGGCGCTCGAGGCGCGCAAGGGCTGGCTGCGGGCGCTCGGCGGCGGTTCCTGAGCAGACCGCGAAGCGCTCGTATCGAAGGGCTGATCCTCGCACGAGTCGCATCGAAGGACTGAGAGAGAACCCCGGGCGCCGACGGCGCCCGGGGTTCTCCACAGAACGGCCCGATCGCGCCTGCGCGGGTCGGGCCATCCGGCACACTGCCGTCATGACCTCGCCCTTCCTGTACTTCCCGGGTGACCGGCTCTCCCCCGCCGAACTGTCGGCGGCGCGGCTGGACGGCGACCTCGTCGAGCTCGGCGAGGCGTACATCCCGGCCGATGCCGTCGAGACGCGCGCGCTGCGGGCGGGGTCTCTGCGCGACATCCTCCGCGAGAACCTCGCCGCGACCCTCCTGAGCGCCGCGTGGATCCACGGCGCGCTCGACGAACCGCCGTCGCGGCACAACGTCCAGCGGGCCGTCCCGAAGCGCCTGCACCACGTCGTCGACCGCCGGATCGTCTACCGCGACCCCACGATCGCCTCCGAGGAGCTGTGGCGCATCGGAGGCGTCCTCGTGACGGAGCCGCGTCGCACACTCGCCGATCTCGCGCGCTTTCCCGGCGAGGGGCACACGGATGCCGCCTGCCGCCTCTCCGACATGGCACCGGGACTCGCACTCGACGCGATCGCGTGGTTCGACGAGCGCACCCCCGTGCCCTACAAGCGCTCGGCGATCGAGCTGCTGCGGGGCCTGGCCGCCCGCGCGCCTCAGGAGGACGTGACGCGGTACACGTCGTAGACGGCGTCGATGCGCCGCACGGCGTTGAGGACGCGGTCGAGGTGGACGGTGTCGCCCATCTCGAACACGTAGCGGCTGAGCGCGAGACGATCGTTCGTCGTCTGCACCGACGCCGAGAGGATGTTGACGTGGTGCTCGCTCAGCACACGCGTGATGTCGCTCAGCAGCCCCGACCGATCGAGCGCCTCGACCTGGATCTGCACGAGGAACACGCTCTTGGACGTCGGTGCCCAGTCGACCTCGATGAGCCGCTCGGGATCGGCCATGAGCGACTTGACGTTCGTGCAGTCGGCGCGATGCACAGAGACGCCGCTGCCGCGCGTCACGAAGCCCACGATCTGGTCGCCGGGGACCGGCGTGCAGCACTTCGCGAGCTTCACGAGGATGTCGGGCGCTCCGCGCACGAGGATGCCCGAGTCGCCCCCGCGCGGCGCGCGGGAACGGCCCACCTGCGGGAGGTCGATGGGGCCCGTCGAGGTGTCGCTCGCGGCGACGAGCGCCGTGACCTTCTCGATGACGGACTGCGTGGAGACGTGGCCCTCGCCGACCGCCGCGTACAGAGCCGAGACGTCCTCGTACTTGAGCTGCTGCGCGACCTCGGCGAACGAGTCCTGGCTCATGAGGCGCTGCAGCGGCAGGTTCTGGCGGCGCATCGCGCGGGCGATGGCCTCCTTGCCCTGCTCGATCGCCTCTTCGCGTCGCTCCTTCGTGAACCAGCCGCGGATCTTGCTGCGCGCGCGTGTGCTCTTGACGAAGCCGAGCCAGTCCTGGCTCGGTCCGGCGTCCGGATTCTTCGACGTGAAGACTTCGACGACATCGCCGCTCTTGAGCTCGGATTCGAGCGGAACGAGCCGCCCGTTGACCTTCGCACCCATCGTGCGGTGGCCCACCTCGGTGTGCACGGCGTACGCGAAGTCGACAGGGGTGGCCCCCGCGGGCAGGCCGATGACGCGGCCCTTCGGCGTGAAGACGTAGACCTCTTTCGCGCCGATCTCGAAGCGCAGCGAGTCGAGGAACTCGCCAGGATCAGCCGTCTCGGCCTGCCAGTCCGAGATGTGCGCGAGCCACGCCAGATCGGCGTCGACCGACTTCGCGTCCGGCTTGCCGCCGGCCATCTGCTCCTTGTACTTCCAGTGCGCCGCGACGCCGTACTCGGCCTGCTGGTGCATCTCGTTCGTGCGGATCTGGATCTCGACGGTTCGCCCGCCCGGACCGATCACCGTCGTGTGCAGCGACTGGTACAGGTTGAACTTCGGCGTCGCGATGTAGTCCTTGAAGCGCCCGGGAAGAGGGGTCCACCGCGCGTGGATCGAGCCGAGCACGGCGTAGCAGTCGCGGACGCTTCCCACGAGGACACGGATGCCGATGAGGTCGTAGATGTCGTCGAACTCGCGGCCCCGCACGACCATCTTCTGGTACACGGAGTACAGCTGCTTGGGCCGGCCCATGACGCGACCGCGGATGCGCAGCTCGCGCAGATCCGCGTCGACGGAGTCGATGACGTTCTGGACGTACTGCTCGCGCTGCGGCGTGCGCTGGCGCACGAGGCTTTCGATCTCGGCGTAGAGCTTGGGGTGCAGGACGGCGAACGAGAGGTCCTCGAGCTCGGACTTGATCGTCTGGATGCCGAGACGGTGCGCGAGCGGAGCGTAGATCTCGAGCGTCTCGGTGGCCTTCTTCTGCGCCTTCTCGGGGGGGACGAATCCCCACGTGCGCGCGTTGTGCAGGCGGTCGGCGAGCTTGATGAGGAGGACGCGGATGTCGCGTGACATCGCGACGATCATCTTGCGCACCGTCTCGGCCTGCGCGCTCTCGCCGTACTTGACCTTGTCGAGCTTCGTGACGCCGTCGACCAGCATCGCGACCTCGTCGCCGAAGTCCGCCGTCAGCTGGTCGAGCGAGTAATCGGTGTCCTCGACCGTGTCGTGCAGGAGCGCCGCAGCGATCGCCCGCGGCCCGAGGCCCAGGTCGGCGAGGATCTGCGCCACCGCGAGCGGATGCGTGATGTACGGCTCACCGCTCTGACGGGCCTGACCCGAATGCGCCTGCTCGGCGATCGTGTACGCACGCTCGACGATCGTGAGATCGCCCTTGGGATGGTGCGTGCGGACGGTGCGCAGCAGCTGCTCGACGTCGTCCCGCCGGGCGGATCGCGAGAAGATCCGCGGCACGAGGCGACGCAGAGACGAGGACTGCGACGTGGCGGAGCCAGCCGGGACGGTCTCGGTCATTCCGATCGGCTCCCCTCCGCAGGATCGCTCAATCCTACGCCCGCGGCAGCACCGCTTCGCGCGCGCGGACCGCCGTCACGCTCAGACCGAGGCGACGGCGCGCTCGCGCGCCGTCAGGACGCGCTCGTCGCGCGCCGTGATCGCGGGCTCGTTCTCGCGCAGCAGCGAGTACAGCGGCGCCGCGACGAAGATCGTCGAGTAGGCCGCCACGATCGTGCCGACGAAGATCGAGAGCGAGATGTCGGTGAGCGTCTGCGCACCGAGCCACAGGGCGCCGATGAACAGGATCGCGCCGGTCGGCAGGATCGCGACGACTGTCGTGTTGATCGAGCGCACGAGCGTCTGGTTGACGGCGAGGTTCACCGATTCGCCGAACGTGCGACCCGACACCTCACCGTCCTCGCTCGTATTCTCGCGGATCTTGTCGAACACGACTGTCGTGTCGTAGAGCGCGTAAGAGAGGATCGTCAGGAAGCCGATGACGGCGGCCGGCGAGATCTCGAACCCGAACAGCGCATAGACGCCGATCGTGATGACGAGCACGTCCACGAGGCCGATGATCGCGGCCGCGGACATCTTCCACGTTCGGAAGTAGAGCGCGAGGATCACGAACGTCAGGATCAGGAAGATCACGAGGCCCCATAGCGAGGTGCGCGTGACGTCGGCTCCCCAGCTGGGTCCGATGAACGAGGAGGTGACCTCGCTCTGCGGGACTTCGTAGGCATCGGCGAGGGCGACCGACACCTGGCGGGTCTCCTCGGCGGTCATCTGGTCTGTCTGGACGCGGATCGTCGCGTCGCCGATCGTCGTGACCTTCGTCGCGGCATCCGGGACGACCGTGTGCACGGCGTCCTCCGCGATCGACTGGTCGGGGCTCGTGACGCCCGACACCGTGAACTGCGAGCCGCCCGTGAACTCGATCGAGAACTGGATGGGTCGCACGAGCGGGACCAGCAGCGAGCCGATCACGAGGGCGGCGGCGATGATGAACCACATCTTGCGCCGGCCGACGAACGGGAATGACGTCTTCCCGGTGTAGAGGTCGTTGCCGAGCTGATTCATGGAGCGCATCAGTCGTCTCCCCCCTTGCCCGTCGCGGTCGGTTTGTCTTTCACAGCCGTGGTCGTCTTGCCGCCGTCCGAAGCGGAGAGCTCGGCCTGCTTGCGCTCGGCGATCGTCTGGCGACGCTCGGCCTCACCGCGCGAACGCGATGCCTTGCGACTCGCAGCCGACGTGCCGACCGCGGCGGCGGGCGCGCGGAACTGCGCACGACCGCGATAGACGGCGCCCAGCGACTCGGGGTCCAGACCCGAGAGCGGATGCCCCGAACCGAAGAATCGCGTGCGGGCGAGGAGCTGCATCACGGGGTGCGTGAACAGGATGAAGATCAGGACGTCGATGACGGTCGTGAGACCCAGCGTGAAGGCGAAGCCCTTCACGGTCGCGTCGGCGAGGATGTACAGCACGACGGCGGCGAGGATGTTGATCGACTTCGAGATGTAGATCGTCCGCTTCGCGCGGTCCCAGCCGTCCTCGACGGCGCCCGTGATGGACTTGCCGTCTCGCAGTTCGTCTCTGATTCTCTCGAAGTAGACGATGAACGAGTCGGCGGTGAAGCCGATCGAGACGATCAGACCCGCGACACCGGCGAGCGACAGACGGAAGCCCATGCGCCACGCCAGGATGCAGATCGTGATGTAGGTCAGCACGCCCATCACGATGAGCGACGCGATGATCACGAAGCCGAGGGCCCGATAGACGATGAGCGAGTAGATCGCCACGAGGATCAGGCCGATGAGGCCCGCGATGAGACCGATCTGCAGCTGCTGCGAGCCGAGCGTCGCCGAGATCGTGTCGGAGCTGACGACCTCGAAGCTCAGCGGCAGGGCGCCGTACTTGAGCTGGTCGGCGAGGGTCTTGGCCGTCTCCTGCGTGAAGTCGCCCGTGATGCTGGGCTTGCCGTCGAGGATGACGCCCTGCATCGCGGGGGCCGAGAGCACGTAGCCGTCGAGCACGAACGCGAACTGGTTGAGGGGCGCCGTCTCGCCGTAGAGGCGCTGGCTGATCTCGCCGAAGGTCGCGGTGCCCTCGGAGTCGAACACGAGGTTGACCGACCACACGCCGTTGTTCTGCTGCAGACCGAAGGTCGCATCGTCGATCGACGAACCGTCGAGCTCGACGGGGCCGAGGATGTACTTGACAGTGCCGTCGACGTCGCAGGTCACGAGCGGCTCCTCGACCGGCTCGCTCGCGGGGTCGTTCGCCTCGTCCGCGCAGTCGTACGCGAGGAATTCCGCCTGCAGAGCGGGCGTGATCCACGACGGGTCGCTCGCGTCGGTCGGCGCCGCCGTGGGCGTCGCCTGCAGCGCCGGGTCGGGCGTCGGGTACGGCGTCTCGGCGCCGTCCTCACCGACGAACGTGTTGGCGGGCGCTCCCGCGTAGAGCACGGGTCGCAGCTGCAGCTGCGCCGAGGCCTCGATCCGCTGGCGCGTCTCGTCGTCGGCCTCGCCCGGGATCTGGACGACGATGTTCTTGCCGCCCTCGGTCGTGACCTCGGCCTCGCCGACGCCCGAGGCGTCGACGCGCTGGCGGATGATCGTGACCGCCTGGTTCATCTGCTCGGTCGACGGGTCTGCACCGTCCGTCGTCTGCGCCTCGAGGATGATCTGCGTGCCGCCCTGGAGGTCGAGCGCGAGCTCGGGCGTCCAGGAGCTCTCCTTGAACACGTAGACGCCGAGCGCGTTGATGCCGAACAGGACGGCGGTGATGGTCACGAGACCGATCAGTGCGCGCCAGGCATGCCGGACGGGAGTGGAAGTCGCCACGAGGGTCAGCTTTCTCAAATGCCCTCGAGAGGGCGAGGGGTTCAGGCCTTGGGCTTGTCCGTGCCGTTGTCGGTCTCGGGCTCGACGACCGGCTCGGACGCGTCGGTGAGCGGCTCCGCCTCGATCGCCTCGTGCTCGATCGGCTCATCGTCGGCCACGGTCTCCGTGGGGGTCACGACGCGCAGGATCGCCTGGCTGTGGACCTTGATCTCGACGCCCGGTGCGAGCTCGACGATCGCGGGCTGGTCGAGGTTGTCGGGGTCGTACGAGACGATCGTGCCGTACAGGCCGCCCTGGAGGAGCACCTCGGCCCCGGGCACCGTCTGGCGCGCCTTGGCCTCCTGCTCCGTCTTCTGCTTCTGCATCCGGCGGCGCGAGCTCCAGAACATGAAGATCAGAAGCGCGCCCAGGACGAGGATCAGGCCGTAGTTGGCGAAGAAGGCAGCGAAGTCCATGGGGGTGGGAGACCTTTCGGGTCAGGCGCGCGCCGTGGCGGCGCTGCCTTGGAGAAGGAGGATCGGCGAAAGCCTTCAGCGATTATAGGTCATTGAATCGCAGGGCCCCGTCCGGGTGCGGGGCCCCCAGGTGGGCGTACGCGTGAGGGGTCGCGACACGCCCGCGAGGGGTCCTGCCGAGGAATCCGATCCGCACGAGATAGGGCTCGACGACTGACTCGATCGTCTCGGCCTCCTCGCCCACAGTGACCGCGAGCGTGCTCAATCCGACGGGCCCGCCCTGGAACCGCCGCACGATCGCATCGAGGACTGCGCGGTCGAGCCGGTCGAGCCCGATCGCGTCGACGTCATAGAGGTCGAGGGCTGCGCTGACGATCGCCGTGTCCGCGCGTCTTCCCTCGCCGTGGACGACCTGGTAGTCGCGCACGCGCCGCAGCAGGCGGTTCGCGATCCGGGGTGTGCCGCGCGAGCGGCGCGCGATCTCGGAGCGGGCGTCGTCCGGCAGACCGACGTTCAGCATGAGCGCCGAACGCTCGACGACGCGCTCGAGCTCGTGCACCTCGTAGTACTCGAGATGAGCTGTGAAGCCGAACCGGTCGCGCAGCGGATTGGGCAGCAGTCCCGAGCGCGTCGTCGCTCCGACGAGCGTGAACGGCGCGAGGTCGAGCGGAATGCTCGTCGCGCCCGCACCCTTGCCGACCATGATGTCGATGCGGAAGTCCTCCATCGCGAGGTACAGCATCTCTTCGGCCGAGCGCGCCATGCGATGGATCTCGTCGATGAAGAGCACTTCGCCCGGCGTCAGGCTCGACAGGAGCGCCGCGAGATCGCCGGCGTGCTGGATGGCGGGCCCGCTCGACAGTCGCAGGGGCCGACCGCTCTCGTGGGCGACGATCATGGCGAGCGTCGTCTTGCCGAGTCCGGGAGGGCCCGACATCAGGATGTGGTCGGGCGAGCGCTGCTGGATGCGCGCCGCGTCGAGCAGCAGCTGCAGCTGACCCCGGACCTTCTGCTGGCCGACGAACTCGGCGAGCGACATGGGGCGCAGTGCGCCTTCTATCGCGAGCTCGGTCTCGTCCTCGGGCTCGTCGATGTCGCGGAGGTCATCCACCGGCGGGCTCCTTGCGCGCCGGGCCGAGCACGGCCAGCGTGAGCCGCAGCAGCGCCTGCACCGAGGCGCGGTCGGCGTCGGCAGCTTCGTCGGCGACGGATGCGACGGCCTCCGCCGCGATGCGCTCGGACCAGCCGAGACCCACGAGGGCCTGTGTGACCTGCGCCGGGACCGCGTGCAGTGCCGGTCCGCCCGCCGCGGCAGCGGGCCGCGAGGGCGTGAGTCTCCCCGCGAGCTGGACGACGATGAGCTTCGCGGTCTTGGGGCCGATGCCCGAGACGCGCCGGAACGGGGCGTCGTCGTCGGCGGCGACGGCATCCGCGATCTGGTCGACCGACAGCGTCGAGAGGACGCCGAGCGCCGATTTCGGGCCGACGCCGGTCACCCCGAGCAGGAGGCCGAAGGCCACGAGCTCGTCGTGCGTCTCGAAGCCGAAGAGCGACAGCGCGTCCTCGCGGACGATGAGCGTCGTGTGCAGTCGCAGCTCCTCGCCGAGCCGGGCGGAGTGCGCGACGTGCGGCGGGACGGCGATCGAGAGCCCGACGCCGCCGACTTCGACGACGACCGAATCGGCGTCGGCGTGCAGGACGCGTCCGCGAACCGAGGAGATCATGCTTCGAGCCTAGAGAGCGATTCGCAGTTTTGTTCGAGCGACACGCTCGCCGCCCGGCGTGCGGATCGTCAGCGCCGCGAGAGGCGCTCGGCGTCCTTCCAGGCGCGCTGCGCGGGCGTGAGCACACCGGCCGAGGAAGGGCCCGTCGGCGCGTCCGCGCGCCACGCGTGGCACAGAGCCAGCGCGAGGGCGTCGGCGGCATCCGCGGGCTTGGGCAGCTCGTCGAGGCGCAGGATGCGCGCGACCATCGTCTGGACCTGGCGCTTGTCAGCCGACCCGTAGCCCGTGATCGCCGCCTTCACCTCGCTGGGCGTGTGCGTCTGCGCGCTCAAGCCGTGCTCGGCCGCGAGCAGGAGCGCGACGCCGCTCGCCTGCGCCGTGCCCATGACGGTGCTGCGGTTGTTCTGCGCGAAGACGCGCTCGACGGCGACGACATCGGGACTGTGCTCGTCGAGGACGAGGCGCAGTCCCGCCGCGATGATCGCGAGCCGTCGCTCGATCGGCAGCTCGGGATCGGACCGCACGACGCCGACGTGGACGAGCGTCGCGGAGCGGTCGCGTGCGACATCCACGACCCCGACTCCACACCTCGTGAGCCCCGGATCGACGCCGAGGACTCGGACGGATGCCTGTGCGCGAGCCACTCCCCTACGCTAGGCGCTCGCCGGACACCGGGCTTCCAGGCGCGCCCGGCTCAGGTCAGTCGTCTTCCTCGAGCTCGGCCTGCACCTCGGCGGTCAGGTCGAAGTTGCTGTACACGTTCTGCACGTCGTCGCTGTCCTCGAGGGCGTCGATGAGGCGGAACACCTTCCGCGCCGTGTCAGCGTCGACCTCGACCTTGAGGTTCGGGACGAACTCGACGTCGGCCGACTCGTAGTCGATGCCCGCATCCTGCAGTGCGGAGCGCACCGTCACGAGGTCCGACGCGTCCGTGATGATCTCGAAGCCCTGAGCGTGCGGCTCGACCTCTTCGGCCCCTGCCTCGAGCACCGCGAGCATGACGTCATCCTCGCTCGTGCCCTCGCCGCCGACGACGATGACCCCCTTGCGCGTGAAGTTGTACGCGACGCTGCCCGGGTCGGCGAGCGTGCCGCCGTTGCGGCTGAGCGCCGTGCGCACCTCGGCGGCCGCACGGTTCTTGTTGTCGGTGAGGCACTCGATCATGAGCGCGACGCCGTTGGGTCCGTAGCCCTCGTACATGATCGAGCTGTACTCGACGGCTTCGCCGCCGATGCCCGCACCGCGCTTGATGGCGCGGTCGATGTTGTCGTTGGGGACCGACGTCTTCTTCGCCTTCTGCACGGCGTCGTACAGCGTGGGGTTGCCTGCGAGGTCGGCGCCGCCCATCTTGGCGGCGACTTCGATGTTCTTGATGAGCTTGGCGAACGACTTGGCACGGCGCGAATCGATGATCGCCTTCTTGTGCTTGGTCGTCGCCCACTTGGAGTGGCCGGACATGGATTCAAGTCTAGAGTGCGGGATCATGGACGGAGGATCGCCGAACCCGAGGAGGCGACGCCATGGCATTCGACACGCCGAACGGCACGAGGGGCGCGCGGCAGCCCGGCCGAAGCCGGCTCGAGCAGCGCGGAAATCGCTGGATGGTCGAGCGGATCCGCCGCAAGGGGTCGCGGGGCGACCGGGAGGTCGTGCTCGTCACGATCGGCAAGCGCACGGGCAAGGAGCGCATGAACCCGGTGCGGTGCTTCGTCGAGCCGGATGGCCGCAAGCTCATCGTCGCCGCGGCGAACGGCGCGGCACGGAACCCCTCCTGGTACTACAACATCGCCGCCGACCCGGACCGGGTTCGCATCGAGTACGCCGGCCGGCGGGTGCGGGTCAGGCCCGAGCAGCTGCACGGCGGCGAGCGCGAAGCCGCGTGGCGGCGCATCGTCGCCGAGGCGCGTGGGTTCGCGCGCTACGAGCGGATCACGGATCGGGAGATGCCGGTCATCCGCCTCACGCCGCTCGACGAGGAATGAGGCCGGTTCACTCGTCCGGCATCGAGCGCCGGTCCCCCACTGGAGCGGTCGCGCGGGGGAAGGCGAGCGAGTCGGCGGCCACCCACCACTCCATGAGGTCGTAGGCGAGACGGCCGGCCACCACCGACGGGTCGGCGTCGGACAGACGCGCAGCCTCGGCCGGGCTGCACGCGAAGATCGACATCCCCCGGTAGGAGCCGTCGCTCTGGGCGTCGAAGGGCCCGTTCACGACGAGGAGGCCGTCGCGGCGGAGCCGCGCGCGGTACGCGAGGTGCTCGGACTGAAGGACCTCGAGCTCCGCATCGGAGAATGCGACCGCGTCGACGGGCCGGCGCAGCACGACGACGGTGTAGACGTCGAACGCCTCCGGGATGTTCGGATCGCGTGCCATGAGCCGATCGTAGGCTCGCCCCGCCGCTTTCAGGCCGCGCCCTCGGACGGGCGATACCCCGGAACGGCAGTCCCGGCGGACAGGAGCGCGAGCGAGCGCTCGTACTGCCGGCGCCCGTAGAACTTGTACAGCGTCCGGATCACGGCCGGGATCTCCTTCATGAGGTCGGCTGCGACTTCAGGCGTGAGCGAATCCTGGATGAGACCGAAGAAGAGGAAGATCTGCGACCGGTCGTACGTCTTCTGCGCCTGCGCGCCGAGCGCGTCCCACTCCTCCTGTGTGAACACCTCCTGCATGACCGGCATCGCCAGCCGCTCCTCGTTCTCGAGGTGGTTGCGCAGGACAGCGCCTGTCTGCTCGAGCTGGACGGCGAGCGGCTCGCTCGTGGCGGGGCCGGGATCGGCGCACCACGCGTCGATGAGCGCGGGCGTCGCGTCGATCAGGACCGCGACCTCCCGATGGTGCTGTCGCATGAGGTCGACGTGGATGGCGCATGCGGGCTTGCGGGCCGTCATGGCGTCCCAGAAGCTGTCGTCCTCGAAGTGATGGTGGTGGTGGAGCGCCTCGCCGACGAGGAGCACGTTGCGCGCGACCGCGCGCACGCGCTTGGGGTCGGACGCAGGTGTTCCGCGCACGCCGGCGGGCATCACCTGATAGAGCCTTCGGAACGCGTCATGCACGAAGACCAGGTCCTTCGTGTCGCATCCGGCACCTGCAGGGACCTCTCCCGAGGGCGGCAGCATCGTGGCCATGGATCCGGCTCCTCCCCTGAGAATGAGGAGAAGCTATCGGTCGTCGCGCCGGCAGGGCAAGAGCCCCGGAGTCAGCCGAGGATCTTCCCCAGGGTCCGCAGATTGCGGTTCGTCGTCCGCGGCGCGAACGTGCGCTTCGCGAGGACCTTCGCGAACGGGGTGTCGGTCGTGGTTCCCTTGACCGGATTCCAATAGACGACGCCGGGTCCTGTCGCGACGGGGTCGACGACGGGGTCGAGGGATGCCGCGGCCGCCGCGAGCTCGTCGCGGGTCGCGGTGTCGGCGCAGAACACGACCCACGGCTGGCGATCCGCGTCCGACGCGTCGAACGGGAAGTCGTCGATGGCCGACGTCAGCTCGTCCCGCGTGATGAGGAGGATGTGGGCTTCGTACCCGAAGCGCGTTCCGAGCGCCTCCTCGATGGACGCCTGCAGCGTCGCGCGGGCGCGCGTGCCGGCATCCGCTTCGAACGCGACGTTTCCGCTCGCGAGCACCGTCCGCACCGACGCGAAGCCGAGGCCGCGGAAGACCTCGGCGAGGTCGGCGCTGCGGATCGCGACGCCGCCGACGTTGACGCCGCGCAGGAGTGCGACCCACGCCGTCATGTCAGAGCGCGAACTCGAAGCCGAAGCGCGCCGACAGGAGCGCGACGAGGTCGCGCGGGATCTTCGTGAGATAGGCGGGCGCCGGCGCGAGCGTGTCGGGTCCGCCGATGAAGGGGAAGTACACAGGGCCCTCGGTCGCGGCCTCGACGCGGTCGCGCACCGCGACGATGTCCGAGCCGATCCGCCGCAGATCCGTGATCGTGATGGGCGAGGCGAGGCGCAGCGTGTCGCTCACGGGCATGCGCCAGTGCGGCAGCGTGTCGCCGTGCCGTTCGCGCGACTCCTCGCCGAGCGGACCGAGCACCCGGCCCCACGCGCCGATCCCGGGAGGTGTCAGCGTGCGATCCCACACGAAGATCGTGTCGCCGGGCTCGGTGTGGCCGACGAGCTCGTGCGACCACTCGAAGCGGCGCTCGTCCGAGGACTTCGGCGCGACGAGCGCGTCACCCACGACGCCCTTCGACGGCGCGATCATCCAATAGCGCTCCTCGGGTTGGTCGCGCCACCAGTCGTTGATCGCCATGCGTGAAATCTAACCCGAGCCGCGAGGATTCAGCGCGCCGCGGCGCGCACGAGCCCCAGGAAGCGCTCGTGGAATCGCGTCTCGCCCGAGACCTCTGGGTGGAACGCGGTCGCGAGCAGCGGACCCTGCTCGACGGCGACGACGCCTCCGTCGGGCAGCGTCGCGATCGCGGTCGCCCGCGGGCCCACTGCCGCGACGAGCGGCGCGCGGATGAACGTCGCGCGCACGGCGTGCCCCTCGAAGCCCGCGACCTCGAGATCCGTCTCGAACGAGTCGACCTGGCTGCCGAACGCGTTGCGCGTCACGACGACGTCGAGTCCGCCGAAGGTCTCCTGGCCGGCGATGGGATTGGTGAGCCGGTCGGCCAGCATGATCATGCCGGCGCACGTGCCGTACACCGGCATGCCCGCGGCGATCGCGTCGCGGATGGGATGCTGCATCCCGAACGACCTCGACAGCTTGTCGATGACGCTCGATTCGCCGCCGGGGATCACGAGACCGTCGACGGCCGCGAGCTCGGCGGGGCGCCGCACGAGCGACACCTCGGCGCCGAGCTCGCGCAGCACGTGGGCGTGCTCGCGGACGTCGCCCTGCAGGGCGAGGATCCCGACGTGCGGTCGGCGTTCGATGCTCAGCGCGTCACCAGCCGCGCTCGGAGAGGCGGTGCGGTGCCGGGAGGTCGGAGACGTTGATGCCGACCATCGCCTCGCCGAGGCCGCGCGAGACCTCCGCGATGACCTTGGCGTCGTCGTAGAAGGTCGTCGCCTTCACGATCGCGGCAGCACGCTCGGCGGGGTTGCCGGACTTGAAGATGCCCGAGCCGACGAACACGCCGTCGGCGCCCATCTGCATCATCATTGCCGCGTCGGCCGGCGTCGCGACGCCGCCCGCGACGAACAGCACGACCGGCAGCTTGCCCGTCGCGGCGATCTCGGCGACGAGCTCGTACGGCGCCTGCAGCTCCTTCGCGGCGACGTACAGCTCGTCTTTCGTCATCGACTTGAGGACGTTGATCTCGCTCGTGATCTTGCGGATGTGCTTCGTGGCCTCGGAGACGTCGCCCGTCCCGGCCTCGCCCTTGGAGCGGATCATCGCCGCGCCCTCGTTGATGCGTCGCAGGGCCTCGCCGAGGTTGGTCGCACCGCAGACAAAGGGCACCGTGAAGCCCCACTTGTCGATGTGGTTGACGTAGTCGGCGGGCGAGAGCACTTCGGACTCGTCGATGTAGTCGACGCCGAGCTCCTGCAGCACCTGGGCCTCGACGAAGTGGCCGATGCGCGCCTTCGCCATGACCGGGATCGAGACGGCCTCGATGATGCTGTCGATCATGTCGGGGTCGCTCATGCGCGACACGCCGCCTTGGGCGCGGATGTCGGCGGGCACGCGCTCGAGCGCCATGACGGCGACGGCGCCGGCATCCTCGGCGATGCGGGCCTGCTCGGCCGTGACGACGTCCATGATGACGCCGCCCTTCAGCATCTCGGCGAGGCCGCGCTTGACGCGGGACGATCCTGTGGTGGGCTCGGACATGGATAGACTCCTCGGTATTGGCCTAGGCCAAAAGATAGCACGTCGCAGGACGTGATTCCGCAGGCCGCCAGGGGGTTCGATGGACGACGAGATCACGGGCGCCACGGCTGTCGAGATCGCCGAGAGCGTGCGCCGGCTGCTCGACCGGGCGACGCTGTCCCCCGGCGACCCCCTCCCCTCCGTGCGCGCCCTCGCCGATCGCCTGCACGTGAACCGCAACACCGTCATGGCGGCCTATCGCCTGCTCGGGCGCGCGGGAGTCGTCGTGACGGCGGGGCGCGGCGGAACCCGCGTCGCGGGGCGCGCGCCCGTCGCGCAGGAGGGGTACGCGATCGACACCGTGCTGCGCGACGTCGGCACGGGCAACCCCGACCCCGACCTCATCCCCGATCCCTCGACCGCCCTCGCGCACGTCGCGGGGCGCCCCGTCCTGTACGGCGAGCCGGTCATCGACCGCGAGCTCGCGGGCTGGGCCGACGGATGGATGCGCGATGCCGTCGACCCGGCCCTGACGTTCCGCCTCACGATCACGAGCGGGGCATCGGACGCGATCGAGCGGCTTCTCGCGCAGGCTCTCACGCGCGATGACGCCGTGGGTCTCGAGGATCCGTGCTTCCTCGCGAGCATCCACACGGTGCGGCTCGGCGGGTATCGCCCCATCCCGATCCCCGTCGACGACGAGGGGATGACAGTCGACGGACTGCGCGCCGCTCTGGCCGACGGCGTGCGGGCGATCGTCTGCACGCCGCGCGCGCAGAACCCGACCGGGGCGAGCATCAGCGCCCGGCGCGCGGAAGACCTGCGGAACGTGCTCGCGGCGCATCCGTATGTGCTCGTGATCGAGGACGACCACTTCGCGATGCTGTCGACGCAGCCCTACCACTCGCTCATCGGTCCCGATCATCGCCGCTGGGCGCTCGTCCGGTCGGTGTCGAAGTTCCTCGGCCCCGACATGTGCCTGGCCGTCACGGCATCCGATCCGCGGACCGCGGAGCGGCTCGCGATGCGGCTCACGCCCGGGACGACATGGGTCAGCCACCTGCTCCAGCGGCTCACGCACGCCCTCGTGACCGACGGCGAGGTGCTCGCCGAGATCGAGTCGGCGGCGGCGCACTACGCCGAGCGCAACGCCGCCTTCGCGGAGCGCCTCGCGACGCACGGCATCCCGGCCGTCGCGGGCGACGGACTCAACCTGTGGGTGCGCCTGCCCATCTCGGCGCGCTCCGCGACGGAGCAGCTCATGCGACGCGGCTGGCTCGTGCGGCCCGGAGACGAGTTCGTCCTCGCGGACGACGACGCCTCGTGGCATCTGCGTCTCACCGTCCACGATCTCGACGACGACGACGCGCAGCAGCTCGCCGCCGACATCGCGGCGGCCGCCCGGTCCGGGGAGGCCATGCGCGAAGTGCGATGATCGAGCGGTGAAGATTCTCTCGATCCAGTCCGCCGTCGCGTACGGGCATGTCGGCAACTCCGCCGCGGTCTTCCCGCTCCAGCGGATCGGGGTCGAAGTGCTCCCCGTCTACACGGTGAACTTCTCGAACCACACCGGCTACGGGGCGTGGCGCGGCCCGCTCATCTCACCGGCCGACGTCGCGGACGTCATCACCGGGATCGAGGAGCGCGGCATCCTCCCCCAGATCGACGTCGTGCTGTCGGGCTATCAGGGCAGCGAGGGCATCGGCGACGTCATCCTCGACGCCGTCGCGCGCGTCAAGGCCGCGAACCCGTCCGCCGTGTACTCGTGCGACCCCGTCATGGGCAACGCAAAGTCGGGATGCTTCGTCGCACCCGCGATCCCCGTGCTCCTCCGCGAGCGCGTCGTGCCGAACGCCGACATCATCACGCCCAACCAGTTCGAGCTGGGGTTCCTCACGGGCACCGAGCCGACCGATCTCGTCTCGACTCTGGCCTCGGCGGATCTGGCCCGCGAGACGGGACCGCGGACGGTGCTCGTCACGAGCGTCGAGCGACCGGATGCTCCGGCAGGCACGATCGAGATGCTCGCCGTGACGGACGACGGCGCGTGGATCGTGCAGACGCCCCGTATTCCGATGAAGGCGAACGGATCGGGGGATGTCACAGCCGCGCTGTTCACGGCGCACTATCGCTCGAGCGGCGATGCCGCGGACGCCCTCGCCCGCACGACGTCGAGCGTCTACGACCTGCTCGAGCGCACGCACGAGTCGGGCGAGCGCGAGCTGCAGCTCGTCGAGTCCCAGGAGGCGTACGCGCACCCGCGCATGCAGTTCGCCGTCACGCAGGTGCGCTGACCCGGCTGAGCTTCCCGCGGCGCGTCAGGCGTCCCAGGCCTCCGCGACGCTCTTTCGGACCTCGCCGAGGAGCTGCGGGAGCGCCTTCGTCTTGGCGATGATCGGGAAGAAGTTCGCGTCCGTCGCCCAGCGCGGCACGATGTGCTGGTGCAGGTGCGCGTCGACGCCCGCCCCCGCGACCGCGCCCTGGTTCATGCCGATGTTGAAGCCGTCACAGTGCGCGACCTTCTTGAGCACGCGCATCGCGCGCTGGGTGAGTGCGCCGATCTCGGCGACCTCTTCGTCCGTGGCCTCGTCGTACGTCCCGATATGGCGATACGGGCACACGAGCAGGTGACCCGAGTTGTACGGGAAGAGGTTCAGCAGGACAAACGAGGTCACTCCGCGGTGCACGATGAGGGCGTCGGCGTCGGTCATGCCGGGTGCCGCGCAGAACGGGCACACTTCGCGCAGCGGCTCGGGGCCGGCCTGGATGTAGGCCATCCGGTGCGGGGTCCACAGCCGCTGGAACTCGTCCGGGACGCCGGGGATGACGCTCGCCGCGATGAGCTCGGCCTCCCCGGCGCCGCCGTCGGTCACGCCAGATCCTCCGCGGTGTTCACGAGCGCGTGCGACGCGATGGCGCGCTGCACGAGCGCGATCGCCTCGTCGACGGGGATGCCGTTGCGCTGCGTCCCGTCGCGGAACCGGAACGAGACGGTGCCGCCGGAGCGGTCCTGCTCCCCCGCAATCAGCTGGATCGGCACCTTGTGGGTCGTGTGGGTGCGGATCTTCTTCTGCATTCGCTCGTCGGAGTGGTCGAGCTCGGCGCGCACGCCGTCGGCCCGCAGTCGCGCGATGATGTCGCCGAGATAGTCGGCGTACTCCTCTGCCACCGGGATGCCGACGATCTGCACGGGCGCGAGCCACACCGGGAATGCCCCGGCGTAGTGCTCGAGGAGGATCGCGAAGAACCGCTCGATCGAGCCGAAGAGCGCGCGGTGGATCATGATCGGCCGCTTCTTCTGGCCGTCGCGATCGGTGTACTCGAGCTCGAAGCGCTCGGGCAGATTGGGGTCGACCTGCACGGTGGACAGCTGCCACGTGCGGCCGATCGCGTCGCGCGTCTTCAGGTCGATCTTGGGTCCGTAGAAGGCGGCCTCACCGGGCACCTCGGTGAGCTTGAGCCCACTCGCGACGGCGACGTTGCGCAGCGCCTGGGTCGAGTAGTCCCAGAACTCCTCGGAGCCGATCCACTTGTCCTTCTCATCGTCGCGCATCGAAAGCTCGAGCTCGAAGTCGTCGAGGCCGAAGTCGCGGAGCATCGAGATGACGAACTCGAGGACGCGGGTCGCCTCGCCCTCGAGCTGCTCGGGGGTCACGAAGAGGTGCGAGTCGTCCTGCGTGAAGCCGCGCACGCGGGTGAGCCCGTGCAGGGCGCCGGAGAGCTCGTTGCGGTAGACCGTGCCGTTCTCGGCGAGGCGCATGGGCAGGTCGCGGTAGCTCCGCGCACGCTCCTTGTAGATCAGGATGTGCATCGGGCAGTTCATCGGCTTCAGGTAGTAATCCTGGCCGTGCTTCGTGATCACGCCGTTCTCGTCGCGCTCCTCGTCCATGACGATGGGCGGGAACATGCCCTCGCGATACGTCACGAGGTGGTTCGAGGTGAGGAACAGGTCCTCCTTCGAGATGTGCGGCGTGTAGACGTAGGTGTAGCCGCCCTCGATGTGGCGCCGACGCGCGTGCTGCTCCATCTCGCCGCGGACGACGCCGCCCTTGGGGTGCCACACAGACAGGCCCGAGCCGATCTCGTCGGGGAACGAGAAGAGGTCGAGCTCCTTGCCGAGCTTGCGGTGATCGCGCTTGGCCGCTTCCTCGAGGCGCGCCTGGTAGGCGCGCAGCTCGTCCTTCGTCGGCCACGCTGTGCCGTAGATGCGCTGCAGCTGGGGGTTCTTCTCGCTGCCGCGCCAGTAGGCGCCCGCGATGCGGGTGAGGTCCCAGCCGTTGCCGACGAGACGCGTGCCCGGCACGTGCGGTCCGCGGCAGAGGTCCTTCCAGACCGTCTCGCCGTCGCGGCCCACGTTGTCATAGATCGTGAGCTCGCCCGCGCCGACCTCGACCGAGGCGCCCTCGGTCTTCTCGGCGCCGCCGCCCTTGAGGCCGATGAGCTCGAGCTTGAACGGCTCGTCGGCGAGTTCGACGCGCGCCTCGTCGTCCGTCACGACCCGGCGGACGAACCGCTGGTTCTCGCGGACGATCCGCTCCATCTCCTTCTTGATCGCCTTGAGGTCCTCCGGAGTGAAGGGCTCGTCGACGCCGAAGTCGTAGTAGAAGCCGTCGGTGATCGGCGGGCCGATACCGAGGTTCGCCTGCGGGCGGATGCGCTGGACGGCCTGAGCGAGCACGTGCGCCGTCGAGTGCCGCAGGATGGCCAGGCCGTCGGGGCTCTCGACGGTGACGGGCTCGACGGCATCCGTCTCCTCGACGAGGGTCGCGAGGTCTTTCAGCTCGCCGTTGACGCGAAGCGCGATCACGGAGCGGTCGGGGAACAGTGCGAAGCCGTCCGCGGGGTACGACACGGTCGATGGAAGGGCGACGTCAGTCAAGGCAGGTCTCCAAGAGGTAATCGGATCAAGGCTACCTGCGACCCGTCGGGGTGAGCGTCCGGCGTGTCCGATCCGACCCGTGACGCGGACGCGTCCTTCCCAATATGCTGAAGCGTCGCGGGCGAGGCATGGGGGTCCACACCGCGGCGACGCAGGGCACGGCATCCAATGCAGGGGGTCGAAATGGGCGAAGGCGACGCACCGGGCGCGACGAGTGTCGAGGAACGAGAGCGACGGCCGCTGCGATGCGGTGAGGCGACCGTCTACCGATTCGCGACGCAGGACGGCGTGGAGCTTCAGCTCTCACGCTTCCAGGGCGGCACGAAGGGCCCCGTCATCCTGACGCCGGGCTTCGGCACCTCCTCGATCGCGTACACGATCGACACGACCGACACGAACTACCCCGAGTACCTCTTCGAGCACGGCTACGACGTATGGGTGCTCGACTACCGCGCGAGCCCCCTTCTCCCGTCGTCCTCGACGCCGTTCACACTCGACGACATCGCGCGCTACGACTACCCGGCCGCCGTCTCGAAGGTGCGCGAGGTGTCGGGCGCGGACTCCGTGCAGATCGTCGCGCACTGCGTCGGATCGCTCACGATGCTCATGGGCATGGGGCTCGGGCTCGAGGGCGTGCGGTCGGCGGTCGCATCGCAGGTGACGCTGCATCCGCGCGGCGGGACGCTCAACGAGCTGCGCGCCGGCATCTACGCGGGGAACATCCTCGACGCCCTCGGGGTCGACACGCTGACGACCGAGTTCGACGACGACCCCTCGTGGGTCGAGCAGCTCTACGACAGGGCGCTCGCGATCTACCCCGCCGGCGAGGAGCCGTGCGATCGCCCGTTCTGCCGCCGTGTCATGTTCATGTACGGCGAGGTCTACGACCACGACAAGCTCAACGACGCGACCCACGACCACCTCGAAGAGGCCTTCGGCGTCGCGAACATGCGCACGCTCACCCACATCACGAAGATCCTGCGCGCGGACCACGCCATCAGCTGGGACGGCGACCACGACTACCTCGACGACGTCGAGGGGCTCAAGCTGCCGATCGCCTTCATCCACGGCGAGCACAACCGGCTGTTCATCCCCGAGGGCAGTCAGCTCACCTACGAGTTCCTCGTCGAGCGCAACGGCCCCGAGCTCTACTCGCGCCACGTGATCCCCGATTACGCGCACATGGACTGCTTCATCGGGAAGGATGCCGCGCGCGACGTGTATCCCACCATCACCGCCCAGCTCGATCTGCACAACTGACAATCTCGAGGAGCCCGCATGACCAGCGTCGACGAGTCCACCGCAGCGGGATCGAGCGCGGCGGGACCACACCCCGCGCTCGCCGACCTTGCGAGCTATCCCTTCCTCTCGGCGCTCACCGACCGCCGTACGCGGCGGATCCCGCGCGGCTTCTCGGTGAACGCCGGTCCGCTGAGCCACGAGAGCCACAACGACCCCGCGCCCCTCAGCAAGCTCGAGGAGGCGATCCTCGTGAGCACCGTCACGGGCATCACGGGCATCACGACGCATGACGGGCCGCTCGTCGAGAAGAACGGCGAGAACGAGCTCGGCACGCCGTTCCTCAACATCCTGGCGCGCACGGGCAGCAGCGCCGACAACGCGCAGGCGACCCACTTCTTCATGATCAACGACGACGGCATCTTCCTGCTGCGCGCGCCGCGCGGGCAGGAGGCGCTCGATCTGCTCAAGGACCTGCCGCCGAAGTGGGGCGACCGCACCGAGGCGGACTGGATCGAGGCTGCCGGCAAGTGCATCATCCGGATCTCGGACCGTCGGCTCGACTTCCCCCGCGAGTGGCCGTACTACCTGGGCTGGAACAACCAGGCCTCGAACGCGCCGGGCACGACAGTCTTCTTCCCCGTCGTGGACTGCACGTGGCAGTACATCAACGCGATCATCATCCTGCTCACCGAACCCGGGGGCATGCGTCCGCTCTTCCTCGACGACTGGCGCAGCTTCCACCCCAAGGGGTTCGTGGAGCGGTTCGCGAAGATCGGCGGCGCACTCGGCATCACGCCGAAGATCCCGTACCACCCGATCGGCGGGCTCTCCCGCGTGCGCAGCGGCTACGTCAACAAGGACAGCCAGGCTCCGCTCGGCTTCGGAGGCGCGCTCCGCACCGACTACGAGTCCTTCTTCTACTTCCAGAACCTCATGCTCATGGGGCAGTCCATGGGACTCGGCGGCTGGATCCACGGTTCCGTGTTCCCGCCCTACATCTGGCAGCAGGACGACTCCAAGGGATGGCACGGCCTCGGGTTCCGGCTCGAAGAGCCGAAGAAGCACCGCAAGTGGCCGCCCGTCCCCGCATCGCAGGCCAACCCCGTCGGCATCGACGGCATCCTCGAGGGACTCACTCCCCCGTACGTCTCGTCGATGGACGAGGCCGTCGACCGCGTCGTCGAGTCGAAGTACAGCGCGACGGGACCGGCCTACGGCAACGAGAAGGTCTTCGCGAGCTCCTACCGCAACATCGACGATGCCCGCGCGTTCCTCGAGAAGGGCACGCGGTTCGGCCCCGACGAGATCGCGTACACGAAGGACATCTGCAACTACATCTGGGACACGTACGGGCGCTTCCCGGCCCACGTCGATGCCTTCTACACGCCCGGGATGTGGCTGCAGTTCTCCCACCTCGAGATGGAGTACTACGACCGCTTCTTCGACCCGCGGCAGTACACGCGCCAGGCGGCCCACGACGGGCTCTGGCACCGCTGATCCTACGGAAGAGGCCGGCCCGAGCATCGCCCGGGCCGGCCTCTCCTCACGCTGCTAGAGGTTCGCGGTGAAGAACGCGGCGACCTGTGCGGCTTCCTTGCTCACGTACTGGTAGCCCTCATAGCGGCCGGTCGACGGATACGCCAGGACGCCCAGGGAGTGGGGCGTGAGGGCGGAGAACCCCTCGACGATCCCCATCTCGCCCCACGGGTCCCCCGTGCCCTGCACATACTGCACGACCGTCTCGCCGAGCCGGGGCGCCACGACGGCGGGATCGTGCGTGCTCGGCAGCGGCGCGCGCAGGAACACGTAGACGAGATCCGTGCTGCGCGCCGCGGCGGGCCCGAGCGGGCCGAGCACGTCACGCGAGAAGTTGCGGTTGAAGACGCCGAGCTTCGTCGGCTGGACCGCGAGGAGCGCCTTCACGGGCGGGCCCTCGGGGATCGCGTACATGACGGTGTTCGCTCCCGCGGACGTCCCGAGCGCGCCGATGCGGCCGGCGTCGACATCCGATCGTCCCCGCAGATACTCGAGCGCGCCGTTGAAGTCGCGGGCCTCCCACCGGCCCATCGTGAGGGGCGGCCGCTTGCCGCTCTCGCCGTGGTTGGACAGGTCGAACAGCAGCACGTGGATGCCCGCGTCGTGCAGCGCCTTCGCGGCGGGCAGGAAGTCGACGTCACGGTCGACGAACGGCACGCGCCCCGCGACGTTCCCGCCGCGGTTCCAGATCCAGCCGTGGACGAAGACGACGGCGGGCGCGGGGCCTGCGCCCGCGGGGATGAACCATCCGCGCAGGTCGACGCCGTCCGTCGCCGTGAAGGACGCCTCCTCATAGGCGAGTCCGACGTCCGCGGGCGTCCGCACGATCGGCTGGCGGTCGCCGTAGATCATGAGCCGCGTCAGGTGCATGAGCTTGCGGATCCCCCGCTCGTCGAGCGGGGGACGGCCGGAGGCGTCAGCCGGCGACGGGGACATGCTGGCGGAAGTTCACCACGAGGCCGCTCGCCGGAAGGGGGAACAGCTCGTTCGTCAGGGTGAGGTCCTGCTCGGGGATCGACCACTCCGCCTTCCGCAGCAGGAGCGTGAGGTAGACCTTGACGGCGACCGTCACGATGTTCTCACCCGGGCAGCGGTGGTGCGTGCTCTGGCCGTCGCCGTGCGGCACGTAACTGCCGGGCGGAAGCGCCGCCTCGCGCTGCGGCTGGAACCGGTCGGGATCGAAGCGGTCCGGGTCGGGGAAGACGTCGGGGTTGCGCATGTTGATATGGATGCCGCCCATGGCGCCCCACCCCTTCGGGATGCGGTACCCGCCGACCTCCATGTCCTCCTGCACGCGTCCGAAGAACGTCGCGGAGTTCATCGCGAAGTAGCGGCGGACCTCTTTCGAGATCTGCTCGAGGTACTCCATGCGCTCGATCTGGTCCATCGTGATGGGGCCGTCCGGCGAGACCTCCAGGACCTCCGCCCGAGCCCGCTCCATGATGTCGGGGTGCTGTCCGAGGATCATCGTCGTGAGGGTCAGGGGCACGAAATAGCCGCCCTGCCCCGCGAAGATGAGGTGCCGGATGTCGCCCCGCAGCGTGTCGACGGGGACATCCGACTCCTGAGCCGCCGTGATCATGCGCGAGACGATGTCGTCGTAATCGCCCGTGAGGTGCCGGTCGAGCGCCACGCCGATGATCTCGTCCATTCGCTTGCGGCCCGCGATCGCCTTGCCATACGTCGTGCCGGGGATCGGGACCGGGAGGGTCATGAACGCGTCGCGCATGTTGGCGAGGTGGCGGTCCATCTCGGCCGCGTGCTCTTCGCTGAGATCTCCCGTGTACAGGGCGCCCGTCAGCCGCGCCGCGAAGCGCTGCAGGTCGGCCCGCAGGTTGCCGCCGCGGCCGCTCTCCAGCCACGGGTCGATCGTGCGCTGGAGCAGGTCCTGCATCGTCGGCAGATAGGACGCGATCGACGAGCGGAAGCCGACGGCGCGCAGCATGACGGATTTGCGCGAGTGATGCTCGACGCCGTCGATGAGGGCGAGCGAGTTGAGGAAGATCTGCTCGGCCGAGATCGGATCAGCATCGCCGCGGACGATCCGGGCGTCCGTCGCGAACGTGTGGAAGGCCTCGTGGCCCGAGAAGACCACGAAGCTGTTGCCGAACAGCCGCGTCTTGAAGATCGGGCCGTACTTCTCGAGCCGGTCCTTGTAGAAGCCGTGGTTGTTGCGGATGATCGAGAAGGTCTCGCCCAGCCACGGAAGCCCGAACCGGCCGGGCGGGAGAGGTCGCTGCTTCTTCCGGGGGCGTGCCATGGTCAGTTCTTCTTCATCTTCTTGGGCAGCAGCTTCATCGTCCATCCGAACCAGCGCGACGAGCGGAAGACCCAGTTGATCATCCGCTGGTTCCACTCGTGGAGCCAGTACTCCTTGATCAGGTAGTTCTCGTCCAGGATGAAGATGCCCGTCGCACGTCCGGGCAGCGTCTTGATCGGCATCCGGATCTCGTACCTCAGGATCACCGTCGTGAAGGTCTCGCCCGCGGTGATGTCCAGAACCTCGCCGACGAACATGCCGTCCTTGATGAACTGCGTGAGCTGCGTGTAGAGCCCGACGATCTCGTCGGTCGTCTTGTAGTCGCCCGACATGTGGTTCTGGCCCGGGTAATGGATGACCGCGTCGGGCGCGAGCAGCTTGCGGAAGGCGACCATGTCGGCGGCCATGAGCACGTCCCAGTACGTGCGGATCAGGTTGAACCGCGCCTCGCGGTCCTCCTCTGTCGTGTTCATCGGACTCCTTGCCTGACGCGTCGGCGCGTCACTTCTTCTGGGCGACTGCGGCGGTCGCCGCGGCGGGGGCGGTGCGCGGTGCTGCGACGTTCCACGGCACGAAGGCGTTCGGGACGCCCTCGAGCGCGCTGCCGAGCTGCGGGAAGTGCCGCAGCAGGACCGTCTTCATGGTGTTGTCGGCCACCCACTGCAGGCCCGACTTCGTGTAGTACTCCTCCGTGTAGCACTCCGTGATGAAGCGGTCGCTCTTGAGGCGCCGGCTCGCCATGAGGATGAACACGCGGAACGCCGTGTCGCTGAACCCGAAGCCCTCGGGCGGGGTCTCGGCGTGCATCCCGACCTGCAGGTCGACCTTCTCGACGTCGCCGTAGACCTCCTCCAGCTCCTTGGCCCAGACGGGGTTGTCGGTGAGCTCGGCGAAGGTCGCGGCGGGCTTGAGGTGCAGGCGCCGCCGGAACTCGTTATAGCGGGGGACGCCGCGCTCGCGGTCGCGCGCGATGTCGAGCGCCGCCAGGTCGAGGCGCACGCCGTCGGGCAGCGTGAGGTCCTGCATCCACCGCGGGAAGTTGTGCAGCTGGACGGCGCCCGGGTTCTGCACGCCGAACGAGTACCAGAGGTCCTGGATGCTCTGCGGGCCCTCCAGGACGCGCTGCGCGTTGAGGAGGATGATCTCCTGGAATTCCATCGAGTCCAGCAGCGAGTCATCCTCGAGCGAGCGCACGTCGAGCTGCTCGGGCAGGAGCGGGTGGAGCCGGTAGACCGCCGAGAACTCCTCGGTCAGCTGATACGGCGCGCCGTGGTGGTTGTGCGGGGATCCGGGGATGCCGCTGATGACGTCGCTCTTGCTGATGCGACCGAACCGCCGGTGCAGCTTCTCTTCGGCCAGGCCCCACCAGTTCGCCCGCATCGCGACCTTGAGGACGGGGTGCGCGATGATCGCGGGCGTCCACTCCACCGTGTGGATCTTCGCCAGCAGCGCCGAGTTGATGAGCTGCGCCGTGCCGAACAGCTCGTCCTCGGTGAGGTGCGGGTAGTCCTGCTTGAGCCGATCGCAGATCGCGTTGTGCTCGAGCGTGAAGAGGGTGTGGAGCATCCCGAGCCCCACCCACCAGTTCTCGCTGAAGCCCGTCAGCGCGACTCCCGATCGCGGGTCGAGCGGCAGCGTGCCGTCCTTCAGGACGAGCTTGCCGTCGACGAAGCTGCGCACGGCCTTCTGCTTCGCCGCCGAGCTGCCGTAGATCGAGGAGGCGTCCCACCAGTGCGACTGGCTGTTGATGTACGTCGGCGGGATGTCGCGGTCGGCGTCGACGCGCGTGCCGTCCTGCCTCGTCCGCGGGATGCGCATCGGATCCTCGAACCACCCGTCGCCCTCGGGCAGCGGGATCTCGATGTTCTCGTTCTCCTCGCGGCCGTGCGCGAACCAGTCGTGCGTCTGGAACTGGATCCAGGATGCGGCGAGCAGGTTGATCGACGTCGCGGGCGTGAACTCGCCGCGGCGCATGAGCTTCTGGCTGACGAGCCGCGGGTTGGGCTCCATGAGCCCAGGCATGTCGGCCGGCCGCGCGTTCGCGAGCGGTACGTTGCGGGCGAAGCGCGTGCCGGCCCTGCCCATGTCGGGGTCGCTCAGGTCGTTGTACGAGCCGTCCGGCGTGCGGAACCGGCGCTCGGCGTCGGGTGCGTCGGCGAGCGCCACACCGGGCGTCCGCCCCGTGTCGCCGGGCGTCCTCGTGTCGATGAGGTTCTCCGCGCGCAGCTGATCGCGCAGGGCGATCAGGTTGAACAGCCCGAACAGGAACGGCAGCTTGTGCCACGGGGTCCGGCGATTGACCCTCGTGTAGATGCCGATCAATGCGCGTTCGAATGTCGACGGCTTGCTCACTGCGAACTCCATTCGCGCAGGACGGCGGTCCCCCAGTGGACGTGCCCTCATCCCAGTGGATCTGCCCGAATCATAGTGAAGCGCGGATGCCGGGGCCATCCTTCGCGCGAGACTTTCCGTGTCGTGTCCCTCCCGTCGTCCCTCACCCTCTTCGGTGCATGCTCGGGCGGTAATGCGTTGCGGGCGAGGGTCGCCGCTCACTAGTTTGAGGGCAGGTGCGGGACTGGGGCCGGCCACAGCATGCGAACTCACGGGAGGCTCACGTGGCAGTGAAGACCGAGCATGTCGACGCCGTCGTCATCGGTTCCGGATTCGGGGCATCCGTGTCCGCCTACCGACTCGCCGACGCAGGGCGTTCGACCGTCGTGCTGGAGCGCGGCCGCTCCTACCCGCCGGGCAGCTTCGCGCGCAATCCGTACGAGATGAGCCGCGCCTTCTGGGAGCCCAAGGACGAGCTCTTCGGGCTCTTCGACATCCGCTCCTTCCGCAAGCTCGAGGGAATCGTGTCGGCGGGCCTCGGCGGCGGATCGCTCATCTACGCGAACGTCCTGCTGCGCAAGGACGAGCGCTGGTTCGTGCACGACTCGCCGCTTCCCGGCGGCGGGTACGAGAACTGGCCGATCGGCCGCAACGATCTCGACAAGCACTATGACGTCGTCGAGGCGATGATGACGCCGACCCCGAACCCCTACCCCGACCTGCCGAAGGCGAAGGCGCTGCGGGATGCCGCGACGAGCCTCGGGATGCCGACCTTCGCACCGCCGCTCGCGGTCTCGTTCGCCTCGCGTCCCGGCGGCACGGCGCAGCCGAAGCAGATCATCGAGGATCCCGCTTACGGCAACATCCACGGCGCGACGCGTCTCACCTGCCGGCTCTGCGGCGAGTGCGACATCGGCTGCAACGAGGGTTCGAAGAACACCCTCGACCACAACTACCTCTCCGCGGCGGCGGCGAAGGGCGCCGACATCCGGACCCTCGCCGAGGTGTACGGCGTGACGCCGCTCGACGGGGGCGGATACGAGGTGCGCTACTGGCAGTACGGGACGGAGGCCGAGGCCGACGGCAAGCGCTCGCGCACCCAGGTGCGCATCACGTGCGACCAGGTCTTCCTCGGCGCGGGCACCTTCGGGACGACGGCGCTGCTGCTGCGCAATCGCATCGGCCTCCCCGCGCTCGGCCGTGCTCTGGGCAGCCGGTTCAGCGGCAACGGCGACCTCATCACCTTCTGCATGGACGCCAAGGCGACCTCCGAGGCGGGCCAGACCCGCTTCATCGATCCCACCTACGGCCCCGTCATCACGACCGCCATCCGCAAGGCCGACGGCGTCGACGAGGAGGGCAAAGGGCGCGGGCAGTACATCCAGGAGGCGGGCTTCCCCGAGTTCGCGAACTGGCTCATCGAGACGTCGCAGATCTCGACCTCGCTGCAGGCCGCAGCAGCCCTCGTCCGCCAGATGGTCGCGAACCGCGTGAGCAACAAGAACGAGTCGACGATCTCGGCGGAGGTCGCCAAGCTCGTCGGCCAGGGCCGACTGACGTCGAGCTCGCTTCCGCTGCTCGGGATGGGGCGCGACACGCCCGACGGACGCATGACGCTCCGGGACGGCGAGCTCGACATCGAGTGGTCGACGGCGACGAGCAAGGAGTACTTCGACTCGATGCGCGAGACGATGCGCGACATTTCGGAGACCCTCGGCGGCACGTTCCGCGACAACCCGCTGTGGTGGACGAAGCGCGTCATCACGGTCCATCCCCTCGGCGGCAGTCCGATGGGCCGACATGTGCACGAGGGCGTCGTAGACAGCTGGAACGAGTCGTTCGGACACCCCGGCCTGTTCGTCGTGGATGGAGCGGCGGTGCCGGGTCCCGTCGGTCCGAATCCGTCTCTCACGATCGCCGCGATGGCCGATCGCGCCGTCGAGCACATGCTCGAGAAGCCGCGCCCGAAGCGACGGCCCGCGAAGCGCCCAGAAGCCGCGGCAGTGTCGCTCGAACCGGACACGGTTCTCGATCCCGTCGCGGGCCGCAGCATGGAATTCACCGAGAAGATGAAGGGGTACATCGCGCTCGGTGAGACCGACCCCGTGGCGGGATGGCAGCTCGGGCGGACGCTGACCCAGCAGTTCATGTTCAAGCTCACCATCACCGCGCCCGACGTCGAGCGCTTCGTCTCCAGCGAGGACCACACGGCGATCGCGGAGGGCTACATCGACAGCGATGCGCTCGGCGGCGAGCGACCCGTCCAGCGCGGGTGGGCGAATCTCTTCGTCGACACCGAGCACGAGGGGACCCGCGAGATGCGGTACCGCCTGTGGTTCAGCGACATGTCGGGCACTCCCATGACGATGTACGGCTTCAAGACCGTGCGCGACGACCCAGGCCTCGACATCTGGCGCGACACGTCGACCCTGTACATCACCGTCAGGAAGGGCCACCTGCCGCCAGGCGTCAACGGCTCAGACGACGGGACCGGCGAGGTGATCGCCGCGGGCATGCTGAAGATCCTGCCGGCCGACTTCGCGCGCCAGCTGACGACGTTCCGCGGGGCGGGGCGAGGCCCACTCACCTCGATCGCGCGATTCGGCGCCTTCTTCGGAAAATCCGTCGCGGACGCCTACCTGCCTCCCGCCCGGGGCGCCTCCGTCGCGCCGGTCCCGGTCCGCGAAGGAGCGCCGGAATGACGGCGGTGACGCGGCGGCTCCACGTCGACGAGCCGCATTTCTTCCAGGCCGACGACGGCGTCCCGCTGACGCTCATCCGCGTGCGCGGACCCGAGCAGCCCACGAAGGGCCCCGTGCTGCTCGTGCACGGCGCCGGCATGCGCGCAGAGTCGTTCCGTCCGCCCGCGACCCGTTCGCTCGTCGATCTGCTCCTCGAAGACGGCTGGGATGTCTGGCTGTTCAACTGGCGCGGCTCGATCGACCTCACGCCCCTCCCCTGGACCCTCGACGACGTCGCCCGCAGCGACCACCCCGCCGCTGTGCGCTACATCACGGCCGCGACCGGAGCGTCGAGCATCAAGGCCATCGCGCACTGCCAGGGCTCGACGAGCCTCAGCATGGCCGTCGTCGCGGGCCTCGTGCCCGAGATCGATCTCGTCGTGGCCAACTCGGTGTCGCTGCATCCGCGCGTCCCCCGCTTCTCCAAGGTCAAACTGAGGGTTCTGCGGCCCCTCCTCCAAGGCCACTCCGCCTACGTCGACATCGCGTGGGGCGACGGCCCGGAGCGCGGCTTCGGCAAGATCACACGCTCGACAGTCCGGCTGTGGCACGCGGAGTGCCGCAACGGATCATGCAACATGGCGAGCTTCGCGCTCGGGTCGGGGCATCCCGCGCTGTGGAGCCACCGGAATCTGGATGCCGCGACCCATGAGTGGCTCGGTACCGAGTTCGGCAAGATCCCGCTGAGCCTCTACACGCAGGTGGCGAGGTCGGAGCGCGCGGGCCACATCGTGTCGATCCGGCGGCTCCCGGGTCTGCCCGTGCACTACTCGGCCTCGGCGCCGCAGTCGCAGGCGCGCTTCGCGCTCTACACGGGCGCCGACAACAGGGCGTTCCTGCCCGCGAGCCAGAAGGCGACCTACGCGTACCTCCAACGTCACCAGCCGGGACGGCACTCGCTGCAGGTGATCCCCGGCTACGGCCATGCCGATGTCTTCGTGGGGCATCGGGCACACATCGACGTGTTCCCGAGCATGCTCGAGAGGCTCAACGAGCCCGCCTGAGCAGCCTCCTCAGAGGTGCTTGAGCGCTTCCCGCACCGACAGCGGACTCAGTTCGTGCCCCGCGACGAAGTCGCGCACCCACTCGGGCGCGACGCGCGCGTGCTCGCGGAGCGCCCAGCCAATCGCCTTGCGGATGAAGAACTCCCGATCGCCGGTGTTGGGCTCGATCGCATCGGCGAGGAGCACGGGATCCAGCCGATCCCGCCTGCCGAGCTGCGACAGGATCGCGATGCGCCGGATCCAGAAGTCGTCGTCGACGCTCCAGTCGCGGACGAGCGCCGACGTCTGTTCGGGGCGCGCATCGAGCGCCTCGGCGAGCCGGTGGGCGAGGTCGTCGGTGATGTCCCACCACCGCCCCGTGCGCACCATGTGCTCGACGATGCCGATGACGGCGGGGTCGGCGCGCAGAGGCCGGAACCCGAGCAGCTGCATCGCGGCATAACGCTCTTCGCGGTGGGATGCCGCGTCCCACAGCTCGACCGCCGTCGCGCGGAGGACCGCGGCATCCGTCGTCCCTTTCGCCGCTGCGCGGACTATGCGCTGCCCTTCGGGCTTCGCGACGCCGTAGAAGGGCATCTCGGACTTCATGTAGGCCTGCTGCCCGGGGGCGCGCAGCGGGTCGGCCGCCGCACGCAGGTCGGCGCGGATCCGGTCGGCCAGCGCGCTCATGCGGGGGTGCGGGGAGGCAGTTCGGCCATGACCGAAGCGTAGCCGCCGGCCACGACACCCCGGCCCGTGGATGCCCGGGTCAGAGGAGTATCCGCACCTGCCGCGCGGGACTCGTCGAGCTCGACAGGGACTCCGAGCCTCCGAACGTCGCCACGATCGTGTGCAGTCCGCGGCCGAGCTTCGGCAGCCGGATCGTCGTGGACACCGAGCCCACGCCGCTGACGACCACGGGCGGGCGGCTCTTGCCGTCGATCACGAGCACGACGGAGCCGGCGATCGGTCCCCCGAGCGGATCCGTGACGACGACGCGCGCAGTGCCCGCCGACAGCGTGGACACTCCGTAGCGCCGGTCGAGGGTCAGTCCGGTCGTCGAGGCGGTGGTTGCGGACTCCACAGCGAGGCGTGCGACCCAGATGCGCGTCGTGACCCGGTCGGGCGCCGTGTTCGAGCCGGGAACGGTCGAGGTCGACTCGGCCCGGACCACGATGTCGTCGCCGGGCTTCGCAGGGAGGCTGCGGGGGATGGTGAAGCTGAGCACCGCCCCGTCGACGGTCGCCTCCACATCTTCGGCGGGACCCGTGGTCGTCGTGCCGCCGCCGACGGACACCTCCAGCCGCACGTCGAGGACCGGGGTCGAGCCAGGCGGGAACCAGATGCCCGCGGGGCCGCTGATCCGCACGCGATCGCCCAGCGCAACGGGGCTGCCCGTGGCATCCCGCGCTCCGTCGAGCGGCTCGCGCTCGGTCGTTCGCGTCGCCTTGGCGGGCGACTCGTCCAACGTCAGCTGCGCCCCGGCATCGCCGGCGCCGACCAGGTTCCAGATCGACAGGTATGACGCCTCGGCGCGAGCCGCGCAGGACGCCGTGTACGCCTCCCCCACCCCAGCCACGGCTCCGGTCGGCACGGTCAGCGTGCGGTCATACGGTGGGGACCACCACTCGTTGCTCGACCAATAGCGCTCCGCGATCAGCGAGCCGTCCGCTGCCAGGAGGTTGCAGGCGATCTCGTCGCCCTGGGGCCCGAAACCCGGGGCGAAGACGATCGTCCTGGTGTCCGGCCCGATCGTGATCAGCCGCGAGGCGGGCGTCGTCGCGCCGTACTCGAGGACGAAGCTCGAGTCGCCCGTGTTGCCGGTCGAGAAGTCCCGGACCGCGGCTGTGGCGGTCGGTGCCGCTGCCGCGGAGCCGCCCACCGCGGCGGCGCCTCCCATCATGATGACGGCTGTGACGAGCGCGGCTCCCACACGGGATCTGGCATTCATGCGATGTCCTCCACTGGTCGACGTCGGCCAGCGGATGCACCGTCGTATCAGTCTGCGTGAGGCCGCGGAGATGCCACAAGAAGGAAATGCCACCTATGACCGGGGCGCGGACGGCGTACCGTGTGGGGATGCACCGACGACAAGTGGACTCGACGGTCATCTCCGCAGCCGGTTACGACGGAGCGACCGCGGTGCTCGAGATCGAGTTCACCTCCGGGGACGTCTATCGCTATTTCGCGGTGCCGCCATCGGTGCACAGAGGTCTCATGGGCGCGGAGAGCGCCGGCCGGTTCTTCGCGCAGCGCATCCGTCCCGTGTACCCCGCCGAGCAGGTGCGGTGAGTCGGAGGACCCGTGCGGTGCCGCCGAGGACTCGCCCCCGTTCAGAGCGCGCCGGGAAAGCCAGAAAGCCCCCGGCGAACCGGGGGCTTTCACGTGGTGCGCGATACTGGGATCGAACCAGTATCAGCGTAACTGGGAAGAACCGCGAGATTACGCCATTATCCGCGTGTTCTTGCGGGAATCGGCAGTGCGATGTTAAGGTCACTGGAAGACGCAAGTGGACACCGTGGGACAGACGATATCCCACGGTATCCCACGAAGGAGACCCAGTGGCCCGCACGAAAGCACGCAAGACGCGCGAGGCGTGGGGCCAGGTCGACAAGCTCCCGTCCGGTCGAATCCGTGCCCGTTACACCGGTCCTGACGGCGAGCGCTACGGCGCACCGATCACGTTCGACACGCTCACCGACGCTCGCGGGTGGCTCGCGAAGCAGCGTTCGGCGATCGACGCTGGCACGTGGTCATCACACACCGCCCAAGGTGCTGCGGCTGCGCACGTTCGTCGCGTCGACACGCTCGGCGAGTACGCCGCGGACTGGATCAAGACCCGCGTCAGTAGGAACGGTGACCCGCTGCGCCCGCGCACCCGCGTCGAGTACGAACGGCTTCTCGCTGGGCCGCTCGCGGTGTTCACCCCGCAACGCCTCGCCAGCATCTCCCCCACGGCCATACGCGCCTGGTACGCCGCCGAACGGGACTCCGGACGGGTGACACAAGCCGCGCGCGCTTACGGCCTTCTGAAGGCGATCATGGCGACCGCTGTTACCGATGGGCGAATCCCCACGAACCCCTGCCACGTCCGGGGCGCGGCATCCGCGACGACCGGTCGCAAGATCGAGCCGCCGACCCCCGCCGAACTGCAGAAGATCGTCGACGCCATCACACCCCGCTACAGGGCCGCTGTGCTGATCGCAGCATGGGCAGGATGCCGATATGGCGAACTCACCGAGCTGCGACGCAAGGACATCCTCATTGTTCGCGAGGGCGGAGAGGTCCGCTCGGTCGGCGTCGACGTCGCGCGCGCAGTCACCCACGTCACCGGCGTGGGTTTCGTGGTGGGCAAGACCAAGAGCGAGGCGGGCGTGCGCGCGATCGCACTACCCCCGCACATTTACGGCCCCGTGCTCGAGCATCTGAAGCTGTACACGGCCGACTTCCCCGAGTCGTTGCTTTTCCCCGCCAAAGACGGTGTGCGGCACTTGGGCGAATCGAGCTTCGTGAAGCACTGGTACCCCGCTCGAGCGGAGGCTGGCCGCGAGGATCTCCCGTTTCACGCCCTCCGCCACTACGGCGCCACGAAGTACGCGCAGACCGGCGCAACGCTCAAAGAGATCCAGGCGCGCCTGGGGCACTCGACGGTGTCGGCCGCGATGAAGTACCAGCACGCCGCTGGGCGTGACGAAGAGCTTGCGAGGCGCATGAGCGACCTCGCATGAGGTGCGGAGTTATCCCCACCTGGTAACGAAAGCGCCGGCCACCAGCTGACACTGATGACCGGCAGAACAGAGGAAGGTCAGTTCCCATGTCCATCACAACCATAGAGTCCGATCGACGCTCGGCTGATACGTTCACTCGCCCGAAGATGCCAGCAGGCGTCGACGGCTCTCAAATGGCCTACTACGTCGAGTCGAAGCTCGAGGGAGGGTGGGTTCGTTCGAGATCGAGCCTGACTCCAAGGGCGTTTGGGAGATCAGCCCCGGCACAACGGATGACAAGTGGCTGACGGTCCAGGAGGCTCGCGCGTACGTCCGCGAGCTCCGTCTGGCGATCGCTGCGGCCGAGGCCTTGAATCGTCACAAGCCCCGAGTCATCGCGCCGTGCGACGTGGCGATCGCAACGGAAGTCAGCGCCGTCATCGCTGAACGCGAGTGGGGTCCCCAGGAAGCCGCCGCGCGTTTCGGATGGTCGACGACGAAGCTCGCGTCGAGGCTGCGCGGACACTCCTCATGGACGGTCGACGATCTTGTCGAGGTCTCGGACGGGTTGAGCGAAGACGACGGATTGGAGACGATCACGCGCCTGTTCGGGATCGGTATGGATGCGACGAAGGTCGCTCACGGAGACTGAGCGACGCACGATCTGACCCGACAACCGAGAATCGAAGGAGTAACCGGATGCCACAGATTCCGCTCGCGCTGTGCGACAAGCCCCGGGGCGCGCACGTCCTCGCCCGACTCGTCGCGCACGAGGGAAAGGTGGCTGTCGAGTTCGCGGCAGCAATCCCAGCCCCCACCAAGCGCACGGACTTACCTCGCCGGCGACTCTCCATACAGTCGGCGGCCTGGGGCACGCTCGCCGTTGAGTCGGAAGTGTTCCAGTCCAGCAGCACCATCCTGTTCTGCGCACCATGTCGCCGAGGCTATGTTCTCGAGTTCGACGACCTAGACATCAACGGGCGTGTGCCGATCGTTCTCGCGCGCGAGCCAAACCTGTAGAACGTCTCAAACGGCAGACACGCCCACGAATGACCACGCGTGTCTGCCGTTTGGGGTAATGTCCTCATTAACGCCCCGCCTACTGCTGGCGGCATCTCGTTTACTCCTTGGGCAAGGTAGACACCTCTTCGAAGGTTGTCGCCTTGCCTATTTCCATTTCAGGGCCCGCAGAGCCCGCATGGGTTTCCATCCGTGACGCCGCAGAGCGTAAGCGCCTCAGCGTCAAGACGATCCGCCGCTACATTTCTGCCGGCTACATCCACGCCGAGCGAGTCGGCCCGAAGCTGATCCGTGTCAGCGTCGCTTCTCTCGACGCTCTCGGCACCCCGCTTCAGTACCGCGGCGGTGCCTCTTGAATGACGAAAGCCGCCCGGAGGCGGCTGTCGAGACTGCTGTGGCGGCGGTCACTGCCAAGGATATCGCGAGCCTCGGACGTAGCGCCGAGACGCGCCTGACGCTCGCCCAGATCGACGCCCTGCGCTGGCGGATGATCGCCGGCGAGGTCCCCGTCTTCGAAGTCCCCATCGAGCTCCTGGGCTGGTACTGGGCGGGCGTCGAGCAGGCACCGCACTACGAGTGTGAGCGCCGGCTTGCGATCGCCAACCGCGACGCGGACGACCTGTACTTCCGGCTCCACAATCCGGCCGAGGTCGCGGCCGACCGCGATCGCTGGTTGCGCTTCGCCGACGTCGTGCTTCGACGGAAGTCTGCCGATGAGCAATGGGCGGAACTCGACCGCGTAGCCGCTCAGCGGGCTCAGGGGGTGGCACGTTGAGCTACACCTCAACCGCCTACATCAACGTCAGCGACATCCTCGAGCGGGGAGACGTGAAGCCGCCCGTGCCGACCGTGGGTCGACGAAGCGACGGCACCGGACTGTTCTACCGGGAACAGGCGAACCTCGTCTTCGGAGATCCGGAGTCAGGCAAGACACTCATCGCCCAGTGCGCCGCCGCCGACGAAATGTCCATGGGGCGCGCCGCGCTCATCATCGACCTGGATCACAACGGGGCGGCGGCGACGATCTCGCGCCTCGTGAGCATGGGCGTCGATGAAGCAGTGCTTCGCGATCCCGACCTATTCCGCTATTGCCAGCCGGAAGACGCGGACCACCTCGCAGTCGTCGTGAAAGAGGCTGTCGAGTGGAAGCCGGCAATCATCCTGCTCGACAGCCTGGGCGAGTTGCTGCCGATGTTCGGCGCATCGTCGAACTCGCCCGACGACTTCACGCGGGTCCATGCGGCCGTCATCAAGCCGTTGACGAAGTCGGGCGCGGCCGTGCTCGTCATCGACCATCTCCCGAAGAACCGCGACTCGCAGTCGTTCGGATCGACGGGGACCACAGCGAAGAAGCGTGCGATCGGTGGCACGTCGCTTCGCGTGACCGTGCAGGAGCCCTTCCGCCCTGGGATCGGGGGCAGAGCCCAGGTCACGCTGAACAAGGACCGTCATGGCGGTCTGAGGGCCGCATGCCCCACGGAGGACCGGGAACCGCTCGCCGCGACCTTCAAGCTCTGGAACGAGAACGGCGACATCCTCTGGCGGTTCATCCCGCCAGCCCTCGGCGAGAGGCCGCTCGCTGCAGGGTTCGTCGAGCAAGACGTCATCGAGCTCTCGGAGCTGATGCCGGCCCCGACGTCGCAGCGCGACATCAAGGAAAGGCTTGGATGGGGGTCCACTCGCGCCATGGACGCGCTCCGTGAGTGGCGCCGCCGCGGTCAGCCGACAACGGTGCTCCCCGCTCCTGCACCCTATGTGTCAGGAGCACAGGAGCACTCTGTTACTGCTCCTAGGAGCGATATAGGAGCACAGGAGCACTCAAATGACGGTGCTCCCCGCTCCCCACACATAGGGGTGCGGGAGCAAGGAGCACTCGCCAACCCTATGAACGGGGAGGCGGCTTGATGCGCATGCGTCCGGAAGTCCGGTTCGGTGTCGCTATCGCACAGTGCAGCCCCGACGATCTCGTCTTGGCGCTCCGTGTCGTTGGCGCGATGCTCCACGACGTCGACATTGACGAGCCTGGTACACAGGTCGGTCTGGTGAAGCTGTGGAAAGGGATCGCCGCAGCCATCGGTGACGAGATCAACACGCGCCCCGTGCAGGACCTCATGTCGGAGGTCGACTTCGCAGCGTTCAACGGGCTCGATGACCTGGGGACCACTGACTAGTGGATCAGCGCACGGTCAGCAACGTCGTCACAGTGCTCAGGCACTTGTCGGAAGCGTTGCAGGCGGAGGGGTCGGGGTACGCGCACGTGCCGAACGAGCTCGCGCTGGTCCTCGTCCGTCCTGGCCCGTCACAGGGTTGCCGGCGCTGTGGTCGCGCGGTTCCATCCGTGCGGGTGGGCCGGCCGCGGCTGTACTGCGCGGACTGCCACCCGCCGAGACACAAAGTCACCACAAACGAAACGCTGAGGGAAAGTCCCTTGAAGGAGAACCCATGAGCAACATCGAAGACGCGCTCGAGCAGCGCAGGCAGGGCCTCATCACCGAGGCGACCAAGATCGCGCAGAAGGGCGTGGCGGAGAACCGCAGCCTGTCGGGCGAGGAGCAGTCGAAGTTCGACGGCATGATCGCCGAGGCCGAGAAGCTGCAGGAGAGGGTGCATGAGCTCCACGAGGGGGCGCAGCGTGCTCAGGAGTGGCAGCGCTCGTGGGAGCAGTCCACGGGGCGCCAGTACCGGTCCACCGTCCAGGACGGCGCGTTCGGCAAGTGGGCTCGTGAGTCGCGCAGCGGCGACACGTACGACCTTGCCCCCGTGGCTGGCGCTGAGCGCCGCGCAGTCGCCGCCTACCGCTCGGGACAGGTCGAAGAGCGCGCGATGTCCGCGACGGGCGGTGTGGGCGCTGACGGCGTGTACGGCACGCTCTGGGAGTACGCCGTGGCGGGCAGTCAGATCCTGCAGGCCGGGTGCACGATCATCAGCACGGCGGACGGCAACACTCTTCCGCTTCCGGTCGCGACGGTCCACTCGACCGCGGCGACTGCCGCAGCGAACGCCGCGCTGACCTCGAGCGACGCGACGATCACGACGGTGAACCTGACCACGACGAAGTACCAGTACATCACTCTGGTCCCCAACGAGCTGTTGCAGGATGTCACGTTCGACATCGAGGGGTATCTCGCCCGTGCCGCAGGTCGCGAGCTCGGCAAGAACATCGCGAACGTGGCCGGCACGGCCGCTGTCGCTGGGTTCACCACGTCGGGCGCGACGGTCGCCAACGCATCGATCGCGACCGGCCTCGCCGACGCCGTGATCGATCTCTACCACTCGGTGCTCCCGGAGTACCGCACCACCGCCGCCGCGCTCGCCAACGACGACACGCTGCTGCGGCTGCGGAAGGCGAAGACGACCGGGTCGGGCGACTACGTGTGGCAGAACAGCCTCACCTCGGAGCGACCCGACACGCTGCTCGGCAAGGGCGTGTACGTGCACCCCGCGCTCGACTCGGCAGGCGCCGCGTCCCGGAAGATCATGTACTTCGGTGACTGGTCCGCACTCGCCGTCCGCATCGCGGGCGGCATCCGGTTCGAGCGGTCCACGGACTACGCATTCGGCAACGACCAGACCGCGTTCCGCGCGATCGTCCGCACCGGCTCCGTCGTCGTCGACCCGAACGCGGTCAAGTACCTCGTCACGACTTAACAGGCTTGCGCGTCAACCGCACCGCGCCCGACTGGACATTGAGGGCGAGCACGGACCGGATGGCCTCAGAAGGTGACTTTCACACTGCATAGATCGAGACCAGCGCGCAACACTCCCCCCGGCCCCGCCCCCAGCTCCTCCTCTGGGGGCGGGGCCGGCTCAGATACTCGAGAGGACCTGTCAATGACCGAAGTTGAACGCCGGTACACCCCCATCCGCGTCGACCTCCGCACCACGGGCGAGCGCCGCGCGATCGGTGGCTACGCCGCGAAGTTCTCCCCCGCGATCTCGCGGAACCTGGGCGGGTTCGTCGAGCGGATCGCGCCGGGATTCTTCGACCGCTCTAAGGGCGAAGGATGGCCCAACGTCCTTGCCCGCTACAACCACGACGACAACATGCTGCTCGGCACCAGCGACGCCGGCACACTCCGACTCGCCGTCGACAACGTCGGGCTGCTCTACGACGTCGACCTGCCCAGCACTCGCGAAGACGTGTACGAGCTTGTACAGCGCGGCGACGTGCGACAGTCCTCGTTCGCGTTCGCCGTCGACGAAGACGATTGGACCCAGGTCGACGGCTACCCGCTGCGCACACTCGTATCAGGCCGACTGTTCGACGTGGCGCCGGTGAACACGCCCGCCTACCCCGACACATCCGTGGCGCTTCGCTCGCTCGCGAAGCGCTACGGAGCGCCGCTCGACGAGGTCCGCGCGATGTCCGACGCCGGCACCCTCGGCAAACTCACCGGCCGGGGCGGGTCCGCGCACATCGCGCTCACCAAGGCCATGCGCCTACAGGGGGCCTGACGATGGCTCAGAACGCCATCAACATCAACATCCTCGCGAACGTCCGCGAGGCAGTGAAGGGCGTCGACGACGTCGCGGATGCGGTCGAGGACGTCGAGGATCGGCTGCACGACCTCACCAAGGAAGGCAGCTCCTCCACTGACCGGATGGAGCGCGACTTCAAGGACCTCGCGAAGGCAGCGGACAAGGCATCCGACGAGATGCGCTCGAAGTTCAGGGACGCTTACCGCGACGTCAAGCGGCACTCCGACGACGCGATGGACGCCGCGAAGAGGGGTGTCGACGACTTCAAGGACGAAGCGAGCAGCACCGCGCGGGAGGCCGCCGCGTCCTTCGATGGATCAGCTGACTCGATCGGCGACGCATTCCAAGAGGTCGCCGCGAACGCCTTCGCTGGTTTCGGCCCTGCTGGCGCCGTAGCGGGCATCGCAGCCGCGGCCGGTATCGGTGCCGCGGTCGCCGGATTCGCGGCCGTCGACGAGGCGAACAAGAAGAGCCAGGAACGCATTGACGAGTGGGTCGAGAAGTTCATCGACGGTCAGGGTCGCATCCAGGAAGAAGCCGTCCTGACGGGCGTTCAGAGCATGTTCGGCGACCCTGAGGCGATGCAGAAGGTCACTGCCATCATTGCCGCTACTGGCCTCGAGCAGTCCACCGTGATGCGGGCGCTCTCCGGGGATATCGAAGACAATCGGCTCGTCACCGAATCTCTCACCGCCGCGCGCGACGCCCTCACGGACGCGCAGAAGGACAACCTCGAGCAGCACAAGCCGTACATGGACGGACTGAAGGACGAGAGTCAGGAGCTGCTGAAAGCCGAGGACGCGCTGAAGAAGCACAACGGCGAGCTCGACAAAGCCACTAGCCAGTACGGCACCTACGCAGACGCGCTGTCCACCGGCCTCGTGCGCATGGCTGAAACGAAGGTCGCGGCCGGCGAAGCATCGAAGGCAATCGACGAGTTCGGCGACACCGTGTACACGCTCCCGGACGGGAAGAGCGTGTACGTCGACGCCGAGACCGGGCAGGCCACGCAGGATCTCGACGAGTTCAACCGCATCGACCTCGCCACCAAGAACGTGAAGGTCAAGGTGTACGTCGACAAGTCCGACTGGGACAACTGGACGCCGCGCGAGAAGGTCGCGCTTCTGAATCTGCGCGCCCCGGGCGGGAGGCAGGTGATATGACGACGACGATCACCCGCCAGGCGTGCCGAACCGAAGAGACACGGAGACAGAGATGACGATCAACCCCGACGAGAGCAACAACAAGCCCCAGCCCGGGTGGCTCGACTACGGCAACCCCGACCTGCAGGCGCTCATCCTCACCTTCAAGTTCGTTGGCGAGCTGATGCGCGCGGACGCCACCGCCGATCAGTGGAACGCACTGAAGGACGCTCTCGTCGCCGAGAACACCGCGGACGAGTTGGCCAACATGCTCATCGGCGCGTGCACCATCCACGCCCGATCGATCAACGAGGCTGACGCAAGAGGCGACCGCGCCTGACCGCTGACCAACCGAGGGCGAGAGCAAGCAACACGCGCGCGCCTCTGCCCCCCCCCCCCCCCCGGAGGGGGCAGAGGCTCAGCCTGACCCCTCGTTCTTTCCGCAGGCTGGGCCGATATGACCCGCGAGTCAAACGTCTCTCTCCCCAACGTTTTTTCCACTGCGCACACGGCTGCTGCACCACAAAAAAAGGGTTTGACTCGCGGGTCTTGGTGGCCTCGCTGGGCTAAAGAATCGCCTGAGCGCCCGGGGGGGTACACGTTTGACTCGCGGGTCTTGGGTATGCCCTGGCCCTAAAGAACCCCCTCTTGACCGACCGCACGCCCGAGGGCCACGATGCCACGGTGGAGACGATCCGTATCGAGTTCCCGCCCGCACTCATGACCCGTGACGTCGCGGCGTACTACCTTGGCCGCTCGACGCGCGAGCTCGACCGACTCCGTGAGAAGGGCCACATCACGGCCCGCAAGTTCCGGCCGGACTCGCCCGACGGCAGCGCGCCGTACTACGCGAAGGAAGACCTCGACGAGTTCGTTGCGTCTCTCCCCGAGAATCACCGTGAGCGTGCCTGATGCCGAACGATCCGCGACGACAGAAGCTCGCGTACTCCGTTCAGGAGGCGGCAGAGGTCGCTTCCATCAGCGTCTCGCTCATCCGGCAGCTGATCCGCGACAACAAGCTTCCCGCGCGCCGGCAGGGGTCGAAGATCCTCATCCTCCACAGCGACCTTCTCCTGTACCTCGAGTCGCTTCCCGAGGCGTAGAGCGATATCCCACGTATGTCCCACGGGTCGGTCGGACAAAGCAAAAACCCCCGGAAATCCGGGGGTTTCAGTGTGCGCGATACTGGGATCGAACCAGTGACCTCTTCCGTGTCAGGGAAGCGCGCTACCGCTGCGCCAATCGCGCCCGTATGGGCTTGTTCAGTTGATGAGTGGAGGTGGCGACGGGATTCGAACCCGTGTAAACGGCTTTGCAGGCCGGTGCCTAGCCGCTCGGCCACGCCACCGTGTGGTTTGACCCCACGTGCCGTGATCTCCCTGAGGGAGACCCCTGCACTCGAGCGGATGACGAGACTCGAACTCGCGACCCCAACCTTGGCAAGGTTGTGCGCTACCAACTGCGCTACATCCGCATTTCGTGTCCCGGACTCTCACCCGGGCACTCGTATGACTTTAGCCCACGATCCGCGCAGTGCAAAACCGAGCGCGGCCCGCGCGTGTCACGCCGCGCGATTCGTGCGACCCCTCTGCATCCGGTAGGATCGTGACTCGGCCCCGCGGGGTCGAGGGCGATTGGCGCAGTTGGTAGCGCGCTTCCTTCACACGGAAGAGGTCATCAGTTCGAGTCTGGTATCGCCCACGGAAACACCCCCGGAATCCGGGGGTGTTCCTCGTTTCAGGCGTCGCCGCTCCCCCGCCTCAGCCCACGATCTCCCATCCGTAGCGATCGCGCAGCGCGCGGGCGACATGGTGGAAGCGCTCGGGATCCAGAGCGGCCGCCTCACGACGCATCCCGTCGCCGTGCACGCTGTACAGCTGCTCGATGTCGACCCACGAAGGCCGCCCCTGCGTGTCCCACGGGCCAGCGCCGAGCGCCAGGAAGTCCCGGTCGCCGTCGTGCGACTTGCTCGTGAGCCGGACGGCGAACACGCGCGAGCCGTCCGCCCTCCCGATCACAAGGACGGGTCGATCCTTGCCGCGGCCGTCGTTCTCGGCATACGGCACCCAGGTCCAGACGATCTCGCCGGCGTCGGGATCGCCGTCGTGATCGGGGGCATAGGCGATCCGGAGTCCGTCGGCGGGCGGCGGCTCCACCGCGGTCGTCGCGCTCGCGCCGAGACGACCAGCCCCTTCTCCGCCGTCGGAGGCCCCCACGGGGCGCGCTGTGGGAACCGTGGGGCGCGCGGCCCTCGCGGAAGGGCGCAGGAGGGACTTCAGCGCGCTCAGGAGGCTCGGGCGAGGACTCATGCCGCCACCCTATGCGCACACGCCAGAGGGGCGCCGCGCGATGCGCGACGCCCCTCTGCTCGGGTGAGCTCAGCCGCGAGCGTCGGTGAGGACGTAGCCCTCTTCGCCGTGCACCACGGTGTCGATGCCGGCGATCTCGTCCTCGTTCTTCACGCGGAAGCCGATCGTCTTCTGGATGATCCAGCCGATGGCGTAGGCGAGCACGAACGAGTAGATGAGGACCGCGAAGGCCGCGATCGCCTGGACGAGCAGCTGCGTGCCGTCGCCGCCCGTGAACAGGCCCACGTCGGTGGCGAAGAAGCCGATGTACAGCGTGCCGAGGAGGCCGCCGACGAGGTGGATGCCCACGACGTCGAGCGAGTCGTCGAAGCCGAGCTTGAACTTCAGCTCGATCGCCAGGGCGCACACGGCACCCGCGATGAGGCCGAGGACGATCGCCCAGCCCGGCGTCAGCGCGGCGCAGGCGGGAGTGATCGCGACGAGACCCGCGACGGCGCCGGAAGCGGCTCCGACCGACGTGGGCTTGCCGTCCTTGATCTTCTCGACGATGAGCCACGCGAGAAGCGCGGCGGCGGGTGCGGCGATCGTGTTGACGAAGGCCAGCGCCGCGGTGTTGTCCGCCGCGAGCTCCGAGCCGGCGTTGAATCCGAACCAGCCGAACCACAGCAGGCCCGCGCCCAGGAGGACGAACGGCGGGTTGTGCGGGACGGCGATGCCCTTCTGGAAGCCGACGCGCTTGCCGAGGACGAGCGCGAGGGCCAGGGCCGCGGCACCGGCGTTGATGTGGACCGCGGTGCCGCCGGCGAAGTCGATCGCACCGGCGCCGAGCCACTCCTGCAGCCCGTACGTGATCCAGCCGCCGTACGAGAAGCTGCCGTCCTCGGCGAGGCCGAAGTTGAACACCCAGCTCGCGACGGGGAAGTAGACGATCGTCGCCCACACCGTGGCGAAGATCATCCACGCGCCGAACTTGGCGCGGTCGGCGATGGCGCCCGAGACGAGCGCGACGGTGATGATCGCGAAGGTCGCCTGGAAGGCGACGAAGGCGAGCGGCGGGTACGCCGCCCCCTCAGGCGCCTCGAGGAGGCTCGTGAGGCCGAACTCAGCGGGGTCGATCGTCCAGGGGAACTGGATTTGGCCCACGGCGGTGGCGGGGAACGCCACGGCGTATCCGTAGAGCACCCACAGCACGCCGATAAGACCCATCGCGCCGAAGCTCAGCATCATCATGCTGATCACGCTCTTGGCCTTCACGAGTCCGCCGTAGAAGAACGCCAGTCCCGGCGTCATGAGGAGGACGAGCGCGGCTGCTATGAGGATGAATGCGGTGTTGCCTTGATCCATCTCAGAAGGAACCTCTCTGCAGGGACGCAGGTATAGCGTCGGGTTCGCCCATTCTGACGAGAGACGGTTTCCACGGTTTCCGACCGGTGTTTCCTGACTGTTACGCATCGCATCATCGTGTAAACATCACGTTTCGCGACACCCGGAGTCGGCTGGCGGGCGACCCTCAATCGTGCGTGAGGGCGACGAGCCGCGACACCGCGCGGAGGTACTTCTTGCGATAACCGCCCGCGAGCATCTCGTCGCCGAAGACGAGGTCGAGCGGGATGCCGGTCGAGCGGATCGAGATCTGGGCGTCGTACGCCCGGTCGATGAAGGCGACGAAGCGCAGCGCGGCGGACTGGTCCTCGAGCGCGACGACGTCGCGCAGGCCGATGACGGACAGGCCGTCGATGAGCCGCAGATAGCGGCTCGGGTGGACGTGCGAGAGGTGTTCGATGAACGTCGGGAACGCGTCATCCGATGCCGTGCCGTCTACGGCGGCCGCTGCGACGGCGCGCTCGTAGTCTGCTTCGGCGAGCACGGCTGCGTGGCCGTCTACCGCGCGGTGGCGATAGTCGGTGCCGTCGATCCGGAGCGTCTGGAAGTTCGCGGACATCGCGTGAATCTCGCGGAGGAAGTCCTGCGCCGCGAAGCGTCCCTCCCCCAGCGCGTTCGGAGGTGTGTTGGATGTCGCGGCCATGCGCGTGCCGCCGGCGACGAGCTCGCCGAGCAGGCGCGTCATGACCATCGTGTCGCCGGGGTCGTCGAGCTCGAACTCGTCGATGCACAGCAGGTCCGAGCCTCGGAAGAGCTCGACGGTGTTCTGGTACCCGAGAGCGCCCACGAGCGCCGTGTACTCGATGAACGAGCCGAAATACTTCCGGCGTGCCGGCATCGCGTGATAGATCGAGGCGAGCAGGTGCGTCTTGCCGACGCCGAAGCCGCCGTCGAGGTAGACGCCGGGCTTGAGCTCCGGGCCCTTCTTCGCCCGGCGGAAGAGGCCGCCGCGCGGGGCGGCGGCACCGACGCCCGCGAACGTCATGAGCGCGTCCTTCGCCTCCTGCTGCGAGGGGAAGGCGGGGTCGGTGCGGTACGACTCGAACGTCGCGTCGTCGAACTGCGGAGGCGGGACGAGGGCCGCCACCATCTCGGCGCCCGACACCTGCGGCTGCCGCTCTGTCAGATGGACGATTCCGGCTGCCGTGGTGGTCATGTCGTCCTATGTCGGTCTCTTACGGTGACGGTGCGCGACGAACCGCGGGAATCTAGGGTCGGAGAGCGCGGTTCAACCCTACGCCGTTGCCGTGAGCACCCGACCCGAGGAGCATCCCTTTGACCGTCGAATTCGACACCTCGTCCCCCAAGTTCGCCGATTACGCCGAGCCCGGCCGGCTCGTGACGGGCGGCTGGCTCGAGGAGCGGCTCGACGCACCGGGCATCGTCGTGGTCGAGTCCGATGAGGACGTCCTGCTGTACGAGACGGGCCACATCCCCGGCGCGGTCAAGGTCGACTGGCACACCGAGCTCAACGACCCCGTCGTGCGCGACTACCTCGACGGCGCGGGCTTCGCCGAGCTGCTGAGCCGCAAGGGCATCTCGCGCGACGACACGATCGTCATCTACGGCGACAAGAACAACTGGTGGGCCGCGTACGCCCTGTGGGTGTTCTCGCTCTTCGGGCACGAGGACGTCCGGCTGCTCGACGGCGGCCGCGACAAGTGGATCGCGGAGGGCCGGCCGCTCACGACGGACGCCACGGTGCGGACCACGACCGAGTACCCCGTCGTCGAACGCGACGACTCGACGCTGCGCGCCTATAAGGAGGACGTCCTCGCCCACCTCGGCAGCCCGCTCATCGACGTGCGCTCGCCCGAGGAGTACGACGGCTCCCGCACGTCGGCGCCCGCCTACCCCGAAGAGGGCGCACTGCGTGCGGGCCACATCCCCTCGGCCCAGAGCGTCCCGTGGGCCCGCGCCGTCGCGGCGGACGGCGGCTTCAAGTCGCGCGCCGACCTCGACGAGATCTACCGCGGGGAGGTCGGCCTCCAAGACGGCGATGCGATCGTCGCCTACTGCCGGATCGGCGAGCGCTCGAGCCACACGTGGTTCGTGCTGCGTCACCTGCTCGGCTTCGACGACGTCCGCAACTACGACGGCTCGTGGACGGAGTGGGGCAGCGCCGTGCGCGTCCCGATCGTGACCGGCGCCGAGCCGGGCGAGGTCCCCACGCGCGCCTGACCGGGTCTCGCGCGGCCGTCGCGTGGGAGGATGGGACCGATGACCGAGACCGTTCTTCCCGCGACGCTCGCCGAGATCCGCGACGAGTTCCTCGAGCTCGCCGAGCCGGAGCGCCTGCAGCTTCTCCTGGAGTTCTCGCAGGAGCTTCCGGCCGTGCCGTCCGAGTACGAGGGCCATCCCGAGCTGTCCGAGCGCGTCGCCGAATGCCAGTCCCCCGTCTACATCATCCTCGAGGTCGACGACGAGGGCATCGTCGCGATGCACGCGACAGCTCCGCGCGAGGCGCCCACGACGCGCGGCTTCGCGAGCATCCTCGTGCAGGGCATCACGGGCCTCAGCGCCGCCGAAGTGCTCGCCATCCCCGACGACTTCCCGCAGTCGATCGGCCTGACGCGGGCGGTCTCGCCGCTGCGCATCGCCGGCATGACGGGCATGCTTATGCGCGCCAAGCGACAGGTCCGGGCGAGGCTGGCCGCGTCATGACCGCGGCATCCGCCCCGTCGATCGTCACGGAGGTCGTGCCGCGGTCCCTCGCCACGGCGACGATGGGCGCAGGCGACACGGACGAGTGGATGTCGCAGCGCTACGCCGCGCCGGACGGCCGCTTCGTGCGCCTCAACCTCGTCACGACGATCACGGGCGCCACAGCGGGCGTCGACGGCACGAGCAACAGCATCACCTCGCGCACCGACCGCTACGTGCTCGGGGCGATCCGCCGCGCCGCCGACGTCGTGGTCGTGGGCGCCGAGACCGTGCGCGCGGAGGGCTACATGCTCCCGAAGTCGGTGCGCCTCGCGATCGTGACGGCGTCGGGCGATCTCGGCGAGAAGGGTCTGCGCACCGACGGCGACCGCCGGCCCGCGATCATCCTGTGCCCGCAGGCCCGCGCTGCGCGCGTGCGCGAGGCGCTCCGCGACGCGCCGGTCGAGATCATGCCCCTTCCCGCCCACGACGACGCTGTCGGGCCGCAGGCGATCGTCGATGCGCTCGTCGCGGCGCACCTCCCCCGCATCGTCTGCGAGGGCGGGCCCGCACTCGCGACGCAGTTCCTCGAGGCGGGCGTCGTCGACGAGGTGTGCGTCACGGTGTCACCGGCGATCGAGCCGCCGGGGCATCCGTTCGTCCAGGTGAGCTCCGCCGTCGCGACCTCCGTCGCCGGCATGCTGGTCGACGACGCGGGCTTCAGTTATCTGCGTCTGCATCCGCAGTGACCAGGTCCTTGCGCTGCAGCCACGATCGGATCGCGCCGCTCCACCGCTCCTGGTCGTAGTTCCACAGCTTGGTGTGGCGGGCGACCTCGAAGACCTGCATCTCGACCAGGTCGGGGCGCTGCACGACGAGGTCGTGCGACGAGTCGGACGGCACGAATCCGTCGTCGTCGCTGTGCAGGATGAGGATCGGATGCCGCAGCTCGTGCGCGCGCGAGACGACGTCGAGGCGATCGAACGGGATGCCGCTCCCCGTGCGCGTGACGGGCGACGCCCAGTCCGACGCGAGCGCGCCGATCGCGAGCCCCGTGATCGCGCTCGGGAGGCCGTTGAGCTTCGTCTGGTGGTCGAGCACCTTGCGCCAGTCGATGACGGGCGATTCGAGCACGAGCCCCGCGATGAGGTCGCGGTGCGCCGAGTTGAGCGCGACCTGGAGCGCGATCGCGCCGCCCATCGACCACCCCATGAGCACGACGCGGCGCGCGCCCCGGCGGCGGGCGAAGCCCACGGCGGCGTCGACATCCCGCCACTCCGTCGCCCCGAGCGTGTAGGTGCCGGTGCGGCTGCGAGGCGCCTCGCCGTCGTTGCGGTACGACACGACGAGCGACGTCACGCCCGCGGCGTGGAAGACCGGCACGGCGCGCAGGCACTCGCGGCGATCCGTGCCGCGGCCGTGGATCTGGATGACCCACGTGTCGCCGCCGCCCGCAGCGGGAAAGAGCCACGCGGGGCACGGGCCGACCGCCGAGCCGATGAGCTCGGGCGTGAACGGCAGGTGCAGCTCTTCTGCGCGCGAGTAGTACCAGCCGCTGAACGCGGCGTCGGCCGAGAGGCTCGAGGAGGGCGCGATGTGGGTCAGCAGCTTGCGCTTGACGGTGTCGCCGTCCTCAGCGAGCACCGAGCCGAGCTTGACGTAGGTCGCCGTCCCCGAAGTGAACAGCCCGTAGCGTCCGGGGAGGCTCGTGTCGGGCGTCCGGCTCAGCGTGATCGTCTGAGCGGCGGTGTCCAGACCGACGATCTTGGTGTCGGCGATGCGGACGGAGGGCGTCACGATGCGGCGCGCGTACCGGACCGACACGAAGCCGAGGAGAGTCAGGATTCCGGTCAGCGCGACGCTCAGCGTCACCAGCGCCGCACGGATGCCGGCGAGGAGGGCGGGGGTTGCACCACGCGTCGCGGCGCGCCTGGGAGTGACCATCGAGCCCTCACTCTAGTCTGTCCGCGTGGCTGAGCTTCGTCCCCCGGCGCCTTCGGCGTCGTTCGCGCGCGCGGCCGAGGAGGTGCGGAACACGGGCTTCCGCGACGACCTCATCGTGAGGGAGATCCCTGCGCCGCCGGGGCTCGCGCCCGAGGCGATCGCCCTCGCGGGCGACGTGCGGCCCGAGGCGGAGGGCCGGGCTTCCGATCTCGGGACTGGGCGCTTCATCCTCCTCCACGACCCCGACGAGCCCGCAGCATGGGAAGGACCCTGGCGCATCGTGTGCTTCGCTCAGGCGCCCCTCGAGCCGGACATCGGCATCGATCCGCTCCTCGCCGACGTGACCTGGTCATGGCTCGTCGATGCGCTCGACGCGCACGGCGCCGAATACGGCGCGGCATCCGGAACCGCGACGAAGACGCTCTCGAAAGGGTTCGGGTCGCTCGCGGCCGAAGGCGACGGCGCGCAGATCGAGCTGCGGGCGTCGTGGTCCCCGCAGGGCGGTGTCGGGCCACACGTGGAAGCATGGGCAGAGCTGGTCTGCATGCTCGCCGGGCTCCCGCCCGGATCGGAAGGCATCGCCGTCCTCGACAACCGGAGGACGCCGCGTGGCTGAATACCTCGTCATCGCCGATGCGGACGGACTGACGGATGCCGCCGCCCGCCTCGCGGAGGGGACGGGGCCCGTCGCGGTCGACGTCGAACGCGCGTCGGGCTTCCGCTACTCGCAGCGCGCCTATCTCATCCAGGTCTTCCGCCGCGGAGCGGGACTCTTCCTCTTCGACCCGCCGCCGATCGGCGACTTCCATGCGCTGCAGGACGCGATCGGCGACGTCGAGTGGGTGCTCCACGCCGCGAGCCAGGATCTTCCTTCGCTGCGCGAGCTCGACCTCGTCCCGGTCTCGATCTTCGACACGGAGCTCGCCTCACGGCTGCTCGGTCGCGAGCGCGTCGGGCTGGGCGCCGTGGTCGAGGAGACGCTCGGCATCGCGCTTGCGAAGGCGCATTCGGCCTCGGACTGGTCGGTCCGCCCACTCCCGCACGCGTGGCTCGAGTATGCGGCGCTCGACGTCGAGCATCTCGTCGACGTGCGCGATGTGCTCGCGGCGGACCTCGAGGCGCAGGGCAAGACCGAGTTCGCCGCGCAGGAGTTCCAGGCGGTCCTCGAGCGACTTCCCAAGGCGCCGCGCGAAGAGCCGTGGCGACGCCTGAGCGGCCTGCACACGGTGAGGGGACGGCGCTCGCTCGCGGTCGCACGCGCACTGTGGACGGCGCGAGAGGAGTACGCGCGGGATGAGGATGTCTCACCCGGACGCCTCGTGCCCGACCGCGCGCTCGTCGCGGCGGTCCTCGCTGACCCCGCCACGAAGGCGGAGCTCGCACGGGTCAAGGACTTCACGGGCCGCGCGAGCCGCTCGCAGCTGGATCGCTGGTGGGCAGCGATCGAGGAAGGCCGTGCAACGGAGGACCTGCCGAACGACCGCGCGACCGGTGGGGACTCGCTGCCTCCCCCGCGCGCGTGGCCGGATCGCAATCCGCCCGCGGATGCGCGCCTGAAGGCCGCGAGGCCCGTGCTCGAGGCGCTCGCGGAGTCTCTTCAGATGCCCGTCGAGAACCTTCTGACACCCGAACTGCTCCGCCGGGTCGCGTGGGCGCCACCGTCCCCCATCGACGCGGACTCCATCGGACAGGCGCTCACGGAGCTCGGCGCGCGCAGATGGCAGATTGAGCAATCTGCACAGCCGATCGCCGATGCCTTTGTGGCTTCCGTGCAAGTCGATTCCGAGGCCCCTGAGACGGGTTCGTAGGTTTCCGCCACCCGATTCGGGGGCCTCCGGGGCCCCTCCTAGGCTGGCTGCATCCCAACTTTCTGGAGGCAGAGTGGCCGAGATTTCGGACGTCTTCTTCGTCGATGGCACGCGCACCCCCTTCGGTCGCGCCGGCGAAAAGGGCATGTACTGGAACACCCGCGCCGATGACCTCGCCGTCAAGGCGACCATCGGACTCATGGAGCGCAATCCCGGCGTTCCCAAGGACCGCATCGACGACGTGGCGATCGCCGCGACGTCGCAGACGGGCGACCAGGGGCTGACCCTCGGGCGCTCCGTCGCGATCCTGGCGGGGCTTCCGCAGACCGTTCCCGGGTTCGCGATCGACCGGATGTGCGCGGGCGCCATGACGAGCGTCACCACGATGGCCGGCTCGATCGGCGTCGGCATGTACGACGTCGCGCTCGCGGGCGGTGTCGAGCACATGGGCCACCACCCCATCGGCGCGAACTCCGACCCCAACCCGCGCTTCGTCGCAGAGCGCATGGTCGACCCGGGCGCCCTCAACATGGGTGTCACGGCCGAGCGCATCTTCGACCGGTTCCCGCACCTCACCAAGGAGCGCAGCGACCGGTACGGAATGCTGAGCCAGCACAAGGCGCAGGCGGCCTACGACGCGGGCAAGATCCAGCCCGACCTCGTGCAGGTCGCGATCAAGGACGCGAACGGCGCCTGGGGTCTTGCGACCGAGGACGAGGGCCGCCGGCCGCAGACGACGATGGAGGACCTCGCGGGCCTCAAGACGCCGTTCCGTCCGCACGGCCGCGTCAGCGCCGGCACGTCCTCGCCGCTCACGGACGGCGCGACGATGGCGCTCCTCGCCGGCGGCGGTGCCGTCAAGGAGCTCGGCCTCGCGCCGAAGATGAGGCTCGTCTCGTTCGCGTTCGCGGGCGTGCAGCCCGAGATCATGGGCATCGGCCCCATCCCCTCGACCGAGAAGGCGCTCAAGAAGGCCGGACTCACGATCGACGACATCGGAGCCTTCGAGCTCAACGAGGCCTTCGCGATCCAGGTCATCTCGCTTCTGGACCACTTCGGCATCGCCGACGACGACCCGCGGGTCAACCCGTGGGGCGGTGCGATCGCCCTCGGGCACCCGCTCGCGGCATCCGGTGTGCGTCTCATGATCCAGCTCGCGGCACAGTTCGCCGAGCGCCCCGACGTCCGCTACGGCCTCACGGCGATGTGCGTGGGCCTCGGACAGGGCGGCTCGGTCATCTGGGAGAACCCGCACTTCGACGGCAAGAAGCGCAAGTAAGGACCATCGACGAATGACGAACACCGCTTCCGAGCAGTACGCCCAGATCGACTTCTCGCCGCTGGACGCCCTCGCCGACGGAGAGGTGGTGACGCACTCCCCCGTGCGCGACATCCGCCTCGCCTCCGGCAAGGTCCTCGCCCTCATCACGCTCGACAACGGCCGTGACCACAACCGCCCCAACACTCTGGGACCGACGACGCTCAAAGAGCTCGGCGCGACGCTGAACTCGCTCAAGGCGCGTGCGGCCGACGGTGAGATCCACGCCGTGGCTCTCACCGGCAAGCAGTACATCCTCGCCGCAGGTGCCGACCTGTCGGACATCTCGCGGGTGGGCTCGAAGGACAACGCGCTGCTCATCGCGCAGCTCGGTCACCACGTGCTCGGCAAGCTGTCCGAGCTCGGCGTGCCCTCCTTCGCGTTCGTCAACGGGCTCGCGCTCGGCGGCGGACTCGAGATCGCGCTCAACTCCACGTATCGGACAGTGGATGCCTCGGCGGCCGCGATCGCGCTGCCCGAGGTCTTCCTCGGCATCATCCCCGGCTGGGGCGGCGCCTACCTCCTGCCGAACCTCATCGGCATCGAGAACGCGCTCGAGGTCGTCGTATCGAACCCGCTCAAGCAGAACCGCATGCTCAAGCCGCAGCAGGCGTTCGACTACGGGATCGTCGATGCGATCTTCCCCGCGGCGAACTACCTCGAGGACTCGCTCCGCTGGGCGGACGGCGTGCTCGGCGGCTCCGTCAAGGTCGTCCGCAAGAACGAGCCGGGCAAGATCGAGCGCCTCACGAAGTGGCCCATCGCCATCAAGGTCGCGCGCGGCATGCTCGAGTCGAAGATCGGCACGGTCCCGCGCTCGCCGTACGCCGCGCTCGAACTCCTCGACAAGGCGAAGAGCGGCACGAAGGCCGAGGGCTTCGCGCGTGAGGACGAGGCGCTCGCCGACCTCGTGACGGGCGATCAGTTCGCGGCATCCATGTACGCCTTCGACCTCGTGCAGAAGCGCGCGAAGCGCCCCGTCGGCGCCCCCGACAAGGGCCTCGCGAAGAAGGTCACGAAGGTCGGGATCATCGGTGCGGGCCTCATGGCGAGCCAGTTCGCCCTGCTGTTCGTGCGCAAGCTGCAGGTGCCCGTCCTGATCACCGACCTCGACCAGGCGCGCGTCGACAAGGGCATCGCGTACATCCACGAGGAGATCGGCAAGCTCGAGGCGAAGGGCCGTCTCGACGGCGACACCGCCAACAAGCTGCGCGCGCTCGTCACGGGGACGACCGACAAGAGCCTCTACGCGGACTGCGACTTCGTCATCGAGGCCGTCTTCGAAGAGGTCGGCGTCAAGCAGGCCGTCTTCGGCGAGATCGAGCAGTTCATCGCCGAGGACGCGATCCTCGCGACGAACACGTCGTCGCTCTCGGTCGAGGAGATCGGCGCGAAGCTCGCTCACCCGGAGCGGCTCGTGGGCTTCCACTTCTTCAACCCGGTCGCCGTCATGCCGCTCATCGAGATCGTCACGACCCCGCAGACGGCGGATGCCGCCCTCTCGACCGCCTTCGTGGTCGCGCGAGGGCTCGGCAAGAACGCCGTGCTGACGGCCGACGCGCCGGGCTTCGTCGTCAACCGCCTGCTCGCCAAGGTCATGGGCGAAGCAGCGCGCGCCGTCTACGAGGGCACGCCGCTGCTGACTGTCGAGAAGGCTTTCGCGCCCCTCGGTCTGCCGATGACGCCGTTCCAGCTCATCGACCTCGTCGGCTGGAAGGTCGCGGCGCACGTACAGGACACGATGGCGCACGCGTTCCCTGACCGGTTCTACGCCAACGAGAACTTCCACCGGCTCGCGGAGCTTCCGGAGGTCGTAGAAAAGGACAAGTCCGGCCGCGTCACGGGCTGGTCGAAGGCCGCGTCGGCCGTGCTCAAGGGCGCCGTCGGCTCCGCCTCCTCGAGCGAGGAGGCGATCCTGCAGCGGGTTCAGGACGGCCTCGCGCAGGAGATCAGGATCATGCTCGACGAAAAGGTCGTCCCCGAGGTCGAGGACATCGACCTGTGCCTCATCCTCGGCGCAGGCTGGCCCTTCATCGACGGCGGCGCCTCGCCCTACCTCGATCGCGAGGGGGCATCCGAGCGAGTCTTCGGCGGCACGTTCCACCACCCCGTCATCAAGGGGATCGCCGGCTGAGGCATCCCGATCCGTCTGAGGGCGGCCCTTCTGCGGAAGGGTCGCCCTCGTTCGTGCGACTGGCGGGCAGGCAGCCCTTTCAGGTAGCTTCTGAACATGTTCAGTACTCCCGAGCCTGTCGCCCGCAGCAAGAGCGAGCGGACGCGCGAACGCATACGCGCAGCGGCACTCGAGTCGTTCCGCACGCGCGGCTACGACGAGACGACGATCCGCAGCATCGCCGCGGAGGCGGGAGTGTCGGTCGGCACCACGAACTACCACTTCGGGTCGAAGAACGCCCTCGTGCAGGAGCTGTACCTCGAGGTCCAGCAGGCCCACCGGTCCGCGGCCGCTCCGTTGCTGGCGACCACTGACGACCTCGTCGAGCGGCTCTCGATCGTGTACACGACGGGCCTCGACCAGCTGACGCCCTACCACGCGCACGCGCCCGAGTTCCTTTCGGCCGCCGTGTCGCCGCGCTCTCCGATCAACCCCCTCGCAGAGGAGTCGGCGCCCGCGTTCGCGATCGTCGAGGGCCTCTTCCGCGACGCCGTCGACGGTGCGGCCGACGCGCTTCCCGACGAGTTCCGCACGGCGCTCCCCCACGCGCTCGCGCTCGGCCACCTGCTGCTCGCGCTCTTCTGGGTCTACGACTCCTCGCCGGGACAGGCCCGCTCGCGCCGTCTCGTCGAGCGCGGCCTCAAGCTGCTGCGCTTCGTGGTCCCCCTCATACGCGTGCCGCTCTTCCGCGGGCCTCTCCGGGAACTGCTAGACCTTGTCGCCGAGGTCCGCACGTGAGTGCGGTGGATTCGTCGCCGCGGACGGAAGCCGATCCGATCGCCTCGCATCCTCCGGCGTTCGAGGACGCTCTCTAGTCGCGAGTCTCGCGCGCGCGCGAGAGCCCCGTGAGAGTCGGGATCTCGCTCGTCGCGGGGCGCGCGACGGGGATGCGGGTGCCGAGCACCTGGGCCACGACATCCTGCGCGATCTTCGCAGCGGTGAGGCCTGCGTCCTCGAGGATCTGCTCGCGGCTCGCGTGGTCGATGAACTCGTCGGGCACGCCCAGCTCGTCGACCGCCGTGTCGACTCCCGCTTCGCGCAGCACCTGGCGCACACGTGTGCCGATGCCGCCGACGCGGATGCCGTCCTCGATCGTGATGACGAGGCGATGGGATGCCGCGAGTTCGACGAGCGACGGCTGCACGGGCACGACCCACCGCGGGTCGACGACCGTCGCTCCGATGCCCTGCGCGCGCAGGCGACCGGCGACATCGACGGCCATGTGCGCCATCGGGCCGATCCCGACGAGGAGCACGTCCTGCGCATCGCTCTCGACGAGGACGTCGACACCGTCCTTGAGACGGCGGACGGCGGGCAGCTCGGGGCTCACGGAGCCCTTGGGGAAGCGCAGGACGGTGGGCGCGTCGCTGACCGCGACGGCTTCGCGGAGCTCCTCGCGCAGGCGCACGGCGTCGCGGGGAACCGCGATGCGGATGTGCGGAACGATCTGCAGCATCGCGAGGTCCCAGATGCCGTGGTGGCTGGGACCGTCCGGGCCCGTGACGCCGGCGCGATCCAGGACGAACGTGACGCCGGCGCGGTGCAGCGCGACATCCATCAGCACCTGGTCGAAGGCGCGGTTCATGAACGTCGCGTAGATCGCGAGAACCGGATGCAGACCGCCGAAGGCGAGGCCCGCCGCCGAGGCGACGGCGTGCTGCTCGGCGATGCCGACGTCGTAGACGCGGTCAGGGAAGCGCTGCGAGAACGGCAGCAGACCCGTGGGGCGGAGCATCGCGGCCGTCATCGCGATGACGTCCTCGCGCTCGGCGCCGACGCGCGGGAGCTCCTCCGCGAAGACGTCGGTCCAGGACGTTCCGCCGCCGCTGCCGAGCGCCTCGCCCGTCACGGGGTCGATACGACCGACGGCGTGGAACTGGTCAGCCTCGTCGAGCAGCGCAGGCTCGTAGCCGCGGCCCTTGTCGGTGATCGCGTGGACGATGACGGGAGCCCCGTACTCCTTCGCGAGCTCGAGCGTCTCGATGAGCGACGGCAGATCGTGGCCGTCGACGGGCCCCAGGTACTTGATGTCGAGGTTCGAGTAGAGCGCCGCGTTGTTGATGAAGCGGCTGAGGAACCCGTGCGTACCGCCGCGCAGACCGCGGTACATGGCGCGTCCCGCCGAGCCGAACTTGCCGAACAGGGATTCGGACCCTCCGCGCAGCGTCTCGTACGTGTCGGCTGTGCGGACGCGGTTGAGATACCGGGCCATTCCGCCGATCGTCGGCGCGTACGACCGCCCGTTGTCGTTGACGACGATGACCAGGTTGCGGTCGTTGTCGTCGGAGATGTTGTTGAGCGCCTCCCACGTCATGCCGCCCGTGAGCGCGCCGTCGCCCACCATGGCGACGACGTGGCGGTCGCGTCGGCCCGTGCGCGTGAGCGCGCGGGAGACGCCGTCGGCCCAGCTCAGCGAGCTCGACGCGTGCGAGGACTCGACGACGTCGTGCGGGCTCTCGGCGCGCTGCGGATAGCCGGCGAGCCCGCCGCGGGCGCGCAGCTGCGAGAAGTCCTGACGCCCCGTCAGCAGCTTGTGAACGTAGGACTGGTGCCCCGTGTCGAAGATGATCGGGTCGTTCGGCGAGTCGAAGACGCGGTGCAGGGCGATCGTGAGCTCGACGACGCCGAGGTTGGGACCCAGGTGCCCGCCCGTGCGCGAGACATTCTCGATGAGGAATGCGCGGACCTCGGCGGCGAGCTGATCGAGCTGCTCGAGGCTCAATGCGTCGAGATCGCGGGGTCCGGTGATGGACGACAGCAGCGACATCCCCGCTCCTTTCCGGCCCGGAAGGGCTCTGCAAGTCTACCCGGGGCATGAAGAGGGGACCGGATGCCGTAGCATCCGGCCCCCGATTCCTGTCTCAGACCAGCGAGCGCAGCACGTACTGCAGGATGCCGCCGTTGCGGTAGTAGTCCGCCTCACCGGGCGTGTCGATGCGCACGACCGCGTCGAACTCGACCGTCTCCTTGCCGGGCGCGGAGAACTCGCTCGGGGCTGCCGTGACCTTGACGGTCTTCGGCGTCACGCCCTCGTTGAGCTGCTCGAGGCCTTCGATCGAGACGATCTCGGTGCCGTCGAGGCCCAGCGACTCCCACGTCGCGCCGGCGGGGAACTGCAGCGGGACGACGCCCATGCCGATGAGGTTCGAGCGGTGGATGCGCTCGAAGCTCTCGGTGATGACGGCCTTGACGCCGAGGAGGCTCGTGCCCTTCGCCGCCCAGTCACGCGACGAGCCGGAGCCGTACTCCTTGCCGCCGAAGATGACGAGCGGCGTGCCGGCAGCCTGATAGTTCTGGCTCGCGTCGTAGATGTACGACTGCGGACCGCCCTCCTGGGTGAAGTCGCGCGTGAAGCCGCCCTCCACGACCGCGCCGTCGTTGACGGCGCTGACGAGCAGGTTCTTGAGGCGGATGTTCGCGAAGGTGCCGCGGATCATGACCTCGTGGTTCCCCCGGCGCGAGCCGTAGGAGTTGAAGTCCTTCTGCGCGACGCCGTGCTCCGTCAGGTACTGAGCCGCAGGCGTGCCCCCCTTGATGTTGCCGGCCGGGCTGATGTGGTCGGTCGTGACCGAGTCGCCGAGCGTCGCGAGCACGCGGGCGCCCGAGATGTCGGCGACCGGGGTGAGCTCCATCGTCATGCCGTCGAAGTATGGGGGCTTGCGCACATAGGTCGAGGCGTCGTCCCACTCGAACACGTCGCCGGTCGGCGTCGGCAGCGTCCGCCACCTCTCGTCGCCCTCGAAGACGCTCGCGTACTGGTGCGTAAACATCTCCTTGTTGATCGACGAGTCGATGGTGGCCTGCACTTCGGCCGAGTCCGGCCAGATGTCGCGCAGGAACACGTCGTTGCCGTCCTGGTCGGTGCCCAGCGCGTCGACCTCGAAGTCGAAGTTCATCGAACCGGCGAGCGAGTACGCGATCACGAGCGGCGGGCTCGCGAGGTAGTTCATCTTCACGTCGGGGTTGATGCGACCTTCGAAGTTGCGGTTGCCCGACAGCACGGCGGTGACGGCGAGATCGTTCTCGTTGATCGCGGTCGAGACCTCCTCGATGAGGGGTCCCGAGTTGCCGATGCAGGTGGTGCAGCCGTATCCGACGGTATAGAAGCCGAGGTCCTCGAGGTCCTTCGTGAGGCCGGCCTTCTCGTAGTAGTCGGTGACGACCTTCGAGCCGGGCGCGAGGGTGGTCTTGACCCACGGCTTGGCCTTCAGGCCCTTCTTCACCGCGTTGCGGGCCAGCAGACCGGCCGCGAGCATGACGGACGGGTTCGACGTATTGGTGCACGACGTGATCGCGGCGATCGTGACGGCGCCGTGGTCGAGCACGAACTGCTCGCCGCCGGGGAGCGTCACCGGGGTCGGCTTCGACGCGGTCGCCGGCGCGTGGCTGCGGTGGTGGTGCTGGTGGTGGCTGTACTCCTCCTCGGGGGAGTTTCCGGGCGGGTCGGACGCGGGGAACGACTCGGACCCTTCCAGATCGACGAGGTCGTGGTCGATGTCGGCGTAGTTCGTGAGGTCGCTCGCGAACTGCTGCTTCGCCTGCGAGAGCACGATGCGGTCCTGCGGGCGCTTCGGGCCGGCGATCGACGGGACGACCGTCGACAGGTCGAGCTCCATGTACTCGCTGAAGACCGGCTCACGGGAGGCGTCATGCCAGAGCGTCTGCTCCTTCGCGTACGCCTCGACCAGCGCGAGCTGCTGCTCGTCGCGGCCCGTGAGTCGCAGGTAGTCGACCGTCACGCTGTCGATCGGGAACATCGCGGCGGTCGAGCCGAACTCCGGGCTCATGTTGCCGATGGTGGCACGGTTCGCGAGCGGGACCGATGCCACGCCCTCGCCGTAGAACTCGACGAACTTGCCCACGACGCCGTGCTTGCGCAGCATGTCGGTGATCGTGAGCACGACGTCGGTCGCGGTGACGCCCGTGGGGATCGCGCCGGAGAGCTTGAAGCCCACGACCTTGGGGATGAGCATCGAGACGGGCTGGCCCAGCATCGCGGCCTCGGCCTCGATGCCGCCGACGCCCCAGCCGAGCACACCGAGGCCGTTGACCATCGTCGTGTGCGAGTCGGTGCCGACGCACGTGTCGGGGTAGGCGCGCAGGACGCCGCCCACGGACCGGTCGTAGATGACCTTCGCGAGGTGCTCGATGTTGACCTGGTGCACGATGCCGGTTCCCGGCGGGACGACCTTGAAGTCGTCGAACGCGGTCTGACCCCAGCGCAGGAACTGGTAGCGCTCACCGTTGCGCTCGTACTCGATCTCGACGTTGCGCTCGAGCGCGTTCTCGGAACCGAAGAGGTCGGCGATCACCGAGTGGTCGATGACCATCTCGGCGGGCGACAGCGGGTTGATCCGCTTGGCATCGCCGCCGAGAGCCGCCACCGCTTCGCGCATCGTGGCCAGGTCGACGATGCAGGGGACACCGGTGAAGTCCTGCATCACGACACGGGCCGGTGTGAACTGGATCTCGGTGTCGGGCTCGGCCGCGGCATCCCACGATCCGAGTGCCTCGATCTGCTGCTTCGTGACGTTCGCACCATCCTCGGTGCGGAGCAGGTTCTCGAGGAGCACCTTGAGACTGAACGGCAGCTTGTCGTAGCCGGGCACCGTGTCGATGCGGAAGATCTCGTAGTCGGTGCTGCCGACCGTCAGGGTGCTCTTGGCACCGAAGCTGTCAACCGTGGACACGTGTCTGTCTCCTTCGTCGGCACGGGGAGCAGGACTCAGACGCCCCGCATCCTCCATCTTTCCCCTCGTCGCATGCCTCGGCTAGTGAGGATCGCCTAAGCGGCGAGCGAGAGAATTTATCTTGATGTCAAGATAAATGTATCACTTGCGCGCATGGGGGTAGAGCGCGCGGACGGCGAGCCATGTGACGGCGACGAGCGGGGCGAACAGCGGCAGGCCCATGATGAGCTTCGTCGTCGCGAGGGCTGTGACGTCGCCCGAGAAGTAGAGCGGAAGCTGGATCAGGAGGCGCAGCGCGAAGAGCGCGGCCCACGCGAGCGAGAGCCAGAAGAAGACGCGGCGCTTCCGCGCGTCACCGCGCCACTTCGTCCCCTCACCCATGAGGAAGCCGACGGCGAGGCCGATGAGCGGCCAGCCGATGAGGGCCGAGACGAGGAACGCCGTGCCGTACAGGCCGTTCGTGAGGAAGCCCCACACGAAGTTGTCCTCCGCTCGGCCCGTCCACAGCGCGAGGGCGGCGGCGGCTCCCGTCGCGACGAGCCCGCCGATCGCGGCGCTCGCAGGCTGGCGCATCGCGAGCCGCACGATCGTGAAGACCAGCGCTATGCCGACCGACACGATGAGCGCCGGCAGCAGCTCTTGCCAGAACGTGTAGATGACGAGGAACGACAGCGATGGCAGGACGGATTCCAGGATGCCGCGCCAGCCGCCCATCGCACGCCACACGACGTGGCCCGTGCTCGCCTCCGTAGCGGGGTCGAGCCCCGCGCGGCGCGCGGCGCCGCCGAGGGCCGCGCCGAGCACCTCGGACGCCGTGGGGTCCGGAGCGTCCGGTGCGGGCTTGTCGTCCGTCATGCCGTGCCCGGCGTCGCGGGCATCTTGAGCGGGATGAGATCGCGCGGAGGCATGGGCGACCCGCCGCGCACGACGACGATCGAGCGGAAGAGGTCCTCGACCTTGGCGGCCGCCTCGACGTCGGTCGTGGCCGCTCCCCCGATGACCCCGCGAAGGAACCAGCGCGGGCCGTCGACGCCGACGAAACGCGCGAGCCGCTTGCCCGCGGCGCCCTCGGCACCCGCGAGCACGGGGACCTCGGCGAGCAGCTCGGGGCCGAGCGGGCCCTCGCGCTCCTCTACGCGTCCGCCCTGCTGACGGATCTGCTGCCGGATCTGCTCGCGCGTCTCCTCCCACAGCCCGCTCGAGCGCGGGGCCGCGAACGGCTGGACCTGCAGGGTCGAGCCGGCGTAGTCCAGGCCCACAGCGACGATGCGCTTGGTCTGCTCCTCGACTTCGAGGCGCAGGTTCAGCCCTTCGCGCGGCAGGATCTTGATCCCGCCGAGGTCGATGTACGGGCGGACGGGGTTCGCCTCGGACTCGTCGAACGGACCGGCGGTGGCGCGGTCGGCGGGCTCGGCCGCCTCCGGCGCATCCGCCTCGTCAGGGGCCGCCTCGTCGGGGGTCGCATCTGAGGAAGTGGCATCGGTCATGCCAGGGCTCCATCCTTCTGTGTTGTTCGATCGCGGGGAGCTCCCCGCGAGGACTCGCTGGCGCTCGTCGGCGGCTACGCCGCGCCGCCGTAGCCGGTCGACCCGAAGCCGCCCTCGCCTCGTACGCTCTCGGGGAGCTCGTCGACGGGGATGAACTGCGCCCGCGTCACGGGCATGACGATGAGCTGGGCGATGCGATCGCCGACGGCGATGTCGAACGCGTTCTCGGGGTCGGTGTTCAGCAGCGTGACCTTGATCTCGCCTCGATAGCCCGCGTCGACGGTGCCGGGCGAATTGACGATCGTGATGCCGTGCTTCGTGGCCAGGCCGCTGCGCGGGACGACGAATGCGGCGAAGCCCTCCGGCAGCGCGATGCGCACTCCCGTGCCGACGAGAGCACGCCGCCCCGGCTCGAGACGAAGGGCCTCCGCGGAGACGAGGTCGGCCCCGGCGTCTCCGGGGTGGGCGTACGCAGGAACCTCGGGCGCGATAATGAGGACGTCCACGGTTTCGGTCACTCAAAGAGGGTAATGCAGAAGACAGCTGGCGACAGCGCCCCCACGGGGTCGCTCGCAACGTTCCGAGAGCGGCTGAGTCCCTCGCTGTGGGTGCTCGTCAGCGCGGCGGTGGTGGCGCCTATGGCGGCCCTCGTCTTCGCGCCGATCGACACGACGATCGCACTCATCGCGGGCGCACTGCTGGGCGCGCTCTTCGTGACCCTGCTCATCGCGGGCTCGCCCGTCGTCGCCGTGCGCGACGGCGCGCTGCACGCGGGCCGCGCCCGCATCCCGCTCGACCTGCTCGGCGAGCCGCAGGCTCTCACGGGGGAGGACGCGCGCACGGCGCGGGGCCCCGGGCTGGATCCTCGCGCATGGCACGTGATCCGGGGTGGCATCGACGGCCTGCTCGTCGTGCCGGTCATCGATCCGGACGACCCGGCACCCGCATGGATCGTGTCGTCCCGGACGCCGGACCGCCTCGCAGCGGCGATCCGGCGTGGTCGGACTACGCCGCGCACTCCGCGCAGATAGGACCGTCGGCGCGCTCGTGGTCGAGCTGCGAACGGTGCTTCACGAGGAAGCAGTTCACGCACGTGAACTCGTCCTCCTGAGGCGGGAGCACGACGACGTCGAGCTCGAGGTCGGACAGATCGGCGCCGGGCAGCTCGAAGCCCGATGGGTTGTCGGCATCCTCGACGTCGACCGACCCCGACATCTTGTCGGGGACCCTCTCCTTGAGCGCCTCGATCGACTCGCTGTCGTCCTCGGTCTTGCGGGGGGCGTCGTAATCCGTAGCCATGCCTGAACGTCTCTACTTCCGAAAAATCAATATCGTTGTCGCATGCCCTGGCGGGCGGCGATAGTTTGCACGAAGGCGGGCCGAATCGCAAATGCCGGACCTGCGGGCTCTCCTCGCGTGCCAGCGTGAAACTCGCGGCGCGCCCACGATATTCCCAGGACCGGACAGGTCCCTGTGGGACCATGGCCGGACACGGCTGGATCGGAGAGGGCGGTTCGCAATGGAACAGCTCAAGGTGATCGGAACCGAGGACGACAGGCTCGTCCTCGCGACCGAGACGGGCGAGCGCTATGCGCTCGCGATCGATGACGTGCTCCGTGCCGAAGCGCGCCGGGCCCGTCGTGAGCGCGACGGCGAGGAACGCGCCACGGTCCGGCCGAGCCCTCGCGACATCCAGGCCCACATCCGCGCGGGTCTGTCGGCGGAAGAGGTCGCGAAGCTCCTCGGCGCCCGCGTCGAGGACGTCGCCCGGTTCGAGGGCCCCGTCCTCGCCGAGCGCGAGCACATCGTCGGCCAGGCGCTCGCGGTCCAGGTCCTCCTCGGATCCGATCTCGATGGCGATCGCCACCCGACCTTCGGCGCGGCGGTGCGCGTCAAGCTCGCCGAGGCCGGCGCCAAGGGCGAGCGCTGGACGAGCTGGAAGGAATCGACCGGCTGGATCGTCAAGCTCGAGTTCACGGCGAGCGAGATCGACCACGATGCCCGCTGGGGCTTCGAGCCTCGCCGCTCGACTCTCTCTCCGCTGAACCCGGACGCGATCCAACTCTCGCGGCAGGGTTCGCTGCCGGAGGGCCTCATCCCCCGCTTGCGAGCGCTCGACCAGACTCCCGTCAAGGACGACTCCCGCTTCGACAGCGGAGCCTTCGGCCCGCGGCGGCTCCCCGACCCCGAGGCGGATCTCGAGTCGCCGGACGTGCCTTCGCCCGTCGCGCCCGCGGTGCAGCAGGCCGCGATCAAGCGCGCCGACGAGCCGACCACGACGACACCCGAGACGGCGGACCTCCTCGAGGCGCTGCGCCGCCGCCGCGGTCAGCGCGAGCCCCTCCCCGGTGCGGACGAACTCGCCCCCGTGCGCGGTCCGAGCCCCGTCGCGCTGTTCGACGCCCTCGAGTCCGGATACGACGAACCGGCAGCACCCGAGCCCCAGCCCGACTACGAGCCCGACCGTCCTGTCGCCGCCGAAGCGTCAGGCCGCCGCAAGGGGCGCACCTCGATGCCCTCATGGGACGAGATCGTCTTCGGAGCCCGCGGCGAGGAGTAACGCCGCGCTACGCGCAGCGCGGCCCGCAGGCGCCTGAGGTCAGGCGAAGGCCCCGAGCCGGATGAGCGGCACCGTGCGCTCCTCGTCGGTGAGCGATCCGTGCTGCCCGATCATCTTCTGCGGAGCCTTGTCGGCCAGGCGATCGTCGTAATACGCCACGGCGGCACGGGCGGCGACCAGGACGTCCCCGATCCGTTCGCGCACATCGTCCGCGACGGCGCCGAAGAGACCCGCCTCGATCGCCTCATCGCGCGAGAGCACCCAGGACCGGCCGGACTCGGACACCCGCCACGCCTCGAGCACGGCATCCGCTCGTCCCGGCTCCGCATACAGGTGCAGCATGCGCGGCTCGCCGCCGATCACGCGGACGCCGTCCACGAGGTCGTCGCCGGCGCGCAGCAGCAGCTGCCGGTGCCGCGGCACGTCGACGACGCCGTGGTCGGCTGTCACGAGCGCACCCGCGTCCGACGGCAGCGCCTTCGCGAGCGTCCGCGCCGCGCCGTCCACCGTCTCGAGGGCGTGCGCCCAGTCGTCGGACTCCCAGCCGCGCTGGTGAGCGATGCCGTCGAGTTCGGGCGCGTAGAGATAGACGAGGGCTCCGGGATGCCGCGCCACGAGCTCTGCGGCGAGCTCGGCGCCCTCGGCGGAGTTCTTCGCCGAGACGAACTCGGCGCCGCGCACCGTGGCCGTCGAGAAGCCGGAGCCCTCGAACTTGGCCCGCGAGACCACGAAGCACGGGCGACCCGCGTTCGACTCGCGTTCGAGGATGGGCTGGGCGCGCTGCCACGTGTGCGGGTCGAGCCCGTCCGTCTCCCAGCCCTTGAGGAGATTGGGCGCGAGGTCGGTGCCGGGGATGCGGACGCGATAGCCGACGAGACCGTGCTCTCCCGGCTCGACACCGGTCAGCAGCGACGTGAGTGCCGCGGCGGTCGTCGAGGGGAAGACGGAGCGCGCGACATCCCGCTTCCCTCCCGCCTCGGCGAGGAATCTCGCGTGGCCTGCGCGGGCCGAGAGGTTGCGGGCGCCGAGCCCGTCGACGACGAAGAGAACGGCGCTGCGGGCGGGGCGCAGCCACTCACCGCGCCCCTCGAGGGCGGCGACGACCTCGGGTACGACACGGGTGAGGCTCCGGGCGCGGGGCGGGTCCGCCGGTAGGCTGAGGGACATCCGGGCCAGTCTCGCACACCCGCGGACAGCCCCCGCCGGACACTCTCCGCCGGCCCATCGTCACCCGAGGCCAGATCGTCATGCCCGCACCCCGCACCGATTCCTCCCCCGCCGACCACGGCCGCATCGAAGACATCGACGTCGCCACCGAGATGCAGGGCTCGTTCCTCGAGTACGCCTACTCGGTCATCTACTCACGCGCGCTGCCGGATGCACGCGACGGTCTCAAGCCCGTCCAGCGGCGCATCCTCTTCCAGATGGCGGACATGGGCCTGCGTCCCGACCGCGGGCACGTCAAGAGCGCGCGCGTCGTGGGCGAGGTCATGGGCAAGCTCCACCCGCACGGCGACGCCCCCATCTACGACGCCCTCGTGCGGCTCGCGCAGCCGTTCTCGCTGCGGGTCCCGCTCGTCGACGGTCACGGCAACTTCGGCTCGCTCGACGACGGTCCCGCCGCCCCCCGCTACACCGAGGCGCGTCTCGCGCCCTCGTCGCTCGCCCTCACGGAGAACCTCGACGAGGACGTCGTCGACTTCATCCCCAACTACGACGGCCAGTTCCAGCAGCCCGCCGTGCTGCCGGCCGCCTTCCCCAACCTCCTCGTCAACGGCGCGGCCGGCATCGCCGTCGGCATGGCGACCAACATGGCGCCGCACAACCTCATCGAGGTCGTCGGCGCCGCGACCCACCTGCTCGAGAACCCCGACGCGACGCTCGAAGAGCTCATGGAGTTCGTTCCCGGCCCCGACCTCCCCGGCGGCGGTGTCATCGTGGGCCTCGACGGCATCAAGGACGCCTACGCGACGGGCCGCGGCACGTTCCGCACGCGCGCCAAGGTCTCGATCGAGCCGCTCGGCCCCCGCCGCACGGGGCTCGTCGTGACCGAGCTGCCGTACCTCGTGGGCCCCGAGCGCATCATCGAGAAGATCAAGGACGCCGTCCAGTCCAAGAAGCTGCAGGGCATCGCGGACGTCACCGACCTGACCGATCGCCACAACGGCCTGCGGCTCGTGATCGGCATCAAGACGGGCTTCGATCCGCAGGCCGTCCTCGATCACCTTTACCGCCTCACGCCGCTCGAGGACTCGTTCGGCATAAACAACGTCGCGCTCGTCGCGGGCCAGCCGCAGACCCTGGGTCTGCGCGAGCTCCTGCGCGTCTATCTCGACCACCGCATCGAGGTCGTGACGCGCCGCAGCCGCTTTCGGCTGCAGCGGCGCAAAGAGCGCCTGCACCTCGTCGAGGGCCTCCTCATCGCGATCCTCGACATCGACGAAGTCATCCAGGTCATCCGGCAGTCGGACGACGGCGAGCAGGCGCGCACGCGCCTCATGGACGTCTTCGACCTCTCGCAGCTCCAGGCCGAATACATCCTCGAGCTGCGCCTGCGCCGCCTCACGCGCTTCTCGCGCATCGAACTCGAGACCGAGCGCGAGACGCTCCTCGCCGAGATCGCTCAGCTCGAGGAGCTCCTGGGCAGCCAGGTGCTCCTGCGCGCACAGGTCGCGAGGGAGCTGGATGCCGCGGCCGAGACCTTCGGGACGCCCCGGCGCACGCTCCTGCTCAACGGCGGGCCCGTCGCCCCGCGCTCGCGCGCCGCGGCATCCGCTCCCGACCTGCAGATCGCGGATGCGCCCTGCCGCATCTTCCTCTCGGCGACGGGCCGCATGGTGCGCGCCGAACTCGCGGCCGACTCGGCCAACGACGGCGTCGTCACGCCGTCGCGGCGCTCCAAGCACGATGCGATTCTGTCGTCGGTGGACGCCACGACCCGCGGTGACGTGGGCGCCGTGACCTCGGCAGGGCGCCTCATCCGCTTCTCCCCCGTCGACCTGCCCTCGGTGCCCGGCAACTCCGTCCAGCTCGCCGCGGGCACCCGCGCCGACCAGTACCTGGGTCTCGGCGCGGGCGAGCACGTCGTGGGCCTCGTCCCGCTCGCGGACGCGCCGCCGATCGCCGTCGGCACGGCGCAGGGCGTCGTCAAGCGCTTCGCGGCATCCGAGATCGCGGGCAAGCACGACATCGAGATCATCGCGCTCAAGGACGGCGACCGCGTCGTGGGCGCGGCCGTCGCACCCGACGACGCCGAACTCGTCTTCGTCGCGACGGATTCGCAGCTGCTGCGGTTCTCCGCCGACTCCGTGCGCCCCCAGGGCCGCGCGGCCGGCGGCATGGCCGGCGTGCGGCTCACTCCGGGTGAGCGCGTCCTGTTCTTCGGCGTCGTGAGGGCCGAGGCGTCCGGAACCGTCGTCGTCACGATCGCGGGCAGCTCGCAGGCGCTCGCGGGAGCGGATGCCGGCTCGGGCAAGGTCTCCGACTACGCCGAGTTCCCGCCCAAGGGCCGCGCGACGGGGGGCGTGCGGGCACAGCGCTTCCTGAAGGGCGAGGACACCCTCACGCTCGCGTGGGTCGGGTCCGAGCCGCGCGCCGTGGGCGCCGACGGTGCGACGCGCACGCTGCCCGCCCCGGGCGCGAAGCGCGATGCGTCCGGCCAGCCCCTCGACGGCGTCATCGGCGCCGTCGGGACCGTCGTCAGCTGATCTGCCACTCCCGGCGGGCGGCGGGGCTCAGGCGTCGATGCTCTCGCGCGACAGCCGGTCGCTCGAGCTGACGATGAATTCGCGGCGCGGGGCGACCTCGTTGCCCATGAGCAGTTCGAAGACGGATGCCGCAGTCTCGGCGTCCTGCATCCGCACGCGTCGCAGCGTCCTGCCGCCGCGGTCCATCGTCGTCGTGGCCAGCTGCTCGGCATCCATCTCACCCAGGCCCTTGTAGCGCTGGACGGGCTCCTGCCAGCGTTTGCCGGACTTGCCGAGCTTCGTGAGCAGAGCGTGCAGCTCCTGCTCGCTGTAGGTGTAGATCGTCTCGTTGGGCTTGGACCCCGGGTTGACGACGACGACGCGATGCAGCGGCGGCACCGCCGCGAAGACGCGCCCCTCTTCGATGAGCGGGCGCATGTAGCGGAAGAAGAGCGTCAGCAGCAGCGTGCGGATGTGCGCGCCGTCGACGTCGGCGTCGCTCATGAGGATCACCTTGCCGTAGCGCGCCTGCTCGATGTCGAACGACCGCCCCGAGCCCGCGCCCACGACCTGGATGATCGACGCGCACTCGGCGTTGCCGAGCATGTCGCTGATCGACGCCTTCTGGACGTTGAGGATCTTGCCCCGGATGGGCAGGAGCGCCTGGTACTCGCTGTTGCGCGCGTGCTTGGCCGTGCCCAGCGCGGAGTCGCCCTCGACGATGAACAGCTCGGACTCGGCGACGTCGTTCGTGCGACAGTCCGCGAGCTTCGCGGGCAGCGACGAGGACTCGAGAGCGTTCTTGCGACGCTGCGTCTCTTTGTGCGTGCGGGCCGAGATGCGCGCCTTCATCTCGGAGACGATCTTGTCGAGCAGCATCGACGCCTGGTTCTTGTCGTCGCGCTTGGTCGACGCGAAGCGCGCGGCGAGCTCACGGCTGACGACGTTCGCGACGATCTGGCGGACGGCCGGCGTGCCGAGCACTTCCTTCGTCTGCCCCTCGAACTGCGGCTCGGGCAGGCGCACGGTCAGCACGACGGTGAGACCCGCGAGGATGTCGTCCTTCTCGAGCTTGTCGGTGCCGACCTTGAGGCGACGGGCGTTCTGCTCGACCTGCGCGCGCAGCACCTTCATGAGCCCGAGCTCGAAGCCCTGCTGATGCGTGCCGCCCTTGGGTGTCGCGATGATGTTGACGAAGGAGCGGCTCGCCGTGTCGTAGCCCGTGCCCCAGCGCACCGCGACATCGACGTGGCACTCGCGCTCGAGCTCGGTCGGGATCATCGCGCCCGTGGGCTGCAGGACGGGCACGGTCTCTTTGAACGTGCCTGTGCCCGTGAGGCGCCATGTGTCGGTCACGGGAGCATCGGGCGCGAGGAAATCGGCGAACTCCGAGATGCCGCCGTCGAACCGGAAGCTCGTCTCGTTGACGCCGCCTTCGCGCTCGTCGCTGATGACGATCTCGAGGCCGGGCACGAGGAACGCCGTCTGGCGTGCGCGCTGCTCGAGCTCCTCGAGGTTGAACGCGGCATCCTTCGTGAAGATCTGGCGGTCGGCCCAGTACCGGATGCGCGTGCCCGTCACACCCTTGGCGGCACGCCCCGCGACCCGCAGCTCGGAGCTCTTCTCGAACGGGCTGAAGCCCGCGTCGGGTGTCGGGCCGGCGAAGGTGCCCGGCTCGCCGCGGTGGAACGACATCGCCCATGTCTTGCCGTCGCGGTCGACCTCGACGTCGAGGCGCTCCGAGAGCGCGTTGACGACCGAGGCGCCCACGCCGTGCAGGCCACCGGATGCCGCATACGAGCCGCCGCCGAACTTGCCGCCCGCGTGGAGCTTCGTGAAGACGACCTCGACACCCGTGAGACCCGTGCGCGGCTCGATGTCGACGGGGATGCCGCGGGCGCGGTCGCGCACCTCGACGCTGCCGTCGGCGTGCAGCACGATCTCGATGCGGCTGCCGTGCCCGCCGAGGGCCTCATCGACGGAGTTGTCGATGATCTCCCAGAGGCAGTGCATGAGCCCGCGCGAGTCGGTCGAGCCGATGTACATGCCCGGGCGCTTGCGGACGGCCTCGAGCCCTTCGAGCACCTGAAGATGGTGGGCGGAATACTCGGCTGTCACAGTCATCCAGCGTATCCGCGGCATCCGACGCTGTGCCGCACAGACACCCGCGTCTCGAACACGCGTACGCGCTCAGCGAAATGTCATGCATTGGGGGCATTCTCGAAACAAGCGCGTGGTTGTATGTCATGACCAAGCGAAGCAGCACGAGTGACGATCCGAGGAGGCACCGAGATGAACACGCTTTCGACCCCGACCCAGCCCGCCGCCGTCCTTGAGCACCGCCTGACCGCTGCGGACCGCTGTGACTCCTGCGGAGCCCAGGCCTACATCGCCGCCGAGGTGAACGGCAGCGAACTGCTGTTCTGCGCCCACCACGGCCGCAAGTACGAAGAGAAGCTCCGCTCGATCGCCACGTCGTGGCATGACGAGACGGCACGGCTGAGCGAGTCCGTCTGAGCAAGTCCGCCTAGCGGACCACGCGCGCGACGGTCGGTGCGATCCGCACGGCGATCTCCTCGCCGATCGTGCCGACCGTCTCGGCCGCATCCGTCGCGCTGAACGGCGCTCCCGCGCCCAGCATCCGCACCTCGTCGCCGATCGCGGCGCCAGGCCAGGCGTCCAGATCGCTCTCCTCGAGCCGGATCGCGCGGACGAGCGAAGCTCCTGCCGATGTCCCCGCCTCCAGGTGCCCGGCGAGCGAGGAGGGAAGTCCGTCGAGGCTTCCCGTGCCGACAGTCACGGTGTCGGTCGAGACGCGCACGACCCGGGTCACCAGGGCCGAGATCGGATGGATGCCGAGCTCCGACTCCCCCGGACCGCCCGCGGGACGGATGCCGTACGCGAACGCCCCGATCCGCACGAGGTCGTAGCGGAACTCATCCCGTGCGAAGCCTGCGGCGGAGGCCGCGAGGTGGCGCAGGCGGGGACGCAGGCCCGCCGCGCGCGCCTGGTCCCACGCCGTCTCGAAGACGGCGCGGGCCGCGTCATCCTCCTCGTGGGAGGCCTCCGCGATGTGACTCCACACGCCCACGACCTCGATCCGGCCCGCGCGCTCGAGCTCGGCGGCGCGTGCGACGACCACGGGCCATTCCTCCGGCCGCACGCCGTTGCGATGCAGTCCTGTGTCGATCTTGAGGTGCACGCGCGCGACTCCGTCGACGGCGGCGAGGTCCTCGAGGAGCACGGCGTCGCCGACGCCGACGTCGAGATCGGCGTCGACCGCCTCCTGCGCTTCGGCGGCGGAGGCGACGATCCAGACGAACACGCGCGGCGCGACGCCGAGGCGGGTCCTGACGGCGCTTCCCGTCCGCACATCGAACGCGCCGAACCACCGGACGCCCTCGGCCCAGGCGCGCTGGACGATCGTGCCGAGGCCGTGCCCATAGGCGTCGTCCTTGACGACGAGCATGTGCTCGGCGGGGGCGACGGCGCGGCGCACTGCGCGCAGATTCTCGGCGAACGCGTCGAGGTCGACGCGGAGCTCGGCTGTCATTCGACGTCCTCCCGCTGCGCGCGCAGCCCGACGGCCGTCACGAGCTCGGCCGCCGACAGCCCCGTACAGGCGACCCAGTCCGCCAGGCGCGGATCATCCGGGCCGTCGCCGAAGAACACGACCTCGTCGCCACGCGAGACATCCGCATCTCCGATGTCGACGACGCACACGTCCATCGCCACGCGGCCGACGACGGGATGCCGCGCCGCCCCGATGCGCACCGCAACGCGATCGCCGAGCGACCGGACGATGCCCTGCGCGTACCCGCCCGACACGAGCGCGACGCGCGTATCGACGGGCGCGCGGTGCGTGAAGCCGTACGAGACTCCCTCTCCCGCCCGCAGGCGCTTGACGACGAGCACGGAGCCGGAGAGCCGCATGGCCCCGATGCCGTCGGATCCCGGGAGCCCGTAAACCTCGTCGGGATCGAGTGACGCCTCGCCCGCGCCGCGCACAGCCGCGCCGGGCAGCTCCGCCTCGAGCGCCTCCCGGTCGGCCTCGTCGACGACGAACGCGTCCACGCCTGCCGCCAGAAGCGTGCGCGAGACGCCGCGCGCACCGTGCCCCCACGCGTCGTGGCGGAGGTCCGCGACGGCGAACTCCCCGTCCGAGCGCAGAAGGAGAGCTTCGACGTTCGCACGCAGCGCACGGTGGTCGATGCGGGCTACGGGAGCGCTGCGCCGGAGCACCGTCATCCGATCGCCCGAAGTCACGCCGTCTAGACTAACGGGGTCCCCCGTTCCCTACCCTGGAGCCCGCATGCCTCGGAAGGGCCTCGGCCTTGCGCCCCGCCTTCGCTATCTCGCCGGACGCGCCCGTCGCATCGATGTCGGCTCCGTCGTCGTGCGCGCCAAGGAGGCGTCCCACCAGCACGACAAATGGACGCCGGCGATCGTGGTGGACATGCTGTGGCAGGCGGGATTCCGCAACGTCGGCTTCCAGGACTACATCGACTACGACTTCGCGATCCTGAACGCCGCCGAGCGCGCGACGTACATGACGCATCCCGTGTCGAACCAGCTCTCGCAGAAGTACGACCACCCCGACTTCCGCGGGCTCTTCCAGGACAAGATCGAATTCGACCGCGTCTTCAGCGAGCACCTGCACCGCGAGTGGATGGTCGTCGAGGCGGGCAACGCCGACGCCGTGCGGGACTTCGCACAGCGCCTCGGCACGATCGTCACGAAGGAGCCCGTGGGACAGGCCGGAACCGGCGTGCACCGCTACCACGCGGCCGAGATCGAGGATTGGGATGCCTTCCACGAGGGGCTGCTCGCGCGCGGCGAGCTGCTCATCGAAGAGGTGATCGCGCAGCACGCCGACCTCGCGGCCGTGTGCCCCGGGACGGTCAACACGACGCGCGTGACGGCCTTCTTCGACGGCGAGAAGACGCACATCCTCGCGATCGCCCAGAAGTTCGGCCGCGGCGCCGTGAGCGACCAGATGACCTACGGCGGCTTCTACACGATGCTCGACGACGAGGGCCGCTCACGCGGCAAGGGCTACGACTCGCACGAGAACATCCACGAGTACCACCCCGAGTCGGGCGTGAAGATCGCCGACTTCCGGCTGCCGCTGATGGACGAGGTCGTCGCGTTCGTCGACCGTGTCGCGCGCGTCGTGCCCCAGGTGCAGTACGTCGGCTGGGACATCGTCGTGACGCCGACGGGCCCTGTCCTCGTCGAGGGCAACTGGGCAGCCGGCGTCTACGAGAACAAGCCGAGCGCCACCGGCATCCGGACCGGCCACAAGCCCCGCTACCAGGCCGCCATCGGGTTCTGACGCGTGCAAAAGGCCCGGGCTCCCCATCGGGGGCCCGGGCCTTCTCGCAATCAGGTCAGGAGGCGCGGACGACGCCGAGCGGCGTCGACTGGTGCCCCTGGCCGAGCGGGTTGTCGCGCAGGATCGCCACGAGTCGCTTCTCGGCGTCCTTCGAGAGGGTCGAGCCCAGGATGTTCCCGCCGATGTCGTTGATGTCGACGACGGCCACCTCGGGGACTCCGCCCAGGAGCCCCTTGAGCCGCTGCGCGACCTCGCGCGGACGGTCGGGTCCGAGCACGACGGCCTTGTTGTACGGCGGGATCGTGCCGCTCGTGGGACCGTCGATCGCACGCGCCTTGTCGCCCGCGATGCGGTAGAAGTCACCACGGCGCCCGAACAGCTTCGTGACGGCCGAGACGGACGCCGCGAAGAGGATGCGGATCGTGCCGCACTCGCGCAGCGCCATCTCCATCGTCTCCGGCATGCCGAGGCCGATGCCGTACGGCGTCTTGACGACGTACTTCGAGAGGAAGAACGCGAGACGGCGCGGCTTGATCGAGTCGATCGGGAACGATCGGCCCTGTGTGATCGCGACGATCTTCTCGGTCACGAACAGCGTGTCGCCCGGCTTGACGACATCCGTCGCGTACTCCTTGATGAAGGCGTCGAGGTCGTCACCGGGCATGACGACGCGCGTCTTGATCGGAATGCGGGCGTAGCTCGCTCCCTCGAGGTCGACGGTCAGCGCCTTGCCGGCGTTGGCCTCACCCGTCATTCGAGGTAGTCCCGCAGCGACTGCGAGCGGGACGGATGCCGCAGCTTCGCCATCGTCTTCGACTCGATCTGGCGGATGCGCTCACGCGTCACGCCGAACGTGTCCCCGATCTGGTCGAGCGTCTTGGGCTGTCCGTCGCCGAGACCGAAGCGCATGCGGATGACGCCCGCCTCGCGCTCGGAGAGCGAGTCGAGGAGCGACTCGAGCTGACGCTGCAGCATCGTGAAGCCCACGGCGTCCGCGGGCACGACAGCCTCGGTGTCCTCGATGAGGTCGCCGAACTCGCTGTCGCCGTCCTCGCCGAGCGGAGTGTGCAGCGAGATCGGCTCACGGCCGTACTTCTGCACCTCGATGACCTTCTCGGGGGTCATGTCGAGCTCGCGGCTCAGCTCTTCCGGCGTGGGTTCGCGACCGAGGTCCTGCAGCATCTGGCGCTGGACGCGCGCGAGCTTGTTGATGACCTCGACCATGTGGACCGGGATGCGGATCGTGCGGGCCTGGTCCGCCATCGCGCGCGTGATCGCCTGGCGGATCCACCACGTCGCGTACGTGGAGAACTTGAAGCCCTTGGTGTAGTCGAACTTCTCGACGGCGCGGATCAGACCGAGGTTGCCCTCCTGGATGAGATCCAGGAACTGCATGCCGCGGCCCGTGTAGCGCTTGGCGAGCGAGACGACGAGGCGGAGGTTGGCGCCCAGCAGGTGGGACTTGGCGCGCTGGCCGTCGCGGGCGACCCACTGCAGGTCGAGGCCCAGCTGGTTCGACTTCTCGGCCGCCGTCATGTGCGAGAGCTTCTCTTCGGCGAACAGGCCCGCCTCGATGCGCATCGCGAGCTCGACCTCTTCGGCCGCGTTCAGGAGCGGCACCTTGCCGATCTGCTTCAGGTAGTCCTTGACCGGGTCGGCCGTCGCGCCCGTGATCATGGTCGAGTAGACGGGGACGTCGTCCTCGTCGGTCGTCGAGATGACGATCGCGCCGGTCGGGAGCGGCTCGGAGAACGCGGGAGCCTTGCCCTCCTCGTCCTCCTCGTCCTCGGCGGAGTCGGCTTCGCCCTCGGCGTCGCCGGCCGCGGGGGCCTTGGTGCGCGCCGTCTTGGCCGCGGGCGTCTCGTCGTCGCTGTCGTCCTCGATCGCCACGTCGTCGTCGAGTTCGACCTCGTCGTCGATCTCTTCGGACTCGTCGGGATCGGCGCTCTTGCTCGCCTTGGCCTTCGAGGCGCGCGCGGGCGCGGCCTTCGCCGGAGCCTTGGGCGCGGTGCGCTTGGCCGCGGGCTTCTTCTCCACAGCCTCGGCCGGAGCCTCGGCCTCCGTGGCCTTCGACGCTCGGGCTTTGGGTGTCGTGTTCGTGCTCAAGGTCACGTTTCGCCTCTCATCGGGTGGAGCGCGTCCCGCGCTCCCCGATCGAATTCGGACACTAGTAAGACCCTTGTCAAGTCCCCAGCCCGGCGAGCAGTGCTCGCGGACCGCGATGACAACGGGTCAGATCATCTATTGTCTCACACTCGCCGCGTGCAAACGGCGGAAGCGGACATAGGTGTCCAAGGCGGCGGGACCGAGCGTGATTCCCGTTCAGGGGCGCTTGTCTTCGTCTCCCGACGGTCGCGACGCGAGGAACCGCTCGAGCTCGGCGGCGAGCTCATCGGCGCTGGGAAGGTCGCCCGCGTGGATGATCGGCGTCGCGAGCGTCGACCCCGCCATGTAGGAGTCGTACCGCTCTTCGAGCCCCTGCACCATGCGCGAGAGCTCATCGCTCCCGGCGACCTGCTCCTCGACCTTGGTGAGGTACTCGCGGTTCTGCTCGCGCAGGTCGTCGCCCGAGAACACGAGGCCCGTCGCGACGGTGATGCTGTCGAGTGCGGCGAGCGTCGACGCGGGGTACTCCGTGTCGCCGAGGTAGTGCGGGACGAGGAGGACGAATCCGGCGATCGCGAAACCCGCCTCCGAGAGGCGGTACTCGATGAGGTGCCCCGCCGTCGCGGGAACCTGCGTGTGCGGCTGCCAGACCGAGTGCGCCGCCGTGAGGTCGGTGCGGGTACCGCTCACCGTCGTGCCGATGGGGCGCGTGTGGGGCACGGGCATGGGGATGGAGTGCACCCACGTCACCGTGGAGACGGCGAACGACTTCGCGAACTCGACGACGGCGGCGGCGAAGCCGTCCCAGGCGAAGTCCGGCTCGTAGCCTGCGAGGACGAGGAACGGCTGCCCCTGCGAATCGTGCGCGAGGGAGAGCTCGAGCCGCGGCGGGCGGTAGTCGGTCAGGTGATCCTGGTCGAACGAGATGACGGGACGACGCGCGCGGTAGTCGAGCAGCACGTCGTTCGAGAAGACGACGAGCGGAGTCGGATCCAGTTCGTCGCGCACGTAGTCGACAAGCCCGCTCACCGCGGAGCCCGCATCGGTGAACCCGGTCAGAGCGATGACCAGCGGAAGCCCCGACGGCGCCGGCGGAGCCGACGCGGCGCGCTCGAAGAGGGGTGCGGAGAGGGGCATGGGTCCATGCTACGAGCCACATCCGACGGCGGGGCCACCAGCATCCCGCTGACAGCGAACACCGACCGGAACCGCGACCCCGCCGGCTGTGCCGAAGGCGGAGCGTATCGAAACCCGCCGGGTTGAGTGGCCCCGCCGAAGGCGGAGCGTATCGAAACCCGCCGGGTTGAGTAGCCCCGCCGAAGGCGGAGCGTATCGAAACCCGCCGGGTTGAGTGGCCCCGCCGAAGGCGGAGCGTATCGAAACCCGCCGGGTTGAGTAGCCCCGCCGAAGGCGGAGCGTATCGAAACCCGCCGGGTTGAGTGGCCCCGCCGAAGGCGGAGCGTATCGAAACCTAGGATGGTCTCCATGTCGTATCCCGACCTCGAGTACCGATCCGATCCGATCCGCGAGACCGACGCCGACGCCGTGCTCCTCGCACTGCCTCCGCTCGACAAGGACGATTCCCCCGCACTCGACGATTGGCCGGGACTGCGGGAGGCGCTCCTCGCGACCGGATTCACCGGGTCGCCCTCGTCGTTCCAGCGCGTCTATGCGCCCGAGAGCACGACGCTTCCGCTCGCGGTCGTGGGCACGGGAGCGAAGCCGGATGCCGCGGCCGTGCGCGACGCCGTAGGCGCCGGCATCCGCACCCTCACGGGTTTCGCGACGGTCGCGGTCGGGCTGCCCGCCGCCGACGAGCTGTGGGTCGCCGCTGCGGAGGGCGCCACCCTCGGCGGCTACCGCTTCGACGGCTACAAGTCGGAGGCGCCCCGATCCCGCGCGACCCTCGTGCGCGTGCACGGCGCACAGGATGCCGATGCCGGCGCCGTCTCGGCCGTGGAGGCGACCGCGTCCGCGGTCGCACTCGTGAAGGACCTCGTGTCGATCCCGGCCGAATGGCTCGGGCCCGCCGACTTCGCGGACCGTGCCGCGGCGAGCGTCGCGGACCTGCCTGTGACGGTCGAGGTGCTCGACGAGGCGGCGCTGGCTGCCGGCGGCTACGGCGGGATCCTCGGGGTCGGCCAGGGTTCGGACCGCCCGCCGCGCCTCGTGCGACTCGACTACGCGCCCGAGGCCGCGACTCGTCACATCTCGCTCGTCGGCAAGGGCATCACGTTCGACACCGGCGGCCTCTCGCTCAAGCCCGCCGCGAGCATGGTCGGCATGAAGTACGACATGTGCGGAGCCGCGACGGCTCTCGCGGTGCTCCGTGCCGTCGCGACGCTCGAGCTGCCCGTGCATGTGACCGCGTGGCTCTGCATCGCCGACAACATGCCCTCGGGTCGCGCGACGCGCCCGGGCGACGTCCTCCGGATGCTCGACGGGACGACGGTCGAGGTGCTCAACACCGATGCCGAGGGGCGTCTCGTCCTCGCCGACGGGCTCGTCGCGGCCAGCCGCGAGCATCCCGATGTCCTGATCGACGTCGCGACGCTGACCGGCGCCATCACGGTCGCCCTCGGCACGCGGCACGCCGGCGTCATGGGCGACGAGGACGCCGTCTCGCGGTACCTGTCGGCCGCCGACGACGTCGACGAGCTCGCGTGGCGGCTGCCGCTCCCCGCGCACATGAACGACGACCTCGACTCCCCGATCGCCGACCTCGTCAACGCCAAAATCGGCGACCCTGCGGGCGGATCCCTGTTCGCGGGACTCTTCCTGCAGCGGTTCGTCGGACGGACGTCGGATGATGCCTCGGCGCCTCGGATCCCCTGGGTCCACCTCGACATCGCGGGCGTCGGCATGAACAAGGGCGGCGGATTCGGCTTCACCGACAAGGGCCCGACGGCCGCGACGGTCCGCTCGCTCGTCCGCTTCATCGAGAAGGAGTCGGCGCGATGACCGATCACGCTTTCGACGTCGTCGTGCTCGGCGGCGGCAGCGGCGGATACGCCGCGGCGCTGCGCGCGGCCGAGCTCGGCAAGTCCGTCGCCCTGGTCGAGAAGGACAAGGTAGGCGGCACGTGCCTGCACCGCGGCTGCATTCCCACGAAGGCGCTGCTGCACGCTGCGGAAGTGGCCGACACGGCGCGTGAAGCCGCATCCATCGGCGTCCGTGCGACCTTCGAGTCCATCGACCCCGACGGCGTGCGCGCGTACCGCGAGGGCATCGTCGCGAAGAAGTTCAAGGGCCTCGAGGGTCTCGTCAAGGCGCGCAAGATCACGGTCGTCTCCGGTGAGGGACGCCTCGAGGCGGACCGCGCCGTGCGCGTCGGCGACGATCGCTACGTGGGCACGGATGTCGTCCTCGCGACGGGCTCGTACAGCCGGACGCTGCCCGGGCTCGAGATCGGCGGGCGCGTCCTGACGAGCGAGCAGGCGCTCGACCTCGCCGAGGTCCCGCGCCGCGTCGTCGTCCTCGGCGGCGGCGTGATCGGCGTCGAGTTCGCGAGCGTGTGGCGCTCGTTCGGGGCCGAGGTCACGATCGTCGAGGCGCTCGATCATCTCGTCCCTGTCGAAGACCCGTCGCTCAGCAAGGCCCTCGAGCGCGCATTCCGCCGGCGCGGGATCGCCTACTCGCTCGGCGTGCGCTTCTCGCAGGTCACTCAGACGACGGATGCCGTCACCGTGACGCTCGAGGACGGGAAGGTCTTCGAGGCCGACTACCTGCTCGTGGCCGTCGGCCGGGGCCCCGCCACCGCGGGGCTCGGATACGAAGAGGCCGGGGTCGCGCTGGACCGCGGCTTCGTCACGACCGACGACGCGCTGCGGACCTCTGTCGAGCACGTCTGGGCCGTCGGCGACATCGTGCCGGGCCCGCAGCTCGCGCACCGCGGATTCCAGCAGGGCATCTTCGTCGCGGAGAAGATCGCGGGGCTGTCCCCCGTCACCGTCCTCGACACGCAGATTCCCAAGGTCACCTACTCGCGCCCCGAGGTCGCCTCGGTAGGACTCACGCAGCCGCAGGCGGAAGCCGCCCACGGCGCCGAGGAGATCGTCGCGTACGAGTACAACCTCGCCGGCAACGGCAAGAGCGAGATCCTCGGGACCTCGGGCCTGGTCAAGGTCGTGCGACGCAAGGACGGACCCGTCCTCGGCGTCCACCTCGTCGGAGATCGGGTCGGCGAGCTCATCACCGAGGGGCAGCTCGCCGTCGGCTGGGAGGCACACCCGGAAGACATCGCACCCTTCCTCCACGCCCACCCGACGCAGAGCGAAGCGCTGGGCGAGGCCTTCCTCGCGCTCGCGGGCAAACCGCTGCACGCCCTGTGAACTCCGACCCGCACACCGCATCACTAAGCTAGACACGACATCTGCATCTATAAGGAGACAGTCCCATGAGCACTTCCGTGGTCCTCCCCGCGCTCGGTGAGAGCGTCACCGAGGGAACGGTCACCCGCTGGCTCAAGAAGGTCGGAGACACCGTTCAGGCGGACGAGGGACTTCTCGAGATCTCCACGGACAAGGTCGACACCGAGATCCCGTCGCCCGTGAGCGGCGTCATCGAGGAGATCCTGGTCCAGGAGGACGAGACCGTCGAGGTCGGCGCGATCCTCGCGAAGATCGGCGACGGCTCGGCCGCGCCGGCCGCCGCGCCCGCGCCTGAGGCAGCTGCCGCACCGGTTCCCGCCGAAGCGCCCGCCGAGCCCGCCCCGGCCGCCGAAGCCCCGGCCCCCGCGCCCGCTGAAGCCGCACCCGCACCCGCCGCTGCTGCGCCCGCCACCTCCGGCGGCAAGGAGGTCGTCCTCCCCGAGCTCGGCGAGAGCGTCACCGAGGGCACCGTGACCCGCTGGCTCAAGCAGGTCGGCGACCAGGTCGAGACGGACGAGCCCCTGCTCGAGATCTCGACCGACAAGGTCGACACCGAGATCCCCTCGCCGTTCAGCGGCGTGCTGCAGGAGATCCTCGTCGCCGAGGACGAGACGGTCGCCGTCGGCGCCGTCCTCGCCCGTGTCGGCGACGCCGCCGCTGCTCCCGCCGCAGCCCCCGCGCCGGCTGAGCCCGCTCCGGCACCCGCAGCCCCCGCACCCGCGGCGGCTCCCGCGGCTCCCGCGCCCGCTGCCGCCCCGGCCCCCGAGCCTGCTGCAGCTCCGGCTCCGGAGGCTCCCGCTGCCGCGGCTCCGGCTCCCGCTGCTCCCGCCGCGGCCGCCCCCGCAGCGGAGGAGGCCGACGGCCCGACGTATGTCACGCCGCTCGTGCGCCGCCTGGCGCAGCAGCAGGGCGTCGACCTCTCCGCCGTCGCAGGAACCGGCGTCGGTGGACGCATCCGCAAGGAGGACGTCCTCAAGGCCGCCGAGGCACCCGCACCCGCCGCTCCTGCCGCCGCAGCCCCGGCCGCTGCTCCCGCGCTCGAGGTCTCGCCGCTGCGCGGCACGACCCAGCCGATGTCGCGACTGCGCAAGGTGATCGCCGAGCGCGCCGTCGCCTCGATGCAGGCCACGGCTCAGCTGACGACCGTCGTCGAGGTCGACGTGACGCGGCTCGCCGGGTTCCGCGACAAGGTCAAGGCGGAGTTCCAGTCCAAGACGGGCGACAAGCTGTCGTTCCTCCCGTTCTTCGCCATCGCGGCTGTCGAGGCGCTCCAGGCGTTCCCGATCATCAACGCGACGGTCGACGGCAGCGACATCGTCTTCCCCGCGGCCGAGAACATCTCGATCGCCGTCGACACGGAACGCGGCCTCCTCACCCCCGTGGTGAAGAACGCGGCCGGCAAGAACCTCGCGCAGTTCGCGCGCGAGATCGCCGACCTGGCCGCACGCACGCGCGACAACAAGCTGAAGCCGGACGAGCTCGCGGGCGGCACGTTCACGCTCACGAACACAGGCTCGCGCGGTGCGCTGTTCGACACCCCGATCGTGTTCCTGCCGCAGTCGGCGATCCTCGGCCTCGGCGCCGTGGTCAAGAAGCCGGGCGTCGTGACGGTGGACGGCAAGGACGCGATCTCGGTCCGCTCCTACGTGTACCTCGCACTCTCGTACGATCACCGCATCATCGACGGTGCCGACGCGGCCCGCTTCCTGGGTGCCGTGAAGGCTCGCCTCGAGGCCGCGGAGTTCGAACCGCAGCTCGGCTACTAGCCCGCAGCTCGATCACGATGGCTGATCCGCGACGTCCATGACGTCGCGGATCAGCCATTCGTCGTCTCGGAGGACGATGACGACGAGCTGCGCGCCGCCGGCCTCATCGACCGAGGTGACGCGGAGGACGGCCGCACCGCCGAAGTCGTCGATGAGCGTGATCCGACGTCGCATCGGCGCAGTGTCGACCGGTCCCGCGGCGATCGGCTTGCCCGGCTCCTCGATGATCCCGGCGAGGCAGGCGTCGTCCTGGGCGCAGGCTGCGCGGGCCACCAAGAGGGCATCGAGCACGCCCTCGAGCCCGGCGGGCGCGGCATCCGTCGTCGCAGGATCGGCTTCTGCGGGAGGCTCCACGGGAGCGGGCGTCTGAGCCGGCGTCGCCGACCACTCAACGGTCGCCGACGCCGCGGGCTCGGCCGTCGCGGGTCCGCCGGCGGGCCACAGCATTCCGCCCGCCACGATGACGCCGGCCGCGAGGCTCGCCACGACGATCGGACGCCGGCGCTGCGGCGTGCGCACGCGGGTGAAGCGCCGCCACACGGCTGTCGTGGCCTGCGAGAAGGCATCCGCGAGGTCAGCGTCGACGTGGCGCGCGAGCCGGCCCAGGATCGTGCGCGTCTCCTCCGGCTCGTCGGCGAAAGTCTCGCGCGAGCCGGCCGTCGGACCGTCGATCCTCGCCGCGCGCGCCCTGCGAGGCGTGAGCACCGTCGTCGCGAGCGGCTCGGGAGCGGCGGTCTCGAACAGCTGAGCCTCGAGGCGGGGCAGGTTGCGCGCGAGGCGCGTGCCGTCGCTGATCGACTCGGTGATCTCGGCGAGCGTCGCAGCCAGCGCGCCGGACGCCGCATCGGCGACGACGTGGACGAGCTCGGACGTCAGTTCGCCCAGGGGCCGGCCCGCATCGACGAACGCGAAGACCGGCATCCCTCCCTCGCTCAGCCACCACTCCCCGCGGCTGTCGAGTCCCTCGGGCAGCCCCGTGCTCGCGCAGGAGCCGCGGAGCATGCTCACCGCCAGAGTCAGCCGCTCGCCGTCGCTGAGCGGTGCGTCTTCGCGCCGTCGGAGAAAGTCCGCGAGCCTCTCGCTGCACGGTGCCATCGCCGCGTAATGGCCGTCGCGATGGCGGACGAGGTCGAGCGGCACGAGCAGGTGCCCGTCGGCGGGGGCGATCCATCCCGGCCACGCATCCCCGAGCGACTCCGCCTCCACGAGCAGCACCGTGCCGCTCGCCTCGCTGTGAGCGAGCACTCCCGGCCATGGGGTCTCCGCCGTGGAGTCGAGGCGTCGGATGATCCGGTAGGCGTCGAGAAGAGGATCGTGGGCAGGCACGCCGCCAGTCTCGGGGTGCTGCCGCGCCCCCGACGTCGAAGCTTCACATCTGGGGACTGGCGCAGCTCTCCTCGTGCCTGTGCAGGAGCGGTCGGCGGGCCGCCCGAAAGGTAGTCTGGTGGTATGTCCGGCCGATCGACCGCACCCGAGAAGCGCCCTGGCTTCTTCCGGCAGCTGCGCACCCTTTACACGTTCACCCAGAAGGCCTTCCGCTGGCTGCCCTGGCTGCTCGTGGCAATCTTCGTCCTCTCGATCGGCGCAGGCGTCGCCGTCGGCTTCGCGATCCCGCCCGTCCAGTGGTGGAGCATCGTGCTGTGGGGCGTCACCGGCCTCATGCTCGGCATCCTCGCGTCGCTCATGACGATGACGCGCCTGTCCACGAGCGCCATGTACAAGCAGATCGACGGGATGCCGGGTGCCGCCGGGCACGTCCTGTCGTCGTCGCTCGGCCGCAACTGGACCGCGAGCGACATGCCCGTGGGCGTCAACCCGAAGACCCAGGACGCCGTCTATCGCGTCATCGGCCGCGGTGGCGTCGTCATCGTGGCGGAGGGCGCACGCGGCCGACTGACGCGCCTCGTCAACGACGAGCGCTCGAAGGTGCAGCGCGTGGCGGCAGGCGTGCCGGTCACGGTCATCTACGTCGGCCACGGTGAGGGCGACGTGTCGATCAACAAGCTCGCGCCGACGATCAAGGCCCTTCCGAAGAAGATCGACCGCTCGACGCAGTCGGCCGTCATCAAGCGCGTCGAGTCGGTGTCGCAGTCTCTCGCGTCGCTTCCCATCCCGAAGGGCATCGATCCTTCGAAGGCGCGCGCACCGCGCCCTCGCTGAGCTCACGCACGCAGTCGGCCGGGCCGATCCGCGACGGTCCCCACGACCGGACGAGGACCGTCCCGGCCGCTCTTTCGCGTCGACCGGTCGAGTCGCTCCGACGACAGATCGAGTTGGGCGCGAAGCGCCCGTATCGAGATCCGTGGCCTCCGGCGCTACGACCTGATCAGAACGGTCCCGGCTGCCTTATCGTGCAGCCCGCGCTGATCGGCATCCCAGACGACCGCGGGGATCACCACGATCAGCAGGGCCGTGCGCACGATCGGCCGCCAGAGGCCGGCCCACGCGCCGTCCACTCGCACCAGACGCAGGCCGAAGATGCGGTGGCCGGGGCTCCCCTGCAGCGTCGGCAGGAAGGCGATCTGGATGATCGCGAAGATCGCGAGGATCGCGAGTGCGTCCCATCCCCAGAAGCCCGAGATGAGGTACGCGGCGCCGTAGTCGAGACACAGCGCACCGATGCGGCGACCGACGCGGGCGATGGAGCCTCGCCCTTCACGGGGCAGAGCAAGTCGCTCTCCGGGGTAGGTCTCGCCAGTCTGCGTCACGGCACAAGCGTACCCAGCGTCGCGTAACATGCCTGAAACATTGGTGTCACTGCAGGGCAATCCCCTCCCGGTACCGTTCAGGGGAGCCGCTGTGACGCGGTCTTTCCCGAAGTCCTACCTCCCTGGAGCCTGAATGTTCAACAATTCCTCCGAGGTGCTGAAGTTCATCAAGGACGAGGACGTCAAGTTCCTCGACATCCGGTTCACGGACCTTCCTGGTGTCCAGCAGCACTTCAACATCCCCGCGTCGACGGTCGACGAGGAGTTCTTCACCGTCGGTCAGCTCTTCGACGGCTCCTCGATCCGCGGCTTCGCGAACATTCACGAGTCGGACATGCAGCTGATCCCGGACGTCTCGACGGCGTACCTCGATCAGTTCCGCGAGGCGAAGACGCTCATCATGATCTTCGACATCTACAACCCGCGCAACGGCGAGATTTACCACAAGGACCCGCGTCAGGTCGCGAAGAAGGCTGAGAAGTACCTCGCCTCGACCGGCATCGCCGACACGGCGTACTTCGCCCCCGAGGCCGAGTTCTACATCTTCGACGACGTCCGCTTCGAAGTGAAGCAGAACTCGAGCTTCTACTCGGTCGACTCCGAGGAAGGCGCGTGGAACTCGGGTCGCGCCGAAGACGGCGGCAACCTGGCCAACAAGACGCCCTACAAGGGCGGCTACTTCCCGGTGTCCCCCGTGGACAAGACCGCCGATCTGCGCGATGACATCACGCTGAAGCTGATCGAGGCGGGCTTCACCCTCGAGCGCTCGCACCACGAGGTCGGCACGGGCGGCCAGCAGGAGATCAACTACCGCTTCGACACGATGCTGCACGCGGCCGACGACATCCTGAAGTTCAAGTACATCGTCAAGAACACCTCCGAGCAGTGGGGCAAGTCGGCGACGTTCATGCCGAAGCCGCTGTTCGGCGACAACGGCTCGGGCATGCATGTGCACCAGTCGCTGTGGCTCGACGGCAAGCCGCTGTTCTATGACGAGAAGGGCTACGGCGGCCTGTCGGACCTCGCTCGCTGGTACATCGGCGGACTGCTGGCCCACGCTCCCGCGGTGCTCGCGTTCACCAACCCGACGATCAACTCGTACAAGCGTCTGGTCAAGGGCTTCGAAGCCCCCGTGAACCTCGTCTACTCGGCGGGCAACCGCTCGGCGGCGATCCGCATCCCGATCACGGGCAGCAACCCCAAGGCCAAGCGTCTCGAGTTCCGCGCTCCGGATGCCTCGGGCAACCCCTACCTCGCCTTCGCGGCGCAGCTCATGGCGGGCCTCGACGGCATCAAGAACCGCATCGAGCCCCACGAGCCGGTCGACAAGGACCTCTACGAGCTGCCGCCCGAGGAGGCGAAGGGAATCCCCCAGGTTCCGAACTCGCTGCAGGACTCGCTCGACGCGCTCGCGGCCGACCACCAGTTCCTCCTCGAGGGCGGCGTCTTCACGCCCGAGCTCATCGAGACCTGGATCGACTACAAGATCGAGAACGAGATCAAGCCGATCGCGCAGCGACCGCACCCGTTCGAGTTCGAGCTGTACTACGGCGTCTGATCCAAACTGCAACTGACCAGGGGATCTTGTTCGACTGAGAACGGCTCCGACCGCACTCAGTCCACAGAATTCCGGCTCCACTGAAAGGGGGCGGCTCTCCCGTGTTCGCGGGAGGGCCGTCCTCTTTGTGCATCGAGCCCGCGAACTCTTCTGGGGGCGGGCGGCATGCTCGGCGGCCGGGATACGGGGACCCGACTCGGCCGCGTTTACAGATCCCGACCCGAGGCGGAGTTCATGCGTGCTGTTCGATCAGTCGTTGCGCAGTCCCGCGTGGAGGCGTTGTTAGGGGCAGGCGACGAGGTTAGCGGCCGGCTCGGAGACTGAGCTCGGATCTCCCATCACCACACGAGAGCGTGAGTAGTGCCTTCCGATGGAGTCAGCGACAACTTGGGGTGTGCACTGTGGGGGCGTTATGTAGATCGGCGCGCCGGGTCGACCGGCCACAGCGGCGGCCGCCAGCGCATCCGGTAAATTGGTGCCGTTCGTCACGAACAAGGCATCGGTCTGGTAGTGGAAGTAGGCATCGTCTATGAGGACCGCCGTTTCGTAGCGTCCTGCGCCGCCATATCGATTCACCGAGAATCCGAGGCACTCGAGCTGCGTCTGCATCGTCCCGGAGACGGAGTTCTCGTCGCCCACGATCGAGATCGTCTGAACGCCCAGCCGGGTAGTTCGGCGATGGTTGGTTCGGGTACCGATGGTGATGTCGGGGTTCCATCCCAGTTAGCGAGTTACGGTCGCTTCACCGTTGGCGAATGTGAAGGAGAACTGCGTGGGGTCGGCGTCGCTGGCTGCGTGCGCGGGACCCACCGAACGGCGTTGCGGCCGCGGCGCCAGCAATCGTGGCTGCCAGTGCCACTCCGACGCGGAGCCCACGCGCAGTTGCGGACTACCATCAGCGGAGGGACTTGCGGTAGCCGGCGGCGACTGCCGCCGATTCGGTGCTGAAGCACTCTTCAGGGTTGGTGGCGTCGTAGAACTGGCCGCCGGGCATGTGGTAGATCATCGAGTCGGCGTTGCCCTTGATCGGTGCCCATGCAGGGCAGTTCCACGTTCCCGTGATGGGTTTGGTGCGGCTGGGGTATCCGACAGCGCCGGTTGCCGCGGAGGTGGCGGACGCTCCGAGGTAGCCGGTCGCGGAGCCGGTGACTTGGACGGCGATGCTCTTGCCCGCGAGTGCCGAGGTGAGGAGGAGGGTGCTACCCGTGCCGGAGACCGGCGATCCGTTGGCATACCACTGATATGAGAACTGGGTGCCGGCGGTCCACGGACCCGGGTTCGCCGAGAGAGTGCTGTTCACTGTCGTCGTGCCACTTATCGTGGGCTGGCCGACGGTCATGCAGCCGAGGTTGGCGGCGGCGGCATCACCGACCGACTTCGTGTCCCCCATCACGACCCGGGCCGAGCCGCCGACCCGGTTCAGCGAGACGTGCACGGCTTCCGGAACACACGGCTGGGCAGTGATGTAGAGCGGGGCGCGCAGGTAACCGGCCAGTGCCGCCGCGGAGAGCGCGTCGGGGAAGTTCGACCCTGCAGCCACGAACGCGGTACTGACGGCGCCCGGGAAGTAGGCGTCGTTGATCATCGCCGCGGTTTCGTAGCGTCCTGCTCCCCCGTAGCGCGTCACCGATCCGATGGCGCTGCGAAGCTGCGACTCTATTCCCGCGGAAACCGACTTCTGGTCGCCGACGATGGACAGCGACGTGACGCCGAGCTGGGCCAACATGCCAAGCGTCTCCGGCGGCACCGTTGCCGCGGCTCCTTCGACGAGGACCACCGGAGCCTGGCGAGACCCTGCCGCGCCTGTGGCTGCGAGCGCGTCGGGGAAATTTCTACCGTTCGCAATGATCGCGTGGGAGGACGCCGTAAAGGCGGTGTTGACGATGATCCGGCCGGTTTCGAAACGGTCCGCGCCCCCGAGTCGCGTGGTGGGCGCGACCGTGCGAAGCGCCTGAACGACCGACTCGCTGATCGATCGCGCGTCGCCCGTGACATAGATCTGCTTTGGCGCAAGGCGGATCACCTCGCTCAAGGTCGACGGCTGAATCGTGTCACCAGTCGTGGTCAGCAGGGGGCCGCCGAGGACCGCTGCCGCCGAAGCGGCGGAAAGAGCATCAGGGAAGTTGCTTCCCAACGCAACGAACAGAACCGGAACGCCGGGAGCGTACCGCTGAGATGTCGCGATGGACGTGGCGTATCGATCGATGCCGGCCAAGCGAGTCGTGGTGTCAGGCGCGAAGGGCGCGATCACGGTCTCACCGGGCGCGGTCTCACCAGGCACCGGCTCACCAGGCACCGTTTCACCAGGAACTGTCTCACCGGGCACCGTCTGATCGGGCACCGTTTCATCAGGGTCGGTTTCCGTCGACGTGATCATCACGGTCGGAAGCGTGACCTCCGTGTCGCCACAATCACCCGAAAGCACCGACTTCAGCGCCGCCTGCTCTGCAGCGTCAGTGGTAAGTGACCAGCGGTACTTGATCGTCGCCCAGGAGGTGACGTATTCGCAGGTGTTGGCCGTGTTCGGCGGCAGCCACTCGGCCGGGTCCTTGTCCGACTTCGACTGATTGGATGCCGACGAGGCGGCGGTGAGTGCGTAGGGGACGTCGAGGTCGTTAGCGAAGGAACGTCGCTGCTCGTCGGTCCATCCTGACGCGCCTGAACGCCATGCCTCGGCGAGAGCGACGACGTGGTCGATCTCGATCCCACTTGGCGATGTTGCGGTCGCACCGTCATAGGGCGACACCCATGTTCCATTGGTCAGGTAGCATCCCGCACCCACCGAGAGGGAAGTAGTCGATTCCTCGATCAGAACCTCGTACCGGGTGTTGCACCCGTCACCGTCGACGTCGATCCAGTGTTCGAACCGGTCACGGTCGTACGCGGGCGACGTTGTTTCGTCGGCGACCTTGAGCAGCCCCGGGAGCTGCGACGCGGTGTTCGTTGCGGCTGCTGCGGGCTGGACTGCGACGACCATAGACAAAAGAATTGATGCGCCGGCGAGAATGGCGATGCGCGCTCGAATAGACACGACGAACGTGACCTTTCCTTGGAGATACGGCCCCAGGACCGCACTCCTCAGACTAGCTCAACGAACCAATAGAATCCTGATAGACACTGCATAAAGGGGTTCGTCACGCGCCGGGTTGGGTCCGCTCAGGGCACGCGGATGGCGTCGGCTCCCCGAGCCGACAGCCCAGTCACCACGGTCTCTCCCGACCTGGCGGAGTGAACGCGTCCCCGACCAGCCCCCTGATCAGCGCCCCTTCCACCAAGGTCACCCACCCAATCTGCTCTGGTTGTCTTTGAGGCTTGTTTCGGCCGGGTTCTCGAGTCTGACTGACAGAGTCGCCGCCCCGAACGATCAGGTCGCAAGGGCGGCTGCCACTCGCGGAAGTGCGAGCGCATTGCGGCTTCTGATCTATCCGCCCCATGGGAGCGTCCGGATGCCTAACGAGGAGTCGGCCCGAGGCGGTTGTCGAGTGCGCCCTGCCCTTGATTGGCGACCACACTCGAGTTTTCCAGGAGGGCAGCATTCACCAAATCATTCGCCGCGTCACCGCTGACGTCCTGAGTAATCCTGGCGAGCGCATCGGCGATCGCCTGCGCGTCCACGATCACATCGGGCGGGGGGTTGATCGCCGTGAGGTAGCCGCGCACGATGTCGAGCTCGGCCTGCAGCATCTCATCGTCGTTCTCGTTCTTGCGCACTCGCTGCAGAAGGGTCACATGAAACGGGGAGCCTATCCGCACGCGTGTGCCCGTCACCAGCGAAATGACATCGATCTCGTCGGTGTTGGCCAGCGGGATGATCGTGTAGGACATGTTCTTCTCCTTTGGAGCTGGCGGCGCTAGAAGGCCCTGTACGGCATTGATTCGGGCACCGAGGATGGTCTCAGTCCAGCCGAGATAGGTTCGCCCGATCTGCCGCTGGCGCGCAGCCAGGGTCGTCTCACTGATGACACCGAAATTGGGAAAGTCCGTCGCGACGACTCGGCCGTTGCCGAGGCTGATGACTACGTCGCCCGCGGTATTGCCCGGCCTCTCGCCCCACCACACAGGAACACCAGGGGGGGGATTGCGATCGTCCCGGTGTTTTCCGTCGCTACCCTCCCAGCCCGCGAGAGCGGTCCCGAATGTGCCCCGTGCTCTCGCCCCGTTCGCCCAATACGCGAGCCAAACGTAGTGAAGGCACATACCGTGCGAGCACGTGCGGTAGGAGAGAAGTGTCTGCGCGGCAGCATTGCCGTCGACCATGGCGCACCCCGTCCGAAGTCGGATCAAATGCGGTGCAAATGGTACTCCTAAGCGGAGACCACCAAAAGGGCCGGGCGGAGCGGGCTCAGCCGTAGAAGTTCTTCTCGAAGACCCGTCGCGCGCGGCGCGTCGCGGCGAGGTAGTCCTCCTCGACCTGTGTCGCCGAGCGAGGCGGATACTCGAGCAGACGCCCGATGCCGTCGAGCCGCTTGCGGTCGACGGGGAGGACATCGCTCGTCTGGCCCGACAGCAGCGTATTCGCCGAGCGCAGACGGCTCGCGAGGCGCCACGCCTCGGCGAGACGATCGGCGGAAGCCTCAGGGAGGAGCCCGCCCGCGGCGGCGGCGCGCAGCGCGGTGATGGTCGAGGTGGTCCGCAGCTCCGGCAGCCGATGCGAATGCTGGAGCTGAAGCAGCTGGACGAGCCACTCGACATCGCTGAGCGATCCCGGTCCGAGTTTGAGGTGGCGTGCGGGATCGACCCCCTGCGGCAGACGCTCGCTCTCGACCCTCGCCTTGATCCGCTTGATCTCGCGCACCGCCTGCGGATCGACGGACGCCGGGTACCGCACGTCGTCCGCGAGCGCCATGAAGTCGCGGATCAGCTTGACGCTGCCGGCGACGCCGCGCGCCCGCAGGAGCGCCTGAGCCTCCCACGAGAGCGACCAGCGCCGGTAGTACTCGGCGTAGGCCTCGAGCGAGCGGGCGAGCGGTCCGTTGCGGCCCTCGGGCCGCAGATCGGCGTCGAGGTCCAGCGGCACTCGGTGGTCTTCCGAGTGCTTGCGCAGGGCGGCCACCAGCTGGAGCGCAAGCGCGTGCGCGCGCTGCGGATCGACGCCGTTCGCGCGGTAGACGTACATGACGTCGGCGTCCGAGCCGAACCCCAGCTCGGCACCGCCGAACCGCCCCATCGCTATGACCGAGAAGTCCAGCGCGGCGTCCTCCGCGGGCACGACCTCGCGCCACACGGCGCGCAGCGTCGCCTGGATGGTCACCTCGGTGATCGTCGTGAGCGACTCGGCGAGCTCTTCTACCGTGATCGCGCCCAGGATCGCCGCCATGGCGGTCCGCAGCAGCTCGCGGCGACGCAGGGCCCGGACGGAGCGCATGGCGTCCTCGATCGTCGCGTGCCGAGTCTGGATGGCGCGGGCCTCCTGCTGCAGGGCGACGCCCGAGCGGGGCGTGAGCAGGTCGTGGTCGTCGAGCCACGCTGCGGACTCCGGCGTCCACTCCATGAGCTCGGCCACGTACTTCGAGCCCGAGAGCACGCGTGTGAGGCTCTCCGCCGCGGCCGACGAGTCGCGCAGCATCCGCAGGAACCAGGGGCTGTCTCCCAGCCGCTCGCTGATCCGCCGGAAGGCGAGGAGCCCGTAGTCGGGGTCGACCCCGTCGGCGAACCAGCGGATCATGACGGGCATGAGGTGACGCTGGATCGTCGACTTGCGGCTGAGGCCGCTCGTGAGGGCCGCGATGTGCCGCAGAGCACCCGCCGGGTCGGCGAACCCGATCGCCGCGAGCCGGTCGTGCGCCTGCGCCGTCGACAGCGCCCTCTCCTCCGCAGGCAGAGCCGCGACCGCCGACAACAGCGGACGATAGAAGAGGCGGACATGGATGTCGCGGACCTCGCGCTTCACCGACTCCCACACCTCCCACACGCCGGGGCCGGTCTCGGCGAGCCGCGACGCGCGCGCGAGCACACGCAGCTCGTCGGGGCGCGACGGCATGAGGTGCGTGCGCCGCAGCTGGCGCAGCTGCATCCGGTGCTCGAGCACTCTGAGGACGCGGTAGTCCCTCGAGAAGGTCGCCGCCTCGGCGCGGCCGATGTACCCCTCGGCGACGAGGGCGTCGAGGGCCTCGAGCGTGCCGCGCTGCCGGATGCGGTCATCGCTCAGGCCGTGCACGAGCTGCAGGAGCTGCACCGTGAACTCGATGTCCCGGATGCCGCCGGGGCCGAGCTTGATCTGCTGGGCGACCTCCGCGGCCGGGATGTGCTCGGTGACGCGCTCGCGCATGCGCTGGACGCTGTCGACGAAGTTCTCGCGCGCGGCGCTCGACCACACCTTGGGCTGCACCGCGCCGACATAGGCCGCGCCGAGCTCGGCGTCGCCCGCGATGGGCCGGGCCTTCAAGAGTGCCTGGAACTCCCAGCTCTTGGCCCATCGGTCGTAGTAGGACATGTGCGAGTCAAGGGTCCGCACGAGCGCGCCCTGCTTGCCCTCGGGCCGCAGATTCGCGTCGACCTCCCACAGGGCGGGCTCGATCTCGGCACCCGAGACGCCACGCATCATCTGCACCGCGAGGCGCGTCGCGATGTCCACGATGCGGCTCTCGCCGACCTCCTCGAGGAGGTCGTCCGCTCCCCCGGCGACGAAGATGACATCGACGTCGCTCACGTAGTTGAGCTCGCGCGCGCCCGTCTTGCCCATTCCGATCACGGCGAGCTTCGTGCGCGCGACCTGATCTCGCGGGAACAGGCCCGGTCCCACGCCCCCTGCGATCTTGGTGCGGGCGACGCACAGCGACGCCTCGAGGGCGGCGCCCGCGGCATCCGCGAGCCTTCCGGCGACGGCGGCGAGTTCGTCGACGGGGCTCGGCGTCAGGAGGTCGAACGCCGCGATCCGTGCGAGCAGGGTGCGGTAGCGCACGCGGAGGGCGATCCACGCCTCCTCGTCGCCGCGCTCCGCGAACCCGTCCTGCGCGCCGACGGCCGCGAGCAGCTCCGACTGCAGGTCGTGAGTGGACGGCAGCACTGCGCCGGCTCCGACGAGCCCCACGAGCTCCTCCGGGTGCCGCAGGTAGAAGTCGCCGAAGCCGGAAGACGCCCCCAGCAGCGCCCACAGCGCGCGCCAGCCCCGCGGATCGGTCCGCAGCGCGCGCACGGGAGCGGCATCCCGACGCACGATGCGCGAGAGCGCCACGAGCGCGGCATCCGGATCCGCGGCGACCGCGATCGAATCCGTCAGCTCATCGCGTTCCAGCCCGAGCGCCTGCTCGAGCTCGACGAGGAGGTCTTCGGCGCCCGCGAGGTCGCCGAAGCCGAGCCTCGCAAGCCCTGTGAGGGCGGTGGACCTTTCGGGTGTGGACATCGTCTCGCGAGCGAGATCAGAGCATCTCGAGGTTGCTCTTCAGCTCGAACGGCGTGACCTGCGTGCGGTAGTCCTGCCACTCCGTGCGCTTGTTGAGCAGGACGTAGTTGAACACCTGTTCGCCGAGCGTCTCGGCGACGAGCTCCGACTCCTCCATGTACTCGAGGGCGTGGTCGAGGCTCGCGGGCAGCGGCGCATAGCCGAGCGCGCGACGCTCGGAGTCGGTGAGCGACCACACGTTGTCTTCCGCCTCGGGCGGGAGCTCGTACTCCTCCTCGATGCCCTTGAGACCCGCCGCGAGCATGAGCGCATAGGCGAGGTAGGGGTTGGCCGCCGAGTCGAGGGCACGGTACTCGACGCGCGAGGACTGGCCCTTGTTGGGCTTGTAGAGCGGCACGCGCACGAGCGCGGAGCGGTTGTTGTGACCCCAGCAGATGAAGCTCGGCGCCTCGTCGCCACCCCAGAGGCGCTTGTACGAGTTGACGAACTGGTTCGTGACGGCCGAGATCTCGTTCGCGTGGCGCAGGAGGCCCGCGATGAAGTGCCGTCCGACCTTCGAGAGCTGGTACTGCGCGCCCTCTTCGTAGAAAGCGTTGACATCGCCCTCGAAGAGGGACATGTGCGTGTGCATGCCGCTGCCGGGCTTACCGCTGAGCGGCTTGGGCATGAACGTCGCGTAGACGCCCTGCTCGATCGCGACCTCTTTGATGACGGTGCGGAAGGTCATGATGTTGTCGGCCGTCGCGAGGGCGTCCGCGTAGCGCAGGTCGATCTCGTTCTGGCCGGGCCCGCCCTCGTGGTGGCTGAACTCGACCGAGATGCCGAGGTCCTCGAGCATGCGCACGGAGCGCCGGCGGAAGTCGTGCGCCGTGCCGCCGGGGACGTTGTCGAAGTAGCCGGCCGAGTCGACGGGCTCGGGGCCGTCGGTGCCGAACGACGAGGACTTCAGCAGATAGAACTCGATCTCGGGGTGCGTGTAGAACGTGAACCCCGCGTCGGCGGCCTTCGCGAGCGCGCGCTTGAGGACATGCCGCGGATCGGCGACGGCGGGCTGGCCGTCGGGCGTCGTGATGTCGCAGAACATGCGCGCCGTCGGGTCGATCTCACCGCGCCAGGGCAGCGTCTGGAACGTCGTGGGGTCGGGATGCGCCAGCAGATCCGACTCGTACGACCGGGTGAGACCCTCGATCGCCGACCCGTCGAATCCGAGGCCCTCGCTGAAGGCTCCCTCGACCTCGGCCGGTGCGATCGCCACCGACTTCAGGGTGCCGATGACGTCGGTGAACCACAGGCGGACGAACTTGACACCCCGTTCCTCGATCGTGCGCAGAACGAAGTCACGCTGCTTGTCCATCTGATCCTCTCCCGGCCGTGACGGCCAGACTATCCGGCGTTCTCGTCGGTCTCGGAGGACGAGCCCCACGCGTCGTCGCGTGCTTCGTCCTCGCTCCACGCGCGCGAACGCTCGCGGAGGACCTCGGGGGCGCCTGCGGCCTCCTCGGGGGTGTCGAAAGGACCGGCTCGATCGACGGAAGGAGACTCGAAGCCCTTCTCGACCTTGCCGGTCTTGAGGTTGTACCAGTACTTCTCTTCGCCGTCCGTCACGGTGCCTCCCCTTCGATCCTGCCTCGATCCTACTGATCGCTCACGTGCCGCTGGATAGGCTGGGCCCATGGGAGCGAACGCGAGACGTGCGGTGGGCGTCGACATCGGCGGAACGGGCATCAAAGCGGGGATCGTCGATCTCGACGAGGGGGTGCTCGCGAGCGATCGCGTCAAGGTGCCGACCCCGGCGGGCGCCGAACCTGCGGACGTCCTCGCGGCCGTCCGCACGGTGCTGGACACGCTCGGCGTCGCCGACGACCACAGCGTGCACCTCGGTGTCGCCTTCCCCGCGATCGTGAAGGGCGGCCGCACGCTGTCGGCCGCCAACGTCTCGGACAAATGGATCGGATTCGAGGCCGAGAAGTTCTTCGAGGACGGCCTGGGACGCGGCATCCACTTCGCCAATGACGCGGATGTCGCCGGGGTCGCCGAGGTCCGCTACGGCGCCGCGCGCGGCCGCGAGGGGCTCGTCGTCCTCACGACGCTCGGCACGGGCATCGGCTCGGCCCTCATCTACAACGGAGTCCTCGTACCCAACAGCGAGCTCGGGCACCTGCAGCGGGCGAAGCAGAAGGGCGACGCCGAGACCTACGCCGCGTACTCCGCGATGGAGCGTGAAGAGCTCTCGTGGGAGGAGTGGGCGGAGCGCCTGCAGTGGTACTACAGCCACGTCGAGTTCCTCTTCAGCCCCGACCTGTTCATCGTCGGCGGCGGCGTGTCGAAGCACAGCGACCAGTTCCTGCCGCTGCTCGACATCAAGACGCCGATCGTGCCGGCCGTGCACCGCAACAACGCGGGGATCATAGGGGCAGCGGCTTTGGCGCTCGGCTGACGAAGTCAGCCCTCGCGGGGAATTCCCCGCGATCTCATGAACACAGCGCTGCGGCTTTGGCGCTCGGCTGACGAAGTCAGCCCGGCCTGAGGTGCGAATGGGCCGGCCTGTACGCCGGGTTCTGTCCGGGGGCGTGAGCCCCGTGGACGGTCATCTCTCTCGGCGACACGTTGCCGTGCCGCTCCAGCGGCCTACCCGAGGACTCGGCGAGCCGCGTCAGCATCCTCTGTCTGGCCTTGCTCCGGGCGAGGTTTACCTTGCGGGCCGTGTCACCACGACCCCGGTGGTCTCTTACACCGCCGTTTCACCCTTACCCCGGCCGAGGCCGAGGCGGTCTGTTCTCTGTGGCACTGTCTCGCGGATCACTCCGGGTGGGTGTTACCCACCGCCCTGCCCTGTGGAGCCCGGACGTTCCTCGGCGCGGGCGAACCCGCGACGCGACCGTCCAGCCGACCCATTCGCATCCTCGATTTTAGACGCACGCGCTGAGTGCGACCTCGCGGTCAGTCCTTGTCGGCGGTCTGCGCGATCTTGAGATCGAGGGGGAAGTCCAGCGGGAACTCTCCGAAGAGCAGACGACCCGCGGATGCCGCAGACCCGCGCACAGCGTCGGCGACGGCGACGGCGAGGGCGATCGGGGTGTGCACGATGATCTCGTCGTGCAGGAAGAAGGCGATGTGCGGCGAGGCCGCGAAGACCGGGCCGGAGCGCGGCGCGGCATCCGTCGGAACCGGAGGGAGTGCCGCGAGCCGGCCCCGCAGATCGGCGAGCCACGCGAGCGCCCATTCGGCCGCCGTGCCCTGCACGACGAAGTTGCGCGTGAACCGGCCTCGATCGCGGGCCCATCGGCGGGCCTGCGTCTCGTCGGCTCCGGATGCCTCGGCCTCGGTCGCCCGCGACTGGGAGTCCCGCCAGCCCGAGGACGGCGCAGGCGAACTGCGGCCGAGCCAAGTCGTGACGACCCCGCCTTCCTCGCCGACGCGCGCCGCGTCGTCGACGAGCGCCATCGCGCGGGGGTACTGCCGACGCAGGCGCGGCACGAGCCGGCCGCTCTCGCCGGTCGTCGCCCCGTACATCGCGCCGAGGATCGCGATCTTCGCCTCGCTGCGCGTAGCGACAGTCCCGCTCTCGACGATGCCCGAGTAGAGATCCCGCCCGCGGGCGGCATCCGCGAGTCGCTCGTCCCGCGACATCGCGGCCAGCACCCGCGGCTCGAGCTGTGCGACGTCGGCGACCACGAGCGTCCAGCCGGGGTCCGCGCGAACGGCGGTGCGCAGCTGCCTCGGCAGCTGCAGCGCTCCCCCGCCGGACGAGGCCCACCGGCCGGTCACGACGCCGCCGGGGATGTAGACCGGGCGGAAGCGCCCGTCGCGCACCCATTCGTCCAGCCACGTCCAGCCGTTCGCACTCAGGAGGCGCGAGAGCTTCTTGTACTGGATGAGCGGTTCGATGACGGGATGCTCGTGCTCGGCGAGCTCCCACCTGCTGGTCGATTCGACGAGGATCCCGACACGGTGCAGCGATCGCAGCAGCTTGGGCTGCGAATCGAGACTCGCCGCCGGGTCGCCGAGCTCGCGGCGCACACGGTCGGCGAGCTCTTGGAGGTGCGCCGGCTGCCCGCCACCCGCGCGGCGGGGGCCGAGGACCTCGGTGAGCAGCGCGTCGTGGACGGCGGCGTCCCAGGGCAGTCCCGCGGCGCGCAGCTCCGCCGCGACGAGCGCGCCCGCCGACTCCGCCGCGATGAGGAGCCGGAGGCGTCCGGGGTCCGAGGAGCCGGAAACGGCGGCGCGCTGACGGGCGAACTCCGCGAGGGCGGCGTCGAGGCCACCCGGCGGACCCACCGGCGTCGCGACCTCGTCGAGGTCGAACAGCGCGGCCGACTGCTCCGGCGCCGCGACGCCCGCGACATCCCACGCCGTCGCGGCACGCAGCTCGTCTGCCGCGGTGACGAGAGCCGAGTCGCGCAGGATGGCGTGGCACAGGCGCAGATCGTGGCAGCGCGCCACGCGCACTCCCGCGGCGAGCAGGCCCGGGTACCACGACGTCGCGTCGCTCCAGACCCACCGCGGTGCATCGACGGCCTCACGATCCGCGATCCAGGCCGCGGCATCCGTCGCCGTCAGCGTCTCCCGCGCGCATTCGCGCCCCACCGCGTCGAGCGTTGCCGCGACGACATCGCCTCCCGCGCGCCCGAGGACGATCCACGCGACGACGTCGGCAGGGTCGGCCCCCGTCACCGTCGTACGGCGGGCTGCGTCACAGCCCGGACTCCTCCGTGCGCACGAGGATCCCGCCGCATTCGGGGCAGTGGACGACGGCGTCGGTCTGCGCCTGGCGGATCGCCTGGAGATCGGTGCCGGAGAGCACCATGTTGCAGCCCTCGCATGTCGCGCGGCGCAGGAGCCCCGCCGCGACACCGCGCTTCGCGAGACGGTCGTAGAGGGCGACGAGGTCGGCGGCGATGCTCGCCGCGACCGCCTCGCGGTCGCGCGTGGCCTGCTCGAAGTTCGTCGTCGCCTCGCCGATCGCCTGCTTCGCCTCGGCGCTCAGGCGGGAGCCCTCGGCGTTCGTCTCGGCGATGAGCGCCTCCTGCTCGGCCACGGCGGCGTCGGCCTGCTCGAGGCGCTCCATGATCTCGAGCTCGGCGTCCTCGAGGTCTCCCTTGCGGCGCGCGAGCGAGGCGAGCTCGCTCTCGAGTCCCTGCGCCTCTTTCGGGTTCGTGGATGTCGCGAGCCGCTCCGCGTCGCGGGCCCTGCGCGCGTCGACGACGGCGACATCGGACTCGATGCGGGCGAGCTCCGTGCGGAGGTCGTCGCGCGCTCCGAGCCGGGTCGACAGCTCCTGGCTCAGTCCCTGCCGCTGCGCGAGAAGCTCGCTCACGCGCGCCGCCTGAGGCGGGTTCGCGCGAGCGGCTTCGGCGCGCCGGATGCGCGTGTCGAGCTCGGCGAGGTCGAGGAGACGGCGCTGGTCTGCGGGGGATGCGATCACGCTCCCAACCTACCGCGGGGCGTCGACGCGAGCTCCCGGCGGCCACTACCATGCAACGACCGGTGCATCGAAGGAGACGTCACATGAACGTTCTGCGCACGAAGTCGGTCGAGCAGTCCCTCGCCGACACGGACGAACCGGAGTTCCGCCTCAAGAAATCGCTCACAGCTCTCGATCTCACCGTCTTCGGCGTGGGCGTCGTGATCGGCGCCGGCATCTTCACGCTGACGGGACGGGCAGCGCACGAGGTCGCAGGCCCAGCGATCGTCATCAGCTTCGTCGTGGCGGCGATCGCCTGCGCGCTCGCGGCCATCTGCTACGCCGAGTTCGCCTCGACCGTCCCGGTCTCGGGCTCGGCGTACACGTTCTCGTACTCGTCGCTCGGCGAGCTGTTCGCGTGGATCATCGGCTGGGACCTCATCCTCGAGATGTTCCTCGGCGCGAGCGTCGTGGCGCAGGGCTGGAGCGCCTACTTCGGAACGCTCATGGATCAGCTCGGGGCACCCGTCCCCGAGGCGATCGGATACGGCGGGACCGTCGACCTGATGGCGATCCTGCTCGTTCTCGTCCTCGGCGGACTCATGACCTTCGGCATCAAGGAGTCCCTGCGGGTCAACCTCGTGCTGGTCGCGGTCAAGCTCTTCGTCGTGCTGTTCGTCATCGTCGCGGGCCTGCTCTTCGTCGATCCGGCGAACTGGACGCCGTTCATCCCCGAGGCGACGGCGCGCGAGACTGCGACGGGGCTCAGCCAGCCGCTCCTCCAGTTCCTCTCGGGCGTCGAGCCCGTCGCCTTCGGCGTCGGCGGCATCTTCGCGGGCGCCGCTCTGGTGTTCTTCGCCTACATCGGCTTCGACGTCGTCGCCACGACGGCGGAGGAGACGCGCAACCCGCAGCGGGACCTGCCCATCGGCATCATCGCGTCGCTCGTGATCTGCACGATCCTCTACTGCGCCGTGGCGCTCGTCGTGACGGGCATGGTGCCCTACCAGGACCTCGACCCGGCGGCCGCGCTCGCCTTCGCCTTCGCCTTCCACGGGCAGGCGTGGATGGCGACCCTCATCTCGGCGGGCGCCGTGGCGGGTCTGACCACGGTGGTGCTGACCCTCCTCATCGGCGCGACGCGCATCATCTTCGCGATGTCGCGCGACGCCCTCCTGCCGATCGCGCTCGCCAAGGTGCACCCGAAGTTCCGGACGCCGTGGGTCATCTCGATCATCGTCACCGTGATCGTCGCGGTGGTCGCAGGGTTCACCCCCATCGGCCTCCTCGAGGAGATGGTGAACATCGGCACCCTGTCGGCGTTCGTGCTCGTGGCCGTCGGGATCATCGTCCTGCGCCGCAAGCGCCCCGACCTGCCCCGGCCCTTCCGCGTGCCGCTGAGCCCGTGGCTGCCCGCGCTGTCGGCGGCCCTGAGCCTCTACCTCATGCTCAACCTCACGGTGGAGACGTGGCTGAGATTCCTCATCTGGCTCGTGATCGGGTTCATCATCTACTTCGCCTACGCGAGCCGTCACTCGCGCATCGGGCAGCCCGGCTACACCGACTTCTCATTGCCGCACATCGTGTCGCACACGCGGGACGACAGCGACGACGACCCGCGCTCGTGAGGCGCCGGGCGGAAGACTGTGCGAGAAGTGGGCCCTGCCGGGATCGAACCGACGACATCCACGGTGTAAACGTGGCGCTCTACCAGCTGAGCTAAAGGCCCCTCCCGTCAGTCTACGGACAGCACCCGGCCCGATTCGACGTCGAAGGTTCCCTGAATCGCTAGGCTGGTCAGCGGTGTGCTGTCCGAAGCCGACAAAGCCGGCAGCATCCGTATGCCGAATTCCTGGCATGACCTGCCAGATGACGAAAGGTCCCTTGTGACTGTCAACGATCAGGATCCGTACTCCCAGGGACCGCTGGACAGCGATCCGGAAGAGACCTCCGAGTGGCAGGAATCCCTGCAGCAGCTCGTGCAGGCAAAGGGATCGGGCCGCGGCCGCGAGATCATGCTGAGCCTCCTGCAGACCTCGCATGAGCTGCAGCTCAACGTGCCGCAAGTGCCGACGACCGACTACATCAACACGATCGCGCCCGAGAACGAGCCCGAGTTCCCCGGTGACGAAGAGCTCGAGCGGCGCTACCGCCGCTGGATCCGTTGGAACGCCGCACTCACGGTGCACCGCGCGCAGCGGCCCGGAATCGGCGTCGGCGGGCACATCTCGACCTACGCGTCGTCCGCATCGCTCTACGAAGTCGGCTTCAACCACTTCTTCCGCGGGCTCGACGACCCGAGCGGCGGCGACCAGATCTTCATCCAGGGCCACGCCTCCCCCGGCATCTACGCCCGCTCGTTCCTCGAGGGCCGGCTTTCGGCCGAGCAGCTCGACGGCTTCCGTCAGGAGAAGTCGAAGGCTCCCCTCGGCATCCCGTCCTATCCGCACCCGCGGCTCATGCCGGACTACTGGCAGTTCCCGACCGTCTCGATGGGCCTCGGTCCCATCAACGCCATCTACCAGGCGATGACGAACAAGTACCTCACCAACCGCGGCGTCAAGGACCTCACGAACTCGCACGTGTGGGCGTTCCTGGGCGACGGCGAGATGGACGAGGTCGAGAGCCGCGGTCAGCTGCAGGTCGCCGCGAACGAGGGGCTCGACAACCTCACGTTCGTCGTCAACTGCAACCTGCAGCGCCTCGACGGACCCGTGCGCGGCAACGGCAAGATCATCCAGGAGCTCGAGAGCTTCTTCCGCGGCGCCGGCTGGAACGTCATCAAGGTCGTCTGGGGCCGTGGCTGGGACGAGCTGCTCGCGACGCAGGATGCCGCAGCCCTCGTGCACCTCATGAACACGACGCCCGACGGCGACTTCCAGACGTACCGCGCCGAGGACGGCAAGTTCATCCGCGACCACTTCTTCGGGCGCGACGAGCGCACGGCGTCGATGGTGCAGGACTGGTCCGACGACGACATCTGGGGCAAGCTGCGCCGCGGCGGCCTGGACTACACGAAGGTCTACGCCGCGTACAAGGCCGCGACCGAGCACAAGGGCCAGCCCACCGTCATCCTCGCCAAGACGATCAAGGGCTACGGCCTGGGTCACCACTTCGAGGGCCGCAACGCGACCCACCAGATGAAGAAGATGACGCTCGAGGACCTCAAGCACTTCCGCGACTCGATGCGCATCCCGATCACGGACGCGCAGCTCGAGGAGAACCCCTACGCCCCGCCCTACTTCCACCCGGGCAACGAGGACGAGACGATCCAGTACATGGTCGAGCGCCGCCGCGCGCTCGGCGGCTTCCTCCCGGAGCGCCGCTCGCACCACGTGCCGATCCAGCTCCCCGGCGACGCGTCCTACGCCCTGCCCAAGAAGGGCTCGGGCACGCAGGAGATCGCGACGACGATGGCCTTCGTCCGGCTCCTGAAGGACCTCCTCCGCGCGAAGGACTTCGGTCACCGGATCGTGCCGATCATCCCCGACGAGGCCCGCACGTTCGGCATGGACGCGTACTTCCCGACGGCGAAGATCTACAACCCGAACGGCCAGAACTACACGTCGGTCGACCGCGAGCTGCTCCTCGCCTACAAGGAGAGCCCGCAGGGCCAGATCATCCACGTCGGCATCAACGAGGCGGGCGCCGTCGCGGCGTTCACCGCGACGGGCACGTCGTACTCGACGCACGGCGAGCCGCTCATCCCGGTCTACGTCTTCTACTCGATGTTCGGCTTCCAGCGCACGGGCGACGCCCAGTGGGCGGCCGGCGACCAGATGGCGCGCGGCTTCATCATCGGCGCGACGGCGGGACGCACGACGCTCACGGGCGAAGGCCTGCAGCACGCCGACGGCCACTCGCAGCTGCTCGCCTCGACGAACCCCGCGACTGTCGCGTACGACCCTGCGTACGGCTACGAGATCGCGCACATCGTCCGTTCGGGCCTCGACCGCATGTACGGCGGCAACCACCCCGACCCGAACGTCATGTACTACATGACCGTCTACAACGAGCCGCTCGTGCAGCCCGCCGAGCCGGAGAACGTCGACGTCGAGGGCATCGTGCGCGGCATCCACCGCATCTCGGTCGCCGAGGGAGAGGGCCCGCGCGCCCAGATCCTCGCATCGGGCGTCGGCGTTCTCTGGGCCTACGAAGCACAGCGGCTGCTGCGCGACGACTGGGGCGTCCAGGCGGACGTCTGGTCGGTCACGTCGTGGTCGGAGCTGCGTCGCGACGGTCTCGCGGCCGACCAGCACAACTTCCTGTACCCCGACGAAGAGCCGCACACGGCGTACATCACCGAGAAGCTGCGCGACACCCCCGGCCCCGTCATCGCGGTGAGCGACTGGATGCACGCCGTGCAGGACCAGATCCGCCCGTGGGTGCAGCACCGCTACGCCACGCTCGGCGCCGACGGCTTCGGCTTCTCGGACACGCGTGCGGCCGCCCGTCGCTTCTTCAAGATCGACGGCCCGTCGGTCGTCGTGCGCACGCTGCAGGCGCTGGCCGAGGACGGCGTCGTCGACCGCGGCCTCGCGGCCCAGGCGATCGAGAAGTACCGCCTGCACGACGTGACAGCCGGCACGAGCGGCAACGCCGGCGGCGAGAGCTGACCGAGGGGATGGCTGAGGGTCGCCCGCAGATGGACAAGACCGAGACACTCGCGTGGCTTCGTCGCATCTCGGGCGACCTCGCTTCCGCCACGATCAAGCGGCTCGAGGAGACGCTGACGTGGTACTCCGACATGCCCCCCGCGCGGCGGTCTGCCGTCGGGCTCGTTGCACAGGCCGGCATCTCGTCCTTCATCCAGTGGTACGAGGACCCGCGCTCGACACCCGCGATCGCGGCCGACATCTTCGCCGCGGCGCCGCGTGAGCTGCTGCGCAGCGTGAGTCTGCAGCAGACGCTGCAGCTCGTGCGCGTCACGGTCGAAGTGACCGAGGAGCGGGTCGCGTCCAAGGGCGAGCACGTGCGCGAAGCGATCCTGCTCTACTCGCGCGAAGTCGCATTCGCCGCGGCCGACGTCTACGCGCGCGCCGCCGAGACGCGGGGCCTGTGGGACGCGCGGCTCGAGGCGCTCGTCGTCGACTCGATCCTGACGGGCGAGGCCGACGAGGAGCTGCCGAGCCGCATCGCGGCCCTCGGCTGGCACGGCCACGGCGAGGTGTCGGTGCTCGTGGGCACGACTCCCCCGCTGCTCGACGTCGACCAGCTGCGCCGGACGGCGCGCAAGCTCGGCGTCGACGTGCTGATCGGCGTGCAGGGCTCGCGCCTCGTGCTCGTGATCGGGCGCGCCGAGCTGCCGGCGCGCACCGAAGAGCTCCCCGCAGAACTGCCCTTCCCCGAGATCGCCCGCCGCCTCGAGCCGGGCTTCGGAGCCGGCCACCTCGTCGTCGGCCCCGCAGTGCCGGCGCTCGTCGAGGCGAGCCAGAGCGCGCGTGCGGCGCTCGCGGGGTTCGCCGTGGCGCGCGCATGGCGCCACGCGCCGCGACCCGTGGAGGCCGACGACCTGCTGCCCGAGCGGGCGCTCGCGGGCGATCCGCTCGCGAAGCAGACGCTCGTCGAGAAGATCTACCGGCCGCTGCACACCCACAGCACCGACCTCGTCGCGACGCTCTGGAGCTACCTCGACAACGGCCGTTCGCTCGAAGCGACGGCCCGCGAGCTGTTCGTCCACCCGAACACCGTGCGGTACCGGCTCAAGCGCGTCTCCGAGGTCATCGGATGGGATGCGACGGGCCCGCGCGAAGCGCTCATCCTGCAGACCGCCCTCGTGCTCGGCTCGATCGGCACCGACGCGACGCGTCGTCGAGCGCCCTCCTCATCGCGCCGACTCAACGGATGACGCTGTACGACAACGACAAACGATTCGCGGAATTCTGTGCGTCCACCGCCAGAAGACCGGATTCGATCCTTGGAAGGATGGATAGGTGATCATCGCGGTCTTCCCCGGACAGGGCTCTCAGTCCCCCGGGTTCCTCACCCCCTGGCTCGAGCGAGACGGCGCTGCCGACCGCCTCGCGGCCTACTCAGAGTGGGCCGGCGTCGATCTCGTCGCGGCAGGCACCGAATGGGACGCCGACCGCATCCGCGACACGAAGGTCGCCCAGCCCCTCATCGTCGCCGCGAGCCTCCTGTCGTGGAACGCCCTCGAGGACCGCAGCGCCGTCGCCGGCGTCGCGGGCCACTCGGTCGGCGAGTTCGCGGCCGCTGCTGCGGCGGGCATCCTGAGCGAAGAGGACGCCCTGCGGCTCGTGGGACTGCGCGGTCGTGCCATGGCGGATGCCGCAGCCGCGGCCGAGACCGGCATGAGCGCCGTCATCGGCGGGGACGAAGCATCCGTCGTCTCGCGTCTCGAAGAGCTCGACCTGACCCCCGCGAACTACAACGGAGGCGGACAGCTCGTCGCAGCGGGGGCCATCGCGGACCTCCAGCGACTCTCGGCCGAGCCCGTCGCCGGCACGCGGGTCATCCCGCTGCAGGTCGCCGGCGCGTTCCACACGCGCTTCATGGCACCCGCCGTCGACGCGCTGCGCGCCGCCGCGACCGATGTGGCGACGGGCGACCCCGCTGTGCGGGTGTGGACCAACCGCGACGGCTCGACGGTCGACTCGGGCGCCGCCTTCCGCGACCTGCTCGTCGACCAGGTCGCCTCGCCCGTCCGCTGGGACCTCTGCATGGCAGCCTTCGCCGACGCGGGAGTCACCGGAATCGTCGAGCTCAGCCCCGCCGGCACACTCATCGGCCTCGCCAAGCGCGCGCTGCGCGGCGTCCCCGGTGTCGCCGTCAAGACCCCCGACGACCTCGAAGCCGCCTCCGCGCTGCTGAACGGAGCATCCGCATGAGCCGTCCGCTCGCACAGCCCACCGGCGTCGCGCACACCCGCATCTACTCGTACGGCGCGGCGCGCGGCGAGATCGCGGTGCCCAACGCCGACATCATCGGCCCCATCGACTCGAGCGACGAGTGGATCCGCCAGCGCACCGGGATCGTGACGCGCACGCGCGCCGTCGCCGGGACGGATGCCATCGATCTGGCGACGGATGCTGCGCGCGAGGCGATCGAGCGCTCGGGTGTCGCGGCATCCGATGTCGACGCCGTCATCGTCGCGACGATCAGCAATCCCAAGCAGTCGCCCTCGGTCTCGGCGATCGTGGCCGACCGCGTAGGTGCGAACCCCGCCGCCGCCTACGACCTCAACGCCGCGTGCGCGGGCTTCGCGTACGGCGTGGCACAGGCCGATGCCCTCATCCGCGGCGGCATCGCGAAGTACGTCGTAGTCGTCGGCGCCGAGAAGCTGAGCGACATCGTCGACCCCGCCGACCGCAGCATCTCGTTCCTGCTCGGCGACGGAGCGGGCGCGGTCGTCGTCGGCCCGAGCGACACGCCGGGCATCGGCCCGACGGTATGGGGCTCGGACGGCTCGAAGTCCGAAGCGGTCGGCATGAACCACACGCTGACGGACTTCCGCGACGGCACGGCGCCCTGGCCGACCCTGCGCCAGGAGGGCCCCACGGTCTTCCGCTGGGCCGTCTGGGAGATGGTCAAGGTCGCCCGCCAGGCGCTCGAGGCCGCGGGCATCGAAGCATCCGATCTCGCCGCCTTCGTCCCCCACCAGGCGAACATGCGCATCATCGACGAGTTCGCCAAGCAGCTCGGACTCCCCGAGACGGTGCTCGTGGGCCGCGACATCGAGACGACCGGCAACACGTCGGCCGCATCGATCCCGCTCGCGACGCACCGCCTGCTCGAGGAGCACCCCGAGCTGAGCGGCGGACTCGCGCTGCAGATCGGCTTCGGCGCCGGACTCGTGTTCGCCGCCCAGGTCGTCGTCCTCCCGTAGCCGCAGATCACCCGACCCTAGACTGTCAACGGCCCGAAACCGGGCCCGCGAACCCCGAAGAAAACAGGAGAAACCATGGCATTCAGCAGCGAAGAGGTCCTCGCTGGGCTCGCCGAGCTCATCACCGACGAGACCGGCATCTCGGCCGACGAGGTCGCGCTCGAGAAGTCGTTCACGGACGACCTCGACATCGACTCGATCTCGATGATGACGATCGTCGTCAACGCCGAGGAGAAGTTCGGCGTGACGATCCCCGACGACGAGGTCAAGAACCTCAAGACCGTCGGCGACGCCGTCTCGTACATCTCGTCGAACCAGGCCTGAGCCCACCTCCCGGTGGGGACGCGACGCGTCCCCACCGGCTCCCCCGCACGAGGATTCCCATGAGCACACCCCGCATCGTCGTCACCGGCATCGGCGCTTCCACGCCGCTCGCCGGCACCGCCTCTGAGACCTGGGCAGCGCTGCTCGACGGCGCCTCCGGCGCCCGCACCCTCGAACACGAGTGGGTGGCGAAGTACTCACTCCCCGTCACGTTCGCGGCCGAGGCCGCCGTCCGTGCCGACTCCGTGCTCGAGCGCCCCGTCGCCAACCGCCTCGACCCCTCGGCGCAGTTCGCGCTCGTCGCGGCGCGCGCCGCGTGGGAGGACGCCGGCGCCCCCGACGTCGACCCCGAGCGGCTCGGAGTGGACTTCGCGACCGGCATCGGCGGCCTGCAGACCACCCTCGCGGGCTGGGACACGCTCAAGGAGAAGGGCCCGCGCCGCGTCATGCCCATGAGCGTCCCGATGCTCATGCCCAACGCGCCCGCCGCCGCCGTCTCGATGCACCTCAACGCGCGCGCCTACGCCCGCACCGTGGCGTCCGCCTGCGCCTCGAGCACCGAGTCGCTCATCAACGCGTTCGACTCGCTGCGCCTCGGTCGCGCCGACGTCGTCATCGCGGGCGGCTCCGAGGCCGTCATCCACGGCCTCACGATCGCGGCCTTCTCGGCGATGCAGGCGCTCTCGAAGCGCAACGACTCCCCCGAGACCGCCTCGCGGCCATACAGCATCGACCGCGACGGCTTCGTCATGGGCGAGGGCGCCGCGGCGCTCGTGCTCGAGACGGAGGAGCACGCCAAGGCGCGCGGCGCCAAGATCTACGCCGAGGTCGTCGGCGGCGGCGTCACGGCCGATTCGTACCACATCACGGCCCCCGAGCCCGAGGGACTCGGTGCATCGCGCGCCGTGCGCGCGGCGCTCAAGGAGGCCGGCGCGACGCCCGACGACGTGACCCACATCAACGCCCACGCGACCTCGACCCCGACGGGCGACATCGCCGAGTACAAGGCGCTGCACAGCGTCTTCGGCGACCGCGTGCACGAGATCCCGGTCTCGGCGACGAAGGCTTCGACGGGTCACCTGCTCGGCGGGACGGGCGCGCTCGAAGCGATCTTCACGATCCTCGCGATCCAGGACCGTCAGGCTCCGCCCACGATCAACCTGACGACGCAGGACCCCGAGATCCCGCTGCGCATCTCGGGCTCGACGATCCCGCTCGGCGACGGCCCGCAGCTCGCGATCAGCAACTCGTTCGGCTTCGGCGGCCACAACGCCGTCGTCGCGTTCCGCTCGGTCTGACACGCACGAGACGCCCCCGCGCTCCGCAGGAGCGCGGGGGCGTCTTTCGTGTCAGCGGTGATTCGCGTTCTCGGTCTCCGGGATTCTCTGCCTCCGACCACCGTTAGTTGCGCCTCCACCGCCTTCCCGCGCCCGCCGGCCTCACCGGCGGGAAGCTGTCGTCAGCCGACCTTGTGCAGCCAGACGACGGGTGCGTCGTCGCTCGCGTGCCGGAACGGCTCGAGCTCTTCGTCCCACGCCGCGCCGAGCGCCACCTCGAGCTCGCGCTGGAGCTCGACCGGGTCGCCCGCCGCGACTTCCAGCGCGTACCGCACGCGGTCCTCGCCGATGACGACGTTGCCCGCCGTGTCGGTCTGCGCATAGTGGATGCCGAGACCCGGCGTGTGCATCCACCGTCCGCCGTCGCTGCGGGGCGTGGGGTCCTCGCTCACCTCGAAGCGCAGGTGCTCCCACCCGCGCATCGCGGTCGCGAGTGCCGCGCCCATGCCGGCGTGGCCCTCCCAGTAGAACTCCGCGCGTCTGCTCCCCGAGAGGATCGGCTGTTCGCACCAGTCGAAGTTGACCGCCCGCCCGAGGGCGCGGCCTACCGCCCACTCGAGGTGGGGGCACAGTGCACGTGGCGCGGAATGGATGAAGATCGCTCCGCGCGCTTGTGAAGACGCCATGGTCGCTCCGTTTCCTTCAGGTACGTCTTCCCCAACGACCTGAACACGGATGCCACAGCATTCTGTTGTGGGGCCATTATCGCTCAGTGGCCCGAGGAACCACAAGCGTGTCATTCGGACGGCCTGTAGGCTCGGAGGGCCCCCTCGGGGGTGCAGGGGGCGGTGGCCAAGCTGGTGAAGGCAGCGGGCTCATAACCCGACGATCGTGGGTTCAAGTCCCACCCGCCCTACATGGATCCCCTCGCGTGGACGATCTTGAGCATCGCGCTCGCTGCGGTCGCGTCCCTGATCGTGGCCGCGCCGGCACTCAAGCGCGACCAGCGCAAGCGCCAGCTCGAGGGCAAGGCGCCGTCCGGAGGACTCGGATCGGGCATGGACGCCGTGTGGCGTCCCTCCGCCGAGGATGCGCACGCGGACTGGGAGTCGCAGCTGGAGCTGCCCGCACCGGCGCCCTCACCGGGTGACGGTGGCCGTATCGAGGAGGGGCGGCTCGTGATCGAGGTTCCGCCGGAGTCCTGACGCGGCATCCGCCGCTCAGTGGGTGTGATCGTCCTCGGGATCGGAAGCCGGCGTGCTTCCGCGCTTGATCGGGATCTCCTGGCTCTCGGACTTCATCTGCGGGTGGTAGCGCGCGAGCGTGAAGACACCCGTGATCGCGATGGCACCCGCGATCGCGAACCCGAAGAAGGCCCACAGGGGCGCGTTCGCCGCCTCCTGCAGGATCGTGAGGCCGATGAGGACGGCGACGATCGGGTCGACGACGGTGAGACCCGCGATGACGAGGTCGGGAGGCCCGACGGCGTACGCGGTCTGCACGAAGTACGCGCCGATCGTGACGGCCGCGACCATCGCGATGAGGCTGAGGATCGTGAGCCAGTCGAAGTCGTTCGCCTTGACCCGTTCGATGACGACCTTCGCGAGAGTCGCGACGAAGCCGTAGATCATGCCCGCCGCGACGATGTAGAACAGCGGGAGGCCGCGCTGGCGGAGCCACAGCCACACTCCGCCGAGCAGGACCAGCAGCACCGCGAGGAGCGAGAGGATGATGATCGTCTCACGCTCCGTCACGGGGTTCTCGGTCGCGAAGAACGCGGCGATCGTGACGAAGATGAAGACGCCGCCGACGCACGCGATGATCGCGGCGATCGACTGCCTCGTCGGACGGATGCCCGTCACGCGCGCGTTGAGAAGCGTCGTGATGACGAGCGAGATGGCCCCGATCGGCTGCACGATGATGAGCGGGGCGAAGGCGAGCGCCACGAGCTGACAGCCGATCGCGAGGCCCAGCATGACCGTGCCGCTCACCCACGAGGGGCGCGTCAAGAGGCTCAGGAGCTGGCGGCCGCTGAGTCCCGCCTTGCCTGAAAGGCCGCTGAGGCGCTCGACCTTCGTGACACCGCGATGCTGGTACTGCGCGCCGAACGACATGAAGACGGCGCCGAGCAGAGCGAGCGGAATGCCGAAGAGGATCGCCGGGTCGCGGAAGAAACCGATGAGCTCATCCGTCACCGCGTCGATCGACAACTCCGCCCACAGCACCCTCCGACACTAACCGCACGGATGCCTCGATAGGCTCAAGGCGTGGCTGTTCTGTCGATTCGCATCATGGGCGACCCCGTCCTCCACGCCCCCGCCGCGGCGGTCGAAGAGATCACGGACGAGGTCCGCACGCTCGTGGCCGACATGTTCGAGACGATGGATGCCGCGCCCGGCGTGGGTCTCGCGGCACCCCAGGTCGGGGTCGGGCTGCGGATCTTCACGTACTCGTACCAGGACGACGACGGCGGCCCCTGGCGCGGCGTCATCATCAACCCCGAGCTGTGGATGCACCCCCTCGAGCCCGGCGCCCCCGACCCGGACGATGAGTCCGAGGGATGCCTCTCGTTCCCCGGCGAACGGTTCCCGCTGCGCCGCTCCGAGCGCGTGCTCGTCACCGGCACCGACCTCGAGGGCGCGCCCGTGCGCATCGAGGTCGACGGCTGGCGCGCACGCATCCTGCAGCACGAGTTCGACCACCTCGACGGCATCCTGTACATCGATCGCCTCGATGACGGCGACTGGAAGACGACGCAGAAGATCGCCCGCAAGCGCGGCTGGGGCAAGCCGGGCAGCTCGTGGATGCCGGGCGTCGACGACATCGACGCCTGATCCCGCCCGGTTCACGGCCGCTGATCGAGGCCGGCGGAGGCGCGGCATCCGTCGCCTTGTCGGCGACCCCGGAAATGAAGAACGGCCCGAGGGTGGAGCCCCGGGCCGAACCGCTCCCCCACTTGGACTCGAACCAAGAACCTATCGGTTAACAGCCGATTGCTCTGCCAATTGAGCTATGGAGGATCACCCTGCGCTCTCGCGCGGGCAACTAGACAATCCTAGCAAACCCGAAGGCATGCTCACGACGCGACGAGGCGATGATCCGCCGACGAACTCGGCGTCCAGAGCAGGTGCTCCGTCCCCCGGCCATAGGCGACCGTGTGCCCCGCGCGCAGCACGAGGACGTCCGCGTCGAGCTCGCGCACGACGTCTGCCTCGTTCGTCACGATGAGCGTCGACATGCCGCGGGCCCGCCGCCGGATGATCGCATCCCTTGCCGCGCGCCGGACTTCCACATCGAGATTCGCGAAGGGATCGTCGGCGATGAGCACGCGAGGCTCGAGCACGAGCGTCCGCGCGAACGCGACGCGCTGGCGCATGCCGGCGCTCAGCTCGTACGGGTACTTCGCGCTCGCGCCGAGCGGGAGCATGAGCTCGTCGAGGAGCGTCGCGACGCGCACGGCGAGAGCACGCTGGTTGACGCGTCGGTCACGGCTCGTGATGGGCTCGCCGATGACCTCGCCGACCGTCATGCGCGAGGGCAGGCTCGCCCCCGCCCGCTGCTCGAGATAGCCCGTGAAGTACGTCAGCTCACGGCGCGCGCGGCCGGGGCGACGCACCGGGATGCCGCCGACCCACGCATCGCCGCCGACGACGGCGACGCCGGAGGCCTCGGTGCCTGCGAGCACCGCCGCGAGACTCGACTTGCCGGCGCCCGTGGGACCCATGACGGCGAGGGTGGCGCCGTGCGGCAGGACGAAGGACACGCCGTCCACGACGCGCACATCGCCGCCGCGCGACGCGCGCAGCAGCGAGAGGTCGGTCGCGCGGATCGCGACGTCGGCGTCACGACGGCGGGGCATGACCACATCCTGCCGCCTCGCGACGCGCGGCGCCAGCCGAGGAGATCAGCCGTCCTCGACGAGGCGGCGCTGCAGATCGAGCTCGCGCAGGCGGAGACGGATGCTGCGGCCGTCCTCGGAGTCGACGGGGACCCGCTGGATCGCCCCGAGCATCTCGGACTTCTCGCGATCGAGGGCGCGCACGATGAGCCGCCGGCACATGGCGGAGGCGGAGGCGACGGCGACCTCATCCGTCTGCGCCGGGAAGTCCGAGGTCAGCAGCTCCGCAGCGAGCGAGCGGAACGGCTCGCGCACCGACCCGACGGCGTCGGCGGCCCACCCGATGCGGTCGAAGTCCGTGACGGGTGCGACGCCGGCACGGACGGCGTCGAGCCCGGGATGCACGAAGGGCAGGCTCAGCGCCCGGGCGCGCAGGTCGGGATCGATGCGGTGGCCGAACTGCAGGAGGCCCATGAGCGCGTCGCGCTCGAGCGCGATGTCGGCGGTGCGCGGCAGCGACGCGAGCGTCACGCGGACGGCGGGCTCGGCATCCGTCTCGGACGCGCGCGCCTGGTCGACGCCGCGGTCGGGGGCCTTCTCGCCGCGCGCCGCACGCTCGACCTCGCGCCGGACGTCCTCGGTGTCCATGCCGAGGCGGCGGGCGAGCACCCGGACGTACTCGGGCTGCAGGAGCGGATCGCGGAGCTCCGCGACGACGGGCGCGGAGGCGCGCAGAGCGCCGATGCGCCCCTCGACCGTCGCGAGGTCGAACCCCTGGATGCGCTGGTCGAGGACGAACTCGACCATAGGGGCCTTGTCGTCCATGAGGGCGCGCACGGCGCCGTCGCCGCGTGCGAGGCGCAGGTCGCACGGGTCGAGGCCATCGGGCCCCACGGCGACGTAGGTCTGCGCGTTGAAGCGCTTGGCGTCGGCGAACGCGCGGAGGGCGGCCTTCTGGCCCGCGGCATCCGGATCGAACGTGAAGACGACCTCGCCCGCGGTCGAGTCGTCGCCCATCACGCGACGGAGGACCGTGATGTGGTCGGAGCCGAAGGCCGTGCCGCAGGTGGCGATCGCGGTTGTGACGCCCGCGAGATGGCACGCCATGACGTCGGTGTACCCCTCGACGACGACGACGCGGTGGCTGCGGGCGACGTCGCGCTTGGCGAGGTCGAGCCCGTAGAGCACCTGCGCCTTCTTGTAGATCGTCGTCTCGGGCGTGTTGAGGTACTTGGGCCCGTTGTCGTCGTCGAACAGGCGCCGCGCGCCGAAGCCGAGCACCTGGCCCGTCACGTCGCGGATGGGCCACACGACCCGGCCGCGGAAGCGGTCGTAGACGCCGCGCTGCCCCTGCGACACGAGGCCTGAACTCGTGAGCTCGTCGGTCGAGAACCCCTGCGCGCTGAGCGCGTCCAGCATGCCCGACCAGCCCTTCGGGGCGTACCCGACCCCGAAGTGCGCCGCGGCCCCCGCGTCGAAGCCGCGTTCGCCGAGGAAGCGGCGCGCGATGTCGGCGTCGGGCGACGCGAGCCGGCTGCGGAAGAACTCGGCAGCCGCCGCGTTCGCGGCGTACAGGCGGGCGCGTCCCGACGTCTCGGGACCGGCTCCCCCGTCCTCGTAGTGGAGCGTGACGCCGATGCGCGCCGCGAGGCGTTCGACGGCCTCGGTGAACGAGAGGTGGTCGAGGTTGCGCAGGAACGAGTAGACGTCGCCCGATTCGCCGCACCCGAAGCAGTGGTAGAAGCCGGCCTGCGGGCGCACGTTGAAGCTCGGGCTGCGCTCGTCGTGGAAGGGGCACAGGCCCTTGAGCGCGCCGACCCCCGCGGACTTGAGCGCGACGCGCTCGCCGATGATGTCGGCGATGTTCGTGCGCGCCTTGACCTCGTCGACATCCGCCTGCAGGATGCGTCCGGGCATCAGAGACCCTCGAGCGGCTCGGGCAGCGCGTACTCCGTCGAGGCGACGATGCGGCTGCCCGGGACCCAGATGCCGATGCTCTCGAGGTCGACCGAGCCGACGAGGCGCGAGTGCCACGAGATCGCGAAGCGATCGGTGAGGCTCGCGACCTGGTCGACGATGACGCGACGGCGCGCGGCATCCGTCTCGGCGCGCGAGAAGTCTTCGGCGTGGATGCTGTCGAGGTGACGCGGCTGCTCCCACAGTGCCGTCGCGAGGCGTTTGAGGATGCGGCGCTGCTCCTTGTAGAGCCCCTTGCGACCCTCGACAGAGACGATGAAGGCGCCGATCGTGCCCTTGAGCACGGCCATCTCGGCTTCGATGACGCGCGGGACGACCACGTGGCCACGGTAGCGCGTGAGCGCGGGCGCGTCGTAGTGCTCGCGGGTCGCCGCCGTCGCGGCGCGCGCGAAGCGGCCGATGAGGTCGGACGTCAGGTTCTTGAGGCGGGCGTGGGCCGCGCGCGTGCCGTCGAAGGACGTGATCCACTCGGGCATGCGCATGAGCCGGTAGAGGGCGTCGTCGAGCTCGTCGCGCGCGAAGTCGTAGCCGACCCACGCCTGGATCGCCGTGAGCAGCGCCTCGCGTTCCCGCACGTCGGCGAGGCGCGCGGGATCGATGTAGCCGTTGACGACGGCGTCCTCGAAGTCGTGCACCGAGTAGGCGATGTCGTCGGAGAGGTCCATGACCTCGGCCTCGATGCAGCGCACGCGACCCGGAGCGCCCTCGCGCAGCCAGCGGAACACTCCCTCGTCCTCGGGGTAGACGCCGAACTTGAGGCGGCCGCCGGGGTCGGGAACGGGATGATCCGCTGTCCAGGGGTACTTGCAGCTCGCGTCGAGGCTCGCGCGCGTGAGGTTGAGCCCGAAGGATGCGCCGTCGTCGTCGACCACCTTGGGTTCGAGGCGCGACAGGATCCGCAGCGTCTGCGCGTTGCCCTCGAATCCGCCGATGTCGGCCGACCAGTCGTTGAGCGCACGCTCACCGTTGTGACCGAACGGCGGGTGGCCCAGGTCGTGGCTCAGGCACGCCGTGTCGACGACGTCGGGCGAGAGCCGCAGCTCGATCGCGAGCTCGCGGCCGACCTGCGCGACCTCGAGCGAGTGCGTCAGGCGGTTGCGCGCGAAGTCGGCGGGGCTCGCGGGGCTCAGCACCTGCGTCTTGGCGGCGAGGCGGCGGAGTGCCGCCGAGTGCAGCACGCGGGCGCGATCGCGCGCGAACGCGTCGCGCTGCGAGCGGTGGAGCTCGGGGTGGAAGCGCTCGGCGTCATGATCGGCGTAGCCCGCGGGCCGTCCGGCCGAGACGCCGACGGCGCCGTCAGCCGCCACTGTGGTCGAGTTCCGCTTCGGCGAGGGCGCTGGATGCCTCGGCACCGAGCTCTCGCGAGTCGAGCCAGCCGTCCGGCAGTGCAGGCCGCTTGGGGGTGCCGGCCCGGCCGCGCTGGCCCTCGGCCGCGGCGCCCGGGTAGGGCGCGTCGAGTTCGAGGGTCGCGAGCAGCTCGTCGATCTCGGCGAGGCTCGAGGCCGTCGCGAGGCGCGCACGCGTGTCACCGCCCACGGGGTAGCCCTTGAAGTACCACGCGACGTGCTTGCGAATGTCGCGGCATCCGCGGTCCTCGTCCTCCAGGAACTCCACGAGCAGCTCGGCATGACGCCGGAATGCCTGCGCGACGAAGCCCAGGGTTGCGTCGACGGGTGCGCCCGCCGCGGCGCCGGGCGCACCGAGGGCGCGCGCGAGGTCGCCGAAGAGCCACGGCCGGCCGAGGCATCCACGTCCCACGACGACACCGTCGCAGCCCGTCTCGCGCATCATGCGGGCGGCGTCGTCGGCTGACCAGATGTCGCCGTTGCCGAGCACGGGGACGCTCGTGACGGTCTCTTTGAGCTTCGTGATCGCCGACCAGTCGGCCTGGCCCGAGTAGAACTCGGCTGCCGTTCGCGCGTGCAGCGCGACGGCGGCGACGCCGGCGTCCTCGGCGATGCGGCCGGCCTCCAGGTAGGTCAGGTGGTTGGAGTCGATGCCCTTGCGCATCTTGATCGTGAGCGGGATATCGCCCGCCGAGCGCACGGCGCCCGTCACGATGTCGCGGAACAGCTCGCGCTTCCAGGGGAGCGCCGCTCCCCCGCCCTTGCGGGTGACCTTGGGGACGGGGCATCCGAAATTCAGATCGATGTGGTCCGCACGATCTTCCGCGACGAGGACGCGGACGGCTTCGGCGACGGTCTTGGGGTCCACACCGTACAGCTGGATCGAGCGCGGCGTCTCGGACTCGTGGTGCGTGATGAGCCGCATCGTCGTCGCGTTGCGCTCGACCAGCGCGCGCGACGTGATCATCTCGCTCACGTACAGGCCCGCGCCGTACTCGCGGCAGAGTCGCCGGAACGCCGTGTTGGTGATGCCCGCCATGGGGGCCAGCACGACGGGGGCGTCGAGCTCTATGGGCCCGATGCGCAGTGCGCGCGCAGGGGCGAGGGCGGTCGTCATCCTGTCATTCTCCCAGACGAAACTTCAGCCTCTCCCGGAAACGGGGCCTTAGCCTGAGAACATGACACAGGCCATCGACACCGCCCTCCGCGACATCCCGTTCCAGACCGCCGACGGCGGGACTCAGACGCTCGCGGATTACGGTGAGAAGGTCCTCCTCGTCGTCAACGTCGCCTCGAAGTGCGGTCTCACGCCGCAGTACGAGCAGCTCGAGCAGCTGCAGAAGGCCTACGCGGACCGCGGCTTCACCGTCGTGGGGTTCCCCTGCAACCAGTTCGCGGGACAGGAGCCGGGCGGCATCGACGAGATCCTCGACTACTGCGCCATGACGTGGGGCGTCACGTTCCCCGTCGCCGACAAGGTCAAGGTCAACGGGGGCAAGGCCGCACCGCTCTTCAAGGCGCTCAAGAAGACCCGGGATGCCGAGGGCAAGCGCGGGCCCGTGATCTGGAACTTCGAGAAGTTCGTGCTGACGCCCTCGGGCGATCTGCACCGGTTCCGTCCGAACGTCAAGCCCGACGACCCCGCGATCGTCGAGGTCATCGAGCGGAACCTTCCCGCCTGACCGGCCGGCGCCGCGGCTCGCGTCGCGGCGCCCCCGCGGATCAGGCCGCGGCGTCCTCGTCGCCCTCGGCTCGCTCGGCCCAGACCTGCCGCGCGATCTGCGCGAAGGCCTCGGCGGGCTGGGCGCCCGAGACGCCGTACTTGCCGTCGATGACGAAGAACGGCACGCCGTTGATGCCGTAGGCCTGCGCCTGCGCCTGGTCGGCGCGCACCGCGGCGAGGTAGCGCCCGCTCTGCAGCGCCTCGAGCGCGGCATCCCGATCCAGCCCCGCATCGGCGGCGAGATCGGCGAGCTCGTCCTCGAGGCCCAGGTTGCGACCCTCGGTGAAGTAGGCCGACATGAGGCGCTCGGCGAGCTCGAGCTGGCGGCCCTGCTCCTTCGCGAAGTGCAGGAGCTCGTGCGCCTTCACCGTGTTGGTGTGCTTGAGCAGGTCGAACCGGTACTCGAGACCCGCCTCGGCGGCGACGCCCGTGACGCGCTCGAGCATCTGCTGCGCCTGGTCGCGCGAGATGCCCTTGTGGGTCGCGAGGTAGTCGGCCTCACCGCCGGCGAAGTCGACCGGGGTGTCGGGAGAGAGCTCGAACGAGTGGTACGTCACCTCGACGACCGGGGCGTCGGCGTCGGTCGACACGTCGGCGAGGCCGTTCTCGAGGTTGCGCTTGCCGATGTAGCACCACGGGCAGGCGATGTCGCTCCAGACGTCGATGCGGATGGGCGCGGGCGCGGCGGAAGTCGTGTCGGGCATATCAGGGGCAACCCATGCCGCGGGCGTCATATTCCCCGGCGCGAGAGTGCCGCGGCGATGAAGAAGCAGACGGCCCCGAGGAACGTGCCGAGGTTCATCCACCGCACGTCGACGAAGTCGCCGGTCGCGGGCAGGACGTAGGCGCCCACGGCCGAGATGCCGAACGCGACGGATCCCGCCATGTTGAGCCACGTGCCGCGCCACGTGCGGGCGTCCGGATCCCACAGCTCGTGCCGCCGACCCGCCGCGAACAGCGCGAGCGTGCTCGAGATGAGGAACGCCGCCGAGCCCCACGCGTCCGGGGTCCAGCCGGCTGTGGGGTCCTCGAGCTCACGCGAGGCCGCGAGCACGACGGCGAACGTGCTGACGTTGAACAGGAGGGTGCCCACGAACTGGATCGCAGCGGCCCACCAGTCGTACGCGTCGGCCGTCGTCGCCCCGCGCAGAGGCGGCCTGCGACCACTGAGCAGGAGCTGGATGAGCCCGGCCAGCGTGAAGAAGATCGACCCGACGAAGAACGTCAGGGCGCCCCACACGGGACCGACGGCCGAGGCGTACCAGGGGATGGCGCCCAGCGCGAAGAAGGCGGAGCCGACCATGAAGCCCCACGCCTCGCGGCGGAGGCGCACGCTGCGCGATGGAGAGGTCCTCGCCATGTCAGTGATGGAACGCGCCGGCCTCTTCCTCGGTCATGGACACCGTGATGGGGTGCTTGTCGAAGTGCGCGATCGCGTTCCGGTAGTCGTCCATGAGCAGTGCGGCCTCGTCGCGGCCGAACCCGGCACGCACGAGGATGCGCTGGATCGGCAGGTCCTCCCGCTCCGGGGGCATCGTGTACGCGGGCACCTGCCATCCCCGGGTGCGGAGGCGGTCTGCGAGGTCGAAGAGGGTGAAGGGGTGCTCGACGCCGTCCTTGAGCTTCCACGAGACGGCCGGGATGCCCTCGTCGGGACGCCCGGAGTTGATGATGTCGAAGTGGCCGAGCTTCTCGATCTCGGCGGCGAGATACATCGCCGTGTCGTAGCAGGACTGGTGGACCTTGCGGTACCCCTCACGCCCGAGCCGCAGGAAGTTGTAGTACTGGACGACGATCTGGCCGCCGGGGCGGGAGAAGTTCAGGGCGAAGGTCGGCATGTTGCCGCCGAGGTAGTTGACGTTGAAGATGAGGTCCTCGGGAAGATCGGCGGCATCGCGCCATACGATCCATCCGACGCCGAGCGGGGCGAGCCCGAACTTGTGCCCCGACGTGTTGATCGACTTGACCCGCGGCAGGCGGAAGTCCCACACGAGGTCGGCAGCGGTGAACGGCGCGAGGAAGCCGCCGCTCGCGCCGTCGACGTGGATCGGGATGTCGAGGCCGCTCTCGGCCTGCAGCCCGTCGAGCGCCTCGCTCACGGCCTTGACCGGCTCGAAGCCGCCCGTGAAGGTCACGCCGAGGGTCGGGACGACGCCGATCGTGTTCTCGTCGACGCGGGCCAGCACCTCTTCCGGCGTCATGAGGAAGCGGTCGCCCTGCATCGGGATCTCGCGCAGCTCGACATCCCAGTAGCGCGCGAACTTGTGCCAGCACACCTGCACGGGACCCGTGATGAGGTTGGGCTTGTCGGTCGGCAGGCCCGCCGCACGTCGCCGCGCGCGCCAGTTCCACAAGAGCGCCATCCCGCCCAGCATCGCGGCTTCACTCGAGCCCGTCGTCGAGGTGCCGAGGGTGTTCTCGGCGTCGGGCGAGTGCCAGAGATCCGCGAGGATGTGCACGCAGCGCGCCTCGATCTCGGCGGTCTGCGGGTACTCGTCCTTGTCGACCATGTTCTTGTCGAGCGTCTCGGCCATGAGCGAGCGCACTTCGGGCTCGAGCCACGTCTGGCAGAACGTCGCGAGGTTCTGGCGCGAATTGCCGTCGAGGAGGAGCTCGTCCGAGACGACTTGGTACGCGTGCCGCGCGAGGTGCTCCTTCTCGGGGATGCGGTACTTGGGCATCGCAACGGAGAGATCCGTCGAGGCGAACACCTCGTCGAGGATCTCGTCGCGGATGTTGTCGCGGTGGTGCAGCATGGTGGGCCCCCTCCATCGGTCGCCGGCGAGCCCAGGCGAGGGAGCGGCGGCGAGTACTCCCCCGGGTCTATCGGCTCGCGGCGGGGACTGTCAATGTCCCGCCGATGAACGTTCGCTACCGCGCGGCGTCCGGCTGGTCGACCGCGCCGCCGAACCGGCGATCACGCGCGACGTACAGCTCGATCGCCCGCCACAGATCGGCGCGACCGAAGTCCGGCCAGAGCGTGTCGAGGAAGACGAACTCGGCATATGCGGACTCCCACAGCAGGAAGTTCGACGTCCGCTGCTCGCCGCTCGAACGCACGAACAGGTCGACGTCGGGCATCTCGGGGATGTACAGGCGGCGCTGGATGAGCTTCTCGGAGACGGCGCTCGCGCGCAGGCGCCCCGCCGCGACGTCGTCGGCGATCGAGCGCACGGCGTCGACGAGCTCGACCCGGCCGCCGTAGTTGACGCACATCGTGAGGGTCAGCACGTCGTTGCCCGCCGTGAGCTGCTCGGCGTACTGCAGCTCCTTGATGACCGAGCCCCACAGGCGCGGCTTGCGCCCCGCCCACCGCACCCGCACGCCCCACTCGTTGAGCTGGTCGCGGCGACGGTGCAGGACGTCGCGGTTGAAGCCCATGAGGAAGCGCACCTCGTCGGGCGAGCGCGACCAGTTCTCGGTCGAGAAGGCGTAGACCGAGACGTGTTTGACGCCCGCCTGGATCGCGCCCGCGACGACGTCGAGCAGCGCCGCCTCGCCCGCCTTGTGCCCCTCGACGCGGGTGAGTCCGCGACGATTGGCCCAGCGGCCGTTGCCGTCCATCACGATCGCGACGTGCTGCGGCACCGAGCCCTTCGGGAACGCCGGCGGGTAGACCCCCGTCCAGTCGACGGGGCGGTACGGCACGGCGTCGCGGTGCGTGTAGGGCTTCGGGGTCACCGGGCGGCCTCCCAGGGCGAGGATTCGACGTGCGAAAGAGAACGGATGCCGCGCTCGAGGTGCCACTGCGCGTACGCGGCGATGAGCCCCGACACCGAGGCCGTGTCTCGGGGAGATGCCGCGTCGACGGCATCCCACTCACCGGCCATGAGCGACTGCAGCAGCACCGCGGCCTCGGGGGCGACGCGGGCGGAGCCGGCGGGCGCGCAGTCGCGGCAGATCATGCCGCCCAGCTGCGCGACGAACGTCTCGTGCGGACCGGGCGCACCGCAGCGGGCGCAGTCGTCGAGCCCCGGCGCCCAGCCGGACAGCGCCATGGCACGCAGCAGATAGGAGTCCAGGATGCTGCGCGACGCGTGCTCGCCCTTCGCGAGTGCACGCAGCCCGCCGACGAGCAGGAGGTACTGCTGCGGCGTCGCCTCGGCCTCGTTGAGGCGATCGGCGGCCTCGACCATCGCGCTCGCCGAGGTATAGCGGTCGTAGTGCACGGCGATGTCGGCGCCGTAGGTGCCGAGCGACTCCGCCTGCTGCACGATGTCGAGCGAGCGGCCCTGGTACAGGAGGACGTCGGCGACCATGAACGGCTCGAGCCTCGACCCGAAGCGCGACGACGTGCGGCGCACGCCCTTCGCCACAGCGCGGAGCTTGCCGTGGCGCCGGCTCAGCATCGTCACGATCCTGTCGGCCTCACCCAGCTTGTGGGTGCGCAGGACCACGACCTCGTCGCGATAAGTGGGCACGGATCAATTATCCCGGGGTGCCCCCACAATGGACGTGTGAACGAGCCGCTCTTCGTCATCCCGCTGTGGGCCGATCTCATCGCCGTCGGACTCGGCGGCGTGCAGGGCGCGCTGTTCGCCTCCGGATTCCAGGGCGAGCGCCGCCTCGACCTGCTGGGCGTCGCGATCATCGGCGTCGTCATGGGGATGGGTGGCGGTCTCATCCGCGACCTGCTCCTGGACGTCCCACTGGTGACGCTCCAGAGCAACTGGTACCTGCTGACGGCGACGCTCGCGGCGCTGATCGGAATGCTGCTGGCCAACCTCTTCCAGCGCGCCAACCGCGTCATCGTCGGGCTCGACGCCATCGTGATCGGCCTGTTCGGCGCCTTCGGCACGAGCAAGGCGCTGGCCCTCGGGCTGCCGCTCGTGCCGGCGGTCTTCATCGGGGTGTGCTCCGCGGTCGGCGGCGGCATCCTCCGCGACATCATCATGGGGCTGCCCGTCGCGATCATGCACGTGGGCTCGTTGTACGCTGTCGCCGCGGCGGCCGGATGTCTCGTGCTGGCGGTGGCGGATGCGCTCGGCGCGCCGCTCGTGGCGGCGGCTGCCGTGGGGATCGTCGTGACCTTCGTGATCCGGCTTCTGGCCGTGATCTTCGATCTGTCACTCCCCGAGCAGCGCATGCTGTATCGACGGAAGGTCGCGGTGGAGACCTCCGCCGTGCCGATCATCCGACCGCGCGGCGACAGCGTGGCGTGAGTCAGACGCCCGCGAGGGCCTCCGTGCGCCGGCGCGTGCGGATCGCACGGTTGACGCCCGAGACGATCGCCTTGAGCGACGCCGTCGAGATGTCTCCGTCGATTCCGACGCCCCACAGGCGCTCGCCGTCGACCTGCAGCTCGACGTACGACGCGGCCTGCGCGTCGCCTCCCGCACTGAGGGCGTGCTCGACGTAGTCGTAGAGGGTCACGTCGAAGCCGTGCGCGCGGACGACCTCGAGGAACGCCGCGACGGGCCCGTTGCCGTGACCGGATGCCTGCACCCGGTCCTCGCCGTCGCGCAGCGTGATCTCGAGCAGCACGTCACCCGACAGGTCGCTCTGCGTGCGCGTCGAGAGCAGCTCGAAGCGGCCCCAGCGCGCGTCGTCGATCGCGGTGGGCAGGTACTCGTCCTGGAAGATCGCCCAGATCTGCTCGCTCGTGACCTCGCCGCCCTCGGCGTCGGTCTTGGTCTGCACGACGCCCGAGAACTCGATCTGGAGCTTGCGCGGGAGGTCCAGCGCGTGGTCGGTCTTGAGCAGGTAGGCGACGCCGCCCTTGCCGGACTGCGAGTTGACGCGGATGACCGCCTCGTACGAGCGACCCAGGTCCTTCGGGTCGATCGGCAGGTACGGCACGGCCCACTCGATCTCGTCGACCGAGACGCCCTCGGCCGCGGCGCGCGCCTCCATGGCCTCGAAGCCCTTCTTGATGGCGTCCTGGTGGGAGCCGCTGAAGGCCGTGAAGACGAGGTCGCCGGCCCAGGGGCTGCGCTCGTGGACGGGCAGCTGGTTGCAGTACTCGGCCGTGCGCTTGACCTGGTCGATGTCGCTGAAGTCGATCTGCGGGTCGATCCCCTGCGTCAGCAGGTTGATGCCCAGCGCGACGAGGTCGACGTTGCCGGTGCGCTCGCCGTTGCCGAAGAGGCAGCCTTCGATGCGGTCGGCGCCGGCCATGTAGCCGAGCTCGGCGGCGGCGACGGCCGTGCCGCGGTCGTTGTGCGGGTGCAGTGAGAGGATGACGTTCTCGCGGTGCGCGAGACGGCGGCTCATCCACTCGATCGAGTCGGCGTAGACGTTGGGCGTCGCCATCTCGACCGTCGCGGGCAGGTTGATGATGACCTTGCGCTCGGGCGTCGGCTCGAAGATCTCGATGACCTGGTTGCAGATGTCGACGGCGAACTCGAGCTCGGTGCCCGTGTAGCTCTCGGGCGAGTACTCGTAGAAGACCTTGGTCTCGGGGATGCGCTTCTCGAACTCGCGGCACAGGCGCGCGCCCTCGAGGGCGATGTCGATGATGCCCTGGCGGTCGGTGCGGAACACGACGTCGCGCTGCAGGATGCTCGTCGAGTTGTAGAGGTGCACGATCGCCTGCTTGGCGCCGGCGATCGACTCGTACGTCCGCTCGATGAGGTGCTCACGCGCCTGCGTCAGCACCTGGATCGTGACGTCATCCGGGATCAGGTTCTCTTCGATGAGCTGGCGCACGAAGTCGAAGTCGGTCTGGCTCGCGCTCGGGAACCCGACCTCGATCTCCTTGTAGCCCATGCCGACCAGCAGGTCGAACATGATGCGCTTGCGCTCGGGGCTCATCGGATCGATGAGCGCCTGGTTGCCGTCGCGGAGGTCGACGGCGCACCAGCGCGGCGCCTTCGTGATGCGGTTCGCAGGCCACGTGCGGTCGGGCAGTTCGACGCCGAACTGCTCGTGGTACGGCCGATACTTGTGGATCGGCATCCCGGAGGTCTTCTGGGTGTTGTCCATGATGGAGTCGCTTCTCTCGTCTGAGGTGATGCGGGCCAACCACAAGCTCCGCGACGAGGAAGGCCCTAGAACGAGGACTCGCCGCGGCGGCTAAGGAGGAGAAGCAAGCCTGCGCGCATGGAGTCAGGGTACACCCGCGCGATGGGCGTCGCGAAATGACGAGACACGCGCGGCCGCGCGTGCCATGATGTGCCCAGGCTCGTCGTGCCGGGCCTGTGGCGCCCGTTCGGGGGAATGCGCGCCGCGTCGACGCAGACGCCGCCGGGGGGCAGCCATGGTGTACCGCCGTTCGTCCGATCGTTCCCGCCGCTTCCCGGTCGCCCTTGCCGTGGGCGCCGCAGCGGCCCTCCTGCTCTCCGGATGCGGAGCAGCAGGCGAAGAGCCCGAGAGCGGGCCTGATCCCGCCGGCTTCGACGACCTTCAGTCGGCGACCGTCTACATCAAGGGGCAGGGCACCTTCATCGACCCCGGCTCGCTCGATCCCGCCGAGGGCCGCTGGATCGGCTCGGGCTTCGTCGTGAGCGACGAAGGACGCGTCATCACGAACAACCACGTCGTGACGGGAGCCGGCACCCTCGACGTGCTGCTCGGGGGCGAGGACGAAGTGGGCGCCGAAGTGCTCGGCGCCTCGGAATGCCTCGACCTCGCCGTCTTGCAGCTCGACGAGGGCGAGTACCCGTTCCTCGCGTGGCACGACGGCGAGATCAAGACGGGCCTCGACGTCTACTCGGCGGGCTACCCGCTCGGCGCGGCGGAGGAGTTCACCCTGACGCGGGGCATCGTGTCCAAGGACGACTTCCCGCTCGACACGCAGTGGGCCTCACTCGAGCACGTCATCGAGCACGACGCGCGCATCCGCGGCGGCAACTCGGGCGGACCGCTCGTCGACGAGAACGGCGCCGTCGTCGGCGTCAACTATGCGGGAGACGACTCGCTCGACTACAACTTCGCGATCCACCGGGATGTCGCAGAAGAGAACATCGACGCCATCGCGTCGGGCGAGCGGGTGCTCTCGATCGGCATCAACGCGCAGGGCTGGTCGAACGAGGACGACTCGCTGTTCGGCATCTGGGTGCAGTCGGTCGAAGCCGGAGGGCCGGCGGATGCCGCGGGCATAGAGCCCGGAGACCTCATCTTCTCGCTCGCCGGCGTCACGGTCGGCGACGACGGAACGCTGGGCACGTACTGCGAGGTGCTCGACACGCAGGGCAGCGACGCGACGATCGACATCGAGGTCTACCGCCCCGGGACCGACGAGCTGCTCGAAGGCCAGATCAACGGCGATGAGCTCGCCGTGAAGCAGTCCGGCTACCTCGGAGGGTCGGTTCCCGACGACGGCGGCTTCCAGAGCGTGACGGATGACGCGGGCGTGCTGAGCGTCTCGGTGCCGGCCGATTGGGCCGAGGTGGACGGAGCCGGCTTCACCGACGGGTCGGGCACGTCGTGGTACGCGCTCTCGGCCGCCCCCGTGCTCGAGTCGTTCTGGGGGACCTTCACGGGCTCCGGCGTGCAGTTCATGGGATCGACCGAAGCGGGCCAGTCCGCGGCGGATCTGCTCACCTCCCTCTCGGGCACCTACGACTCGGAGTGCAGTCCGGTCGAGACGGCCGAGTCGTACGACGACGGCTATTACACCGGCGTCTACTCCGAGTGGGACTGCTCGGGAACCTCGGGAATCGTGCTGTCGGCGATCGACGCGGGCGGCAACAACGTCGTGCTGCTGCTTCAGCTCAACTCCGACTACGAGAAGACGGATGCGCTGACCGAGATCATCTCGACCTTCTACGCGGACTTCTGATCCGAGCCGGGTGAGACGAACGCGGGCGGCGAGACACCTGAAGGGTATGAACCGAGTTCGTCGCGCATTCGCCGCGGCCGCGGGAGCGGCATCCGTCCTCGTCCTCGCCGGGTGCGCGACTGCGTCCGGCACGGGCGGCGTGCCGTTGGGCGACGCCTACCCCGCCGCGCCGTCGGGCGAGGTCGTCGGGCAGGGCACCGTCATGGATGTCGGCGGCGAGGCCGAGCTGTGCCTCGGGCCGGTCGCGGAGTCGTATCCGCCGCAGTGCTCGGGCATCCCGCTCGAGGGCTGGTCGTGGGACGGCGTCGAGGGCAGCGAGACCTCGGACGACGTGCAGTGGGGCGCCTACGCCGTGCAGGGCACGTACGACGGTGAGGTGTTCGCCGTGACGGCTCCCCCGATCATGCTCGCGCTCTACGACCCGATGCCCTTCCCCGACCCCACGGGCGGCGAAGCAGGCGAGGGCGACGAGGCGACGCTCGTCGCTCTGCAGGACGAGCTGCCCGATCGGCTGGGCACGCAGTACCTGTCGTCGTCGATCGAGAACGGCTACCTGTGGATCGACGTCGTCTGGGACGACGGCACGCTTCAGGATGCCGCCGATGCCGAGTTCGGTGAGGACGCCGTCGTGGTCCGCTCGGCCCTGCGCGAGGTCTCGTAGCGCGTCTGGTGCACGGTGCTCACGCGGGTCTAGTGTGAGCGACGGGCGCCCTCTCCGGCGCCGACCGGGACGCATTGCGGGGCGACGATGAGTGCCAGCGAAGAGCGCGCGTTCGAGGCGGTCGTCCTCGCGAACTCCTTCACGCAGCCGAGAGGCCGCGCCTACGTCGTGGAGTTCTTCCCCGCGTCGGTCGTCGCGCTGTACGACGCCGTCGTGGCGCGGCCGGACTGGCAGAACGCGCAGACGCTGACCGAGCGCGCGCTCGCCGTGGCCGCCGCGCTGGATGAGGACTCCGAGCTCGACGCGCGGTACCGCGCCGACGTCGAGGCGGGACGGCTGGGCTTCGGCGCGGGCGAGGACGAGGAGATCGACCGGGCCATCGGCGAAGTGTCCGAGGCGCTCGGGGGACGCGTCCTGCACGCGGGCCCGCCCGAGGAGGCGATGGAGGCCGAGGCTCCGGCGGAGGCCGGTGTCGAGTCGCCGGCGGCGGAGATGCCCGACTACGCAGCGGAGGCCGAGCCGCCGATGGCGGAGATGCCGGAGGCACCCGCGGAGGCCGGGATGGTCGATGAGGCCGTCGAGGCGGGGCCGCCGGATGACGGACTCCTCGGCGGCGGGGCGACCGAGGAGTGGTCGCCGGAGACGCCGAGCATGGTGCCGCCTGCCGCGGACGAGTCGACGATGGAGCCGCCCCTCATCGCAGGGGGCGATGGTGCTCCGGGCGGCGCGACCGCGAACGGCGGAGGCGGCTCGGGGGGCGGGGGCTCAGGTGGCGAACCCGCGGCCGAGACAGTCCAGACCTGGCTCAACGCCGAGGTGCAGGGCGACGACGACGTGCTGAGCGTCGCGACGGAATACGTGCTCGCCGTGTTCTTCGGTGAGAAGAGCGAGGCGGCCGCCGGCGCAGCGCCGACCGCGATCGCGTTCGCCACCGGGCAGAGCGCCGTCGATGTCACTGTGCAGCTCGTGAGCACGGACTTCACGGTTCCGCCGTTCCCGCAGCAGCTGCGCGTCGGACGCGACGGCGCGTCCAAGGGCCGTGCGCTCTTCCCCGTGACACCGCTGCACGGCGGGGCGTCGACCCTGAGCATCCTCGTGGACGTGCAGGGCAACTTCCTGCAGCGACTCGAGCTCTCATTCGACGTCGGCTCGTCCGCCGGCGTCGAGACCAAGAGCTTCGGCAGGCCGGCGGGCGCCGCCGTCGCCATGGAGCCGCGCACCGCGTCGATGCAGTTCATGCCGGCGACAGGCGGATACGAGCTCTTCGTCAAAGGCGTCACTGATCAGCAAGTGTTCGTGCAGCTCACGCAGGACGAGCTCGCGGCCCGCATCGGCGACGTCCGCGAGGCCCTGCTGAAGACCGTCAAGGATCCGACGTTCGCGCTCGAACTCGACATCCCGCCCGACCTCGGGGCCGCGGCGCTCAAGGAGCTCGCCTTCGCGGGCTTCCGGCTCTACCAGGCGATCTTCGCGGGGCCGTTCGCCTCGGAGGAGCTCAAGCGCGTCGGCCGTTGGCTGCGCGAGAGTCTGGCAGACGACGTTGCGACGCTGCAGGTCGTCTCGCGCGGGTTCCCCGTGCCGTGGGCGCTCATGTACCTCACGGACCGCTTCTCGAACACGGCACTCGACTGGCACGACTTCATCGGCATGCGCCACGTGGTCGAGCAGATCCCGATGCGCGAGATCTCGGCGATGCCGCCCGTCACGACGATCGCATCGACGCCCGACTTGAGCGTGCGGGTGCTCTTCAACGACGGCATCGACGCGCAGATGCCCTCGCATCCCGTTGCGGCGCAGCGCGCGTACTGGAACGCGCGCGGTGTTGCTCTCGGCGTCGGCACCAAGGTCGACGACCTCGTGACGGGCGCCCTCGCGACGGGGGCGACCGACAAGGTGCTCTACCTCTACTGTCACGCCGTCGCCTCGGACAAGGACTCGGATGACTCGTACCTCGTCCTCTCGGGCGACGAGCGGATCTCGCTCGGCCAGCTGGCGGTGTACGCCCCCATCGAGGACCAGCTGCCGGCGCATCCGCTCATCGTCGTGAACGCGTGCGAGTCGGGCGATCTGTCGCCCAACTTCTACGACGGCTTCGTGCCGTACTTCCTCGCGAAGGGCGCGCGCGGAGTCGTGGGCACCGAGTGCAAGACGCCGGGCCGCTTCGCGAGCGAATGGGCCATCGCGTTCTTCGACCGGTTCTTCAGCGGCGAGCCGCTCGGCGCCGCCGTCCTCGGAATCCGCCGGGAGTTCCTCGAGAAGCACGGCAATCCGCTCGGGCTGCTCTACGGCGTGCACTGCGACACCGACACGCGCGTGGATCCCGCGCTCGCGGCATCCGTCAGTCCCTAGAAAGCGTTCACGAGAAACGGAGCGTTCATGTCTCTTCGGCGCATACCCGGTCGTTCGCAGTCGTATCACCTCATCAGCTACGACCGGAAGGGTCGCGAGCAGCGCGACGAGGACGGCGGAGTCGCGAGCGAAGCGGCGCTCGCCGCGATCGCCGCTCCGGGAGTGACCGACGTCTTCGTGCTGAGCCACGGGTGGCAAGGCGACCATGCCGACGCCATCTCGCAGTACGACCACTGGATCGGCGCGGCCGATCCCGATGCAGACGCCGACGGCGTCAGTCCCGTCGTCATCGGTCTGCACTGGCCGAGCAAGGCCTGGAGCGATCGGGAGCTGAAGGATGCTCCATCCGGCCTGCTCGGAGACGAGCCGACCGGCGACGGCGTCACGGTCGACGAGGCCGTCGAGGAGTTCGCGGCGCAGCTCGGAGACGACCCCGCGACGAGGGAGGCTCTGCGGGAGGTGCTCGCGTATGCGGCATCCGTCCCCGTCGACCAGGAGGCCTCCGACGCGGATGAGCTGCCTGCGGGGGTTGCCGAGGCCTACCGCACACTCGTCGCCCGGCTCGGCGCGTCGGCAGACGACGGGGGCCTGCTCGGCGGCGGCTGGGATCCCGATGCCGTGTTCGCCGAGTCGCTCACGACGGAGGCGGATGACGGATTGCTCGGCGACGGATGGTTCAGCCGGCTGCGGGAGGCCGTGCTCACTCCCCTGCGCCAGCTGACGTTCTGGAACAGCAAGAACCACGCACGCGAGTTCGGCGAGGGCGCTGCCGCGGATCTCGTCCGCAAGATCATTCGGACGGCGGACGTGCGCGTTCACCTCATGGGCCACAGCTTCGGCACGATCGTCGTCTCGAGTGCCGTGCGGGGCGCGAACGGAAGCCCGAAGCCTCCGGCGAGACCCGTCTCGTCGCTCTTCCTCGTGCAAGGGGCAGTATCGCTGTGGGCGTTCGCCGAGGAGGTGCCCGAGAAGTTCGGCGGCGGCCGTGGCTACCTCGCCGACGTCGTGCGACCGGAGTTCGTGTCGGGGCCGATCGTCGTCACACGCTCCAAGTGGGACTACGCCGTCGGCAAGTTCTATCCCCTCGCGGTGCGCCTCGCGGGCCAGTATCTGCTGGGCGACGACGAGGCGCCGAAGTACGGCGGCATCGGATCGTTCGGAGCACACGGCGTCGCGGGATCGGTCGAGCTTCCTGCGCTGGCTGCCGGCGCGCGGCAGGACCCCGGGCTCGAGGCCGGGACCCTGTACAACATCGACGCGAGCAAGGTCATCGCGAAGCTCGACGGCGCCTCGGGCGCGCACAGCGACATCGGGCACGCCGAGCTCTCGTGGCTCGCGTGGAACGCGGCGCGCGCGTCGGCTCGCTGACCCTCCCTATCGAGCCTCGAACGGAGCGAGACGAAGCGCGAATGTGGCAGAGAAACCAATCCTCACCAGGCTAAAACCAGGCTCCAATGTCGGAACCCCAGGGCAGAATGGGGGCTATGAAGCACTCGATCGCCGCCCTCCGCGACACGGTCGAGCAGCTTCGCGGGCTTGCCGCGGAGGCGGTCGGGGGTGGTGCGATGCGGGGCGCGTCCGACACCGACCTGGCGGACGCGACGGTGCTGATCGGGGAGCTCGGGGGACCTCATCGGCCGGCGGACATGAACAGATGACCGGGCTGCTGGGACTGTCCCGATGCAGATCCACGACGTCACCCGCGAACGCCTCACAGCCGACGCGTCTGCTGAAGTCTGAAGCCCCACGGGCGCGCCGCCTGGAAGACTGGCGAGCATGGAACCACTCCCCTCGGAGCTGCGCGTGATCGAAGAGGCGGAGGCGCTCGCACGAACGCTCGGCGACGATCCGAACCATACAGTCGCGGCCGTCGCGTTGGACGCGTGGGGGCGGCTGCACCACGCCGTCAACGTCTTCCACTTCACCGGCGGTCCGTGTGCAGAACTCGTCGCACTCGGCGCTGCGGCAACGGCCGGGGCCGGGCCGCTCGTTGCCATCGCCGCCGCCGGTGACCGCGGACGGGGGCTGATCCCGCCCTGCGGCCGATGTCGACAGGTGATGCTCGACCATCACCCGGACTTTCTTGTGGCGGTTCCCACGGAGGACGGCCCGCGCATGCGACCGATCACGAAGCTCCTGCCGGATGCCTACGTCTTTCCGGATGCCGATGCAGTTCGCCTTTTCCGGCTGAACAAGCGGTACCGCCACTCGGTCGAGAACGGAACCAAGACGTCATCGGTGCGGTGGGACGAGTCGTGGTCGACGGGCCGCGTCGTCATCTACTTCGAGGACGACGGCGGCGCTCCTCTGCCTGCGGAGATCACGGGCGTCCATCGATATCGACTCGATGAGCTCACCCCGGATCGGCTGCGAATCCGCGCGGACACGTCCGTCGACGAATACATCGCGGGCCTGCGCCGGCACTATCCCGCGATGCCGGAGGCCGCCTGGGTGGATGTCGTCGACTTCTCGATCGACTGACCTGCCGGGGCGAAACGCGCCGACGTGCGGTCGGATCGCAAGGTGCTTCAGCGGCACCCTCGACCGCGGGTCAGAACCCGAGGCGGCCGAGCTGCTTCGGGTCGCGCTGCCATTCCTTCGCGACGCGGACGTGGAGCTTGAGGAACACCTTCGTGCCGACGAGCGGCTCGATCTGCGCGCGGGCGCGGGTGCCGACATCCCGAAGCCTCGAACCCTTGTGGCCGATGATGATGGCCTTCTGGCTGTCGCGCTCGACGACGATGTTCGCGTGGATGTCGGTCATGGAGCCGGTCTCGCGCTCGGCGATGTCTTCGATCGTGACGGCGATCGAGTGCGGGAGCTCGTCGCGCACGCCGTCGAGGGCGGCCTCACGGATGATCTCGGCGATGCGGTCCTCGGTCGACTCGTCGGTGACGACGCCGTCCGGGTACAGCTGAGGCCCCTTCGGCATGAGGGCGAGCAGCTCGTCCGTGAGCACGTCGAGCTGCTCGCGCGTGAGCGCCGAGAGCGGGATGACGGCGGCCCAGTCCTCGCGCAGGCTGTCGACCTCGAGCAGGCGCTCGGTGATCTGCTCGCGGGACGCGGCATCCGTCTTCGTGACGATCGCGACCTTCTTCGCGCGACCGTAGCCCGACAGCGACTCGGCGATGCGGCGGTCTCCCGGTCCGACCTTCTCGGTCGCAGGCACGCAGAAGCCGATGACGTCGACGTCGCCGAGCACCTGCTCGACGAGATGGTTCAGTCGCTCTCCGAGCAGCGTCCGGGGCTTGTGCAGACCCGGCGTGTCGACGATCACGAGCTGCCCTGCGGGGCGGTTCAGGATGCCGCGGATCGCGCGACGCGTCGTCTGCGGCTTGTCGCTCGTGATGGCCACCTTTTCGCCGACGAGGGCGTTGGTGAGGGTCGACTTGCCGACGTTCGGCCGCCCGACGAATGTCACGAAGCCCGATCGCCCCTGAGCGACCTCCGCCGCCTCGGGGGCGGAACTCGATTCCTCAGCCATTTCGCTCCTTCTTCGACTTGGTCTTCTGCCCCGCGGCCGGCGTCTCGCCGGTCACCGGCACGATCACGATGGGCTCGGTCCGCGGGCGGGCATGGCGCACTTCGCCCGTGCGCGGGCGCGAGCCGAAGGCGTCCTCGGCCGCTTCGAGCGACTCGGCGCGCTCGACGAAGATCGTCGCGAGCCCGCGCCCGCGGCCGCGCGAGGCGCCTCCGGTCATGACGAGACCACCGAACTCCGCCATGGCACCCGGCTGCGGAATGCGCCCGAGCGCCTTGCCCAGCAGACCGCCGATCGAGTCGACGTCCTCATCGTCCAGTTCGAGTCCGAAGAGGTCGCCGACCTCATCGAGGCCGAGGCGCGCGCTGACCTTGTAGCGGCCGGGCTCGAGCTCGACGGCGTCCTCGACGCGGGGGTCGTACTCGTCGGCGATCTCGCCCACGAGCTCCTCGATGAGGTCCTCGAGAGTGACGAGCCCCGCGACCCCGCCGTACTCGTCCACGACGAGGCACACGTGCACGGCGTCGCGCTTCATCTGCTGCAGGAGCGACTCGGCCTTCATCGACTCGGGGACGAAGACGGCCCGTCGGGCGATGCGCGAGACCGGCGCGTCGCGCCATCCCCTCTCGTCGCGGAAGCCGAACTGCACGAGATCCTTGAGGTACAGCATCCCGACGACGTCATCCGCGTCGTCGTCGACGATCGGCACGCGCGAGACGCCCTTGTCGAGGAACACTCCCATCGCCTCGCGGGTCGAGGCAGCGGCATCCACCGTCACCATGTCGATGCGCGGAACCATGACCTCGCGCACGATCGTGTCGGTGAACTCGAAGACGGAGTGGATGAGGTCGCGGTCGTCCGCCTCGATGAGGTCCTGCGACGCGGCTTCGTCGACCATGTCGAGCAGCTGCTCCTCGGACGCGAACGACGCGCCGCGCGCGACGCCCGGGGTCACGCGGTTGCCGAGCGCGACGAGCCCGTGCGCGAGGGGGCCCAGGATGATCCGCACACCGCGGACGACGGGCGCGGCAGCGACGAGGAGCCGCTTGGCGTGCTGGCGGCCCCACGTGCGCGGGCTCGCCCCGACGAGGACGAACGAGATGCCCGTCATGATGACGGCGGACGCGAGCATCGCCCACCAGATGCTGTCGAACAGGAGCATGAGCGAGACGGTGACGAGCACGGCGGCCGTCGTCTCGGCCAGGATGCGCATGAACACGACGGCGTTCGAGTGCACTTCGGGATCGTCGGCGATGCGGCGCAGCGAGTCGGCGCTGCGCCCGCCCATCGCGAGTTCGGCGAGTCCCTGTCTCGACGTCACGCCGAGGGCTGCGTCGAGGGCGGCCATGAGACCGCCGAACGCGACGAGCAGCACCGCCGCGAGCAGCAGGAGGAACGGCGTCATGCGCGGCTTCGTCGACGTTCGGAATGCTGGAACCCGACGATCAGCTCCTTCTGCAGTCCGAACATCTCGCGCTCCTCCTCGGGCTCTGCGTGGTCGAAGCCCAGCAGGTGCAGGAGCCCGTGCGTCGTCAGGAGGATGAGCTCGTCCATCGTCGAGTGCTTGGCCGCGACGGCCTGCGTCTCGGCGACCTGCGGGCACAGCACGATGTCACCGAGGAGGCCCGCGGGCGTCGGCATGTCATCGGTGCCGGGGCGCAGCTCGTCCATCGGGAAGCTCAGGACGTCGGTGGGGCCGGGCTCGTCCATCCACTGCACGTGCAGGGCCTCCATGGCCCCCTCGTCGACGAGCACGATCGCGACGTCGGCGTCGGCGCTCACGTGGAGCTCGGCGAGGTTGTACTCGGTGAGGCGCAGCAGCACCGTCTCGTCGATCGGGATGGCGGACTCGTTGTTGATCTCGATCGTCATGAGCGGCCTCGCTTGGGAAGGTGGTCACGGGGTCCCGACGAGCGCGGGGCCGCCGAGCGGCGCTCGGCCCGGTTGGCGAACTCGGAAGCCTCGTCGCGCTCCCGGCGGGCGGCGAGGCGACGCTCGTCGTACTCGGTGTACGCGTCGACGATGCGGCCCACGAGCGAGTGGCGCACGACGTCGTCGCTCGTGAGGTACGAGAAGTGGATGTCGTCGATCCTGTCCAGCACCCGGGTCACGAGCCGCAGCCCCGACGCGCCCTGCGGCAGGTCGATCTGCGTGATGTCGCCCGTCACGACCATGCGCGTACCGAAGCCGAGTCGCGTGAGGAACATCTTCATCTGCTCGGGCGTCGTGTTCTGGGCCTCGTCGAGCACGACGAAGGAGTCGTTGAGCGTGCGCCCGCGCATGTAGGCGAGCGGCGCGACCTCGATCGTGCCCGAGGCCATCAGCTTGGGCACGAGCTCGGGGTCCAGCATCTCGTTGAGCGCGTCGTACAGCGGACGCAGGTAGGGGTCGATCTTGTCGTTCAGCGTGCCCGGCAGGAATCCGAGCCGCTCCCCCGCCTCGACCGCCGGTCGCGTCAGGATGATGCGGCTGACCTCTTTGCGCTGCAGCGCCTGCACGGCCTTGGCCATCGCGAGGTACGTCTTTCCGGTGCCCGCGGGACCGATCCCGAAGACGATCGTGTGCTCCTCGATCGCGTCGACGTACGCCTTCTGGCCGAGGGTCTTGGGACGGATCACCTTGCCCCGCGACGACAGGATCGCCTCGCCGAGCACTTCGGACGGGCGCGGGCCGCCTTCGGCCTGCAGGATGCGGTTGGACGACGCGACATCGACGGGCGCGAGGTCGTGCCCCGCCTTCGTCATGGCGAGCAGCTCGTCGACGAGCGACCGCGCGGCGGCGACGGCAGCCGCCTCGCCGGTCAGCGTGATCTCGTTGCCGCGGACGTGGACATCGACGCCGGGATGCTCCTTCTCGACGACGCGCAGGAGCCTGTCCTGCGGTCCCAGGAGCTGCACCATCGCGACGCCGTCGGCGTAGACGCGGTCGACCGTGGGCGTATCGTCAGGCACCGAGAGTCTTCTCCTCGAGTCCGCCGGCGAGGACGTGGGCGTGTACATGGAACACGGTCTGGCCGGCGTGAGGGCCCGTGTTGAAGATGAGACGGAAGTCGCCGTCGGCGTGCTCGGCCGCGAGCGTGTTGGCGAGGCCGATGAGCTCGCCGAGCAGGTCGGGGTCGCCCGCCGCGAGCTCGACGACGTTGCGGTATTCCTCGGTCTTGGGGATGACGAGGAGGTGCACGGGCGCCTGTGGATGGATGTCGCGGATCGCGAAGGCGTTCTCGGTCTCCGCGATGATCTCGGACGGGATCTCACCCGCGTAGATACGCGTGAAGATCGAGGTTTCGCTCATTCCGCCAGTCTACCGGCGGGGCCTCACCAGCGGCCGAGGCCCGCGCTCGCGACCGCGATCGCCGCGGGTCCCGCCGTCGAGGTGCGCAGTACCGTCTCGCCGAGGCGCACGCGCGTCGCACCGGCCTGCGCGAAGCGCTCGAGCTCGTCGGGCGCGATGCCGCCCTCGGGACCGACGATCAGCACGAGATCGCGGTCGTCCGATACCTCGAAGTCGAGCCCTGTCAGACGGTCGTCCGCGGTCGGCTCGAGGACGAGCAGACGCGCCTCGCCGGCGCGGCGGATCAGGTCGGCGGTCGAGACGAGCGCAGACACCGTCGGCAGCCACGCGCGGTGGGCCTGCTTTCCGGCCTCGCGCGCGATCGTCTCCCAGCGCGCCCGGCCCTTCTCGGCCTTCGCGTCCCAGCGCGAGACGCTGCGGGACGCCTGCCACGGCACGATCTCGTCGACGCCGAGCTCGGTCGCCGCCTGCACGGCGAGCTCGTCGCGGTCGCCCTTCGCGAGCGCCTGCACGAGCACGAGCCGGGGAGAGGCGGGCGGGATGTCGGTGCGCCGCGTGATGCGCACGACGACCTCCTTCGGCTGCACGTGCTCCACGATCCCGTCGAGCCACACGCCCTGGCCGTCGCCGACGGTCACCTCCTCGTCGATGCGCACGCGCCGGACGACGGCGGCGTGGTGCGCCTCCGCCCCCCGCAGCACGAGACGGTCGCCGGCGCGCGCGTCGGCCGGGGTCGACACGAGCGCCGCGGCGGCCTGCTCGTGGAGCGAGCCGTCAGGACGCGACACGGTCGCGGAGTCGACGACGGCGCCCGCGGCCCCATCGAGCAGGAAGTGCAGCGGCATCCGTCAGCCCCGGAATCGGTCGCGCAGCTTCGCGAACAGACCCTGGTGGAACTCGGAGAGGCGGGGCGCGGGGGCCTTCGTCCTGCGCGCGAACTCCTCGATGAGCTGCCGCTCCTTGTGGTCGAGGCGCGTCGGCGTCACGACGTGCACGCCGACGCGGAGGTCTCCGCGCTGCGTGCCCCGCAGCGGCGTGATGCCGCGGCCCTTGATCGTGAGGACGTCGCCGGCCTGCACCCCCGCGCGCACCTCGAGGTCGACGGGGCCGTCGAGCGACTCGATCGTCGTGGTCGTGCCGAGGATCGCGTCGGGCATCGAGACCTCGAGCGTCGCGAGCAGGTCGTCGCCGTCGCGGCTGAAGACCTCGTGAGGCTGCACGGAGACCTCGATGTAGAGATCGCCGTTGGGGCCGCCGGCGGGACCGACCTCGCCCGAGCCGGGGAGCTGCAGGCGCAGGCCCGTCTCGACGCCGGCGGGGATGTCGATCGCGACGGTCCGGCGGGCGCGCACACGACCCTGGCCCTGGCACGTCGCGCAGGGGTACGGGATGGTCGTGCCGTATCCCTGGCAGACGTTGCACGGCTGGCTCGTGACGACGTTGCCGAGCAGGCTGCGCACTTGGCGCTGCACGTGCCCCGACCCGTGGCAGATCTCGCACGTGACGGGCGAGGTGCCGGGCTGGCAGCACGAGCCCGTGCACGTCTCGCAGAGCACCGCCGTGTCGACCTCGAGGTCGCGGTGGGCGCCGAAGACGACGTCTTTGAGCTCGAGCGTCACGCGCACGAGCGCATCCTGGCCGCGCTCGCGACGCGACCGGGGTCGGCCGGCTCGTCCGCCGCCGCCCGCCGCGCCGAAGAATGTCTCGAAGATGTCGCCGAACCCGCTGAAGTTGCCGCCGCCGCCGCCGAAGGGCGAGTCGCTGCCGCCCATGTCGTAGCGGGCCCGCTGCTCGGTGTCGCTCAGCACGTCGTAGGCGTGCGTCACGAGCTTGAACCGCTCGGACGCCTCCTCGCCGGGGTTGACGTCCGGGTGCAGCTCGCGCGCGAGCCGTCGGTACGCCTTCTTGATCTCGTCGAGCGTCGCGTCCCTCGACACACCGAGGACCTCGTAATGGTCAGCCACAATCGCCTTCCCTCCCGCGCCGTGCGCGGGACGTGTCTTTCACGCCGTCAGCGGGCGTTCTCGTCGTCGTCGAGCATCCGGCTGAGGTAGCGGGCGACCGCCCGCACCGCCGCGAGATTGCTCGGGTAGTCCATGCGCGTCGGGCCGAGCAGCCCCACGCGGGCGCGCGATCCCGTCGCGTCGTAGTCGCTCGCGACAACGGATGCCTCGGCCAGGCCGAACGCCTCGTTCTCGCGGCCGATGCTCGTCGCGAGGCCGTGCTCGTCGGCGACCATCTCGCTCATCAGGCGCAGGAGGGTCACCTGCTCCTCGATGGCCTCCAGGAGCGGGTAGATGCTCCCCCGGAAGTCGGATTCGCGCCGCGCGAGGTTCGCGGCGCCCGCCATGACGAGGCGGTCCTGCCGGAACTCCTCCAGCTCCTCCGCGACGATGCGCACGATCGCGACAGTCGCGGCGGCGATGCCGGGCGCGTCCGGGGCGGCTGCGAGGTACTCGTCGATGCGCTGCGCGCCCTCGCGCACGGCGCGTCCGACGATGAGGTCGGCCACGACCCGGCGCGCGTGCGTCATCGACGCCTCGTCGAGCTCGATGCGCGCCGACACGAGCCGCTGCGACACGCGCCCCGTGTCGGTCACGAGGATCACGATGAGCCGCCCGCCTTCGAGCGGGACGAGCTCGACATGCGAGACGCTCGCGCGCGCGAAAGACGGATACTGCACGATCGCGACTTGGCCCGTGAGCTGCGTGAGCCCGCGCACCGTGCGCACGAGCAGGTCGTCGAGGTCGTCGGGTCCGTCGAGGAAGGACGTGATCGCGTGGCGCTGGGCAGGAGTGAGGGGCCTCAGCTCGGCGAGATGGTCGACGAAGACGCGGTAGCCCTTGTCGGTCGGCACGCGTCCCGACGACGTGTGCGGAGCCGCGATGAGCTCTTCGTCTTCGAGGAGCGCCATGTCGTTGCGGATCGTCGCGGCCGAGACCCCGAACGAGTGGCGCTCGACGATCGACTTGCTGCCGACCGGCTCGTGCGTGTCGACGTAGTCCTGCACGATGGCCCGCAGCACTTGAAGTCCTCGATCGGTGACCATTACGCCCTCCTCACGCCCGCTCCGCCTAGGTTGGCACTCCCCTGACTTGAGTGCCAATTCTATCGGATCGCGGTGGCGTGCTCCCGGAGGCGCGTCAGTCGGTGAGGGCGCGGACGACGGCGTCGGCGAGCAGACGGCCGCGTCGCGTCAGGACGATGCGGCCGTGCAGGGCCGCAGGACCCTCGACGAGACCATCGGCGATGAGGGCGGCGACGGCGTGGCGCCCCTCCCCCAGGAGCTCCGAGACGGGCAGGCCCTCACGTATGCGCGTGCGCAGCAGGATGCCCTCGAGGGCGCGGGCCGCGGCATCCGGTCGCTCCCGTCCTGCCGCAGGCGACTCGCCCGCTGCGAGGCGCTGGGCGTACGCGGCGGGGTGCTTGACGTTCCAGAACCGCACGCCCGCGATGTGGCTGTGGGCACCAGGACCGAAGCCCCACCAGTCGTGGCCCTGCCAGTAGGCGAGGTTGTGCCGCGAGCGGTGGTCGCCGGGGCGCGCCCAGTTCGACACTTCGTACCAGTCGTAGCCGGATGCCGCGAGCAGGTCGTCCGCGAGCTCGTACATATCGGCCTGCAGGTCGTCGTCGGGCGCGACGACCTCGCCGCGGCGGATCTGCCGCGCGAGCTTCGTGCCGTCCTCGATGATGAGCGCGTAGGCCGAGACGTGGTCGGGTCCGAGGCCGACGGCCGTCTCGACCGAGCGGCGCCAGTCGTCGAGGGACTCCCCCGGCGCGCCGTAGATGAGGTCGAGGCTCACGTCGAGTCCCGCTCCGCGCGCCGCCGCGACGGCGCTCGCGACGTTCGCGGGGTCGTGCGTGCGGTCGAGCGCCGCGAGGACGTGCGGGACGGCGGACTGCATGCCGATCGACAGGCGCGTGACACCGGATGCCGCGAGCTCGCGGGCCGTGGCATCCGTCACCGTGTCGGGGTTCGCCTCGACAGTGACCTCGGCGCCGTCGGCGATGCCGAACGTCGTGCGCACGCCGTCGAGCATGCGCGCGAGGTCGCCGGGCGGGAGGAGCGTCGGGGTGCCCCCGCCGAAGAAGACGGTCGTCGCGGGGCGCACCGGGCCTGCGTCGGCGAGGACGCCGCGCGCGAGGTCGATCTCGCGCAGCAGCGTGTCGGCGTACTGGTCCTGCCGGGCGCCGCGCAGCTCGTCCGACGTATAGGTGTTGAAGTCGCAGTATCCGCAGCGGACGCGGCAGAACGGCACGTGCAGGTACACGCCGAACGGCGTTGCGGGATCGGCCACGGCATCCGGCGGAAGCGCTCCGTCCGCCGGCGCCGGCTCGCCGAGCGGAAGCGCGGCACCCATCAGGCGGGGGTCGTGTAGAGGGGCGAGATCGCCCGGAGGTAGCCCGTGAACAGCTCGCGACGGCGACGGCGCGTGAGCGTCGGAAGCATCCGGTAGAGCAGCGAGACGGGGCGGTCGAAGGCGCGCACGGTGAACCACACCTCGTCGTTCTCGTGCCACTCGAGCATGAACGACTCCTCGCCGCTCACGACCGAGCCGTCCACAGTGCCGAGGGCGAAGCCGACGCGGCGGGGCTCTTCGATCGCGAAGATGACGCGCAGCTCGCCGTCGACGTTGTACATCTTGACGCGGCCCTCGACCGTGATCGTCGTGCCGGCCGCGACGTACGGCGTGCCGTCGGAGTCGAAGCGCTGCTCGGTCTCGCTGCGGCTCGGCGCGACGGGATTGCCCTCGGCGTCGAAGCTCACACCCGAGTACATGGGCCCGGCCGCCGGACGCACGTCCTTGAGCTCGAGGCCGGCACCGCGCTGCGCGCCCCACGAGAGGAGCGCCTCGCTCGCCGTCTCGAAGCGCGCGTCTCCGCTGCCGACGCGCCATGACTCCTCGGCCGGGATGCTGCGCTCCGGCGGATACTGCATGAGGTCCGGAGCCTGCGTCGCCCCGACGGCGGCGTAGTCGACGGTCTCGTCCTTGAACGTCCCGCGGCGCATGGGTTCCAGCCTACTTCTGCTTGCCCTCGACATCCCCTGAGAGCGCGGCGATGAACGCCTCCTGGGGGACCTCGACGCGACCGACCATCTTCATGCGCTTCTTGCCCTCCTTCTGCTTCTCGAGAAGCTTGCGCTTGCGCGTGATGTCGCCGCCGTAGCACTTGGCCAGGACGTCCTTGCGCATCGCGCGGATCGACTCGCGCGCGATGATGCGCGCGCCGATCGCAGCCTGGATGGGGACTTCGAACTGCTGGCGGGGAATGAGCTTGCGCAGGCGCTCGGTCATCATCGTGCCGTAGGCGTAGGCCTTCTCGCGGTGCACGATCGAGCTGAACGCGTCGACCTTGTCGCCCTGCAGGAGGATGTCGACCTTGACGAGGTCGGACTCCTGCTGTCCGCTCGGCTCGTAGTCGAGGCTCGCGTAGCCCTGCGTACGGCTCTTGAGCTGGTCGAAGAAGTCGAACACGATCTCGCCGAGCGGCATGTTGTAGCGGAGCTCGACGCGCTCCTCGCTGAAGTACTCCATGCCGAGCAGCGTGCCGCGGCGGCCCTGGCAGAGCTCCATGACGGTGCCGACGTAGTCCTTCGGCAGCAGGATCGCGGCCTTGACCATGGGCTCGGTGACCGAGGCCACCTTGCCGTCCGGGTACTCGCTCGGGTTGGTCACCGTGATGTGCTTGCCGGCATCCGTCATCACTTCGTAGATGACGCTCGGCGCCGTCGTGATGAGGTCGAGGTCGAACTCGCGCGCGAGGCGCTCCGTGATGATCTCGAGGTGCAGGAGGCCGAGGAACCCGCAGCGGAATCCGAAGCCGAGCGCGACCGAGGTCTCGGGCTCGTACTGCAGCGAGGCGTCCGAGAGCTTGAGCTTGTCGAGCGCGTCGCGCAGGTCGGGGTAATCGCTGCCGTCGATCGGGTAGATGCCCGAGAAGACCATCGGCTTGGGGTCGGTGTAGCCCGGCAGCGGCTCGGACGCAGGCTTGCGGAGGTTCGTGATCGTGTCGCCGACCTTCGACTGGCGCACGTCCTTCACGCCCGTGATGAGGTAGCCGACCTCGCCGACGCCGAGACCCTTGGACGGGGTCGGCTCGGGGCTCGACACGCCGATCTCGAGCAGCTCGTGGGCCGCCTTCGTCGACATCATCTGGATGCGCTCGCGCGGCTCGAGCTTGCCGTCGATCATGCGGACGTACGTCACGACGCCGCGGTAGGCGTCGTACACGGAGTCGAAGATGACGGCGCGCGCCGGGGCGTCCGCATCGCCCTTCGGGGCGGGGATGTCGCGCACGAGGCGGTCGAGGAGCTCTTCGACGCCCTGGCCCGTCTTGCCGCTGACGCGGAGCACGTCGTCGGGGTCGCCGCCGATGAGGTTCGCGAGCTCGAGCGCGAACTTCTCGGGGTCGGCGGCGGGCAGATCGATCTTGTTGAGCACCGGGATGATCTGCAGATCGTTCTCGAGCGCGAGGTAGAGGTTCGCGAGAGTCTGGGCCTCGATGCCCTGGGCCGCGTCGACGAGGAGGATCGCGCCCTCGCACGCGGCGAGACTGCGCGACACCTCGTACGTGAAGTCGACGTGGCCGGGCGTGTCGATCATGTTGAGCGCGAAGGTCTGGCCGCCGGACGCCCACGGCATCCGGACGGCCTGGCTCTTGATCGTGATGCCGCGCTCGCGCTCGATGTCCATGCGGTCGAGGTACTGCGCGCGCATGTCACGGTCGGAGACGACGCCCGTGATCTGGAGCATGCGGTCGGCGAGGGTCGACTTGCCGTGGTCGATGTGGGCGATGATGCAGAAATTGCGGATCGCCTCGGGAGCCGTGAGGGACGGCTCGAGGGACTTCAGGGCACGCGGGGACATATCCGCCCTAGTCTACCGGCGGGTCAGACGGCGCCCGCGCCCCGCACCCCCGGGGCCGGGAGCCGGCGCAGGCCCTCGAGCAGATCGTCCCGCCGCGCGGCGCAGCACACGCGGATCCAGCCCTCTCCCGTCCCTCCGAACGCACTCCCGGGGGCCACGGCCACCCGCTGCTCGTGCAGGAAGCGCTCGGCCCAGGCCGCGACATCCCCTCCCGTCGCGTGCGAGAGGTCGATCCACAGGTAGAACGCACCCGTCGGGGTGAGGTAGGTCAGGCCTCGCTCGTCGAGGAGGCGCGTCGCGGCGGCGAGGTTGTCGCGATAGTGGACGGCGGCGTCGCGCACGGCGTCCTGCGGGCCCGAGATCGCGGCGAGCGCGGCATGCTGCGCGGGCATGTCGACGCACGAGATCGCCGACTCCTGCACGCGCAGCATCGTCGCCGTGAAGCCCTTCGGCGTCACGAGCCAGCCGACGCGGGCGCCCGTCATGGCGTACGTCTTGGACGTCGAGAACACCGAGAGCACGCGATCGTCGGCGTCGAGCGACGCGGGGCTCACGTGCGGAATGCCGTACGTGAACGCCTCGTAGCACTCGTCGCTCAGCACCCACAGGTCGTGGCGAGCCGCGAACGCGAGGAGGTCGCGGATCGTGTCGGGCTCGAACGTCGAGCCGAGCGGATTGGACGGCGAGTTGACGATGAGCAGCCGCGTGCGGTCGGTCACGAGCGCCTCGAGCTGCGCGAGGTCGGGCTGGAAGCCCTTCGCGGGGCTGAGCGTGTACGGCACCGCGACGGCCGAGAGCATGTGCGCGTTCATCGTGAACGTCGTATACCCGGGATCGGGCACGAGCACCTCGTCGCCGGGCGCGAGCGTGAGCGACATCGCCTGATGCAGCGCCTGGGTCGCGCCGACCGTGACCCAGACCTGCTCGACGTCGACGTGCACGTCGTTGACGGCGGCGAGCTTGTCGACGATCGCCTCGCGAAGGGCCGGGATGCCGCCGTTCGGCGCGTAGCGGATGAGCCCCTGCTCCCACGCCTGCGCCGCGGCCGTGCGGATGGCAGGCGTCGCGAGCTCGCCCGGCTCGCCGACGGCGAGGATGATCGCGTCGTCGAGGCGCAGCGCCTGCTCGAGGATGTGCCGCACTCCCGAGCCGGGCATGCCGAGGATGTGGTCCGCGAGGCGAGGCATGCGGTCAGCCTACGTGCGCCGCGTCGTCGCGCCCTGCGGGCCGTGCCCGCTCCTACGCTGGCACCATGACGGTTCAGGTGGTGCTCGTGCACGGCATCCGGACCTCGGCGACGATGTGGCGCGCCCAGGTCGAGCACCTCGAGGCGCGAGGCAACCCCGTCACGGCGGTCGATCTGCCGGGACACGGGAGCCGGATGAGCGAGGAGTTCACCCTCGCGGGCGCCTTCGCCACGATCGACGAGGCCGTGCGCCGCGCTGCCCAGAAGGGTCCCGTGCTGCTCTCGGGGCACTCGATGGGCGGGCTGCTGTGCATCGAATACGTGGGCGCCGAAGACCGTCCGCCTGTCGCGGGCTTCATCGCGGCATCCTGCACCGCGATCCCCCGGGGCGTCGCCCTGCAGACGTATCGCCTGCTCGCACGGGGCTTCGACGCGCTTCCGGACCGCGGGATGTGGCTCACCGACCGCATGCTCGACCGCATCCTGCCGGCCGAGACGCGTGCCGACTTCGGCGCCGGCGGCTATGCGCTGGACGCGCAGGACACCGCGCTGCGCAGCCTGTCGGTGCTCGATCTGCTCGCGGCGCTCCGTCGCATCGACGTTCCGCTGTGGTTCCTCAACGGGCAGTACGACCAGCTGCGCGTCAACGAGCGACTCTTCCTCGCCACGGCTCCGCACGCCGAGCTCATCGTCGTCCCCCGGACGACGCACCACGTGACCGTGATGCGCCCCGAGGTCGCAGACGCCCTGATCGACCTCGCGATCGCGACGATCGACGCGTCAGACGTGTGAGGGGGCCGGCGTCCGCCGGCGGATCGCGAGCGTCATCGCGCCGCCCGCGAACGACAGGATCCCGCCGACCAGGAACATCAGCCAGAACCCGCCGATGAGCGCGACGAGCCCCGCGCCGATGAGCGGGCCGAGCAGCTGCCCGAGGCTCGCCGAGACGTTGACGAAGCCGAGGTCGCGCGCGTGGTCCTCGGGGAACGGCAGCAGGTCGGTGCCGAGCGCGAGGCCGACCGACATGTACGCGCCGTAGCCGACGCCGAGCAGCGCCGCCGCGACGATCGTCGTCTCGAACGACGGGAGGAAGGCGATGAGGACGGATGCCGCGCCCTGCACGAGCGCCGAACCCACGACGATCCCGATCCGCTTCCCTGTGCGGTCGGAGATGCGCCCCGACACGATCGAGGACACGACGACGAAGAGCGTGTAGACGAGGATCAGCAGCAGCAGTTCGTCCTCGGCCCCCGCCGCGTCGCGGTGCAGGCCGTAGAGCAGGAAGAAGAGCAGCAGCCCCGTGCCGAGCGCGTTGCCGATGTTGACGGTGAGTCGCCCCGCGAGCATCCACGCGAAGTCGTGATCGCGCAGCGCCGCGAGCCGCTCCCCGACGGTGCGCGCCTCACGCGCGACCGCCGATTCGGCGGGGGCGGGCGGGTCGGGCAGCAGAAGGGCTCCCGCGGTGCCGACGACGGCGAGGAACGCCGCGAGTACGAGGTAGCCCGTCACGACGCCGAGCTCGAGCAGCACGATGACCCCGACGCCGACCACGATCCCGAGCGCCTGCGACGACGAGACAGCCGCCGAGGCCGCGCCGCGCTGCGTCGTGAGCTGATCGGCGATGAGCGCCGTGAACGCGGCCGAGGCCACCGCCGTGCCGATCGACACGCCGACCCACGCGAGGCCGATCCCCCACGGGCCCTCGGCGAACGAGATGCCCACGAGCGACACCGTCGCCATCGCGATGCCCGCGAGCGCCCACGGGCGGCGACGACCGCGCCGCCCCCGTGTGCGGTCCGAGAGGGCACCCGCGAGCGGCCCCGCGATGACGCCCGCGATGCCGCCGGCGGCCAGCACGAGACCCGACGAGACGACGCCCGAGACCCAGCCCGCGGCATCGTCCGGCGTGTCGAGCTGCAGCGGGATGAGCAGCTGGAGCGGCGTCAGCTGCACCGTCCACAGAGCGAGCCACGCGAGCGTGAACAGGACGAACCACGACGCGCCGACGCGTCCCTGCGTGCGAGTCATGCGCGCGCCTCCTCGATGAGCGATCGGTACCAGTCGAACGATGCCTTCGGCGTGCGCTCCCCCGTGTCGTGGTCGACATGGACGAGCCCGAACCGCTGCGTGAAGCCGTCGGCCCACTCGAAGTTGTCGAGCAGCGACCACACGGTGTACTCCTCGACGCGCACCCCGCTCTCGCGGGCGCGGCCGATCGCCGCGATGTGCCCCGCGAGGTAGTCGATGCGGTCGGTGTCGTCGATCGGCGCGTCGGCGTGGTCGGGTTCGGGGAAGGATGCCCCGTTCTCGGCGATCACGATGGGCGGGAGCGCGGCGCCGTAGTGCGCGTCGAACTGGACGAGCAGCTCGGTGAGCGCCTCGGGCACGATGGGCCACAGCTCGCCGAAGCCCGTGTGCGAAGCGCCGGGCGTGGGCACGATCTCGAACGGGACGGGGCTCTCGTCCGGCGCAGCGGCGACGGTCGTCGGGTTGTAGTAGTTGAGGCCGTAGACGTCGATCGCCGCGCCGATCGCCTCGAGGTCGCCGTCCTGGACGGGCATCGGCGGGATGCCGAGGACCTCGAGATGGGGATAGGCGCCGAGCAGGACGGGGTCGGCGAAGATGCGGTTGTGCACGACGTCGTAGACGTGCGCGGCGACGAGGTCGGCCTCGGCATCCGTCGCCGGCTGCACGAGCGTGTGGTTGTTGACGATGCCGACCGTCTCGGCGCCGTGCGCGCGGAGGATCGCGGTCGCGCGCCCGTGCGCGAGCAGCTGGTGGTGCGCCGTCGGGAGCGAGTCGAACAGGAGCGTCCGGCCCGGGGCGAGCTCGCCGATGGCGTAGCCCTGCAGCGACGTCGAGACGGGCTCGTTGATCGTGTACCAGTGCTTCACGCGATCGCCGAGGGCGGATGCCACGAGCTCCGCGTAGTCGCCGAACGCCTCGGCCGTCGCTCGGTCGAGCCAGCCCCCTTCGGCCTCGAGGGTCGAGGGGAGGTCCCAGTGGTACAGCGTCGGCAGCGGCGTGACACCTGCCGCGAGCAGGTCGTCGACGAGCCGGTCGTAGTACGCGAGCCCCGCGGCGTTGGCGGGGCCCCGCCCGTCGGGCTGCACGCGCACCCACGAGACCGAGAAGCGGTAGCGATCGACGCCGAGTGCGCGCACGAGTGCGACGTCGTCGGCGTGCCGTCGATAGCTGTCGGGACCCGGCTCCGCCGTCGAGCCGTCGCGCACGGCGCCCGGCGTCTCGACGAAGTCGTCCCAGATGGAGCGCCCGCGGCCGTCGGCGTCGCGCGCGCCCTCGATCTGGAAGGCGGCGGTCGCGACCGACCAGCGGACTCCGCTCAGAGCGGCGGTATCGGGGCGTGCAGGCATGGCGGAGCTCCTTCGCTCTCGGCGTCGTCCGGGGGCACGACGCCTCCGATCATCCCTCATGACGGGCCATCCCGGCGACGGCGATCCACAGGGACACGCGCCGTGCCGCCGAATCGAGCCATCGAAGCGAACCTGGTAGACTCGGTGATTGGCTTGCGTGTGGGTCCCACCCTGCACGCCGCCGGAGGCGCCCCTCTACCGCTCACCGGCAATCAACCGATTCACTCCGAACGAAAGAACGTCGACACGTGGCTAACATCAAGTCGCAGATCAAGCGCAACAAGACCAACGACAAGGCGCACGAGCGCAACAAGGCTGTCAAGAGCGAGCTCCGCACCGCCGTGCGTCGCACGCGCGAGGCCGTCGTCGCGGGCGACAAGGTCGCTGCTGAGAAGGCTCTCGGCACCGCGACCAAGAAGCTCGACAAGGCCGTGAGCAAGGGCGTCATCCACCAGAACCAGGCGGCGAACCGCAAGTCGGCCATCGCCAAGCAGGTCGCCGCTCTCTGAGCCGACTTCTCACGAAGGCCCGTCCCGCTGGGGCGGGCCTTCGTCGTTCACGCCGCGCTGTTCGCTCGCCTGCGGCATGCGCGGGTGCTCGTGCGCGGGACCCGCACTCTGCCGCAGGCGAAGAGAGGCTCAGGACGCGAAGGGCGCGCGCGTCGCGATGACCGTGACGAGACGCTCGAGCGCGAACACGGAGTCGCGCGACGCGCCCTTGACCTCGGCATCGGCGCGCGCGGCCGCCTGGATCGCCATGCCGAGCGTCGCCTCCGACCACCCCTGCAGATCGCGCCGCGCGCGGTCGACCTGCCAGTCCTTGAGCCCGAGCCGGGCGGCGAGGGCGGCCGAGTGCTCGCGCTGGCCGGCGACACGCGCCATCGTGCGCAGCTTGGAGGCGATCGCCGCGACCATCGGGACGGGGTCGGCGCCCGAGGCGAGGGCGTGGCGCAGCGCGATGAGCGCCTCGCCGTAGCGGCCCGCGATCGCCGTGTCGGCGACCGTGAACGCCGACGTCTCGACGCGGCCGCCGTAGTATCGCTCGACGATCTGATCAGTGATGTCGCCCGGGACGTCGGCGATGAGCTGCTGGCATGCCGCCGCGAGCTCGGTGAGGTCATCGGCGAACGCCGAGACGAGCGCGCGCAGCGCCGTCGGGGTGATGCGCTTCTTCGCCGCCTGGAACTCGCCCGCGGCGAAGTCGAAGCGGTCGCCGTCGCGCTTGACGGCGGGACACGGCACCTCGACGCCGCCGCCCTCGCCCGCGCGGATCGCGTCGAGCAGCTTCTTGCCGCGCACGCTCGCGCCCGTGTGGCGCAGGACGACCGTGGCGCCGTCCTGCGGCGCCGCGAGGTATGAGAGCGCCTCGGCCAGGAACGCATCCGAGCACTTCTCGACGCCGGAGACGCGCACGAGGCGCGGCTCGCCGAAGAGCGACGGCGACGTGACGGCGAGGAGCGTGCCCTGCGAATAGTCGTCGGCCCGGACGTCCGTCACCTCGAGGCTCGGATCCTCGGCGCGCAGGAAGTCCCGCACGGCGGCGGTCGCCCGCTCGGCGCACACTTCTTCGGGCCCGGAGACGAGCACGATGGGCGCGGGCTGCGGGTCGCGCCACGACAGCTGCGGGATGGCGCTGCGCGACTTCGCGGGAGCGGTGCGTCGCGGGGTCGGTGCCATGCGTCCAGCCTAGCCAGCGGGTCCGACCCCGACGGCCCGCTCGCGCCACACCTGGAGCGACCCCGCACCGATCCAGACCGCGACGACGCCCTGCCGATCCGTGCGCGCGACTACCGCGCCGAGCTCGCTCAGCACGTCGAGGATCTCCTGGCGTGGATGCCCGTAGTCGTTGCCGAGCCCGACCGTCACGAGGGCGACGGCCGGCCGCGCCGCCCGGTAGAGCTCGGGCTCCTGGTCGGCGCTTCCGTGGTGCGCGACCTTGACGACGTCGTACGGCGGAGCGAGCGCACCCGATGCCTCGATGGCCCGCTGCGGCGAGGCCGACAGGTCGCCGAGGAACAGGGCGGGAGGGATGCCGCCGCCGCGGATCTCGACGACGACGCTCGCATCGTTCCCCGGTGGATACGCGCGGCTCTCGGCACGCGGCCACACGACGCGGTAGGCCGCCGCGCCCAGCTCGCCCTCGAGCCCCGTGCGCGCCGCGACGAGCGTGGCCCCGCCCCGCGCGAGCGCGTCGAGGACGTGCTCGTGCGCGTCGGACCCGGGAGGACCGTGGAGGACTTGGTCGACGCGGCCGACGACCGCATCGACACCGCCCGAGTGGTCGGCGTCGAAGTGCGTCAGCACGAGCAGGTCGAGGTGTCCGACGCCGGCGCGGGTGAGACATGACTCGAGCGCGCCGGGATCGGGGCCCGTGTCGACGAGGGCCACCTCCCCCGCGGAGCGGACGAGGACGGCGTCGCCCTGCCCGACATCGCACACGAGGATCGCCCACGCGGGCGGCAGCGTCAGAGGCCCTGCCAGCCCTGCGAGGGCCGCTCCGCCCGCGACGCCGCCCACGACGACCGCGACGAGCGCACCGGCGACGGCTCGGACGACCCTCGTGCGATGCGATCGCGGCCCGAGGAGGACGATGACCGCCGCTCCGAGCACCGTGAGTGCCGCGAGACCCCACCAGCCCTCGAGCCACGGGACCTGTCCGCCGGGAAGCTCCGCGAAGGTCGTCGCCGTCGCGGCGATCCACGCCGCCGGCACCCACGCGAGCGCCGCGAGCCCAGACTGCAGGACCGGGATCGGCAGCGCGAGGCACGCGGCGAGGCCGACGACGGTGGCCACCGGGGCGGCGGGCGCCGCAAGGAGGTTCGCGATGACGCCGTAGAGCGGGATGGTCGGCGCGATGAGGACGAGGAGGGGACCGCACGCGAGCTGCGCCGCGAGCGGAACCGAGAATCCGAGCGCGAGGGCGCGCGGCATCCATCGTTCGAGCCCCGCCGCGAGTGGGCGCGCGAGGAGCAGGAGCGACGCCGTCGCGACGCTCGAGAGCGCGAAGCCGAGCGAGGTGGAGAGCCACGGATCCACGGCGAGCAGGACCGTCACCGCGAGGCACAGGACCGCGACGCCAGCGGCCGAGCGGCCCAGGACGACGGCGAGCATCGCGACGGCGGCCATCGCGGCGGCGCGCGCGACACTCGGCTCGGGGGTCACGAGCACGACGAATGCGACGAGGGCGGCGATCCCGACACCGACCCGCACGCCACGCCGCGCCCCGAGCAGCGCGGCGCCCGCGAAGGCGAGACCGACGACGAGGGCGCAGTTCGCTCCCGAGACGGCAGTGAGGTGCGAGAGCGAGGAGGCCTTCATCGCGGCGTCGAGGTCTGCGCCGACCCCGCTGGTGTCGCCGACGGCGAGTCCCGCCACGAGGCCTCCTCCCGGGTCCGGCAGCCCGCGCGTCGCGGCGACGAGGCCGTCGCGCAGCGCCCCCGCGAGCGCCTCCGGTCCCGACGGCGGCTCGACCACCTCGACACCCGCCGACGCCGTGACGAGCACGACCGACCGCTCCCCCGGATCGGCGGGCCGCGTCGTCCCTCGAACGACGATGACGGCCCCGACGTCGAGCTCCCCGAGCCCGTCGACGTCATCCGGCTGCACCCCGATCGACACCGGCAGGTCGACCGATCGCGCGACAGGGCCCGTCGCTGCGCGCGACGTGACGGCGTCGAACACGAGCTGGCCCGTCGCGGCGCGCCGCTCGATCTTGCCGACGACCCGCGCCGTGAGCTCGACGGCCCGTCCGCCGTCGACCGAGAGCGTCACGAGAGCCGTCCGGGCGGGCTGGGCGAGCACGACGTGCGAGGCGACGACCGCCGCAGCGGCACACGCGAGGACGACGACGACCGCGACGCGTCGCCGAGCATGCGGCCGAGCATCCAGCCGAGCATGCGGCCGCAGCAGGAGGCTCATCGCGACCGCGGTCGCGATCCAGGCCGCCGCCGCGAGCACCGGCGCGATGGCGGGGACCATCGTCGCGGCAGCCGCCGTCCCCCACACCAGCAGCGCGACCGGCACGAGGCGGAATCGCCGCAGCCGACGGGTCACACGCTCACCTGGTCGCGCAGGGCCTCGAGCATCTTGTCGCCGATGCCGGGCACCGCGAGGAGATCTTCGACGCTCGTGAACCGGCCGTTCTCATCGCGCCACGCGATGATGCGCTCCGCCATCGCGGGCCCGATGCGCGGGAGCGTGTCGAGCGCCGCCGCGTCCGCGGTGTTGAGATTGACGCGTCCGTCCGTCTGCGCCGCACCGGCGCCGGGGTCGGGTGCGGCGCCCGCGACGGGCACGGCGAGCTGCTCGCCGTCGCTCAGCGGTCGCGCGAGGTTCACGGCGGCGCGGTCGGCCTCCGCCGTGAATCCCCCCGCCGCCGCGATCGCGTCCACGACGCGGGCGTGCTCGCCGAGGACGTACAGTCCCGGCGCCGCGACGGCTCCCGAGACGTGCACATAGACGGATGCCGCGGGTGCGGCATCCGTCCCCGGTCCCTCCGACGCGGGAACGGCCTCGACCGGCGATGCGGCCCCGCGGACGATGCCGATGCCCACCGTCACCGCGAGCGCCGCGAGGACCACGACGACGGCCGCCCCGACCCCCAGACGCCTGCGGCCCTGCACGGGGTCTTCGGCCGCAGTCACGCGGTCGACGCTAGGGCGGGACGATCACCCCCGACCGCCTCGGAAGCACGGACGTGGATGACCGGACCCGCACAGCGGGGTGGGGAGGAGACTCAGCGCGAGACTCAGCGCGTGCTGAAGCTCACGACCTTGGGCGGGCGCACGATCGCGCGGACGATCTGACGATCGCCGAGCGAGCGGATGACGCGCTCATCCGAGCGGGCGAGCCTCTCGAGGGCTGCGCCGTCGATGCGCGCGGGCACGTCGAGCGTGGCGCGCACCTTGCCGTCGATCTGCACGACCGCTTTGACCGAGTCCTCGACGAGCAGCGTGGGATCGGCCTGACGCCACGGCACGAGACCCACGAACGAGTCGTAGCCGAGCACCTCCCACATCTCTTCGGCCGTGTGCGGAGCGAACAGGTCGAGCACCATCGCGATCGCCTCGGCGGCCTCGCGCACGGCGGGATCGCCCGCGCCGGCATCCGAGTCGATCGTCTTGCGCGTCGCGTTGACGAGCTCCATGAGGCGCGCGACGACGACGTTGAACTTCGTCTGCTCGATGAGCCCAGGAGCGTCGGCGAGCAGACGGTGCGTCACGCGGCGCAGCGCCGCGTCGCCCTCGGCCCACACGACGTCGGGGCTGCTCGTCACCTCGTGCGCGATGCGCCACGCGCGGGCGAGGAACTTCGTCGCACCCGTCGTCGAGACGTCGTCCCAGTCCTTGTCGTCCTCGACGGGGCCTGCGAAGGCCAGCGCGACGCGCAGCGCGTCGGCGCCGTGCGCGTCGAGCTCCTCCTGGAAGAGCACGAGGTTGCCCTTGCTCTTGGACATCTTGGCCCCGCCCAGGATCACCATGCCCTGGTTGATGAGGCTGGAGAACGGCTCGGTGAAGTCGACGAGGCCCATGTCGAAGAGGGCCTTCGTGATGAAGCGCGCGTACAGCAGGTGCAGGATCGCGTGCTCTACGCCGCCGATGTAGAAGTCGACGGGACCCCACTTGCCGGCCTCGCGCGCCGAGAACGCCTCGCCCGCATCGCGCGGCGACAGGTATCGCAGGAAGTACCACGAGCTGTCGACGAAGGTGTCCATCGTGTCCGTGTCGCGCAGCGCGTCCTCTCCCGTCTCGGGGTCGGTCGTCGCGACCCAGTCGGACGCACCGCCGAGCGGCGAGGTGCCCTTGGGCTTGAGGTCGAGACCCTCGACGGACGGGAGGAGCACGGGGAGCTGCTCGTCGGGCACCGGGACGGTGCGGCCGTCCTGCGTGTGGACCATCGGGATGGGTGTGCCCCAGTAGCGCTGGCGCGAGATGAGCCAGTCGCGCAGGCGGAACGACTTCGCCGCCCGTCCCGTGCCCGCCGCTTCGAGCTTCTCGACCATCCGCGCGATCGCGTTGCGCTTGGAGAGCCCGTCGAGCGCGCCCGAGTTGATCATGCGGCCCTCGCCCGTGAGCGCGATGCCGGTCTTGGCGGGATCGATCGTGTCGAGCGTCAGGGCGTCGGCGCCGGGATCGATCGGCACGCCGTCGTCGTCGAGCTCGATGACCGGGATGGCGCCCGTGATGGGCGCCGTGGTGTCGACGACGACGCGCACGGGCAGGTCGAACGCGCGCGCGAAGTCGAGGTCGCGCTGGTCGTGCGCGGGCACGGCCATGACGGCGCCGTGGCCGTAGTCCGCGAGGACGTAGTCGGCGGCCCAGATCGGCAGGCGCTCGCCGTTGACGGGGTTGATCGCGTACCGCTCGAGGAAGACGCCGGTCTTGGGGCGGTCGGTGCTCTGGCGCTCGATCTCGGTCTCGCGCTGGACGCCCGCGAGGTACTCGCCGAAGCGGGAGCGGACCGCGTCGGACGCACCCGCGGCGAGCTCCGCCGCGAGATCCGACTCGGGCGCGACGACGAAGAACGTCGCGCCGTGCAGCGTGTCGGGGCGCGTCGAGAAGACCGTCACGACGCCCTCGCGGCCCTCGATCGCGAAGTCGATGTCGGCTCCCACCGAACGGCCGATCCAGTTGCGCTGCATCTGCAGCACCTTGTGCGGCCAGAAGCCCTCGAGCTGGTTGAGGTCATCGAGCAGGCGGTCGGCGTAGTCCGTGATGCGGAAGTACCACTGCGTCAGCTTCTTCTTGACGACCTCGGCGCCGCAGCGCTCGCAGTGCCCTTCGACGACCTGCTCGTTGGCGAGCACCGTCTGGTCGTTGGGGCACCAGTTGACGGGGCTCTCCTTGCGATAGGCCAGCCCGCGCTCATAGAGCTTCTGGAAGAGCCACTGGTTCCAGCGGTAGTACTCGGGGTCGCTCGTGTGCAGGACGCGCGACCAGTCGAACGAGACGCCGTAGTCCTTGAGGCTCTCGCGCTGCTGCGCGATGTTCTCGTACGTCCACTTGACGGGGTCGGCGCCGCGCTTGATCGCCGCGTTCTCGGCGGGCAGGCCGAACGAGTCCCAGCCGATGGGGTTCAGCACGTTGTAGCCGCGGTGACGCCAGAAGCGCGCGACGATGTCGGAGTAGAGGTAGTTCTCGGCGTGCCCCATGTGCAGATCGCCCGAGGGGTACGGGAACATCGCGAGGACGTACTTGCGGGGGCGCGTGTCTCCTTCGCCGCCGGCGCGGAACGGGTCGTCCTGGGCCCACCGGGCCTGCCACTTGGCCTGGGCGGCGTGCGCGTCGTACGCGGCGCTCTCGGCGGCGGGCAGGGACGAGGAGCTCTGGGACACGTGTGGGGACCAATCGTGCGAAGACGGGAAGGCGCGCGAAACGCGCATTCCAGGTTACCGGACCCGCGTCCGGCCCAGCCGGCTCACCGTCCAGCCGAGCCTGCTCGCCGTCCGGCCGAGCCTGCTCACCATCCGGGCGGCAGCTCGCCGCCGAGCGCAGCGAGGGGGCCGCGCGCCTTGACGCCCACCTCCGCCACCTCGGCCGAGGCATCCGATCTCCAGGTGATCCCGCCGCCGGCCCCGACGTACGCGCCGTCCGCGTGCACGACGATCGACCGGATGACCATCGCGAGGTCGAGCGCGCCGTCGTCGCCGACCCACCCGAAGCATCCGGCGAACACGCCGCGCGGGGCCGCCTCGAGCTCGTGGAGGATCGTCATGGCCGAGAGCTTCGGTGCACCCGTCATGCTTCCCGCGGGGAACGCGGCATCCAGCAGACCGCCGACCGTCGTCCCCGCCTCGAGGCGCCCCGAGACGGTGCTCACGAGCTGGTGCACGGCGGGATAGCTCTCGACGGCGAACAGGCGGTCGACCGCGACCGAAGCGGGCGCGCTCACGCGCGACAGGTCGTTGCGCATGAGGTCGACGATCATGACGTTCTCGGCGCGCTCCTTCACGCTCGCCACGAGCTCGGCCGCGAGCGCAGCGTCGGACGCGGCATCCGTCCCCCGCGGACGCGTGCCCTTGATGGGGTGCGTGCGCACGACGCCGTCCTGCACCTCGAGGAACAGCTCGGGGCTCGCGCTCAGGAGCGCGACGACCCCCGACCGGATCAGACCGCCGTGGTGCGCGGGCGTGCGGGCACGCAGGCGCAGATAGACCGCGAGCGGATCGACGGATGCGTCGACCTCGAAGCGCGTCGTGAGGCACAGCTGATACGCGTCGCCTTCGCGGATCGCATCGCGGCAGCGCTCGACGAGCTGGGCGTACTCCCCCGGCTCGTGCCGCGCGCGCACCGTGACGGGCTCGGGCTCGCCCTCCGCCGGCTCGGCGTGCGACGCCGCGACGTCGCGAGCGAACGCGGCGATCTCGTCGGCGGGCGCGAACGCCCAGATCCGGCGCGTCGCATGGTCGAACGCGACGTGCCGCTCGACGCGCAGCCACAGCTGCTGCGGGATGCCGGGCTCGACCGGGCTCGTCGGTGCACCCGCGCGCGCGGCGGCGTCCTCGTACCCGAGCCAGCCGATCCAGCCGCCCGAGAAGCGGCCGCTCTCTGCCTGCTCGCCGGGCGGTTCCGCGCACGCGAGTGCCCGGATGGCCGCCGGATCGGGCTCGACCGAGCCCCCGCCGACCCAACTCCAGCCCGTCGTCGCACCCGGCCCCGCGTCGAGCCAGAACGAGTCCGCGCGCTGCGCGAAACCGGCCAGATAGACCGTCTCGGGGTCGATCCACTCGTCGAGCAGCGTGGCGACGAGCGGGCGGAACATTCTCCCAGGCTAGAGCCCGCCTGCGCCCTTAGGCTCAGGGGGTGAACGAGTTCCTCTCGTGGCTCCTCGACGCCGTGCAGAGCGTCGATCCGCTCGTGAGGACGATCGTCGCCGGCATCGCGGTCATGCTCGAGACGAGCGTCCTGATCGGGCTCGTCGTGCCGGGCGACACCATCGTCATCGTCGCGGGGACGGCAGTGGCATCCCCTCTCGAGGGAATCCTGCTCGGCATCGCGGTCGTCATCGGCGCGCTCATCGGCGAGAGCGTCGGCTTCTGGCTGGGACGGTTCCTGGGCCCGAAGATCCGGGCGTCGCGCCTCGGCCAGCGCCTCGGCGACGACAAATGGGAGCGCTCGGAGCGATACCTGCGCCGCCGCGGAGGACCCGCGATCTTCATCTCGCGCTTCCTGCCCGTCCTCCACTCGCTCGTGCCGCTCACGGTCGGGATGAGCGGGTACTCGTATCGGCGGTTCCTCGCGTGGACCGCCCCCGCATGCGTCGTGTGGGCGACGCTCTTCATCTCCGTGTCCGCCGCCGCGGCGGGGACCTATCGGGAACTCGCCGACCAGCTCCACTACGCGGGCTACATCTTCGTCGCCGTGATCGTCGGGTTCCTCGTCCTCGTCTTCCTCGGAAAGAAGCTCATCGAGCGGCTCGAGCGCCGCCACCTGCATGCGGAGGACCAGATCTCGGGCCGTTCGGACACCCTCCGGTCAGGTCATGTCGAGGAGGACATGGAAGACTGAGGGGATGCCTGCGAAGACCAACATGCGCACGAAGGTGCTGTGGCTCGCGCGTATGGAGTACCGCCTGCACTCGTGGCGCGAGCGCCGCGCGCGGGCGCGGGGGCAGAGGCCCACCGTCATGCCCTTCCCCGGCTACGGCGGCGTCGACTGGGTGCGGGTGCTGGGTCGCGCCCTCATCGTCCCGCCGGTCAAGCCACTGGGAACCGGCGAGTACGCGACAGTGCGCGGATGGCGCAGCTTCGTCGCGGTGCCCGTCGGCTTCGCCCAGGTGAGCGTCACGATCGCCGGTGTCACGCACGAGGTCGTCGCGGATCGCGGGGGCGTCATCGACACGGTGCTTCCCGCGCAGCTCGAGCCGGGCTGGCAGACCCTCACGATGTCGGTCGAGGGCTCCGAGCCCGTCGAGACGCGCGTCTTCATCGTCGGTCCCGACATCCGCTTCGGCGTCGTCTCGGACGTCGACGACACCGTCATGGTGACAGCGCTCCCCCGTCCTCTGCTGGCCGCCTGGAACTCCTTCGTCGTGGACGAGCACGCGAGGCAGCCCGTGCCGGGCATGGCCGTGCTGCTCGAGCGCATCGCGCGCGACACTCCCGGGTCGCCCGTCATCTACCTCTCCACGGGCGCGTGGAACATCGCGCCCACCCTCACGCGATTCCTGCAGCGGCACCTCTTCCCTCCGGGCGCCATGCTGCTCACCGACTGGGGTCCCACGCACGACCGCTGGTTCCGCAGCGGCCGCGACCACAAGCTCACGAACCTGCGCAGGCTCGCCCGCGAGTTCCCGCAGATCAAGTGGCTCCTCGTGGGCGACGACGGGCAGCACGACGAGGCGATCTACACGGCCTTCACGACCGAGCATCCCGCCAGCGTCGCAGGCGTCGCGATCCGCCGCCTCTCGCCCGCCGAGGCCGTGCTCGCGGGGGGTCGGACGGTCGTGGACGATCACTCCGCGGCTGACGTGCCGTGGGTGACCGAGTCAGACGGCGCGGGACTGCTCGAACGCCTCGAGAAGGTCGGCGTCGTCGAGGCCTGACCGGTGTCTGCGCCCCCGCGTAGGCTGGCGGCATGTGCGGAAGATTCGTCGTCGCGAGCGTCGGCTCGGAGCTCGTCGGCGTCCTGCGGGTCGACGTCGAGAGCGACGACCTGCCCGAGCCCTCATACAACATCGCCCCCACGGCGGGCGTCGCGATCGTGCTCGATTCGGCCAAGACCGATCCTCCGACCCGCCGCCTCGAGACGGCGCGCTGGGGGCTCGTGCCCGTCTGGGCGAAAGACCTCTCGATCGGCGCCCGCGCGTTCAACGCGCGCTCGGAAGAGCTCGAAGACAAGCCGATGTTCCGCAAGGCGCTCGAGAAGCGCCGCGCCGTCGTGCCGGCATCCGGCTACTACGAGTGGAAGCGCACGGGCGACGAGAAGATCCCGCACTACATCCATCCCGCCGACGGCTCGCCGCTCTTCTTCGCGGGACTGTACGAGTGGTGGAAGGACGCCTCAAAGCCCGAGGACGATCCCTCACGCTGGGTGCTGAGCTTCACGATCCTGACGCGCGACTCGATCGGCCGGCTCGGGTCGATCCACGACCGCATGCCGCTCTTCCTCGATCCCGACCACGCCGACGCATGGCTCGACCCGAGCACCGACAACGTCCGCGATGTGCTGGATGCCGCGATCGACGCGGCACCCGCGATCGCCGAGACCCTCGACGACCATGTCGTGGGCAAGGCCGTCGGCAACGTGCGCAACAACTCACCTGAGCTCATCGAGCCCGCCGCCTGAGTCCCGTGCTCCAGCCGCCCCAGCATCCGCTCGCCGGCGACGCTCAGGCGCCCGCGCCTATCCTCGAAGCATGAGCCTGCTCGCCCCCGCCCCGGTGCTTCTCGCGCCTGCGGAGTGGCGCGCACGCGAAGAGGCTCATCACGCGCGCGCCGACGCGCTCACGGCGGGCCACCGCGCCCGCGCGTCCCGCGGGGAGAAGCATCCCGTCGAGGACTTCCTCTTCACCTACTACTCGTACAAGCCCGCCGTATTGCGCCGGTGGCACCCGGGTGCGGGCGCCGAGCTGGCCGAGGCCGCCGAGACGCCCCGCGCGGACTGGAACTGGTACATCTCGGGAAGTGACCCGCAGTCGCTCGTCGTCGACGACCTCGGCTTCCGCTCTGCCAAGGCGCTGCTCGTCACGGGCGTGGAGAAGATCCTGCGTGCGACCGCGGGCCGCGCCGGATCCTTCGGCTGCTTCGGGCTGCACGAGTGGGCCATGGTCTACCGACAGGGCGAGCACCGCCACGCCGTGCCGCTCCGGCTCGGCCAGGACGGAACCGATGCCGTCGTCGAGGCGCACGAGCTGCGCTGCACGCACTTCGACGCCTTCCGGTTCTTCACCCCCGAGGCGGTGCCGCGCAACCGTGAGACTCCGACGCGCGAGCTGCAGCCCCGCATGGAGCAGCCGGGGTGCCTGCACGCCGGGATGGACCTCTACAAGTGGGCGGTCAAGCTCGGCCCGCTCGTGCCGGGAGACCTGCTGCTCGACGCGTTCGAGCTCGCGCACGACATCCGGATCCTCGACATGCAGGCCTCGCCGTACGACCTCGCCGACCGCGGCTATGCGCCCGTGCGCATCGAGACCGCCGACGGCAAGGCCGAGTACGTGCGCCGGCAGCGCGGCTTCTCGGAGCGCGGGCAGGTGCTCCGCTCACGCTTGCTGAGCGTGCTCGACCCGCTCGCGCCGCTCGACCCGGCTTAACCGGCGGGCGTGCAGTCGGCGCACGGCACGAGCCCCCGACCGGATGCCGCGACCTCGAGCCGCAGCGCCGTGACCCTCCGGGCTGCCTCATCGAGGCGCTCGGGCGGCACGGCTCCCGATTCGACGGCCGCGACGATCCCGTCGACGATGCGCGGTGCGGTGCCGGCCGTCGAGTACAGGACCGTCAGCAGCAGATCGCTCCCCGCGGCGAGCGCGCGGACGGCGTTCGCGACGGGGTCCTGATACTCCGGGATCCCGGATGCCTCGAGCATGCCCAGGTCGTCGGTGACGATGACGCCCTCGAAGCCGAGCTCGTCGCGCGCGATGCGATGCCACTCGGGTGACAGCGTCGCGGGCGCCGCGTCGACCGCCGTGTACACGAGGTGTCCGAACATGAGCATCGGGGCGCCGGCGTCGATCCCGGCCTGGAACGGCGCCGCGTCGGTGGCCGACCAGTCGGCCTTCGTCTCATCGGTCGACGGGATGCCGGCATGCGAGTCCCCTGGAGCCGCGCCGTGTCCCGGGAAGTGCTTGAGGGTCGTGAGCGCCTGCCCGTCCTCGCCCGTGACCGCCGCCGCCACGCGCTCGAGCGCGGTCTCCGGCGTCGTCCCGAGAGCGCGACGGTAGATGAACATCGAGGGGTCGTCCGTCACGTCGGCGACGACGCCGAAGTTGACGCCGATGCCCGCGCGCTGAACGAGGGCCCCGCGACCGGCGAATGCCTCGGCGGCCGCGGCGGGCGCCTGATTCTTGAGTGTCAGCGCGGAGGGGAACGCGTCCCACGGCAGGCGCGAGACATCGCCGCCCTCCTGATCGATCGCGATCAGCGGAGGCAGCCCGGCGTCGAGCGTCAGCGCCGCGGTCACTCCCCGAAGCGCGGACTCGTCCTCCGGGATGTTGGCGCCCATCAGGAGGAATCCGCCGATGCCGGTCGTCTGCATGTAGTCGCGCAGGATCGCGGCATCCGTCGTCGGGATATGGCCCATGACGACGGCCGCCGCCTTCTGTCGCAGCGTCATGCCGGACACGACGGCAGCTGCCCTCGCCGGGAGGTCGTCGTCTGCCGCCGCGACGACGCGCACGAGGGGGTCCGGCGGCGCCGCGAGGGCGCTCTCGCCCGGTGCCGACCCTGCGACGACCACCGCGATCGCGACTCCGGCGCAGACCCCGAGGATCCGCCGGCCGATGGTCACCCTGCCAGCCTACGTCGGCGGGGCTCCGCGGTCGCCGTGCGGGAACGCGGGCTCAGTGCCGCGCGACGATGGCTGCGGCATCCGTCCCCCGCGGGAGCACGCCGTACTGCGCGGCCCGATCCTCGCCGAGACGCGCGGCGAGGAAGGTCTCGGCGTCGAGGGTCGGGGCGTGGCGCAGCATGAGCGAGGACTGGAGGGCCAGGGCGAGCGCCTCCGTGAGGCGGCGCGCGTTCGGCGCCGCGAAGTCGGGCTCGCCCGCGACCTCGATGAGGAGGTCGAGGGTGCCGCGGACGTGCGCGTCGAGCAGCCGTGACGCGCCTTCTGTGACGGCGAGCTCGTCGGCGAAGGCGTCCACCGACGACGGGTCGCGGGTGAGCGCGCGCAGGACGTCGAGCGCGATGACGTTGCCCGACCCCTCCCAGATCGCCATGACGGGCTGCTCGCGGTAGCGCCGCGCGAGCGGGAACGACTCGGTGTAGCCGTTGCCGCCGAGGCACTCGAGCGCCTCGTAGGCGTGATGCGGACCGCGCTTGCACACCTGATACTTGGCGACGGGCGTCGCGAGCCGGCGGAGCGCGACGTCGTGCTCGGTGGCATCTGCCTCGAACAGCTGCGCGAGACGGAGGCCCGTGAGCATCGCGGCCTCGGACTCCAGCGCGAGATCCGCGAGGACGGCGGTCATGGCGGGCTGGTCGATCAGCCGCGCACCGAAGGCGGAGCGCCCGCGGGCGTGCCATACCGCTTCGGCGACGGACTGGCGCATACCCGCCGCCGTGCCCAGGACGCAGTCGAGGCGGGTGCGCTGCACCATCTCGATGATCGCGCGCACTCCCCTGCCCTGCTCCCCGACGAGCGTGCCGATCGTGCCGTCGAACTCGACCTCCGCCGACGCGTTGGACCGGTTGCCGAGCTTGTCCTTGAGACGCTGGATGCGGAAGACGTTGCGTGTGCCGTGCGAGAGGATGCGGGGCACGAAGAGGCAGCTGAGGCCCTCATCCTCGCCGCCGCGGGTCGTGTGCGCGAGTACGAGGAACGCGTCCGACATCGGTGCCGAGCAGAACCACTTGTGACCCGTCAGCTGGTACGCGTGGCCGCCCATGCTCGTGCCGACTGTCGTGCCGGCGCGCACGTCGGAGCCGCCCTGCTTCTCGGTCATCGCCATGCCCACGAGGGCGCTGGTCTTGCCGCCCTCGACCACGAGACGCGGGTCGTACGCGCGGGAGTGCAGGCGCGGCATCCACTCCTCTGCGATCCACGGCGACCCCTCGATCGAGGCGACCGCCGCGTGCGTCATCGAGACGGGGCACGCATGCCCCGGCTCGACCTGTGCGAAGAGCATGAAGTGCGCGGCGCGCGCGACGGCGGCGCCCGGCCGGGGATCCGCCGACGCGGACGTGTGGGCGCCCGCGGCGAGCGCCGCTCCGAGCACGCGATGGTAGGAGGGGTCGTACTCGACCTCGTCGAGCCGGAAGCCCCAGCGGTCGTGCGCATGCGCGACGGGCGTATGGACGTTCGCGAGCTCGGCGTCGCGCTGGAAGCCGAGGGACCCGACGAGGGCGCCCGTGTCGTGCAGCGCATCGTCGGCCCACTCCGCCCCGAAGGCGCGCACCGCGCCGACGAGAGGCGCGTTCAGCGCGTACTCGTCGACATCGACGCGCCACGGGGGCTGGTTCTCGACATAGTGCGTCGCCGCTCCGATGACGCGCCGCCCCCGCGAGTAGCTCGTCACGCGCGCTCGGTGTCCTGCGGATAGATGAGCTGGAACTGCTCCTCGGTTGTGAGCGGGGCGTGCGTGACGAGGTCGTGCATGAACCCGAGCTTGCGACGGACAGGAGGCGAGATTTCGAACGGGTACAGGTCGCCGAAGCCCATAGCCCGGTTGATGCGGTTGAAGGCCTCCGACATCCATTCCCAGTCCGCCAGAAGCAGCGCGACGGGCTCGTCGCGGTACGATCCGAGCGGATCGACGTCGATGTCGCGCAGATGCGTCGCAGAGGCATCCAGGTGGATCCCGATCGCGGCGGCCGTCTGCAGGGTGCCCGTGATGTGGAGGTAGTGGGCGAACGTCTCGGCGAAGTCCTCCCACGGGTGCATCGTGGCGTACTCCGAGATGAAGGACTCGTGCCAGTTCTCGGGCGCACCCATCGCGTAGTGGCGCTTGATGGCGTCGCGGTAGCTCGCCCGCTCGTCGCCGAAGAGGTCGCGGCAGCGCGCCCAGTCCTGATCATCGGTGAGCAGCACGTTCTGGTAGTAGTGGCCCGTCTCGTGCCGCAGGTGACCCAGCATCGTGCGGTACGGCTCACCGAGCCTGATCCGCAGCGCCTCGCGGCGGTCGTCGAGGCTCTCGGCGAGGTCGATCGTGACGATCCCGTTCGCGTGCCCGATCATGACAGGCCGCCCGAGCGAGATGCTCGAGAGCAGATCGAAGCCGAGGCCGCCCGGCTGCACGTCCCACGGCACGATCGGCAGGCCCAGATCGCCCAGCTGCAGCAGCAGCCGGCGCTTGGCCTCCTCGGTCTTCGCGAGTTTCGAGAGAGCGATCGTGTCGTCCGGGTCGGGCCGCGTGCGCGTCAGACGGCACGAGAAGCACCGGCCGGCCGGCGCATTCTCCCAGACGAGCCAGTTGCACTCCCAGCCGCGATTGCTGCACGTGTACCAGTTCTGGTCGCCGATGACCGCGCGACCCTTCCGCACCGAATAGAACTGCCGCGTGATGATGTGGTACCCGAGCTCCGCGTCGCAGTTGTGGCACACGAGGGCGTCGAGATACAGGAAGTGCCGGCAGACGGGACACCGGGGTTGTTCGATCACTCGTTCACCGTAACGCCGGATGCCTCGTGAATGGGGAGTCGCGGCGGTCCGCGGCGGGCCGTCTCAACCCTGCCGGGTGAGCTCGAGTCGCAGAAGCAGGTCGTCCTCGGGGCGCGGCGAACCGCGGCCGTCGGTGTTGCCCGTGAGCACCCAGAGCGACCCGTCGGGCGCCGCCACGACATCGCGCAGGCGCCCCTGTTCGCCCGTGAGGACGGCCTCGGGGCCCGCTGACGAGTCGCCGGTGTCGACGACCCACAGCCGCTCGCCCCGCAGGCCCGCGAGGAAGACGGTGTCTCCCACCGCCGCGATCCCGCTCGGGCTCGCGTCGTCGGTCGCCCACGTCGCGACGGGATCGATGTAGTCCTCGTCGTCCGCGACGCCCTCGTGCACGGGCCAGCCGTAGTTGCCGCCCGCCTCGATCCGGTTGAGCTCGTCGAACGTGTCCTGGCCGAACTCGCTCGCCCACATCGTCCCGTCGCTCGTCCACGCGATCCCCTGCACGTTGCGGTGGCCGAGCGTGTAGACCGTCGTGCCGAACGGATTGCCGGGCGCGGGGTCGCCCTCCGGAGTGATCCGCAGGATCTTTCCGCCGAGGGATGCCGCATCCTGCGCGGCATCGCGCTGCTGAGCGTCACCCGTCGTGACGTAGAGCAGCCCGTCCGGCCCGAAGGCGAGGCGGCCGCCGTCGTGCGTCGACGCCCGCGGGATGCCCGCGAGAATCACCTCGGGCTCGCCGATGCCGAGCGCTCCGTTCCTGCCGAGGAGCGGCATCCGGACGACGCGGTTGTCTGCGGATGCCCCGTGGTACGCGTACAGCCAGCGCTCGTCGCCCTCGTCGCGCAGGGCGAGGCCGTGAAGTCCCGACTCGCCGCCCGCGACGACGCCGGGCACGCGGCCGACCTCGCGGACGTCACCCGCGGGTGTGAGCTCGCGGATCGCGCCGTCGTCGCGACTGCTGATGAGGGCTCCTCCGCCGGGCAGCGGCACGACCGACCACGGCACAGCGAGCCGCGAGGCGAGAGTCACGGGATCGCCTGCGACCCGCCAGAACCCGGAGCGGGCCTCGGTCGCCGTGGGTGCGGGCGTCGCATCACGAGTCGCAGAGGGAGGGATGCCGGCGCTCGGCGCCCCCGCCGTGCATCCGGCGATCGCGAGCACCGCGACGAGCGCGAGGGCCGCGGGAGCGCGCCCGAGGGCGCTCATGACGCGGCGGCGGCCGCCTCGATGACGCCGATGTCGATCTTGTGCATGCTCAGCATCGCCTGCACGGCCCGGTGCGCGCGGTCGGGGTCGGGATCGCGGATGAGATCGATGAGACGATCCGGGATGATCTGCCACGAGAGTCCCCACCGGTCCTTGAGCCAGCCGCACGGCTGCTCCGTCCCGCCCGCCGTGAGCGCGTCCCAGTACCGGTCGACCTCGCCCTGATCAGCGCAGGACACGTAGAGCGAGACGGCCTCGGTGAAGGGGAACTGGGGACCGGCATCCATCGCGTAGTGATCGCGCCCCGCGAGGCGGAAGTGCGCGTGCATGACCTTGCCGCCCATGCCGGGAACGCCCTCGGGGTATCTGCCGATCGAGACGATCTCGGAGCCGGGGATGAGCTCGGTGTAGAAGCGGATCGCCGCCTCGGCGTCGTTGTCGAACCACAGGAACGGGATCACGTCGGGCATGGCGACAGACTCCCCCAGGGTGCCCGACACCCGCAAGGGGTTGCGGGGCTTCTTCGCCTCGTGTTCCCTCCCCTGCGACGGCCGCGAGAGCCGTCTCGAGCGCAGCGGGCCGCAGCGCTGCGTTCGAACGTCGGCGCCGGTCGGGGCAGTTCCTCGCCGACGGCGCCGAGAGTACGATGACGCGCAGGCGCTCCGATGTGGTGAGCGCAAGTCGCGACGCCGGTGGTCGGCGCCGATCAGCGTCACGGCGAGTGCGGCACTGAGCTGCATGGGGGCAGTGATGACCGAGACCACGACGGGCGGGGCGACCACACCGGGTTCCGAACACAGCGGCGGACCTCCCGAGTATGTCGCGTCGGCGCTGAAGACCCACCGCTACCTGCGACTGTCACTCGTGTTCGCGGTGGTGGCGCTGCTGATCGGCGTCACGATCGCCTCGCTGGCCGGCGGGTACGTGAAGGGGTCGATCAGCTACTACTACTGGACGCCCGCGAGGAACGTGTTCGTCGGAGTGCTCATCGCGGCATCCCTCGCCATGCTCGTCCTCAACGGGCGGGGAGGCGCAGCAGCCTTCCGTCTGCTGGGGTGGAAGATCACGCTCCCCAGCCCGTCGACGCTGCTCGACCTCGCAGCAGTCTTCGGGCCTCTCATCGCGATCGTTCCCACGGATATGAAGAAGATCGAGCAGGGCCTGACGACCTTCACCTGCGACGTGGGCGAGGTGGAGTGCCTGCCGAAGGCTGCCCTTCCCGATGTGCAGAACGGGGTCCTCACGTACATGATCATCGTGACGGTGGCCGTGGTCGTGATGTGGCTGATCCGGGACAAGAAGAGCGCGCGGGAACCCTTCGCGCGTCTCGTGCCCGTGACGGCCCTCGTCACGGCCGCCGCCATGGGGGTGCTCACGTTCTGGCTGAACGGCACCTTCCCGTACATCCGGATCGGCGACTGGAGCATCAGCATTCACTACATCGCCACGTTCCTGTTCTTCGCATCGTTCGCTGCGGTGGTGTTCATCCGAGGGTTCCGCGACGCGGACCCGGAAGACCAGCACAAGGCCACGCCGCTGCAGAAGCGCTGGTACATGTGGCTGGCAGGGCTCATGGCGCTCGACATGGCGTTCCTCGTCTCCCTGAGCTTCTTCGCATGGTTCGGCGTGCAGGACCTGCTGCCCGGCGTACCCGAGGTATTGCTCGGCGAAGCGTTCGGCCTGATCCTGTTCGCGGTGTTCTGGGGGATACAGACCAATCAGCGGTGGGATGAGGTCATCACGACCGTCGCGCCCGGTCGGCCTGCTGCTGCCCAGCCCGAAGCGCAGCTGACGCCGGCCGGGGGCGTGACCATCTGACGGCCGTCACCACTGCCCGTCGTCCTTCTACACTCGGCGTATGCAGACGCACGACGTGGTCGTGATCGGCGCCGGACTGGCGGGCCTGCGATGCGCCGCCGAACTGGCGGCCCGCGGCCGTGAGGTGGTCGTGCTCGAGGCCGCCGATCGCGTCGGCGGACGCCAGCGCACCGATCGCGTGGACGGCTTTACCCTTGACCGCGGGTTCCACGTCCTGAACACCGCCTATCCCGCCGTCCGGGCCGCGGTAGACGTCGATCGCCTCGCGGTGCGGACTTTGCCGACGGCGGTCCGGGTGCGCCGCGCAGACGGCTCCATGGCAACGATCGGGCACCCCCTGCGGCATGCGCATCTGCTTCCGGCGATGCTCGCGAGTGGTCTCGTGACGCCGCGCGACACCGTCGGGCTTCTGCGATGGCTCGGCCCGATCGCCCTCCGCCCGCGCATTGCGGTGACGCGTCCGGACCGCACCATCGGCGAGGGCTGGGACGCCGCCGGTCTGACCGGGTCGCTGCGCACCGAGGTCCTGTCGCCGTTCTTTTCGGGCGTTCTGGCGGACGCGTCGGAATCGACGTCCGACACCTACGTGCGCCTCCTCGCCCGATCGTTCCTGCCGGGAGGTGCGGGACTGCCCGGAGACGGCATCGGGGCGCTGCCGAGGGCGCTCGCCTCGCGCGCTCGTGCGGCGGGAGCGGATATCCGGGTCAGCCGTGCCGTGAGCCGACTGCGTCGGCGGGAGAATCGGTGGGAAGTGCGCGCGCTGGGCGAGGGACGTCTGCTCGCGCGCGACGTCGTCGTCGCGGTGGGCGCGGAGGCTCTTGACGTGCTCATGGACGTACCGGTCCCCACCACCCGAGGACTGCAGACATGGTGGTTCGCGGCCGAGGAGCCGCCGTCATCCGCCATTCTCACGCTCGACGGCACTCGCGACGGCCCGATCGTCAACTCGCTGGCGATCTCCGCCACGGTCCCGCAGGCGGCTCCGCGAGGCCGCCACCTCATTCAAGCGACCTGTCTGTGGTCTCCCGAGCGTGTCGCGACCGAGCACGAGGTGCGCGTGCAGCTCTCGCGCATGTGGGGCCGCGCCTCCACGACGTGGGAACTGCTGCGGCGCGACGACATCCCGCACGCACTCCCCGCGCTGCCTCCTCCCATGCGGCGCCCGTCGCCCGCCCGCATGGGCGACGGACTGTACATTGCGGGCGATCACCGCGAGACACCGTCGATACAGGGGGCGCTCCTCTCCGGGATGCGGGCGGCGAAATCCGTGCTGACGACACCGATGCGGGGTTGACGCGACCTTGCGCTCCGCCCGCTCACGGCTTGACCACATCATTGGAGCGATCCGTCGCGTCACGCCGCCCGGACCGCCGGCGGATCCAAGCAACGCGCCCGCCTTCGCACCGTAAGCCTCGTTCTCAGCGACTCCCGTAAGAGCGGCTGTCACGTGCCGATCGTCGAGACCAGCACACCGCCCTCGGCCGGCAGCACCCGCCAGACACTGCCCGCGCCCTCGACGCGGAGCGCACCGACGCCAAGATCAGCGCGGTGCGCTCGTCGATGCCGAGTGCACCCGCGATCAGCCCCGATTCGACGGCGGCGACCAGTCGAGACAGCATGCCCCGTTGGGCCACGTGCACCTCGATGGCCACGTCGACGAGACCGATGCCAACCTCGATCTCCAACTCATCGCCTGGCTCGCCGGGATCCTCGGGTGAGACCACCACGCCGCCGATGCGCGACCCGCTTCCGAGCGAGCGCTCCGCGGCGATCATCGCGCCGGCCGAGACGCCGAGGTATGGCACGCCGTCGGCGACCAACCGGCGCAGCTCGTCGAACACCGGCTCGAGCCCGGCGCGCACGTTCTCGACGTTGCCGCCGCCCACAGCGATGCCGTCGACGTCGGCGATCGCATCGAGCAGGATCGGCCCGCCGGGCCGCGCCGCGGTGAGGTGCAACTCGAGGGCGGGTTCCGTGCCGGCCGCTGTCAGGAGTTCGCCGAGTGCCGCCGCCTTCTCCTCGGCCTCGGGGTGGAGCGAGATCACTGCGACGCGCGCCCGCGCGCGGCCAGCGTGGGCCGCTCGCCGCAGCGCTTCAGCGACGAACGGCGCGTAGAGCGGGGCATCCGCCGTCGTCGTCGCGCCGCCGCCGATGAGGTGCACGCTCACGCGGCATCCTCCCCGGCTGTGACGGCGAACGATGGTGCCACATCACGGAACCGGTCGGCGGGGAGAAGCTCGCGGCAGATCCCGTCACTGTCGGCGGCCGCGTCGTTCGCATCGAAGGTCATCCGATGAGGCTAACCGGGCGAGGGTCTCAGCGGTGCCCGCGAGCGGACCGGGCCGCCCCGCAGCGCCCTGCACACGGTCACTGCCATGCCCGCCGGGGACCGCATCCGATCAGCTTCAGCGCGGACTCGAGCGGCACAAACCCGCCGATCGTCGAGCTCGACCTCGTCGAACTGCCCGTCATGGTCACATCCGCGTGCGAATCAAGCCCTCACGCCCGGTCGGGCAACGGCTCGACGAGCCAATCAAGTCCGTGATCAGGAGACCTCGCAGGAGCCGACGCGCGAGGGAAATGCGAAAGGCGCCCTCGCGGGCGCCTTCCTTCGGTGGACCTGAGGGGACTCGAACCCCTGACCCCCTGCATGCCATGCAGGTGCGCTACCAGCTGCGCCACAGGCCCGGACGGATGACTTCGTCGACCAGAATCCCGCGATTGTCGGCCTTCGCATCGCTCCCGGGTGGTCATTCCGAGTCTAGCCGACCCGTCCTTGGGATCTTCCGGCGCGGCTGCGCCGAGGTGCTGCGAGCGGCGGATGCCGAGTCCTCCCGTGTCACGCCATCCACTCGAGAAGCGACTTCTTCTCGGCCGTCCTCCACGAGTGCTCGAAACGTGAGACGGCGAGCTCGCCCGCGCGTTCTTCGTGTGCGTGGAGCCGGCCATACAGGAAGGCGGCTGCGGGCGAGGTCGTATCGCGCGCGATTTCTTCGAGGCGTCTGCGAGTCACGACACTGTCCTGAAGCTCGCCGAGCTCGGTCTGCAGCTCCTCCATGGCCATCACGAAGCGCGCAGCGGGTCTGCCGAAGAACTCGGCGAGGGTCTCCCCTGCGTAGCGGGCCTTCTTCGCCGCCTTGCGGGCCTCATGCAGCGCGCTGTCACGCTCGGCCGGCATGCGGGCTTCGGACGCGGTCGTGACCAGGGCATCGAGCCGCGCGAAGGCACGCAATGCCTGCGGTGACAGCACACGGCTCGCAGGGCGCGCTGCGTTGTCGCTGAGTGGCGGTTCGGTGACGAGCCGCTGCAGATCCCGAAGGAGCGTGCGATACCGAGGGGAATCGAGCGCCTCGAGGAGCTCTCGGTGCGCGGAGCGGTAGGCCGCGGCCAGTTCCGGATCCACGCTGCTGTCCCCTGCACCGATGCCGAACTGAGGTGCCTCACTGCTCACGATGCCGGCTATCCGGTCACGCATCACCTCGGCGTCGCGTGCGGCACCCAGTACGCCCGCCAGCCACTTGAGCTCCTCGCATATCGGCCTGATCTCATCACGACGCAGCACCTTCTTGAACGTCTGCAGACAGCTGCGCAGCCGTCGAGCGACGACGCGCATGGCGTGCACGCTCTGCGGCGCGTCGAGGCGGACGAGGGGATCGCTCGCAACGATCTGCGCCGCCTGCCGCTCGATGTAGCGGACGAGGACCTCCTCGGCAGGAGTATCGGGTGAGGGGCGACGTCGTTCATCGCGAGGAGTGGGAGCCGGATCCTCCGGCCGCTCGGGAGCTTCCCGGCGCCTCGAGGCTGGGCCCGGTTCGGGGACGCCCGTCGAGGCACCGGCGATGTCGGCATCGCAACCGCCTGACGCCGGCTCGCGCCCGTGCAGCGCCGTGACGTCCACCGTTGGAGCGCTCCCTGGGAGACCAACGGCGCTCGCCTCGGCGATATCAGGTGTGCTGCCGAACATGGAGTCGTGGACGAGCATCACGTCAGGCGACTGATGGATCGGGGCGTTCATGGTCGCTCGCGATCCTCAAGTCCGTCGACGGCGTGGAACATGCGGCGGCGCTTCCTCTCGTTCCCATGCGACACCCGCATGGCACAGCAGACCGGGTCCAAAGTCCCGCGACCATGCTGCGGGACCTTCGGCCCGGCTTCCCGGGTGGGTGCGGCGTAGCGTCCGGGTGAATGCGCGGCGGGAGCGCGGGTCGGAGGTCGTCATGGAGCGCATCGTTCTCGGTTACGACGGGAGCCCTGCGGCAGTTGCCGCCCTCAAATGGACGGCAGACCGGCGCAGCCGCTCGCGCGCGAAAGTCGATGTCGTCAACGTGATCTCACCCATGACCCGGAACAGGTCGCTCGGCATCGAGCAGCTCGCGGACGCCGAGGCATACCTCCGCGAGCGCGCTCCTGGCATGCCCGTGGAGCTGCACCGTCTGGAAGGCGCCATGCCCGACACGCTCGGCGACTTCGCACATGGGGTCGACCTCATCGTGGTGGGCATCGATCCGGCACACCTGATGCGGGCGGCATTCCCCGGGCTGGTCCCCCTCGAACTGGCGATGGAATCCAGTGTGCCGGTGTGCCTCGTGCCCGCAGGGTGGGTGGAGGCGGACGATCCGGTGACGGTCGGCATCGCGAACGATGCATCGTCGGACTCGGCCGTCGCGTTCGCCGCCCAAGAGGCCCGCCTGATGTCGACAGGTCTGCGCCTCGTGCACGCATGGCTGATGCCGACACCGACGCCGTACGGTTCGACAGCCCTCGCCCTCTCCCCGGACCATGAGCTGGAACATCATCGTGCTGTCCTCGATGAGGCGATGGTGAACCTCATGGAGGCGCACCCGTCACTCCAGATCCACGGTGACCTCGTCAGGGACAGCCGCGCGGCCGCACTCCTGAAGCTCTCGAGGACGTCGTCGATGCTCGTGATCGGGACGCATCATCACGGGCCTCTCACCGGGGCGCTGCTGGGATCCGTTGCGCAAGAGGTGCTCTGGCGGGCGAACTGCCCGGTGTGCGTCGTGCCGTACGACCTCCGTGAGCGATAGGCCCGCCCGCCCAGCCGGCACGCGCCTGGCGGTGGCGACCGCGTGGGGGCTCCACTCAGCGAGCTGCTTCTCGGCTTCCCGAGTGCTGAGGGCGGCGGGAGCCGCCGACCGCACCGCGCCACGCGCGGTCTCGTCGTCACGGGGCAGGGCGTCGGCGAGCCGCACTCTCCTCGAGCGCCCGTGCGAGCTCTCGGAACTCGATACCCCGGCCCGACATCAACTCGAGCCTCCTCGCACCACCCGGCTCAGCGCACGACGAGGACGGAGCACGCCGAGTGCGATGCGAGCGCCCCGCTCACCGAGCCCAGGAGAAGTCCGCTGAACCCGCCGTGACCTCGGCTCCCGACCACGACCATCTCCGCTTGCTGCGACAGCTCGACGAGCGTACGAGACGGCCGACCTTGTTGCGCGGCGGAGGTGAACCATCCGGGCGCTCCGTCGGGGAAGCTGTCGGACACGGCACGGGCTCGAAGCTCTTCAGCGGCCTCGGAGGGTCCCGGATCGATCGCCGGCGAGAAGTGGTCGCCGTACATCATCGTGGGGTAGTCCCAGATCACGGCCACGTGGACGGGCATCTCGAGTGCAGGTGCCATGCGCAGCGCGGTCTGCAGCGCCCGGAACGAACTCTCGGACCCGTCGAAGCCCACGAGCATCCCGGGCTTCGCCCACGGAAGCGGGGCCGTCTTCCTCTGCGGACCGGGATCGCGGATCACTTCGGGCATGACCTCATCCTGAGCCGGCGCGCGAGCCCATCACAGGACCAACGTCCCCCAGAGGTGCGCCGCCTCGTCGCAGACTCCCCTCGCGTAGGAGCTGATCAGACGCTGACATCCGGCTGGGGACATGTCGGACACGGCGAAGCTGCCTCTGAGCCGACGCCAAGTAAAGAGACGCCGCCTCGGCGGAGCCGTGAGGTGACTGGTGAAGATCGACAGGACGTCTCCACTCCCGAGAACGGAGCGGCGATACCTGGATTTACCAGTGATTTTGGTGGACCTGAGGGGACTCGAACCCCTGACCCCCTGCATGCCATGCAGGTGCGCTACCAGCTGCGCCACAGGCCCGTACTGCCGCCCCCGACTGCTCGGGGCAACTCGACAAGCTTACAACAGGTCGAGAGGTTCCTCGAACCACGGGGGGCTCACGGGGCGGGTGTCACGCGCTCCGGAAGCTCGATCGGAACGACGGGGCAGTCCTTCCACAGACGCTCGAGCCCGTAGTAGACGCGCTCGTCCTCGTGGAACACGTGCACGACGAGGTCGCCGAAGTCGAGGAGCACCCAGCGGGCCTCGCTGCGCCCCTCGCGACGCAGTCGCTTGAAGCCCGATTCGAGGAGCTTGTCCTCGATCTCGTCGGCGATCGCCGCGACGTTGCGCTCGCTGCGCCCCGTCACGAGCAGGAAGATGTCGACGAGCGGGAGGGGCTCGGAGACGTCGAGGCCGACGAGGTCCTCGCCGCCCTTCGATTCCGCTGCCGCCGCTGCGATCTGCAGCATCCGTCGTCCGCTGTCCGTGGCCACCATCAGAAGACTCCTGTCGCGAAGGCAAGGATGAGGACGCCCACAAGGGCGAGCGCGAGTGCGCCGGCCGTGATCGCAAGCGTCAGCATGAGCCGGCCGCCCTTCTCGGGCGCCGGGGGTTTGATGATCTCGCCGGGCGTCTTGGCGGTGCTGACGGCAGCGCTCGCCGCGATCGGCGTCGGCGAGGAGTGGGCGGGCAGCTCGCCGTCCACGAGGACCGCGTCCACCTCTTTGCCGTCGGCGGTGCCGGGGGCGTGACCGGTCGAGCCGAGACCCTCCGGAAGGTTGAACGTGCCCGTGATGAGCACCTCACCGGTCGCCGAAAGCGGTGCGACGATGGGGCCAGAGTTGGGCGCCTGCGACAGGATCAGCGCGTTGGGCGTTGCGACCGATCCGCTCGACGAGTGCGTGATGAGGTCGTCGAACGACGAGGCGATCGGAGCCTTGGTGAGGGTGTCTCCGGCGAGGAGCGCGGCGCCGAAGTCAGGTGCGACGGTCCGGGATGCTTCGGGCTCGGCCTCTTCGGACCACCGGAGCGACTCGATCCCGGCCTGGTCGTCCTGCTCCTCGACCACAGCCGGCTCTGGATCAGCCGCAGCGGGCTCCGCCTCAGCGTCAGCCTCACGCTCGGGCTCCGCCTCGGGCTCAGCCTCGGTCACGGCAGCCTCGGGCTCAGCCTCGGCCTCGTCGGGCACCTGCTCGATCGGCCCCGAACCGACGCCCAGCGCCGCGAACGGGTCCTCCGGCTCGGCGTCGACGTCGGGCTCGGCCTGCGACGAGGCGGCCGCGGCGGCCTGCGCCGTGTAGGCGGCGGCGAACTCGGGGGTGATGACGGGAACGGATGCCGTGCGGATGCGCTCCTGCTGGCGCGCCTGGCGCCGCGTGAGCGGCGACATCCCGAGGTCCACACTTGCATCGGGAACCGGGGGCTCGGGCAGCAGCACGGGGGGGACGGCGCGCGCGAGAGGCGCGGCCGACGGGACGCTCGTGACGACGGGGAGGGACTCATCGACCGGCGGCGGAGCGTCGGCCGGCTCCTCGACGGTGGGCGTGGGGTCAGCCGGCAGAGGCTCGTCGGGGGCAGAAGCGGCCGCGGCGGCGAGCGCGTCCGCATCGATCACGGGCGTCGCGCCCGTGTTTCGGATCTCCCGCATCTGCTTTCGGGTCAGCGGCGGGGAGTCAGGCTGCTCGGGTGTGCTCATTCCTTGCTCCGGTAGAGATCGTGCTTCGCGATGTATTGGACGACCCCGTCGGGAACGAGGTACCACACGGGGTTGCCGCGATGGACTCGCTCGCGACAGTCGGTCGACGAGATGGCGAGAGCGGGAACCTCGAGCTGACTGACGTTGTCAGAGGGGAGCCCGTCGATGTTCAGCACGTGCCCCGGACGCGAGACGGCGACGAAGTGGGCGAGCTCCCAGAGTTCATCATGGTCTCTCCAGCTGAGAATCTGCGCTATGGCGTCGGCGCCCGTGATGAAGAACAGCTCGGCATCCGGTCGCTGCGCCTGGAGGTCCCGCAGAGTGTCGATCGTGTAGGTCAATCCGCTGCGGTCGATGTCGACGCGGCTCACGGTGAAGCGGGGATTGGATGCCGTCGCGATGACCGTCATCAGATAGCGGTGCTCGCTCGGGCTGACGCCGCTCTTCATCCACGGCTCGCCCGTCGGGACGAACACGACCTCGTCGAGGTCGAAGGACTGCGCGACCTCGCTCGCCGCCACGAGGTGACCATGGTGGATCGGGTCGAACGTCCCGCCCATGACCCCGATCCTCGGAGCGCGCGTCACCGGCATGCAGTGCGCCTCAGTGGCCGTGCCCCGCCTGCTGCACGTCGTTGGCGTGGGCTCGCGCGTATGCCTCGGCCTTGTGCGAGTGGCGGTTGGCGACGTTGCGGTACGAGAGGGTCACGAGGGCCAGCGCGACGAAGGCGATGATCGCCACCATGCCGTATCCGACGGTCTCGAGAGCGACGTTTCCGTGGTGCTCGGACTCTTCGGCGGCGAGAGCGATCAGCGTGGCGGCGGTCATTCGGGCTCCGTTTCGTGATCACGCCCGGTCACGGGCGCTCGGACCAGTCTAGGACCTCAGCCGCGCACCTGTCCGGACCCGCGCGCGAGCCACTTCGTGCTGGTCAGCTCGGACAGCCCCATGGGGCCGCGAGCATGCAGCTTCTGCGTCGAGATGCCGACCTCGGCGCCGAAGCCGAACTCTCCCCCGTCGGTGAAGCGCGTCGAGGTGTTGACCATGACGACGGCGGAGTCGACCTCGGCGAGGAAGCGCTCCGCGTTCGCGTCGTCCTCCGTGATGATCGACTCGGTGTGGTGCGTCGAGTACCGCCGGATGTGCGCCAGCGCGTCGTCGAGGTCATCCACGACGCGCATCGAGAGATCGAGCGAGAGATGCTCGATCGCCCAGTCCTCGTCGGTCGCCGCCACGATGCCGTCTGCGAGGCCTGCCACAGCGGTGTCGCCATGGACGGTCACGCCCCGCTCCTGCAAGGCGGCCACGACCGGCGCGACGAGGCGGTCCGCAGCTTCCCGGTGCACGAGCACCGTCTCGACGGAGTTGCAGACGCTCGGACGCTGGACCTTGGCGTTGACGACGATGTCGCGCGCCCACTCGAGGGGGGCGGATGCGTCGAGCACGATGTGCACGACGCCCGCACCGGTCTCGATGACGGGCACCGACGACTCGGTCACGACGGTCTCGATGAGCTGCGCACTCCCCCGCGGCACGAGGACGTCGACGATCCCGCGCGCCTGCATGAGCGCGCGCGCGCCGTCGCGACCGAAGTCGTCGACGGTCTGGATCGCCTCAGGGTCGACCCCGCGGTCGGCGAGGGCGCCGCGCATGGCGCGCACGAGCGCCGCGTTGGTGTGCTCGGCCGCCGATCCGCCGCGCAGCACGACGGCGTTCCCGGACCGCAGGGCGAGCGCCGCGATGTCGACCGTGACGTTGGGGCGCGCTTCGTAGATCGAACCCACGACGCCGAACGGCACCGCGACCTTGGTGAGCGAGACGCCGTTGGGCAGCGTCCGCTCGTCGAGCACGCGGCCGACGGGGTCCGGAAGGGCGGCGATCTCGCGGACCGCCGCCGCGAGGGCCGCGACACGCGGTCCGTCGAGGCGCAGGCGGTCCTGGAGGGACGCCGAGAGGCCCGTCGCCGCGCCACGCGCGAGGTCGTCGGCGTTGGCGGCGACGACCTCGGGGGCAGCGACCTCGAGCGCGTCGGCGATCGCGAGCAGCGCGTCGCGCTTCTGCGCATCGCCGAGCAGGCCGATCGAGTGCGCCGCGTCCTTTGCGAGCAGCATGCGTTCGCGGGGCGTCGTCGCGGTGGTGGTCATCCGCTCAGCCTACCGGCGGTGCGACCACCCCGGCCGTGCGCACGGGACCCGTCAGGGGTGCCGCGGACGGCTCCGGGTTGGGGTCGAACCACGTGCCGATCTCGGCTCCCGAGAGGGCTGCGCCCACGAGGTCGGCGCTCGTCACGAGGACGCCGACACCGGATGCCGCGGCCAGCCGTGCGGCCGAGATCTTGGTCGCGGCACCGCCGGTGCCCACGCTGTTGACCACGACCGAGCCGAACTCGAAGCCGTGCAGGTCGTCGCCGTAGTGGACGCGGTCGATGGGACGCGCGCCGGGCAGGTCGGGCGGACGCGTGTAGAGGCACTCGATGTCGCTCAGGAGCACGAGACCGTCGGCGCCGATGAGCTCGGCGACGAGCGCCGCGAGGCGGTCGTTGTCGCCGAAACGGATCTCGTGCGTCGCGACCGTGTCGTTCTCGTTCACGATGGGGAGGATTCTCAGGCCGAGGAGCCGCTCCATGGCGCGTCGCGCGTTGGAGCGGTGCGTCGGATTCTCGAGATCGCCCGCCGTGAGCAGCACCTGGCCCGCGACGATATGGAAGGGCCGCAGCGAATCCTGGTAGCGGTAGATGAGGATGTTCTGCCCGACGGCCGCCGCCGCCTGCTGCGTCGCGAGGTCGCTCGGGCGCTCGGCGAGCGACAGATACGGCATGCCGGTCGCGATGGCGCCGGAGGACACCAGGACGACCTCGGTGCCGCGGGCGTGCGCGGCGGCCAGCGCCTCGACGATCGGCTGGATCTTGTCGGCGTTCTCACCGCTGATCGACGACGAGCCGACCTTCACGACGATGCGGCGCGCGCCGATCAGGCCAGCGCGATCGCGTGCCGTCACGCGTCGAGCTCCTCGTCCCAGCCCTGCTCCGAGACGCGCTCCGCCTCGAGCTCGGCGCGCGCTTCGGCCTTGGCGTCCATGCGCTCGTGGTACTTCTCACGACGCTCCGACGACGTGCGCCGGCCGGAGGCGTCCAGTCGCGCATCCGTGCCTCGCGGCGCCGTGATGAGCTCGGCCGTCGACGTGAGCGAGGGATCCCAATCGAAGATGACGCCGTCGCCCTCGCCGATGACGACCGTCGCGCCCGGGACGGCGCCCGCGCGGAAGAGCCCGTCCTCGACCCCGAGCCGGTTGAGGCGGTCGGCGAGGTAGCCCACGGCCTCGTCGTTCGTGAAGTCCGTCTGCTGCACCCAGCGGACGGGCTTCTCGCCGAGGATCCGGTACAGCGGGCCGTACGAGCCACCCTCGACGCGGACGTGGAAGTCCGCCTCGGCGCCCTTGGGGCGGATGACGATGCGCTCGGGAGCGGGTGCTGCCGCCGTCTCGACGCGGTGACGCGCGACGACGTCGGCCAGGGCGAAGGTGAGGGGACGCAGGCCCTCGTGGCTCACGGTCGAGATCTCGAACACGCGGTAGCCGCGCGCTTCGAGGTCGGGGCGCACGAGGTCGGCGAGGTCGCGGCCCTCAGGCACGTCGACCTTGTTGAGTGCGACGAGCTGGGGGCGCTCGAGCAGCGGCGTCTGCCCGTCCGGAACGGGGTAGGCAGCGAGCTCGGCGAGGATCACATCGAGGTCGGTGAGCGGGTCGCGGCCGGGCTCGAGCGTCGCGCAGTCGAGGACGTGCACGAGCGCCGTGCACCGCTCGACGTGGCGGAGGAACTCGAGGCCGAGGCCCTTGCCCTCGCTCGCGCCCTCGATGAGCCCGGGGACGTCGGCGACGGTGAAGCGGATGTCGCCCGCCTGCACGACGCCGAGGTTGGGGTGCAGCGTCGTGAACGGGTAGTCGGCGATCTTGGGACGCGCGGCCGAGATCGCGGCGATGAGGCTCGACTTGCCCGCGGAGGGGAAGCCCACGAGCGCGACGTCGGCGACCGTCTTGAGCTCGAGGACGACGTCGCCCTCCCAGCCCGGCGTGCCGAGCAGCGCGAACCCGGGCGCCTTGCGCTTCTGCGACGACAGCGCGGCGTTGCCGAGGCCGCCGATCCCGCCGGGCGCGGCGGCGAACCGCATGCCGGGCTCGATGAGGTCGACGAGCACCTCGCCGTCGGGGTCCTTCACGACGGTGCCGACCGGCACGGGGAGCTCGAGGCTCTCGCCGAGCGCGCCGGAGCGGTGGTCGCCCATGCCGAACCCGCCGTTGCCCCCGTGGCGGTGCGGCGAGTGGTGGTACGACAGCAGTGTCGTGATCTGCGGGTCCGCGACGAGGATGACGTCGCCGCCGTGCCCGCCGTTGCCGCCGTCCGGTCCCGCGAGCGGCTTGAACTTCTCCCGGCGGACGGAGACGCATCCGTTGCCGCCCTTGCCTGCGCGCAGGTGGAGCGTCACTCGGTCGACGAAGGTGACCATGGTGTTCTCCTGGGTCTTTGGGCGGTGAGGTGCTGCGAAAAGGGGGGAAACAGACGACGCGGGGGGCGAGCCGAAGCCCGCCCCCCGCGATACGTCTGCGAGGCCCGGTCTGAGCCGGCGGAGATTACTCCGCGGCCGCGACCGCGACGATGTTGACGACCTTGCGGCCGCCCTTCGTGCCGAACTCGACAGCGCCGGCCTCGAGGGCGAACAGCGTGTCATCGCCACCGCGGCCGACACCGGCGCCCGGGTGGAAGTGCGTGCCGCGCTGGCGGACGAGGATCTCGCCGGCGAGGACCTTCTGGCCGCCGAAGCGCTTCACGCCGAGGCGCTGAGCGTTGGAGTCACGACCGTTGCGGGTGGAGCTTGCGCCCTTTTTGTGTGCCATCTCTGCGTCTCCTGTGGCTTTACTTGATGCCGGTGACCTTGACGCGCGTGAGGTCCTGACGGTGCCCCTGGCGCTTCTTGTAACCGGTCTTGTTCTTGAACTTCTGGATCACGATCTTGGGGCCGCGCTCCTCGCCGAGGACCTCGGCGGTGACGGTGACCTTGGCGAGCTTGTCGGCGTCGGTCGTGACGGCGTCACCGTCGACGAGCAGCACCGCGGGGAGCTCGATCTTGTCGCCGACCTTGGCCGCCTGGCGGTCGAGGACGACGATCGTGCCGACCGAGACCTTCTCCTGCCGGCCACCGGCGCGCACAACTGCGTAAACCACTTCACACCTGTTTCTTCTGGGAGCGCACGGCTCCGGATTGTCTTCGTGAGACTGGGAAGTCTGCGGTGCTCGGCGTCGCGGGAGGCGACGCGCTCGGAGGTTTCCACCGACAATCGGCAGAACGCGGCGCACCAAAGGACTACTTTACCGGATGCCTGGACAACCCGCAAAAGCGAGGCGGGGCGTGTCGCGGCCCACGTCAATATGATCGGCTCGTGACGATCCTCATCGACGATCCTCTGTGGCCCGCCCACGGGCGCCTGTGGGCGCATCTCGTCTCGGATCACGACCTCGATGAGCTGCACGCCTTCGCGGAGGCGAACGGGATCCCCCGCCGCGGGTTCGACCGCGACCACTACGACGTGCCCGAGGACGCCCACGAGCGCCTCGTGGCGGCCGGTGCGCGGCATGTCGACGGCCACACGCTCGTACGGTCGCTCATCGCGTCGGGACTGCGCGTGACGGCGCGCGAGCGGCGCGGGCTCTGACCCGCTCGCCCTGAGAACGAAACGGCCTGAACAGGCCGGAGGGCGCCTCTCCGCGAGTGCGGAGGGCGCCCGCCGGTGTCAGTCCTGCGTGGGAAGGTGCGGCACGGGCGTGCCCGTGAGGGCCGCCGTCGTGACGCGTCGCCGCGAACGACCCTGACCCGGAGCCTTCGGCTCGGGCAGCGCGTTGAGGACGGAGTCCAGCAGGACGTCCTTCTCGGTGCGAGGCCGGGAGGCCTCGCCGCGCTTCTTGCGGGGCTTCTTGGGGCGCTCGGCCGCGGCCTCCGCCGGGGCCGCTGCGGGAGCGACGGCCTCTGCGGGGACCTCGACGGGCGCGTCCTCGTGATGGTGGATAGTGGATGCCGCGATCTGCGCGAGCGCCGACTTCACGCCTTCCGTGATGGTGTGCGTCCCGGTCGCAGGGCTCGTCGAGGCACCCGCGCGCTGCGGCCGGCGGCCAGACTGGACGCTCGTGCTCGGCGCGCGGTGCTTCACGACGGGGTCGTGGTGCACGATGACGCCGCGCCCGGCGCACACGTCGCACGCCTCGCTGAAGGTCTCGAGCAGGCCGAGGCCGAGCTTCTTGCGCGTCATCTGCACGAGTCCGAGCGACGTGACCTCGGCGACCTGGTGCTTCGTGCGGTCGCGGCTCAGGCACTCGACGAGTCGGCGCAGCACGAGGTCGCGATTGGACTCGAGGACCATATCGATGAAGTCGACCACGATGATGCCGCCGATGTCGCGCAGGCGCAGCTGGCGGACGATCTCTTCGGCGGCCTCGAGGTTGTTCTTCGTGACGGTCTCTTCGAGGTTTCCGCCCGAGCCGACGAACTTGCCGGTGTTGACGTCGACGACGGTCATGGCCTCGGTGCGGTCGATGACGAGCGATCCGCCCGACGGCAGCCAGACCTTGCGGTCGAGGGCCTTCTCGATCTGCTCCGAGACGCGGAACTCGTCGAACGGGTCGCCGTCGCCCTCGTGGCGCACGACGCGCTCGAGCAGGTCGGGAGCGACGCTCGCAAGGTAATTCGAGATCGTGTGGTGCGCCTCATCGCCCTGGATGAGCATCCGCGTGAAGTCCTCGTTGAAGACGTCGCGCACGATCTTGACGAGCAGATCGGGCTCGGAGTGCAGCAGCGCGGGAGCCTGGATCGACTGCACCTGCGTGCTGATGTGCTCCCACTGGTTCGTGAGGCGCTGCACGTCGAGGGTCAGCTGGTCTTCAGTCGCACCTTCGGCCGCCGTGCGGACGATGACGCCCGAGGACTCGGGCAGCACCTCCTTGAGGATGCGCTTGAGGCGCGCCCGCTCGGTGTCGGGGAGCTTGCGCGAGATGCCGTTCATCGCGCCGCCGGGCACGTACACGAGGTACCGGCCCGGAAGCGAGATCTGGCTCGTGAGACGCGCGCCCTTGTGGCCGACGGGGTCCTTCGTGACCTGCACGAGGACGCGGTCGCCCGACTTGAGTGCGAGCTCGATGCGGCGGGGCTGGTTGCCGGTCTCGACGGCGTCCCAGTCGACCTCGCCCGAGTACAGCACGGCGTTGCGGCCGCGGCCGATGTCGACGAAGGCCGCCTCCATGCTCGGCAGGACGTTCTGCACGCGGCCGAGGTACACGTTGCCGATGAGCGACGCGTCCTGGTTGCGGGCGACGTAGTGCTCGACGAGCACGTTGTCCTCGAGGACGGCGATCTGGATGCGCCCGTACTTCGAGCGCACGATCATCTCGCGGTCGACGGCCTCGCGACGGGCGAGGAACTCCGCCTCGGTCACGACGGCGCGGCGACGCCCCGCCTCGCGACCGTCGCGACGGCGCTGCTTCTTGGCCTCGAGACGCGTGGAGCCCTTGATGCGCTGCGGCTCCGTGATGAGCTCGACGGCGCGCTGACGCGGGTGCGCAGGCCGAGTCTGCTCGGCAGGAGCGCTGGTCGAGGGCTCGGATGCCTCTTCGCGCGGCTCGCCGCCGCGGCGGCGGCCGCGTCGACGGACTGCCGCGGACGACGTGTCTTCGACGGGTGCGGGCCGCTGGGTCGAGCCCGGACGCGCCGGAAGCGGCAGGATCTCGGGCGCGTAGAACTGCAGCTGCGTCGACACGGCCGACACGAAGACCTCGGGCAGCAGTCCGAGGCTCACCGCGGTGAGCGGCTGCGCCTCGGTCGGCTCGGGGTCGGCCGGGGCTTCGGGCTCCGACTCCCCCGCCGTCTCGGCCGGGGCCTCCGGCTCGGAGGCGGCCTCGGGCTCGGCAGGCGCCTCGGGCTCCGACTCCTCCGCCGTCTCGGCCGGGGCCTCCGGCTCGGCAGGCGCATCGGGCGCCGACTCGGCCTCGGGTGCCGACTCGGACTCGGGTGCCGACTCCGCCTCGGGGGCCGACTCGACCTCGGGCTCGGGCGTCGATTCCGCCTCCGCAGCCTCGGCCTGCGCGGCCTCGGGCTCGTCTGCCACTTCGGCAGTCCCGGCCTCGGCACGGTCGCCCGAAGCCGGCTCGTCCTGCGAGCCGATCCCGTCGGCCTCAGCCGACGGAGCGGGCTCTGCGGAGGCTGCGGGCGGCTCGGCGCCGCCCTCGCCCTCTACAGCCTCGACGGATTCGATCGTCGCCTCGAGCTCTTCACGCGCCTGCTCCGACGCGTCGTGCGTCAGCGCGTGTTCGTTCTCGGGCTGGGGATCGAAAGGGGCGTTGTTCTCATCTGCCATCACCGGCGTACTCCCTGCGGGGCGACACCGCGCGTCACCCGGCGAAATCTCGTGCGGCGCCGCACCTGCGGTGCCGCGAACTCACTCGGTCTGCAGCGGAACCCGGCGTACCCGGCGGGGTCTCGCGCTGCGCAGGGCGTTCGTCGCCCTGAAGTCTTCTGTGTGATGCGGGAGCGGCGCGGCCGCTGAGCATCGGCATCCATTATCGCACTTTCCGCCTGCGATTGCGCGGACGAGTGAACCGGCGGCGATTCGAGGCGGCGCGGAGACGGCATCCTGTATGCCCGCGGTGTCATAATCCGTGGCATGGCTCAGCCCACCTCGCGCACCGCCCCCACGGTCATGGCCGTCTGGCTCGTGATCGCCGGAGTCATCGGATGGTGGGCCGCCTTCTCGCTGACGATGGAGAAGTTCCATGCGCTCGCGAACCCCGGCGAGGCCGCGTCGTGCGACTTCAGTCCGCTCGTGCAGTGCTCGAAGAACCTCGACTCCTGGCAGGGCAGCGTGTTCGGGTTCCCCAATCCGATCCTCGGACTCACGGGGTGGGTGGCGCCGATCGTCGTGGGTGTCGCGATCCTCGCGGGTGCCCGCTTCGCACGGTGGTTCTGGGTGTGCTTCTGGGCCGGCATCGCGTTCGCGTTCGCGTTCGTCTGCTGGCTCATCACGCAGAGCATCTTCGTGCTCGGCACGCTGTGCCCGTGGTGCATGGTGACGTGGGCCGTGACCATCCCGACCTTCTACGTCGTGACGATCCATCTCTTCCGCGCAGGCATCGTGCCGGCATCCTCCGGCGTACGGCGCGGCGCCGAGAAGCTCATGGGATGGGTGCCGCTGCTCACGGTCGCGAGCTACGCGCTCATCGCGATCATGGCGCAGGTGCGCCTCGACGTCCTGGGCGCCCTGTTCTGACGCGCCGTGACGCTGTCGGCCCGCGTGCGGCGGCGGCTCGAGAGGTTTCGATGCGGGCGCGCTTCGCGCGGCCTACTCAGCCTCAACGGGCAGCCGGATCAACGCGGGCTTCGCCCGCGATGATCCGGCTCCTGTCAAAACCAGATGCTCAGCTCGCGCTGAGCCGACTCGACCGAGTCCGAGCCGTGCACGAGGTTCTGCTGCACCTTGAGGCCCCAGTCCCGGCCGAGATCGCCGCGGATGGTGCCGGGGGCGGCCGTGGTGGGATCGGTCGTGCCGGCGAGCGAGCGGAAGCCCTCGATGACGCGGTTGCCCGCGAGGCGGATCGCGACGGAGGGGCCCGAGAGCATGAACTCGAGGAGCGGCTCGTAGAACGGCTTGCCCTCGTGCTCGGCGTAGTGCTTCTCGAGAGTCTCGCGGTCGGGCTCGACGAGCTTGATGTCGACGAGCGAATAGCCCTTCGCCTCGATGCGGGCGAGGATCGCGCCCGTGAGGCCGCGGGCCACGCCGTCCGGCTTGACGAGTACGAGCGTCTCTTCGGTGGCCATATCAGTCTCCGTTCGGGTTCTCGGCCTCGGCGGCCAATCGGGCGTTGCGTCGGTCGAGCGACGCCCCCTTGATCGTGGCATACGCCCACATCGCACCGAAAATCAGGCCGACGATCGCGAGCGCCGGCAGCACGATCGCGCCGAGCACGAGGAGCAGCTGAAGGAACCAGCCGAAGGCGATCGCCCACCGGTGGCGCAGCAGCCCCGCGGTCACGACCATGAGCGCCGCGAGCACGGTGCCTGCGACGATCCCCCACCACGGCTCGATGTCGGCCGGAAGCGCCTTGAGGCCGTACACCGTGAGTCCGCCGAGGAAGACGACGACCGACTCGAAGACGAGGACGATCGAGCCGAGCGACTCGGCGGCTCCGCGCGCGCGGCGCGGGCGGCTCGGACGCTGCGCGGCGGGAGCCGTCACGACTGCCACCCCGCCTTCCAGTCCTCCGCCGCCGCGAGGGCGAGTGCTTCGCCGGCCAGGACGACCGAGCCCGCGATGACGACGGCCCGACGGTCTGAGGCGGCGGCCCATTCGCGCGCGGCCTCCGCGGCGTCGGCGACGTCGCGGTGCACCGTCACGGGGAGCTCGGCGAGCTCCGCGAGATCCGCGATGCGCTCGGCGTCGTTCGCGCGGTCCGACTCCGGGGCCGTCGCGAACACGTGTGCGGCGATCGGCGCGAGGGCGGCGACGATGCCCGCGGCATCCTTGTCTGCCAGGATGCCGAGCACGACGCCCCACTCGTCGAAGTCGAACGATCCCTGAAGCGCCGTCGCGAGGGCGCGCGCGCCGTGCGGATTGTGCGCCGCGTCGACGAGCACCGTGGGCGCTGCGCCCACGAGCTGCAGGCGACCGGGGGACGACGTCTCGGCGAGCCCCTCGGCGAGGATGTCGCCCGCGATCGGCTGCGAGGCGCCCCCCACGAGGGATTCGACGGCGGCGATCGCGAGCGCCGCGTTGAAGCCCTGGTGCTCGCCGTAGAGCGGGAGGTACTCGTCCTCGTAGACGCCCGCGAGGCCGCGCACCGTGATCACCTGCCCGCCCACGGCGAGCCGGCCCTGTGCGAGCGCGAAGTCGGCGCCCTCGAAGGCGATCGACGCACCCCGCGCGGCGGCGGCATCCCGCAGGACGACCTCGGCGGCGGGGTCCTGACGCGCCGACACGACGGCCGCGCCGTCCTTGATGATGCCGGCCTTGACCGAGGCGATCTCGCCGATCGTCTCACCCAGGCGGTCAGCGTGGTCGAGGTCGATCGGCGCGATGACCGCGACGTCGCCGTCGGCGGTGTTCGTCGAGTCCCACGAGCCGCCCATCCCGACCTCGATGACGGCGACGTCGACGGGCGCATCGGCGAACGCGACGAAGGCGAGCACCGTCAGCAGCTCGAAGAACGTCAGCGGCGCGTCGCCCGCGGCCTCGAGCTCGGCGTCGACGAGGTCGACGAAGGGCGAGACCTCGTCCCACGCGTCGGCGATCGCGGCGTCGGCGATCGGCTCGCCGTCGACCATGACACGCTCCGTGAAGCGCTCCAGGTGCGGGCTCGTGAACAGGCCCGTGCGAAGACCGTGCGCCCGCACGATGCTCTCGATCATGCGGCTCGTCGAGGTCTTGCCGTTCGTGCCCGTCACGTGGACGACACGGTACGTGCGCTGCGGGTCGTCCAGCAGCTCGAGCACGCGGCGCGTGCGCTCGACGCGGGGCTGCACCCAGCGCTCGCCCTGCCGCTCGAGCAGGGCCGCATAGACGGCGTCGGCGCGACTGCGATCGCTCATGCGGATGCCTCGACCTTCGTGACGGCGACGGTGAAGTCGCCCCTGTTGGCGAACGTGCCCTTCGCGAACTCGCCGACGTGGTCGGGCACCGGCTGGGCGGGACGGCTGCCGCGCGGGCCGTAGAACGAGTGCTCGAGCGCGAGCGTCTCGCCCGCGACATCCGCCGTCTCGAACGCCGACTCCACCGCGACACGGTCGTCGATCTCGTCGAAGGCGAGCTGCAGGCGGATGCGGTCGCTGACCTCGAACCCGGCGGCCTTGCGGGTGTCCTGCACGGCGCGGATGACGTCGCGGGCCAGACCCTCGGCCTCGAGCTCGGGGGTCGTCGTGGTATCCAGCAGCACGAATCCCTCTCCGGCGAGCAGGGCGATCGCGGTGCCCTCGGCGACGCCGCCCGCCTCGAGCGTGAGCTCGTACTCTGCGGGCTCGAGGGCGATGCCGTCGACGACCACCGCGCCGTCGACCTCCTCCCAGACGCCCGCCTTCGCGCCTGCGATGACGTGCTGCACCTGCTTGCCGAGGCGAGGGCCCGCGGCGCGCGCGTTGACGGTCAGGCGCTTGCTGATGCCGTAGCGCTCCGACACGTCGTCGCCGAGCTCGACGAGCTCGACAGCCTTGACGTTGAGCTCGTCGCGCAGGATCCCCTCGAACTGGGCGAGGGATGCGGCATCCGGAACCGCGACGGTGAGCGTCGAGAGCGGCAGGCGCACGCGGCGGCCTTCCCGCTTGCGGAGGGCGTTCGCGACGCTCGAAGCTTCGCGCACGGCGTCCATCGCGTCACGGATGTCGTCCGCGCCGGGGAAGGCTGCGGCATCCGGCCAATCCTGCAGGTGCACGCTGCGCCCGCCCGTGAGCCCCTGCCACACCCGCTCGGAGACGAGCGGGATGAGCGGCGCCGCGACGCGGGTGAGCGTCTCGAGGACCGTGTAGAGCGTGTCGAACGCCTCACGGCTCCGGGGCTCGTCGTTCACGCCGAGCCAGAAGCGGTCGCGCGAGCGCCGGATGTACCAGTTCGTGAGCGCCTCGGCGAAGTCGCGGAGCTTCGCCGCCGCCATCGTCGAGTCGAGCGCCTCGAGGTCGGCCGCGACGTCGCGCACGAGGTCACCCGTGAGCGCGAGGATGTACCGGTCGAGCACGTTCGTCGAGTCCGTGCGCCACTGCGCCTCGTACCCGTCGCCGCCCGCACCGCCCGCCGCGTTGGCGTACGTCGAGAAGAAGTACCACGTGTTCCACAGCGGCAGGAGGAACTCTCGCACCCCCGCGCGGATGCCCTCCTCGGTCACGACGAGGTTGCCGCCGCGCAGCACGGAGCTCGACATGAGGAACCAGCGCATCGCGTCGGAGCCGTCGCGGTCGAAGACCTCGCTCACGTCGGGGTAGTTGCGCAGCGACTTCGACATCTTCTGGCCGTCGCTGCCGAGCACGATGCCGTGGCACGAGACGCCCGTGAACGCGGGGCGGTCGAAGAGCGCCGTCGACAGGACGTGCATGACGTAGAACCAGCCGCGCGTCTGGCCGATGTACTCGACGATGAAGTCCGCCGGCGCGTGGTCGTCGAACCACTCGTGGTTCTCGAACGGGTAGTGCACCTGCGCGTAGGGCATCGAGGCCGAGTCGAACCAGACGTCCAGGACGTCCTCGATGCGGCGCATCGTGCTCTGCCCCGACGGGTCGTCGGGGTTGGGGCGCGTCAGGTCGTCGATGAAGGGCCTGTGCAGGTCGACCTCGCCCTCCGCGTTGAGCGGGAGGCGCCCGAAGTCCCGCTCGATGGCCTCGAGCGAGCCGTACACGTCGACGCGGGGGAAGGCGGGATCGTCGCTCTTCCACACCGGGATCGGCGAGCCCCAGTAGCGGTTGCGGCTGATCGACCAGTCGCGCGCGCCCTCAAGCCACTTGCCGAACTGCCCGTGCTTGACGTTCTCAGGCACCCACGTGATCTGCTCGTTGTTCGCGATGAGCCGATCCTTGATGTCGGTCACGCGGACGAACCAGCTCGAGACGGCCTTGTAGATGAGGGGGTTCCGGCACCGCCAGCAGTGCGGGTACGAGTGCTCGTAGCTCGCGAGACGCACGAGACGGCCGGCATGGCGGATCAGCCGGACGAGCGGCGTGTTGGCGTCCATCCACAGCTCGCCGGCGACATCCGTCACCTGCGGCAGGAAGCGTCCGCCGTCGTCGAGGCTCATGATGAGCGGGATGCCGGCGGCCTCCGTCACCCGCTGGTCGTCCTCGCCGTATGCGGGAGCCTGATGCACGATGCCCGTGCCGTCGCTCGTCGTGACGTAGTCGTCCACGAGGATGCGCCAGGCGCCCTCGGTGCCCCACGCCGCGGCATCCGCGTAGTAGTCGAACAGGCGGTCGTAGTGCACGTCCTGGAGGTCGGCGCCCACGACGACCTGCTCGACAGCCGCCTTCGCGTCGTCGATCGACTCGTAGCCCAGGTCTTTCGCGTAGCCCGCGAGCAGATCCTCGGCCAGCAGGTAGCGGTGCGCCGTGGCCTCGACGGGGTCGTCTCCGCGTCCGTCGGGCGAGTGGTGCACATCGGCGGCGCCGGCAGGACCACCGGGCAGGACGGCATAGCGGATGCCGGGACCCACGGCGAGCGCGAAGTTCGTCGGGAGCGTCCAGGGCGTCGTCGTCCACGCGAGGGCGCGCACGCCCGTGAGGCCGAGGCTCTCGGCCTTGGCGCCGACGAGCGGGAAGGTCACGGTGACCGACGGGTCCTGCCGCATCTTGTAGACGTCGTCGTCCATGCGCAGCTCGTGCGTCGAGAGGGGCGTCTCGTCGCGCCAGCAGTAAGGCAGCACGCGGTGTCCCTCGTACGCGAGACCCTTGTCGTGGAGGGTCTTGAACGCCCACAGGACCGACTCCATGTAGCCCGTGTCGAGCGTCTTGTACCCGCGCTCGAAGTCGACCCAGCGCGCCTGGCGGGTGACGTAGTCCTGCCACTGCTGCGTGTACTCGAGCACGGACTCGCGCGCCTTCGCGTTGAAGGTCGCGACGCCCATCGCCTCGATCTCGTCCTTCTCGGTGATGCCGAGCTGCTTCATCGCCTCGAGCTCCGCCGGGAGGCCGTGCGTGTCCCAGCCGAAGACGCGGTCGACCTTCTTGCCGCGCATCGTCTGGAAGCGCGGGAAGAGGTCCTTGGCGTAGCCCGTCAGGAGGTGCCCGTAGTGGGGCAGGCCGTTGGCGAACGGCGGGCCGTCATAGAAGACCCACTCCTCGGCGCCGTCGCGGTTCGCGATCGAGGCGCGGAAGGTGTCATCCTGCTCCCAGAACGCGAGAGTCTCGCGCTCGAGGTCGGGGAAGCGGGGGCTCGGGGTCACGGCCGCGGGCGGCGCGGCGACGTGGGCCGAGCCCGTGGGAAGGTCGGCGGCGGGTCCGAACGCGGACTGCAGAGGATAGGTCATCGGTCTCTCGTTTGGCTCGTCTCATCGGCGTGCGCCGGGACGACCCTCGCGGACCGCGGTACCACCCTGCATTGGCCCTGCGGGCCCTCTTTCACTGCGGCTGTCACGGGCCTGCCCCGTTCGGTTCTAATGAACCCCGGTCCCCGCGCGTGTGCCTGAGGGAACGAGATCGTTCTTCCGAAGACTCCCCGGTGATGGCCGGATCGGCGTCTGTCCGTCGATTGTACCGGCCCCGCATCCGATATCCTCTCGACTGTCCAACGTGGGAGCGCTCCCACGCGAGAGGGAGACATGCTCGAAGACATGCCCACCGGCCTGCCCGCGACCTTCAGCCGCCGCGCCCTGTTCGCACTCGCGGGCGGCGGCGCCCTCGCCGCGGCTCTCGCCGCCTGCGCGCCCGGCGGCGGTTCCGCGGCGCCTGTGCCGACGGCATCCGGATCCTGGGCACCGCCCGCCGAGCCGATCGTCTTCCCGAAGGGCTTCGTGTGGGGAGCCGCGACGAGCGCGTACCAGGTCGAGGGCTCGGTCTCAGCGGACGGCCGCGCGCCCTCCGTGTGGGACACCTTCGCGGCGAAGCCCCGAGCGATCCGGGACGGTTCGACGGGCGATCCCGCGGCCGACCAGTACGTGCGCTACGCGGACGACATCGATCTCATGGCGGGCCTCGGCCTCGGCGCGTACCGGTTCTCGCTCTCGTGGTCGCGCATCCAGCCGTCGGGCTCGGGCGCCGTCAACCTCGCGGCGCTCGACCACTACCGCCGCGTCGTCGACACCCTGCTCGACAAGGGCATCCGGCCCGCGATCACGCTCTTCCACTGGGACCTCCCCCAGGCCCTCCAGGACGTCGGCGGCTGGGCGAAGCGCGACACGGCCCTCCGCTTCGCGGACTACGCCGAGATCTGCTTCGACGCGCTCGGTGATGTCGAGGCCGACTGGATGACGCTCAACGAGCCGAAGACGCATGCGTACGTCGGCCACTGGTACGGCAGTCACGCGCCGGGCCTGCGCAACCCCGACCTCGCCGTCGCCGCCGTCCACCATCAGCTGCTCGGGCACGGCCTCGCGGTGCAGCGCTTCCGCGAGAGCCGCGCGAAGGGGCGCATCGGCATCGCGCTCAACCTCGTCTCGGCCTATCCGCTCGCGCAGGAGACCGAGGGGCTCGAGCGCGTGGACGCGCGCGAGAACAGGTTCTTCCTCGACCCCGTCCTGCGGGGCACGTACCCCGACGAGGCGATCGGAGGGCTGCCCGGCCAGATCCCCGCGCGGCCCGCCGCGTTCATGCTTCTGCAGGAGGACGGCGACCTCGAGACGATCTCCGAGCCGACGGACTTCCTCGCCGTGCAGTACTACGGCGTGACCGGCGTCGACGCGACGGGCGCCGAGGGCTCGGTCGCACCGACCTCGGCGGCGAGGTGGCAGCAGATCCGCGCCGAAGGCCTCTACGACCTGCTCCTGCGCCTCGTGCGGGACTACCCCGCGATCCCGCTCCTCATCACCGAGAACGGCATCCCGGACCCGACTCCCGAGCTGACCGTCGACGATCCGCACCGCATCGACTTCTTCCGCACGCATTTCCAGCAGGCCGCGCGCGCGATCTGGGACGGAGCACCGCTCGAGGCGTACTACGTGTGGTCGCTCCTGGACAACTTCGAATGGGCCGAGGGGTACCGGCAGCGCTGGGGCATCATCGCGGTCGACTTCGAGACGCAAGAGCGCACCCCGAAGCGGAGCGCCGAGTGGTACGCGGGCGTCATCGAGGCGAACGCGGTCGCCGCGACGTGAGCGGCGCGGCCCTGAGCGCCGTCACCGGGGTGTGAGCGAGGTTGCTGGACCCGATCCAGCAACCCTGGAACGGTGGCAGGATGGATGCCCGTGACCACCGCTCCACCCGCTCCGGCACCCCAGCCCACCGCCTCCCCCGCCCGCCGCGTCGCCTGGGCGTCGATGGTCGGCACGTCGCTCGAGTCGTTCGACTTCTACGTCTTCGCCTACTTCGCGGCGTTCTTCGTCGGGCCGCTGTTCTTCGACCCGCTCGGCGACGTCGGCAAGACGTTCGCGGCGTTCTCGACCATCGCGCTCGCGTTCGTCGTGCGGCCGATCGGCGCCGCGATCTTCGGGCACATGGGCGACCGGCTCGGCCGACGCGCGACGCTCCTGTGGACCGTCGGCATCATGGGCGTGGCGACAGGGCTCATCGGCGTGCTGCCGACGTACGACCAGGCCGGCTGGATCGGCGCCGTCCTGCTGATCGTCCTGCGCATCGCGCAGGGTCTCTCACTCGGCGGCGAGTGGGGCGGCTCCATCCTCCTCGCGACCGAGCACTCCGGTCCCGTCAAACGCGCGTTCTACGCCGCGATCCCCCAGCTCGGCTCCCCCGTCGGCTCGATCCTCTCGGCCACCGTCTTCATCGTCATGACGGTCGTCCTGCCCGCCGAGGAACTCGCCGCGTGGGGCTGGCGCATCCCGTTCCTGCTCGCCTTCCCGCTCCTGCTCGTGTCGCTGTACCTGCGCTGGTCGATCGACGAGACGCCCGTCTTCGAGCACGTCGTGGCGGAAGGCCGTCGCGACCGCATCCCGTTCGTCACGATGTTCGCGCAGCGTCCCGCCGCCGTCGCGATCGCGATCGGCGCGGCGCTGCTCGGCATCGGCTCGTACTCGCTCATGAACACGTACACGATCAACTACGGGGCGGAGCAGCTGGGCTTCAGCTTCCAGTCGCTGCTGATCGCGACCACGATCGGAGCGCTGCTGCAGCTCGTGACGATCCCGCTCTTCGGCCGATGGGCGACGCGCATCGGCTCCGCCAAGGTCGTCGCGTGGGGCGCGCTCGGCACCCTCCTCATCGCGTTCCCGATGTACTGGCTGCTCCAGTTCGCGACGTTCCCGATCCTCATCGCGACCATGATCATCGGCGGCATCCTTCCGACGATGTCGTGGGCCGCGCTCGGCGGTCTCATGAACGACCTCTTCCCCGACCACTTCCGCTACTCCGCGCTCTCGATCGCGTACGCGATCGCGGCGACCGTGAGCGGCTTCGTGCCGCTCGTGACGTTCGAGCTCGGCACCTCCACGGACTTCGCGTGGTGGCATCCCGGGGTCGTGCTCGTCGTGCTCTCGGCCATCACGCTCGTCTCCGCGTGGGCCGCCGCCCGGCGCCGCCCGGAGCCCGAGGAGGGCTGAGTGCCCCGCCCCCGCGGACCGCTGCCGCCGCGCATCTCACCGCCCGACCTGCCGCGCACGCTCGAGAGCGTCTCGGGCGTCGGGAGGCGCGCGGACCTCGAGGGCGCCCGCATCCGCGATCTGACGGACGAAGTGGATGCCGCGCACGCCCGCCTCACGGAGTGCACCGTGGACGGGGCATCCGTCTCACGCCTCGATCTGACGGGTGCGACGCTCACCGACGTCGACGTCATCGACCTGCGCGCGACGGAGTTCATCGCGCGGAACGGGCGCTGGCGCACCGTGCGCGTGACGGGCGGGCGGATCGGCACCCTCGACCTGAGCAGCGCGGAGCTGACCGGGGTCGCGCTGCGCGGCGTCCGCATCGACTACCTGTCGCTGCGCGGGGCGAACGCGTCGGACGTCATCGTCGCGGACTGCTCGATCGGCACGGTCGACCTGCCTCTCGCGACGCTCTCGCGCGTCGCGTTCGTGGATTCGCGGGCCGACGAGGTCGCGACCGATGGGCTGCGGGCCGAGCACGTCGACCTGCGAGGCCTCGACGCCCTCGCCCTCACGAGCCCCGAGTCGCTGCGCGGCGCGACGCTCTCGGAGCGGCAGGTCGAGTCCCTCGCGGTCCCTCTCGCTCGCGCGCTCGGCATCGACGTCCAGGACTGAGCGCCTCGCTCCGCGGGCCCCGGCGAGCGGAGGAACGGATGCCGCGGCTGAGAGCGACCCCCAGGCCCGGCCGGTAGAATCGCCTGGCACCCCACACTCAGGCACGCTCACACAGTGCCGCACATATCGCACGAGGAGACCCCGTGGCCGACGCCCAGATTCCCGACAAGCCCGCTCTCGAAGGCCTCGAAGACAAGTGGGATGCCGCGTGGGAGCAGCAGGGAACGTATCTGTTCGACCGTGCGAAGGCCGCCGAGGTGGGCCGTGCGGGCGTCTACTCCGTCGACACGCCGCCGCCGACGGCATCCGGAAGCCTGCACATCGGCCACGTCTTCAGCTACACGCACACCGACGTCAAGGTGCGCTTCGAGCGCATGCGCGGCAAGACGGTGTTCTACCCCATGGGGTGGGATGACAACGGTCTGCCGACCGAGCGCCGCGTGCAGAACTACTACGGCGTGCGCTGCGACCCGAGCCTCGCCTACGTCGCCGACTTCACGCCCCCGTACAAGGGCGGCGACAACAAAAGCAGCAAGGCCGCCGACCAGGTGCCGATCAGCCGCCGCAATTTCATCGAGCTGTGCGAGCGGCTCACGGTCGAGGACGAAAAGCACTTCGAGGCCCTGTGGCGCAAGCTCGGGCTGAGCGTCGACTGGACCCAGACCTATCGCACGATCTCGGACGACACGATCCGCACGAGCCAGCTCGCGTTCCTGCGCAACCTCGAGCGCGGCGAGGCGTACCAGTCGATGGCGCCGACGCTGTGGGACATCGACTTCCGGTCCGCGATCGCGCAGGCCGAACTCGAGGACCGCGACCAGCCGGCCGCCTACCACCGCGTCGCGTTCCACAAGGTCGACGGCTCGGGCGACATCCACATCGAGACGACCCGTCCCGAGCTGCTCGCGGCGTGCGTAGCCCTCGTCGCGCACCCCGACGACGACCGGTACAAGCCGCTCTTCGGCTCGACGGTGCGCACGCCGATCTTCGGCGTCGAGGTGCCCGTGCTCGCCCACCCGCTCGCGCAGGCCGACAAGGGCTCGGGCATCGCCATGGTCTGCACCTTCGGCGACGTGACCGACATCATCTGGTGGCGCGAGCTCGACCTGCCCAACCGCACGATCCTCGGCCAGGACGGCCGCATCATCGCCGAGGCGCCCGACGCGCTCGAGACGGATGCCGCCAAGGCCGCATACGCCGAGATCGCGGGCCTGACCGTCTTCAGCGCCAAGAAGCGCATCGTGGAGCTGCTCCGCGAATCGGGCGAGCTCGAAGGCGACCCCAAGCCCTTCACGCACGCCGTGAAGTTCTTCGAGAAGGGCGACCGACCCCTCGAGATCGTCTCGACGCGCCAGTGGTACCTGCGCAACGGCGCGCGCGACGCGTCGCTGCGCGACCGCCTCATCGAGTACGGACGCCAGATCTCGTGGCATCCCGACTTCATGCGCGTGCGCTTCGAGAACTGGACCAACGGCCTCACGGGCGACTGGCTCGTGTCGCGCCAGCGCTTCTTCGGTGTGCCGATCCCCGTCTGGTACGCACTCGACGAGAACGGCGAGCGGGACTACAGCGAGGTGCTCGTCCCGGCCCTCGAGCAGCTTCCCGTCGATCCCTCGACCGACGTGCCGCCGGGCTACCTCCCCGAGCAGCGCGGCGTGCCCGGCGGCTTCGAGGGCGAGAACGACATCTTCGACACGTGGGCGACCTCGTCTCTCACGCCGCAGCTCGCCGGCGGCTGGGAGCGCGATCCCGAGCTGTGGAACCTCGTGGCCCCGTTCGACCTGCGCCCGCAGGGCCAGGACATCATCCGCACGTGGCTCTTCTCGACGCTGCTGCGCAGCGCGCTCGAGGACGGTCGCCCACCGTGGTCGGATGCCGCGATCTCGGGTTTCATCGTCGACCCGGACCGCAAGAAGATGTCGAAGTCGAAGGGCAACGTCGTCACGCCCGCCGACATCCTCGACCAGCACGGCTCGGACGCAGTCCGCTACTGGGCGGCATCGAGCCGCCTGGGCACGGATGCCGCGTTCGACCCGCAGAACCCGACGCAGATCAAGATCGGCCGTCGCCTGGCGATCAAGGTGCTCAACGCCGCGAAGTTCGTGCTCTCGTTCCCCGTGCCGGAGGGCGCCGAGGTGACGCACGCGCTCGACGCGTCGATGCTCGCGACCCTCGACGGCGTCGTCCGCGACGCGACGAAGGCGCTCGAAGCGTACGACCACGCGCGCGCACTCGAGATCGCGGAGTCGTTCTTCTGGACGTTCTGCGACGACTACCTCGAGCTCGTCAAGGAGCGCGCGTACAACCAGACCGACGTGGGGCAGGCGTCCGCGGCGCTCGCGCTGCGCATCGCCCTCGAGACGCTTCTGCGCCTCTTCGCACCCGTGCTCTCGTTCGCGGCCGAGGAGTCGTGGTCGTGGTTCCATGACGGCTCTGTGCACGTGGCGGGTTGGCCCGAGCCGCTCGGCATCGACGGCGACCCCGCCGTGCTCGTCGCCCTGAGCGAGGCCCTCGTCGGCGTCCGCCGTGCCAAGACCGAGGCCAAGGCCTCGCAGAAGACGCCGGTCGCGCGCCTCACGATCGCGGCCCCCGCTGCGTCGGTCGCGGCGCTCCAGCTCGCGGAGGGCGACCTCAAGGCCGTCGGGCGCATCGCCGAGATCGAATACACGGATGCCGAGACCACGACGGTCTCGGACATCGAACTCGCTCCTGTGGAGGTGTGACATGCAACTCGGAACCCGTTGGACCTCCGGCGACACTCCCCCGGCCGCCGTGCCCGCGGCCCTCGTCCGCGGCATCAGCGGCGTCGACGCCTCGATCCCGTCGGACGAGCTCGGCCAGCCGCGCCCGCGGTGGACGCTCACGTGGCTCGAGGGCCGCCCGATCGCCGAGCTCGACACGGGCGTCATCGTCTCGCTCGGCCCCGACGGCGAGGCCGTCGTGGGCCACGACGACGACACGGGGTTCGGCGGGCACTGACCGGCGCGCGGCCCCGCCGCGCCTCGATAGGCTCGGCGGCATGGTGTCCGAGAACCCCGTGTCCGACAACCCGCTGCTCACCCCGAGCCCGCTCCCGTATCAGCTCCCCGACTACGGCGCGATCCGGCCGGAGCACTACCTGCCGGCCTTCGAGCACGCCTTCGCGGAGCACAAGAGCGAGATCCGGGCGATCACCTTCGTGCGCTCGATGCCGACGTTCGAGAACACGCTGGTCGCCCTCGAACGGAGCGGGCGCCTCCTGAGCGAGGTCTCCCGCGCCTTCTACACGGTCTCGTCCGCCGATGCGACGCCCGAGATCCAGAAGGTCGAAGAGACCCTCGCGCCGCTCATGTCGGCGCACTACGACTCGATCCAGCTCGACGCGCAGCTGTACTGGCGCATCAAGACGCTGCACGACCAGCTCGCCGACCTCGACCTCGATCCCGAGCAGCGCTACCTCGTGCAGCGCCACTTCACCGAGAAGACGCAGGCCGGAGCAGGGCTCGACGACGACGCCAAGGCGCGGCTCACCGAGATCAACCAGCGCCTGTCGACTCTCACGACGACGTTCGAGAAGAACCTGCTGGGCGACACGAACGATCTCGCCGTCGTCTTCGACAGCGCCGACGACCTCGACGGCCTCAGTGAGGGTGAGCTGTCCGCCGCCGCGCAGGCCGCCGCCGATCGCGGCCTCGACGGTTCGTACCTCGTGACGCTGACCCTCTTCACGGGGCATCCGTATCTCGCAAGCCTCACGAAGCGCACGAGCCGCAAGCGGATCCTGGATGCCTCGCGCTCACGCGGCTCTCGCGGCAACGCGTTCGACAACCGCGACGTGCTGCGCGAGATCGTGCGGCTGCGCGCACAGCGCGCCGAGCTGCTGGGCTATGCGACGCACGCCGAGTTCGTGACCGCCGACGAGACCGCGGGCTCCCCCGCCGCCGTCCACGACCTGCTCCGCCGGCTCGCCGTCCCCGCCGCGCGGAACGCCCGGCAGGAGCAGGAGGCGCTGCAGGCGATCATCGACGCGGGTCCCGAGCCCTTCGCCCTCGAGGCGCACGACTGGGCGTTCTACACCGAGAAGGTGCGGCAGGCCGAGTTCGACCTGGATCGCGCCGCGCTGCGCCCCTGGTTCGAGGCGGAGCGCGTCCTGCAGGACGGCGTCTTCCGCAGCGCGACCGACCTGTACGGCATCACCTTCACCGAGCGCGGCGACCTCAAGGCGTACCACCCCGACGCGCGGGTCTTCGAGGTGCACAACGCCGACGGCTCGGCGCTCGGCCTGTTCATCCTCGACCTCTACACGCGCGACACGAAGCGCGGTGGAGCCTGGATGAATTCGATCGTGTCGCAGTCGGAGCTGCGCGGCACGAAGCCCGTCGTGGTCAACAACCTCAACGTGCCCAAGCCCGCGCCCGGGCGCCCCACCCTCCTGACGCTCGACGAGGTGACGACGCTCTTCCACGAGTTCGGCCACGCGCTGCACGGACTGTTCGCGACGGTGACCTACCCGCACTTCGCGGGGACCGCAGTGTTCCGCGACTTCGTCGAGTTCCCCAGCCAGGTCAACGAGATGTGGATCTACTGGCCCGAGGTGCTCGGGGGCTACGCCCGCCACATCGAGACGGATGCCCCGCTCCCGGCGGAGGTCATCGAGAAGCTCGCGGCGTCCGAGACCTTCAATCAAGGGTTCGCGACGAGCGAGTACCTCGCCGCCTCGTGGCTCGACCAAGCCTGGCACTCGCTCACGGCGGAGGCCGCTGCGGGCGACGTCGAGGTCGCCGAGTTCGAGGCATCCGCTCTCGCCGACATCGGACTCGACAATCCCGTCGTCCCGACGCGCTACTCCTCGACGTACTTCGCGCACGTCTTCTCGGGCGGCTACAGCGCCGGCTACTACTCCTACATCTGGAGCGAGGTGCTCGACGCCGACACGGTCGAGTGGTTCCGTGAGAACGGCGGTCTCACCCGCAGCAACGGCGACCGCTTCCGTGAGCGCCTGCTCGGCGTGGGCGGCTCGAAGGATCCGCTCGAGGCGTACCGCGATTTCCGGGGACGGGATGCCGAGATCGGCCCGCTCCTCGCGCGCCGAGGTCTCACCGACTGAGGTCGGCCGGCCTGCGGCTCAGGCGCTCTTGCGCTTGTGCCGCAGGACGAGGGTGGGCGGAGCCCCTTCGTCGACCGCCGCGCGGGTCACGATGACCTTGTCGACGTCTTCGGCGGAGGGGATCTCGAACATGATCGGGCCGAGCACGTCCTCGAGGATCGCACGGAGGCCGCGGGCGCCGGTCTTGCGCAGCACCGCGAGGTCGGCGATCGCCTCGAGGGCATCGTGCTCGAACTCGAGCTCGACCCCGTCCAGCTCGAACATGCGCTGATACTGCTTGATGAGGGCGTTCTTGGGCTCGGTGAGGATCTCCATGAGCGCCACCTGATCGAGCGGCGTCACGGATGCCACGACCGGCAGTCGCCCGATGAACTCGGGGATCAGGCCGAACTTGTGCAGGTCCTCCGGGCGCACCTCGCTGAAGAGATCGAGCTCTTTGCCCTTCTCGTGCAGAGGTGCCCCGAACCCGATGCCGTGCTTGCCGACGCGCGACGAGATGATGTCCTCGAGACCCGCGAACGCGCCGGCGACGATGAACAGCACGTTCGTCGTGTCGATCTGGATGAACTCCTGGTGCGGGTGCTTGCGACCGCCCTGCGGCGGTACGGACGCGACCGTGCCTTCCAGGATCTTCAGGAGCGCCTGCTGCACGCCCTCACCCGAGACGTCGCGCGTGATCGAGGGGTTCTCGGCCTTGCGCGCGATCTTGTCGACCTCGTCGATGTAGATGATTCCCGTCTCGGCGCGCTTCGTGTCGAAGTCGGCGGCCTGGATGAGCTTGAGGAGGATGTTCTCGACGTCCTCGCCGACGTAGCCGGCCTCGGTGAGAGCTGTCGCGTCCGCGACGGCGAAGGGCACGTTGAGGCGCTTGGCGAGCGTCTGGGCGAGATACGTCTTGCCGCAGCCGGTCGGGCCGATGAGCAGGATGTTGCTCTTGGCGATCTCGACCTCGTCGGCGCGCTGCTCGGCGGACTGGATCGTGCCGTGCGCGCGGATGCGCTTGTAGTGGTTGTAGACCGCGACGGACAGCGCGCGCTTGGCGGCCTCCTGGCCTACGACGTACTCCTCGAGGAAGGAGAAGATCTCACGAGGCTTGGGGAGGTCGAACTCCGAGACGACGCCGGCGCCCTGTTCGGCTGCGCGCTCTTCGATGATCTCGTTGCACAGCTCGACGCACTCGTCGCAGATGTACACGCCCGGGCCCGCGATGAGCTGCTGGACCTGCTTCTGGCTCTTTCCGCAGAAGGAGCATTTGAACAGGTCGGCGCTCTCACCGATGCGGGCCATGAGGCTCTCCTCTTCGCTGACCGGCGGACGCGCCGGGATGACTTCGAGCCTAACCTCTGGCGCGGACAACCGGCGGGATTGCGACGCCGGGTGTGGAAGGTGCGCGGAATGTCCGCTCCCAGCGGAAACCGGGACGCGAGAAGGCCCCGGCGTCCTCCAGGGATGCCGGGGCCTTCTCGTACGCGACTAGCGCGCGATCGCCGCCTGCCCGCGCTTGCGGGTCGTGAGCACCTGGTCGACGAGACCGTAGGTGACGGCCTCCTCGGACGAGATGATCTTGTCGCGGTCGATGTCCTTGTTGACCTCTTCGACGGACTTGTGCGAGTGCTTCGACAGCGTCTCCTCGAGCCACGTGCGCATGCGCAGGATCTCGGCCGCCTGGATCTCGATGTCGGACGCCTGGCCGTGGCCCGCCTCGCCCATCGCGGGCTGGTGGATCAGGATCCGCGCGTTCGGCAGCGCGAGGCGCTTGCCGGGCGCGCCCGCCGCGAGGAGCACGGCCGCCGCCGAGGCCGCCTGTCCGAGGACGACGGTCTGGATCTGCGGCGAGACGTACTGCATCGTGTCGTAGATCGCCGTCATGGCCGTGAACGAGCCGCCGGGCGAGTTGATGTACATGATGATGTCGCGGTCGGGGTCCTGGCTCTCGAGCACGAGCAGCTGCGCCATGACGTCGTCCGCCGACGCGTCGTCGACCTGGACGCCCAGGAAGATGACGCGGTCTTCGAACAGCTTGTTGTACGGGTCCTGGCGCTTGTAGCCGTAGGCCGTCCGCTCTTCGAACTGAGGCAGGATGTAGCGGCTCCCGGGGGCCTGGACTCCGGGGAATGCGAGACCCTGGGGCGAGGCGCCGAAGGTGGGGGTTTCCATGTGTGTCGTTCCTGTCTTTCGCCTTCGGACGCCGGTCAGTCGGCGGTTCCGCCGCCGCCGATGACGTCGGAGAGGTGTGCGCGGATGTGGTCGACGAAGCCGTATGCGAGGGCCTCTTCAGCGGTGAACCAGCGGTCGCGGTCGCCGTCCTCGTTGATCTGCTCGACGGACTTCCCCGTCTGAGCTGCGGTGATCTCGGCGAGACGGTTCTTCATCGAGATGATGAGCTGCGCCTGCGTCTGGATGTCGCTCGAGGTGCCGCCGAAGCCGCCGTGCGGCTGGTGCAGCAGCACGCGGGCGTTCGGCGTGATGTACCGCTTGCCCTTCGTACCGCTCGTAAGCAGCAACTGGCCCATCGAGGCGGCCATGCCGATGCCGACGGTGACGATGTCGTTCGGCACGAACTGCATCGTGTCGTAGATCGCCATGCCGGCCGTGATCGAGCCGCCGGGCGAGTTCACGTAGAGGTAGATGTCCTTCTCGGAGTCCTCGGCGGCGAGCAGGAGGATCTTGGCGCAGATCTCGTTGGCGTTCTCATCACGCACCTCCGAGCCCAGCCAGATGATGCGGTCCTTCAGCAGCCTGTCGAAGACGCTCGTCGCGACAAGTGGTTCGGCCATGTGACACTCCTGATTCCGTGGTCGTGTCAACGAATCTACCGGCGCGCCGTGGGCGACCCGGCCGATGTTCGCCCTGGGCAGATCAGCGCGCCGGATCCGCCAGTTCCCGCGCATACCCCGTGACCGAGCGCGTGTAGAGCGGCAGGTGCGGAGCGAGCGCCGTGAGGGCGACGGATGCCGCGCGCGCGGCATCCCCGGAGGACGCGAGCGCGAGCGAATAGAAGGCCGCGACGGCGTCGTTCAGACGGGTGCCGGCGCTCTTCTCGTATTCGGCGCGGAGCATCTCGAGCGACTCCTCGACCTCGCCCAGGTTGCGGATCGTGCTCGCGAGCTGGATGACCGCCCGCGTGCGCAGCTCACCGTCGAGGCCGCCCGCGAGCGCCGCGCGGTACAGCGGCTCCGCCTCGGCCTCGAGGCCCGCCGAGTCGCGCGCGCCCGCGCGCTCGAAGAGCGCCCTCGGGTCGTCCGCCGCGCGCTCCGACGCGATCGCGTCGATCACCCGGATGCGCTCGAGGTCGTCGAGCGCCTCGTCGGCCCAGGCGGCCTCGATGCGGGAATCCCAGTCGTCGGTCATGCCGATCCTTCCGTCGAAAGAAAGGGGGACGGATGCCGCAGCATCCGTCCCCCCATCACCGCGGTGCAGTGACTACTCCTTGTCGGCAGCGGCCTTCTTCTTGGCCGGTGCACGCTTGGCGGGCGCCTTCTTCGCGGGCGCAGCCTCGACCTCGGCCTCTTCGGCCTCGATGATCTCGTCGGCCTCGGCCGCGGCATCCACGATCTCCTCGGCCTCTTCGACGACCTCGTCCTCGTCGTCGACCGCGACGAAGCCCGCCAGGTCGACCACGGCGCCGTTGGTGTCGACGACCGAGACCTTGCCGAGCGCGACGGCGAGCGCCTTGTTGCGGGCGACCTCGCCGACCATCGCGGGCAGCTGGTTGTTCTCCTGCAGCGCGTTGACGAAGTCCTGAGGCGCCATGCCGTACTGAGCGGACGACTGGATCAGGTACTGCGTGAGCTCGTCCTGCGAGACCTGGACCTCGAGCTTCTCGGCGATCGCGTCGAGCAGCATCTGCGTGCGGAACTGCTTCTCGCTGGCCTCGGTGACCTCGGCGCGGTGCACGTCGTCCTCGAGGCGCCCCTCACCCTCGAGGTGGTTGTGCACCTCGTCCTCGACGAGCTGGGCGGGAACGGGGATCTCGACCTGCTCGAGCAGCTGCTCGATGAGCTTGTCGCGCGCGGCGGCGCCCTGCGTGAAGACCGACTGCTGGCCGGCGCGCTCCTTGAGACTGTCGCGCAGCTCGGCGATCGTGTCGAACTCGCTCGCGATCTGAGCGAAGTCGTCGTCGGCGTCGGGAAGCTCGCGCTCCTTGACAGCCGTGACCGACACCGAGACCTCGGCCTCGTCACCGGCGTGGTCGCCGCCGACGAGCTTCGAGCGGAACGTGGTGTCCTCGCCCGCGGTGAGCGACTCGATCGCCTCGTCGATGCCCTCGAGCAGCTCGCCCGAGCCGACCTCGTACGACACGCCCTCGGCGCGGTCGATCTCGTTGCCCTCGATTGTCGCGACGAGGTCGAGCTCGACGAAGTCGCCCTTGGCGGCGGGACGGTCGACGGTCACGAGCGTGCCGAAGCGGCCGCGCAGGCGGTCCAGCTCGGCCTCGATGGCGGCCTCGTCGACCTCGGCGGCGTCGACCGTGACGGTCGTGCCCTCGAAGGCGGGCAGCTCGAACTCGGGGCGCACGTCGACCTCGACCTCGATCTGCAGGTCGCCCGAGAAGTCCTTCTCGTTCGGCCATTCGATGACCTCGGCCTTGGGACGGCCCAGCACGCGCAGCTCGTTGTCGCTGACGGCCTCGCGGTAGAAGACGTCGAGACCCTCGCTCACGGCGTGCTCGATGACGGCCGTGCGGCCGATGCGCTGATCGATGATCGGCGCGGGGACCTTGCCCTTGCGGAAGCCGGGGATCGACACGTCCTGCGCGATGTGCTCGTACGCGTGCGTGATGCTCGGCTTGAGCTCATCCGGGGTGACCGTGATGTGCAGCTTCACCCGCGTCGGGCTGAGCTTCTCGACGGTGCTGTTGACCATGCCTGTTCGTTCTCCTCGTCTTGACCGCGCGCGTGCGCGGCGCTGAAGGTGTGGGTCTCTGAGTTTCGGGGGCCGTGATGTCGGGGCGACAGGATTTGAACCTGCGGCCTCCCGCTCCCAAAGCGGGCGCTCTACCAAGCTGAGCTACGCCCCGGGCGGATGCATACGCGCGCGTACGCCGAACGGCCCCGAGAAGTCTAGCCGACACACGTGGGCATCGCCTGAGCGGCGGCGCGATCGGCAGGGTGTTGACTTCCCATGAGGATGGTGGGACCTTCCAGACGGGAAATTCCATGAAGGGGGAAGCGATGGCTGGAACGGGCTCCCGTCCGAACTACGAGCATCGTCGACGGATGCATCCGCGGCGGCCGCAGACGACGCTCGCCGAGCGTTGGGCGCTCGTCGACGGCATCGACGTCTTCTACCGCGAATCGGTCAATCCCCCCGCCGCCCGGGTCATGATGCACGTCCACGGCTTCGGGCTGTCGGGCCGCTATCTGCTGCCGACGGCGGAGCGGCTCGCGGACGAGTTCCACACCCTCGTGCCCGATCTGCCCGGCTTCGGACGCAGCGGCAAGGCTCCCAACGCTCTCGACGTGCCCGACCTCGCGCACGCCGCGGCGCGATTCCTCGACGAGCGGGGCATCGAGAAGGCGACGCTCGTGGGCAACTCGATGGGATGCCCAGTCATCTGCGAGTTCGCCCACCACTACCCTGATCGGATCGAGCGCGCCGTGCTCGTCTCCCCCGCGGGCGGGATCCACAATCAGCCACTTGCGCGGGCCATCGGACAGCTCAGCAAGGACGGCGGCCGCGAACCCGTCAAGATGGTCGGCGTCGCGACCCCCGACTACCTGCGGTTCGGCATCCCGAGCACCTTCAAGATGTTCAAGGCGCTCACGCAGTATCCGACGCTGCAGCGACTCCTCGAGCTGCACCTTCCGACTCTCGTCGTCCTCGGCGAGCGCGACCCCCTGCTGCCGGGCTCCGCGCGGGTTCAGGAGGTCGCGTCGCAGACCGACAGCCACGTCCTCATCGTGCGGATGGAGGGTGCGGCGCACGCGATCAACTTCAGCCATCCGGACGAGCTCGCCCACGTCATCCGTCTCTTCATGGACGACAAGCCGATGGTCGACCACAGCGACGGGATGCAGCACACCCAGATCTACGAAGTGCACCGAGGAGTGAACCACCCGCCCGTCCAGGAGGACTGATGCGGTGTATTAGACTCGTCCGGTGCGCTCAGCGCATGCGGAGCGGCTGTTCTCGAGACAGCTGATTTTCCGGGGCTGTAGCTTAGTGGTAAAGCCTTAGTCTTCCAAACTAATGATGCGGGTTCGATTCCCGTCAGCCCCTCCAATGCCCAGACGTGCCGACGAAGTCGGTGCGGCTGGGCATTCGTGTGGGTGCCGTCGGAAACGCTCCCGCATGCGGGCGGTCCCGCTCCGCAGAGGCTCCGCGCAGCGCGAAGCGATGCGTGGAGTGGCGGAGTGGCCGATTCCCGTCAGCCCCTCCAATGCCCAGACGTGCCGACGAAGTCGGTGCGGCTGGGCAGTCGTGTGGGTGCCGTCGGAAACGCTCCCGCATGCGGGCGGTCCCGCTCCGCAGGATTCACGTCAGCTGCCCGGCTCGGCCAGCACCGCGATGAAGCGCTCCGGCAGGACGACGTTCTCGGATGCCCCGCGGAAGAACCCGGCCACCTCGTCGGGCGTGTACCCCGCGATCCCGCAGCCCACCTCGGTCACGAGGAAGCGCAGCTCGGGGTGGTCGGCCGCGAAGGCGACGAAACGCCGGGCCTGCTCCTCGAAGACGGCGAGCCCCGACATCGTGTCGATCCCGTACGACTGGCCCTGCAGGCCCTCGGACTGACCCCAGATCGCTCCGAAGCGGTCATAGGCCGTGCGCGCCGCTCCCCCGCCGTGCGCACCGTGGCCGTTCGACCCGAAGACGAACACCTCGCCGGGTTGGAGCGTGTCGATGCGCATGTCAGTCCACCGGCGACGCCGTCGCGTGCGTCGCGACGTGCCCGCGGTAGGTCTCGGCGTTGCGGACGATCCCGGCACGCTCCTCCGCCGTCAACTCGCGGCGCACCTTCGCCGGCACACCTGCGACGAGCGACCCGGGCGGGATGACCGACCCCTCCAGCACGACGGCGCCGCCCGCCACGAGGCATCCCTCGCCGATGACGGCGCCCGACAACACGACGCTGCCCATGCCGATGAGGGTGCCGTCGCCGATCGAGCAGCCGTGGACGACGGCGTTGTGCCCCACCGAGACGTTCTGGCCGATGACGGTGGGATGACCCGCGTCGACGTGCACCGAGACATTGTCCTGCAGATTGCTCCCCGCGCCGATGGTGATGCTGTCGCCATCGGCGCGCAGCACCGCGTTGTACCAGACGCTGGACCCCTCCGAGAGGGTCACGGCGCCGATCACGCGTGCGCCCGGAGCGACGAACGCGGTCGCATCGATCGCGGGCGTGCGGCCGGGCAGGGACAGGACGGAGGCGGCTTCGGCGATCGTCATGTCCCGACCCTAGACCGCGTCCCGACGTCGTATGACGCCCCGAGTGAGCCCAGCCTTGGCTTGCTTGCGGAATGCATCGAGCTGAGTAGCGTTGAGCCAGACGACAGCACACGTCCATCGGAGGGTATTGACATGACGAAGACCCAGACCACCCCGGCGACCGCGGCCGGGCCCGAAGTCGCCGCAGGCTCGGCCCAGTTCCTGACGCCTGTGACGCTCGGACTCCAGGCCCTCGCCGTCAACGGCAAGCAGGCGCACTGGAACGTCCGCGGCGCGAACTTCATCGCGATCCACGAGCTCCTGGACTCCGTCGTGGCGCACGCACAGGCGGGTGCCGACGAGGCCGCCGAGCGGATCGTCGCCCTCGGACTCCCGATCGACGCACGCCTCGGCACGATCGCCGAGAAGACCACGGCGACGGGCGTCGCAGCCGGCTTCTCGCAGTGGGACGACATCGTCCGCGCCGTGATCGCCGACATGGACGTCGTGATCGCCGACGTGCAGGCCGCGATCGACGGGCTCGACGAGATCGACCTCACGAGCCAGGACATCGCTATCGGCATCAAGGCGTCGCTCGAGAAGGACCGCTGGTTCCTGTTCGCGCACCTTGCGGGCTGAGTAGGCGCACGATTCCACGAAAGCCCCCGGAGCGATCCGGGGGCTTTCGTCGTCTCGGGATGCCGCGTCAGGCGTGCTGCAGGAAGGCGAGCACTGCGAGCACACGACGGTGCTCCGTCGCGGACTCCTCGAGGCCGAGCTTCGCGAAGATCGCGCTGATGTGCTTCTCGACGGCGCCCACTCCGATGAAGAGCCGCTGCGCGACGGCCGAGTTGCTCCGGCCCTCGGCCATGAGCTCCAGCACGTCGCGCTCGCGGGGTGTGAGGCGCGACAGCGGGTCGGGCCGCGCCGCGAGCAGTCCACGCACGACGAGCGGATCGAGCACCGTGCCGCCGTCGCGCACGCGTTCGACGGCGTCGGTGAACTCCTCGAGCGAGGTGACGCGGTCCTTGAGGAGGTAGCCGATGCCGCCTTCGCCGCCCGCAAGCAGCTCGCGCGCATAGACGCCCTCGACGTACTGGCTGAGCACCAGGATGCCGAGCCCCGGCAGCGCCGCGCGCAACGCGATGGCGGCGCGGATGCCCTCGTCGCGGAAGTCCGGCGGCAGCCGCACGTCGAGCACCGCGACATCCGCCCCCGCCTTCCGCACGCGCTCGACGACCTCGTCGGCGTCGCCCCACGCTCCGGCCGTGACATAGCCCGCCTCGTCGAAGAGCCGAACGAGCCCTTCGCGCAGCAGGACGGAGTCCTCGACGAGGACGATGCGCAGCGGATCGGTGCTCATCGGCTCAGGATAGGACGCGCTCATGCGTCCGCCGGCGCACCGGCGAGCGGCACATGCACGCCGACCGTCGTCGGTCCGCCGAGGGGTGACTGCAGGACGAGGTCGCCGCGGAGTCCGTGTGCCCGCTCGCGCAGCCCCTCGAGACCATGTCCCGGTGCGAAGCGCGCACCGCCGCGGCCGTTGTCGACGAGCCAGAGGTCGAGCGTCGGCTGCTCACCGGGACCCACTGGTCGCACCCACACCCGCAGCGTCGCGGCCGTCGCGGCGGAGTGCTTGGCGGCGTTCGTGAGCAGCTCGGCGGCGATGAAGTACACCGTGCGGGCGACTTCGGCGGGAACGGCCGCGTCGATCGCAGGGTCGAGCTCGACGCGGGTCGGCACAGCGCTCTCGAGTGCGAGCGCATCGAGCGCGGCGCTGAGCCCCCGATCCTGCAGCAGCGGCGGCGCGACGCCCGACGACAGCGCGCGCAGCTCGTCGAGCGCAGCCTTGGCGTGACCGCGCGCCTCGCGGGCGAGTTCGGCCGCGGCATCCGTATCTCCCGCCTGAGCCCGCCGTTCGAGCGACGCGAGGTCCATCTGCAGGCGCACGAGCCGCTGCTGGGGACCGTCGTGGATGTCGCGCTCGAGGCGACGCAGAGACTTGTCCTCCGCGACGACGGCCGAGCTGCGCGCGGCGGCCTCGGCGCGGACCTCCGCCGCAAGGTCGTCGGACGGCCAGCGTCCGAGCATTCCGCGCGCGACGCCGTGGTGCGCGAGGGAGAGGCCGCGCAGGACCCACGGGAGGGTGAAGGAGAAGAGGATGCCGGCGACGAAGTAGAGCACGACCTCGACCGTCCACGACGACCAGCCGTCGAAGAGCCACGGCACGGCATCCGCGACGTAGTGGCCCCATTCGCCGCCGTCTCCTCGCGGGAGGAACAGTCCCCAGAACCCGTAGGTGAGGCCGCCGAGACTCACGCTGAGCCACGTGACCGTCAGCACGAACGAGATCGTGCTGAGGATGGGGCTCACGATCATGCCGTGCAGCAGATAGATCCAGTAGTGCCCGTTGCGGAGGGGCCGGATGAGCGTCGCCCAGAAGCCCGGGCGTGCGACGGGGTCGCGATGCCACTCCGGCTCGGCGACGGCGGGAAGGCCCGTGAGACCCAGCAGGAAGCGGTCGGCGACGCCGAACCCGCGGGCGACGAACAGCGTCGCCACGATGATCGGAAGCCCGATCACGATGATGAGCAGCCCGACGCCCGTCCAGAACAGTCCCGAGAGCACCGACACCGACGTCATCGCGAGCACGAAGACGGCGAGCAGATACACGGCACTTCCCGGCACGCGCTTCCACAGCGCACCGTAGCTGCGCCAGAAGCTCGGCGCGGTCTCGGGATAGGGGGTGATCGTCATGGCTCCTCCAGGTTCTCCCCCAGCATCCCGAACGGCGCGGAGTCGCGGCATCCGACCCGCTCCCCGATCGGGCGGGGGGACAGCCCCCCTCTCAGCCGACGTGCGTGAGGCGCCCGCCCAGCATCGTGGCCGCGACGCGCATCGACCGCAAGCGGGTCTCGCCCGCCGTGAGTGGATCGGCCTCGCACACGACGAGGTCCGCGCGGGCGCCGGGAGCGATGATCGACGGGTTCGTCGATCCGCCGTGCGTCGAGGCCGCGAGCGCCGTCACGGCATCGAGGGACTGCTCGGGATGCCACGGCTCGCGTCCGTCCCGCGTGCGGTGCACAGCGGCGGCGAGCGCCGCCCAGGGGTCGAGCGGCGAGACGGGGGCGTCCGAGCCGAGGAGCAGGTTGGCGCCCGTCGCGGCGAACGCCGCGAGCGGATACGGCATCGCTGTCTGCTCGGCCCAGATCGTGTCGGTGAGGTCGCGGTCGTCGATCGCGTGCTCGGGCTGGACGCTCGCCGACACGCCGAGCCGCCCGAAGCGCGGGATGTCGACGTGCGCGACGAGCTGCGCGTGCTCGATCGTGCCGGTCGCGCCGGTCACCGCGAACGCGTCGAGCGCGTGCGAATTCGCGACGTCGCCGATCGCGTGGATCGCGCACGCGAGACCGCCGCCCGTCGCGCGCGTCATGAGGTCGACGAGCGTCGCGGGGTCGACCGTCAGGACCCCGTGATTGTGCGGATCGCCCGGATAGGAGCGAGAGCAGGCGGCGGTGCGCGTGCCGAGCGATCCATCCGTGATGACCTTGAGCGAGCCGACACGGACGAGATCGGATGCCGCTCCCCGGGCGACCTCGCCGGTGCGGAGCCCCTCCGTGAGCGCGCGATCGAGATGCTCGGGGTAGACCCCGAACTCGACGCGGAGCGTGTCGAAGCCGGAGCGCGTCCGGCGCGCCCACGCCTCCTCGTTCCACGCCATGTCGAGATCGACGAGCCCGACGATGCCGCGGGATGCGGCATCCCGCGCCATCTGCTCGACGAGGAGGTCGCCGGTCTGCGGATCGACGAGATTGAGGCGGCGCGAGATCTCGAACGCGGGCTCTTCGCGCAGGAACCCCGAGCCGTCGGGTGAGAAGAGGCCCTCGCGGCGCAGGGCGGCGGAGTTGAGCCAGACGCTGTGCACGTCGGCGTTGATGAGGTACGTCGGGGTTTCGCCGGTCGCCGCGTCGAGCAGCGGGAGCGTCGGCGCATCGGCCCAGAAGGCGTCGCGGTAGCCCGTGCCGACGCGCCGGCCATCGATGACGGGCGCCTCGGCCATGAGCGCCGCCGCGTGCGCCGCGGACGTCGCATGCCCGAGGGGAGCCCGCTGCGAGACGAGCGACCACTGCATGACGTGGACGTGGTGGTCCCACAGGCCCGGGATCAGCGTGCCGCCCGTCGCGTCGAGCACGAGGCCGCGGGGGGCGAGCGCTCCGGCCGGCGCGATGTCGACGGTGGCGCCGTCCGCGATGTGGACGTCGAAGGGGCCGTCGTCGGGAAGGAGCTCGCTGCCCGGGCCCGCGATGCGGACACCGGCGATCGTCCCGACCGACTCGCCGACGGCCGTCACGCGGGCCGCCGCATCGCTTCGTGCGCACGGCGCATCTCGGCGGCGAGGGCAGGGTTCGCGTACGCGCCGTCGCCGCTCAGCTCCGCGATGATCGTCTCCACGATCTCGGGCGTCTTGTTCTGGCTCAGCTTGCGCTTCGCGACGACCTTCGTCGGCGTCAGCCGGAAGCCCACCGTCCCCTTCTCGAGCCGCTCGATGTAGGCCGGGTCGTTCGGCGGCTCCCAGAGCAGGCGGGGCTGCGGCATCCGGTTCTCGAATCTCGCGACGAGCCGATCGAGCACGCGCAGGTTCTCTTCCGTCGAGAGCACCTCGGGGACTCCGGTGAGGTGCGCCGAGACGAAGTTCCAGGTCGGCACGTTCGAGGCGTCGCCGTACCAGCCGGGCGAGATGTAGCCGTGCGGGCCCTGCACGACGACGAGCAGCTCGCGCTCGCCGAGTCCGTGGATGAGATCGTCGGGCTTGCCGACGTGCCCCACGATCGTGAGGTCGTCGCGGTCCTCGTCGAGGAGGACGGCGTAGTGCGACGCGACGAGTCCGTCGTCGGTATGGCTGACGAGCGTCATCCACGAGTTGCGGTCGATGAGTCGGCGGAGCTCGGCGATGTCGGTCATCGCGAAGCTCGGGTTCTGGCGCATGTGTCCAGCCTAGGAGCCCGGGACGGGTGTCACCTCTGGCAGGAAGGGCACCAGTACAGCTTGCGGGCGCCCATCTCCTCGAGGACGATCGCCGTGCCGCACGTGCGGCACGGCAGGCCCGTGCGGTGGTACACCCAGTGCCGGTCGTCGCGGCTCGCCATCGCGGCGCGCCACGCATCCGGGTCGAGGTCGTCCATCGTCATCATCTGGCCGGTCTCGACGCCGATCGCGAGCAGACGCACCCAGTCGCGCCACAGCTCGCGCACGACCTCCTCCGGCACGTCGCGCCCGGGCGTGTGCGGATCGAGGCGGGCCCGGTACAGCAGCTCGGCACGATAGACGTTGCCGATGCCGCTCACGACAGCCTGGTCCATCAGAAGCAGTCCGATGGGCGTCGGCTTGCGGCGGACGACCGCCGTGAATCGGTCCTCGGCCTCGGCCGCGTCGTCGACGAGCGGGTCGGGGCCGAGCTTCGCGATCGTCGCGGCGACCTGGTCGGGAGTCTGCAGTTCGCAGGCCGTCGGTCCCCGCAGGTCCGCGCACGTCTGGTCGGCCAGCAGCCGGAGGCGCACCTGGCCCACGACGGGCGGAGGCCACTCGTCACCCTCCTCGGGCAGGCCCTTCGTCTGCTCCGACATGCGCACGTGCACGCGCGTGCGGCGCGGCGCGCCGATCGACGTCAGCGAGTTCTCGCCCGCGGCATCCAGGATCGGCTCTTCGCCCAGCACCGTGCCGCGCTGGTTCGTCTGCCCCTCCCCACGCCCACTCCACTCGCCGCTGGCGCGTCGAGCGGAGCCTCCGGGCGCGTGGGCCTGCCGGCCGTTCGCCGCAGCGATCGTCGGATCGACGAGGATCTCGCCCGCGAAGTCCCACGCGCCGTACATGCCGAGGTGCACCCGCAGCCACAGGTCGCCCTCGAACGCGAGGAACATCTGCTTGCCGACGGCACGCACCGATTCCGCCTCGCGGCCGTCGAGGACAGCGGCGCCTTCGGCGAAGCGGCCCTGCGGGCTCGACGCGCGCACCGCGCGACCGACGAAGTTGCGATCGAACTGGCGCGCGATGCGATGGACGGAGTGTCCCTCCGGCATCCGGGGATCAGCCCGCTTCGGGGTCGAACGCGTCGGAGGACTCGCCGCCCGTCGGCGCGGCAAGCCGGCCACCCGGCGTCGCGCGCGGGTCAGGCTCGAGGGTGCCGTCGGTCTCGTATGCGCCGACCTGACGGATGCGGCGGACGTGGCGCTCCTCGTGCGAGAACGGCGTCGCGACGAAGCGGTCGATGAACGACGTCACCTCGTCGAACGTGTGCTGACGCGCGCCGATCGCGATGACGTTGGCGTCGTTGTGCTCGCGTGCGAGTTCGGCGGTCGCGATGCTCCACACGAGCGCCGCACGGATGCCGCGCACCTTGTTCGCCGCGATCTGCTCGCCGTTGCCCGAGCCGCCGAAGACGACGCCGAGCGCCTCGATGCCGGCCTCCTGGTCGCGCACAACCGCCTGCGCCGCCCGGATGCAGAACGCCGGGTAGTCGTCGAGCGGCTCGTACTCGACGGGCCCGTGGTCGACGACGTCGTGACCCTGCTCAGCGAGGTGGTGGATGAGCTGCGTCGAGAACTCGAGGCCGGCGTGGTCGGTCGCGATGTGGATGCGCATATCGTCAATCCTAGGGAGGCGCGTCAGGGGGCGATGCCCGCGGCGGCGGGCTTGAATCCGGCGCGCACGTTCTCGCAGCACGCGGGGCGGCACACGTCGAACCACGGGCCCAGCGCGGTCTCGTGCGGGCGCTCGCTCGCGGGCGTGCCCGCGACGCGCTCGAGCACGAGGTCGATGAGCCCCGACACGTAGGCAGGGTCGACGCCGGGGGTGGGCGTGCGGACGGCGCGGATGCCGGCCCCGGCCGCGGCTTCGGTCGCCTCGGTGTCGAGGTCCCACAGCACCTCCATGTGGTCGCTCACGAAGCCGAGCGGCACGATCGCGATCGCCTCGACCCCGGCGTCCGGAAGCCCCTCGATGACGTCGTTGATGTCGGGCTCGAGCCACGGCTGCGACGGCGGGCCCGACCGCGACTGGTAGACGAGCTCCCAGCCGACGTCCGCGATCGCGGCATCCTCCTCGGCGAGCGCCGTCATGATGCGCTCGGCGACGGCGAGGTGCTGGGCAGCGTACGCGCCACCCTCGCCCCAGTCGACGTCGCGCGGGCCCGAGCGCTGCGCGTCGGCCGTCGGGACGCTGTGCGTCGAGAACAGCACGCGGATCGCCGCCGGCGCGACCCCGTCTGCACGGAAGCCCGCGATCGCCTCGCGCACCCCCGCCTCGAACGGCGTGACGAAGCCCGGGTGGTCGAAGAACTGGCGCACCTTGTCGATCGTGACGGTGCCCGCGAGCCCCGTGTCGGTCAGGACGCGCGCGAAGTCCTCGCGGTACTGCCGGCAGCTCGAGAACGAGCTGTAAGCGCTCGTCGCGATGGCGATGAGCTTGGTGTGACCGGATGCCGCGGCATCCGTCACCGCCTCGTCGAGGTACGGCGCCCAGTTGCGGTTGCCCCAGTACACGGGAAGCCCGATCCCGCGACGCGCGAGCTCGTCCTCGAGGGCGGCCTTGAGCGCACGGTTCTGCTCGTTGATGGGGCTCACGCCGCCGAAGTGGCGGTAATGGTGCGCGACCTCTTCGAGGCGCTCGTCAGGGATGCCGCGTCCGCGTGTGACGTTGCGCAGGAAGGGGATGACGTCGTCCTGACCCTCGGGGCCTCCGAAGCTCGCGAGCAGGATCCCGTCGTAGGCGACGGGGACCTCGATGTGCGGAGCGCCTCCCGATGCCTCGGGCGACGCGAAGCGCACGACCCCCTCATCGCTCGCGACGGCAGGGGGCTGATTCTCGTGCGCTTCGACCACGCGTCCATCTTTCCACCGGGTCACGACAGCGCAGTCCACATGACTCGGCCGCGAGACAACCGCTGGCATAGGCTGGGACGGTTGTCGTCGGAGCCAGCAGCATCCGTCCGCGGCATCCCCAGAACCCTCACAAACGGGAGCAGAGCGAAGTGCCTGGAGAGAACCTCACCCGCGTCGAGGCGCAGGAGCGCCGCGGCGTCGTCGACACCCATTCGTACGAGATCGCCCTCGACCTGACGCAGGGCCCCGAGACCTTCGGATCCCGCACTGTCGTCCGCTTCTCCGCGACGCCCGGAGCGTCGACGTTCATCGACCTCATCGCGCGCTCCGTCCGCGAGATCACCCTCAACGGACGCTCGATCGACACCGCCGTGTTCGCCGACTCCCGCATCGTTCTCGACGGCCTCGACGCCCAGAACGAGCTCGTGGTGGACGCCGACGCGCTCTACACGAACACGGGCGAGGGCCTGCACCGCTTCGTCGACCCCGTCGACGGCGAGGTGTACCTCTACTCGCAGTTCGAGGTGCCCGATTCGCGCCGCGTCTTCGCGGTGTTCGAGCAGCCCGACCTCAAGGCGACGTTCCAGTTCACCGTGACGGCGCCGGAGCCGTGGAAGGTCGTCTCGAACTCGCCGACGCCCGAGCCCGAGAAGCACGGCGACGGCACCGCCACGTGGACCTTCGCGCCCACCGCGCGCATCTCGTCGTACATCACGGCGCTCGTCGCGGGACCGTACGAAGAGACACGCTCCGAGCTCACGAGCGCGTCGGGCCGCGTCATCCCCCTCGGCGTCTTCGCACGCAAGAGCCTGTGGCAGCACCTCGACGCCGACTACGTCTTCGACATCACTCGCAAGGGCTTCGCCTACTTCGAGGAGAAGTTCGGATACCCCTACCCGTTCGAGAAGTACGACCAGCTCTTCGTGCCCGAGTTCAACGCGGGCGCGATGGAGAACGCGGGCGCGGTCACGTTCACCGAGACGTACGTCTTCCGCAGCAAGGTGACGGATGCCGTCAAGGAGCGCCGCGTCGTCACGATCCTGCACGAGCTCGCCCACATGTGGTTCGGCGACCTCGTCACGATGAAGTGGTGGAACGACCTCTGGCTCAACGAGTCGTTCGCCGAGTGGGCCTCCACCATCGCGACAGCCGAGGCCACCGAGTGGACCGAGGCGTGGACGACGTTCAACGCGATGGAGAAGACCTGGGCGTATCGCCAGGATCAGCTCCCCTCGACGCACCCCGTCGTCGCGCAGATCAACGACCTCGAAGACGTCCAGGTCAACTTCGACGGCATCACGTACGCCAAGGGCGGCTCGGTCCTCAAGCAGCTCGCCGCGTGGGTGGGCATCGAGGCGTTCTTCGCGGGCGTCTCGTCCTACTTCAAGAAGCACGAGTGGTCCAACACCGAGGTCGGCGACCTGCTCGCCGAGCTCGAGGCCACGAGCGGCCGCGAGCTGTCGACCTGGTCGAAGAAGTGGCTCGAGACCGCGGGCGTCAACACGCTGTCGCCCGAGATCGCGACCGGCGTCGACGGGACGATCACTCGGTTCGCGATCGTCCAGACGGCTCCCGCCGACTACCCGACGATCCGGCCGCACCGCCTCGGCGTCGGCTTCTACAACCTCCAGGACGGCGTCCTCGCGCGCGTCCACCGCGTCGAGCTCGACGTCGACGGCGACCTCACCGAGGTGCCCGAGCTCAAGGGGCACAAGCGCCCCGACCTCGTGCTGCTCAACGACGAAGACCTCGCCTACGCGAAGATCCGCCTCGACGACCGCTCGCTCGCGACCGCGATCGCCCACCTCGGCAAGATCAGCGACCCGCTCGCGCGCTCGCTCGTGTGGGGTGCCGCGTGGGACCAGACGCGCGATGCCGAGGCGTCGCCGAGCGACTACATCGACCTCGTGCTGCGCAACATCGGCGCCGAGACCGAGTCGACGACGGTGCGCACGACGCTCGCCCAGCTGCAGCTCGCCGCCAATTCGTACGTCGCACCCGAGAAGCGCTCGGCGACGCGCGAGAAGGTCGCCGACGCCCTGTGGGAGCTCGCACAGGGCGCCGAGGCCGGCAGCGACAGCCAGCTGCAGCTCGTGACGGCGTTCGCAAGCTCCGCCTCCACGGCGGCGCAGTGGGAGCGCGTCCGCCAGGTGCGCGAGGGCGAGGTCTCGTTCGAGGGACTCGCGATCGACACCGATCTGTCGTGGCAGCTGCTCGTCTCGCTCGCCTCGGGCGGAGTCGTCGACGAGGCGGCGATCGATGCGGCGCTCACTGCCGACAACACGGCGAAGGGCGGCGAGTTCGCCGCGCAGGCGAAGGCGGCGCTCCCGACGCTCGAGGCCAAGCGCACGGCGTGGTCGTCGCTCATCGACGACGACGGCCTCCCCAACACGATCGTGCGCTCGGCCGCGCTCGGCTTCGGCCACCCGGCAGGCGTCGAGGTGCTCGGCGACTTCGTCGCGCCGTACTTCGACATGCTGCTCCCGGTCTGGGACTCGCGCAGCTACCAGATCGCGCAGTACCTCATCGTGGGGCTCTTCCCCGCCGCGCTCGCGAACAAGGCGCTTCGCGACGCGACGCGCGCCTGGCTCGCCGCGAACACCGACGTCGCGCCGGCTCTCCGCCGTCTCGTGAACGAGAACCTCGCGGGCGTCGAGCGCGCCCTCGCCGTGCAGGAGCGCGACGCGCAGTAGCACTCGACGGATGCCTCGGCCTCACCGTGAGGCCGAGGCATCCGTTTTAGGATCGAACAACGATGCGACTCGAAAACACCGACCCCGCCACGACCTCCGGCGTGGACTGGCCGCAGATCTGGGCCGACGTCCTGAGCTTCCTCGGCGGCGTGGGACTGACCATCCTGTCGATCCTCGGCATCATCCTGGGAGCGCTGATCCTGGCGTGGCTCATGGGGCGCCTCATCGCGCGCATCGTGAACCGGATCGTCTCGGGCGCCAAGTCGAAGGCGAGGGTCGACGACACGCAGGCCCTCGACCGCTCGCCGCTCGCGCAGGTGCGCCTCGTGCAGCGCACGCGCACCCTCGGCTCGATCCTGTCGAACATCGTCAACACGACGATCGTCATCGTCGCGATCATCCTCGTCGTCTACACGCTCAACAAAGAGATCATCGGCTCGTTCACGCTGCTGACGGCGGCGATCGGCGCGGGTCTCGGCTTCGGCGCCCAGAACATCGTCAAGGACGTCCTCAACGGCATCTTCATCGTCGCGGAAGACCAGATCGGCATCGGCGACGTCGTCGACCTCGGCCTCGCGACGGGCATCGTCGAATACGTGAGCGTCCGCGTGACGCACGTGCGAGACGTCAACGGCACCCTCTGGTACGTGCGCAACGGCGAGATCCTGCGCATCGGCAACATGTCGATGGGCTGGTCGCGCGTCATCATCGACCTCGCCGTCCCCGTCGACGCCGACATCGAAGAGGTCGAGTCTGCCCTGCTCGACGCGGCGCAGGCCCTCGCCGTCGATCCGAAGTGGCGCAGTCGCATCCTCGAGAAGCCCGAGGTGTGGGGCCTCGAGTCCGTCTCCGGCGACGGCCTCGTCATCCGCCTCGTCATGAAGACGCGGGCCAACGCGAAGGACGACGTCGCGCGCGAGTTGCGCATGCGCCTCAAGCACGCGATCGACGAGCTCGGACTGACCCTCCCCCAGCTCAGCTCGATCGTTCCGACGGGCCTCGAGGGCGCGAGACGCGTGCGCGGCGCGAACCCTCCCAAGACCAAGCCGAGCCCCGTCACGAAGGCGATGCCCGAGAACCCGGTCTGGAAGCCTCGCAAGCCCCGCAAGTCCGCCCCCGCGACCGACCGCCCCGATGGGGAGCCGACGCCATGACGGACTCCCCCGTGAGCTTCTACGACGAGGTCGGCGGTCACGAGACCTTCGTCAAGCTCGTCGACGCGTTCTACCGCGGCGTTGCGACGGACGAGGTCCTCAAGCCCATGTACCCCGAAGAGGATCTCGGCCCGGCGGCCCACCGCCTGCTGATGTTCCTCGAGCAGTACTGGGGCGGGCCGGCGACCTACGGCGAGGAGCGCGGACACCCCCGTCTGCGGATGCGGCACGCGCCGTACCACGTCAATCCCGACGCCCGCGACCGCTGGCTCTCGCACATGCGGGCAGCCGTCGACGGACTGCAGCTGTCCCCGCTGCACGAAGCGACGCTGTGGGACTACCTCCAGCGCGCCGCGCACGCGATGGTCAACACCTTCGAGCCGACCGGCATCGGCCCGTCCTCGGACGGCCGGGACGCCACGGTCGCGCCGAACGGCCCCGCACCGGGCACCCCCAGAACCTCCATCCCCCTCATCGCGCCGCCACCCGACGTCGCATCCCCCTGAAGATCCCCCCTCACGACGAAGGAGTCGTCATGCCCCCCGCCACCACCCACTCCGCCGACATCCTCGTGATCGGCTGGGGCCTCGCAGGCCTCGTCGCCGCGAGCGAAGCCGCCGCCGAAGGGAAATCGGTCGTCATCGTCGACCAGGAGCCGCGGTCCAACCTCGGCGGACAGGCGTGGTGGTCGTTCGGCGGCCTGTTCTTCGTCGACTCGCCCGAGCAGCGGCGGATGGGCATCAAGGACTCCCTCGATCTCGCCCGCCAGGACTGGTTCGGCAACGCCGCCTTCGATCGTGAAGAGGATGCCTGGCCCCGGCGCTGGGCGGAGGCCTACCTCCAGTTCGCCGCCGGCGAGAAGCGCTCCTGGCTGCGCGAGAAGGGCGTGGGGCTCTTCCCCGTCGTCGGCTGGGCCGAGCGCGGCGGCTACGGGGCGACCGGCCCCGGCAACTCCGTGCCGCGCTTCCACATCACGTGGGGAACGGGACCCGGCATCGTCGCACCGTTCCAGGCCGCCGTCGAGGCCGCCGAGACCGCGGGCAGGATCACGATCCTCCCTCGCCACCGCGTGACGGCCCTCGACACGACCGAGGGTGCTGTCACGGGCGCCTCCGGCGACATCCTGGCCCCCTCGGGCACCGCCCGCGGCGTCGCGAGCTCCCGCGAGGTCGTCGGTGCGTTCCAGGTCACGGCGTCCGCGACGATCGTCTCGTCGGGCGGCATCGGCGGCAACCACGACATCGTCCGCGCGCAGTGGCCCGCCCGTCTCGGCACCGCCCCCGCGACGATGGTGACGGGCGTCCCCGCCTACGTCGACGGCTCGATGTATCCCGTCGCCGAGGCCTCGGGGGCACGCCTCATCAACGGCGACCGCATGTGGCACTACGTCGAGGGCATCCAGAACTGGAATCCGATCTGGCCAGATCACGGCATCCGGATCCTCCCCGGCCCCTCCTCCCTCTGGCTCGACGCGACCGGCAACCGCCTCCCCGTGCCCCTCTACCCGGGCTTCGACACGCTCGGCACCCTCGCGCACCTGCGTGCGACGGGCTATGACCACTCGTGGTTCGTGCTGTCGAAGAAGATCATCGAGAAGGAGTTCACGCTCTCGGGCAGCGAGCAGAACCCCGACCTGACCGGCAAGGACATCAAGCTCCTCGTCAAGTCCCGGCTCGGCAAGGGCGCCGCAGGCCCCGTCCAGGCATTCATGGACCAGGGCGCCGACTTCGTCGTCCGCGACACGCTCGACGAGCTCATCGCGGGCATGAAGGCCCTGCCGGGCGGCGACGTGCTCGACGGCGCGCGCGTGCGCACCGAGCTCGAGGCGCGCGACCGCGAGATCGACAACTCCTTCACGAAGGACGCCCAGATCGCGATGCTGCGCTCCGCCCGCTCCTACCGTGGCGACAAGCTCATCCGGACGGCCAAGCCGCACCGCATCCTCGACCCCAAGTCGGGGCCGCTCATCGCCGTCAAGCTGCACGTGCTGACGCGCAAGTCGCTCGGAGGCATCGAGACCGACCTGTCGGGCCGCGCACTCGGCGCGTCGGGCGAGCCGGTTCCCGGCCTGTACGCGGCCGGTGAGGCGAGCGGCTTCGGCGGCGGCGGCGTGCACGGCTACCGCGCGCTCGAGGGCACGTTCGTGGGCGGATGCCTCTTCTCGGGCCGCGTCGCGGGCCGGGCCGCGGCAGCCGCGGTCTGACCGCGGCATCCGGAATCCGACACGCTCTCACGCAGGACCGGCGCCGGCGCACTCCGCGGCGCCCCGGTCTCGCGTGCCCGGGCGCCGGAGTTGGTGGCTAGAGCCAGTTCTTCGCCTTGAACACCCGGTACAGCCCGAACGCGAACGCCGCCATCGTGATGAGCGCGAGCGGATAGCCCCACGTCCAGGCGAGTTCGGGCATGTTCACGAAGTTCATGCCGTAGATCCCCGTGATGAGCGACGGCGCGAAGAGGATCGCGGCCCAGCTCGAGATGCGCTTCGTCTGGTCCGACTGCGCGAGGCTCGTCTCGTTCTGGCGCTGCGCCACGAGGGTCGCGTGCACGGTCAGGGCGTTCTGCAGGGTCTGGCGGAACTCCTCGATCTTCTCGACCATCTGGATGACGTGATCCTGGATGTCGCGGAACAACCGGCGCAGCTCGAGCGCGTCGGGATCCTGGCCGCGGGTGTCCTCGAGGTCATCGCGGAGGCCCGTGATCATGGCATGCAGCGGTCTCACGGCACGCAGGAACTCCATGACCTCGCCCGAGAGGTCGTAGATCCGCTTCGTGACGGCCGGGTCGCCCGTGAACAGCTGCATCTCGATCTCGTCGATATCGTTCTCGAGCCCTGCGACGACGGGGGCGTAGTCGTCGACGATCCTGTCGAGGATCGCGTAGAGCACGGCGAGCGGACCGCGCGTGAGAAGCTCCGGGGTGCTCTCGAGTCGATGGCGGACGAGTGCGAGATCAGGGGCCTCCGCGTGCCGGATCGCGACGACGAAGTCGCTTCCGACGAACACCTCGACCTCGCCGAACTCGACGGTCTCGAGCGCGTCGACGTAGCGCGCGGGACGCAGCACGAGGAACCGCATGTCGCCGTAGCGCTCGAGCTTGGCCCGCTGATGGCCGAGCAGCGCGTCCTCCACGGCGAGCGGATGCAGCGCGAACTCCGACGCGATGATGCCCAGCTGCACGGGCTCGGGGCGATACAGCCCGATCCAGGCGAATCCGCCGTGCTGCGCGAGCGTCTCTGAAGTGCGGGCGAGCTTCTGCGGGGAAGCGACGCGACGCCCGTCCACGTAGATCGCGTTGTCGATCACTGTCACCGGCACAGTCTGTCAGCCCCGGCGACTCGGGCTCAGCCCGCCGAGCCGGTCGCGCGCACCGCGGTGAGGCCGCTGCGCACGGGGCCGCGGACGAGGACGTGACCCCGGCGCAGCGTGATGCGGGTCCACTGTCCCGACGCCAGGACCTGAGCCTGCTCCTCCCCCACGATGAACCCCATCGCGAACGCCGCGAAGGCCGCCCCGAGTGGAAGGCCCTGCAGAGCGTCATCCGGCGCGCCCCACACCGAGGCACGGATGACGCGTACGACGTCCTCGCCGGCATCGGCGGGCATCGACTCGGCCACCGAGGCGATGCCGAACTGCGCGCGAGAGGCGAGTTCGGCCGACGACACGGTTCCGGAGGCCTCCCATCCGCTCCTCGGCGGCGCGATACCGGCCCAGGCCGGCGAGACCGCGACATCCGGCAGCACGATCGCGTGCTCGTCGTCCGCAGCGCGGGAGAGGAGGCTCGCCTCGACCACGAGGTCGCACACGAGCTCGGGATCGATCGGCAGCGCCCGCATCGCCAGCACGGTCGGCGTCGAATCGAGGAGCCCCCGCGGAGCCAGGGGCGCGGAGGTCATGGCGAGCGTGCCGTTCGCGGCGTGCAGGCGCACTCCCCCGTCGCCCAGCCGCGTCGTGCGGCTCGCGAAGGTGAGGGCGTCGGCGGCGGCTTCGGCATCGGGGAAGATCAGGCGCTGCGACATCCGCCCTAAACTACCAAGCGCCGCGGGAGAGCCTGCGCAGAGACCGGGAGGATGCCGTGACCCACGCCGCTCACGCCGACGAGGATCGACCCACGGCCGACCCCGTCGCGAGTCTGCTCGCCGTCCTCGATCTCTCGGACTCGCGGGCGCGGACGAGCGAGGACATCTTCACGGGCGTGTCGCAGCCGATGCCCCTGGGACGCATCTACGGCGGTCAGGTGCTCGCGCAGTCGATCGTCGCGGCCGAGCGGACCATCCCCGAGGGCCGCAACGTGCATTCGATGCACGGCTACTTCCTCCGTCCCGGCGACTCGTCGAAGGGACTCACCTTCTCGGTCGACCGCATCCATGACGGGCGCTCGTTCTCGACGCGCCGAACGCAGGCCTTCCAGGAGGGTGTGCCGATCTTCTCGATGATCGCGTCCTTCCAGGACGAGGATCCGGGGCTCGAGCATCAGGAGCCGATGCCCGACGGCATCCCGCACCCCGACGACCTGCCCGACCTCGAGGACCGGCTCACGGGGCTGCATCCCGTGAGCAAGCGGCTCTTCCTCGACCGGCCCGTCGACCTCCGGCACGTCCCGTCGCCCATCTACCTCGAAGTCGAGGGCGCGCACGAGCCCCGTCAGGCCGTCTGGATGCGGGCGCGCGGACCGCTCCCCGATGATCCGGCGGTGCACCGGGCCGCGCTCGCCTACATCAGCGACCTGACGATCCAGGAGTCGATCCTGCGCGCGCACGGCATCGCCTGGACGCGACCGGGCCTGCGGGTCGCGAGCCTCGACCACGCCATGTGGTGGCATCGCCCCGGCCGCATCGACGACTGGCTGCTCTACGTCCAGACCTCGCCGAGCGCCCGGGGAGGGCGTGGGCTCGCGACCGGCCGCATCTACACGGCCGACGGCTCGCTCGTCGCGAGCGTCGCGCAGGAGATCATGGTCCGCGTTCCGGACTGATCCCGGTCCGGGCCGGACACAGCCGCGGCGGGCTGCTCAGGCGCGGTGGGCGTAGATGATCGGGTCGCCCTGATAGGGAGCCCACGCCGCGCGCTCTTCGGGCGAGAGGCGCAGCGGGCGCCCGGTCGCGGCATCCACTTTCACGACGACCGTCGTCGCCCGCGCGTGGAGGGTCTGCCGGCCGTTCTCGTCCGGCGTCTCGCGCGGACTGCACACTTCGTAGCAGACCTCGATGCTCGAGCCGCCGAGCTTGCCGAACCACATCTGCACGTCGAGTGGATGCCGCTGGTACGGCACCGGCGCGAGGTACTCGATCTCCTGGCGGGCGATGAGCGTCAGCACGCCGCTCTGCAGGCCCGACTCGAGCACCGCGGTGGGCGGCGCGACCTCACCGGGCGCGGGGAGCCAGAAGGCGCGCACGCGCGCCTCTTCGAGGAGTTTGAGCATCGACGTGTTGTTGACGTGGTTGAACGCGTCGAGATCGCCCCAGCGGAGCGGGATCGGGATGTGGAGCCGCACGCCCTGGGGCGTCGCCTCCACATCGGCGATGGCGTCGTCAGTCACGCGTGATCCTCACTTCGTTCGTCAACACGCTTCCATCGCCTCAGCACCCGAGCAGGCGCGGCTGCGTCGGCTCAGTCGCGCGTGAGCTTGCGGTAGGCCGAGCGATGCGGCTTGGCGGCCTCGGGGCCGAGACGCTGGATCTTGTTCTCCTCGTACGCCTCGAAGTTGCCCTCGAACCAGTACCACTTGTCGGGGGTCTCGTCGGTGCCCTCGTACGCCAGGATGTGCGTCGCGATGCGGTCGAGGAACCACCGGTCGTGCGTGATGACGACGGCGCAGCCGGGGAATTCGAGAAGCGCGTTCTCGAGCGACTGCAGCGTCTCGACGTCGAGGTCGTTCGTCGGCTCGTCGAGGAGCAGCAGGTTGCCGCCCTCCTTGAGCGTCAGAGCGAGGTTGAGGCGGTTGCGCTCACCACCCGAGAGGACGCCCGCCTTCTTCTGCTGGTCCGGTCCCTTGAAGCCGAACTTCGAGACGTAGGCGCGCGAGGGGATCTCGGTCTTTCCGACCGTGATGATGTCGAGTCCTTCGGAGACGACCTCCCACAGCGACTTGTTCGGGTCGATGTTCGCGCGGCTCTGGTCGACGTAGCTGATCTTGACGGTCTCGCCGACCTTGAGGTCGCCGCCGTCGAGCGGCTCGAGGCCGACGATCGTCTTGAAGAGCGTCGTCTTGCCGACGCCGTTCGGGCCGATGACGCCGACGATGCCGTTCGGCGGCAGGCTGAAGGTCAGTCCGTCGATGAGGGAGCGGCCGTCGAAGCCCTTCTGGAGCTTCTTCGCCTCGATGACGATCGATCCGAGGCGCGGGCCCGCGGGGATCTGGATCTCGTCGAAGTCGAGCCTGCGCGTGCGCTCGGCCTCGGCCGCCATCTCCTCGTACCGCGCGAGGCGGGCCTTCGACTTGACCTGGCGCCCCTTGGCGTTGGAGCGCACCCACTCGAGCTCCTCCGTGAGCCGCTTCGCGAGCTTGGCGTCCTTCTTGCCCTGGACCTCGAGGCGAGCCGCCTTCTTCTCCAGGTAGGTGGAGTAGTTGCCCTCGTAGGGGTACAGGTGACCGCGGTCGACCTCGGCGATCCACTCCGCGACGTTGTCGAGGAAGTACCGGTCGTGCGTGATCGCGATGACGGCGCCCGTGTACTTCTGCAGGTGCTGCTCGAGCCACAGGACGCTCTCCGCGTCGAGGTGGTTCGTGGGCTCGTCGAGCAGGAGGAGGTCGGGCTTCTGCAGCAGGAGCTTGGTGAGCGCGACGCGGCGCTTCTCACCGCCCGAGAGCGGCGCGATCTCGGCATCGCCGGGAGGCGTGCGCAGGGCGTCCATCGCCTGCTCGAGCTGCGAGTCGAGGTCCCACGCGTCGGCGGCGTCGATCTCCTCCTGGAGCACGCCCATCTCGGCCAGGAGGGCGTCGAAGTCGGCGTCCGGGTCGGCCATGAGGCCCGAGATCTCGTTGAACCGATCGAGCTTCGCCTTGATCGCGATGCCGTCCTCGATGTTCTCGAGGACCGTCTTGGTCTCGTCGAGCTCAGGCTCCTGCATGAGGATGCCGACGGTGAAGCCCGGCGTGAGCTTGGCCTCTCCGTTGGAAGGCACGTCCATGCCCGCCATGATCTTCAGGATCGTCGACTTGCCGGCGCCGTTGGGACCGACCATGCCGATCTTCGCGCCAGGGAGGAACGACATCGTGACGTCATCGAGGATCAGCTTCTCGCCGACCGCTTTGCGGGCACGGACCATGGAGTAGATGTACTCTGCCACGTTTAAACAATCTCCTTGAGCCGAACCACGAGGCCACGAATCTGCGCATTCTCGGGGATTACTTGGTCATGCCAGACGTACTCAGCCATAACCGGTCCATTCTATTGGCCGGGTATCCACACCCGAGCACGTTCCCAGGTGTTCGCCCGCGACAGCCTGTAAAATCGGAGGCGGTTACCCGACCACCGATCTCCCGCTCGCCTGGGGCGCGCCGGCAGGAGTGCGATCACCGTCGCTCGCATCCGTGCCGGAACGGCTGGATGATCCTCGCACTCGCCGAAAGTCCGTCGCATGACTCTTCTCGATCGCATCCGCGCATCCTTCCGGCGTCAGGAGCTCTTCCCCGACGCCTCGGCCGACGAGCTGCGGGCGATGTACTGGGAGCAGATCGGGCTCGCCGAGTCGGCAGCCTTCGACGGCTTCCAGGACGTCTCGCGGTCGCACCACGACAGGGCCGCGCAGTACGGCAAGGCGCTCGCGCAGCGGGGCGAGCCGACTCTCCCGCCCGCCGATCAGGACTGACCGCGGCCGATCGCGGTCGTGATGTGGGGCTCTGACATCCGGCCGACGGCGGGCCGACGCGGCGGCGGCGTCGGCGTCTCGCCGAGCGCCTCACGCCGCGGCGGTCACCAGTCGATGGGTCGGGTCTGCCCGATGAGGCACTCGCCCGCGCCCACCGCGGGAAGGACGACCGCCACAGGCGCGCCCGTAGCGGGTCCCACCTGACCGACGAGGCACTCCCCCGCCCACAGGACCGAGAACTGGATGCTTTCGGCCGCGTTTCCGACGGTGGACTGGTCGTTCGTGACCTGCATCGCAGACTTGTCGAATCCGCCGGCGACGAGCGCGTCGATGTACGCGCGGCCCGCGACGCTGTCGGGACCCGCCGCCACAGCGGCGACGATCGAGGCGAAGTAAGGCAGGTTGTCGTCGGCCGTTCCGTCGGGGACGAGGGCCGGCGTCGCCACGCTCGGAGTCGGCGTGGAGGTCGGCGTCGGCGATTCGGGGGCGACGGCGCTCGGGGTCCGACTCGACGTCGGGTCGGCGTCGCCGGGCGAGGGGGCCGTGCACGCGGCCAGCATCGTCGCGCCGATCAGCACGGCGCCCGCCACCGCGATAGACCTGGTCGCCCTGGGCAGGGCGGGGCGAGGCTGCCGCGAGCGCACGGAAGGCGAGGAGTGCTCGGGTCGTGACACAGGGAGAGTCTAGGTGGCGTGCCCGAGCACTCGCCGTGCGTCAGAACGGCGTATCGGACGCCTCGGGTTCGCCCGAGTCGGCCGACGAGGATCCCGCCCCGACGAGCACGGGCTCGAGTCCGCCCGTGCCGGGCACCGCCCATCCGTCGGACGTGGCAACGGCCGGCCAGTCCGAGGCGGGCTCGGGATCGGCGTCGGGCGCAGGTGCCGCGCCGCCTGTCGCATCCTTCTCGAAGCGCGTCGTCCCTCGCAGGAGATCGTGCCCGATCGCGTCCGCCTCGATCTCGGCCGTGATGCCCTTCTTCGCACCCGTGTCCCACTCGCGAAGTCGCAGCCTGCCGGTCACGATGATGCGATCGCCCTTGCTGAACGACGCCATCGCGTGCTCAGCGAGGCTTCGGAACGTCGAGACGGTGTACCAGTTCGTGCCGGCGTCGACCCATGTGCTCGTTGCGCGATCGTAGCGACGGAGTCCGCTCGCGACGCGGAAGGTCGTGATGGCGACGCCCCCCGCGATGCGCTTGTGCTCCGGCGGCGTCGCGATGTTGCCGATGACGGTGATGGTGTCGCTCATTTCGCTTCCCTTCATGCCCGGGGCCCATCCCCGGCGCAGCGCTGCCGCTCGCGTGCCCGTCGAGCGGCAGCGCCGGGATCAGGATGCCGTCGGGCCACCTCGCAGGGCGGGTGGTCGTCTCGCCTGGGGACAGCGCGCGCGAAACCCGTCGATGGGGAGGAGAGCAGGGCGGACGTGTCCGCGCCCGTTGCGGGACGAGGAGCATCCCGCCATGTCGGAGGTCGCACATATCTTCGAATCTGCAAGGAGGAATCATGACGACTCTCTTCGAATCCATCGAACGCGAGCCCCGGCTCCGCCTCGGCACGCCGGTGCGCCTGGCCGCCGCGGCCACTGGCCTGTGGCGGGTGCTCGACGCGCAGGGGCTGATCATCGGGCATCTCGAGGCGCACCTGGAGGGGCAGGGCGTCCGCTACGGCGCGCGACGCTTCCATGCGGCATCCCGCACGTTCCGCGAGCTGGGCGAGTTCTGGTCCGCCGACGACGCGGTCGAGTGCCTGCGGCTGGGCCGATGAGCGCTCAGACGACTGCCTCGAGCTGCTCCGACGCGACGATGGGTGCGCCGGACCGCACGTGCGGCCATGCGTCGGCGAGGATCCCGACGGCGCGCCGCAGCTCATCGACGGGCGCTGTGAACGGCAGACGGAGGTGGCGGTCGTGGCCGCCGTCCACCGAGAAGCGCGGACCCGCTGACAGGAGCAGACCGCGCGAACGCGCCTCCATGACGATCGCGGAGCTGAGCGGCGCGTCCAGCTCGATCCACAGCGAGACGCCGCCGTGCGTATCCGGCGCCGACCACTCGGGGATCTCGGATCGGATCGCCGCGACCGCCGCGTCCCGACCTTCCCTCAGCAGGTGCGAGCGCTGCGCGACGATCTCGTCGAACCGGGGCAGCAGCTCGGCGGCCACCGCCTGCTCGAACTCGGGGGTCCCGAGATCGTGTGCCGACCGCGCGGCGACGAGTCGACGGACGAACTCGGCACTCGCTCGGATCCACCCGACCCGCAGCCCGCCCCAGACGGTCTTGCCGAGAGATCCGACGCGGACGACGGAGTCGCGCTCCGCGTCGGCGAAGCCGGCGCCGCCGATCGGGCCGCGATCGATGTCGAGGTCCGCCGTCGTCTCATCGAGCACGAGGACCGTGCCCGAGCGCTCCGCGGCCTCGAGGATCCCGGCTCGTTCCACGCTCGTCATCGACCGCCCCGTGGGGTTCTGGAAGTCGGGCATGAGGTAAGCCGCGACAGGCAGCGTCCGCGCGAGCGCCTGCTGTGCGCGATCGAGGTCCCATCCGTCCGACGTCGTCACCGGCATCCCCACCAATCGGGCGCCCGCGCGCCGGAACGCATCGGCGGCGTGCGGATATGTCGGCGTCTCGAACAGCACCCGATCGCCGCGCCCGAGCAGCACTGACGCGAGGAGGTGGATCGCAGACTGCGCCCCCGTGGTCACGAGCACCTCGCGCGGATGCGTCGGGATGCCGCGGGCCGTGTAGCGCTCGGCGATGGCCGCGCGCAGCTCGCTGCGTCCGAGCACGTCGTAGCCCGTGCGCGCGACGAGCGCAGCGGAGCGGCTTGCGACGTCGGCCATGACTCCCGCCAGCCCGGGCCACGCCGGCGGACTCGCCTGCTGCAGATCGATGGCGCCCTCCAAGGCGGCAACGCTCCCGGGATCGCGGCGCCCCAGCGGGAGAGTCACGCTCCCCGAGCCGCGAGTGCTGGAGATATGGCCGGTATCGCGCAGGCTCCGGTACGCGGCGGCCACCGTGCTGCGGCTGAGACGGAGCGCCACGGCGAGTTCACGCTCGGCGGGCAGGGCCGTGCGCGGCGCGAGCCGGTTGTCCAGGCACAGCAGCCGGATGCCGTCGGCGAGCGCTTCGTACGCAGGCTCGCTCGTGCGCCAGCCGCCGAGGGCCGCCGTGAGCGCACGAGCGGAGATGCGGGAGTCCATGAGGCCACAATAGCCGAATTGGACTGTATGGATCAGTCCAATCATGCGATTGGATCATTCCCATGACACGCCGCGTCGCCCAGCTCCTCATCGGCCTCGTCCTCTACGGGACGGGGTGCGCCCTGACGATCGAGGCGGGCCTGGGCGTCGACCCCTGGACGGTGCTCGCTCAGGGCGTCTCGCTCCACACAGGGATCGGCATCGGCTGGATCGCCAACATCATCGGCTTCTTCGTGCTGCTGCTGTGGATCCCGCTGCGGCAGAAGCCCGGCATCGGCACGATCGCCAACATCCTGCTCGTCGGGACGAGCATCCAATTCGCCCTGTGGGTCATCCCGCCGGTCAGCGGCATCGTGCTCCAGTTCGCCCTGCTGCTGGCGGGCATCGCGACGGTCGCCGTCGCGTCAGGGCTCTACATCGGCGCGCACTTCGGCCCTGGGCCGCGCGACGGGCTCATGACCGGCATGCACGCGCGACTCGGGTGGCCCGTGTGGCTGTGTCGCGCCGTCGTCGAGGTGAGCGTCCTGCTCATCGGCTGGGCGCTCGGCGGAACAGTCGGCATCGGCACCGTGCTCTTCGCGGCCCTCATCGGACCGCTCGTGCACCTCGCTCTTCCCGTCCTCGACACCCGGCGCCCTTCGAGGGCCGGGCGTCAGACGGTCAGTGCTCGCGGAACTCGGGTCGATCCGAACCCGGCTTGAGATGCGCGACCAGCGCGCTCTTGGCGACATCGAGCGCGGGATACGTGCCCAATGGGCCGTCCGCGCCGACCATCTTCACCGAGAACGCGTCATCGGCCGACTTCTCGATCGATCCGACGGCACCGGCGGGACCATACGCCACCCACAGGCGGCGGGTCTGCGTGTCACTCATGTGGAGCTCCTTTCAGCGCACCCCGTTGCCGACGCTACGCCCCGTGGCAGAGGTGCCGCCAGGTCTGTCAGCCACTTCACGGAATCCCCCGCTCGACCGGTAGCCTGAGAGGACCTTCCCTCCGTAGCTCAGGGGACAGAGCGAGCGGTTTCTACCCGCAAGGTCGGGGGTTCGAATCCTCCCGGAGGGGCTCAGGTCGCGCCGTCGGCGGCCATTACTAGGATGGTCGGCATGGTGGGCGCTTCCGAGAACGATCGGCTCGTATGGATCGACTGCGAGATGACGGGCCTCGATCTCGACCAGGACGAACTCGTCGAAATCGCCGTCATCGTGACCGACTTCGAGCTGCGGCCGATGCATCCGGGATTCCAGATCGTCATCAAGCCCGACGATTCGGCTCTCGAGCACATGAGCGAGTTCGTGCGGCGGATGCATTCCAGCTCGGGGCTGCTCGAGGAGATCCCGCACGGAGTGACGACGGCAGACGCCGAGTTCCAGGCACTCGAGTACATCCAGCAGTTCGTGCCGCTCGAGGGCAAGGCCCCTCTCGCAGGCAACACGATCGGCACCGACCGTATGTTCCTCGCGAAGTACATGCCGCGCATCGACCGTTGGCTGCACTACCGCAACGTCGACGTGTCGAGCGTCAAGGAGCTCTCGCGCCGCTGGTACCCGCGCGCGTACATCCACGCGCCGGCCAAGGACGGCGGTCACCGCGCCCTCGCCGACATCCGCGAATCGATCCGCGAACTCGCGTACTACCGCCAGGCGGTCTTCGTGCCGCAGCCCGGTCCGACCAGCGACGGCGCGCGTGCCGCGGCGGCATCGGTCGTGTCGGCATTTGCCCCCGGGGTGTGAGAGAATCGTCTGGTTGCCCGCTCACGCGGGAGACATGGTGGGTATAGCTCAGTTGGTAGAGCGCGGCCTTGTGGTGGCCGATGTCGCGGGTTCGAGCCCCGTTACTCACCCCAATGAACGAAGTCTGATCGTGCTGTGATCGAGATGGATGCCGCCGCCTTCGAGACGCTCGTGGTCGACGAGCTCGACCTGCTGCCGGACGACATGGTCCAGGGGCTCGAGAACATCGTCTTCGTCGTCGAGGACCGCCCCGAGGACGGAAGTCTCGACCTCCTGGGTCTCTACGATGGCTGGTCCCTCACCGAGCGCGACCGCTACGGCGTGGGCGAACTGCCCGACCGCATCATCGTGTACCGCGAACCGCATCTGGCCGTCTGCGACACCGTGGACGACCTGCGCGACGAAGTCCACACGACTCTTGTGCACGAGATCGCGCACTTCTACGGCATCGACGACGACCGCCTCCACGAACTCGGATGGGCGTGATGGTCGCGTCAACGCCCGAGACGAGTGAGCGCGTCGAGCTCGGCACGACGGTCACCGCGGCCCGCGTCTGGCAGACCGTGGTCTGGAACGATCCGGTCAACCTCATGAGCTACGTCGTGCACGTGTTCCGCGAATACTTCGGATTCCCGCGCGCTCGTGCCGAGCTGCTCATGCTCGCGGTGCACCACGACGGCCACGCGGTCGTCGCGGAGGGCGCCCGGGAGCAGATGGAGCTCCACGCGAGCGCGATGCACGACTACGGCCTGTGGGCCACCGTGAGAGAGGCCCCGCAATGACCCGCAGACTCGTCGTGCTCGAGATCACCCGCATGGAGGCGACGCACCTCGCGGGACTCGTGATGCAGTTCAGCGATCTGCTCACCGAGACCGGCGATCGCTCCCCCTCCGATCCGGCGGTGGCAAGGCTCGTGCCCGATGCCTACCCCGACGACGCCGAGGCCGCGCAGGAATTCCGCTCGCTGACCCAGCGCGACCTCCTGGATCGACGATCGACGGATGCCGCGGCCGTGCTGGCGAGCCTGCACGACGTGGTCGAGCCGGCGCTGGACCCGCACGACGAGGGAGCGACCCAGATCGCCGTCGTCGAGCTGGACGCCGACGGGCTGCAGTCGTGGCTGCGCACCCTCGCGGCGGTGCGCCTCGTCCTCGCGTCGAGGCTCGGCATCGTCGACGAGGACGATCACGACGAGGACGATCCCCGGTTCGGCATCTACGACTGGCTCGGCTACCGCCTCGAAGGTCTCGTCAAGGCGGCCGAGGGCGCCTGACACCACGCGATCAGGGCACCTCGACGACGTGCGTCGCGAGGCTGCGCGGATCGTTGCGGGCGATGTGCCGCTCCTCCTGCTCGGCCCACCGATCCCAGAATGGCCGGTACGAGTCGCCGTCCCGGCTCAGCGCGCGGCGCTTGCGCGACGCGGGCGGGGACTCGAGCCACACCCGGATGTCGCCGAGCTTCGCGGTCGCCTCCGTCAGCAGGCCCGCGCCCTCGACGATGAGCGGCAGAGACGGGTCGACCGCGTGCGCCTCGGCATGGGTCGAGGCATCCCAATCCCATCGCTGCCAGACGCCGATCTGACCACGCGCGTGCGGGAAGAGGATCAGTCCGCGGGCCGCCTCCGCGCCCTCCGCGAGCCCATCCCAGCCGGGATAGAGGCTGTCGAGCGCGACGAGCTGCACACGGCCGCGGAGCGGCCAGCGCGCCACGAGCTCGCGGGCGAGCGTCGTCTTGCCCGCTCCACTGCGCCCGTCGACGAGGACGACCGGATTCGCGACGCCGAGCGCCGAGACCGATTCGAGGATCCGGCCCGCCGCGCTGCGCAGCGCCGCCGAGACGGGATCGACGCTACTTCTTGAGGGTGCGGATGACACGACTCAGCGCACGGCCCGCCACCCACACGAAGGGGATCGCGACCGCGAGGAGCGCCACGACGTTCGGCTCGAACCGCACATCGCCGCCGCGACGGATGTAGGAGCCGAGCGGCACCGACCATCCCCCGCCACCTCCGCCGCCGTTGCCGGACTCGTCCGATCCGCCGCCGAAGCCGGTCCACGAGAACGCGACGGGGATCAGCTGGACACCGCCGATGTCGCGCTGTTCGCCATAGGCGCTGTTGACCCCGAGGGCCGCCGACTGCTTGCCGAGCTCGAGTGCGATGTTGGGCATGACCCCACGCTACCGGTCCGGCCGTGCGCTGCCCAGGTCGACACCGTGCATTTCCGGCGCGCGCGCTTACTCGAGCGGAGGGGCCTTGGGGTTCGACGGAAGCGTGCCTCCACCTCGCGCGCGGCCGAGCAGCGTCGCGCGCGTCACGGTGCCGCGACCGAAGCGCGCGGCGGCATCGTCGAGCGCGCCCTCGACGCGCCGCCATTCCTCGTCGTCATCCCAGAGCGTGGCCATGTCCATCGCGACGGGACGCAGCTTCTCGCCGCGCACGCCGACGAGACGCACAGGCAACGGACGGTCCACAGCGCCGAAGAGCTCGAGCGCGGCGTCGCCTATGCGCTGACCGACCGACGTCGGCTCCGCCAGTGTCTGCGAGCGGCTGATCGTCGTGAAGTCGGCGAATCGCACCTTGATGGCGATCGTCGACGCCTCCCACGCGTTCTCGCGCAGCCGCGCACCGACCCGATCGGCGAGCCGCCGGAACTCGGAGCGCAGGACCGCGGGATCGTCGATGTCGTGATGGAAGGTCTCTTCGTGCCCGACGCTCTTCTCGACGCGAGCCGTGTCGACGTGCCGCGCGTCGAGGCCGCGGGCGAGGTGCCAGATGCGATCTCCCATCGCGGCTCCGAGCACACGATCGAGGACGGGACGCGGCGTGTCGAGGATGTCGGCCACCGAGCGGATGCCGCGTGATTCGAGAGCCTCGCCGGCCTTGGGGCCGATGCCCCAGAGCGCCCGCACGGGTTGCTCGGCGAGGAAGGCCGCCGTGTCGGCCCCGCGGACGATCAGCAGCCCATCGGGCTTGCTGAGGGTCGAGGCCATCTTCGCGACGTGCTTGGTCGCCGCGACGCCGATGCTGCAGGTGAGCCCCGTCTCGTCCAGGACGCGGCGCCGCAGGTCGACGGCGATGCGCCCCGGCGATCCCCACAGCCGCCGGGCGCCCCGCACATCGAGGAACGCCTCGTCGATCGAGAGCGGCTCGACGATCGGAGTGAACTCGTGGAAGATGCGCATGACGTGCTTCGACAGCTCGACGTAGCGGTCGAAGGTCGGCGGCACGACGATCGCCGTGGGGCACAGCCGAAGCGCCTGCCCGACGGGCATGGCGGACCGCACGCCGTAGCGGCGGGCCTCGTACGTCGCGCTCGAGACCACGCCCCGACCCTCGAGCCCGCCGATGATGACGGGCTTGCCCTTCAGCGACGGGTCGTCGAGGACCGCGACTGCCGCGAAGAAGGCGTCCATGTCGACATGCAGGATGCCGGTGCCCGTGTCGTCCGCCCCCTCGGGCGAGACGACACGGCCCGATCCATCCCCGCGCCCCATGGCGTCATTCTCCCTTGGAGCGCCGACACGTGCGCAGTGCTACTGCGCGGCACGCTCCAGGATCAGCTCACGGACGCGCGCGGCATCCGCCTGGCCCTTCATCGCCTTCATGACGGCGCCGATGACGGCACCCGCCGCCTGCACCTTGCCGTCGCGGATCTTCTCGAGGACGTCGGGCTGGGAGGCCAGCGCCTCGTCGATCGCCGCGATGAGCGCGCCGTCGTCGGAGACGACCGCGAGTCCGCGGGCGTCGACGACCTGCTGCGGCGAGCCCTCCCCCGCGATGACGCCTTCGAGCACCTGGCGCGCGAGCTTGTCGGTCAGGGTGCCTGCGTCGACGAGGGCCTGCAGCGCCGCGATGTCGGCGGGAGTCACGAGGCTCGATGCCTCGCGGCCCTCGGCGTTCGCGATGCGCAGGACCTCACCGGTCCACCACTTGCGGGCCGCGGTCGGCGAAGCGCCTGCCGCGATCGTCGCCTCGACCTCGGCGAGCAGACCCGCGTTGACGACGCCCTGGAAGTCGATGTCGGCGAAGCCCCAGTCGGCCTTGAGCCGGCGACGGTGCACCGCAGGCGCCTCGGGCAGCGCCGCGCGCAGCTCTTCGATCAGCTCGAGCGAAGGCGCGACGGGCAGGAGGTCGGGCTCGGGGAAGTACCGGTAGTCGTCGGCGTCCGACTTGGGACGGCCGGGAGAAGTCGTGCCGGTGTCCTCGTGCCAGTGGCGCGTCTCCTGCGTGATCGAGCCGCCGTCGGCGAGGATCGCCGCCTGGCGCTGGATCTCGTACCGCACGGCGCGCTCCACGGAGCGCATCGAGTTGACGTTCTTCGTCTCGGTGCGCGTGCCCAGCGGCGCGACGGGCTCGCCGGCCGCGGCGCGCGGACGCAGCGACACGTTCGCGTCACAGCGGAGGTTGCCGCGCTCCATGCGCGCCTCCGAGATGCCGAGCCCGATGACGATGTCGCGGATCGTCCGCACGTAGGCGGCCGCGAGGTCGGGGGCGGAATGCTCGGCGCCGAAGATCGGCTTCGTGACGATCTCGACGAGTGGCACGCCCGCGCGGTTGTAGTCGACGAGCGAGTACTCGGCACCCTGGATGCGACCCGTCGCTCCGCCGACGTGCGTGAGCTTGCCGGCATCCTCTTCCATGTGGGCGCGCTCGATCGGGATCTCGACGATCGTGCCGTCCGCGAGCTCGACCTCGACCTGGCCCTCGAAGGCGATCGGCTCGTCGTACTGCGAGATCTGGTAGTTCTTGCCGAGGTCGGGGTAGAAGTAGTTCTTCCGCGCGAAGCGGCTCGACGGTGCGATCGAGCAGCCGAGCGCGAGGCCTAGGCTGATCGAGGAGCGGATCGCCTCGGCGTTGACGACGGGGAGCGACCCGGGCAGGCCCATGTCGACGGGGGCGACGAGCGTGTTCGGCTCGGCGCCGTGGTTGTCGGCGTGCGCGGGGTTGCCGGCGGCCGAGAACATCTTGGTCTTGGTGTTCAGCTCGACGTGCACCTCGAAGCCGAGCACGGGCTCGAACAGCTCGAGGGCCTTGTCGAAGTCCATCAGCGCGACCTTCGCCATCAGCGGACGCCTCCCTTCGCGCCCAGCACCGGCGCTCGATCCAGCAGCGGTCCGCCCCACGAGTCCACGAGAGCGGCTTCGAGCGCCGCACCGACGCGGTACAGGCGCGCGTCCTCGCGAGCGGGCGCGAGGAACTGGATGCCGACGGGCAGTCCATCCTCTTCGGCGAGCCCCGAGGGGATCGAGATGCCCGGGACGCCCGCGAGGTTCGCGGGGATCGTCGTGACGTCGTTGAGGTACATCTGCAGCGGGTCGTCGATCTTCTCCCCGAGCCGGAACGCCGTCGTGGGCGCCGAGGGCGTCGCGATGACGTCCACCTGCGTGAAAGCCGCGTCGAAGTCGCGCTGGATGAGCGTCCGCACCTTCTGCGCCGAGCCGTAATACGCGTCGTAGTAGCCCGCCGACAGCGCGTACGTTCCCAGGATGATGCGGCGCTTGACCTCGTCGCCGAACCCGGCGTCGCGCGTCGCGGCCATGACGTCCTCGACCGTCGCATTGGCGTGCGGCATGACGCGCAGGCCGAACCGGACGGAGTCGAACTTGGCGAGGTTGCTGGAGGCCTCGGCCGGGAGCACGAGGTAGTACGCCGCGACGCCGTACTCGAAGTGCGGGGCGCTGATCTCGACGATCTCGGCGCCGTGCGCCTCCATGACCGCGAGCGCGGAGCGGAAGGATGCCGAGACGCCGGGCTGGAAGCCGCTGTCCGGAAGCTCGGAGATGACGCCGAGCCGCAGGCCCTTGAGGACGTCGCCCCTCGCGCCCTCGCGGGCCGCCTCGGCGAACGAAGGCCACGCCTCGGCGAGCGAGGTCGAGTCGTGCGGGTCGTGCCCGCCGATGACGTCGTGCAGCAGACCCGCGTCGAGCACGGTGCGCGTGACGGGGCCGACCTGGTCGAGGCTCGAGGCGAGCGCGATCGCTCCGTAGCGGCTGACGCCGCCGTACGTGGGCTTGAGGCCCACCGTGCCCGTGACGTGCGCGGGCTGGCGGATCGAGCCGCCCGTGTCCGAGCCGAGGGCGAGGGGCGCCTCGAAGGCGGCGACGGCCGCGGCCGAGCCGCCGCCCGAGCCGCCGGGGATGCGGTCGAAGTCCCACGGGTTGTGCGTCGGGCCGTACGCCGAGTGCTCGGTCGACGAGCCCATCGCGAACTCGTCCATGTTGGTCTTGCCGAGCGGCACGAGACCCGCGGCGCGCGAACGCGCGACGACGGTCGCGTCGAACGGCGACATGTAGCCCTCGAGGATCTTCGACCCGCTCGTGGAGGGCATGTCGGTTGTGACGAGCACGTCCTTGATCGCGAGCGGCACGCCCGCGAGAACGCCCAGCGCCTCGCCGGCGGCGCGCCGGCGGTCGATGTCGGCTGCGACGTCGAGCGCGTTCGCGCTGACGTGGAGGAAGGCGTGCACATCGCCGTCGACGTCGGCGATGCGGTCGAGGTGCGCGCGTGTCGCCTCGACGCTCGAGACCTCGCCCGCGGCGAGCTTGTCGGCGAGCGCGGCGGCGCTCAGCCGGATGAGGTCGGTCACTGCTCTTCTCCCAGGATCGCGGTCACGCGGAAACGGCCGTCTGCGGCATCCGGAGCGTTCGACAGAGCCTGCTCGCGGGTCAGCGTGTCGCCGACCTCGTCGGCCCGGAAGATGTTCTGCATCGGGATCGGGTGGCTCGTCGCAACGACGTCGGGGGTCGCGACCTGCGAAACCTTGGCGATGTTGTCGACGATCACGTCGAGCTGTCCGGTGAGGCGGTCGACCTCCTCGTCGCTCAGCTGGATCCTGGCGAGCACACCGAGATGGCGCACGAGATCGGGGGTGATTTCAGACACTCCGACAGTCTAATCGGCCGTATTGCGCCGCCCCGGCCGGGCGTAGTCTGAGGGCCGTGACGACGACCTATGATCCCCCTCGCCCATGGATCGCCAGCTACGCCGAGGGCGTCCCCGCCGAGCTGCCGCCCGTCGAGGGCTCTCTTCTGGACATCGTCGAGGCATCCGTGCGCGACTACCCGGATGCCGTCGCCCTGCAGTTCTTCAACAGGGAGACGACGTACCTGCGTCTCCAGGAGGAGATCGAGCGCGCCGCCGCGGGACTGAAGGCCCTCGGCGTGAAGGCGGGCGACCCCGTCGCGATCGTGCTGCCCAACTGCCCGCAGCACATCGTCGCGTTCTACGCGATCCTCCGGCTCGGCGCCGTCGTCGTCGAGCACAACCCCCTCTACACGCCGCGCGAGCTGCGCAAGCAGTTCGAGGACCACGGCGCGAAGCACGCGATCGTGTGGAGCAAGGTCGTCGCGACGGTGCAGGACTTCCCCGAGGACCTGCGCGTTCCCGGGCTCGTCTCGGTCGACATCACGAAGGCGATGCCTTTCGTCACGCGGCTCGCCCTGCGCCTTCCCATCGCGAAGGCGCGCGAGTCCCGTGACGCGCTGCACGCCCGCGTGTCGGGCACGACGACGTGGACCGAACTGCTGCGCTCGGAGCGCCTCCCCGCGACGCACCCGAAGCCGGCGACGGACGACCTCGCCATCATCCAGTACACGAGCGGTACGACCGGCACGCCCAAGGGCGCCTCGCTCACCCACCGCAATCTGCTCGCGAACGCGGCGCAGGCTCGGGCGTGGGTGCCGTCGATCGTGCGCGGCGACGGCTGCGTCGTGTACGCCGTCCTCCCGATGTTCCATGCCTACGGGCTCACCCTGTGCCTCACCTTCGCGATGTCGATGGGCGCCCGCCTCGTGCTGTTCCCGCGGTTCGATCCCGACATGGTGCTCGCCGTCACCAAGAAGCATCCCGCGACCTTCCTGCCCCTCGTGCCGCCGATCGCCGACCGCCTGCTCAAGGCCGCGCGCGAGAAGGGCATCCCCCTCACGGGCACCGAGGTCGCGATCTCGGGCGCGATGGCGCTCCCCCACGAGCTCGTCGTCCCGTTCGAGGCCGCGAGCGGCGGGTATCTCGTCGAGGGGTACGGCCTCTCGGAGTGCTCTCCCGTCCTCATGGCCAACCCCGTCGCCGAGCACCGCGTCCCGGGCACCGTCGGCCTGCCTCTCCCGAGCACCGAGTGCCGTGTGGTCGATCCCGACGATCCGACGACGGATGTCGCACCCGGCGGTCGCGGCGAGCTCATCGTGCGCGGCCCGCAGGTCTTCCAGGGCTACTACGGCAAGCCGGAGGAGACCGAAGCCGTGTTCGTCGACGGCTGGTTCCGCACGGGCGACATCGTCACGATCGACGAGACGGGCTTCGTGCGCATCGTCGATCGCATCAAGGAGCTCATCATCACGGGCGGCTTCAACGTCGCCCCGACCGAGGTGGAGAACGCGCTGCGTCAGCACCCCGACGTCGACGACGCCGCCGTCGTGGGACTGCCCAACGATCGGTCCGGCGAGGAGGTCGTGGCGGCCGTCGTCTGTGCACCCGGCAGCGAGGTCGACGTCGAGGCCCTCCGCGAGTTCGCACGGGGCATCCTGACCCCCTACAAGGTGCCCAAGCGCATCTTCGTCGTCGACGAGCTGCCGAAGTCGCTCATCGGCAAGGTGCTGCGGCGCCAGGTGCGCGACTCGCTGCTGAAGCTCAACAGCGGCGGCGCCTAGCACCACGCCAGTCGCCGCTCGCGCGTCAATCCGCGCGGAAGGCGCCGGGGCGCGGTTGGATCCACGCCGCCGTCTCGTAGCCGTCCTGCCACGGGAACCGCCCCTGCCGGTCGTCATAGGTGACCTGGAGCACCTCCACGGAGACCTCGTCCGGGCGCTGATAGAACCGATTCGCGGCGAACACGATCTCGCCCGGATTCGGCACCGCCTCGAACGTGACCCGGTGACCCCAGCCCGCGAAGCCGGCGACGTCACCCGGAGCGAAGTCCTGTCCCTCGCGGATGCGGTCGCGCAGGTCGTTCAGCAGCAAGGTCGTCGTGCGGGGATCGAGTCCGAACACGAGCAGCTCGGGATGCGCCATCCCGAACAGACCGATCGTGTAGGCGAACGGCGTCAGTCGGCTCCCCGGGTCGCCGAACACGTACTCGATGGTCGTCCCGTGCTCGCGGATCGTCTGGGCCGTGCGCTTGTCTTCCTGGTCGAGCCAGGCGACCAGGGTGGGGTCGGGCGTCAAGGTCATGCGGAGTCCTTTCCTCGAAGGACTCTGACATTAGAACATACCTACGACATCACCGCCGGCGGGAACGAGACCCTCAGTCGGCCTCGGGAGCCACCCCGTCGAGAGCCGCCGGGCCCTGCTCGACGAGGATGCGGAACTGCGCCGCGTCGAGGATGCGGACGCCGAGTTCTTCGGCCTTGGCAAGCTTGGACCCCGCGCCGGGGCCCGCGGCGACGAAGTCTGTCTTCTTCGAGACGCTCGAGGCCGCCTTGCCGCCGGCCTGGATGATCGCCTCCTGCGCGCCCTCGCGGGTGTATCCCTCGAGCGAGCCCGTGGCGACGATCGTGAGCCCCTCGAGCACCCCGCCCGCGGCGACGGCGGCACCCGGACCGGGGTGGCCCGGTGTCGCGAGCTGCGCCCCCGCGGACTGCCAGCGCTCGACGATCTCGTCGTGCCAGTCGACGTCGAACCAGTCGATGAGCGAATCCGCGATGATGCCACCGACGCCTTCCACCGCGGCGAGTTCGTCGCGCGACGCCGCGCGGATGGCCGCGACGGAGCCGAACCACTGTGCGAGCGCTCGTGCCGCGACGGGTCCGACGTGGCGGATGTTGAGCGCGACGAGGAAGCGCCACAGTTCTTTGGTCTTGGCCCGCTCGAGCTGGTCGAGCAGCGTCACGGCCTGGACCGACGGCTGCGGACCGGTCTGCCCCGCCTTCTTCTCGGCGGCGCTCGCGCTGCGCCGGAAGGGTGCGCGGCGGACGATCTCGCCGGTCTTCTCGTCGACGCGCGGCTCGCCCGTCTCGGGGTCGCGGACGACGACCTCGATCGGCACGAGCTGCTCGATCGTGAGCTCGAACAGCCCCGCCTCGGTCTCGAGCGGAGGCCGATCGGGGACCGACGGCTGCGTGAGCGCCGCGGCGGTGACCTCGCCGAGCGCCTCGATGTCGAGGGCGCCGCGCGATCCGATGTGCTCGACCCTGCCGCGCACCTGCGCGGGGCAGGCGCGCGTGTTGGGGCAGCGCAGGTCGATGTCGCCCTCCTTCGCGGGTGCGAGGGGCGAGCCGCACTCGGGACAGTCCGCGGGCATGACGAACTCGCGCTCGGTGCCGTCGCGCAGCTCGACGACGGGGCCGAGGATCTCGGGGATGACGTCGCCCGCCTTGCGGAGCACGACGGTGTCGCCGATCAGGACGCCCTTCGAGCGGACGACATCCTGGTTGTGCAGTGTCGCCTGCCGCACGACCGAGCCCGCGACGCGCGCGGGAGCCATGACGGCGAACGGTGTCGCGCGGCCCGTGCGGCCGACCGACACGACGATGTCGAGCAGCCTCGTGTTGACCTGCTCGGGCGGGTACTTGTAGGCGATCGCCCAGCGCGGAGCGCGGCTCGTCGCGCCCAGCTCGTCGTGCAGGGCGAGCTCGTCGACCTTGACCACGACGCCGTCGATCTCGTGCTCGACGGCGTGCCGATGAGCGCCGTAGTGCTCGACGAAGTCGAGGACTCCCTCGATGTCGTCCGATGTGCGGAAGTAAGGGCTCGTGGGAAGGCCCCACTCGGCGAGCTGCGCGTAGACCTCGCTCTGGGAGGCGACGGGCGGGTCGGGCCATGCGCCGATGCCGTGCACGAACAGGCGCAGGGAATCGAGCCGCGCCTGCCCCGCCTCACGCTCGAGCCCGTCCTTCTTGTCGATCTGCTGGCGCAGGCCGCCCGATGCGGCGTTGCGGGGGTTGGCGAACGAGGGGAAGCGCCGCTCGGCGCTGATGCGCGCACGCTCCTCGTCGAACGCGCGCCCGCGGGTGCGGGAGTCCTCGACGGCGCGGTCGCGCATCGCGGCCTGCAGGGCGTTGAGGCTCTCGAAAGCGGCGACCGGGATGAAGACCTCGCCGCGCACTTCGACGATGGCGGGATGCCCCGAGCCCGCGAGTCGCTGCGGTATGCCCTCGACGCGGACGGCGTTGAGCGTGACATCCTCGCCGACGCGTCCGTCTCCGCGCGTCGCGGCCGACGTGAGGACGCCGCGCTCGTAGCGCAGGCTGATCGCGAGTCCGTCGATCTTGAGCTCGGTGAGCCAGCGGACGGCGCGACCCGCGGACGCCTGCGCCTTTGCGCACCACTCGGCGAGCTCGTCGGCGCTGAAGACGTTGTCGAGGCTCAGCATGCGCTCGGCGTGCTCGATGGGCGCGAACATCGAGTTCTCGGCTGCCCCGATGGTCTGCGTCGGCGAATCCTGGCCCTGCAGCTCGGGGTACAGGCGCTCGAGCGCTTCGAGCCTGTGCATCCACGCGTCGTAGGTCGCGTCGTCGACGATCTCGGCGTCGCGACCGTAGTAGGCGTCGCGGGCCCCGAGGATCCGCTCGGTCAGCTGCTGCGCTTCGTCGCGCGAGGCCTCGAGGCCTGCGTCGACGGGGAGTGGGGCATCCGTCACTCCGCCAGTCTAGAGACGGCCTCCGACGCTCACACGGGGGCGGGGACGGCCGAGACGGTGCGGTCGATCGTGAACTGGCCGACGACGCGCGTGCCGTCGTAGAGGACGGCAGTCTGCCCCGGCGCGACGCCGTCGAACGGCGCCTCGGGACGCACCGTGAGGAGGCCGTCCGCGAGCCGCGCGCGGGCGGGCACGGGGTCGGCGTGCGCACGGATCTGCACGTGGCACGCGAACTCCGGGGCCTGCGGCGCGCGCCCCGACCACGTGTACCGCTCGCCCGCGATCTCGGCCGTGGCGAGCGCTTCCTTGGGTCCCACGACGACGGTGTTCGACACGGGGCGGATCTCGAGCACGAAGCGCGGCTTGCCGTCCGGTGCAGGTACGCCGAGCGAGAGCCCGCGGCGCTGGCCGACCGTGAAGGCGTGCGCGCCCTCGTGCGATCCGACCACGGCGCCCGAGCGGTCGACGACGTCGCCTGTCGCGGTGCCGACCTTGTCGGCGAGCCAGCCGCGCGTGTCGCCGTCCGGGATGAAGCAGATGTCGTGGCTGTCGGGCTTGTGCGCGACAGTGAGGCCGCGCGCCTCCGCCTCGGCGCGCACGAGAGCCTTCGAGGGCGTCGCGCCCAGCGGGAAATACGTGTGTGCGAGCTGCTCGGCCGTCAGCACGCCGAGGACGTACGACTGGTCCTTCGCATTGTCGGACGCGCGGTGCAGCTCTCGCCCCTCGGGGCCGTCGACGAGCGTCGCGTAGTGCCCCGTGCACACGGCGTCGAAGCCGAGCTCGATCGCACGCTCGAGCAGCGCCGCGAACTTGATCTTCTCGTTGCAGCGCATGCAGGGGTTGGGCGTGCGTCCCGCCTGGTACTCGGCGATGAAGTCGTCGATGACGTCGTCGCGGAAGCGCTCCGAGAAATCCCAGACGTAGAACGGGATGCCGAGACGGTCCGCCGCGCGACGCGCGTCCATCGCATCCTCGATCGTGCAGCAGCCACGGCTGCCCGTCCGCAGCGTCCCTCCTGCGCGCGAGAGCGCGAGGTGCACGCCGACGACGTCGTGCCCCGCCTCGACCGCGCGTGCCGCGGCGACGGCGGAGTCGACTCCGCCGCTCATGGCCGCCAGTATCCGCATCGCTCCAGTCTACGAGCGGGTCGCTGTACGGGTCCCGGATGCCGCAGCCCTGGCCCGCGCGACGGCGGCGGGCAGCGCGGCGAGCGCCGCGTCGACGTCGGCGTCGCTCGACGTGCGGCCGAGCGTGAACCGCAGCACCTGGCGGGCCTCGGCATCCGTCCTGCCCATCGCGAGCACGACGTGCGAGGGCTCGGGGACGCCCGCCTGACACGCCGACCCCGTCGACGCCGAGACGCCCGCCTGATCGAGCAGGAACAGGAGCGTCTCGCCGCTCGCTCCGGGGAAGAGCACGTGCGCGTTTCCCGGCAGGCGGCCTGTCGCGCTGCCGAGGAGCTCGGAGCCCGGGACGGTCTGAAGGATGCCGCGCACAAGCCTGTCGCGCAGCCGCGCGAGCCGGGCGGCCTCGGCGTCCTGCTCGGCGATCGCGAGCTCGGCGGCCGTCGCGAATGCCGCGGCCCCCGCGACGTCCTGCGTGCCGGCGCGGAGGCCGCGCTGCTGGCCGCCGCCGTGCAGGAGCGGGGCGATCGCGGCGTGTCGCGAGACGACGAGAGCGCCGACGCCGACGGGGCCGCCGACCTTGTGCGCCGAGACGCTCAGGGCCACGAGTCCCGCGGGCCCGGGGGCATCCGCTCTCCACCTCGCGAAAGTCACCGGCACGTGGCCGAACGCCGACACGGCGTCGAGGTGCAGGGGCACGCCGGCGTCTGCGGCCGCGCGTGCGAGTCCCGTCGCGTCGTTGAGCGTGCCGACCTCGTTGTTGGCGACGAGACCCGTCGCGAGCGCCGCACCGTCGAGCGCCGCCGCGAACGCGTCGAGCGGGATCGCGCCGTCCGCATCGAGCGGCACGGCGCGCACCGGCGCGCCTTCGTGCGCAACGAGCCAGGCGGCCGCATCGAGCGTCGCGTGGTGCTCGCCGTCGGGCAGGACGACTCCGTCTGCGCCCTCGCGCCGCGACCACCACAGTCCCTTGAGGGCGAGGTTGACCGACTCGGTGCCGCCCGACGTGAGCACGACCTCGATGGGGTCGCAGTCCAGCGCTCGGGCGAGCCTTTCGCGGGAATCCTCGAGGAGTCGACGCGCCGTCTGACCGTCGCTGTGGATCGATGACGCGTTGCCGAGGAACTCGGTCGCACGGATCCAGGAATCCCGTGCCTCGGGCCGCAAGGAGGTCGTCGCCGCGTGATCGAGATACGCGCTCATGCAGACTCCCTCGTTCCTCGGTGACCCCGGCGACTGCCGCGCTCATTACTGTAGATCGCATGTCCCCCACGGGCTCTCTCGCAACGGCCGCTTCGCCCGGCCTCCTCAGTCCGCATCTCGACGGTCTCGGCGTCACGCTCACCGCCGACGGCGGGAGGCTGCGCCTGTGGTCGGCGAACGCCGACTCCGTCGAGCTGGTGGTGTTCGACCGGACCGACCTCGACTGGATCACCGAGGAGCTCCCGCTCGCGCCGATCGGCGGCGGGGTGTGGGAGATCACGACGCCGAGCCTGCGCGTCGGCGCCCGCTACGCGGTCCGCGTCGGAGGCCCGCACACGACCGGCGTCATGTTCAACCCGCGGACGCTCCTGCTCGACCCATATGCGAAGGGGATCGTGGCCGGCGGCGTGCGCGACTGGCGTTCGGCCGTCGTCGACGAGTCGTTCGACTGGGGCGGCGTCGCCAAGCCCGCCGTCTCGCTCGACCGCACGGTCATCTACGAGGGTCATGTGAAGGGGCTTTCGAAGCGGCACCCGCTCGTCCCGCCCGCCCTCCACGGCACGTACGCAGGCCTCGCGCACCCCGCGATGATCGACCATTTCCACACGCTCGGCATCACGACGATCGAGCTGCTGCCGGTGCACATGTTCGAGAGCGAGCCGCGCCTCCTGCAGCACGGCCTCTCGAACTACTGGGGCTACAACACACTGGGCTTCTTCGCCCCGCACGCGCCGTACGCGACCCAGGCGAGCCGCCTCGAGGGCCCGTCCGCGATCCTGCGCGAGTTCAAGGGCATGGTGCGCCTGCTCCACGAGGCGGGCCTCGAGGTCGTCCTCGACGTCGTCTACAACCACACCGCCGAGGGCGAGATCGGCGGTCCGCGATCGAGCCTGCGCGGCATCGACAACCGCTCGTACTACCGCCAGCACGCCGACGGCGCGTACATCGACGTGACGGGCTGCGGCAATTCGCTCGACACGTCGACGGATGCCGCCGCCCGACTCGTGCTCGACTCGCTGAGGTACTGGGCGAACGACGTGCAGATCGACGGGTTCCGTTTCGACCTCGCGCCGACGCTCGGACGGGATGCCGCGCACTCGTTCACCCCCGACCACCCGCTCCTGCGCGCGATCGCCGAGGACCCGCTCCTCGCGGACGTCAAGAAGATCGCCGAGCCGTGGGATGTCGGGATGGGCGGCTGGCAGACGGGCAACTTCGGCGACGGCTGGCACGAGTGGAACGACCGGTACCGCGACCGGGTGCGCAACTTCTGGCTCAGCGACGTCGACTACGCCCGACGTGCGTCGACGGCGCCCGTCGGGATCGGCGGGTTCGCGACGCGCCTGGCGGGCTCGTCGAACACCTTCAGCGCCGAGCGCGGGCCGCTCGGCGGCATCAACTTCGTGACCGCCCACGACGGATTCACCCTGCGCGACCTCGTGTCCTACGACGTCAAGCACAATCTCGGCAACGGCGAGCACAACCGCGACGGCGCCGACACGAACCGCTCCTTCAACCACGGCGCCGAGGGTCCGACCGAGGACGCCTTCATCCTCGCGACCCGCCGCAAGGCCGTGCGCAACCTTCTCGGGACGCTCCTGCTGTCGGCGGGCGTGCCCATGATCACGGCGGGCGACGAGTACGGGCGCACGCAGCGCGGCAACAACAACTCCTACTGCCACGACTCGCCGCTCACGTGGCTGTCGTGGGAGCACGCGCCGTGGCAGCAGGATCTCTTCGCCCACGTCCGCCGGCTCATCGCGCTGCGCGCCGAGAACCCCGCGCTCCGGCCGAGTCGCTTCGCGCGGCTCGACGAGCACACGCCGTCGGCGTCGGTCATGGACTGGTACGACGAGCACGGCGAGACGATGTCGAGCGAGCGATGGAGCAACCCGAGCCACCGCACGATGCAGTACGTCGCGACTTCGACGCCCGAGCTCGAGGCCTCCAACCGCGTACTGCTCATGGTGCACGGAAACGAGCGACCCGTCGAGGTGACCCTTCCCGAGATCGACGGCGTACGGCGCTTCGTCTCGCTGTGGTCGAGCGCCGACGAGACGCCCGCCCACGACGAGCGCGTCTTCGCCCCCGGTGACGTCGTGCCGCTCGTCGGCACATCCATGCATCTGTTCCGGGCGGAATGATACGCCGGACGTCCTCTCGGCGCCGTCGCCTGTCGCCGTGCTCAGCCGCACGGTAGGTTCAAAACGTGGTCACGTCCAAGCGCGCTCCGCAGTCCCGTCCCTGGCGGAGCTCTTCCGCTCTTCCACTGAGGCCCGCCGCGCCCTGGCAGCCCGATTGCGACACCGAGACGGGCCGCATCCCGCTCGCTCTGCCGTCCCCCACGACACCGGGCGGGCACTTCCGCCCCAAGGCGTTCTCGGGCGAGGCGGTGCCGTTCCGCGCAACGGCGTTCCGCGAAGGGCACGATCGCATCGGCGTGCACGTGCGGCTGTTCTCGCCGTCTGGCGACGAATCGCTGCACCGGCTCTCCCCCCTCAACGACGGCTTCGACCGCTGGGCGACGCTCATCGCGCCGATCGAGCAGGGCGTGTGGCGGTTCCGCTTCGAGGGCTTCGCCGACGACTTCGCGACGTGGGAGCACGCGGCCGACCTCAAGATCGCGGCGGGTGTCGACGCAGCGCTCATGCGCGAGATCGGCGCGCGGCTCTTCGACGCCGCCGTCCGTGAGAAGTCGCGGCCCGTCGCGCAGCGCCGGGTGCTCGAGAACGCCGCGGCGCGCCTGCGCGACGGCGATGTCCCGGATGCCGCGGCTCTCGACATCGTCCGGGACCCCGCGATCGCGGAGTTCTTCGCCGATCGCCCGCTCGCGTCGCTCGTGACGATCGGCGAGACGCACGAGCTGCTCGTGGAGCGCGAGCGCGCAGGTGTCGGAGCCTGGTACGAGTTCTTCCCCCGGTCCGAGGGGGCCCGCCGGCTCAAGGACGGCACGATCAAGAGCGGAACCTTCCGCACCGCGGCCAAGCGCCTCCCGGCCGTCGCGGCGATGGGCTTCGAGGTGCTCTACCTCCCGCCCATCCACCCGATCGGACGCCTCAACCGCAAGGGACGCAACAACACGCTCGACGCGCAGCCCGGCGACCCCGGTTCGCCGTGGGCGATCGGCGCCGCCGAGGGCGGCCACGACACAGTGCACCCCGACCTCGGCACGCTCGCCGACTTCCGCGCGTTCGTGCGCGCCGCGAAGGCGGAGGGGATCGAGGTCGCGCTCGACCTCGCGCTGCAGGCCGCGCCCGATCACCCGTGGGTCGCGGAGCATCCCGAGTGGTTCACGACCCTGCCCGACGGCTCGATCGCGTACGCCGAGAACCCGCCGAAGAAGTACCAGGACATCTACCCGGTCAACTTCGACCTGGATCCCGAGGGCATCAAGGCCGAGGTGCTGCGGGTCGTCCGCCACTGGATCGCGCAGGGCGTGAAGATCTTCCGCGTCGACAATCCGCACACCAAGCCCCTGCAGTTCTGGGAGTGGCTCATCGCGAGCGTGAACGCGGAAGACCCCGACGTCCTGTTCCTCGCCGAGGCATTCACCCGGCCCGCTCCGATGCAGGGTCTCGCGATGGCGGGCTTCCAGCAGAGCTACTCGTACTTCACGTGGCGCAACACGAAGGAGCAGCTCGAGGAGTTCCTGGGCGCCGTATCGTCCGAGACTGCCGACTTCATGCGGCCGAACCTCTTCGTCAACACGCCCGACATCCTGACGGAGTTCCTCCAGTTCGGCGGACGCCCGGGCTACAAGATCCGGGCGGCGATCGCCGCGACGGCGGGGCCGCTCTACGGCGTGTACGCCGGCTACGAGCTGTACGAGAACGTCGCACGGCCGGGGTCGGAAGAGAACATCGACAACGAGAAGTTCGAGTACAAGGTGCGGGACTGGGCGGGTGCGGAAGAGCGCGGCGACTCGCTCGCGCCCTACCTGCGACGGCTCAACGAGATCCGCCGCGCGCATCCCGCCCTCCGGCAGCTGCGCAACTTCCGCGTGCACTGGAGCGACGACGACGCGATCCTCGTGTACTCCAAGCATCTCGATGCCTCCATGTCGCCGACCGGCGTGAGCGACACGCTCATCGTCGTCGCGAACGTCGACCCGCACTCCGTGCGCCAGACGATGGTGCACCTCGACACCCGCGTGTGGGGCGTCGAGCCCGGCGACCCGTTCGAGGTCGAGGACCTCGTGACGGGCGCGCAGTGGACCTGGTCCGATCACAACTTCGTCCGACTCGACGCGTTCCAGGAGCCCGTCCACATCCTCCACGTGAAGGGGTCCCGATGACACAGCTCGACGACCAGCTGCTCGACACCGTCGCAGGCGGCGCGTACCACGACCCGCACGCCGTGCTCGGCATCCATGCGGGCACCGACTCGCACGGCGACCCGGAGTGGACCGTGCGCGCGCGGCGCCCCCTCGCGCAGAGCGTGACCGCCGTCTTCGCCGACGGCACGGAGGTGCCGCTCGAGCACGTGCGCAGCGGCATCTGGGAGGGCGTGCGCGCCGGCGACGCCGGCCGCTATCACCTCGTCACGAGCTATCAGGACGGTCCCGACTATGTCGCGGACGACCCCTACCGGCACCCGCCGGTCCTCGGCGAGCTCGACCTGCACCTCATCCGCGAGGGCCGCCACGAGCAGCTGTGGAACGTGCTGGGAGCCCACGTGCGCGACAGCGACGGCTCGTGGGGCACGTCGTTCTCGGTGTGGGCGCCCAACGCCCGCGCCGTGCGCGTCGTCGGCGACTTCAACGGCTGGGACGGCCGAGGCCACTCCATGCGGTCGATGGGCTCGAGCGGCGTGTGGGAGCTCTTCGTGCCCGCCATGGGTCCTGGAAGCAACTACAAGTTCGAGCTGCTCACGCGCCACGGTGACTGGGTCACGAAGGCGGACCCGCTCGCACGGTTCGCCGAGGTGCCGCCCGCCACCGCGTCGGTCGTCGTCCAGTCGCAGTACACGTGGCACGACGGCGACTGGATGGCGCGCCGCGCGCGCACGCAGCCCGTCTCGAGCCCCATGTCGGTCTACGAGCTGCACTTCGGCTCGTGGCGGCCCGGACTCTCGTACCGCGACGCCGCCGACGAGCTCATCGACTACGTCTCGGCGCAGGCCTTCACGCACGTCGAGTTCATGCCGCTCGCCGAGCACCCGTTCGGGGGCTCGTGGGGCTACCAGGTCACGGGCTATTTCGCGCCGACGAGCAGGTTCGGGCATCCCGACGACCTGCGGTACCTCATCGACCGCCTCCACCAGGCGGACATCGGCGTCATCATGGACTGGGTCCCCGGCCACTTCCCCAAGGACGCGTTCGCCCTCGCGCGGTTCGACGGCGAGGCCCTGTACGAGCATCCCGATCCGCGGCGCGGCGAGCACCGCGACTGGGGCACGTACATCTTCGACTACGGCCGCCGAGAGGTGCGCAACTTCCTCGTCGCCAACGCCCTCTACTGGTTCGAGGAATTTCACGTCGACGGACTCCGGGTCGACGCGGTCGCCTCGATGATCTACCTCGACTACTCCCGAGAAGAGGGCGACTGGACCCCGAACATCCACGGCGGCCGCGAGAACCTCGAGGCGATCTCATTCCTCCAGGAGGTCAACGCGACGGCCTACAAGCGGTACCCCGGCATCGCGATGATCGCCGAGGAGTCCACGAGCTTCCCGGGAGTCACGGCGCCGACGAGCGGCGCGGGCCTCGGCTTCGGCTTCAAGTGGAACATGGGCTGGATGAACGACTCGCTCCAGTACATCAAGCGCGATCCGATGTACCGCTCGCATCACGAGGGCGAGCTCTCGTTCTCGTTCGTGTACGCCTTCAGCGAGAACTACACCCTGCCGATCAGCCACGACGAGGTCGTGCACGGCAAGGGCAGCCTGTTCGGACGGATGCCGGGAGACCACTGGCAGAAGCTCGCCAACATGCGCGCGTTCCTCGCGTACATGTGGGGCCACCCCGGCAAGCAGCTGCTGTTCATGGGCCAGGAGTTCGGGCAGATGTCCGAGTGGTCCGAGAGCCGCGGTCTGGATTGGTGGATGCTGGACCAGCCGTCGCACGCGCAGCTCCAGTCGTTCGTGGGTGTGCTGAACCGCACGTACCGAGACCACTCCGCGCTGTGGGCCCGCGACTCGGACGGCGCCGCGTTCGCGCGCCTGGGAGCGCCCATGTGGAATCCGAACGTCGTCGCCTTCTCGCGGCGCGACTGGCACGGCAACACGATCGTCGTCGTCGCGAACTTCTCGGGAACGCCCGTCTACGACTACGAGCTCGATCTGCCCGAGTCGGGCGTCTGGTACGAAGCGCTCAACTCGGACGCGCAGGACTACGGCGGGTCCGGCGTCGGCAACCTCGGCGTCGTCCACGCGAACGATGCCAAGCGGGCGCGCATGGTGCTGCCGCCGCTCGGCGTGCTGTGGCTGCGGCACGACCCCGAGGCGCACATCCCGTCGCCCAGCCGAGGCTGAACGCAGAAGATCGATGATCCGTCTCGACGCCGCTGGGCGGCGTCGAGACGGCTCGCGTCAGAAGAGCAGCGAGGCGAGGGATCTGCGGGCGCGGAGCACCCGCGGATCCGCGTCGCCGACGACCTCGAACAGCTCGAGCAGCCGCTCGCGCACCGGGGCGCGCTCATCCGCGGGCAGGACGGCGAACAGCTCGAGGAGGCGTCCGAACGCGTCCTCGACGTGTCCGCCGGCGAGGTCGAGGTCCGCGACGAGGGACTGCTCCTGAATGCCCGTCGGGGCTGCCGCAGCGGCTGCGCGCGCGGCCTGGAGGTCGGCATCCTGGATCCGATCGAGGAGTCGCACCTGGCCGAGCCCGGCGCGCGCGTCGGCGTCGCGGGGATTCTCGATGAGCGCCTGCTCGTAAGCGGCGATCGCGCGCGGGTAGTCGCCCGCCTCGATCGCGTCGTACGCCTCGGCGTGCAGCGGGGGCAGCGGCGGCTCGGCGGGCGCCTCGGTGTCGCCCGCACCCTCGGCGGGATTGACCGCGAGACGGCCGGTCACGCCGTTCTGAGCGGCGACCTGCAGCAGCTGCGCGAACACCTCACGCACCTGCTGCTCGGGCACGGCGCCCGTGAACAGCGGCACCGGCTGGCCGCCGACGAGCGCGACGACCATGGGGATGGACTGCGCGCGGAAGGCCTGCGACAGCTGCGGGTTGGCGTCGACGTCGACCTTCACGAGCACGAGCCGGCCGTCGAGCTCGGCGACGACCTTCTCGAGGATCGGGCTGAGCTGCTTGCACGGCCCGCACCACTCGGCCCACAGGTCGACGACGACCGGGACGGTGCGCGAGAGCTCGAGCGCCTCGCCGAAGGTCTCGTCGGTGATGTCCATGACGAGCGAGGTGATCTCGCCCACGGGCGGTGCCGACGTCTCGGGAGCGGCGCCGGCCGGCGTGCTGGGTCGATTGCGAAGGCTGGAGAGGTCCACCGCGCCGCGGAGGACGGCGCCGGGTGCTGGATCGGTCACTTGATGACTTTCGCGTCGAGGATGTCGGAGGCGTAGCCGAGCAGTCGGATCTTCTCGGTCGAGCCCTGGCTCGGAACGTAGAAGAACAGCTGATCGCTGAACGTCGTCGTGAATCCCGTCGCCGACTGGTCGGCACCCGTCAGCGCCTTCACGGTCGGATTGTTCGGCAGCTTGATGACGGCTGCAGCGTCCGTGGGGGTGGCGGTGTCGGTCTCGGTGAGGCTCACGGCGATGATCGCGCCGCTCTCCAGCGTAGCGAGCGCAACGGGCGCCGAGGCGCCCGGCGCGGAATCGAAGACGAGGCTGGCTGTCTGGGCGCCGGTCGAATTGAAGTCGGCGAGCCGCTGATCGCGGTTGGCCGCCACGAGGGTGCGGAAGTCGTCGCCGTTGGCCTCGAACGAGTCGTAGAACTCGCTCTCCTCGCCCTTGTTCAGGATGTCGGCGTACGCGGCAGCGAGCGCGTCGGGGCGCATCACGAGGAAGGGAGAATCCGGCTGCACGGCCGGCGCCCCGATGTACGACGGAGCGAGGTCGGGCATCGTCGTCTCCGGCTCGAGGTTCGCGAGATACGAGAGCTTGTAGTCCGACCACTGATCCTGCTGCGTCAGCGTCATGATGTTCGCCGTCTTGTTCTCCTCGTCGGCGACGACAGCGAGGACCGTGCGGGGCCAGCCGTCGAAGGCCTGCGGCAGGAGCGGGAAGACAGGGCTCGTGGGGATCGCGGCCGGGGCCTTGTGCTCGGGCAGAGCTGCACGCAGCGTGTAGTTCGTCTGGCGCTCGGCGAGTGCCGTGCCGTCGAGGCGGGTCGCCGCGAGAGCGGCATCGAGGTTGGTGTCCGCCTCGGCGACCGTCGACGCGATGCGTGCGATGATCCGCGTCGCCTGCGCCTCGGTGACGGCGGGCTGCTGCTGGCCGTCCTGCGCGATGATCGTCTCGGTCGGGGTCGGGGTCGGAGTTCCGTTCAGGTCGGGCCACGCGTCGGCCGAGCAGCCCGTGAACAGGAGCGCCGAGACGGCCACGGCGGGGATCGCGATGAACGACTTGCGCCCGCCGGACAGGCCGCGGCGGGTAGGGGTCACCGAGCTGATGACGCCCTTGTCGGCGCCGTCGACGGCGAGGTCGATCGGTTCGGTCACGGGCAGCGGCAGTCCCTTGCGGCGCGGTCCGCGCGAGCGGCGGACGTGACGGATGCCGAGGATGTAGAGCACGATGCCCGCGGCCATGAGGAGGCCTCCGATGACGAACAGCGGGCCCGCCCACGGGGTCGAGGACGTCAGCCGCCACGAGATCGTCACGTCGGCCGGTGCCGCGGCGGTTCCGTCGGTCGCGACGAGGAGGCTCATCGTCGCGGGAAGCTCTTCGCGGACGATCAGCAGATCGTCCTGCTGGTACTCGTCGAGCCACAGGTCGGAGCCTGCGGGATTGCGACCCGTCGCCTGCGCAGGCTCGGTCGTCTCCGCCGTCGCGGCGGGGTCGGGAGTGGCGGGCGTCGCAGCGGGGTCGGCCGCAGCATCCGTCGGCTCCGACTCCTCCGCGGGCTCGACGAGCGTCGCCTCGATGTCGCCCGCGTCGTCGATCGAGACCTCGTTGTAGGTCGCGTCCGAGAGCCATGCCTCGAGGTCCGCCGTGCGCCCGTAGGCCGCGAAGACGGTGCCGTCGGCGGCGGCGCGGATCGTCTGCGTGCCCGGCATCGAATTGAGCACGGCACCGTCGATGAGGGTGTACGGCGCCTCCTCTTCGACGGAGATGTCTGCTGTCTGCGCAGTCGGTCCCTGGAAGACCGTACGCTGGGCGATTCCCGCCCCGATCATCACGGCCGCGAGCACGAATGCCGCGACGGCCCACACGAAACGCACGAGATGAACACCTTCCTCGGGTCCGCGATGAGGCGCGCAGACCGATGACTCGACGTTTCAGACTAGCGAAAGTGACCTGAAAGGGGCCCGGGAGGGGTGTTTGCGAGGGCTGAACGCCACTCTGCTCGTATCCTGACGGAGCACGACATCCGCCGAGGAGGACCAGTGAAGCTGCACAATCCGTTCCGCGTCGCCTTCGTCGCGACCCTCGGCGTCGGTCTGGGACTCCTGCTCATCACGAGCATCCAGACCCTCTCGACGATCCTGCTCTACGTCGGCACGGCGCTGTTCCTGTCGCTCGGCCTCGATCCGATCGTCGCGTGGCTCGAGCGCCGCCGGCTCCCCCGCTGGCTCGCCGTCCTCATCACGATCCTCACGGTGCTGCTCGCGTTCGCGGGCATCGTCGTCATGGTGCTGCCGATCATCATCGACCAGGTCGGTCAGCTCGTCGCCGAGGTGACGAAGCTGCTGAACAGACCGACGATCTGGGACGACGTCCGGGAGTGGATCAACTCGATCTTCCCCAACCTCGACCTGGAGGCGGTCTTCGAGCAGGCTCAGCAGTGGGCCATCGAGAATGTCGGAACCATCACCGGCGGCGTCATCGGCGCAGGAATCGCGTTCTTCTCGGGTCTCACGGGGGCGTTCATCGTCCTCATCCTGACGATCTACTTCACCGCGACGACCCCCGCTCTCAAGCGTTCCGTCTACCAGCTCGTGCCCGCTTCGAAGCGTCCGCGCTTCATCGACCTGAGCGAGCAGATCACCGACTCGGTCGGGTACTACGTCATCGGGCAGGTCAGCCTCGGCGTGACCAACGGAGTCCTGAGCGCGATCTTCCTGTCGATCATCGGCGCTCCGTTCCCCGCCGTGCTCGCCGTCATCGCCTTCTTCTTCTCGCTCATCCCCCTCGTCGGCACGCTCATCGGGTCGGCGATCATTGTCCTGACCTGCCTCATCCCCGGCCTCGGCTCGCCGCAGACCGCGATCGTCGCGGCGATCTACTACGCGATCTACATGCAGCTCGAGGCGTACGTCATCTCGCCGCGCATCATGAACCGCGCCGTCTCGGTTCCCGGCGCCGTCGTCGTCATCGCGGCGCTCGCCGGCGGCTCCCTGCTCGGACTGCTCGGTGCTCTCATCGCGATCCCGGTCGCGGCCAGCATCCTGATCATCTACCGCCAGGTCGTGATCCCGCGCCAGAACGAGAGGTGACTAGGCGCGCGTCAGTCCGTGCCACTCGTCGGGGAGCGGCAGCGCGTCGGGGTTGACCGCCGCGACGATCTCGGTCAGGACCCGGCGCGTCTGCGACTCGCCGACCCACAGGTGCTTGCCGCCCTCGACGGAGATCAGCACGGCGTGCGGTATGTGTGAGAAGCGCTCCGCCGCCTCTTCGGGCCGCAGGTAGTCGTCGAATTCCGGAACGAGCGCGATGACCCGACGGGGATCCCCCGCCCAGGCCGCGACCTCTTCGGGCGTCGCACGGTGCAGCGGCGGGGAGAGCAGGATGATGCCCTCGACCGAGTGATCGCGGCCGAACTTGATGGCGATCTCGGTGCCGAACGACCATCCGAGCAGCCACGGACGCGGCAGCCCGCGCTCGCGTACGAAGTCCATCGCGGCGGCGAGGTCGAACGCCTCGGCACGGCCCCCGTCGAAGGCGCCCTCGCTCGTCCCGCGCGGCGACGTGGTCCCCCGCGTGTTGAAGCGCAGCACGGCGAGGTCGGCGAGCGCGGGGAGGCGCGCGGCGGCCTTGCGCAGGATGTGCGAGTCCATGAATCCGCCCGCTGTGGGCAGTGGATGCAGCGTCACGAGCGTCGCCGCGGGCTCGGCTTCGAGCGGCAGGGCGAGCTCGCCGACGAGCGTCAGTCCGTCGAGCGTCTCGAGCTCGATGTCCTCCCGGCGACCGGGGAGGACGAGCGGTCCACGGATCTCCACGTCAGCTCCTTCTCGCCCGCATCAGGCGATCTTCCAGCAGTGCGTATGCCAATGCCGACGAGCGGCGAGGTCGGCCTGCTCACCGAGCACGCCGTCGGCGCGCCAGGCCACGAGGTGGGCCGTGCCGGGCGTGATCGATCGACCGCACCCGGGGCAGATGTAGGACTTCTGGGCTTGCGCCGCGCCGACCGGCTGCACCGTCCATTCGGTGCCGCGCCGCGTCTCGATGCGCTTCCAGCCCGCCAGCATGCGGTCGAACGAGTCGCTGTCGCCGGACTCGGGCCGCCGTCGGTTCGACCGCGGCATCGGCTCAGTACCAGCCGGTGCTCTGCGAGTGCCCCCACGCGCCGCAGGGGGTGCCGTAGCGGCCGCCGATGTAGCCGAGGCCCCACGAGATCTGGGTCGAGGCGCTCGTCTCCCAGTCGGCGCCGGCCGAGCCCATCTTGCTTCCGGGCAGGGCCTGCGGGATGCCGTACGCGCCGCTGGAGCGGTTGTACGCGTTGACCCGCCATCCCGATTCCTTGTTCCACAGCGCGACGAGGCAGGAGAACTGGTCGTCGCCCCATCCCCGTGCGCGGACCATGTCGTACGCGATGGCCTGCGCCGAGCCCGGATCGGGCGTCACGAAGGGCGGCGTCCAGCCGGAGCCGCCGGAGGTCGACTTGACGGGCGTGGGAGTCGGGGTGGGCTTGGGCGTCACGTAGACCGAGTAGCCGCCGCGGTCGAGCGCGGCGGGCTCGGCGGCCTCGTCTGCCGCCGCGAGCTCGAGGGACTGGATGTCGCCGAGGCCCGTCGCATACAGCGTGACGGGAACTGCCTCATCGGCCTTGGCCTGCGTGAGGGCGGAGCCCATCGGGCCGACATATGCCGCCGCGAAGCCGACGACGGCGAGCGCGGCGAAGACCCCGACCACACTGCGCCGACGCGACCAGCGCACCTCCCCGGCACTCGCGCGGGCACCCGTGGGAGCGACGCGAGGGGCGGGAGGTGGAGCTGGCTGGTGACGACGCATCCGTCGGGACGCCACGGGAATCATGTCGTTGCCGGAAGTCACAGTCCCCCGAGTCTAGCCACCCTCCCGAGGGCGTGCCATCCGGGGTCGGGTGCCGGAGCCGTCGAGGCGGCGACCGGGCGGGCGACGATCAGGAGACCGCGAGCATGACGTCGATGACGGCGTCCAGGACGGCATCCACCTGCGTCTCGCGATATCCGCCGCGCTGCATGCGGAACGCGACCGAACGCACCTGCTCGACCGTGACGGGCTCGCCGGATTCGAGGTAGCCGGCGATCTTCTCCGAGACGAGATCGACCTCGTCGACGCGATAGCCGTACCGAAGGATGCCGACCCGATCGAAGCGCTGGGTTCGCGGTCGCGAGAGCCTGTCGAGGACGACCTGCGCCGTCTCCTTGGACCGACCCACCCATTCGCGCGCACCGGCGCGGGAGACGACCGACTGCCGCTCGCGGGCCGCGAAGGCGTCCTCGATGCGCCCGAGCGCCGAGTCGACGGAGGCGATCGCGTAGCCGCGCCGCACGAGGGGGAACGCGACGCGGCGGACATCCTCGGCGGTCAGGCGGTCGGCCTCGTCGGCGGGCTGATCGAACGCGGCCTTCGCCCGGGCGAGGAAGACGTCGACAGCGCGCTTCTCATAGCCCTTCGTCCGCCGGGGGGCGGTGGGGAACGGGGACACAGGGGCGGGGGTGTCGGAGGTCATCGTGGATCAGGCAATCAGTGGTGCGAAGAGGTACGAGAAGGCGAGCGTCGCGATGACGGAGAGCAGGATGGAATCGAGGCGGTCGAGCACACCGCCGTGTCCGGGAAGCCACGAGCTCATGTCCTTGATGCCGAGATCGCGCTTGATCATCGACTCGCCGAGGTCGCCGAGAGTCGCCGTGATGAGGATGACGGCACCGAACACGAGACCCGCCCACCAGGGCAGGCCGATCATGAAGAGGCCGAGCAGCAGGCCCGCGAGCAGCGCGGCGGTGCCGGCGCCGGCGAAGCCCTCCCACGTCTTCTTGGGGCTGATGCGGGGCGCCATGGGGTGCTTGCCGAAGGCGAGGCCCGCGGCGTAGGCCCCTGTGTCGGCCGCGACCGCCGTCACGATGAACGCCAGCACCCACCATTCGCCGCCCTCCTGACGGAGGATGACGAGGCACAGGCTCGTGAGGAACGGCACGTACAGCTGCGCGAAGCCCGCGACGAGCACATCGTCGAGCACCGCCCCATAGGTGCGGCCGTCGCGAGCGGCCATCTGCGCGATGAGCCGCCAGACGACGACGATGGCGACAGCGGCGAGCGTCGCGACCCAGTGCAGCCACGGGTCGAGGAAGAACCCGGCGAGCACCAGGAGTGCGCCCGCGCCGATCTGCGGCACGAGGTCGACCTTGCGCCCCGAGACGGTGAGGGCGCGGCTGAACTCGAACAGGCCCAGGACGCACGCCGCGAGGGCGAAGACGACGAAGATCCACTTGATGAAGACGAGCGACCCGATGAGCGCCGCGCCGAGGGTCAGACCGATGAGGATCGCGACGAGGAGGTCGCGGCCCGTGCGCTGCTTGATCCGCTCGTTCGCCTGATCGAACTCCGCGCGCGCATGCGCGATCTGGTTCTCGATCTCGCTCCGCGCGGATCGCACGTGCGAAGGCGAGACCGCGCCCGGCTCGGGCGTGTCGGCGTCGCGCCGGGAGCGCGACGCGTCGCGCCTGCTCTGCGGGGCGTCGGACTCCGTCGTCGACGGTTCCGACACGTCATCTGATGCGTCGGACATGTAAGGGGTCAGACCTCGAGAAGCTCGGCCTCTTTGCGCTTGAGCGCCTCGTCGATCGTGTCGACGTGCGAGCGCGTGACCGCGTCGAGCTCCTTCTCGGCCCGCGCCAGCTCGTCCTCGCCGAACTCGCTCTTGAGCGCGTCGAGGTCGTCCTTGGACTTGCGACGGATGCCGCGGACGTGCACCTTGGCGTCCTCACCCTTGGAGCGCACGAGCTTGACGTACTCGCGACGACGCTCCTCGGTCAGCTCGGGCAGCGTCACGCGGACGAGGTTGCCGTCGTTCGTCGGGTTGGCGCCGAGGTTGGGCGTGTCGCGGATCGCCTGCTCGATCGCCTTGAGCGCCGACTTGTCGTAGGGCGTGACGACGATCGTGCGAGCCTCGGGGTTGTTGAGCGACGCCAGCTGAGCGAGAGGCGTGGGCGTGCCGTAGTAGTCGACCAGGATCTTCTGGAAGAGCTGCGGGTTCGCCCGGCCAGTCCGCACGGTGGCGAAATCCTCCTTGGCAGCCTCCACGGCGCGGTCCATGCGCACTGCGGCATCGGACAGAACGTCGGCGATCACTGTGACTCCCCTCGTGGGCTTTCGAACCTCATCAGTCTAGTCGGGGGGCCGGTTCAGACCGTGACGAGAGTGCCGATCGGCTCGCCGAGGAGCGCTTTGGTGACATTGCCCGCGGGCTCCATGCCGAAGACGCGCATGTTGATTCCGTTGTCCATGCAGAGGCTGAACGCCGTCGAGTCCACGACCTTGAGTCCGCGGATGAGCGCGTCCGAGTACGTGAGCTCGTCGAGACGCGTTGCCGAGGCATCCAGTCGCGGATCCGCCGTGTACACGCCGTCGACGCCGTTCTTCGCGACGAGGATCTCGTCGCACTTCGTCTCGAGGGCGCGCTGCGCGGCGACGGTGTCGGTCGAGAAGTAGGGAAGCCCCGCTCCCGCGCCGAAGATGACCACGCGACCCTTCTCCATGTGCCGCTCGGCGCGACGCGGGATGTAGGGCTCGGCGACCTGCGTCATCGAGATGGCCGACTGCACGCGCGTCGCGGCGCCCGCCTGCTCGAGGAAGTCCTGGAGCGCGAGCGCGTTCATGACGGTGCCGAGCATGCCCATGTAGTCGGCACGCCCGCGGTCCATGCCGCGCTGGCTCAGTTCGGCGCCGCGGAAGAAGTTGCCTCCGCCGACGACGATCGCGATCTCGACGCGATCGACCGCCTCGGCGATCTCGCGGGCCATCTGACTCACGACGTCGGGATTGACGCCGAGCTGGCCTCCTCCGAACGCCTCACCGGAGAGCTTCAGGAGAACGCGTCGGCGTCCGTTTGCTTCGTTTGTCACGGGGGTCCTCTCGTCGCGATTGCAGACTATCCAATGCACGGGACCCGAACTGTCGCGCAGGCGACGGATCGAGCCCATGAGAAAGGCCCGCATCGAAGACGATGCGGGCCTTTCCGACGACTTACGCGCCGACCTTGTAGCGGGCGAAGTCGGTGAGCGTGAGCCCTGCGTCCTGGGCGACCTTCGCGACGGACAGCTTGTTGTCCTTCGCGTAGTCCTGGTCGAGGAGCGAGACCTGCTTGAAGAACGCGTTGACGCGGCCCTCGACGATCTTCGGGAGGGCGGCCTCGGGCTTGCCCTCGTTGCGCGAGATCTCGGTGACGATCTCGCGCTCCTTGTCGACCTCGGCCTCGGGCACATCGGTGCGCGCGAGGTAGGTCGGGTTCGCGAACGAGATGTGCTGCGCGAGGCTGCGGGCCGTCTCGGCGTCCTCGCCCGTGTAGGCCAGGACGACGCCGACCTGCGGGGGCAGGTCCTTGCTGGTCTTGTGCAGGTAGATCTCGAACTTGTCACCCGAGAGCGTGCGCACGCGACGCAGTTCGACCTTCTCGCCGATGATGGCGGCCTCGTCGGAGATGAGGTCGGCCACCGTCTTGGCGCCGGCGGGGGCTGCGAGCGCCGCCTCGACCGAGTCGGCGGCGACGGCTGCGGCAGCCTCGAGCACCTGGTCGGCGAGCGCGATGAAGCGCTCGTTCTTCGCGACGAAGTCCGTCTCGGTGTTCAGCTCGAGGATCGTGACCTTGCCATTGAGCTCCTTCGCCGCGACGAGGCCCTCGCTCGTCGAACGGTCGGCGCGCTTGGCGTTGCCCTTCGCACCCTTGAGGCGCAGGATCTCGACGGCCTTCTCGAGGTCGCCGTCGGCCTCCTCGAGAGCCTTCTTGGTGTCGACCATTCCGGTGCCGAGCTGCTCGCGCAGCGCCTTGATGTCGGCGATCGTGAAGTTTGCCATGGGTGGCGGCTCCTTGCTTGTGAGTTCTCGTGGGATGCCTCGGCGGGACCGCCGCGCACAAAGGTGCGCGGCGACCCCGCCGAGACGGAATCCTGCAGGTCAGACCTGCGTGCGGGTGAAGTGCGGGTTACTTCTCGACGGTGGCGGCGGCCTCGACGGCCTCGACCTCGGCCTCGGCGACCTCAGCCTCGGCCTCGGCGACCTCAGCGGCCTCGACGACCTCAGCCTCGGCCTCAGCGGCCTCGACGACCTCAGCCTCAGCCTCGACGACCTCAGCCTCGGCGACCTCGGCGGCGGGCTGCTCGAGCAGCTCGCGCTCCCAGTCGGCGAGGGGCTCGGCGTCGGCCGACTCGTCGGTCGGCTGGTGACGCTGGATGAGGCCCTCGGCGGCGGCGTCGGCGATGATGCGCGTGAGCAGGCTCACGGAGCGGATCGCGTCGTCGTTGCCGGGGATCGGGTACTGGAACTCGTCCGGGTCGGCGTTCGTGTCGAGGATGCCGATGACGGGGATGCCGAGCTTCTGGGCCTCGCTGATGGCGAGGTGCTCGCGCTTGGCGTCGACGATCCAGATCGCCGACGGCGTCTTCTGGAGGTTGCGGATGCCGCCGAGCGACTTGTGGAGCTTGTCGAGCTCGCGCTTCTTGAGCAGGAGCTCCTTCTTGGTGAAGCCCGAGTCCGCGGGGTGCTCGTAGTCGAGCTCCTCGAGCTCCTTCATGCGCGCGAGGCGCTTGGAGACCGTGGAGAAGTTGGTGAGGAGGCCACCGAGCCAGCGCTGGTTGACGTAGGGCTGGCCGACGCGCGTCGCCTGCTCGGCGAGCACTTCCTGGGCCTGCTTCTTGGTGCCGACGAAGAGGATCGTGCCGCCGTGCGCGACGGTCTCCTTGACGAACTCGTACGCCTTGTCGATGTACGTCAGCGACTGCTGGAGGTCGATGATGTGGATGCCCGAGCGCTCCGTGAGGATGAAGCGCTTGACTTTCGGGTTCCACCGGCGGGTCTGGTGTCCGAAGTGGACGCCGCTGTCGAGCAGCTGGCGAATGGTGACGACGGCCATGGCCGTTCTCCTGTTCTGGCGCTCACGCGCCTTGCGGTTGTTCGCGCCGGGCCGAAGCGGCCGGCGAGCCTGGTGCCCGGCTCACACCCGCTCGCAGCGTCGTGCTGCGAGACCGATGGGAGTGGATGCCGCGCCGCGCCCTTCGACCGGCTCAGGAGCAGATCAGGTGGCGCCGCGCTCTGGGCACGCGGAGTCACCCCGACAAGCGAGGTGCACAGTCAGTGTATCAGCCGCCGCCTGTCCTCCCCAGCCGGGCCGGGGCCCGTGATCGCCCACCGGTCGAGGCCGCCGTGCGCGCGTCGCGGAGCCCGGCGTCAGGGTGGAGGGATGCTTCCTCCCGCACGCGCGCGCCGGGCGGCGGCGGTCCTGTGCGCGGTGCTCGTCCTCGTGCCCGCCTCCGCCGTGTCGGCGAGCGAGAGCTCGTCTGCGCCGGCCTCCGCGGCGATCGACGAAGAGTGGGACTGGCCCGTGGCGGGGTTCCGCATCGTCGCGCACTACGCGCAGCCGCCGCACCGATACGGGGCGGGGCACCGGGGCATCGACCTGGAGCCGCGTGAGAGCGACGCCGTGCGCGCTCCGGCCGCGGGTGTCGTCGCCTTCGCCGGCGCCGTCGCGGGACGCCCCATCGTGACGATCGAGCACGCGGGCGGCTTCGTGACGACTCTCGAGCCCGTCGCCGCCCTGGTCGCGACCGGCACGGTCGTCGCGCGGGGCGACGTCGTCGGCACCCTCGCGGTCGGCGGCCACGCGATGCCGGGAGCGCTGCACTTCGGCGTGCGCCACGACCGCGAGTACATCAATCCGCTTCTCCTGATCGGCGGCATCCCGAGGGCCGTTCTCCTGCCCTGCTGCGACTGACCCCCGTCCGGCGCTGTCCGGCGCGGGCGGCGAAAGGCGGGCGAGCCTTACGCCCGCGGGTGCGCGAGGCGATAGGTCGCGGCGAGCCGCTCGCTCGAGACGTGCGTGTAGATCTGCGTCGTCCCGAGACTCGCGTGGCCGAGCAGCTCCTGGACGGTGCGCAGGTCGGCGCCGCCGTCGAGCAGATGCGTCGCGGCCGAGTGGCGGAGGGCGTGCGGGCCGACCGTCGCCCGCGCGGCGGGACCCAGCGTCCGCGCCACGATGTCATAGGCCGCGCGCGCGCCGAGTCTGCTCCCCCGCGTCCCGAGCAGCACGGCCTGCTCGCCGGGGGAATCATCGCGGCGCGCGAGAAGCACGGGGCGACCCCGCACGAGGTAGGCGTCGAGGGCTCGCGCCGCGGCACCGCCGAAGGGCACGACGCGCTCCTTCGCGCCCTTGCCCATGACGCGCACGGTCCGGCGCTCGCCATCGAGATCGTCGAGGTCGAGCCCGCACAGCTCCGATACGCGCACGCCCGTGCCGTAGAGCAGTTCGAGCACGGCGTGGTCCCGAAGCGCCGCGGGGTCGCCCTCCCCGGCGCGGGTCGCCAGCCGGTCGAGCAGCTCCGTGAGCGCGTCCGCCGTTGCGACGAACGGGAGGCTCCTCCCCCGCTTGGGCGCCACGAGGCGAAGGCTCGGGTCCGCGGCGATCAGGCCGGCCTCGCTCGCCCACGCGAAGAATCCGCGCGCCGCCGCTGTCCTGCGCGCGATCGTCGACTTCGCATCGCCGCGCTTGGTCGCGCGCCACAGCCACTCGCGCAGCTGCTCGAGGTCGACGTCGCCGAGCTCGGCGGCGCCCGCCGTAGCGGAGAGGTCCGCGAGATCTGACCGATAGGCGCGCACCGTCGCGGGCGAGAGCCTGCGGACGTCTCGCAGATGCGTCGCGTAGGCGTCAGCCGCGTCATCGATGCGCATACCGTCCAGCATGCCCCCGTGCGCTCCTGCGCAGCGGCGCCGCTCCGCACTGCTGAAGCACCGCCGCCTGCCCCGCTGCTAGCGCGGATCGGCGGACCGCCGCCGCCAGCCCAGCGGGCTCTGCTCGACTTCGCCGCCGAGCATGAGGAGCCCGAGGACGGCCTCGACCTCCCCGGGCGACATGCCGCTGCGCCGTGCGACCTCGTCTGGAAGACGCCAGGCCCGTGTGCTCAAGGCATCGCGGACGCGCGTGGAGTCGTCGGTCCGAGGTCGCAGGGCCGAGTCGTCGAGGTCGAAGAGTGCGAGGGGCGGCGCGTCTCCGAGGAGCTCGCGCACATCCGCCGCGCACGTGATGCACGTCGCGGCGGACTCCCGCAGCAGCCGCAGCGCGCCCGCCGACGCTGCGCTCGTGATGGGTCCCGGCACGGCGCCGACCGGTCGCCCGAGGGTGAGGGCGTGCCCCGCCGTGTTGAGGGATCCGCTCCGCCAGCCCGCCTCCACGACGACCGTTGCGTCCGCGAGGGCAGCGATGAGTCTGTTCCGCTGGAGGAAGCGCCATTTCGTGGGCGCCGAGCCGGGCGGCGCTTCGCCGATGACGGCTCCAGCGTCGCCGATCCTGCCGATCAGGTCCGTGTGGCCCGCCGGGTAGGGACGGTCCACTCCGCCCGCGAGCAGTGCGAGGGTCTTCCCGCCCGCCGCGAGGGCCGTCCGATGCGCCGCACCGTCGATCCCGTACGCGGCTCCTGAGACGATCGCGATGCCCGAGGCGCACAGCTCCGCGGAGAGGTCGATCGCGACGTGCTCGCCATACGACGTGGCCGCCCGAGCGCCGATGAGCGCGACGGACGGCTGCGCCCGCGCGGCGAGCGACGCATCACCGCGCACCCATAGGACGTGCGGCGCGTGTACGTCGAGATCTCCCAGTCGTGCGGGCCAGACCTCGTCCTCGGGCGAGAGCAGCCGCAGCCCGATCCGCGCCGCGATCTCGAGCGAGTCGCGCACGGACTCGCGCGAGAGTCGCGGCATCCATCTCTTGCGCGCGTCGATCATCTGCTGCCGGTCGACTCCGGGGAGGTCCTGCGGACCGCCGGCGACGGCGGCCCGCAGGGCCTCGCTCGCACCGAGTTCGGCGATGAGTCGCCCGGCCACGGCATCGCCGGGTTCGGTCAGGTGGCTCCATACGACGCGGGCGAAGCGGTCGTCGAGGCGGTCAGTGACGTCCGCGGTGGCGGAGACCCTCGCGAGCAGACGCGTTTCGTCGGCGGTGGGGAGGAATGCGGTCACAGGGCGATGCCTTTCTTGAGGTAGAGGGCCCGGCCGACATCGTCGAGCGCGAGCCGGTCGTGGCCGGACAGGTCGGCGACGCTCCACGCGACACGCAGCACCCGGTCGTAGCCGCGGAGTGTGAGGGCGCCGCGATGCAGGGCCGCGTCGAGGGGGCGGCGCACCTCGGGCGCAGGAGCGAAGGGTCCATCGCGCAGCCACGAGCCGTCGACGTGGGCGTTGAGCGCCCACGGCGTCGCGGCGAGGCGGTGGGCGGCGCGCCCGCGCGCCTCCCGCACGCGCTCGCGGGCTGCCGCCGAGGTCGTGCGTCCCGGCTCCGCCGCACGACCGTGGGCGACCGAGACCCGCGCGAGGTTCAGCTCGATGTCGACGCGGTCGAGCAGGGGTCCCGACAGCCGCCTGAAGTACCGCCGGATCGCCATGGCCGGGCAATCGCAGGACCCGCCCACGACGCCGTAGTTGCCGCAGGGGCAGGGGTTCGTCGCGAGGACGAGCTGGAAGCGGGCGGGGAACGCGGCGGAGGAACCGGCGCGGTGGATCGTGATCGCGCCGCTCTCGAGCGGCTGACGCAGCGCGTCGAGCACCGACGCGGGGAACTCCCCCGCCTCGTCGAGGAAGAGCACTCCGTCGCTCGCCCGTGCGATCGCACCGGGGCGGATCTGGCGGCTGCCTCCTCCCACGAGCGCCGCGACGCTCGCTGAGTGGTGCGGCGCCTCGAAGGGAGGTGTGCGCGACAGCGCGACGACCTTCTCGCCCGCGAGCGAGCGGATCGACGCCGTCGCGAGCGCCGCCCGGTCGTCGAGGTCGGGAAGGATGCCGGGCAGCCGGCGGGCGAGCATCGTCTTGCCGGCGCCCGGCGGACCGCACATGAGGAGGTGGTGGCCTCCCGCGGCCGCGACGATGAGCGCCTCGACGGCCTCGCGCTGCCCGATGACCTCGCTGAGATCCGGCGCGGAGTCCTCTCGATGCTCGGCGACCGCGCCTTCCGCGGGTGCCAGCTCGGGCACCTCCACTTCGACTCCGTGCCACCGTGCCACCTCTGCGAGGCTCACGGCGCCGAGCACGTCGACGCCCGCGACCAGCTGTGCCTCTTCGCGGTTGGCCCACGGCACGACGACGCGCCGGATGCCGGCACGCGCCGCGGCGAGGACGGCGGGCAGCACGCCAGGCACGGGCCGGAGCCGGCCGTCCAGGCCGAGCTCGCCCAGATGCACGGTCGCGGCGACGGATGCGGCATCCATCGGCGTCTCGGTCGCCAGTGACGCGATCGCGATCGCGACATCGAAGCCCGCGCCCTGCTTGGGAAGGCTCGCGGGCGACAGGTTGACCGTGAGCCGGCGCCGAGGGAGCTGCAGCCCGCTGTTCGCGCACGCGTTGTGCACGCGGCGGCTCGCTTCGCCGAGGGCCTTGTCGGGCAGGCCGATGATCTTGAAGTCGGGCGTCTGGTTCGACAGGTCGGCCTCGACCTCGACGAGCGCGCCGTCAAGACCCGAGAGCGCGACCGACCACGTGCGCGCGGGGCTCACACGATCCCCGCGAGATGCTCGAGCGCGCCCGTGGCGGGGTCGGGTCCGACGATGCCGACCGCGTCAATGCGGAGCGTCCGGCCCTGCGCCTGCGCGGGATGCGCCGCGATCCACGCCATCGACAGCCGCCACAGTCGTGTCTTCTTGAGGTCGCCGACGGCTTCGAACGGGTGCCCGAACCGCTCCGACCGCCGGGTCTTGACCTCGACGACGACGAGCTCGCGCGGAGTCGCGACGACGAGATCGAGCTCGCCTCCGCGGCACCGCCAATTGCGATCGAGCACGGCGTAGCCGAGTGATTCGAGATAGCGGGCCGCTCGTTCCTCGCCCGCGCGCCCCAGGACGTCCTTCTCTGCCATGCCGGAATCGTCGCGCGCCGGTGGCGCCGGCGGCGGGCCGCTCGGTCATCCGGGGACGACCCGTTCCGCGGCGCGGGCTGGGGAGGACCGGGCGCCGCCCGTGGACCGCGGCCCGACGCGTCCTGTCTAGGATGGAACCACCATGGATGACGAAGTCTTCGAAGACTACGACCGCGAACTCGAGCTGGCGCTCTACCGCGAATATCGCGATGTCGTCTCGCAGTTCCAGTATGTGATCGAGACCGAGCGCCGCTTCTACCTCGCGAACGAAGTGAACGTGGTCCGTCGCGACACGGAGCACGACTTCTACTTCGAGATCTCCATGACCGACGTCTGGGTCTGGGACATCTACCGCGCCGACCGCTTCGTGAAATCCGTACGGGTGCTGACGTTCAAGGACGTCAACGTCGAAGAGCTCTCGCGCCGCGACTTCCACCTGCCGGAGGAGCTCTCGCTCGACTCCTGAGCACCGGCTCCGCGGGCGCAGCCGGCGGACCTGCGAGGTCAGAAGAGTGTCGGCGCCTCCGCGATCGACCACGACGCGCGGTGATGGCGGCTGATGCCCAGCTCGCGGATCGCCTCGCGATGCTCGGGGCTCGCGTAGCCCTTGTTGCTCGCCCAGCGGTAGGCGGGCAGTTCGTCGTGGAGATCGGTCATGAGGGTGTCGCGGGCGACCTTCGCGATGACGGAAGCCGCGGCCGCGCTCGCGCAGTCGCGGTCGGCCTTGATGACGGGCCGGACGACGAGCCCCTTCGCCCCGGCGGGGGTGATGTAGTCGTAGTTGCCATCAAGTAGCACGACGGCCTCTTCGGGCACGACGCCCTGCGCACGGAGGTCCGCGAGCGCGCGGATGGTCGCGAGGCCGAGCGCCCGCATGATGCCTATCTCGTCGATCTCGACGCTGCTCGCCCACCCGACCGCGCTCGCCTCGACCCATGCCGCGGCGCGACGCGCGACGTCGGCGCGCCGGGGCTCGGGCACGAGCTTCGAGTCGCGCAGGCCCTGCGGGATCCGCTTCCGGGCGCCCGCGGGCGTCATGACGGCGGCCCCCACCGCGACGGGACCCGCCAGCGCACCGCGCCCCACCTCATCGCACGCGATGATGAGCGGCCGTTCCTTGAGGAGGCGGCGTTCGAGCGTGAGCCGCGGCTCGACGACGGTCACGGACCGGCATCCCCCGCGGGGGTTGCGCTCCCGGAGCCGTCGTCCGAGGCGCTGTCGCCGGGATCCGGGATGCCCGCGAAGACCTCGGGGTGGAAGTCGAGCATGCCGAAGCGGTCGAGCGGCCACGTGATGAGGAAGGCGCGACCCACGACGTTCTCGACGGGCACGAAGCCGCGCCCGGGCTGGTCCTGGTTGTAGCGGGAGTCCTTCGACCGGTAGCGGTTGTCGCCGAGGACCCACAGATCGCCCTCGGGGACGACGACGTCGAACGGGTCTCCGGATGCCGCCGTCTCGCCGCCGGGCAGCTTGAGGTAGTCCAGCTCGTCGATCGGCACGTCGTTGACGGTGATCTGCCCGATCGCGTTGCAGCACACGACATGGTCGCCGGCGAGCCCGATGATGCGCTTGACGAGGTGGTCGTCGCTGTCGGGCGCGGAGAGTCCGACCAGCGCGAGAAGCCAGTCGACGGCTTCGACGACGGCAGGTCGCGACTCCTGGACCGAGGGGGGAAGCCACCCGCCGGGGTCGCGGAAGACGACGATCTGGCCGCGGTCGTAGCCGGAGAAGCGCGGCGTGATCTCGTCGACGAGGATGCGGTCCTGAACGTGCAGGGTGTCTTCCATCGACCCCGAGGGGATGTAGAAGGACCGCACGAGGAAGGTCTTGACGAGGAACGACACGAGCACCGCGATGAGCACGATGACGAGCACATCGCGGAGGAAGAGCAGCCAGCCGCGTCGCCGCGGGGGCTCTGCCGACGACGATCGAGGCGTCGGCACCGGCTCGGCGGCTGCCGTCTGCTCGGTCGTCATGGTGGTCCTCACCGGGCTCGCCGGAAGTTCGACGGGCCGCACGTCAAGGGTCGCATACTCGGGGCCGCTCGGCTGTGCGTTCGCTGGGCCGGACGGCGGTGTCGCCGCGTCTCGCCCGGCATCCGCGGAAGGCGGCGACGGACGCGGGGACGACGATGCCCCAGGGCCAAAGCCCCGGGGCATCGTGCGGACGACTGAGTCAGTCGCGCTTCTCCTTGATCTTGGCCTTCTTGCCACGGAGGTTGCGCAGGTAGTAGAGCTTCGCGCGACGGACGTCACCGCGGGTGACGACCTCGATGTGGTCGATCACGGGGCTGTGCACGGGGAACGTGCGCTCGACGCCGACCTGGAAGCTGATCTTGCGGACGCAGAACGTCTCGCGCACGCCGTCGCCCGAGCGGCCGATGACGACGCCCTGGAAGACCTGGATACGGGAGCGGTTGCCCTCCGTGATGTTGACGTGCACCTTCACGGTGTCGCCGGGAGAGAAGACGGGGATGTCGGAGCGGAGCGAAGCCGCGTCGACTGCGTCGAGGATCTGCATGATCGTCACTTCCTGCGGCCGCCACAGGTCGACCGCGAAAAGAGGGAAAAGGATGTCGTGCGCCCCAGGCCGAGGGAATCGCTTCCGCTCGACGGACTCCCCTGAGGCAGAGCCGGGTCAGGGCACAAAGAACCATTCTGCCATGGATGGCACAGCCGGCCAAAACGGCTCAGCGGGCGTCGGGCTCGCGCTTCTCCGTGATGACGAAGACATCGGGGTCCGAAACGGCTTCTGCGCGTGCGCTCTGCGCCTCCTCGGCGGGCTGCGGCGGAAGGTAGGCGACGCCCTCGGCCGTGTACATGACCATGCGTCCGGGCTTCGCCTCTCGCCACAGCTGCCACAGCGTGAGCCACAGCAGGCCGACGCCGACGAAGATCGTGACGATCATGGCGGACGCCCACCAGGCCTGGTCGAAGAACCCGAGCGAGATGATCAGCAGGTGCCACACCGAGAAGCCGAGCACATCCCACCAGGAGACGGCGCGCTCGGCCCGGACGGTGCCGCGGGCCCTCACGAGCATCGTGAGCACGAGCTGGCCGATGAAGACCACCGGGATCGCGAGGAACAGCACCCACAGGAACGCCCAGCCGCCCGCGCGGAAGACCGCCCAGCCGACCAGCAGCCACGCGGGCAGGAGGAAGGCTGCAGGGATCAGCCAGCCGTAGAAGACGCGACGCACCGACATGGCTCCGATGGTACGCCTCGGCGCACCGCCTCGGCCGGCTGCGCGCGTCCCGGCGGCATCCTCCCAGGCTCACGATGGTTGATCCGACAGAATGGATCGACGAGAGGAGCACGATGATCGAGCTGCGCACGCCCGCCGAGATCGAGGCCATGCGACCCGCGGGGCGATTCGTGGCGGAGGTGCTCGCGACGCTTCGCGACGAGACGAAGGTCGGGACGAACCTCCTGAGCCTCGACCGTCGCGCGCACGAGCTGATCCGTCGCGCCGGCGCCGTGTCGTGCTACATCGACTACCACCCGTCGTTCGGGGCGAGCCCGTTCGGCAAGGTGCTGTGCACCTCGATCAACGACGCCGTCCTGCACGGCCTCCCGTTCGACTACGCCCTCCGCGACGGCGACCTCGTGTCGCTCGACTTCGCCGCGTCGGTCGACGGCTGGGTCGCCGACTCGGCTCTCTCGTTCGTCGTGGGGACGCCCCGCGACGAGGACCTCGCGCTCATCGACACGACCGAGCGCGCACTGGACGCCGCGATCGCCGCGGCCGTCGTCGGCAACCGCATCGGCGACATCTCGCACTCGATCGCCCAGGTCGCGCACGGCGCCGGCTACGAGATCAACACGGACTTCGGCGGGCACGGCGTCGGCCGGGTCATGCACGGCGACCCGCACGTGCCCAACGACGGCAAGGCGGGTCGCGGCTACCCCCTGCGCGCGGGACTCGTCGTCGCCCTCGAGCCGTGGTTCCTCGCGACGACCGACGAGCTCGTGACCGACCCCGACGGCTGGACGCTGCGCAGCGTCGACGGCTCGCGCGGCTCGCACTCCGAGCACACCGTCGCGATCACGGATGCCGGTCCCATCGTGCTGACCGACCGCTCCTTCCTCGGCGTCGACTAGCCCGCCACGCTCGCCCGCGCCGCCACGACGACTGCGGCGTCGGGCGGCAGCACGAGCTCACCCTCGATCACGGCCGTCGCGGCATCCGTCGCCAGCAGCAGATCGCCCTCATCAGGGAACCGCGCGGGTGCTGTGCCGAGATTGACGAGCACCGCGAGCGCGCCGCGGGTCAGACGGTAGACGCGTCCGCCGGGCACCTCCTGGGCGTGCGCACCGAGCTTTGCGAGGGACGGGTCGGTGAGCTCGGGGCGCTCGCGGCGCAGGCGCGCGAGCGAACGGTAGAGCGCGAGCAGCCGCGCGTGGTCGCCCTCGGACGCCTCGTCCCACCGCAGCTTCGAGCGCTCGAAGGTCGCGGGATCCTGCGGGTCGGGAACGACCGAGCGGTCCCACCCCATGCGCGCGAACTCCAGGGCGCGCCCGTCGGCGGTCGCCTCGCCGAGCTCGGGCTCGGGGTGCGACGTGAAGAACTGCCACGGCGTCGAGGCGCCCCATTCTTCGCCCATGAAGAGCATGGGGGTGCCGGGAGCCGTCATCGTGAGCACGGCGGCCACTGCGAGCCGCCCGAACGGCAGGGTCGCCGAGAGCCGGTCGCCGGCGGCTCGGTTGCCGATCTGGTCGTGATCCTGCGCGAAGGTCACGAGCCGCCAGGCGGGCATGTCCGCGGGGATCGGGAACCCGTGATCGCGCCCGCGGAACGACGAGTGCGTGCCGTCGTGGAAGAAGCCCCTCGTCCACACCTTCGGCAGCGCGTCGAGGGCCGCGAAGTCGGTGTAGTAGCCGACGATCTCGCCCGTGAGGGCGACATGCACGGCATGGTGCCAGTCGTCGCTCCACTGCGCCGTCAACCCGTACCCGCCGGCCTCGCGCGGCAGGATGAGCGTCGGATCGTTGAGGTCGGACTCCGCGATGAGCGTGATCGGCCGGCCCACGTGCGCCGAGAGGGCATCGGACGCCTCGGCGAGCTCCCGCAGGATGTGCACGGGCCTGTCGTCGTGGAGAGCGTGGACGGCGTCGAGCCGCAGCCCGTCGACGTGATAGTCGCGGAGCCACATGAGCGCGTTCTCGACGATGAACTCCCGCACCGCGGGCTGATCGAGATCGAGGCTCCAGCCCCACGTGCTGCGGCTCGTGTCGCGCAGGTACGGGCCGAACTCGGGCAGATAGTTGCCGCTCGGTCCGAGATGGTTGTAGACGACGTCCTGGACGACGGCGAGGCCCGCGGCGTGCGCGGCGTCGACGAAGCGCTGATACGCGGCCGGGCCGCCGTACGCCTCGTGGACGGCGTACCACGCGACTCCGTCGTAGCCCCAGTTCCACAGCCCGTTGAAGCCGTTGACGGGGAGCAGCTCGACATGCGTCACACCGAGGTCGACGAGATGCCCGAGCCGGCCGATCGCGGCGTCGAGGGTCCCCTCGGGCGTGAACGTGCCGATGTGCAGCTCGTAGACGAGGCCGCCCGCGAGCTGGCGCCCCTTCCAGCCGTGATCCGTCCAGGCGAAGGCGCGGAGGTCGACGTGCGCCGATGCCTCGTGCACGCCGCGGGGCTGCCGGCGCGAGCGCGGGTCCGGACGCAGAGCGTCGCCGTCGCCCAGGACGAATCCGTACTCCTCACCGTCCCGCAATTCGACGGGGGCGCGCCACCAGCCGCCTTCTGCGGCGGAGAGCTCGACATCCACGGCTTCCGACGGTCGTCGAAGTCGCACGCGGTCGGCCCGCGGGGCCCACACGTCGATCACGCGTCGTCCTCCGTCGCGAGCAGCGCCACGGGGTACGTCGACAGGAGGTCGCCGACGCGCACGCGCGGCCCCTCGTAGCGGCGACCGGTCAGGATGTCGACCGCTGCGCCGCCGTGCCGCAGCAGCGTCGTGTCACCCCAGCCGCCGCGCTCGGCGAGCCCGACGGGAAGGCGCGTCGCGACCGCGAGCGCTCCCCCGCGGTCGAACGCGATGCAATGATCGGATGCTTCACCCACGACGGTCATCGGCGTGTACCGCGTGAACAGCTCGGGGCGGTCGCGACGCAGGCGCAGCGTGCGCGAGGTCACGAGGAGCTTCGCGACTCCCGACGCGTCGATCGGCGGCAGCTCGCCGCGCCTGAATCCGGCGTCCAGCTCGGCGAGCAGCGCCTGCCGCGCGGCGAAGTCGACGCGGCGCCGATTGTCGGGGTCGACGAGCGAGGTCTCCCACAGCTCGGACCCCTGGTAGACGTCCGGGACGCCGGGACCCGCCAGCTGGAGGAGCTTCGCGGCGAGCGCGTTCGACCAGCCGTGCGGCCGGAGCTCGCGGACGAGATCGTTCACGCGCGCGACGGCCCGGCCGAACGCGGCATCCACGACGTCGTGCATACGGGCTTCGAAGGCGGGGTCGGGGTCCCACCAGCCCGTCGACTCCCCCGCCTCGCGGGCGGCCTTCTCGGCGTAGGCGTGCAGGCGCTCGGGCGTCGCGGGCCATGCGCCGACGATCGCCTGCCACAGCAGGCTGTCGAAGGGTCCGTGCCCCGTCGAGGCGATCTCACGGAAGCCGTCGAGGGCGATCGCCCAGCGCTCGGGCACCTCGGCGAGCACCGCGAGCCGCGCCCGCACGTCTTCGCCGCGCTTCGTGTCGTGGGTCGACAGCGCCGTGAGGGAGTCCGGCCACTCCGCCTGCCGGCGGGCGAAGGCGCCGTGGAACCCGTCCACCGACAGCGAGAAGACGCTCGGATCCCCGCCGACCTCGGTGAGCGCACCGAGGCGCGAGTACCGGTAGAACGCCGTGTCCTCGACGCCCTTCGCCGTGACCGGCCCCGTCGTCTGCTGGAACCGCCGGGACAGCTCGAGGTCCGGGTCGGCGAGCAGCGGCACGAGGCGCCCGATCGACGCGGCGAGCTCGGGGCGCCGCGCGGACGCCTCCTCGGCGGCGCTGTCGAGATGCTCTCGGCCCGCGGGCAGGTACGAGCGGTACACGGGGAAGCACGCGAGCAGCTCGGCGATCGCATCCTCGGCCTGCTCCACGGGCTCGGGCAGCAGGCGGATAAGCCGGCGCACCTCGGAGCGCTGGATCGTGTCGGCGATGTCGCGCTTCGTGTCGTGGACGAGGTCTGCGTACGGGATGGCCGGGGTCAGCCCCGTCTCGGCCCGCAGGCGCTCGTCGAGGGCATCGAGCGCGCGCTCCCCCGCGGGATCGACGAGGACGCGGCCGATCTCGGCCATCGCGTCGTAACCCGTCGTCCCCTCGGTCTCCCACCACGCCGGGAGCGTCTCGGGATGCACCGTCGCGGCGTGCTCGAGGATCTTCTCCACGACGACATACGCGCCGTCGGTCGCATCGGCGAGACGCGCGAGGTACGCACCGGGGTCGAGCAGACCGTCGGGGTGGTCGATGCGGAGGCCGTCGGCGAGCCCCTCGCGCACCCAGCGCAGGATCTCGGCGTGCGTCTCGTCGAACACCCACGGCACCTCGACGCGCACACCCGCGAGGGTCGTCATCGAGAAGAAGCGCCGATAGTTGAGCTCCGACGCCTGGTGCCGCCAGAACAGCAGCTCCCAATGCTGACCGGCGAGGACGCGGCGCAGGGTCGCGGCATCCGTCGTCTCGGAATCCGGCGCGGTCCCCTCGGCCAGCGGCAGCACGTGGTCGTAGTACCGCAGCACGCCGTGCGGCGCGTGCGGAGCGGGGCGCGGGTCGGCCGAGAGCTCGCCGGCATCGAGGACGACGTCGAGCTCGGCGCCGAGCATGGGCAGGCGCACGCGACCGTCGCCGAACTCCCAGTCGATGTCGAAGGCCTCGGCGAAGCGCGATGCGCGCCCGTCCAGCAGCACGTCCCACCACCACGGGTTCTGCGCCGGGTCTGCGACGCCCATGTGGTTGGGGACGATGTCGATCAGGATGCCGAGACCCGCGCCGCGCGCCGCCGCGGCGAAGCGCGCGAGCGCCTCCGGCCCGCCCCTGGCGGGGTCGACCTGCGAGGGATCGACGACGTCGTAGCCGTGGTCGGAGCCTTCTGTCGCTCGCAGGATCGGCGACAGGTAGGCCCACCCTGCGCCGAGATCGCCGAGATATGCCGTGGCGGCGGCCGCAGCATCCAGGTCGAATGTCCTGCGGATCTGCAGACGGTACGTCGAGGACGGACGCATGCGCGCTACCTCGGGACCTCGCTCTTGGGTGCCGCGCCGGGCAGTTCGTCGCTCGCCGGCGTGATCGCGGCGATCGAGGCGGCGACGGAATGATCGGCCTCGACCTCGGGTGCGACGTACTCGCGCAGCACCACGAGGGCCTTGGCATCCACCGTGACCGTCATGCCCGGCTCGATCGGGTCGCCGTCGGCCTGCTTGCCCGCCGTGTCGACGATCGGCTCCCACGTCGGGCTGAAGTCGACCTCCGGGATGAGGATGTCGATCGGCTCGTCGCCCGCGTTGAACAGGATGATGAAGTGCAGATCGTCGATGGGATGCCCCCGCCGATCACGCTCGCGGATGCCGTCGCCGTTGAGGAAGACGCTGATCGCGCGGCCGAAGCCGGAGTCCCAGTCGTCCGGCTGCATCTGGCTGCCGTCCGGCCGGCCCCACACGATGTCGGGCACGGGCGAGCCCGCCTCCCGGCGGACGGGACGGCCGTTGAAGAACCTCTGACGGCGGAAGGTCGGGTGCTCACGGCGGAGCCGGGCGAGCGCCGCCGTGAACTCGATGAGCGGCACGTCGGCCGCCTCCCAGTCGACCCACGTGATCTCGCTGTCCTGGGCGTAGCCGTTGTTGTTGCCGACCTGCGTGCGGCCGAGCTCGTCGCCGTGCGAGAGCATCGGCACGCCCTGCGACAGCATCATCGTCGCGATGAAGTTGCGCTGCTGACGCGCGCGGAGGGTCAGGACGTCGACGTCGTCCGTCGGCCCCTCGACCCCGCCATTCCACGAGCGATTGTGCGATTCGCCGTCGTTGTTGTCTTCACCGTTGGCCTCGTTGTGCTTCTCGTTGTACGACACGAGGTCGCGCAGCGTGAAGCCGTCGTGCGCCGTGACGAAGTTGACGGATGCGACGGGCCGGCGTCCCGAGTGCTCGTACAGATCCGCCGAGCCCGTGAGCCGGGAGGCGAACTCGCCGAGCGCCTGCGGCTCGCCGCGCCAGAAGTCGCGGACCGTGTCGCGGTACTTGCCGTTCCATTCGGTCCACTGCGGCGGGAAGTTGCCCACCTGGTAGCCGCCGGGACCGACGTCCCACGGCTCGGCGATGAGCTTGACCTGCGAGACCACCGGATCCTGCTGCACGAGCTCGAAGAAGGCGGCGAGGCGGTCGACGTCGTAGAACTCGCGGGCGAGCGCCGAGGCGAGGTCGAAGCGGAAGCCGTCGACGTGCATCTCGAGCACCCAGTAGCGCAGCGAGTCCATGATGAGCTGCAGTGCGTGCGGGTTGCCGACGTTGAGGCTGTTGCCCGTGCCGGTGTAGTCCGTGTAGTAGCGCTTGTCCTTGCGCTCGAGGCGGTAGTACGCGGCATTGTCGATGCCGCGCATCGAGAGCGTCGGCCCGAGGTGGTTGCCCTCGGCGGTGTGGTTGTAGACGACGTCGAGGATGACCTCGATGCCCGCCGTGTGCAGGGCGCGGACCATGCCCTTGAACTCCTGCACCTGCTGGCCGCGGTCACCCGTCGCCGAGTACGTGTTCTGCGGCGCCAGGAACGAGACGGTGTTGTAGCCCCAGTAGTTGGAGAGGCCTTTCTCCTGAAGCGTCGCATCGTTGACGAACTGGTGCACGGGCATGAGCTCGATCGCCGTGACGCCGAGCTTCTTGAGGTGCTCGATGATCGCAGGGTGCGCGATCGCGCTGTACGTGCCGCGGATCTCCTCGGGGATCGCGGGGTGCAGCTTCGTGAGGCCCTTGACGTGGGCTTCGTAGATGAGCGTCTCGGAGTACGGCGTCTTGGGCTGGCGGTCGCCCGCCCAGTCGAAGAAGGGGTTGACGACGACGCCCTTCATCATCGAGGACGCGGAGTCGTCGTCGTTGCGGGATCCGGGCTGGCCGAAGTTGTAGCCGTAGACGGACTGGTTCCACTTGACCTGGCCCTCGACGGCCTTCGCGTACGGGTCGAGCAGAAGCTTGTTGGGGTTGAACCGCAGTCCGTGGGAGGGATCGTGCGGCCCGTGGACGCGATAGCCGTAGCGCTGACCCGGCCCGACGTTGGGCAGATAGGTGTGCCACACGAAGGCGTCGACGTCGACCAGCGGCACGCGCGTCTCTTTGCCGCGATCGCCGAACAGGCAGAGCTCGACGCGCTCCGCGCCCTCGCTGAACAGCGCGAAGTTCGTGCCGTTCCCGTCGTACGTCGCACCCAACGGGTACGCCGACCCTGGCCATGCCTGCATGGGTGTTCCTCCCTCGGGGTGGGGTACTCACCCTAGTCGAGCCGGATTGCCGGCCTCGGGGACTTGCGTGGGCGCCCGCGAGGCGTCATGCGCGCGAGCCGCGACGGATGCCGCGGTGCGGTCCTCGTCGTCAGTCGAGGACTTCGGTGCCTCCGGAGCCCACGACGTGGACCCGGACGTTGTTGGTCGAGCCCGCGATTCCCGGAGGGGCTCCCGCGGTCACGAGGACGGTGTCGCCCTTCCGCGCCAGCTCCGCCTCCAGCAGCGTGTCGTCGAGGATCGTCATGAGCTCGTCGGTCGTCGCCCCGCGCTCGACGAGGAACGTCTCGACGCCCCAGAGCAGCGCGCTGCGCGAGCGCGTCTCCGCCAGGTCTGTGAAGGCGATGATGGGCACGCGATGGCGCAGTCGCGACATCCGTCGTGCCGAATCCCCCGACTGGCTGAACACGCACACGTACTTCGCGTCGACGAAGTCCGCGACGCTCGCGGCCGCGAGGGTCAGCGCACCGCCCTGCGTGCGGGGCTTCGTGCCGAGCGGCGGGATGCGCTCGAGGCCGTGGTCCTCGGTCGACTCGACGATGCGGGCCATCGTCTCGACCACCACGACGGGATACTTCCCGACGCTCGTCTCGCCCGACAGCATGACGGCGTCCGCCCCGTCGAGCACGGCGTTGGCGACGTCGGATGTCTCGGCGCGCGTCGGGACGGGGCTCTCGATCATCGACTCGAGCATCTGCGTCGCGACGATGACGGGCTTGGCCCACCGGCGGCACAGTTCGACGGCGCGCTTCTGCACGATCGGCACCGCCTCGAGCGGAAGCTCGACGCCGAGATCGCCGCGCGCGACCATGACGCCGTCGAACGCGTCGATGATGTCCTGGAGCCGGTCGACGGCCTCGGGCTTCTCGATCTTCGCGATGATCGGGATGCGGCGCCCCTCTTCCGCCATGATGACGCGGGCGCGCTGGACGTCCTTCGGGTCGCGCACGAACGACAGCGCGATGAGGTCCGCTCCGAGGCGGAGCGCCCAGCGCAGGTCGGCCTCGTCCTTCTCGCTGAGCGCGGGCGCGCTCACGGCGACGCCCGGCAGGTTCAGTCCCTTGTTGTTCGAGACGGCGCCGCCGACGACGACCTCCGTGCGCACGCGCACGCCGTCCGTCTCGAGGACGCGCAGGCGCACCTTCCCGTCGTCGACCAGGATCGTGTCGCCTTCGACGACGTCCTGCGCGAGCTGGGGGAACGTCGTGCCGACGAGTTCCTTCGTCCCCGGGACATCCTCCGTCGTGATCGTGAAGATGTCCCCCGGCGCGAGCACGTGCGGGCCGTCGGCGAAGCGCGCGAGCCGGATCTTGGGCCCCTGCAGGTCCACGAGCACTCCGACGGCGCGGCCCGTCGCGTCGCTCGCGCGGCGCACGTTGGCGTACGCGAGCTCGTGCTCGGCGTACTCGCCGTGGCTGCGGTTGATCCGGGCGACGTCGAGCCCGGCCCGCACGAGCGCTTCGATGGTCTCGTAAGCGGCGGTGGCGGGGCCCAGAGTGGCGACGATCTTTGCGCGGCGCACGATGGCGCTCCCTTCTTCGAGGACCGCCAGTCTCGCCCGCCCGCGCGTCGGGGCGGTTTCCCCCCGGTAACGCTTCGGTGTCGCTCGATCTCACAGCGCAGCGGAGGCCTCCGTGAGCGAAACGTTCGCTCGGAGTAATGGAAGTCCGCCGGGCGACGAAACACCCCGCTTCTAGCGTGTTGGGCATCCAGAGCCCGCTTCGCAGATCGGAGACGTCATGACCGAGGCATCACCCCGAGGCGCGAGGTCCGTCGCAGGACGAGCCGTCGACAACCCGAAACAATCCGCTGACAGCGGCGCAACATCGGCCGCGTACGGTGTCGCCATGACCAGCATCCCCGCAGCAGGCTCCCACGTCGTGGTGGTCGGTGCGGGCATGGTCGCCCACCGCTTCGTCGACAGCCTCCTCAGCCGTGCCGAGGACGACCTGCGCGTCACGGTGATCGGCGAGGAGCCGCGGCATCCGTACGACCGTGTCGGGCTCACGGGATTCTTCGCGGGGGCGTCACCCGACGACCTCACGCTCGATCGCGACGTGCTCGACGATGCGCGCGTCACGTTCCTCCGCGGCGACGCCGTGACCCGCATCGACCGCGCGGGCCGCGCGGTCAAGACGGCGAGCGGCCGCGTCGTCGCGTACGACCGGCTCGTTCTCGCGACGGGTTCATACGCGGCGAAGCTCGCGGTCGACGGCTTCGGGCACGAGGGATGCTTCGTCTACCGCACGCTCGATGACGTCGAGCGGCTGCGCTCGTTCGTCGAGGCCCGCTCGCGCGAGCTCGGGCGCCCCCTCACCGGCATGGTGATCGGCGGGGGACTGCTCGGCCTCGAGGCCGCCGGTGCGCTGCAGGGGCTCGACGTGTCGTGCACCGTCGTCCAGTCCTCCGAGCGGCTCATGTCGGCGCAGCTCGACCTCCCCGGCGGCAACGCCCTCCGCCGCCTCATCGAGGCGCGCGGCATCAAGGTCAAGACGGGCGCCATCACGACGCGTCTCGACGCCGACCGCGGCGGGCGGGTCGTGGGCCTCGAGTTCCGCGACGGCGACTACGCGCCAGCCGACGTCGTCGTCTTCACGGTCGGCGTGCGTCCGCGCGACGAGCTCGCCCGCGAGGCGTCGCTCGACGTGCACCCGCGCGGCGGCGTGCTCATCGACGCGGGCTGCCAGACCTCCGACCCGCACATCCTCGCCGTCGGCGAGGTCGCCAACTTCGACGGCCTGGCCGTGGGCCTCGTCGCACCCGGCTACGCGATGGCCGAGGTCGCCGCGACGCGCCTGCTCGGCGGCGACGCATCCTTCCCCGGCTACGACCTCTCGACCAAGCTCAAGCTCTCGGGCGTCGACGTCGCGAGCTTCGGCGACGCGTTCGCCGAGACCCCCGGTGCGCTCGACGTCGTCTACGTCGACCCCGTCGCGGGCGTCTACAAGAAGCTCGTCCTCTCGGACGACGCCAAGACGCTCCTCGGCGGCATCCTCGTCGGCGACGCGTCGGCGTACGGATCGCTGCGTCCCCTCGTCGGCGGCGCGCTCGGCGGCGACCCGGCCGCCTACCTCATGCCCGAGGGCGGCGTCGCCGCCCCGACGGGCGAGCTGCCCGACGAGGCGCTCGTGTGCTCGTGCAACAGCGTCACGGCGGGCGCGATCCGCACCGCCGTCCACGACGAGGGCTGCACCGACGTCACGAGCATCAAGGCCTGCACGAAGGCCGGAGCCGCGTGCGGGTCGTGCGTCATGATGGTCAAGAAGATCGTCGGCACGGAGCTCGCGAAGTCGGGAGCCGCGCTCAGCAACGCCCTGTGCGAGCACTTCGAGATGTCGCGCCGGCAGCTGTTCGACGCCGTCCGCGTCTCGGGACTCACGACCTTCAGCTCGGTCATCGAGCGGTTCGGCGTCGGCCGCGGCTGCGACATCTGCAAGCCCGCGCTCGCGAGCATCCTGTCGACCCTCGTCGGCAAGCACGTGCTCGAGGGCGAGAACGCGACGCTGCAGGACACGAACGACCACGTCATGGCGAACCTGCAGAAGGACGGCAGCTACTCGGTCGTCCCGCGCATCCCGGGCGGCGAGATCACCCCCGAGGGTCTGCTCGTCATCGGCCAGGTCGCCCAGGATTTCAACCTCTACACGAAGATCACCGGCGGCCAGCGGATCGACCTGTTCGGCGCGCGGCTCGAGCAGCTCCCCCAGATCTGGAAGCGCCTCGTCGACGCGGGCTTCGAGTCGGGTCACGCGTACGGGAAGTCGCTGCGCACCGTCAAGTCGTGCGTCGGGTCGACGTGGTGCCGCTACGGCGTGCAGGACTCGGTCGGCATGGCCGTGCAGCTCGAGCTGCGCTATCGGGGCCTGCGCTCGCCGCACAAGATCAAGCTCGGCGTCTCGGGCTGCGCGCGCGAATGCGCCGAGGCTCGCGGCAAGGACGTCGGCGTGATCGCGACCGAGGCCGGCTGGAACATGTACATCGGCGGCAACGGCGGCTTCACGCCGCGCCACGCCGTGCTCTTCGCCGAGGGGTTGAGCGACGAAGCGCTGCTCACGGCGATCGACCGCTTCCTGATGTACTACATCTTCACGGCCGACCGCCTGCAGCGCACGGCGCCGTGGTTCGAAGACCTCGACGGCGGCATCGAGGGCCTGCGCTCCGTCATCTTCGATGACAGCCTCGGCATCTGCGCCGACCTCGACGCAGCGATCGCGACCCACATCGACGGGTACGAGGACGAATGGAAGGCGACGATCGAGGACCCCGAGAAGGTCCGCCGGTTCGCGTCGTTCGTCAACGCCCCCACGACCCCTGACCCCTCCCTCGCCTATACCGTCGAGCGCGGCCAGCCGCGCCCCGCGACGGTCGACGAGCGCGAAGGCGGCCGGGTCCTTATCGCCGGAACGACACTGGAGGTGCGCCGATGACACTCGCCGACACGGAACGCGCGCTGATCGGCCCCACGCCCACTCCGGACGGCGCTGACGCGCCGTCCGGAGCCTCCGGGCGCGTGGACCCGACCGCCACCTGGGTGCTGATCTGCGCGGTCTCCGACCTCGAAGTCGAGCGGGGGCGCGCCGCGCTCCTGGGCGACGACCAGGTCGCGCTCTTCCTGACGCACGAGGGGCGCGTCTTCGCGGTCTCCAACCTCGACCCCTACAGCGGTGCGCACGTCATCTCGCGCGGCATCGTCGGGACGAAGCAGGATGCCCCGACCGTCGCATCGCCCATGTACAAGCAGGTGTTCGACCTGCGCACCGGTGCGTGCCTCGACACCCAGGGCAAGGACGCGAAGTCCCTCGCCGTGTGGCCCGTCGCGGTGCGCGACGGCGACGTCTACCTCAAGGCCGGCGCGCAGTCATGACCACGATGCTCGGAGTCGCGCTGACGGGTCGCGAGGTGCTGCTGGTCGGCGCGGGCCCCGTCGCGGCGCGGCGGCTGCACCGCTTCCTGGAGGACGGCGCGCGCGTGCGCATCGTGGCGCCGGAGCTCTGCGACGACGTCCGCGACCTCGTCGAGCGGCACGACCTCGAGTGGACGCCCCGCGCCGCACTCGACTCCGACATCGACGGCGCATGGCTCGTCCACACGGCGACGGGCGACCCGCGCGCGGACGCCGCGATCGCCGCCGCGTGCGAGCAGCGCCGGGTCTTCTGCGTCAACGCGTCGGACGGCGCGCACGGCTCGGCCCGCCTGGCCGCCGAAACGCGCTCGGGCGATGTCGTCGTCGGCGTCGTCTCGGACGCCGGCGTCGACCCGCGGCGCGCGGGGCGGCTGCGGGATGCCGTCGCCACGCTCCTGCGCGAGGGCCGGCTCCCCCTCCGCCGCCGTCGCGCGACGGTCTCCGGCCGCGTCGACCTCGTCGGCGGCGGCCCCGGCCCCACCGACCTCATGACGATCCGCGGCCGGCGACTGCTCGCCGAGGCCGATGTCGTCGTGGCCGACCGTCTCGGCCCCACCGACGTCCTGGACGACCTCGACCCGGATGTCGAGGTCATCGACGTCGGCAAGCGGCCTGGACACCACCCGGTCCCGCAGGACGAGATCAACCGGATCCTCGTCGAGCACGCCCGCGCCGGCAAACGCGTCGTGCGGCTCAAGGGCGGCGACCCGTTCGTGTACGGCCGCGGCGGCGAAGAGGTCGCGGCATGCCTCGCCGCCGGCATCGCGGTCGACGTCGTCCCCGGGCTCACGAGCGTCGTGTCGGTCCCGCAGTCCGCCGGCATCCCCGTGACGCACCGCGGTGTCGCCGCGGGCCTCCACGTCATCAACGGCCAGGCTGAGACGACCGCCTCGGCCGCGGCCGTCCTGGCCGACCCCGCCGTCACGACCGTCGTCCTGATGGGCGTCGCGGGCCTCCCGCGCCTCGTCGAGACGGCGCTCGCCGCAGGCGCGCCGAACCAGCGTCCCGTCGCGATCGTCGAGAACGGGCACACGCCGCGTCAGCGGACGACCCGCACGACCCTCGGAAGCGCCGTGGCGGATGCCGCGGCCGCGGGTGTGAGCAATCCCGCCGTCATCGTCATCGGCGACGTCGCCGCGGCCGATCTGCTGCTGCCCGAACGGGTGCGGACGGGTGACGCCGCACGGTGACCGAACTGCCCCCTCGCCCCACCCTGTCGTCCGCTCTGGACGGCTGCACCATCGTCATCGCCGTCGACCGCCGCTCGGGAGAGCTCGCCGCCGCCCTCGAGCGCCACGGAGCGACGGTGCGACACGCGCCGGCGCTCACGATCGTGCCCCACATCGACGACGAAGCGCTCATCGCCCGCACCCGCGAGCTGATCGCGCATCCGCCCGAGGTCGTCGTCGCGACGACCGGCGTCGGCTTCCGCGGCTGGATGGAGGCTGCCGACGAGGCAGGCCTCCTCGACGACCTGCACGCCGCCTTCGCGGGCGCCCAGATCATCGCGCGCGGCCCGAAGGCGCGCGGCGCGATCCAGCAGGCGGGACTCACGGCCGACTGGGTCGCCGAGTCCGAGACCTCGGCCGAGCTCGGCGAGTACCTCGTCGCCGAGGGCGTCGCGGGCCGGCGGATCGCCGTCCAACACCACGGCTCGGGCGCCGACGGGCTCGACGAGCTTTTCGAGGGCGAAGGCGCCGACGTCGTGAGCCTCACGGTGTACCGCTGGGGACCCCCGCCGGATGCCGAAGCCGTGCGCCGCTCCGTCCTCGCGACGGGAGCCGGCGAAGTCGACGCCGTCCTCTTCACCTCCGCGCCGGGCGCCGAGGAATGGGTCGCTGCGGCGCGCCGGGAAGGCGTCCTCGAAGACATCCGCGCACTCGCACAGGACGAGCGCGTCCTGATGGCGGCCGTCGGACCGATCACGGCAGGACCCCTCGACCGCGCGGGCCTCGTGCCGCTCGTCGCCGACCGGGGCCGCCTCGGATCACTCGTCCGCGCCGTCGTGACGCACTTCGGCGGCGGTCGGGCCCCTTCGCTCGACACCTCGGCCGGTCGCATCGAGCTGCGCAGCTCCGGCGCCGTGCTCGACGGACGCTTCATCCCGCTCTCGCGCACGGGCGCCGATCTCCTCGGCGTCCTCTTCGACGCGGGCGGCTCGGTCGTCTCACGTCAGGCGCTGCAGGGTGCACTCCCCCGCTCGGGGGACAACACGCACGCCGTCGAGATGGCCGTCGCGCGCGTGCGCGAGGCACTCGGCATCCCGGATCTCATCAAGACCGTCGTCAAGCGCGGCTATCGCCTCAACGTGCTCGAGCCCGTCGGCGCGGACTGACGCGCCGCCTGCTGCAGCGGGACGGCCGCGCGAAAGGATGCGCCCGCTCGAACCGGTGCGCCCGCTAAAGCAGGTCCGGGCGGCGCTCGCGCGTGCGCTCGAGGCTCTGCGCGCGGCGCCACTCGGCGATCGCGCCGTGGTTGCCGCTCAGCAGGATCGCGGGCACCTCGAGTTCGCGCCACACCGGCGGCTTCGTGTAGCTCGGGTACTCCAGCATCCCGTCCTCGTGCGATTCCTCGACGAGACTCTCGGGGTTGCCGACGACGCCGGGCACGAGCCGCGAGACGGCCTCGATCATCGCCATCGCAGCGACCTCTCCCCCGTTGAGGACGTAGTCGCCGAGACTCACCGAGCGCACCCGCCCTCGGCTCGCGTAATGGTCGATGACGCGCTGGTCGATGCCCTCGTAGCGCCCGCACGCGAAGACGAGCTGCTGCTCCAGCGCGAACTCCCTCGCGAGACGCTGCGTGAAGAGCTCTCCGGCCGGTGACGGCACGATGAGCAGCGCATCCTCCGACAGCACTCCGTCGAGCGCCTCACCCCACGGCTCGGGCTTCATGACCATGCCCGCGCCGCCGCCGTAGGGCGTGTCGTCGACGGTGCGATGGCGATCGTGGGTCGAGTCCCGCAGATCGTGCACCCGTAGATCCAGGATGCCGCGTCCCCGCGCCTTCCCGATGAGCGAGACGTCGAGCACATCGAAGAAGGCGGGGAAGATCGTCACGATGTCGATGCGCACGGCTTCGAGTCTAAGCAGGAGGGCGTGTTTCGCGTCTGTGACGAAGGCCTAACCCGCGGTCGCGGCACGGCGTGACGGACATGTGATGAAGAGGTAACCGGACGGGCAGGAGCGCGGAAACACGCGGTCCCTAGCTTGTAGTCACACCCTCCCGAAGGAGATGCGATGACATCGACCGTGACACCCACCGTCGGCGCAGACGCCGCCGCCACCGGCTCCACCTCCGTAACACTCACCCGCCGCCCCGGTCGCTGGATCGACGGCTGGAATCCCGAGGACTCCGCCTTCTGGCAGTCCGAGGGACGCCCGATCGCCCGCCGCAATCTCGGCTGGTCGATCTTCGCCGAGTTCCTCGGCTTCATCATCTGGCAGCTCTGGAGCATCGTCGTCGTGATGCTGCCGGCCGGCGGATTCACCTTCACGAGCTCCGAGGCCTTCTGGCTCATCTCGCTGCCGAGTCTCGTCGGCGCCACGATGCGGTTCCCGTACACCTTCGCCGTCGCGAAGTTCGGCGGCCGCAACTGGACGATGATCTCGGCGGGCCTGCTGCTCATCCCCGCGATCCTCCTCGGCATCGTGGTGGGCAACCCCGAGACGCCGTTCGGCGTCATGCTCGCGGTCGCGGCGCTCGCCGGCTTCGGCGGCGGCAATTTCGCGAGCTCCATGGCGAACATCACCTACTTCTTCCCGCAGAAGGAGAAGGGCTGGGCGCTCGGGCTCAACGCCGCCGGCGGCAACATCGGCACGGCGGTCGCGCAGTTCGCCGTCCCGATCGTCGTCACGATCGGCGCCGCTGCGACCCTCAACCTCTCGCTCGCGGGCTGGATGTGGGTGCCGTTCATCCTCCTGGCGATCTGGGGCGCATGGCGCTACATGGACAACCTCGGCAACGCGAAGGCCGACGTCGCGGGTTCCGCGGCGGCGCTGCGCGAACCGCACCTGTGGATCATGGCGCTGCTCTACATCGGCACGTTCGGCTCGTTCATCGGCTTCGCGAGCGTCTTCCCGAAGCTCATCGCCGACCAGTTCCCCGAGTACTCGACCATCCAGGTCGGAGGGGCCGCGATCACGCTCGCGTTCCTCGGCGCGCTCGTCGGCTCCCTCGCCCGTCCCTACGGCGGAAAGCTCGCCGACAGGATCGGCGGCGCCCGCGTCACGGTCGGCGCGTTCTCGGTCATGGCGCTCGGCGCGTTCGCCGTCATCGGGACGATGCAGCTGCAGAACTTCTGGGTCTTCCTCGCGTGCTTCCTCGTGCTGTTCGCGGCGACGGGAGTCGGCAACGGCTCCACCTACCGCATGATCCCGAGCATCTTCGCAGCTCGCGGCATCGCGACCGGGGCACTGCCGGGGACCCCCGCAGGCACCAAGATCCAGCGCAAGGCGGCCGCTTCGCTCGGCCTCATCTCGGCGATCGGCGCGTACGGCGGGTTCGTGATCCCGCAGGTGCTCAACCTCTCGCAGACGACGACCGGCGCCTACACGGCGGCCTTCTACGGCTTCATCGGAGCGTATGTCGTGCTCATGCTCGTGACGATCCTCGTCTACATCGTGCCGCGCAAGTCGCTCGCCGGGCAGCGCATCTGACCGTCTGAACGAAGAAGCGGGCCGCATCCTCCGGGGTGCGGCCCGCTTCTTCGTGTGCAGGGCGGTGCGGCGTTCGGGATGCCGCGCGCGAAGCTCTCCGCCGGGCATGAGTTCGGCAATGCTTCGGGATGCCGCCACGGCGCCGCACGCCCCGTACCTGCCGAGCTCGGTTCGGGATGCCGCGCCGAGGTCGCACGCCGGGCGCCGGCACCCCGCCGCAATGTCGGAGATCTGCGCAGCGCAGGGTGTCCGTGGCAGGGGTGCTCCGACGAAACGGCGATCTGCGGCGCTGTGGCGCGCGAGAACGGTGCGGACGGGCCGGGCGCGCGGCTCAGTACACGTCGCGGACGTAGCGCTTCTGCGCGACGAGGCTCTTCTTGAACTCGACGGCGTCCTCCTCCGACAGCCCGCCGTGGCGGCGGGCGATGGTCGTGAGGGTGTCGTCGACGTCCTGGGCCATGCGGCTCGCATCGCCGCACACGTAGAAGTGCGCGCCGTCCTGCAGCCAGCGCCAGAGCTCGACGCCGTGCTCCAGCATCCGGTCCTGCACGTAGATCTTCTGCCGCTGATCGCGCGAGAACGCGACGTCGAGGCGGGTGAGGAAGCCGTCCTCGTGCATCGCGGTCAGCTCGTCGCGGTAGTAGAAGTCGGTCTCCTCGTGCTGCTCTCCGAAGAAGAGCCAGTTGCGGCCCGTGTGGCCGTCGGCGCGACGATCGTGCAGGAAGCCGCGGAACGGCGCGATGCCCGTGCCGGGACCGACCATGATCATGGGCGCATCGGAGGCAGTGGGCGGCCGGAAGTGCGACGACTTCTGCAGGTACACGGGTGCCGGCGACTCGGCTCCCGCGTCGGCGAGGAACGTCGAGCACACACCGCCCCGGCGCAGGCCCGTCTCGGTCTCGAATCGCACGACCGAGACGGTCAGCTGCACTTCGCGGGGGCTCGTCTTGGGGCTCGACGAGATCGAGTACTGGCGAGGCTGAAGGCGCTTGAGCACCGAGACCCATTCGTCCGCGTCGGCCCGCACCGGGAACTCGCGCAGGACGTCGACGGCCTGCATGCTCCACAGGTACTGCTCGAGCTTGGCCTTGTTCTCGCGGCGCAGCAGCCCCGCGAGCCGCGAGTCCGCGCTGCGCTCGGCCACGAACGTCAGCAGATCGGACGACACCTTCGTGATGTCGAGGTGCGCCTCGAGGGCGTCGTCGAGGAAGCGCTCCTCGCCCTCGAGCTCGATGACGGTGCGCGGGGCGAGTCCCGTCGCGTCGAGCCACTCGGCGACGACGACGGGAGAGTTGACGGCGACGACGCCGAGCGAGTCGCCGGCCTCGTACGTGACGCCCGCGTGCGAGAGGTCGAAGCCGAACTGGCGGACCTCCTTCGCCGACCCCGCGCCGCTCAGGAGCGTGTTGGTGACGAGCTCGGCCCGCACGGGGTTGGTGCGCGTGAAGAGTCGGCGCGTCGCGGGTGCCGCCGGCAGGGCCACCGGCTCAGCCGATGCGTCGAGCTTCGCGATGATCTGCTCGAGCCACGCCGCGGCGGGCTCGGCGTAGTCGGGCTCGCAGTCGACGCGCGGCAGGAGCGCCGTCCCTCCGAGGTCGCCGAGGCGCGTGTCGATGCCCCGGCCGTGGCCGCAGAAGTCGTCGTAGCTCGGGTCGCCGATCGCGAAGACGGCGTAGTCGAGCCCGTCGAGCGCGGGCACGTCGTCGCCGTTCAGGCGGTCCCACAGGTCCGCGGCGTTGTCGGGCGGACCGCCGTCGCCGAACGTCGAGGTGACGACGAGCAGCCGGCGCACCGCGGCGAGCTCCGCGACCGACATGTCGATCATGTTGACGGCACGGGCCGGGATGCCGCGGGCCGTCAAGGTCGCGACCGAGACGGCCGCGAGATCCTCGGCGTTGCCCGTCTGCGACCCCCAGAGCACCGTCACCTCAGCCTGCGCGGCGTCCCCGCCCGTCGAGGTCGCAGCGCCAGGCGCCGCGAGGGCCGTGCGCGAGTAGAGCCCCGCGAGGATCCCGTCGAACCACGCGCGCTGCAGCTCCCGCAGCGGCGCCGCGGCGGGCAGCAGCGGCACGGTGCCGGTCGCGACGGGAGCCGTCTCGAGCGCTGAGAGGAAGCCCGAGACGTAGGCGCCCTCGGTCTCGCTGAGCGCGGGCGTGGGCGAGCCGTCGAGGCCGGCCTGCGCGAGCACACCGCGCACGGCGGCGGGCTGCGGCATCCCGCTCTCCGTGTCCTCTTCGACGCGGGAAGCGGGCCCGACGCGCCGCAGCGCGACGGCGGCGAACTTGAACTCCGGCTGCAGCGACGCCTGGTCGACGGCGTCGCTCGTGACGGCGTTGACGGTGAGGTACTCGCCCTGCTCGTCGTTCCAGTGGAACGGTGCGAAACACCCGCCCGGCTGGACGCGGTCGGTGACGACGGCGGGCAGCACGACCCGGCCGCGCCGCGACGAGATCTCCACCTCGTCCCCTTCGGCGATCCCCTGCGCCTCGGCGTCGAGCGGGTGGATCTCGACGAACGGCTTCGGGTTGAGCTTGACGAGCTTGCCGACCTTGCCCGTCTTGGTCATCGTGTGCCACTGGTGCTGAAGACGCCCCGTGTTGAGGATCCACGGGTAGTCGTCGTCGGGCAGCTCGTGCGGGCCGAGATGCGGACGCGCGAAGAACTGGGCGCGGCGTGACGGCGTCGCGAACGCGAGTCGCGGCGTCGCGCCGTCGACCTCACGGTGCAGCGACTGGCTCACGCCGTCGTTGACGTAGCGGATCGGATGCCGGTCCTCGGCGTCGCCGGGAGGCGCGGGCCACTGCACGGGCCCGACGCGCAGCCGATCGTACGAGACTCCCCGGATGTCCCAGCCCGTCTGCGGATTCCAGAACCGGCGGATCTCGTCGAAGACCTCTTCGCTGCTCTCGAACGAGAAGCCCTCCTCGTAGCCCATCGCCTGCGCGACGCGGCAGATCGTGAGCCAGTCGGGCAGGGCGTCGCCGGGCGCCTCGGTCGCCTGCGGGACGAGCGTCATCGTGCGGTCGCTGTTGACCATGACGCCCTCCGCCTCGACCCACAGCGTCGCGGGCAGCAGGATGTCGGCGTACGCATTGGTCGCGGTGTCGGTGAAGACGTCCTGGGCGATCACGAGCTCGGCGGCCTCGAGCCCCGCGATGACGTTCCTGCGGTTCGCGACGGAGGCGACGGGGTTCGTGCAGATGATCCAGGCGGCCTTGATCTCGCCCGCCGCCATCGAGCGGTACATGTCGACAGTCCCGGTGCCCGCCTCGGCCCGGATCGCCCCGGGCTCGAGCCCCCACACCTCCTCGACGAAGGCGCGGTCGGCGGGGCTGAAGACGGCGCGCTGGCCGGGCAGCCCTGGTCCCATGTAGCCCATCTCGCGGCCGCCCATGGCGTTGGGCTGACCCGTGAGGGAGAAGGGACCGCTGCCCGGACGGCAGATCGCGCCCGTCGCGAGATGCAGGTTGCAGATCGCATTGGTGTGCCACGTGCCCTGCGTGGACTGGTTGAGCCCCATCGTCCACAGCGTCATCCACTCGCCGGCCTCGGCGATCCAACGGGCCGCCGTGCGGATGTCGTCCTCGGGCAGCCCCGTGACCTCCGCGACGCGCGCGGGCGGGTACTCGGCGAGGAACTCGCGCATGCCCTCCCATCCGTCGGTGTGCGCCGCGATGAACTCCTCGTCGATCGCGCCGTCTTCGACGAGCAGATGCAGGATGCCGTTGAGCAGCGCGAGGTCCGTGCCGGGCGCGATCGGCAGGTAGAGATCGGCGCGGTCGGCGGTGGCCGTGCGCCGCGGATCGACGACGATGAGCTTCGCGCCCTGCTTGAGCCGGTCGGCCATGCGCAGGAAGAGGATCGGGTGGCAGTCGGCCATGTTCGAGCCGATGACGAAGAACAGATCGGCGCGGTCGAGGTCTTCGTACGAGCCGGGAGGACCGTCCGCGCCGAGCGACTGCTTGTAGCCGGTCCCCGCCGAGGCCATGCAGAGCCGCGAGTTCGACTCGATGTGGAGGCCCCGCAGGTAGCCCTTCACGAGCTTGTTCGAGAGGTACTGGGCCTCGATCGACATCTGCCCCGAGACGTACACCGCCACGGCGTCGGGTCCGTTCTCGTCGACGATCGCGCGCAGGCGGGCGCCCGCCTCGGCGATCGCGGTGTCGAGCGGTGCGGGAACGGCCGTCTCGCCGCGCGCGGGGCGGATGAACGCCGTCGACATGCGCCCGGGGGCGTGCATGAGGTCGACGTGCGTCGCGCCCTTCGTGCACAGGCGGCCCGCGTTGGCGGGGTGGAGCCGGTCGCCGACGGTCTTCGAGACGCGCGTGCCGTCCGGCCCGTCGGCGGTCGAGACCGCGATGCCGCAGCCCACTCCGCAGTACGAGCACACGGCACGCAGGTCGGTGGCGGGCGCGTCGGGTCGCGTCACAGCCGGATCCGCGAGGAGGCTCATGCTCCGATGATCCCGGACGCATGTTCCGCGACTGGTCCTGGCGTGTTACCGCTCGATCACAGCAGACTCACGCTCTCCTGGGAGGAGGTGTGAGCGGCGGGGCGGGTCAGTCGCCTTCGACGGGCTCCGTCGGCGCGTCATCCGATCCGGGCAGCTCTTCGAAGAGCCCCGCGGGCGGCGTCACGACGACGCGGCCGGCGGCGATGTCGACCTCGGGCACGATCGCCTTGACGAACGGCACGAGCACCTCGGTGTCATCGGCGGGAGTCCGCACGATGAGCAGGTCCTGCGCGGGGAAGTGATCGACGCGGATGACGCGTCCCACGACCTCGCCGTCGCGGACGACGTCGAGGCCCACGAGCTGGTGGTCGTACCAGGCGTCGTCCTCGTCGGACACGGCCGCGGCATCCTGATCGATCCAGAGGATCGCGCGGATCAGGCCCTCGGCGGCATCCCGGTCATCGACGCCCTCGAAGAAGGCGACGGGGTGGCTGTTCATCCAGCGGAACTCGCGGACGGTCAGCGGCTTGCCGTGCCAGGGCGAGGCCTCGGGCACCTGCAGGGTGAACGTCGCCCCGGGCACGAAGCGGCCCTCGGGGTCGTCGGTGTACAGCTCGAGCTTGATTGCGCCCTTGAGCCCGTGCGCCTTCACGAGGCGGCCGACGCGCAGCTGCGCCTTGGCGGCCTTCGAAGCGCGCGTCGTGTCGTTCGCCGTCTCCTCCGCGGAGTCCGGCGTCACGTCGTCGGACACGTCAGTCGTCCGCGACGTCGACGCGCACGCGGCGGCCGTCGGCGAGCGCGGAGATGAGCGTGCGCAGGGCCTTGGCCGTGCGTCCGCCGCGCCCGATCACGCGACCACGGTCGTCGGGGTGCACGTGCACCTCGAGGACGTCACCGCGAGGCGACGTGGAAGAGTGGATGCGGACGTCGTCCGGGTGATCGACGATCCCCTTGACGACGTGCTCGAGCGCGGCGGCCAGCACGGAATTACTCGGCGTCTTCGGCCGGAGCGGCCTCGGCCTCGTCAGCCGAAGCCTCGGCGACGGGCTCTTCGGCCTTCTTCTCGGCCTTGGGCTTGACGACCGACTTCTTGGCGGCGTCGACCTCGAAGTCGACCTTGGTCTCCTTCGTGCGAACGGTCGAGACGGCGTCGGCGTCGCCCTGGAACTTGCCCCAGTCGCCCGTGAGCTTGAGGATGGCGGCGACCTGCTCGGTCGGCTGCGCGCCGACGCTCAGCCAGTACTGCGCACGCTCGGAGTCGACCTCGATGAACGAGGGCTCCTCGGTGGGGTGGTACTTGCCGATCTCCTCGATGACACGACCATCGCGCTTGGTGCGCGAGTCGGCGACGACGATGCGGTAGTACGGCGCGCGGATCTTGCCCAGGCGCTTGAGACGAATCTTGACAGCCACGATTCTCCTGAATGTGTGGGAAGTGAACGAACCGGTCGCCTGGAGCGTGGGGTGCACACCCGGCGGAAGCTCAAAGAGTGGACCTCGCCTCTGGATAGAGGGTCGAGAAGCTGGTCCGACCCACAATTATCCCATACCGCGGGCGGCACCGCGAACACCGCCGCCCCGGGCGCATTGCGTCGTGCGGCGGCAACCGGCCCGGCAGAGGTCGGCGCCCCGCCCCTGCGTGCCACAATGTGCGGATGACGGTGCCTTTCGCGACATCCGCCCGCTCGACGGTCGGTCTCGAGTGGGAGCTCATGCTCGCCGACGGCGAGACGGGCGATCTGGTGGGTCGCGCTCCCGAGATCCTCCCCACGCTCGAGGAGCGGACGGCGCTCGAGCGCTACACCGTCACGGGCGAGCTCCTGACGAACACCGTCGAGGTCACGAGCGGCATAGGCGACACCGTCGAGGCCGCGGTGGAAGACATCGCGGATGCGATCGCCGCGGTGCGCGAGGTGTCCAACCCCCTCGGGATCGAGCTGCTCTGCGCGGGGAGCCACCCGTTCGCGCAGTGGTACGACCAGCAGGTCACCGACAAGACGAGGTACCACACGCTCATCGAGCGCACGCAGTGGTGGGGTCGCAACATGATGATCTGGGGCATCCACGTGCACGTGGGTGTCGACAACGTCGACAAGGTCTTCCCGATCATCCACGCCCTGTCGGCGTACCTCCCGCACCTGCAGGCGCTGTCCGCTTCCTCCCCTTTCTGGGCCGGTGAGCGGACCGGCTACGCCTCTAACCGCGCCCTCGTCTTCCAGCAGCTGCCGACGGCGGGCCTGCCCTGGCCGCTGCGCGACTGGTCGGAGTTCGAGCAGTACCTCGACGGCATGGTCCGCACGGGCGTCATGGCCGACGCGACCGAGGTGCGGTGGGACATCCGCCCCGCTCCCCGCTGGGGCACGATCGAGGTCCGCGCGTGCGACGGCATGTCGACGCTGCCCGAGCTCGCCGCCGTCGCGGCGCTCGTCCAGGTGCTCATCGAGCACTTCTCCCGCGAGCTCGACGAAGGTCGCGAGCTCCCCGTCCTGCCGCCGTGGTTCGTCCGCGAGAACAAGTGGCGCGCCGCCCGCTACGGCCTCGACGCGCGCATCATCGTCGACGCCGAGGGCAAGCAGGAGCCCGTCCGCCAGCACCTGCGCGAGACGATGGAGCAGCTCGTCGACATCGCGGTCGAGCTCAAGTGCGCGCGCGAGTTCGCGGGCCTCGAGACGACGCTCACGCAGGGCGCCTCGTACGCCCGGCAGCTCGTCGTGGCGGATGCCGCGGACGGCGACCTGCGCGAAGTCGTGCACCACCTCATCCGCGAGTTCCGGGCGGGCCCGACGCTGCGCGAGCACCTCGCCCAGCTCGGCTGACCTCCCTCTCGCGTGGCTGCGCCATTCCCGCCCGGCGCGCATGGTCGGATCAGGTGATCTCACGGGGACAGGCCTGTGCGGCGCCAAATCTCCTGCCCCGGTGAGATCACCTGATCCCGCGACCGCGGCGAGGAGGGATGACTCACCGCCCACTCCTCCCCCGAGACCCCTCGCCCCGCCGCAGCCCACAGGCTTGCGCGTTCGCATCCCGCCACTCCCGAGCTCCGCGAACCTTGCACGATGGCAACGAACCGCTGGTCACAACCTCGCACCCGGATGCCCGTCACGACGTGGATCGATCAGCGGGACGGCGTCGCGCACTCGTCGCAGCTCCTCATCGCCGGGTACACGTATCGCGAGATCGCTGATGCTGTCGCCGCGACGGATCTGCGCCGGGTGCGCCGCTCCTGGCTCGTCCGACCCGACGCAGACGCGCGGCGGGTGAAGGCAGCAGAGGTCGGAGGGCGAGCCACCTGCATGAGCGCGGCCGGTCTGCAGGGACTCTGGGTTCCCGAACACACCGGCACTCACGTGGCCGTGCAGGCGACGGCATCCCGTAACGCCGCGAAGGGGATTCACCTGCACTGGGCGTCCGGGCCTGCCCCCGTCACGCGCACGATCGTGGAGGAACCCATCATCAACGTGCTCTTCCATGTTGCGCGTTGCGCCCCTCCACATGATGCCCTCGCGGTGTGGGAATCTGCGATTCGCAAGGGAAAGGCTCACACCGAGACGCTCCGACGCGTCGCCTGGCGGAGCACCGCGGCTGCGCGATTCGCTCAGGTCGCCGGCGAGCTCTCCGATTCGGGGCTCGAGACACGGTTCGTCCGCGGCATGCGAGAGGTCGGAGTCATGGTGCGGCAGCAGGTGACCATCGACGGGCACCCCCTCGATGGCCTCATCGGCGAAGCGCTGCTCGTCCAGCTCGACGGCTTCGAGTTCCACTCCTCGGCCGCGGACAGGCGCCGCGACATCGAGGCGGACGCCCGGCTCGCGCTCCGTGGCTTCACCGTCTTGCGCTTCGACTACTTCCAGATCTTCTTCGACTGGGACTACGTCGCCGAGACCGTGCTGACGGCGATCGCCCAAGGTCTCCACCGTCACCGGATCAGGTGATCTCACCGCTGCAGGACGATCATCGGCCGCAAGACCTGCAACCGTCAAATCACCTGATCTCGTCGCGATAAGAGCAGGGGCCGGATGCCCGGCCGGCGTCAGCCGTTGCCGAGGAGCTTCTGCAGCTGAGCCAGATCCTCGGCCGACGGGGCGCCGGTCTTCGCGGCGCCGCCGCCACCCAGGCCGAAGCCCGAGCCCGTAGGAGCCTCGATGGCCGCCTGCGACGCGACACCGGCGTTCTCGGCGGCGCGCTTGGCGGGGTTGCCCGAACGCGATCCGGCGCGCGACTTGACCTGCTTGCCGCGCTTGGCCGAGGCGCCCGGCCTGCTGCCGGGGATGGGACCCATGCCGGGGATGTTGGGCACACCGCCGCGAGCGACGGTCTTCATCATCTTGGCGGCCTGCTCGAAGCGGTTGACGAGCGCGTTGACGTCGGTGACGGTCATCCCCGAGCCGCGCGCGATGCGCAGGCGGCGCGAGCCGTTGAGCACCTTGGGGTTGCGACGCTCCCCCGGGGTCATCGACCGGATGATGGCCTCGGTGCGGTCGATCTCGCGCTCGTCGAAGTCGTCGAGCTGCTGCTTCATCTGGCCCATGCCCGGGAGCATCCCGAGCATCTTCTTCATCGAGCCCATCTTCTTCATCTGCTGAAGCTGGTCGAGGAAGTCCTCCAGCGTGAACTGGTCCTTCGCGAGCTTCTCGGCGACCTTCATCGCCTCTTCCTCGTCGAAGGCCTGCTGGGCCTGCTCGATGAGGGTCAGGATGTCGCCGAGGTCGAGGATGCGCTTGGCCATGCGGTCCGGGTGGAACGCCTCGAGGTCGTCGAGGCCCTCGCCGGTGGACGCGAAGATGATGGGCCGGCCCGTGACGGAGGCGACCGACAGGGCCGCGCCGCCGCGTGCGTCGCCGTCGAGCTTCGAGAGCACGACACCCGTGAAGTCGACGCCGTCCTGGAACGCCTTGGCCGTGTTGACGGCATCCTGACCGATCATCGCGTCGATGACGAACAGGACCTCGTCGGGGTTGGTCGCCTTGCGGATGTCGGACGCCTGCTTCATGAGCTCGGCGTCGACGCCGAGGCGGCCGGCGGTGTCGATGATGACGATGTCGTGCTGCTGGCGGCGGGCGAGCTCGACGCCGTCGCGTGCGACCTGGACGGGGTCGCCGACGCCGTTGCCGGGCTGCGGCGCGTAGACGGCGGCACCCGCCTGCCGTGCGACGACCTGCAGCTGGTTGACGGCGTTGGGTCGCTGGAGGTCGGCAGCGATCAGGAGCGGCGTGTGGCCGTCCTTCTCGAGCTGCTTGGCGAGCTTGCCCGCGAACGTCGTCTTTCCCGAGCCCTGCAGACCCGCGAGCATGATGACGGTCGGCGGGTTCTTCGCGAACTGCAGTCGTCGCTGCTCGCCGCCGAGGATCGCGACGAGCTCCTCGTTGACGATCTGCACGACCTGCTGCGCGGGGTTGAGGGCGCGGTTGACCTCGTCGCCGAGCGCGCGCTCGCGCACCTTCGAGGTGAATTCCTTGACGACCTCGAGGGCCACATCCGCTTCGAGCAGGGCGCGGCGGATCTCGCGCACCGTCCCGTCGATGTCCGCGGGCGTGAGCTGGCCCTTCTTGCGGAGGTTGCGGAAGGTCTCGGTGAGCCGATCGCTGAGTGTGCCGAAAGTCGCCATGATCCCCCGATTCTACGGGAGCGGATGCGGGAGCCCGCCGTGAGCCGCAGACCCCCGCGCCGTCCCTCAGCCAGCGACCGGGGGGCGGGCTATTCGGGTCCCAGCTCCTGGAAGAGAGTGACCTGCATTCCCCCCGGCGCGCGCAGGCGCGAGTTGAGGGAGCGCCAGGGTGTCGGACGAGCGGATGCCTCGAGCCCCGCACCACCCGCGACCAGCCGGTCGGTCGCCGCGGCCGAGTCGCGCACTTCGAACGCGATGCGCACGGGGTCGCTCGGCGCGTCGCCGTCGGTCTCGACACGGTCGATGAGGGCGACCTGTCCCGCGTTGGAGAGCTCGAGGGTCGCCTCCCCCGCCGCGAGGATCACGACGCGCGCATCGCCCTCCCCCTGGTACGACTCGCGTTCGACGAGCCCGAGGGCGTCGCGGTAGAACGCGAGCGCCTCGTCGAAGTCCTCGACGCGGGCGACGACGCGCAGCTGCCGGACGGCGGTCGGCAGCGTCGGCCGTGCGGCCTCGAGCGCGGTGTGGAGCGAGCGGGCCAGCGGTGCGCGACCCGCGCCGGCGCGCGCCCACGCGTCGATCGCGGCGAGCACGGCACCACCGTGCGCGGCGCCCGCGACATCGGCCGCGATGCCGTCCGCGCCGTCCGCGCGAAGGCGCGCCGAGACGGCGGCCGCGATCCTCGAGCGGCGGACGGATGCCTCCCGCTCGAGTTCATCGTCGAGGCCCATCGCCGTCGTGTTGACGAGGGCGAGTGCGAGGCTGTCGGGTGCGAAGTCGTCGCCGAGCGCCGCGAGCGCGGCATCCACGGCGGGTGCGGCCGGGCCCACGCGCCCGGAGGCTCCGGACGACGCGCCAGCGGCGTCTGAAGGGGGCGTGGGGCCTCGGCCGTCCTGCTCACCGAGGTGCTCCTCGAGCACCGCGATGCGCTCGTCGAGCGCCGCCCAGAGCACGTCCGACTTCGACGCGAAGTAGTTGAAGAAGCTCGAGCGGCTCACGCCGGCGCGCGAGGCGATGTCGGCGATCGAGGTCTGCTCGAAGCCCTGCTCGAGGAAGAGCTCGCACGCGGCCTCGGCGAGCGTCTCGCGCGAGGACGCGCGGGGCCTCCCGGTCCTCTGCTCGCGACTCACCCGCCCAGCCTATTGAGCGAGCCCTCGGAACCGGCGTGGGGCGTATTGTTGGACGCAATCCAACAACTCGCCACGAGCGAAGGAGCACTGTGCTCGACATCGTCACTCCCGGGTTCTCCCCCGACTTCGTCCCGTACCACGACGGCTGGGCGCTGCAGCGCAGCATCCATGCCGAGGTCGTCGCGGGCGAGCGGTCCGACACGCTGATCCTGCTCGAGCACGAGCCGGTCTACACGGCCGGCGCGCGGACGGCCCGTCACGAGCGGCCGACCGACGGCACTCCCGTCGTCGACGTCGACCGCGGCGGGAAGATCACGTGGCACGGACCGGGTCAGCTCGTCGGCTACCCGATCCTGCGGCTGCGCGAGCCGATCGACGTCGTCGCCCACGTGCGGCGCCTCGAGGGCGCGCTCATCGACGTGCTCGCCGGGTACGGCGTCGAGGGCTACCGCGTCGAGGGACGCAGCGGAGTATGGGTGCGCCGGCCGCTGTCGGAAGACAAGGTCGCCGCGATCGGCGTCCGCGTCCAGCGCGGCGTGACGATGCACGGCTTCGCCCTCAACTGCGACAACACGCTCGCGGGCTTCCGGGGCATCGTCCCGTGCGGCATCGAGGATGCCGGCGTCACGACCCTCAGCGAGCTCGTCGGCGCCGACATCCGCCCCATCGACGTCGTCGACTCCGTCGTCGCGCGCTTCCAGGCCGAGTACGCGGAGGTCGCGGCATGAGCGCCTGTGGCACGCCCGCCGCGGCATCCGGTCCCGCCTCGGCTCCTGAGGGTCGCAAGCTGCTGCGTCTCGAGATCCGCAACGCCGAGACGCCGATCGAGCGCAAGCCGGAGTGGATCAAGACGAAGGCCCGGATGGGACCGGAGTATCAGGCCCTGCAGACGCTCGTGAAGGGCGAGGGGCTGCACACGGTGTGCCAGGAGGCCGGCTGCCCCAACATCTACGAGTGCTGGGAGGACCGGGAGGCGACGTTCCTCATCGGCGGCTCGCAGTGCACGCGCCGCTGCGACTTCTGCCAGATCGACACGGGCAAGCCCGCCGACTACGACACCGACGAGCCTCGCCGCGTGGCCGAGAGCGTCGTGCGGATGCAGCTGCGCTACGCGACAGTGACGTGCGTCGCGCGCGACGACCTGCCCGACGGCGGAGCGTGGCTCAACGCCGAGACCGTGCGGCGCATCCACGCCGAGAACCCGGGAACGGGCGTGGAGCTGCTCGCGACCGACTTCAACGGCGAGCCCGCACTGCTCGCCGAGGTCTTCGACGCGCGCCCCGAGGTCTTCGCGCACAACGTCGAGACGGTGCCGCGCATCTTCAAGCGCATCCGCCCCGCCTTCCGCTACGAACGGTCGCTCGGCGTGCTGACGCAGGCGCGCGACGCGGGCCTCATCACGAAGTCGAACCTCATCCTCGGGATGGGCGAGGAGCCCGAGGAAGTCGTCCAGGCGCTGCAGGACCTGCACGACGCGGGCACCGACATCATCACGATCACGCAGTACCTGCGTCCGACCCCGCGTCACCTGCCCGTCGCGCGCTGGGTCAAGCCCGACGAGTTCGTCGAGTTCAAGGCCGAGGCCGAGCGCATCGGCTTCCTCGGAGTGCTCGCAGGGCCGCTCGTGCGCTCGTCGTACCGCGCGGGGCGGCTGTGGGCGCAGTCGATGATCTCGAAGGGCCGCGACATCCCGCCGCATCTCGCCCACCTCGCGCAGGACATCGCGCAGGAGGGGCTGCAGTTCTCGCAGGCGGTGTGAGCCGCACCGCCAGGGCGAGGTGGGTCAGTCGGCGCTCGTGACCGACAGGATGTCGCCGTCCGAACCGAGATTGACCAGCAGCACGTCGTCGGTCGCGTCGGGGTCGAGCGCGTACTCGAGCACCGCGAACGGGTCGGCGCCGCCGTGCTCGTCGGCGAGGATCGTCATGCTCATGAGCTGCAGCGACCGGATGATGTCGATGTGGGTGTCGCCCGACACGTCCACGAGGAGCTCTTCCAGCTCTTCGCCGAGCGACTCCTGCTGCTGGAGGATGTACTCCGTCACTTCGCTCGTGCGGTCGTCGAGCTCGGTCACCATGGCGTTGCGCGCATTGATGTCGATCGCCTCGAGCGACGACACGAGGCCCGCGGCGACATCGAGGGCCGCCTCCGACACGTCGTCCTGGTCGGGTGCCGTGAGATCGACCGTGACCGTCTGGTCGCCCAGCTCCACCGATTCCGACCAGAAGATCGAGCCGTCCGGTCCGGACTCCAGGAGCCCGAAGAAGTCGTGTTCGATCGCCATATCCCCATGAAACCAGCACTGCGCCCTCGGCGGTAGCCCGAAGCGCCGGGATGTCGGTGACTCGCGCGTCACTCCACCAGCGAGGCGGCGAAGACGTGCGGTGTGAAGCCCGTGAGGTCGCCGATCCCCTCGCCCTGACCCAGCAGTTTGACGGGGATTCCGGTGCGCTCCTGCACGGCCAGGACGAACCCGCCCTTGGCCGATCCGTCGAGCTTCGTGATGACGAGCCCCGTGACCCCCGCGTGCTCGAGGAACGCCTGCGCCTGCATGACGCCGTTCTGCCCCGTCGTCGCGTCGAGCACGAGCAGCACCTCGCTGATGGGGGCCTGCTTCTCGACGACGCGCCGGATCTTGGAGAGCTCGTCCATGAGGCCCTCCTTCGTGTGCAGCCTGCCCGCCGTGTCGACGATCACGATCTCGGTGCCCGTGCGCTTGGCGTAGTCGATCGTCTGGAAGGCGACGGATGCCGGATCCTGGCCCTCCTGCTGCGGCCGGACGATCGCGGCTCCCGCGCGCTCCGCCCACGTAGCGAGCTGGTCGACGGCGGCCGCGCGGAACGTGTCGGCCGCTCCGACGACCACCGAGCGGCCGTAGCGCTGCAGGAACTTCGCGAACTTGCCGATCGTCGTCGTCTTGCCGACTCCGTTCACGCCCACGACGAGCACGACGGCGGGGCGCTCGGTGAGCTTGAGGGTCGTGTCGAACTTCGAGAAGTGCTCCTCGAGGCTCTCCTTGAGCATGCGGTGCAGATCCTTGGGATCGGTCGTGCGATACCGGTCGACCTTCTCGCGCAGGTCGTCGATGATCCGCTCCGTCGTGGCAGGACCGAAGTCCGCCGTGAGCAGCGCCGTCTCGAGGTCCAGCCACGTCACCTCGGTGATCTCCGGCGCGGCGAACATCGTGCGGAGGGCGCGCACAAGGGACCAGGGGCTGTCTGCCATGCTCCCAGCCTAGGAGGGATGTCGCACTGCGACGGCCATCCGACGGGCTCGTCCGGCCTGCGAGCTCAGTCCTGACGCTCGCCGACGACGAGGCTGAGATGGTGGGCGGCAGCCAGCGTCTGGATCTCGTCCCTGCTGTTCGCGGTCGCCGGGCATGTGAGGAGGAAGAGCACCGCGACGTCGATCGCAGGGAATGCCCGCGCTCCCAGGATCGCGTTGGACCCATCCTCCCAGGCGGCCACGGCCAGCCGGATCGCCACCTCGCCGCCTCCGTCCCGATCGACGAAGCTGTCGCCGATGTAGGCGTCGAGTCCCTCGCCCGACCCCGGTTCCAGCTGGTCCGACAGCCAGCGAACGCCGTCGTCGGACGCTTTCCGAGGATCGTCGTCCGCAGAGAGCTCGGGGAGCACCTCGATGAACTCCGTCACGCACTGGCTGGCTTCGTCGCGATAGCTGCCGCGAGCGCCGAACCTCCCCGGCTCCGACGAGAAACCCTCAGCGTCGGCGAGCGAGTGGCCCCACTCGGCGGAGACGATGCGCGGGCTGTCGGCCGCCGCATCGAACGGGACGTCGCGGTCGTCGGCGTCACTCTGCTCCGCGGCAATCAGTGTCGGTGAAGGCTCCGACCCCGCGGCGCTGCCGCTCTGAGAGGTCGGTTCTGCCTGGCCGGTTCCCTGCGAGCATCCCGCGAGAACCAGTACGACGGCGGCGGCGAGCAGAACCGACGATCGGAACGTCGGCGAACGCATCACTCCCCCGCGGCTTCGGTCACGTGCATGCGGAGCCCCACCGGCCCGACCACCCGGTCGTGTTCGTCGTACGCGCTCACGCCCGCGGGGCACTGGATCGTGACGTATTGGATCGATCCGATGGCGTTGAAGAAGCGCGCCGAGTCCACCCAGCTCGACCCATCCGTCAGGTCGGCGCCGAGGCCCCAGAGCGACACCTCACCACCCTCCTGCGTCTGCTCGACCGGGAAGTCGTCGCCATAGGTCTCGACGATCTCCGCAGTGATCTGATCGTCCTTCGCCGCCGCGATCGCCGCGATGGCCGAGATCGTCGATGCCTCGTCGGTGGGTTCAGGGGCGAAATCCGTCAGCGTCCCCTGATAGAAGCCGACCGTGCATCCGTTGGTGTCGTCCGTGTACGACCACGAGCCGTTCCCCTCGTCGGGCGAGAGGAGGGAGAAGTCCGGATTGTTCGCGAAGGGATCGGTCCATTCGGCCGCGATCGACCCGGGTTCCAGGGCGTCTCCTTCCTCGAAGGTGAGCTCGAGGGGGATCGCTGGTTCGACGACTTCCGCGGCCGGCTCCTCGGTGGCGTCGGGCGGATCCGGCGACCCGGTGGGCTCGGACGCTCGACTGCCCGACGATGCGGCGCAGCCGGTGAGCAGGAGAAATGCGGTGGCGAGGGCAATCACGCCCACGCGCCTTTGCGCGGAGTGATACATGGCCGGATCATAGACCCGCGCATCTCGCGGCGATATGGCGTCGCTGATCAGCCCGCAGCGAAGACGAGGTCGAACGCGTGCTGCACCATGCCGAGCTTGGCCCATTCCACCGCGACGTTCTTGTCAGCAGGGCATTCGAGGGTCGCGACGAAGCCCGTGCCGAGCGCCGTGAAGGCGCGTGCCGCGATGAGGTACGTCGTGCCCGCGTCTGCGTCTGCGCCTGCGACCGCGCGTGTCTCGACGAGCTCAGACGGGGTGCGGAAGGGGCCGGCGTTCTGGTCGGCGTACGCGCCCAGCTCCTCAGGGGTCGCCCCGAACTGAGCGGCGAGCAGCGCATCGGAAGCTGCCGAGTCGCCGGACGCGGCATCCGTCTCGGCGAGAGGTCCGTGCCAGTAGCCGATCGTGCAGCCGGTGTCCTCGGCGGTGTACGACCAGGAGCCGTCGCCCTCATCCGTCGTGAGGACGGTGTAGCCCACCTGACCCGCGAGCGGGTCCGCCCATGCGGCCTCTTGCGACGGGTCGAGCAGATCGCCGTCGTCGAGCGTGATCTGGACGGTGGGCGTCGCATCCGACGTCGGGCTCGGGGACGACCCGGCACCGGAGGCCACCGGGCCCGCGGTGCAGCCCGTCACGAGCACGAGGAAGGCGGCGACCATTCCCGCGAGCGCAGCCTGCCTCACGACGCGACGCGCTCCCCCACGCGCTGGCCCACGACCGCCGAGACGCCGTCCTGGCGCATCGAGACGCCGTAGAGCGCGTCGGCGATCTCCATCGTGCGCTTCTGGTGCGTGATGACGATGAGCTGGCTCGACTCGCGGAGCTGCTCGAAGACCCCGAGGAGACGCCCGAGGTTGGCGTCGTCGAGCGCTGCCTCGACTTCGTCGAGGATGTAGAACGGGCTCGGCCTGGCCTTGAAGATCGCGGTCAGCAGTGCGACGGCAGCGAGCGAGCGCTCGCCACCCGACAGCAGCGAGAGCCGCTCGATCTTCTTCCCGACGGGCCGCACCGCGACCTCGATGCCCGTGGTCAAGGGGTTCTCGGGGTCGGTGAGCGAGATGCTCCCCGTTCCGCCCGGGAACAGCACGGGGAAGACCTCGCCGAACGCGACCTTGGTGTCTTCGAACGCCGCGAGGAAGATCGTCTGCATCCGCTCGTCGAGCTCCTCGATGATCGTCAGCAGATCCTTGCGGGTCTGGGTCAGATCGGCGAGCTGCTCGGTGAGGAACTTGTGCCGCTGCTCGAGCGCCGAGAACTCCTCGAGCGCGAGCGGATTGACCCGTCCGAGCTGCGACAGCTTGCGCTCGGCATCCTGCAGACGCTTGCGCTGCTGCGCACGGTCGAAGGGGACGGAGGATCCGGATGCCTCGTCCTCGCCGCCTTCGACGGGGATCGGCTGCGCGGGACCGTACTCGGCGACCAGGACCTCTTCGCCGAGTCCCAGCTCGGAGCCGACCCGCTCGAGCAGGCTCGTGACGTGGAGGCGCTTCTCGTGGATCTGCAGCTCGAGGCCGTGGACGCTCTCGGTCAGCCCCGCGAGCCGCTCGCGGACGGCCGACTCCTGCGCGCGGAGGCCGGCGAGCTCCTGCGTCAGGGCCGTGCGCGCCGACTCGGCCGTCGCGAGCTCGAAGCGCGCCTGCGCCACCGAGCGGTCGACGGAGTCGAGCAGCGCCGGCACCTGCCCCGCGACCTCGGCCGCGATCTCCCTCTGCGCACGGCGGATGACGGCGCGGCGCGCGGCTTCCGCGGCCGCCTCACGCTCGCGTTCGCGCTGCTTCTCGAGCTGCACGACGCGCGCTTCGCCCGCCCGGACGCGCTCGCGGAGCGTCTCGACGTCGAGGCGCGTGCGCATCTCGGATTCCCGCGCGACCTCGAGCGACGCGAGCAGTCCCTCGCGAGCCGAGGCGTCGAGGATCGGCCGCGGCGCTTCGAGCGCGACGGTGAGCTGGTCCTCCGCGACGCGCGCCGAGCCCTCCGCGTCGGCGACGGCGGCCTGCGCCTGCGCGACGCCCGCCGCGAGCCGGTCGCATTCCGCGATCGCCGCTTCGTGCCGGACTGTCGCGCGATTGACCTGCTCGGCATGCGCGGCCGCCGCGGCGTCGTGCGCGCGCAGTGTCTCGAGCGCCGTCCTGGTGTGCCGGCGCGCCGTCTCGAAGCCCTGCACGCGCTCGGCGAGCGCTTCGCGCAGCGAGTCGGCGACGACGACGATCTCGGCGAGACGTTCGGCGGCGGCATCCCGCTCCGCCGCGAGTTCGAGACGCGAGCGGCTCTGCCCCGACCCGGCGCGCACGGTCTGCGCCGTCACGATCTCGCCCGCGCGCGTCACGATCGTCGCCCCCGCCTGCGCGGCGGCGCGGCGCACCGCGCCTGCCGCGGCGAGGTCCTCGACGATCACGACGCGGCCGAGCAGCGCGAGGATGCCCTCGGGCGCCGTGACGACGTCCTTCGCCGCGACGGTCCCCTCGAGGGCGGGCATCGCGGGCTGCGCGTCACCCGCGTCGCCGATCGCGATGTCGACGACACCGAGGTCGCCGTCCCGCGCGATCTCCGCGACGGCGAACGCGTCGTCGTGCGAGCTGACGAGCACGCCCTCCGCGAGCGGGCCGAGGACGGCGGCGATGGCGGCTTCGTGGCCGGGCGTGACCTTGATGGCATCGCCGATGAGCCCGCGGACGCCTTGGCCGCCGCGCGCGACGATGTCGGCGGCGGCGTTGCGGACGTCGAGGGCGCGCGCGAGGGCGCGAGTCTGCGCCGTGAGCGACTCGACTTCGCGCTCCGCGGCGTGCAGGCGTTCACGGATGCCGCCGACGGCGGACTCCGCCTCGGTCGCCTCGCGCTGCGCACGCTCATACGCCGCCGAGTGCTCGGCCGAGGACTCCTCGGGCACGAGGTCGGGATCGATCCCGGCGAGCGTGTGCTCCGCCTCGGCGCGGCGCTGCAGGGCGGCATCGAGGGCGCGCTGCTGACGCTCGACGGCGGTACGGACGGCGGAGAGAGCGGATGCCGCGGCCTCCGCGGTGCCCCGCAGAGCCGTGATCCGCATGTCGTGCTTCGATACGAGCGCGCTCTGCGCTGCGATGTCGGCGTCGAGCGCATCGAGCTCGGCACGTGCGCGCATGACCTCGCGCGCCGCCTCGGCTGCGGCATCCTGCGCATCGCCCTGGCCCGCCGCGATCTCGTCGATCTCGTCGCGGACCTCGTCGATCATCGCCTGCGAGACCGTCGTGCGCCCCGCCGATTCGTCCTGGTCGTTGTCTTCGAGGAGCGCGAGGCGCTGCCCCGCGAGCGTGTAGAGGCCGCGGATGCGCTCCTGGACGCGCTCGAGCCCGAAGGCGACGCTGCGGGCGCGATCGACGGCTTCGGACCGCTGGTCGGACTCGAGCTGCTCGATGCGCCGCCGGTGGGCGTCGAGGTCGTCCTGCAGCACGACGCGCTGCGCCTGGCGCTCCTGCTCGCTGCGCGTGTGGTTCGCGAGCTCGGTGCGCAGCCCCACGAGCTCGTCTGCGTAGAGTCGCGCCTTGGCGTCGCGCACGACGGCGGCGATCGTCGCGGCCTCGCGCGCGATCTCGGCCTGCCGGCCGAGGGGCTTGAGCTGCCGCCGGAGCTCGCCGGCGAGGTCGCTCAGGCGCATGAGGTTCGCCTCCATCGCCTCGAGCTTGCGGAGCGTCTTCTCTTTGCGGCGGCGATGCTTCAGGATGCCGGCGGCCTCTTCGATGAACCCGCGCCGGTCTTCGGGAGAGGCCTGCAGAACGCTGTCGAGTCGGCCCTGGCCGACGATGACGTGCATCTCACGGCCGAGGCCGCTGTCGCTCAGGAGCTCCTGCACGTCGAGGAGGCGGCAGGACTCGCCGTTGATCGCGTACTCGCTCGCGCCGTTGCGGAACAGCGTGCGGCTGATGCTCACTTCGGAGTACTCGATCGGCAGAGCGCCGTCGGAGTTGTCGATCGTGAGCTGCACCTCGGCGCGGCCGAGGGGCCCGCGCGTCGCCGTGCCGGCGAAGATGACGTCTTCCATCTTGCCGCCGCGGAGCGTCTTGGCGCCCTGCTCACCCATGACCCAGGCGAGGGCGTCGACGACGTTCGACTTGCCGGAGCCGTTGGGTCCGACGATGCAGGTCACGCCGGGTTCGAGCGCGAACGTCGTCGGCTGCGCGAACGACTTGAACCCTTTGAGCGTGACGCTCTTCAAGTGCATGAGCGCGCCTCCGAGATGGATGTCCCGTCCACGGTAGCGGACGGGACATCCTAAGCTCCGGCGGCGGGCCGGGGCGGACTCACACGCCCGCGGCGGCGCTGGATCCCACGATCTCGACCATGGACGATCCCGCCGATCCCTTGACGCCGCCACTCCGCCTGCGCTAGCGTCACTGATCGCATCTGAAGTCGAGAGGAGGTCGCCATGATGACGAAGACCCGCACGCAGCCCACAGCGCTCGCGTTCCCGCGCATCGTCTCCGTCCCGGCGACCCGCTCCTTCTGCGCACTCTCCCACGCGGTCCGCTGATCCGCGCGTAGGAGGACTCTGCCCGCAGGCAGGAGCCGTCCGGGCATCCGTGCCGGACCGCCGCCCCTCCCGGGCATCCCTTCGCGCAGGCCGTGCGGGCATCATCCCCCGCCGCCGTCGCATGACGGCATCCGTTCGAATTCCGAACCCCCTCACTCGCCTCTGACAAGAGAGCAGAAATGAACACCACGACACTCACCGGGATCGAGTTCCGACCGCTCACGATCCCGGCGAACCTGGAATCCGCAGACGCACCCGACTTCATCGCGATGGTCGACGTGCGCAACCGCATCTATCGCGAGGTCGCCGGTCACGACGACCACTCGATGACGGCGGCCGAGATGATCCCCGTCTACCGGCCCGACGAGTACGAGCTCCGGCTCCTCTGGCTCGTCGTGCAGGACGGCGTCACCGTCGGACGCATCGGCGTCGACATCCCGTTCGAAGAGGGCTCGAAGGCCGCCTACTGGCTCGTCGAGCTGATCGAGAGCGCCCAGGGTCAGGGCATCGGCACCGCCGCCTATGCGCTCGTCGAGGAGACGGCGCGGAAGCACGGCAGGTCGGTGCTGCAGTCCTGGGCTCAGCACGACGCCGACGGAGAGCGCGTCATCGTGCCGCCCACGGGCTTCGGTGCGCTGCCGGACGACCGCCCCGCGCGCTTCTATCGCGCGAACGGCTACGCGCTCGAGCAGGTCGTGCGCAGCAGCGCCTTCGACCTGCAGGGAACGTTCGACGAGGTCGAGCGTCTGCTCGACGAGGCGCGCCGTGCCGCCGAAGGCTACCGCGTCCTGCAGTGGACCCTGCCGACGCCGGCCGAATACGTCGAGGGCTATGCGTGGATGAAGTCGCGCATGTCGACCGACGCACCCTCCGCCGGGCTCGAGTTCGACGAGGAGGTGTGGGACGCGGCACGTCTGGCGATCCACGACGCCTCGTACACGGACGCGGGACGCCACCTGCTCGTGACCGCCGCGCAGCACATCGAGAGCGGCGTGCTGTGCGCCTTCAACGAGCTCGTCATCGGCGAGGACCGCACTGCAGCATCGCACCAGGAGGACACCCTCGTGCTCAAGGAGCACCGCGGCCACAAGCTCGGGACTCTCGTGAAGTGCGAGGGCCTGCTGTCCTGGCGCGGCATCGCGCCCGACTCGCCCCGCATCATCACCTACAACGCGGAGGAGAACCGCCCCATGCTCGACATCAACGAGGCGATCGGCTTCGCGCCGATCGCCTACGAAGGCGCCTGGAAGAAGGTCCTCGATGACTGACATCGCACTGCCGCACCTCACCGTGAGCCGCCTGACCATCCCGGAGAGCCTGGACGCCCCCGACGCGGGAGCGTTCCTCGACTTCATCCGGATCGCGAACGCCGCCTGCCGGCGGGACGCGGGACACTCGGACCTCGACTATGAGGCCCACGGGGAGCTCGCGTGGTGGCACGACGAGAGCGACTGGGGGCATGCGGGCTTCGCCGCCGAGCGTGACGGGGTGATCCTCGGCTTCGCGAAGCTCGTCTATCCGAAGGAGGAGGACGCCGAGACTGCCGAGTTCGAGCTCTGGGTCGACCCTGACCGCTGGGGCGAGGGTGCCGAGGAGGCCCTCCTGCAGGCCGTGGAGGACGAGGCGCGCGCCATCGGCCGCGGCACGATCCAGATCTTCACGCTCCACCGCGCCGAGGCGAGCGGTCCGCCGCTCGTGCCGTCGACGGGGTTCGGTTCGGTCCCGGCCGAGGACCGGCAGACGGTATTCCAGCTCGAGAACGGCTACACGCTCGAGCAGGTGGAGCGCACGAGCGCCTTCGATCTGCAGGGATCGTTCGACACCGTCGAGCGGATGCTCGAGACGGCGCTCGCGAAGGCCGGCGCCGACTACCGGCCCATCGCGTGGACGTCGCCGACGCCCGAGCCGTATCAGGAGGGTCTCGCCTACGCGATGTCGCGCATGTCGACCGACGTCCCGCAGGGCGGACTCGTCGTCGACGAGCAGAAATGGGATGCCGAGCGAGTCCGCCGTCGCGACGCGCGCCTTCAGGCGGAGGGGCTCACGGTGTCGATCGCCTGCGTCGAGCACGTCCCGACCGGCACGATCGCGGCGTACAACGAACTCACGATCCAGGCCGATCACACGGCGGCGAGCTCGCAGTGGGGCACTCTCGTGCTCGCGGAGCACCGCGGTCATGCCCTCGGCACGATCGTGAAGTGCGTGAACCTCCTGCGCTGGCGCGAGCTCGTGCCGGAGTCGCCGCGGATCACGACGTTCAACGCCGAAGAGAACGAGCACATGCTCGCGATCAACGTCGCGCTGGGCTTCACGCCCGTGTCGTACGCGGGCGCCTGGAAGAAGATCCTGGATTGAGAAGACGGATGCCGCTCCCCGCCGCTCGCGCGGGGAGCGGCATCCGCTCCTCAGCGCTCGGCACCGAGTGCCACTCGGTTTGACATCGGGTTCCGGATCGCGGATGCTGTGCAGGCCCGAAACACCCTCTTGTCACGACGGAGTGCCATGAAGCCTGTCCGCCGCGCCCTCGTCGCCGTGTCCGCGACGGCGATCCTCGTCATCGCGCAGGCGATCCTCGACCCGACGGGACTGCTGGCGCTCGTGGGCTGGTCGGGCGCCGTGCCCTCGCTCGAGGCGGGCATCTGGCCGTTCGCCGCTTACGTCGTGTTCGTCCCCGTCCTGCTCGGGGTCGTGGCATGGGTCGCCGTGCGGGCGGGCGACCGGTTCTGGACTCTGGTGCCGGGCATCGTGCTGGCGGTGCTCCTCGCGCAAGCCGCCGCGTGCTTCGTCATGACGTGGAACCTCGGAGTCTCGGCGTGGGCTGCCGGGTACGTCACGGCCAAGGCGGTTCCGGCGGCACTCATCGTCGCGGCGGCGACGCGACTGCTCGGCGGGCGTTCCGTGCGTGAGCGACACGCGCGCGGAGCGGTGTGGATTCCTGCGATCGTGTTCGCCGGTCTCGCGCCGCTGCTCTCGGGACTGTGGTGGACGAGCGTCGCGTACGCCCCGGGAGTTCCGGCGCCGGCGTCCCACCGCGACCCGATCTCGATGATCCTGGGCATGCTCGTCCTCGCCGGAGCGACGGTTCTCTGCCTGCGGTGGATGCGACCGCGCGTGCGCGGCATCCTCGGCGGCTGGCTCGCCGCCGTCGCGGCCGGCGCGGGGCTCGGCCTCGTGCAGGCGATCGTCGGATTTGCCTTCGACCGCGGCGCGACGGGCGAGCTCTGGCCCCTCATGAACGCCTACGTGGCCGTCGCCGACGGCGCATCCTTCGGAGCCTGCCTCGGATGGATCGTCGGGGTGACCGCGGTGGTCGCGGACCGTGCGACCTCCCCGCGCGCAGCCCAGGCGCTTCGGCTCGCCGCCGCGCTCGTCGTCGTGGCGGCGACCGCGGCGGCCGTCATCCTGCCGTCGTCGACGGCCGCCGCATCGTCCGGCGCCGCGCAGCCCGCCCCGCCCGCCGGATACCTGCGCGCCGACGGCGGGATCATCACCGACGGCGAGGGCGATCAGGTGCTCCTGCGGGGCGTCAACGTCAATCAGCTCGTCGACTTCTTCCAGCCCGCTGCCAACCTTCCGGCCACGCGCCCGCTGACGGAAGACGACTTCGCCGGCATCGCCGAGCAGGGATTCAACGTCGTGCGCCTGGGACTGTCGTGGTCCGCGCTCGAGCCCGAACCCGGCACGATCGATGAGGCGTATCTCGAGAAGATCCAGGATGCCGTCGGCTGGGCGAAGAAGCACGACATCTACATCGTGCTCGACATGCACCAGGACGGCTGGTGGGCGGGCAACACGACAGCCGGCACGGTGTGCCGGCCCGGCACCGACCCGATGTGGGGCTATGACGGCGCGCCCGCATGGGCGACGCTGACCGACGGCGCTCCGCGCTGCTCCTTCACAGGCCGCGACATCTCGCCCGCCGGCGACCGCGCCTTCCAGAACTTCTACTTCGACACCGACGGCGTGCAGAGCGCACTCGTCGACACGTGGGGGAAGCTCGCCGCCGTCTTCAGCGACGAGCCGACCGTCGCCGGCTACGACCTGCTGAACGAGCCCGGCTTCGGCGAGACGGCGCCCGTGACGACGTCGCACCTGCTGGGGCGCTTCTACGGCCGTGCGATCGACGCGATCCGCGCAGCGGATGCTCCGCAGATCGTCTTCATCGAGCCGAGCATCTTCTGGTCGGGGCTGGGCTTCGACAGCGGGCCGACGCCGGGCTTCACCGATGACGACAACCTCGTATACTCCCCCCATCTGTATGCCGAGTCGATCACGATGGATCGCTCCCTGGGCCTGCCGCCCATCGTCGGCATCGAGGGCCAGTTCGAGCTCGCCTCCCGCGCCGCCGACGCCTACGGCATGCCGCTGTGGTCGGGCGAGTACGGCTACTGGGGCGACGACGCCGACCGCGTGGCCCGCCTCACCCGCTACGCCGCCGCGGAGGATGCGCACATCCTCGGCAGCGCCTACTGGGTCTGGAAGCAGGCGTGCGGCGACCCGCAGGGCTTCTCCACCGATATCAGCGACGCGCTCCAGCGCGAAGAGTGCGCGACCGGCAGCGCCGCCGCTCCGCGCGACGACCTGCTCGCGATCCTCAGCCGCGCATACCCGCGATCGGCGCCGGGCGCGCTGACGTCGCTGAAGGCGGACGGTGCGCGGGTCGAGCTCGCCGGCACGACCGAGGACGAGGGATGCGGTCTCGAAGTGTGGGTGCCGGGTTCTGCCGCGCCGGAGATCGACTCGTCGGGGGTCACCGCGCTCAAGACCGCACAGGTTGCGGGCGGGTGGCTCGTGACCGGCTGCGCAGAAGGCGACTACTCGCTCTCGACGGAGGGGTAGCCGCACTCAGCGCGGCCGCGGCGCCTTCTGGCAGTGCGGGCAGAAGTGGCTCGAGCGGTTCATGAACGAGACGCGGACGATGGGTCGGCCGCAGCGGGCGCACGGCTGCCCCGTCCGGCCGTACGCGTTGAGGGAGTGCTCGAAGTAGCCGGCCTGCCCGTTGACGTTGACGTACTGCGCGTCGAAGCTCGTGCCGCCCTCGGCGAGGGCCTTCTCGAGGACGGCGCGCACTTCGGCGAGCAGGCGCCCCGTTGCGCGGCTCGAGAGCGTGCGGGCGATCGCCTGCGGATGGATGCGGGATGCCCACAGCGCCTCGTCGGCGTAGATGTTGCCGATGCCGCTCGCGACCGTCTGATCGAGCAGGACGCGCTTGATCTCGGAGTCCTTGCGCGCGAGGACCGCGCGGAACTCCCGGTCGGAGAAGGCGGGGTCGAGCGGGTCGCGCGCGATGTGCGCGACCTGGCTGGGGACGGTCGGCGCCGCGGTTCCGCGGCCGCCGGGAGCGGCATCCCGTGTCGGAACCAGCCGGTCGACGGCGAGCGAGCCGAAGGTCCGCTGATCCGCGAAGACGACCGAGAGCTCACCGTGATCGGGATGCTGCAGATCGAGCCGCACGCGCTCGTGGCGCTCGGCGGGGGCGCCGGGTGCGCGGACGAGCAGCTGGCCGCTCATGCCGAGGTGACCCACGACCGCCTCGTCGGCGCCGTCGCCCCGAGGCGCGAGCGGAAGCCACAGGAACTTGCCGCGGCGGGCGGCTCCCTCGACGACGCGCCCCGTCAGGGTCGCCTCGAAGTCCGCCCCGCCGCCCTCGTGTCGGGTGAGGGCGCGTTCGTCGTGCACCGTGACCGCGACGATCATCGCGTGCGACACGGCCGGTTCGAGCCCTGCCCGGACGACCTCGACTTCGGGAAGCTCAGGCACGCCCGCTGAGTCCGCGCCACGCCGCGAGGGCCGCCGCGGCTTCCGCGTGCTTCTTGCTCGTGCCCGCGCCTTCGGCGCTGACATCGCCCACCGTCACGGTCGCGGTGAAGCGGCGATCGTGGTCGGGTCCTGTCGAGGTGACGGTGTAGACGGGCGCGGGAGACTGCCGGCGCGCGGCGAGCTCCTGCAGGCTCGTCTTGGGGTCCATCGCGGCGCCGTATCTGTCTTGGTCGGCGAACAGCGGCTCGATGAGGCGCAGCACGAGGGCCGTCGCGGCATCCGCCCCCAGAGAGATGTACGTCGCGCCGATGATCGCCTCGAGCGTGTCGGCGAGGATCGAGTCCTTGTCGCGGCCGCCCGTGAGCTGCTCGCCGCGCCCCAGGAGCACGTGCTCGCCGAGGCCGATGCGGCGCGCGACGTCTGCGAGCGCCACGGTCGACACGACGGCGGCGCGACGCTTCGCGAGCGAGCCCTCATCGAGGTCGGGATGCTCCGTGTACAGGCGCACCGTCACGGCCTGCCCCAGCACGGAGTCGCCGAGGAACTCGAGGCGCTCGTTGTGCGGGATCTGCCCGTGCTCGTACGCGAACGAGCGATGCGTCAGGGCGAGCGAAAGAAGCCCGGCGTCGATGTCGACGCCGAGCTCCTCGACGAGGGCAGTGCGGGGGGCCGGCTCGACCGGCCCCTCGGCAGTGCGCCCGAAAGTGACGTCCGTCACGTCGCCGTACCGGCGATCAGACGTCGGCGACCTTGCGGCCCTTGTACTCGAGGAACAGCTCGGTGCCCTGCGAGTCGGTGACGACCTTCGCCTGGTGCGGACGGCTGTAGACGACCTTGCCGTTCTCGATCGTGGTGGTCAGCGTGATGGGCGCTGCCTTCCACTGGGCGCGGCGCGAACGGGTGTTGGAGCGGGAGACCTTCCGCTTCGGGGGGTTACCTGCCATGGCATGCTCTCTTCTGTGTTCCGGGCGACGAGGCGCGTTGCTTCAGTCGTCGTGGTCTGGGGTGTAGTCCTGGAGCGCCGCCCAGCGTGGATCGAGGGGCTCGCGCTGCTCTGACCCGGTGCTCGCGGTCAGCCTCTCGCCCGTGACCGGATCGAGGCCGGGGCAATCCGGCTGACACACCGGCTGAAACGGAAGCGACAGGACAATCGCATCTCTGACCAGAGTTTCAAGATCCACGTGGTCGTCTTGAACCTCGAAGTCAGCTGCTTCCTCTCCAGGATACGCGAAAAGCTCCTGAAACTCGACTTCGAGCGGCTCGGCCACGTCGCGCAGGCACCGCCCGCACATTCCCGTGTACCGCGTGTCGACCTCGCCCGTGACGAGGATGCCCTCGTGGACCGATTCGAGCCGCACCTCGAGTGCGACGGGCTCGCCCTCGGCGATCGCGACGAGGCCCTCGCCCCATTTGGCGGGCGCGGGCAGCGCGAAGGAGTGCTCGCGCATCTCCCCCGAGCGGTGGACGATGTCGCGGACGGGGATGTCGAACGGTCCGGCGTGGCGATTCCTCACGGTCGTCCATGCTACCCGCGGGAGCCTGTGCACCCGCCGCGTGCGCGCCGGTGCGGGTCGCGTCGGAGGGCTTCGTCAGATGGCGGCGGGCGTACCGAGGAAGCGGGCGACGGCGGGCGGGACGAAGGGCGACACATCGCCGCCGAGCGCCGCGACCTGCCGCACGAGCGAGCTCGACACGAGGGCGTGCGCGGGGTCGGGCAGCAGGAACACGGTCTCGACGTGCGCGAGATGCCGGTTCACGATGGCCATCGGCGTCTCGTATGCGACGTCGACCTGCGACCGGATGCCCTTCACGAGCACTCCCGCTCCCACGTCGGTCGCGTAGTCCACGAGCAGCCCGACACTCCAGGACGCGACGACGACATCGCCCTCGACATCGCCTTCCGCGATCGACTGCTCGAGGAGGGCGAGCCGCTGGGCGATGGGCAGCATCGCCTCCTTGCCCGGGTTGTGGACGACGAGCACGTGAAGGCGGTCGTAGAGCTTCGCGGCCCTCCGGATGACATCGAGGTGCCCGAGGGTCGGCGGGTCGAATGATCCAGGGACGACGGCGATCCTGCTGCTCATGCCGCTCAGCCTAACGGCGGCCGACTATGACCCAGCCCTGAATCAGGTCTTCGCGAGCGCCGCGCGCTCTTCGACGCCGACGCGCCGCTCGATCGCCGCCGCGAGCCCCCTATGGCGGGCGAGCGCGGGGTCGTCCTCGAGGACCTGCTCGGCGGCATCCCTCGCCTCGGCGATGAGGTCGGCGTCCTTCACGACGCGCAGCAGGCGCAGCGACGAGCGCACGCCGGACTGCGCGTCGCCCAGGACGTCGCCCTCGCCGCGCAGCTCGAGGTCGACCTCGGCGAGGGCGAAGCCGTCGAGCGTCGCCGCGACGGCCTCGGCGCGCTCGCGCGCGGGGGTGCCCGCCGGCGCCTCGGTGACGAGCAGACACAGACCCGGGATGCCGCCACGGCCGACGCGCCCGCGCAGCTGGTGCAGCTGGGACACGCCGAAGCGATCGGCCTCGATGATCGCCATCGTCGAGGCGTTGGGCACGTCGACGCCGACCTCGACGACGGTCGTCGCGACCAGGACGTCGATGTCGCCGCGCGCGAACGCCTGCATGACGGCATCCTTCTCGTCCGACGGCATGCGGCCGTGCAGGATCTCGACCCGGATGTCGGCGAAGGCGGGCTGACGGGCCAGCAGCTCGGCGATCTGCACGACACCCCACCGCGTGCGCGTCGCGGCATCCCCCTCGACGGGCTCGTCGGCGGTGTCGTCCTTCGTCAGCGTCTCGGCGTCGATCGCGGCGCACACGACGAACGCCTGCCTGCCCTGCGCGACCTCCTCGGCGATGCGATCCCACACGCGGCCGAACCAGCCGGGCTTCTCGGCGAGCGGCGCGACGAAGGTCTGGATGCCCGCCCGCCCCGCCGGCATCGTGCGGATCGTCGAGACGTCCAGATCGCCGAACACCGTCATCGCGACAGTCCGCGGGATCGGGGTCGCCGTGAGGACGAGCGCGTGCGGCGAGGATCCCTTCGCGCGGAGGGCCTCGCGCTGCTCGACGCCGAACCGGTGCTGCTCGTCGACGACGACGAGGCCGAGGTCGGCGAACGTCGTCGAGGCGCTCAGGAGGGCGTGGGTGCCCACGACGATGCGCGCCTGGCCCGAGGCGACCCGCAGCGCCGCCTTGCGCCGCTCGGCCGCCGTCAGCTGCCCCGTGAGCAGCGTCGGCATGAGCTCGGGCGCGAGCTGCGGGCCCAGCATGCGCGCGATCGACCGCAGGTGCTGCGCCGCGAGCACTTCGGTCGGCGCGATGAGGGCGGACTGGCCGCCGCTCTCGGCGACCTGCAGCATCGCCCGCAGTGCGACGAGCGTCTTGCCCGAGCCGACTTCACCCTGGACGAGGCGGTTCATGGGCCAGTCGCCCTGCAGATCGAGCTCGATCCGGTCGCCGACGGAGATCTGGTCGGGCGTGCGCGCGAACGGCAGGGCCTCGTCGAACCGCGCGAGCAGAGCCCCCGGGGAACGCGTGGTCGCCGAGAGGGCGCGCACGAACTGTCGCTGCTGAAGGAGCGCCGCCTGCAGGACGAACGCCTCGTGCCAGCGCAGCGTCTCGCGCGCCTGCTCGATCTGGTCGTCGAAGTCGGGACGGTGGATGCGCTCGACGGCCGTGCGGGCATCGAGCAGGCCGTGCTCGGCGCGCAGCGCGTCGGGAAGCGGATCGTCGAGCGGACCGAGCCCGTCGAGCACGAGATCTGCGATCTTCTTGAACTGCCAGCTCGCGACGGTGCTCGTCGCGGGGTAGATCGGGATCGGCAGGTTCGAGTACGCCTGCGCGTTCATGCGCGCCGTGTCCTCGTCTTCGAAGAGCTCGTAGTCGGGGTGCGCGAGCTGCTTCGCCCCGCGGTACTCGCCGACCTTGCCTGCGAAGATGCCGCGGCGACCGGGCTGCAGATCCTTGATGCGCCACGACTGGTTGAAGAACGTCAGCGACAGATCGCCCTGCCCGTCGCTGATGACGACTTCGAGCAGCGACCCCTTGCGGTTCTGCATGCGCCGCTCGCTCGCGCGCCGCACTTCGGCCACGATCGTGACGGGCTCCCCGACGGGGAGCGACGAGATCAGCGTGAGCTCTCCGCGTCGCGCGTACCGGCGCGGATAGTGCGCGAGCAGGTCGCCGACGGTCTTCATGCCGAACGCGCGTTCGAGCGCCGACGCGGTCTTTCCCCCTACAGCGCCGTCGAGGCGTGACTCGAGAGCGAAGCCGGGCATGCGTCCACTCTAGACACGGCCTCGGACGCGGCGGTTTGTAGTGTGGACGCGTGACGCGCATCATCGGGGGTCGGGCAGGGTCCATCACGCTGGAGGTCCCGGACGCGGGTACGCGTCCGACGAGCGATCGGGTGCGGGAGTCGCTCTTCGGCGCTCTCGAGTCCGCCGACGCCCTCCGAGGCGCGGCGGTCCTCGACCTCTACGCCGGATCGGGGGCGCTCGGGCTCGAGGCCGTCAGCCGAGGCGCCGCGAGCGCCGATCTCGTCGAGAAGGCGCCGCGCGCGGCATCCGTCGTCCAGCGCAACGCGGCGCGGGTCGCGAAGTCTGTGGGACGGGATGCCCGCATCGACGTGCACCGGACCGCAGTCACGGCGTATCTGGGCGCTCGGCGGGGCCCGTTCGACATCGTCTTCCTCGATCCGCCGTACGACGTCTCGGAGACCGACCTCGCCGCCGTGCTGGAACTCCTCGTGCCGTGCCTCGCGCCCGAAGCTGTCGTGATCGTCGAACGCGCGGGCCGCTCCCCCCAGCCCGTGCTCCCGGCTGGACTCGTCGCGGGTCGATCGAAGCGCTACGGGGATACGACGCTGTGGTGGTCGAGCCCGGCGACTTACGAGGTGGAGCCCGAGGCCGAATCGGACTGATTCGGCGGCGGCGCCACGGGATCGCCGTCCCACACGTCGGCGCCCTCGAATCCGACATCGCGCGTGATCGTCAGGTGCCCGGTGGTGCCGAGCTCGAGACGGAAGGTCACGACATCCTCGAGCGCGCGAACCTGCGCGATGAACACCGGGCCGCGCCAGCCACCGGACACCGCGACCCGCGCGCCGAACACCTTCAGGCGCCGCAGCAGAGGCTCCGCCGACTCCACGACCCACGCGTCGGGCGCGAACGGCAGCGCGACGCCGTTGAGATCGAGCACGCCTCGAGCGAGGCCGAGGCGACGGATCGGTCCCTTGTAGGCGAAGGACGCCTCCGTGTCGCGCGCCTCGCCGCCGCTGGGCGCGATGGGGCGCGGCGCGGGAATCGCCGCGGCATCCTCGACGGTGTCGAAGGCCGGCAGCAGAGTGTTCCATACGGCGTCCAGAGCGGCGGCCATGTCGGACGTTCCACTCGTCATGGTGACGACAGCGTCCTGCGCAGGCAGGACAACGACGAACTGGCCGAACGCCCCGTCGGCGCGGTACGCGCCGTGCCGACACATCCAGAACTGGAACCCGTAGCCCTGACTCCAGTCGGACGCGGCGGACGGGTTGCCGTTGGCGATGTGACGGCTGGTCGCCTGATCGATCCAGTCAGCCGGTACGAGTTGTCGGTCGTGCCAGCGACCGCGCTGGAGCAGCAGCTGACCGAACACGGCGAGCTCCTCTGCGCGGAGCGAGAGTCCCCACCCCCCGGCGTCCACACCGGCGGGGCTCTGCAGCCAGGTCGGAGCGGCGAAGCCGAGCGGGTCGAACAGCCGCGGCGTCAAGTAGTCCAGGAGCCGCTCGCCCGTGCGCGTCTGCACGATCTGCGACAGGAGGTGCGTCGCGGGCGTGTTGTAGAGCCAGCGCGTACCCGGATCATGCGCGAGGTCGACGGCGAGGACGCCGCGGCTCCAGTCGCCCCGGCCGTCCGCCCACGGCTCCCTGTCGTGCCCTGTCGACATCGTGAGGAGGTGACGCACGGTGAGCGCGGCGAGCCGCGCGGACGGATCGGCCGGCGCGAAGTCGGCGAGCAACTCGACGACGCGGTCGTCGAGACTGAACAGTCCCTCCTCGATCGCGAGCCCCACGGCGATCGACGTGAAGCTCTTGCTCACGGAGTAGAGGGCGTGCGGGGCGTCCCGCGCATAGGGCTCTCGTGCGAACTCGGCGACGACGTGGCCGTGGCGCACGACGGTCATCGTGTGGACGTGCGGGATGGCATCGAGCGCATGCACGAAGCGGGCGATCGCAGCGGAGGGCAGGCCCTGGTCCTCGGGACGGGAGCGGCGAAGCAGGTGAGTCATCGCCGCCAGCCTACGGGCGTGCCAGCACGGCGCGCGGTCAGAGGGCTCAGCCGCGTCGGGCGTCCCAGTCCTGATAGGGGTCCCACCCGCCGCGACCCGCAGGCGGGACGCCGTCCACGAGGACGGGCGCCGCTCCGGATGCCTCGACGCGGCCGATGACGCGGAACCCCGGTGGAAGCGTCGTGTCCGCGGGGAACGTCGCGAGCAGCCCGTGGTCCTCTCCCCCGCTGAGCGCGGGTTCGGGGCCGATGGTCGCCCCGTCGAGGCTGATCGTGACTCCGGATGCCTCGGCCATCCGCGTCGCGTCCAGCACGAGTCCGTCCGACACGTCCATGAGGGCCGTCGCTCCCACATGGGCGGCGATCGCGCCGAGCGCGATGGGCGGCGCGGGCCGCAGCTGCGCCGCGAGATCCTGGGCCTCGGCGGCGCTCAGTGCCGCCGGATCCACCGGGATCGGCGCGCCTGCGGCATCCCGGAACCTCCCGAACAGGATCGCGAGCCCGCGCGCGGAGCGGCCCAGGTCTCCCGAGACGGCGACGACGTCGCCGGGGCGCGCGCCCGAGCGGAGCACGGGCTCCCGACCGTCGAGCGATCCGAGTGCCGTGACGGCGACCGTGAGAGTGTCGGAGACGGTGAGGTCGCCGCCCTCGACGGCGCAGCCCGGGGCGAGGGCGGCGCACGCGGCGGCGAGCCCCTCGGCGAGCCCCTCGACGAATGAGAGGCGGGTGTCGTCGGGCATCGCGAGGGCCACGAAGAGGGCAGTCGGACGCGCCCCCATCGCCGCGATGTCGGCGAGGTTGACGGCGGCGGACTTCCACCCCAGGTCGAACGCCGTCGACCACGCAAGCCGGAAGTCGGGACCGTGCACGAGGGTGTCGGTCGTCGCGACGACGCGCCCGTCGGGCGCCGCGACCACCGCGGCGTCGTCCCCCGGGCCCACGATCGCGACGGACGCGCCCAGCCGCGCGCGGATCGCCCGCAGGACGGCGCCCTCGGAGAGCGTCCCGACGGTGGGATCGGCGTCGGAGGGGCGAGCGGTCATCCCTCCAAACTAGCCGCCCGCCCGCACGGGCCGCGTCCGTGGACCGCCGTCGGCGCGGTTAGCCTGGAGGGATGACCGCGCCCCGCAGACTCCTCGCTGCGCTGCTCGCCGTCGCCGCGGCGGGAGCGCTTGCGGGCTGCAGCAGCAACGTCGCGCTCACGCCCGCGGAGCTCGCGAACGACCCGGCCTGCGCGGACGTCGTCGTGCGCCTCCCCGACACGGTGGACGGCCAGGAGCGGCGCTGGACTGATGCGCAGGCGACAGGCGCGTGGGGCGACCCCGCCGTCATCCTCCTGACGTGCGGTCTCGAGCCTCCGGGGCCCTCGACGCTGCGCTGCATCACGGTCGGCGGAGTGGACTGGCTCGTCGACGAGTCGGAGCCGCCGAGATACCGCCTCACGAGCTTCGGGCGCACACCCGCCGTCGAGGTGTACGTCGACAACGATGTCGTCTCGCCGAACGTCGTGCTCGATCAGCTCTCGATCGCGATCTCCCAGCTTCCTGAGACCTCCCAGTGCACGGCGCCCGAGGCGCCGATCACGGAGCAGGACGACGCGACGGGCTGATCAGGCCGTGCGCTCGAGCGCCGTGTCGACGAGCTCCGAGATGAGCTCGGGGTAGGTCATCCCGGATGCGAGCCAGCACTTCGGGAACATCGAGATCGGCGTGAAGCCGGGCATCGTGTTGAGCTCGTTGACGTAGAGACCCTCGGGCGTCAGGAAGAAGTCCACGCGCGCGAGCCCGCGCCCGCCGACGGCGTCGAACGCCTCGACCCCGAGCCGCTGGATCGCCGCGATCTCGTCGTCGGTCAGATCGGCGGGGCACACGACCTCGGCGCCGTCCCCGCCGAGGTACTTGCCCTCGAAGTCGTAGAACTCGCGCGTCGTGAGGACGATCTCGCCCGGCAGCGACGCGCGGGTCGCTCCCCCGCCGCGACCCTCGAGCACGGCGACCTCGACCTCGCGGCCCACGATCGCGGTCTCGATGAGCACCTTGTCGTCCTCGGCGAACGCGAGAGCGAGGGCGTCGTCGAGCTCGGAGGCGTCGTGCACCTTCGAGACGCCGACGCTCGACCCGGCGCGGGCGGGCTTGACGAAGACGGGCTCGCCCAGAGCCGCGGCATCCGCCCGGATCGCTTCCGGATCGGCAGCCCAGCGCGCCCGCGTGACCGTGACCCACGGCGAGACCGCGACACCGGCCGCCTGCAGCACGATCTTCATGAAGTGCTTGTCCATGCACAGCGCGGAGTCGAGGACCCCGCCGCCCGCGTAGGGAAGCCCGAGCGTGTCGAAGAAGCCCTGGACGGTGCCGTCCTCGCCGTGCAGGCCGTGCAGGATCGGCAGCACGACGTCGACCTCGCCGATCGGCTCGACCGAGCCGTCGGCCAGGCGCACGCGCAGCGTGCGGTCGGCGCCGCCCTCGGGCCAGACGATGCGCGTGCCGTTGTCGACGACCTCGGGCAGATGCGCCGCGTCGAGGGCGAACTTGTCGGGGTCGTCGTCCTCGAGCACGAAGACGCCGTCGCGCGTGATCCCGACCGGGATCACGCCGAAGCGGTCACGGTTGATCGCGCGGAGGACGCCGCCCGCTGTTGCGGAGCTGATCGAGTGTTCGCTGGATCGACCTCCAAAGAGCACCACCACCGCCGGCTTGTCCATTCTGCGTCCTCTCGCCCTTCGGCTCGTCGTCATCGGTCGTCAGGTGCGGGGCGATCTCGCGCGGATCCATCGTCCCGTCGAGCACGCGCTTGACCTGTTCGACGATCGGCATCTCGATGCCCGCCTCCTTGGCCAGCTGCAGCACGGGAGCGACGGACGCGAGGCCCTCCGCCGTCTGATTCATCTGCTTGACGACGTCGTCGAAGCGGTAGCCCTGACCGAGCAGGCGCCCGGCGGTGTTGTTCCGGCTGAGGGGCGACTGGCAGGTCGCGATGAGGTCGCCGAGGCCCGCGAGGCCCTGCAGCGTCTCGGGGTGCGCGCCCTGGGCGACGGCGAAGTCGGTCATCTCGACGAGGCCGCGCGTGATGATCGACGCCTTCGTGTTCTCGCCGTAGCCGACGCCGTCGACGATGCCGATCGCGACGGCGATGAGGTTCTTGAGCACGCCGCCGAACTCGGTGCCGATGACGTCGGTGTTGACGAAGGAGCGGAAGTACCGGTTGCGGGCTCGACGCGCGATGGCCTCGGCGGTCTCCTGGCTCGTCGAGGCGATGACGGCGGCTGTGGGCTGCTCACGCGCGATCTCGAGCGCGAGGTTCGGGCCCGAGGCCACGGCGATGCGCGAGGGATCGCAGTCGAGCTCCTGCTGGATGACCTGGCTCATGCGCAGGCCGGTCTGCCGCTCGACGCCCTTCATGAGCGACACGATCGGCACGTCGGACTTCGAGACGAGGGGCCGCACGGCCTTGAGGTTCTGCCGCAGCGCCTGGCTCGGCACCGACAGGTACACCTGCTCGGCGCCTTCGAGCGCCTCGGAAAGGTGGTGGGTCGCCGACATCTCGCGCGGCAGGTTGATGCCGGGGAGGTACTGGCTGTTGCGCTTGCCCTCGTCGATCTCGTGGGCGAGCTCGGGGCGTCGCGCCCACATCGTGACGCTTGCGCCACCATCGGCGAGGATCTTGCCGAACGTCGTCCCCCAGCTTCCCGCGCCGACGACGGCGATGCGGAGGGGCGGCTCCTGTCTACGGCTCAAGGCGACCCGTCTCCTTCTGCCCGTGATCGGCCGGATTCCAGCGTTCGGCAGGAGCCGGCTCGTCGCGCACTCGCGACAGCAGCTGCGCGATCGCGTCCATCACGACATCGGTCGCCGCCACGAGGCCCGCAGGCTGGCTGTCCTGCGCGCGGAACGCCGAAAGGTCGACGGGCTTGCCGATGATGACGCGCACGGGGCGACGAAGGGGCCACAGCTTGAGCTTGCCGTACCGCGGAAGCACCGCCTGGCAGCCCCACTGGGCCATCGGGATGAGCGGGATGTCGCCCGCGAGCGCGAGCCGGACGGCACCCGTCTTGCCGCGCATGGGCCACATGCCGGGGTCGCGCGTGAGCGTGCCCTCGGGGTAGACGATCACACCGCGGCCGAGCTCGACGAGATTCTCGGAGGTCTCGAGGGTCTGGCGAGCGGATGCCGCGGACGAGGATCGCGCGACGGGGACCATGCCCGTGACGCGCAGGATCCAGCCGAGCACGGGGATGCGGAAGAGCGATTCCTTGGCCATGAAGCGCGGGGCGCGCCCCGCCTTCCACACGGCGAGGGCGACCGCGAGCGGATCGGACTCGGAGTAGTGGTTGGGAGCCAGGACATAGGCGCCTTCGCGGGGCAGGTTCTCGGCGCCTTCGATCTCGAGCTTGAACACGAGCGCTATGAGCGGTGCGATGACCGCCGCGAGGGGCCAGAAGATGCTCGGGCGCGACTTCTCCGTCGACGCGCGCAGCCGTGGCGAGGACCCGGCCACCGTCTACTCGATGACGGTGAAGTCGGCGCCGAGCGCGTCGAGCTTGGCGAACAGCTTCTCGTAGCCGCGGCGGATGATCCCGACGTTGCGGACGACCGACTCGCCTTCGGCTGCGAGCGCCGCGATGACGTGGCTGTACCCGCCGCGGAGGTCGGGGACGACGATGTCGGCGCCGTGCAGGGGCGTCGGGCCCGTGATGACGGCGGCCTGCTCGAGCTCGCGACGCGGTACGCGGCGCGCCCCGCCCTCGAGTCCGTGCGGGTGCACGACGATGTCGGCGCCCATCTGTACGAGCGCCTGCGTGAAGCCGAAGCGGTTCTCGTACACGGTCTCGTGGACGATCGACTCACCCTCGGCCTGCGTCAGCGCGACGATGAGGGGCTGCTGCCAGTCCGTCATGAACCCGGGGTGCACGTCGGTCTCGACGATGACGGGCTTGAGCGCGCCCTCACGGCGGAACTGGATGCCGTCCTCGTGCACTTCGAACCAGCCGCCCGCCTTGCGGAAGACGTTGAGGAAGGTCAGCATCTCCTGCTGCTTGGCGCCGCCGACGAAGATGTCGCCGTCGGTCGCGAGCGCCGCGCAGGCCCACGATGCCGCCTCGTTGCGGTCGAAGATGCATCGGTGGTCGTACCCGCGGAGCGAGTCGACGCCCTCGATGACGATGACCCGGTTGGGCTCGTACGAGATGATCGCGCCCATCTTCTGCAGCACCGCGATGAGATCCATGATCTCGGGCTCGATCGCCGCGTTGCGCAGCTCGGTCGTGCCACGCGCGCGGACCGCCGTGAGCAGCACCTGCTCCGTCGCGCCGACGCTCGGGTACGGGAGCTCGATGTCGGCGCCGTGCAGGCCCTCGGGCGCCGAGAGGCGGATGCCGCTCGGGAGCTTGTCGACCACGGCCCCGAACGCGCGCAGCGCATCGAGGTGGAAGTCGATGGGCCGGTCGCCGATGCGGCAGCCGCCCAAGTCGGGGATGAACGCCTGACCGAGCAGGTGCAGCAGCGGTCCGCAGAAGAGGATCGGGATGCGGGAGGCGCCCGCGTGGGCGTCGATCTCCTCCATGTGGGCCGAGACCGCGCCGCTCGGGTCGAGGTGGAGGACGCCGTCCTCCTCGCCGTCGACGACCGCCACGCCGTGCACCTCGAGCAGAGAGCGCACGACCTGGACGTCGCTGATGTCGGGCACATCCCGCAGCGTGCTCGTCGTCTCGCCCAGGAGCGCCGCGACCATCGCCTTCGTCGCGAGGTTCTTCGCGCCCTTGACCTCGACGCGACCTGTGAGGGGCCGGCCGCCGCGGATCGCAATGGTGTCGCCGGACAATTCCTTCTCCGCTGCCTTCGGATGCGCCGAGTCGCTCAGGAGTGTGTTCATCCGGTGGGACCTCACTTGTCGGTGTCGAGGGGCGCGGCTCGCCCTGGTGGGGCACAGCCTCGCGAGACGTGAACGTCTCAGCTTACGGAATCGGGAGGGTGCGAGGCCGCCACGCCTCGCGCCGAGCCTCGAACTGGGAGATCCTGTCCTCGTTGCGCAGAGTCAGCCCGATGTCGTCGAGACCCTCGAGAAGGCGCCACCTAGTGTAGTCGTCGATCTCGAATGACACCCGGAGATCGCCGATCGACGCCGTACGCGACTCGAGGTCGACCGTCATCTCGATTCCCGGCTCCGCGTCGATCGCAGCCCAGATCGCCGCGAGATCCGCGTCGGAGATGACCCCCGTCACGAGGCCCTGCTTGCCCGAGTTGCCGCGGAAGATGTCGGCGAAGCGGGGGCTCAGAACGACCCGGAAGCCGAAGTCGCGCAGTGCCCAGACAGCGTGCTCACGGCTCGAGCCGGTGCCGAAGTCCGGTCCCGCCACGAGGATCGACGCGCCGGCGTAGGCCGCCTGGTTCAGGACGAACTCGGGGTCCTGCCGCCAGCTGGCGAAGAGCGCGTCGTCGAAGCCGGTCTTCGTGACCCGCTTGAGGTACACGGCCGGGATGATCTGGTCGGTGTCGACCGCGGAGCGCTGCAGGGGCGCCGCGATGCCGGTGTGCGTCGTGAACTTGTCCATGTCAGGCCTCCGCTCCGACCAGAGCCGGCAGATCGCCGGGACTCGACAGCGTGCCGCGCACGGCGGTCGCCGCGGCGACGAGCGGCGAGACGAGGTGCGTGCGTCCGCCCTTGCCCTGGCGGCCCTCGAAGTTGCGATTGCTCGTCGAGGCGCACCGCTCGCCCGGGGCGAGCTGATCGGGGTTCATGCCCAGGCACATCGAGCAGCCGGCGAACCGCCACTCGGCGCCGAACTCGGTGAAGATCTTGTCGAGACCCTCGGCCTCGGCCTCCAGCCGCACGCGCGCGGAGCCCGGCACGACCATGACGCGGACCCCGGGGGCCTTCGTGCGGCCCTGGATCACCGAGGCGAACGCGCGGAGGTCTTCAATGCGGCTGTTGGTGCACGAGCCCATGAAGACGGCGTCGACGGGGACGTCCTTCAGTCGGGTGCCGGCCTTCAGGTCCATGTACTCGAGCGCGCGCTCGGCGGCGGCGCGCTCGTTCGCGTCGCTGAACTGCTCGGGCGCCGGGACGACGTCGCCGAGCGACACGCCCTGCCCCGGGTTGGTGCCCCACGTCACGAACGGCTCGAGTTCGGCGGCGTCGAGGAAGACCTCGGCGTCGTACACGGCGCCCTCGTCGCTGGGGAGCGTCCGCCAGTACGCGACGGCGTCGTCCCAGTCCTGGCCCTTCGGCGCGTGATCGCGGCCCTTGACGTACTCGAACGTCGTCTCGTCGGGGGCGATCATGCCCGCGCGGGCGCCGGCCTCGATCGACATGTTGCACATCGTCATGCGCCCCTCCATCGAGAGGGAGCGGACGGCGCTGCCGCGGAACTCCAGGACGTAGCCCTGGCCCCCGTTGGCGCCGATCTTCGCGATGATCGCGAGGACGACATCCTTGGCCGTGACCTCGGGCTTGAGCTCGCCCTCGACCGTGATCGCCATCGTCTTGAAGGGCTTGAGCGGCAGCGTCTGGGTCGCGAGGACGTGCTCGACCTCGCTCGTGCCGATGCCGAAGGCCATCGCGCCGAAGGCTCCGTGCGTCGAGGTGTGCGAGTCGCCGCACACGACCGTGATACCCGGCATCGTGAGTCCCAGCTGCGGGCCCACGACGTGGACGATGCCCTGCTCCTTGTCGCCGAGCGAGTGCAGGCGCACGTCGAACTCGGCGGCGTTGCGACGCAGCGTCTCGATCTGCGTGCGGCTCGTGATGTCGGCGATCGGCTTGTCGATGTCGAGCGTCGGCGTGTTGTGATCCTCGGTCGCGATCGTCAGATCGAGCCGCCGGACGGGTCGGCCCTCGGCGCGGAGGCCGTCGAAGGCCTGCGGGCTGGTCACCTCGTGGACAAGGTGCAGGTCGATGTAGATGAGGTCGGGCTCGCCGTTCTCGCCCTTGACCACGAGGTGGTCGTCCCAGACCTTCTCGGCCAGCGTGCGGGGGCGATCGGGGATGCCGGCCGCGTCGGAAACAGGGGTGCTCATTGCTCTGTCGTTCTCCTCGAATGGGGGATCAAGCCCGCAACGGACTCCGCGACGAGGAGGGGCTCAGAACGAGGTCTCGTCGCGGCCGCTAAGGAGAAGACGAGCGATCCGCACCCGGAAAGATTACCACCGGGTGCGGATCGCTCGGAGCGCGAGGCGCGTCAGTCCTTGTCGTCGACGCTCGGCGGCTGCGCCACGGTGGGCGGCGTGCCCTTCTCTGCGGCGACCGCGGAGGCCGCGGCATCCGCCGTCGTCGCCTTCTTCTCCCGCGAGGACGAGATGAGGCTCGCGATCGTCGCGACCGTCATCGACAGGATGATCACGACGAGCGACGTCCACGTCCCGATCTCGGGCGCCCACTCGACGGGCTCGCCGCCGTTGATGAACGGGAGATCGTTCGTGTGCAGGGCGTGGAAGAACAGCTTCACGCCGATGAACGCGAGGATGAACGCGATGCCGTAGTGCAGGTACTTGAGGCGATCGAGGAGACCGCCCAGCAGGAAGTAGAGCTGCCGCAGACCCATGAGCGCGAAGAGGTTCGCCGTGAAGACGATGAACGGGCTCTGCGTGATGCCGAAGATCGCAGGGATCGAGTCGATCGCGAAGATCAGGTCGGTGAACCCGATCGCGACGAACACGAGGATCATCGGCGTGAAGATCTTCTTGCCGTTCACGACGGTGCGGAGCTTCGCGCCGTCGTAGTGGTCGCTGATCTCGACGAAGCGACGCGTGAAGCGGACGATGCCCGCCTCGGCGGCCGCGTCGTTCTCGTGCGCCTTCGGGAAGGCCTGGCGCCACGCCGTGAAGACGAGGAAGGCGCCGAAGATGTAGAAGATCCAGCTGAACTGCTCGATGAGCGCGGCGCCCAGCATGATGAAGATCGCCCGCAGGATGAGCGCGATGATGATTCCCACCATCAGGACTTCCTGCTGGTAGCGCCGCGGCACGGCGAACTGAGCCATGATCAGCACGAAGACGAAGAGGTTGTCGATCGACAGGCTGTACTCGGTGAGCCAGCCCGCGAGGAACTCTCCCATCGCCGCGGGGCTGTCGGTCACCATGTAGAGGATCACGGCGAACACGAGCGCGAGCGACACGTAGAAGACGACCCACAGGGTCGCCTCCTTCATCGTGGGGATGTGTGGCCGCTTGAGGATGATCAGAAGATCGGCGATGAGGATCAGGGTCAGCACGACGAGCGCGATGACCTGGAACCAGACGGGGATCTCGTAGGTCATGAAAGCCTTTCGGAGAGGGTCGCAACGGACCGAAAGTCTCTCCCCCGCCGAAGCGGCGCGCGCCCGGGGCACCAGCAGCGGGTGCCCGTGATGACGGACGCGCGAGAACGGGATACTCCCTCTCGATCGGTTCAGGATACCGGCACGGACGCCCCGGCGGGTTTCGCGCAGATGACGGATGCCGCTTCCGCGTGAGACGACGAGCCCCGTTCCGACACCTGATGTGTGAGAGACAATGAGGCGCAGGCCTCGCTGAACGGACAGGGATGACCGAGATCGACGACACCGACAGGCAGTTGGTGCAAGCGGCTGCGGGTGGCAGCGAGATCGCCTTCCGCACGCTGTACCGCGCGTACGTCCGCCCCGTCTACTGGATCGCGCACGGTCTCGTGGGCGATCCCGCGGACGCGGAGGACGTCACGCAGGAGACGTTCCTCGCGGCGTGGCGGAAGCTCCCGGGCTTCGAGCTCGCAGGCGAGTCGCTGCTGCCGTGGCTCGCGACGATCTGCCGCTTCCAGGCCGCGAACCGCATCCGGCGCCAGCGCCGCGACCGCGACCGGACTGCCGGCGAAGCCGACGAGAACCTGCCCGCGACGGTCGACGTCGAGCAGCAGGTGATCGACGCCGACCTCGCCGACCGGATCCTCGCCGCCGTCGCGGTGCTCAGCCCGCTCGATCGCGAGATCTTCCGCCTGTGCGCCGCCGAGGGCTACGCCTACCAGGCTGCCGCCGACGAGCTCGGCGTCGCGCACGGCGTCGTCCGCAATCGTCTCTCCCGCCTCCGCACGCGACTGCGGACGACCGTCGAGGAGAGCTCATGAACACGACACACGACGACACACCCGCATCGGCCGGACCCGACCTCGGCCTGCCGGAGCTGTCCGACGAGAGGATCGAGCGCATCGAGTCGCGGGTCTTCGCGGGGATCGCGCACGATCGCGTCGCCGCACGCACGCGGCGTCGACGCTGGTGGATCGGCGGGTCCGCGGCTGCGGCCGTCATCATCGTGGCCGCCGTCATCGCGCCCTCGGTCGGCTCGCTCGTCTCGGGCACCGTGGGGAGCGCGGGCAGCACGACGGACGAGGCCGGCTCGGCCCCCCTCGCACCCGACGTCGCGGGCGGCTCCGACCTCACGCAGGAGAGCGCTCGGGACTCGGGGCAGCTCGACGGGGCATCCCTCCCCCTCGCCGACCAGGCCGCGGCGCCCGATCGCGCGATCATCACGACGGCGTCGGCGACGGTCGTCGTCGAGGACGTCTCGGGGGCGGCCGGCGAGATCGCGGCCTCGGCCGAGGCGCACGGCGGCTACGTCGAGTCGATGAGCATCGGCCAGAGCGGGCAGGTCTACCCCGTCGACCCGAACGGCGTCGTCTACGACTCCACGTATCCGTACCCCTATCCGTCACCCGACGGCGCGTGGATCACCGTGCGCGTGCCCGCCGACGAGCTCTCGACGATGGTCGACGAGCTTTCGGGCCTCGGCGAGGTCACGGCGTCGACCGTCAGCCGACAGGACGTCACGGAGCAGACGATCGACCTGCAGGCGCGGATCGACGCGGCACAGGCATCCGTCGATCGCCTCATCGAGCTCATGGCGCAAGCGGGCGACCTGTCCGACCTCATCGCGGCCGAGGCGGCGCTGTCGGAACGGCAGGCGACCCTCGAGTCGTATCAGCAGCAGCTCGAGTCGCTCGAGGGCCAGGTCGACATGGCGACGCTCTCGGTGACGCTCGTGCCGGAGTCCGAGCCGGTCGAAGCCGATCCCGCGGGGTTCACAGACGGTCTCGTGGCCGGCTGGAACGGCCTCGTCGCGACGCTCAACGGCATCGTGGTGGCCGTCGGCTTCCTGCTCCCCTGGCTCGCCGTCGCGGCCGTCCTCGCGCTCGCCGTGTGGGGCATCGCGCGGGCCGTGAAGCGGCGCCGGACGCAGCGCAGGGCGGCTCGCGCAGCAGAACGCGCGGCCGAAGCTGCAGAGGCGTCCAAGCCCGCGGAATGACCTGAGAAGCATCCAGAAATGAAGAAGGGCCCCCTCTCGGGGGCCCTTCTTCATTTCTGTGCGCGAGGGGGGACTTGAACCCCCACGCCCTATGCGGGCACTAGCACCTCAAGCTAGCGCGTCTACCTATTCCGCCACCCGCGCATTCAGTTTTTTCGGTTTCGCAACCGAGGAACGACACTATCACGCTCCGCGCCAACCGAAGAATCGACGGTCAGCCCATCGTCACTCCGAAGGCGAGTCCGAGCAGGTACGTGACGGCGGCCGCGCCGAATCCGATCGCGAGCTGGCGCAGCGCGCGACGAAGGGGCGGGGCGCCCGAGAGGAGGCCCACGGCCGCACCCGTCGCGAGCAGCGCGAGCCCGACGAGCAGCAGCGCCAGGAGGATCGCCGCGAGGCCCGACAGCCCGAAGATCCACGGGAGGACCGGGATGATCGCGCCGGAGCTGAAGAACAGGAAGCTCGAGAGCGCGGCGCCCCACGCGCCGCCGACGACATCGTGCCCCGCGGTCGTCGCGACGGGGCCCGTGTAGGTGCTCTGGGCGCTCTGGGTGTCCTGCGTGCGGGCGGCCTCCACGACACGGCGCGCGCGGGCGAGCGCGTCGACCTCGGTCATGCCCCGCGTGCGGTACACGAGGGCGAGCTCGTTGGCGTCGATGTCGAGATGCGGCAGCGCTGCGTCCGCGTAGCCGTTCGGCTCGGTCGCCTCGAGCAGTTCGCGCTGCGAGCGCACCGAGACGAACTCGCCCGCGCCCATCGAGAGGGCGCCCGCGAGGAGTCCCGCGACGCCGCTGAAGAGGACGAACTGCGACGAGACGCCCGTCGCCCCGATGCCCATGACGAGCGCGAGGTTGGACACGAGGCCGTCGTTCGCGCCGAAGACGGCGGCGCGGAAGGTCCCGGACAGCCGGCGGCGTCCGCGGGCGGCGAGGCCCCGCACGACCTCGTGGTGGATCTTCTCGTCCGCGGCCATCGTGGGCGTCGCGAAGGGCTCGTCGTCGTACGGCGATCGCCCCTCGGCGTTCTGTGCGAGCGCGAGCACGAAGATCGACCCGAACCGCCGCGCCATCCAGGCGAGCAGGCTCGTGCCCAGCCCCGGTCGAGGGAGCCTCGCGGGCTCGCCGCCGAGCAGCCCCAGCCAGTGCGCCTCGTGCCGTCCCTCGGCCTCGGCGAGTGCGAGGAGGATCTCGCGCTCCTCCCCCACCCTGCGGGCGGCGAGTTCTCGGTAGACGCGCGCCTCGGCACGCTCGCTGACGAGATACCGCGCCCAGCGACGTCGATCACGGGCGGTGGGTGCTGCGGGCACGCTCAAGGAAGCCTCCGAAGGCTGCGATGCGGGTGGGATGCCTCCACGCTAGTGAGGCCGCGCGAGCCTCGAGCGCGGAAAGCCCCGATTGACAGCATTTCGGGACTCCGAACCTGCCGTCCCGAAGACCCCGCTCAGGACCGGACGCGGGCTCGCAGCACGTCGATCCGGGCCTGCAGCTGAACGACGGTCGAGTGCGCGACGTCCGGTCCTCCGCACACGCGGCGCAGCTCGGCGTGGACGGCGCCGTGCTGCTCGCCGGACTGCCGCGCGTAGAGGCCCACGAGGCTGTTGAGCAGCTGCCGCTGCTCTTTGAGCGTGCGGTGCAGGGCCTGCGGCGGCGCGGGGGGCGCGTCGGCGCCGGGAGCGGCATCCCGAGCCTCTCGGGCCGTGCGGTGCCTGCCCTGCCGCGCCTGCCGCTGCATGAGCAGATCGTGCACGTGCTCGGGCTCGAGAAGGCCGGGGAGCCCGAGGAACTCCTCCTCCTCGGGCGTGCCGGGCACGGCGAGCTGCCCGAACTCGCGCCCGTCGTACAGGACGCGGTCGAAGTGCGCCTGTGAACCGAGCGCCTGGTAGGTGAACTCCTCCGTCAGAGCGTCGGAGGCCTTGTCCTCGCGCTCCGCCGCGTCCATGAGGTCTTCTTCGGCGTTCCAGTCGTCTTCGCCGTCGCTGTCGCGGTCGAGAGCGTGGTCGCGCTGCCGCTCGAGCTCGTTCGCGAGCCCGAGAAGCTGCGGCACGTTCGGCAGGAAGACGCTCGCGGTCTCGCCGCGCCGCCGCGCGCGCACGAAGCGCCCGATGGCCTGCGCGAAGAACAGCGGCGTCGAGGCGCTCGTCGCGTAAACGCCGACCGCGAGTCGCGGCACGTCGACGCCCTCGGACACCATGCGCACCGCGACCATCCAGCGCGAATCGCCCTGCGAGAACGCGTCGATCCGCGAGGACGCCTCGGCCTCGTCGGACAGCACGACGGTGGGCTGCTCCCCCGTGATGCCCCGCAGGATCTCGGCGTAGGCGCGCGCCGCGGTCTGATCCGTCGCGATGACGAGCCCGCCGGCGTCCGGCACCTGCGCACGCACCTCGGTCAGGCGCCGGTCCGCCGAGCGGAGCACCGCCGGGATCCAGTCGCCCTCGGGATCGAGCGCCGTCCGCCACGCCTGGGACGTGATGTCCTTCGTGTTGTCCTGGCCGAGCTGGGCTTCCATCTCGTCGCCGGTCTTGGTGCGCCAGCGCATCTGCCCCGCGTACACGAGGAAGATGACGGGACGCACGACGCCGTCCTCGAGCGCGCGCCCGTAGCCGTAGGCGTAGTCGGTCCGCGAGATGCGGATGCCCTTCTCGTCGGGGTGGTACTCGACGAACGGGATGGGGGCCGTGTCGCTGCGGAACGGCGTGCCCGACAGCAGCAGGCGTCGCGTCGCGCGGTTGTACGCCTCGCGCAGCGCGTCGCCCCAGCTCAGCGCGTCGCCACCGTGGTGCACCTCGTCGAGGATCACGAGCGTGCGCGCATCCATGACGAGGCGCTGGTGGACGGATGCCTTGACCGCGACCTGCGCGTACGTGACCGCGACGCCGTGGTAATGCCGGGCGGGTGCCGCGTGGCGGTTGCTGAAGGCCGGATCGAGCCGGATGCCGACGCGGGCGCCCGCGTCCGCCCACTGCGTCTTGAGGTGCTCGGTCGGGGCGACCACGACGATGCGGTCGATGATGCGGCGGCGCAGCAGCTCGCTCGCGAGGCGCAGGGCGAAGGTCGTCTTGCCGGCGCCCGGCGTCGCGGCGGCGAGGAAATCGCGCGGCCCGCCGCCGACCCCGTCGGGGCCGTCGAGCCCGAAGTACAGGTCGAGCGCTTCGGCCTGCCACGCGCGCAGGCGCTGGGCCGTGCCCCACGGCGCGCGCTGCGGGTACGAGGGCGAGAGGTGCTCGGCGGCGAAGCTGCCGAGGTGCGGGCGGTCGTGGTCGCCGGAATCGAGGCCCGCGATCTCGTCGGGCGCCGTCGCGAGCGATGCGTCGTCGTGCAACCGGCCTCCCCTCCGTTGCGCCCGAAGGCACGAGTGACCACGATAGACGAGCCCGACGACACGGGGGTGCATGCGCACGCGGAACGCGGACGTTACCCTGGTTAACGGTCATAAACCGAAGGAGGACGGATGCCGCACAGCGACGATCACCGCACCCCGTTCATCGCAAATGCGGAGGCCCACCCGTGGCGGCGCTACGTCGCGATCGGGGATTCGTTCACGGAGGGCGTCGGCGACCCCGAGCCGACCGCCCCCAACGGGTTCCGCGGATGGGCGGACCGCACGGCGGAGGTGCTCTCGCAGCAGGTCGACGACTTCGCCTACGCGAACCTCGCGGTGCGCGGCCGGCTCATCGGCCAGATCGTCGCCGAGCAGGTCGAGCCCGCGCTCGCCCTCGCGCCCGATCTGATCACGTTCTCGGCGGGCGGCAACGACGTCATCCGCCCCGGCGCCGACCCGGACGCCGTCGCGCAGCAGTTCGAGGACGCCGTCGTGCGCCTCAGCAGCGAGGGCGCGACCCTTGTGGTGTTCACGGCCATCGACACGAACTTCACACCGGTCTTCCGCGGCATCCGCGGTCGCGTCGCGATCTACAACGAGAACATCCGCGCGATCGCCGACAGGTACGACTGCATCGTGGCCGATCAATGGGGCCTCCGAGAGGTGCAGGACATGCGCTTCTTCGACGACGACCGTCTGCACTACAACCGACTGGGACATCACGAGGTCGCGCGCATGGTGCTGCGCGCGCTCAACGTGCCCAACGACCTCCAGCCGATGCAGCCCGACCCGCTCCCCACGCGCACGTGGCGCGAGGCTCGCGCTGTCGACCTCGTATGGGCACGCGAGTACCTCGTCCCGTGGGTGCTGCGGCGGGTGCGGCACCAGTCCTCGGGCGACGCCATCACGGCCAAGCGCCCCGCTCCCCTGCCGATCACGACCATCGCACCCGGGCGCGACGACTCCGCTCCCCCGGACGAGCAGGTCTGACCCGCGGCATCCCACGAGCCCTGTCAGCGGACGCGGAGCTCCCACACGGCGACGGCGGAGGCCGCCGCGACGTTGAGCGAGTCCACGCCGCCCGCCATCGGGATCGTCACGACGGTGTCGGCGACGGCGAGTGCGCCGCGGCTCAGACCGTCGCCTTCGGCGCCGAGCAGCAGGGCGACGCGTTCGGGCGCCGACGCCGCGAACTCGTCGAGCGGCACGGCATCGTCGGCGAGCGCGAGCGCCGCGAGATGGAAGCCGAGTCCGTTCAGGATGCCGCGCGCCTCAGTCCACCTCGGCAGACGCGTCCACGGCACCTGGAAGACGGTCCCCATGCTCACCCGCACGGACCGCCGGTACAGCGGATCGGCGCAGCGCTGCGAGACGAGCACGGCGTCGGCGCCGAGCCCCGCCGCGGCGCGGAAGATCGCCCCGACGTTCGTGTGGTCGACGATGTCCTCCAGGATGACGACCCGCCGCGCTCCCGCAACGACGTCGGCGATCGAGGCGAGCTCGGGGCGGTGCATCGCGGCGAGCGCGCCGCGATGCACGACGTACCCCGTGATGCGCTCGGCGACGTCGGAGGACGCCACGTAGACGGGCACGTCGGGCTGCTCCGCGAGGATCGGCGCGAGGTCGTCGAGCCACTTCTCCTGCACGAGGACCGACCGGGGCCGGTGCCCCGCGGCGATCGCCCGCGCGATGACCTTGGCCGACTCGGCCATGTAGAGGCCGCCCTCGGGCTCGAGGACGCGGCGCAGCGCGACATCCGTCAGATCCCGATAGTCGGCGAGCCGCTCGTCGTCGGCCGAATCGACAGGGATGACACGCATCCGTCCACCTTCCCATGCGCATCTCGTAACACGCCCGAAAACCGGCGGGCGTACTCTCGGACGCGAAAGGGAGCCATGACGATCGTGACCGGGTTCGACGCGCAGACGACGGACTCCCTCGCGCGCGCCGTCGACGCCCTCGCCGGACGCCGCGTCGCGATCCTCACGGGTGCGGGCGTCTCGACCGATTCCGGCATCCCGGACTATCGCGGCCGCGGTGCGCCCGTGCGCACCCCCATGACCGCCGACCGCTTCCTCTCGAGCGAAGAGGCCCGCCGGCGGTACTGGGTCGGCAGCCACCTGGGCTGGAAGGCGTTCGCGTCGGCCGCTCCCAACGATGGGCACCTCGCGCTCGCGCGACTCGAGGGCTCCGGCGTCGCGACGGGCGTCGTGACGCAGAACGTCGACGGACTGCACGTGCGTGCGGGCAGCCGCCGCGTCGTGGAGCTGCACGGCACGATGCGGCGCGTCTTCTGCACGCACTGCGGCCAGGTCTTCGACCGCCGCGACCTCGCCGAGCGCGTCGAGCGCGACAACCCCTGGATCGCGGTCCCCGCGAACGTCAAGCTCGGCCCCGACGGCGACGTGCTGCCCGAGAGCACCGACGGCTTCCTCGTGCCGGAGTGCAGCGTGTGCGCCGGCATGCTCAAGCCCGACGTCGTCTTCTTCGGCGAGTTCATCCCCGCCGAGAAGTTCCGCGAGGCCGAGCAGCTCGTGCGCACGAGCGAGGCGCTCGTCGTGGCGGGATCGTCGCTCGTCGTCAACTCCGGCATCCGGCTCGTCGAGCGCGCGCGCCGCCGTCGCCTCCCGGTCGTCATCGTCAACCGCGGCGAGACGCGCGCCGACGCACGCGCGACCGTCAAGATCGACGCCGGCACGAGCGACATCCTCCGCGCCTTCGCCGACACCCTCCCATCGCTGCGGTGACGGGCGTGCGGCGCATCCTCCCAGACGCGCCGGATAGGCTCGAAGCGTGACGACTCTCCTCCTCGTGCGCCATGGCGAGACCGACTGGAACCGCGATCGACGCATCCAGGGTTCGACCGACATCCCGCTCAACGACACGGGCCGCCAGCAGGCACGGGATGCCGCGGCCGGCCTCCGCGAGAAGCTCGACCCCCGGCTTCCGGCCGTCGTCGTGGCGAGCGACCTGTCGCGGGCGCGCGAGACCGCCGAGATCATCGCCGGCGAGCTGGGCCTGCCGGCACCCCGCCTCTACCCCGAGCTGCGCGAGCGCGGCTACGGCGTCGCCGAGGGCATGAGCGTCGAGGAGTACTTCGCGCAGTGGGGCGACTGGCACGGGACGGACGTCCCCGAGGCCGAGACCCGGGAAGACCTGCGCGAGCGCGCGCTCGCGGGGCTCACGAAGGTCGCGCACGACGTGCGCCGCGCGACGGCGCCGGGAGCGGCATCCGTCATCGTCGTGACCCACGGTGCGCTCATCCGCGAGGTGATCCGCCACGCGAGCGGCGGCGAGCTGCCGCTCGAGGGCGAGCGGCTCGCGAACGCCTCGGTGCACACCGTGCTCTTCGAGCGCGAGCGGCTGAGCCTGCTGTCGTACACGCCGATCGCCGCATAGTCTCGGCGGCATGGCAGCTGCGGCGACGGTCGACGAGTACATCTCGGGATTCCCGCTCGACGTCGCGGAGCGCCTGACGCGGATCCGCGCCATCGTCGTCGCCGCGGTGCGCGACGGCACGGGCGCGGAGCCCGAGGAGAAGGTGCGGTACGGCATCGCCGCCGTCATGCTCGGCGGGCGCTACGCCCTGCACTACGCGGGCTGGAAGAAGCACATCGGGCTGTACCCCGTGCCCGCGCTCTCCGAGCCGCTCGAGGCGCAGGTCGCTCCCTACCGCGCCGAGAAGGACTCGGTGACCTTCCCGCACGCGCAGCCCCTGCCCGACGAGCTCATCGCGCGGATCGCCGCCGAGGTCGTGGCGCAGCGCGGCGCCGCCTCGTAGGCCGGATCACTCCCCCGCGCGACGCACGAGCGCGCGCGCATGCCGCAGGACGGGCTCGTCGACCATGCGGCCCGCGTGGACGAAGACGCCGCGCTCGTTCGCGGCCGCCGCGAGGACGGCGCGCGCCCACGAGACCTGCGCCGCATCGGGCCGATAGGCCGCGCGGATGATCGGGACCTGGCTCGGGTGGATGCACGCCGTCGCGGCGAAGCCCGTGGCAGCGGCATCCGTCGCCTCGATCCTCAGGCGCTTCGCGTCGGCGATGTCGAGGTGCACGGCGTCGATCGCGGCCTTGCCCTCGGCGCCCGCGGCCAGCAGCGTGCGCGCCCGGGCGTAGCGGGCGATGTCGCGGTACCGGCCGTTGGGCTTGCGGCTCGAGGTGCCGCCGAGGCTCGCGACGAGGTCCTCCGCACCCCACATGAGCGCCACGACGCGGTCGAGCGAGGCGATGCGCTCGGCGTGCGCGACGCCCTTCGCCGTCTCGAGCAGGGCCACGACGGTGAAGCGCGCGTCGATCTTCGCGATGCGCTTGGCGGACTCCGCCTTCGCGAGCATGATCGTGCGGTAGTCCGTGTTCGACAGGGTCTTGAGGTCGGCGTCGAAGTCCCTCGTGCCGACGGGGTTGACGCGCACGATGACCCGGTCGGGGTCGAGGTCGGACTCGATGAGCGCGCCGCGCGCCGCGGTCTTGTCGCCCGATGCGACGGCGTCCTCGAGGTCGAGGATGACGGCGTCGGCGCGGTCGAGCGCCTTGCCGTAGCGCTCCGGGCGGTCGGCGGGGCAGAACAGGATCGCGGGTCCGAGGTCGAAGCTCATGCGGTCCCCTGCTGCTGCGTGTCGGCGTCGGCGTCGGCGCACCACATGAGCGCGACGCGCGTCGCGGTCGCGACGACCACGCCGTCCTGGTTGCGGCCCGTGTGCTTCATCGTGACGACCCCCTGACCCGGTCGCGACGCCGAGCGCCGCTTCTGAAGGACTTCGGTCTCGGTGTAGAGCGTGTCGCCGTGGAAGAGCGGAGCGGGGAACGCGACATCCGTCATCCCCAACTGGGCCACGAGCGTGCCCTGCGTGATCTGCGCGACGGATGCCCCGACCATCGTCGAGAGCGTCCACATCGAGTTCATGAGCCGCTGTCCGAACGGCTGCGTCGCCGAGAAGGCGGCATCGAGGTGCAGCGCCTGGCCGTTCATCGTGAGGGACGAGAACAGGACGTTGTCGGCCTCGGTCGCCGTCCGGCCGGGGCGGTGGACGTAGCGGACGCCGACCTCGAGCTCTTCGAAGTAGAGCCCCCGCTGGAGCACCTCGCGCGGAGGCGCCTCATGGCTCGCGTCCCACCCCGTGCCGTCGCCCGCCTCGCTCACGCTCGCCACGCTACCCGTGGAGGCCGAGCGCGCGCGAGATCACGAGCAGCTGCACCTCGGTCGTGCCCTCGCCGATCTCGAGGATCTTCGAGTCGCGGTAGTGACGCGCGACGGGGTACTCGTTCATGAAGCCGTTGCCGCCGAACACCTGCGTCGCGTCGCGCGCGTTGTCCATCGCGGCGTCGCTCGCCGTGAGCTTCGCGATCGCGGCCTCGGTCTTGAACGGCTTGCCGGAGTCGCGCAGGCGCGCCGCGTGACGCCACGCGAGGCGCGCCGTGTGCACGCGCGCCTGCATGCGCGCGATCGTGAACTGGATGCTCTGCCGCGACGAGAGCGGCTCGCCGAAGACCGTGCGCTTCTTCGCGTAGTCGACGGCCGCCTCGAGGCATCCCTCCGCCGCCCCCGTCGAGAGCGCCGCGATGGCGATGCGGCCCTCGTCGAGGATGTGCAGGAAGCTCGCGAACCCGCGGCCGCGCTCGCCGAGGAGGTTCCCCTCCGGCACGCGCGCATCGACGAAGGTGAGCGGGTGCGTGTCGGAGGCGTGCCAGCCGACCTTGTCGTACGGCGCCTCGACCGTGAAGCCCGGAGTGCCGTTGGGCACCATGATCGTCGAGATCTCCTTGCGCCCTTCACGCTCGCCGGTCACTGCCGTGACCGTCACGAACCGCGTGATCGCCGTGCCGGAGTTGGTGATGAACTGCTTCGATCCGTTGATCACCCATTCGCCGCCGTCGAGGCGCGCCGTCGTGCGGGTCGCGCCCGCGTCGGAGCCCGCCTCTGGCTCGGTCAGGCCGAACCCGGCGAGCGCGCGGCCCGCGAGCAGATCCGGCAGCAGCTCCTGCTTCTGCGCGTCGGTGCCGAACCGGAAGACGGGCATCGCGCCGAGGCTCACCCCCGCCTCGAGGGTGATCGCGATCGACTGGTCGACGCGGCCGAGCCCCTCGATCGCGAGGCAGAGCGCCATGTAGTCGCCGCCCTGCCCGCCGAACTCCTCGGGGAACGGCAGGCCGAACAGCCCCAGCTCCCCCATCTGCGCGACGACGTCGAGCGGCAGGGTCTTGGTGCGGTCGGCCTCGTACGAGGCGGGCGCGACCACCTCGTCGGCGAACTCGCGCACGAGCCTCGCGAGCTCGTTCTCGTCATCGTTCAGGTCGTGCTGGTGCATCCTGCGCTCCGTGTCATCCTCGTCGACGTCACGATCCCATCACAGCCGTTGTCGCGATGCGCACGCACTGGTTAGGGTTCACTAACTGGTTATCCAGGTTAGCGAGGATTAACTGAAATGACAAGCGGTCTCACCGAGCGCGACCGTGCGAAGGCCGATCGCCAAGCGGCGATCCTCAACGAGGCCGCTCGCCTGTTCGCCGAACGCGGCTTCAGCGGCGTCAGCCTCGAAGAGCTCGGCGCCGCCGTCGGCGTGAGCGGGCCGGCGGTCTACCGCCACTTCGCCAACAAGCAGGCCCTCCTCGGGGCGATCCTCCTCCGCGTGAGCGAGAGCCTCCTCGGCGGCGGGCGCGACGTGCTCGCGCGCGACACCGAAGCGGGCGCCCGACTGCGCTCGCTCGTCGCGTTCCACGTCGACTTCGCCCTGCGCGACGCGGACGTCATCCGCGTGCAGGATCGCGACCTCGCGAGTCTGCGCGACGATGACCGCCGCCGCGTGCGCCGCCTCCAGCGCGAATACGTCGAGCTGTGGATCGGCGTCCTCGCCGAGCTGCATCCCGACCGCGAAGAGGCCGACCTGCGCGTGCGCGCCCACGCGTGCTTCGGACTCATCAACTCCACGCCGCACAGCATGCGCGGCGTCCGCCAGCCCGCCTCGGACCGCACTGTCCGGCCCATCCTGGAGTCCATGGCCCTCGCCGCCCTCTCGGCGTGAGCCCGGTCGCTACGCTGGACCCACGATGTCGCGGGACGGCCAGGACCCCGATGACGGCGCGGACGGGGGCACGGCCGCGCAGGACGGGACGGATGCCGCTGCCGGCGCGCGCCCACGCGACGATTCCGCGAGCTCTCGCCGCGACTTCCTGAAGTACGGCGGGATCGCGGCGGCGGGCCTCGTGGTCGGCGGAGCCGTCGGCGCCGCGGCGGGCACCTCGATCGGCACGACCCTCGGCCACCGCGAAGGGGCGGAGGACTACGGCGCCCTCACTCCGCGACGCGAGCCCGGATTCGACCACGTCGTCGTCTTCATGGGCGAGAACCGGTCCTTCGACAACATGCTCGGGTGGCTCTACACCCGTGAGACGCTCGCGGCGGGCGAGACGTTCGACGGCCTCGACTTCGGCGACTACGCGAACACGGCCCCGGACGGCACGCGCGTCGCCGCGCACGCGTATTCGGGACCGACCGACGTCGTGATGGGCTCACCAAACCCCGATCCCGGCGAGGAGTACCCGCACGTCAACACGCAGCTGTTCGGCACGGTCCGCCCCGCCGCCAACGCGACGAGCCAGATCGGCGACATGCAGGCGCCGTTCAACGCTCCCGCCGCGGACGCGGCGCCCACGATGGACGGGTTCCTGCACGACTACGTCAACAACATCGCGCGCCTGCGCCACGGCGCGGCGCCGACGCCGGACGAGGCATCCCAGATCATGGGCGGCTTCTCGCCCGAGCAGCTGCCCGTCCTCTCGACGCTCGCGCGCGAGTTCGCGGTGTTCGACGCGTGGTTCGCCGCCGTGCCGTCGCAGACGTACTGCAACCGCTCGTTCTTCCACGCGTCGACGTCGCACGGCTTCGTCACCAACAAGCACGGCGGCGGGTACGACAAGTGGCTCGACGCGGATCCCGCGCCGACGATCTTCGACCGCCTTGAGGAGGCGGGCGTCTCGTGGCGGGTCTACTTCGACGAGATGCAGCTCGTCTCGCTCACCGGGATCCTGCACGCGCCCGCCGTCGAGCGGTACTGGCGCACGAAGCGATTCATGCACATGTCGCAGTTCTACGAGGATGCCGCGAAAGGCGAGCTGCCCGCCTACTCGTTCATCGAGCCGCGCCTCGTGTACAACCACAACGACTTCCACCCGCCCTTCGGCGTGCTCCGCGCGAGCGACATCGACGGCAGCGCGGTCGTCGACTCCGCCGTCTCCGACGTGCGCGCGGGCGAAAAGGTCGTCGCGGGCATCTACGACGCCATCAAGTCCAGCGCGAGCCCCCAGGGTTCGAACGCGATGAACACGCTCCTGCTCATCACGTTCGACGAGCACGGCGGCACGTACGACCACGTGCCCCCGCCCGCCGCGACGCCGCCGCACGAAGACGCGCCGCCCGGCGAGATGGGCTTCGCATTCGACCGCCTGGGCGTGCGGGTGCCGACGATCGCGGTGTCTGCTTACACGCGCGCCGGCACGATCATCCACGACGAGATGCACCACGGGTCGGTCATCGCGACGCTCTCGCGCCTGCACGGCCTGCGGCCGCTCACGCGGCGGGATGCAGGGGCGAACGACCTCTTCTCGGTCGTCAACCTCGACACGCCCCGCGACCCGGCCTCGTGGCCCGCCGTGCACCCCATGTACGTGCCGCCGAACCCCCACGAGGACTCGTTCTCGGAGCTCCACTCCGGCGCGCACAAGGACAAGCCCCTGAGCCCGCCCGGACGCGGGCTGCTCGGCCTCCTGCTCGCGCGCTACGACCGCACGCAGGAGCATCCCGAGCCCGAGACCTACGCGGACGCCTATCGCATCCTGCAGGCGCACGGCCTGGGGCTGTTCTACCCCAAGATCGACTGACGCCGCGGCCCCGCAGAGCGGGGCCGCGACATCACCTCCCCGTCAGCGCAGCAGCATCGCGCGCCCGGGCTCCCGCAGGACCGCGCCGACGTCAGTGAGCAGGCGCGCGCCCTGCGCGCCGTCCACGAGGCGGTGGTCGAACGAGAGGGCGAGCGTCGTGACGTCGCGCAGCGCGATCTCGCCGCGGTGCTCCCACGGCTGGCGCCGGACGGCGCCCAGCGCGAGGATGCCGGCTTCCCCGGGATTGAGGATCGGCGTGCCGGCGTCCACTCCGAAGACGCCGACGTTCGTGATCGAGAACGTGCCGCCCATCATGTCGGCGGGCTGCGTCTTGCCCGAGCGCGCCGTCTCGGCGAGGGCGCCGATCGCGTCAGCGAGCTCGACGAGCGACATCGTCTCGGCGTCGCGGATGTTGGGGACGACGAGCCCGCGCTGGGTCGCCGCCGCGATGCCGAGGTTGACGTAGCCGAATTCGACGATCTCGCCGTGCTCCTCGTCCCACCGCGAGTTGAGCTCGGGCGTGCGGGCGAGCCCGAGGCACACAGCCTTCGCTACGACCGCGAGCATCCCGATGCGGTGCCCCTCGAGCGCACGGTCCGCCTTGAGCGACGCGATGAGCTCGGTCGTGGCGGTGACGTCGACCGTCAGGAACGTCGTGACGTGCGGTGCCGTGAAGGCGCTGCGCACCATCGCCTCGGCGGTGTGCTTGCGGACGCCGCGGATCGGGATGCGGCGCTCCCGCTCGACGCGACCGCCGACGAGGGCGGCCGGCGACGACGGGGCAGGCTCGGCGACGGGCTCGGCGGCCGCGGGCGCCGAGGCGCCGATGCGATCCGCGTAGGCCTCGACGTCGGCGCGCGTGACGAGTCCCGTCGCGCCCGTCGGTTCGACGAGTGCGAGGTCGACGCCGAGGTCCTTCGCGAGCTTGCGCACGGGCGGGGTCGAGCGCGGCCGCTCGAGCGGCGCCTCGACGGTGTCAGGCGCGTGCAGCACGTCGTGGGGGGCAGCTTCCAGCACTGCCGTGTCGGCGACGGCGGAGGAGACGGATGCCGCGACGGTCCGCGCGCGCCGCGTCGGGCGTCCCGCTGACTGCGGGGCGGCCCCATAGCCGACGAGATTGGGGGTCGCCGCGGGCGCTGGAATATCGGGTCCCGCGGCGGCCCCCACCGATGCCGCGTCGGCTGCGCTCCCGGACTGCGGAGCACGCGCGGCATCCTCCCCCAGGACGTCGAAGACGATCAGCACCGACCCCACCGCGACGACATCGCCCGCGGCGGCGTGCAGCTTCGAGACGACCCCGGCGTACGGAGAGGGCAGTTCGACGACGGCCTTCGCCGTCTCGACCTCGGCGATCGTCTGGTTGAGCGTGACGGTGTCGCCCTCGGCGACGAGCCACTGGACGAGCTCGGCCTCGGGGAGGCCCTCGCCGAGGTCGGGAAGGCGGAACTCGGTGATCAAAGCTCCACCCCCGACATGCTGTTCGGTCGGTCGAGCACCCGGTCGACGCCGTCGAGGATCCGATCGAGATCCGGCAGGTGGTGCTTCTCGAGCTTGGCCGGCGGATACGGGATGTCGTGGCCCGTGACGCGCACGGGCGCGGACTCGAGGTAGTGGAAGCACTTCTCGGTGACGCTCGCGATGAGCTCGGCGCCGACGCCCGCCTCGCGTGCCGCCTCGTGGGTCACGACGACGCGTCCCGTCTTGCGGACCGAGGCCGTGACCGTGCGGTAGTCCACGGGCGAGATGGAGCGCAGGTCGATGACCTCGATCGAGATGCCGTCGTCCTCGGCGGCGGTCGCGGCATCCATCGCCGTCTGCACCTGCGCGCCGTAGGTGAGAAGGGTCACGTCGCTGCCTTCGCGGGCGATGCGGGCGAGCCCCATCGGCGGGGCGTCCGCGAGGTCCGCACCGAGGTCGACCTCGCCCTTCGTGTGGTACAGGCGCTTGGGCTCGAAGTACACGACGGGGTCGTCACTCGCGATCGCCTGTCGCAGCATGATGTAGGCGTCCTGCGGGTTCGAGACCGCGACGACGCGCAGGCCCGACGTGTGCACGAAGTAGGCCTCGGGCGACTCGGAGTGGTGCTCGGCGGCTCCCACTCCCCCCGCCCACGGGATGCGGATCGTGAGGGGCATCTTGACGTTGCCGCGCGTGCGGTAGTGCAGCTTCGCGACCTGGCACACGATCTGGTCGAACGCGGGGTAGACGAAGCCGTCGAACTGGATCTCGACGACGGGCCGGTAGCCGCGGAAGGCGAGGCCCACGGCGGTGCCCATGATGCCGGACTCGGCGAGCGGCGTGTCGACGACGCGCTGCGCGCCGAACTCGTCGAGCAGACCGTCCGTCACGCGGAAGACGCCGCCGAGCTTGCCGATGTCCTCCCCCATGACGAGCACCTTGGGGTCGTCGGCCATGGCGCGGCGAAGCCCCTCGTTGATGGACTTGGCCATCGTGAGCTGCGTCATCGCCCGACCTCCGCGTCGCTCGGCGCGAAGCCGGAGAGGTAGGCGGCGAAGTGCTCGCGCTGCTCGGCGAGGCCCGTGTGCGGCTCTTCGTAGACGTGGTCGAAGATGCCGATCGGCTCGCGCGAGACGGCGCCGAGGGCCGCGGCGCGCACAGCGGCGCCGAGGCGGTCGGCGTCGGCCGCGACATCCGCCTGGAAGTCCTCGCCGAACTCGTTCTGCGAGCGCAGGAGCGCCTCGACGCGCGCGATCGGGTCGCGGCGGCGCCAGCGCTCGACCTCGTCCTTGGCGCGATAGCGGGTCGGGTCGTCCGACGTCGTGTGCGGGCCCATGCGGTAGGTGACGGCCTCGATGAAGGCGGGGCCCTTGCCGCTGCGCGCGTGCGCGATCGCCCAGCGCATCGCCGCAAGGCTCGCGAGGACGTCGTTTCCGTCGATGCGCAGGCTCGGGATGCCGAATCCCGGCGCGCGGCCCGCGATCGGGAACCTCGCCTGGACCGTGACGGGCTCGGAGATGGCCCACTGGTTGTTCGTGCACACGAACACGACGGGAGCGCGGAACGAGGAGGCGAACACCATGGCCTCGTTGACGTCGCCCTGGCTCGATGCGCCGTCGCCGAAGTACGCGGCCGCGACCTGATCCGTGCCGTCGCGCTGGATGCCCATCGCGTAGCCGACGGCGTGCAGGCTCTGCGCGCCGATGATGATCTGCGGCGTCGCGGTGCCGATGTCGTACGGGTTGTAGGTCGAGTGCTCCTCGCCGCGCCATGCGATGACGAAGTCGGCGGGCTTCGCGCCGCGGACGTGCTGCACGCCGATCTCGCGGTAGCTCGGGAAGGCGAAGTCGTCGCGGCGGAGCGCGCGGGCGGTGCCGACCTGCACCGCCTCCTGCCCCTGGCACGGAGCCCACAGGCCCAGCTGGCCCTGGCGCTGCAGGGCGATACCCTCGGAGTCGATCCTCCGCACGAGCATCATGTCGCGGTAGAGCCCGCGCAGCGCCTCGGCGTCGATGTCGGCGACCCAGCGGTCGAGCTCCGGATCGGGGATGCGGTCGCCGTCCTCTGTGACGAGGCGCGCGACGTCGTCGACGTCGGTCGCGTGATCCGTGTGCGGTGTGAGGGTGTGCATCTTCGTCATCCCTTCGTGAGGCGATCCGCCCTCGTGAGGCGGTCGTCTTCCGAGCGCCGGCAACGTCGCCGACAATGCCGAGATTACGTCGATCTTGCACCTCGCTCAAGCATCACTGAGATCTCTGAGCATGTTGCGTAGTTAGGTGCACCTGTGCCGTGCTAATCTTTCGCACTATGAGCACCCTCGATCGAGTCGACCTGGAGCTTCTGTCGGCGCTGTCAGATGACCCCCGGGCCACGGTCGTCGCCCTCTCCGACAAGCTCGGCCTCTCGCGCAACACCGTCCAGGCGCGCATGGGCCGCCTCGAGCGGGCAGGCGTCTTCCTGTCCTACGAGCGCGCGATCTCGTCGGCCGCGCTGGGCTTCCCGATCGAGGCGTTCGTCAACGTCATCGTGCGCCAGGCGGATCTGCCGCGCATCGGCCACGAACTCGCGCACATCCCCGAGATCGTGCAGGTGCACGGCCTGAGCGGGCAGGTCGATCTGCTCGTCCGGGTCGCCTGCCGCGACACGCAGCACCTCTTCGACACGGACGCCCGCATCCTCGCGATCGAGGGGGTCGAGCGCACCGAGACGTCGCTCGTGATGGGCGAGGTGATCGGCTACCGCGTCGCGCCGCTCATGGAACTGGCACAGCAGGAGTCGTGAGCGCGTCCTCGCGACGGTCGGCGTCGAGGCGCACGAGCACGACGCCCGCGAGGATGAGCGCGCCGCCGAGGAACTGCACCGGCGCGGGCACCTCGCCGAGGAAGAGCCACGCGAAGCCGAGGGCGAAGAGCACCTCGGACAGCCCGACGAACGAGGCGACGCGCGCACCGATCCGCGGCACCGCCATGACGCCGAAGGCATAGCCGACTGTCGTCGCGACCGCCGACACCCACAGGATGGGAAGGATGCCGGGCACCGTCGAACCCGCGAGCACGACTTCGACGTCCGGGGCTGCGAAGGGCAGGATGCCGGTCACGCACAGGACCGCCATGAGGGCAGCGCCCACGAGGAGTCCCCCGGAGGCGAGCGCGAGGGGCGGCAGATCGTCGCCCGTCCGCTCGGAGATGAGGAAGTACGCCGCGACGCACACGGCGGCGCCGAGCGCGAGGATCGTGCCGATGAGGTCGAAGGACGCGCCCGAGATGTCGACGACGAGCACGAGACCCGCCATCGCGACGACCGAGCCGATCGCGACGAGTCGCGACGGGGCCTTCTTGGTGCGCACCCATGCGAGGCCCACGAGCAGGACGGGGGCGAGGTACTGGATGAGCAGCGCGACCGCCACCGGCATCCGCTGCATCGCCGAGAAGAAGAGCAGCTGGCACCCCGCGACGGGCACGAGTCCGAAGGCCAGGAGCATGCGCCAGTGCCGGCGGATGAACGACCGCTCGCGGCGGATCGCGAGGACGAGCGCGGGCGCGAGGATGAGCCCCGAGATGCCCATGCGCAGCAGGAGCGCCGCGCCCAGCGACCACCCCGCCTCGAGCAGCGGCTTGACGAAGGGGCCGCTCGAGGAGAACGCGAGGGCGGATGCGACAGCCATGACGAGACCGCCTGTGCTGACGCGCCGAGGCGAGAGGTCGAGGCGTGTCGCGGTCGCCGTCATGCCATCCGCCTGTCAGGAGTGTCGATCATTACACTGGTGACAGTAGTCGGAAGCGACGTCAGGAGTCAACATGGTGTTCATCCGTGACACGAGTCGATCCCTCGTGGCGGTCGTCGACCTCGTCAACACCCTCCCCGGGCACGACGATCCCGACCGCTTCGTGACGCTCGAAGACTTCGACCGCTACCTCGTCGCGAACCCCTACACGGGCCGGATCAGCCGCACCGAGGCGGAGCTCGAGGCGATCCGCGACATCCGCGCACGCGTCCGCCGGCTGTGGGATGTCGGCCGCGACGAGGCGGTCCCGATCGTCAACGAGATGCTGCGCGACGGCGGCGCGCTCCCCCAGCTGCTGAGGCACGACGAGTACGACTGGCACATCCACGCGACCTCGGACGACGCCCCGCTCGCGGTGCGCATCCTCGTCGAGGCGGCGATGGCGTTCGTCGACATCATCCGGTCCGACGAGTACGACCGCGTGCGCGTGTGCTCGGCCGACGACTGCGACGCCGTCTACATCGACTACTCGCGCAACGGGTCCAAGCGCTACTGCGACACCGGCAACTGCGGCAATCGCATGAACGTCAACGCGTATCGCGCGCGGAAAGCCCGAGAAAGCGCCTGATCGCCTCCGCCGCGGGCAGCGGCGTCTCGTAGTGGATGAGATGCCCGACATCTGGGATCTCCACGAGCTCAGCCGAGGGGAAGAGCTTCGCCAGCCGCCGCTCCGCCTCGATGGGCGTGATGTCGTCCTTCTGCGCCGCGACGAGGAGCGTGGGCTGCGCGATGCGCGGGGCGAACTCGCTGACGTCGTGCGACACCGACGTCACGAACGCGTCCCGCAGCACGTCGCGGTCGGCGAAGCGCGAGAAGTACGTGTCGTGCTGATCGTGGATGAACCGGCGCAGATCGCGGTCGCGCGTCTTGGCCATCGAGACGCTCATGACGCGGACGATCGCCGGACTGCGCAGCAGCGCGTCGCCGATCCGCTCGGGCAGGCGGGATCCCGCCCAGTAGTAGAAGACGGCGAGACGGGTCAGGATGCCGCGCGGACCCTCGAGCGCCGGGGCGCCGATCGGGTTGACCAGCACGAGCCGCGGCGTCGCGAAGCCCTCGGCGACGGCTGCTGCCGCAACGATCGAGCCGAACGAGTGGCCCAGGATGACGGCGCCCGGCGCGACAGCGCCCGCGAAGGCGGTGAGCCAGTCGGCGTAGGCGGCGAGGTCGTGGCGACGGCCCGGGAGAGGCGGCGTCTCGCCGAACCCCGGGAGATCCGGTGAGATGATCCGGATGTCGGGCAGGTGCGCCACGATCGGCTCGAGTCCGTGGTGCTCGCCGCGGAAGCCGTGCACCGCGACGACGGTGGTCGCGGCATCCTCCGGTCCGTACGTCCAGTACGCCGTCGTGCCGCCGAGCACCTCGACGTCGCTTCGGACGACGGGGATCTCCGCGAGGAGCGTCGAGTAGGGGCTGGAGACGGGCACCCCCCGAGTCTACGGAGCCCGCCTGAGCCCCCGCCGTCCGCGACAGCGCGCCTCGCACGGGATGTCGGAGCCGGCGCATACCGTGAACGGCATGGAGCGCCTCGCCCTCTTCGATGCCCCCGAGTGGAGCCGACTGGTCGGCGTCTTCGACCTCGAGACGACGGGCGTCGACGTCACGTCCGACCGCATCGTGACGGCGCACGTCGGGGTCCTGGATGCCGCGGGCCAGGTCATGAGCGCGCGCGACTGGCTCGCCGATCCCGGCGTCGAGATCCCCGAGGGTGCGACGGCCGTGCACGGCGTCACAACGCAGCAGGCGCGCACGCAGGGCCGGCCGGCGGCCGTCGTCGTGGCGGAGGTCGTCGACGCGGTCCGCGGCATCCTGGATGCCGGCATCCCGGTCGTCGCGTACAACGCCGCGTACGACTTCTCGCTGCTCAAGTACGAGGCGCTGCGGCACGGCGTCACCCCGATCGCGGATCCGGCGCCCGTCGTGGATCCGCTCGTCATGGACAAGCGCTACGACAGGTACCGGCGGGGCAAGCGAACGCTCTCCGTCGTCGCGGAGCACTACGCCGTCCGCCTCGACGGCGCGCACGAGGCGTCGGCGGACGCCGTCGCGGCGGGCCGTGTCGCGCAGGCCCTCGCCCAGCGCTACGCCGCGTGGCTGCCGCCCACGGCTGAAGAGCTGCACACGAGCCAGATCGGCTGGGCGCGCGCGCAGGCGGCGAGTCTCACGGAGTACTTCATCAGCATCGGACGGATCGACCCCGGCGAGACGCTCGACGGCAGCTGGCCGATCCGCTGAGGCGGCCGCAGCGTCATGGAACGAGGAAAGCCCCGACGATGTCGGGGCTTTCCTGGAAGAGCTGGGCTTACTTGGCGCCGCCGAAGCCCTTGAAGCGCTGGTTGAACTTCTCGACGCGACCGGCCGAGTCCATGATGCGCTGCTTGCCCGTGTAGAACGGGTGCGAGGCGGACGAGATCTCGACGTCGATGACGGGATACTCGACACCGTCGAGCTCGATCGTCTTGTCGCTCGTGACCGTGGAGCGCGTGAGGAAGGTGTCACCCGAGCCGAGGTCGCGGAACACGATGGCCTTGTACACGGGGTGGATGTCAGTCTGCATGAGAAGTCCTTTGAGGAGTGATGCCCTGGATTTTGCCAGCGCGGTCAAAGTCTGCGGTGCGAGCGCACCAAAGATAGATTCTAACAGCCCTGAGGGGATGCTGCAGAACCGGCCGTCCGCAGGGCTCAGGCGCTCGTGGCGCGTGCCGCGTGCCGGCCGTCCTCGGAGGTCAGCGTGATCGGCAGCCCGAAGGTCGCCGTGAGATTCTCGGCAGTGAGCGTCTCGTCGATGGGGCCGGCCGCGACGATGCCGCCGTCGCGCAGCAGCAGCACGTGCGTGAAGCCGACCGGGATCTCTTCGACATGGTGGGTCACCATGATCATCGCGGGCGTCGTGGGGGCCTGCGCGTAGCCGCCGAGGAGCTGCAGCAGCTCTTCGCGCGCACCGAGGTCGAGGCTCGCGGTGGGCTCGTCCAGGAGGAGAAGCTCGGGATCGGTCATTACGGCGCGCGCGATCTGTACGCGCTTCTGCTCGCCGTCCGAGAGCGTGCCGAACGTGCGATCGGCGAGGTGGTCGAGCTTCCACTCGGCGAGCACGCGCAGCGCGCGGCGCTCGTCGATGTCCTCGTAGTCCTCGTTCCAGCGCCCGAGGACCGAGAACGCCGCCGTGAGCACGACGTTGATGACGGTCTCCTCCGGCGGCACGCGCTTGGCCATCGCGGACGACGCGAAGCCGATGCGCGGGCGCAGCTCGAAGACGTCGGTGCGGCCGAGCCGCTCGCCCAGGATGCTGACGGTCCCCGAGGTCGGGTGGATCAGCGTGTCGGCCAGCTGCAGGACTGTCGTCTTGCCTGCCCCGTTGGGCCCGAGGATCACCCAGCGCTCGTCGTCCTCGACCGACCAGTTCAGCCGATCGACGATGTCACGGGCGTTTCGGCGGACGACGACGTCGGAGAACTGGAGGACTTGCGCCATGCCGCCAGCCTATCGGGCCGCGCGAGCGACCTCCGCGTACAGCTCCTCGGTCGTCTGCGCGATCGAGCCCCAGCTGAAGTCGTCGGCGGCGCGCTGCCTGCCCGCTCTTCCGTAGGCGGCGGCGCGCTCGCGGTCGGAGACGACCTCGGTCAGGACGCGGGCGAGATCGTCGACGAATCCATCCGGATCGATCGGGGTCCCGGTGCCGTCCTGCACCTGCTCGATGGGGACGAGGCGGCCCGTCACGCCGTCCACGACGACCTCCGGGATGCCGCCCGTAGCGGTGCCGACGACGGCGGCTCCGCACGCCATGGCCTCGAGGTTCACGATGCCGAGCGGCTCGTAGACCGACGGGCAGACGAACGTCGTCGCGGCGCTCAGGATCGTGCACAGCTCGTGACGCGACAGGAGGCGGTCGAGCCACACGACGCCCTCGCGGGTCGTCTGGAGCCCGCGGACGAGCTCCTCCACCTCGGCGAGGATCTGCGGAGTGTCGGGCGCGCCCGCGCACAGCACGAGCTGGACGTCGGGCGGCAGCTGCTCGGCCGCGCGCAACAGGTACGGCAGGCCCTTCTGACGCGTGATGCGCCCGACGAACACGATCGACGGCTTGGATGCGTCGATGCCGAGCTCCGCGAGCAGCGGAGCGTCTTCGACGGGATGCCACGCCTCGACGTCGATGCCGTTGTAGATGACGCGCACCTTGCCGGGATCCAGCGACGGATAGCTGCGCAGGATGTCGGCCTTCATGCCCTCGCTGACCGCGACGATCGCGGCAGCGCCCTCGTACGCCGTCTTCTCGATGTAGCTCGACACGGCGTACCCGCCGCCGAGCTGCTCGGCCTTCCACGGCCGCAGCGGCTCGAGGCTGTGCGCCGTAACGATGTGCGGGATCCCGTGCAGGAGCGAGGCGAGATGCCCCGCGAAGTTCGCGTACCAGGTGTGGCTGTGGACGACGTCGGCGCCCGCGACATCCGTCACGATCTCGAGGTCGGTTCCGAGGGTCTGGAGGGCCGCGTTCGCCGAGGCGAGCTCGCTCGGCACGCCGTACGCCGTCGTGTCGGGCTCGTCGCGCGGTGCGCCGAACGCGCGCACCTGCACCTCGATCGAGGCGCGCAGCGCCTTGACGAGCTCGGTCGCGTGAACACCCGCGCCACCGTAGATCTCGGGCGGGTACTCCTTCGTGATGATGTCGACGCGCATGCCACGAAACCTAGTACACGAGACACCCCGGGCACACCTGCTACCCCGGTTCCGCCGAGCCCCCTAGTGTGGGTGCCATGCCAGCAGCGCCGAAGGTGTTCGGAATCATCCTTGCCGGTGGCGAGGGAAAGCGATTGATGCCCCTGACGGCGGATCGGGCCAAGCCCGCCGTGCCGTTCGGCGGGCAGTATCGGCTCATCGACTTCGCCATCTCCAACCTCATCAATTCAGGGCTGAGACAGATTGTCGTCCTGACGCAGTACAAGTCGCACAGCCTCGACCGCCACATCTCGCAGACGTGGCGCATGTCGGCGCTGCTCGACTCGTATGTGACGTCGGTGCCGGCGCAGCAGCGACTCGGCAAGCGCTGGTTCTCGGGTTCGGCCGACGCGATCCTGCAGAGCCTCAACCTCATCAACGACGAGAAGCCCGACATCGTCGTGGTGATCGGCGCCGACCACGTCTACCGCATGGACTTCCGTCAGATGCTCGCGGCGCACATCGAGTCCGGCGCGCAGGCGACGGTCGCCGGCATCCGTCAGCCGATCTCACTCGCGAACCAGTTCGGCGTCATCGACGTCTCGGCGGACGACCCCGCGCGCATCAACGAGTTCCTCGAGAAGCCGCAGAACCCCACGGGGCTCGCGGACTCGCCCGGCGAGGTGCTGGCGTCGATGGGCAACTACATCTTCGACGCGCAGGCGCTCATCGACGCGGTCGAGGCCGACGGCGAGCTGCCGACCTCGAACCACGACATGGGCGGCGACATCGTCCCCTACTTCGTGGGCCGCGGCGAGTCGGGCGTGTATGACATGAAGCGCAACGACGTGCCGGGCTCGACCGATCGCGACCGCGACTACTGGCGCGACGTCGGCACGATCGAGTCGTTCTTCGACGCCCACCAGGACCTCATCTCGACGCTCCCGATCTTCAACCTCTACAACATGGAGTGGCCGATCCACTCGCAGACCGTCAACTCGCCGCCCGCCAAGTTCGTGCGCGACGGCGTGGGCCGCATGGGCAACGCGATCGACTCGATCGTCTCGCTCGGATCGGTGCTCTCGGGCACGCATCTCGAGCGCAGCGTCGTCGGGCCGTGGACGCTCTCGGGCGGCGGCGCGACGATCACCGACTCGGTGCTGTTCGACCACGTGCGGGTCGGCGCGGGCGCCCGCGTGCACCGTGCGATCCTCGACAAGAACGTCGTCCTCGCTGACGGCGCGACCGTCGGGGTCGACCGCGAGCGCGACCTCCAGCGGGGGTTCACCGTCACAGACACGGGCATCACCGTCGTCGGGAAGGGCGCGGTCATCGACCGCTGAGCCGCACACGGCGGCGGTCGTCATCGGCCGTCGCCATGCGCCGCTACGGTGGAAGGCGTGTCCGCGCCATCCGCTCGCTTCCTCGTCGTGCTCGACGCCGACTCGACCCTCATCCGCAACGAGGTCATCGAGCTCATCGCCGACGAGGTGGGCCGCGGCGCCGAAGTCGCTGCGGCGACCGAGGCCGCGATGCGCGGCGAGGTCGACTTCGCGACGAGCCTGCGCTCGCGCGTGCGCGCACTCGCGGGCGTGCCGGTGGCAGCCTTCGCGCACGTCCTGGCGCGGATCGAGCCGACTCCCGGCGTGCGCGAACTGACCTCCGCCGTGCACGAGCGCGGTGGGCTCGTGGGCGTCGTCTCGGGCGGATTCCACGAGATCCTCGACACGATCGCGCCGCAGCTCGGCGCCGATGTGTGGCGGGCGAACCGCCTCGCGGTGTCGGGCGGCGTGCTCTCGGGCGAGGTCGACGGCGGAATCGTCGACGCCGAGGTCAAGGCTCAGACCCTGAGCGGCTGGGCGCACGACGCAGGGGTCGCACTGGGCCGCACGATCGCGATCGGCGACGGCGCGAACGACCTGCGCATGATGGAGGTCGCGGGGCTCGGCGTCGCTTTCAACGCCAAGCCCGCCGTGCGCGCCAAGGCCGACCTCGTGGTCGGCCCCGTCGACCTGCGAGAGGTCATCGCGCTCCTCCCCTGACCGACGTCCGAACCCCCGGGTAGCGTCCAGGCATGGACATCATCCTGGTTCCCGGTCTCTGGCTCGACTCCTCTTCGTGGGAGGCGGTGACGCCCGCGTTGACGAGGGCGGGGCACACGGCGCATCCGCTCACGCTGCCGGGCCTGGGCGTTCCCGCGCCGGCCTCGGAATCCATCGGCATCGCCGACTGGGTCGACGCCGTCGTCGCCGAGATCGACGCTCTCGAGGGCGACGTCGTGCTCGTGGGGCACTCCGGCGGCGGCAACGTCGTGTGGGGCGCCGCCGACGCGCGGCCCAATCGCGTCGCCCGCGTGGTCTTCGTCGACGCGGTGCCGCCGCCGCCAGGGCGCGGGATCTCGGAGTTCGACGTCGTCGACGGCGTCGTGCCGTTCCCCGGCTGGGACTCCTTCGACGCTCCCGACGTCGCCGATCTCGACGCCGCGACGCGCGAGACGTGGGCCGCGCGCACGGGGTCGGTGCCGGCTCGCGTGCCGACCGATCCGATCCACCTCGGCGACGAGCGACGTCGCACGGTGCCCGTGACGATCCTGTCGGGCAACGCGAACGAAGAGGAGTTCCGTGCCGAGCTCGCGAACTGGGGACCGTGGGCCGACGAGTTCGAGGCCATCGAGGACGCCGAGATCATCAGGCTCGGCTCCGGTCACTGGCCGCAGTTCTCCCAGCCCGACGCCCTCGCGCGCGCGATCATCGCCGCCGTGGAGCGCTGACGTCGCTGTCGTGGCTCGGCGGGGTCAGTGCCCCATGCCGAGGCCGCCGTCGACCGGGATGACCGCACCCGAGATGTAGGCGGCGTCATCCGACGCGAGCCATGTGACGACACCGGCGACCTCGTCGGTGCTCGCGAACCGGCCCGCGGGGATGTTGCTCTTGTACTGCGCCTGCGTCTCCTCGGGAAGCGCAGCTGTCATGTCGGTCTCGATGAAGCCGGGCGCCACGACGTTGGCCGTGATCCCGCGACCGCCGAGCTCGCGCGTGAGTGAGCGGGCGAAGCCCACGAGACCGGCCTTCGAGGACGAGTAGTTGATCTGGCCCGGCGAGCCGTAGAGACCCACGACGCTCGAGATCAGGATGACGCGTCCCCACTTCGCGCGGAGCATGCCCTTCGAGGCGCGCTTGACGACGCGGAACGCGCCGCCGAGGTTCGTCGCCACGACGCTGTCGAAGTCGTCCTCCGTCATGCGCAGCAGGAGAGTGTCCTTCGTGACGCCCGCGTTGGCCACGACGATGCCGATCGGCCCCAGGGCCGCCTCGACCTCAGTGAAGGCCGCGTCGACGGCCGCGGCATCCGTCACATCCGCGCGGACCGTGAGCGTGCCCTCGGGACCCTCGCCGGATCGCGCCGTGACGGCGACCTTGTACCCCTCGGCGACGAAGCGCTCGGCGATGGCACGGCCGATGCCGCGATTGCCGCCGGTGACGAGGACGACGCGATCAGTGGACATGGAGGCTCCCGGTGAGTCAGGGGGTGGACCGCACCAGCCTATCGGCGAGGCGTTTGACACTCCTTCGCGACGCTGGAACCCTGGGAGGGAACTCGACGGAAGGGTCCGACCATGAGCGATGCACCCCGCGACCCCGCGCAGCCTCCCGCCTACGGACAGCAGCCGCCGCAGCCTCCCGCCTACGGACAGCAGCCGCCGCAGCCGCCCGCGTATGGGCAGCAGCCGCCCGCGTATGGGCAGCAGCCGCCCGCGTACGGCCAGCCGTATGGAACGCCGGCATACCCGGCCGCCGCGCCCGCGTACGGCGCGCCGCCCGCGACGAAGACGAACACGCTGGCGGTCGTCTCGCTCATCTCGTCGCTCGTCGGGTTCTTCGTCATCCCCTTCCTCGGATCGATCACCGGCATCATCACGGGCCACATGTCGCTCAGCCAGATCAAGCGCACGGGCGAACAGGGACGCGGCCTCGGGCTCGCCGGCACGATCGTCGGCTGGGTCGGACTCGTGCTCGCCATCATCGGGACGATCATCCTCGTCGCGTGGTTGAACTGGTTCGCGGTCAACGCCGGCACGATCCTCTCGAACTAGCGTCCGCAACGAGGCTGAGGGGGCGCTGGCCTCCTCCACGCGGCGTACCCTGGAATCATCGTGAAGCACTCGAACGGAGCACAGTCCGCGACGTCGCTCCCCCAGGCGCCGCAGGATGAGGTCGGCGCGCGCGAGACCCGCTACCTCGTCACGATGGGCATCCGCATCGCGTGCATCATCCTCATGATCGTCATCACGCCGTACGGCTGGTACACGTGGGTGCTCGCCGTAGGAGCCGTGGTCCTTCCCTACATCGCCGTCGTGGCGGCGAACGTCGGGCAGGACGGTCGCCGCGTCAGGCGCGAGGACCCCGAGCGGGCTCTTCCTGCGACCGCGCGCGTCACGAGCACGGTGGAGACGCCGCGAGTGATCCGGGTCGAGGAGCAGAAGCCGCTCCCCCACGAAGCCGACGGGTCCGCCCCGGCAGCGAAGCCGGACGACGCGGCATGAGCGATACGGTCGAGACCGCGATCTGCTCGCGGGCGGGATGCCGCGCGGTCGCGACATGGCGCATCGAGTGGCGCAATCCCCGCATCCACTCCGCCGATCGGCGCAAGGTCTGGGTCGCGTGCGACGAGCACCGCGACTACCTCCACGACTTCCTGGCGACCCGCGACTTCCCCGTCCAGGTCGCCCCGCTGCAGACGACGATCGAGACCTCATGACGAGACGGGATGCCCCCGCCGCGGTCCGCTGGACCGCCTACATCGCCGTCGCGATCGTGTTCGCGATCGCGTGCGCGTTCCTGTCGGACTGGCAGTTCACACGCAATGCGCACCGGACCGAGCAGCTCGAACTCATCGAGCAGAACTACGACGCGCCGCCCGTCCCGCTCGAGCAGGTCATCCCCGCGGGCGACGAGCTGTCGGCGGCCGAAGAGTGGCGGCCCGTCGTCCTCACGGGGGCCTACCTGACCGACGACCAGCTCCTCGCGCGCAACCGCGCGCACGGCGGCACTGCCGCGTACGAGGTGCTCGTTCCCTTCCGCCTGGACGACGGCCGCGTGCTCCTCGTCGACCGCGGGTGGGTCCCGCCGGGCGAGGAGCAGGCAGAGCCCGACGACATCCCTGCGGCTCCGGAGGGCGAGGCGACGGTCATCGTGCGGCTCCGCCCCGGCGAGCCGCTGCCCGGCTCGGGGCGGTCCGCACCCGAGGGTCAGGTGCCCACGATCCATCTGCAGACGGTCGCCGATGCGGTCGACCCCGCGACGGCGGATGCCCTCGAGCTGAGCGCCTACGGGATCATGGTCTCGGAGGATCCGGCGCCCGCGACGCGGCCGCAGGCGCTCGAGTCGCCCTCGGCCGACCCCGGCCCGCACCTGTCGTACGCGATCCAGTGGATCCTGTTCGCGCTCATGGGCTTCGTCTTCATCGGCTACATCATCCGCACCGAGCGCGCGCATCGTCGCGAGGACGCCGAGGATGCCGCGGCCGCGCGTGCGGGCGAAGCGCCCCCGACGCGCCCCAAGAAGCGCCGACGCGATGCGGACGCCGCCGCCGAGGACGAACTCGTCGACACCGCCGGGCGGTGATCGCCGGCTGCGAAGCCTGAGGGCTACGCGAGCGTGATGCGTTTCGATACGCCGCGGCTGAAGCCGCGGCTACTCAACGACCGTACTTCTTGATCACGCAAGCGTGATCAAGTCCGCGTAGTCGCGGCCCCAGATGTCCTCGACGCCGTCCGGCAGGATCAGGACGCGCTCGGGGTTGAGGGCGTGGACGGCCCCCTCGTCGTGCGAGACGAGCACGACGGCGCCCTCATAGTGCGCGAGCGCGCCCAGGATCTCTTCGCGCGATGCCGGGTCGAGGTTGTTCGTCGGCTCGTCGAGCAGCAGCATGTTCGCCGACGACACCACGAGCGTCGCGAGCGAGAGTCGCGTCTTCTCACCGCCGGAGAGCACACCGGCGGGCTTGAGCACGTCGTCGCCCGTGAACAGGAACGAGCCGAGCACCTTGCGCGCCTCGGTCGCGTTGATGTCGGGCGCGGCCGACATCATGTTCTCGAGCACGGAGCGGTCGACGTCGAGGTTCTCGTGCTCCTGCGCGTAGTAGCCGATCTTGAGGCCGTGTCCGGGCTCCAGCTGACCCGTGTCGGGCTGGTCGACGCCCGCGAGGATGCGCAGGAGCGTCGTCTTGCCCGCGCCGTTGAGGCCCAGGATGACGACCTTCGAGCCGCGGTCGATCGCGAGGTCGACATCCGTGAAGATCTCGAGCGAGCCGTACGACTTCGAGAGCCCCGATGCCATGAGCGGCGTCTTCCCGCACGGCGACGGCTTCGGGAATCGCAGCTTCGCGACGCGCTCCTCCTGGCGCACGTCGTCGAGGCCCGAGAGCATCTTCTCGGCGCGAGCCACCATCTGGTGCGCGGCGGCGGCCTTCGAGGCCTTCGCGCCGAAGCGCGCGGCCTGCAGCTGGAGCGCCGTCGCCTTCTTCTCGACGTTGACGCGCTCCTTCTTGCGTCGCTCCTCGTCGGCCACCCGCTGACGGAGGTAGTTCTTCCAGTTCATGTTGTAGACGTCGATGACCTGGCGGTTCGCGTCGAGGTAGAAGACGCGGTTGACGGTCTCGCCGACGAGCTCGACATCGTGGCTGATGACGATGAGCCCGCCCTTGTAGTTCTTGAGGAACTCGCGCAGCCACACGACGCTGTCGGCGTCGAGGTGGTTGGTCGGCTCGTCGAGGATCATCGACTGCGCGTCCGAGAAGAGGATGCGCGCGAGCTCGATGCGACGGCGCTGACCGCCCGAGAGGGTCTTGAGCGGCTGGTCGAGGATGCGGTCGGGCAGCGAGAGATTGTGGGCGATGGATGCCGCTTCCGCTTCGGCCGCATAGCCGCCGAGCGCTTCGAACCGCTCCGTCAGGTTGGCGTAGCGCCGCATCGCCTTCGCGGCCACCGCGGGGTCGTCGGCGCCCATCTCGAGGGACGCGTCGTGCATGCCGAGTGCGAGCGTGCCGAGTCCGCGGGCGTCGAGGATGCGCGTGCGCGCGAGCATCTCGGGGTCTCCCGAGCGCGGGTCCTGCGGCAGGTAGCCGAGCTCGCCCGAGCGGTCGACGCGGCCGTCCGCGGGCAGCAGGTCGCCCGCGAGCACCTTCGTGAGGGTGGTCTTGCCGGCGCCGTTTCGCCCGACGAGGCCGATCTTGTCGCCGTCCGAGACGCGGAACGACACCTCCGACATGAGGACGCGGGCGCCTACGCGGATCTCGAGGTCGTGCACGGCGAGCACAGCGGACGTCCGTTTCTTAGAGGTGGAGGCGGCCGACCGGCCAGCCACTCAGTATATTCGCCCCGCCTGAGAGGCCGGCTCGGCCCGAACGTGCAACCGGACGCGCCGAAGGGGCACCGCCTCTGCACGCGATGCGGGCCTCGCGCACGGTGCCGCGCGGGCGCGGCGACCCTAGCGTCACAGCTATGGCAGTCGCCGTGTCCATCGAGCCCGCCGCGGTCGCGGCGACACCCGGCACGCCCGTCGAGGTCACCGTCACCGTCCGCAACGACAGCCAGATCGTCGAGGAGTACCGGCTGCTCGCCTCGGGGCCCGGGGGCGGCTGCGTCACGCTCGAGCCCGACCACGTCAGCGTCTACCCGGGACGGAGCGAGACCGTCGTCGCGCGCATCCTCGTGGCGCGCTCCCCCGGCATCCTCGCGGGAGAGCTCGACGTCGCGATCCAGGTGATGCCGACGGCCGTGATCCCCGAGGACGTCGAGCCGGAGATCACGCGCACGACGGTCGGCGAGGTCGCCGAGCTCATCATCACCGTCGAGGCCTTCGCCGCCGTCGCCGCCGAGATCGTCCCGAAGGTGTCGCGCTCGCGCGGCCGCAAGCGCGTCCGCCTCGCGATCGACAACAACGGCAACGCGCCGATCGCGGCATCGCTGATCGGCGCGGGCTCAGAGCGGCTCACGGTGAACCCGCGCGAGCCCGAGGTCGTGATCGACCCGGGGCACGCGCAGTTCGTGCGCGTCACGCTGGCCCCGCGCCGACGCGTCTGGCGTGGCCAGGCGGCGAGCCATCCCTACTCGGTCGTCGTGACGCCGAGCGCGGGTGAGCCGATCGTCGCCGACGGCATCCACATGCAGGAGCCCGTCTTCCCCTCGTGGTTCTGGAAGGCGCTGCTGGCACTCGCCGCCCTCATCGCGCTGCTCATCCTGCTGTGGAATCTGCTGGTCAAGCCGACCGTCGAGGAGGCCGCCCGCGAAGCCGTCGCCGAGCCGCTCGCCGAGGTGCAGGGACAGGCCGAGGCGGCCGAGCAGGCCGCCGCCGAATCCGCGGACTCGGCGAAGGCGGCGCAGGAGGCCGCAGAGGCGGCCGCGACGGGAACCCCGGCTCCCGTGCCGCCCCCGCCCGCACCGACCGTCGCCAACCAGACGAACGTCATCACGCTCACGGCCGGCGCCGGCGCCGCGCCTGTGCGGCGCGGCCTTCCCGACCCCGTGCCGGACGGTTCGACCCTGCGCATCACCGACCTGGTCGTGCAGAACCCGCAGGGCGACGTCGCGACGCTCACCCTCGGCTATGGGACGACCGTGCTGCTGACCCTCAGCACCGAGAACTACCGTGACCTCGACCTCCACTTCGTGACACCCATCGAGGTGCCGGCGGGCCAGACCCTCCAGGCGCAGCTCTCGTGTCTCATCGTGGGCGATCCGCCTGGCCGCACACCCGAGCGGTGCCTGTCGTCGATCCTGGTCACGTCGCAGCTCGTGACGCCTCCCCCTGCGGGGTGACGGATGCCGACGGGGCCGGCCCTCCGCGCGGGAGACACCGCGATGTGCCCCCTGTCGGACGGCCCCAAGCCGCACGTCGGCGGCCCCATCTCACCCGCGGCCGCGGTGCCGACGGTGCTCATCGGGGGCATGCCCGCGGCCGTTGCGAACGCCACGCCGGGCGGGATCATGTGCGTCTCGCCTGCGCCGAACGGCATCGCGCAGGGCAGCGTCACGGTCCTCATCGGCGGGTTCCCGGCGGCGCGGGTCGGTGATCTGTCGATGCACGGATCCCCCATCGTCCCCGGGCCGGGCTGCCCGACCGTCATCATCGGCGGATGACCCGGGACGGACCGGGTGGCCGCGTCACCCGGACTGGGAGGAGAAGACGTACCCGACGATCGTCTCGACGAATCCGATGACGACGTCACGGTTGAGCCACGCCACGACGATGAGCCCCAGCAGGACGGCGAGCACGATGACCGCCGTGAAGGGGAATCGCGTGCTGCGGCCCTTGGGGCGCGAACCCGCGGCGGGCTGCGCCGATGTGTCGGCGGCGCGCGGAGCGGCGAGGGGCGCGGCGCAGCGGCGGCAGAAGCGGCGCTCGGGTCGGTTGCCCGCGCCGCACGCGGGGCAGCGGACGTCACCGGGGCCGGGCGGCGGCTCGGCGGGGAGCGGAGCGGGCGCGGGTCGGCGATGCGGGGCGGCGGGGGCCGTGGGCTTGCGCATCGCGAGCCCCTCCGGCTCCGCTGTCGGCGGGTCGGCGGTATCCCAGGTCCACAGAGGCTTCACGGGCACCACGGCCGGGGTCGACTCGGTAGGGGTCGCGGCGGGAGCACCGGCCGGAGCCGCGGGGTCGACCGGCTCGGTGGCGGACGGGCGCGCCTCGGGCGAGCCTGCCTCCGCCGCGGAGTCGGCGCGGGGAGCGGCATCCGTCGCCTCCGAAGGCGTCCCCCCGGACGTCGCGGCGTCGCCCTCCCACGCGAGGTAGGCGCCGCACTCGCCGCAGAAGTCCTCGCCCGGACGGTTGCGGGCGCCGCACTCGAGGCAGACGATCTGGCCGGCGGTCGTGCTCATGACTGCTCCTCTGATGCCGTCGGGACGAGCGTCCACGGGACGTGTGCGGGCGCCACCGCGACGAGGACCCGCGCGATACGGCCCCGGAGCTCGGGATCGTCCGCCCCCGTCACGGTCACGCGCAGTTGGGGCTCGGGCGACCCCGGCGGGTCCGTGCCGGGGGTCACCGACCACGCCACCGCACCGCTGTCCTCGACGGACACCTCGGCATCGGGCCCTGCCGCGAGCTGCACGGCGTCGCGGATGCCCTCGAGCGTCCCGGCCCGGTGGTGCAGTCCCGCGGCGTGCGAGACGATCGCGCGGCGCTGCTCGAGCGTCCACCCGCCGTCCATCGAGACGTCCACCCAGGTCGCGAGCCAGTCGACGAAGTCGGACGGCGCGAGGCGCGGGTCGACGTATGCGGAGAGGTTGTCGAGCGTCGCGATCGTGGGGGCCAGGGAATCGTCGAAGGCCCTCAGGAATCGGGGGAAGAAGTCGGCGTCGTCGACATCCTGGTACACCCCCGGCAGTCGCTGGAGCATGGGCGACGGGCTCGCGAGCCCAGGGACGAGGCGGCGCACGTCACACCCCCGAGACGGCGCGGACGCTGTGACGGTAGGAGTACACGAGGGCGTTGGCATCGAGGTCGATGCGCATCGTCGGCTCGCCCGCGCGCTTGCCCGTGACGGGGTCCGCCTCCCACAGCTTGAGGTCGTCGACGAGCTCGACGCCGCGCACAGCCTGCAGGACGGCGTAGACCTCGCCCGCGAGGACGGGACGGCCGAACGCCCAGCCGGTGCCGTCAAGGCCGCCCAGCACGGGATCGAAGTGGCGGTAGAGCGCGGCGAGCGCCCGCTGCTCGACGACGTCGTGTACGCCGCCCGGCCGCACGATGAGGCGCGCGACGATCGTGATGCCCCGGTAGAACGGCGGCTCGACGATGACGCGGGCGCCCACCGCCCTGCGCTCGTCGATCTCGGCGGCGATGCCCGCGAGCAGCTCTTCGCGGGGCTCGAGGTCGGCGAAGTCGACGTGGCCGTCGGGTCCCGCTGCCGCGGACGGCACGACGAGCAGGCGCACGGCGGAGTCGTGACCGGATGCCGGGACGCAGCGCACGCGTGCGATCCCCGGTCGGGCGGCTTTCGCGAGCTGCTCGTAGTCGTGCGCCGTGACGGCGCGGTCGCGCGTGCGCAGAGCGAGGGGTCCGCGCCGCTTCGCCTCGTCGAGCGTCTCGCCGTCGTTGCCGCCCAGCGCGGCCGTGAGGTTCTCGACGGATCGCACGTACGGGACCGTCGTCCGCAGGACGGCGAGGGCGCCGGCGCCGACGTTGCCGCGGCGGCCGCCACCGACGCGGTAGCGGGGCACGCGCAGCGGGGCGCCCGCCGCCGGGACGGCTCCGTACCTCGTGAGCGTCCCGTCCGCCTCGCGGACGGCGGGTGGGAACGAGATCTCGCCGCGCGCGCGGTCGACCGTCAGGATCCGCTCGTCCTCGGCGTGACCCGCGAAGGAGTCGACCTCGATCCACTCCTCCCACCCCGCCCCGCCCGCGACCTCTACGACGATGTCGTCGCCGTCCGCCACGATCGGCGCCTGCGTGAGCGCGAAGACCTGACCCGGCACGCCCTCGCTGAGCCCCAGCACCTCCCCGGCGACCGTCTCGGCGTGCGTCGCGTCGACAGCGCCGCCGACGACGGATGCCGCTGCCCGGTGCACGAGCGGAGAGGACGTGTACGCGGGCTGGCGGTCGTGCGCCGGTTCGGTCACGACGCACCGGATCCAGCCGGCCCGCACGCCGCCGACGACCGAGACGACGTGCTCGCGCGGGAGCAGGACCTCGACCTCGCCGTCCTTGTTGAGGCCGCCCGTGCCGTCCGACACGACGCGGCACGGCTTCCACGAGCGACCCGTCCACGCCTGCCACTGCCACGGCGGGTCGGTCGGGTCGACGCCGACGCCCCGCACGCTGCAGTCGAGCGCGAGCGCGACGAGGCAGCGCGGCGCGGCGTCGTCGAGGCCGAACAGGAGGGCATCGCCCGGTGCGGGCTCTGCACCGAAGGCCTCGAGCGTCCCTTCCCCGGGCAGGGCGTTCTCAGCGTGCACGACCCGCACGTCGACGGGCTCGCCCCGTCCGATGTGGGTGAGCGTCCGTGGCGGGATGACGAGCTCCTCGAGGGTCGCGAAGACGAGCGGCGGCTCCCCCTCGATGCGCTGCGTCCCCACCTCCGCCTCGGCGGGCACGACGACGGGCTCGGGTCGTGGGGCGGACAGCCGGAACAGGATGTCGGCGCGGGCCGGTGCCGGCGGGTGCAGCGTGACGCCGAGCAGGTCGAGGAAGGTGATGTAGAGGCGGTCGGGCACTCGGTTGAGGCGATAGTGCAGCTCGTCGACCATGAAGGCGAACGCCTCGATGAGGGTGACGCCGGGGTCCGACACGTTGTGGTCGCTCCACTCGGGGCAGCGCGCCGCGATGAGGCGCTTGGCGTCGTCGACGAGGTCCTGGAACCGGCGGTCGTCGAGGTTCGGTGCGGGGAGCATCACGCGCCCCCTTCCTCTCGAGGGATGACGTAGAACGGGAACACGAGGTTGCGCGGATCGTTGTCGCCTCGGATGCGGTAGCGGATGTCGATGAGCAGCCGTCCGTGCTCCGCTCCGCCGAAGTCGACGACGACCTCGTCGAGCTCGATGCGCGGCTCCCAGAACCGCAGCGACGTGCGGACGGCCTCGCCGATGGCGCCCGCGGTCGTCGCGTCGGCGGGAGCGAAGACGTAGTCGTGGACGGCGCAGCCGAATTCCGGACGCATGGGCCGCTCGCCGGGCGACGTCGCGAGGATCAGACGGATGCTGTCCTCGATCTCGCGCTCGTCGCGCGTGAGGAGGATGCGGCCGCTGCGGTCGGCGACGACGGGGAAGGCCCATCCCCTGCCGACGAACTCCTTCGACATGCCGCTCCTCAGTTGATCTTGACGATGGCGCCCTTGACGGTGACGGCGCCCGAGGCCGACAGCTCGGCCTGCGCGTCCGCCTTGACGGCGATCTGCGGCGCCGACAGCTCGACCTTCGCGGTCCCCTTCAGCGCGACCTGGGGCGCGCTGAGCTCGAGCTTCTCCTTCGCCGACAGCGTGATCGTGGATGCCGAGACCTCGACCTTCCCCGTGTCGGTCGTGACCTTGACATCCGTCTTGGCCGTCACCGAGACCGGCCCCTCCGACACGATTTCGACGCCCTTGCCACCGTCCTGACGCACCGTGATGCGCTGCGCCCCGTCATTCGTCGTCAGCTGCACCGACTCGGCCGAGCCGTCTTCCACGAGCTCGACCCGCATCCCCGTGCGGGAGACGAGCGCGCGCCGCAGCACGCCCTTCGAGTCGACGTATTTCCTCCATCCGCCGGCGGGGACGTCCTTGCCGTTGAAGAGTCCGCCCAGGACGATGGGGCGGTCGAAGAAGCCCTGATCGAAGGCGACGAGCACTTCGTCGCCGATCTCGGGCAGCACGACGAGTCCGCGCTCCTTTCCTGCGCCCGTGTGGACCGTCCTCGCCCAGCCGCTGACGTAGTCGTCCGATGCGAAGGGGAACTCGAGCTTGACGCGACCCGCGTCGTCGGGGTCCTGGTTGTCGGTGACGACGGCGGTGACGACCCCCGGGATGCGCGCCTCCTGCAGCGCGACCCCGGCGCCCGCGACCCCGAAGAGCGACCGATCGGACATGTTGGAGACGACCGCGGTCGTCGCGTACCCCGCGACCGACGAGAAGTCGTGGACGGTTTCGCTCACGGTGTAACGCCCGTCGAAGGGCGCGCCGAAACCCGTGAGGGTGACGGCGACGCCGCAGCGGATCTCGGGATTGCCCGTCACCTGCGCCTCGACCTCGGCGAAGCCGCCCGCGAGCCGGTCGGCGAGGGAGGCGGCGAGCTTGTCCTGCGAGGCAGCGCGTCCCTCGCCCGAGAGGTCGGCGAGCTCGCGCGACCCGACCTTCTTCGCGATCGCCGCGGGGGTGAGGCTCGCGATATCCGCGCTGCGCGTGCGGGCGTCGGCGGTCGAGACGACCACTTTCTTCGCCGCCGGATCCCACCCGCGCACCGAGACCCGCGAGACCTGCTCGGCGGCGGTCACGACCGCCCGCACGTACTGGGCGTTGGCGCCGTGCTCGATGACGACGGGGTTGTCGCGGGCGCTCGACGCCGCGGGCGCATCGCGCGCAGGCGTGGGTGGTCCGAAGTCGAGCCGCTTGCCCGTCACCGTGAACGTCGCGCCCGCGATGCGCGCGAGGCGCGCGAGGAAGGTCCAGTCGCTCACGTTGTCCTGCGCGACGTGCGGCAGCACGCCGCTCGGCGCCTCGACCGTGCCGACCGTGAGACCGGCGTTCTGCGCGACGCGCCGGACGATGTCGGCGATCGTGCTGTCGACGAAGGCCGCGACCCGCGTGCCGCGCATGAGGCGCGCCGCGCCGTCGAGGCCGCGCACGCGCGTGTGGAGGGATCCCCCGACGTCCTCCCGTTCCAGAGCAGTCACCTCTCCCTCGAAGAGCACGCGCTCGGGTGTCGGGCCGTTCTGCGACACCTTGAGCTTCACGGCGCCCGCGATCGGGAACTTCGGCGCGACGATGCCGTGCTCGTCGGCGAAGTCCAGCTCGAACGAGTCCGGCAGTCCGACGCCGTCCGTGATGCGCCCGCGGACGAGCAGGCTGGAGACGTCGGTGGGCAGGTCGCTTCCGTCGACCTGCACGACGAGGAGCGATGTGTAGGTGTCAAGTGCGGGCACCGGCCACCTCCCGCTTCGCGACGACTCTGGCGTCGGCATCCTCCAACTCCCCCGCCGTGGGGAGGAAGACCGTGCTGCCCGGGCGCACGCGCATGGGGTCGTCGATGCCGTTGACGTCGGCGAGCGGCCGCCAGAGCGCCGCGTTGCCGTACTCGCGGTAGGCGAGCACGGCGAGCGAGTCGCCCTCGCGCATCGTGTGGACGCGGCGCGGCTGGAGTCCGCCCGAGGTGGGGTTCTGCTTGCCCTGCTCGGACGGCAGCTCTTCGAGCGCGACGGTGCACACGGCACGCAGCGGGCGCCCATCCGAGCCGAAGAGGGTGTACTTCGCCGACACCGACTTCACGTACCCGAGGAAGCCGCTCAGCGGCCCCCACCCGAACTTCACCCACGGCGGCGACGGCTTGGTCTGCCGAGAGGCCTCGGTCGGCACGAGCGTCTTGAAGAGGTCCTCGACATCCTTCACGACGCTGCCGCCGGAGGTCTGGGTCGCATCGAAGAACATCTCGAGCGTCATCTTCTGCGGCTCGGGGCTCGTGTAGCTCGCGGGGGGCGCCGACCCCGACTTCTTCTGGTTCTGCGAATCCCACTTGGCGGCCTTCGTGACCGTCAGCTCCTTCGGGTTGAAGTGGAACTCGATCTGGCCCATGCCGGCACCCGGCTTGCCGGGAGCGGGGCCGGGCTCGAACAGCTCGAGACGCGCGTGGACGAGTTTGGCCGAGTCGCTGGATGTCTGGGTGAGAGGCATGCGTCACCCCTTCACCTGGAAGCCGTGGTGCGCGAGCTCGAGGGTCTCGATCGCGACCTTGGACGACTCGGCGTTGAGCGACGGGCCCGTCCAGCGGACCGGGAGGACGCCCGTCAGCTCCCAGCTGAGGACGGGATCGCCTCGGCTGTCCATGGCCGTGATGACTCCGCTGCTGTGCTTCCGCTCGTCGGCGAAGCCCAGGATCCAGCGGACGACCTTTCCCGACTCGGCGCTCAGCGGACGGGTCAGCTTGATGTTCGGGAACTTGAGGCGGCTCGCGAACTGCCACGGGAAGGCGTTGTTGCCGCCTTCCTCGCGCGTCTCGAGGACGACCTCGACGCCGAGGCCCTCGCACGTCGCGAACGCTCCGAGGGTCTCTTTGTCGAGCATCACCTCGTACGAGACGGTGAGGGCCCACGCGGGGGCTTCCGTGCCGGGCATCGCGTCCTCCTCAGATCCGGTCGATCCGGACGCCCCGCCGCTCGCGGTCGAGCAGCAGCTCGGCCTTGAGCCGGCGGACGATGGGGGCGTAGATGCGGTCGACGAGCTTCTCGACCTGCGCGGGCTGCTCGGGGATGTCGAGGCCCGGTGCGGCGGCGGCCGGCGCCGCACCCGGCGCCGGGGCGCTCGCGGGAGGCGCCTCGGGAGGTGCCTCCGGCGGCGGCGCCTCGAGCTCCTCAGCACGCTGGACGGGCTGATCGGGGGTCGCTTCGGCGCGCTCCGCGCTCACGCGCGCCGCGTTGGTCGCGAGGATGCGCTCGATCGTGGGCAGCGCGGCTGCGCCCGCGAACGACGGGACGGATGCCGTCGCCCGCTGCACCTCGGCGGCCGGCGCGGAAGCGGCGGGGCCGAGGGCAGCGGCTCGTGGGGCGGCGAGACCCCACGAGCCGGCCGGCGAGGCCTGGAGGGAGCGGGGGTGCGCCGATCCTTGAGAGGAGTGATCCAGGGCGGGTCCCGGTGACAGCGGGTGCGGCGGGTCGGGAAGGCGCTGGATGCCGCGCTGCGCGTCGGGAAGGTGATGGGTGTCGCTCGGTGCATCGGGAAGGCGCTGGAGGTCGCGCGGCGGCGCGGGGAGCGACGTGCGCTGCGGGTCGAGCATCGCGCGGGGTTCGTCCATGAGCACGGTGCCCGGCGCGACGACGCGCGCGGGGACTGCTGGGCCGGCGGGCGACCCCGCTCGGCCGGGAGACGACGCGCGGGACAGAGGAGCGATCGCCGGCTCGATGCGGCGCTGAAGCAGGAGCGAGCGCACGACGGGGGGCGCGACGGGCAGAGGTGCGAAGGGGTGGGATGCGGGGTGCGCAGATGTGATGCCGGGCGGTGTCGATGGGGCGATCGGCTCGTCGACGGGAGGAGGGCTCGCATCCACGGCGCCGAGGGCGGGACGGCTCTCGGGGTCTGCCGACGACAGGTCGATCGGCTGGTCGGGCTCGACGGACACGTGCCGTTGCAGCGGGAGAGCCGGGGCCTGCGCGGGAGACCCAGGAGGTCGGAGCGGCGGCTCGGCGTCGGCTGCCTGCCGTTGCAGCGGGAGGCCAGGGGCCTGGACGCGTGACGACGGCGTGATGGGCGGTGGACCGGGCTCCCGCGCGGCGGGTGCGGCGGGCTGGACCGGACCTGAGCCCGCGAGCCGGCCGGAGCTCCGGATCGGCTCAGGACTCCGGTCGGCGTTCAGGCGCTGCGCCGTCGGAGGGGTGGGATGCGCGGTCGAGGCGGGTCTCGCGATGGGATTCTCACCCAGCGTCGGGCTCACGGAGGGACTCGACTGCAGGCTGAGAGCGCTCGTCGCCGAGCCGGCAGCGGGAGGCCGGCTCGTGGTCGGCGTGGCGACGGGATTCGGACTCTCGCTGGCCGTCGGTGTGACCCCCGGACTCGACTCAGCCGGTGTGCGAGCGGACGACGGCACACCGCCGGCATCCCCTGCGCTCGCCGCACTCTCGGCGCGGTCCACCGATCGAGCTCGCTGCACGATCGGCGCGTCCGGACGCCGCCCGCCCGGCGGAACCGTCGCCTCGGCCACCGTCTCGGTCGTCCGCGACACGATCGGCATCGCGTCACCCGCGCTCAGAAGGGGCGCGATCTCGGCGACCGCATCCGCTCGATCCGACGGTGCGGGGGGCGGGGCCGCATCAGACGTCGCGACGGGAGGCGTCGAAGCGGGCGAGACCGAATCGACAGGAGCCGACGGGCTCGCCTCACCGCGCGCCGTGTCGCTCGCCGGAACTCCGGCATCGTGCACGCCCGGCCCTCCCTCGACGCCGCGTGGGGCGGGTCCTGCCTCCGCGCTCCGCTGCACCGCCCCCGCCATGTCAGCTGGCGGCTTCAGCGGCGCTCCGAGGCCCAGCGCGGGCCGAACAGGGCCCGGTGCCGCCGATGGGGCGGTGGCGACGGCATCCGTCGACTGCTTCTCAGCCGAGGGAGTCGACCGGTTCTCGCGCGCCGACCCGGGTGCGTCGGGCATCGCGGTGCGCTGCGCGACAGGATGCTCGCTCGCCGGCGCCGAGGCCCCCTGCCGACCCGCCAGGGGCGCGGGAGCGGCACCGAGCGTCGCACGCTCCTCCGGAAGAGCGTGGGGCGTGCCCGCGGGCACTTCCGCCGAAACCTCCGGCGCCTCGGTCTGCGACGGCTCTGCGACGGCCACAAGCTCGTCCGGCGGCATCCCGGCATCCGTCTCCTCCTGCGCACTCGTCGTCCGCGACACCGTGGGCGACGCGGGCTTCGCGGTCGGATGCGGCGCGGAGCCGAGGACCAGCTCGGCAGGCGCGACGGCGCGCTGCAGCCCGACCTCCGTGCTGATGTGAGCGATCCCGATCGTCGCGGCCGGAGCATCCGGGCTCACGAGATGGCCGAGTGTCGAGAGGTGGGTCGGCACGGTCCGCGTCGGGATGCGCTGGACGAAATCCGCGTGCAGCTGCGTCGGCGCAGGGGGCGGCGGCCCCACGAGGGGCGGGAGGAACGCCCATCCCGCGGGCGACGGCGGGGCGGCAGCATCCGTTCGCCCCTGTGTGGGGGGCGTCGGCGCCGAGCGCTGCCACGGCCATCTCATCGTCGTGCCCCCTCGTCAGCCTTCTCGCAGTCGTTCGTTGATGCGCGCGATCTCGCCGACGTAGCGGAGGCGATCCGGGTGCTCGAGGGCGAGGATGTCGTCGAGCGGCCAGTGGAAGTGGAACGCGATGTACGAGATCTCCTCGACGATGCGGTCGGCCCCGTACGTCACGATTCCCCCAGGCGGCTCCCGGCGAGGTCGGCAGTGAAGCGGTGGGAGCACGCGGGGCATGTCACGGCGATGCGCGTGTGCCCCTCGGCGTTGATGCGGCGATAGAAGTCCTGCAGGAACGCGACGTCCGTCGCGAACATGTTCTCGACGATCGTCGCGTCGATGCTCGTGAGCGAGCCGAGGCGCGTGATGACGCGCGCGAGCAGCACGACCGTCGTGTACGCCGCGTTCTCCTGCACGCGCACGTCGTACAGCGGCAGCAGCTCGTCGCGGGCCGTCGCGAGGCGCATGACGCCCTCGCGGTGGACCGTGCCGTCGGCGGCGACATACCCGCGCGGGAGCTCGAACGGGAACTCCGTCCGCATGCGCTCCTCGTCGAGCGGGTCGCCCGCCGAGGGCCGCGTCGCGATCACGCGCTCCATGGCGTCACGCCACGCTGGATTCGTCGAAGCAGATGACGGCCTTCTCGGTCGCCTGCTCCGTCGAGCCCGCCTTGAGCGAGTTCACCTCGACCGAGCGCACCCAGCAGTTCGTGAAGTTGAACGTCTTGATGGTCTCGCCCTTGTGGTCGAGGATGTTGACCGCCGCCGTCTTGCGGGCGCCGACCAGGTCGCCGTTCATGACGGTCTTCAGCCAGTCGACGACCGTGCGCGAGTCGGTGAGTCCGCGCGTGATCGTGAACTCGCCGGTCTTGACGCGACCGGGGATCTGCGTCGCGACGTACTTCCCGTCGGCCGCCATCTGCTGCTTCGAGTCGATCTTGTCGACCTCCATCTTGACGCCGCTGACCTCCATGACGAGCGGCATCTGCACGCCGTCGATCGTCACGCTGAAGTTGTAGGCGGGGGCGTTGTCGAACTGGTCCAGAGCCATGGTTTCCTCCTGATCGGATGCTCAATCCCGGGCCGCGGGACGCTTCACTCTTCGACGGCGCCCGTGCCGCCGGAGTACTGCGAGAGCTGGAAGATGACGAACTCCGCGGGCTTCACGGGCGCGACGCCGATCTGGCAGACGACGCGGCCCGAGTCGATGACGTCGGTCGGGTTCGTCTCGTCGTCGCACTTGACGAAGAACGCCTCCTCCGGAGTGCGCCCGAAGAGGGCTCCGCCGCGCCACTCCCCCATGAGGAACGCCGTGATCGAGCGGCGCAGCTTGCCCCACAGGGCCGGGTCGTTCGGCTCGAAGACCGCGAACTGCGTCGCCAGCAGGATGGACTTCTCGAGGTAGTTGAAGAGCCGCCGCACGTTGATGTACCGCCATGCCGGGTCGCTCGAGAGCGTGCGCGCACCCCATACCCGGATGCCGCGGCCCGGGAAGCCCCGGATCGCGTTGATGCCGACGGGGTTGAGGCCCTCCTGCTCGGTGCGCGTGATCTTCGTCTGCAGGTCGACGGCGCCGCGGACTATTTCGTTCGCGGGAGCCTTGTGGACCCCGCGCTCGCTGTCGTTGCGCGCCCATACGCCCGCGAGATGCCCCGACGGAGGGATGAACCGCGACGACCCCGTGACGGGATCGAGCACCTTGATCCACGGGTAGTACAGCGCCGCGAACTTCGAGTCGAGGCCCGAGTCGTTCGTGCGCCACTTCGCGACCTCCTGCACGTTGAGTCCGGGAGGCGGATCGAGCACCGCAACGCGGTCGCCCATGAGCTCGCAGTGCGCGACGATCGCGAGCTGCACCCCTTTGACCGTCTCGAGGTCGATCGCGCCCTGCTCGTACGCCGCCATGAGGTCGGGGACGGAGACCATCGTGACGTCCTCGATCTCTTCGAGACCGCTGAAGCCCGTGCGATCGGCCGCATCGCCGATGTAGTTCTTCGCCGACACCAGGTGCTTGTCGAGCACGATGGGCTCGTTCTTCGGCTCCGGGATCGCAAGCGCCGTCGTGCCCATCTTCGGCTTCGTCTGCACCTCGGGGGCGACGGCCTCGACGGTCACGAGCTTCGACTCGCCGCCCACGCGCTGGACGACATAGGCGTCCGAGTCCGCCTTCGACGAGACGTTGCCCCACACCTCGGGGGGCTTCCCCTCCGCCGTCACGGTGACTTTGAACTCGTCGTCGGGAGCGCCGTCGCCGTCGGCCGGGCCGACCTCGACGGTGATCGCCTTCGCCGCGGAGCTCTTCGCAGTGAAGACGAAGTTGCCGACGGTCGCGGACTGCGCCGCTGCGACCTGCTTCGGCTTGCCCTGCGCGGGCGACGCCGGCTGATCGGCGCCGATGCGCACGATGTAGCAGCGCCCGCCGCCGTTGAGGAAGTACCCGTACACGGCGTACGCGAGATACGACCCCGGCTCGATGTCGCCGAACTGCTCGACGTACTGCGTCCAGTTCGTGACGAGCGTCGGCGCGTTCAGGGGCCCTCTCGGGGCGAACCCGACGAACGCCGCGACCGCCGTTCCGACCCCCTCGATGGGGCGCGTGCCGGCGTCGAGCTCCTGGATGTAGACACCGGGTGAGAGGTACGTGGGCATCAGCCGCTCCTTCGCTCGCACGCGGCGCCTGCGCCGGCACCGCGAGTGCTTTCAGGATCGATCCGGGGATGCCTCGGCCCTGAGTCCGCGCGGGCTTACCCAGGGGTAGCGGATCGTGCGCGTTGGGGATGCGCGAAAGGGCAGCTAGAAGCGCCGCACAACAATATGCAAACCCGCACTCGCGATGACGGCATCAATTTCGGCTTGCTGCTTGGCTGTTGGATTCCCAGGCCCGATTAGGACTTCGAGGCGTCGATCCTGCAGATCCTTCACCGTGACGCCTTTGAGCGTGTCATCTGTGAACGCCTTGAGGTCGCGTACATGCTTCCGCAGAGTTTGACGCACGGCCTCCGGAGATCTCGGGACGCGAGTGAGCTTCGTCAAAAGGTCCAGGCTCTTCATGCTGATTCCGAGCGATTTGGTGATCTCTGTCGAGACCCACTTCCCGTTGGCGTCGCGCGTGGTCTTGACGATGCCACCGCTGATGAAGTCGATCGCCCAGAACGTGGCCGGGACACGCTGGATAGGCAGTCCCTCCTTGCGGAAGACCTTCGCCATCGCGCCCTCGATAATCATGCCGCGTTGACTCCATGGCAGCTCCCAAGTCGCGTCCGTCCCGCCACTCAGTTGCTGGTAGGGGTGGTGGGTGGGCGCCTCAGTCGTGCGATTGATAGTCGCAGCAACGAACCACTTGCCATCACGGCCAACCGCCTGAATCGCATCCAATCCGTACGCGAGCTTCACAGCGGTCAGAGCGGGCCCGGTCAGCGGCTGAGCGAATCGGCTCTTTGGGATCCGGTTCAGCACCGAAGCTCCCCTTTCAGCCGCCTTTCGCTCTTTGGCTCTCGCCTCGGCGGGGGTCTTCTCCTTGATGCCGAGCTTCTTCTTGATCCCGCCGACGACCTTCTTGCCGAAAGTCTTCGCCTTGCTCAGGAGCTTCTTTCCAAGCGCCAGTGCCTTCTTGCCGAAGGTGACGGCCTTGCCGACGACCCAGTCGATCGCCTTGCCTACGGGCTCCTGGATCTTCTCGAGGATCGCCTTGATCTTGCCCGAGATGCCCCCGAGCCCCAGCAGCGACGCCATGAAGCCGATGATGATCGGCACCATGCGCCCGAGGGTTTTCTCGATGTAGCCCGCGACGGCGCCGACACCGCCGCCCGCGATCGATTCGACGGAGTCCAGGATGCTGTCGACGAACTCCTTGATCTGCGAGGCCTTCTCGACGAAGAACATGACGACGTCGTAGATCATCTTGCAGGCCTTCACGAAGGCCGATGCGGGGTTGAGCATGGAGATGAGCCACACGATGCCGGCCTTGATGATCTCGACCGAGACCATCTCCTTGACCTGGTTCAGCACCATCTCCTTGATGTCGCCGAGCTTCTGCAGCAGCAGCTGCCAGATCCCCGATATCCCCGCCGTCATGATCGTCTTGACGATCCCGAAGCCCTTCTCGACTGCCTCGAGGGCGCCCGGCGGGAGCTTCGCGGCGATCCGGGCGCGCACCTTCGCCCATGTGAGGCCGAGGATCGAGAGGATGAGCTGAAGCACGCCCTTGAAGTCGAACTTCTCGGGCAGCTCGATCCCGCCTTCGGCGAGCGCCCCGAACAGCCACGACTGCAGCCCCGCCTTGAGGTGGGTCGCGATGTTGGTCCCGAACTGCTGGATGCCGCCCTTGACGGCGTTCACGAGGTTGCCGAGGAATCCGATCGGGTCCTTGATGATCTTGTCCACCGCGGCGGCGGCTCGCGCGAGCACCTGGGTGAGCATCGCGGCGAGGTTCTTGATCGTCGTGACGACGCCGACGACGGCCGCCACGGCCCGCCCGACGAGCCCCTTGCTCTCCTCCTGCATCTTGGTGATCTCGGCGTCGACCTCGCCCTTCGCGGCGACGTACTTCGCGGCGAGATCCTCGACGACCGACTGCGACTTCTCGTCGACCAACTGCTCGAGCTGGTCGAACTGCGCCGTGAATCCCTGCGCGGCCTTCGCTCCCTCCGTGCGAAGAGCCGGCGCGAGCCCCGCCACGTAGCCCGCGATCTGGTCGCGGCCCTTCGTGACCCGGTCCTTGGCCTCGGTCAGCTTCTTGCCGACGGTGTCGGCGATGCCGCTGATGACCCTCGTCATCTCGTTCTGGTAGAACGAGCGCGACTTCTCGAAGACCGCCTTCGCGCCCGGCGGAGGGCCGAAGAGCAGGTCCTTGCCCCACGCGAGCGGATTCCAGCCGTACTCGCGCTCCTTGAACGCCGACATCTCCCGCTCGTGGAACGACTTGAAGGCGGTGCGCGCCTCGGACTCGCCTTTCGTGAAGTCCGCCTCGACCGTCGTGTCGATGCTCGCGAGGATCGCCTCGACGTCGGTCTTGGTCTTGTCGAAGATCCCGCGAAGATCGGCGTTGACCTTGGCACGGGCGCCTTCCTGTGCCGTCTTCGCCTGCTGCTGGCCGCCGAGCAGCTTGGTCGCGCCGGCCGCCTTGCTGGAGGCGAGTCCCGCACCGCCTGCGATACCCGTCGCAGCGGCATCCTGCTTGGCACCGGCGATGATGCCGGCCTCCTGCTCGCGCAGCGCCGCAGGAGCCGTGGCCGCGTGCGTCGAGGCCTCCCCCTTCGCGGCGAGCGCGTCGGTGAACTCGGGCTCGTTCGAGGTGCGCAGCTGCTCCTCCGAGACGCCGGCCTCCGACATCTCCTGGTCGACCTGCGCGGGTCCGTGGTCGAGGTTGGTCTGCTCCTGCGGCGCGGGGACGGGCGCCGCGCGCCCCGCGGCGAGCGCGGGCGCGACGGCCGGCGGTGCTACCGCGAGCGGCGTCCCGGGGGTGAGGGTGGCCCGCGACGTATCCGGCGGCTGCGCTGTCGCTTCACTGAGTGGCCCCGTCGAGGCGGACTTGCTCTGTCCGACGCGCCCCTTCACCTCGGCGCCGACCGACTCCGCCTTGCCCGACGACCCGAACTCCGCGGCATCCTCAAGCGTCTTCGGCGTCTGCTTCGCGATCGCGGCGTTGACGGCGGCGATGAAGGCGGCTTTGTCGAACCCCGGGGTCGGCGCGTTGCCGATCGTCGCGGCGCGCTCCTGCTTGGCCTGGGCCTCCGCCTCATCGGACACAGGCTCGACGGCCTTCTCCGCGGTTCCCACAGCGGCCGTGGGCGACGGATGCCGCGACGCGCGCGATGCCGCAGACTTCACGCTCGCCCGCACGGCGCGCAGACCGGGGTGCGCGGCAGGCTCGATGGGTCCTGGCGCGACCGGCGGCGCCGGCATCCGTCCGCCCTCGACGAGTCGCTGCGCCGTGCGCGGTCTCGTCCCCTCGGCGAGGAGCGAGGCGATCGCGGCGTTGCCGACGAGCGGCTGCAGGGCGAGCATCTCGTTCGGTGCGCGGATCGGCGCATCCCTCGCCGGCGCGGAGCGGGTCAGGCGTCGCGCCGGCGCCGCCTCGAGGATGGGAGCGGCGGACATGGCGGGGAAAGGCCTCAGCCGGAGGCCTCTTCCTCCTCCGCCTCTTCCTCGCGCTGCACGAACATCCCCTGCACGGCGGCGGACTCGTCGGGCTCTTCGTCGGCGTCCTCGGCGCGCTGGACCGACGGCGCCGACGGGTCGACCGACCGCTGCACGCCGGCCGCGGCATCCGGTGTGCTCATGGCCCGGTCGGCGTTCTCGGCCGCCGCGCGCTCGAACCGGTCGCCGGGATCGCTGACGCTCACGCCGCCTCCCGTCGGGGTGCCGTCGACGGGTCCGCTGCGCTGCTGCATGACGTGGGTCAGCTCGTGCGCGAGGGTCGTCCGCCCGGCGGTCGACGACGGCTCGAACGCGTCGCGCTGGAAGACGACGTGCGAGCCGACCGTGTAGGCGTGCGCCCCCACGGACTTCGCCGAATCGTGCGCCGCGGCGTCATTGTGCACGCGGACGTCCGAGAAGTCGGCGCCGAGTCGCTGCTCCATGTCGGTGCGGACGTCGCCGTCGAGGCTCGAACCGCCCCCCGACACGACGTCGAGCACGGGCGAGCGCTCCTGCTCCTGCTCGGCGAGCTCGGCTACGGCGCCGTTGCCCGCCTCGCGCTGCAGTCGCAGCATGCCCGCAGGTCCCAGGACGTCGAGCCGTCTCTCGCGCAGTCCCGTCGCGGCGGCGGCGTCGGCGTGCCGCTCGTCGCGCGGACGCCGCGCGACGCTCTCGGCCGCCTCGTAATCGAATGTGGACATGGCCCCTCCAGTCCCCTCTCTCCTGCCTACCTCCGCGCGCCCCCGTGGGTCGCGACGTGTGATGCGGACGAAGGGGACGCGTGACCTGCCCGATCGGGCAGGGGCCGCATCCCGGCATCCGTTCCGCGTCCGTTCATGCGCCGACCTTCGGCCAGTACCGCCCGAACTCGCTCTCGACGAGCAGTCTGCCGAGCTTGCGGTACTCCCGCTCGACGGCGGCCACGAGGTGGCGCATCAGGACGATGCCCTCGGCCGCGGCGGCGAAGTACCCCGCCGTCACGGCCGCCGACCGGATGGACCCGCCGGAGAGCTCGAACGCCGACCCGAGGAACGCGAGGTCGAGATCGTCGCCGCGCGCGATCGCGGGGCCCAGGCAGCGGTCCCAAAGCTCGGTGCGCAGCGCGGCGTCGGGCATCGGGAAGTCGATGATGAGGTCGAGCCGCCGCGTGAACGCCTCGTCGATGTTGGCACGCAGGTTGGTCGACAGGAGCGCGAGCCCGTCGAACCGCTCGATCCGCTGCAGCAGATACGCGCTCTCGACGTTCGCGTACCGGTCGTGCGCGTCGCGCACTTCGGACCGCTTGCCGAAGACGGCGTCCGCCTCGTCGAAGAGCAGCACGCCGTTGGTGCCGGCGGCCGCCTGGAACACGCGCTCGAGGTTCTTCTCCGTCTCGCCGACGTACTTGTCGACGAGCGTCGAGAGGTCGATGACGTAGAGGTCGAGGGCGAGCTCGCCCGCGATGACCTCGGCCGACATCGTCTTGCCCGTGCCCGAGTCGCCCGCGAACAGCGCCACGACCCCGTGCCCGCGGCCACCGCCGGGGCGCATCGCCCAGTCGCCCAGCACGCGCTCGCGGAACCGCGCCCGCACCGCGACCTCGCGCAGCGATTCGGCCGTCCCCACGGGGAGCACGAGGTCCTCCCAGCCGACCGTCGGGGCGATCCGTCGCGCGAGCCGGTCGAGGGTCGATCCGTTCTCGGCGCGCGCTCCCGCGCCGAGGTGCGCCGCCGTGAGCAGACCGTCGGAGGTGACGGATGCCTGGGTCCGAGCCGTCTGCGCGGCGCGCACGACCTGCTCGGGGCGCAGCCGGTACGGCGCCGTCGCGGATTCGATGTCGAGCATCTCGATCCCCGCTCCGAGGCTCTCGCGCCACAGCCGGACGCGCTCGTCGACAGTGCTCGCGGGAACGTCGATGACGGCGGGGAGATCGCGCGTCCATCCCGGGTCCCACGTGTCGGCGCCGACGAAGATCGTCGGCATCGGCGATGCGTCGAGCGCCGCGAGCACGTCGGGGGCGGCGTCGCGGGCGACGGGCCCCGCGATGAGACCCTGTCCGCGCAGGCGCACCTCGCGGACCGCGAGCCGCGCCTCGTCGACGCCGTGCTCCGAGCCGAGGCGGTCGAGATCCAGGTGCACGGCGCCGCGACCTAGTGCCGCGAGCGCGCGGGCCGCCACGACCGTGCCCGATCCGGTCGCCGACTCGCGGACGTAGAGGGAGCGGATGCCGCGCCGCAGCGCCGCGACGAGGGCCGAGGCATCCCCCCACTCGATCTCGGGCGCGTGCGAGATGAGTCCGTCGAGAGCGGAGTCGGGCGTGTCGTCGCCCAGGAGGTGCGCCACGACGCGATCGGGGACCCGCAGGGCACGGCTCGGCAGCGCGCGATCGGGATCGTCCATGACGAGCAGCCCCGCGGAGACGAGCGGCCCGTGCGCTAGCCGGGAGCGGTCGCGCGCCGACGCGAGCGGGACTCCGCACAGGTCGAGCGTCAGCGCGACAGAGGGGCGCCGACGGCTCACGTCGTCGTTGAGATAGCCGAAGAACCGCTCGAACCGCGGATCGAGGTCCGCCGCGAGCGCGATGACGAGCATGTCGACATCGAGATCCGTGAGGTCGAAGGTCTCGGCGAGGTCGCGGAGCCGGATGCGGGAGCCTGCGTCGACTGCCTCGTCCGCGGCTCGCTCGCACGCCTCCCGGCGGCCCGACGCATCCGTCCACGCCGCCGAGCCCGGCGCGTCCTCGAAGAGGCGGTCGATCATCTCCTCGCTGAGGTAGAGACCTCGGAAGGGGTCGTCGGGGTGCGGGTCGTCGGCGCGCCGCGCGAGGATGAGCGCGCGGATGCGGTCCTCCATGACGCCGAGCCGCGCCAGCAGGTGGGTGACGCTCGGATCGTCGAAGGTCATCGCTCCCCCGGTGATCGGTGTGCGCGCTGCTCGGAGACGCCCGCCGCCAGGAGGTCGACGAAACCCGCCTCGACGCCCGCCGTGACGGGCGGGCCGGCCTCGTACACGACGCCCGTGGCCATGGGGACCGTCACGACGACGTCGAGTGACGGCTTGAGCTCGCCGCCGAGCGACGACCAGACGTCGGCGAAGGCGCGGTCCTCGGGAGGGGGCAGCGCGACCGTGAGCGACACGGGGCGACCCACCTCGGCAAGGGTGCCCCGCATGAGCTGGTCGGGAAGTGCGTCGAACGGGAGGAGAGCCCGGAGGAGCCCGTCGAGCAGGCGGTGCTCGTCCTCGGGGCGCTGCGTCCACGCCGTCACGAGATAGGACAGCTTGAAGAAGCGCGGACCGGGCGCGCGGCTCACGATGATGCCGCGGTCGTCACGCGTCTCGACGAAGCCGCGCTCGCGGCGGCGGAGGTCCTCGCGGATGTCGTAGAGGTACAGGTTGACGGTCGGTGCGTTGCGGCGCGCCGCCCAGTCCTTCGTCGGCGCGTCGAACACGACGTCGACGTCCTTCGGGACCCCCGGGATCTCGCGTACGAGTTCGCCGAGGGCCTGGTCGACTTCTGCGATCATCGCCGCTCCTCTATCCGCCGCGCCCGACGAGCTCGTCCGCGACCGTGCTGCGAGGCACGACGAGCAGCTCGCGCGCGGGGTCGAGCGTGCCGAACCGGCCGTCGGTGCTCGTCACGATGAGGCCGCGGACTCCGAGAGCCGCGCGCCGGACGATGAGCAGGCGCTGCTGCCCGATCGTGACGTCAGCGGGAAGGATCCGCTCGGCCACCGTCAGCTCGGGCCACGTCGACCACGCCATCGTCAGCGAGGCGCCCGGAGGGAAGTCCTCGAGGAAGACCGTGACGACATCGCCCGGCCGGGCCACGCCGGGGACGATCGTGGCCTTGGGCTGGAGGACGCGGACGCGCACCGAGTCAGCGCCGATCCAGTCCGGCGGCAGTTCGACGATCACGGGCTCGGGCGGCTCGACATGGATCGCGACCGTCGCACCGGGAGACTCGTCGACGCCGTCGTTCGACGTGAACGTGAAGAAGTCGGAGCCGCTGAATCCGGTGGTCGGCGTGTACACGAGGTTCGGCCCGGTGCCCGACAGCACGCCGTGCGCCGGTGGGGCGACGACGTCGTAGGTCAGCTCGTCGCCGTCGGCATCGCTCGCCGACAGCGTCACTCCGACCGCCTTGTCGAACGCCGTGGTCACGGACTGGTCGGCTGCGACCGGCGGACGGTTCGACCGCAGGCTGCCCGCGGCGATGAAGACCTGGCTGTCCGATTCCTCCGCGACAGTGTCGGCGATCGCGATCTTCATCGTGTTCGTGGCGTTCGGCGTGACCTCCGCCGCGCATTGCAGCACGGTGGTCAAGCCGTCGGCCTCGAGGTCGAGGGGCCCTGACGTCGGCTCGGAGTCGTTGAACACGGGGGCGTTGTCTCGGTACAGCTGCTCTCTCTGCGCAGCGCTCTCGAGCGATCCGCCGTTGATGGTCTCGACCGAGACGGGCTCTTCGTCCTCATCCGGCGTGATGGCGCAGTTGACCCCGTTGACGAAGATCGCGAAGACGCCGTGAGTCTCGAGCGCGGCGTACTCGCTGTACTCCTCGCTCGCGAAGACGAAGTCCAGGAAGACCTCCGACGACGTCGGAACGAACCTGAACGTGAGTACGCTGGCATCCCGCGTGTCCCAGCCGAAGAGCTTCTCGAGATCGCTGTCGCCAAGCGCGCCGAGATCGCCGGTCGTCGTCTCACTGTCGTTCGGGCCGGGAGCCTCGTCGGCGTAGCCCGAGCTGAGGATGACGCCCTCCGAGAATCCGAGGACGTCGAACCCCGAGAAGCGCCCCGCCCCGACCTCGCTCCCCGTGTACGCGACGTTGCTCGTCGCGATGCCCGGGCCGACGAGGGCGTCGACGAGTTCCTCGGGCCCCAGCGTGGAGAGGTCCGTGACCGTCTGACCGGTCGAGGCGAGTCCCACGGAAGGCGCCGAGATGCGTTCGATCATCGTGAAGCTCGACGTCGAGATCGAGATGTCTACCGGCTCCTCCTCTTCCTCGCCATCGCCCTCCTCCTCGGCCGGCAGTGGCATCTCGGGAAGCGCCAGGTACGACAGGGCGAGACCGCTCACGCGGATCGTCCCCTCCACCGGATACGCCGACGGTTCGGCATCGAACGGCTCGACCGACGGCATGTCGAAGGCGACCGTGATCGTCCGCTCGGCAGCGTCGGGACCGAGACCCGTGAGCCGGCACGCGCCCCCCGCGACGATGTCGTCGCAGCCGCCGATCGCGCGCGGCGTCAGGAAGAACGGCCAGTCCAGGATGAGGTCCGCCGTGAGACCGGGGAGCGTGCCGGGGATCTCGCTCTCATATCCCACGGTCGCGGTCGCCGTGATCGGCTGCCCGCCTGTCCACCCCGTCTCGCTGTCGACGGTCAGGTCGATCGTGACCTCGGGCTCGAGGACGGCGAACTCCTCGGCATCCGACCCGATCCAGTCCGACGAGAGCTCGCTGCAGTCTGTGGGCGGTCCGTCGCACAGCTTCACACCGACCGCCGAGATCTCACCCGCTCCGGGGGCGTCGTCCGGCATGTCGAACCACAGCTCGACGACCTGGGTCGCGCCCACGATCGGGTCGGTGAGGAAGCAGATGTCGTCGACGATCTCGCAGCCGAACATGCCCGGCGGATCGACGAGCTCGAGGAAGTCCGGCCAGGTGATCGCGAGCCCCACGGCGTCGATGTCGGATTCCTCCGCCACCTCGTGGTCGTACGTGACCTCGACGGCGACGTGGAGCCGGAGCCCGCCGACGGTGCTGACGCTGCGGTCCAGGATCACGTCGACGGGGAACACATTCTCATCGAGGACGAACCGTGCACTGCTGGGCTCGATCCAGCTCCCGGGAAGGGACCGGGCCGCGCCGTCCGCGTTCTCGACCTCCAGCGCGACCCCCTCCATCGCGAAGTACCCCGCGAGACCCTGGGCCTCAGCCTCGGTCGGCAGTGCGAACTCCATCACGAACTCCGCAGCCGACCCCGGCAATCCGAGACCGCCGATGCGGCACACGCCGCCGTGACCGTCCCCGTTCGGGACGAAGTCCTCGCACGGACTCGCAGGATCGCTCCGCGGAGTCAGGAACTCCGGCCACGTGACCTGCACGACGGCCGTCGCGTCGGCGAACCGGAAAGCGCTCGATTGCCGGTGCGACACCCGGAACGTCGCGGTGACGTCGTCTCCGCCGGGAATCCCGTTATCCGCACTGAGCTCGACCGCAGTCACGATCGGCGGTTCGAAGACGGAGAACTCCTCGGCGCTTCCGATCAGCGCTGAGGCGGGAAGCGTCTCCATCAGAGATTCGCCTTCACTCGTGGCCCAGAGTTCGATGTTCGACGCGGTCACCGCGATCTCGCCCGAGTTCGGATCCGGCAGCTCGGCGGGCATCGTGAGCCGGAATCGCACCGTCTGGGTCTCGCCGGGCGGTGATGTCGCGAAGCGCAGCACGCAGATCTGGTCGGCGCCTCTCCACTCCACGCATCCGTCGGGTGTCGCGCTCAGGCTGAGGAACGGAGGCCAGTCGAGTCGAAGCTCGACCGCGACGTACGGCCCATAGCCCCGGTTCTCCGCGATGATGTCGAAGCCCTCGATCTGACGCACATCGATCTCGACCGCGACCTCTTCGCCCGCGACGATGCCTTCGCGCTCGCTGAGCCGCAGGTCGGTGTCGAAGATGTGCGCGACGAGCGTCGAGTCGTCCGCGTCGCCCTGGACCCAGCCCTCCGGCATGTCGTCGGGACTTCCCTCGGACGGGACGTACGTCGCAGTCAGCGGGGTCACGGATGTCGTGACCACGAGCGAATCGCCGGGGATCGTGCGCGGCGCCACCAGCTGAAGGTAGACGAGGTAGTAGCAGCTCGAACCGGAGAAGCACGAATACGGCGGAGGACCCGGCGTCCCGGGGATCTCGCCATCCGCGTCTTGGATCGGGGGGCAATGGGATTCCTCGCAGGACGCGTCCTGGAAGATCTCGAGATCGCAGAATCCATCGTCGACCGCTGTGCTCGCGTTCGCGCACAGGCCGCTGTCGTCGAGAGTCTCCCCGGTCCTCGCGAGCGTGAGCTCGTCCGGCCAGTCGAGGCGCCACACGGTCTGCGTCGACGACACCTGCAGGGGCGATTCGCTCGATGCGATGTTCGGGATGTCGATGACGAACGATGTCGAGGCGGGGTCGGGGTCGCCCGCCCACGAATAGTCGAAGGCCTGGACCGCGCCCTGGTACAGCGCGCCCCATGTGACGACGGGGGCGACGGATGCCGGTGGCACGACCGTCTCGCCGATGACCACGGGGATCTCGCCCGTGCCGATCTCCACGAGCCGGTCGATCGTCAGCGCGAGCGCGGCCGGCTCGGGCAGCGGGGAGGCCTGCGGCTCGAGCGTCGACTCGAAGTACAGCGTCACGGATCCCCAGCCCTGGGCCACGACGTCGGCGCTGAGGACGCACTCCTCCCCCGAGACATGGTCGTCGAGCTCGGACCAGGCCACGTCCTCACCGGGACGGATGTATCCCCGGCAGCCCGAGGCGTCGACGAGGTCGATGCCCTCCGGCCAGGTGACGCGCACCGCAACCCAACCGGGTCCGGCGAACTCGGCATCCTGCAGACGGATGTCGAGGTCCCAGCGGAACTGCTCCCCCGGGCGCGCATCGCCGCCGACATCGAGTGCCGAGATGGAGAACGGCGAGGTCTCGGCCGGGTCCACGATCTCCGCCGCGGCAGGCGCAGCCGCGACCGCGCCGCCCAGCACGAGGGCGGCGGTCGCGAGCGCTGCTGCGAGGCGTCGGAGTATCACGGTGATCCTGCTTCCGCTTCCATCGTCGCGAGCCCGCGCGCGTGTCCCGCGCGTGCCCGGGGCATCCGTCCGTGCACCGCCGCATGCCCGACCGGGCACGCGGCATCCGTCAGATCAGTCCCTCGCGCATCGCGTACGCGACAGCATGCGAGCGGTTGCGCAGCTGCAGGCGGGTCGTGATGTCGTGCAGCACGTTCTTGACGGTGCGCTCGGAGTACGACAGCTTGTGCGCGATCTGGGCGGTGTCCCAGCCTTCGGCCACGAGTTTGAGCACCTCTACCTCGCGAGCGGCGAGACCTGCGAAGGCGATGCCACGTGGGTCGAGCACCGTCCGCTGCAGGCGACCCACCTCGTCGAGCAGACGGCCCAGCAGGTCGGGGGGAACCGTCCCCTCCCCCGCGGCGGCGGCGCAGATCGCCGCGACGAGCCGGTCGGGGCGCGCCTCGGATCGCCGCACGAGCCCGACGACGCCGGTCTCCACGGCACGCACGAGGTCACCGTCGCTCAGCTGCGTCGCGACGAGGACCGTGCGGGACTCGCCGTGTCGCTGCAGGAACCGCAGGGTCGTGAGCGTCTCGTCGTCGACGATGTCGGCCACGACCACGACGACTTCCGGGGTGATCTCCTCTTCGACGCTCACGACGCGCACTTCCGGTCTCGGGCGCAGCTGGCTCACGATGCCCGCCTCCGAGATCGGATCCCGTGCGTTGACACGCACCGATGTTCGGCTCATGGTTGTCCCACTCTCAGCAGTCCAGGTCGCCCGCCCCCGCGTGCGCCCGGCTTCCCATGGCCTCCCCCCGAACCAGTGTCCGCCCGCCGACGGCAGGTCGGTGCTACGTACCCGTCGGACTACGTAGCGCGATCCCGGGCTCGAGACGCCGGGCGAGTTCTGTCCGGCTCCGGATGCCGAGCTTGTGGTAGATGTTCGACAGGTGGGTCTGCACTGTCCGGATCGACAGCCCCGTCTCGGCCGCGATCTCGGCGTCGGTCCGGCCCGCCGCGGCGCGGCCGGCGATCTCGGATTCCCGCGCCGTCAGGACGGTGGCCGGGGCGTCCGGCACGACGGGGCTGCGCAGCGAGGGGCATCGCGCCCGGAGGACCGCGAGCGTGGCCGCGTCTGCGCCCGTCACGACGGCGAGGGCTGCCGTCTCGAGCGCGCGCCACAGCAGCCTGCGCTCGGCGAGATCCCGCGCGCGCGCGTCGAGCGCGATCGCGTCGCGGTCGAGCCAGCCGTGCGCGAGGGCCTGGGAGCCGGCGAGCGCGGCGTCGCCCGCGGACGGCCTCAGCCGGAGCAGGGCGCGCGCGGCGGCATCTGAGCCGTAGCGGACTGCCTGGTCGAGGGCGACCCGCCCCCGCACGAACTGGCCGCGGGCGACGGCGTGGACGGCCGCCTGGGCGAGACGCTCCGCCGCGTCGGGAGCGTGACCGCCTGCCGCCGTCGTGACGGCGGCAGCGCGCGCGAGGTCGAGGTCGTAGAGGGGGGAACGGGGCCGTCTGCCGGCACGGGCGAGGTGCTCCGCCGCCTCGTCGCGCCGCCCCGCGAGCGCGAGGGCCTCGATGAGCGTCGCCTCCGTGCGCGCTCGGAACGCAAGCGCCCACGCGCCGTCCGCGACGACGGCGCCGACGGCGAGTGGGAGCGCCTCGTCGGGAGCGCCGCGCTCGAGGGCGATCCGCGCGAGCTGGTGCGAGTGCTGAGCGCGCATGCCGTCGTCCTGACCTGCGAGCGAGCCCTCGTACGACCCGCGTGCGAGGGCCTGCGCGGCATCCAGCGCCTCACGCGCCTCCGACAGCGCGGACTCGTCGATGATCCGCGCGAGCTCCATCCCCTGCGGCAGCAGATCCGCCGCGCGAGAGATCAGCTCGTTGCGTCGCGACCGGAGCGCTTCGTAGTCCGCGATGCGGCCCCCGTGCACGAGGGCGGCGCTCAGCGCGAGTGCCGCGTGCGCCTGCGCCTCCGTCGGCGCCTCGGCCTCGTCGAGCACGGACGCCCCCATCCGGACCGCGGCCCGGATGTCGCCGAGCTGCAGGAACGCCGATGCGAGGTGGGCGCGTGCGAGCGGGTCGTCGATATGACGGCGCAGAAGCTCCACGGCCCGAGCGGGATCGTTCGCGGGAAACATCGCCACGAACGCGTGCACGATGTCGCGCCGACGCCCCACCTCAGCCGGAAGATCGGCCGCCGCGAGCCCGGAGAGCAGCGCCTCCGCGTCGTCGAGCCGCTGCAGATGCGTCAGCAGCGTCGCGAGCTTGAGCGTGTCGGCAGGCTGCCGCACCCGCGCGATCGCGGCATCCACGAGCGCCTCGGCCTCGGCGGGGGCGACGGTCGCCGAGCCCGCGATCGCGTCCAGCAGGTCGTCGACCCGCACCCCGAGCCCCAGCTCGATGCGCCACAGGACGACGCGTCCCGCGAGCCGGGGATCCGGCGGCAGGGTCGGGTGCGCGTCGACGAGCTCCTGGATGAGACTCAGGCGGGCGGCGACGGGCAGGTCCGCCACGAGCGACTCTCCGAGCCACGGATGCCGCGGCTCGAGCACGATCGCGTCTGCGGCCCGTCGGAACCGGAGGAGTCCCGCCGTCTCCGCCTCCTCGACGGCCTGCGCCGTCGCGAGCCCGCGCATGATCGCGAGCGGGAGCGACTGGGCGAGCGCCGTGAGGCGAGCCGCGTGCAGAGCGGCCGACGAGACGCGCGGCTCCGAGCCGCTCGCAGGCACCGTGCGCCGCGGCGCGCCGGCGCCGACCACGTACGCCGTCCCCACCTCATACGCGATGCGGTCGGCGTCGATGAGGCCCTGCAGCGTCTCCTCCGCGTACTGCGGGATCCCCTCCGACCACTGCCGCACCATCGACATGAGCCCGGGGTCGGGCATGGCCGCGACCCGCGAGCGCACGAGCCGTGCGAGCTCGCCGTCCGAGAGGGGGGCCAGCGACATCCGCGCGGGCGCGTGGTGCCGCTCGATCGCCTGCACGGCCTCGTCGATCGGCTGCCCGTCCCGGACGCTCAGCAGCAGGGGCACGTCGGCGCGGGCGAGATCCAGCAGGACGGCAGCCGAGGCCGCATCGAGCAGGTGCGCGTCATCGACCGTGATGAGCGGCATCCGCTCGACGAGAGTGAGCCGCAGCCGCGTCGCCGCCTCGAACGCGCTCTCGACGCGATCGATGACGGGAAGGAACAGGCCGAGCGGCATGGATGCGGCGGCCCGCGTGGCCGCGAGCCGGCAGACGGGCCGGTCGCGCTCGACGAGGTCGGCGACGTGCTGGAGCAGATGCGAACGCCCGATGCCCGCGGGTCCGGCCACGAGCCGGGTCTCGCCGTCGCGGGCCGCTCGGGCGAGTTCTTCGACGAGCGCGCCGCGGCCGACGAAGATCCGATGGGGAACGCGGCTCATGTGAACTCCCGAAGGGCTGCCCCAGCACCCGCGCCAGGGCTCGGCGGCTCCTCCCCTGGGATCAGTGTGGCCTCATCGCACGACTGTCCGGTATCGGTGAGGCGCCGATCTTTCCCGTACCCACGCCAGGACGTGGTCAGAAACGCCCCTCGATTCGCCATGGAAGGGTCACCTAAGTAAAGTAAGGCTGTCCTTACCCCAAGCTTGGAGGATCCTGTGCCCCACTTCCGCCCCGCCGCCCTCGCGCTGACCGCGATCGCCGCGCTCGCGCTGACCGGCTGCGCCACTGCGACCGCCTCCGACGCCGACACGGCAGGCGCCGATTCGTCCTCGGGCTCGGGTGAGTTCCCCGTGACGATCGAGCACGCGTACGGCACGACGACGATCGCCGAGAAGCCGGAGCGCATCGCGACGGTCGCATGGGCCAACCACGAGGTCCCGCTCGCCCTGGGTGTCGTGCCCGTCGGGATGAGCAAGGCCACCTGGGGCGACGACGACAGCGACGGCGTCCTGCCCTGGGTCGAGGACAGGCTCGAGGAGCTCGGCGCCGAGACCCCCGTGCTGTTCGACGAGACCGACGGCATCGACTTCGAGGCCGTGGCCGACACGGCGCCCGACGTCATCCTCGCGGCCTACTCGGGGCTCACGCAGGAGGAGTACGACACGCTGTCGAAGATCGCGCCGGTCGTCGCGTATCCGGATGTCGCGTGGGGCACGTCGTACGAAGACATGATCCGCCTCGACGCCGCGGCCATCGGCCTGGCGGCGGAAGGCGACCAGCTCATCGAGGACCTGCACGCGGAGGTCGACGCGGCACTCGCCGAGCACCCCGGGCTCGCCGAGTCGAACATCCTCTTCTCCTACATCGACCCGTCGGACTTCAGCCAGGTCGGCTTCTACACGAGCCACGACACGCGTCCCGGCTTCCTCTCGAGCCTCGGGCTCCCCCAGCCGGCGATCGTCGAGGAGGAGACGGCCGGCACCGACCAGTTCTACGTGAGCGTGAGCTCGGAGCAGGCCGATCGGTTCGCCGACGTCGACGTCTTCGTGACCTACGGCGAGCCCGACGGCGCGATCATCGCGCAGCTGCAGGCCGACCCGCTCCTCTCGCAGATCCCTGCGATCGCCAACGGGCGGATCGCGATCCTCGAGAACTCGACGCCGCTCGCGGCGTCGGCCAACCCCTCGCCGCTCTCGATCGGCTGGGGCATCGACGAGTACTTCGCCCTCCTCGCGAGCGCGCTCGAGCCGAGGGCTTGAGCATCACCCTGACCCGCACGCCGCTGCCGAGCACCGCACCCCTGCGGCGCTCGGCGGCGGTGCGGATCGCGTGGCTCGGCGGATCGGTCGTCGTGCTCGCGCTCCTCTGCATCGCCTCCATCGCGCTCGGGGTGCGCGCGGTCGGCCTCGACGACATCCTCGCGGGGCTCGCGGGGAACGCGCGCACCGTCGAAGAGGCGGCGGTCGTCGCACGGATGCCGCGCACCGTGCTCGCGATCCTGGTGGGCGCCGCGCTCGCCATCGCGGGCGCGACGATGCAGGCCGTCACGCGCAATCCTCTCGCCGACCCCGGGATCCTCGGAGTCTCGGGCGGCGCGGCACTCGCGGTCGTCGTGGGCATCACCCTCTTCGGCGTCTCGGCGCCCTACCCCATGATGGGCTTCGCGATCGCGGGCGCCGCAGCCGCCGCGGTCTTCGTCTACGCCGTCGGCTCGCTCGGCCGCGGCGGGGCGACGCCGCTCAAGCTCGCGCTCGCGGGGGCTGCGGCATCCGCTGCCTTCATGTCGCTCGTGAGCGCCCTCATGCTCCCCCGCGTCGATCTCATGGAGACGTTCCGCTTCTGGCAGGTGGGCGGCGTCGGCGGGGCGACGTGGGACCGCATCGCGGCCGTCCTGCCGGTGCTCCTCCTCGGCGCCGTCGTGTGCCTGCTGACCGCTCGCGGCATGAACTCGCTCGCGCTCGGCGACGACGTCGCGACGGGGCTCGGCGAACACGTCGCCCGCACGCGGCTCGTCTCGTCGGCCGGAGCCGTCATCCTCTGCGGCGCGGCGGTCGCCGTCGCGGGTCCCATCGCCTTCGTCGGGCTCGTCGTGCCCCACCTCTGCCGCCTCCTCGTCGGCACCGACCACCGCTGGCTGCTGCCCTTCGCGGCGCTCGTGGGCGCGGCGCTCCTCGTCGCCTCCGATGTCGTCGGCCGCGTGGTCGCCCGCCCCGAGGAGATCCAGGTCGGCATCGTGACGGCGTTCATCGGCGCCCCCTTCTTCATCTGGATCGTCCGTCGTCAGAAGGTGCGTGAGCTGTGAGCCTGCAGACAGTCCGGTCCGGGCATCGCCGCCGCCTGCGGAGCCGCGGCCGCGCGGTCTGGATCCTGGCCGCCGCGACGGTTGTCGTGTTCGCCGTGACGCTCATGGTCGGCCAGACCTTCTACTCCCCCTCCGAGGTGCTCGGCGTGATCCTCGGCGAGACGGTGCCCGGCGCTTCGTTCACGGTCGGCGAACTGCGGCTGCCCCGCGCGATTCTCGGCCTGCTCGCGGGCTTCGCCTTCGGCATCGCGGGCGTCACGTTCCAGACGATGCTGCGCAACCCGCTCGCCTCGCCCGACATCATCGGCATCAACACGGGGGCGAGCGCCGCGGCGGTCGTCGGCATCGTGCTGCTCGGCCTCGACGAGACGGCCGTCTCGTTCCTCGCACTCGCGGGCGCCCTCCTCACCGCGGTGGCGATCTACCTCCTCTCGCATCGCGGGGGCTTCGCGGGCGCGAGGCTCATCCTCATCGGCATCGGGGTCGCCGCGATGCTGCAGAGCGTCGTCACCTACGTGCTCTCGCAGGCCGCCGCGTGGGACCTCCAGTCGGCGATGCAGTGGCTCACGGGCAGCCTCAACGGCGCGACCTGGACCGCCGTCACACCCCTCGCGATCGCGTCCCTCATCCTCGTCCCCGTGCTCCTCGCGCAGGCGCAGGGGCTCGACATGCTCCGCCTCGGCGACGACACCGCCGCGAGCCTCGGGGTCGACGTGCCCCGCACGCGCATCCTGCTGATCCTCGCGGCAGTCGGGCTGCTGGGCTTCGCGACGGCCGCGACGGGACCCATCGCCTTCCTCGCCTTCATGGCGGGTCCCATCGCCGCGCGCCTCGTGGGGCCCGGCGGCTCGCTCCTCGTGCCCGCCGGGCTCGTCGGCGCGCTCCTCGTGCTCGTCGCCGACCTCGTCGGACAGTTCGCCTTCGAGCACCGCTACCCCGTCGGCGTCGTCACGGGAGTGCTCGGCGCGCCCTACCTCGTCTACCTCCTCATCAGGACGAACCGCTCCGGAGGCTCGCTATGACCGCACTGCACACCCTGTCGGCGCAGGCGCTGACCCTCGCCTACGGCGAGCGCCCCGTCGTCGAGGGCATGGACCTGCAGATCCCGCCCGGCCGCATCGCGGCGATCGTCGGAGCGAACGGATGCGGCAAGTCGACGCTGCTGCGTGCGCTCGCCCGGCTCATCACGCCGCGGTCGGGCCAGGTCGTCCTCGACGGCAAGGCGCTGCACGGCCGCCCGACGAAGGAGGTCGCGAGGACGCTGGGGCTCCTCCCCCAGAGCCCCGTCGCGCCCGAGGGCATCGCCGTGGCCGATCTCGTCGGCCGGGGGCGGCACCCGCACCAGAAGCTGCTCGCACGGTGGAGCCCGCGCGACTACGAGGTCGTCGCGCGCTCGCTCGCGGCGACCGGCACCGCCGACCTCGCCGACCGCGCCGTCGACGAGCTCTCCGGAGGACAGCGCCAGCGCGTCTGGATCGCGATGGCGCTCGCGCAGGAGACCGACATCCTGCTCCTCGACGAGCCCACGACGTTCCTCGACGTCGCCCACCAGATCGAAGTGCTCGACCTGCTCACGGACCTGAACCTCGAGCGCGGCACGACGATCGCGATGGTGCTGCACGACATCAACCTCGCGGCGCGCTACGCCGACCACATCTTCGCGCTGCGCTCGGGCCGGCTCGTCGCGAGCGGCACGCCCGCCGAAGTCGTGACGAGCGAGCTCATCCGCGAGGTGTTCGACCTCGACGCACTCGTCGTGACCGATCCCGTGTCGGGCACGCCCATCGTCCTGCCCCGCGGCCGGCACCACGCGACACCGCCGGCCGTCGCGGCATCCGTACCGACAGGAGAATCCCGATGACCGCGACCGCCACCGCTCCCGCCCTGCGGTTCTTCCGCGCACGCGTCACCGCCGTCACCGACCTCACGCCGAGCTTCCGTCGCTTCACCTTCGGCGGCGACGACCTCGCCGACTACGGCGACCCCGGCTTCGACCAGCGCATCAAGATCGTCTTCCCGACCGAGACCGCAGGCCTCGACGCGATGCCGCAGGGCGAGGACTGGTACACCGACTGGCGCGAGCTGCCCGAGCACGAGCGCCCGCCGTTCCGCACCTACACGACGCGCCGCGTGCGCAACGAGGTCGGCGAGGTCGACGTCGACATGGTCGCGCACGAGATCCAGGGGCCCGCCTCCGCGTGGATCGCGCGCGCCTCGATCGGCGACGAGGTCCTCATCCTCGCGCCGACGACGGCGCACCGCGGAGTGAGCTACGGCATCGACTTCGTGCCGCCCGCGCACTCCGAGCGGATCCTCCTCGCGGGCGACGAGACGGCGGCGCCCGCCATCGCCGTCATCCTCGAGCAGCTCCCCCCGGACGCCCGCGGCACCGTCGTGCTCGAGGTCCCGCATCCCGACGACGTCGCGTACCTGCCCGCGCACCCCGGCTTCGAGCTCCGGGTCGTCGCGCGCGGCGACGGGCAGCGCCATGCGCACCTCGTGAAGGCCGTCGAAGAGGCCGCCGCCGTCCTCGCCCCCGCGGGCCGGGGCGCCGAGGTGTCCGAGATCGACATCGACCACGACATCCTGTGGGAGGTCCCGCGCACCGCGAAGGGCGGCGCCGCCCTCAAGAGCGCGGCCCTCTACTCCTGGCTCGCGGGCGAGGCGAGCGCGATCAAGTCGCTGCGGCGCCACCTCGTCACCGAGCAGGGCGTCGACCGCCGCGCGGTCGCCTTCATGGGCTACTGGCGACTCGGCAAGGCCGAGGTCTAGCAGGACCCCTAGCTCTTCACGGGTCCGGCGGCCGTCTCGTGCGCGTGCCCGAGCCGCAGGCCGGGCACGAGCGCGAGCAGCGCGAGCGCCGTCGCGATGAGGAAGACTGCCGGGAATCCGGCATCCGTCCCCGCCAGCGCCGTGAAGGCGAGCCCCATCGCGGCGATCGCCGTCGCCGACCCGACCGAGTCCGAGATCGAGAGCGCCGACGAGTTGAAGCCCTGGTTCTGCGGCGTCGAGTAGGCGAGCGTCAGCACCGTGAGCCTCGGGTACATGAGGCCCATCCCGGCGCCCGCGAGAGCCCAGCCGGCGACGATCGTCATTGCGTGCAGGTGCAGTCCCGCCGTCACCGCCGCGATGATCGTCGCCGACGCGAGGCCCGCCGTGCCGAGCATCGCGATGCGCGTGTTGCCGATCCGGTCGCCGAAGCGGCCCTGCATGTCGGCGGCGACGGCCCACGCGAGCGCGGCCGCCGTGAGCCCGAGGCCCGCCCAGGTCGGCGAGAAGCCGTACTCGTCGATCAGCAGGTACGGCACGTAGATCTCGGCGCCGAACAGCGAGCCCGCGATGAGTCCGCGCATGAGCACGACGCTCGGCAGGCCGCGTGCCGCGATGAGCGTGCGCCGCGGCAGCAGAGGGCGCGCCGCGAAGCCGATGACGAGGACGGATGCCGCGACCGCGACGCCCGCGTACTGGTCGAGCTGTCCCGCGAGACTCAGCGCCAGCGCGCCCGCGGCGACCGCGACGGCGCACGCGAGGCGCGGTCCGATGCGGTCCGACGACGGATGCTCCGTGTCGAGCGGCGTCCCCCGCAGGCGCGTCACGACCATGATGAACGCGACGACGGTGAGCCCTGCGACGCCCAGGAAGACCCAGCGCCAGTGCAGGTACTCCGTCACGGCGCCCGCGAGGAAGGGACCCACGAGCGAAGGCACGACCCACGCCGCCGAGAAGGCCGCGAAGACCCGCCCGTGCAGGGCTGGCGGATACACGCGCGCGACGACGACGTAGAGCGCGACGGTCTGCCCGCCTGTCCCGAGACCCTGGATGAGGCGGCCGACGACGAGCACGTCCATGGTCGGGGCGAGGCCCGCCACGACGAGGCCCGTCACGAAGAGCGCGACAGACACGGTCAGCGGCCACAGCGGCCCCGAGCGGTCGCTCCACGCGCCGACCGCGACCATGCCGATGACGCTCGTCGCGAGCGTTCCCGAGAACGCGATCGCGTAGAGCGCGGCGCCGTCGAGGTCGTCGCTCACGACGGGCATGACAGTCGTGACCGCGAGCGACTGCATCGCCGCGAGGAAGATGAGGGCGACGGCACCCACCGTCACCCAGATGCGGGTGGGATCCCAGATGGACTCCCGCGGCCCGGCCTCGGCGCTCACGATGCCGCGAGTGCGCCCACCCGCTGGATGGCCTCGCGCAGAAGGTCGGGAGAGCACGCGAAGTTGATGCGGATGTGCCCCTTGCCCTCGTCGCCGAAGAGCGGTCCGTGGTGGAAGGCGACCCGCGCCTTGCGGCGCAGCTCGGTCGCGGGGTTGTCGCCCCACCCGTAGGCTGACACATCGATCCACGCGAGGAATCCGGCATCCGGAATCCGGTACACCGCCTGTGGGAGGTGCTCGGCCAGGAGATCGGCGAGGAGACGGCGGTTGGCGTCGAGCGCCGCGAGCAGGCTGTCGAGCCATGCGTCGCTCTCGGCCGCGAAGGCGGCGTTGTGCGCGAGCGCGCCGAACAGGCCCGTGCGCCACTCGACCTCCCACGGGAGAGCCCGCAGCACCTTGGCCTGCTCGGGTCCGCCGCCGATCATGACGGCGCACTTGAGCCCTGCGAAGTTGTACGACTTGCTCGCACTCGTGACGGTGTAGCCGATGCTGCGTGCCGCGTCCGAGACGGCGAGGAACGGCGTGAACGGAACGTCGCCGTGCGCGAGGGGACCGTGGATCTCGTCCGAGATGACGACCGCGCCGAAGCGCGCGGCGAGGTCGGCGAGCGCCGCGAGGCTCTCCGCCGAGTGCACAGTTCCGGTCGGGTTGTGCGGATTGCACAGCAGCACGGCCCGCGCGCCGCCCGCGAGCGCCGCTTCGATGCCGGTCAGGTCGAGCTCCCAGCCGTGCTCGCTGCGCGCGAGCGGCACGCGCTCGACGACGGCGCCGGCCTCCTCGACGGTGTCGAAGAAGGGCGGGTAGACGGGGGTCGTGACGACGACGCGGTCACCCGGCGAGGTCACGGCGCGCAGGATCTCGACGACGCCCATCATGACGTCGCCCGTCCAGAAGACCGTCTCGGGCTCGATCGTCCAGCCCCAGCGACGTTCCGCGAAGCCCACGAAGGCCTCGCGGATGCCCGGCTCGGGCGGCGTGTAGCCCGTGTCGCCGAGCTGGACGGCGCGCGTCAGCGTACGCGTGATGGCGGGCGCGAGGGCGTAGTCCATCTCGGCGACGAAGAACGGCAGGATGTCCTCCGGGTACTTGCGCCACTTCGTGCTGGACCGCTGCCGCAGCTCGTCGAGGGGTAGGGCCTGCAGCGGGGTGACACTCACCATAGGAGCCTAACGAGCCGACGAATGCCGCGCGCGGACGTGACTCTGCATTGCAGCCCGCTCCGGCCCGCGGGCCGCGTGATCAGATCGCGAAGCCGAGGGCGCGCATCATGTCGCGCCCGTCGTCCGTGATGCGCTCGGGGCCCCACGGCGGCATCCACACCCAGTTGATGCGGAAGCGCTCCACGATGTCGTCGAGGGCCTGCGCCGTCTGCTCCTCGAGCACGTCGGTCAGCGGGCAGCCCGCCGACGTCAGCGTCATGTGGATGACCAGCGCGTCGTTCTCGTCGTCCCACGCGAGATCGTAGATGAGTCCCAGGTCGACGACGTTGATCCCCAGCTCGGGGTCCATGACGTCCTTGAGAGCCTCGGTGACCTCGTCGAACTTCTCGGGTGTGAGGGTCGCGGTCATGCTGCGATCCTATGCCTCGGCTTCGACGGCGGGCTCGAGGAAGCGGTCGTAGCCCTCGTTCTCGAGACGCTCGGCGAGCTCGGGGCCGCCCTCTTCGACGATCCGCCCCGCGACCATGACGTGCACGAAGTCGGGGTGGATGTAGCGCAGGATGCGCGTGTAGTGCGTGATGAGCAGCACGCCGAGGTCGGTCTCGCCCTTGGCGCGGTTGACGCCCTCCGAGACGATCTTGAGCGCGTCGACGTCGAGGCCCGAGTCGGTCTCGTCGAGGATGGCGATCTTCGGCTTGAGCAGCTCGAGCTGGAGGATCTCGTGGCGCTTCTTCTCGCCGCCCGAGAAGCCCTCGTTGACGTTGCGCTGCGCGAACTTGGCGTCCATGCGGAGGTGCTTCATCGCCTCCTTGACGTCCTTCGTCCACGTGCGCAGGGCCGGGGCCTCGCCGTCGATCGCCGTCTTGGCGGTGCGGAGGAAGTTCGTCACGGTGACGCCCGGGATCTCGACGGGGTACTGCATCGCGAGGAACAGGCCCGCGCGGGCGCGCTCGTCGACGGTCATCGCGAGGACGTCCTCGCCGTCGAGCGTGATCGTGCCGCTCGTCACGGTGTACTTGGGGTGACCCGCGATCGTGTACGCGAGGGTCGACTTGCCCGAGCCGTTGGGGCCCATGATGGCGTGGGTCTGACCCGTCTGGACCGTGAGGGTGACGCCGTTGAGGATCGGGGTCGTGCCCTCGTCGGTCTCGACGGTGACGTGGAGGTCTCGGATCTCGAGAACAGGCATGCGGGTTTCCTTCTCAGTTCGCTTCTTTGGTCACGGCAGGGTCGATGAGCACGTCATCGCCCTCGATCGTGACGGCGTAGACCGGGACCGGCTCGTACGCGGGGAGGTTCAGGGGCTTGCCGGTGCGCAGCGAGAAGGCCGAGCCGTGGGCCCAGCACTCGAGCGTCTCGCCGTCGACGAAGCCCTCGGCGAGCGAGATGTCGCCGTGCGTGCAGGTGTCGCCGATCGCGTGCACCTCGCCGTTCGAGTCGAGTACGACGGCCATCGGCACGCCGTCGATCTCGAAGCGCTGGGCGGCGTCCTGCTCGAGGTCGCTGAGAGCGCAGACGCGCGTCGCGGTCATGCCGCGGCTCCTTCCGCGAGCTCACGCTCGATCGCCGCGGCGAGCTCCTGCTCGAGCGCGGGCACGCCGATCTTCTGCACGATCTCGCTCAGGAAGCCGATGACGACGAGTCGTCGCGCCTCGTCCTCCGAGATGCCGCGCGCTTGCAGGTAGAACAGCTGCTCGTCGTCGAAGCGACCCGTCGCGCTCGCGTGACCGGCACCCTGGATGTCGCCCGTCTCGATCTCGAGGTTCGGCACCGAGTCGGCGCGCGCGCCGTCGGTCAGCACGAGATTGCGGTTCGCCTCGTACGAGTCCGTGCCGACGGCATCCGGACCGATCAGAACGTCGCCGATCCACACCGAGCGCGCCCCGGAGCCCTGCAGCGCACCCTTGTAGAGGACGTCGCCCTTCGTGTGCTCGCCCTTGTGGTGCAGGTAGACCTGGCTCTCGAGGTGCTGGCCGGCGTCCGAGTAGGAGAGGCCGAAGAGCTCGGCCGCGGAGCCCGTGCCGGCGAGCTCGATCGAGGGGTTGACCCGCACGACCGCGCCGCCGAAGCTCACGACGATGTGCCGGAGGTAGGCGTCCTTCTCCACGCGCGCCTGGTGCGCCGAGAGGTGGATGGCGTCATCCGCCCACTCCTGCAGCGAGATGACGGTGAGCTTCGCGCCGTCGCGCACCAGGATCTCGATGTTCTGCGCGTGGTGGGCTGTGCCCGTGTGGCGGAAGACGACGGTCGCATGCGAGTTCGCGCCTGCCTCGACGACGACGTGGGCGTGCGCGAGCCCGCCCGTGCCGACGAGGTTGACGAAGACCGGCTCGTCGAGCTCGACGTCCGCCGGGATGCGCACGAGCGGCGCCTGCGCCTCCTGCGACCAGGCGATGGCGCTCGGGAGGTCCTCGGGGCGGAAGATCTCGCCGCGCGGGGCCTCGCCCTTTGCGAGACGGAGCTGCTCGACGCCCTCGGGCGCTTGCACGTCGACCTGGATGACGCCATGCTCACCCGCGACGTTCTGGAAGAGCGGCGCGATGCGCGCGACGGGCGTGTAGCGCCAGTTGACTTCGCGGCCCGTCGGGGTGGGGAAGTCCGCGGGGTCGAACGAATGCGGGCGCTCGGACCTTGTCTGGATCGGGACGAACGCGCCTGCGCCGTCCGAGTGCGCTGTCGAACCCGGCACCACTCTGCCTTCATTTTCAGACAAAGGTGCCTGCGTTGTCGTCGTCATCTAGCCGACACTGCCTTCCATGCCCATCTCGATGAGCTTGTTGAGCTCGAGGGCGTACTCCATGGGCAGTTCACGCGCGATGGGCTCGATGAAGCCGCGGACGATCATGGCCATGGCCTCGTCCTCCGGCATTCCGCGCGACTGCAGGTAGAACAGCTGCTCTGCGCTGACCTTCGAGACCGTGGCCTCGTGGCCCAGCTGCACGTCGTCGACGCGGATGTCGATCGCCGGGTACGTGTCGGAGCGCGAGATCGTGTCGATCAGCAGCGCGTCGCAGCGGACCGTGTTCGCGGAGTGGTGGGCGTTCGCGTCGACCCTTACCTCGCCGCGGTAGCCGGCCCGGCCGCCGCCGCGTGCGATCGACTTCGAGACGATCGAGGACTGCGTGTACGGCGCCATGTGGATCATCTTTGCGCCGGCGTCCTGATGCTGACCGGGGCCCGCGAAGGCGACCGAGAGCGTCTCGCCCTTGGCGTGCTCGCCCATGAGGAAGATCGACGGGTACTTCATCGTGACCTTCGAGCCGATGTTGCCGTCGATCCACTCCATCGTCGCGCCCTCGTGCGCGATCGCGCGCTTGGTGACGAGGTTGTAGACGTTGTTCGACCAGTTCTGGATCGTCGTGTAGCGCACGCGGGCGTTCTTCTTCACGATGATCTCGACGACGGCCGAGTGCAGCGAGTCGCTCTTGTAGATCGGGGCCGTGCAGCCCTCGATGTAGTGGATGTACGAGTCCTCGTCGGCGATGATGAGCGTCCGCTCGAACTGGCCCATGTTCTCGGTGTTGATCCGGAAGTAGGCCTGCAGCGGGATCTCGACGTGCACGCCCTTCGGGACGTAGACGAACGATCCGCCCGACCAGACTGCCGTGTTGAGCGCGGCGAACTTGTTGTCGCCGGCCGGGATGACGGTGCCGAAGTACTCCTCGAAGAACTCGGGGTGCTCGCGCAGCGCCGTATCGGTGTCGAGGAAGATGACGCCCTGCGCCTCGAGATCCTCGCGGATCTGGTGGTAGACGACCTCCGACTCGTACTGAGCCGCGACGCCCGCGACGAGGCGCTGACGCTCCGCCTCGGGGATGCCGAGCCGCTCGTACGTGTTGCGGATGTCCTCCGGGAGGTCCTCCCAGGTCTGCGCCTGCTTCTCGGTCGAGCGCACGAAGTACTTGATGTTGTCGAAGTCGATGTCGCTGAGGTCTGCGCCCCACGTCGGCATCGGCTTGCGCTCGAAGAGCTGCAGGCCCTTGAGCCGGTTCTTGAGCATCCACTCGGGTTCGCTCTTGAGCGCCGAGATGTCGCGGACGACGTTCTCGCTCAGGCCGCGCCGGGCGCTGGCGCCAGCGGCGTCGGCGTCATGCCAGCCGAACTCGTACACCCCCAGACCTTCGAGCTCTGGGCGATCGATCAGCACATCCGACATCGTCACACTCTCCTCTAGGCCGAAACGGTGTCATCCGCCCCGGCATTCCTGGTCTTCCGTGGAGTTGGGAAGGGGGATGCCGCTGGTGGGCCTGCTCAAGCGGCGCCGTCCTGCGCGCCTAAACTGTCTTTGATGCGCTGCGCCGTGGGCGCACGCATGCAACCCCTCGATTCTACAGGCTCGTGCCGTCGCCCGGCGCGCCCGAGCCCCCGCCCGCCCTGTCGCGCGGGCTCGTCAGGAGGCTTTCGTCCCATGTCCGCTCTCGAGAGCGCCCCCAGCCGGCAGCGGCTCCCCCAGCGTCTGTGGGGACGACTGCCGGTGACGGTCCGGCGCAGCACCCGGGTGCTCGCGTGGCTCGTCCTGATCAGCAACATCGTCATCGTCGGCACGGGCGGACTCGTCCGACTGACGGGTTCCGGCATGGGATGCCCCAACTGGCCGTACTGCACGGGCGGCTCGCTCATCCCGACCCACGAGCTCACGTGGCACAGCCTCATCGAGTTCGGCAACCGGACCCTGACGGGCGTCCTCATCGTCATCGCGGCCCTCGCGTTCCTCTCGGTCGTCCGCTTCCGTCAGGAGCGCCCCGAGCTGTTCGCGCTGACGCTCGCGAACGGGCTCGGCATCATCCTCCAGGCGCTCGTGGGCGGCGTCATCGTGTGGCTCCATCTGCCGCCGAGCCTCGTCGGCATCCACTTCGTCATCTCGGCGGCCCTCGTCGCGAACGCCGCCGCCTACGTGTGCCGTGTCTACGGCGCGCCCGGCGCGCGCGTCCGCGCCGTCTCGCGCGGCTACGCGATCCTCGCCTATGCGACGAGCGCCGCCGTCGCCGTCACGGTGCTCGTCGGCATCCTGCTGACGGGCGCGGGTCCGCACGCGGGCGACGCCGCGGCATCCCGGAACGGACTCGATCCCGTCCTGTGGCAGCACATCCATGCATGGCCCGCATACGTGACGTTCGGGCTCACGATCCTGCTGCTGATCGGCGCGCGGCGCACTCCCCCGCAGCTGCGCCTCACGCGCTCGGTCGGGCTCCTGCTCCTCATCGAGCTGCTGCAGATCGCGGTCGGGCTCTGGCAGGCGCGCACGGGCCTGCCCTTCCTGCTCGTCAACATCCATATGGTGCTGGCGGTGTCGCTCGTGGCCGCCATGACCGCTGTCATCGTTGGCCTCAAGACCCCGGCGACCGCACCCGCGGCCGTCGCGGCACCGGACTCGGCCGCGAACTCGCACGCCTGAGCCCCGGTGCGCGCCGCCGCAGCGCGCGACTCATAGCCGATCCATGGGATCCGCAGAGGAGTCGCACGGATGCGGCGGCGAGACTGAACCGATCCCGCGCGGCCGTTCGCGCCGCCGTCCTGAAGGAGAACCCCGCATGTCCGCACGCCCCAGCCTGGTCCGCAGCATCCCATTCTGGATCCTGCTCGCCGGCTCGCTCGCGACCATCGCCGCCGGTGCATGGCTCGTCAACGACAAGCTCACGACGATGAACGCGACGCTGCTCGACGGCACCGCGACGGGTGTCGAGGTCTACGGCGGCCAGTCGCTCATCACGGTCGGCGCCGCGCTCATCGGCGCCGGCATCGTCGGCCTCGTCGCCGCGCTGTTCCTCGGCGTCCTGCGCTCGTTCGTGCCCGTCGCGCCCGTCGAGGTCGTCGAGCCCATCGACTGGACCTCCGAGACGGAGTCCGACGAGGTCGAGACCCCCGCCGCCGAGGTCGTCGAGCCCGCTGCGGCCCCCGCGTCGGACGAGGTGGCCGAGCCCGTCGCCGAGACGTCGGAGCCCGTCGCCACGCGCTGAATCCACCCCAGCAGCGGGCCCCGGCATGCGCCGGGGCCCGCTGTCGTTCCCGCCGCAACGTCACGGATCACCGCAGCATCGCACGCCAGCGTCCCGATCCCTGCGACGAAGCGGCGATCTGCGACATTGCGGCGCGGCACGGCGCGCCGTGGCGCGGCACCCGTCGGCGAAGCCAGGTGGGTTCCCGCTGCTAGTGAGCGCGGTGCAACCCTTGCGCGATCGCCTGCATCACGATCCACTGCACCGACGGCCAATCTCCGAGGACCTCGCGGTAGCCGAACCGGAACACGGTGAATCCGAGCAGTCGGAGCGCGGCATCGTGCCGGTTGTCCGCCGTCCGCTGAGCATCGACGTGGTGGCCTCCGTCGATCTGCACGACGAGCCGCTCGCCGATGAGGTGGTCGACGTGGTGGCCTGCGATCCAGATCTGCGAGCGGACGGGAACGCGCAGACGCTTCATTCGCGAGACGAAGATCGTCTCGAGCCCAGAGTCCGCGAACGGCTGAGCTTCATCCAGCAGTGCTTTTGCGGCTGCCCGCAGGTCGAGACGCTCCAGGTGGCGGCGATCGATCATGCCCTGACGGAGCGCCGACTCCCAGATCGCGAGTGCGGCGTCATGGGGCTGGCACGATGCGACGAGCGCGAGCATGTTCTCGATCGGGTCCACCAGCCCATCCGGATCCCGCGGCACGACCGGCTGTGCCCAGTGCACCCGCGTCCGAGGCTCGACGGCGACGCGGTCGCCCGGCATCGCAGCCACGTGCTCTTCGGCAGAATCGAGCACCCACAGGCCGAGGCGCTGGGCGCTGCTCACGCAGGTGGACACGACTTCCCGACGCGCGCAGGCGACCAGTTGAGCATCTGCGGCGGTGGTCGCGACCCAGTCCCGGCGGACCTGCATGAGGTCCCCCGTCGCGATCGCGAGACGGATGTAGTGCCTGGAGTGACCTTCGCGCTGGAGCGAGGACACGCGCGCGACGCCCGCCCGCCTCGCCACGGCGGAAAGCAGGTTCGCCAGGGCACGCCGGCGACGAGCATCGATCGAGGATCGCATCCCGCAATCGTGGGCGCCTGTGGCACCCTCGACCCGCCGCTCCCTCGCTCAGGGGACATACACACTCGCGGGCGCCGATGGGGAGGAATGGATGCCGCGGCCCGGGACGCTTCTTCCCGTGTTCCCGCCATAACGTCACAGACCGCCACAACGCCGGATGACGGCATCCCGGGACGAAGCGGCGATCTGCGACATTGCGGCGCGGCGCGGCACGGCGCGGCCTGGCGCGGCACCCGAAAGCGGCGCAGCAGCGGAGCGCGGGCCGCCCCGGCGTCAGAAGGGAAGCAGCGGGTCGATCGCGATCGCGACGAAGAGAAGCGTCAGGTACGTGATCGAGGCATGGAAGACACGCATGGGGCGCGGCTCGGTGCCCCGCACGGCGCGGTTGTAGAGGCGGTGCGACTCGTAGATGAACCAGCCGCCGAAGACGAGCGACGAGACGGTGTAGACGAGCCCCATGTCGGCGACGGGGATGAGCAGGAGCGAGCACGCGACAGTCGCCCACGCGTAGAGGATGACCTGCAGCCCGACCTGCGAGCCCGAGCGCGTCGAGCCGAGCATCGGCACGTCGACGTCGTCGTAGTCGTCCTTGTACTTCATCGACAGCGGCCAGTAGTGCGGCGGAGTCCAGAGGAAGACGAGGGTGAAGAGGATGAAGGGCGTCCACGCGAGCGAGCCCGTCACGGCGGTCCAGCCGATGATCACGGGGAAGCAGCCGGCGATCCCGCCCCACACGATGTTCTGCTCCGTGCGGCGCTTGAGGATCATCGTGTAGATCACGACGTAGAAGAAGATCGCGGCGGCCGAGAGCGTCGCGGCGAGCCAGTTCGTCGTGAACCACAGCCACACCGTCGAGACCACGGCGAGCGTCCACGCGAAGATGAGCGCTCCGCGCGGCGAGACCTCGCCCGTCACGAGCGGGCGCTTCTCGGTGCGGTGCATGTGCGCGTCGATGTCGCGGTCGAGGTACATGTTGAACGCCGCTGCCGAGCCCGCGCTCAGCGAGCCGCCGATGACCGTCGCGAGGACGAGCCACAGGTCGGGCAGGCCGCCGGCCGCGAGGATCATGACCGGGACCGTCGTGACGAGCAGGAGCTCGAGCACGCGCGGCTTGGTCAGTGCGACGTAGGCGCGGATCGTGCGACCGAGGGTGCGCGGAGCGGTGGCGGCGGCGGTGTGCGTCGCCTCTCGCGCCGTGGTCGAGATGTCCATCGTCCCCCGTATCGTCCGCTGTACAGCCTTCCCAAGTCTAGGCCCCCGTCGCGCGTCGCCCGACGGCGCGCGGGACGCGGCATCCGTCATCTCACGCGCCCCGTCCCTCCACCTCACAGCCGTGTGCGACGAACCGTGAACTGCCGGTCACGCGCCGGACATACCGATGCAACGCCCCTGATCGCCCGTGATGACACTCTGTCAGCGCCGAGTGTTTGTGCCAGTCACACAACGGCACACATGACCAGAGGGGCATAGCCCTTCGATATGCTGAAAACACAGGCGCGACCTCACGCGTAAATCCCTCCCGCACCCCCTTCCCGAAGGGCTGTGCGACGTCGGTCGCCGAGGCGCCGAAACCTTCCAGGATGAAAGGCGGTCCGGGTGTCGGAACTGCGTTGGGACGAGATCGACAAGCGCGCCGTGGACACGGCCCGTGTGCTGGCTGCGGATGCTGTCGAGAAGGTGGGCAACGGCCACCCCGGCACCGCGATGAGCCTGGCGCCGGCGGCGTACCTGCTGTACCAGCGGGTGCTCAACCACGACCCGGCCGACACGCACTGGGTGGGGCGTGATCGCTTCATCCTGTCGGCGGGCCACTCGTCGCTGACGCAGTACGTGCAGCTGTACCTGGGTGGGTTCGGCCTCGAGCTGGACGACCTGAAGGCGCTCCGCACGTGGGGCTCGCTCACACCGGGTCACCCCGAGTACGGTCACACGAAGGGCGTCGAGATCACGACCGGCCCGCTGGGCCAGGGCCTCGCCTCGTCGGTCGGCTTCGCGTACGCGGCCCGCTACGAGCGCGGCCTGTTCGACCCGGAGGCGGCGGCGGGCACGAGCCCGTTCGACCACTTCGTGTACGTCATCGCGGGTGACGGCGACCTGCAGGAGGGCGTCACGTCCGAGGCGTCGAGCCTCGCGGGCCACCAGCAGCTGGGCAACCTGATCGCGATCTACGACTCCAACCAGATCTCGATCGAGGACGACACCAACGTCGCGTTCACCGAAGACGTCGCGGCCCGCTACGAGTCGTACGGCTGGCACGTGCAGACGGTGGACTGGAAGAAGACCGGTCAGTACGTCGAGGACGTCGCCGAGCTGTACGCCGCGATCGAGGCCGCGAAGGGCGAGACCGACAAGCCGTCGCTCATCGTGCTGCGCACCATCATCGGCTGGCCCTCGCCCGGCAAGCAGAACACCGGCAAGATCCACGGTTCGGCGCTCGGCGCCGACGAGCTCGCCGCGACCAAGAAGGTCCTCGGCTTCGACCCCGAGCAGTCCTTCGCCGTCGCCGACGACGTGATCGCGCACACCCGCTCGCTCGCCGATCGCGCAGCCTCGGTGCGCGCCGAGTGGCAGGTGCGGTTCGACGCGTGGGCCGCGGCCAACCCCGAGCGCAAGGCGCTGTTCGACCGTCTCGAGGCGGGCGAGCTGCCCGAGGCCCTCGACACCGCGGTCCCCGCGTTCGAGGCCGGCAAGGAGGTCTCGACCCGCGCCGCGTCGGGCACCGTGATCAACGCGCTCGCCGACGTGCTGCCCGAGCTGTGGGGCGGCTCGGCCGACCTCGCCGAGTCGAACCTCACCACGATCAAGAACGGCAAGTCGTTCATCCCGTCCGAGTGGTCGACGCACGAATGGTCGGGCGACACGTACGGCCGCGTGCTGCACTTCGGCATCCGCGAGCACGCGATGGGCGCGATCGTCAACGGCATCGTGCTGCACGGCAAGACGCGCGCGTTCGGCGGCACGTTCCTGATCTTCAGCGACTACATGCGCCCCTCGGTGCGCCTGGCCGCGCTGATGCACATCCCGTCGATCTTCGTCTGGACCCACGACTCCGTCGCGCTCGGCGAGGACGGTCCCACGCACCAGCCGATCGAGCAGCTCGCGACGCTCCGCGCGATCCCGAACTTCGCCGTCGTGCGCCCCGCGGACGCGAACGAGACCGCCGCCGCGTGGGTCGAGCTCGTCCGCCGCCAGGACGGCCCCGCCGGCATCGCCCTGACCCGCCAGAACATCCCCGTGTTCGCGCGCGGCGAGGGCGAGGCATCCGGTGACGTGTTCGCCTCGACCGCCGGCGTCGCCAAGGGCGCCTACGTCCTGGCCGAGGCGCCGAACGGCACCCCCGACGTGATCCTCATTGCGACGGGCTCCGAGGTGCACCTCGCCGTCAACGCCCGCGAGACGCTGGCCGCCGAGGGCATCAACGCCCGCGTCGTGTCCGCGCCCTCGCTCGAGTGGTTCGCCGAGCAGGACGAGGCCTACCAGGAGAGCGTCCTGCCCAAGGCCGTCACCGCCCGCGTCTCGGTCGAGGCCGGCCTCGCCCTCACGTGGCGCGGCATCGTCGGCGACAAGGGACGCTCCGTCTCGATCGAGCACTTCGGCGCCTCCGCCGACTACAAGACCCTCTTCCAGAAATTCGGTGTCACGACCGAAGCCGTCGTCGAGGCGGCACGCGAAACCCTCAAGGAGAACGCAGCATGAGCACCCCCACCGAACAGCTCGCCGCCGCCGGCGTCAGCATCTGGCTCGACGACCTCTCGCGCGACCGCATCACGACGGGCAACCTGACCCAGCTCATCGCGTCGCGCACCGTGACCGGTGTCACGACCAACCCGTCGATCTTCCAGGCCGCCATCGGCGGCGGCGCGGCCGCGTACGCTGCGCAGATCGCCGAGCTCGCAGCGAAGGGCGCGTCGGCCGACGACGCGATCTTCGCCGCGACCACCGACGACGTCCGTGACGCCGCCGACATCTTCCGTCCCGTCTACGAGGCGAGCAACGGTGTCGACGGTCGCGTGTCGATCGAGGTCTCCCCCGACCTCGCGCACGACACCGACGCGACGATCGCTCAGGCCAAGGAGCTGTCGGCGAGCGTCGACCGCCCCAACGTCCTCATCAAGATCCCCGCGACCAAGGCAGGCCTGCCCGCCATCACGGCGACGCTCGCCGAGGGCATCTCCGTCAACGTCACGCTGATCTTCAGCCTCGAGCGCTACGCCGAGGTCATCGAGGCCTACCTCGCCGGCATCGAGCAGGCGCAGGCGAACGGCCACGACATCTCGAAGATCCACTCCGTCGCGTCGTTCTTCGTCTCGCGCGTGGACACCGAGGTCGACAAGCGCCTCGGCGCGATCGGCACTGACGCCGCGCTCGCCCTCAAGTCGAAGGCGGGCGTCGCGAACGCGCGCCTCGCCTACGAGCTCTTCGAGAAGGAGTTCGCGACCGACCGTGCGAAGGCGCTGACGGATGCCGGCGCCAACGTGCAGCGTCCGCTCTGGGCCTCGACCGGCGTCAAGGACCCGTCGCTCCCCGACACGCTCTACGTCACCGAGCTCGTCGCACCCGGCACCGTCAACACGATGCCCGAGAAGACGCTCGAGGCGACCTTCGACCACGGCGTCGTCACGGGTGACACGATCACGGGCAACTACGCCGATGCGCACGGTGTGTTCGACGACCTCGCCGCCGCGGGCGTCGACTTCGCCGACGTCACGCAGGTGCTCGAGGACGAGGGCGTCGAGAAGTTCATCGCTTCGTGGCACGACCTCCAGAGCACCGTCACCGCTGCTCTCGAGGCTGCGCCGGAGGCAGCCCGGTGAGTTTCGAGATCCACCTCTCGGGCCACGTCAAGTCGGTCGTCGACCAGACGCTGCCCGGGCTCGTCGCCGATCTCGTCGCATCGGGCGTCACCGCGAGTGACGCGACGCTGTGGGGAGACGGTGCCGAGGCCGAGGCGTCTCAGCGCCTCGGCTGGGTGGATGCCGTGAGCGTCTCACGGCCCCTCGTCGCCGAGATCGTCGCACTGCGTGCGGAGCTGAACGCCCAGGGCGTCACACGCGTCGTGCTGGCCGGCATGGGCGGCTCGTCGCTCGCACCCGAGGTCATCGCGCAGACGGCCGGTGTGCCGCTCGTGATCCTCGACTCGACGGCGCCGGGCCAGGTGCTCGCCGCGATCGACGGCGACAGCGAGTCCGGCGGGCTCGCCGAGACCGTTCTCGTCGTCTCGTCCAAGTCGGGATCGACCGTCGAGACCGACTCCGCGAAGCGCGCGTTCGAGGCCGCCTGGCGAGACCTCGGCATCGATCCCTCGGGACGCATCGTCGTCGTGACCGACCCGGGCTCGCCCCTCGACGCGGCCGCTCGCGCCGATGGCTACCGCGTGTTCAACGCGGACCCGACGGTCGGCGGGCGCTATTCGGCCCTCACGGCCTTCGGCCTCGTGCCGACGGGCCTCGCGGGCGCCGACATCTCCGAGCTGCTCGACGAGGCCGAGGCCTCGCTCCTCGAGGTCGCGATCGACAGCCCCGACAACCCCGCGCTCGTGCTCGCCGCCGCCATCGCGGGCGGCAGCCCGCGCCGCGACAAGCTCGGCCTCGTGACCGACGGAACCCACATCGTGGGCCTTCCCGACTGGATCGAGCAGCTCGTCGCGGAGTCCACGGGCAAGGAGGGCACCGGCATCCTGCCCGTCGTCCTGCTTCCCGTCTCGCCCGAGGTCGAGAGCGCCCCCGCCGACCTGCAGGTGGTCCGGTTCGTCGACGAGGCGAACCAGTTCCACTTCCGCGAGCGCCACGAGGGCGAGATCCTCGTCAGCGGCTCGCTCGGCGGGCAGTTCATCGTGTGGGAGTACGCGACGGCGATCGCGGGACGGATGCTGGGCATCAACCCGTTCGATCAGCCCGACGTCGAGTCGGCCAAGACGGCGACCCGCGGCCTGCTCGACGCCCGCCCCGTGCCCGCGGCCCCCGCCTTCACGGCGGAGGGTGTCGAGGTGCGGGTGTCCGACCCCGAGCTCGCGGCATCCGGAACCGTCGCCGGCGTCCTCGACGCGCTCTGGGCGCGACTGCCCGAAGACGGCTACGTCGCGATCCAGGCGTACGTCGACCGGCTCTCGCTCCCCCAGCTCGAGGGACTGCGCGAACTCGTCGCCGCCGACTCGGGGCGCCCCGCGACCTTCGGGTGGGGCCCTCGCTTCCTTCACTCGACCGGCCAGTACCACAAGGGCGGTCCTGCGAACGGCGTGTTCCTCCAGATCCTGGAGCGCACCGACATCGACCTCGAGATCCCGGGGCGTCCGTTCACCTTCGGCCAGCTGATCGAGGCCCAGGCGGCCGGTGACGCGTCCGTCCTCGCCGACGGGCACGGCCGTCCCGTCGTGACCCTCACCCTCACCGACCCGCAGATCGAAGTGCTCGCGCTCTTCGAAGCCGCCCAGTAGGAGCATCCACTCGTATGACCGTTCAGGACATCCCTGGATCGAGTCGCGCCCCGCAGGGCCGCGGTATCGAGATCTCGCGCGGGCAGAATCCGCTGCGCGACCCTGACGACCGCCGCCTCAACCGCATCGCCGGTCCGAGCGCCCTCGTCATCTTCGGCGTGACGGGCGACCTGTCGCGCAAGAAGCTCATGCCCGCCGTCTACGACCTCGCCAACCGCGGTCTGCTCCCCCCGGGCTTCGCGCTCGTCGGGTTCGCGCGCCGTGACTGGGAGGACCAGGACTTCGCCGAGGTCGTGCACACCGCCGTCAAGCAGTACGCGCGCACCGAGTACCGCGAAGAGACGTGGAACCAGCTGCTCCAGGGCATCCGGTTCGTCTCGGGCCAGTTCGACGACGCCGACGCGTTCCGTCGACTGCGCGAGACCGTCGAGAAGCTCGACGTCGAGCGCGGCACGATGGGCAACCACGCGTACTACCTGTCGATCCCGCCGAAGGACTTCGCCGAAGTCGCCGCGCAGCTGAAGTCGTCGGGTCTCGTCGACGACACGGCCGACGGCGACAACCGCTGGCGTCGAGTCGTCATCGAGAAGCCGTTCGGCCACGACCTCGAGTCGGCGCGTCAGCTCAACGACGTCCTCCGGTCGACATTCCCGACGGACTCGATCTTCCGCATCGACCACTACCTCGGCAAGGAGACGGTCCAGAACATCCTGGCGCTGCGCTTCGCGAACGAGCTGTACGAGCCGATCTGGAACCGCAACTACGTCGACCACGTGCAGATCACGATGGCCGAGGACATCGGCGTCGGCGGACGCGCAGGCTACTACGACGGCGTCGGCGCGGCGCGCGACGTCATCCAGAACCACCTCCTGCAGCTCATGGCCCTCACGGCCATGGAGGAGCCCATCACCTTCAACGCGGCAGATCTCCGCGCCGAGAAGGAGAAGGTCCTCGCGGCCGTCACCCTGCCGGAGGACCTCTCCGAGGCCGCGGCACGCGGTCAGTACGCAGGCGGCTGGCAGGGCGGCGAGCAGGTCCTCGGCTTCCTCGACGAGGACGGCATGGCGCCCGACTCGACGACCGAGACCTACGCGGCGCTCAAGCTCGAGATCAACACGCGCCGGTGGGCCGGGGTGCCGTTCTACCTCCGCGCCGGCAAGCGGCTCGGCCGCCGCGTGACCGAGATCGCGGTCGTCTTCAAGCGTGCGCCGCAGCACCTGTTCTCGCGCAGCCAGACGTCGGAGCTCGGCCAGAATGCGCTCGTGATCCGCGTCCAGCCCGACGAGGGCGTGACGCTGCGCTTCGGCTCGAAGGTGCCCGGCGCCGGCACGCAGGTGCGCGACGTCACGATGGACTTCGGCTACGGCCACGCCTTCACCGAGGCGAGCCCCGAGGCGTACGAGCGCCTCATCCTCGATGTGCTGCTCGGCGACCCGCCGCTGTTCCCGCGGCACGAAGAGGTCGAGCTGTCGTGGAAGATCCTCGACCCGTTCGAGAAGTACTGGGCCGAGCAGGACGGCAAGCTCGACCAGTACTCGCCCGGATCGTGGGGACCCGCATCCGCCGACGAACTCCTTGCCCGCGACGGACGGACCTGGAGGCGGCCGTGATCATCGAACTTCCCAACACGACGGTCAGCAAGATCTCGCGCGCGCTCATCGACGTGCGCGAGGAGGGCGGCGCGGTCGCCCTCGGTCGCGTCCTGACGCTCGTCATCGCGACGCATCACGGCGACGAGGAGCTGCCGATCGAGGCCGCGAACGACGCTTCGCGCGAGCACCCGATGCGGGTCATCGTGCTCATGTTCGGCGACCGGGACGCCGAGCCGCGCCTCGACGCGCAGATCCGCGTCGGCGGGGACGCCGGTGCGAGCGAGGTCATCGTCCTGCAGGCCTACGGCGACGCCGCCTCGAACACCGAGAGCCTCGTCACGGGACTGCTCCTGCCCGACGCGCCCGTCGTGGTCTGGTGGCCCGACAACCCGCCGGTGGAGCCCTCGGCCTCGCCGCTCGGCCGGATCGCGCAGCGACGCATCACCGACGCGTCGACCCGCCCCTACGACAAGCACCGCCTCGCGGGCCTCGGCGAGCACCACGCGCCGGGCGACACCGACCTCGCGTGGACGCGTCTGACCCACTGGCGCGAGCAGCTCGCGGCGGTGCTCGACCAGCCGCCGTACGAGCCGATCACGGCCGTACAGGTGCGCGGCGCGAGCAGCTCGCCGTCGACAGCGCTCCTCGCGGCGTGGCTGCGTCTCATGCTCGACGTGCCGGTCGACTGGCAGTACCTCGCGCCCGACGAGTGGCACGACGGCATCAAGTCGGTGCGCCTCGAACGGGCGAGCGGCGAGATCGTCCTCGAGCGCTCGACGCCCGCCATCGCGTGCCTCAGCCAGCCCGGTCAGCCCGACCACGACCTGGTCCTCCCCCGCCGCACCCTGCGCGAATGCCTCGCAGAGGAGCTCCGACGCCTCGACCCGGACGTCCTGTATGGTCGAGTGATCACGGAGGGGTGGCAGCTTCTCGGGGCACCGCCGGCACAGGAGGAGCATGGCTGAGTTCTGGACCGAGAAGCGCGTCGTGATCAGCTCTGATCCCGCGTCTCTCGCCGAATCGGTCGCCGCGCGGCTCGTCAGTCGGCTCGTGAAGCAGACGACGGAAGGGCTCGACGCGCACATCTCGCTCACGGGCGGCTCGATGGGCTCCGCCGTCCTCGCGGCTGCGGCGCGGCATCCCCGTCTCGTGAAAGTCGACTGGGCCCGCGTCCACTTCTGGTGGAGCGACGAGCGCTGGGTGCCGCGCAACCACGCCGATCGCAACGAGAAGCAGGCGCGTGAGGCGCTGCTCGACGCGATCGACATCCCGGGCGCCAACATCCACGCGATCGCCGCGAGCGGTGAAGGCGTCGAGTTGGATGCCGCCGCCGAGGCGTACGCCGCGGAGCTCGCCCGCTTCGGCTCCGCCGAGGGCGATGCGTGGCCGTCGTTCGACATCTGCTTCCTGGGTGTCGGTCCCGACGCCCACATCGCGTCGCTCTTCCCGGATCGCCGCGAGATCCAGGTGACCGACAAGGCTGTGCTCCCGGTGCGCGACTCCCCCAAGCCTCCGCCCGAGCGGATCACGATGACGCGTCCCGTCATCAACTCGTCGCAGCGCGTGTGGCTCGTGCTGTCGGGCGCCGACAAGGCGTCCGCGCTCGGCCTCGCGCTCGCGGGCGCGAGCTACCAGAGCGTGCCCGCCGCGGGCGCCAAGGGCCGCCGTCGCACGATCTTCTTCGTCGACGACGCCGCGGCCTCGCAGGTGCCGCACGAGCTCATCACGGGCGAGTACTGACCCAGCGGACTCGCTTGGGCAACGAGGACGGACCGCACCCGAGGGTGCGGTCCGTCTTCGTTTACTGGATGTCTCAGCTCTCGCCGCGACGCTCCTTGAGCTGCTGGAGCGCGTCGTCGAGAAGCGTCTCCGCCTCTTGCTCCGTACGGCGCTCCTTCACGTAGGCGAGGTGCGTCTTGTACGGCTCGGTCTTGGCGAGCGCAGGAGGGTTCTCCTTGTCGCGCCCGGCCGGCAGACCCGAGTGCGGTGAGTCGATCGTGTCGGGGATCTCCTCTTCGGGGATGCCCGCCGCGAAGTACCGGATCGTCTCGTTGCCGAGTGCGTCCCAGTACGAGATCGCAACACGCTCGGCGTGGTAGCCGTGGTCCTGCTCGCCCATCGGGCCCGCGCCGACGCGCGTGCCCCTGATCGCGTTTCCGCCCGTAGCCATCAGAGTCCCTGGAATTTCGTGATGAGGCCCAGCGCCACGATCGACACGAACCACGAGAGCGCGAGGATGACCGTGAAGCGGTTGAGGTTGCGCTCTGCGAGCCCCGAGGAGCCGAGGGACGAGGTGAGGCCGCCGCCGAACATGTCGGACAGGCCGCCGCCGCGCCCCTTGTGGAGCAGGATGAGGAGGGTCAGCAGGAGGCTCGTGATACCGAGGATCACCTGCAGGACGAACTCGAGGATTGGCACAGTCGTTGAAGCCTTTCGCTGCGATCCCGCGGACCGCCGGAGCATGGGGGTGCGTCCTGGCGGTCGCACAAGGATCGAGTATACCGCCGGGTCAGACCCCGACGTGCTTCTGATAGCGGATGATCGCCGCGAACTCGTCCACGACGAGGCTCGCGCCGCCGATCAGGGCACCGTCGACATCAGGCTCGCGCATGAAGCTCGCGATGTTCGCCGACTTGACCGAGCCGCCGTAGAGGACTCGAGTGCGATCCGCTGCATCCTTTCCGAGCTTCTCGGCGATGACGCCCCGCACCGCGGCGCACACCTCCTGCGCCTGCTCGGGCGAGGCGACCTGCCCCGTGCCGATGGCCCAGACGGGCTCATAGGCGACGACGAAGTCGGCGTCTGCGGGCACACCCTCCAGCGCGGCATTCAGCTGCGAAACCGAGACGGCGGTCGGCCCGGACTCCTCACGCTGCTCCAGCGTCTCGCCGACGCAGATCACGGGCACGAGGCCGTGCCGCAGCGCCGCCTGGACCTTCGCTGCGACGACGTCGTCGGTCTCGGCGTGATATTCGCGCCGCTCCGAGTGACCGATGATGACGTAGGTGGCGTCGAGCTTCGCGAGGAACGCGCCCGAGACCTCGCCCGTGTAGGCGCCGGAGTCCTTCGTCGACAGGTCCTGCGCGCCCAGGGCGAACGGGATCTTGTCGGCGTCGAGCAGCGTCTGCACCGTGCGCAGGTCGGTGAAGGGCGGGAAAACCGCGACCTCGACCGAGCCGTCCTCGTGCTTGGCGTCCTTGAGCGTCCAATGCAGCTTCTGCACGAACGCGACAGCCTGCAGGTGGTCGAGGTTCATCTTCCAGTTGCCCGCGAGCAGCGGGGTACGGCCGTTCACTGCCATCCGAGGACCTCCAGTCCGGGAAGCTTCTTGCCCTCGAGGAACTCGAGGCTCGCGCCGCCGCCCGTCGAGATGTGTCCGAATTCGTCGTCGGCGAAGCCGAGCTGACGCACGGCAGCGGCGGAGTCGCCGCCGCCGACGACCGAGAGTCCTTCGACCTCGGTGAGGGCCTTCGCGACGGCCTTGGTGCCGGCGGCGAAGGGGGCGAGCTCGAAGACGCCCATGGGCCCGTTCCAGAACACCGTCTTCGAGTCGCGCACGAGCGCCGCGAAGCGCTCCGCCGTCTCGGGTCCGATGTCGAGGCCGAGTCCGGATGCTCCGAACGGGGTGTCTTCGATCTGATCGGCGCGCGTGATCTGGTGCTCCGCATCGGCGCCGAACTTCGACGCCACGACGATGTCGGTCGGGAGCACGAGTTCGACGCCCGACTCCTCGGCGCGGCGCACGTAGTCGCGCACCGTGTCGAGCTGGTCAGCCTCGAGCAGGCTCGAGCCGACCTTGTGGCCCTGGGCCGCGAGGAAGGTGAAGAGCATGCCGCCGCCGATCAGGAGGCGGTCCACACGCGGCAGGAGGTGCGAGATGACACCGAGCTTGTCGCTGACCTTCGAGCCGCCCAGGACGACCGTGTAGGGCCGCTCAGGGGTCTCGGTGAGGCGGTCGAGCACGTCGAGCTCTGCCGCGATGAGCAGGCCCGCGGCGGAGGGCACGAGCTGAGCGAGCTCGTACACCGACGCCTGCTTGCGGTGGACGACGCCGAAGCCGTCCGAGACGAGCACGTCGCCGAGCTCGGCGAGCTGTGCGGCGAACGCGCCGCGCTCGGCCTCGTCCTTCGCGGTCTCGCCGGGGTTGAACCGCAGGTTCTCGATGACGGCGACATCCCCGTCCTCGAGGGCGGCGACCGCTTCGCGGGCCGACTCCCCCACCGTGTCGCGTGCGAACGCGACGGGCTTGCCGAGCAGCTCCGAGAGTCGCTGCGCGACCGGCTCGAGGCTGTACTTCGGGTTCGGCTCGCCGTCGGGGCGACCGAGGTGCGAGCAGACGATGATGCGGGCGCCCTGGTTGATGAGGGCGTTCAGCGTGGGGAGCGTGGCCCGCACACGGCCATCGTCCGTGATGATCCCGTCCTTGAGAGGAACGTTGAGATCAGCACGGACGATGACGCGCTTGCCGGCCAGCGAACCCAGCGAGTCGAGGGTGCGCAGGGCCATGATGGCGCTTACAGCTTTTCGGCGACGTACTCGGTGAGGTCGACGAGGCGGTTCGAGTAGCCCCACTCGTTGTCGTACCACGCCGAGACCTTCACGAGGTTTCCGCTCACGTTGGTCAGCTCGGAGTCGAAGATCGACGAGTGCGGGTCGAGCTGGATGTCGCTCGAGACGATCGGGTCCGCCGTGTACTTGAGGTACCCGACGAGCGAGCCCTCGGCCGCGGCCGCGGCGTAGGCCGCGTTGACCTGTTCGATCGTCAGGCCCTCGGTGGGGGTGATGATCGTCAGGTCGACGATCGAGCCGGTCGGCACCGGCACACGGTACGAACCGCCGCTCAGCTTGCCGTTGAGCTCGGGGAGCACGTGGCCGATCGCCTTGGCGGCACCCGTCGAGGCCGGAACGATGTTGATGGCGGCGCCGCGCGCACGACGCAGGTCGCCGTGCGGGCCGTCCTGCAGGTTCTGGTCGGCCGTGTAGGCGTGAGCCGTCATCATGAAGCCGCGCTCGATGCCGAACGCGTCGTTGAAGACCTTCGCGAGGGGCGCGAGGCAGTTCGTGGTGCACGACGCGTTCGAGATGATGACGTCGGTCTCGGGGTTGTAGTCGCCCTCGTTGACGCCCATCACGATCGTGACGTCGTCACCCGTGGCGGGAGCCGAGATCAGGACCTTCTTGGCCCCGCCGGCGATGTGCTTCTTGGCGTCCTCGGCCTTGGTGAAGCGGCCGGTCGACTCGATGACGATGTCGACGCCGAGCTCGCCCCACGGGAGGTTGGCGGGGTCGCGCTCTTCGAAGACCTTGATCGACTTGCCGCCGACCGTGATCGAGTCGGCGTCGTACGAGACGTCTTCGCTCAGTCGCCCGCCGACCGAGTCGTACTTGAGGAGGTGGGCGAGGGTCTTGTTGTCGGTGAGGTCGTTGACCGCGACGATTTCGAGGTCCGCGCCCTGCGCGAGGGCCGCGCGAAGGTAGTTGCGTCCGATGCGGCCGAAGCCGTTGATTCCGATCTTGACAGTCACGGAATTACTCCTGGAGGTGTCATGCGCGATAGCGCGATTGCTGCATTCCAACGATTGGACAACGGCGTCCCGGCGGCAGATCCCGCCGGGACCGCCGTCTTGATCATGACAGTACCAGCAGGCCCGCCGTCTTCTCGCGGGCCGTCGTAAACCGGCTCTGAACGTTCGCCCAGTCGGCGATGTTCCAGAACGCCTTGACGTAGTCGGCGCGCACGTTCTTGTAGTCGAGGTAGTACGCGTGCTCCCAGACGTCCAGGAGCAGGAGCGGGACGGTGCCCGCCGCGAACGAGGACTGCTGGTCGAAGAACTGCTGGATGATCAGGTTCTCGCCGATCGAGTCCCAGAAGAGGCCCGCCCATCCCGAGCCCTGCACGCCGAGGGCCGCGGCGGTGAAGTGCGCCTGGAACTTGTCGAACGATCCGAAGTGGTCGTCGATCGCGGACTCGAGGTCGCCGGTCGGCTTGTCGCCGCCGTTCGGCGAGAGGTTCGTCCAGAAGATCGAGTGGTTCGTGTGGCCGCCGAGGTTGAAGGCGAGGTCCTTCTCGAGCTTGTTGACGTTCGCCAGGTTGCCCGTGTCGCGGGCCTCGGCGAGCTGCTCGAGCGCGGTGTTGGCGCCCGTCACGTACGCCTGGTGGTGCTTGCTGTGGTGCAGCTCCATGATCGTCGCGCTGATATGCGGCGCGAGCGCGGCGTAGTCGTAGGTGAGTTCGGGCAGCGTGTACTTCGCCATGTTCTCTTCTTCCTGTCGGCGCTGCGCCAGGCGCTCCCGGCGTCAGCGAGGGTGACGAATCTCATCCTAGTGAGGGGCAACGCACCGGCTCAGAGGTTGCTTCCCTGCATGACGATGAGGAAGGGAGCGGGATGTCGCAGGACGCGGCATCCAATGGACTCAGTCCTCTGCGCCGATCGGTACGGCCGCTTCGGTGCCCGGGATGCCGTCGACTTCGGCCTTCTTGTCGGCCATTGCGAGGAGCCGGCGGATGCGTCCCGCGACGGCGTCCTTCGTGAGCGGCGGGTCGGCGTGGTGGCCCAGCTCGTCGAGGCTCGCGTCGCGGTGGGCGAGGCGCAGATCGCCCGCCTCGCGGAGGTGGTCGGGCACCTCGTCGCCGAGGATCTCGAGCGCGCGCTCGACGCGCGCGCACGCCGCGACGGCCGCCTGCGCCGAGCGGCGCAGGTTGGCGTCGTCGAAGTTGACGAGGCGGTTGACGCCGGCGCGCACTTCGCGGCGCTGACGCAGCTGGTCCCATTCCGCGGCGGCGCGGGACGCGCCCATCGCCGCAAGGGCCTGGCGGATCGCCTCGGCCTCGCGCACGACGACGCGCGGGACCCCGCGGACCTCGCGCGCCTTGGCCGCGATGCCGAGACGGTGCGCCGCGCCGACGAGCGCCATCGCGGCCTCGCCGGAGGGGCACGCGATCTCGAGCGCCGCAGAGCGACCGGGCTCGCTGAGGTTGCCCGAGGCGAGGAAGGCGCCGCGCCACACGGCGGCGAGATCGGGGCGCGAGCCCGTCGTGAGCTTGTTGGGAAGTCCGCGGACGGGGCGGCGACGCTGGTCGAGCAGTCCCGTCTGCCGCGCGAGCGTCTCGCCGCCGTCGATGACGCGGACGGCGTAGAGGCTGCCCGTGCGCGTGCCGGATCCCTGCACGAGCGCGAGTTCGGGGCGCACGCCGTACAGCTCGACGAGGTCGCGCGCGACGCGTCGGGCGAGGATCTCGCCGTCGAGCTCGGCTTCGACGGCGACGCGGTTCGCGATCGAGTGCAGGCCGCCCGAGAACCTCAGCAGCGACGTCAACTCGGCGACCCGCGCGGTCGGCCGCGGGTCGCGGACGGCTGTCAGCTCGGCTTTGACGTCGGCGGTCAGCGACACAGGACTCCTCGTGTTTCGGTGCAGGGACGAACGTCCAGCCTACTCGCGGCCAAGGTCCCGATGCTTGACGCGTACCGCGACCCCGGGCACCGCCGCGAGGCGCGCGGCCAGCTCGTTCGCCATGACGACGGAGCGGTGCTTGCCGCCCGTGCAGCCGACGGCGAGGACGGAGTGCCGCTTGTTCTCGCGCTGATAGCCCTCGAGGACGGGGACGAGCGCTCGCGCATAGGACTCGAGGAACTCCCCCGCGCCTTCCTGCTCCAGTACGTATTCGCGCACTTCATCGGACTCGCCCGTGAACGGGCGCAGGGCCTCGTCCCAGTAGGGATTGGGCAGGAACCGCATGTCGGCGACGAGGTCGGCGTCGGGCGGCAGGCCGTACTTGAAGCCGAAGCTCTGGATCGTGAGCGTGTGCTTCGCGGCGCCCGCGGCCGAGAACAGGTCGACGATGCGGGTCGCGAGCTGGTGGATGTTGTACGTCGACGTGTCGACGATGTCGTCGGCGCTCTCGCGCACGAGCGCGAGGCGCTGCCGTTCGCGCCGGATGCCGTCGAGGATCGTCCCGTCCTCCTGCAGAGGATGCGGCCTGCGCACCGCCTCGAAGCGCCGCACGAGGACCTCGTCGGACGCGTCGAGGAAGAGCACCCTCACCTGCCGCCGGGCGTCGCGGAGGGCCCGCGCGGCGTCGGGAAGTCCCGTGAACAGGTCACGGCCGCGCACGTCGACGACGACCGCGACGCGGGGCAGCGCCTCACCGACGAGACCCGTCAGCTCGAGCAGCGGCTTGAGCATCTGCGGCGGCAGGTTGTCCACGACGTACCAGTCGAGGTCTTCGAGCGCGTCGGCCGCCGTCGAACGGCCGGCCCCCGACATCCCCGTGACGATCAGAACCTCGCCCGGCTCCTCGATCGCCGCTTCCGCCATGACCACCCCCGTCGTCGCATTCAGCCTAGCGAGGATTCACGGCCGGCCGTCCAGCGGGGCACGCGGGCGAGACCCCTCGGGCCGGCTCAGGACCCGACGAGGTGCGCGTGAATGGATGCCGCGAGCTTGGGACCGACCCCGGGCAGCGCCGTGATCTCGTCCGGGCTGGCCTGCTTGAGCGCCGTGACCGAGCCGAAATGCCGCAGGAGCGCCTTGATGCGCGCGTCGCCGAGGCCGGGGACCTCCGCCAGGACGCTCTGGATGTCGCGCCGCCGGCGCTTGCGCTGGTGCGTGATGGCGAACCGGTGCGCCTCGTCGCGGAGGCGCTGGAGCAGGTAGAGCGCTTCACTCGTGCGAGGCAGGATGACGGGGAAGTCCTCGCCCGGCAGCCACACCTCTTCGAGCCGCTTCGCGATGCCGCACAGTGCGATGCCCTCGTGCCCCGAATCGGCGAGGGCGCGTGCCGCGGCCTCGACCTGCGGCTGTCCGCCGTCGACGACGAGCAGCTGCGGACGGTAGGCGAAGCGGGGCTTGCGACGCTCGGTGACGACACCGTCCTCGTCGCTGACGGCCGCGGTCGCGGCATCCTCGATCCCCAGGGGTCCTGAGCCCGCTGCCGGGTCGTCGGCGTCGCGGCGGTCGACGTACGCGAGGCGCCGCGTCAGCACCTGATAGAGCGAATCCGTGTCGTCGGTCGTCTCGTCGACCTTGAACGAGCGGTACTGGTCCTTGCGCGGGAGCCCGTCTTCGAAGACGACCATCGAGGCCACGACGTTCGTGCCGCCGAGGTGCGAGACGTCGAAGCACTCGATGCGCAGCGGCGACTCGGCGAGCCCGAGCGCCTCCTGGAGATCCGTGAGCGCCTGCGAGCGCGCGACGTAGTCGCTCGTGCGGCGGGTCTTGTGCAGGATGAGCGCCTGCTGCGCGTTGAGGGTCGCGGTCTTCATGAGCTCGGCCTTGCGTCCGCGCTGCGCTACCTGGATCGAGACGCTGCGGCCCCGGCGCTCGCGCAGCCACTCCTCGAGCTCGACCGCGTCGTCGGGCAGGACGGGCACGAGCACCTGCCGCGGGATGTCGAGGGCGCTCGCGCCGCCGTACGTGCGCTGCAGCACCTGGTCGACGAGCTCGGCGCCGGTGATGTCGAGCTCCTTCTCGATCGTCGTCGCGCGCACGCCGCGCACGCGGCCGCCGCGGATCACGAAGTGCTGCACCGTCGCGGCGAGCTCGTCCTCGGCGATGCCGAAGAGGTCGGCGTCGGTGTCGGCGGCGAGCACGAGGGCGCTCTTGTTGAGGACGGCGTCGATCGCCTGCAGCTTGTCGCGGTAGATCGCGGCGGACTCGTAGTCCATGGCGACGGATGCCGCGCGCATGCGCGCCGTGAGCTGCTTCGTGAAGCGCTGGTCGCCGCCGGCCATGAACGCGACGAAGTCGTCGACGATCGCGCGGTGCTCCTCGATCGTGACCTTCATCGAGCACGGGCCGCCGCAGCGGCCGATCTGACCCGGGAAGCACGGGCGGCCCGTCGCCATCGCCTTCTTGTACGACGAGTCGCTGCACGTGCGGATCGGGAAGACCTTGATCATCTCGTCGATGACCCCGTGCACGGCCCACACCTTGGGATACGGGCCGAAGTATTTGGCGCCCTTGATACGCGGATTGCGCGTCACGATGACGCGCGGCGCCTCGTCGGCGAGTGTGATCGCCATGAACGGGTACGACTTGTCGTCCTTGTAGCGCACGTTGAACGGCGGATCGAACTCCTTGATCCACTGATACTCGAGCTGCAGCGAGTCGACGTCGGTCGCGACGACGGTCCACTCGACGGATGCCGCGGTCGTGACCATGCGCCGCGTGCGCTCGTGCAGCGTGTGCAGGGGCGCGAAGTAGTTCGAGAGGCGCGCGCGCAGGTTCTTCGCCTTGCCGACGTACAGCACTCGGCCGTCCGCGTCGCGGAAGCGGTAGACGCCCGGATTGGTCGGGATCTCTCCTGGCTTCGGCTTGTAGGCGACCGTGGGGGTGCGAGTCGGCGCGCCCACGGGCCTCAGCCGGCCTTGCGCACGGCGGCGGACCCGGCCCTGCCCGCGCCCAGCGCTTCCGCGAGGAAGACGCCCGTGTGGCTGCCCTCGGCGCGCGCGACCTGCTCGGGCGTGCCCGTCGCGACGATCTCGCCGCCGCCCGAGCCGCCCTCTGGTCCGAGGTCGATGATCCAGTCCGCGGACTTGATGACGTCGAGGTTGTGCTCGATGACGATGACGGTGTTGCCCTTGTCGACGAGGCTGTTCAGCACCTCGAGCAGGCGCCGCACGTCTTCGAAGTGCAGACCCGTCGTCGGCTCGTCGAGCACATAGATCGAGCGGCCGTTCGACCGGCGCTGCAGTTCGGTCGCGAGCTTGACGCGCTGCGCCTCGCCGCCCGAGAGCGTCGTCGCCGACTGGCCGAGACGCACGTACCCGAGGCCGACGTCGACGAGCGTGCGCAGGTAGCGGTGGATCGCCTGGATGGGCTCGAAGAACTCCGCCGCCTCGGCGATCGGCATCTCGAGCACCTCGGCGATGTTCTTGCCCTTGTAGTGCACGGCGAGCGTGTCGCGGTTGTACCGCTTGCCGTGGCAGACCTCGCAGTCGACGTAGACGTCGGGGAGGAAGTTCATCTCGATCTTGATCGTGCCGTCGCCGGAGCACGCCTCGCAGCGCCCGCCCTTGACGTTGAAGCTGAAGCGGCCCGGCTGGTAGCCGCGCACCTTCGCCTCGGGCGTCTCGCTGAAGAGCGTGCGGACGCGGTCGAAGACGCCCGTGTAGGTCGCCGGGTTGGAGCGCGGCGTGCGGCCGATGGGCGCCTGGTCGACGTGCACGACCTTGTCGAGGTTGTCGAGCCCCGTCACGCGCGTGTGCTTGCCGGCGACGCGGCGCGCGCCGTTGAGGCGCGTCGCGAGCACCTGGTACAGGATGTCGTTCACGAGCGACGACTTGCCCGAGCCGCTCACACCGGTGACGGCGGTGAGCACGCCGAGCGGGAAGTCGGCCGTGACGTTCTGCAGGTTGTTCTCGCGCGCTCCGACGACCGTGATGCGCCGGCTCTTGTCGATGCGGCGGCGCTTGGTCGGCGTCGGGATCTCGCGGCGGCCCGCGAGGTAGTCGCCCGTGATCGAGTCGGAGTCCTCGAGCAGCGAGGCGAGCGGCCCCGAGTGCACGACCTCTCCCCCGTCGACGCCGGCGCGCGGGCCGATGTCGACGATCCAGTCCGCCGCGTGGATCGTCTCTTCGTCGTGCTCGACGACGATCAGCGTGTTGCCGAGATCGCGGAGCTTGATGAGGGTCTCGATGAGGCGGCGGTTGTCGCGCTGGTGCAGGCCGATCGACGGCTCGTCGAGCACGTACAGGACCCCCGTGAGGCCCGAGCCGATCTGCGTCGCGAGGCGGATGCGCTGCGCCTCCCCGCCTGAGAGCGAACCGGCGGCGCGGCTCAGGTTGAGGTAGCTCAGCCCGACCTGGATGAGGAATTCGAGGCGCAGACGGATCTCGCGCAGCACCTGCGCAGCGATGACCGCCTCGCGCGGCGTCAGCTCGAGGGTCGCGAAGTAGGCCTGCGCGTCGGCGAGGCTCAGGCGCGAGGCATCCGCGATCGAATGCCCGTGGACGAGCACCGACAGCACTTCGGGCTTGAGTCGATCGCCGTTGCAGACGGGACACGGGACTTCGCGAAGATAGTCGGCCCAGCGCTGGCGCTGCGTGTCGGACTCGGCCTGCACGTACTGCCGTTCGATGTAGGGCACGACGCCCTCGAAGCCGGACGAGTAGCGCATCTCGCGGCCGTACCGGTTCTTCCAGCGAACGGTGACCTTGTAGTTCTCGCCGCGCAGCACCGCCTCCTGCACGGCCTCGGGCAGCATGCGCCACGGCGTGTCGAGCGAGAAGCCGAGGTCGTGCGCGAGCCCCTCCAGGAGGCGCTCGTAGTACTGGAAGAGGCCCTTGCCCTGCGTCGTCCAGGGGATGATGACGCCTTCACGGATGGAGAGGTCTTCATCGGCGAGCATGAGGTCGACGTCGACCGACATGCGCGTGCCGAGACCCGAGCACGCGGGGCAGGCGCCGAACGGGGCGTTGAACGAGAACGTGCGCGGCTCGATCTCGGTGAGCTGGAGCGCGTGGCCGTTGGGGCACGCGAGCTTCTCGGAGAAGTTCTGCCACGCGGCGTCGCCCTCCTCGTCGACGAAGTTGACCTGCATGGTGCCGCTCGCGAGGCTCAGCGCCGTCTCGACCGAATCGGTGACGCGGCCCAGGATGTCGGGTCCCGCGACGAGGCGGTCGACGACGACCGCGATGTCGTGCTTGTAGCTCTTCTTGAGCGTCGGCGGCTCGGCGAGCTGGATGAGCTCGCCGTCGACGATGGCGCGCGCGTAGCCCTTGGCGCCGAGCTCGCGGAAGAGATCGACGAACTCGCCCTTCTTCTGCGTCACGACGGGGGCGACGATCTGGTACCGCGTGCGCTCGGGCAGATCGACGAGCTGGTCGGCGATCTGCTGCACGGTCTGCCGCTGGATCGTCTCGCCGCACTCGGGACAGTGCGGCACGCCGATGCGCGCCCACAGGAGGCGCATGTAGTCGTGGATCTCGGTGATGGTGCCGACCGTCGAGCGAGGGTTGCGGTTCGTCGACTTCTGGTCGATGCTCACGGCAGGGCTGAGGCCCTCGATGAAGTCGACGTCGGGATGGTCGACCTGACCGAGGAACTGGCGCGCGTAGGCGCTCAGCGACTCGACGTAACGACGCTGCCCTTCAGCGAAGATCGTGTCGAACGCGAGGCTCGACTTGCCCGAGCCCGAGAGCCCCGTGAACACGACGAGGGAGTCGCGCGGGATGTCGAGATCGACGTTCTTGAGGTTGTGCACGCGCGCTCCGCGCACGCTGAGATGCCCCGCGGAGCCGTTCTTGGCGGCGACGTGGGGGATGCTGTTTCCGGGCGCGGTGACAGGGACGATGGGCACCCGACAAGTCTAGGCGGGGCCTCCGACACCGGGTCCGGCGGGTGTTCGCCGGCCGCGAAAGGGGGATGCCGCGGCCACGGCGCATGCCGCGGCATCCGGTCTCTCAGTAGATGACGACGGGAACGCGCTTCGACTGCGACGGCTCCTGCAGCTGCGACCCGAAGTACTTGACCCAGATCAGGTGCACGCCCTTGGACAGGGCGGGCAGTGTGACCACGACGCGTCCGCTGCCGTCCGCGGGCAGCGCCGACGAGGCGATCGCCCTGGCCTTGCCGCCGTCGTAGATCGAGACCTCGCCGATGACGTTCGTCGGGCCGGGCGAGGCCACCTGGACCGTCAGCGTGATGGGCGTGCCCACCTTGGCGAGGATCTTGCTGGGCGTCCCGTACGTCGTGCTGGGAGCGGGCTCGAACGTCGCATCCTCGACCTCGATCGGGATCGTGAAGCTCGTCCCGGTATAGATCGAGTCGATGCGCATCTGCGTCGTTCCGCTCGCATCGGACGGGATCGTCGGGAAGACCGACGCGCGACCCGTCTCATCGGTGCCCCGCACGAGCGACGCGTCGACGGGATTGCTCCACTGCGACGAATAGGTCGGCCCGAACCCGACGCGCGCCTCGATCGCGCGCGCCTCGTTCGTCGTGAACTCGAAGGACGAGACGTCGACGCGCAGCGGGGCGCCCGGAAGGAGCCCGCCCGGCCCCCGCGGCACCACCGTGACGCCGATCGAGCGCTGGGCGTAATCGGGCGAGGCCACTTCGAACGCATCGAACCACTGGAAGAGCGCGTTCAGATTGGTGGTGCCGACATTGCCGCGGCCCGTCGCGTCGCGCAGGCCGGGGAAGCCGTAGGCGCCCGAAGCGAGCTGGGAGTCGAGCGCGATCGTGAAGAGGGCGTCGGCGGCGACCGGCTGTCCCTGGAAGAAGACGTGCGACACGCGCGAGCCGATGGGCGCCGTGTAGTCGGTCACGTAGGTGAGGTCCTTCGAGGTCGCGAGCTTCCCGAGCGGCAGGCGCACATCGCCGGGCGTCCACTGCTGCTCGAGGACCGTCCGCAGCTCGGCGCCCGTGAGCTGCAGCGTGCACAGGCTCAGAACATCGCGATGCACGGCGAGGACCTCATCCGGCGTGACGTTGCCGTCGGGTTCCTCGAGACCTGAGGACGCGTACGTGAGGTCGGCCTGCACGGCGGCCGCGTAGACGAGCGCGATCTGCGCCTGCGGCCGGCTCCGCTGGACGTCCCACAGCTGCACGTCGGCGATGAAGTTGCTCAGCGTCGACTCGGCGCCCTGCGAGATGCCTCCTCCGGGCTCGCGGCCGCGGTTGAGGTCGGCCGTGATGCGCCCGCTCGTCTGGACGGCCGCGATCCCGGCCTCGGCCCGGGTCCTAGCCTCGGCGTCCGGCCCCGGCGGGGCGACGGGCTCTGGCACCGTGTCGGGCACGCCGCAGGGCGAGACCCCGAGCTCCTCGGCCGACGCGGGCTGCGTCGCGACGAGGGCTCCTGCGACCAGGGCCGCTGCGACGAGGGCGACGGCGGATCGGCGGCGCGTGGAACGTGAAGGGATGGAGCGGGATCGCACGGGGCTTCCTCTCGGCGCGGGCGAGGTGGAGCTTCTGACGGATGGCGCTTCGTCTCGACCCTATCGACGGCGACCCGCCGTGCGGAAGGGGCGGCTCGCCCCCTCGCGAGTGACGTCGGCGGTGCCGCTCAGAATGCCGCGACGCGCGTCTCGTCGCGCAGGCGCCCGCCCGCGAACGGGACGAGTCCGTCGCGCAGCGCGGCGAGGGCAACGGCATCCATTCCCGTTCTCTGCATGATCTGCCCCGGGACGTCGAGGGCGAGCCTGCGCAGCGCGCGGCCCTCGTCGGTGAGCCCGATCTCGAGCACACGCTCGTCCCCCGGGCGCCGCGAGCGCGTGACCCTGCCCTGCGCCTCGAGGCGCTTGACGAGCGGCGAGAGCGTCGCGGGCTCCATCGCAAGGTCATCGGCGAGCGCGCCGAGCGAGCGCGGCGCCTCCTCCCACAGCGCGAGCATGACGAGATACTGCGGATGCGTCAGCCCGAGCGGCTCGAGCACCGGCCGGTAGAGAGCGACGACGTTGCGCGCCGCCGTCACGAGGGCGAAGCACAGCTGGTTCTCGAGCTTGAGGAGGTCGTCGCGCGGGTCCACGCACTTGATCCTACAGCGCACGAATGTTTAGTACACTAAGCATTGTGATGAAGGATGCCGCCTCCCCCGAACGCTCGTCCCTACGCGACCGCGTGCGCGAGGCAGGCGGCTGGTATGCGTGGGCCAACGCCAAGCTCATCCGCGCGGCGGGCCCCGCGGCCGTCGGACCATACGAGACGACACCGCCTCCGTCGGCGGCGGAGCGCGCCGAGCGCGCGTGCCCGCTGTGCGGTCACGCGATGACGGAGCACACGTTCGATCGCAGCGGGCCCAAGCCGCTCATGCACTGCCCCTAGCCATCGAAGGCGGTCGCTGAGCGCCTGGTCCGCCCCGGCCCTGAGCGACCTCGACGGGCTACGCGTGCCCCGCGCGCTCCATCGCCCGCAGCTCCTTCTTGAGGTCCTGCACTTCGTCGCGGAGCCGCGCCGCGAGCTCGAACTTGAGCTCGCCCGCTGCCGCGAGCATCTGGTCGGACAGGTCGCCGATCGTCGCCTCGAGCTGCTCGGCGCCCTCGGCCGCGATCCCCTCCCGCCGCAGTCGAGGTGTCGGGGACTTGCCCCGGCCCGACTTGTTCTCCTTGCGCGAGAGCATCGCCTTCGTGTCGGACGCCTCGCGCGCGAGCACCTCGGTGATGTCGGCGATCTTCTTGCGCAGCGGCTGCGGGTCTATGCCCTTCTCGAGGTTGTACGCGATCTGCTTGTCGCGGCGCCGATCGGTCTCTTCGATCGCGTTGCGCATCGAGTCGGTGACGGTGTCGGCGTACATGTGGACCTCGCCCGAGACGTTGCGGGCCGCGCGCCCGATCGTCTGGATGAGCGACGTGCCGGAGCGGAGGAACCCCTCCTTGTCGGCGTCGAGGATCGACACGAGCGACACCTCGGGCAGGTCGAGGCCCTCGCGCAGCAGGTTGATGCCGACGAGCACGTCGTAGACGCCGGCGCGCAGCTCGGTCAGCAGCTCGACGCGGCGGAGCGTGTCGACGTCGGAGTGCAGGTACCGCACGCGGACGCCGTGCTCGCCGAGGAAGTCGGTGAGCTCTTCGGCCATCTTCTTCGTGAGGGTCGTCACGAGCACGCGCTCGTCGCGCTCGGCGCGGACGCGGATCTCTTCGAGCAGATCGTCGATCTGCCCCTTCGACGGCTTCACGACGATGTGCGGGTCGACGAGGCCCGTCGGGCGGATGATCTGCTCGACCACGCCGTCGGCGATGCCCATCTCGTAGCGCCCGGGCGTCGCGGAGAGATAGACGGTCTGGCCGACGCGGTCTTTGAACTCGTCCCAGCGCAGCGGCCGATTGTCCATCGCGCTCGGCAGCCGGAACCCGTGCTCGACGAGCGTGCGCTTGCGGGAGGCATCGCCCTCGTACATCGCACCGATCTGCGGGACCGTCGCGTGCGACTCGTCGATCACGACGAGGAAGTCGTCCGGGAAGAAGTCGAGCAGGCAGTGCGGAGCCTCGCCGGGCGCGCGGCCGTCTAGGTGCCGCGAATAGTTCTCGATGCCCGAGCAGAAGCCGAGCTGCTGCAGCATCTCGAGGTCGAAGGTCGTGCGCATGCGGAGGCGCTGCGCCTCGAGCAGCTTCTGCTGCGACTCGAGCTCTTTCAGGCGCTCGGCCAGTTCGTCCTCGATCGTGCCGATCGCACGCTGGACCGTATCGGTGCCCGCGACGTAGTGCGACGCGGGGAAGATCGGCACGGACTCCATGCGCTGCAGCACGTCGCCCGTGAGCGGGTGCAGCATGTACAGCGCCTCGATCTCATCGCCGAACATCTCGATGCGGATCGCGTACTCCTCGTACACGGGGATGATCTCGATCGTGTCGCCGCGCACGCGGAAGTTGCCGCGCGAGAAGTCGACGTCGTTGCGGTTGTACTGCATGGCGATGAACTTGCGGATGATCGCGTCGCGGTCGTACCGCTCCCCCACCTGCAGCGCCACCATCGCCCGCAGATACTCCTCGGGGGCCCCGAGGCCGTAGATGCACGAGACCGTGCTCACCACGATGACGTCGCGGCGGCTCAGCAGGGAGTTGGTCGTCGAGTGCCGCAGCCGCTCGACCTCGGCGTTGATCGACGAGTCCTTCTCGATGAAGGTGTCGGTCTGCGGGACGTACGCCTCGGGCTGGTAGTAGTCGTAGTAGCTGACGAAGTACTCGACCGCGTTGTTGGGCATGAGCTCGCGGAACTCGTTCGCGAGCTGCGCCGCGAGAGTCTTGTTGTGGGCGAGCACGAGCGTCGGGCGCTGGACGGCTTCGACGAGCCACGCGGTCGTCGCGGACTTGCCCGTACCCGTCGCGCCGAGCAGCACGACGTCGGTCTCGCCCGCATTGATGCGCGCCGCGAGCTCTGCGATCGCCTGCGGCTGATCGCCGCTCGGCTCGAATTCGCTGATGACCTCGAAGGGCCGCACGGAACGTGTGGTCTGCACCGTTCCAGCGTAGGCGGGGGTTCCGACACCGGGGCCGGCGTTCGCGAGGGGCGGATGCCGCGGCTCCCCTTCACGCCCCGCTCAGCCGAACCCGCCGCCTCCGTCGAAGCCGCCTCCGAACCCGCCCGCGTCGAAGCCGCCCGCTCCGCCGTCGAACCCGCCGCCTCCCTCGAAGCCGCCGAAGTCCGAGCCGCCCGTCGGGCCGGGGTCGACCATGTCGCCGACCCAGCCCGGCTCGCCGTCGAGGGTGAGCGATCCGGCGCCGACGAGGAAGTAAGAGTTGATGGATGCCGACATCATGAAGTGAGTCGCCACGATCGTCATGACGCCCGTGTCGCGGAGGATGTTCCGCGGGTCGACCGCGTCGCGCGGGTCGGACTCCAGAGTCGTCGTCGCGCGCGGTGCCGCGGCATCCGTCTGCGCGTTCTCCCGGGCCGCCCGGCGCTCTTCCGCGCGCCGCACGAGCTTCGCGAGCACCGTCGGGTCATCGGATGCCGCAGCCTGCTCCGCTTCGGACATGAAGGGCCGCAGCCGCTCGACCATCTCGCGTCGGCGTTCCGGGGGCAAATCCTTGAAGGCGGAGGCGTGCGCGCTCTCGATGACGCTCGCGGGGAGCGTGCCGAGCAGATAGAGGTAGCGCGCGATGCGCTCCTCGTCGGAGACGGCGGCGTACGGCGTCTTCTTGCGGCGGAACCTCGAGAACAGACTCATGTCGCACCTCCCTGTGTGCGATCAGGCTACCCGGCGCGGGTGTGCGGCGGAACGATCGCGCACCGGCTCGTCAGCGGGCGCGGTCGGCGATGAGCCCGGGCAGGTCCGAGCCGTCGTCCGAGCAGGCGGGGGTTCCGACACCGGGGCCGGCGTTCGCGAGGGGCGGATGCCGCGGGCGTCGGCCGCCACCGTTGTGACGCTCCGGGCGGCTCAGCCGGTGGCTTCCCCGCCCACGGCGCCCGCGCCGCCACCGCCGACGTCCGGTGCGGGCAGGCTCTTGTAACTGGGGTCGAATCGGCCGGCGGCTCCCGCCCCGAAGCCCGCAGCGCGGGGATCCACGAGCCTGCCCACCCAGTCCGGCTCGTAGCCGAGCGTCAAGGCGCCCGGCCCGCGCAGGAAGTGGGACTCCACGGCTCCCGTGTGCAGAAAGCGGGATATGAAACCCATCGCGCGCCCCCTCGACGGGATGGCCGATCAGCCGCCGCCGCCGCCGTCGCCGCCCCCGCCGCCGTCGAACCCGCCGAAGCCGCCGGCATCGAATCCGGCCCCGTCGAACCCTCCGCCGTCGGACCATCCACCGTGACCCGGCCCACTGAATCCGGCAACGCCCGGGTCGACCATCGCGCCGACCCAGCCCGGCTCGTAGCCGAGGTTGAGTGATCCCGCGCCGTACAGGTAGTACGAGTTGACGGATTCCGTCAGCATGAAGCCCACCGCGAGTGCCAGCACGATGTCACGATCGATGGCGTCGAGCGGATCGACGGAGTCGCGCGGATCCTCGGGAGCGGTCGCGGTCTTCGTCACACCATCGACGGTCTCGCCGTTCATCCGCTGCAGGCGACGCTCGTTCGCACGGCCCATGAGCTTCGCGAAGACATTCGGATCATCGGATGCCGCGTCCCGCTCGGCCTCGGACATGAAGGGCCGCAGCTGCTCGAACATCTCGCGCCGCTTGTCCGGCGGAAGCTCCTTGAAGGCCGACGCATGCGCCTTCTCGATGACGCTCGCGGGAAGGCTGTTCAGCAGATAGACGTAGCGCGCGATGCGCTCCTCGTCGGTGATGGCCTCGTACGACTTCTTGCGCCGGAATCGGGAGAGAAGGCTCATATCGCACCTCCTTGTGCGGTGGCCACAGGCTACTCTCCGCGACGTCTCGCCATAAGGTCGGCGCGCGTGGCGGGGAGCCCGCTGAGCAGGCCCGGTGGTCGGTTCGTCAGCGGGCGCGGTCGGCGATGAGCCCGGGCAGGTCGTCCCACAGCTGGTCGGTCTGGCGCAGTGTCTCGTCGATCGACCCGGCGGTGTCGATCACGACATCGGCGACGGCGAGGCGGGCGTCATCCGAGACCTGCGCGGCGAGGCGCGCCGCGGCATCCGTCTCGCTGAATCCCCGCAGCTCGACAAGGCGGCCCAGACGCACGTCGGCGGGGGCGTGCGCGACGACGATGAGCTCCCACGGGTCGCCCACGCGCGCCTCGACGAGGAGGGGCACGTCATAGACGACGACGGCCTCGGGGTCGTCCGCGAACGCGTCGGCGAAGCGGCGCGCCGACTCGACGCGCACGGCGGGATGCACGATCGCGTTGAGACGCGACACCGCATCGTCGTCGCCGAACACCTTCGCGCCGAGCCGGGGACGATCGAGCGTGCCGTCGGCGAGGATCATGGATGCCCCGAACTCGGCCGCGATGTCGGCGAGCACCGGCGACCCCGGCTGCTGGACGTCTCGGACGATGCGGTCGGCGTCGACGACGACGGCGCCGCGCTCGGCGAGCCGGGCAGCGATCGTGGACTTGCCCGAGGCGATGCCTCCGGTGAGCGCGATGAGAGGCATGGTGCCAGTCTGGCCCACGACCCGTCGTCGCGGCGGGTCAGAACCCGAAGTCGCCGCCCCCGAAGTCCCCGCCCCCGAGGTCGCCGAAGCCTCCGCCGTCGCCGCCCCAGCCGGATCCGGAGTCGCCCCACGCCGACGCATCGGCTGCCGGATCGGCACCGGCGTCGCCCGCGGCATCCGTCGACCCGTCCTGGAACCCCGCGTCGTACGCGAACGTCGGGGCCATGATCGCGCTGACGAGCGCCGAGCCGACGACGAAGCCGACGATGGGGCCCATGAGCGAGCCGCCCGGTGCACCGTAGGGCGAGCCGGGGCGTCCCAGAGTGCGCTCCATGAAGCCGGGATTGCGGTACTCGGCCCGTGTCGCGGCGCGCGCAAGCGAGCGCGGGTCGCTCGCCTGCGGCTGCTCGTAGGGCGGAAGGCCGGCTCGCAGCTCCGTGAGCACCTGCTGGCGCTGCGCGGGTGAGAGCTTCGAGAACGCCTCCGCGTGCACCTGCTCGATCGTCTCGGGCGGGGCTGTGCGCAGCAGGTACCGGTAGCGCTCGATCGCCATCTCGTCCTCGCTGCGCGGCGGCTGCATGCCGGGGCCCGGCTGCGGTGCGGCCTGCTGGCCGAACGGCGGCGGCGTGAGCGGCGTCTGCCCGTACGCCGGCGGCGCGGCGGGCGCGCCGTATGCCGGGGCGGCGTACGGGTTCTGCGGGACGGGCGGCGCCTGACGGTTCGTCCGCTCGGTGCCGAAGAGCCTGTCCAGGAATCCCATCGTGTCCTCCATGGGTTGCGGGGACTGCTCACGGTATATCGCGAGACTCGAATCTTGCTGTGACTCGCTGCCACGGCACGCGCGGATCCGGCCGTGACCACCCCGCGGGCCGGGTGTAATGTTCGCAACAACCGGCGGGCCTTCGGTCCCCGGCGGAACGCCGCTCAGCGGCTGACACAGGACGCGGGGGTGCTCTGGTGTCACGCACGATCCACGGGCAGCCGCTGCGGGCGGCGGGCGCGCTCCTGGTCCTGCTCGCGCTCGCGCTCGCGCTCACGGCGTGCGGCGAGTACGCGCCGGGCAACGACGGAGAGACGACTCCGGATGCCGCTCCCTCGCCGAGCTCGTCGAGTCCGAGCGCGACGCCGACCCCGACGACCGAGCCGAACGACGACGAGGGCGAAGACGAAGTGACCTATGCGTGGGGCCTCCCGCCGAGCGATCCGAGCGTGCAGGGCAACGACGGACCGGCCTACGCGGCGCTGCTGCGCGGCTGCGACAGTGCGCACGCCTTCCTGTCGCAGATCGACCTCGACGACCAGCCGTTCTGGAACCTCACGAACCCCCGGTACGTCGCCTTCTACAGCTCGGCGCTCGCGATCGAGTGCCACGGCGACTTCGGCCTCGCGCGCGCCTGGACGGAGGGCGCGATCTCGGCATACGGCCTCGCGGGAACCGACCGCCCGGGCGACCCCAAGAAGCCCGACGGATCGGGCGAGCCGCTCGAGCCGCTCGGTGCGCCCGGATACGGCGAGCCCGAGTGCGACCTGTACCGCACGCTCGTGAGCGTGCTGCGTCAGGTGCCGCCGGAGTCGCTCTCGTGCCAGGGAGGGTCGGCGCCGTCGTTCCGCAGCGAGGTATGGGACACGCCCGACGACGGCCAGGTGGTCCTGTGGGACGACCCGTGCACGTTCGACGTCGACGAGAGCGGCGTGGCCCCCGCGAGCGCGGCGGATGCGACGCCCGCCTTCTGCGTCCCGGTCGCGACCCCGCCGAGGCCGCAGACGCCGGATGCCGGCATCGAGCCGTCCCCATCGGTCTCCGCGGATCCGACCCCTGGGAGCGGCCAGTGACCGGCATCGGCGGCATCCCTCCACTCGACGACGTCGACGAGGCGGCCGACGCGGACGGCGGACAGGACGCAGGAGGCAATCAGGCCCTGCGCGGCGGGATGGTCAAGGCGCTCCTCGCCGTGCTCGTCAACGTCGGTGTGCTCACCGCCCTGCTCGTCTACTTCGGCTGGGTGCGCAGCGACCGCATGGCGACGCTGCTCGGCATCGACGAGGCGATCCTGGGGATGACGGTCGACGACTACGTGCGACGCAGCGTGCAATCGGTGTTCATCCTGCCGGTCCTCGCCGCCGCGGCCGGGCTCGTGTGGGTCGGGTTCGACCAGTGGTTCCAGCGGCGCCGCGCCCGTCTCGGCGACGACGAGCGGATCGTGCAGCTCATCGCGCGCTGGCTGTGGGTCGTCGCCGTCGGCCTCTTCCTGGTCGGCATCGTCATGGTGTTCATCGGCTACGCCGCGACCTACGTCCTGTGGCCGCTCGTCTGCGCCGCCGGCCTCCTCCTGCTGCTCTACAGCTTCGGCCTGCGCGCGCATCTGACGGACTCCGTCGGGTTCGCACCCCTCACCGAGGGCGTCCTGCGCGGGTCCATCGCGGTGCTCGTCGCCGTCGGACTGTTCTGGTCTGCCACGAACTTCGCGACGGTCCAGGGCACCGAGCTCGCCCGGGAGTTCCCGCAGCACGTCGCGAGCCTGCCGAGCGTCGAGGTCGACAGCGTGGAGCCGCTCGACATCGTCGCCCCCGGCGTCGAGACGTCGTGCCTCGGAGAAGGCCGCGACATCAGGTATCACTACCGCGGCCTGCGCCTCCTTGAATCGACAGGCGGGAACTACTTCCTGATCTCGGACGGCTGGACGCCGCAGTACGGCGTCGTGGTCGTCCTGCCGATCGGGGCAGAGGGACTGCGCTACAGCTTCGTCCGCGATGTGTCCGGTGACAGCCGGGACGCGGACTATCCCCCTTGCGAGGAGGCAACGTCATGAAGACCGCAACCGTGCGCACCGCGCTGACGCTCACGGTCCTGCTGCTGTTCACGGTGGGGCTCACCTCGTGCGGCGAGTACTCGCCCGTCGTCGAGGATTCGATCGAGGACGGGTCGGACCCGGGCCAGGACGACCCCCAGGCGGACGGCGGCACGGTCGTCGAGCCCGAGGACGAGGGGACGGATGCCGCTCCCCCGGCCCAACCGGACGACGCGGTCCCCGATCCGGCCCCGCCCGTCGCGGACGGCGGATCGGGCGGCTCGGGAGGCTCCGGCGGTTCCGGCGCGCGGGACAACGGGAGCAGGGGCGGATCGGGAGGGTCAGGCGGCGCAGGCGGCTCCGGCGGCTCCGGCGGCTCCAGCGGCTCGAGCGGGTCCGGCGGTTCAGGCGGGTCCGGCGGGTCCGGAGGCTCGGGAGGCACCACGACCTACGCGTGGGGGCTCCCCCCGACCGACACGAGCGTCACGGGCAACGACGGCCCCGCCTACGGCGCGCTCCGCTCGTCGTGCACGAGCGCCGCGAACTTCCTCGCCGCGACCACTCTGAGCATCCTGTGGCAGTTCAACACGCCGCGATACACCGTCATGTACGTGGCAGGGCTGGCGCATTGCGTCGGGCGTGCCGACCTCGGCAACGCCTACTTCACGCTCGCCATCGACCGGTACGGCGACGAGGCGATGGACCGGATCGACCTCGATCCCGTCACCTTCGATCCGCTCGACCCGCAGCCCGAGCCGCCCGGCTACGGGGAACCCGTGTGCGATCTGTTCCGCACGCTCAAGAGTGTGCGCGATCAGGTCGCACCAGACACGATCGCGTGCAGCAAGGGCGGCAGTGTCGAAGGTCCGAAGTACGAATACCAGGGCGCGGACCTCGTGGTCGACGACCCCTGCACGTTCGGCTACGACGAGAGCGCGCACCCGTGGGCCGGGCCGGGCGATTCGCCCACGAGCCTCTGCGGTCCCCTCACCGAGCAGAGCCTCGCCGACTTCGCCGACGACCCGCTGCTGCTCTTCGACGGGTGGACCGTCGACAACGGCGGCGAGATCGTGCCGCCACCGACCGCCTTCGCGGCGATCGCGACGGAAGCGCTCCTCGTTCCCGAGGAGGCTCCCGAGGCCTCGATCGAGCCGGCCGCCGACGTCGAGCCGCGCCTTCCGCCCGAGGACGCGGCGGGTGAACCGGCCACGACCGAGAGCTCGGCGGCAGAGCCCGCCACAGAGCCCGCGCCTGAAGCCGTAGCCGCCGCACCCGCCGACACCGAGCCGACCGTCACGACGCCCGCCGAATAGTCGTCCCGGTCAGCCCCGCAGCGCGACCGCCTCGCTGACCCAGCGCAGGTAGTCCTCCCACGGATCCCGCCCCGCGCGCAGCGCCTCGACGTGGGCGCTCAGGGCGTCCGAGTGCGCGAACCACTCCGTCGAGTCGAAGCGGTCGGCGGCGAACTCCGCATGGCGGCGGCGCTCGAGGTGCCGGTCGCCGCGCTCGAGCGCGAGCAGATCATCGTGCCAGATCGCGGCGAAGCGCTGCCGCGGATTCGACGTCGTGCCGATCTTCACGCGATCGGCGTAGCCGAGGTAGTAGACGACGTCGACGCGCGGCGGCGGCAGCTCGTCGTCGACGATGTCGCCGTGCCGGAACTCGCACGTCGCGCACAGCCACCCCGAGGGATGACGGATTCCGAGCCGCGACCCGCACAGCCGGCACGGCGCCGGCAGCGCGTCCGTCACGCCGTACGCCGACGCCGCCCAGTCGGCGGCGACCGCGAGATGCAGTTCGCACAGGGCGAGCGGTGCGTCGGCGGGGACGTCGCCGCGGCATCCGTCATTCACAAGACAGCGGGAGGACACGACCCGAGCGTACGAGCCGGCCCCGACATTCCCCGGAGACGGCGGAAGGGCCGCCACCCGGAGGTGACGGCCCTTCCCGATTTCGATAAGCGCTTAGCGCTGCTCAATCACCGGATTCAGTCGAGATCAGCGACCCGAGAGCTTCTCGCGCAGAGCGGCGAGCGCCTCGTCGTCCGCGAGCGTGCCCGAGGGGCCGCTGTCGGACGAGAACGAGGACGGAGCCTCGACGATCGGGTTGGCGGCCTCGGCCTCGGCGGCCTTGACGACGGCAGCCTTGTGCGCCTCCCAGCGAGCCTGGGCAGCCGCGTACTCGAGCTCCCACTTCTCGCGAGCCTCGTCCGAGCCTTCCTTCCAGGCGTTGGTCTCGGGGTCGAAGCCCTCGGGGTACTTGTACTCCCCGAGCTCGTCGTACTCCGTGGCCATGCCGTAGAGGGCCGGGTCGAACTCGGTGCCGTTGGGGTCGACCGACTCGTTCGCCTGCTTCAGCGAGAGCGAGATGCGGCGACGCTCGAGGTCGATGTCGATGATCTTGACGAAGACCTCTTCGCCGACCGAGACGACCTGCTCAGCGAGCTCGACGTGCTTGCCCGAGAGCTCCGAGATGTGCACGAGGCCCTCGATGCCGTCTGCGACGCGGACGAACGCACCGAACGGAACGAGCTTGGTGACCTTGCCCGGTGCGATCTGGCCGATCGCGTGCGTGCGGGCGAAGACCTGCCACGGGTCCTCCTGCGTCGCCTTGAGCGAGAGCGACACGCGCTCGCGGTCCAGGTCGACCTCGAGGATCTCGACGGTGACCTCCTGGCCGACCTCGACGACCTCGGACGCGTGCTCGATGTGCTTCCACGAGAGCTCGGAGACGTGCACGAGGCCGTCGACGCCGCCGAGGTCGACGAACGCACCGAAGTTGACGATCGACGAGACGGTGCCCTTGCGGACCTGGCCCTTGTGCAGGTTGTTGAGGAACGTGGTGCGCGACTCGGACTGCGTCTGCTCGAGCAGGGCGCGGCGCGAGAGCACGACGTTGTTGCGGTTCTTGTCGAGCTCGAGGATCTTCGCCTCGATCTCCTGGCCGAGGTACGGCGTCAGGTCGCGGACGCGGCGGAGCTCGATGAGCGAAGCCGGGAGGAAGCCGCGGAGGCCGATGTCGACGATGAGACCACCCTTGACGACCTCGATGACCGAACCGGTGACGACACCGTCGGTCTCCTTGATCTTCTCGACGTCGCCCCACGCACGCTCGTACTGCGCGCGCTTCTTGGACAGGATGAGACGGCCTTCCTTGTCCTCCTTCTGGAGAACCAGGGCCTCGACCTCGTCGCCGACCTTGACGACCTCGTTGGGGTCGACGTCGTGCTTGATGGAGAGTTCGCGCGAGGGGATGACGCCCTCGGTCTTGAAGCCGACGTCGAGGAGGACCTCGTCGCGGTCGATCTTCACGACGGTGCCTTCGATGAGGTCTCCGTCGTTGAAGGACTTGATGGTCAGTTCGACCGCTGCCAGGAAGTCCTCGGCAGATCCGATGTCGTTGATCGCGATCTGCTTGGTGGCCGGGGCGGCCGTTGCGGTAGTCATGTAGTGGGTTGTCCTTGTTGGGTTGGGGTGTCAGGCTTCGGCTGCGGCACCCGACCGCGCGAGCGCGAACGGATGCTTCGACCGATGCGAAGCGGATTGTGCGTGTCACTGGGAGACCGGCGCGAACCTGGTTCCCGGGCGTGGCGAGACAGCCACACGAGTGACACTCCAGGGTATCAGAACGCGCGGGTCGGCAGAGGTCCGGTCAGCGGGTGGTCGGAATAGGCGCCGTGGGGGTGCGATCCGGGTCGAACGGCGGGATGCCGCGCCCCGGCTCCTCGCCACGGAGGCGCGACAGATGATCCTGTTCGCGCTGCTGCGCATCGGCGAGCCAGTCCCATCCGGCGCGGCTCGCCGGCAACGGCGGACGGGGCGGGATCGGCGCCGACTCGGGCACGAGGGGCGCGGACGGGGCCTGGGGTGCGGCATCCACGGCCCCCTCGACGGGTGCGGAAGCTGGTGCAGCCGGCGGAGCGCCCGTCGCCTGGATCGCACCGCGGAGTCCGGACTGCGCGATGACGCGCTGGATCGTGATGCCGCGGCCGTCGGGGTCGCCAACGAAGCGGATCTCGCGGAGCCCCTGCTCCTGGGCAGCCGACTCGAACACGAAGTGGCCGTAGCCGAGGATGCGCCCGATGAAGGGCTTGTGCACCGAGATGTCGAGGATGCGCGCGAGGGGCATCGTCGCGATCCGCTGCGAGAGGATGCCATGCACGCGGAAGACCCGCATGTTCGTGATGACGAAGCGGTCGAGCCGGCGCTCGAGGATCCGCCATCCCGCGTGGATGGACAGCGCGGCGCCCACCGCGAACGGCAGCCACCACACCTCGACGGGCACGAGGACCGAGAGGAAGGCCACGAGGAGTCCGCCGGTCAACTCGAGCACGGCGCCGACGAGCGCGGCCCAGTGCTTGCGCACCTCGTCGATCACGATCTCGCCCTGATCCGCGATCAGGTGCCTCTCGATCCGCGGATCGAACAACGTCAGCCGGCGACGAGCGCTGTGAAGAAGTCGACGATCGCGGTCACGGCGCCCCAGACGGCGCCGATGACGCCCTGGACGGCGTTCGCGGCATCCTGCGGACGCGTCACGAGATAGAAGACGGCGAAGGCGATGACGAGCGCGATCGAGATGCGTTTGACGAGCTTCACGAGGAGGGGATCCTTTCGGGTGTGCGGCAGCGGGCGATCCCCCCAGAACGCATACTTCGCAACTTTCGCCCATTCCGCCGCGTTCGCCCGCGCGACGCGCCGTGCTCCGGAGGATGCGGCGCACTCCCCCCGCGGATCGCCCGTAGGCTCGATGACCGTGAGCCCGTCCGCCCCGCCCGTCCGCATCGTCACGCCCCGCGGAAGGCTCATCGGCCTCGCCGTCTTCTGCGCCCTCGTCGCCGCGATGGGCGTCGTCGTCTACGCCGTGAGCCCCACGACGCCGCTCAACATCATCGTGGGCGCCGCCGCCGTCGGCGTCTGCGGCGTCGGCGGCGGCTTCTCGCTCGTCGGGCAGTTCCGCCGCAGCACGCTGCTCGTCGCGGACGACGACGGCGTGCGGATCGAGGGTCGCGTCATGGTGCCCTGGTCGGCGATCGACCGCTTCGGCGCGGCCGGATCGGCCCTCGGCATCCGTCTCCGCTCGTATCAGGCGCTGACGGATGCCGCACCGAAGGTCTACGCCGACGATCAGCTGCGCGCGACCCGCGCCGCGTCGGGCTGGGACCTCACATGGGAGGAGCGGCTGCTCGACCGCCCCGCGAAGGACGCCGCCGCGGCACTGCGCACCCGCCGTCCCTGACGTCAGCCGCTGAGCGCCGACCGTCGAGCGACAGCGCCCCGAGGGTCAGGGGCGCAGGAGCACCTTGATCGCACGGCGCTCGTCCATCGCGGCGTAGGCCTCGGGCGCCTCGCGCAGCGGCAGCTCGAGATCGAAGACGCGGCCGGGCTGGATGGCGCCCGATCGCACGTCCGGCAGGAGCTCCTCGATGTAGCCGCGCACGGGCGCGACGCCGCCGTTGACGCCGACGTTGCGGCCGAACAGCGATCGGATCGGCAGCTCGGCCCCGCCGTTCGGGACGCCGACGTAGCCGACCATCCCGCCCGGGCGCGTCGAGCGCAGCGCCTGGTCCATGGACTCCTTCGTGCCGACGCACTCGAGCACGCGATCCGCGCCGATGCCGCCCGTGAGCTCCTGGACGCGCGCGATGCCGGCGTCGCCGCGCTCTTCGACGACGTGCGTCGCGCCGAACTCCCGGGCGAGCGCCTGACGCTGCGGGTGCCGCGACATCGCGATGATCGTCGTCGCGCCGAGGCGCTTCGCCGCGATGACGGCGCACAGGCCCACGGCGCCGTCGCCCACGACCGCGACCGAGTCGCCGGGGCCGACGCCCGCCGAGACGGCGGCGTGGTGGCCCGTGCCCATGACGTCGCTGAGCGTCAGAAGGCCCGGGATCTCGTCGTCGCCGACGGGACCGGGCACGACCGCGAGGGTGCCGTCCGCGAGCGGGACGCGCACGCGCTCGCCCTGCCCGGCGTCGGCGAAGCCGCCGAAGTGGTCGTCGCTCCCCCACCAGCCGCCCGTGAGGCACGACGTCGAGACGCCGTTGCGGCAGTTCGCGCATGTGCCGTCGCACACGTAGAACGGCGCGATGACGAAGTCGCCGGGCTTGACCTCGCGCACCTCGGGGCCGATCTCCTCGACGACGCCGACGAACTCGTGGCCGATCCGGTGCGGGCCGTGCGTCGGTGTCACGCCGCGGTACGGCCACAGGTCCGAGCCGCACACGCAGGCTGCGACGACCCGCACGATCGCATCGGCGCCCGTCGAGAGCACGGGATCGGGGACTTCTTCGACACGGATGTCGCGGGCGGCGTGGATGACGGTGGCAAGCATGCTCCGAGCCTACGATCCCGCGACGTCGAGACGGCGCGAACGACCGCTCCGCTGCACACGCATGCGTCGTTCGCGCGGTTTCGACGGCCTTCGCGCGTCAGCCCGCGAGGCTGCGCAGCGCATCGGCGATCGCCGCGTCACCCCCGCCGAAGCGGATCGTGCGGCCGATCGTCGCGGCGGGATCGTCGAGGGACGCGGCGACGACGGCTGCGACATCCGCTCGCGGCACGTCGCCCGACCCCTCGGGGTCGAGGGCGATGCGGCCCGTCGGCGCGCCGAGGGTCAGGGTGCCGGGCGCGAGGATCGTCCAGTCGAGTCCGCTCCCCCGGAGGTGCTCGTCGGCCGCCAGCTTCGCGTCGGCGTAGGCGAAGAAGGAGCTGTCCTGCGGGACGCCGTGTTCGGGGCGTGAGCCCACCCACGAGACCATGACGTAGCGGCGCACACCCGCGGCGGCCGCGGCATCCATCGACCGCACGGCGGCGTCGCGGTCGACGGCGTAGGTGCGCGACGGGCTGCCGCCGCCCGCGCCGGCCGACCACACGACGGCGTCGTTGCCCGCGACGAGGGTGGTGAGCTGCTCGAGGTCGAACGTCTCGACGTCGGCGACGAGCGGCGTGGCGCCGGTGCCTGCGACCTCCTGCTCGTGCTCGGGGTTGCGGATGACGGCGGTCACCGTGTCGCCACGTGCGACGAGCAGCGGTTCGAGCAGGAGGGCCACCTTGCCGTGCCCGCCGAAGATGAGGATGCGCGCCATGAGAAGTCCTTCCGTCGCGTCACCCCAGGCTAGGCCGGGATCCCGCACTGGGCGCCGCAGCGGCGCGCTGCTGGCACGATGGGGTCATGTGGGTGGGCTGGATCGAGTTCGACATCCTTCTCGGCGACGTGCACTCCCTCAAGGAGAAGCGCAGCGTCATTCGCCCGCTCATCGCGGAGCTGCGCCGGCGCACGGAGGCCTCGGTCGCCGAGGTCGGCCTGCAGGACCTCCACCGGCGCACGGGCATCGGCGTCGCCGTCGTCTCGGGGGATCCCGCGCACGTGCGGCATCTGCTCGACCACGCGGAAGCCGTCGTCCTGGAGCATCCTGAGCTCACACTGCTCGCCGCCCATCGGAAGCTGCAGTCGAGCGGCGACGACTGAGCTCCCGCCCCGGCAGGCGTGCACGCCTGCCGCCCCGCCCCTAATGTGTGCGCATGACTCAGGAACGCTGGCGCCGCATCACGGAGTGGCCGCTCATCATCGCGTCGATCCTCTTTCTCGCGGCGTACGCGTGGCAGGTCATCGGCGATCTCTCGGGCCCCGCCGACGTCGCCGCCGAGTCCGTCCTGTGGATCACGTGGGCCGCGTTCGTCGTCGACTACGTCGCCAACCTCATCCTCGTCGAGCGCGGCCGGCGATGGCGGTGGTTCTCCACGCATCTCTTCGACGCCGCGATCGTCATCCTGCCGATGCTGCGGCCGCTGCGGATCCTGCGCCTCGTGACGCTCCTCGCGGTGCTGCAGCGCACGGCCGGCCATGCACTTCGTGGGCGCATCTCGGTCTATGCGGGCGGCGCGGCCGCGCTGCTCGTCTTCGTCGCGGCACTCGCCGTGCTCGACGCGGAGCGCGATGCGCCCGGGTCGACCATCACGACGTTCGGCGATGCCGTGTGGTGGGCGTTCGTGACGATCACGACGGTCGGCTACGGCGACGTGACGCCCGTCACGGCCGTGGGCCGCGCGATCGCCGTGGGTCTCATGGTCGGCGGCATCGCCCTTCTCGGTGTCGTGACGGCGACGATCGCGTCGTGGATCGTCGAGCGCGTCGGCGAGCATGACGAGGAGCGGGATGCCGCGACCGTCGGCCACATCCGCTCGCTCGAGGCGAAGGTCGATCGGCTGCAGGAGACCCTCGACCGCCTGGCCGCCTGACGCGGGGCGCCTGGACCGTCAGGCCGGGACGAGCCCGCGCCGCAGCGCCGCGAGGCCGAACTCGAACGCGTCGTCGATGTCGCCGCCGAGCCGGAAAGCGCCCGCGAGCTCCATGTGGAGGAAGCCCGTCGCCCACGCGGTGACGAGCCGGGCCGCCTCCAGGCCGTGCCCCTCGCCCGCGAGCGCCGCGGCCGTGCCGAGGATCGCCGCCGCCGCGCGGTCGAGCGCCTCCTGCGGCGCGGCTGTCGCGAACATGAGGCGGAACCCCTCGGGACGCGCGTGGGCGAAGGCGCGATAGGCGCGCGCGAGGTCTTCAAGGGAGCCATCGGATGCTTCGAGGCGATCCGCCAGGTCGTCGACCGTGGCGGAGGCCACCGCAGCGATGAGCGCATCGCGGTCGCGCACGCGCTTGTAGAGCGAAGGGGCGCGCACGCCGACGCGCTCGGCGACGCCCTGCATCGTGAGCGCCGCGACTCCGCCGTCCTCGAGCAGATCACGGCCCGCGTCGACGATCGCGGTGAACGATGTGCGGTCGGGTGTCGGCATCCGTCACTCCTTCATGGCTATTGACATTAGCCATGATAGCTACGTATCGTAGCCATGCCAATCCCCCATCCGGGAGCCGCCCGAAGGAGAACCGTCATGAAGCTCGCGCCGCACCTGCACCGCCTCGGCAACGACATCGTCGCGTCCTACCTCGTCGACACCGACGAGGGCATCACGCTCGTCGACGCGGGACTGCCGGGCCACTGGAACGATCTGCAGCGCGAACTCGAGGCGATCGGCAAGACGCCCGCCGACATCCGCGGGCTGATCCTGACGCACGGCGACAGCGACCACGTCGGGTTCGCCGAGCGCCTGCGCCGCGAGCACGGCGTCCCCGTCTTCGTGCACGCCGCCGACGCGCAGCGGGCCCGGACGGGCGAGAAGCCCAAGACCCCGATGGGCCGCATGAAGCTCGGCGCGACCCTCGGGTTCTTCGGCTACGCCCTGCGCAAGAACGGCATGCGGACGACCTACGTGAAGGAGGTCGTCGAGGTGCGCGACGGCGACGTGCTCGACCTGCCGGGCGCGCCGGTCGTCATCGGCATGCCCGGGCACTCCCCCGGGAGCATCGCCGTCCACATCCCCGCAGCCGACGCCGTGTTCGTCGGCGACGCGCTCACGACCCGGCACGTGCTGACCGGGCGCGAGGGGCTGCAGCCGGCGCCCTTCACGGACGATCCGGCCGAGGCATCCGCGTCGCTCGAGCGGCTCGCGGCTCTGAAGGCGTCCTGGGTGCTGCCGGGGCACGGGGCACCGTGGCGAGGATCGCCCGCCGACGTCGCGGCGGCGGTGCGGGCAGGAACCGCCTGACGCGTGGGCGTCGAACCTACACGGCGAATTTTTGTACCAATTGGAAATATCTCTGGCATCACGTTAGTTCTACTTGGAACCAACGACGCGTCACGGCGCAGAGAAGAGACACCATCATGGACATCACGATCCTCGGGACAGGCCACATGGCGCGGACCCTTGCCGGCGGACTGCTGGGCACCGGGCACTCGGTCGTCTTCGGGTCCCGCACCCCGGAGCGGCACACCGACCTGCCCGCACCTGTCGCGACGCATGCGGTCGCGATCGCACACGGATCCGTCGTCATCAGTGCCCTGGCCGCGGCCCACTCGCTCGAGATCCTGACTCCCCTCGCCGACGCGATCGGCGACAGGGTCCTCATCGACATCGGCAACGCGGTCGACGAGAGGTTCGACCTCATCTACCCCGACTCCAGCCTGGGGGAGCGTCTGCAGCAGGCGCTCCCCGACGCGCGGATCGTGAAGACGCTGAACACGGTCGGAGGCCCGATCGGGGTCGACCCCACCCTGCTCTCGGCACCGACGACCGTCTTCCTCTCCGGGGATGACGCGGATGCCAAGGCCACCGTGTCGGGGATCCTCCGCGACCTCGGCTGGGCCGACGCTCAGCAGATCGACCTGGGCGGCATCACGACGGCCCGCGCCGTCGAGCACTACTTCCTGCTGTTCGCCGCCCTCATGGGCGCCCTGCGGAGCCCGCAGTTCAATCTGGCCATCACCCGCTGACCCGAAGGCGCACGGCGACCGGGATTCGCCGTCGGCGAGGGCGCCACCTCGCCGACGGCGAATCGGCATAGCGTGTGGAGGCATAGCGTGGAGGCATGGCGGAGAAGGGTGCGGCGATGGAAGGGCAGATCAGCCGCGACGAGCTCTCCGCCTACTTCGCGCTCCGCGCTGCCGCAGACCGACTGCAGCAGGCCGTCGCACGGCAGCTCCAGGAGTTCGACCTCACCGAGATCCAGTTCACGATCCTGGCCCAGGTCCACGACGCCGGCGAGCTGCGCATGACCGACCTGGCGCACCGCCTCGTCGCGTCAAAGAACGGGCTCACCTACCAGGCGACGCAGCTCGAACGCCGCGGGCTCATCGCCCGGCGCGTGAGCGACCACGACGCCCGCTCCGTGCTCATCAGCCTCGAGCCGGCGGGCGCGGAGCTGCTCGCACTGGTCTTCCCCGGGCACATCGCGCTGGTGCGCGAACTCTTCCTGGACCGGCTGACCCGCACGCAGCTCGCCGCCATCAGGGACGGCCTCGGCAAGGTCGCGATCGACTGAACAGCCTGTCCGGGCGCAGAGGTCGTGCCCCCGGCATCCTCCCGTGCTCGCGGAATCAGGCGGCGAGCGCCGCATCGCGCTCGGCGACGATCGCGCGGACGGCGTCGCGGCCCGCGCGATTCGCTCCGACTGTCGACTGCGAAGGCCCGTACCCGATCAGGAAGAGCCGCGGCTCGTCGAGCGCGCGGCCGTCCGCGACCCGGATGCCGCCCTGGGGCGTGCGCAGGCGCAGCGGTGCGAGGTGGTCGATCGCGGCGCGGAAGCCCGTCGCCCACAGGATGACGTCGGCGGGCTCGAACGAGCCGTCGGGCATCCGCACGCCGTCCTCCTCGATCGAGGCGAAGAGGGGATGCCGCACCAGCACGCCCCGCTCCTGCGCGGCCCGCGCCCACGGCGTCCAGTGCATGCCCGTCACCGAGATGACGCTGCCCGGGGGAAGGCCCCGTCTGACGCGGTCCTCGACCCCCGCGATCGCGGCGACCCGCGCCGGGATGTCGAAGTCGTCCTCGGTCCACTGCGGTTCGCGGCGCGTGACCCAGAAGGTGTCGGCGACGTGCGAGATCTCGTCGAGCAGCTGCACGGCCGAGATGCCCGCACCGACGATGACGACGCGCTTGCCGGCGAACTCGTCGGCCGAGACGTAGTCGGCGACGTGCAGCTGGCGGCCGCGGAAGCGCTCCTGGCCGGGGAACCGGGGCCAGAACGGGCGCGTCCATGTGCCCGTGCTGTTGACGACGAAGCGCGCCGCCCACGTGCCGCGGTCGGTCTCGACGAGCAGCCGCCCTTCGGGATCGTCGTCCTCGCGGCGCACGGCCCGCACCTTGACGGGCCGCTGCACCTCGAGCGCGTATCGCTCCTCATAGGCGGCGAAGTACGCGGGAAGGATGTCGCGGCTCGCGCTGCGCGGATCCGCGGGCGGCACGGCGAACCCCGGCAGCTCGTGGATGCCGTTGACCGTCGCCATCCTGAGCGACTCCCAGCGGTGCTGCCACGCGCCCCCAGGGCCGGCGTTCGCGTCGAGGACGACGAAGGTCTCGTCGCCCGCACCGGCCCGCGACACGGGGACGAAGCCGCGGCGCTGCAGGTGGTAGGCGGCCGAGAGGCCCGCCTGGCCCGCGCCGATCACGACGACGTCGACGGTCACGGGCTGCACGGGTGGTGAAACGGTCGGGCGCGGGCCGCTATTCCGGGGCGCCATGTGGCCGGTGGGGCTACTCCCCCGCCTCTTCGCGCGCCTCCGCGACGGGATCGCCGAGCGTCGAGTGGTGTCGGCCCCACAGCAGGTAGAAGCCGAGCACGACGGCGAGCCACACGAAGAACCACACGAACGCCGTCCACGGCAGCCCCGACATGATGTAGACGCACGCCGCGACCGAGAGGATCGGCACGACGGGGTAGCCCGGCACGCGGAAGCCGCGCGGCAGATCGGGCTGCGTCCGCCGCAGCACGATGACCGCGATCGAGACGACGATGAAGGCGACGAGGGTTCCGATCGACACGAGGTCCCACAGATCGCCGAGCGGAACGAATCCCGCGAGCAGCCCCACCGCGATCGCGACGACGACTGTCGTGAACTCGGGCGTGTGCGTCCGCGGGTTGACCCGCGCGAAGGCCTTGGGAAGCAGGCCGTCGCGGCCGATCGTGAAGAGGATGCGGCTCTGCCCGAACAGCGTCACGAGTGTGACGGAGAAGATCGAGATGACCGCGCCGGCCGCGAGGATCGTCCCGCCCCACGTCGCGCCCAGGACGTCCTGCAGGATGACGGCGAGGCCCGCCTCCTGCTGCGCGGGGTCGGAGAAGTCCTGCCACGGCTGCGTGCCCAGCGCCGCGACGGCGACGAACAGGTAGATCGCGACGACAGTGATGAGGGCGATGACGATGGCGCGCGGGAGCGAGCGCTGCGGGTCCTTCACTTCGTCGCCCGCCGTCGCGACGGCGTCGAGCCCGATGAACGTGAAGAAGATCGTGCCCGCGGCGGCCGTGATGCCCGCGGCGCCCATCGGTGCGAAGTCGGCGAAGTAGTCGGCGTTGAAGGCCGTGAAGGCGATAGCCCCGAACATGACGAGCACGCCGAGCTTGATGAGCACCATGATCGTGTTGACCGTCGCCGACTCACGCGTTCCGCGGATGAGCAGGAGGGCGCACAGTGCGACGAGCACCATCGCCGGCAAGTTGACGTACCCGCCCTCGGCGGGCGCCGAGCTGAGCTCGGGCGGGATGCGCCAGCCGAACAGGTCGTCGAGCAGCTGGTTGAGGTAGCCGCTCCACCCCGACGACACCGCGGCCGTCGAGACGCCGTACTCGAGCGTGACGCACGCCGCGACGCCCATCGCGGCGAACTCCCCCATCGTCGCGTAGGCGTAGGAGTAGGACGACCCCGAGACCGGCACCGCCGAGGCCATCTCGGCGTAGCACAGCGCCGAGAGCCCCGCCGCGAGCCCAGCGAGCAGGAACGAGACGATGACGGCGGGCCCCGCGAGCGGCACGGCCTCGTGCATGACGAAGAAGATGCCCGTGCCGACCGTCGCGCCGACGCCCAGCATCGCGAGGTGGAACGTGCCGATCTGCCGTGTCAGCCCGCCCGGCGTCGCGGTGGGCGGCACGACCGGCTTCCGGCGCAGGAGCTGCTCGCGAAGACCCACGGATGCCCCTTCCCTCGGCTGCTCGTCAGCGTAGCGGGCGGGATGCGCCGCGGGGAGGATGCCGTGCTGGGGCGCCTAGCCGACGTCGCCGTCGACGTACCACCAGCGACCGGCGTGAGGGACGAAGCGGCTGCGCTCGTGGAGGATGCCGCGTTCGCGGCCCTGTCGCCAGTGCGCCCGGAACTCGACAGTGCCCGACGTCTCGCCCGACTCTGCGTCCACGATCTCGAGCTTCGTCCAGCGCATGTCGGGCTCGAGGTCGATCGAGGCGGACCGCGTGCGCGGATGCCACGATTCGGCGAGGTACCGCGCGTCTCCCACGAGGAACGCCGTGTAGCGCGAGCGCATGAGACGTTCGGGGGTGGGCGCGGGCTCTCCGCGCAGCAGCGGGCGGCAGCATCCGTCGAATCGATCTCCGCTGCCGTACGGACACGGGTCCGCCGCCTCGATCCGCGGGAATCCGTCCGCCCGGGATGCCGCCTGCCCGAAGGACATCAGCGGAGCGCCTTCGCGGCGCAGTCGACGCAGCGCACGGCGGTCGGCCGCGCCTCGAGCCGGCCGGCGGGGATCGCGCGGCCGCAGTCGATGCAGACCCCGTAGGTGCCCGCTGCGACGCGGGCCTCGGCCGCGTCGAGCTCGACGAGGTCGGAGGCGGCGGCCGCGCGCAGCCCCTCGAGGCGCGACCACTCGGCCGACAGCGTGACGCCCTCGGGGTCGTGCTCGTCGTCGGCGGAGTCGGCCGCGCGATCGCGGCGCAGCTCGCCGATCTCGGCGTCGAGCAGTGCGAGGCGCCGCTCTGTCGCGACTTGGTGCTCGCGCAGGAGCTCGGCGGCCGCGGTCATGGCCTCGAGCCTACGTTCCGCACCGGTCGTCGTCGTGCCCCGCCGGGTCCTAGCGTTGAGGCATGCGCATGCCCACGAGCCTGCGCGCCTCGCGGCGCGCACCGCTCCTGCAGGTTCTGAAATCCGCCGTCGCGACCGCGGCCGCATGGCTCGTCGCGGGCTACCTCGTGCCCGGGCCGCCTCCTGTGTTCGCGGCGATCGCCGCGCTCCTGGTCGTCCAGCCGAGCCTCAACCAGTCGCTCACGCGGGCGATCGAACGCAGCGTCGGCGTCATCGCGGGCGTGCTCCTCGCCTCGGCGCTCAGCATCCTGCTCGGCAACGAGACGTGGGTCATCCTCGTCACGACCGCCGTCTCCCTCCTGCTCGCGTGGGCGCTGCGGATGACGCCGGGCACCGCCAACCAGGTCGCGATCAGCGCCGTGCTCGTGCTCGCGCTCGGCACCGCGACGCCCTCCTACGCGGTGGACCGCATCCTCGAGACCCTCATCGGCGCGCTCATCGGCATCGTCGTGAACCTCGCGATCGTCCCGCCCGTCGCCGTCGCGCCGGCGCACGCGGCGGTCGACGCGTTGGGCGAGGCGCTCGCCGCGTCGCTCGATCGCCTCGCCCGCGCACTGCGCGAGCCGCAGACGCCGTCCGAGCTCGCGCGGCTCCTCGAGGATGCACGTCTCGTGCGGGCGGAGCTCGACGACGCCGAGGAGGCGATCGCGGCGGGCGCGGACTCGCTCGCGCTCAATCCGCGCAGCCGCCGCCATCGCGACGAGCTCGCGGCGCTCGAGGAGCTCGTCGAGACGTTCCGCCCCGTCGTGACGCAGATGATCGGCATGACACGCGCGTGCGTCGACCGCTACGACCCGTCGCTCGAGCACGAGCCGACGGTGCTCGCGATCGCCGAGCAGCTGCGCCGCGCCGCCCACGACGTGCGGCTGCTCGTGAGCCGCGCCGAGCCTGTCGTCCCGCTGGCCTCGGCCGTCCCGGCGGATGACACGGGCGCGCTCACGACCCCGCTGTCGATCGCCCGGCCGTCCGAGACGCACTGGATCCTGGTGGGTTCGCTGCTCGAAGACCTCCGGCGCATCCACGAGACCCTGACCGAGCCGCTCGCGGCCCGCCGCTCACGGACTACCGGGTGACGTCGACGGTGAACGCGACGTCCCGGATGCCGCCGGAGGCGCGTCCACGTCCCCGGATCACGCTGTGAGCGGGTCGGCGCGCCGCACGAGCCGCCGCACCCGACCCGCCGCCCGCACGACGGCGCGCAGCGGCATCCCGATCGCGAAAGCGGCGAAGCCGCTCGGCGTGCGGTCGTGCGGTCCGAGCACGAGCTTGCGCTCCCACGCGTCGCGCAGCGTTCCCCCGACGCGGGCGAGCGGCGGCTTGGCGGGCAGGCGCCCCGCACGCCGGCGGGCGACGAGCTCGGCGAGGAAGTAGGGCAGATCGTCGTCGTCGGACTCGTGGAAGTAGTTCTCGCGCAGCCACGACGGCGACGGATGCCGCAGCCGTCGTGCCATGACGTCCGCCTCGCCCGCGAGCAGGTCGCTGCCCCGGAAGACCTCGTTGATGAGTTCGGGCGAGACGCCGAACGTGTCGAGGGCGATGACGGGGATCCCGCGCGCGACGGCCTCGATCGCCGCCGTCGAGCTGACCGTCACGAGGCCCTCCGCCGAATCGAGCGCGACCGACATCGGCACCGCCGACGTCACGAGGTTGGGCGGGACCGGCCCGAGCGACGCGATGAGCCCGTCGAGCGGGTCGACCTCGCGGTGGGTCTGATGCTCACCGGCCGTCGCACGCACCTTGAGCACGACGCGACGCGAGGGATCCGCCTTCGCCGTGTCGATCAGCAGCCGTGCGACGCGCAGCCGGTCGCTGCGCTCGCGCGGCACGATCGCCTGCGCCGCGAAGACGAGGTCCGTGCCGCTCGACGGCGGCTGAGGGCGCGACCCAGCCCGCGCCTGAGCGAAGGGCAAGCGGGCCAGTGCGAACCGCTGATCATGCCCGCGTTCTCGCGCGAGCTCGGCGAACTCGCGCACCTCGCGATGCGAGTGCAGCACGAAGAGGTCGCACTGCGTGCGGTAGACGAGCGCCTTGCGCGTCGCGGGGATCGAGATGCCCGGCAGCCCCGACACGATGACGGGCCGCGGCGAGAGCCCCGCGACGAGCCGCGCCACGACGCGCACGAGGGGACCGCGCGCAGCGACGAGCACGACGTCGGGGCGCAGCGCCGCGAGCGTGCTCTCGAGGGCGTCGAAGGCGACGCGTGAGACGCGGGTGAGCCCGCTGCGCGCGACCGCCGCGCGCTCCTGCGCCCGGCTCACGACGACGGGCGTCTCGAGCACGAGCAGCTCGGCCTCCGCGGCGCCGCCCAGTCCGCCGAGCAGGGACGCCGCCCACTTGACGTAGGAGTCCGTGTCGGCGACGCCGACGATGCGCAGCGGTGCCGCGGGCGACGGCGGCGTCGCGGACGTCGGACTCACGCCGGGACGCGCCGCAGCTTCGCCATGGGCGCGTACTCCCCCGGGAAGACGCGCTTGACGCCGTCGCCGAGCGCCGATTCGATGACGCGGATGTCGCGGACGAGGTGCTGCAGACCCGTCGGCTCGAGCGACGCCGCATGGTCCGAGCCCCACATCGTGCGGTCGAGCGTGATGTGCCGCTCGACGGCGACGGCGCCCAGCGCGACGGCGGCGAGCGAGATCTGCAGGCCGCGCTCGTGGCCGGAATAGCCGACCGGCACGCCGGGGTAACGGTCGCGCAGCGCCGGGATCACGCGGAGGTTCGCCTCCTCGGGCTCCATCGGGTACGTCGAGGTCGCGTGCATGAGCACGAGCCGGTCGGTGCCGAGCACGTCGATCGCGCGATCGATCTGGTCGGTCGTCGACATCCCGGTCGACAGGATGACGGGCTTCCCCGTCTCGCGGAGAGCCTCGAGCAGCTCGATGTCGGTCAGCGACGCCGACGCGACCTTGTGCGCGACGACGCCGAGGTCCTCGAGGAACTCGACGCTCGGCACGTCCCACGGCGACGCGAACCAGTCGAGGCCGCGCAGCAGGGCGTGGTCCGAGATCTCGATGTACTCGTCGCGGCCGAACTCGACGCGGCGACGGTAGTCGAGGTACGTCATCGTTCCCCACGGCGTCTCGCGCAGCATCCCGCGCATGTGCTCCGGTGTCGCGAGCTCGGGGGTGCGCTTCTGGAACTTGACCGCGTCGACGCCCGCGTCGGCCGCGACGTCGATGAGCTGCTTGGCGAGCTCGACGTCGCCGTTGTGGTTCAGGCCGATCTCGGCGATGACATAGGCGGGGCGACCGCCTCCGATGACGCGGGTTCCGATCGTGACGGTCACCGTGCACTCCTCTGTTCAGGGGCGGAAAGGGCTTCAGGGGCGCGCGCCGCGAGCACGCGGTCGGCGAGGGCGCGGACGGCGCCCGCGCCGCCGGGCCGCTCGACGACGACGCGCGCCGCGGCGAGGACGAGGGGGTGCGCTTCGGGCACCGCGACGGGCCAGCCGACGAGCTCGAGGCACGCGAGGTCGTTGACGTCGTTGCCGAGGTACGCGATGCGCGAGAGGGGGATGCCGGCGGCCTCGGCCCACGCGGCGAGCGCCGCGGCCTTGTCGTCGACGCCCTGCAGCACCTCGACGCCGAGCTTGCGGGCGCGGGCGCTCACGACGGGGTTGGTCTCGGTCGAGAGGATGAGGAACGGGATGCCGCGCCGCCGCAGCAGCGCGACTCCCATGCCGTCCGACCGACTGACGCGCACCGCCTCACGGCCCGTCTCGTCGACGGAGACGGTGTCGTCGGTGTGGACGCCGTCGAAGTCGGTCACGACGGCGTCGACGTCGATCTGCTCGGGCACGTCGATGAGGCGCGCAAGGGCGCGGGCGCGCTCGAGCTCCGAGGGCGTGTCGATCTCGATCGCCGTCGCCTCGGGCACCTCGATGACGCCGATGCGACCGAAGAAGCGGTGCTGCGCGAGGCGGAACTCCTCCGCGTCCACGATGTAGAACGCGCCAGTCTCGAGGAAGTGCGGCTCGCGGTCCTGACGGCGAGGCCGGTGCGCGGCGTCGTGATTCAGCGCGTGCGCGTGGGAGGCAGCATCCCGGCTCCACAGGAATCCGTACGTCTCGATCGCCGCGAAGGCGCTGTCGAAGATGCGCTCGCGCACGGCGCGCACACCCTCGCCGAGCGCCGCCGCATCGATGAAGGGCGATGTCGCCTGCACGAAGGCCACGGTCTCGACGTCGATCCCGCGTGCCGAGAGCTCGTCGAGGGCGTGCAGCAGAGCGCTCTCCGAGCTCGCGGTGTCGCCCGCGAGCTCGGAGGGACGGTCGACGACCTCGGCACCCCACTCGCGCGCGACGGCGGCGATCTCGGGATCGTCGGTCGTCACGACGACGCGATCGACGACGCCGCTGCGGCGCGCCGCGGCGATCGCGCGCGCGACGAGCGGCACTCCCCCGACGCGGCGCAGGTTCTTGCGCGGCACGCCCTTCGAGCCCCCGCGCGCCGGGATGATCGCGACGACCTCGCTCATGAGACGCCTCCCCGCGCGCGGCTGCGGCCGGGCGTCGACCGGATGACCGAGCCCGTCCCCTCGAGCACGAGCGGCAGCGTCGTGGCGGTGCTCGAGGGCAGAGTGAAGATCTCGAGCGGTCGCCGGGCGCCCGCGAGCACGAGTTCGGCGGGCACGCGCAGCGACGAGAGGGACAGATTCGGGATGCCGCGCACGGCGTCGAGCTGCGCACGGCTCTCGCGGCGGTGTGGGAGGTAGGTCACAGGGCCCGCCGCAGCGACCGACTCGACCCACGCGAGGAAGTCGGCGAGCGTCATGCGCCCGTCGGTCGGGCGGGCGCTGCCCAGCACGATCCGCGGTCCGATCTCGCGGGCAGGGGCGCTCGCACGCGTCCACTCGAAGCGGTGCGGGCGCACGCCGACGCCGAGGTCATCGAGCCGCTCGCGGTCCGCGACGTCGAACGCCGTGAAGAGGGTCACCCGCCGCGCCCGTGCGCGGCGGAGGGTGCGCTCGAGCGCGACCGGCGCGAGGAGCGTCGTCACACGCCCCTCCTCGACTCCCGGGCGGGCGTAGGGCCCCGACCCGGCGAGGGCGCGAGCGAACGCGAGCGTGTTCGCACCGTCGTCGAGGAATGTGAGCGAGGTCGGTCGCAGGATGCTCATGGCGAGCCGGAACTGGCCAGAGAACCCGTCGCCGACGAGCCAGTGGTCGTGCTGCGAAAGGAGCTTCCACGGGATGCCGAGGTACGGCTCGCAGTGCCCGAAGCGCGCGCCCAGGGCGATGAGCTCGTCCGCGGTCTCGGACATCTGGGTCGTCAGGCGACCCGCGATCGGCACGCTCCGCTCGTGGGCGGCGGCCCATTCGGCGGCGCCGACGAGCTGCAGGGGGGATTCCACCCACGCCAGGACAGCGTCGCGACTCATCTCACCCCTCTGGCTCCGGCGTCTCGCAGAGTCCCACCGTGGTCGTGCGGCATGGACGCGCAGCGCACGGCGGGCGACGGCGAGCCTTCCGGCAGGTGAACGTTGCGTGCCCCGTGGGCCCGCTCGCCCTGTGGATAAGCACGGCCGCCGCTCGGGCACGCCGGTTACGGTGGTCGCGTGCTCCCTCGCCTCGCGTCCGCCGCGCTCGCCGTCGTGCTCGCGGCCGGCATCGCGGCCGGCATGGTGACGGGATGCTCCCCCGAGCCCGCACCCGAGGACTCGCCCGCCTTCGCGACCGAGGAGGAGGCCTTCGCCGCCGCCGAGGAGACGTACCGCGCGTACGTGGACGCCCTCAATCAGGTCGACCTGAGCGACCCCGAGACGTTCGAGGACGTCTACGCCTGGACCACCGGTGACCTGAACGCATCGGATCGAAAAGGGTTGTCGAAGTATCACGCCGATGGTTCGACAGTCACGGGATCGTCCGAGATTGCTCTGATTGAACCGGGTGAGATCGATCACCAGACCTTGAACATCCAGATGTCTGTCTGCCTGGATGTATCAGCGGTCGATGTGAGGGATGCCTCGGGTGCGTCACTGGTATCCCCAGACCGGACAGCCGTCCAGAGCCTCACTGTGACTGCAGTGGAAGGCGCGCAGTCGCCGACCGGGCTCTTGATCTCGTCGATAGGGCCGCGCGAAGGTCAGCCGACTTGCTCCATCTAGCCGCGATCCTTCTCCTCGTCAGCTCACCGATTCACCCCGCGGCTGGTGGTCAGTGTGAGGATGTCGGCACCTGGACCGACACCTGCTCGGTTTCAAACGACGGCACCCAGGTCGACGTGAGCGGCTCCCTCACGACCCCCGGCGAGAGCCAACCCGCCCCCGACGGCGGCCCGTCCCGCGGACAGAGCCGTCCCTCACCGCAACCGGCCGACCCCGACTGCACGGCGCTCTGCGAGCGCGGAGGCTACGCGGTCGCGGTGGTCCCCGACCTGACGCTCGAAGACATCGCGTCCTTCCGTCCCGCGGCGCCGACCCTGACGGGTCAGCCCGCCGGGTACGGCGTCGTCGGAATGCCCGCGAATCTCGTGGCCGCGGCATCCGAGCAGCAGTTCGCAGGAAACGTCCTCGGCTGGGACGTCGTCGTCCGCTTCGTCCCGACCGCGTTCGTCTTCGACTACGGCGACGGCACGTCGGGCCGCACGCGCACGGGCGGCGCGACGTGGGAGTCGCTCGGGCAGGCGCAGTTCACCCCGACGGCGACGAGCCACGCATACCGCGCACGCGGCACCTACCCCGTCTCGGTCACGGTCGAGTACACGCCGTCGGTCAGCTTCGGCGCGGCGTTTCGCCCCATCCCCGGCGTCGTCTCGGCGTCCTCGGGCGGATACGAGGTGCGCGTCGTCGAGGTGCGCACGGCGCTCGTCGAGCGCACGTGCCTCGAGGATCCCGCCGGCCAGGGCTGCTGACCGCGCGCTCGGGGCGTCGGCGCCGCGTGGCAGGATGAGCGCATGCCCGACCGCCTCATGCTCCTCGACTCGGCATCCCTCTACTTCCGCGCCTTCTACGGCGTGCCCGACACCGTCCGCGCTCCCGACGGCACGCCCGTCAACGCCGTGCGGGGCTTCCTCGACATCATCACGAAGCTCGTGACGCTGTACCGTCCGACGCACCTCGTCGCGTGCTGGGACGACGACTGGCGGCCGCAGTGGCGCGTCGACCTCATCCCGTCGTACAAGACGCATCGCGTCGCCGAGGTCGTCGCGGGCGCGCCCGACGTCGAGGTCGTGCCCGATCCGCTCGAGATCCAGGTGCCGATCATCCGTGAGGCGCTCGCCCACGTCGGCATCACGATCGTCGGCGCCGCGGAGCACGAGGCCGACGATGTCATCGGCACCCTCGCGACGACCGCGACGCTGCCCGTCGACATCGTGACGGGCGACCGCGACCTCTTCCAGCTCGTGGACGATGCGCGCGACGTGCGGGTCGTCTATACGGCGCGCGGCATGAGCAACCTCGAGGTCGTGACCGATGCGACGGTCGTGACGAAGTACGGCGTGCTCCCCAGCCAGTACGCCGACTTCGCGACACTCCGCGGCGACTCGTCCGACGGCCTTCCCGGCGTCGCGGGCATCGGCGAGAAGTCCGCCGCGACCCTGCTCGCGGCGCACGGAGACCTCCCCGGCATCCTCGCGGCAGCCGAGGCCGGGCAGGGGATGTCGGCGGGCGTCGCCGCCAAGATCGCCAATGCGCTCCCCTACCTCGCCGTCGCACCGCGCGTCGTCGCCGTCGTGAAGGACCTCGACCTGCCGGCCGTCGACGCGCGCCTGCGCCCGCTCGACGATGCGCAGAAGACGGATGCCGCGGCCTTCGCCGAGCGCTGGGCGCTCGGTGCCGCCATGAACCGGATGGTCGGCGCGTTCGACGCGCTCTGAGCAGCGGGTCCCTCAGGCCGGCGAGCCCCTCTGAGCAGCGGGTCGCTCAGGCCGTCGCGCGGCGCGACGCGGCGAGCGCCGCGAGCAGCACGACACAGTAGACGACCGAGAGCCCCAGCATGACGGCCAGGCCGAGCGTCCAGTCGCCCGTCAACTGGTGCAGCGCGCCCAGGAAGGGCGCGCCGAGCGCACCCACCGCGTAGCCGCCGCCCTGCACGAGCGCCGACATCCCGGCGGCTTCCGCGTCGCTGCGCGCGACCGCGACGAGCGCCGTGAAGATCACGACGAAGCCGCCCGAGTGGCCCAGCGCCCCGATCGACACCCACAGCCACAGCAGCTCGGGTGCGACGAGGAGTCCCGTCGTGAGCACGAGCCACGAGACGCAGATGACCGTCGCGGGCACGATTCGCGGCGTGAAGCGCGTGAGGACCGGGATCAGGAGCGCGCCGAAGATGCCGACCCCCTGGTACAGCGACGCGAGCGCTCCCGAGGTCGTCGCGTCGGTCCCCAGCTCGTCGGCCGCGATCGTCGGCAGCCACGTCGAGAGCGCGTAGTAGATCGTCGTCTGCCCCGCGAACGACGCGACGAGCAGCCAGGTCACGGGCCGCGTCAGGATCGATCCGCCCGCGCCGGCCGAGCGCGCGCCGACGACGGGCAGCGGCCCCGTCACCGTCGCGGGATCCAGGTCGAGCCGCGCACCGGGCTCTGCCGGCGCCGAGCGCCCCGAGTACCTGTCTCCCCACTCGTCGCCCGCCCGCCTGCTGCGGCGGACGTGCACGCCCCACAGCGCGATCCCCGCGACCGTGATTCCCGACCAGACGAGCAGCGCGAGCTGCCACCCGATGACCGACGCGATCGGCGCAGTCAGCAGCGACGTCAGCAGAGAGCCGACGTTGAGCGTCGCGGCGTAGGCGGCCGTCACGAAGCCGACGCGGGCGGGAGGCACATCGCGGCGGATGATGACGGGGATCACGACGTTGCCGATCGTGACGGATGCCCCGATCACGACCATCCCCGCGAGCATCCAGCCGAATCCCGGCAGGGCGCGCACGAAGGTGCCGAGCAGCACTCCGCTGAGCGAGAGCAGCAGGGCGAGCTCCGCGCCGGCACGGCGGATCACGAGGGCCGCGAGCGGCGTCAGCAGCGCGAACATCAGGACGGGGGCGGTCGTCAGCAGTCCCGCCGCGGCGGCCCCGATGCCGAGGTCCTGCTCGATCTCGCCCAGGACGGGCGTAGGGGCGACGATCGGACCGCGCAGGCTCAGCGCCGCGACGAGCACACCCGTGACGACGATCCACGGGATGCTGCGGCCCGACGAATCCCCCGAGCGCGCAGTCACCGTTCGAGTCTAGGGATGCCGCTCCTCGGGCAGCCCCGCAGCGATCGTCTCGAGCGCCCACGAGTAGTGGGAGCCGCCGCATTCGCGACAGAACTCCCCGAGCTTCGAGCCGCGCGTCCAGGAGTACACGGCGCCGTCGAAGAGCTCCTCGTCGGAGTGCGTCGCAATCAGGCGCTGCAGGCCGCTGTGCGAGGCATCCAAGCGGCGCTCGACGTCTTCGATCAGGGTGTCCTGCCACCGGTCCCGCAGCACGACGTTGAGGGCGTCGAGCTGTTTCCACGTGAATCCGTCGGCGGGCAGCGCCGGCGCGCCGCCGATCATGCCCTCCTCGTACCAGCCCTCGAGCAGCAGATGCCACGCGAGAAGGTGCGCGAGCACGTCGCGCACGCAGCGATCGCGCGACTCGCCCGCGAAGGCCTCGTCGATGCGACCCGCGTCGCGCAGCCGCTGCACGGCGGACTTCAGGCGGGCGTACTCGTCCGCGTTGCTCTGGATGAGCGCGTCGCGCTGCTCCGTCGCCATCTCGACCCCGTCCTCTCCCCCGCGCCCCCGCGTCTCGGGACACACGATACGCTCCCGCACGCCCGCGGGGCGGGCGGGCGGCGCCCTCTCATCGCGGGCGGCGCGTCCAGTCGCGCAGCCGCTCGAGCGGCCACGTCGTCACGATGCGCTCGCGCGGCACCCCGAGCCGCTCGGCGCGCTCGGCGCCGTAGTCGATGAGCGAGAGCTGGCCCGGGGCATGGGCGTCCGAATCGATGGAGAAGAGGCAGTCCAGCTCCAGCGCGAGGGCCAGCAGATCGTCGGGCGGGTCCTGGCGCTCGGGACGCGAGTTGATCTCGACCGCGACGCCCATCGCGGCACACGCTTCGAAGACGGCTCGCGCGTCGAAGGTCGATTGCGGCCGCGTGCCCCGCGAGCCCTCGACGAGCCGTCCCGTGACGTGGCCGAGCACATCGACGTGCGGATTCGAGACGGCCGCGACGAGCCGGCGGGTCATGGGCCCGCGCTCCATGCGCAGCTTGGAATGGGCCGAGGCGACGACGATGTCGAGCTCGCCGAGCAGCTCGGGCTCCTGATCGAGCTCTCCCGCGTCGAGGATGTCGACCTCGATGCCCCACAGCAGGGTGAACCCCTCCGAGCCTTCACCCGCCACGATGTCCCGCTGCGCACGCAGGCGCTCCGCGCTCAGCCCGTTGGCGACCCGCAGCCGCGGCGAGTGGTCGGTCAGCGCGAGGTACTCGTGCCCGAGCGCGCGACCCGCCGCGGCCATGAGCTCGATCGAGGTGAGCCCGTCCGACCAGTCGCTGTGGCTGTGCAGATCTCCGCGCAGGAGCTTCCGCAGCGCCGAGGTCCGCTCGACGCCGGCGCGCTCCCGCAGATCCGCGAGGTATCCGGGCACTCCTCCCTCGAGCGCCTCCTGGATGACGGCGAAGCTCGAGTCGCCGATGCCCTTGCGTCGACGGAGGGATGCGGCATCCCGCAGCTCCTCGTCGGTGAGCCCCGCGATCGCGTCCGCCGCCGTGCGGAACGCCTTGGACTTGTACCGCGACGCGCGTTCGCGCTCGAGGAGCGTCGCGATCTCGACGAGCGCGTCGTGCGGGTGGACGGCGAACGGCGCGGAGCCCGAGAGGTCTCCCTCGGGATCCGCGCCGTCACGCGATGCCACTACGACGCGGCGACGTTCGACCTCTTGACCACGACCGGCGTGCTCGCGAGGCGCAGGAACGCCCAGCCGAACAGGATCGCGAGGACGCCCATGCCGGCGGCGAAGAGCGCGACGCCGTAGGCGACGACCGAGGTGAACAGCGATGCCCGCAGGAAGGACGCCTGCATGACGGTCGCGCGCACGGGGTCGTCCTGGTCGAGCTCGGCGTAGGTCTTCCCGCCGGATGCCGCGAGCGCGTGCGTGTTGATGATGTCGGCCTGCACGTAGGCCGTGACCGGTCCGGTCACCTGCTGACCCTGGAAGGCGACGGCGTCGTCCGGGATCGTGATGTTCTCGGCCGTGAGCTGCGTCGTCACGGCGATCCACGCGATGATCGCGACGATGATCAGCGCGACGCCGCCGATGATGCCGATGGCGCCCACAGCCTTGACGAGTCCGAGCTTCTTGGCGGGTGTTTCGATGGTGTCGACGGTGGAAGGTGCGTCACTCATGGGTCGTCTCCTCTGCGAAGCGAGTGCAGTGCTCTTGGACGACAAACTAGCGATGCACGCCGCCGCGAGGGAAGGCCCCGCGCCGAAGGTTCCCGGAACGCCTCAGCCCGCGAGTTCCCGCGTGACGGCGACCCATTCGTCGAGCTTGGCCGCGGCCCTGCCGTCGTCGACGGCCGCGGTGGCGACCTCCATCGCCTCGGCGAGGCGGTCGAGGATCGGGCGCTGCACCTGCGCGGCATCCCGGAAGAGCCGGTACGCCACGATGCCGGCAGCCGCGTTGAGCAGCACGATGTCGCGCACCGCGCCCCGCTCGCCGTCGAGCACCCGTCGCACGATCCCCGCGTTGTGAGCGGGGTCTCCGCCCAGCAGATCGTCGATCTCGGCCAGCGGGATGCCGAGGTCGCGCGGGTCGAGGTCGTGCTCGTGGATGTCGCCGCGGCTCACCTCCCACAGCCTGCTGTGCCCCGTCGTCGTGAGCTCGTCGAGGCCGTCGTCCCCGCGGAAGACGAGGGCCGTCGCACCCCGGGTCTGGAAGACGCCCGTGATGAGCGGCACGCGGTCGAGGTGCGCGACGCCGACGGCGTTCGCCTCGGCGCGCGCAGGGTTGCACAGGGGCCCGAGGAAGTTGAAGACGGTCGGCACTCCGAGCTCGGCCCGCGTCGGACCCGCGTGGCGGAATCCGGGGTGGAAGGCCGCCGCGAACGCGAACGTGATGCCGGCGCGGCTGAGCGCCTCGGCGACGGCGTCCGGCGAGAGCGTCAGGTCGACGCCGAGCTCGCCCAGGACATCGCTGGAACCCGACGCCGAGCTCGCCGCCTTGTTGCCGTGCTTGACGACGGGGACTCCGGATGCCGCGGCCACGACGGCCGCTGTCGTCGAGATGTTCACGGTCCCGAAGCGATCGCCCCCCGTGCCCACGATGTCGAGCACAGCGGCGTCGACGGGGAGGGGAAGCGCGGCCTCGAGGATCGCGTCGCGGAAGCCGACGATCTCGTCGACCGTCTCGCCCTTCGCGCGCAGCGCGATGAGGAAGCCCGCGAGCTGCGACGGCGTCGCGTCGCCCGACATGACGCGACGCATGGCCCACGTCGACTCCGACACACTCAGGTCGCGCTTCTCGAGGAGTGCCGTGAGGATCCCCGGCCAGGTGTAGAGCTCCGCCATAAGGCAGAAGCCTAGCCCCGCCGCAGGAATCCGCCGGGCGCCGCCCACGGCGCCGCCGACGAGGCTGCGCAGGCCGAATCTCACGTGGGACTCTCAGCGATCTTTTAGGAGAGCCTAAGTTCCATTGCGGCCAAATCGATGCCTTCCGATGCGAAAATCACGCGCCGAGTTCAGCCATAATGGGGAGCGTGACGACCACGACAGCGACCTACTCTCAGGCCATGCGGTCCGTCAAGCGGCCGGATCCGGTCGCCGTCGGAACCATCGTCTGGCTCGGCAGCGAGGTGATGTTCTTCGCGGGTCTGTTCGCGATCTACTTCACTCTCCGGAGCACCTCCCCCGAACTGTGGGCGGAACGCACCCAGCTGCTCAACATCCCCTACGCGACGGTGAACACCATCATCCTGGTGCTCTCCTCCGTGACGTGCCAGATGGGCGTCTTCGCCGCTGAGCGCTTCCAGCCGTACCGCACCGCCGGATTCTGGAACTTCCGCAAGTGGGGCATGGTCGAGTGGTTCTACCTCACCTTCATCATGGGCGCGGTGTTCGTCTCGGGTCAGGTGTGGGAGTACGCGCAGCTCGTGGCTGAGGGCATGGCGATCAGTGCCGACCCGTACGCGTCGGCGTTCTACCTCACGACGGGCTTCCACGCCCTGCACGTGACGGGTGGACTCATCGCCTTCCTCCTCGTCATCGGCCGCGCCTACGCGGTCAAGAACTTCGGACGCAAGGAAATGACGACCTCGATCGTCGTCTCCTACTACTGGCACTTCGTGGATGTCGTGTGGATCGCCCTGTTCCTCGTCATCTACTTCCTGAAATAGAAGCGGAGCGGATTCCCGACATGGCACGAGAGAACAAGCGCCGCGCTCACGGACGTCGCAGCCCCTGGGCTGCGGCCGCCCTCATCGGCATCGGCCTGCTGCTCACCGGAGGCGCCTACGCAGGCGCCTCTGCCGCGATGGCCGCGACCAACGAGACCCAGGTCGCCACGGCGCTCACGGTCGAGGACGGCAAGAAGCTGTTCCAGGCGAACTGCGCCACCTGTCACGGACTGAACCTCCAGGGCACCGAGTCCGGCCCGTCGCTGTACGGCGTGGGCGAGCTGTCGGTCGAGTTCCAGGTGGCCACGGGCCGCATGCCGCTGCAGGCGCAGGCGCCCCAGGCGCCGCAGAAGCCGGTCCAGTTCACCGAGGAGCAGATCCTCGCAATCGCCGCCTACGTGCAGGATGTCGCCCCCGGCCCGTCCTTCCCCGAGGACGAGGTGCTCGACGGCGAGGGCGACGTGGCACGCGGTGCGGAGCTCTTCCGCATCAACTGCGCCATGTGCCACAACGTCGCGGGCGCCGGCGGCGCTCTCACCGAGGGCAAGTACGCACCTGCGCTCGACAAGACGAGCGCGCTGCACATGTACGCCGCTATGGTCACGGGCCCGCAGAACATGCCCGTGTTCAGCGACATGAACCTGACGACCGAGGACAAGCGCGACATCATCTCGTCCCTGCTCTTCCAGCAGGAGGCGGTCTCGCCCGGTGGATTCACGCTGGGATCGCTCGGCCCCGTCTCGGAGGGCCTGTTCATCTGGATCTTCGGAATCGGCACGCTGATCGCGATCACCGTGTGGATCACCGCGAAGTCCAACTGACACGTCACTGACGAGAAGACGCAAGAGGAGCAGCATGGCACACGAGGAAGACCCGCTCGAGCACGAGAGGGCTTCGTGGAAGCCCTCCCCGGGGCTCGCAGTCGCGGTCACCGACCCGGTGCACACCCCGGAGGTCCCGCCGCACCGTGAGCGGGTGACCGACAAGGATCCCGAGGCGATGAAGCGCGCCGTACGGACGGTCTACACGCTCTTCTACCTGTCGGTGGCTGCGAGCATCTGGGCGATCGCCGCCTACATGCTCTTCCCGATCGAGGACGGCTCGCTCGTCTCGATCCGCGACAACAACCTCTTCATCGGCATCGGCATCGCGCTCGCGCTGCTGGCCATCGGCATCGCCACGATCCACTGGTCGAAGGCGATCATGTCCGACAAGGAGTTCATCGAGCCGCGTCACGCCACGCGCGGTCGTGACTCGACGCGCGCCGCGGCGTACCACGCCTTCGACGACGCGAACGAGGAGTCGGGCTTCGGCCGGCGCGCGATGGTCCGCAACTCGCTCATCGCGGCTCTCGCGGCATCCATCCTCCCCGGCTTGACGCTGTTCCGCGGTCTCGCGCCCCAGGACGTCGACCCCGTCGCAGAGCTCAGCCACACGATGTGGAAAGAGGGCACGCGTCTCGCCCGCGACCCCGAGGGAACGCCCATCCTCGCGTCCGAGGTCACACTCGGCTCGGCCTTCCACGTCATCCCGGAAGACCTCGCGGAGCTCGGCCACGCGGAGGGCTACCTCGAGCAGAAGGCCAAGGCCATCGTCCTGCTCATGCGTCTTCTCCCCGAGCAGCTCGTGCCCGGCGAGAACAAGATGGACTGGACGTACGACGGCATCGTCGCGTACTCGAAGGTCTGCACTCACGTCGGCTGCCCCGTCGCCCTCTACGAGCAGCAGACCCACCACCTCCTCTGCCCCTGTCACCAGTCGCAGTTCGACGTGTCTCGGGGCGCAGCGGTCGTCTTCGGTCCGGCGGCCCGTCCGCTCCCGCAGCTGCCCATCACCGTCGACGACGAGGGCTACCTCGTCGCGCAGAGCGACTTCACCGAACCCGTCGGCCCGAGCTTCTGGGAGCGCCATTGAGTACCGCGACGCACGACTCCGAGCACGAGACGCTCGGAACGGCTGTCCACGACGATGCGGCATCCACTCGTGAGAAGCCGCTCGGCGGTCGCTTCGTCAGCGGCGCCGCGAGCTACATCGACGATCGGACGAGTCTCTCGGGCTTCGTCAAGGAGCTCGGCCGCAAGGTCTTCCCCGACCACTGGTCGTTCATGCTCGGCGAGATCGCGCTGTGGAGCTTCGTCGTCGTGCTCCTCTCGGGCACGTTCCTGACGTTCTTCTTCCAGGCGTCGATGGTGCCCACGCACTACACCGGCGCCTACCTCCCGATGCGGGGCGTCGAGATGTCGGCGGCGCTGGACTCGACCCTGCGGATCTCCTTCGACATCCGCGGCGGCCTGCTTGTCCGTCAGATCCACCACTGGGCAGCCCTCGTGTTCGTCGCGGGCATCGGCGTGCACATGCTCCGCGTCTTCTTCACGGGCGCGTTCCGCAAGCCGCGCGAGCTCAACTGGGTCATCGGCTTCATCCTCTTCATCCTCGCGATGGCCGAGGGCTTCACGGGCTACTCGCTGCCCGACGACCTGCTCTCGGGCAACGGCCTCCGCATCATCGACGGCATGGTCAAGGGCATCCCGATCATCGGCACGTGGACCTCGTTCCTGCTGTTCGGCGGCGAGTTCCCCGGTGATCAGATCGTGGGGCGCCTCTACACGCTGCACATCCTGCTGCTGCCGGCGATCCTGGTCGGGCTGCTCGTCGTGCACCTCATGCTCATGGTCATCAACAAGCACACGCAGTTCGCCGGGCCTGCCCGCACGAACAGCAACGTCGTGGGCTACCCGATGATGCCGATCTACATGTCGAAGATGGGCGGGTTCTTCTTCCTGACCTTCGGTGTGATCGTCCTGATCGCGTCGCTGTTCACGATCAACCCGATCTGGGCTTACGGACCCTACGACCCCTCCCCCGTGTCGGCCGGAACGCAGCCCGACTGGTACATCGGCTTCGCCGACGGCATGCTGCGTCTCATTCCGCCGGGCTGGGAGATCGTCTTCCTCGACCGCACGTGGTCGTTCAACATCCTCGTGCCGCTCGGATTCATCGGCGTGTTCATCGTGCTCGTGCTGATCTACCCCTTCATCGAGGCGTGGGTCACCGGCGACAAGCGCGAACGTCACATCGCCGAGCGTCCGCGCAACGCCGCGACGCGCACCGCGATCGGTGCAGCCGGTGTGACGATGTACGCCGTGATGTGGGCGGCCGCTTCGTCCGACATCATCGCAACGCACTTCAAGCTGACGATGGAAGGCGTGATCCACGCCCTTCAGGCTCTGCTGTTCATCGGGCCGATCATCGCGTACTTCGTCGCGAAGCGCATGTGCATCGCGCTGCAGAAGAAGGATCGCGAGATCCTCCTCCACGGCTTCGAGTCGGGCCGCATCGTCCGCCTCCCCGGCGGCGAGTACATCGAGGTGCACCAGCCCATCGACGACTACGAGCGCTGGAAGCTGGTCGAATTCGATTCGTTCGAGCCGCTCATCGTGCGCCCGAACTCGCGTGGACAGATCCCCTGGCACCAGAACCTCCGCGCGGCGGTGTCGCGCTGGTTCTTCGAGGACCGGCTCACCCCGCTGACGCAGTCGGCTCTCGACGAGGCTGCCGCGCACCAGCACCACGAGCTCGAGCACATCGCCGAGGAGGAGGACGCCGAGATCCAGGGCGCGCACGAGCGCGCCGGTGTTCCGGATGCCCCCCACATCCCGATCGACGACGGTCGCCACGGCGAGGTTCCGGTCCGGCCCTCGAACGTGATCGTCCCCGAGGTCGACGGCAAGCCGCCGCGCAACCGCGAGAAGGAACCCGGCCAGTAAGCAGCACCTCTGGTCGAGACCAGCCCCCGCACGGCCCTCTCAGGGCTCGTGCGGGGGCTTCTTCGTGGGCGCGGCACCCTCGTCGACCGACGGCGCGACGGATCGGCAGGAATGCGCTCACGAGTGTCGGTCGCAGAGGACGGATGTCGCACCGCCGCCGTCTAGCGTGGAGGGCATGACCGATGTGCTCGACTACTTCAGCGCCAAGCTCCGCCACGAGACCGACGCGTCCGACGTCTACGCTGCGCAGAAGGCCGGCGACGACTTCGTCCTCGTCGACGTCCGCGGCGAGGAGGCGTGGACCCAGGGGCGCATCGTGGGCGCTCTGCACATGCCCTACCGCGACATCGCGGAGCGCGCTCCGCGCGAGCTCGACCCCTCGGTGCCCGTCGTCGTGTACTGCTGGAGCCCCGGCTGCAACGCGGGCGCGAAGGGCGCGCTCGAGTTCGCGAAGCTCGGCTACTCCGTGCGAGAGATGATCGGCGGCTACGAGTACTGGGTGCGCGAGGGCCAGCCGACCGAGAACGACGAAGGCCCGCTCCCCCGCGAGTTTGACCCGCAGGTCATGGTCGTGCGCACGCAATCGGCACTCGCCGGTTCCTGAGCAGCGCCGCCGAAGGCCCCCTCCCCCGCGTCTTCGACGCGCAGGTCATGGTCGTGCGCACGCAATCGGCACTCGCCGGTTCCTGAGCAGCGTCGCCGAAGGCGCCCTCCCCCGCGTCTTCGACGCGCAGGTCATGGTCGTCCGCACGCCCGTCGCAGGCTAGGCCGAAGCCCGCTCCCACACGGAGTCGCCCTCGGCATCGGCGTCCGCAGACCCCGCGAACGATCCCTCGGCGAGGGCGTCGCTCGCGGCGACGACGTCGCACACGATCGCCGTGACGTCGTCTCGTGAGTTCGCAGCCTGCGCGAGGGTGACGATGCGCTCCGCTGCCGTCGTGGGATCAGCGGCTGTGAGGGCCGCTTGCAGCTCGTGGTCGCCCACGTAGTCGCTCACGCCGTCCGTGCACAGCAGCCAGCGGTCGCCGATGCGCGCCTCGCGCTCGGTGAACGCCACGACGTCCTGATCCGCGCCTCTGAGCGACGCCGTGATGACGTTGCGCTGGGGATGGGATGCCGCATCCCCCGGCCGTACGACACCGCTCTCGACGAGCAGCTGCACGAACGAGTCGTCCCGTGTCTCACGCGAGAGCGCGCCGTCGCGCATGAGGTACGCGCGCGAGTCTCCCGCGTGCGCGACGAGGAGCCCGCCCGACGGAGACGCGAACAGCCCGGTGAAGGTCGTCGCCATGCCGTCGCACGAGGGATCGCGCAGGATGCGCGCACGGAGGGCGGAGTTCGCCTGGCCCAGCAGCAGGGCCGCGTCTTCGAGCTCGAGGGGGCCCTGCGCGCCGTCCACGCCCTCTGCGACGCGCCGTACGAGCACGGATGACGCGATGTCGCCGGCCGGTCCTCCGCCGACGCCGTCCGCGACGCCGGCACCCCAGGGCGCGACGAAGGCCGCGTCCTGGTCGACGTCGTGCAGCGGGCTCGCACGCGACACAGCCCCGGCCCGGAGGCCGAGGCTGACGCGGAGACCGCGCTCAGCGCGCGAAATAGCCCCGGTAGTACTCGTAGACCCAGCCGACGATCGCGACGACGAACACCGCGACGCCGATCGGGAACAGCCAGGTGCCGACGGCGAGGCCGAGAATGGCGAGCGACGCCGAGAAGGCCAGCACGATGGGCCACCACGACCAGGGGCTGAACTCGCCCAGCTCGGGGTCGCCGTCGTCGATGTCGGCCGTCAGGGTGTCTTCCGGCAGCTCACCGCGCTGCGCCTTGTGCACGCGGCCGATGTAGAAGGCGATGAGCGCCGCCATGATGGCGGTGAACAGCAGCGCGACGCTGCCGACCCACTCGATCGCACGCACGATCTCGAGATTCGGGTGAGCGAGGATGCTCCACGTCGTGTAAGTGATCGCGACGACGAGGAAGAAGGCCGACAGCAGCCACCAGAGTCCGGTATTGGTGCGCACGTTACTTCACCTCTCCTTCGGCGAGGTCGACGACCGGGGCCTGGGGTGCGTCCTTCGCAGGACCCACTCCGACGGGTACGCCGGCTTCGGGGTGATTGAGGTCGAACGCCGGACGCTCGCTGCGGATGCGCGGGATCGACGTGAAGTTGTGGCGGGGCGGCGGGCAGGAGGTCGCCCACTCGAGCGACGAGCCGTAGCCCCACGGGTCGTTCACCGTGACGCGCGGAGCCTTGCGGGCCGTGATCCACACGTTGAACAGGAAGGGGATCATCGAGGCGCCGAGGATGATGGCGCCGATCGTCGAGACCTGGTTCTGCCACGTCCAGCCGTCCGCCTCGGAGTAGTCCGCATAGCGGCGCACCATGCCGTCGACGCCCAGCCAGTGCTGGATGAGGAAGGTCATGTGGAAGCCGATGAACAGCATCCAGAAGTGCACGTAGCCGAGGCGCTCGTTGAGCATGCGACCGGTCCACTTGGGCCACCAGAAGTAGAAGCCCGAGAACATCGCGAACACGACGGTGCCGAAGACGACGTAGTGGAAGTGGGCGACGATGAAGTACGAGTCCGACAGGTGGAAGTCGAGCGGCGGCGAGGCCAGGATGACGCCCGTGAGACCACCGAAGACGAACGACACGAGGAAGCCGAGTGCGAACACCATGGGCGTCTCGAACGTCACGGACCCTCGCCACATCGTGCCGATCCAGTTGAAGATCTTCACACCCGTGGGCACCGCGATGAGCATCGTCATGAGGGCGAAGAACGGCAGCAGGACGGCGCCCGTGACGTACATGTGGTGCGCCCAGACGGCGACCGACAGGGCCGCGATCGCGATCGTCGCGTAGACGAGGGTCTTGTACCCGAAGATCGGCTTGCGGCTGAAGACCGGGATGACCTCGGAGATGATGCCGAAGAACGGCAGCGCGATGATGTACACCTCGGGGTGGCCGAAGAACCAGAACAGGTGCTGCCAGAGCAGCACGCCGCCGTTGGCGGGGTCGTAGATGTGGGCGCCGAGAACGCGGTCCGCGGCGGCCGCGAGGATCGCCGCGGCGAGCACGGGGAAGGCCATCAGGATCAGGATGCTCGTGACGAGCGTGTTCCACGAGAAGATCGGCATGCGCCACATGGTCATGCCGGGCGCGCGCATCGTGATGATCGTCGTGATGAAGTTGACGGCGCCGAGGATCGTGCCGAAACCGCTCATGCCGAGGCCGAGCATCCAGAGGTTGCCGCCGACGCCGGGCGAGAAGCTCGCGTTGGCGAGCGGCTGGTACGCGAACCACCCGAAGGCGGCCGCACCCTGCGGCGTGAGGAAGCCCGCGACGGCGATCGTGGATCCGAAGAGGAAGAGCCAGAACGCGAACGCGTTCAGACGCGGGAACGCGACATCCGGCGCACCGATCTGCAGCGGCAGGATCGCGTTCGCGAAGCCCGCGAACAGCGGCGTCGCGAACATGAGCAGCATGATCGTGCCGTGCATCGTGAAGAGCTGGTTGTACTGCTCTTTCGTCGGCACGATCTGCATACCCGGCTCGAACAGCTCCGCCCGGATGATGAGGGCCATCACGCCGCCGAGGAGGAAGAACAGCACCGACGCGATGAGGTACATGTACCCGATCGTCTTGTGGTCGGTGGAGGTGATCCACTTGACGATGATGTTGCCCTTCTGCTCGACGCGCGAAGCGCTGAGCAGTGCCGCTTGGCGCGGCGGCATCGTGGTGGGACGGCTCTGCGTCTCCTGAAGAGGAAGCGTCGTTGCCATGATCAGTCGTTCCGTTCCTCGTCGGTGGTGGTCTCACCGGTGCCGGGCAGGTTGGTCAGACGGTCGTAGGCATCCGTGATGTCGCCCGTCTGGTCCCGGTCGCGCAGTGAGGCGAGGTAGTCCTCGTACTCGCCCTCGCTCACGACCTTCACGTTGAAGAGCATCGCCGAGTGGTACTCGCCGCACAGCTCGGCGCACTTGCCGGCGTACGTGCCCTCGCGCGTCGGCGTGAACGACCAGAAGTTGTCGCGGCCGATGTACATGTCCTTCTTGTAGAGGAAGTCGATGATCCAGAAGGAGTGGATGACATCGCGCGACTGCAGCTCGATCTTGACCGTCTTGTCGACGGGCAGGTAGAGCGTCGGCAGCTTCGACTGGTCCACGTCGCCGTTGGCGGCAGGCTCGGCCTGCACGCCCATCGACCAGACGGCGTCGGAGCCGTCCTCGGCGTCGCCGTTGTACTGGAAGTCCCAGGCCCACTGCTTGCCGATTGCGACGATCGAGACATCCGGGTCCTCGGTCTGCGTCTCGAGGATCGCCTGGTCGCGCGCCGTGAAGGCGAAGAAGCCGACCACGAGGATGAGCGGCACGATCGTGTAGAAGATCTCGATCGGCATGTTGTAGCGCAGCTGCACGGGAAGGCCCGACTGGCCCTTGCGGCGGCGGTACGCGATCGCCGCCCAGCCCATGAGGCCCCACGTGATGATGCCGACGACGAGCAGGACGATCCACGAGTTGACCCAGAGACCGGCGACCATCTCGGTGTGGTTGGTCGCAGGCTTCGCGTTGGGGTCCTCGAAGCCGGGGAGATAGCCGTGGAGCTCTGTCGAGGTGCATCCGGCCAGGACGACTGCCGCTGCGATCCCCAGGGGAACGAGGGCCCAGCGGAGACGACGTTTCGAGGGCACGATGCACCTTTCGGGTCGCGGATAAGACTCTCGTCAGTCTAGGGCAACCTCCCACCGGATTCAGGCCAACCGCCCAGCCGTCACGCCCGTGGCGCGGGTTCGGAGGGGTGCTCCGGGGAACGCCGAAACGCCCCCTTCCGCGTCGCGGCGGGGGCGTTTCGATGCGGGATGCGACCTAGTGGAAGCTGTCGCCGCAGGCGCAGCTGCCGGCGGCGTTGGGGTTGTCGATCGTGAACCCCTGCTCCGAGATCGTGTCCTTGAAGTCGATCGTCGCACCGTCGAGGTACGGCACGCTCATGTCGTCGATGATGACCTCGACGCCGTCGAAGTCGACGGTCTTGTCACCGTCGAGGTAGCGCTCGTCGAAGTACAGCTGGTAGATCAGGCCGCTGCATCCGCCCGGCTGCACGGCGACGCGCAGGCGCAGGTCGTCGCGACCCTCCTGGCCGAGCAGGTTCTTCACCTTGGCGGCGGCCTCGTCGGTGAGCAGCACGCCGTGGGCGCGCGCGGTCTGGTCGGTAGACAGTGCGGTGTCGGTCATGGCTCTCCTCGCGGTTCGCAACCCGCCCCGGGCGGAGCGGATGCCTCGATTCTACGATGCCGGACAGGGAGTCGGCTCGGAAGCGCCTCGGGGGTTACAGCGTGCGCGCGTCGAGCTTCTCGAGCAGGAGCGCCTCGGCGACGAGGGCGTTGCGGAACGTCTCGAGATGCAGCGACTCGTTGGGGCTGTGCGCCCGCGCGTGCGGGTCCTCGACGCCGGTCACCAGAATCTGCGCGCCCGGGAACTCACGGACGAGGTCGGCGATGAAGGGGATCGACCCTCCGACCCCCATGTCGACGGGGTCCACGCCGTAGGCGTCGCCGAGCGCATCACGGGCATCCGTCACGGCCCAGCCGCTCGTGTCGACGAGGAACGGGTTGCCGAACTCGTGACCCGAGAACTCGAGCTGCGCGCCGAACGGGGCGCGGGCGCGCAGGTGCGCCTCGATCGCGGCGTAGGCGTCCTTCGCATCCTGACCGGGCGCGACGCGGGCGCTCACGACCACCGTGACCTCGGGCGAGAGCGTGTTCGAGGCGTTCACGACGCTCGGCGCGTCGATGCCCGTCACCGTGATCGACGGCTTGTTCCAGATGCGGCTCAGGATCGTGCCGCGTCCGATGGGGCTGACGCCCTCGGGCAGACCCGCCTCGTCGCGCAGGGTCTCCTCGCCGTACTCGGGGGTCGCGGCATCCCGTTCCGTCAGCCCTTCGACGGCGACCGCGCCGTCCTTGTCCCACAGGGTCGCCAGAAGCATGACGGTCGCCATCATGGCGTCGGGCACGGCGCCGCCGAACATGCCCGAGTGCGACGCGTGGTCGAGGGTGCGCACGCTCAGCCGGAATTTCGCGTTGCCGCGCAGCGAGACGGTGAGCGCCGGCGTCCGGGCGTCCCAGTTGCCTGAGTCCGCGACGACGATGACGTCGGCGCGCAGCGCGTCGGCGTGGTCCGAGAGGAACTGCGCGAACGACAGCGAGCCGGCCTCCTCTTCGCCCTCGATGAACAGTGCGACACCGAGGTCGAGATCGTCGCCGACGACCTCCTTGAGGGCGCGGAGAGCGCCGATGTGGGCCATGATGCCCGCCTTGTCGTCAGCGGCGCCGCGTCCGTAGAGCCGGCCGCCGCGGACCGTCGGCTCGAACGGCGGTGACTCCCACAGGCTTTCGTCGCCGACGGGCTGGACGTCGTGGTGCGCGTACAGCAGGATCGTCGGCCGCCCGTTGCGCGCGGGGCGCGATGCGAGGACCGCGGGCTTGCCCCGCTCCCCCGTCCCCGGGATCTCGGCGTCGGCGATCTGCACCGTCTCGAACAGCCCCGTGCCCTCGATGAGTGCCTTGACGGCCTCGGCGCTGCGACGCACGGGCGCAGGGTCGAAGCCGGGGAATGCGATCGAGGGGATGCGCACGAGGGTGCCGAGGTCGGCGAGTGCTGACGGGATGCCGGCGGTCGCGGCATCCCGCACCGCCTCCGACCGGGTCTGCTCAGAGGTCATGCGGGTAATCTTAAGTGCAGTCCCCTTCTCCGCACCCGTGAGGTTCTCCGTGGCCAAGACTCCCGACGCCCCTTCGAGCGATGCTCCGTCCGAGGGAACCGTCCTCAACGGCACTCCCGTGAACAAGGGACGGGCGACTCCGACCCGCGCAGAGCAGGAGGCGGCGCGCAAGCGTCCGCTCGTGCCCGACACGAAAGAGGCCAAGGCGCGCGCCAAGGCCGACCTCGCGACGCAGCGCGACAAGGCCCGCGCCGGCATGGCCGCGGGCGACGACCGCTACCTCACGGCACGCGACAAGGGTCCGCAGCGCCGCTGGGTGCGCGACTGGGTGGACTCGGGCTGGCACCTCGGGGAGGCCGTCATGCCCGCCATGGTGCTCGTCATCGTCCTGACGTTCATTCCCGTCCCGGCCATCACGTACTACTCGTTCATGGGCCTGTGGGCGTTCATCTTCCTCGTCATCGGCGACATGGTGTGGACCTCGATCCGCGTCAAGCGGCTCGCGAAGGCCAAGTGGGGCGACAAGACGGAGAAGGGCCTCGGCTGGTACGCCTCGATGCGCTCCATCCAGATGCGCTTCCTGCGCCTGCCCAAGCCGCAGGTCGCACGAGGCAAGCGCCCCGCCTGACCCGCCCGCATCCGCGTCTCGGCGGGTGAGAGCCCGGCGGCTCAGCGCGCGAGACCCCGGTTGATCTGGCGCGCCCACAGCGGCCCGCGGTAGAGGAACGCCGTGTAGCCCTGCACGAGCGTGGCGCCGGCATCCCGTCGCTCCTGCACGTCGGCGGCAGTCTCGACACCGCCCGCGCTGATGACGCAGAACCCTTCCGGCACGACGGCGCGCACGAGACGCAGGACCTCGAGTGCGCGCGCCTTGAGGGGTGCGCCCGACAGGCCGCCGTCCCCCGCCGCCGTGACGACCGCAGGATCGGTCGAGAGGTGCTCGCGCGAGATCGTCGTGTTGGTCGCGATGATGCCGGCGAGGTGCGTCTCGACCGCGAGTCGCGCGATCGCCTCGATCTCGTCGTCGGGAAGGTCGGGGGCGATCTTCACGATCAGCGGCGTGAGGCCCGCCGTCGCGCGGACGGCCTCGAGCAGCGGGCGCAGCGTCTCGACGGCCTGCAGCCCGCGCAGTCCCGGAGTGTTGGGCGAGGAGACGTTGACGACGAGATAGTCGGCGAGCGGCGCCAGGAGGCGCGCGCTCGTGACGTAGTCGGCCGTCGCCTCGGAGACGTCGACGACGCGGCTCTTGCCGATGTTGACGCCGATGACGGCGCGACGACGCCTGCGGCGGACGCGGCGCAGGCGCGCGGCGGCGGCCTCGGCCCCGTGGTTGTTGAAGCCCATCCGATTGACGACGGCGCGGTCCGGGATGAGCCGGAAGAGGCGCGGACGCGGGTTGCCGTCCTGCGGGATCGCGGTCACGGTTCCCACCTCGACGTGGCCGAAGCCCAGGGCGTACAGACCCGCCGCGCCCCTGACGTCCTTGTCGAACCCTGCTGCGACGCCGAACGGCGAATCGAAGTCACGTCCCAGCGCACGCGTGCGCAGCTCGGGGGCGGGCTTGGTTGCGGCGCGCGCCGCCCACGAGAAGGGCGGGACTCCGAGGACGCGGATCACGGCCATCGCGGCGTGGTGGGCGGTCTCGGGATCCATGCGCGAGAGCACGGTGCGGAAGAGGAAGGGATACATCCCCTCCAGGCTACCGAAGCCCCGGGACCCGTCCGGATCCGAGGCGCCTCAGGATTCGGTCGAGGTGCTCGCGGCGACGTGGTCGGCGCGCAGCTGCTCGATCGCCGACTCGAAGTCCTCGAGCGAGTCGAACGCCTGGTACACGCTCGCGAACCGCAGGTAGGCGACTTCGTCGAGCGCCCGCAGCGGGCCGAGGATCGCGAGCCCGATCTCGTTCGTGTCGACCTGAGCGGCGCCGGTCTGGCGCACCGCCTCCTCGACGGTCTGCGCGAGCACCGCGAGATCGCCCTCCGTGACGGGGCGCCCCTGGCACGCCTTGCGCACACCCGTCATGACCTTCTCGCGGCTGAAGGGCTCGATGACCCCCGACCGCTTGATGACGTTGAGGCTCGCCGTCTCCATCGTCGAGAACCGGCCACCGCACTCGGGGCACTGACGACGGCGACGGATGCTGAGACCGTCGTCGCTCGTCCGCGAGTCGATGACTCGCGAATCGGGGTGGCGGCAGAACGGACAGTGCATGGCACCGACAGACTACGCGACGTCAGACGTCGCGCGGCTGAACGCCCTCTCCCGCCGGGAAGCGGGCCTCGACGGCCTCGCCGTGCGCGGGGAGCCGCTCGGCGTCGGCCAGCGCGACGATCGCGGCGCTCACGGTGCGCAGCGCCTCACGGTCGTACTCGATGACCTGCTGGGGGCGCAGGAAGGTCGCCGAAGACAGCCCCGACGCATAGCGCGCCTGGCCGCCCGTCGGCAGGACGTGGTTGCTGCCCGCGAGGTAGTCGCCGAGACTCACGGGCGAGTACGAGCCGACGAAGACGGCGCCCGCGTGGACGAACTCCTCGGGCCGTGGGTCGGCGAGGTGCAGCTCGAGGTGCTCCGGCGCATACGCGTTGCTGAAGGCCGTCGCGACAGCGAGGTCGTCGACGAGGACGATCGCCGACTGCGGGCCGCGGAGCGACGCGGCGACGCGCTCGGCGTGGAGGGTCTGCGCGGCGCGACCCGCGGCGTGCGCCGCGACGGCCACGGCGAGGGGCGCCGAGTCCGTCACGAGAACGGCCGCCGCCTGCTCGTCGTGCTCGGCCTGGCTCACGAGGTCGGCGGCGACGAGGGCCGGGTCGGCGGTCTCGTCGGCGACGATGAGGATCTCGGTCGCGCCCGCCTCGGCGTCGGTGCCCACGAGCCCTGCGACGGCCCGCTTCGCCGCCGCGACGAAGTTGTTCCCGGGCCCCGTGACGACATCGACCGGCTCGAGTCCGATCGACGGCACGCCGTGGGCGAAGGCGCCGATCGCGCCCGCGCCGCCCATCGCATAGACCTCTTCGACGCCGAGCAGGGCCGCGGCGGCGAGGATGACGGGGTGCACGCGACCGTCGAAGGCGCTCTGCGGCGGTGAGGCGAGCGCGACCTCGCCGACGCCCGCGACCTGCGCCGGCACGACGTTCATGACGACGCTCGACGGATAGACGGCCTTGCCGCCGGGCACGTACACGCCCACGCGGCGAACCGGCTGCCACCGCTGTGCGACGCGCGCTCCGGGGCCGAGCTCCGTGACGGTCGGTGCGGGGATCTGCGCCGCCGAGGCCAGCCGCACCCGTTCGATCGCCTGCTCGAGCGCGGCGCGTACGCCGGGGTCGAGGTCGGCGAGTGCGTCGGCGAGGTGCTGAGCGGGGACGCGGATGTCGTGGCCTGCCACGCCGTCGAACCGCTCGGCCTGCGCGCGGAGCGCCGACTCGCCGTCCGCGGCGACATCGTGGACGATGGCGGCCGCGGCGGTCAGGGCCTCTTCGCGTGCCGCCGTCGCGCGCGGAACCGTCGCGAGCAGTTCGGCGGGAGAGAGCGTGCGGCCGCGGAGATCGATGGTGCGGAGCATCCCTTCACGATATCGTGCCCCGCGACCCCGACCCGCCGCGTGCTAGCCGCGCGTGACGTCGTCGATGTCGTGGAGGTAGCCGATGCGGCCGTCTTCGTGGCGCACGACGAAGACCTCGCCGCGGTCCTCGATGACGAGCGCCCAGGCGTCCGGGCCGATGCGGAACAGCGGCGCACCCTGCTCGTCCACGACGTCGCGGCCCTCGGGCGCGAGGGCCCAGAACGCCTGCTGGCGCACCGGTGCGGGCTCGGGGTCGGGCTCGGGCACGGGCTCGACGGCGGGCGTCTCGTACACGGCGGTCTGCGGGGCCCACGACTGCTCGCCCGCCGGCTCGCCGGCGTAGGGCGACTCGTAGCCGGCCGTGCCGTAGTCGGCGGCGCCGTAGGGCGCTGCGTCGTACGGAGTCTGGCCGTAGGGGGCCTCGTACGACGTGGACGGCTCGGTGGGGGCTGCCTCCGGCTCGGCGACGGGGCGCGGCTCGGGCGCGGGGCGCGGCGTGATGGCGCGCAGCGGGCGCGCATTGCGGTGCGCCGCCGCCTCGGGGCGGTGGCGGAAGTCGTCACCGATCCCCGGGATGAAGGGCGCGAAGACCGTCAGGACGACACCCGCGAGCATGAGGACGAACTCCAGCCACATGACCCAGGAGCGCACCCACGGGCCGCCGTCGGCGACGAAGGCGACGGTCTCCCAGATGTACGAGAGCCACACGACGGTCGAGACCGAGAAGGCGACGGAGGCGAACTGGTCGATCCCGAGCGATCCCACGCGGCGGATCCCCGTCGGGGAGAGCCGGCGCAGGACCAGGAGGAACACGGCGGCCGTGGGCACGCCGATCGTGAGGATCCACGCCAGCCCGGAGGTCCACAGCGAGTCGAAGCGCAGGAGGCTCAGCGAGAAGAACGACGCGACGAAGGCAAGCACCCATACGCCGAAGATCGCGACCTCGCGGATCGAGAAGGGACCGACGCCGTACTGCGGCGGGATCGCGTCGGCGCTGTCGCCGGAAGCGTCGTGCCCCCCTTGAGGCTCACCCGAGGTCGCAACCTCGGCGAGGGGTGCATTTTCGTCCAGCAGCTCGTCGGCCACGTCCATCCCTTTCCGCGCCATGCCCCGGCGCAACGTCCCCCGATACTACCCGCGACCCGTGAGACCGGGATGAGGAACCGCCCGCGTCTGCCCGACCCGATCAGCCGAGGCACTGCGGGCCGAGGAGGCCCTTGAGCTCGCCGTAGAGGTCCGCAGTGATCGCGACATGATGAGGGATCTCGAAGACCTTCGCGACCGAACCCGAATGCAGCTTGAGCGTGACCTCGGTGTCGCCGCGATGGCGCTCGAGCGTCTGCAGCAGCTCGCCGATGACGCTCTCGTTCGCACGCCGCTCGGGCACCACGAGAACGAGCGTCCCGGACTCCTCGAGCGGGCCCAGGTCGGGGACGAACGCCGACTGCGCGTGGAGATTCAGCCCGTCGTCGCGTCGCGAGACGCGACCGCGGACGACGAGGATCGAGTCGGCCTGCAGCATCGACGCGAACTCGGTGTAGGTCTTGCCCATGAACATGACGGTGACCTCGCCGTCGAAATCCTCGACGGTGATCATGCCGTAGGGGTTTCCGCTCGCCTTCGCGACGCGGTGCTGGACGCTCGTCACGAGCCCCGCGACCGTCACCTGATCGCCGTCCCCGACGTCCTCCGAGGCGAGCAGGTCGTGGATGCTCGTCGAAGCGTGCTTCGCGAGCGGGATCTCGAGGCCCGCGAGGGGATGGTCGGAGACGTAGAGGCCCAGCATCTCGCGCTCGAATGCGAGCTTGTCCTTCTTCGTCCACTCCGGCCGCTCGGGGACCTTGGCCGGCATGATCTCCTCGGCCTCGTCGTAGAGGCTGTCGAAGTCGAAGCCGATCGCGCCCGTCGCAGCCTTGCGCTTGGTCTCGACAGCCGCCTCGGTCGCGTCCTCGTGGATCTCCATGAGGGCGCGCCTGGTCGAGCCGAGCGAATCGAACGCGCCTGCCTTGATGAGCGACTCGACGGTGCGCTTGTTCGCGACGTGCAGCGGCACCTTCGTGAGGAAGTCGTGGAAGCTCACGAAGCTGTCGTCCTGGCGCGCCGCGACGATCCCGTCGACGACGTTGGCCCCGACGTTGCGCACGGCGCCGAGCCCGAAGCGGATGTCTTCGCCGACGGCCGCGAAGTACCGGATCGAGTGTCCGACGTCCGGCGGGAGCACCTTGATGCCCATGCGGCGGCACTCGTTGAGGTAGACCGCCATCTTGTCCTTCGAGTCGCCGACGCTCGTCAGGAGCGCCGCCATGTACTCGGCGGGATAGTGGGCCTTGAGGTACGCGGTCCAGTAGGAGACGAGCCCGTACGCCGCGGAGTGCGCCTTGTTGAAGGCGTAGTCCGAGAACGGCAGCAGGATCTCCCACAGCTTCTCGACCGCGGCATCCGTGTAGCCGTTCGCGTGCATGCCGGCCTGGAAGCCCTCGAACTGCTTGTCGAGCTCGGACTTCTTCTTCTTGCCCATCGCGCGGCGGAGGATGTCGGCCTGACCGAGGCTGAAGCCGGCGACGCGCTGCGCGATCGCCATGACCTGCTCCTGATAGATGATCAGGCCGTAGCTCGTGTCGAGGATCTCGGCGAGCGACTCGCGGAACTCCTCGTGGATCGGCGTGATCTCCTGCTGGCCGTTCTTGCGCAGCGCGTAGTTGATGTGCGAGTTCGCGCCCATGGGGCCCGGGCGGTACAGCGCGATGACGGCCGAGATGTCTTCGAAGTTGTCGGGCCGCATGAGCCGCAGGAGCGAGCGCATCGGACCGCCGTCGAGCTGGAACACGCCGAGCGTGTCGCCGCGCGAGAGCAGCTCGTACGCGGCCGCGTCGTCGAGCTCGAGGTCCTCGAGCACGAGCGGCACGCCGCGGTTGGCTGCGATGTTGTCGAGCGCGTCGTTGATGATCGTGAGGTTGCGCAGCCCCAGGAAGTCCATCTTGATGAGGCCGAGCGACTCGCACGACGGGTAGTCGAACTGCGTGACGATCTGGCCATCCTGCTCGCGGCGCATGATCGGGATGATGTCGATGAGCGGCTCGCTCGACATGATGACGCCGGCGGCGTGCACGCCCCACTGGCGCTTCATGTTCTCGAGCCCCACCGCCGTGTCGAAGACGGTCTTGGCCTCGGCATCCGTCTCGATGAGCGCGCGGAATTCGGAGGCCTCCTTGTAGCGAGGATGCTGCGAGTCGAACATGCCCTCGAGCGGCATGTCCTTGCCCATGACGGCGGGAGGCATCGCCTTTGTGAGCTTCTCCCCCATGCTGAAGGGGAATCCGAGGACGCGTCCGGCGTCCTTCAACGCCTGCTTCGCCTTGATCGTGCCGTACGTCACGATCTGCGCGACGCGCTCGTCGCCGTACTTCTCGGTGACGTACTGGATCACCTCCCCGCGGCGACGGTCGTCGAAGTCGACGTCGAAGTCGGGCATCGAGACGCGGTCGGGGTTGAGGAAGCGCTCGAAGATGAGGCCGTGCTGCAGGGGATCGAGATCCGTGATCTGCATCGCGTATGCCGCCATCGAGCCCGCGCCCGATCCGCGGCCGGGGCCCACGCGGATGCCGTTGCGCTTGGCCCAGTTGATGAAGTCGGCGACGACGAGGAAGTAGCCGGGGAAGCCCATCTGGACGATGACGCCCGTCTCGTACTCCGCCTGCGTGCGCACGGCGTCGGGGATGCCGCCCGGGTACCGGACGTGCAGGCCGTTCTCGACCTCCTTGACGAACCAGGACTCCTCGGTCTCGCCGTCGGGCACGGGGAAGCGCGGCATGTAGTTCGCGCTCGTGTCGAACGCGACGTCGCAGCGCTCCGCGATGAGCAGGGTGTTGTCGCACGCCTCGGGGTGGTCGCGGAAGATCTGCCGCATCTCCGCGGGCGTCTTGACGTAGTAGCCGTCGCCGTCGAACTTGAACCGCTTGGGGTCGTCGAGCGTCGACCCGGACTGCACGCAGAGCAGCGCCGCGTGGCTGCTCGCGTCGTGCTGATGCGTGTAGTGCAGGTCGTTCGTCGCGACGAGCGGGATGCTGAGGTCTTTCGAGATCTGAAGGAGGTCGCTCATGATCCGCCGCTCGATCGAGAGGCCGTGGTCCATGATCTCGGCGAAGTAGTTCTCTTTGCCGAAGATGTCCTGGAACTCGGCCGCCGCTGCGCGGGCCGCGTCGTACTGGCCGAGCCGCAGGCGCGTCTGGACCTCGCCCGACGGGCACCCCGTCGTCGCGATGAGCCCCTTGCTGTACTTCTGCAGCAGCTCGCGGTCCATGCGCGGCTTGAAGTAGTAGCCCTCCATGCTCGCGAGCGACGAGAGGCGGAAGAGGTTGTGCATGCCGCCCGTCGTCTGCGACAGCAGCGTCATGTGCGTGTACGCGCCCGAGCCCGACACGTCGTCGTCGTTCTGCTCGGGCGTGCCCCAGCGCACGCGCGCCTTGTCGGCGCGATGCGTTCCCGGCGTGACGTACGCCTCGATGCCGATGATCGGCTTGATGCCGGCTTCCTTCGCCGTCTTGTAGAACTCGAAGGCCGCGAAGGTGTTGCCGTGGTCGGTGACGGCGATCGCCGGCATCTCGAGCCGCAGCGCCTCCTGCACCATGGGCCCGATGCGGGCCGCCCCGTCGAGCATCGAGTACTCGCTGTGCACGTGCAGGTGAACGAAGGAGTCGGATGCCACCACCCGAGTCTACGAAGGCCGCCGACATCCCGGCGCCGTGCACGCGGAGATGATCAGGAGTCGTCGCGGCGCAGCAGCGCGTCGCGCACTTCGCGGCGCATGACCTTGCCGATGAGCGATCGCGGCAGCTCGTCGAATTCCACGACGGCGCGCGGCACCTTGTAGGCGGCCAGGTGGGCGCGGCTCCCCTCGCGGATGCGCTTCGCGTCGAACGTCGCGCCCTCGCGCATCACGACCGCCGCCGTCACCGTCTCGCCGCCGTCCCGGCGCGGCACGCCCACGACCGCCGCGTCCTGCACGTCGGGGTCCAGCAGCAGCGCGCCCTCGACCTCGCTCGGGCTGACGTTGAACCCGCCGCTGATGATGAGCTCCTTGACGCGGTCGACGACCGTCACGAATCCGTCGGCGGTCACCGTCACGATGTCGCCCGTCCGCAGCCAGCCGCCCTCGAGGAGCGTCCGCGCCGTCTCGTCGGGCTGGTTCCAGTACCCCTGGAACACCTGGGGTCCGCGCACGAGCAGCTCCCCCGCCTCGCCGAGCGCGAGATCGGTCTGCGGATCATCCGGGTCGACGACGCGGATCTCGGTGCTGGGGAACGGCACGCCGACCGTCCCGGTGCGCCGCAGGGGCCCCATCGGGTTGCCGACGCTGATCGGCGAGGACTCCGTCATGCCGTAGCCCTCGACGAGGATGCCGCCCGTCGCCTTCTCCCAGCGCTCGACTGTCGCGGCCGGAAGTGCCATCGCGCCCGAGATCGCGTTCCGGAGGCTCGTCAGCGCGACGCCCTCGCGGGCAGTCGCCCGGGCGAGCGCGTCGTAGATCGGGGGCACGGCGGGCAGGAAGGTCGGCGGCGTGCGGCGGATCGCGGTGAGCGTCATGCCGACGTCGAAGGTCGGGAACAGCACGATGAGCGCCCCGACGGAGATCGCCGTCGTCATGCACAGCGTCAGGCCGTAGGCGTGGAAGAGCGGCAGCACGGCGTAGAAGACCTCGTCGCCGGGGCGCAGGTCCGGCACCCACGCGGCGGACTGCGCGGCGTTCGAGCGCAGGTTGCGGTGCGTCAGGATCGCCCCCTTGGGCGCCCCCGTCGTGCCGCTCGTGAACTGCAGCACCGCGATGTCGTCGAGTCCCGGTGCGGGCACGCGCCGCCCGAGCCTGCCCGCGTCGGCGACGCGCGACCACGGCACGATGCCTTTGGCGCGCGGCTTGGCGGTGATGGCGGCGCGCGACTCGCGCGCTCTGCGCACGGGAAGGCGCAGCATGAGGCGCGTGCGCCACGGCATCGCATCAGGGAGCGTCACGGCGACGATGTGCGCGGGACGGATGTCGGAGGGGAAGTCCGCGACGGTGTCGGCGACGGCATCCCATACGATCGCGACAGTCGCGTGGTGCACCTCGAACTGGTGGCGCAGCTCGCGCGCCGTGTAGCGGGGATTGTGCTCGACGACGATCGCGCCGAGCCGTTGCGCCGCGTAGAACGCCACGACGTGCTGCGGGCAGTTGGGGAGGATGATCGCGACGCGATCGCCCGCGCGCACGCCGAGTCTGCGGAGACCGGATGCCGCGCGCTCCACCTGCTCGCCGAGCTGGGCGTAGGTCGTCCGGGCACCGAAGAACTCGAGCGCGGGTCGCTTCGGGTAGCGCACGACCGCGTCGTCGAGCATGTCGACGAGCGTCTGCGTGACGGGTTCGATCTCGCCGGGGACGCCGTCGGCATAGGAGGCGAGCCAGGGACGGTCGGCGAGGGGGTCCATGCGCCCAGCGTAGGTGGGTTTTTCACGGGCGACACGACCCTGCACGAGCGGGGCACGCGGCAGAATGTGCGCATGGCCGATCCCGCAGCATCCTCGCCCGCTGTACGCCTGTTCCTGCCGCCGCGCGGGCTCGCCGTGTTCTGGATCGTCGCGTCCGTCCTCGGCGGCGTCGTCGCGTTCCTGCTCTACCTCGAGTACATCGGGCAGCTGCGCGGCACGGATCCGATCATCTCGTGCAGCATCTCGGTCATCGTGACGTGCGGCCCGAATCTGCTCTCGCCGGGCGGCAATCTCCTGGGCTTCTCGAACTCGATCCTCGGCATCGTCCTGTTCTGCGGACCGCTCTACGCCGCGATGAGCGCCTTTGCCGCCCCCGGCGGACTGCGGGCCTGGTACTGGCGCGTGTTCACGGCGTTCGTGACGGGGGCGTTCCTGCTCGTGCACTTCTTCGCGTGGCGCAGCGTCTTCGAGTACGGGTCGCTGTGCCCGTGGTGCATGGTCGTGTGGCTCGTGACGATCCCGCTGTTCTGGTTCACGCTCGGCTGGGGCCTGCGGGACGGCCTGTTCGGCGAGGGCGCGCGCAGATTCGGCGCTCGGCTGTACTCATGGGCACTGCTCGTGACCGTCGTGGACTACGCGATCATCGCGATCGCCGCGCAGGTGCGCCTCGACGTGCTCGGCTCGCTGTTCTGACCCGGCCATAGGCTGGACGGCATGGCCACTCCCGATTTCGTCCTCGAGCTGCGCCGCCACGTCGGGACGATGCCTCTGCCGCTCTCGGGCGTGACCGCCGTCATCGTGCGCGGCCGGCAGGTGCTCCTGGGGCGCCGCAGCGACAACGGCCACCTGACGCCCGTCACGGGGATCGTCGACCCGGGTGAGGAGCCCGCGGATGCCGCAGCCCGCGAGGCCCTCGAAGAGGCCGGCGTCGTCATCCGCGTCGATCGCCTCGCGTGGGTGCACCAGATCCCCCGCGTCACGTACGACAACGGCGACCAGAGCGACTATCTCGATCTGACGTTCCGCTGCACCTGGCTCTCGGGCGAGCCGTTCCCCGTCGACGGCGAGATGACCGACGTCGGCTGGTACGACCTTGCGACCCTCGGCGACCTGGGGATCGGCGACGACATGACGGCCCGGATCGCGGCGGCACTCTCGCCCGACGCGGCGGCGCGCTTCGAGGGCGGTCGCTGACCCGGCCCCCGTCTCGTCAGCCGTCGACGGTCACGAGCTCGAAGCCCCGCGCGCGGAGGTCGGCGGCGGCAGCCAGAGCACCCCGGCAGGTGCCGCTCCCCGGGTGGTTCATGTGGGCGAGCACGATGCCGCCCGCCTCGCTGCGGCCGAATTCCGCGCGCACCGTCCGCGCGTCGAACTCGCTCCCCCGTCGCCGTTGACGCTGAACCCGATGGGCGTCTCGCCGAGGTCGAGGACGATCTGCGCGCCGATCTCGTCGTAGTGCGCCGTTCCCGCGCGGAAGAACCGCGGCGGCCGGCCGGTGAGGGTCGTGAGCAGCTCGTGATTGCCCCAGACCTCGTCCACCGCCTCCTGCGATGACCGCGTGCCGGGGATGCCGTACGCGTCCCGGCCGGTGACCGACAGCGGCACGTGCGACGTCCCGTGGTTGCCGAGCTCGAAGAGCGGATCCGCGGCGAGATCGGCCGCGAGCTGCGGATTCGCCTGAATCCATCGACTGTTGAGGAAGAGGGTCGCGGGGATGCCGTCGGCCCTCAGCCCGTCGATGAGCGCGGAGTCGACATCCGAACCGCCCCGTCCACCGCAGGCGTCGAAGGTGAGTGCGACCCGCGGAACGTTCGCAGGGCTCACCGGCTGCATCAGCGCACGGCGCACGCCCGCGACATCCGTCCCCCACTGCGACGGCACGGCACCGGCGTACCGGGCCGCGACAGCCGCCCGATCGGGCGTCGGCGGCGCAGTGAGCGTGGGAGTCGGCGGCGGTGGGCTCGGTCGTGGCGTGCGGGAAGGGCGCGGTGGCGACGGATGCGGCGAGCGAGAAGCCGGCGCGGTGGCAGCGGCGTCGGGATGCCGCTCCGGCGCGCACGATGCCAGGAGCGATGCCCCGGCCGCGACCGCGGCGGCGAGCACCGCTCTCCTTCCCACGCGAGGGTCCCGTTCCATCGCCGACCTCCCAGAGCCGACCCGCCGCCCCCACGGCGGCGACGTCAGCCTAGCGATGCCGACGGCGGGATCGGGCGTCGGGGGTCAGCCGAGCTCTCGTCGCATGAGCACGCGGGGGAATCCGTTGAGCACCGAATCGGTGTCGGCTGCCTTGCGGAAGCCGGCTGCCTGGAAGAGCTTGCGCGTGCCCACGTAGGCCATCGTCAGATCGACCTTCTCGCCTTTGTTGTCGACGGGATACCCCTCGACCGCCGGAGCGCCGTTGTCGCGCGCGAAGTCGACGGCTCCCGCGAGAAGGGCGTGCGAGATCCCCTCGCCGCGGTGACCGGGCCGCACGCGGATGCACCAGATGCTCCACACGTCGAGGTCGTCGACGTGCGGGATCCTGCGGTTGGTCGCGAACGACGTGTCGGCGCGCGGATGCACGGCTGCCCAGCCGACGACCTCGTCACCCTCGTAGGCGAGCACTCCCGGCGGTCCGCCCTTCAGCAGAGCCTCGACCTTGCGGCCCCGCTCCTCGCGGTGCAGCGCGACGTTCTCCTTCGACGGGATGCGGTAGCTCAGGCACCAGCAGACGTCGGCGTCAGGGCGCTTGGGTCCGACCATCGTCGCGATGTCGGCGAATCGCTCGGCGGGACGCACCTCGATGCCCATGCCAACACCCTGCCACCGGCATCCGACAACGCGTCAATCCCCCCGAAGCACCTCGAGTGCGTGCGCGAGGTCGGGCGCGTACTCCGACCGGAAGGTGACCCAGTCCCCCGTCAGCGGGTGCGCGAACGAGAGCTCGTGTGCGTGCAGCCACTGCCGCGTCAGGCCGAGCCGCGCGGAGAGGGTCGGGTCGGCGCCGTAGAGGGGATCTCCGACGCACGGATGCCGGTGCGCGGCCATGTGCACGCGGATCTGGTGCGTGCGTCCTGTCTCGAGGTGGATCTCGAGCAGCGATGCCCCCGGGAACGCCTCGAGCGTCTCGTAGTGCGTGACGGAGTCCTTGCCGGCCGGCGTCACCGCGAACTTCCAGGAGTGCGTCGGATGCCGGCCGATGGGCGCGTCGATCGTGCCCGACAGGGGGTCGGGATGCCCCTGCACGACGGCGTGGTAGATCTTCTCGACCTCGCGCTCCTTGAAGGCGCGCTTGAGGGCGGTGTAGGCCCGCTCGGTCTTGGCGACGACCATGAGGCCGCTCGTGCCGACGTCGAGGCGATGCACCACGCCCTGGCGCTCCGCGGCGCCCGTCGTCGCGATGCGGTAGCCGCCCGCCGCGAGGGCGCCGAGCACCGTGGGGCCCTCCCAGCCGACGGACGGGTGCGCTGCGACGCCGGAGGGCTTGTCGACCACGACGATCTCGTCGTCGTCGAACACGATCCCGAGATCGGGAACCTCGACGGGGATGATCTCGGGCTCGCGGCGCTCCTGCCAGTCGACCTCGAGCCAGCCGCCCGCGCGGAGCTTGTCGGACTTGGTCAGCCGGCGCCCGTCCAGCTGCACGCCGCCCCCGTCGGCGACTTCAGCCGCGAAGGTGCGCGAGAAGCCGAGCATCTTGGCCAACGCGGCGTCGACGCGCACACCGTCGAGGCCGTCCGGGATCGGCAGTGTCCGTGACGGCATCTCAGAGGTTTTTGCGCGCGTCCGGGTCGTCGGCGAGCCGGTCCGCTTCGCGCGCGACGGCTTCCTGCTCGGCCTCGCTCAGCGGGGGCAGGCCGAGCTCGTCGGCCGGGATGCCCGTGTTGGGGTCGGCGACCGGGAACTCCTGATTGAAGGACCCGTCCACGACTCCCCCGGGGGGAATCTCGTCGCCGTCCGCGCCCAGGATCGTCTCTTCGCCGGGTGCCTGCTCCGGCACATCGTCTCCGAGGTGCTTACGGTGCCACTCGCCGCTCATGTTCACTCCCACCAGTACCAACAGAGCCACACCGATCATCATCGAGACGATGAAGATGTCGGCGACGTTGTAGATCGCGGGCATCATCCACGGGGTGTTGATGAAGTCTACGACGTGGCCGACCGGGAACCCCGGCGCGCGGAAGAGGCGGTCGGTGAGGTTGCCCAGCACACCGCCGAGCAGCAATCCGAGCGCGACGGCCCAGAGCCTCGAACGCACCCGCGTGGCCGCGAGCCACACGATGATGCAGGCGACGACCGCGAGCGCGATCGTGAAGATCCACGTCACGCCCTCGCCGAGCGAGAAGGCCGCTCCAGGGTTGCGGACGAGGTAGAAGATCAGGAAGTCCCCGATGACGTGGACCGGCTCCTCAGGGGGCAGGTTCTCGATCGCGAGGTACTTCGTGAACTGGTCGGCGGCCAGCACCAGCACCGCGAGAATCGCGATGGTGGTGCCGGCCGCCGCCTGACGAAGGGGTGTTCGGCCTGTCAACGCCTCGGCCTAGAGACCGATGGCGGAGACCGGCGTGGGGCCGGACGCGTTCGCCGTCGTCTCGAGGTCGCGCAGGTGGCCTTCGATGTAGGAGCGCAGCTGCTGACGGTAGTCGCGCTCGAACGTGCGCAGCTCCGTGATGCGGCCCTCGAGCGTCGTGCGCTCGCGGTCGAGGCGCGCGAGCTCTTCGCGGCCCTTGGCCTCGGCGTCCGCGAGGATCGCCGCTGCCTGCGACTGTGCGTCCGAGATGAGCTGGTCGCGCTTGCTGCGGCCCTCGGCGACGTGCTCGTCGTGGAGGCGCTGCGCGAGCTCGATGATGCCTGCGCTGGCAGCGGCGGGAGGAGCGTCGGACACGGGCGCCTGCACGGGGGCGGGCGCCTCGTAGGCGGGCTCGGGGGCGGGAGCGGCGGCTGCCGGAGCGGCGGCACCCGACTCGTACTCGGCGAGCTTGGCCTTCAGCTCGTCGTTCTCGGCGATGGTCTTGCGCCACTCGACGACGATCTCGTCCAGGAAGTCGTCGACCTCGTCCGGGTCGAAGCCCTCCTTGAAACGAACGTGCTGAAACTGCTTGGTGACGACGTCATCGGGGGTCAAAGCCATTGTGATTCCTCTTTCGAGCGCTCAAGTCGCCGGCGGTTCGGAGCGGTTCCGCCCCGGGGCGGGCGGACCGTCCCAGCAAATCATAGTCGTCGCACTTTGGCGGTGCGAGGTCGGGAGACGCGGTTCGAAACGGTCTCCCAGGTGGAGGTGCGCTCTCGCGTCAGCTCGCGACGGAGCGCGTGACGGACAGCAGCACGAGGCAGAGCAGCATCGTGATCGCGAATCCGAAGTCGATCGCGACCTGCCCCACGCGCAGGGGCGGGATGAGCCGCCGGAAGAGCTTGAGAGGCGGATCGGTCACCGTGTAGACGACCTCGGCGGCGACGAGCCCGGCGCCGCGGGGGCGCCATTCGCGATTGAAGAACGGGATCCAGTCGAGGATGAGCCTGACGAGGAGGAACAGGACGTAGATCAGCAGGAGCGCGTTGAGGACCGCCGCGATGATGCGGATGATGTCCACGGGGCTACGGCGCGAACGGGACCGACTCGGCGTCGGGCTGAGCGACCGACCCGTCGCCGGACACGTTGACGCTCTCGGGCGAGAGCAGGAACACCTTGCTCGTCACGCGCTCGATGCGGCCGTAGAGGCCGAGCGAGAGCCCGCTCGCGAAGTCGATGAGACGGCGCGCGTCGGCGTCGCTCATCTGCGAGAGGTTGATGATGACCGGGATGCCGTCACGGAAGTTCTCGGCGATCACCTGCGCGTCGCGGTACTGCTTGGGGTGCACCGTGAGGATCTCGCTGATCGCGGAGGGCGCGGGCTGGCGCACGACCGCGGGCCGATGCAGCGGCGTCACGGGCGCGGGGGCCTTCTCGACGGGCTGCACGGTCTTGCGGCTCGACGGCTGCGGCGCAGGCTCCTCGTAGACCTCTTCCTCATCGGCCAAGCCGAGGTAGACCATGGTCTTCTTGAGCGGGTTCGACATCGCATCCTCCATGTGTGCTCGCCGTCTACCTCGTCTTTACGAGGCTAACGGGGGGTTGGCCTGGGGCCGGTGATTGCAGAGCCGATCCGCAGGTGTGTCGCACCCGCCGCGATCGCCTCGGCGAAATCCGCCGTCATACCGGCGGAGATCCAGGTCGCCTCGGGGACGACCGTGCGCACGCGCGCGCTGCACGCCGCGAGGCGCTCGAAGGCCGCGGCGGGCGACTCGTCGAGCGGAGCGACAGCCATGACGCCGCGCACGCGCAGCGTCGGGCGTCCCGCCGCGTGCGCCGCGAGCTGCTCGAGACCGTCCGGGGCGACGCCACCGCGGCCCGGATCGTCGGTCAGGTTGATCTGCAGCAGGACGTCGAGGGGCGGCATCCCCTCTCCTGCCGCGTCGAGCGAGTCGGCGAGTCGCGCGCGGTCGACCGAGTGGACGACGGATGCCACGGCCCGGATCGCGCGCGCCTTGTTGGTCTGCGCCTGCCCGATGAAGTGCCACGCGAGCCCGTCGAGGGCACCGACCTCGCGGGCCTTCTCGGTGAACTCCTGCTGGCGGTTCTCGCCGACGTCGCGGACGCCGAGAGCGTAGAGCTCGTCGACGATCGACGCGGGGTGGAACTTCGTCACGACGATGCGGGTCAACGCACGCGGATCGCGGCCCGCCGCACGAGCGGCGTCCGCGATCCGGGCGTCGACCTCGGCGAGACGCTCGGCGAGATCGGACACTGCGCGAGGGTTACTTCAGGAAGTCGGGGATGTCGAGGTCGTCGTCCCCGAACGCCGAGTCGTAGCCGGAGTCGCTCGAGACGCTGACCGACACGGGCTCGCGCTCGAAGTCCTTCGCGACGTCCTCTGCAGAGGTCGCCGGCAGCGCAGGGGCGGCCGGAGCGACACGCGCCGCCACGATGGGCTCGAGGCGCGCCTGCGGTTCGCCGCCGTCGAAGCCCGCCGCGATGACGGTGACGCGCACCTCGTCGCCGAGGGTGTCGTCGATGACGGTTCCGAAGATGATGTTCGCCTCGGGGTGCGCCGCCTCTTTGACGAGCTGCGCCGCGTCGTTGATCTCGAAGATGCCGAGGTTCGACCCGCCCTGGATCGACAGCAGCACGCCGTGCGCGCCCTCGATCGAGGCCTCGAGAAGCGGCGACTCGACGGCGAGCTCGGCCGCCTTGATCGCCCGATCGGCTCCGCGCGCCGAGCCGATGCCCATGAGCGCGGATCCGGCACCCTGCATGACCGACTTGACGTCGGCGAAGTCGAGGTTGATCAGACCCGGGGTCGTGATGAGGTCTGTGATGCCCTGCACACCGGCGAGGAGCACCTGGTCGGCCGTAGCGAAAGCCTCGATCATCGAGATGCCGCGGTCGCTGATCTCGAGGAGCCGGTCGTTCGGCACCACGATGAGGGTGTCGACCTCTTCCTTGAGCTTCGCGACGCCCGTCTCAGCCTGCTGCTGCCGGCGGCGACCCTCGAACGAGAAGGGCTTGGTGACGACACCGATCGTGAGGGCGCCGATCGACTTCGCGATCTTGGCGACGACGGGAGCACCGCCCGTGCCGGTTCCACCGCCCTCGCCCGCCGTGACGAAGACCATGTCGGCGCCGCGCAGCGCCTCTTCGATCTCTTCCGCGTGGTCCTCCGCGGCCCGACGCCCGACCTCGGGGTCGGCGCCTGCGCCGAGGCCCCGCGTGAGCTCGCGGCCCACGTCGAGCTTGACGTCGGCGTCGCTCATGAGCAGCGCCTGCGCGTCGGTGTTGATCGCGATGAACTCGACGCCGCGCAGGCCGAGGTCGATCATGCGGTTGACCGCATTGACGCCGCCGCCGCCGACACCGACGACCTTGATCACGGCGAGGTAGTTCTGGTTCTGGCTCATGCCCGGCCTCCGTCTGTTCCGCGAACCCCGAAACCTTCAACCTCAACTAGAGGTGTAAAGAATTTCCCGGTATGCATTTCCTGATCTCGAAGGTATGCGGCGGCGCGCAACGCGCGCGGAGCGGCGTGGGCGTGTCGCGACATCCCGATGAAAGATCCGTCGCAACCGGACGGTCAGCGCACGACGACGGCGTGCGGCGACGAGACGTCGTACGCGCTCACGGTCGACGGCGGCCGCTGGGCCATCGTCTTCTCGAGGACGAGCGCCTTCATCGCGGAATCCTCCGCGCTCCCCCACACGACATCGCAGTTCACGCCGCCGAGGGTGAGGGTCACGTCGTCGGCGGTGCTCGCCGAGATAGCCGTGACCTGATCGCGGATCGAGGCGGGCAGCGTGCGCATGACCTGACCGACGGCGACGAAGGCGGGCGAGTCCGTGCCTCCCGCGATCGTCAGCAGCGGAGTCCCCGCCGACGGCGTCTCGGTCGTCGAGAGCGCGACGCCCGCGGCATCGACGAGCGTGTAGCCGGCGCGGGACTGGACGAGGCCGATCGGCAGGCGCTCGACGATCCGGACGACGAGCTCGTGCGGCGGCCTGGCCTCGAGGGAGTACGACTGCACGAGCGGGAAGGCGATGAGCGCCGCCTTGACCGCGCTCTCGTCGACGAGCGGGAGCGGCGTGCCGACCTGGTCGGAGAGCGCGGCCTCGACCTCCTGCGCGTCGAGCAGCGACGCGCCGACGACCGTGATCCGCTCGACGCCGAAGAGGGGGCTGTACGCGGCAGCGAGCGTCATGAGGACGAGGAGCAGGACGGATGCCGCCGCCCCGAGCCACAGCATCCGTCGCCGTCGCTGGCGGACGGTGAACCGGCGCACCTCGGCGCGGAGCGCCTTGCGGCGCGCGCGGGCAGCTCGCCACACGTCGCTGAGCTGGACGGGCGGCGCGGGCGCTTCGGGCGTCTCGTCTGCTTCGGACGCGTCTTCCGCCGTCGCCAGCGGGATGACGGGTGCCAGCGCGGGCTCGGTGCCGTCCGGGCCGACGGGACGGCGTTCGGCGTCGACTTCGTCGGGTGCACCGGGGGCGTCGTCGTGGACGACGGGCGGCTCCTCCACGGCCTCGCCGCCGGCGGGCCTCGCCGTCGGCGGGAGCGGGGTGGGCCGACGCATCCGGCTACTCCCCCGGAGCCGTCCGCGCGAGCGCGTCGAGCACCTGCGGGATGATGAGGTTCACGTTGCCGCAGCCGAGGGTGATGACGTAGTCGCCGTCGCGCGCGACGGATGCCGTGTAGTCGGCGGCCGCCTGCCAGTCCGCGACGTAGTGGACGTGGTCGGGGTCGCCGAACGCGCCGCTCACGAGCTCGCCCGTGACGCCCGGCACGGGGTCTTCGCGCGCGCCGTACACGTCGAGGACGACCGTGTGGTCGGCGAGGCCCTCGAGGACCTCGGCGAATTCGCGGTACATGTGCTGCGTGCGCGAGTAGGTGTGCGGCTGGTGGAGCGCGATGAGCCGCCCGTCGCCCACGACGGTGCGCGCGGCGCTCAGCGCCGCCGCGACCTCGGTCGGGTGGTGCGCGTAGTCGTCGAAGACGCTCACGCCGCGCTCGACGCCGTGCAGCTCGAACCGGCGGACGGTGCCGAGGAATCCCTCGACGGCGCGGACGGCCGCCTCGAGGGCGAAGCCGAGGGTCACGAGCACCGCGACGGCGCCCGTGGCATTGATCGCGTTGTGCTCGCCGGGGACGCGGAGGCGGCCCTCGACTGTCGTGCCCTCGTAGGTGACCGCGAACGACACGGGTCCGTCGGTGCGGATGTCGGTCACGCGCAGGTCTGCGGCATCCGCCGTTCCGAAGGTCAGCACGTTCGCGTGCGTGAGGAGCCCCGCGACGCGCAGCGCGCCGGGGTCGTCCGCCGAGATCACGACGGCTTCCCGAGCCTCGTTCGCGAACGTCGCGAATCCTTCGTAGAAGGCGTCGTCGGTGCCCCAGTGGTCGAGGTGGTCGGGGTCGACGTTCGTGATGAGCGCGATCGACGTGTCGTAGAGCAGGAACGTGCCGTCGGACTCGTCGGCCTCGATGACGAAGAGCTCGTCCGAGCCCGTTCCGCTCGAGACGCCCAACTGCGCGACGACACCGCCGCTGACGAACGTGGGATCCGCGTCGAGCGCCTGCAGCGCCGTCACGATCATGCCCGTCGAGGTCGTCTTGCCGTGGGCGCCCGCGACCGAGACGAGCCGGCGGCCGCCGATGAGCCAGTGCAGCGCCTGCGAGCGGTGGATGACGTGGAGTCCGCGCTCCTTCGCGAGGAGGAACTCGGGGTTCTCGGGCCAGATCGCCCCCGTGTGGATGACGGTGTCGACGTCGTCAGGCAGGTTCGCGGCGTCGTGGCCGACGAAGACCGTGGCTCCGCGCTCGGCGAGATCGTGCAGCGCCGGGCTGTCGGCGCGGTCGGAGCCCGAGACGCGGATGCCGCGCTCGAGGAACATGCGGGCGAGACCCGACATGCCGGATCCGCCGATTCCGATGAAGTGCGCGGCCTCGATGCTCTCGGGAATGGGAAGGCTCAGGTCGGGTCTGATCATGACCCGACAAGTCTACGTTCGGCCCCGCCGACGCCCGCCTCGGCGCGCCCCGCGCGCGACCCTCCCGGCGAAGCCTCAGGCGCCGAGCGCCTCGTCGATCATCGCGACGACGTTCTCGGTGCCCGTGCGCGTGCCGACGGATGCCGCTGCCTCGCGCATCGCCGTGAGCCGAGCCCCGTCTCCCAGGAGCGGCACGACGTCGCCGCGCACCCGGTCGGGCGTGAACTCCGCGTCCGGGATGAGCAGCGCCGCCCCCGCGCGGACCGCCGAGCCCGCGTTGAGCGCCTGCTCGCCGTTGCCGACGGCGTACGGCACGTAGACGGCCGGGATGCCGAGCGCGCTGATCTCGCTCACCGTCGCTGCTCCTGCACGCGAGACGATCGCGTCGGCGAGCGCGAACGCGAGGTCCATCCGGTCGACATAGCGCAGCACGGCATATCCCTCGGCGCCGGGGTCGGGCAGCTCGGACTTCTCACCCGTGACGTGGATGAGCTGCCACCCGGCGCCGAGGATGTCGCGCCACGCGCCGCCGAACGCGTCGTTGAGGCGCTGCGCACCGAGCGATCCGCCGAACACGAGGAGCGTGGGCTTCGCCGTGTCGAGACCGAAGTGCGCGGCCGCCTCGGCGCGGGTCGCGTCGCGGTCGAGCGTCACGATCTCGCGACGCAGCGGCATCCCGACGACTCGACTCCTCTTGAGGGGAGTGCCGGCGAAGGCGACGCCCGATCGCGCCGCGCGACGTGCGCCGAGCACGTTCGCGAGGCCCGGGCGCGCGTTGGCCTCGTGCACGACGTACGGCACGCGCGCACGGCTCGCCGCGACATAGGCCGGCGCCGAGGCGTAGCCGCCGAAGCCCACCACGACATCGACCTGCCGCGCACGGAGGTGCTCGCGCACCTGTCCGACGGCGCGGCGGAAGCGCGCGGGGAACCCCGCCGCTGCCCGGTTCGGCCGCCGCGGGAAGGGCACCTTGTCGACGAAGAGCAGCTCGTAGCCCCGCAGCGGGACGAGCCGCGCCTCGAGGCCTTCGCGCGTGCCGAGCACGAGCACCTCGGCGTCCGGCTCGCGCTCGCGCAGGGCGTCGGCGACGGCGAGCAGCGGGTTGACGTGACCCGCCGTGCCCCCTCCTGCGAGGAGGTAAGTGCGGGCGCGCCTCGGGCTGTGGTCCGGGTTGGTCACCTGGAGATCTTCGCACGCGGCGTGCGCGGCATCCGTTCCCGCGGTGTGCGCGCACGCACCGGTGCGGGCAGCGTCCGGGCGAACGAGAGCAGCACGCCGCACGCGAGGAGCACCGACAGGAGCGAGGTGCCGCCCTGCGACATGAACGGCAGCGGGACGCCCAGCACGGGGAACACGCGCAGGACGACGCCGATGTTCACGAGCGCCTGACCCACGATCCAGACAGTGATGGCACCCGAGACGATGCGGACGAAGGGATCGTCCGTCTTGCGGACGATGTGGAAGGCACCGACCGCGAAGAGCGCGAAGAGTCCGAGCACGACGATGCAGCCGAGCAGGCCGAGCTCCTCGCCGACGATCGCGAAGATGTAGTCGTTCGCGGCCGCCGGCAGCCAGTCGTACTTCTCTTTCGAGTTGCCGAGGCCGAGCCCCAGAATGCCGCCGCCTGCGAGCCCCCAGATGCCGTGCAGCGGCTGCCAGCAGTCGCCGAAGTAGTCCGAGAGGCAGTCCGTGTTGAGGAAGCTCATGATTCGCCGCATGCGGTCGGGGCTCGTCCACGCGAACACGACGGCGCCGACGACGCCCAGCAGCGCCGGGAGGATGAAGAGCCGCAGCTTGACGCCCGAGAAGAACAGCGCGCCGAGGGCGGCGAGGGCGATGATCATCGCCGTTCCCATGTCCTTGCCCGCCATGACTGTCGCGAGCACGAGGATCGTCATGGGCACGAGCGGGATGAGCACGTGCGACCACGACCCGAGCAGCGTCCGCTTGCGGAAGAGGACGTATCCGATCCACAGTGCGAGCGTCAGCTTGAGGAACTCGGACGGCTGGGCCTGCAGGCCCGCGATCATGATCCAGTTGCGGTTGCCGGCGTTCTCGACGCCGAGGCCCGGCACGAAGACGAGCAGCTGGAAGAGGATCGCGAAGATGAGCGCGGGCCACGCGATCTTCTTCCAGAACGCGACGGGCAGCCGGCTCGCGACGAACATGAGCGGGATTCCGAGCGTCGCGAAGAGCGCCTGCTTGAGCACCGCCTCGTACGGCGGCTGACCCGCCGCCGTCGCCGTCGCGGAGGTCGCCGACAGGATCATGACGAGACCGAAGCCCGTCAGCAGCAGCGCCGTCGAGGCGATCAGGAGGAATTCGCTCGGGACCGGCGCGAAGACCTTGCCGAGATTGACACGAGCCGCGAGCCCCCGGCGGGCGGATGTCTCGGCGGCCTGCTCAGGAAGGGTCGACTGCGGTCGGGTCGGCGTGACCGTCGTGTTCGCCATCGGCCCCCCTCGCGAACCTGTCCTTCACCGCGTCCGCGAACCTGCGGCCTCGGTCGGCGTAGGACGAGAACTGGTCGAAGGACGCCGCAGCGGGGGCGAGCAGTACGACGTCCCCGTCACGGGCGATCCCGGCAGCCAGTTCGACGACCCGCGCCATGACCTCTTCAGTCTCATCGGGGACGACCTCGAACACGGGCACCTGGGGCGCGTGTCGCGAGAACGCCGCGACGATCGCCTCGCGCTCGAGGCCGATCACGACAGCCGCCTTCGCGTGCACACCTCGTCCGGCGACGAGATCGGCGACGTCGACGCCCTTGAGGAGTCCCCCGACGATCCAGACGGCGCCCGGGTAGGCGGCGAGGGAGGATGCCGCGGCGTGCGGGTTCGTGGCCTTCGAGTCGTCGACCCACGTGACACCGCCCGCGACCGCGACGATCTCGATGCGGTGCGGGTCGAGGCGGAAGTCGCGCAGCGCCTCGCGGATCGCGGCGGGCGGGACCTCGAGCGAGCGGGCGAGGGCGCTCGCGGCCAAGATGTTGGCGACGATGTGCGGCGCGGCGAGCCCCGCCTGCGCGAGATCGTCGATCGTCGTGAGCTCGAGTGCGCTCGTGCGGCGGTCCTCGAGGAAGGCGCGGTCGACCAGGATGCCGTCGACGACGCCGAGGTCGCTCGGGCCGGGCACGCCGAGGTCGAAGCCGATGGCGCGGGCGCCGTCGACGACGTCCGCGTCCTCGACCATGCGCCGCGTCGCCTCGTCGGCCTTGTTGTAGACGCAGGCGACGCGCGTGAGGTCGTACACGTGGGCCTTGGCATCGCGGTAGGCGTCCGCCGAGCCGTGCCACTCGAGGTGGTCGTCGGCGAGGTTGAGGCACACGCTCGCGTGCGGTGAGACGGCGTCGGGTCCGGTCTGCAGTCCGAGATACCAGAGCTGGTGGCTCGAGAGCTCGACGACGAGCGCGTCGAAGCCGGACGGGTCGCGCACCGCGTCGAGGATCGGCGTGCCGATGTTGCCGACCGGCACGGCGCGCAGACCGCCCGCGACGAGCATCGTCGCCGTCAGGCGCGTCGTCGTCGTCTTGCCGTTCGTTCCCGTGATGAGGATCCAGTCGGCCGGGCGGCCGTCGGGCCGCACGACCTTGTCGCGCACGCGCCACGCGAGCTCGATGTCGCCCCACAGTGCGATGCCGGATTCCTGGGCCCATGCGATGACGGGATGCCCCGGCGCGAAGCCCGGCGAGGCGATGACGACGTCGGCGGCGAAGTCGGCGAGCTCGGCCGGCACCGTGTCGAGCGGCCCCGTCCAGAGGCGGGCGCCGATGACGGGGAGCAGTCGCTCGTACTCCTCGTCGGCGCGCTCCGTGACGACGAGGACGTCGGCGCCGAGCTCGGCGAGCGTGTCGGCGACCGAGAAGCCCGTGACCGACATGCCGAGGACCGCGACGCGCAGGCCCTTCCAGTCCGCGTGCCAGCTCGTCAGAGTGTTCAAGCGGTCGTGGGTCACCTGTTCGCCTTCCCCTCGATCAGCGCCCTGTGCCGGCTCGTGAGCGTGTCAAGACGGATCCCGCTCACGTGCGTGCGAGCCATTCGACGTAGAACGCCCCGACGCCCGTGACGGCGAGCATCCCGGCGATGATCCACATGCGCACGACGATCGTCGTCTCGGCCCATCCGCGCATCTCGAGGTGATGGTGGAAGGGGCTCATGAGGAAGAGGCGCTTGCCCTTCGTGAGCTTGAAGTACCAGCGCTGCAGGATGACCGATCCCGGGCCGATGATGAAGACCCCCGCGACGATGACGGCGAGGATCTCGGTGCGCGAGAGGATCGACATCGCCGCGATGACGCCGCCGATCGCCATCGAGCCGACATCGCCCATGAAGACCTGCGCCTTCGGCGCGTTCCACCAGAGGAAGCCGACGAGCGCGCCGACGAAGGCGGCCGCGACGATCGTGAGGTCGAGCGGATCGCGCGTGCCGTAGCACGCCGTCTGGAAGCTCGCGACGAGATCCGACGAGTCGCAGCGCTGCTGGAACTGCCAGAACGTGATGAGGCTCATCGCGGCGACCGTGAAGATTCCCGAGCCGGCCGCGAGGCCGTCGAGGCCGTCCGTGACGTTCGTGCTGTTCGACCACGCGACGCCGATGAAAGTGACCCACAGGATGTAGAGGATCCAGCCGACGATGAGCCCCAGTGCCATGAACGAGAGGACCGGGATGTCGCGGAAGAACGATACGTACGGCGATGCGGGCGTCTGCCCCGCGGGGTTGGCGAAGTTGAGCGACACGATGGCCCACGGCACGATGACGATGACCTGCCCGAGCACCTTGCGCCAGCCCGTCAGGCCGAGGCTGCGCTGGCGGTGCACCTTCATGTAATCGTCGATGAACCCGACGACGCCGAAGCCGACCATCATCCACAGCACGAGCAGACCCGAGATCGTCGGCGGGAAGTTGCCCGCGTACGTGCCGATGAAGTAGCCGACGAGGGTCCCGAAGATGAAGATGACGCCGCCCATCGTGGGCGTTCCGCGCTTCGCCTCGTGCGGCGGGATGTTGCCGTCCTCGGGCGTGCGGATGATCTGGCCCCAGCCCCACCTGCGGAACAGCCGCAGGAAGACCGGTGTCAGGAAGAGCGTGAATGCGAGGGAGATCGCCGCCGCCGTCAGGAGTGATCTCACGAGAAGGATTCTCCCAGACGATCGCCGAGGAACCGCAGGCCCGCCGAGTTCGACGACTTCACGAGCACGCGGTCGCCGTCGCGCAGCTCGGTGAGCAGGTACTCGAACGCGTCGTCCGCCGTCAGGAAGAAGACGGCCTCGCCGTCCCACGAGCCCTGGGCGATCGCTTCGAGGAACATCCGGCGCGCCGGCGCGCCGACCACGACGATCCGCTGGATGCCGAGCCGCACGGCGAGCAGGCCCACGCGGTCGTGCTCCTCTTCGGCGTACTCGCCGAGTTCGCTCATGGCGCCCAGGACCGCGACGGTGCGCTCTCCGGGCCGTACGATCTGCGCGAGGGTGCGCAGCGCCGCAGACATCGAGTCGGGGCTCGCGTTGTAGGCGTCGTTGATGATGCGGACGCGGTCGGAGCCGAGCGGCTGCATGCGCCAGCGCTCCGCGAGCTCGACGGTCTCGAGGCGGGCGATGCACGCCTCGAGGGGCACGCCCAGCGCCGTGGCCGCCGCGATCGCAGCGAGGGCGTTGGTGACGTGGTGCTCGCCGAGCACGCGCAGATCCAGCGTCGCGCTGACCCCGTCGGCGGTCACGACGGACCGGGTTCCGGATGCCGTCAGCTCGACGTCGTCCGCGCGCACGTCCGTCGCACTCGCGCCGCGCCCGAACCAGCGGACAGCGGCATCCCGGTCCCCTGCGATCCCCGCCATCGACGCGACGCGCGCGTCGTCGGCGTTGAGGACGGCGAGTCCGCCGGGGCGGATCGCGCGGACGAGCTCGGACTTCGCGGCGAGGGTCGCCTCGATGCCGCCGAAGCCGCCCGCGTGCGCCATGCCCACCATGAGCACGATGCCGACGTCGGGATCGACGAGGCCCGCGAGGCGCGCGATCTCACCGGGACCGCTCGCGCCGAACTCGCTCACGAGGAAGCGCGTCGCGTGCGTGACGCGCAGCATCGTGAGCGGCGCGCCCACCTCGTTGTTGAACGAGGCGCGCGGAGAGACCGTCTCGCCCTCGTCCTGGAGGATGCGCGCGAGGAGGTTCTTGGTCGTCGTCTTGCCGTTGGATCCCGTGATGCCGATGACCTTCAGGCTCCCGCCCGCGCGGACGCGGGCGACGACGTCGCGGGCGAGGTCGGCGAGGGCTGCGACGACGTCCGGCACGAGGATCTGCGTGACGGCGGCCTCGACGGGCCGCTCCACGAGCGCGAGGACCGCGCCGCGGGCGACGGCCGCGTCGACGAAGAGGTGCCCGTCGGTCTCCTCACCGGGCTTGGCGACGAAGATGCCGCCCGGCTCGATGAGCCGGGAGTCGGTGTCGACGCCACCCGAGACGATCGTGTCGGGAGTGTCGCCGTTCGCGAGCCGGAGCTCGCCCGAGACGGCGTGTGCGAGTTGAGTGAGTGTGAGGTCGATCATCGTTTTCGGGCCGGTCGGGCGCGCTCAGCCGAATTTGGCGAGCAGCGTCGGCTCCACCGTCGAGGGCATGACGCGGTAGGACTTGAGCACCTGCGTCATCGCCTTCTGCCATGCGGAGGCGTTGGCACCCGACGACTTTATCCGAGTCGGCTCGTCGAGGGTGACCGCGACCACGTACTGCGGGTCCTCGGCGGGGGCGAAGCCGATCATCGTCGTGAAGTACACGCCGCTCTTGTAGCGCCCGTTGCCGTCGGTCTTCTCACCCGTGCCCGTCTTGTCGGCGACGTTGTAGCCGGCGACGGCGATCTGCGGCGCGAGCGTGCTCTGCAGGGCCACGTTCTCCATCATCTGCTGCACGGCGACGGCGGTCTCGGGCTTGACGACCTGCGACGACGCTCCCTGCTCGGGCTTCACGACGGTGCCGTCGGACTTCGTGCAGGACTCGATGAGCGACAGCGGGATCTTGAGGCCGTCGTTCGCGATCGCCTGGTAGGCGCCGACGAGCTCGGGGATCGTCGTCGAGACGCCCTGGCCGAACGCGATGTTGTAGTAGCTCTGGTTGTCCCACGAGTCGGGGGTGGGCAGGTAGCCCGTGGGCTGCCCGTAGAAGTCGATCTCGCTGCCGTCGCCGATGCCGAACTTCTTGAGGTAGTCGTAGCGCGTCTGGGCGCTCACGCGCTCGGCGAACTTCGAGATGCCCACGTTGGACGAGTCGATGAGCACCCCCGCGAGGGTGTAGACGTACGCGGGGTGCTGGAAGGCGTCGCCTACGCGCGCGCCGTTGGGGAACGACTCCTTCGACGATGCCGTCACGGTCGAGGTGGGCGTCTGTCCCCCCGCGTCGATGAGGGTCGCCGCGGTGAGCGGCTTGAAGGTCGAGCCGGGCTCGAACGAGTTGATGAAGATGCGGCTGCCGCGGTCGTTCGGGTCGGAGGCGTCGACGTCGTTGGGGTCGACGGTCGGGTAGTCCGCCGCCGCGCGGATCTTGCCGGTCTTGGCCTCGACGACCGTGATCGTGCCGGAGAGCGCGCCCATGTCCTGCGTCTGCTCGGCGATGAGCTGCTGCAGGTACCACTGCAGGTCGCGGTCGATCGTGAGCTGCAGCGTTCCACCGTCGACCGCAGGCTTCTCGACCGCCGTGCCCGGGATGATGACGCCGTCCTTGCCCTTCTCGTACGACATCGAGCCGTTCGTCGAGGTGAGGCAGTCGTCCTCGCGCTGCTCGAGGCCGCCGAGCGCCTGTCCGTCGATGCCCATGTAGCCGACGAGGTTGCCCGCCACCGCGCCGTCCGGATATGTGCGGGCGGGGTGCTCGTCGAAGTAGAGGAACGGGATGCCGAGCGCGGCGAGGGCACGGTACTGCTCCGTCGTCAGACCGCGCTTGAGCGGCGCGTACTGCGAGTCGGGATCCACCGCGACGGCATCGTCGACGACCTGCTGCACCTCTTCTGCCGTCTGGCCCGTGATCTCGCCTATCTCGCCGGCCATCTGGGTCCAGGTCACCTCTTCCTTGGTGCCGTCGGACTTCTCGCGCGTGATGTCGCGCACGTTCGAGGGGTCGAGCTGCGCGTCGTAGAGCAGGATGCTGCCCGCGAGGGTCTGCCCCTGCTCGTCGACGATGGAGCCACGTGTGCCGTAGAGCGGCCGCGAGCTGCCCAGCGCCGTCGCGAGCGAGTCCGCGATGTGCTCGCGGGCGCTCACGACCTGGATGTCGACGAGGCGGACGATGAATCCGGCGAGGACGGCGAGGACGACGGCGAGGGCGACCACGGTTCGGCGGCGCTGGCTGCGGGTGCTTTTCGTGGTCATGATCTCAGTGTGTCGTCGGGGTCGGGAGTCCGTCGGTGAGGGGTGGCGGAGTGTTGACGACGGGAGTGGTCCCGTCGGCCGGCGTCTCGTCGACCGGTATGGCCTCCAGGGGTACGCCCTGGATCGTCGCGTCGGGGTCGGTCACGAGAGGCGTGTCTGTGATGAGCGCGTTGGGGACGGCGCCGCGACCGATCGCGTCGACCGAGGACGCGCCCAGCGCGGCCTGGCTCGCACCGAGGATCGCGCCGTCGCTGAGCCGCAGGTAGCTGGGCGATTCGTTGATGACCATGCCGAGCGCAGCCGCGTTGGCGGCGAGGTACTGCGGCGAGCTGAGCCCCGCGACGTCGTCGTAGAGGATCTGCTTGTCCCAGTCGAGGTGGCGCTGCTGGCTCGTGAGCTTCGCGATCTCGTACGAGCCCTGCGTCGTGAGCACGGACAGCGACATCTGAGCCGCCCCGATCGCGACGGCGCCCGCGACCGCGACGACGGCGTAGAGGACCTTGGGACGGCGACGGCGGGCGGGCGCGGCGAGCGCCCGCAGCCGCCGTACCGGGTTCTCGCGACGGACCGGCGCGAGAGAGCTCGAGGCTGCGAGGGTCATACCGGCTCCCTCAGTCGCTCGGCGGCGCGGAGCCGCACGGGCGTCGCGCGCGGGTTGCGGGCGATCTCGGCCTCGTCCGCGAGCTCGGCGCCCTTGACGAGCAGCCGGAAGCGCGGCGCGTGCTCGGGAAGCTCGACGGGCAGGCCCTTCGGGGCGGTCGAGGCGACGGCATCCGCGAACACCCGCTTGACGAGGCGATCCTCGAGCGACTGGTACGACATCACGACGATGCGGCCGCCGACCGGCAGGAGCGACATCGCGGCGGGGATCGCATCCTCGAGCACCGACAGCTCGCGGTTCACTTCGATGCGCAGCGCCTGGAAGACGCGCTTGGCGGGATGCCCCTGCTTCGACACCGCGGCAGGCGTCGCCTTCTGCAGGATGTCGACGAGTCGGCCCGAGCGCTCGATGGGCGCCTCGCCGCGCGCCTGGATGATGGCACGCGCGTAGCGCCCCGCGAGCTTCTCTTCGCCGTAGCGCTCGAAGATGCGGCGCAGCTGCCCTTCGCTGTACGTCGCGAGGACATCGGCGGCGGTCGTGCCCGCCGACTGGTCCATGCGCATGTCGAGCGGAGCGTCCTGCGCGTACGCGAAGCCGCGGTCGGCGACGTCGAGCTGCAGCGACGAGACACCCAGGTCGAACAGGATGCCGTCGACGTGGTGGAGGCCAGTGGAGGAGACCGCCTCGACGATGCCGTCGTACACCGTGTGGACGAGCGTCACGCGGTCGCCGAACGGCGCGAGCCGCTCCCCCGCGATGCGCAGGGCGTCCTGGTCGCGGTCGAGGCCGATGAGCCGTGCCTGCGGGAAGCGCTCGAGCAGCGCCTCGGAGTGCCCGCCCATGCCGAGCGTCGCGTCGACGAAGACGGCGCCCTCGCGCTCGAGTGCGGGGGCGAGCAGCTCGACGCAGCGCTCGAGCAGCACGGGTGTGTGGATGTCGCGGAGGTTCATGATGTGGGGCCGGTCCCTCGGTCCTGATCCCCATCCGCTCTGACCTGACACCGGGGAAGTGCGTCAGGGCGGGAGCGGCTGGGAGTCACGGCCGAGGGCTCAGAACAGGCCCGGGATCACCTCCTGCTCCATCTCCGAGTAGCTGTCTTCGTTGCTGTCCGCGTAGGCGTTCCACGCCTCGGCGTTCCAGATCTCGGCGTGCGCCCCGACGCCCGTGACGACGAGGTCGCGGTCGAGGCCGGCGTAGGTGCGCAGGTGCGGGGGGATCGTGACGCGGTTCTGGCTGTCGGGCTTCTCGGCGCTGGCTCCCGAGAGGAACATGCGCTGGAAGTCGCGCGCCTGCTTGTTGGTCAGCGGAGCCTCGCGGATCCGCTCGTACACGCGCTCGAACTCCTGCGTGCTGAAGACGTAGAGGCAGCGCTCCTGCCCGCGGGTGATCACGACGCCGGGGCCGAGATCGTCCCGGAACTTCGAGGGAAGGATGACGCGGCCCTTCTCATCGAGCTTGGGAGTGTGCGTGCCCAAAAGCATCGGCAACCTCACCCCCTTCGTCCGGCCCCCGACGGGTTATGCGCCCACGCTACTCCACTTCCCTCCACTTTGTAACCCTCACGCACCACCACCGGGCTCCAGCGGCTCCCCCAGCCGGGATTCGCGGGCAACAAAAAAGCACCGACCCGGAGGTCGGTGCTCGTTGTCGTTCTCAGAGGATGATCAGTGATCCTCCTGCCGGCGATCCCATCGATCGTTCATGCGATCCATGAACGACGAGGACTGCCGGGGCTTGGCGGGCTGGTCGGTGTCGACGGGGATGCGGCCGAGGCCGCGCGTCGGGGTCACGGCGAGGACGACGCCGCCGAGCATCACGACGAACGCGATCACGCCGACGACGACGAGATCGGTCGAGACGCCGATGATGAGGCCCCCCAGACCCAGCAGCACGAGAATCGTGCCGTAGACGATGTTGCGGTAGCTCAGGGTGCGACCATCACGCGGCGCGCTGACGACGTCCGCGTCGTTGCGCATGAGATGGCGCTCCATCTCATCGAGCAGTCGCTGCTCCTGTTCGGAGAGTGGCATTCATCCCCCTCTTGCGGTCCAGACCCGTCGATTGTACGCGTGCCCTCTCTTACTAGGCTAGGCCCGTGTCACCCTCTCAGGATGCGGTCGCGGCGATTTCCCAGCGACTAGAGACGTTCATTTCGGGTGAGAGGGATGCAACGGCCGATCTGGGCTCCGAAGCGGCCCTCTTCGTCGAGGCCGCGGCGGCCGCCCTGCGGGGTGGAAAGCGGCTTCGCGGCCGGTTCTGCATCGCGGGCCACCGGGCCGTCGCCGAGGCCGGCGGAGCCGCGGCGGAGCTGACGGACGAGGTCGTCTCGGCCGCCGCAGCCCTCGAGATCTTCCACGCCGCGGCGCTTGTCCACGACGATCTCATCGACAATTCCGACACGCGCCGCGGCAGCCCCGCGGCCCACCGCGCACTCGAGCAGTCACACGGCGCCTCCGGCTGGGTGGGCGACGCCGCCGCGTTCGGCAGGTCGGCCGCGATCCTGCTCGGCGACCTGCTCGTCGCGTGGAGCGACGATCTGCTCGAGCAGGGGCTCGGCGCGGCATCCGGAGCCGTCTCGGCCGCGACGCGCGGCGAGTACGCGCGCATGCGGCGGGACGTGACCGTCGGGCAGTTCCTCGACATCGCCGAGGAGTCGGCGTTCCTGACCGAGCCCGACGAGCGCCACGCCGAGCGCGCGCTGCGGGTCGCCTCGTTCAAGTCCGCGCGCTACAGCGTGCAGCAGCCGCTCGCGATCGGTGCGGCACTCGCGGGGGCGGATGCCGCGCAGCAGGCGGCGCTCGCCTCGTTCGGGCATCCCCTCGGGATGGCGTTCCAGCTGCGCGACGATGTGCTGGGCGTCTTCGGGGACGAAGCGCAGACGGGCAAGCCGTCGGGCGACGATCTGCGCGAGGGCAAGCGCACCGTCCTCATCGCGTACGCGCGCGAAGAACTGGATGCCCCGGCTCGGCGCATCGTCGACGAGCTCGTGGGCGATCCGACCCTCGATGCCGACCAGGTCGCCGCCCTGCAGCGCACGATCGTCGAGACGGGCGCGCTCGATCGCGTCGAGGCGCTCATCGCGGACTACTCGCGCGAGGCGGAGCGCGCGCTGTCCGGCGCGCGGCTCGGCAACGCGGCGGTCAACGAGCTGCGCGAGCTCGCGCGGGCCGCGACCGTCCGGTCGAACTGACCGCCAAGCAGATCAGGCCAGGCCGCGTGCGACGCGCCGGACCTCGCTCTTGCGTCCCGCGAGCAGCGCCTCGATGGGCGCGGTGCCGATCGAGTCGTCGGTCTCGAGCAGCCAGTCGATCGCCTCGTCGTCGTCGAACCCCGCGTCGTGCAGCACGAAGACGGTTCCGCGCAGCGACGAGAGCGGGTGCCCGTCGACGATGAAGACCGCCGGCACCTTGAGCGCGCCGTGGCGGCGCGATCCGATGAGGTGGAATTCGTCGAGGAGTCTCCGCACTCGCCCGAGCGGTTCGTCGAGGACCTCGACGAGTTCGGGCAGAGAGAGCCAATCGGTCTCGAGACGCGGCGCAGGATCAGCGGTCACCGATCCACTATCTCATCCCGTCGAAGGTGCCGCGCGCCCGCCCGGGGCGCGAGTCACACGATTCACATCAGTCACATCAGTCACATAAACCCCGTCTTTATCATCTGTTGACAGTGATTCACTTCCGTGACACGGTGTGGAGGTCACAGAGGGGGGAAACTCGTGCGACATTCCACCAACCGCAGGCCCATCACCGCGGCAGCCGTCGTTCCGGCGGCCGTCGCGGGATCGATCGCGCTGCTGCTCAGCGCCCCGCCGGCGACCGCGGCCGAGCCCGAGCACGAGACGCGCGTCGCTCGCGCACCTCAGCTCGCCATCGCGGGAGTCGCGGTGTCACGCGTCGCGCCGGCCACGGCAGCCGCTCCCGCGACCTACACGGTGCAGCGCGGCGACACCGTGTTCGGCATCGCGATGCGCTACGGACTGCGCACCGCCGACGTCCTCGCCCTCAACGGGCTGACCTCGGCGTCGATCATCCAGCCCGGCCAGGTGCTGCGACTCACGGGCTCGGCGGCTGCGGCGCCCGCCGCCCCCGCGACGCCCGTCGCGGCATCCGGAACCTACACGGTCGTCGCAGGCGACACGCTCTCGGCGATCGCCAAGCGCAACGGCGTCACGGTGCAAGCGCTCTTCGCCGCCAACGGCCTCGGCTGGTCGTCGATCATCTACCCGGGCCAGAAGCTCGTGCTTCCCGGCGGCGCCTCCGCAGTCCCACCCGCCGCGCCTGCAGCTCCTGCGGCTCCCGCGACGCCGGTCGCGGCATCCGGAACCTACACGGTCGTCGCAGGCGACACGCTCTCGGCGATCGCCAAGCGCAACGGCATCACGGTGCAGACGCTCTTCGCCGCCAACGGCCTCGGCTGGTCGTCGATCATCTACCCGGGCCAGAAGCTCGCGCTGGCCGTCGCTCCCGTCGCACCGTCTCCGTCGCCGGCTCCCGCGCCGACGACGCCGGCGCAGGAGCCCGTGCCGACGCTCGACGCCGAGCAGATCGGGCACGTGCGCCTCATCATCGGGATCGGGCGCGAGCTCGGCGTCCCCCAGCGCGGCATCGCGATCGCGCTGGGCGCCGCGATGCAGGAGTCGTGGCTGCGCAACCTGAGCTGGGGCGACCGCGATTCGCGGGGCCTGTTCCAGCAGCGGCCGAGCGCCGGCTGGGGCACCGAGGCTGAGGTGCAGGATGCCGCGCGCGCGACGCGCGTCTTCTACGGCGGGCCGTCCGACCCCAACGGGTGGAACACGCGGGGCCTGCTCGACATCCCCGGCTGGCAGGACATGTCCTTCACGCAGGCGGCTCAGGCCGTGCAGATCTCGGCCTACCCCGACCGGTATGCGCGGTGGGAGACCGCCGCGAACACCTGGCTCGCGACGTACGGATGACGCATGCGAGCGCCGTCCGCCGGGTGAGGCGCTCCCGGGGCTCACAGCCCCGCATCCGTAGAATCTGACCGTGAGCACGAGTCAGCAGGCCGACCCGCTGATCGGACGTCTCGTCGACGGCCGATACCGGGTTCGCGCGCGCATCGCGCGCGGCGGCATGGCGACCGTGTACGTCGCGACCGACCTGCGCCTCGAGCGGCGCATCGCGCTCAAGGTCATGCACGGGCACCTGAGCGACGACACCGTGTTCCAGAGCCGGTTCATCCAGGAGGCCCGCGCCGCGGCGCGCCTCGCGGATCCGCACGTCGTCAACGTCTTCGACCAGGGTCAGGACGGAGACATGGCGTACCTCGTCATGGAGTACCTGCCCGGCATCACCCTCCGCGAGCTCATGCGCGAGCAGAAGCGCCTGACCGTCGCGCAGACGATCACGATCATGGACGCGATCCTGTCGGGTCTCGCCGCCGCCCACCGGGCTGGGATCGTGCACCGCGACGTCAAGCCCGAGAACGTTCTGCTCGCCGAGGACGGTCGCATCAAGATCGGCGACTTCGGCCTCGCTCGCGCGACGACCGCCAACACCGCGACGGGCGCGCAGCTGCTCGGGACGATCGCCTACCTCGCGCCCGAGCTCGTGACACGCGGCACCGCCGACGCCCGCAGCGACATCTATTCGCTCGGGATCATGCTGTACGAGATGCTCGCGGGCGAACAGCCGTACCAGGGCGAGCAGCCCATGCAGATCGCCTTCCAGCACGCGACCGATTCCGTGCCGAGGCCGAGCGTCAAGAACCCCGGCGTCCCCGAACAGCTCGACGAGCTCGTCCTGTGGGCGACCGAGAAGTCTCCCGACGAGCGCCCCGTCGACGCGCGCGAGATGCTCGACCGGCTGCGCGAGATCGAGCGCGAGCTCGGCATCCAGCCCCAGGTCGCGCGCACGGCCCCGACGAGCGTCATCCGCGACGAGGACGGCGCGCAGGCCGAGCTCACCAAGGTGCTGCCCGCCGCGATCACAGGCCCCATGGCGGCGATCGACGACGCCGACAACGCCGCGCGCCTGCGGGCGGCGACCAAGAAGCGCACGCGCCGGGGCGCGTGGCTCTTCGCGCTCGTCATCGTGCTCGCGGCTCTCGCGGCCGGCATCGGCTGGTGGTTCGGCTCGGGTCCCGGTTCGCAGGTCGCGATCCCGGATGTCTCGAACCGGACCTTCGCCGAGGCTCAGGCGCAGCTCGCCGAAGAAGGGCTCGTCGCCGTCCAGGAGGACGTCTTCGACTTCGACATCGCGGCCGGCACGACGGTCGGTTCGGATCCCGGTGCGGGGTCCCGCGTCGACAAGGAGTCGACCGTCACGGTGTTCGTGTCGAAGGGACCGCAGGACCACGCGGTCGCGGCGCTCGCAGGCCTGCCGGCGGATCAGGCCAGGGGCGCGCTCGAGGGCGTGCGCGTCACGGTCGGCGACGACGAGCTGTACTTCACGGATGCCGCCGAGAACACCGTCATCGCGGCGTGGATCACGCCGCGGGCCGGCGGCGATCCCATCGAGTGCACCAACGGCTGCACGATCCACGAGGGCGATTCCGGTGTGCTGTCGGTCTCGGTCGGCCCCGTGCCGGATGTCGCGGGTCAGAGCGTCGGCGACGCGACGGCCGCGCTCAACGCGAAGAACCTGCAGATCGCGGGCACGACGGAGGAGACGAGCGAGTCCGTCGAGAAGGGGCTCGTGATCCGCATCGCCGACCGCGAAGGCGGCGGCTCGTGGCGCCCCGGCGAGGCAGTGACGCTCGTGGTCTCGTCCGGTCCCCCGCTCTTCCCCGTGCCGAACGTCGTCGACAAGACCCTCGCCGAGGCGAAGAAGATCCTCAGCGACGCGGGCTTCCGCGCGACCTACAACCCGCTGTGGGAGCCCTTCGCCCTCATCGCGACGGTCGTCGCCCAGGACCCCGAAGACGGCGCCCAGCGGGTCAAGGGCACGTCGGTCTCGCTCGACCTGAGCGCGACCGACTGACCTGCACCGTCTCGCGTGAGTCCGCGCCGCGCGGTCCAGGACCCGCGGGGAGCCCCGCTAGAGGCGCTCGAGCTCCTCGGCGACGAGGAAGGCGAGCTCGAGCGACTGCATGTGGTTCAGGCGCGGGTCGCACAGGCTCTCGTAGCGCGTCGCGAGGGTCGCCTCGTCGATCTGCTCCGAACCGCCCAGGCACTCCGTCACGTCGTCGCCCGTGAGCTCGACGTGGATGCCGCCGGGGAACGTGCCGACCGCCCGGTGCGCCTCGAAGAAGCCGCGCACCTCGTCCACGACGTCGTCGAAGCGGCGGGTCTTGTAGCCCGTCGGGGTCGTGATGCCGTTGCCGTGCATCGGGTCGGTGACCCACAGCGGGGTGGCGCCCGACGCCTTGACGGCCTCGAGCAGCGGCGGGAGTGCGTCGCGGATCTTTCCGGCGCCCATGCGCGTGATGAACGTCAGGCGGCCGGGCTCGCGCTCGGGGTCGAGCTTGTCGATGAGCTCGAGCGCCGTGTCCGTCGAGGTCGACGGGCCCAGCTTCACACCGATGGGGTTGCGGATCTTGGAGAAGTAGTCGACGTGCGCGCCGTCGAGGTCGCGCGTGCGCTCGCCGATCCACACGAAGTGCGCCGACGTGTTGTACGGCGTCCCCGTGCGCGAGTCGATGCGCGTCATGGGGCGCTCGTAGTCCATGAGCAGGCCCTCGTGGCCCGTGTAGAACTCGACGCGGCGCAGCTCGTCGAAGTCGGCGCCCGCCGCCTCCATGAACTTGATGGCGCGGTCGATATCGGTCGCGAGGCGCTCGTACTGCTGATTCGCGGGGTTCTGCGCGAAGCCCTTGTTCCACGAGTGCACTTCGCGCAGGTCGGCGAAGCCGCCCTGTGTGAAGGCGCGGATCAGATTGATGGTCGATGCAGCCGTGTGGTAGCCCTTGAGCAGCCGTGCGGGGTCGGGCTGGCGGGACGCCTCGGTGAAGTCGAAGCCGTTGACGATGTCGCCGCGGTAGGCGGGCAGCGTCACGTCGCCGCGGGTCTCGGTGTCGCTCGAGCGGGGCTTGGCGAACTGGCCCGCCATGCGGCCCATCTTGACGACCGGCATGGAGGCGCCGTAGGTCAGCACGACCGCCATCTGCAGCACGGTCTTGATGCGGTTGCGGATCTGCTCCGCCGTCGCACCCGCGAACGTCTCGGCGCAGTCGCCGCCCTGAAGGAGGAACGCCTTGCCTTCGGCGGCCTTCGCGAGCCGGTCGCGCAGGTTGTCTACCTCGCCGGCGAACACGAGCGGCGGCAGCGTCGCGATCTCGTCGGAGACCGCCGCGACGGCATCCCGGTCATACCACTCGGGCTGCTGCTTGATGGGCAGGGTCCGCCAGTGGTCGAGAGCGTCGAGCTGCTGAAGCATCCGGCAAGTCTATCGGCGCGGCCGAGTCGATCGGCGACCTGCTACGCGGGGGCGGCACCGCACAGCCCCGCGGCCACGCCATGCCCGACCACGCCACGACGCTGCGCCGTCCTACCTCGCGGCGCGGGGCTTGTTCAGCCGGTCCTTGACCGTCGAGGCGTAGACGTCCTCGTACTCCTGCTCGCCGAGACGCTGGAGCGCGACCATGATCTCGTCCGTGACGGAGCGCAGGATGTAGCGGTCGCCCTCCATGCCCTCGAATCGCGAGAAGTCCAGCGGCTCGCCGATGACGATGCCCACGCGCACGATGCGCGGCCATCGCGTGCCGATCGGCATCATCGTGTCGGTGTCGACCATGACGACCGGCACGACCGGGACGTGCGCCTCGAGCGCCATCCGCGCAAGGCCCGTCCGCCCGCGATAGAGCTTCCCGTCGGGGCTGCGCGTGCCTTCGGGGTAGATCCCGAGCAGATCGCCGTGGCCGAGCACCTGCAGACCCGTATTGAGAGATGCCTCGGATGCCTTGCCGCCCGACCGGTCGATCGGGATCTGACCCGTCATCTTGAAGAACATGCGCGTCGCCCAGCCCTTGATGCCCTTGCCCGTGAAGTAGTCGCTCTTCGCGAGGAAGGCGACGGGGCGGTCGATCATGAGCGGCAGGAAGATCGAGTCGACGAACGACAGGTGATTGCTCGCAAGGATCGCGGCTCCGGATGTCGGCACATTGCGCCGCCCGACGATCCACGGTCGCCAGATGGCCTTCGTGATCGGGCCGATCACGACGTACTTCATGAGCCAGTAGAACAATGCCCATCACCCCCCGTGAGGTCGGCGGCTCCGCCGATCATGACGCACTTCTCAGGCCAGCGGAACACTGCCGCCCGCGCGCCGCGACTATGCGCCGCCTCCCGCGAGGTCGGCCGCGCCGATGATTCCGGCGTCGTTGCCGAGGCGCGCGATCGCGAACTCGGCGATCGGGCGGTCGCCGTGGCCCGGGAGCGCCGTGCGATACGCGGCGCGGACGGGCTCGAGGAGCACCTCTCCGAGTTCGGCCACTCCCCCGCCGATGACGAACAGCGACGGGTCGAGCACCGCCTGGAAGCCTCCGCACGCCTCGCCGAGGGCCGTCGCGACGCGACGCAGCGCCTCGAGCGCGCCGGGGTCGCCCGCCAGGACGAGACGCGAGACGGCCGGGCCGCTGATCGAGCCCTTCTCGGCGCGGACGGCCGCGAGGGCGTCGCCGATCCCGCCGCCGTCGGCGATGTCGTTGGCCTCGCGCTGCAGCGCGCGGCCCGACGCATACTGCTCGAGGCATCCGCTCTGCCCGCACCCGCACGGCCGGCCTTCGCGCGTGAAGCGCGTGTGGCCCAGTTCGGCGCCGATGCCGTGTCCGCCGCGATAGAGGTGCCCGTTCAGGATGACGGCGCCGCCGACGCCCGTGCCGAGCGTCAGCATGACCATGTCGTCGACGTGGGCGCCGCCGCCGAAGCGGTACTCCGCCCAGCCCGCTGCGTTCGCGTCGTTGTCGATCGTGACGTGCGTGTCGAGCCGCGCCTCGAGCTTCGCCTTGAGGGGCTCGTTGTGCCACGCGATGTTGGGGGCGTGGATGATGACGGCGCCGTCGCGGTCGACGAACCCGGCGGCTGCGACGCCGACGGCTGTGACCTCGTACGTGTCGGAGAAGTGCCGGACCATGTCGACGACGGCATCCTCGAGCGCGGCCGGGTCGGTCGGCGTCTCGACCCGCAGCTGCTCGATGATGCGGCCCTCGTCATCGACCACACCGCCCGCGATCTTCGTTCCGCCGATGTCGATCCCGACCTTGAGCACTGCTCTCCCTTCCGGCACGTCGCGACGCGACGGCGCCTGAGAGTCTATCCGGGCGCGTCATCGGCGTTCGGCGCGGGTGCTCGGCCGCGCCGCGGTGCGCGCGAGAGCAAGCGCATACACTCGAAGCAAGCAACCCCGAGATGTGAAATCCGGTTACGAAGGAGTCACCGTGGTCCAATTCGAAGTCCCCCCCATCGTTCCCGCAGATCCGCAGGCGAACGTGACGGACCTGCTCGTGGAGCGGGTCAAGAAGACGCCCGACAGGGCTCTGTTCGCGGTGCCCGAAGGGGACGGCTGGCGCGACATCACGGCCGCCGAGTTCCAGCGCCAGGTCATCGCCCTCGCCAAGGGCTTCGCCGCCGCGGGCATCGAGCCCGGCGACAAGGTCGGGTTCATCGCGCGCACGACATACGACTGGACGCTCGTCGACTTCGCCCTCTTCTATGCGGGCGCGGTCATGGTGCCGATCTACGAGACGAGTTCGGCGGCGCAGATCTCGTGGATCTGCTCGGACTCCGGCGTCGTGGCCTGCATCACGGAGTCCGCCGACCACACCGATCGCCTCGCCGAGGTGCGCGGCGAGATCCCGCTCGTGCGCTCGACGTGGACGATGCACGGCGGCGACCTCGCCAAGCTCGTCGAGCAGGGCAAGGATGTTCCGGATGCCGAGATCGAGAGGCGGCGCAACATCGCGACCGGCTCCGACATCGCGACGCTCATCTACACCTCGGGCTCCACAGGTCGCCCGAAGGGCTGCGTCCTGACGCACAGCAACTTCGTCGAGCTCAGCCGCAACTCCGCCAAGGCGCTCTCGGACGTCGTCGAGGTGCCCGGCGCGTCGACGCTCCTGTTCATCACGACGGCGCACATCTTCGCGCGCTTCATCTCGATCCTGGCGATCCACTCGGGCGTCAAGACGGGTCACCAGCCCGATACGAAGCAGCTGCTGCCGGCGCTCGGCTCGTTCAAGCCGACGTTCCTGCTCGCGGTCCCCCGCGTGTTCGAGAAGGTCTACAACTCGGCCGAGCAGAAGGCCGAAGCGGGCGGCAAGGGCAAGATCTTCCGCGCCGCCGCGCGCACCGCCGTCGAGCACTCGAAGCTCCTCGAAGAGGGCAAGAAGGTGCCGCTCGGCACCAAGATCAAGTTCGCCCTCTTCGACCGCCTCGTCTACAGCAAGCTGCGCGCCGCGATGGGCGGACGCGTCTCCTTCGCCGTGTCGGGCTCCGCGCCGCTCGGCTCGCGTCTCGGGCACTTCTTCCACAGCCTCGGCATCGTGATCCTCGAGGGCTACGGCCTCACCGAGACGACGGCCCCCGCGACGGTCAACCTCGCTACCAAGTCGAAGATCGGCACGGTGGGCCCCGCACTTCCGGGCGTGGGCGTCCGCCTCGCTGAGGACGGCGAGATCGAGGTGCGCGGCATCAACGTCTTCAAGGAGTACTGGCGCAATCCCGAGGCGACCGCCGCGACCTTCGACGGCGACTGGTTCAAGACGGGCGACATCGGCTCGTTCGACGATGAGGGCTTCCTCAAGATCACCGGCCGCAAGAAGGAGATCATCGTGACGGCGGGCGGCAAGAACGTCGCTCCCGCGGCGCTCGAGGATCCGATCCGTGCCAACCCCATCGTGGGTCAGGTCGTGGTCGTCGGAGATCAGAAGCCCTTCATCTCGGCGCTCGTGACCCTCGACCCCGAGATGCTCCCCTCGTGGCTCTCGAACAACGGGCTGTCCGCCGACATGTCGCTCACCGAGGCCGCCAAGAACAGCGCGGTCCGCGCCGAGATCCAGCGCGCGATCGACGGGGCGAACAAGTATGTGTCGCGGGCCGAGTCGATCCGCAAGTTCGCGATCCTGCCGACGGAGTGGACCGAGGCGAGCGGGCACCTGACGCCCAAGATGAGCATCAAGCGCAACGTCATCCTCGCCGACTACGCGGCCGACATCGAGGAGCTATACAACGTGCCCGTCTCGACGACGAACGTGTCGCTCGGCGGCTAGCAGGCATCCACCACGCGGAAGAGCCCCGGGCGACGCCCGGGGCTCTTCTCACAGCCAGTCGCTCTCGCGGATCTCGCGCATCGCGATCTTGCGGTTCTCCGGCGAGAGCCGCTGGATGTAGAGCATGCCGTCGAGGTGGTCGGTCTCGTGCTGCAGCGCCTGAGCCAGCAGCCCGTCGCCCTCGAGCACGACCTCCTCGCCGTCGAGGTCGATGCCGACGACCTTCGCGTGCGGATGCCGCAGCGCATCGTGCCAGAGACCCGGCACCGAGAGGCATCCCTCCCCCGTCGGCTCGAGCTCGCCCGAGACCTCGACGACCTCGGGGTTGAGGATGTAGCCGATGTCGCCGTCGATGTTGTAGCTGAAGGCGCGCAGTCCGACGCCGATCTGCGGTGCCGCGACCCCCGCGCGCCCCGGCAGGGCGACGGTGTCGAGCAGGTCCTGGACGAGTGCGCGGACGCCGTCGTCGATCTGCGTGATGGGCGCGCTCGGGGCGCGCAGAACGGGGTCGCCGAAGAGGCGGATGGGCCTGACCGTCATGTCAGGCGGCCGAGGCGAGCGTGCGCAGACCCTCGACGACGCATGCGGCGAGCTCGCGTGCCGCAAGACGCGTCTCGGGGCGCAGGTCGCGGAACGTGATCGCGCTTCCGGCCGCGATGTGCGGGTCGTACGGCATGCGGACGACGGCGCGCACGCGCGTGCGGAAGTGCGTCTCGAGCTCTTCGGGGCGCACGAGCGGCGTGCCCGGCCGTGCCGTGTTGAGCACGACGACCGCGTTGCGCACCTGCTCGGAGTACCCGTTCGTCTCGAGCCACGTGAGCGTCTCGGACGCCAGGCGCGCTTCGTCGACGCTCAGGCCGGCGACCACGACGAGCTGATCAGCGAGCTCGAGCGTCGCCTGCATGACGGAGTGCACGATGCCCGTGCCCGTGTCGGTGAGGACGATGGAGTAGTAGTGCGCGGCGAGGGTCGCGACATCCCGGTAGTCCCGATCGCTGAAGGCCTCGGAGACGCGGGGATCGGCATCCGACGCGAGGACGTCCAGGCGCGTGTCGTCGCGCGCGACGACCGACGAGATGCCGGCGTAGCCCGAGATCTCGGCGCGGTCGCGCACGAGATCGCGCACCGTCTTGCCATTCTGGCGGGCGATGCGGTCGGCGAGCGTGCCGCGGTCGGGGTTGGCGTCGACGGCGATGACGCGATCGTCGCGCGCGTCGGCGAGAGCCATGCCGAGCAGCGTCGTGATGGTCGTCTTGCCGACGCCGCCCTTGCGGGAGACGACGGGGACGAAACGGGCACCCGCGCCGAGCGGGGCGGCGATCCGGCGGTCGAGCTCTTTGCGGGCCCGAGCGCGCTTGCCGTCGCCGAGGTTGAGGCGGTGCCCCGTGAGCGAGTAGACGAAGTGCTGCCACGCCCCTTCGGGCTCCGGCCGGACGACCTGGTGGGGATCGAGCAGGCGGTCGGCGGTCAGCAGATCGGCCGACTCGCGACCCGGCTCGAATTCGCCGAGGCGCTTCGAGGTCAGTGTCAGGTCGGGACGCACGTCGGGACGCACCGGGGTGCGCTCGAGCGCCTGTGCACGGTCGGTGCGCTCGACCGACTCGGCATGGGCCTCGCGGCGCGTCGCGGGGATGGATCCGGTCGTCGTGGGCACGGCCTCCGTGCCGGGTGCGGATGCCGGCGGGAGCGAGGCCCACGTCTGGTCGCGGTCGGATGATGCCTGTTCGGTCACGATCTCGGCCTCCACGGTCGATTCGGTCAGGTCGGCGTCCGCGGCTGCCGCGAGCGGCTCCGCGTCGATCTCCTCGGCATCGACGATGTCGTCGGCGACATCCTCGGCGACGACGTCCTCGGCGGGGTCGTCTGCGCGCAGCGAGCTCTCGAACTCCGCGAGATCCCCTGCCGTGCTCTCGAGGGGCGCGGCGTCGAGCTCGTCGTCCCCGTCGGCGGGCATGATCTCGAACACCTCGACCTCGTCGACGATGACGTCATCGTCGTCGATGATGTCTTCCTCGACGTTCCCCGGCAGCGCGACGCTCACCTGTTCGGTTGAGCCGCCCAGGATGCCGAGGCCGGTCGTGTCGATGGCGCCGGTGTCGAGCATGCCGTTCTCGGGCTCATCGGCGGGTGTGTGGTCGTTGCGATCTGGCGTCACTGCGTGGTCTCCAGGGGGTGGATCGGGTGTCGTGCCCCCCGCTCAGGCTACTGGGAAGGGCGGATGACGACCAAAAGGTCTCCCGCGTCCACCTGTCGGGTGCCCGAGATCGCGAGCCTCTCGACGACGCCGTCGACGGGAGACGTGATGGCCGCCTCCATCTTCATGGCCTCGATCGACGCGACCGGCTGACCGGCGGTCACGACGGCGCCCACCTCGACCTTGACCGTCACGGCGCCCGAGAAGGGTGCCGCGATCTGGCCCGGCCGCGACGTGTCGGCGCGCTCCGCGGCGACAGCTTCGACCTTGATCGAGCGGTCCCGGACGTACACGGGACGCAGCTGCCCGTTGAGGGTCGTCATGACGGTGCGGATGCCCTTGGCATCCGGCTCGCCGATCGCCTCGAGGCCCACGTAGAGCTGCACGCCGGGATCGATCTCTGCGACATGCTCCTCGCCGGGCGTGAGTCCGTACAGGTAGTCGGGCGTCCCGAGGGCGGTCAGATCGCCGTAGGCCGCGCGGTTCTCTTCGAACTGCTTCGTCGGCGCGGGGAAGAGCAGGCGGTTGAGGGTGCGCCGCCGAGTCGCGGCATCTCCGACCAGCCCCGCCTCCTCGTCGTCGTTCAGCGGCGGGATCTCGATCGAGACCTCTCGGCCGGCGAGCACCTTCGTGCGGAACGGCTCCGGCCAGCCGCCGGGCAGGTCGCCGAGTTCGCCCGCCATGAAGCCGACGACGGAGTCCGGGATGTCGTAGCTCTGGGGGTTCTCCTCGAAGTCCGCGGGGTCGGCCCGCACCGCGACGAGCGCGAGCGCGAGGTCGCCGACGACCTTCGACGACGGCGTCACCTTGGGGATCCTGCCCAGGATCCGGTCGGCGGCCGCGTACATGTCCTCGATGAGCTCGAAGTCGTCCGCGAGCCCCAGCGCGATCGCCTGCTGGCGCAGGTTCGAGAGCTGCCCGCCCGGGATCTCGTGGTGGTACACCCGGCCCGTGGGGCTCGGAAGGCCGGACTCGAACGGGCGGTACAGGTGCCGCACGGCCTCCCAGTACGGCTCGAGGTCGCCGACGGCGTCGAGGGCGAGGCCCGTGTCGCGGTCGGTGTGCGCGAGGGCCGCGACGAGCGCCGACAGCGAGGGCTGGCTCGTCGTCCCCGCGAGCGGGGCGGCCGCGGCATCCACGGCGTCCGCACCCGCGGCACTCGCTGCGAGCAGCGTCGCGAGCTGCCCACCGGCCGTGTCGTGCGTGTGGACGTGCACGGGCTGGTCGAACCGCTCGCGCAGCGCCGTCACGAGCTTGGCGGCGGCGCCGGGGCGCAGCAGGCCCGCCATGTCCTTGATCGCGATGACATGCGCGCCCGACTCGACGATGCTCTCGGCGAGGCGCAGGTAGTAGTCGAGCGTGTAGAGACGCTCGTTCGGGTCGAGCAGGTCGCCCGTGTAGCAGAGGGCGACCTCGGCGAGCGCCGTCCCGGTGCCGAGCACCGCGTCGATCGCCGGCCGCATCTGCGACACGTCGTTGAGGGCGTCGAAGATGCGGAAGATGTCGACGCCGGTCGCGGCCGCCTCGCGGACGAAGGCGTCCGTCACGGCGACGGGCCGTGGCGTGTAGCCCACGGTGTTGCGACCGCGCAGGAGCATCTGGATCGGGATGTTGGGCATCGCGACGCGCAGCGCCTCGAGGCGCTCCCACGGGTCCTCCGCGAGGAAGCGCAGGGCGACGTCGTAGGTCGCCCCGCCCCACGCCTCGACCGAGAGCAGCTGGGGCGTGAGCCGCGAGACGTGCGGACCGACGCGGACGAGGTCGCGCGTGCGGACACGCGTCGCGAGCAGCGACTGGTGCGCGTCGCGGAAGGTCGTCTCGGTGACCGCGAGGGCCGTCTGCGCCCGCAGGGCGCGGGCGAACTCCGCGGGTCCGAGAGCGCGCAGCCGGTCGAGGGTCCCTTCGGGGGCGGGCGCCGTCAGATCGATGTCGGGCAGCTTGCTGCCGGGCGACACCGAGAGCGGCTTCTCGCCGTAGGGACGGTTGACCGTGACGTCGGCGAGCCAGTTGAGCAGCTTCGTCGCACGGTCGCGCGACGGGTGGCTCGTGAGCAGCTCGGGACGCTCGTCGATGAACGACGTGCTGAGGTCGCCCGCCACGAAGGCGGGGTCTTCGAGCACGGCGCGCAGGAACGGGATGTTCGTGGAGACGCCGCGGATGCGGAACTCCGCAAGCGCGCGCTTGGCGCGGGCCACCGCGGCCGGGAAATCGCGGCCGCGGCACGTGAGCTTCGCGAGCATCGAGTCGAAGTGCGGGCTGATCTGCGACCCCGCCGCCGTCGTGCCGCCGTCGAGGCGGATGCCGGCGCCGCCCGGTGAGCGGTAGGTCGTGATGCGACCCGTGTCGGGCCGGAAGCCCTGCGAGGGGTCCTCGGTCGTGAGTCGGCACTGCAGCGCCGCACCACGCAGCGTGATGTCCTTCTGTTCGAGGCCGAGCTCCTTCAGCGTCGCGCCGGCGGCGATCCGCATCTGGGACTGCACGAGGTCGACATCCGTCACCTCTTCGGTGACCGTGTGCTCGACCTGGATGCGCGGGTTCATCTCGATGAAGACGTGCTGGCCCGCCCGCTCGCCCGCCGTGTCGACGAGGAACTCGACAGTCCCGGCGTTGACGTACGAGATCGAGCGCGCGAAGGCGACGGCGTCGCGGTGGATGCGCTGGCGCAGGTCGTCGTCGAGGTTCGGCGCCGGAGCGATCTCGATGACCTTCTGGTGCCGGCGCTGCACGGAGCAGTCCCGCTCGAACAGGTGGACCGTCTCGCCCGTGCCGTCCGCGAGGATCTGCACCTCGATGTGGCGCGGGCGGACGACAGCCTGCTCGAGGAAGACCCGCGGGTCGCCGAACGCCGCGCCGGCCTCGCGCATCGCCTCGGCGATCGCGGGGGGCAGCTCGCCGGGCGTCTCGACGCGGCGCATGCCGCGTCCGCCGCCGCCTGCGACAGCCTTGACGAAGATCGGGAACCCGATGTCGGCGGCCTGCGCGACGAGGGCGTCGACATCGTCGGATGCCGGAGTCGAGGCGAGGACGGGAACGCCTGCGGCGATCGCGTGCTCCTTCGCCGTGACCTTGTTGCCCGCCATTCCCAGCACCGTCGAGGACGGGCCGATGAAGGTGATGCCGTTCTCGGCGGCGCGCGCAGCGAGGTCCGGGTTCTCCGAGAGGAAGCCGTAGCCGGGGTAGATGGCGTCGGCGCCCGACTGCAGGGCGACCCGGATGATCTCGTCGATGTCGAGATACGCGCGCACGGGATGCCCCGGCTCACCGATCTCGTACGACTCGTCGGCTTTCTGCCTGTGCAGGGAGCCGCGATCCTCGAACGGGAACACCGCGACTGTGCGCGCTCCCAGCTCGTAAGCAGCGCGGAATGCGCGAATCGCGATCTCACCGCGGTTGGCGACCAGGATCTTCCGGAACATTGCTACCTCATCGGGGCCGGCGTCAAGTGGGGGCTGAGTGTGCTCTCAGCCTAGGGGACGGTAACGTAGACCCTTGTGCACGTACTCTCGGTCAGCTCGCTCAAGGGTGGCGTCGGAAAGACGACGGTGACCCTCGGGCTCGCGTCTGCGGCCTTCGCGCGGGGTGTCCGCACGCTCGTCGTCGACCTCGACCCCCAGTCGGACGTGTCCACGGGCATGGACATCCAGGTCGCCGGGCGGCTCAACGTCGCCGATGTCCTGGCCAATCCGAAGGAGAAGGTCGTCCGTCAGGCGATCACCTCGAGCGGCTGGGCCAAGGTGCACCCCGGCACGATCGACGTCCTGATCGGCAGCCCCTCTGCCATCAACTTCGACGGTCCGCACCCCAGTGTCCGCGACGTGTGGAAGCTCGAGGAGGCGCTCGCGACGATCGAGGCCGACTACGACCTCGTGCTCATCGACTGCGCCCCGTCGCTCAACGCGCTCACGCGGACGGCGTGGGCCGCGAGCGACCGCGTCATCGTCGTGACCGAGCCCGGACTCTTCTCCGTCGCAGCCGCCGACCGCGCGCTGCGCGCGATCGAGGAGATCCGCCGCGGCCTCTCCCCCCGCCTTCAGCCGCTCGGCATCGTCGTCAACCGCGTGCGTCCCCAGTCGATCGAGCACCAGTTCCGCATCAAGGAGCTGCGCGACATGTTCGGCCCGCTCGTCCTGTCGCCCCAGCTGCCCGAGCGCACGTCGCTGCAGCAGGCGCAGGGCGCCGCGAAGCCGTTGCACATCTGGCCAGGCGACTCCGCTCAGGAGCTCGCGGCCGACTTCGACGCGCTGCTCGACCGCGTCATGCGGACGGGGCGCATCCCCGTCGCAGGCGAAGCCCGCGCGTAACGAAGCCCAGCGCCTGGCCCGTCCAGGCGCGCCACGGCGCGTGCCCTCACGCCATGCGCTGCGTGCGGCAGGCCTGTGAGCCGGCGCTTACGCCGTGCGTGCTGCGCGGCGCGCCGCGAGCTCGTCGACGGTGTCGGGCGACTGCGGATCGAACTCGACGAGCGTCGACTCGACTTCGCGCAGGACGCTGCCGACCGCGATGCCGAACACGCCCTGGCCGCGGCTGATGAGGTCGATGACCTCGTCGTTCGAGGTGCAGAGATAGACGGATGCCCCGTCGCTCATGAGTGTCGTGCCCGCGAGGTCGCGGATGCCGGCGGCCCGCAGCTGATCGACGGCCGTGCGGATCTGCTGGAGCGAGATGCCGGTGTCGAGCAGCCGCTTGACGAGCTTCAGGACGAGGATGTCGCGGAAGCCGTAGAGGCGCTGAGAGCCCGATCCGCTCGCACCGCGGACGGTGGGCTGGATGAGCTCGGTGCGGGCCCAGTAGTCGAGCTGGCGGTACGTGATCCCGGCCGCGCGGGCGGCGACGGCACCGCGGTAGCCGACCTCGTCGTCCATCGCGGGGAGCCCGTCGGTGAAGAGCAGGTCTGCCAGGTACGTGGGTTCGTCTGACTCGTCATGAGCAGTCATGCGATGCCTCCTCCCCCAGACCCGATGCTTCCACGCTAGAACAGCCCGTCGACCCGGGCAACGACATCCGCTCGAAGCGGTCCGGCGTGTCGCGCCGAGTGCCTGATCCGATCAGGTCGATCGCCGTTCCAGGGCGTCCCTGACGAAGATGCCCCGCAGCTCTTCGAGCCGCTTCGCGAGTTCGGGTGCGAGCTCGTTCGCGCGGGCGCGGGACGCGGCATCCGTCCGGCGAAGAAGCGGCGCGAGCGCCGACTCGACGAGGGTGACGTCGCGCTCGGCGCTCTGCCGGAGCGTCCGCACGTGGCGGGGCTCGATGCCGTGCCGGTCGAGGGCGACGAGCGCCCGCAGGATCGCGACGTGCTGGTCGGTGTAGGCGTCCGCGCCCGCGAGGACCCCCGTGCTGACGGCGTCGTTGAGCAGCTGCGGCGCGGCTCCCGTCGCGGCCAGCAGCTCCTCGCGGCGATAGCGGCGCGGTGCGGGGACGATCGACGGCGGCGGAGCCGAGGCCGGCGTCGCGGGGTCGCGCCCCGCGTCCACGTCGGCGAGGTACTCGCGGATGACGACGAGCGGCAGGTAGTGGTCGCGCTGCAGCGTCAGGGCGAGGCGCAGGCGTTCGAGGTCGGCAGGCGAGAACTTGCGATAGCCCGACTCCGTGCGCACGGGCGTGACGATCCCCTGGACCTCGAGGAACCTCAGCTTGCTCGACGTGAGCGTCGGGAACTCGGGTGCGAGGCGTGCGAGCACCTGTCCAATGCTCAAGAGCCCCGCGGACGACGAACGTTCGCGGGCGGCAGCCGTCGACATCAGCGGTCCGCGGCCTGCGTCAGGTCGGAGGGCGAGACGAAGAAGTTGAGGCGGAACTTGCCGATGCGCACTTCCGAGCCGTTGACGAGGGGTGAGCGGTCGACCCGCTCCCCGTTGACGTACGTGCCGTTGAGCGAGCGCTGGTCGACGATCTCGAAGGAGGACTCGTGCCGCGTGATCTCGGAGTGACGGCGCGAGACGGTGACGTCGTCGAAGAAGATGTCGGCTTCGGGATGCCGCCCCACGGTGGTCACGTCGGTGTCGAGCAGGTACCGTGCCCCCGCCGTGGGACCCGAGCGGACGATGAGGATCGCGGATCGCGACGGCAGTGCGTCGATCGCCTCGAGCTCGGCAGCGGAGAGGTCGGCGCCGAAGGGCACGAAGGACAGATCGGAGTCATGCCCGAACGTCTGCGTCGTGTCGGCGGGTCGGTCGCCCGAGCCCTCGCCGGAGTCGGCTGCGCGACGGATCTCGTCCGGTCGGCGATTGTCGTCCACGCTGCTCCTCCTCTTCGTTCCAGCCTATCCGATGCTCCCACCCCGTGAGGAGAGCTTCAGACCGCCGGAGCGCCCGCACGAGGGCTTTGTTTCGTCGCGTGTCGCTCGAGATGCCCCGGCTCGTCCCGATCCCTAGCCTGGTGGGTATTCGAACCTACTGAACAGGAGCCAGCTGTGTCGACCCCGCACTCTCACATTCCGCCCTTCGAGGTGCGGGAGCGTGCGGCGTGCATGTGCGTCCACGGCCGGGCCTGCTCGACGTTCGCCCCCGGGCACGCGCTGCACCTCATCCAGTCCCGCCTCGCGGCGGCGACGCCCTCGGATTGGGTCGACGCGATCGTCGAGGCGCGGCACGATGACGGCACGCTCGTCCTCCGGACGATCGGCGATGCGGCATCCGTCACCGTCTGGAGCGGCTCGGGCGCCGCGACCGCCGTCGAAGCGGGCGCACCGGTCGCCCTGCACGGGCGCTACGACGTGCTCGCCGTCGGCTCGCAGCGCTTCAACGTCGCACCGCTCGCCTGATCTCCGAAGCGAGATCTGCTCTCTGAAACGAGAGAGGCGACGGGCTCAGCCCATCGCCATCATCGAGTTCTTCATGGCCATGCAGGCGTCCATGCACGCCTTGCAGGCCTGAGCGCACATCTTGCAGACCTCGTTCATGTCGGCGTGCTCCATGCACTCGTCCATGCACAGCTGGCACATCGCGATGCACGCGTCGAGCATCGCCATCATGCTGGCCATGTCCATGCCCTGCATGCGCATCATGGAGCGCATCATGGTGTTGCACATGTCCGCGCAGTTCATGCACGCGGGGGCGCACGACATCATCTGCGTCGAGCACACCGTGCAGGCCTGCTCGCATGCGGAGCAGGCGTCCATACACGCCTGCATGAGGGACATGTCCATCATGTCCATGCCGGGCATCGCCTTCATGTCCTTGGACATCATGTCCATCATCATCGAGTCCATTTCGCGGTCCTCCCGGGGGTCGTTACGTCGGGTGTCGCAGTCGTACCGCTGCGCCTTCCGCCATGGTATTGCTCCCCGAGTCGCCACAGAAGGGGCCGCTAGGCTCTGCCGCGTGTCGTCACACGGAATTAACGAACGCCGCCTCCCCCGGCCTCTCGCGACCCTCGTCGTCGCGGTCGTCGCAGCCGCGTCGCTCCTGCTCGGAGCGGCACCCGCGAGCGCGCACGACGAGCTGGTCTCGACCGATCCGGCGGCCGGTTCGGCGGTGGCCGCCCTGCCCGACGAGCTGACGCTCACCTTCAGCGGCGTCCTCGCGACGGATGCGGGCGCGAGCGAAGTGGCGGTGACGGATGCCACGGGCGCGTCGCTCGTCGACGGCGCACCGGTGGCATCCGACACCGTGCTGACGCAGGCGCTCGCGGGCGAGGCATCCGGTGTCGTCACGGTGCTCTGGAAGGTCGTCTCGAGCGACGGCCACCCCATCTCGGGCGAGTTCTCGTTCACGGTGGACGGTCCCGCCTCGAGCCCGACGACGGAGCCGACCGCCGAGCCGACGCCGACGGATGTCGCGACGGCGGCGCCCACCGCCGAGCCGACGCCGAGCGCGTCGCCCGTCCCGCCGGCCGAGACGACCGACCTGCGCCCGTGGTTCGTCGGGGCGCTCCTGCTCGTGCTCGCCGTCGCGGGTGGTGTCATGTACCTGCTGATCTCGCGGGCGCGCCGTGAGCGCGCGCTCTCGGGCGGCGCGCCGACGCAGGGTCAGGGAGGCACGGACGACGGGCCTGCGGACGGCCGGGCGGACGGCTCTCAGCCGGGATCTGAGCCTCCTGCCGACCGATAGGCTGGAGGCATGCCTCACTATGATGTCGTCATCCTCGGCGCGGGCCCCGGCGGGTACGTCGCGGCAGTCCGCAGCGCTCAGCTCGGCCTTTCCGTCGCGATCATCGAGGAGAAGTACTGGGGCGGTGTCTGTCTCAACGTCGGATGCATCCCGTCCAAGGCGCTGCTGAAGAACGCCGACCTCGCGCACCAGTTCCACCACAAGGCGGCGCTGTTCGGCATCTCGGGTGACGTGCACTTCGACTACGGCGTCGCGTGGGACCGCAGCCGCACCGTCGCGAACGGGCACGTCAAGGGCATCCACTTCCTGATGAAGAAGAACAAGGTGACCGAGTACGAGGGTCGCGGCACCTTCACGGGCCCCAACGCGATCCGCGTCGCGAAGGCCGACGGCTCGAGCGAGGACGTCACGTTCGACAACGCGATCATCGCGACCGGCTCGAAGGTGCGCACCCTGCCGGGTGTCACGATCGGCGGGAACATCGTCACGTACGAGGAGCAGATCCTCACGCGCGACCTGCCCGAGTCGATCGTCATCGTCGGCGCCGGCGCGATCGGCATGGAGTTCGGGTTCGTCATGACGAACTACGGAGTCAAGGTCACGATCATCGAGTTCCTGGACCGCGCGCTCCCCAACGAGGACGTCGACGTGTCGAAGGAGATCGCCAAGCAGTACAAGGGCTACGGCGTCGAGATCCTGACCTCGACGAAGGTCGAGACCGTCACCGACCACGGCGACAAGGTCACCGTCACGTACACGCCGGTCGCCGGCGGCGAAACGCAGTCGATCGAAGCCGACAAGGTCCTGATGTCGGTCGGGTTCGCGCCGAACATCGAGGGCTTCGGGCTCGACGCGACGGGCGTCGCGCTCACCGACCGCGGCGCGATCGAGATCGACGATCACATGCGCACCAACGTGCCGCACATCTACGCGATCGGCGATGTCACGGCGAAGCTGCAGCTCGCGCACGTCGCCGAGGCGCAGGGCGTCGTCGCCGCCGAGACGATCGGCAAGGCCGAGACCATGACGCTCGGCGACTACCGCAACATGCCGCGCGCCACGTTCTGCTCGCCGCAGGTCGCGTCGTTCGGTCTCACCGAGCAGCAGGCGCGCGATGCGGGCTACGACGTCAAGGTCGCGAAGTTCCCGTTCTCGGCCAACGGCAAGGCCAACGGCCTCGGCGAGCCGGTCGGGTTCGTCAAGCTCATCGCGGACGGCGAGCACCTCGAGCTGCTCGGCGGCCACCTCATCGGCCCCGACGTGTCCGAGTTGCTCCCCGAGCTCACCCTCGCGCAGAAGTGGGACCTCACCGCCCTCGAAGCGGCCCGCAACATCCACACGCACCCGACGCTGTCGGAGGCGCTGCAGGAAGCGTTCCACGGCCTCGCCGGGCACATGATCAACTTCTGATCAGCCTCGCTTCACGTCGAAAGGCCCGGGCTCGCCCGGGCCTTTCGCGTTCCAGCTCTCGGCAACCGCCCCGCGAGCTCAGGATCGAGGGAGCGATCGGGTCAGTGACCGAGCGCCTTCGCGAGTTTGGAATCGGATGCCGCGGGCCGGGCCCCGGTCGCGTGCACGACGACCTCGGCGGCGGCGAAGAACGACGCGGGGTCGGCGGGAGCCGCAGCGCCCAGCTCGAGCTCCCACTCGCGCCACGTGCGCTCGACGCCTGAGCGAGCATCGGTCGCCGTCACATGATCGTCGACGAACTCGGCCACGACTCCCCCCGCCGCATCGAGCAGGTGGTACGCCGTGCGGTGGTTGCGGATGCGGGCGAGCGGGGTGAGCGGAGCCGCCGTCACCGACGAAAGCACAGCGGTCGCGGCATCCGGAATCCCGTCCTGCAGTGGCCAGTGCAGCTCGACCCGCCCGCCGTCGGCACCCCGCGGTCCCTTGATGTGCCACCCCTCGTCAGGTCCGCCCGTGCGCCGGCGCAGCGCGTAGCCCGCGCGGGCGAGGGCTGCGTCGTCCGAGTCGAGGTAGCGCGCGTCGAGCTCGCGCACCTCGGGCGCCGCGACCGACGCGACGCCCGGCATGCCCGTCCAGTCCGGCAGGGGCGTGTCGGCGTCGACGTCGAACTTCAGCTCGATCTCGACCGAGCGTGACGGCTCGGAAGCCACGACCTCAGTCGTCCGAGGCGTTGCCGATGTCGTCCGTCGCCTCGACGAACCAGAACTCGGCCTCGGTGGGGCCGTCCTCCGACCCCGTGTGCTCGAGCCCGCCGCCGCGGCGGTAGACGATCTGTGCGGGACCGTAGGGGACGATGAGCGAGTCCAGCTCGGGCTTCTCGAGGGGCAGCAGCTGCCCGTCGAGAGGTCCGCCGTGGAGACGTGCGATGGCCATGGCCCGAGCCTACCCCGGGGCCGTCAGTGGGTCGGGAAGCCGAGGCTGATCTGGCTCTCGCTCGGGTCGGGCCAGCGCGTCGTGACGACCTTGCGCCGCGTGTAGAAGTTGAACGCCTCGGGCCCGTACATGTGCGTGTCGCCGAACAGCGAGTCCTTCCAGCCGCCGAACGAGAACGCGCCGACCGGCACGGGGATCGGCACGTTGATGCCGACCATGCCGACCTCGATGTCGTACTCGAACTGCCGCGCCGTCTTGCCGTCGCGCGTGAAGACCGCCGTGCCGTTGGCGTACCTGTTCGAGTTGATGAGGTCGACCGCCTCGTCGTAGCTGCCGACGCGCACGACCGAGAGGACGGGGCCGAAGATCTCCTCGTCGTAGACGCGCATGCCGGGCTTGACGTCGTCGACGAGGGATGCGCCGATGAAGAAGCCGTCGCCCTCGAACTCGTGCGCGCGACCGTCCACGACGACCTTCGCGCCCTCGTCGGGGGCGCCCGAGACGAAGCCCGCGACCCGCTCGCGCGCCTCGCGCGTGATGAGCGGCCCCATCTCCGACGCAGGGTCGAGGCCGTCGCCGATGCGCAGGTTGCCGATGCGGTCCGACACCTTCTCGATGAGCGAGTCGGCGACGCCGCCGACGGCGACGACGACCGAGACCGCCATGCAGCGCTCCCCCGCCGATCCGTAGGCTGCCGACACGGCGGCGTCCGCGGCGGCGTCGAGGTCGGCATCCGGCATCACGATCATGTGGTTCTTCGCACCGCCGAGCGCCTGCACGCGCTTGCCGTTCGCCGCGGCGCGCGCGTAGATGTACTTCGCGATGGGCGTCGAGCCGACGAACGAGACGGCGCGGATGATCGGCTCGTCGAGGATCGCGTCAACGGCCTCCTTGTCGCCGTGCACGACGTTGAAGATGCCGTCGGGGAGCCCCGCCTCGCGGAACGCATCGGCGAGCCACACCGCCGAGGAGGGGTCGCGCTCGGAGGGCTTGAGGATGACGGCGTTGCCCGCCGCGATCGCCGTCGTGACCATCCACAGCGGCACCATCGCGGGGAAGTTGAACGGAGTGATGCACGCGACGACGCCGAGCGGCTGCCGCACCTGGTGCACGTCGATGCCGGTCGCGACCTGCTCGGAGTACTCCCCCTTGAGGTGGTGCATGAGTCCTGTGCAGAACTCGACGTTCTCGAGCCCGCGGGTGACCTCGCCGAGCGCGTCGGGCACCGTCTTGCCGTGCTCCGACGTGATGAGGCGCGCGAGCTCCTCGCCGCGCGACGTGAGGATCTCGCGCAGGCGGAACAGGACGCCGGACCGCTTCGCGAGCCCCGTCTCGCGCCACGCGGGCTGCGCGGCCTTCGCGATCTCGGCTGCCTCGTGCACGAAGTCGGCGGTCGCGAAGGCGACCTCAGCGGTCTGGCGCCCCGTGGCGGGGTTGAAGACGGCGCCGCGACGACCCTCGGGCGTGAGGCGCTCGCCTCCCACGACGTGCGGGATGGTCGGCAGCGTCGCAGGCGTGCCGTCAGCGGTCTTCTCGATCGTGGGGGTGCTCATGATGCTCCTCGGGTGCGGATGTGCGCGGGGTTCACGGGGTCGGCGGGGTTCAGGCGTGGGTGAGGTCGTGGCTCGGATCGTACCCCCGGAGCGTCCCGTCCGGGGTCGCGAAGAGGGTCACGAGGGTGCAGTCCTTGCCCCCGAGTCCGCGGCTTGCGAGCTCTTCGAGCTGCGAGAGCGCGAGCTCGGCCGCCGGAAGGTGCACGCCCGTCGCCTCGCCCGCCTGCACAGCGAGGCCGCAGTCCTTGCGCGCGAGGTCGACCGAGAAGGTCGCGTCGAAGTTCTTGTTTGCGGCCGCCGACTCGACGACGCCCGGGACGGGCCACCACACGCGCTGCGGCCACGAGCCGCCCGACGACGCACCCGCGACCTGCCAGAACACCGTGGGGTCCAGGCCCAGCTGCTCGGCGAGCTGCGAGCCCTCGGCCGTGGCCATGACGCCGATGAACAGCATCATGTTGTTGACGAGCTTCGCAGCGATCCCCGCCGTCGGTCCGCCGCACGCGATGACCTTGCCCGCCATGGGCGCGACGAGCTCTTCGGCGCGCGCGACGTCGTCGGGGGCGCCGCCCAGCATGAAAGTCAGCGAGTGGGCCTCGGCGCCCGCCGTGCCGCCCGAGATGGGCGAGTCGACGAAGACGAAACCGCGCTCAGCGGAGCCCGTGTGGCACCACCGGGACGTCTCGATGTCGACCGTCGAGGTGTCGAGCAGGAGCGTGCCGGGGGCGGCGCCTGCCCACACCCCGTCGGGTCCGTCGTAGACGGCGCGCACGTGGGCGGGCATGGGCAGCGACGTGATGCACGCGTCGGCGCCCTGCAGCGCTTCGGCGATCGACGACACGACGGTGACGCCGCGGGATGCCGCAGCCTCGGCAGCAGCCGGGTTGACGTCGACGCCGCGGACGGTGTGGCCCGCCGCGACGAGGTGGGCGGTCATGGGCGCGCCCATGTGGCCGAGCCCGATCCAGGCGATCGTGGACATGGTTCTCCTGCGGCATCGAAGGTGTCGAAGAGGGCGCGCGACCGCGCCCGTCGACGCCAGGATAAGCACACCTCCCACTCGCGATCAATGCACGGAGTGGATCGAATATTGCACCTCCACCGTGCGCTGATGCACACTGCTTGCATGGCCTCGCCGTCTCGCGAACCACAGCTCGACGCGCTCATGACGTTCCTCGCCGTCGCGCGTCTCGGGCGCTACACGGCCGCGGCCGAGGTCCTCGGCGTCAACCACTCGACGGTGTCGCGGCGGATCGCGGCGCTCGAGGACGCAATGGGCGGGCGCGTGCTCGTGCGCGGCGCCGCCGGGTGGGAGACCACTCCCCTGGGCCGTCGCGCGGTCGCGGCGGCCGAGCGCATCGAGGCGTCCGTGCGCGAGCTCGCCGAGGACGGCGGCACCGCGATGCAGGGCATGGTGCGCATCGCGGCCCCCGAGGCGTTCACCTCGGCGTTCCTCGTCCCCGCCATGGCGCGACTGCAGGCGCGGCATCCCGAGCTGTCGATCGAGCTCATCGCGGCGACGCAGCGCGTCCGCCAGAACCGCTCCGGCGTCGACCTCGAGATCGTCGTGGGCCGCCCGCAGGTGCACCGCGCGTTCGCCGTGCCCATCAGCTCCTACGCGCTCGGGCTCTACGCGACGCCCGCGTATCTCGAGGGCGCGGGGGTTCCTTCATCCGTCGCGCAGCTGGCGCGGCATCCGCTCATCTACTACATCGAGTCGTCGCTGCAGGTCGATGAGCTCGACCTCGCGGTGCAGTCGCTGCCCGCCTCGCCCGCGTCGATCCGCTCGACGAGCGTCTTCGCGCACGTCGAGGCCGCCGCCGCGGGTGCCGGGATCGGGCTGCTGCCCGACTTCCTCGCGGATGCCGACCCGCGCCTCGTGCGCGTGCTCGACGGCGTCTACGCGCATCCGCTCGAGTACTGGGCGGTCACACGCGACGAGGGCCCGCGCAATCCCGTCGTCGCCGAAGCGCTCACCGCGATCCGCGAGCACCTCACCCGCTGACCAGCAGAGCCCGCGCAATCCCGTCGTTGCCGAAGCGCTCACCGCGATCCGCGAGCACCTCACCCGCTGACCAGCAGAGCCCGCGCAATCCCGTCGTTGCCGAAGCGCTCACCGCGATCCGCGAGCACCTCACCCGCTGACCAGCAGAGCCCGCGCAATCCCGTCGTCGCCGAAGCGCTCACCGCGATCCGCGAACACCTCACCCACTGACCAGCAAGGCCTGCGCAATCCCGTCGCCGCCGAAGCGCTCACCGCGATCCGCGAACGCCTCACCCGCTGACCAGCAATCGCCGAAGCGCTCGCCGCGATCCGCGAACAGCTCGATCAGCTCGCCCCGTAAGTCCTAGCTCACGGGCGGCGTGTGCCAGATGCGGTCGATGTAGTCGCGGATCGACCGGTCGGACGAGAAGAATCCCGTCCGAGCGACGTTGAGGATCGCGGAGCGCGTCCAGGCATCCGGATCGGCGTAGGCCGCGTCGACCTTCGCCTGCGCCCGGATGTAGGACCCGTAGTCCGCGAGCACCATGAAGCGGTCGTCGTAGAGCAGGTTGGACACGATCGGCTCGAACACCGACCGGTCGCCGCCCGAGAACGCCCCCGAGGCGATGAGGTCCATCGCGCTGCGCAGTTCGGCGTCCGCCTGGTAGAACTCGGCAGGCCGGTAGCCCTTCGCCCACTGCGCCTCGACCTCGGGCTCGCTCATGCCGAAGAGGAAGAAGTTCTCGTCTCCGACGAGCTCGCGGATCTCGACGTTCGCGCCGTCGTCCGTGCCGATCGTGAGCGCGCCGTTGAGCGCGAACTTCATGTTGCCCGTGCCCGAGGCCTCCTTACCGGCGAGCGAGATCTGCTCGGACAGGTCGGCGGCCGGGATGACGCGCTCGGCGAGCGTCACGTTGTAGTTCGGCGGGAAGAGCACCTTGAGGCGGCCCTCGACGCGCGGGTCGTCGTTGACGACTTCGCCGACGGCGTTGATGAGGTGGATGATGCTCTTGGCCATCGCGTAGCCGGGCGCCGCCTTCGCGCCGAACAGGAACGTCCGGGGAGTGATGTCGGATGCCGCGACCCGCCCCGACACGACCCGGTCGTACTGCGTCACGATGTGAAGCAGCTGGAGCATCTGCCGCTTGTACTCGTGCAGGCGCTTGACCATGACGTCGAGCAGGTGGTCCTCGCTCACGTCGAGGCCGTCGCGCTCGCGGAGCACCGCCGCGAGGCGGCGCTTGTTGCCGGCCTTGACCGCGGCGAAGCGCTCGCGGAACTCAGGATCCGCGGCGAACGCCTCGAGCCCGCGCAGGCGCTCGAGGTCGACGGTCCAGCCGGCACCGAGCGCCTCGGTGATGAGTCCCGCGAGATCGGGGTTCGCGAGCCGGATGAAGCGCCGGGGTGTCACGCCGTTCGTGACGTTCGTGAACTTGCCGGGGAAGAACTCGTCGAAGTCGTGCAGCACCTTGTCGCGCAGCAGCTGGGAGTGCAGCTCGGCCACGCCGTTGACTTTCGAGCCCGCGACGGTGGCGAGGTGCGCCATGCGGACGGAGCGGAACGGGTGCTCGCCGACGATCGACATCGCGCGGATGCGCAGCTCGTCGTCGCCGAAGCGTTCGCGCACCTCCTCGAGGAAGTCGTCGTTGATGCGGTAGATGATCTCGAGGTGGCGCGGCAGGAGCCGGCCGAGCAGGTCGACGGGCCAGACCTCGAGGGCCTCGGGAAGAAGCGTGTGGCACGTGTACGCGAAGCACTGCTGCGTGATCGCCCACGCGGCATCCCATTCCATGTGCTTGTCGTCGACCAGGACGCGCATGAGCTCGGGCACCGCGATGACGGGGTGGGTGTCGTTCAGCTGGAAGATGACGCGCTCGGGCAGCTTCGCGAGGTCGTAGCCGTCCGCGAGCACGTTCTCGAGGAAGTCGCCGATGGACGCCGCGACGAAGAAGTACTGCTGCTGAAGACGCAGCTCCTTGCCCTGCGGCGTCGAGTCCTCGGGGTAGAGCACCTTCGAGATGTTCTCGGCGAAGGTCTGCGCGCGCACGGCCTCTTCGTAGTCGCCCGAGTTGAAGATGCGCAGGTCGAAGGCGCTCGTCGCGACCGCAGACCACAGCCGGAGAGTGTTGACGCGGCCGTTGTGATAGCCAGGCACCATGTAGTTGTAGGGCACGGCCTGCACGTTCCAGCCCGGGATCCAGCGGCTGCGCGTGACGCCGTCGTCGTCGTAGGTCTCGGTGTGGCCGCCGAACGAGATCTGCTGCGCGGCTTCGGGGTGCGGGAACTCCCACGGGGAGCCGAGGGCGAGCCACGCATCCGGCTGCTCGACCTGCTGGCCGTCCTCGAAGGTCTGGCGGAAGATGCCGTATTCGTAGCGGATGCCGTACCCGATGCTCGGCACGCCGATCGTCGCGAGCGAGTCGATGAAGCACGCGGCGAGGCGCCCGAGGCCGCCGTTGCCGAGGCCCGGTTCGACCTCGAGCTGGCGCAGTTCATCGAGATCGATGCCGCACTGCGCGAGGGCATCCGACGCGATGTCGGTCAGTCGCGACGCGAGGAGGTTGTTGTCGAGCTGTCGGCCGAGAAGGTACTCGGCCGACAGGTAGCAGACGCCCTTCGCCTGCAGATCGCCCTGGCGACGCTGATCGTCGAGCCAGCGGGCCATGAGGTAGTCGCGGACCGTTCCTGCGAGAGCGAGGTACTGGTCGTTCTTGCTCGACTCCGACAGCGATACGCCGATATCGAAGTTGAGGTTCTGCAGGAACTGCTTCACGAAGCCGTCCACGCTCGCGGGCGGTGAAGTCACCGGAGCGAGGGCGAGCGCGTGGGTCGCTCCGAGCGGGTGCGAGGGGGCGCGGAACTCGATGTCTTCTGGCACTGTGCCACGCTATCGACAATCACCTTGGAGGATGCCCCGTGTGCCCGACCTGTACGCCAGAGTTTGCGTGACCGAAACATGCGCGTGCATCGGTCGGCGGCTGCGCGTGCGCGCCCTAGGGTTGTCGCATGAAGCCCTTCGTCCTGCTCGCGACGCGGGCGGAGGATCGTCCCGCCGACGAGGAGTACGAGCTCTTCCTGCGCTACTCGGGCCTCGACGAAGCGCATCTTCGCCGCATCCGTCTCGAGGCCGGTCCTATGCCCGAGCTGGATCTCGACGAGCTCTCGGGGATCTTCGTGGGCGGCGGGCCGTTCAACGCGTCCGACCCGTCCTCGAAGAAGTCCGCTGTCCAGGTGAGGGTCGAGGCGGAGTTCCAGGCGCTGCTCGAGCGGGTGGTCGCGCGCGACTTCCCGTTCCTGGGCGCGTGCTACGGCGTCGGGACGGTCGGGGCCTTCCTCGGGGCGACGATCGACCGGCGGCATTCCGAGCCCATCAGCGTCGTGCCCGTGACGCTCACTCCAGCGGGACTCTCGGACCCGCTGCTGGCCGGCCTGCCGCCCACGTTCGAGGCGTTCGTGGGTCACAAGGAGGCGATCAGCGCGCTGCCTTCGTCGGCAGTGCTGCTCGGCTCGTCGCCGGACTGCCCCGTGCAGATGTTCCGCGTCGGCGCGAACGTCTACGCGACGCAGTTCCACCCCGAGCTCGACGTCGACGGGATCACGACGCGCATCCACGCGTACGCAGGGTACGGCTACTTCGCAGCCGACGAGCTCGAGCTGACCCTCGGGGCCGTGCGGCGCGCCGCCGTGTCGCACCCGAGCGCGATCCTGCGCACGTTCGCCGAGCGCTACGCCGTGGGCTGATCGCCTTCATCTGAGTCGGTGCCCCGGCTCCCGTCGAACGCATACGCGATCGGCGCGGCGCTGTCGGGGGCCTCGTCGAACGCGAGGCCCAGGTCGACCCACACGACGGCGCCGGCGAGCTTCTTGCCGCGGTCGCGCGCGAGTCCTGTCTTCACTCCCCCGAACGTGACGGTGACGGATGCCGGCAGCACGACTCCGTCCGAAGTCGCACCGGTGTCGGGGTGCAGGCCGCTCGGGAGGTCGACGGCGATGACCCGCGACATGCCCGCGCGGACGGCCGGCAGAAGCGCCTCGACGACGGCGCGGGCGCCGCCGCGCAGCGCCGGGTCCGCCGACGTGCCGATGCCGAGGATGCCGTCGAGGATGAGGTCGTACGCGCCTTCGCTCGCGAGGGCGACGGCTTCCTCGAGCGAGACCCGCTTCGCGCCGCCGGCTTCTGCCGTCGCAAGGGCCTGCGCGTGCGCGGAGTCGCCCGTGAGCAGGATGTCGAAGCTCAGATCGTCGCCGGGGATGCCGCGCACGGCGATCCACTGCTGAAGCGCGGCGGCCGCATAGAGCGCGTCGCCGCCGTTGTCGCCGCGGCCCGCGACGACGAGGATCCGCCCCATGAGCGGCGACATGCCGGCGGACTGGTACGCGAGATCGTTCTTGCGCGCCGTGACGCCCGGCTCCACGAGCTCATCGGCGATCACGGAGGCGAGGCCGGCTGCCGCCCACAGCATGAGCGGGAGTCCGCGGTCGAGCAGGGGCGCCTCGTTCCTGCGCACCTGCTCGGCGGTCCAGGTCGGAACCCACTCCGGCGTGCCGTTCATGCTCGCTCCGTCGCGCCGGTCACGCGTTCTCCGATCGCTTGTCCTCGGTGCGGTTCAGCCGCTCGCGCTCCTTCTCCTCCTCGGCGCGGGCCTTCTCGAGCTCGGCCGTCGCGACGCGCACGGCATCCTCGGCCTTGCGCACTCGGCGCAGCGCGAAGGTCGTCGCGCCGAAGCGCGCCCGTACGCGATCGGTGTCCTCCGCCACCCCGATGAGGATCCAGGTCGACGCGATGAGGACGACCTGCGACGCGAGGTTGAACCAGATCAGCAGCGCGATGAGCGACGCGAAGGATGCGAGGAGAGGATTGGCGGACGCTCCGCGCACGAACAGGCCCGAGAGCTGCTGCAGCACCGTGAGGCCGACGCCGCCGAGCAGAGCCCCCGCGATGAGGGTGCGCGGGCGCGCCTTGACGCCGCTGAGCGAGACGAAGAGAAGAGCGATGAGCGACGCATCGAGGATGAAGACGACCCCGAGCGCGAGGACCCAGATCGCGAGGTCGGCGACGATGCCGGACTGAAGCCCGATCCAATCGCGAAGCCGCTCGATGAGGGCCGTGCCGAAGAAGGTCGCGCCCGCCGAGACGAGGAACCCCGCGCCGATGACGATCGCGAGGATGACGTTGCGCGCGATGACCCAGACCCAGAACCGGTCATCATGCAGCTCCCCCGCGAGCGTGCGCATGGCGGCGCGGGTCGAGCCGATCGCGCCGATCGCTCCACCGAAGAGGGCGACGAGCGACGCGATTCCCGCGACGGTGAAGCCCGCCGGGGCGCTGATCTCGGACACATCGACGATGCCGTTCTCGCCGACGAGGCCCGGGATCGCGGCATCCACCGCATCGATCAGCGCCTGCATGGCCTGCGGATTGTCGCTGAGCCACAGCGTCGCGAACGAGAATCCGAGAAGCACGCCCGCGAAGACCGAGAAGAGCGCGCGATACGTGATGCTGTCGGCGAGCATGAACCCGCGCCGCTCGACGTAGTGGAACCACACGCGTGCGGGCTTGAGGGTCAGCGCCCACGCCATGACGCGGTCGATGATGTTTCCCCTGCGGGGAGCGGATGCCGCGGTCTCGGCCATGTTCGAAAGGCTATCGGCGAGGCGGCCGGCGTCGGGCGGATTGACAGCTTCGGGCCGAGGCATCCATCCCCTCCTCGCTTATGATTTCATGCGGGGACTTGGGGTTCCCCGCTGATTGGGGAGTACCGATGAAGGGACTCGCGCAGACGCTCGTCCTGACCGGCGCGGTGCGCGCGGCAGAGATGTCGGCGGCGCTGGCCGAGGTCGGCGAGGGGCCAGAGCTCACGCAGCATCTCGTGAGCTCGCGGCTCGTGACCGAGGGGCAGGTCGCCGAGGCGGTCGCACTCAACACGGGGCACCGCTACGTCGAGCTCGCGAACCTTCCGCTCGATCCGAACGTCGTCGCGCTCGTGCCCGGCACGCTGTGCCGCAAGTACTCGCTGATCCCGATCGACAAGCGCGGCGATCGCCTCGTGGTCGGCATCCTGGATCCCAACGACATCGTCGCTCTCGACGACGTCGCGAGCGTCACGGATCTCTTCGTCGAGCCGGTCGTCGTCGCGCGCGACGCGCTCGAGCAGATGTACGAGCGCTTCCTTCGTTCGGACGAAGAGCTCAGCGAGCTGTCGATCGCGATCGAGGAGAACGTCGAGGCCTCGACCGAGTCGTTCACCGAGACGATCGAGGATCAGGATGCCGACGCCCCCGTCGTGCGCTTCGTGAACCTGCTGATCGCCCAGGCCATCAACGACCGCGCGAGCGACATCCACGTCGAGCCCGGCGAGAATCAGCTGACGGTGCGGTACCGCATCGACGGCGTGCTGCACGAGATGCAGAAGGCGGATCGCTCGATCCAGGACGGCATCATCTCGCGCCTCAAGATCATGTCGTCGATCGACATCGCCGAGAAGCGCCGGCCGCAGGACGGTCGCCTCTCGGTCAACCACGAGAGCCGTCAGGTGGACCTTCGCGTCGCAACGCTGCCGACCGTGTGGGGCGAGAAGATCGTCATGCGAATCCTCGACAACACGGGTCAGCGCATGGCGATGTCGGATCTCGTGATGTCGGCGCGCAACCTCGATCGCTTCGAGACGGCCATCGCGCGACCGCACGGCATGGTGCTCGTGACAGGTCCGACGGGGTCGGGCAAGTCGACGACGCTCTACACGGCGCTGCGGTCGGTCGCGAACCCCAAGATCAACGTCATCACGGTCGAAGACCCCGTGGAGTACCGCATCGGCGGAATCAACCAGGTGCAGGTCAACAACAAGGCGGGGCTGACGTTCGGCAGTGCGCTGCGGTCGATCCTGCGGTCCGACCCCGATGTCGTGCTCGTCGGCGAGATCCGCGACAACGAGACGGCGATCATCTCGATCGAGGCGGCGCTCACCGGTCACCTCGTTCTGTCGACGCTGCACACGAACGATGCGCCCTCGGCGCTGACGCGTCTGACCGAGATCGGCTGCGAGCCCTTCCTCGTCGCGACGGCGCTCGAGGCGATCGTCGCGCAGCGACTCGCGCGGCGGCTGTGCAATCGGTGTCGCGAGCCGTTCACCGAGACGACCGACGTGCTCACGGCGCTGGGTTTCCCGCACGGTCCGTCGGATCCGCCGCAGATCTTCCGGGCGGCGGGATGCAGCTCGTGCTCGGGCACCGGCTATCGCGGCCGTGTCGCGCTGCACGAGGTCATGAGCGTGACCGAAGAGATCGAGCAGCTCGTCGTGACGCGCGCGACGGGCACCGAGATGCGCCAGGTGGCGCTGCAGCAGGGGATGGTTTCGCTGCGCGAGGACGGCTTCAGCAAGGTCGCGCAAGGCCTGACGACGATCGAAGAGGTGCTGCGCGTCTCGGTCTGATGGTTCGCCCGGTCTCTTGTCCCCCGGTCTCGAGCCCCCAGCTCTCCGAGCGAGCATAGCGCCGCTTCTTCCGGTTGCGTGCGGCTCAGGCCCACCCCTCTGTGAGCACGGCGCCGCTTCTTCCGGTTGCGTGCGGCTCAGGCCCACCCCTCCACGAGCACGGCTACCCCTCATCCGGCTGCGTGCGGCTCAGGCCCACCCCTCCACGAGCACGGCTACCCCTCATCCGGCTGCGTGCGGCTCAGGCCCACCCCTCCACGAGCACGGCTACCCCTCATCCGGCTGCGTGCGGCTCAGGCCCACCCCTCCACGAGCACGGCTACCCCTCATCCGGCTGCGTGCGGCTCAGGCCCACCCCTCCACGAGCACGGCTACCCCTCATCCGGCTGCGTGCGGCTCAGACCCGCCCCTCCGCGAGCACGGCGACCGCTCATCCGACTGCGTGCGGCTCAGACCCACCCCTCCGCGAGCACTGCGATCCCTCCACCTGCTGCGCGCGGCTCACACCCGCCCCTCCACGAGCACGGCGACCCTTCCCCCGGCTGCCCGCGGCTCAGAACGGCGCAGGACCACCCGCATCGATGAGCGGCCGGAACACCGGCACCTTGCGCTCGGGCTGCACGACGTAGCGCCGGCCGGTGGGCGAGATCCATTCGAGCGCGCCGCCGTCGAGCTGATGCACGATCCAGCCGCCGTGATGCTTGACGATGTGGATGCTCCTATGCATGTCAAGTGGGGAGTAGGTCTGCTTGGAGTGCGCGGTAGACCTCGC
>NZ_JAKWJP010000020.1 GCF_022761035.1 Microbacterium sp. SS28
CGGCAGGGCTCCTACTTCCCGGAGTGGCTGCTCGAACGCCGTCGCCGCGCGGAGGCCGCGCTGACCACGGTGGTCGCGACCAGCTATCTCCTGGGCGTCTCGACCCGGCGGATGGAGGATCTGGTCAAGACGCTCGGGATCACCGGGCTGAGTAAGTCGCAGGTGTCGGAGATGGCGAAAGACCTCGACGAGCAGGTGCAGCAGTTCCGCACCCGGCCGCTGGATGCCGGCCCGTACTCGTTCGTCGCCGCGGACGCCCTCACGATGAAGGTCCGCGAAGGCGGCCGGGTCGTGAAGGTCGCGGTCCTGGTGGCGACCGGGGTGAACGCGGAGGGCTATCGGGAGATCCTCGGCCTGCAGGTCAACTCCACCGAGGACGGCGCCGGCTGGCTCACGTTCTTCCGCGACCTGGTCGCCCGCGGCCTTTCGGGGGTGAAGCTGGTCACCAGCGACGCGCACGCAGGCCTGGTCGCCGCAGCCGGCGCGACCCTCGGCGGATCGTGGCAGCGATGCCGCACCCACTACGCGGCGAACCTGATGGCCACGACCCCGAAGAGCTCCTGGCCATGGGTGAAGACGCTCCTGCAGACGGTGTTCGACCAGCCCGACAAGGAGTCCGTCAACGCCCAGTTCGACCGGGTCCTGGACGCCCTCGAACACAAGCTGCCGCGAAGCTTCGCGCACCTCGAGGCGGCGCGGGAAGAGATCCTCGCGTTCACCGTGTTCCCGAAAGAGCTCTGGAAGCAGATCTGGTCGAACAACCCGAACGAGCGACTCAACCGTGAGATCCGCCGCCGCACCGACGTCGTGGGCATCTTCCCGAACCGCGACAGCATCATCCGCCTGGTCGGCGCGGTCCTCGCCGAGCAGCACGATGAATGGGCCGAGCAGCGCCGCTACCTCGGCCTCGACGCCCTCAGCCGAGCCCGCCGCGTCGGCGAACCCGACCCCGAACCCGAGGAGATCCCCGAACCCGACTACCGCGCCCTCACCGCATAACAACACGAGGGATCACACGCGACCG